>CP143429.1:0-2400000 GCA_039636775.1 Micrococcaceae bacterium Sec5.8
ATGACAGTAGACGAAGCCAACCAAGCCAACACTGTCGGAAGTTCGTGGCGGCGGGTGGTGAGCCTGCTGGAAAACGACCACCGCGTATCACCCCGGCAGCGCGGCTTCGTCATCCTGGCCCAGGCACAGGGCCTCATCGGTTCCACTCTGTTAGTGGCTGTCCCGAATGAGCTCACACGCGAAGTGCTGCAGACGCAGGTGAAGGAAGCCCTCGACGACGCCCTCCGCAACGTTTTCTCCGACGAAATCCGGTGCGCAATTGACGTCGACACCGATCTGGTGCCACTGCACACGGAGCCGGAACCCGCCGTCGAGCTGTCCCTCGTGGCCGATCCTTCCGTGGAACTGAAACCACAGCCGATGCTCCCGAGCACCTCCCACGAATTTGGCCGCCTCAATCCGAAGTATGTTTTTGACACGTTCGTGATCGGATCTTCCAACCGTTTCGCCCACGCCGCGGCCGTCGCGGTCGCCGAAGCGCCGGCCAAGGCTTACAACCCGCTCTTCATCTACGGTGACTCGGGGCTGGGCAAGACCCATCTACTGCATGCGATCGGCCACTACGCCCGCAGGCTCTACAGCGGCATCCGGGTCCGCTACGTGAATTCCGAGGAATTTACCAATGACTTCATCAACTCCATCCGTGATGATGAGGGCACCAGCTTCAAGACCACCTACCGCAACGTAGATGTCCTGCTGATCGATGACATCCAGTTTCTGGCCGGCAAGGACCGGACGCTGGAGGAGTTCTTCCACACTTTCAACGCCCTGCACAACAACAACAAGCAGGTGGTCATCACCTCCGACCAGCCGCCCAAGTTACTTGCGGGCTTTGAGGACCGGATGAAGTCGCGGTTCGAATGGGGCCTGCTGACGGACATCCAACCGCCGGAGCTGGAAACCCGGATCGCAATCCTCCGGAAAAAGGCACTCAGTGAAGGCCTCTCAGCGCCCGATGATGCCCTTGAGTACATTGCGTCGAAGATCTCGAGCAACATCCGTGAACTCGAGGGGGCGCTGATCCGCGTCACGGCCTTCGCCAGCCTCAACCGCCAGCCGGTGGACGTGGCCCTCGCCGAAATGGTGCTGAAGGATCTGATCACTGATGACGGAGCCCAGGAAATCACCTCGGCGCAGATCCTCACGCAAACGGCCGACTACTTCAAGCTCAGCATGGAAGAGCTCTGCAGCAAGTCACGGACCAGGACCCTCGTGACCGCGCGGCAGATCGCCATGTACCTGTGCCGCGAACTTACCGACATGTCCCTCCCCAAGATCGGCCAGGAGCTGGGCGGCCGCGACCACACCACGGTCATCCACGCGGACCGCAAGATCCGTGAACTGATGGCAGAGCGCCGGGTCATCTACAACCAGGTGACCGAACTGACCAACCGGATCAAGCAACAGCAGCGCAATTCCTAAGGTGCCGTGCCGCGCACTCTAACCTTATTAACAGGCGCCTGTGGACAAGCCTGTGGATAGTTAAGGGGACAACCCCGGTTAATGGGCTTAAAACCCTTAAGGCATCTGTGGATCAGCGGATTGGCCAAAAATGTTATCCCCATCCACACCCTGTTTAAAACCTGCTCAACCCACAGTCCATGAACAGGGCTTAACCGCGGAACCGCACCGCCAGACGGGGTTATCCACAGTATCCACAGCAGTTATTAACACTACTAATCCCTAGAAAATGAAATTCCCTCAAATAACAACTTCGATCCGCACCCCGCACCCGCCCTCGACCGTTCCGGATCGAGCCCAAATCCAGGCCCCAGGCCCGGCCGGTCAAACCACATGGCTGTAACCCGGGGATGGGAGAATCACACATCTTGCGGCTAAGCTGTCAGCAGTGTGTCCGTCCTGGACAACTTTTGTAATTCCCTGCCGGAGCAGTGGCCCGGCCACCAGTGAAGACAGCAGCAATGAAAGGCGGCACCCTTCCGTGAAGTTCAGAGTCGAACGGGACGTCCTGGCCGAGGCCGTGACCTGGACCGCCCGGTCGTTGTCTCCGCGGCCGCCAGTACCCGTACTTTCCGGGCTGCTCCTGAAGGCCGAAGCCGGCACGGTCAGCCTCTCGAGCTTCGACTATGAGACTTCGGCGAGACTTGAAATTGCCGCTGACATCACCACCGAAGGCACCATCCTGGTATCGGGGCGCCTGCTCGCTGACATCTGCCGCAGCCTGCCATCAGCTCCAGTAGAGATCGAAACGGACGGCAACAAAGTCACCCTGAGTTGCCGTCGAAGCAGCTTCCATTTGGCCACCATGCCGGAAGCTGAATACCCCCCGTTGCCAGCCTTGCCGCCGATCAGCGGCACGGTACCGGGCGATGCCTTCGCCCAGGCTGTTTCCCAGGTGATTATTGCCGCCAGCAAAGACGACACCCTGCCGATTCTCACCGGGGTACGGATGGAGATCGAAGACGATCTCATCACCCTGTTGGCCACTGACCGCTACCGGCTTGCAATGCGTGAGGTGCCGTGGAAACCGGTCACTCCCGGAATTTCCACCAGTGCCCTGGTAAAGGCAAAGACCCTCAACGAGGTGGCCAAAACCTTGGGTGGCAGCGGTGATATCCATCTCGCCCTCGCCGATGATGACAGCCGCCTCATTGGATTTGAAAGTGGCGGCCGCACCACCACCTCGTTGCTGGTGGACGGCGACTATCCCAAAATCCGCTCACTTTTCCCTGAATCCACGCCGATCCACGCAACAGTTCAGACTTCGGAGCTCGTCGAAGCTGTACGCCGGGTTTCACTCGTGGCAGAACGCAACACCCCCGTCCGCCTGGCGTTCACCCAGGGGCAACTGCACCTCGATGCCGGCACCGGCGAAGATGCCCAGGCCTCAGAAGAGCTTGAAGCGCAGCTCACCGGCGACGACATTACCGTGGCCTTCAATCCGCACTACCTGATCGAAGGCCTTAGCGTCATCGAAACCAAGTTTGTCCGCTTTTCCTTCACCAGCGCGCCGAAACCGGCCATGATCACCGCCCAGAACGATGCTGACGGGGAAGACCAGGGCGACTACCGCTACCTGGTCATGCCTGTCCGGCTGCCGAACTAGCTGTAGGCCCCCTCCGCTCCGCCCCCGGAACCTCCGGCATCAGCCCTGGTGGTCTCCGTTACCCGCCATTCCAGCGCAGAAAAGAGTTCATCCCGTGCATATCGGACTAATTGGCCTTGGAAAAATGGGTTTCAACATGCGCGAGCGGCTGCGCAAGGGCGGACTCGAGGTCACGGGGTTTGACCGCAACCCGGACGTCACAGATGTTGCCAGCGTGGACGAGCTCATCGCCGCCGTGCCAACACCGCGGCTGATCTGGGTCATGGTCCCCTCCGGCGAGATTACCGACGCCGTCATCACCGAACTCGGCAGCAAACTCGACGCCGGGGACCTGGTCATCGACGGCGGCAACTCCCGTTACACCGAGGACCAGAAGCACGGAACCGCACTGGCTCAACAAGGTGTCCGCTTCGCGGACTGCGGCGTTTCGGGCGGGGTCTGGGGCCTGCAGAATGGTTACGGTCTGATGGCAGGTGGGGATACCGCCGACATTGAGCGGGCCATGCCCGTCTTTGACGCACTCCGTCCTGCTGGTGACCGCGCCGACAGTTTCGTCCACGTCGGCGGCGTCGGCGCTGGCCACTATGCCAAAATGGTTCATAATGGCATCGAATATGGGCTGATGCAGGCTTACGCCGAAGGTTATGAACTGCTCGCTGCCAAGGACATCGTTACTGATTTGCCGGGCACCTTCCGGGCCTGGCAAAAAGGAACCGTCGTCCGGTCCTGGCTGCTGGACCTGATGGTCAAGGCCCTGGACGAGGATCCCGGTTTGGAAACGATCGATGACTACGTCGAGGACTCGGGCGAGGGACGCTGGACCGTGGAAGAGGCAATTGCGAATGCTGTCCCGGCACCGGCCATCACGGCAGCACTTTTCGCCCGCTTTTCCTCCCGTGAGGACAATTCACCCGCCATGAAGATGGTCTCTGCTCTGCGCCACCAGTTCGGCGGCCATGCGACCCGGCCGGCCAAGTAGTTTTCCGCTGAAACTCTGAACCTGCGTGTACCTAGAACAACTTTCGCTGACAGATTTCCGCAGCTATGCCCAGGTGGAGCTGAGCCTGGACCCCGGTGTAACGGTGTTGGTTGGTTCCAACGGCATCGGCAAGACCAACCTGATGGAAGCAATCGGCTACTTGGCCACTCTCAGTTCGCACAGGGTCAGCTCCGATGCCCCCCTGCTGCGCTTTGGTGCCGAGCGCGCCCTGATCCGCGCCAAGCTCGTCCGCGGAGAGCAATCCACGGTGCTTGAATTAGAAATTAACAGTGCGCGGGCCAACCGCGCCCGAATCAACCGCAGTAATCCCGTCCGGGCCAGGGACATCCTTGGAATCTGCCAGACCGTTCTCTTTGCCCCGGAGGACCTTGCACTGGTCAAGGGCGATCCCTCCAGCCGGCGCCGTTTCCTGGATGAACTCCTGATAAGTCTCATCCCGCGCCATGCGGCCACGCGCAGTGACTATGACCGGGTACTCAAACAGCGCAATGCGCTGCTGAAGTCCGCTCGCGCGGGCAAGGTCAGCGCGGCGCATGAGGCCACCCTCGATGTCTGGGACCAGCATATGGCCAGCGCCGGAGCCGAGCTGTTGCATGCGCGGCTTGAGCTGGTGGATCGGCTCCGTCCCCACCTGGCCAGTGCGTATAGGCAACTCACGGATGGTTCGAAAGAGGCAGGTGCCCTCTACCGTTCGACGCTGCAGGGTGTTGTGGAGGACGACGGCGGCGCACCGGACGCTGCTTCCGTGCCTGCCGAGGACCTGCGGCTGCTCTCCGTTGCTCAGCTCACCGACCGCTACATCCAGGCATTCGCGGCGGCACGCCGCAAGGAACTGGAACGGGGAATTTCCCTCGTGGGGCCGCACCGCGACGATCTCGACCTGGTCCTGGGTTCGGCACCTGCCAAAGGGTATGCATCACACGGTGAAACCTGGTCCATGTGCCTGTCCCTGCGCCTGGCCTCGTATTACGTCATGCTTGACGATGCCCGGACCGGCGGGTCCGCCCCCATTCTGATCCTGGATGACGTTTTTGCCGAGCTCGACGTTCAACGGCGGCGTAAACTGGCCGCAATAGTATCCGGCGCCGAGCAGGTGCTCGTGACTGCCGCCGTCGAGGACGACATTCCGACGGAACTGGCCGGCCGGCGGGTGAAGGTAATCCCTGGAGGACTTGATGAGCCGGGCAATCGATGAATAAGGACACGGACGGCGGCCTGCAGCCGGGCCGCGATCCCGATGACATCGATGCTGCGCAGTCGGCGCTGAACAGAATGCGCGAGGCAGCAGCGTCCCGGGGCGAAATCCGGCGCAAGGCGCCGCCCAAACCGGGCACCGCGTCGCCGAAGACTGGCCGCGGCATAGGAAGTACCCGTGGTTTTGGGCAATTCCACGGCACCGGCCGGGACCCCATGGGGCTCGGCAAGGTTGTTGGCCGGCTTGTGGCTGAGCGCGGTTGGAGCTCTCCGGTTGCCGTGGGATCTGTTATGGCCGAGTGGGCCACGCTGGTTGGACCGGAGATCTCCGCCCACTGCACCCCCGAGAGTTTTACGGATACCACCCTGCACGTCCGGTGCGACTCCACCGCCTGGGCTACGCAGCTGCGCCTGCTCAGCCTGAGCCTGCTGGAGAAGTTCCGCACCGATCTCGGTGAGGGCGTGGTCACGAAGATCCAGGTCCTCGGACCGGCGGCGCCGAGCTGGCGCAAGGGCGGGCGGACCGTCAACGGGCGAGGACCCCGGGACACCTACGGATAGCCGGATCTGAAGCAGTTATTGCAAAAGGCTTGAGTATTCCGCAAACGGCGTGTAGGGCGCTTGGAGTCGCCGGAGCCGTATAGGCACCCGCGTCCGGTACCCCCAGAGCCTTGCAGGCGGAGCCTGAGGCCTCCCAGCGGTACTTTCCTGGCCGTTTGACCCGCCGGAATGCGGGTAAAGGCTACCGGGCACGGTAGAATCGGGGTAGATAACTGGGCGCCGGTGAAACGTTGACTGAGTCCGTTTCCGGCGCAAATTCGCGTGCGGTGGACGGATTCTCCAGCCAGCAACACAACCGGGGCCGTCAGTGATGTGCCCGTTGGCAGAAGCTGTTTCTCCGGAAGGGGCGACGGCCGGCCTAACCGAAAAAAAGGAGTCGAAAGCGCCTGTGGCTAACGACAATGCAGAGATCCCGGCAGTGGAACCCTTAGTGGCGGATGTGGTGGACACTTCGACGGAAACCGAAACTCCCCACGGTTATGGCGCCAGCGACATCACGGTGCTCGAGGGCCTGGAAGCTGTCCGCAAGCGTCCCGGCATGTATATCGGTTCCACCGGCCCTCGCGGCCTGCACCACCTGGTCTACGAAGTCGTGGACAACTCGGTGGATGAGGCCCTTGCCGGGTACTGCACGCACATCGAGATCGTGCTGCAGGCCGACGGCGGAGTCAAGGTGGTGGACAACGGCCGTGGCATTCCGGTCGATATGCACCCCACGGAGCACAAGCCCACCGTGGAAGTCGTAATGACCATCCTGCACGCCGGCGGCAAGTTCGGTGGCGGCGGCTACGCCGTTTCCGGCGGTCTGCACGGCGTCGGCATCTCGGTCGTTAATGCGCTCTCCAGCCGGGTCGACACGGAAGTCCGCCGGCAAGGGCACGTCTGGCGGATGTCCTTTGCCGACGGCGGCAAGCCGCAGGGCGGACTGGTCCAGGGCGAAGAAGCGACCGAAACCGGGACCACGCAGACGTTCTACCCCGATGCCGGCATCTTCGAATCCACGTACTTCGACTTCGAAACCCTCCGTGCACGGTTCCAGCAGATGGCCTTCCTGAATAAGGGGCTGCGGATCACCCTGACCGACGAGCGGCGCGCCGCGGCGGAGCCGTCCGAAGACGGGGACCTGGACCTTGATGCCGTGCCGACCGAGGGCGAAGTTCCGGCCGAGTTCCACACAGTCGTGTACCAGTACGACGACGGTCTGCTCGATTACGTGAAACACCTGAATTCCGGCAAGAAAGTCGATGTGGTCCATGAAGACGTCATTGCCTTCGAGACCGAGGACAAGGAACGTCACATCGCCCTGGAAATGGCGATGCAGTGGACCAACGCGTACTCCGAGAGCGTCCACACCTATGCCAATACCATCAACACCCACGAGGGCGGCACTCACGAAGAGGGTTTCCGTGCCGCGATGACCTCCCTCATCAACCGCTATGCGCGGGAGAAGAGCATCATCAAGGAAAAGGATGACAACCTCACCGGGGACGACATCCGTGAAGGCCTGACGGCCGTCATCTCGGTCAAACTGGCCGAACCCCAGTTTGAGGGCCAGACCAAAACCAAACTCGGCAACTCCGAGGTCAAGGGCTTCGTCCAGCGCGTCGTTACAGACGGCCTCGGCGATTGGCTCGAACGCAACCCCGGCCCGGCCCGCGACGTCATCCGCAAGGCCATCTCCGCGGCCCAGGCCCGGATGGCGGCGCGTAAGGCCCGCGACAACGCCCGCCGGAAGAGCCCTCTTGAGTCCTTCGGGATGCCCGGCAAACTCTCCGACTGCTCCTCAAAGAACCCGGAGAAATGCGAGGTCTACATCGTAGAGGGTGACTCCGCCGGCGGTTCGGCCAAGCGTGGCCGAAATCCGGAAACCCAGGCGATCCTGCCGCTGCGCGGCAAGATCCTCAACGTGGAACGTGCCCGGCTGGACAAGGCCCTCGGCAACGCCGAGGTCCAGTCCATGATCACCGCGTTCGGCACTGGCATCGGCGAGGATTTCGATCTGAGCAAGCTGCGCTATCACAAGATCGTCCTCATGGCCGATGCCGACGTCGACGGCCAGCACATCACTACTCTGCTGATGACCCTGCTGTTCCGCTACATGCGCCCGCTGATCGAGAACGGCTACGTCTACCTCGCACAGCCGCCGCTGTACCGGATTAAGTGGTCCAATGCGCCGCATGATTATGTCTACAGCGACCGGGAACGCGATGCACGGCTGCTCTCCGGCCAGGCCGCAGGCCGCCGCATTCCCAAGGACAACGGCATCCAGCGCTACAAGGGTCTGGGCGAGATGGATTACACCGAATTGTGGGATACCACCATGGATCCTGACCACCGCACCCTCCTGCAAGTCACCATGGATGACGCGCTGGCCGCTGACCAGACGTTCTCCACCCTTATGGGTGAAGACGTCGAATCGCGCCGGAACTTCATTCAGCAGAACGCCAAGGACGTTCGATTCCTCGATATCTAGTGGCCTTCGGGCATAAATATTCCAGAATCGATATATACCTGAAACGGAAAATATAGACTATGAGTGACGAAACACCAGAAGTCCCGGCCGACGGCGACGCCGTGGTTGAGGGCATCGTCCTTGACACCGATGTTCTGACCGACCGCGTCGAGCAGGTTGACCTGCAGACGGAAATGCAGCGGTCCTACCTCGACTACGCAATGGCCGTCATCGTGGGCCGCGCGCTCCCGGACGTCCGCGATGGACTCAAACCCGTCCACCGCCGCGTGCTATATGCGATGTTCGACGGCGGCTACCGTCCAGAGCGCTCCTTTAACAAGTGCGCCCGCGTCGTCGGCGAGGTGATGGGCCAGTACCACCCCCACGGCGACACAGCCATCTACGATGCTCTGGTCCGCCTGATCCAGGACTGGACCATGCGCTACCCGCTGGCGCTGGGCCAGGGCAACTTCGGGTCACCGGGCAACGACGGTGCCGCTGCGCCGCGGTACACGGAAACCAAGATGGCTCCGCTGGCCATGGAAATGGTCCGTGACATCGATGAGGAGACCGTCGACTTCCAGGACAACTACGACGGCAAGAATCAGGAACCCACCATCCTGCCGGCGCGTTTTCCGAACCTTCTGGTGAACGGCTCCTCCGGCATTGCCGTCGGCATGGCGACGAACATCCCGCCGCACAACCTCCGCGAGGTTGCCGATGGGGTCCAGTGGTACCTGGCCAACCCGACGGCCAGCCGCGAAGAGCTGCTCGAAGAACTGATCGTTCGCATCAAGGGGCCGGACTTCCCGACCGGCGCCACCATCCTCGGCCACAAGGGCATCGAGGATGCCTACCGCACCGGCCGCGGCTCCATCACCATGCGCGCCGTGGTCAACGTTGAAGAGCTCCAGGGCCGCACCTGCCTCGTGGTCACTGAGCTTCCGTACCAGGCCAACCCGGACAACCTCGCGATTAAGATCGCCGAGCTCGTCAAGGACGCCAAGATTTCCGGCATCGCGGACTTGCGCGACGAAACATCGGGACGTACCGGCCAGCGCCTGGTCATCGTGCTCAAGCGCGACGCCGTCGCCAAGGTGGTACTGAACAACCTCTACAAGCACACCCAGCTGCAGGACAACTTCGCGGCCAACATGCTGGCAATCGTCGACGGCGTGCCCCGCACACTGAGCCTGGATGCGTTTATCCGGCACTGGGTCACCCACCAGATGGACGTCATTGCACGCCGGACGCGTTACCGCCTCCGCAAGGCCGAAGAGGAAGCACACATCCTGCGTGCCCTCCTCAAGGCGCTCGATGCGCTCGACGAAGTCATCGCGCTGATCCGTGCCTCAAATACCACCGAAGCGGCCCGCGACGGTCTGATGCAACTCCTGGACATCGACGAACTCCAGGCCCGCGCCATCCTGGACATGCAGTTGCGCCGTCTCGCTGCCTTGGAACGCCAGAAGATCCAGGACCGCCACTCCGAACTCGAAGCCCTGATCGCCGAGTACAACTCGATCCTGGCCTCCGAGGAACGCCAGCGCGGGATTATCAGCACCGAACTGGGCGACATCGTAGCCAAGCACGGCGACGACCGCCGCACCAAGGTCCTGCTTGGCTTTGACGGTGACATGTCGATGGAGGATCTGATTCCCGAAGAGGAAATGGTCGTCACGATCACCCGCGGCGGCTACGTCAAGCGCACCCGCAGCGACAACTACCGTTCGCAACAGCGCGGCGGCAAGGGCATCAAGGGTGCGCAGCTGCGCGGTGATGACGTTGTTGAACACTTCTTCGTGACCACAACCCACCACTGGTTGCTCTTTTTCACCAATTTGGGCCGGGTATACCGTGCGAAGGCTTACGAACTCGTGGAGGCCGGGCGCGACGCCAAGGGACAACACGTGGCAAACCTCCTCGCGTTCCAGCCCGACGAGCACATCGCCCAGGTGCTGGACCTGCGGGACTACCAGCAGTCCCCGTACCTGGTGCTGGCCACCAAGCGCGGACTCGTGAAAAAGACCCGCCTGGAGGATTACGACACCAACCGGTCCGCCGGAGTCATCGCGATCAATCTCCGCGACGAGGATGAGCTGGTGTCCGCCCAGCTGGTCTCCGAAACTGACGATCTCATGTTGGTGTCCCGGATGGGACAGTCCATCCGCTTCACCGCCACCGACGAGGCCTTGCGCCCGATGGGACGCGCCACCTCCGGTGTCACCGGAATGAAGTTCCGCGAAGACGACGAGTTGCTGGCCGCCGACGTCGTTACGGCGGGCTCCTTCGTCTTCGTCGTCACCGAGGGTGGATACGCAAAGCGCACTGCCGTGGAAGAGTACCGCCTCCAGGGCCGTGGCGGCCTCGGCATCAAGGTGGGCAAATACCAGGAGGAACGTGGCCACCTGGTGGGCGCCCTGATCGTGCAGGAGGAAGACGAGGTCCTGGTGGTTATGGAGGGCGGCAAGGTGGTCCGATCCTCCGTGGCCGGAGTCCCGGCCAAGGGACGCGACACCATGGGCGTCATCTTCGCCAAACCGGACAAAAACGACCGCATCATCGAGGTTGCACGCAACAGCGAACGGGGCCTTGAAACGGAAGAAATGCTCGACGAGGATGCGTCCGAGGGCCAGGCATCAGGGGGCGATGACGTAACGTTGGCTGGAAATACCGGATCGCACGAGGGATCCGCAGCGGACGAATCAGCACCGGCCCCCGAGTCAGATGAGTCATCAGGCAATGCCGAGCTGGACGAAGACAACACCGGAGGTAACGCGTGAGTAATTCCGACTCATTTCCCAAGCAGACCAGCGATGCGCCCGGCGGAGCGCGGCAGTCCGCCTCTGCGCCGCGGGTAAGTGCGCCGTCCCGGCCCGAGCAGCGCCCGGGAACGGCCGGCGGAGCCAACGGCTCCGCCCAGCGCCCGCCAGCGCCCGTGCAGCGCCCCGGCCAGCGTCCAGCCCCTGCGGGGCAGGGTGGATCCGCGCAAAACACGGCGGGGCTGATCAAACCCGCACCCAGGGCCAAAGTCCGCCGTGCCCGCCTGCTGGTGAGCAAGGTGGATCCCTGGTCCGTGCTGAAGATGGCCTTCCTGCTTTCCGTCGCACTGGGCATCGTGACCGTAGTAGCGGCCATCGTGCTGTGGACGGTCCTGGACCTGACGGGAATCTTCGACCAGGTGGACGGTCTCCTGGGAACCCTGGCCGGATCCGAGGGCGGCGGTTTCGAATTGAAGAAGGTTGCCTCGCTGGGACAGGTGGCGTCCTTCGCGACCATTATCGCTGTCATCAACGTCGTCCTGCTGACCGCGCTCTCCATGCTCTCGGCAGTGCTGTACAACATCTCGGCCACCTTGGTGGGCGGCATCGGCGTGACCCTCACGGACGACTAATTCCTCCGGATTCCCGGGACTTCTCCCGGGAATCTGCCTCGATTTGAGATCGGGCCGGGATGTGCTGTAAAGTCGTATCTCGGCCCGATGAGGCATCGGGGCGTATAGCTCAGGCGGTTAGAGCGCTTCGCTGATAACGAAGAGGTCCCAGGTTCAAGTCCTGGTACGCCCACGGAATCTGTACAGATTCAAGTGGAGGGTCGGTTGATAGTTGGTTATCACCGATCCGGAACGGGGTGCGTGTGAAGAAGTTGTTGGTTGTTGCAGCCACTGTCGCAGGCGTCCTGCTCTACAAGAAAGTGCAGGAATCCGAGGCCCGAAAAACGGTCTGGAGCGAATCAACCGACACGGTTGATTAGTCCGGATTCCCGGCTTGGAAGCTGAAAATCGGCTCTCCGAACTAGGGTATGATTGACGGGTTGCTTCTTATGGGGGCATGGCGCAATTGGTAGCGCACCTGCTTTGCAAGCAGGGGGTTCGGGGTTCGAGTCCCCGTGCCTCCACCATAGGAAAGGCCCCGGGCCGCGAAAGCGGTTCGGGGCCTTTTGCATGTCCGCACCCGCGGGTTGACCTGCCCCACTACTGTTGGATCGTGAACTTCTTCCTCGCCGCCCTGGGCGTTCTCGGTGTGGCTTCCTCCGGGCCGCTGATTGCTGCGACTCTGGGAGCCACCTCCGTGAGCGCCCTGGCCATCGCTTTCTGGCGCAACGCGATCGGCTCGGCTGTCATGGCAGGGCCGGTGCTGGTCCGGAACCCACGCGAGTTTGGGCGGGTTACCGGCACCGAGTTCCGCTGGTCCCTGGCGGCCGCCGTAGCCCTGGCCCTGCACTTCGCGTGCTTCATCACCTCGCTGCAGCTGACCTCTGTGGCGGCTGCGACAGCTCTCGTCTGCCTGCAATCCGGTTGGATTGCGATTTTCCAGCTCTTCCGCGGTGTGCGGCACCGCTGGCCCGTCCTGGCCGGCCTGGGAATCGCCTTCGGCGGCGTCGTCGCAATTACCGGGTTCGACATGGGTACTTCGCCGGACGCGCTGCTGGGCGATCTCCTGGCGGTGGCCGGCGGCGTCCTGGCGGGCATCTACACGATTGCCGGCGGCAAGGCCCGTCAGACCATGGGGACCGGAATCTACACGACGCTGTGTTACGGCATGTGCGCGGCAGTCGTGGCGGTGCTTGCGCTGGTCTCGCAGCAGCCGCTGGCAGGCTTCGAATCCGCCGGCTGGTTTGGCATCCTGGCAATCACGGTGTGCGCACAGCTGATTGGCCACACGGCCTTTAACCATTTGCTGGCGACCATGGGTCCGCTGCTGGTGTCCATGATCATCCTGCTGGAGATCCCGGGGGCAGCGCTGCTGGCGGCGGCGTTCCTGTCCGAGACTCTGCCCGCCGGGACCTACGCTGGCTTGGCGATGATCCTGGTGGGGCTCGCCGTCGTGGTGCTCGGACAGCGCAGTTCACGCTCTGTGCGGCGTGCTGCCACGGGGATGGCGGAACTGGGAACCGACTGACGGTGCCGGAGGTAAGGCCGTGTGCTACTGCCCGCCGCGGCGGGCAGGCTGGGTTGTATTGACCGTGTGGATAGCCCGCAGCAGCTTCGCGGGAAAATATACGGAGAAGAAGACCACCATAGGGGCCTTGAGCGCCATCTTCTTGACGTTGTGGGCCTTGTAGGTGCGGTCGAAGCGCGTCACGTAGTAGCGGTAGTCGCGGGGGGAATCTTCCAGCCTGCGGGCGGACATACCGGAGATCATCTGCGGCCAATACTGGATACGGAGCTCGTGGTCCGCCAGGTGCAGGGACAAATCAATGTCCTCGTGCATCTCATCCTTCTTGTCCAGGCACGTCTCGCCCCGGATGATCTCCCATGCCGAGCGGCGCAGTGCCATATTGGATCCAAAAAGAAAGTGGTACTGGTGTTTGGCCAGCTTGAGCATCAGCTGGCGCATTTTGTCATCGGCCTTCAGTCCGAAACGGCGCATCGGCATGTCGTAGTAAACCACCGGGCCGGTCGCGGCGTGAACGGACTTGTCCCGGAATGCCTTCTGCACCTGCTCCACCCAATCCGGTTCGAGAACGGAGTCCGCGTCGATCCGGCCAAGGATGTCTCCCGTGGCGTGGTCCAGTCCGAAGTTACGTGTCGGTATCAGGCCCTGGGCCTTCTCCTGACGGAGCAGGATGATGGGGCTCTCGGGGTATTCCAGCTGCATCTGCCGGACGATATCGGCCGTCCGGTCTTTCGACATGTTGTTGACGACGATGATTTCGTGCGCCGGGACAGACTGATACACGGCAGCAATCAAGCACTGCCGGATGACACTCTCCTCGTTGTACGCCGGGATGACGATCGACACGGCAGGCGTTTGCACAGCGTCGCGTAAGGCATCCTCAGAGGATTTATCGGGTGACATTCCCCCAAATTTAGCACTACCGTGATTTTTCCAGCCCGGCACCGGGCGATGCCCGAGCAACGAAGTGGTAACCATCGCGCAAAAAAGGGAGGAATCCCGCCGTCAGCGGAACTCCTCCCTCACCGGCCGCCCGCAGGCAGCCCACTGGCTTGACTAGTTGCCGGTGCTCTTATCGGTGCCGTTGTTCAGGCTCGCGGCGATGTTGCGGACCGCGGTTTTTGCATCGGTGGCGACCTTGGTGGATGCGTCTGAGGAGTCCTCGGCGGCGTCGGAGGCGACGTGCTTCGAGGTGTCCGCCGCATCCTCAGCTGACTCGGCCGCATCAGCTGAAGCGTCCGCTGCCGCGTCCGCTGCAGCGACGGTCGCTGTGCCGGTCTGGGCGGCAGCGTCCTTGGCGGACTCCTTGACGTCGCTGACGGTGGTAGCCGGAGCAGGCGCCGGGGTGACCGGCGTGGGGGTCTTCCAGGGATCCTCAACGGGCTTGGAAGCCTTCCAAGCGGCAACTCCAGCGGCGGCTGCCGCAGCGATGATGCCAAAGATCAGCAGCCCGCGGTGCTTTGGCTTCTGCGGCTTAGCCACCTCGACGCCGACGGCTTTGCCAGCTTTGTCCACAGCAACCTTTACGTGGCTGCCCGCCGTCTTGGCCTGCTCCTGCACGACGTGGATGATTCCGGCGTCACCGAGCCGCTGGGCAACAGCGTCCACCTGGGCCGGCGCGCCCTGGAGAGTCCGGTGCACGGCGTCGGATGCGTAACCAATCTGGTCCGAAAGCTTCGGCAGGTAATCCACCACCACGCGGTCGCGGGCGTTCGAGATGACCGGTGTAGCCCTGTCCAGTGCCTCGTGCAGGCGCGGCGCCGCACCTTCGACGGCATCGGTGATTTTCGGCGCAAGGTGGGCCAGCCCATCCTGGAGGCGGGGAGTCACCGTCGCGACACCATCGGCCAGATTGTGGGCCGCCGACTTAAGTCCCTCCTGGATCCTGGGAGAAGCCGTATCAATGCCCTGCTGCAGGCGCGGAACGGCCCAGTCAACTGCCGCCTCGACCTTGGGTGCAGCCCAGTCCTTGGCGTTCTCTACTGCGGTGCTGACTGACTGCTCCAACTCGCGGGCAATACGATCCGTTTTCTTCACAACTACCTCCCGATTAATGTGACGATTCTGCAGTTAGCCTACGTGTCCCGGACCTCACCGGCTATTCCTCGCGCCGATTTCAGGCTGATTTCACCCAGCGCGGAACTAGCGGAGAGGCCCGGTGCGCAGTGGTCCGGCATGGAAGAATGGGGCCTATGACTGCCATCGCAACTGCAAAAGCAACCATCCACACGAGCCTGGGCGACATCGTCGTCAATCTTTTCGGCAACCACGCACCGAAAACCGTCGAGAACTTCGTCGGCCTGGCCACCGGCGAGAAAGCCTGGACCCACCCCGAATCGGGCGAGGACAAGACCGGCACGCCGTTGTATGACGGCACTATTTTCCACCGGATCATCAAGGACTTCATGATCCAGGCGGGCGATCCTTTGGGCCGCGGTGTCGGCGGACCGGGCTACAAGTTCGACGACGAAATCCACCCCGAGCTGACTTTCAACGAGCCCTACAAGCTGGCCATGGCCAACGCCGGCATCCAGATGGGCCGCGGCACCAACGGCTCGCAGTTCTTCATCACCACCATTCCCACCGGCTGGCTGCAGGGCAAGCACAGCATCTTCGGTGAGGTGGCTGACGCCGAGTCCAAAAAGGTGGTTGACGCTATCGAGGGTGTCCGCACCGGCATGGGTGACCGTCCGGTTGAAGACGTCGTCATCAAGAGCATTGACGTAGTGAAGCTCTAACCCGCCGCATGAGCTACGGAATTCCGGCGGCAGAGCCGTCCGCGCAGGTCCCGGTGTGCCCCCGGCACCCGGACCGGCCCGCCTATGTGCGCTGCCAGCGCTGCGGACGCCCTGCGTGCCCCGACTGCCAGCGGGCGGCCGCCGTCGGATTCCAATGCGTCGACTGTGTCAACGAAACAAAACGTTCGACGCCGGAGGTCCGGACCGTCTACGGCGGCGCAGTGACCACCGGCAGACCCGTCATCACGTTGTCCCTCATCGGGCTCTGTGTTCTCATCTTCGTCCTCCAGTGGTTGGTCCCCAACGACGGCGTCTACCAGAACCTGGCCTTCGCCACGGTGTATGCGTCCCCGGAGTATGGAGTCTTCGAGCCTTGGCGCATGGTTACCTCCGCCTTCCTGCATTCCCAAGGCTTCATTCTCCATATCGTGCTCAATATGTACATGCTGTGGATCTTCGGTCAGGCACTCGAGCCCCTCCTGGGCCGGATCCGCTTCCTCGCTGTCTATCTCCTGTCGGCTTTCGGCGGATCAGTCGGGTACCTGCTGCTGACGCCGGGCTATGTTCCAGGCCAGCCGCTGAGCGGGGTCGTGGGTGCATCCGGAGCCATTTTCGGCCTCTTCGGTGCCATGCTGGTGGTCCAGCGCCGCCGCGGAGGCGACACCAAACAACTGTGGGTGCTGATCCTCATCAACGGAGCCATCGGCTTCGTGGTGCCGTCGATCGCCTGGCAGGCGCACCTGGGCGGCGCGGTCACCGGTGCCTTGTGCGCCGCCGTCGTGGCGTACACACCCCGTGGCCCGCGGCAGGGCCTGCTGCAGGCCGGTGGCCTGGTGCTGGTGCTGGCGCTTCTCGTAGCAGCCTCCGCCCTCAGGGTTGCCAGCGCCTAGTCACGCCCGGCCAGCGGTCCGGCCCTAAAGCCGCGCCCTCTTCGCGCCGCCCGGGCTTCCTCGGGCCAGAGTCCCGCCAGCGGTCCGGCCCTAAAGCCGCGCCCTCTTCGCGCCGCCCGGGCTTCCTCGGGCCAGCTGCGGGTTTCTATTGACACCAGCCCGGTGTCCCGGCCTACCGGCCCCTTGAATCTCCCGGGAACCACCGGCCCGGCACGTTCTCGTTCGGGGCGGGCCAGGAGCCAGGTGTCGCCCGGTGGCGGCATTCCCGCCCGGTAGTGCGCTGTGGGATGGCCCCCGCCGATCAGCGGCCCTGGATTTCCGCGGCCGGGGTGGAGGGAGCCGAAAAGCAACCGGGCGGGGGCGTCTATTGGCGAACCGGACCGGGATCCACCCGCCAGGCGCGGCCGCCGGGCAGACTTGTCCACAGGGTTTATCCACACTGTTGGTAACTTACACGCCTGTAGTTCAAGTCGTCTCCACGGATCTGACGGCCAGTGCTGGCGATTATGCTGACCGGCACTCCCGTGTGTCCACAATTGTGGATAAGTCCTGTGGGTTGCCCTGTGGTTAAGTGGACAACTCCGTCCCAGGGCAGCATCCGCCGGTTACTGGTTCTGTCTCACGCTCCTCCCGGCTGCACCGGTCCGGACGCGGCTGTGGAACGACGCCTCGGGATAAATCGGATTTCAACACGTTTATTCACAGTGTTAATAACTTGTCGGTCCAAGCAATCGGCCCTAGATGGCGCCACAGGGCGGCAGAAACCGCGGTTGCACCCATCTGTACGCCCGTTATCCCCAGCTGTGGATAAGTTGTGGGTACTGTTTTGTTATTAAGTGGATAACTTTGATTTCCGGTACTTTCACCCGTTCCGTCGACCGGCCCTTCTGCCGGGCTTGGTCCGGCCGGCCAGAACTCCTCGTCGTCGAAACTTATCCACAGGTAATCCACACTGTTAATAAGTGGCGTGCCGGAACGTCGGCTGGGGGCCTCGCCGGCGCGGTGTTCCTGAGGCCTGCAGAGCGCGGCGACGCGCCGCGGAAAGAACCACTGGGCCGAAAGTTACCCACAGTGTGGATAACCGGGTCAGGAGTTGTGCACAGCGGAGGGGATCAGCGCGGCCAGACGCCGGAGGTGCCCCTGCGGTGGCTGTCCAGCAGGTGGGTGTCGACCATGCCGATGGCTTCCATGAGGGCGTACATGGTGGTGGGTCCGACAAACGCGAAGCCGCGCTTCCGCAGCGCCTTGGACAGGGCAACGGACTCGGCTGAGGTGGTGGGGACGTCCTGGTGCGTGGCTGGCTCGGGGGTGGAGTCCGGCTTGAAGGACCACACAAAGTCGACAAGTCCGCCGTCGTCCCGCAGCGCGAGGGTGGCCTGGGCGTTAGTGATGGCCGCCCGGATCTTCAAGCGGTTGCGGACGATCCCGGCGTCCAGAAGGAGGCGCTCGACGTCGGCCTCGGTGAAGGCAGCCACCGTCCCGGGATGGAAATCATGGAACGCGGCCCGGAACGCCGGCCGTTTACGGAGAATGGTGGCCCAAGACAGACCCGCCTGGAATGCCTCCAGACTGATGCGTTCGTACAGGCCCTGCTCGTCGCGGACCGGCAGTCCCCACTCCGTGTCGTAATACTCGCGCAGCAGGGGATCCACGGCCGCCCAGGCCGGCCGGGCCAGGCCGTCGTCGCCGATCACCGCACCCAGGGCTACCGTGTTCATCGGGACTCCTTCGCTCTGATACTTCTCCACTGCGGCACCATTTGTTCCCAGTGGGCCGGGCGGAAGATGCAGAAGACCGGCACACCTGGTGTACCGGTCTGCTGCGACATACTGCGGAATTCAGGAACGCCAGCGGGTGGTCATCAGGAATCCCACGATCGCGATGCCGAAGCCGGCCATGATGTTCCCTGCTCCCCAGGCGGCGACCGGAAGCGTGCCTTCGCTGATGTAGAAGGTGATGATCCACAGGAGGCCCAGGATCATCAGGCCGAACATTACCGGCTTGAACCAGACCGCGTTGGGCTTGTTGTCTTGAGCGGTGGACGTCTGCGGCGTTGCGGGGGTGGCGCGCTTGCGGCGCTTTGACTCGGGCACGGGTCCTCCTGGCGGCTGGATCAGGAGCTCAGCTTCGGCTTGATATCCTGCAAGAAGGAATACACCGGCGGTCAGCGCGCTCTTGGTCACGTATGGGTTCTTAGTCGGAGCCAATTCTAGCTGTAGTTCCTGCCGCGGCGTCCGCCCGGAACGTCCCCCGATTCGGCAATTCAACGATTGGTTCAGCAAGGCACCCATGAACACAACCAAGATCCTCGTCGTCGACAACTATGACAGCTTCGTCTACACGCTTGTGGGATACCTGCAGGAGCTTGGCGCGGAAACCACAGTGGTCCGCAACGACGACGTCACCTTGGCGGAGGCCATCGGCCTGGCCGAGGCCCGCGACGGCGTCCTCATTTCGCCGGGCCCGGGAAACCCTGCCGGGGCGGGGGTCTGCATTGAGTTGATTAAATGGTGCGGCAACCAGCAGAAGCCGATGCTTGGTGTGTGCCTGGGCCATCAGGCGCTGGCCGAGGCCTACGGGGGAACAGTCACCCACGCTCCTGAATTAATGCACGGAAAGACCTCGCTCGTGGAGCACCACGGCGGCGGAGTGTTCGCCGGGCTGCCATCGCCCTTCACGGCGACCCGCTACCACTCTCTGGCCGCGGTCCGAGACAGCATCCCGGAGGTCCTGGACATCACGGCTGAGACGGCCAGCGGAGTGGTGATGGGACTCCAACACCGGACGGCTCCCCTCTGCGGGGTGCAGTTCCACCCGGAGTCCGTGCTGACCGAGGGGGGCTACCAGATGCTCGGAAACTGGCTTGAATCCCTCGGCATGGCCGGCGCCGCCGCGCGTGCCGCCGCGCTGAGCCCGCTCATCAAGCACTGATCACGGCGCTGGCCACCAGCTAGGTTCCCTCTGACTTGCCAGTCTTGGTCGGCGAGGGTGTCGGGGTGGGCGTTGGCGTGGGGGTGGGTGTCGGCTCGGGACTAGGCGGCGGAGGCGGCGGCGGAGCCTTGGCTACGGTGACGCTGACGGTCTTGCCCTGTTCCACGAGGGCTTCCGCCACATCAGCCTGGCCGGTGACCTTTCCCGGCTCCACCTGGGAGTTTTCCACCTCCGTGGCATTCATGCCCAGACCAACAGCCTTCAGAGCTGCTTCCGCCTCGGCCCGGGGAAGTCCGATGAGTTGGGGAACCACCACCTTGCCGGTGGAGACGATGATTTCCACCGAGCTTCCGGCTGCCACGCTCTGGCCGGGGGCCGGATTGGTGGTGATCACGACGCCGGCGGGCACGGTGGGACTGTTGGCCATGGTGGTGCCGGGCGCCCCGGCGAGCCCGTTCTGGCGGAGGACATCGCGGGCAGCCGCTTCCGTGCGCCCGGGGAGGTCGGCAGGAATGGTGATGACACTGGGGCCCTCGGAGATGTTCAAGGTAATGTCCGAATTCGGATCCAGGGTAGTACCTGTGGCCGGGACAGTCCCGACGGCGAGTCCTTTGGCGATGCTCTCGTGCTGCATCCGGTTCAGCTGGGGTTTCAACCCGGCGTTGTAGAGCCTCTGGAGCGCCTCGGTCTCCGTCAATGACGTCACTGAAGGCACCAGGACCTTGGCCACTGGGGGCGGTGCCTGGTTCATCATGTTATAAAGCCAGAGACCGCCTCCTGCCAGTACAAGGATAGTGACGATCATGAGGGCGGCGATCCACGTCCGGCGTCGGGATGTCTGGTGCTGGGTAACTTCCCGTTCGGGCGGAAGGACCAGCCGCAGGCTGCCGGCGTCCGCAGCGTCATATTGGACACTGTGTTCCCGCGGAGCGTGGGAAATATCGGCTGATGCGTCCGGCACGGGCCAGAGCCTGCCCGTGGGGGTCTCATCGAGGAACTTTGCGCCGGTCACCGGGATGGCCGTTGTTGCTGCGTTGTCCGGCGCCGGAACCGTATCGTTCGGGTTGGTGGGCGCTTCGCTAGCAGAGGGCGGAACGACTCCGACTCCGCTCCGCGCGGCCCGCAGGGCGCGGCGGAACGCCGCGGCATCCTGGAACCGGTCCGCACGGTTCTTTTGCAGCGCCTTCATCAGTACGCTGTCCAGGGCCTCGGAGACGTCGGGATTCAGGCTGCTGGCAAGCTCGGGAATTTCGCGAACGTGCTGGTAGGCGACGGAGACGGGACTGTCGCCAATGAAAGGGGGCCGGCCGGCCAGCATTTCGTACAACAGGCACCCGGCCGAGTACAGGTCGCTGCGGGCATCAACGGTCTCCCCGCGGGCCTGTTCAGGGGAAAGGTACTGAGCAGTGCCCACCACGGCCTGGGTTTGGGTCATGGTGGCCGCCGAGTCCGCCATGGCACGGGCGATCCCGAAGTCCATTACCTTGACGCTGTTGGAGTCCGGGCAGAACATCACATTGGCGGGCTTAATGTCGCGGTGGACGATCCCGGCCTTGTGGCTGTAATCGAGGGCCGAGAGCACTCCCAGCGTGAAGCCGATGGCTTGGTCAATGCTGACTTCATGGGCTTTGATCAAGTCACGGATGGTCCTTCCGGAAACGAACTCCATGACGATGTACGGGACCCGGACAGTGTCCTCGTGATCGCCCGGGACAGCGTGGTCGCCGGTGTCGAAGATGGCAACGATGGACGAGTGGTTGAGTGCGGCCACCGCCTGTGCCTCGCGCTTGAATCTCGCCTGGAACTGCGGATCCCGGGCCAGGTCCGGGCGGAGCAGTTTGACGGCCACGGTGCGGCCCAGCCTGGTGTCCACACCACGGAAGACGTCGGCCATGCCTCCGCGGCCGATGAGTTCACCCAGCTCATAGCGACCGCTGAGGACGCGCTGCGTGTTCGCGGGGCCGCGGTCCTCCCGGTGCGATGGGGGTTGGGGTGAAATGGACATTGCGGCCTACGTTCCGGTGGGGCTCGGGGTCGGGGTCGGCGTTGTGGGAGCGGCCTTGGCCAGATGGTAGGTCACGACGGAACCGGCGATGACATTGCTGCCCGAAGCGGGTTCGGCGCTGACGAAGGTGCCTGCCGCTTCCTTCTTGTTCGTGGGTGCCACGTCGGCGCCCTTGGCCCAGCGCAGGCCTGCGGCCTGGATGGCCTGCTGGACGGCAGCTTCGCTCGCGCCGGACTGCAGTGTCGGCACCGGCGCGGTCTCAGGAGCCTTGGTGGGCTCCGGTCCCTTGGAGTAGCTCACGGTGATGGTGTCGAAAGGCTGGACCTGGCCTGAGGGGTTGATGTCGATCACCGTTCCCGGCGTTGAGTCGTCAAAGACTTCAGCGCCGGTGACTTTCAGGTTCATCTTGCCAAGTTCACTGCGGACCTCGTTGTACGGGCGGCCGAGATAGCTTTCCGGTATCACATTGATGGCAGCCGGCGTGGATTCCGTGGGTGTTGCCGAGCTGCTGGTGGGACTGGCACTCGAAGATGTGGGCGAGGCGCTGGTCGTCGTCGGCTGGGCGCTGGTCGTCGCCGCGGTGGCCGCGCTGGTGGTGACCGCGTTGCTGCTGGCCGGGGTCTGTGGGAACAGGATCCCGGCCTGGCTCAGCATCACGCCCACCAGGGCAAACAACACCAGCAGGATCAGGGCAACCAGCGGCCAGGTCCAAGGGCTGCGGCCGCGGCGCGCCGCTTCGTCGACGGGTTCGTCGTAGTCGTCGTCTTCCGGAATCCAGTTGCGTTCCGCAGCGAGGGCATTGTCGCGTGCAGGATTGTTGCTGGCGCCGTAGGCGCTTGTAGCGGCTGCCCCGGCAGCATGCCCCGCCGCGGCCCCCGCTCCGGCGGCGCCTACCACCGGCAAAGCTGATGTGGCCGACGTCGCGCGCTCTCCCGCGCTGATGACACCGGTCGTTGCCGTGGGAACGTCCACGGGCGCCGTGATGGGCCCGGTCGCTGCCTCGAAGAGGAGCATGCCGGGAACTGCGGCGTGGGCAGCGGCGATGTCACCCTTGCGGATGGCTTCGGCTGCCTCGGAAAGTTTAAGGGCATCTGCCGGGCGGTTCTTGGGGTCCTTGGCCAGCATGGACATGAGCAGGGCACGGACCGGCTTGGGAAGTGATTCCGGCAGCGGCGGCGGCGCGTCGTTGACCTGGGCCAGGGCTATGGCGATCTGCGATTCGCCGGAGAACGGACGGCGTCCTGTGAGGCACTCATACCCGATCACCCCCAGGGCATAGATATCCGAGGAACCGGTGGCAAGCTGGCCGGTCGCCTGTTCCGGGGCCAGGTACTGGGCGGTTCCCATCACCTGGCCGGTCTGGGTGAGCGGAACCTGATCCGCGAGGCGGGCGATGCCGAAGTCCGTGACCTTGACGCGGCCATCCGGGGTGATCAGCAGGTTGCCCGGCTTGATATCGCGGTGGACCAGGCCCTGCGCGTGGGCAACTGAGAGGGCGCGCGCCGTCTGGGCGATCATGGACAAGGTGCGGTCCGGGGAGAGCACCTGCTCGTGTTCGATAATGCTGCTCAGCGGCTGGCCCGGGACCAGCTCCATGACGAGATAGGCGGAGCCTTCTTCCTCGCCGTAGTCAAAGACGTTGGCGATCCCGACGTGGTTCAGCAGCGCAGTATGGCGGGCTTCGGCCCGGAACCGCTGGAGGAAACCGGGATCGCCCGTGTACTCCTCCTTGAGCACCTTGATGGCGACAATGCGGCCAAGGATAAGATCTTTGGCTTTCCAGACTTCTCCCATGCCGCCGATCGCAATACGTGTCGTCAGCTGGAATCTGCCGCCGAGGGTGATTCCTGATGAAGGCCTCACTTATTCAACACCGCCTCAAAGATCTTCTTCGCGTTCGGACTGGTTAGCTTTGCGCCGGTAGTGATGTCTACGCCTTCCATGACGATGGTTACAGCCACCTGCGGGTCGTTCGCCGGGGCGAACCCGGTAAACCATGAGTTGTTCAGGCCGTCGCCGAGTTCCGCGGTGCCGGTTTTGCCGGCCACCTTGACGCCGGGCACCGCCGCGGCGCGTCCAATGCCGTCGCTGACCACACTGACCATCCACTCGTTAATTTGCCGGGCGATGTCCGATGACGTGGAGGTCCGCAGCACCTGCGGTTTCGGCTCGCTGATGGGGCGCAGGTCCGGGGAGCGCACGGCCTTGATCAGGTTCGGCTGCATCTGCACGCCGCCATTGGCTATGGCCGCCGTCATCGTGTTGATCTGCAGCGGCGTGGCCCGGACGTCCCGCTGGCCGATTGAGGATTGCGCCAGGGAAGTGTCATCCAGCTCTTCGTCGGGGAAGAAACTCGGAGCAAAGTCCAGCTTCAACTGATCGCCAAAGTCTTGCCCGAAACCGAATTTCGCGGCTTGGTCGGCGATGGCTTTTTGCCCGAGATCCAGCGCGATGCTGGCGAAGGGGGTGTTGCACGATTGCTGGAGGGCGAAGGCGAACGTCGCGGTGTCGCGGGTGTAGCAGTTGCCGCCGGCATAGTTGGGCAGCCGGTACGCGATGCCGGGGAAGGACATCTCCGCAGGATTGGGCAGGGTGCTGTCCTTGTTGTATTTACCCGAGCCGAGGGCTGCGGCGGTGTCGACAATCTTGAAGACCGAGCCGGGAGCCAACAAGGCTCCGGTGGGCCCGCTGACGTTCTGGTTCAAGTTGATTCCCGGGACCTTGTTCAGTGCAGCGAAGTTAGCGGCCTCCGCTGCCGGATCCTGCGTGGCGATGAGGTTCGGGTCGTAGGAGGGCTTGGAGACCATGGCGATAATTGCACCGGTCTTCGGATTGGTCACCACGATTGAACCGCGCTGGCCATCGGGGATGAGATCGTAAGCGAGCTTTTGGATCTTGGGATCAAGCGTGAGCTCTACCGAAGCACCCTTGGGCTGGTTCCCCAGGAAGAGTTGGCCCACGCGGTCCAGGAACTGCTGATCCGAACTGCCCGCGAGCTCTTTGCCCATGGCTTTTTCAAGCCCGGTCACGCCGAAGCTGCGGGAGAAGTAGCCGGTGATGCCCGCGTAGGGCTCCGGCTGCGTGTACGTGCGTTGGAACTTGCAGCTTTCATCGGCAGCCACGGATTCCGCTACTGGCGTTCCGCCAACAATGATGGCGCCGCGGTCGTTGCAATAGTTCTGCAGCAGGGTGCGCTTGTTCCAGGCGTTGGCTTCCAGCTCGTCTGCGCCGACCACCTGGACATAGCTGAGGGCGCCAAAAATCAACACGAACATCGCGATCGCGGCGATCCAGGAATTACGAATGGCTTGGTTCACAGCTTGACCGCCTCGGTGGGAGCTTCCGGACTGTTCCGTCCCTTGCCGGGAACGGTGGCCGGCTTCGAAGGCATCTCGGGAATGACTTTCTGTGGGTCGGGTTGCTCGCCAGGGGCCAGCGGTGTCGTGTCGACCGGGCCGCGCGCCGCGTGCGAGATCATAAGCAGCAGCCCCACGATGATCCAGTTGGCGAGGAGGGAAGAGCCGCCGGCCGCCAGGAACGGTGTGGTGAGGCCTGTGAGCGGGATGAGTCGGGTGACACCACCGATCACCACGAAGCACTGCAGTGCAATGGCAAAGGAGAGCCCGGTGGCCAGCAGCTTGCCGAACGCGTCCCGGGTACCCAGCGCCGCACGGAATCCGCGGGTGAAGAGCAGCAGATACATCAGGACAATCGCGAACAGGCCAATCAGACCCAGCTCTTCGCCGAATGAAGCGATGATCATGTCACTGTTAGCGAACGGAACCAGATTCGGCCGCCCCTGGCCGAAGCCGGTCCCCACCAGGCCACCGTTGGCCATGCCGAACAGCCCCTCGACGATCTGCAGGCTCCCGCCGAACTCGCGCCCGTAGACTTCGTCGGTGAAGGCGTTGACCCAGCCGTCAATCCGCAGGGCGACGTGGGAAAAGACCCGGGAGGCCACAAATCCGCCCGCCGCCATGAGCCCGACGCCGATAATTACCCAGCTGATCCGGCTGGTGGCCACGTAGATCATGACCAGGAAGAGACCAAAGAACAGGATTGAGGAGCCAAGGTCCCGCTGGAAGATCAGCACCCCGATGCTCACCAGCCAGGCCGCCAGCATGGGTCCCATGTCCTTGAACCGCGGGAATTGCAGGGGACCGACTTTGCGGCCCGCCAGCAGGATGAGGTCCCGGTTGGAGGAAAGATACCCCGCAAAGAATATGGCAAGGGTGATCTTGGCGATTTCACCCGGCTGGAAGGTCATGGAACCAAACCTGATCCAAACCCGGGCGCCCAGGATTTCGCCTGCGCTGATGCCGGGAACCAGCGGAAGGATGAGGAGGACGGCACTGACGGCCAGCGAAATGTACGTGAATCGGCGCAGAACACGGTGATCCTTGAGGAACCAGATAACGGCGATGGAAACTGCCATGGCCACGACAGTCCAGCGCAGCTGATTATTGCCTGTGTCCTCCCCGATCCGGTCCAGCCGGTGGATCATGGCCAGCCCCAGACCGTTGAGCGCCACGACCAGCGGAAGCATAACCGGATCGGCATATTTTGCCCGGATGCGCAGAACAATGTGGAAGGCGAGGGCGGCCGCGGCTAGAAGGCTCGACTGGAACCAGAAGTCCGTGTCGAAGGCCTTCTGCTGGTCGACCCCCACCAGCGCATTGGCGCCGACGCCTACGGCGAGGGCAAGGACGAGGAGGACGAGTTCGGTGTTCCGTCGCGGCCTGGGCGTAGGATCGATGGGCGTCATTTGACTCCCTCGCAGAGCGGAACTGTTGCGGCCGGGGACGGCGTGGCAGTCCCGGACGTGCCGGGGCTGGCAGTCTCACCCGGAGTCGCCGTCGGGGCCGGGCTGGTGGGCGTCGGGGACGCGGTGATGCATTCGTCGGCGGGGGCGGTGGTGCCTGTGCGCTCGAGGTTTTTGACGATCCGCTGGGCATCGTAAAGGTCCCGTGCCGGCACGGTCTGGCGTACACGCTGCTGGGAAAATTCAGGAAGATCTGACATCCGGATTTCGGTCACCGTTTCGAGGGTGGAGAGCTGGATGGGGCCAAGACGCTGGGAAACCCCGTTAAAGATGGCCACGTGCTGATCATGTTCTCCGATGTAGTACCGGGTCTGGGTCCAGGCGTAGCCCAGCCACAGACCCACCGTGAGGACGGCAACGATGGCGGCGGCGATGGAGATCGTCAGCCAGCGTCGGGGCCGGACGGCGGGCGCATCGTCATCAACCTCGTCCTTCGTCTGTTCCGACTTGTGGGTCAGGACGGTCGCAGCGCGGCGGGCCATGGTGCGGCCGGCCACAGTGGGGATGGAGCCTGAGGCGGCGGCTATGGCGGCGGCGCCGACGAGTTCGTGGGGACGGCCGGCCAGTTCCTCGCGCAGGACCTCGGCGGAGAGATGTTCGCCAAGGTGCGGATCGGTGGCGGTCCCGGGCTCGGCCTTTCGCCCCGCGTTGTCGGTCCTATGGTCTTCGGCGGGGCCTACGGATTTTTCCGGATCAGCGGGCCCACCCGACTCCTGCACTGTTTTCGCCGCACCGAACGTGCTTCCGGTCCGGCGGGTCTCGGTGGCGGAACCTGGGGTGGTGCCCGGGATGGACTGGGTCGTGGAAGGGACGACGTCGACGGCGGCCGTCCGGACGTCGTCGGTTGTTTGCTCGGTGATCTCCAGTATCACCACGGTGACGTTGTCCGGTGCGCCTGCCTCCAGGGTGAGGTCCACCAGCAGCTCGGCGCACTCACGCAGGTCCCTGGTCTCCCGGACAGTCCGTTCCACGACGTGGCCGGCCACGTAGTTCAGGCCATCGGAACAGAGAAGCCAGCGCTCACCCGGTTCGACCTCCAGGGTCGCCAGGTCCAGTTCGGGACTGGCATCGACGTCGCCGAGGACGCGCATGAGGACGTTCTTGTGGGGGTGGGTTTCGGCTTCCTCGGGCCGGAGCCGGCCTTCGTCGATGAGGCGCTGGACGAAGGTGTGGTCCACGCTGATCTGCTCGTATTCCCCGTTGCGAAGCCGGTACGCGCGGGAGTCGCCGATGTGGGCGAAGTGGAGCTTGCCTTCTGCCAGCAGAAGGGCGGTCACGGTGGTGCCCATGCCCGCCAGTTTGGGATTCATATGGACGAGTTCGGAGAGCAGCGAATTGGCGGTCTGGATCTCATCGGCAAGGATGGTGCCGGCGTCGCCGTCGTAGCCATCGCTGTCCAAATGCAGCATGTCCAGCACCGTGGCGGCGGAGGCAACGTCGCCGCCGGCGTGCCCGCCCATACCGTCTGCGACGACCGCGAGGTGCCGGCCCACGTAGGCGGAGTCGTCGTTTTTCGCCCGCACTCGGCCAACGTCCGACCGCGCGGCGTAGCGCATGATGAGCGGCCGCTTGGAGGCTGGGGGTGTGCGTTCGGCCTTGTCTGCGGGGAGATCCGGAGCAGGCATGGCTACGGCCTCAATTCAATGACCGTCTTGCCGATTCTCACGGGAACACCCAGCTCAACGGGCAGTGCCCTGGTGAGCTGCTGATCGGCCAGATAGGTGCCGTTGGTAGAGCCCAGGTCCTCGATGAACCAGCGGCTGCCCTGCGGGAACAACCGGGCGTGGCGGCCCGAAGCGTAGTCGTCCTCCAGGACGAGGGTGGCTTCCTGTGCGCGGCCGAGCAGGATGGGGCTCGCTGCGAGCGGGATTGTGGTGCCCTTAAGGGGACCTTCGGTGACGACGAGTTGGCGGGGCTGCTGTTTGGCGGCCAGAGCCGGCTCGGCGAGGGCCGGGTTCTTGCGCACCTGCCGTGCCGTCGGCGCCCCCGCGGCCGCTTTGCTGCCGATCATGAGGTCGCGGCGCATCGCGGCGACAATGCTGAAGATCAGCACCCACAGGAGCAGGAGAAATCCGAAGCGGAGGGCGGTGATGGTCAGTTCACTCACCGGCGGCCGCCTGGGTTGGCGGGCAAAAGGCGGAAGATGATTTTGGTCCGTCCCATAGTGATCGTGGTGCCGTCGGTAAGCTCCGAGGACCCCACGATCTTGTGGCCGTTGACGTAACTGCCGTTCGTGGAGCCCAGATCGACCGCCTGGGCGGTGCCCGGGCCCGTTCTGATTTCCAGATGGCGGCGGGAGACGCCGGTGTCGTCAATAAGGATGTCTGCTTCGGAGGAGCGTCCCAGCACAATCGAGGAAGCGTTGAGGGAATACCGTTGCCCGTCGATGTCCAGGACGGGTTGCATGCGCGCCGGCTGGCGTGTCGGCGCCGCCGGCATGCCAGGGTGGGAGGCCGGCGCTGCGCCGGCGGGGGTAGAGGACTTCTCGGTTCGGGACTTGATCTCGAAATCCCCGGTACGGCGTTCCTCGTCCCGGCGGAAGCTGATGCGGACGGGACCCTGGAGCGTGTAACCCTGGCTGCGCACGTGGTTGATGACGACGTCGCACAGCTCTTCAGCAAGTGGCGTGCCCCATTCCTGGGCGCGCTGGAAGTCGGAGTCGCTCAGGAGTACGTCGAAGACGTTGGGGGCCAGGGTCCGCCCGGCTGCGATCGTGATGGCCTTGTTGTCCACCTCGCGGCGAAGGTGGCTGGCGATCTCGACAGGCTCGACCTGTGCGCGCGAACCGGTGGAGAAGACTCCGCGGACGGCCTTTTCGATGCCGCGCTCGACTTTGTCCAGCAATCCCATGGTGCTTCTCCTTTCGTGACGGCTGCAGGGCAGCATTCGTTCCGGAACTCGGTTTCCCACATTTGCGGGAGCCCGCTGTTGGCGGGCACTCCTACATCAGATACTACTGGGCGAGTCTGGGAATGGCCCTAATGGACGTGGCGGCACCCTGCCGGAGAAATGCCGCTGCCGCGCGCTGACCTGCGCGGACATTGGCATTGTCCGCCGCCGGCGAGGTCGCGGCAGCACGCCCCCGCGTCGTGCGCGGGCGCCAGCGGTGGTCCGCCCGGGGGCCGATTGGTGTTTTCCCGCAGTTGTCCGTTATGCTTGATCTCGCTGCTTTTACGAGGTTTGCGGCCGGCATTCCGGCCCGCAAGTGGCGTAAAGGAAGTTGCGCGCGAGTGGCGGAACGGCAGACGCGCTGGCTTCAGGTGCCAGTGTCCGAAAGGGCGTGGGGGTTCAAATCCCCCCTCGCGCACGCACATGAAAGAACCCCGATCTTCGGATCGGGGTTCTTTTTTTGCCCCGAAACCGGTTCAGGGAGACGCCCGTTGCTGCCGCGACGCGCCGAAACCGGCAACCAGAGCATCGAGTCCCAGCTCAAACGCGACGTCGGCCTGGTTCGGGTAACCCTGGGCGGCCAGGCGCGCCACGGCCGCCGTGAAGTGCGGCGTCGATGCCGCCATGCGTCCGGAGTCGAAGATGTCCGCCGGAGCGGTGACGTCATAGGCCGACCCGAAGATGAAGGATTCCAGGGCCACGATCGAGGAGATAATCCGCTCCTGCGGGAAGCCGGCCCGGCTGAACCCGGCACTGACGGCCTCGTACATGGCGAGCGTTTTGGGTGCGTCCGTCACCGGGAGTACGGCGATGACGGGGATTAGAGGCGTGTGCTTGGAGAACACGTCGCGGTAGCTCCAAGCCCAGCCGCGCACGGCCCGCTCCCACGGTTCGGCCTCGAAGGCTGACACGTCAACGAGTGAGGTCAGGTGGTCCTGGACCAAAACCAGGACGTCCCGCTTGGACGAGACGTGGTTATACAGAGCTGACGGCGCCACGTTGAGGGTGCGCGCCAGTGCGGCCATGGTGAACCCGTCGTAGCCGCTTCTTCTGATGAGTTGCAGCGCCGCGGCGGTGATGCCGTCCTGATCAAGGACGGCGGCGGCAGGCCGGCCCGCCCGGCGGCGCGGTATGGCGTCCTGACGGTGCGGATCCGCGGGGGCGGTGGTGGATGCCGGCATTTCTGACCTCTCGTGTCTTCGGGGTTCTCCCATTCTGCCTCTACTTTACGGACGGAACTTTTCCGGCTTTGAACTCTTCCCTGCAACGCACAAAGGGTCTATAGTCAACGTAAATGAACGGCATTCATTTAGTGGGCCGCATCACTTCGCGGACACGGAAAGGACAACATGCTGGAACTTGACCGCGACGTCGTCATCGTCGGAGCAGGGCCTGCCGGACTGACCGCAGCCCGGGAATTGCGGAGGGCCGGCCTGAGCGTGGCCGTCCTGGAGGCCCGCGACCGTGTTGGCGGCCGCACGTGGACCGATACGGTTGACGGCGCCATGCTGGAAATCGGCGGCCAGTGGGTCTCCCCGGACCAGACCGAACTGCTGGCGCTCCTCGACGAGCTCGGCCTGCAGACCTATTCCCGCTACCGCGACGGCAACTCCGTCTACATCGGGTCCGACGGCAAACGCAGCCTCTACACGGGCGACACCTTCCCGGTCAGCGAAACCACCGCCGCCGAAATGGACAAGCTCACCGCCCTGCTGGACTCCCTCGCCGCCGAGATCGGCCCCACCGAACCGTGGGCCCATCCCAAGGCCCGCGAGCTGGACACCATCTCCTTCCATCACTGGTTGCGGGAAAACTCCACCGATGAAGAGGCCTGCAACAACATCGGCCTTTTCATCGCCGGCGGAATGCTCACCAAGCCGGCCCACGCCTTCTCTGCTCTGCAGGCGGTGCTGATGGCAGCCTCCGCAGGATCATTCAGCCACCTCACCGACGAGGACTTTATTCTCGACAAGCGCGTGGTCGGCGGAATGCAGAAGGTCTCTGAACTGCTGGCCGCGGACCTGGGCGGGGATGTTGTTCTGGACAGCCCCGTGCGCACTATCAACTGGGGGCCTGCCCCCGGCGGAGAACACGGGGAGCGCGTGACCGCCGTTTCAGAACGCGCCACCGTGAACGCGCGTTTTGTCATCATGGCCGTGCCACCCAACCTGTACTCCCGGGTCTCTTTCAACCCGCCGCTGCCGCGCCGCCAGCACCAGATGCACCAGCACCAGTCGCTGGGCCTGGTCATCAAGGTCCACGCCGTCTACAGCACCCCGTTCTGGCGCGAAGACGGCCTCTCCGGAACCTGCTTCGGAGCCGGCGCGCTGGTCCAGGAGGTCTATGACAACACCAACCACGAGGACCCCCGGGGCACGCTGGTCGGTTTCGTCTCGGACGAAAAGGCCGATGCCATGTTCGAGCTCAACAGCGGGGAACGCCGCCGGGCCATCCTCGAATCCATTGCCGGATTCCTGGGCGACAAAGCGCTCCAGCCGGAGGTCTACTACGAGTCGGACTGGGGGTCGGAGGAGTGGACCCGCGGCGCGTACGCCTCCAGCTATGACCTGGGCGGATTGCACCGCTACGGAAAGGACCAGCACGCACCGGTCGGGCCGATCTACTGGTCATCCTCTGATCTTGCAGCCGAGGGGTACCAGCACGTCGATGGTGCCATCCGGATGGGCCGCCACACCGCCGCCCGGATCGTCGCTGCGGCAGACCGCACCGCCGTGGTTTCCCATTAGCCCCTCGCTTCGCCCAAAACCGCTTAACAGTCCAGAAAGGACCGGCCAGATGCGTTACGTAGTGGGGTATTCCGCCAATGACAGAGGCCGCGACGCCGTCAGTCTGGCCGTAGCACTGGCCCGTGGCCGCGGTGCCAGCCTGGATCTGGTGCTGGTGGTGCCGGAAGTCCAACAGTTTGCAGCGGCCCATGCGCCCAAAGCCGGTTTCGAGAACCTTCTCCACGAGCAGGCACGCGAATGGCTCAATGAAGCCCTTGCCCTCGTCCCGGATGACGTGCCGGCGCAGGCGCATATCCGGACCGGCGACTCCGATGCCCACGCGCTGATCGAGGCAGCGGAGGAATTTGGGGCGGACATCCTGGTTATCGGGGCAACCAACGCGGGGCTTTTCAAGCGCTTCACCATCGGTTCGGTAGCCAGCTCACTGCTGCACGCGTCCACCGTCCCGGTGGCACTGGCGCCCCATGGCTACCACCGCACGGAGGCGTTGACCCGGATCAGTTGCGGACTCGGCACCCGGGCCGGAGCCGGGAAGCTGCTGGACTTCGCGATCGGTATGGCGGCGAACCGGGGAATTCCATTGCGGGTCGTCTCACTGCTCGCGCTCGACGGCGGTGATACCTCCGGCGCGGCGGACTCCGCCCGCGAGTACGCGGAAAAGACTGTTGCCGCAGCCGCCCCGGTCAGTCCGTCGGGAGCCCCGCTCGTGGCGGAGACGGACGTCGTCGTGGCCCAGGGCCGGGCGGTCGAGGAGGCCGTGGATGACCTCCGTTGGGAAGACGGCGAGGTGCTGGTGATCGGATCAAGCCGGCTGGCCCACGGCCGCTCCATATTCCTTGGCAGCACCGCCAACCGGATCCTGCGGGCCCTGCCGGTGCCCATGCTTGTGGTCCCCAGCGGCTACGAACTCAAGGACCAGAACCCGGAAACCTCGAATCTAACCTCCCGAGAGGCACGCCAATGAGCACCGAACACGCGACGTCCAAGGCCTCGCACGACACCCAAGCAGGACTCAGCGCCAAAGGTTTGAAAGCCGGATCGATCGGGCTGATCGGCGCCGTCGTCATCGGTGTGTCCTGTATCGCCCCGGCCTATACGCTGACCGCGGCCCTCGGCCCCACCGTCGCCGAAGTCGGGGTCCAGCTGCCGGCCATCTTCCTTGTGGGCTTCGTCCCGATGCTCCTGGTCGCGTTCGGCTACCGGGAACTGAACAACGCCATGCCCGACGCCGGAACCTCTTTCACGTGGGCCTCGCGTGCCTTCGGTCCGTGGATCGGCTGGATGGGCGGCTGGGGGTTGATCGCCGCGACCATCATCGTGCTCTCCAACCTCGCAGCCGTTGCGGTCGATTTCTTCTATCTCATGCTTGCCCAGCTGTTCGGCAACCCCGAACTGGCTGACCTGACGCTTAACCTGCCGCTGAACATTGCCACCACACTGGTCTTCATTGCGCTGGCCTGCTGGATCTCCTACCGCGGCATGGAAACCACGAAGGGCGTCCAATACGTGCTGGTCGCGTTCCAGCTCCTCGTGCTCGGCTGGTTCGCCGTCGCCGCCTTCAGCCATGTCGCCAACGGATCAGCCTTTGACGCCACCGCGATCACCCCCGACTGGTTCAACCCGTTTGCGGTCGGTTCCTTCTCCGCCTTCGCAGCCGGCGTTTCCCTCTCCATCTTCATTTACTGGGGCTGGGACGTCACCCTGACCATGAACGAGGAAACCCGCAACCCGGAGAAGACCCCGGGCCGCGCGGCCACCGTCACCGTGCTGGTCATCGTGATCATTTACATGACAGTGGCCCTGGCCACGCTCTCGTTTGCGGGCATCGGTCAGGAAGGCCTGGGGGCCGGAAACCCGGAAAACCAGGGCAGCATCTTCGCCGTCCTCGCCGGGCCGGTCATGGGTCCGTTCGCCATCCTGATGTCCCTGTCCATTCTGAGCAGCTCGGCCGCCTCCTTGCAGTCGACGTTCGTCTCACCGGCGCGGACGCTGCTGGCGATGGGCCATTACAAGGCGCTGCCGGCGAAATTCGGCCGGATCAGCCCCACGTTCAAGTCCCCGAGCTATGCCACCGTGGCTGCGGCGATCGCCGCCGCAGCCTTCTACGTCATTACCCGGACCACCTCCGAAAACGCGTTGTGGGACACCATCACCGCTCTGGGCATGATGATCTGCTTCTACTACGGCATCACCGCCCTGGCCTGTGTCTGGTTCTTCCGAAGCGAGGCCTTCAAGGGGGCGCATGCGTTCTTCTTCAAGTTCCTTTCTCCGCTCCTGGGCGGCGTCATTCTGCTGGTGATGTTCGTCAAGACGGCCTATGACTCCATGGATCCGGCGTACGGGTCCGGTTCCTCCGTTGGCGGCATCGGCCTCGTGTTCATTCTCGGCATGGGCGTGATTCTGCTGGGTGTGGTAATCATGCTGGTCATGGCGAAAATCCGCCCGGAGTTCTTCAGGGGCAAGGTTTTGCGCCAGGGATATTAAGCCCGGGCAGCAGCGCGCCGGGAGGGTCCTTCTTCCGGCAGCCATTGGAAAGCAAGCACACTTACCAATAGGCTGGCGGGAGGGGGACTTTCCCCCGTTCGGAACCAAAACGAGGTGACAGTATGTCGGACGCAGAAAACATCAGCAAAGTTACGGGCATCATCAACGATTCGCGGATCGGAATGTTCACTACCGTCAACGAGGAAGGTGCTTTGGTCAGCCGGCCGTTGGCGGTCCAGGACGTCAAGGACGACGGCGACATGTGGTTCTTCACCTCTGCCAGCACCTCGCAGGTGGCCCACGTCCGGTCCCACCCGGGGGTTAATGTCTCGTTCGGCAAGGGCACGGAATGGGTTTCCGTGGCCGGAACGGCAGAGATCGTCACGGACCGCGCAAAGATCCACGAGCTCTGGAACCAGATGGTCGAGGCCTGGTTCCCGGACGGTCCGGATACCCCGGAAGTGGTGCTGCTGCGCGTCGATTCGGACTCCGCCGAATACTGGACCAGCCCGGGCGGAACGGCCGCGACAGTGCTGCAGTGGGTCAAATCCAAGGTCACCAACAGCCGAATGAGCGTGGGCGAAAGCGGCACTGTGTCGCTGTAGCCGGCTGGCACGGCGGGCCGGCGGTGCGTCCGCAGGTCCGCCGACGCTGTCTACCGGCGCCGTCTAGTCGAGAATCTTGAGTCCGGTGCCCCAGTTGAAGGACTCGTAGGCGGAATTGGTCTGCAGCGCCATGACCAGGAGCTGGAAGCCTTCCAGCTCACGGGAGTGCCGCAGGCCACCGACCCGCAGCGGCCGGAGCCCCCCGGCCGCTGCAAACGATGCGACGCGGTTGGCCGCGTCCTCGGAGTCCGAGGCGATGAACACATCCAGCGGCATCCCGCCTGCCGTTCCCGCCGCCAGCGGTCCGGCGAAGGTCGTGTTGAAGGCTTTGACGACGTCGGCCCCAGGCAGCAGGGCTGCGATCTCCTCGGCGGCAGAGGTCCCCGGCCCGACAGTGAGGGAATCGAAAGTGTCCATGTTGATCGGGTTGCTGATGTCCACGACCGTTTTGCCGCTGAGGGTGTCGCCGAAGTGCGTGGCCACCTCCTGGGCTGCCCCGAAGTAAAGGGCGAGCACCACGATGTCTCCCTCCGGGATCTCACCAAGTCCCCCAGCGGAAGTGCCGGAGCCGAGCTCCGCGGCCAGCTTGGCCGCGTGTTCCGGCGCCCGGTCCAGGATCTGGAGCGATCGTCCCCCCGCCACGGCGCGGAGACCAAGTGCGCGTGCCATATTGCCGCTGCCGATAATGGTGATGTCTGTCATGGCGCTTCCTTTTCGGCGGGGGATGGACTGCAGGGACCAGGGCCGTGCGGGCGGGGCGTCAACTGAGCGCGGCGTCCGCTGCCGGAAACCCCACGGACCGGGCCGGGGAATTCAGCGGAACTCCGGCGGACCGTTCGGCGTCGGCGAGGGCCTGTTCCAGACGGGCGACAGCCGGGGCGTAGTCGGCACCGCCACGCAGCAACTCTGCCGCCTTCATCGCACGGATCAAGGCGGCGGTCTCCGGCAGCCGCGGGTCACTCATGGCGGGGAAGTCAATGCAGTGCGCGGGGTCGAGTTCGTATCGCTGCCACCGGGCCAGTGCGCTGCGGTGCCGGGCTGCCGCGACCTCGTTGCCGGCAGCCGTTTCGCGGGACAGCCGCCGGGCCTCCCGGTTCCTGAACGCCCTGGGAGTCCACACGTAGGAGGCCGCGGCCGCGGCGGAAGCAAGAACACCGAGCAACAGCCCGGCCCACGGCGCCGCCAGGGCGGGCAGAATCACGGCCGGTGCAACAATGGCGAGCCCGGCGAAACCGTCCCAAAAGACGGCGTCCGGCAGGCCGTCGTCGGCCACCAGATGCTTCCGGACCAGGTAGACCGAGGCGGCCGCGGCGCACACCACCGTGAGAGCCAGGGCAACCAGTTGCCAGAGCGCGAACGGGTCGGGTACAAACAGGGACGTCATACCAACACCTTCCAGGGACCCGGCCCGATGCGGGCGCGGCTCCTGATTCCATTGGAATCCATTGGAGGCGGCCCGTCAATGGTCCGGGAACGTCCGGGGAGCCTCCCGGGAAAAGTCCGGTGCACACGGCACGACGGCGGTCTTCGATGACGGGTGCGGGAACTTCGTTCAGCTCCATCAGGACTGAGCCGTTCCCGTCCTCGGGCCGGCGCGCCATCCTGGGCGGGTTCGATATGGGCATCGTCGAGAGGGTGCCCGTCGAGGCCTCGCCGTTCCGATGGTGCCGTGCCGTTTAGACGATTCGCAGCGTCGAGTGTGCACGGAACCGGCGAAACGGCCGCAGTCTGCGGGCGGTGGAGGTTGCCCCGGCTACTCGGCCGTCGCGCGTGCCTTCTTGGCGTCCTTCTTCACGGCCTCATCCTTGACCCGCTGGGCGTCCGCGCGGACGGCGGCGTGGGTGGAGCGTTCGGCGACCAGCCATGCCGGCGGAGCCTGCAGCAGCGCGGTGATTTCCGCCGTCGTCAGCGCTTCCTCGACGCCGCCGCGGGCCAGGCCGCTGATGGAGACATTGAGTTTCTGGGCGACCACCGGGCGGGGGTGCGGGCCGCTGCGGCGCAGTTCCGCGAGCCACTCCGGCGGGTTGGCCTGGAGCTCGGCGAAATCGGCGCGGCTGATGACCGAATCCTGGAACTCCTGGGGTGTTGCGGGCAGGTAGATGCCAAGCTTCTTGGCAACGGTGGCCGGCTTCATGGACTGGGAGTTTGCAGAGGTCATGCTTCAAGGGTATCCGGCCAGCGGCTTACCGGGCACCGGGACTGAGCTCTCCGCCAGCCCTGACGGTACTGTAAACATGTGTCCGCAGCAGAAGAAGCACCCCAGCCCCCCGCCGGAACCACCGATATCCCGGCCGAAGCAGCCGTCCGAGAGTTGTGTTTCGCCTACGTCGCCGGCGTGACCCCGGGCAAGTGGACCCGGCGCTGGGAAGAGCGGATGCCCGATGTTCCGCTGCGTTCCTTTATGTCCGACGACGGCGCCCAGCTCGCCGTGCTGCGCGACGGTTCCGCCGACCTGAGTTTTGTCCGGCTTCCCGTGGAGCGCCAGGGCTTGAGCATCATTGCCCTGTACGAGGAGCAGCCCGTGGTAGTGGCGCCCAAGGGGCACGAGATCTCCGTGTTCGAGGAGGTGGACCTTGCCGACCTCGCCAAGGAGTCGTTCCTGGACGTGGTTGAACTCGGCGGCCCGGAAATGGCCCTGCAGGTGGTTGCCACCGGGGCCGGTCTGGTCATCCTGCCGATGTCCGTGGCACGCCACTTTAACGTCAAGGACACGGTGGCGCGAAAGCTCACGGGGGCGCCCACTACCGAGATCGCTTTGGCGTGGCCCAGCGACACCACGGATGAGGTCATCGAGGAGTTCATCGGGATCGTCCGCGGCCGCACCGCAGCAAGCTCCCGCCAGCCCTCGGCGCAGCAGGAAAAGCCTAAGAAAGAACCGAAGCCCGACCGGCGCGGCCCGGCCGTCAAGAAGCCGAAAGTGGCGCAGCGCTACGCCCCGAACCCGGACAAGGGCCGTGGCAAGGGCTCCCGGAAAAAGGGTAAACGCTAGCGGAATGCCCTCGAAAATCGCCCGCTGCGTCTAATGGGCGCAGGCGTCCCGGAGGGCCTTGACGGAATCGGCCGGAGCCTGGTCGCCGGAATCGGCAATCTGGCGCAACGGGGTGGTGATCTCGGCGGGAACGCCGGCGGACTCCGCGCCGGCGACCAGGCCGCCGAGCACGTCCTTGTCCTGCACGCTGACCAGGCCGTCCTCCACGAGAGCGCACGCCTGCTTCTTGACCTCACTGCCGGCGGCCGTTGCAACTTGGGAAGCGCCATCGCTGACGGCCTTGTTTGCGGCGTCCTGCACCTGCCCGCAGCCCGTCAGCGCGATCATGAGGGTGGCGGCGGACAGGGTGGCGAGCCGAAGTTTCATGCATCAACCCTAGCCGGGGTTCCTGAAGGTTGGCCGGAAACCTGCAGGAAACGTTGCCGGTCTAAGCTGGCAACACTGCGGCGCCGCCAGGCCCGTGACCGCCGACGTCGGAGGTGATCCGTCCCGGACGGTCCGCTACCTGCGCGGAGGCCACGTCGACGGTGCCATTGTGGTATCGCACCACAAGGCGGACGGCTGGACCGAAGAGCTCGCCGCCTCGGGCCTGCCCACCGTGGCCGGCTTTCCGCCCGGGCCGGTGGCCCAGGGTGACTTCACCCCCGCCGGGGGCACCGAAGCAGCCGAACGGCTCCTGGCCGAGGACAGGAGCCTCGACGGCATCTTCGCCGCGTCCGATCTCATGGCCCGCGGTGCTATCACTGCTCTGAAGGCCGCGGGGCGTTCGGTACCCGGGGACGTCGCCGTCGTCGGATTTGATGACCACCTGACGGCTCCGGGCGAACTGCCGTTGACCACCATCAACCAGCCGACGGTGGCAATGGCGGTCCAGGCGGGCCGTCTCCTCCTCGAGGACATCGAGAATCCGAGCACGGGACGGGAGCCGCTCATCTACCCTGCGCGCCTTGTTATCCGGGAGAGCAGCGGGCCGCCGGCGGGATAGGCCCGCCTCCGGCGCCGGGAGTGCGCGCTTGTTCTGTAGATTGGGATCCATGCTGATGAATGCCGCACTTGAAGGGATCTCCGATGAGGTCCAGGCCACCCACGCCCACACGGGATCGTGGGTGGCCGCTGTGCTGCGTTCGCGTATCTCGGCAGGTCAGCTCGCCCCGGGAACGAAGCTCTCCGAACAGAAGCTCTCCGAGGTACTGGGCGTCTCACGGAACACGCTGCGGGAGGCTTTTACCGTCCTCGCCGGCGAGTCCGTGGTGCAGCGCATCCCCAATCGCGGCGTGTTCGTGTCCGCGCCCCAGGCCGAGGACGTCCGTGAGATCTACCGGGTGCGCCGGCTGATCGAGCCGGCGGCTGTGCTGTGGGGGGAATACAGTGCGGATGCTATCGATGCGCTGGATGCCATCATCGACCGGGCCCGCGCCGCCCTGCGGTCCGGGGCCGTCACGGAGATGGCCGATGCCAACCAGGACCTGCACAAAGCGCTGGTGGCGCTCTCCGGGAGTGCTTCCGTGGACGAGCTCATGGACAAGGTCCTCGCCCAGATGCGGCTGGTGTTCCACGCCATGGCAACCACATCGGACTTCCACAGCCACTATGTGGAACGCAACGCCGCGCTCGTGGCGCAACTGCGTGCCGGCCACAGGGAAGAAGCCGCGGCTGAGCTGCGCGGTTACCTGGATGCCGCCGAGCACGAACTCCTGGTGCATATCGGCGCCCTTCCGCAGGACGGAAGCTCCGTGACTGGCGCTCCGTGAGTTCGAACGCGGACCCCGGCAGCCGCTGGAGGCTTCGGTTCCGGCCGGCTGCCGGGGCTGGTTAGGGTTTTCTGAGCCGCAGCCTACGGGACCTGATACGAGGTGTCGCGTGCGTCCGTAATGAGCATGTGCCCCGGCGCATGACCAATGGCCAGTGCCGGCCGCGACTCCATGACGGCCGCCTGAGGTGTTACCCCACATGCCCAGAAGACGGGTATATGCCCGTCAGGGATCCGGACCGGGTCGCCGAAGTCCGGGCGGCCCAGATCCGCGATGCCCAGTTCGGCCGGGTTTCCCACCTGCACCGGGGCACCGTGCACGGCCGGATAGCGTGAGGTGATGCGGACGGCGTCGGCCACCTGGGAGGCCGGAATGGGCCGCATGGAGACCACCAGGGGGCCGGCCATTTGCCCGGCCGGTTCGCAGCGGACCGACGTGCGGTACATAGGAACGTTCATGCCTTGGTCGATGTGGGCCACCCGGATGCCGTTGTCCTGGAGGGCGGATTCGAAGGTAAAGCTGCACCCCAGAATGAATGTCACCAGATCATCGCGCCAGTGGTCCGTGATGTCTGTCGGTTCATCGATCTTCCGGCCATCGCGGTACACCACGTACTTGGGCACATCGGTGCGGATATCCCCTCCGGCCAGCAGCACGCCGGAAGTTTCGCCGGCATCCAGCACGCCCAGGACAGGGCAGGGTTTGGGGTTGCGCTGCGCGAACAGCAGCACGTCGAAAGCCTGCGCCTTGGGCACGATGATCAGGTTGGCCTGCGCATATCCGGTGCTCCAGCCCGAGGTGGGCGTCACGAGGCCGGCACGGAACAGGGCCCGCGCTCCGGCCGGGAGCAACCCGGCCGGGTCTGCGGGAGGGACGACGGCGGTGGGCACCCGTGCCGGAGAGGACGTCATTGGGTCTACGCCCACAGTTTCGCCAGGCTGGTCAGCGAGCTGTAGCCAAGGAAGACGGTCAGCAGCCAGGCCACAATGCCGATGACGAGCAGGCCCTTGGGGTAGACGTAGCCGTTGAGCAGGTCCCGGCGGCGCCAGGCCACCCACAGCAGCACGCCGAAGCCGACGGGGAGAATGAGGCCGTTGAAGGCGCCCGCGAAGATGAGCAGCTGCTGCGGGGCCTGGCCGATCAGCAGATAGGCCGCGGTGCAGAAAGCGATGAAGCCGACGGTGATCAGGTTGCGGGTGCGGTCTTTGGTGGTGGACTTCGTGACGAAGGAGACCGACGTGTACGCCGCTCCGATCACGGAAGTGATGGAGGCAGCCCACAAGATGACACCGAAGACGCGCATGCCGATATCTCCGGCAGCGGCCTGGAACGCGGAGGCGGCGAGGTTGTTGCCGGTCAGGGCCACGCCGCCGGCGACCACGCCAAAGATGGCCAGGAACAGCAGGATGCGCATGACGCAGGTGACAAGGATTCCTATGATCGAGCTCTGGGTGATTTGTTTGACGTTTTCAACGCCAGTGACGCCGGTGTCCAGCATGCGGTGGGCTCCCGCATACGTGATGTAGCCGCCGATCGTTCCGCCGATGAGGGTTGTGATGACCAGGAAGTCGACCTTCTCCGGCATCACGGTGTTCTTGAGGGCCTCACCCAGCGGCGGGGCCGAAACCACGGCCACATACAGCGTCATCAGGATCATCAGGGCACCGAGGATCACGACGATGCGGTCAAGGGCCACCCCGGCCCTCTTGCTGAGGAAGATCAGGATGGCGAAAACGGCGGACACGGCCCCGCCGATTTTGGGATCCACGCCCATCATGGCATTGGTGCCGAGCCCGGTTCCGGCGATATTGCCGATGTTGAAGACGATGCCACCCAGGAAGACCAGCGCGGCGAGGAACCAGCCGACGCCGGGGAGAACCTTATTGCCGAGCTCTTGGGCCCGCAGGCCGGAGACGCCGATGATCCGCCAGACGTTGGCCTGCACGGCGATGTCAACCAGGATGGAGATCAGGATCGCGAACGCGAAGGCGGCGCCGAGCTGAACGGTAAAGGCCGTTGTCTGGGTGATAAACCCCGGGCCGATCGCACTGGTGGCCATAAGAAACATGGCGCCCAGCAGGGCGGATCGCCGGGCGGCCGGCTTGAGGGCGGCCTTGACGGTGGTGGATTCCATGGGGGTCCCAACAGTTGGGTGACTTGCGTCACAACGATTGTCTCCAGCCACTCTACAGACTGTTCAACAATCTACGCAAGGAATTGTTCAACAATAAAAGGCGGTCAACGATCCTCGCCGCTTGCGGCCGCCGTTCCGCCGCCACCCGGCCCGGCGCTGGATCCGGATTCGGCACTGGTCATGGGTGGGACGTTCTGCGGGGGCCGCTGCATGGAATCGATGAATTGTTGAACAATCCTGAAATATGGTGCATCCTAGATAGGAACACCGATGAGATGAGGATCACAAATGGCAACCATCGATTTGAACAGCGACGTCGGCGAATCCTACGGACGCTGGAGCCTGGGTGACGATACGGCGATGTTCCGTTCGGTTTCCAGCGCGAATGTTGCCTGCGGATTCCACGCCGGTGACCCCAGCGTGATCCGGCAGACCTGCCGCGAGGCGGTGGCCGCCGGCGTCGTGATCGGCGCCCATGTCGGCTACCGCGACCTCGCAGGTTTCGGCCGCCGCTTCCTGGACATGGATCCGATCGAACTCGCGGACGACGTCGTCTATCAGATCGGCGCGCTGCAGGCTCTGGCCGCCGCGGAAGGCGGAAAGGTCACCTACGTCAAGCCGCACGGCGGCTTGTACAACGCAATTGTGTCGCATACCGCGCAGGCGAAAGCCGTCGTCGACGCCGTAAAATCCGTGGATCCGAACCTGCCCATTCTGGGCCTGCCGGGCTCTGAAGTGCTGCGCCTGGCCGAGGCCGCCGGCCTCCGCGCCGTGACGGAAGCCTTCGCGGACCGGGCCTACAACCCGGACGGCACCCTCGTGTCCCGTACACTGCCCGGAGCTGTCCTGCACGACCACGCGGAGGTCACCGAGCATGTCCTCCGGATGGCCGCAGATTCCACCGTCCGCACCATTGACGGCTCCTTCCTGAAGATCCGCGCGGAGAGCATCTGCGTGCACGGCGACTCCCCGGGAGCCGTCACGATGGCCGCCGCCGTCCGCGAGTCACTGCGGGCCGCCGGCATCAGCACGGCCGCCTTCGCCCACGCGTGAGCGGCGCAGACCACTTTCCACGCACGGCGACAACGAAGGCAGCTGATGATTGACACAGCGGGGGAAACCCTGGCAGTACGCAGGCCGGCAGTTCACAAAGTGAGCTCCGTGCGGGCGGTGGGAACCCGTGCGGTACTTGCCGAGCTCACCGGCACCGGGGACGTGCTGGCATTGCAAGGAATGCTGCTCGAGAGCCCGCTGCCGGGCCAATTGGACGTCCTTGCGGCGGCCGAGACGGTCCTTGTCACGGCAGACTCGCCAATTTCAGCCAGGCGGATCGCCGCGCGGCTGCTCCGGCTTGACCTCACCGCGCCTGCGCAGCGGGACGGGGAGCTGGTGGTCATCGATACCGTGTACGACGGCGAGGATCTCGCCGAAGCGGGGGAGCTGACCGGTCTCGGGGCCGAGGGCGTCATCGCAGCCCACACCGGGCAGATCTGGACCGTGGCCTTCGCCGGCTTCGCCCCGGGGTTCGGCTATATGGTGGGGCAGAACCAGGCGCTGGAGGTGCCGCGTCGCCGCTCGCCGCGCACCGCCGTCCCGGCCGGTTCCGTGGCCCTGGCCGGCAACTACTCCGCCGTGTACCCGCGGCGTTCACCCGGCGGCTGGCAGCTGGTCGGCCGCACCGGGGCCAGAATGTGGGACCTGGACCGGGAACAGCCTGCCCTGGCCGCTCCCGGGCACCGGGTGCAATTCCATGCCGTCCGTGACATTGTCACCCTGGCGCCGGAGCACCGGGCCCAGACAACCTCTCCCGAGGTGGCATCCGGACTGCGGATTGTTTCGCCTGGCCTGCAGAGCCTCATCCAGGACCTTGGCCGGTACGGCCATTCCGGTCTGGGCGTCTCCGCTGCCGGTGCGCTGGACCGGGCCTCGCTGCGCCGGGCGAACCGCCTTGTCGGGAACGCGCCGTCGGCCGCCGCGGTCGAAACGGTCGCGGGAGGCCTCTCGGTCCAGGCGGTGGGGGACCAGGTCCTCGCTGTGACCGGAGCACCGTCGGACCTGAGCATCGAGACGCCGGCCGGGGAGGACCATGAGCCGGCCTGGCGGAGCGTCCCGATGGCCACCCCGTTTGCCCTGCTCGACGGCGAAATCCTGAGACTGGGCGCGCCGGAGAGCGGGTTCCGCAGCTACCTCGCCGTCCGCGGCGGCGTGGACACCGCCCCGGTGCTCGGCAGCCGCTCCACCGACACCATGTCCGGGATCGGCCCCGCCCCGCTGGCGGCCGGCCAGCTCTTCGCCGCCGGCGGCGAAGCCGAATCCGGCGTCGTCGGCCACCCCGAACTGCAGCCGGACTTCCCGGGCGCCGGCGTCACCGTGCTCGACGTGGTCCCCGGCCCGCGCGCCGACTGGTTCGATGCCGCAGCGCTGGCGTCCTTCTGCGGCCAGGACTGGGAAGTAAAACCGCAGTCCAACCGGGTCGGCATGCGGCTGCAGGGAACCCCGCTGCAGCGCACCCGCCAGGGCGAACTCGCCAGCGAGGGCACCGTCGCCGGCGCCCTGCAGGTCCCGCCGGAGGGGCTGCCCGTGCTCTTCCTGGCCGACCACCCGATCACCGGCGGCTACCCGGTGATCGCCGTGGTGATCGACTCCCAGCTGGACCTCGCGGCCCAGGTCCCGATCGGCGGCAAGATCCGCTTCCGCTGGGCGGCCCCCAGCACCACCGAACACGCCACCCCCGAAGAAGAAGTGAGTAACTGATGCGCAAGGTCCTGATCGCCAACCGCGGTGAAATCGCCGTCCGGATCGCCCGGGCCTGCGACGATGCGCAGCTGGCCTCCGTCGCTGTCTACGCGGATATCGACGCCGACGCACTGCACGTCGGTGCCGCCGACGAGGCGTATGCCCTGGGCGGCAACTCGCCCGCAGACACGTACCTGAACATCCCCAAGCTCCTCGCTGCGGCGGCCGAATCCGGGGCCGACGCACTGCACCCGGGCTACGGATTCCTGTCCGAGAACGCCGACTTCGCCCAGGCCGTCCTCGACGCCGGCCTCACCTGGATCGGCCCCAGCCCGGACGCCATCCGGCTGCTCGGCAACAAGATCACCGCCCGCGAGACCGCCCTCCGCGCCGGTGCGCCGCTGGTCGCCGGCAGCGCCGGGCCCGTGGAATCCGCTGCGGAGGCCCGCGCCTTCGCCGAACAGCACGGCCTGCCGATCGCCATCAAGGCTGCCTTCGGCGGCGGCGGCCGCGGCCTGAAGGTGGTCCGCGCTCTGGACGAGGTCGAGGAAGCCTTCGACTCTGCCGTCCGGGAGGCCCTGGCCGCCTTCGGCCGCGGGGAATGCTTCGTGGAGCGCTACCTCGACCGTCCGCGCCACGTCGAGGCGCAGGTTCTCGCAGACGTCCACGGCAACGTCATCGTCGTCGGAACCCGCGACTGCTCGCTTCAGCGCCGGCACCAGAAGCTCGTGGAGGAGGCCCCCGCGCCGTTCCTCAGCGAGGACCAGACGCGGCAGATCTACGATGCCGCCAAGGCCGTCTGCCGGGAAGCCGGCTACTCCGGCGCCGGCACGGTGGAATTCCTGGTCGCCGCCGACGGCACGGTGGCGTTCCTTGAGGTGAATACCCGCCTGCAGGTGGAGCACCCCATCACCGAGGAAACCACCGGGATTGACCTCGTGCAGGAACAGTTCCGCATCGCCGCCGGGGAGCCGCTGCGCATCACCGGGGACCCGGCACCGAGCGGGCATTCGTTCGAGTTCCGGCTCAATGCGGAGGACGTGGGGCGCGGCTTCCTGCCCTCGCCGGGCACTGTTGACGAATTCAACGGCCCCACCGGTGCGGGCATCCGGCTCGACACCGGCGTCCGCTCCGGCTCGTTCGTGCCGCCGCAGTTCGACTCGCTCCTGGCGAAGCTCATCGTCACCGGCGCGGACCGTCAGCAGGCCCTGCGCCGTGCCCGCCGTGCCCTCGCCGAACTCAGCATCACCGGCGTCGCCACGGTGCTGCCGTTCCACCGCGCCGTGCTGGAATCCCCGGATTTCATCTCCGAGGACCGGCTGGGGATCCACACCCGCTGGATCGAAACGGATTTCGCAGACAGTACCGCCATCTCCGCGGACCCGGACTACAGCACCACCGCGCCCGACGGCGAACGCCGCACCATCACCGTCGAGGTGGACGGCCGCCGGATGGCGGTCGGCCTGCCGGCGGACCTGCTGGACAGCTGGGCCGCGGCTGGCCGGCCGCTGTCCGGCGGGCCGCTGCCTGCGGGCATGTCCGCGGATCCGACCTCCGACAGCACAGTGCGCGCCGCAGACCCTGGCGAGTTGCGCGCCGACATGGCCGGCACCGTGGTGAAGTGGCTCGTTGACCCGGGCGCCGAAGTCTCGGCGGGGGACCCCGTCGTCGTGCTGGAGGCCATGAAAATGGAAACCCAGGTCTTGGCCCACCGCGGCGGCACGGTAACCGGGTTCCGGGCCGAGGCCGGCGGTGTCGTGAGTGCTGGAGCGGTGCTGGCCCTGATCAACTAGGCGCCGATTGCTGCCCCTGGCCCGGCTGGGGCCCCGGCTGCCGCAACCCCGTCTGCCGGGACCCCGCGTGCAAAGATTCCGGCTGCTGGGTCGCGGCCCAGCTGGACAGCAGCCGCAGGGCGTCCCCGGTGGATGAACCGGGCTCCGCGGTGTAGACAAGCAGCGACAGGCCGGCGTCGGCAGAGAGATCCAAGGCCTCGTACATCAGGTGGAGATCGCCCACCACGGGGTGGCGGAGATGCTTGATCCCGGTGTAATGCTGGCGCACATTGTGCGCTGCCCACCGGGTGCGGAACTCCGCGCTGCGGGTGGACAGTTCGCCAACCAGATCGCTCAGGCCGCGGTCGTACGGGTCCCGGCCGGCCTCCGTGCGGAGGATCGCCACCGTGTCGTCCGCCGCCCGGCCCCAGTCCGGGTAGAAGCCGTACGACCGGGTGTCCAAAAAAATGAACCGGGCATGGTTTGCCGGCCGGACAGGACCGGCATACATCTCCGAATAGAGGGCGAAGCCGAGCTGGTTGGCCGCAACGATATCCAGCCGCGAGTTATGCACGAACGCCGGTGCGTTCGCAACGGCGTCGAGCAAATACTGCACGCCGGCGCGGACCGGCTGGGCAGTGGCGCGGCGGCGCTGGGGCCGGCGGCTGCTGCCCGCGGCCCGGGCCAGATCGAACAGGTGCGCCTGCTCCGCCTCGTCCAGTTGCAGGGCACGGGCCAGGGCGTCCAGTACTCCCTCGGAGACTCCGGCAAGGTTCCCGCGTTCCAGCCGGGTGTAATACTCGACACTCACACCGGCCAGCAGGGCGACCTCGCCGCGCCGCAGTCCGGGGACCCGGCGGTTGCCGCCGGAGACGGGTAATCCCGCCTGTTCAGGCGTTATTTTCGCCCGCCGGGTGGCAAGGAAGTCCCTGGTCTCGCTCTGATTGTCCATGCCATTAACGTTAGAGGGTACGGCGCTGCCTGGGAGGTTCTGCTGGTAGGGGTACTGGCAGTGACTCCCTCAGCAGCACCGGATTGGTGTTTGATGGAGAGTGCCCCCGATGACGTCCGGGCCGAAAGGCCGCACCTGACCGGTGCCGAACGCCGGGGCGACCTCCCCCAGAACCCCACAAGCAGGAGATCCATGCTTACCGTTAATGCCTACGCCGCCACCTCCGCGACGGAACCCCTCGTTCCCACCACCATCGAACGCCGCGACGTCGGCGCGCACGACGTCCTGATCGACATCAAGTTCGCCGGCATCTGCCACTCGGACATCCACACCGTCCGCGGCGACTGGGGACCCCAGTCCTACCCGCTGGCGCCCGGCCACGAAATCGCCGGCATCGTCACCGAGATCGGCTCTGCCGTCACCAGGCACAAGGTGGGCGACCGGGTCGGTGTCGGCTGCATGGTCAACTCCTGCCGCGAGTGCGTCAACTGCCAGGCCGGCGAGGAGCAGTACTGCCTCAAGGGCAACACCGGCACGTACGGCGCCGTGGACCGCGACGGCACCATCACCCAGGGCGGCTACTCCACCCACGCCGTCGTGACCGAAGACTTCGTCGTGAGGATCCCCGAGGGCATCGAGCTCGACGTCGCCGCACCCCTGCTGTGCGCCGGTATCACCACCTACTCGCCGCTGCGCCACTGGAACGCCGGTCCCGGCAAGAAGGTCGCCGTCGTCGGACTCGGCGGCCTGGGACACATGGCCGTCAAGATCGCCCACGCCATGGGCGCCGAGGTCACGGTCCTCTCGCAGTCCCTGAAGAAGCAGGAAGACGGCCTGCGCCTCGGCGCGGACCACTACTTCGCCACGAGCGATGAGAACACCTTCACCGAGCTCGCCGGCAGCTTCGACCTGATCATCAATACGGTCAGCGACTCGATCGACATCAGCTCCTACCTGCAGCTGCTGCGCCTCGACGGCACCATGGTCAACGTGGGCGCCCCGGCCGAGCCGCTGCCGGTCAACGCGTTCGCCCTGATCGGCGGCCGCCGCTCCTTCGCCGGTTCCATGATCGGCGGCATCCGTCAGACCCAGGAAATGCTCGACTTCTGCGCCGAGCACCACCTCGGCGCCGAGATCGAGGTCATCCCGGCCGAGAAGATCAACGAAGCCTACGAGCGCGTGCTGGCCTCCGACGTGCGGTACCGCTTTGTGATTGACACTTCCACCCTGGTTTAACTCCAAGCCCTGGACGGGCCCGGCCGGCACTCAACTGCTGGCCGGGCCCTTCTGCTGGGCGGCACGGCCTCCAGCGGCTCTGACCAGCGGCGATACGGACGCACCGGCCGCCGTCCAGGGCGTCGTCCCAGCTCAGGCATAGAATGGGACCAATGATGCCTGAAAGAATCTTCGCTGCGGACGGGAAGAATTCCCTGATCATCCGCGGGGGGATCATCGAATCGCTCTGGCGCCCGGGTTCCTTTGTGGACGTCGAGGACGCCAAGGACGCCATGCTCGCCGTGAACCGGATCAGCGGCGGAATCCCGATGCCAATGCTCTCTGAAATGACCGACGTGGAAATCAGCGCAGCGGCCAGGTACGAATTCGCGCAAACTTCGGGCGTACTGGCCATCGCCGTCCTCGGATCCAGTGCAGTGGACCGCGTCATAGCCGCCGCCATGAGCCGGCACACCCGTTACCCGCACGAGTTCTTCACGTCCAGAACTGCGGCCACCACCTGGCTGTCGGAGGTCCTTGGGGCCCGGTCGTAACCGCCGCCTGATGCCAGGGCCAATCGAACATGCTCAGCCCGCTGGGCGGGGATTCCACTCTCACCCCACCGCCACAATGATTAATAGTGATTAGAAGCTGTACTATTACGTCATAAAAGATCACTTCAAGGGGTGTGCTGGTGGCCGAAGTCATTGTTGTGGAGAACCAGGACGCCGCGGGCGGGCTGGTCGCCGGAGAGATCCGCAGGCTGATCGAGACCCGGCCAGACGCGGTGCTGGGACTGGCGACAGGGTCGACGCCGTTGCCCGTCTACCGTTCGCTCGCCCGGTCGCTCGCCGAACGGCCGCTGGATGTCGCGCGGGTGCGGGGGTTTTCACTGGACGAATACGTCGGTCTGCCTGACGGGCACCGGGAGAGCTACCGTTCGGTCATTGCCCGAGACGTTGTGGCGCTCCTGGGGTTCACGCCGGACAATGTCCGGGTGCCCAGCGGGGATCCTGCCGGCCTGCCCGCCGCTGGCGCCGCCTACGAGCAAGCGATTGCCGACGCCGGGGGAGTTGATTTGCAGCTCCTGGGCATCGGCCGCACCGGTCACCTGGGGTTCAACGAGCCGGGATCCTCGTTCGCATCGCTGACCCGGGTCAAGACGCTCACCCCCCAGACACGGGCTGACAACGCCCGCTTCTTCGACACCCCCGACGAGGTGCCGAAGCACTGCATCACCCAGGGCCTCGGCACGATCCTCCGTGCGCGCCACCTCGTGCTGCTCGCGTTTGGGCAGGCGAAGGCAGCGGCGATCGCGGCCGCCGTCGAAGGGCCCGTCACCTCCAGCCAACCCGGCTCGGCGATCCAGCTGCACCCGCACGTCACGGTCATCGTCGACGAGGCTGCCGCGGGCGAGCTCACGAACCTCGACTATTTCCGTTACGCCTGGGCTAATAAGCCCGCCTGGCAAGGGATCTAAGTCCCCGTGCCGTCGTCGTCCGGTTGCATCCGATGGCTACGGACGGCCTCATAGGTGAGCCGGAGGGACTCGGTCATATCGTCGTACATCGATTGGGCGATGCGCACAAATAGAATGTCCACCAACGCCAACTGGGCGATGCGGCTGGACATGGCACCTGCGCGGTACCGGTTTTCCCGGGCCTGGGTGGTGAGCACGAAATCGCAGTGTTCCGCCAACGGTGAGTCGGCGAAATTGGTGATCCCGACGGTTGTTGCCCCGGCAGCCCGGGCGATTTTCAGTGCATTGCTCGTCTCGCTGGTCAGACCGGAATGGGAGACAGCGATGGCGACTCCGCCGGGCCGCTGCAGTGCCGCGGAAGCCCATGCCAGGTGCATGTCGGCAAACGACGTTGCGGGCAGCCCGATTCGGTACAGTTTTTGCTGCAGATCCTGTGCGGTAAGTCCGCTTGAGCCGAAGCCGTACACGTCAAGGCGGGTCGAGGCCACGATGGCGGTAACCACCTTCTCGAGAGTCTTGAGGTCAAGGGCCTTGGCGGTCTCTTCGATGGCCTGTACTTCCTGGTAGGCAATCTTGGCGACGACGTCCTCCGCGCTGTCAGTGCGGTTGATTTCGCCGTCATCGACCTGGAAGCGGTCCCGCTGCGCCTGCTCGCGGCCCGCCGCTGCCGCAACGTCGATGCGGAACTCCCGGTATCCCGAGAAACCCAATTTTTGGCAGAACCGTGCCACCGTGCCCGGAGTGGTTCCGCACAGCGTCGCCACCTCCGTGATGGTGCGGTCAAGGATGGTGGGATTGTCAATGACGGCCCGGGCGATCCGGGAATCCGTCGTGCTGAGACCGGGCAGCGCCTGGCGCAGCATCAGCAAGGCGTTAGCGGCCATGCACTGTCCTCCCCTTGGTGAGCTCTGCGGCGATGGCCGCAGTAATGAAGCCCCGGTGTTCTGTCAGCAGTTGCCGTGCCGTTCCTGCTTCGAGATCGGTCAGCAGCATCAGGATTGCCGCTTTCACTGACCCGTCGACGGCGTTGAGTGCATGCGCGGCCTCGGCGGCGCTCGCCTGCGTCGCCAGCATAACGGTTCTTTCGGCCCGGGCCCGGAGCTTCTCGTTGGTGGCCTGCATGTCCACCATCAGGTTGCGGTAGGTCTTGCCCAGCCGCACCATCGTGATGGTGCTCAACATGTTGAGGACCATTTTCTGCGCGGTCCCCGCCTTGAGCCTGGTCGATCCGGTGAGGATTTCCGGGCCGACCACCACGTCGATGGCGACGTCGCCGGCCCGGCCGAGGGCCGATCCCGGATTACAGGAGAGCCCGGCCGTGAACGCGCCAACCGATGACGCGTAGTTGATGGCGCCGAGAACGTACGGCGTGCGGCCGGAGGCGGAAATGCCGATCACTGCGTCCGCGGCCGACAGGCCCAGATCGCGGAGGTCGGCTGCACCGGCGCCAGCGTCGTCTTCCGCGTTTTCAACGGCGGCATGGATTGCCCCGGAGCCGCCTGCGATGATGCCGACCACCTGTTCGGGACTGGTGCCGAAGGTGGGCGGCGCCTCACTGGCATCCAAAACGCCCATCCGCCCGGCGGTTCCTGCCCCGATGTAGATCAGGCGGCCGCCGGTGCTCATCCGGCTGACGATCCCGTCGATCGCGGCTGCGATGGCGGTCCCGGCCCGGTCGACGGCGGCGGCGACGGCGGCGTCCTCCTCGTTCATCGCGCGCACGAGGTCGGCGGTCGAGAGCATGTCGAGATCCGGGTGGCGGTCGTTGACCTGCTCCGTCGGGAGCGTAGCCAGCGATTCACGAAGGTCGGCATGGCCGGGTTGATGATGAAGGTGTTGCTTAGCCACGGGTGATTCTCTTCTCATGGGGTAATGCACGGCAGTGGGCGATGAGTGTAGCGCCGGCCAGGGCGTCGCCAAGGGGGGTGACCAGCGCGAGGCCGGCGTCAGTGAGGGCATCCCCGAGAGCTGCGCGGAAGTAGGGATGCGACACGAGACCGCCGGTGACGCAGACGCGTCCGGTGCTGGGCCGGGCCGCGGCGCAGGTGAGCGCGAGGAGGGCGCACGCCTGCGCGACGATCGCTCTGGCAGCGCCGTCGCCGTCGCCCGCGTGGGTGATGACGGTGGGGGCAAAGGTGGCGATGGTCCGGGCCGGAGTTCCGGCGGCCGAGACCCAGCCGGGCAGTGCGGCGAGGCCACCGGCAACACCGGCGGCGGCGGCGCGGAGTGTGGTCGCCGGACCGCGTCCATCGTCGGCGCGGAGGGCGGCCTGCAGTCCCTGCTGGCCGATCCAGCGGCCGCTGCCCTCATCGCCGAGCCACGGCCCGAGCCCGTCGATCTGGCGAATGGGCCCGCCGTCGTCGAGGGTAAAGACAACGGCTCCGGTGCCGGCGATGAGAACGGTCCCGGGGCCGCCGGCGAACGCACCGACGTGTGCGGAGAGGCCGTCGCTGATCACGGCCACGGGGGCGTCAAAATCGGCCCGCAGTTCCCGCACAAGCCCGCGCACCGCGGCCGGCGCTGCCAGGGCCCCGGCCGCGCCGATGCCGATGCCGTCGAGACCAGCCAGGAGCGGCTGGACCTCGGGGGAAAGCCCGGCCACCGCACCGAGGATCGCGCGGCGCGCGAGATCCTGGCCACGTTCATCGGCAAGGCCGGGTGAGCCCTCATCAGTGGACTCGCCCAGCACCGCGCCGCCGCGGCAAAGGCGGACCCGGCAGGAGGTCTTGCCGAGGTCGACGGCCAGCACTGTGAGACCGGTCACCGGGTTGACCCCGGCGTGGCAGCCGGCGAGCCGGGGTGCATCGGCAGCACGCGCACACCGCGGATCCCGGCCAGCGGCTCCGGCATCCGTAACGGCCCTGGACCCGGGACGATGTGGCCGGCCACCCGCGCGCGGCCCGGCCCGGTCGCGGGCAGTCCGCAGGCAACGCCGTGCCAGCTGAGGAATCCGAGCAAGGCAAACATCAGCGACTCCTTGAAATCTGCGTCGATGCCCCGGCTGTCCGAGGAGGCCAGGGAGATTCCGTCCCGGGTTAGTTCCTTCGCTAGCGCGGACATCAGGGACGGGTTGCGCACTCCGCCGCCCGAAGCAATCAGGAGCGCCGGCGGCGGAGACCCGCAGGAGCGCAACGACTCGGCGATCGAGCGGGCTGTCAGCCGGGTGAGTGTTGCGACGAGGTCCTCGAAAGTCACAGGCGAGTCCCCGCCGGCCGAGTCGAGCGCGGAATCCACGAAGGGCAGGCCGAATGTCTCACGGCCTGTCGACTTGGGTGCCGTTCCGCGAAAGTACGGATGCTGGAGAAGGGCCGAGAGAAAGCGGTCGTCAACCTTGCCCGCAGCCGCGAGCCGGCCGTCGGCGTCGAAGCCGTAGGCGCCTCGAGTGGCGCGTGCGACGACGGCATCAATCAACACGTTCCCGGGGCCGGTATCCCAGGCCAGCACCGTTCCATCGGGGGTCACGACAGACAGATTCGCGATTCCTCCCAGGTTCACGGTCGCCGCGGAAGCACCGGTGTCCGCGGCGGAGGCCGCCAGCCAGGCGCGGTCGAATACGCCCATCAGCGGAGCCCCCTCGCCTCCCGCCGCGATATCGGCTGCGCGGAGGTTGCACAACACGGGCGCACCGGTTGCCTCCGCGATCCAGGCAGCCTCGCCGAGCTGAAGTGTTCCGCGGGCGTGGCCGCCGTCGACCCAGTGGTAGACCGTCTGACCATGCGAGACCACCAGGTCAACGGCCGTGCCGAGGTGCTGCATTGCGGCCGAGGCGGCCGTGGCGAACTCCTGCCCCGCGAGAGTGTCCAGCCGGCACAGCTCCTCGGCGTCAACGCTGCCGCCGTCCGCGAGGGCGAGCAGGCGCGTGCGCAGCTCCGGAGCCCAGGCCACGGTGCGGGTAAGAAGCGGGCGCATGATGAGCCACGGTGTGCGGCGGGCATCGGACCCCGAACTGCTGTCGACGTCGCTGTCGACGTCGACGATCGCTACGTCGATGCCGTCGGCGGATGTTCCCGACTGCAACGCGAGGATCCTCATGATTTCTCCCCCCGCAGAATGGCGGAAACGGCGTCCGCAGTAGCCCAGGACGCCCCCAGGGAATCAATGACCGCGAGGGGCAGTGCGTCAACGCACGGCAGCCCTGCGTTAATGACGACGGCATCGGGGCGGAGGCCGGCGATCCGGGTCAGGGCTTCCCGCTGTGCCCCCGCAGACGCGATCCGGTCCACCAGAACGGCCACACCATTGCCGCGTGGAACCGCCGCGACTGCTGCGCTCAGCCCGTCCTCGTCGGTTCCCGGGACCTGGCGGTCGAGTGCATAGTCCCGTGAAAGGCTCGCGGTGAAGGTATCGGCGGTGGAGGCCACGGCCAGGGTGGCCCGTGACCTCAGGTCCAGCAGCGCGAGTCGTTGCCGGGCGATCGTCGCGGCACCACGCACGGTGATGGCGGAGCGCACCATGCGTGCGGCGTCGGCGGCGTCGTGTGCGGTGCTGGGCGCCGTACCATCCGGAACCGCGGCGGAGGCGGGCAGGGCCAGCCGCGCGGCCGATTCCCCGGCACGCTCCAGCGTGTCCGCGGTGAGGGCGCCGTCGTCGAGGGCGTGGAAGATGGCTTCGCGCACCTCCTGGTAGTCGGCTTCGTCGGTGCTGCGGCCGCCGTTCGGTCCAAGGTTGGACGGGTTGCCGATGCAGAGCAGTTCGGCCCCGGCAGCCAGGGCGAACACGGCGCCCGTGCCGGCACCGAACGACGCCCGGATGGCTGCCATGTCGAGGGCATCGGTCACCACCGTGCCGGAAAAGCCGGCCTCCCGCAGGACGGCAAGGATGCGCGGGTTCAAGGTCGCGGGAAGGTCCCCCCGGTCCGGCACCACGATATGCGCCGTCATCACGGCCCGCACTCCGGCGGTGATTGCCGCGTGGAAAGGCGGCAGGTGGTCGCGCTCGATCTCGGCCCAGGACAGGGTCAGCCGGGGGAGGGAAAGGTGGGAATCGGTGTGCGTATCCCCGTGCCCGGGGAAGTGCTTAACGCAGGCTGCCACTGCCGATTCCTGCAGGCCGCCGATGAAGGCGGCGACATGCCGTGCCACGAGGCGGGTGTCCCGGCCGAACGCCCGCACGCCTATCACCGGGTTCGCCGGGTTTGTATTAACGTCGGCCACCGGGGCCAGCACGATGTTGGCCCCGGCAGAGGCAGCCTTCCGGCCGATCATCCGGCCCACGGCCCTGGTCGCCTCAGGTTGGTCGAGGTGGCCCAGCTGGGCATGTCCGGGCAGGAGGGATCCGCGCACAGAGTCGAGCCGGGACACATTGCCGCCCTCCTCATCGATTCCGATGAGCGCCCCAGGCCGAATGCCGCGCAGCTCGGCGGAGAGCCGAGCGGGCTGCCCGGCGTCGTCGTCGTCAATGTTGTGGCCGAAGTAAACCACGCCCGCGAGGCCGTCCTCGAGTGCACGGGCGAGCCAGCTGGGCATGCGGTGGCCGGTGAATCCAGGCCAGAGAACGCCGTTAACCAGCCGGCGCAGGGTGGGGTCTGTGGCCGCGGTCATCCCTTGACTGCACCCGCCACGAGACCACTGCTGAGCTTGCCCTGCACGAGGATAAAGAAGATCATTACCGGAATGGTGATGATGGTGGATGCGGCCATGACCGGTCCCCAATCATTGGAATGCACGCCGAAGAATTGTTTCAGGCCGATGGCGACGGTGTAGTTCTCCGCCGATCCGCCGAGGAGCGTCATCGCAAAGATGAACTCATTCCAGGCAACGATGAACGAGAAGACGCTGGTCGCCACGAGGCCGGGTGCCACCAGGGGCAGCATGACCGAGCGGAACATCCGTCCCCAGGTTGCCCCGTCGATGTAGGCTGCCTCTTCCAGCTCGACCGGAACAGCAGCGACGAAGCCGCGGAGCATCCAGATGGCGAAGGGAAGGGAAAAAGCCAAGTAGACAACGACCAGCCCCACCAGCGAGTTGAGCAGCTGTAAGTCGCGTACCTGGACGAACAGGGGGATGACCAGAGCCTCAAGCGGCACCATCTGCACGGTGAGAATCATGATCAGGATGCCGGTGCGGAACTTGAACTGGAAGCGCGCCACCGCGACGGCCGCCAGCAAAGCCACGATGCCCGAAATGGTTACGGTAAAGAAAGCAACAACCGCCGAATTGCGGAGGAAAGTGCCGAACCCCCCTTCGGTGAGCACAAACTGGTAATTCGCGAGGGTGAACTCCTGGGGCAGCAGGGACTGACCGCCGCTGGAGGCTTGTGCATCGAAGGAGCTGGAGATCATCCAATAGGCGGGGAAAAGGGTGAAGATCAGGAGGAGGGCGACCAGGGCGGCCTTGACCAGACTCCGGCTGAGTGGGCGCTGACTCATACCTTTTCCTCCTTGAACAGGGTGCGCACGTAAATGGCGGTGATGATCAGGAGCAGCGCTGTCAGCAGCACGGCGATAGCGGCTCCGAAACCGTAGCGGTTTTGTCCGAACGACTCCACGTAGGACCAGACGCCAAGGTTGAGCACTTCCCGGTTGGATCCTGACCCGCCGGGCATGAGGTAGATCTGGGCGAACACCTTGAAATCCCAAATGGTGGAGAGGATGACGACGACGGAAAACACCGGCTTGATCGTGGGGTAGGTGATCTGGAAGAAGCGGCGCACCGGGCCGGCGCCGTCCATCTCGGCGGCCTCCAGCATCTCTTTGGGGACGCCGAGCAGACCCGCGAGTACGGTGATCGCCACGAACGGGAAACCATGGTGGACGATGTTGAGCGCAACGATCCCGTAGAAAGTGACCGGGTTGGTGAACCAGTTGAAAGGCTCATTCATGAGGCCAAGATTTTGGAGGGCTGCGTTGACCAGCCCTTGGTCTGCGTCGAAGATCCAGATCCAGACGTAGGTGCCGGTGACGGCAGGCATCGCCCAGGCGACCATGACGGCGCTGCCGGTGATGGTGCGCCAGAGCGGGCTGAGCGAGGCCATGAGCAGGGCCACCAGTGTTCCGAAGACGACGGTCGAGGCGACGGCCACGATCGCGAAACCGATGGTATTCGGCAGCACCACGGTCCACAGGGACGGGTCCCCGAAGATCTCGGTGTAGTTCTCCAATCCGATGAAGTTTGTCTTTCCGCTGACAATCTGGCGCAGACCGTAATCCTGCAGGGAGATGATAAACACCCGCGCGAGTGGCCAAAGCAGCAGCCCTGCCAGCAAGATAAGCGCGGGGGCAAGCAGCAGCCATGGCCGGGCCCGGGCCATGGTGGGGAACCGCCGGCGGTTAGGCGGGCGGCTGCCCGTGGACGAGGGAACTTCGGGTCCCTCGTCCACGGACGGCTGCTTGAGCTCGACTGTCATGGGGTTTTCGTGCCGTTCATGACGTCGTCCATCTCCGCGGCGGCATCCGTTGTGGCTTCCTCAACACTCTTCTGGCCGGAAAGTATTGCCTGGATCATCGCATTGGTGGTCTTCTTGGCCTGCACGGCACCGTACTTGGGAGTGACGGGAACTGAGCCGCCGCCGTCGACCATCTGCTTGGCGAATGATTTCACCAGCGGGTCATCGGACTTCACGGTCTCGTTCAGCAGCGATTTGGTGCCGGGGAAGTACCCGCTCTGGTCGGCCCACTCCTGCGCGAACTTGCCGGTGCCCATCAACTTCACGAAAGCCCAGGCGAGGTCTTCGTTCTTTGCGGTGTTGAACACGCTCAGGTGCGAGCCGCCGAGGACCGACGGGCTGATGCCGCCGTCCTTGCCGGGGATGGGGACTGCGCCCAGCTTGCCCTCGAGTCCCGGAGCCTTCTTGACGATGGTGGCGGGGGTCCAGGATCCGGAGATGGCCATGGCGACCTTGCCCTGGGCGAAGTTATCGAGGACGTCGGTTTCCTTCCACGTGGTGGCGCCAGCGGTGGAGAAGCCGTGTTTGGTGGCCAGATCCGTATAGAACTGGATGCCTTCACGGGATTTGTCGCTGGCCAGGCCCGATTCCCAGCTCCCGCTCTTTTGCACTGAGACGTCCCCGCCTGCGCCCCACACCCAGGGATAGGCGTGCATTTCTGCGTCACCGGCAACCGGGAAGGGGATCAGGTCGGGGCGCTTGGCTTTGATGACATCGGCTGTGTCGACCAGTTCCTGCCAGGTAGTGGGGGCCGTCAGGCCCAGCTCCTCGAACACGTCGGTGCGGTAGATGATCGAGCGCACTCCGGCGTACCAGGGCATGCCGTAGAGGTCGCCGTCGTACGTGCCGGATTCGACCAGGCCTTTCACGAGGTCACCATCGAGGCCGGCTTCCTTGACCTTGGCGCCGATCGGCGCGAGTGCCCCGGCATCGGCGAACTCGGCCGTCCAGGTATTTCCGGTTTCAGCGACGTCCGGCGTCGTGTTGCCGGCAATGGCGGTCACGAAGCGGTCGTGAGCGTCGGCCCATTGCACATACTCGACGTTGAGCTTGGCCCCTGTCTCCTTGGTGAACTCCTGGCCGACCGAATCAAAGAACGCCTCAGAGTCGGGGTTGGTGCCTTTCATGATCCAGACGTTGAGCGTTTCGCCGTCGGCTTTGCTTGCATCTCCGCCCGTGGAGCTGCCGCCGCAAGCGGATAGGGACAGTGCCATGACGGCGGCCATGGCGGCGGAAAGGTAGCGCTTCTGCATGCGGTCTCCTCATTGAAACGTGTGAGCGGATTAAGCGCCCCGCTGTGGTGAAAATAATTATCCACTCATGAAACCATAGTCGAAACTTATTTTCCACCATGAGGCGGTCCCGTCGTCTGTTCGGCCTGCGTTGCCGGGGACAGCGCGACGGCGACGGCGGCGGTCGCCTACGCCGGCGGTCGCCTATGCCGGCAGGCGCCTATGCCGGCGGTCGCCTATGCCGGCGGTCGCCTACGCCGGCGGTCGCCTATGCCGGCAGGCGCCGGCCGGCCGCGAACACGGCGTCGACCGTGAGCTCATCGCTGAGAAGAACCGCGTCGGCGGCGTAACCGGCCGCAAGCAGACCGAGGTCATGGCTGCGCCCGATAGCCCGCGCGGGGGTTTCGGTCAGCGCCGTGACCGCCTCTTCGACAGGGATGCCCGACTCCCTAACCGCCCGGCGCAGGGCTGCGTCCAGGGTGAGCGTGGAGCCGGCGATGGCCCCCTCCATCCCGGTCCCGTCGCTGGCGAGGCGGGCCACGCCGCCGGTGACGGTGACGGCCAGTGACCCGAGCACATACTCACCGTCATCGGCACCGGCGGCGGCCATGGCGTCGGTGATCAAGGCGATCCGGCCCGGAGCGCCGGCGAAGGCCAGGCGCACCACCTCCGGGTGGACGTGGACCCCGTCGTTAATGATTTCCAGCGTCACTCCGGGCGAATGCGTTGCTGCTGCGACCGGTCCGGGTGCCCGGTGGTGGATGCCGTGCATGGCGTTGAAGGCGTGGGTCAGGATCGAGGCGCCGTCCTTGAACGCCGCCAGGGCCGTGGCGTAGTCGGCCGAACTGTGCCCGACAGCCACGGCGACACCGGCGTCGACGAGTGTACGGATGGCTTCCGGCGCGCCTGGCAGCTCAGGCGCCAGGGTCCATTGGCGCAGGTGGCCCCTGGCGGCGGTGAGCAGCCGGGCTATCGACTCACTGTCGGGGGCGCGGAGCAGTGCCGGGTCGTGCGCCCCCCGGAAGGAGTTGTCGAGGAAGGGACCTTCAAGGTGCGCGCCAAGCACCAGCGGGTTCGTCTCGGCCGCGTCGGCGACGGCGGCGAGCCGGAGTTCAAGGTCGCTTTGGCAGGCAGTGACGAGGGAGAGCACGGCGCGGGTGGTGCCGTGGCGGTGGTGGACGGCCAGGGCTTCACGGATGGCGCGGGCCCCCTCCGGGCCGCCAGTACCGACATCAAACGCAAACCCGCCGCCGCCGTGACAGTGGATGTCGATAAAGCCCGGGGTCAGCCGGCGGCCGGCGGCATCGGTCACGTCCCGGGCCGCAGCGCCCAGGGCCTGCCAGCCGGTGCCCGACCCGACAGCTGACACCGCAGTGCCCGTGAAAGCCACCCAGGCGTCGGCAGTGGTGCAGCCGCCGGAGACCAGGCGGGCGGAGTGGATGATGCAGGTGGGTGGAACAGTCATGATGCGACGATCACGTCCAGGCCCTGGTCCGCAAATGCGGCCCGCTGCTCCGAGCTGATCCCTGAGTCCGTGATGAGCCCGCTGAACCGGTGCAGCTCGCCTACGCGGGCGAACGCTACGCGGCCGATTTTGCTGGAGTCGGCCACGATCATGGCCCTGCCGGCGCGCTCTGCCATCAGGGAGTTGACGGCGGCCTCACGTTCATCGTTCACGGTTGGGCCAGCCTGTGGATCCAGCCCGTTCACGCCGATGAACGCGATGTCCATGCGCACCCGCTGCAGCACGGCATCGCTGTACGGGCCGACGAGTTCGTATGAGCGCGAGTGCACCACCCCGCCGGTCACCACGGTCTTGATTTGGGGGCGCATTGCCAATTGCGCGGCGATGTTGAGGGCATTGGTCACCACCGTCAGTGTGGCGTGCGGGGAGGCCTCCATGATGTCCGCTCGGGCACCCAGTACGCCGGCGATCGCCGTGCTGGTGGTGCCCCCGCAGAGCCCGACGACGGCGCCGCGGGCTACGAGGGCGCTGGCTGCGCGTGCGATCAGGAGCTTCTGCGGCGCGTTCTGCTCGCGTTTGTAGCGCAGGGGCAGGTCATAAGCAACGGATTGCCCGATCGCACCGCCCCGCGTGCGGGTGAGCAGCTGCTGGGCCGCGAGCGTGTCCAGATCCCGGCGCGCGGTTGCCGCCGAAACGCCGAGGCTGGTGATGATGTCATCGATCTCAATTTGGCCGGATTCGGCGAGCAGGTCGAGCACTGCGGCGAGGCGCTCCGTGCGGTCCAGTGTCATGCGGTTCCTGTCTCCATAAGAGTGGTGGCGCCAGAAAGGGCAGCCGGACGTTCAGCGGCGGCGCGGGCGCGCAGTGCCGCGCCGAGGAGTCCGGCGTTCTCCCCGGTCCGCGCAGGGAGCAGCAGCGGAGGGCGGTGGAAGGTGAGCAGCGCGCCGACACGTTCCCGCAGCGGGTCCCCGGCCATGACGTGTCTCCTACTCGGCTGCTTCGGTTCTGTTCCACGATCGATTCTGATCGCAAACGCCATCATCCGATCACTTTAGCTCGTCGGGCCGGCGGTCTCATCGTAGTTAGCATGACCGTACGGGTCATGAACCCTGCGGTGCACGGGCTATCGGCAGCGTCATTCCGCTGGGTTGGTGCCGGGCTTGGAAAACGCAACGGCCGAAGAGCACCACAGTTGCGCTCAACGATGCTATCCAGACGGCCGGCATCAGCGCCGGCGGGTTGCCGGCCAAAGGTATTGCGGTGGAGGACCGTTCCAGGCGGCAGTAGGCTTCCGATCATGCCTGTCCTTCCTTTGGCCTTCTGCGCGGTGCTCGGCATCCTTGCGGTGTTCCAGCTGCTGCTCATCACCGGGCTGCCCCTGGGCCGGTTCGCTTGGGGAGGCCAGAACCCGGTGCTGCCCGCGCGGCTCAGAGTCGGAAGTGCCGTGTCGATCGTCGTCTATGCGGCTTTCGCTCTCGTTGCGTTGGAACGAACCGGCCTGATCTCGATCCTCCCGTCGTCCTCTTTCACGGTGGCTGCGATGTGGGTGATTGCGGCCTACCTGCTCCTTAGCGTGCTGCCGAATCTCGCCTCGAAGAGCAGTCATGAAAGACGGGTGATGGTTCCGGTGTCCCTGGTCCTGGCAGGCCTTGCCTTTCTCATCGCGGCCGGGTGACCGGGCGGCGTTGCAACGCACAGTCGCCGGGGGCAACCCAGCGGCCGTTACGGACCCTGGGGTGCGGCCGAACGCTCGAGTGCTGTGGCGCAACGGGCCGCCGCCGTCGGTGACCACCGCGGACGCCATAACGTCCCCGCCGCAAACTTTTGCTCCTGATGGTGCAGCCAGAACACATCGGCGCGCTTGGCGATGACGGCGGCCGCCACTCGGCGCTCCCATTCGTCAATGATCACGTGCCGATCCAACGGGCCGCCGGTGCCTGTAAGAATGAGGGCATGGCCCTCCACGATTATCCGATCCGGCGGCTCGCAGAGGACCCTGCGAACACTTTGGACCGCTTACGGTGGCCTGCCTCCCTGCCCCCAATCGCCCAGGTCCTCGATCAAGGACTGGACCTGACGTCCGCCACCGTGCTGGTGGGCGAGAACGGGTCCGGAAAATCCACGCTGGTGGAAGCCATCGCGTTGGCTTACGGTTTGTCGCCTGAGGGGGGATCAACCGGAGCGCGGCACACGACCCGGGCCAGCGAATCCGCGCTCGCCGATCACCTGCAGCTGGTCCGGAACGCCGGTACCACCAGACGGGGCTACTTTCTCCGTGCGGAAACCATGCATGGGTTCTTCACCTATCTTGAGAGCAACCCGAGCACCGCCGGACCGGATATTCCGTTCCATGACATGTCCCATGGCGAGTCCTTCCTGGAGCTGGCCGTTAACCGATTCCACGGGGACGGACTGTGGGTGCTGGATGAGCCGGAATCCGCGTTGTCCTTTACCGGGTCCCTCACCCTGCTTGCCGTCCTGAAAGAGCTACTGGCCGCCGGCAAATCCCAGGTCATCATGTCCACCCACTCACCGGTGCTCGCTGCCCTTCCCGGCGCACAAATCCTCGAAGTGGGGCCCTGGGGGTTGCGGCCGCGGGTGTGGGCTGATCTGGACCTCGTCGCAAACTGGCGGTCGTTCCTGGACGCGCCGGAGCGGTACCTCCGCCATATGTAGGCGCGGCCGCCGGGGAGGCACGCCGGTCCGCTGTACCGTGGTGGCCAATGACTATTTCAAAGTATCTTGCGGCGTATGACCAGCAGCTTAGGACAGATGCGGAGACCCCCAGTGCGATCGCCGTTGAGCGGCTGGGCCCTCTGCGGCTGGTGACCTTCGAGGGCGGCCGCGGCTTCGTGACCTATCAGGACCTCGACGGGGCGGATGTTGAGACGATCGCTCGATGGGTGGCCGAAGCACTGGCGGTCTGCCGGGCAGATCCGGCAATTGCGCGGGTCGAATGGAAGACGCGCGGCCATGACCACGCCCCCGGACTCCACGGCGCGCTGCTCGCGAACGGATTCGAACCTTACGAGACCGAGGCAATCATGATCGGGCCGGCCGGTGTTCTCAGTGGCGAGGTGGAGCTTCCGCCAGGGGTGGGCCTGCGGCGGGTCACGGAGGAGCAGGACATCCGGGCCATGAGCGCCATGCAGGATGAGGTTTTTGGCAGTCCGCCCTCGGACGGCAACGCCGAGGCCGTCCTGCGCCGGGCCGCCCGCGGCGACGGGATGGAGCTGTGGGTTGCCGAACATCGAGGGGTGATCGTCAGCGCCGGCCGCCTTGAGCCGGTTCCCGGCACGGACTTTGCGGGAATCTGGGGCGGGGCGACGCGTGAGCAATGGCGCGGCCGGGGAATCTACCGTGCAGTCACCGCCGCCCGGGCCCGTGCCGCGCTCGCTCTGGGCAAGACGCTCATCCACAGCGATTCAACGGACTATTCACGGCCGATCCTGGAACGCTATGGCCTGCTTCGGGTCTCAACGACGACGCCGTACCGCTGGCGGCGCTGAACCGGAGCCTGTGTTCCCGCCCGCGGGTTTTATTCGGCGGAGGGCCGCTGCCGCTGCCGTTTCGTCGCTGACCGCTGTTCCTTGGCGGCCAGGCGGCGACGGTTCGAGCCCCGGGTGGGTTTGGTGGCCCGGCGGGGAGCAGACTCGGGGGTCAGCGCCCCCGCCGCCAGGCTGGTGAGCTTGGCCAACGCGATCTCGCGGTTGCGCAGCTGGGACCGCCGTTCTGAGGCGGTCACGGTCAGCACCCCGGCCACCAAGCGTTGTTCGAGCCGCGTGAGGAGTATCAGCCGCTGGCTTTCCGTCAGCACCGCCGAGGCGGCGACGTTCCACAGGAGCTCGACGCGGCTGTCCGAGGTGTTGACGTGCTGACCGCCAGGCCCGGAGGACCGCGAGAACCGCCAGCTGAGTTCTGCTGCCGGAATGGTGAGCACGGGCGACACCTCCAGATCCATGCCACCAGCGTTGCACGAAATAGTCCGGATCAAGAACCCCTTCTGCCTCGCTGCGCCCCGCATCGCCGGTTTCCGGCCAGCCCCTAGTGCACCAGGTCCTTGGGATACTCGTGGGGAACAGTTCCGCGGCCGGCAGTGACGAGGTCATCGGCGCCGACAGTGTGGTCCACTTCCACTACCTGCTGGGAGATGATCGGGCCCTCATCAAGCTCCGCATTGACGTCATGGGCGGTGGCGCCGACCGTTTCCATGCTCCTTCAGCACTGCTTGCCACCTGCTGAGTGGTCCGATCATGCGGTCCAGCCCAAGTGCTTCTGCCCGGATCCGGGGTGGTACGGCGTGTCCTCGCGTACGCGCCGGGCTATCGCACTCTGACCGGCAGCAACTGGGCTGGAACGTTTGGCAGCGGCATGTCCACGAGGCTGCTGCCCATTGCCGGGGGAGTGGGCCCTGCGGGTACTCCGGGAAGGCTCAGCCGGGACTAGACTCATCCCGGGCCGACGGGCCGACGGGCCGACGGGCTGCCTGCTGACGCGCCAGGCCGGCCCCGGACAAGGAGGTCAGGATGGCCGGCGGCAGCCGTGAACCCGGCAGGACGGTGACCTCAAAGGTCCTCTCCATCCTGGAAGCCTTCGAAGAGTCCCGGGGCGCCCTCAGCCTGACCGATATTGCGGAGACATCCGGACTGCCGTTGAGCACCACCCACCGCCTGGTCGCCGAACTCACCGACTGGGGGTTGCTTTCCCGCGAACCGAACGGGCGCTACCAGCTGGGCATCCGGCTCTGGGAGCTCGCCCAGAACACCGGGCGTCAGCTGCGTGACGCGGCCCGCCCGTACGTCCAGGACCTGTTCTCCCTCACCGGCGAAACCGCGCACCTGGCGGTCCGGGCAGGCCACGAGGTGCTCTATATCGACCGTGTTTACGGCTCCAAGCGGGTGCCGCGGGCCTCCCGGGTGGGCGGCCGGCTGCCCATGCACGCGACCGCCGTCGGCAAGGTCATCCTGGCCTACGAGGAGGACTGGGTGCGGGACGCGTACCTGAACCGGCAGCTGAAGCGGCACACCGCGCATACTCACGTGGACCCGAAAAAGCTGGCCGCGGAGTTGACCCGGATTCGCGGCCAGGGTTACGCCACGACGCTTGAGGAAGTCCGGTTGGGATCTTGTTCAATCGCCGTGCCGGTCTTCCATACCGGCAGGATCGGTGCCTCGATCGGATTGGTACTGCCCACCAGCCAGGCCGCCACGATGACCCGGCACCTGCCTGTCCTGCGGGGCATAGCCGCGCAGATTGAGCGTGCCACCGCGAGGATCCCGCTCGAAACGCTGCTGGGCAGCCATACGGCGGGGACGCATTGAGCCGCCGCCCGCTCTGCTGAGGCATGTCCCGGTCGAGGTGTCCTGTGACCGGGGCCGGCACCGTGAACTGCTGCAGTGCGGAAGCAACTGGTTTCCACTGAGTGGAAGTAAGCCTGTTCGCCGATAGTGATGGGGGCCACACTGGAATTTAAGAACCCCGGCATGCACTGGCGCTGCCGGCGGGACCGAAAACCAAGGAGCTCAGATGTCACCCTCGACGGAAACGGCCGGTCGCTGTCCCTTTGGACACGGCGCCGAAGCACCCGCAGGGCACCACGGTTACGAGCCGTTCCAGATGAAGGACCCCTTTCCGGCCTACGCCGAGCTCCGGGCCGAGCAGCCTGTGATGTTCGACGAGCGGGTCGGCCTCTACGTCGTTTCCCGTTACGAGGACATCAAAGCGGTCTTTGAGGACTGGCAGACCTTTTCCAGCGAAAACGCCCAGGCTCCCGTCCGCGAACGCGGCGCTGCCGCGAAGAAGATCATGGAGGACGGCGGCTTCACCGCGTATTCGGGCCTGTCCGCCCGCCGCCCGCCGGAACACACCCGTATCCGCGCCGTGGTCCAGAAAGCTTTCACGCCCCGCCGCTACAAGGCCCTGGAACCCTTCATCCGGCAGAACGTGGCCGGCCTGCTCGAAAAAATGCTGGCCCGTCCTGATCACCGCGGTGACATGGTCAAGGACCTCGCCTACGACGTCCCCACCATCACTATCCTCACCCTGATCGGCGCGGATGTCTCCCAGGTGGACACCTTCAAGCGCTGGAGTGATTCCCGCGCGGCGATGACCTGGGGCGACCTCAGCGATGATGAACAGATCCCGCACGCCCACAACCTCGTCGAGTACTGGCAGGAATGCCTCCGCCTGGTCAAGGTGGCCCACGAGGAAGGCGGTGACAACCTCACCGCGGACCTGGTGAAGTCGCAGCAGGAAGGCGCCGAGATCTCCGATCATGAGATCGCCTCGGTTCTCTACAGCCTGCTCTTCGCCGGCCATGAGACCACCACCACGCTGATCTCCAACGCCCTCCGCGAACTTCTGGCCCGCCCGGAGCAGTGGAAGCAGCTCGTCGAGGACCCCAAGAAAATCCCTGCCGCCATCGACGAAGTCCTGCGTTACGCCGGCTCGATCGTCGGCTGGCGGCGCAAGGCCCTCCAGAACACCGAGGTGGGCGGCGTCGCCATCGAGGAAGGCGCGCAGCTGCTGCTCCTGATGGGCTCCGCCAACCGCGACGAGAACAAGTTCAACGCCGGCGAGGACTTCGACATCACCCGCCCCAATGCCCGCGAGCACCTCTCCTTCGGGTACGGCATCCACTACTGCCTGGGCAATATGCTCGCCAAGCTCCAGGCCAAAATCGCGCTCGAGGAAGTGGCCCGGATCGCCCCGGACCTGCAGCTGGAGAAGCCGGAAGCCATCACCTTCCGCGAAAATCTCTCCTTCCGCGTCCCCGAGACCGTTCCCGTCAGCTGGAAGGCCTGAGAAATATGCAAAGCAACGACTACATCCAGTTCTTCGACGGCGGCATCGAACCGAAGTTGGAGAACCTCGGCGGCAAGGGCGCCTCCCTGGTCACCATGACCTCTGCCGGCATGCCCGTGCCGCCCGGCTTCGTGGTCACCACGGCCCAGTTCGACGCCTTCATGGAGGAGGCCGGCATCACCCGGCACATCCACCAGCTGCTCGCCGATCTGGACCCGGAGGACATGGGCCAGGTGGACAGGGTCTCCGCCGCCATCCGCGAGGACATCTGCTCCCGCCCGGTCCCGCAGGCCCTGCGTGAGCTCACCGTCACCGCCTACGAGGCCCTGATGTCCCGCTTCGAGGCACCCGTCCCGGTGGCCGTGCGCTCCAGCGCCACCGCAGAGGACCTCCCGGACGCCTCCTTCGCCGGGCAGCAGGACACTTACCTCTGGCTCGACGGCGTCAAGGCCGTCACTGAACACATCCGCCAGTGCTGGGCCTCGCTCTTCACCTCCCGCGCCATCATCTACCGGCTCAAGAACAACATCCCCAACGAGGGCCTCTCCATGGCTGTCGTGGTGCAGAAGATGGTCAACGCCCGGGTCTCCGGCGTCGCGATCACCATGGACCCCACCAACGGCGACCGCTCCAAGATCACCATCGACTCCTCCTACGGCGTCGGAGAGATGGTTGTCTCCGGCCAGGTCACCCCGGACAACATCAAACTGGACAAGGTCACCCTGACGGTCATCTCCGAGCACCTCGGTGACAAGCATGCCGAACTCGTCCCGGACGCCGTGGCCGGCCGCCTGGTGGAACGCGAAGTCGACGCTGAACGCCGGGGGCGCCGAAGCCTCAGCGACGTCGAACTCACCGCCGTCGCGCAGATGGCCAAGCGCGCGGAGAAACACTACAGGTGCCCGCAGGATATCGAGTGGGCCCTCGACGCGGACCTGCCCGACGGTGAGAACCTGCTCCTGCTGCAATCCCGCCCGGAAACCGTGCACTCCTCCAAGCCGACGGTGGTCACTCAAACAGTCCCGTCCTCCGCCACCGCCGGCGGCTACTTCAGCGGACTCAGCCCCGCGCCCCTCAAGCCCACCTTTTAGCAAGTTTTGACCCGCTCGTCCGCTCCGTCACCCAGGCTCAACGCCGAGCCCGTATTGAAAGGACCGCCATGTCCCTGAAGTCCTTCCCCAAACCCTCCGAGCTTGCGGTTCCGGCCGGCGCCGAGGGCTGGGAAAAAATCTACCCGTATTACCTGGTCTTCCAGGACAAGCTCAAGGAACAGGAGGACGCCAAGTTCTGGTTCTGCGACAGCCAGCACTGGCCCACGGTGTTCAAGCCGTTCGAGACAATCGGCGGCGAATTCGCGGTCAAATGCCTGGGCCAGTACAACGCCCGGCACCTGATGATCCCCAACGCCAACGGCATCGAATTCCGGGTGCACCTGGGCTACCTCTACATGTCGCCCATCCCGGTGCCGGAAGACCAGATCGCCGCACGCGTGCCCCTCTTCGAACAGCGCGTGGGCCATTACTTCCAGAACTGGGACCAGCTTCTCAAGCAGTGGCACGTCAAGGTCAAGGGCACCATCGACGAGATGGAAACCATCTCCTTCCCCAAGCTCCCGGACGTGGTCCCGATGGAGGACATCCTCTCCGGCAAGGGCAAGGACGGCTCCGAGAAGCTGCTGGAGAGCTACGACCGCCTGATCCAGCTGGCGTACCAGAACTGGCAGTACCACTTCGAGTTCCTCAATCTCGGCTACATCGCCTATTTGGACTTCTTCAACTTCTGCAAGCAGGTCTTCCCCAGCATCCCGGACCAGTCCATCGCCACCATGGTCCAGGGCGTCGACATGGAACTCTTCCGCCCGGATGACGAGTTGAAGGGGCTGGCCAAACTGGCCGTCGAACTGAAGCTGCAGCCGCATTTTGCCAACACGGACGACGTCGAGTCCACCCTTGCTGCCATCGCGGCGGCCCCCGGGGGGGACCGCTGGACGGCCCAGTACGAGGCCGCCAAAGATCCGTGGTTTAACTTCACCGTGGGCAACGGCTTCTACGGCCACGACAAGTACTGGAACGAACACCAGGAAATCCCGCTCGGCTACGTCGCGGACTACATCCGCCGCGTGGACGAGGGCCAGGAAATCATGCGCCCGGTCGCGGCCCTCATCATCGAACGGGACCGGATCATCGAGGAATACCGGGACCTCCTGGAAGGCGAAAACCAGGCACTCTTTGACGCCAAGCGCGGGCTCGCGGCCACCGCCTACCCGTATGTGGAGAACCACAACTTCTACATCGAGCACTGGACCATGGGCGTCTTCTGGCGCAAGATCCGCGAACTCAGCCGCATGATGCAGGCCGAGGGTTTCTGGACCGAACCCGATGACCTGCTCTACCTGGGCCGCAACGAGGTCCGCGACGCACTCTTCGACCTCGTCACCGGCTGGGGCGTCGGCGCCAAACCGATCGGCCCGGACTACTGGCCGGAGGAGATCGAGCGCCGCCGCGGGATCGTGGATGCGCTCAAGACCGCCCGGCCGGCCCCGGCGCTGAACACCCCGCCGGACATCATCACCGAACCCTTCACCCGGATGCTCTGGGGCATCACCACGGAACAGGTCCAGCAGTGGCTGGGTGCCGGCGAAGCGGTCGAGGGCGGCGGCCTGCGCGGCATGGCAGCTTCGCCCGGTGTCGTCGAAGGCCTGGCCCGGGTGGTCACCGACGCGGACCAGCTCTCCGAGGTCCAGCAGGGCGAGATCCTCGTCGCCACCGTCACGGCACCGTCCTGGGGCCCGATCTTCGGCAAGATCAAAGCCACGGTCACGGACATCGGCGGCATGATGAGCCACGCGGCGATCGTCTGCCGGGAATACGGCCTCCCGGCCGTAACGGGTACCGGCTCGGCGTCCACCACGATCAAGACCGGCCAGCGGTTGCGGGTGGACGGGACCAAGGGCACCGTCCAGATCCTCGACGCAGAGGAACCGGAGCTCCAGGTCACCGGGCCCGGCGCGCACAGCCACAGCCATGTCTGACCCGAATATGCTTCCTGCGGAATATGATGGCGCCGGGCAGCCGGGCGCAGCTGGCGGGGCGGAATTGCCCGGCCCCGCGGGCAAATCCGCCCGCACCGTCCTGATCACCGGAGCCGCCGGCGGCCTGGGCCGGGCGTTCGCGCTCGGCTTCGGCCGCCGCAGCTACCGCGTGGCGGTGGCGGACGTGAACCTCGACGGCGCGGAGGAAACGGCCAAATTGGTCCTCGACACCGGGGCCGACGCGGCAGCCTTCCACGCCGACGTCACCAGCGTTGACTCCACCGAAGCCCTCGCGAGAGGCTGCGCCGACTTCGGCAACGGAAGCATCGACGTCGTGCTGAACAACGCCGCGGTGTACGCCGGGGTGACCCGCAGCCCGTTCGAGGACATCGATCCGGCCGAATGGGACCTCGTGATGAACGTCAACCTCAAGGGCCCCTGGCTCATGACGCGGGCCGCCAGCCCGTACTTGCCCGAGGGCGGGCGCGTCATCAACCTCTCCAGCGCCACGATCTTCAGCGGCTCGGAGCAGTGGCTCCACTACGTCGCCTCCAAGGGCGGGGTGGTGGCCCTGACCCGGGTACTGGCCAAGGAACTGGGCCGGCGGGGAATTACGGTCAACGCGATCGCCCCCGGCTTCACCCTCACCGAGGCCAGCTACGGGCTGATGGAGAACGCCGAGAACTACGGTGTGGACCGCGGCGCAATCAAGCGGGCCAGCCAGCCGGAGGACATCGTGGGCGCGGCGCTCTTCCTGGCCGGGCCGGACAGTTCCTATTACACCGGGCAGACCATGGTGGTCGACGGCGGCCGCCAGTTCATCTGACCGCTCCCTTTCCCGCTCAACTTCCGCTTTCAACCCCAAGGAGAACCAATGCCAACGGTTCATTTCACCGACGCCGAGGGCGCTGTCCGCGACGTCCAGGGCAATCCCGGCGACTCTGTCATGGAAACGGCGGTGCGCAACGGCGTCCCCGGCATCGTGGCCGAATGCGGCGGTTCGCTGTCCTGCGCCACCTGCCACGTCTTTGTCCGCCAGGACTGCCTGTCGAAGCTCCCGCCGATGGAGGACATGGAGGACGAGATGCTCTACGGCACCGCCGTGGACCGCGAGGGCAACTCCCGGCTGTCCTGCCAGGTCCGCCTCACCGACGAGCTGGAACTGTTCGTCACCACCCCGGAAACCCAGGTGTAGGAATGGGCACCTCTGTTGCCGCCCCCACTGAGCAGACCGCCACTGAGCATGTCCCCGCAGCGCAGGCCGCCGCCGTTGCCGCGGCTCCGGCGGACAGCTCCACCCGCACCGGCCTGCTGATTATCGGAGCCAGCCAGTCCGGCGTCCAGCTTGCGGTCTCGCTGCGTGCGCTCGGCTTCGACGAGCACATCACCCTTCTCGGCGACGAGGACCACCGCCCCTACCAGCGCCCGGCCCTGTCCAAGGAGTTCCTTCAGGGCACGGTGGAGAGCGAATCCCTGATTTTCCGCTCCAACGAGTACTGGGCCGAGCACAACGTGGACCTGGTCAAGGGCGAATACATTGTCAGGATCGACAAGGAGGCGGACGGTTCGGGAGTGGCGCACTCTTCCTCCGGCAGGCAGTTCCCCTTCAAGCGCCTCGCCCTCACGGTCGGTGCCCGCGCCCGGAAACTGGAGATCGAAGGCGGTGGCCTCGGCGGCGTGCTCTACCTGCGCAACGCCGACGACGCCCTGGCACTCAAGGCCAGGGTGGGCGACGCGCAGGACGTCGTGGTGATCGGCGGCGGTTTCATCGGCCTCGAGGCCGCGTCCAGCCTGCAAAAGATGGGTAAGAACGTCACCGTGCTGGAATTTGGTCCGCGTCTGGTGGGCCGCGCCGTCGGCGAGGAAACAGCCGAGTACTTCCTGCAGGCGCACCGGGCCCGCGGCCTGGACATCCGGCTCAGCACGAGCGCCAAGCGCTTCACCGCCGGCGCGGGTGGCGCGGACGACGGCGGCGCGGTTGCCGGCGTCGAACTCCAGGACGGTACGGTGCTGCCCGCGCAGATCGTACTCGTCGGCATCGGGGTCATCCCCAACACCCAACTGGCCGAACAGCTTGGCCTGGCCGTGGACAACGGGATCGTCGTGGACCGCTTCGCGCTGGCCTCGGACGGCAGCACGGTGGCGATCGGTGACTGCGCCAATATGCCCAACCCGGTGCCCGGCTCGCAACCCGGCGAGCGGATCCGGTTGGAAAGCGTCAACAACGCGATCGAACACGCCAAGGTGGCGGCCTACTCGCTCACCGGCCGGCGCGAGGAATACGCCGGCATCCCGTGGTTCTGGTCCAACCAGGCAGACCTCAAACTGCAGATCGCCGGACTCTGCAACGGTTACGACCAGACCGTGCTGCGCCGCGACGGGGAACGCGGCAAATTCAGCGTCCTGTACTACCGCCTGGGCCGGGTCATCGCCGCGGACTGCGTCAACGCCCCGCTGGACTTCATGGCCGTCAAAAACGCGCTCGCCAAGGGCCACAACATCCCCGCCGGCGCCGCCGCGGACCCGGCCACCCCCCCTCAAGACGATCACCACGGACAGCTAACTGCACTCAGACAGTAAGCCGGCCCCACCCGAAGGAGCATTATGACCACCCCCAAGACCCCGGTCGCCGAGACCGGCGCCGCGACCCCGGTTTCCGATGATCCGGCGGCAGTCAATCCCGCTGCTGCGACGTTCGCCGCCGCGTACCCGGTCCGGCCAATTCCGGCGCAGGGACCGGTGGACATCGCCCCGATCGCCACCACCCCGGCGGCGCTTGACGACCTTGACGGGCTCTGGCGGGCCGTGGTGCGGGAAACCCGTACCCGCGGTAACGACATCCACCTGCCCATCTCTCTCGCCTTCGCTGAACGCCTTTGCCGGGCCTACCCGGAGGCCGACGCGGAACTGGTCCGGGTGTCCACGCTGCTGCACGACACCGGCTGGGCCCATGTGGATGAGTCCCGCATTATTTCTGAGGGCTTCGCCGGGGACTGGCGTAAGGCCGCCATTCGTTATGAACACGAGAAGCAGGGCTGCGACGTTGCCCGCCGGGTGCTCCCGGGCCTCGGCTACTCCGCAGAGTTCACCGCCCGCATCTGCGACATTATCGACGGCCACGACACCCGCCCTGTGGCCCATTCGCTGGAGGACGCCCTGATGCGCGACGCCGACCGGCTCTGGCGCTTCGACCAGGCAGGGATTGCCCTGGCATCCTCCTGGTTCAAGATGGACCCGGCCACCTACACGGACCGGCTGACCGCAGAAATTGTGCCGGAGCTCATCACCCAGGCGGCCCATGACATGGCCGCCGCCGACCTGAACCGCTCCACCGCCCTGCTCAAGACGGCGGTCATCCGATGACTGCTGCCACGCACGATGCTCCCGCCCTGGCAGCCCGGGCCGCACTGAGACTGCCGTACACCCACGTCGATGACATGTTCATCGACGGTGCGTGGACGCCGGCGCGGGGCGCCGGCCGCAACCCGGTCACCGACCCCGCCACCGGCGAAGTCTGGGGCTCTGTCCCGGACGGCACCGCCGAGGACGTCGACGCCGCCGTCGGATCCGCACGCAGGGCGTTCGACACCGGGCCGTGGCCGCGGTTGACGCCGTCGGCGCGGGCCGCGTATCTGCTGCGCATCGCCGCGGAGGTGGAGAAGCGGGCCGGGGAACTTTCGCTGACGAACACCCGCGAAAACGGCTCGCCGGTCTCCGAATCCACCGGCGCGGCCGCCAACGCGGCCGGCATCTTCCGTTACTTCGCCACCTTGGCCGATTACCTTGAGCGTGAGGACGTACGGGCCTTTCCCAAGGGTGGCGGGGAATCAGTGGTCCGGCGCGAACCGATCGGGGTGTGCGCACTGATCGCGCCGTGGAATTTCCCGATCAACCTCGTGGTCATCAAGCTCGCCCCGGCACTGCTGGCCGGCTGCACGGTGGTCATCAAACCGGCGTCGCCCACCCCGCTGTCCCTGCGGATAATCATCGATGCGGTCGCTGCCGCCGGCGTCCCGGCCGGCGTCGTCAACTTTGTCACCGGCTCCGGCCGCCTGGGGGATGAACTTGTGAAGCACCCGGGCGTGGACAAGGTGGCTTTCACAGGTTCCACGCCGGTGGGCCGGAGAATCGCGGCGGCATGCGGTGAGCTGCTGCGCCCCGTCACCCTGGAACTCGGCGGCAAGTCCAGCGCAATTGTGCTGCCGGACGCAGACCTCGCCGCGATGTCCAAGGTGTTGATCCGGTCCTCCCTGCGCAACACCGGGCAGACATGCTACATCTCAACCCGGATCCTCGCCCCCGCGAGCCGCTACCAGGAAGTGGTGGACATGGTCACGGCCACTATCGCAGCGGGCAAGCAGGGCGACCCGCTGGACCCCGACACGGTGTTCGGCCCGTGTGCCACCGAATCCCAGTACCGCACCGTCCTGGAGTACGTGGAATCCGGGCTGGCCGAAGGTGCCCGCGCCACCACCGGTGGCAGCGCGGCGTCCCAGGGCAACGGGCTCGAGGGCGGGTATTTCGTGGAACCCACCGTGTTCGCCGACGTCACCCCGGACATGCGGATCTCACGTGAGGAGATCTTCGGGCCGGTCCTGTGCATCCTGCGGTACAACGACGACGACGGCAGCGTTGACGAGGCCGTTGCGCTGGCCAACAACACCGACTTCGGTCTGGGCGGACTGGTGTTCGGCAGCGACCCCGGGGCCACACTGGCCGTCGCGGACCGGATGGACACCGGTTCGGTGGGTATCAACTTCTTCGCCTCCAACCACGCGGCACCGTTCGGCGGCCGGCACGATTCAGGGCTGGGCACCGAATACGGCGTCGAGGGGCTCAATGCCTACGTCAGTTACAAATCGATCCACCGGAAAGCGTAGCGCCGCCCCGCACGGCAAGCGTGTGGGAGCGGTCGGCCTCCGCCGCACGGCTCTACGCGGGGCTCCGCTCTTCGGGCTACAGTTCATCCAGGGGCCCGCCCCTGGACAGCGCTATTGGCATCGCCGCGAACGACGGCGGAGAAGTACACCCGGGAGTTTTCAGTGCGGCACGGATCCACGCCCACCATCCGCGACGTCGCGGAGGCCGCGGGCGTGTCCCTGACCACGGTTTCGTACGTGCTTTCCGGCCGCCCCGGTGGCACCACGCGGATCAGCCAGCCCACCCAGGACAGGGTTTCTGCCGCGGCCCGGGAACTGGGCTACGTGCCCAACCGGGCTGCCCGCGGGATGCGGCGCGGACGCACCGACGTCGTGGCCGTGGCGGTCACGGACCTCGATCACTCCTGGGACCGCGCCCTGGCCGGAGCAGCGGTCAAGGTTCTGCTCCGCCGCGGCTACCAGCCGGTCGTCCTGGTGGGTGAAAGCTGGCGGCAGTTCATGCTCTCCGGAGGCGCCGACGGTGTCATTTTGGGTTCGCACCCGGTGGTCCGCACCGGCGACGACCTCGCAGCGATGAAGGAACTCAGCATCCGCGGCGCCGCACAGCTGCTCTTCTCCGGCACCGTGCAGGTGGACGGCGTCGACGTCCTGGCCCCGGGCCCGGCTCCGGATACGCTGGCGGAGCGCGCCGTCGCGACATTGCTCGACCGGCTGTCCGCATAGGCGCCTGAGCCCGCCGGTGCTACCCGTCCTGCAGCGGGCGGCGGGCCAGCCACGCCGCGACGACGGCGCCGGAGATATTGTGCCAGAGCGAGAACACAGCCGAGGGGAGCGCTGTCAGCGGGCTGAAGTGCGCCGTGGCCAGGGTGGCGGCCAGGCCGGAATTCTGCATTCCTACCTCGAATGCCAGGGCGCGGCGGGCCTTGTCATCCAGGCGGCCCACTTTGCCGGCCAGGTAGCCCAGACCCAGTCCAAAGCCATTGTGCAACACCACGGCCAGGAAAACGATCCCGCCGGCGGCGACGATTTTGCTGGCGCTCCCGGCCACCACAATCGCCACGATCAGGGAAATCACGACGGCGGAGGCCCAGGGCAGGACCGGCAGGACCTTGGCGATGAATTTCTTGAAGAAGAGGCGGGCCAGGAGGCCGGCAATTACCGGCAGCAGAACGGTCTTGACGATGTCCAGCACCATGCCGCCGGCGTCGATCTGCAAGTAGGAGCCAGCCAGGAACAGCACCAGCAAAGGCGTCACGATCGGCGCGATCAGGGTGGAGACGGACGCTACGGCGACGGACAGGGCAACGTCGCCCTTGGCCAGGAATGCCATGACGTTCGAGGCGGTGCCTGAGGGTGCGCAGCCCACCAGGATGAGGCCCACAGCCAGTTCCGGCTGCAGGTTCAAGGCGAGGGCGATCAGCCACCCTGCACCGGGCATGATGACGTAGTGCGCCACGATGCCGAGAACCACGGCCCACGGTCGCTTAGCAACGGAGGCAAAGTCGGGCGGCGTGAGGGTCAGCCCCATACAGAACATGATGATGCCCAGCAGATACGGCACGCCGGGTCCCAGGGGCTTGAAGGCGCCCGGAAGCAGATACCCGGCGACGCCGGCGATAACCACCAGCAGCGGAAAGGCGGTCACCGCGATGCGCGCGATTCTGGCCTCCGCGGCGAGGGCCGGATTCTCCGGGGCCGGGCCATCGCCGTTCTGCGGATTGGACTGCGGGGATTTGGTTGCCTCAAGCATCCAAGCATGCTGCCATCGCGGCCGCGGGCTGGCTAGTTCATGACGACCTCGTGCACGAATATGTCGGATTTTTGGGCGGTTGTCTTTCGCCCGGGTGGCGGCGGAGCCGCTCAGGCGGTGAGACCGCGCAGCCTGGCGATGAAGTCGTCCGCCTGGGCGAGATTGCGCGCCATCTTGGCCCGCTGGTGCCCGGCGTGCTCCAGGATTTCCGCCAGGCGGAGCGTGGCTCCCGGCTTGCCCGGACTGTTGGCCAGCAGGCCCAGTATCTCGGCCATCTCCTCAAGCGAGAACCCCAGCGGCTTCATCTGCTTGATGACCATCAGCCGTGCGAAGTCATCCGGCGAATACACCCTGAAGCCGCCGTCCGTCCGGGCGGTGGCGGGGAGCAGCCCGACGTCGTCGTAGTGGCGGATGGTCCGCAGGGACAGACCGGTCCGCTCTGCCAGTTCACCGATGTGCATGGTGTCGGCGGTCTTGCCGGTCATCAGGGCCCCCATCTCTTCGGATTCAAACTCTACCATCACGTTAGGGTAGAGTTGTCGGCGTGGGGTTGAGACGGGCACGACCCGTCTCCCCTTTTCCGGCGCGAAGCTGCGCCCCTCATTCATCAGCAGAACAAAGCCGCCGTCGAGCGTCATTCTTAACCACGAACGGAGCCAGGAATGGCCGTCACCAAAGTTGAACACCGCCCGGCAGTCACGCCCGAACAGCTTCAATCGGTGCGGGAGACCCTGAAGTCCCCGCGCCGATTGAAGACGGAAGTCCTCGCCGGACTCGTCGTTGCGCTGGCTCTCATTCCGGAGGCCATCGCGTTCTCGATCATCGCCGGCGTGGATCCGCGGATTGGACTCTTCGCCTCCTTCACCATGGCCGTCACCATCGCTGTCGTCGGCGGCCGGCCGGCCATGATCTCGGCAGCTACCGGCGCGATTGCCCTCGTGATTGCCCCGCTGGTGAGGTCCCACGGCGTGGACTACTTCATCGCCGCCGTCATCCTCGCCGGCATCTTCCAGATCATCCTGGGCCTCTCCGGTGTCGCGAAACTGATGCGGTTCATCCCCCGCTCGGTGATGGTGGGCTTCGTCAACGCCCTGGCCATCCTGATCTTTCTGTCCCAGGTCCCGGAACTCCTTGGCGTCCCCTGGCTGGTCTACCCCCTCGTTATCCTGGGCCTGGTCATTGTGTTCGGCCTGCCCAGACTCACCAGGGCCGTCCCGGCACCCCTCGTCGCGATCGTCGTCCTCACTCTGATTACGGTGTTCGCAGCCGTCGCGGTCCCCACCGTGGGCGACAAGGGCGAACTCCCGGACTCGCTGCCCACCCTCTTCGTTCCGAACCTCCCGTTCAGCCTCGAGACCCTGCAACTCATCTTCCCGTTCGCCCTCGCGATGGCCTTCGTGGGACTCCTGGAATCCCTGATGACTGCCAAGCTGGTCGACGACGTCACCGACACCCGCTCCCACAAGACCCGCGAGGCCTGGGGACAGGGCGTCGCCAACATCGTCACCGGTTTCTTCGGCGGCATGGGCGGCTGCGCCATGATCGGCCAGACCATGATCAACGTCAAAGCCTCCGGCGCCCGCACCCGGATCTCCACCTTCCTGGCCGGTGTCTTCCTGCTCATCCTTGTGGTGGTCCTCGGCGGCATTGTCTCGCTGATCCCCATGGCGGCGCTGGTCGCCGTCATGATCTTCGTGTCGGTGGCAACCTTCGACTGGCACAGCATCCGGATCAGCACCCTGAAACGCATGCCCAAAAGTGAAACCGCTGTCATGCTCGCCACCGTGATCGTCACCGTCGCCACCCATAACCTGGCCATCGGCGTCGGAGTCGGCGTGCTGGTCGCGATGGTGATGTTCGCCCGCAGGGTCGCCCACTTCGTCACCGTCGAACGCACCGTCACTAGCGCCGGCGGTACCGAAACAGCCACCTATGTGGTGGACGGCGAGCTGTTCTTTGCCTCCTCCAACGACCTCTACACACAGTTCGAATATGCACTGGATCCCGAGCGCGTGGTCATTGACATGCATGCCTCCCACCTGTGGGACGCCTCCACGGTTGCTGCACTGGATGCCATCACGGAGAAGTACCGCCACCACGGCAAGGTCGTGTTAATCGTCGGCCTGAACGACGCCAGCGTCACGATGCGCGACCGCCTCGGCGGCAAGCTGGGCGCCGGCCACTAGGGTGCGCTCCCGCCAGGTTGCTTGTGTCCGAGAGCGGAAAATCCGGGCACACCGGGTGGGTTCGCCGGGTTCGGTAGGCTCGACCGCAATGATCGCCCCGCTCAAGGAGAACCCGCTATGGCTGCCGACAGTCCGACAATTCTCGCAACCTCCGGTGGTTACAAGCCGGGGGCCCGCACACGCTTGGAATTCAACCAGCTGGTCCATCACGCGGTGGACCTGTCCGGGGTCAGCGGCAGAGCCCCCAGGATCGCCCATGTCGGCACCGCCAGCGGTGACCAGCGATGGTTCAACAACGAGATCAGCGAAGCGGGGAACGTTGCCGGTTTCCACCTCACGCACCTGAACCTGTTCCCCATGCCCAACGTGGGCAACATTGAGGAATACCTGCTCGGCCAGGACGTCGTATGGGTCAACGGCGGCTCCGTGGCCAATCTGCTCGCCGTTTGGCATGCCCACGACCTGGGTCCGGTCTTCCGGCGCGTCTGGGAGGCCGGAGTGGTGCTGGCCGGCGTTTCGGCCGGTTCGATCTGCTGGTTCAAGGGCGGAACGACCGACTCATTCGGTCCTGAGCTTCGCGCCGTGGACAACGGCCTCGGTCTGCTCCCGTACGACAACGGGGTCCACTACGACTCCGAAGGCGCACGGCGGCCGCTGGTGCACCGCCTGGTGGCGGACGGAACCCTGGGCGAGACCCACTGCACCGACGACGGCGTGGGCCTGCTCTACCACGGAAGAGAGTTGGTCGGGGCAGTGACGGAGACGCCCGGCAAGGCCGCCTACCGGGTGAGGCTGACCTCCAGCGCCGGCTCCGCCGCGGAGGTCGTCGAGGAAAGGCTTGAGCCGACCGGGCTCTAGCGACGGACGCCTACCCCTGCGTCAGCCGGAAGCGCTCCAGCTGCTTGAGCCGCCGCAAGAGGCTGTCACGGCGCGGGTGGGGTACGGCGTCGGCCGGCTCCGCAGTGAGGTCGATATGTTTGGTGCCGTACTGCCACAACAGCAGGTCATCGAGCAACCGGTCCGGTCCGGGGGAGTAGCGGTGGTCCAGAGCCTTGCGGACCTCGGTGATGCGGTTGGCGCTGAGCAGCCCGGCCAGCTGGACGGTCTGGTTGAGCCCGTGCGCTGCCATCAGCTCGGCGGCCCAGCCCCAGTCATCGTCGACTTTCCGGTCCACGTGCGGAAGGAGTGTGCGCCACACGTCACGGATCCGGTTCGGGGTGAGCTGCGCGGCCCCTTCACCGTCCATGTCCCAGTAGCTGCGGACCTCCTCGTAGCGTTCGTGCAGGTCAGCGAAGGCTCCCTCCACGGTTTCCAGCATGGCGGCCGTCGCCGTGAACTGGCGGTCGAAGTGCGGCGTCCAGGCCCGAGGATCCTCGGCCTTGAACCGGATGTCGTGCTCGATCTCGCTCCAAGCGTGCGCGAACACAGTCCGGATCTGGCATTCGAAGAAGTAGCTGCCGTTGGGCTGCGCCTCCGCGTTGAAGGCCTGCTGGTATTCCTTGACGGTCTCGTTCTGGATGGTCCGCAGGATCAGGTGCCGGCTGGAATAGCCGTACGTTCCCGATTCGATGGAGCCGATGTCCTTCTCGCGGTCGCCGCGGCAGTCAAAAAGCTGGCGCTGGCGCTTGATCAAGTTGGCCACCACCGCGTTTTCCGCCGGCAGCTTAGTGATCACCCGGATGCCCACCATGTCATTGAGGGTCCGGAACGGGTCCGGGAACTTCAGCACGGGCGGACCGCCCGGCTCCAGCGGCTCCTCAATACGGGAAATCTTCTCGCGGAAGGATTCCACCGTCTTGGTCCGGCCGGTGACGAACAGCGGGGTTACCTCCGTGCCCTTGAGCATGCTCCGCAGGGTCAGCAGGACCTCGCGGGTGACCAGCTTCAGGGCAGGACGCACCCGCTCGTAGAGTTCCACGTTTTCCTGCACGGACTCGCGCAGTTTCGGGTCCAGTCGATCCCAGTTGCTCGCCATGCCTCCAGCTTACGGCCGGGGTATGACGGCGGCGCTCAGGTAGGCTCTGCACATGGCTGTGCGGCGTCGGGTGTTTATCGCGGCCGCAGCGACGGTGACTCGGGGGGCAGTCTCCGCCTCATGCTCACCGGCCCCAAGGAGGACACTGTGAAGCGGCATAGGTACAGCTACGGCGACGACCCCAGCCAGTGGGGTGAGCTCTTCCTGCCGGAGGCCGCCGCCACCAAGGGAGTCGTCGTGGTGATCCACGGCGGCTACTGGCGCTCCCAGTACGGCGCAGAACTCGGCGAACCCCTGGCCAAAGACCTCGCGGCGCACGGCATGGCCGCCTGGAACCTCGAGTACCGCCGGGCCGGCAACGGCGGCGGCTGGCCCCATACTTTTTCCGACGTGCTCGCCGGAATCGACAAGCTTGGTGACATCGCCGGCGACCACGGACTCGGCCTGGACACGGTGGTGGCGCTGGGCCACTCGGCTGGCGGTCACCTGGCCGTGTGGGCCGCAGGCCGGACCCGGCTCGCCCAGCTGGGCGCCCCGGACGCGGACCGCCAGTTGCTGCGGCGGGTCGACGGCGGCGCGGTGCACTTGACCGGCGTCGTCAGCCAGTCCGGTGTCCTCAACCTTGCGGAAGCGGAACGGCTGAACCTCAGCAATGGTGCGGTCAGCAACTTCCTTGGCGGCTCCTCCGAAAAATATCCGAAACGGCATAAGTACGCGGATCCGATGAGCGCCGTCCCGCTGACAGTGCCGGTCTATGCCGTCCACGGCACAGACGACGACAGCGTTCCCGTGAGCCAGTCGGACTCCTACGCTGCTGCGGCCAAGTCTTCCGGCGCGCCCGTCCAGGTCCTGAAGGTCCCGGGCGATCACTTCGCGCTCATCGACCCCAAAGCCGCCGCTTACCGCAAGTGCCGCGAACTGGTGCAACTGCTGCTGAACTGACTTTCGTCCGGACCAGCGGCAGCCCGGTGATAACGTGACCCTATGCAAGTTGAAGTCCCGGCGCTGCTGCGCGCCCTGGCAGCGGGCTTCACCAAGTTCCTCCGGGCGTTCGCGCCGCGGCACCCGGCCCAGGTGATCGTCCTTGGGTTCGCCGGGGCGGTCGCGGCCGGCACCGGACTGCTGTTGCTCCCGATGGCCAAGGCAGGCGCAGGAAGCGCCAGTCTTCTGGAGGCCCTGTTCACCGCCACCTCCGCCGTGTGCGTCACCGGGCTGATCACCGTGGATACGCCGGTGTTCTGGAGTGGGTTTGGCCAAGGTGTCATCCTGGTCCTGATCCAGATCGGCGGTTTCGGGGTGATGTCGTTCGGCACGCTGCTTGGCGTCCTGACCGCCCGGCGGCTCGGCCTGAGGTCCCGAATATCCGCCGCCACCGAGACCAAGAGCAGCGGTTTCGGTGACGTGCGCCAGGTACTGGTGGGGGTCCTGGCCATCAGTCTGGCCGTGGAGGCCGCCCTGGCCTTGATCCTCGCAATCCGCTTCATGGCCGGGTACGGCTATCCCCTGGGCGAAGCGCTCTGGCATGGAGTGTTTCACTCCATCTCATCCTTCAACAACGCCGGGTTTGCCCTGTACTCAGATAATCTCATGGGATTTGTGGGCGACCCCTGGATCTGCCTGCCGATCGCTGCCGCGGTAATCATCGGCGGACTCGGATTCCCGGTCCTGTTTGAAATCGGACGGCAATACAGGCGCCCGATCCACTGGAGCATGAATACGAAACTTGTCCTCGTCGGCTCGGCCATCCTCCTGGCGGGCGGGACGGTGTTCCTCACGGCCATCGAATGGGCCAACCCGGCAACCCTGGGTGGCCTCCGTCCCGCGGACAGGGTGCTGGCCGGCTTCTTCCAGTCAGTGATCACCCGCACGGCAGGTTTCAACAGCATCGACATCGCACAGATGAATCCGGTGTCCTGGCTGGGCATGGACATCCTCATGTTTATCGGCGGCGGCCCGGCCGGGACCGCGGGTGGCCTGAAAATTACCACTTTCGCTGTCCTGTTCTTCATCCTCAGCACCGAACTGCAGGGTGGGACGGCTGTGAACATCTTCGGCAAACGTCTGTCCCGCGCGGTGCACCGCCAGGCGATAACTGTGGTGCTGCTGGCGATAGCCTTGGTCATGGGTTCAACGATGTTCCTGATGCTGACCACCAACTTCGGGCAGGAGCGGATCCTGTTCGAGGTGATTTCCGCCTTCGCCACGGTCGGTCTGTCCACCGGCATCACCGCCGCCATCCCGCCAACGGGTCAACTCGTGCTGATCCTGCTGATGTTCGTCGGGAGGCTGGGGCCGGTAACACTGGGCGCGGCCCTGGCCCTGCGCGAACGGCCCATGCTCTACGACTACCCCAAGGAAAGGCCCCTCATTGGCTAGGAACATTTTCTTGTCCCACTCCCCGTCCGGCAGTGACAAGGCGTCCTCCGTGGTGGTCATCGGCCTGGGCCGCTTCGGCGGTTCGCTGGCCCTGGAGTTGGAAGCGCAGGGCACCGAAGTGCTCGGCATCGATGCCAGCGAGGACATCGTGCAGTCCTTCAACGGACGCCTCACCCACGTGGTCAGGGCTGACTCCACCAAGGAAGAGGTGCTTCGCCAACTCTCGGTACATGAATTCGACCGCGCCGTGGTCGGCATCGGTTCGGACATCGAGGCCAGCATCCTGACGACCTCGCGGATCCTCAAATTCCGGCGTCCCCAGATCTGGGCCAAGGCCATCAGCGAACCGCACGCCGAAATCCTCGGACAGCTCGGCGTGGAGCACGTCATCCGGCCGGAACACGACATGGGCAAACGCGTCGCGCACCTGGTCCTCGGTTCCATCCTTGACTACGTGGAATTTGAAGACGACTTCGTGATGATCCGGACCAGCCCGCCGGCCGGCATCCGCGACCGTCCCCTCGGCGTACTCGGCCTGCGGGACAAGCATGGCGTCACCATCGTCGCGGTCAAGCGGCCGGGCGGCACATGGGGCCACACTACGGCGCAAACGGTCCTGTACGACGAGGACCAGATTATCGTCCAGGGCAGCAAAGCCAAGGCCGAACGGTTCAGTACCCTGCCCTGACCCACTAGACTGGAGGGCAGGTGCGCCGGGAAGTCTGGTCGGCATAGTCTTGCCGACCCAACTTTTAGGACTTCCGCATGAGCCCCACACCGCCTCCCGCCCCGCCACGCCTGACCATCTTCGGCCGCGGCAGCTACGCTGAATCGCTCCGGATCGGTGAGATTCTCCGCAAAGAGACGGTTGGGGGCGCTCTCCTTGTGGCCGCGGCCGTCATCGCCTTGATCTGGGCCAACTCGCCGGTATCCGAAAGCTACTTCGCGATCCGTGACCTCAAAATCGGGTACGAACCGTGGCATCTGGAACTGAGCCTGGGGGCATGGGCTGCCGACGGGCTGCTGGCCATCTTCTTCTTCCTGGTCGGCCTCGAACTCAAACGTGAATTCATTGCCGGTGACCTGCGCCAGCTGGACAAATCCATTGTTCCGGTAGCGGCGGCCGTCGGCGGGGTGGCCATTCCCGCGGTGATCTACGCGATCGTCAACCTCACCAGCCCGGAGACCCTGCTGGGCTGGGCCATTCCGACCGCCACCGACATCGCCTTCGCTGTTGCCGTGCTGGCCATCATCGGCTCGCACCTGCCCAGCGCCCTGCGGATCTTCCTGCTGACCCTGGCAGTGGTGGACGACTTGCTCGCCATCACCATCATCGCCATTTTCTATACCAGTGACCTCCAGGTGACGCCGCTGCTGCTGGCGCTGATTCCCTTGGCGATCTACACGTTCCTGGCCCACAAGTACCGGCGTTTCTTCGGGACCAAGACGGCGGCCGCCTGGCTGATCCTGCTGCCCCTGGGCGCCGTGACCTGGGCCCTCGTCCATGCCTCGGGCATCCACGCGACCGTAGCCGGTGTGCTGCTCGGAGTCGCGATTCCCGTCATGCGGTCCCAAGCCAGCGGCGGCCCGGCCGCCGGGCCCGGTCTCGCGGAAATTTTCGAGCACCGGTTCCGCCCCATCTCGGCCGGCGTCGCCGTCCCGGTCTTCGCATTCTTCTCGGCCGGAGTGGCCGTGGGCGGCTGGAACGGCTTCGCCGCCGCACTCACGGACCCCGTGGCCATCGGCATCATCCTGGCCCTGGTTCTCGGCAAGCCAATCGGAATCATGGGCACCACCTGGCTGCTGACCAAGGTCACCAAAGCTCGGCTGGACACCAGCTTCAAGTGGATCGATGTCTTCGGCCTGTCCCTGCTGGCCGGCATCGGATTTACCGTCTCCCTCCTGGTGGCTGAACTGAGCTTCGGCCAGGGCAGTGCTCACGACGACCACGCCAAGGTGGGCATCCTCGTGGCCTCCGCACTGGCGGCCCTGCTGGCGACCGCGGTGCTGAAGACCCGCAACAGGCAATACCGGCAGGCCGAAGAGGCGGAAAAACTCGACTCGGACCAGGACGGCATCCCCGACGTCTACCAACAGGACGGCCCCGTGCGGTAGCTAACGCAGGTGCCAACCGATCGTCTCGACTTATACCCCCTGGGGTATAATAATTACACTAGGCGCCGGAGTGCCCGGCGCCGCGCGAAAGGACACCAGCATGAAGAGCATCTCCGTCAAGGAACTGGCAGCACTGGGCAAGGAAGCGGCCATTGTCGACGTCCGTGAGGACGACGAATTCGCCGCAGTCCGCGTCAGCGGAGCCACGAGCGTTCCGCTCTCGCGCTTCACGCAGTCGCTCGCCGAGGTGCCGGCCACCGGGACCGTCTACGTCATGTGCGCAGCCGGCGGCCGCAGCAGCCAGGCCACCGCCTATCTCACCGACCAAGGCTACGACGCCGTCAACGTCACCGGCGGCATCAACGAGTGGGAGTTCGACGGACTGCCGGTCCAGCGCGGCTGAGCGCAGACGCCGGACTGTGATATCTGGCAGAGTATGGGCATGCTCACAGTTATAGGCGAGGGCCTGGTTGATGTGGTCCAGCGTTCCTCCGGTATCCAGGCCCATGTCGGCGGCAGCCCGCTTAACGTCGCCGTGGGACTGGCCCGGCTGGACCATCCGGTGCAGTTCATCGGCCGCTACGGAACCGACGCCTACGGTGAAGCGGTGGCGGCGCACCTGAAGTCCAGCTCAGTGCTGCTCCCCGTGGGTCCCGACGAACTGCCCACGTCCGTCGCCACCGCCCTGATCGATGACGACGGCGCCGCCAGCTACACGTTCGATCTCGCCTGGGAGCTGCCCGGGCTTGCCGAGAGGTTGCCGTTCATGCTGCAGGCGACGACGCTGCTGCACACCGGCTCCATTGCCACGATGCTGGCTCCCGGCGCCGCAGAGGTTCTCGCCGCCGTCGAACATGCCCATCCCTCAGCCACCATCAGCTTCGACCCCAACTGCCGGCCCAGCATCATCACCGACGTGGACTACGCGCGCGGGCAGGCGGAGAAGTTTGTTGCCCTCGCGGACGTGGTCAAGGCCTCGGACGAGGATCTTCAGTGGCTCTACCCCGATGCGGATCCGCTGGACTCGGCCCGGCGCTGGCTGGGCGGCCCGGAAGGCCCGGCCATGGTGGTGGTCACCCGCGGCGCCCAGGGGCCGTGGGGTGTCAACGCCGCCGGCGAAGCGCAGTTTCCGGCCCCGTCCGTCAAAGTGGCGGACACCGTGGGGGCCGGAGATTCCTTCATGGCGGCGCTGCTCTCCGGGGTGGTGGACCGGGGCCTGGCCGGGGCGCAGAACCGCAAGGACCTCCGGGAGCTCTCGGCGGAACGCCTCCGCGACCTCCTGGCCCACGCTGCCCGGGCGGCCGCGATCACCGTGTCCCGGGCCGGCGCCAATCCCCCCACCCGCACCGAACTCAACCGGCTCGAGGCCCGGGCTGTGGACCACACCAGTCATTGAAAGGCAGTCATGGCACCCCGCGATGTTCCAAGCTTCCAGGTCAGCAGTGAGTCATTCCAAGACGGCCAGACACTGCCGGTGGCGCAGCGCGGCGCCGCAACGGGGCCCGGCGCCGCGGACGAATCGCCGCAGCTGAGCTGGAGCGGAGCCCCGGAAGGAACCCAAAGCTACGCCGTTACCGTGTTCGACCCCGACGCTCCGGGGGGCGGCGGGTTCTGGCACTGGGCCGTGCTGGATGTCCCGGCCCAGACGACGTCCCTGCCGGCCGGAGCAGGGTCCCGGAACGGCGGCGGCCTTCCCCGGGGCGCTTTCCAGTTGAGGAACGACGGCGGCGGGGCCGGATATCTGGGGGCCGCGCCACCCCGGGGCCACGGACCGCACCACTACGTCTTCACCGTCCTGGCGCTGGACGTAGCGCAGTCGGGGCTGGACGCTGCCGCGTCCCCGGCAAAGCTCGAAACGAAGCTCGGCGCCCACATCCTGGCCCGGGCAAGCCGCACCACTATTTACGAGCGCCGCTAGCCACACCGCCGTCGCCGCTTCGACGGTTCCGTGTGCATACCACGCCACGCCGGTACGTCGATCGGGCAGGGAACCGTCGAAATGGCGGCACCGCAGCCAACGTAGACTGGCAGTATGCGGATGGTAGCAAGTGACATCGACGGTACGATCCTCGGCCACGACGGCAAAATCAGTGAGCGGACCGTCCGTGCGTTCCACGCCTGCCGGGACGCCGGCATTGAACTGGTCTTTGTCACGGGCCGGCCACCGCGCTGGCTGCATCCCCTCCAGGAACAGCTGGGCCACACCGGCACCGTCATCTGCTCCAACGGCGCCATCGTCTGGGACCTTGAAGCGGACCGGATGGTCTCGGCCCGGGGCCTGCAGCTCGACGCCGTCTTCGAGGCCCGCGCTATTATCCAACGGCTGCGCCCCTCCGCGCTGTTCGCCGCCGAGACCTTGACCGGCTTTCACCTGGAACCGGGGTTTATCGAGGACGGTTCCAGCAGGCTGCTCGCCGAAGTCACCCCCGCGCCGCTGCACGCCACGCTCACGGCAGCGGACTCCGTGGTGAAGTTCCTGGCCATCGTCCGGGAAGGATCAGCTGACGAATTCCTGGCCGAGGTCACCCCCGCCGTCGCCCATCTTGCTGCGGCGACCCACTCAGCGCCCAACATGGCGCTCCTGGAACTCTCCCTCCCCGGGGTCAACAAGGCCGTCACGCTGGCCGAATACGCGGCCGCACTGGGCATCGGCCCGGCGGATGTGGTGGCGTTCGGGGACATGCCCAACGACATCGAGATGCTCCGCTGGGCCGGCGACGGCTACGCGATGGCCAGCGGCCACCCCCAGGCTATCCTCGCGGCCGGGCAGCAGGCCCCGCACTTCGATGACGACGGCGTGGCCCAGGTTCTCGAGGCGAAGCTCGCAGCCCTGGGCGTCCGGCTCTCCTGACCCGCGGCTTTCCTGACCCATCGTTTGCCCGGTCCGGCGTGCTTTCTGACACCTGACTCCCAGCTTTCGGACAACTGACGTTCACCTTGGCGCCCTACGCTGAAATCTCACGACGGAGCAGCTGACTGACGGTGGGACATCATGGCCAGATACCGCACGGATAAGACCGACAACATGCCTCTGCGCCCGGTGGCGCCGGACGCGCACTGGAAGAGCCTGCAGCAGGGTGACCGGGTCAGCGTCAGGCTGGCGCCCGGCTACGAAACCGGCGGCCGCGTGGACGCCGTCACGGCAGACCACACCGCCGTGTGGGTGCACCTGGACGGCGGCCGGGGGCGCACGCTCCTGCACTGCAGCGACGGCGTGGAAATCCTTCCGCCCGCGACCTAGCCCGGGCACCCGGGGCGGTCCGGGCCAGGCTCAGCTAGGCTTTGCCCGTGAGCATCCCGCACCCCTTCTTTTCCTCCGGCTCCGCTTCATCCGCCGGCTCCGCGGCTGGCGACGGTCCCGAACCCCCGGTGGCCATGGCCCATCGCGGGTTCTCCCGGGACGGCTTGGAAAACTCCATGGCAGCGTTCCGCGCCGCCGTCGAACTCGGGTTCAGGCACCTCGAAACGGACGTGCACACCACAGCAGACGGCGTCCTGCTGCTGTTCCATGACGAAACCCTGGACCGGGTGACGGACGGCCACGGCCGTATCTCGGACCTCCCGGCAGAGACGGTGGCGCGGGCACGGATCGGCGGGGTGGAGCCCATCCCGCTGTTTGAGGAACTGGCTAGGTCGTTCCCGGATGTCCGGCTCAATCTGGACGTCAAGGACTGGAATTCCGTGGACACCCTGGCGGCGGCGATCGAGCGGTTCGGGCTGCACGACCGCGTCCTGATTGCCAGCTTTTCGGATCGGCGGCGCCGGGCCGTGCTCAGGCAACTGAGCCGCCCCGCGGCCGGTTCCGCCGGGATGATCTCGAATGCCCTCTTTGTTCTGCTCGGCCCCCTGCTTCCGGCTGCGCTGCTGCGCCTCACCGCCGGACGCGCGCTCCGCGGCGTCCACGCACTGCAGGTTCCCCTCCGCTACGGTCCCGTGACCGTGGTGACCTCCGGCTTCGTCCGGCGCGCCCACCGGCACGGGCTGCAGGTGCACGTGTGGACGGTCAACGACCCCGCCCAAATGCACCGGCTGCTGGACCTCGGAGTAGATGGGATCGTCACTGACCGTGCGGACCTGCTGAAGGACGTCCTGCAGGACCGCGGCAGCTGGCGCAGCTGACCCCCGTCGTCCGACGAGCCATGGCCTGTCGCCCCGCCCCGGCGGTCTTCGGCGGCGCCCGGTGTCGGTGCCTGCTGGCAGGATAGAACCATGCGCATCCTGATCGCCCCGGACAAGTTCAAGGGCTCCCTTACCGCCGCCGAAGCCGCCGCCGCCATGGCGGAGGGTGCCTTGCGCGTTTATCCCGACGCCGAGGTCCTCCAGTTTCCGGTGGCCGACGGCGGCGAGGGAACCCTCGAGGCCGCCGTTGCCGCCGGTTACGAGGAGCGGCTGAACGCCGTTGTCGGCCCCATCCTGGCACCCGTCGGCGCGGCCTGGGCGATCCGGAAGGACGCCTTCGGCGGGGCAACCGCCATCATCGAAACCGCGCAGGCGTCGGGCCTGGACCAGATGGAGCCGACTCCCGCCAACGCACTCAGGGCGCACAGCTACGGCTGCGGCCAGCTGATCGCCGCCGCCCTCGACGCCGGCGCGACCGAAATTGTGCTGGGCCTGGGCGGCTCGGCGATGACGGACGGCGGCAGCGGGGCCCTGCGCGCGTTGGGCCTGAAACCGCTTGATGCTGCCGGCAATGTGGTGCCCCTCGGCGGCGGCTCGTTGGCCGATGTGGTGCAGCTCGATGTCAGCGGGCTCGATCCGAGGCTCGGGGCGGTAACCTTCCGGATTGCCGTTGACGTGCAAAACCCGCTCTTCGGCAGCGCCGGCGCGGCCCACGTGTTTGGTCCGCAAAAGGGCGCCGACGAGGACGCCGTGGAACTGCTCGACGCAGGACTGCGCAACTGGTCCTCGGTGCTGCGCGAATCCACCGGGCGGGACGTGAATGTCTCCGGTGCCGGGGCCGCCGGAGGTTTCCCGGCCTCGTTCCTGGCGTTCAGCGACGCCGTCCTGGAAAGCGGTTTCGAGTTGGTGGCCGGGCTCACCGGACTGGCCGGCAAACTCGCGCAGGCGGACCTTGTGATCACCGGCGAGGGGTCGCTGGATTCGCAGTCGTTGGCCGGAAAAGCGCCGATTGCGCTTGCGGATGCCGCCCGGAGGCTGGAGATCCCGGTGATCGTCGTGGCCGGACGGATCCTGGTCACCCCGGAGGACCTCGCCGAACACGGGGTGGTGGCCGCCGCCCAACTGCTGGACGTGGCGGGGAGCGCGGAAGACGCCGTCGCGAATGCCGCGAAATACCTCGCCTGGGCCACCACCCAGGTGCTTGAGGGCGCCTGAGCGTTCAGGGTCCGGTTTCAAGGTGCGGCTCCGGGGCCGGCTTGGATTCCTCGGCGGCCTGCTCGGCCTGCCGCCGGAGCCTGCTCGGCACGTAAACCAACAGGATCAGCAACAACCCCAGAAGGGCTGCTCCGGCAGTCAGGCCCGCCGCCCGGCCGGCCGTGACATCGAAAACCAGCGCGGAGGTGCCGACGCTGAGGAGCCCGATGCCGCCTAAGGCGACCTTTGCGATCCGGTCGGCGCTGGAGACCAGCGCGGCCCGCAAATGCATTCGGAACAGCCGGCGGTGCACGCTCACAGGCAGCAGAATCAGCGATGTGGTGAGGGCAGCCAGTGCCACGTTGGCGAGATACAGGGTGGTTTGGAAGCTGTCCAGCGTTTCGAACCGGGATTGGAACGGCAGGGTCAGCAGGAACCCCGCGAGGATCTGAACCCCGGTTTGCAGCACCCGCAGTTCCTGCAGCAGTTCCAGCCAGTTCCGGTCAAGTTTTTCAGTAGGGGACTCGTGCCTGAAGTCACTTGAAGATCGCTCGGCAGATGACACTGGCTCAGATTCGGACACGGGTTGCTTTCGATAGGCGCGGACCGGGCTGCTGCGGCGGCAGTTAACACTCAACCTAGGCCTGCGGCCTACGTAATTTCAAGCAATTACTAAGGTTGCTGATGAATGTCGAGGTAAGGTGGACTTGTTTACTTCACGGGATGGCTTCGCGGCCCGGGTCAGTACCCGGAGTCCGGACGCAGCCGCCGGAAAACCGATACGTTGGGTAGGTGGACAATGAGTGATGCAAGCAAACAGCGGGACCAGCCGGGGGACCCGCGGAGCGGCTACTACTCGGGCTCCTTCCCGGAGCAGATCCAGAAACAGCCCGGCCTGACCGCACTCATGGATCCCCAGCCGGATCACGGTGAGGAGAGCTACCAGGGCAGCGGCGCCCTCGAGGGCAAGGCCGCCCTGATCACGGGCGGGGACTCCGGAATCGGCAAGGCGGTGGCCATCGCGTTCGCCCGCGAGGGGGCCGACGTCGCCATCTCCTACTTGCCGGAGGAAGAAGCTGACGCCCAGGACACCGCCATGTGGATCCGCAAGACCGGCCGGAAGGCGCTGCTGTTCGCCGGAGACGGGCGTACTGAAGAGTTCGCCGCCAAGATCGTGGACGATGCTCTTGCTGAGTTTGGCCGCCTGGACGTCGTGGTGTTGAATGCCGGCTACCAGAAGAACCGCGACAGCTTCGAATCCCTCACCACCGAGGAATTCGACCGCGTCTTCAAAACCAACCTTTACTCGCTGATCTGGACCGCGCGGGCGGCAGTTCCGCATCTGAAACCCGGTGCGTCCGTCATTACGACCGCATCCATCCAGGCCTTCAACCCTTCGCCTGAGCTCATTGACTACGCCATGACCAAAGCCGCGCAGGTTGCTTTCACGAAGGCCCTGGCCCAGGAGCCCGGCCCGAAGGGAATCCGCGTCAATGCCGTGGCACCCGGACCCATTTGGACGCCCCTGATCCCGGCAACCGAGTGGCCGGACAAGCTGCCGTCCTTCGGACAGGACACACCGCTGCAACGTGCGGGTCAGCCTGCCGAACTTGCGGCCGCGTACGTGTTGCTGGCCTCGGAGCACGGCTCGTACATCTCCGGCGCCGTCTTGCCCGTCACCGGCGGCAAGGGCCTCTGAGCCCGGCACATATTTCCACCAGTTCAAATTTCCACAACGGGAGGGACCGCATGACTGAGCAGCACAAACAGGAACCGATTGAAGAGGCCGGCGGTTACGGAACGCCGACCGCCGAGCAGGAACTGCCCGGCGGAGACACGCAAAAGTTTGCCCAGCCCCGCGACGAAGAAGCATTCGACGCCGCCGGTCTCAGCCAGGACAGTCCGGACGGGGAAACCTACCCGGCCGGAGCCCCGGATCTGAGCCAGTTCGGCGCCGACGACCAAGACAGTGCAGGAGAACCCGGAGCAGGACGCTTCGGAGGAACGGAGGAACAAATGAGTTCAGAGAACGCCAGCACCATCCCCGGTTACGACGCGGACGCCACGGAGAACTCGGAGGCCGCCATGCCGTCGTCCGAGGCGGAGATGGACCAGACCAACACCGAGGAACCCGACGCCGGCCGTCCGTTCTCCTCGGAGCCTGGCCAGGACGCGGCCGGTCTGCCCGACGGATCAGGTACAGACCTGCCCGACGACAAGGCCCCCAAGGACCGTGACAGCGACGACGCAGAAACGTTCGACGCCGGCTAAAGCCGCCGCAAAACGGCGAAAGGCCGGGATCCGGGCGGTTTCTAGGGGTCGTTGCAACACCTGTTGGTTAGGTGGTTAGTAGTAAATCACGTAGACGCTCGGCTGGGGTATCTCAGCCGAGCGTTTTGCGTGGGCGGCCGTTGAGTTCCTGTGCGACGTGTTCGAGGTCTTCAGGTCCGTAGGCGGACAGGTCGGTGCTTTTGGGGAAGTACTGGCGCAGCAGCCCGTTGGTGTTCTCATTTGAACCGCGCTGCCAGGGGCTGGCCGGGTCGCAGAAGTAGACCTGCATGTCGGTGGCCAGGGTGAAGGACTTGTGGGCGGCCATTTCGGCCCCTTGGTCCCAGGTGAGGGAGCCTCTAAGGTGGGCCGGCAAGGTAGACATGGTGTTGATGAGCCCGTCCCGGACGGTTTCGGCGGTGTGGTCGCCGGGTAGGTGGACGAGCATCACGTAGCGGGTGGTGCGTTCGACCAGGGTTCCGATCGCGGACTGGTTGTAGGCGCCGGTGATGAGGTCCCCCTCCCAATGGCCGGGCACAGCGCGGTCCTCGATCTCGGGTGGACGCTCGGATATCATGACCATCGGGTCCACGAACCGGGAGGTGCGCTGTTCCCCGCTCTGGTGGTGTTTCCGGCGGGTCCGACCGGTGCGCAGCGCGGCCTGTATTTCGCGTTTGAGTCCGCCTCTCGCCTGAACGTAGAGGGCTTGATAAATCGTCTCGGGACTCACACGCATCTCCGGTTGGTCGGGGAACTTTTCGACCAGGGTGTGGCTGATCTGCTCCGGAGACCAGCGTATGAGCAGTTTGTCCTTCACATAGTCGCGCAGGTCCGACTCGCCAGCGAGCTTGGCCGTCTTGGGCCGTGCGCGCCGGGCAGCGGCTTTCCGATGCGCCCCGTGTGGCAGATAGCCCAGCAGGGCGTCGGCATTTCGGCCCAGCTCGCGGCTGATCGTTGAAGCCGATCGGCCAAGCGCGTGGGCGATCGCCCTCATCGACGACCCAGCGGCTTTCAGGTCGCGAATCATCTCCCGCTCCTGCGCGCTGAGGAACCGCGGATCGAGGAGTTTCTCAAGTGCCGATACCGATATCGGAGGGGCGAGGACCGTTCCGGTCGTGTGGGCGGGCGGGGTCATAGTGGTCACACCACGTTTGTAGTTGACCACCCGCCCATCCGGGTAAATGCGTCGGCCATTGGACTTACGGATCCCGTAATCCCACTCCTCAGCTGTCCTAAGATGCACTCCGGCGGCCTCAGCCGCCTCCCGCCGACTCACACCGGTCTTGCGCAACCGGAAGTACTCATCCCGGCCCCGGTGAGGCCGCGCCCCCGGCTTGCCCTGGCTCTTCAGCCCGGCTTTACGCACCCAGCCGGCACAAGTGGCCGGGTTTAGTCCCAGCTCGCTGGCCGCCGCTCGTGTGCTCTTGAGCCGATCGAAGACGACGAAGAACTCATCCCTCTGCTCCAGCGTGTATTTCCTCGGGCCGACATGTTCTTTCGTTAAAGACGACACGGTCGTTGCAACTCCCAAAAATTCTGGGTGTTGCAACGACCGCTAGAACTCAAGCCGTCCACTAACTGGGGCGGCCCGGCCTTTCTTGTGCTGTGCGGGAGGTCAGTGGCGGTTCTTTGGCAGGCGCTTCGCGCCGGCAGCCGCGGCGGCGCTTTCCGTTTCCGGCTCCGCAACGGTGCCCCGAGCCTTCGCGATGGCCTTCATGCCGTGGTAAATGACCAGTGCCGCCGCGGAACCGAGTGCGATGCCGGTGAATTTCAGGTCGCCGATGGTCCAGGTGTAGTCGGCGATCCCGACAATGAGCGCCACGGCGGCCGTGGTCAGGTTGATCGGATTGGAGAAGTTCACCTTGTTCTGCACCCAGATCTTGACGCCCAGAACGCCGATCATGCCGTACAACATCGTGGCCGCGCCGCCGAGCACACCGGCCGGGACGGTGGCGATCAGTTCCCCGAACTTGGGCGAGAAGCTCAGCACCACGGCAAAGACACCGGCCACCCAGTAGGCCGCCGTGGAATAGACCTTGGTGGCGGCCATGACGCCGATGTTTTCCGCGTAAGTGGTGGTGCCGGAGCCGCCGCCCAGGCCCGCAAGCACCGTGGCAGCGCCGTCGGCCATCAGCGCGCGGCCCGAGACGCCGTCGAGGTTTTGGCCGGTCATGGCGGACACGGACTTCACATGGCCGATGTTCTCCGCCACGAGGACCAGGACCACCGGCACGAACAGGCCAACAACACCGAGGTGGAATTCGGGGGTCTGGAAGAACGGCAGCCCCACCCAGGCGGCGGAGTCCATCTTGGAGAAGTCCACTTCGCCGCGGATGACCGCCACGAGGTAGCCGAGCACCACGCCCACCAGGATGCTCAGCCGGCCCAGGATACCCCGGAAAAAGACGCTGACAACGATGATCGTGGCCAGGGTGATGAGGGCTGTGATCGGGGCGGCATCGAAGTTGTTCTTGGCCGCCGGTGCGAGGTTGAGCCCAATCAGCCCGACGATGGCGCCCGTGACGATGGGGGGCATCAGCCGGTTGATCCAGCCGGCACCGAATTTCTGTACCACCGCACCGATGACCGCCAGCCCGACGCCGGCCAACACCACGCCACCCAGTGCGCCGGCAACGCCGTACTGCTGCTGAGAGGCCATGATCGGAGCGATAAAGGCGAAGCTTGACCCGAGGTAGCTCGGCACCTGGCCCCTGGTGATGACCAGGAACAGCAGGGTGCCGATGCCGGAGAAGAAGAGCGTGGTGGCCGGCGGCATGCCGGTAATGATGGGCACCAGGAAGGTGGCGCCGAACATGGCCACAACGTGCTGCATGCCGATGCCAATGGTCAGCGGCCAGGCAAGACGCTCATCCGGCTTCACAACTTCGCCGGGGCGGATCGATTTGCCGTTGCCGTGGAGCTTCCATTTGGTTCCGAGCATGCTCATTGCCGGGCCTTTCGAGAATGTGTGGCGGCGGGAAGAAATCTTCCGGAGCAACTTTACCGCGCCGGTGTTTCCGGCATGCTTCGCCGGGAGCGCTCCTGTGCGGACAGTGCCGGATGTGCCGAACGTCACGGGAGGCTGCGGGAAGCAGAACCTGTAACTTGAAGTTGCAACTATTTGTCCGCAATGAGTGCCCGCCGACAGGCGGGCGTGCCAGCGAAAGGGATTCCCGTGACCATCGCCCATGATGAGGCAATAATTGACGCCGCCGCAGTGGATGCCATCTTCACCGAAGCCCGCACCGCCAACAGCTTCACCGGCGGCGTCACGGATGAACAGGCCCGGGCTATCTACGAGCTCACCAAGTTCGGCCCCACCGCCTTCAATTCCCAGCCGCTGCGCGTCACCTACATTCGATCCGCAGAAGCCCGCGCCGCGTTGGTGGCGACCCTTGCCAACGGCAACCGCGCCAAGACAGCCTCGGCGCCACTTGTTGCTGTGCTCAGCTACGACACATCCTGGCACGAGCAGTGGGACGCCTTCCTGCCCGGCTACAACGCCCCCAAGGCCATGTATGACGCCGCCCCGGATCTCGCCGCCGCCACCGGCAACAACAACGCACACCTGCAGGCCGGCTACTTCATCCTGGCCGTCCGCTCTCTCGGCTTTTCCGCCGGACCCATGACGGGGGCAGACTTCACCGCCATCGACAAGGCATTTTTCTCCGACGGCAGCCAAAAGAGCTTCCTGGTGGTCAACATCGGCCGGCCCGCCGCCGACGCCTGGGGCCCAGCGAAGCCGAAGTTTGCCTATGAGGACGTCGTCCGCACGCTCTGACGCGGAGGTGCCTCCGGCACGGTGTACCCGCGGAGGTGCCTCCGGCACCATGGGGGACAGGCCGGAGGCACTCGGGACGCAATTCTGCGGTTGAGCGCAAGGCCGCATCCGGGGCCGCTCCTTATTTTATCCCGCTTCCGCACCGTAAACATAGGGTTGTGGGGCCCGGTATCCGGTGCCGTGGCAGACTTGCCCCATGCGCAACCTGGTGGTGGTGGCTTTTCTCGATCCGGTCGTTCAAGGACTTGAGTTTGACCGGAAAGAGTGGCCGCTGCACATCACCCTGGCAAGATTCGACGTCCCCGGCAACGACGCCGGTCCCGCAGGGTCCCCGGTCCGGGAGCCGGCGCAAGCTGACCCCCTCGCCGACCGGATTGCCGTTCTTATGGCCGGACCCGCCTCCGCCGCCCTCGGTAACCGGCTCATCGCCGGCGCAGAGGCCGGGTTTGGCCGCTCCGGCCTGATCCCGGTCAGCCTGGTTGAACCGAGCGGCCCGCTGCAGGAATTGCACGAGGCCCTCGTGCGGATCGTTGCGGAACTGCCCGGCCGGATTGCCACACCCGGCTACACCTTGGCGGGCTTCCGGCCGCATGTGTCCCACCGCGGCGGCAACCGGCTCCGGGAAGGCGACGAATTCGTCCTGAACCGGATCGCCCTGGTGGACATGGCCCCGGACGGCAGCCATGCCACGCGCCGCATCCTCAAGCTCTGGACCGCTCCCGGCGGGTGATGGCAGCCCAAGCAGACCGTGCGCAGACCCCCGGCACCCCGCCGCCGCGGGGCCGGGGGCCGGACGTCAGGAGATGATGCCGTCCACCAGTGCCTTTGCCTCGGCCTGGACCTGCTTGAGGTGCTCTGCGCCCTTGAAGGACTCGGCATAAATCTTGTAAACGTCCTCGGTCCCGGACGGGCGGGCCGCAAACCAGGCATTTTCAGTAACCACTTTGAGTCCGCCGATCGAAGCGCCGTTCCCCGGCGCTTCGGTTAGCTTGGCGGTGATGGTCTCACCTGCCAGTTCCGTGGCAGTGACATCCGACGCGGAGAGCTTGCCGAGCGCTGCCTTCTGGTCCCGGGTGGCCGCCGCGTCGATCCTTGCGTAGACCGGGTCGCCAAACTGGTCTGTGAGGTTCTTGTACAGCTGCGATGGCGACTTGCCGGTGACTGCCGTGATCTCCGAGGCGAGCAGGGCCAGCAGGATGCCGTCCTTGTCCGTGGTCCACACGCTGCCGTCCTTCTTGTTGAACGAGGCGCCGGCGGATTCTTCGCCGCCGAACGCCCCCTCGCCGGACAGAAGCCCGGGCACGAACCACTTGAACCCGACCGGCACCTCAACCAGCTTCCGGCCCAGGCTTTCCGCCACGCGGTCAATGATCGAGGAGGACACCAAGGTCTTGCCGATCACGGACTGCGGGTTCCACCCCGTCCGGTGTCGGTAAAGATAGTCAATCGCTACGGCAAGGTAGTGGTTGGGATTCATCAGCCCGCCCAGTCCGTCAACAAACGGGGTGACAATGCCATGACGGTCGGCGTCGGCGTCGTTGCCGGTAGCGATGTCGAAGGCTGCGGACCCGTCCGCACCAGCAGCCATCCTGTTGATCAGTGATGCCATCGCCGACGGGGAGGAGCAGTCCATCCGGATCTTCTCGTCCCAGTCAAGCGTCATAAAGGCCCACTGCGGGTCCACGGTGGGGTTGACCACCGTGAGGTTCAGGTGGTGCCGCTCGCCGATTTCACCCCAGTAGTCCACCGATGCGCCACCCATCGGGTCGGCGCCGATCCGGACGCCCGCCTCACGGATTGCATTGAGGTCCAGGACGGAGGGGAGGTCGTCCACGTAGCTGCTCAGGAAGTCGAACTTTCCCGTGGTGTCCGCGCCCAGCGCCTCGGCGATGGGAATCCGCTTGATTCCGCGCAGTCCGTTTTCCAGGAGTTCGTTGGCCCGGTTGGCGATCCAGCCCGTGGCGTCGGAGTCGGCCGGGCCGCCGTGCGGAGGGTTGTATTTGAAGCCGCCGTCACCGGGCGGGTTGTGGCTGGGGGTCACCACGATGCCGTCTGCCTGCGGGGCGCCGGCCGGGGAGTTATTGTTGTGCGTCAATATCGCGTGGCTCAGCGAGGGAGTGGGCGTGTAGCCGTGCCGGGCATCGATCAGCACGGTGACGCCGTTGGCCGCGAGCACTTCCAGGGCGGAATTTTGGGCCGGCTCGCTCAGGGCGTGGGTGTCCTTGGCGAGGTACAGCGGCCCGGTGATGCCTTGTCCTGCCCTGTACTCCACGATCGCCTGGGTGATGGCGAGGATGTGGGGTTCGTTGAAGGAGGCCTTCAGGCTCGAGCCCCGGTGCCCGGAAGTGCCGAAGGCCACCCGCTGCCCGGGGTCGCCTAGATCCGGGGAAACGTCGTAGTACGCATCAAGGAGCGCAGTGAGATCAACAAGGTCCTGGGGTTGGGCAACAGTGCCCGCGCGGCTAGCCATTGCACCAGCATGCCAGACCGGGGGGGAAGGTGACATGATTTCGGCTGATTCCGGACCTCGTGACGCAACAAATCACCTGCTCATCGGATCGCGGCGGCGGTAGGCTGAATCGAAAGACTTACAGAGGGGGAAAGCTATGACTGACCAGCCGAAACCGGAGAAGGACGGGACGCCGGAGGGCTACCGGCCGCCGTCGTTCATTCCCGGGCAGGAGCCCGGCGCGCCGTATCGCCAGCCCGATTCCGTCCGGCCCGAAGAGACGTACGGCGCGCCGCAGCAGGCCGACGGCGCGCAGAGCCAGCCACCCTACGGGCAGCAGCCGTATGGGGTACCGGCGCAGTACGGCCAGCCGGGCCGGCCGTTCAACGCGTACGGCCAGCCGGCCTACTACGGGGTACCGCCGGAACCTAAGGGACTGAGCATCGCGAGCCTGTGCTGCGGGATTGCCGCGTTTATCGGACTCGGCGTATTCCTGTTGCCCCAGCTCGCGGCGGTCATCCTCGGGCACCTGGCCCTTCGGCGCGAACCGTCGGGAAAGGGCATGGCCATCGCCGGACTGGTCCTGGGTTACGTGGGGATCGCGTTGACCATCCTGGTCATTGTCATCATCGCCGTGGCGTTTTCGCTCAGCAACAGCTCCGTCCCCACGCGCTACGGGGCGTAGGCACCGCCGTCCGCTGACGTCCTACGGGACTTCTGCCAGGAGCCGGCCGACCTCCGAGGAGAAGCTGGACGCTTTCGGCGGCCAGCGTCCGCAGCACATGCCCGGAGTCGGCCCCCGGGGACGTGACGTTGCGCAGAAAGCCCATGAACCGTAACCAGGATGCGTTCGCGGTCTTGGGGAGCACCGAGTAAAGGTCACCCTGGGCGAGCCGATGGCGCTGATGAAGGCGGCAATCCCCGGCCCGCTCGCGTTCACCGAGTCCCCCCCGGCTGGCATTGTCGGCGCGGAAAGCAACGTGGCGATCGCCCTGCGTCGGCTCGGCACCTCGTTCACCTGGCTGGGGCGGGTCGGCGCAAACAGCCTCGGCGACCTGGTCCTCCGGGAGCGTCCCTTGCACCGGAGCACATTCTGGCCCCCGGCACCTACTCGAGCAGCACGTCCGTCAGCTGTTCCGCGTTGGCTTCCAGCCATCTGCGGCGGCGCAGGATGAGCCCGCCCACGCCCTCGTTCCACATCCGGGCCCAGCCGCCGCCCAAAACCTGGGCGTTGTGCTCCATCCGCTGGTAACTCAGGGCCGTGGCCGCAATTCCGGCGGCGGGCAGCCGTCGGCGTTGTGTGGCTGTCCAGCCGTACGCGTCGGCGAAGATCCGCAGCCGCCGGAACGGGTCCGTTCCCTCCCAGCCCGGCCAGTGGTCGGCCGGATCCCGGAGCGGCACCCAGTGCATGGCGGTGTTGAAGGAATCCTTCAGGGCCGTCGTGGGCCCGGCGAGGTCAAAGTCCACCAGGCCGGCGGCGCGGCCGCACTGGACCACCACGTTTTGCGGGGTGACGTCCAGATGGCAGACCAACTCGGCCGGATCCTGGCTGACCGGCCGGGGTGGAAACGGGTGCTCCGCCGGCGCGAACCCGGCCGAGGCTTGGTGCAGGCGTCGCAGCAGCTGCGCGACGGAGGCAAGCAGCTCCTCGGACTGGACCCACAGCTCCGGGACGGCACCGGCGCACTGCCCGGGCAGGAAGGTCAGTGCGTCCCTGCCCTCGGCGTCCCGGCCCAGAAAGCGCGGGGAACCGGCGAACCCGGCGTCCTCCAGCCAGTCGAGGTATGCGGCCACGGCCAGGGACTGCCGCTGGTGCGGGCGGCGGATGGTCCCGCCGACCCGCACCACACCTTCGGTGACATCGCCCGCCGGCATCTGTTCGACGTCGGACGCCTCGCCCGCGGCGGGGACGTAGACGCGGGACGCAACCGGTGGGCGGTGCCTGGAGCTCATCGGGTCAGCGTACGCCGCCCATAAGCTTCTTGATGGCAGGCGAAGCCGCGGCGAGGCCGACCGCCAGCAGTATCGCGGTGCCGCCGATGCCGATGAAATACGGGAGTTCATCCTGCGGGTTGTACAGCCCGGCCAGGATGCCCGCCAGCGTGGTGCCCAGTGAGACGGAGAGGAAAAACAGCGCCACCATCTGGGTTCGGAAGGCCTCCGGAGCCAGCTTGGTGGTCACGGACAAACCGATGGGGGACAGGAACAGTTCCGCCAGGGTGAACAGGAACAAGATTCCGACCAGTGCCAGCAGCGGGGTCTTGCCCCCGCCGGTCAGCGGGATGAACGCCAGGAACGCCAGGCCCATCACGAAGAGACCGATCGAGAATTTCAGAGCCGAACCGGGCTGCCTGTTGCCCAGCCGGGTCCATACGGCAGCCAGGACACCCGCGAAGATGATGATGAACACCGGGTTGATCGACTGGACCCAGGCGGCCGGCATCTCCCAGCCGAAGAGGTTACGGTCCAGCTTCTCCTCCGAGTACACGGCGATGAAAGTGAATTGCTGCTGGAACAGGGCCCAGAAGGCAGCCGAGGCGACGTACAAGGGGATGAACGCTGCCACCCGGCGGCGTTCGGTGCCGTTAACCAACTTGCTGCTGAAGATCAGCGCAAAGTAGAGAACCGACGCGGCGATTGCCGCGTACGCCATGGACATGGCCAGGTTGCCTGCGTTGACAATGCCGGTGGCGAGCAGCGCGGCGATGACCACGGCGATGCCGGCGAAGCGCAGCCCGTACTTGGTGCGCTCCGCGGCGGGCAACGGGTTATGCACCCGGTGCGCTTCTTCCGGCAGGTTCTTGCGGCCCATCGCGTAGATGGCCAGGCCCACGGCCATGCCGACGGCGGCAGCGCCGAAGCCCCAGTGGAACCCCTGGCTCACCTGCAGCCAGCCGGTGACCAGGGGGCCGATGAGCGCGCCGGCGTTGATGCCCATATAAAAAATGGAGAACCCGGCGTCGCGGCGTTCGTCGTTTTCCCGGTAGAGGCTTCCCACCAGGGCGGTGGCGTTGGCTTTCAGGCCGCCGGAGCCGACGCCCACCAGCACCAGGCCGGCGATCAGGCCGGGAATGCCCGGCACCAGGGCGAGGGCAATGTGTCCGGCCATGATCATGACGGCGGAACCAAACAGCACCTTTTCAGAGCCGAAGAGCCGGTCTGCGAGCCAGGCGCCCAGGATGGTGGAGAGGTACACGCCGCCGCCGTAGGCGCCGACGAGGCTGGCGGCCAGGCCCTGCTCAATGTCCAGGCCGCCCTGGGCAGCCGTGAAGTACATGTAGTAGAGCAGGATTCCCTGCATGCCGTAGAAGGAGAAGCGCTCCCACATTTCCACGGAGAAGAGGCTGGCCAGCATCTTTGGATGGCCGAAAAAGGACGTATCGCCCGGCGTTGCAGCGGGGGGATCGGTGAGTTGGGTAGAGCTCATTTACTTAATGCTGACAGTGTGAGGCGGGATTGTCACATTGACGTCGCCCCGGGGCAAGTCAAGTGCCGGAATGTGTCGCCGGGCCGGGCGCGCTACCCGGCGTCGAACATGATGACCTGGCGGACCGCCTTCCCGTCGGCCAGCTGGTCCATGGCCTGGTTGATATCCGTCAGCGGGATGCGTGCCGAGATCAGCTCCTCGACGGGCAGTTTGCCCTCCCGCCAGAGCTGCGCGTACTTCGGAATGTCCCGGGCCGGCACGGCAGAACCGAGGTAGCTGCCCACGATGGTCCTGGCCTCGGCGGTGACGGTCAGCGGCGAGATCTGGGCCCGGGCGTCCGGGTGCGGCAGGCCGGCGGTGATCGTGGTTCCACCCACCGCGGTGGCGGCGAACGCGGTTTCGAAGGCCCGAGGGTTTCCGGCGCACTCGATCACATACCGGGCTTTGACGCCGTCCGCCAAAACCTGCTGCGGAGTGTAAGTCTCGTGGGCGCCCAGGCGGCGGGCATGCTCGAGTTTCTGCTCGAGCGTGTCCACGGCGACAATCCGCGAGACCCCCTGGGAGACGGCTGTGATCAGTGCGGCCATCCCCACACCGCCGAGCCCCACGATCATTACGCTGTCCTGGGGCCGGGGCCGGGCCGCGTTGAGGACGGCGCCGCCTCCGGTCAGGACGGCGCAGCCGAGGACGGCGGCGATGTCCGCCGGGATGTCATCACCCACCGGCACCGCAGAGGCGCGGTCCACGACGGCGTGGGTGGCGAAGCCCGAAACCCCCAGGTGGTGGTAGATGTTTGCGCCGCCGCGGCTCAGCCGCATCGACCCGTGCAGGAGTGTGCCTGCACCGTTGCTCTTGGAGCCCGCGGTGCAGGGGAGCCGGCCGTCTTCGGCGCAGTTTTCGCACTCTTCGCAGCGGGGCAGAAACGACATCACCACGCGCTGGCCCGGTACCAGGTCCGTGACCTCCGGGCCCACCTCGACGACGCGTCCGGCAGCCTCATGGCCCAGCAGCATGGGCACCGGACGCACCCGATTGCCGTCCACAACGCTCAAGTCCGAGTGGCAGATGCCGGCGGCTTCGATCTTCACCAGGATTTCGGTGGGTCCGGGACCGGCCAACTCCAACTCGGAGATGGTGATGGGCCTGGAGTCCGCGAACGGGCGCGGGCGGCCGATTTCCTCAAGTACTGCTCCGGTGATCTTCATCGATTCCTCTCGTAGGGGAAGTTTCCCGTCCGGGAAGTTCCGGACTGGACATGTCCTGACCTGCTCAGCTAAACCGTAGCGGCCCAGGCCCGCGGATTCACCCGCTGACCGTGCGGCGGGGGTTAGAAACCCAGCTGCGTGGCCAGTTGCAGCAGCAACGCCTCGGAACCCATCGGCCCGATCAGCTGCACACCCATCGGCAGTCCGGCACCCCTTGCCCCGCCAGTCCAGTGCACCGGGATGCTGATTGCCGGCAGTCCACAAACGTTCACCAGAGACGACCACGGTGCGTACTCGCACTGCTTGCGGTAGTCGCCGTCGGCGTCCCCGGCCCACTCGGCCGCCGGCCAGTACCCGATCCCGTGAGCCGTTCCGGTAAACCAGCCCACCGGGCGGGGTGTCTGGGCCAGCGCAGGCATAAGCATCAGATCCCAGGCAGCGTACTGGGCGATGGTGTCGTGCTGGAACTGGCGCAGGAAGCTCAGCGCTTCGGCCCGCGCCGCGGGTCCGCGTTGCTGGGCCCGGCGCCGGAAGGTGCGGGTCAGCGGGGTCAGGAGCGCCTCACGCTGTGGCGCGATCCGGGCATCGCCGACGGCGGCGGTCCACGCCGTCGTAAACGCGGCCGGGTACCGGTTGTCGTAGTGAATGACGGCGTCCGCGGTCTCGTGGCCGGCCGCTTCGAGCAGGCGGATGCCCTCGGCGAGGGCGTCGAGTGCCTCGGGCTCCGGGGTGAACGGGAAGATCCTTTGCCAGGGGCTCGCCAGGGTGACGCCGATCCGGAGTTTGGCCGGCTGCTGCGCGGCCAGGGCTAGGTAGCTGGCCGCGGGGGCAGCGGAACCACGGGGCGGAGCAGGGACCAGCGCATCGAGGAGCAGGGCGGCGTCCGCCGCGGATCGCGCGAGCGGCCCGGACACCACCAGACCGGCCGGGTCGCCGGTGCTTTCACCGGCGGGGACGAGGCCGCGTCCCGGCTTGAGGCCCACCAGTCCGCAGGCGGCGGCCGGAATGCGGACCGAACCGCCACCGTCGGAGCCGGGCGCGAAGGGAATCAGCCCGGCGGCCACCGCAGCGGCGCTTCCGCCGGTGGACCCGCCCGAGCTGCGGCTGAGGGCATACGGGTTCCGCGACGGCGGCGCAATCCGGTTCTCGCTGTACGCCGTGAGCCCGAACTCCGGCACCTGGGTCTTCCCCAGCGAGACCACGCCGGCCTGCCTGAGCCTGGCGACGATCGCGCTGTCGGTCAGCGCCGGCTTGTGGTCCAGGGCGGCGCTGCCGTGCGAGGTCACGACGCCGGCGACGTCCGTAAGGTCTTTGAAGGCCAGCGGCATTCCATGCAGCAGCGCCGGTTCGCTTCCCTCGCGGGCGGCCCGGACGTGGGCTTCGTCCGCAGCCGCCGCGGCCAGCAGGGCCTGCTCCGCGGTGACCGTAATGAATGCGCCAAGATGCGGGTTTTCCGCCGCAATCCGGTCCAGATAGTGCGCAGTCACCTGCCGGGAGGAGAGCTCACCCCTGCGCAGGGCGTTCCGGAGTTCCACGGCCGGAAGTTCATGGATTTCAGGCACGGCGCCGCGGCCCCGGCTGTTCCCCGGCGGAACATTTCCGGTGGTGGCGCGGGCGGATGGGGGCTGCCGGGATGGTAAGCCGATCAGTAGCCGGGGGTCTCCTGTGCACCATCCCCACAGCGTAACCTGCTGCCGGCCGAGGGTTCGGCACCGGCGGCTGGCGATACGCTAAGGGCAGAGCCAAACATTCCATGGAAGGACGACCATGAGCGACTTCGACACCGTGACCGTTTCCGACATCCCTGACGGGGCCAAAATCCTCGACGTCCGCGAAGAGTACGAGTGGGTGGCGGGGCACGCCGCCGGAGCCCTGCATATCCCGTTGGACCAGCTTCCTGCCCGGATCGAGGATTTGGATCCCGACGAGGATCTCTTCGTTGTGTGCCGCACCGGCGGCCGCTCCTTCCGTGCTGCCCAGTGGCTCTGCGGACAGGGGTATTCCGCCCTGAATGTGGCCGGTGGGATGGACCAGTGGCTGGAAGCCGGAATGCCGCTGGTGTCCGACAGCGGACTCAAGCCCGTCATCCTGTAGTCAAAGAAAGAAGCGCCGATGCCCGCCTCACCCCTCACCTACACCTTCCTCGGACCTGCGGGCACCTTCACCGAGGCGGCCCTGATGCAGGTGCCAGACGCGGCGGAGGCCACCCGCGTGCCGGCGTCGAACGTCAACGCGGCGCTGGACAAGGTCCGGAACGGTTCCGCCGACGCAGCCATGGTGCCCATCGAGAACTCCGTGGAGGGCGGCGTCACCGCCACCCTCGATGCCATAGCCACAGGACAGGAACTGCGGATCCTGCGCGAGGCCTTGGTGCCGATCAGCTTTGTGCTGGTGGCCCGGGCCGGCATCCGGATCAAGGACATCCGGCGGATTTCCACCCACGGCCACGCCTGGGCGCAGTGCAGGCTCTGGGCCGAAAATAACATTCCCGATGCGGAATACGTCCCGGGGTCTTCCACTGCGGCCGCGGCCATGGGGCTGCTGGAGGATGGCGTCCACTACGACGCCGCCATCTGCGCTCCGATCGTGGCCGCCGAGCAGCCGGGCCTGACCGTGCTGGCGGCAGACATTGGCGATAACCCGGGGGCAGTCACCCGCTTTGTGCTGGTCGGACGGCCCGGTCAACTGCCGGAGCCAACGGGCGCGGACAAGACCACGGTGGTGGTGCCCCTGCCGGAGGACCGCCCGGGCGCGCTGATGGAAATCCTCGACCAGTTCGCCACCCGGGGAGTGAACCTCAGCCGGATTGAGTCCCGGCCCACCGGCCAGTACCTGGGTCATTACTTCTTCAGCATCGACGCGGACGGCCACGTCGCGGACGCACGGATGGCGGATGCCCTGGCAGGTCTGCACCGGATCAGCCCGGCCACCCGCTTCCTGGGTTCGTACGGCCGCGCCGACGGACACCGGACGGTCGTGGAGCCGCACACCTCTGACCAGGCGTTCCGGGCCGCGCATGCCTGGGTCAAAGACATACTGTCCGGAGCATCTGTGGTCCCGGAATATATGACGAAAGCTTCGCCCACAGCGTAGACAAAAGCCCCACGGCGCGCTTCCGCCCTCCTGAAACTGTGCGTATGCTTGCCTGATCCATATTGGGGAAGTCCTCAACCGAGGGAGCAGGAGCAGGTCATGGCAGATACCAGCCTAGAAAATGACGGCCAGGGAATGATCGTCAATCCCAAGCCGACCGCTGACAATCAGGACTGGGACGGGGACGACGCCGACCGTGCAGACCGGCTGCGCTTCGAAGAGGAGCAGGCAATGATCCGCGAGCAGTCCGAAGCGCGCGCTGCCAAAGCCGCAGCCGAAGCAAAAAAGGCTGCCGACGCGAAGAACGAGGCCAGCGCCTAAACCGACTCGCTGCCGTCCCTCACCCGGACGAGCAGCGAGCCGGGGGCCACCTGGACGGTGACTTTCGTCGCGGCGCCGGTGGGATCGCCGTCCACCTGTGTCGCCATTGGTTCCGCGCAGCGGATGGTGATCTGACCCGAGCGGTAATACGTCATCACCGGCAGGTTCCGCTTGTGCTTAAGGACAATTTTCCAGTACATCGCCAGCCAGCCAATCGCGCTGCGCGGGCTCATGACCACAACGTCGAGCATTCCGTCGTCGATCATGGCTTGAGGTATGAAGTCGATCCCGCCGGGGATCAGGCCGCAGTTGGCGAACAGCACGCTGCGGATCTTCCGGCTCTGTTGCGGCTGGCCGTCCAGCGAGATGGACACCTTCTTGCGGCGGCCGGGAAGATGGCGCACACCGGCCTCGGTGTAAGCCAGCCAGCCCACCGCTCTTTTGAGTCCGTCGCTGGTGTCCCCCACCACCTCTGCGTCCATCCCAATGCCGGCAATGACCAGGAACGTGTGTTCCGCTGAGGTGCCGGTGCGCGAATTCTCCACCCGCATCCGGGCCGTGTCGATGAATCGCTGGTGCCCGAACAACGCGGTCTCGATATTTGCGTGCAGGTCACCCACCGCCAGATGGATATTGCGGGCCAGCAGGTTTCCGGTGCCGAGCGGTATCAGGCCCATGGCGGTGTCCGTGCCGGCAAGGATGTCAGCTACGACCCTGACGGTGCCGTCACCGCCGCCCACGAGGACGACGTCGGCACCGTACTCCACCGCTGCCCTCGCCTGCGAGAACCCGGGGTCCTCAGCGGTGGTGTCAAAAAACCGCGGCGGCATCCAACCGGCAGCTGCGCAGGCATCCTCAATCAGGCCGCGGGCCTCGACCGAGCGGGACTTGATCGGATTCATCACCACGGCCACTTTCTGCTGGCCGAGGCCCGGGCTGTGGGTTTCCTCCCACACGGCGCTGCGGGTGTGCCGGGCTTTGAGCTTGCGCACTCCCCACCAACTGGAGAGGGCAAAGGCCAGGACTCCAGCGATAACGAGATAGAGCAGCCAGTCGCGCATGGTGCTCCCACACTATCCCGCCGCTGGCCATGGGCCTGTTTGCCCGGCAACGGCGGCCGGATTGGATACTCTTGTCAGGTGATCGATGTAAAAGACCTCAGCGAAAATCCGGATAAGTTCCGGGCCAGCCAGCGCGCCCGCGGTGCCGACGAATCCGTGGTGGACGCGATCATCTCCGCGGATTCATCCCGGCGTGCCGCCCTCATCCGCTTTGAAAACCTCAGGGCCGAGCAGAATGTCTTCGGCAAGAAGGTGGCGCAGGCCAAAGGCGAGGAGAAACAAGCCCTGCTGGCGGAGGTCAAGGTCCTGGCCGGCGAGGTCAAGGCCGCGTCCGCGGAGGCAGACACTGCACAGGCCGCCCACGAGGAACTCCTGCGCGGGATCCCCAACCTCATCGAGGACGGTGTGCCCGCAGGCGGCGAGGATGACTACATCGTGGTCAAAACCGTTGGCACCCCCAGGGAATTCCCGGATTTCGAGCCCAAAGACCACCTGGAAATCGGTGAGCTGATCGGCGCCATCGACATGGAACGCGGCGCCAAGGTTTCCGGTTCGCGGTTCTACTTCCTGCGCGGCGCCGGCGCCCGGCTGGAAATGGCGTTGCTGCAGATGGCCATGGAGCAGGCGATCGATGCCGGCTTCGTGCCGATGATCACCCCCACCCTGGTCCGGCCGGAAACCATGCAGGGCACCGGGTTCGACGTCAAGCATGACGCTGAAATCTACCGGCTCGCCGAGGACGACCTGTACCTTGTGGGCACCTCCGAGGTGGCGCTGGCCGGCTACCACGCGGACGAAATCCTGGACCTCTCCGGCGGCCCCATCCGCTACGCCGGTCAGAGCTCCTGCTACCGCCGGGAGGCCGGCTCGCACGGTAAGGACACCCGCGGGATCATCCGCGTACATCAGTTCAACAAGGTGGAGATGTTTATCTACACCACCCTCGAGGAGGCGGCCGCCGAGCACGCCCGGCTTTTGGCCTGGGAAGAGGAGATGCTCGCCAAGTGCGAACTGCCCTACCGGGTGATTGATACCGCTGCCGGAGACCTGGGAACCTCCGCAGCCCGCAAGTTCGACTGCGAGGCCTGGGTTCCGACGCAGGGCGCCTACCGTGAGCTGACCTCGACCTCCAACTGCACGAGCTTCCAGGCCCGCCGGCTGAACATCCGTGAACGTGTGCTGAACGGGGACGGGGCATCGAAGGGCACCCGCGCCGTCGCCACGCTTAACGGCACCCTGGCCACCACCCGTTGGATCGTGGCCATTCTGGAGCACCACCAGAACCCGGACGGCTCCGTCAACATTCCGCAGGCGCTGCAGAAATACCTTGGCGGGATGACGGTCTTTCCCGTCATCTGAGCCGTCAACAGCTGTTCACCCCGGATTCACCGTGCGCTGTGGCCTGCGTCCTAGCGGCGGCCGGGGGTGTCTGCTCTACTTAATGGATGACAACATTGACTGAAACCTCAGTCGCCGGCAACGATGACCGGCGAGAGAACACCCGGAACAACACGAACACCGCAGCCCAGAAGCTGATGGTTGCGCTCGACGTCGACGGCACCCTGGTGGACCATGACGGCCACATGTCCGTTCCCGTCCGGGAAGCCGCCCAGGACGTCGTGGCAGCGGGACACCATGTCACCATCGCGACCGGCCGGTCGCTGAACGCGACCCTGCCCATCATTGAGCACATCGGCATCGAAAACGGTTACGCCGTCTGCTCCAACGGCGGAGTCACCCTGCGGCTGGATCCCAGCCTGCCCGACGGCTACGAAATTGTGCACAAGGCGACCTTCGATCCGGGCCCCGCGCTGCGGGCATTGCGCAAGCGGCTGCCCTCGGCCAAATACGCGCTGGAAGACGCGGACGGAAACTTTCTCTCCACCGAACGTTTCCAGGACGCCAGTTTCGGTGTCGAGGCCATCGGCGTCGACTTCCAGACCATGCTCGAAGCCACGGCCGTGCGCGTTGTGGTCTTCAGTTCCGAGAACACCCCCGAGGAGTTCAACACCGCCATCCGCCATATCGGCCTGGCCGGTGTGACGTATTCGGTGGGGTGGACGGCATGGCTGGACATCGCCGCCGCAGGGGTGACCAAAGCGAGTGCACTTGAGCACCTCCGGGCCCGGCTGAGCATTGAGGCGCACCGCACGGTGGCCGTCGGCGACGGCCGCAACGACATTGAGATGCTGACCTGGGCCGCCCGCGGCGTCGCCATGGGCCAGGCGCCGCAGGAAGTCATCGCCGCCGCGGACGAGGTCACCCACTCCGTTTTCGACGACGGCGCCGCCCACGTGCTGCGGAGTCTGCTGCTTTAGCCGCCGGGCCGTCAACGGCCGGGCGTCCTGTCAGCGCACCTCGAGGATCAGGCCTAAAAGCCGGGCCGCGGCGGGCCGCGCCGCGTGTTCCTCGTTCCACTGCGCCCGGGCCACGGCCTTGCTGACCGCCTGGGTGGTGATTCCGAGTTCTTCGGCGACGGTTTTCTGCTGTCCGCGGACGCCGGGGGTCAGCAGGTCCAGGACCCGCCATTCCGCCGGGCTCCGGTCGTGCACAATGTGCCCCAGCAGGCGCAGCACGGCCTCGGCCTCCGCTGCCAGCTCGGCCAGCGGGCCCTCCACCGCCACCGGAATGCGGTCCTTGCCGTTGCGGAGCCGGTCGACGGCGCGGCGGGCATAGATCAGTCCGTGGCCGGAGGCGTCTTTGATCTGGTTCGGCAGGGGCTCGTTGACAGGCCCGACGCCGATGCCGACGTACCAGCTGCCGGTCCGAAGGGCAATCATCGCCGCTTCGACAGCCTGGCGTGGGCAGTCCACGATGCCCTGGACCTCGTCCTCCACGGAGCGGTCAAAATCGAGGCGCGCCGGAATGTGCCGCAGGTCCTTGAGGAGCTGCGGCACGCAGTCGCCGTCGCGCCGGCTGTCGGTTTGGTTGATGGTCAGCGTGAACATTCTGAATCCACACTACCCGTTGGTAGATGAGGGGCAAATGTCCCAGTTCCGCCGCATTCCCTGGCTGGCAGGGCTGCGGCCGGGCCGCCGCGAGCCTTGGATCCGGCAGGGCCGCGGCGCCTCCCGCCACCCCGGAAGGGCGATCACCGGAGGACCACAAACCGCACCGCCGCCAACGCTCCGGTGAAGACCCCTTGTGCTGTCCGGGAGGGCGAAGGACAGCGGGCCGAGGGCGGGATTCCGGACGAGGGAGTTCAACACTCCCATGAGGGCTCCGGCCACCGCGATAACCCCCAGAGCAGCCAGGCTTCGGCCCAGAAGTGCCTCCCCCGGGGTTGCCCTAACTGCCGGGAGATGTTGCGATGGAGGCTGTGCCACCGACGGCGGCCCGACGGAAACGAGAACTGCGGTGAAAAGTGACACAAATGGTGGCCGAATAGACGCGCCGGACCTGGATCTCGTGGACCGTTGGTGGCGGGCGGCGAACTACCTGGCCGTGGGGCAGATCTATCTTCGCTCGAACCCGCTGATGCGCGACCCCCTGAGCGCCGCCGACACCAAGTCGCGGCTGCTGGGCCACTGGGGCACCACTCCCGGCTTGAACTTTGTCTACGCCCACCTGAACCGGGTCATCCGCCGGGACAGCCAGAAAATGCTGTTCATTGCCGGGCCCGGCCACGGCGGCCCCGCGGTGGTCGCCAACGCCTGGCTGGAGGGCACGTACTCGGAGATCTACAGCAACGTGGGCCCGGATGGGGAGGGCCTTGCTGAGCTCTTCCGGCAGTTCTCTTACCCTGGCGGGATCCCCAGCCACGCCGCCCCCGAGACGCCGGGGTCCATCAACGAAGGCGGCGAGCTCGGCTACGCCCTGGCCCACGCGTACGGCTCCGTCTTCGACAACCCGGACCTGATTACCGCCGTCGTGATCGGCGACGGCGAGGCCGAAACCGGGCCGCTGGCCGCGAGTTGGCATTCGCACAACTTCCTGGACCCGGTGCACGACGGCGCCGTACTGCCCATCCTGCACCTGAACGGCTACAAGATTGCCAACCCCACAATCCTGGCGCGCATGCCCGAAGCGCAACTCGGGCAGCTGCTCCGCGGCTACGGTCACGAACCGCACTTCGTGACCGTCACGGATCCGAAGGACACCGCCGCAGCCCATCGGGATTTCGCCGCAGCCCTGGACAGCTGCCTGGCCGAAATCCGGACGATCCAGGCCGGGCAACGGGCAGGCGGAGCGGATCCGGCCGCCGTCGCGTGGCCGATGATCGTGCTGCGCTCGCCCAAGGGCTGGACCGGTCCCAAAACCGTTGACGGGCTGCAGGTGGAAGGCACCTGGCGCAGCCACCAGGTGCCGCTGTCCGAGGTGCGCACCAACCCCGACCACCTGGCAATGCTGGGGGAGTGGCTCGAATCCTATCGACCGGAGGAACTCTTCGACGACGCCGGACGCCTGCGGCCGGATGTCGCGGCCAATGCTCCCGCCGGGGAACTGCGGATGAGTGCAACGCCGTACGCGAACGGCGGCCTCCTGCTCCGCGACCTGAAGCTGCCCAAGTACGAGGACTACGCCGTGCCCGTCGCGCAGCCTGGCGCTGAGCGGGTCAGTGCCATGGTCACCCTGGGATCCTGGCTGCGGGATGTCATAGCTCTCAACCCGGAGTCATTCCGACTGTTCGGTCCGGACGAGACCGCCTCCAACCGGCTGCAGGATGTCTATGAGGTCACGGACAAGGTCTGGCAGTCCCGGATCGAAGAAGTTGATGAACATCTGGCCCGCGCCGGGCGGGTCATGGAGGTTCTGAGCGAACACCTCTGCCAGGGCTGGCTGGAAGGCTACCTGCTGACCGGCCGGCACGGTGTCTTCAGCTGCTATGAGGCCTTCATCCACATCGTCGACTCGATGTTCAACCAGCATGCCAAGTGGCTCAAAGTCTCCCGGAACCTGCCGTGGCGCCGGCCCGTGGCCTCGCTGAACTACGTGCTCTCCTCGCACGTGTGGCAGCAGGACCACAACGGCTTCTCGCACCAGGACCCCGGCTTCATAGACCACGCGGTGAACAAAAAGTCCGAGGTCATCCGCGTCTACCTGCCGCCGGACGCCAACACCCTGCTCTCCGTGATGGAGCACTGCCTCCGGTCACGGGACTACGTCAACATCGTTGTCAGCGGCAAGCAGCCCTCGCCCACCTGGCTCGGACCGGCTGACGCCGCCCAGCACTGCCAGCGCGGCCTGGGAATCTGGGAGTTCGCCGGGTCGGAGGTCCCCGGCGAAGAGCCCGACGTCGTGCTGGCCTGCGCGGGGGACGTTCCCACGGTGGAAACCGTCGCAGCGGCGGAACTGCTCAAGCAGGGCGCGCCGGGACTGAAAATTAGGGTGGTGAACGTAGTGGCCCTGATGCGGCTCCAGGACCCCGCCGAACACCCGCACGGCTTGAGTTCCCGGGACTTTGACGGCATCTTCACCGCCGGCAGGCCGATCATTTTCGCCTACCACGGCTACCCGTCGCTGATTCACCGGCTGGCCTACCGCCGCACCAACCAGGAAGGCCTGCACGTGCGCGGCTACAAGGAGGAGGGCACCACCACGACGCCGTTCGACATGGCGATGCTCAACGGCATTGACCGCTACCAGCTGGCGATCGACGCGATCGACCGGGTGCCGGGGCTGGCGGAACGGCATTCACTGCTGCGCCAGTCACTGCAGGACCGGCGGATCCGGGCGCACAACCACACCCGGGTCCACGGCGAGGACGCCGCGGAGATCAGCGGCTGGACCCTCAACCTCGGCTGAGCGCCGCTGCTGCCGGGAGTGCGGCTACGGCCCGGAGACGCTGAGCGCGGACAGGCCGCCGAGGGGCAGATGGATCCAGCCTTCGGTCCGGGCGGCCCGGACATCTCCGGCGCCGGGGCGCAGAGTGCTGCCGAGGGCCACTGCCCGTGCAGTGAGGGAGGCGATCAGGGCGTCGAACAAGTCATCGGAGGCGGCCAGCCGGTCCTCGCTTCCGGCCAGGTCCAACCAGGGTGCTGCCTCCTTCAGCCCGTCCAGAAGTCCGGCCAGCCGCTGCGTTTCGATGCCGCCGCGGCCCTTGTAGCCGCGGGCCAGCAGGCCCCAGGACTTCAGGGACGCCGCGGGGTAAACCTCCGCCAGCCGGCCGCTGCCGTCCCGGGGCTGCGGGCCGTGGTCCCGGGAGATCTTGGCCTGGATGACGGCACAGCGCATCGCCGGATGTGCCAGCCGGTCGGCGGAGACGCTGAGCGGGATCAGCCCGGTCCGGGCCGTGACGAAGCGGTCCGTGTCCCGGTAGGCCAGCAGCCGGCGGCCTTCGATGCCGTCATGGTCCAGCACCGGGTGCGCGTCGAAGGCCAGATGGCCCGCCAGGAAGGGCAGGAACGCGTCCGGCCAGCCCACCGGGCAGTCGATCCCGGTCATGTCGCTCACGCCGAAGAGCCGCACAATCTCCGTGTCGCCGACGTCGAGCGCCAAGTGCGTCAAGCGGGCGGTGCCCGCACCCCATTCGAGGACGGCGGCCGCGGTCTTTTTGGTGGCCGCGGCGAGGTCGACGCCGAGGGTCTTCACTGCCGTCCGCCCGCCGGTTGGCGGCGCCGTGGATCAGAGGACCCGGGCATGGGATCAGCCGTTCCTTCGCCCTAGACCGACCGGTACCGCAGGGCACCGGGAATTCCGCCGCGGCTTGCCAGGCCCGCCCCGGAGGCGAAACGGGCCCATATCGCGCGCAGTTCGCGGCCCTGCGCGTCGATGTCGTTCCAGCTGGCGCCCTTGAGCAGCCCGGCTCCTGCCCACGTATTTTCGTTGCCGAAGAGCAGAGGCAGGTCCACGGTGTGCGCGGCACCGTACACATTTCCCGGTGCGGCCCAGGACAGCACATAGCTGTAGGCTGTGCCGCCGGCCCGGGCGTGCCGGCGGGCGAACTTCCTGGCAGCCCTGCCGTACACCGCCTCGGTCACGCCCCAGTTGATGGCACGGACGGCGGCGGTCCCGAGCACCGGGATCCTGGCCAGGCGGCTGACGGCGGGGTTGCGCGGCAGGAACATCCTGGCTTCCTCGGAGGTGTGGCCGATCAGCACTTCGATGCCGGGGGCGGTGGCGTTCCAGGCGTCCTCGATGTCCGACTCCGGCGGCAGGGGGGCGTGCCCGTACTGGGTGCCGAACGGCATGGCCGCGATCAGCCCGAACTTCCGGGCCACCTGCGACACGTGTTCTTCGACCTCCACCACGTCCATCGCGGGAGTGTCTTCGGTGACCTTTTCCGCGGCGATGCCCATGGCGGCGCTCATCTTCTGCCTTCCCCGGGTGATGCCCAGCGGTGCGCTCTGAATGATGGCACGGCGGAAGAGGCCGGGGGCTTCCGGCGTTGCCATCAAGTGCGCGACGGCGTCGCCGCCCGCGGACTGCCCGAAGGCTGTGACGTTTTGGGGGTCGCCGCCGAAGGCGCTGATGTTGCGCTGGACCCAGCGGAACGCCTCGAGCTGGTCCAGCAGACCGAGGTTCGCCGGCCGGCCGGTCCCGGTGGCCAGGTAGCCGAACAAGCCCAGCCGGTAGGTCACGGAGACCACGATCACCCGGTTCTCGGCCACCAGCGCCGTAGGGTCAAAGATCGCCAGGTCCCCGGAGCCGGAGGTGTAGGACCCGCCGTGCAGCCACACCATCACGGGAAGGCGTTCGTCCGCACCAAGGTCCGCCGGCAGGGTGATCGAGAGCCGCTGGCAGTCCTCGCTGCCGGGAAGTTCCCCGTAGCGGGTGCCCAGAATGTCATCCAGGAACGGAACCGGCGCCTGCGGGCAGGCGGGGGAAAGTGACGTGGCTGCCAGCACTTCGGTCCGGTCCGGCGCAGCCGTTGGCGGCTGGAAACGTCCCGCCGTCGCATAGGGAATTCCGGTGGCGCGCACCACCGGGGCGTTCCGCCACCCGGTGACCGGACCGCAGGGGGGATTGAAAGCAGGCACGTCGTTCATACGTCAACGATTTCATACTTAACTGCCAACGCGGGATCACGCACGGCCCGGATCCGTCGGACGGATGGGCGGTGGGTGACCCCGCGTGGTGGAGGAACGGTGGTGAGAAACCTTAGTGCGTGTGGGGAACGAACCGCTTGATGGACGCCTCAAGCTCGGCCTCGGCCGCTGCGCGGTCGCCCCAGCCCTCAGCCTTGACCCACTTGCCCGGCTCCAGGTCCTTGTAGCGGGTGAAGAAGTGCTCGATTTCCTTGATCAGGAATTCGCTGACGTCGCTGATCTCATTGATGTGATCGAAACGGGCGTCGGCCGGGACGCAGAGCACCTTCGCATCGCCGCCGCCGTCATCGGTCATGTTGAACACGCCGATGGGGCGCGACTCGACAATGACGCCGGGGTGCAGATCAAAGTCCTGCAGAAGGACCAGTGCATCCAGCGGATCGCCGTCTTCGCCCAAGGTGTTTTCGAAGAACCCGTAGTGGGCGGGGTACTGCATGGAGGTAAACAGGACACGGTCCAGGCGGACGCGTCCCGTTTCGTGGTCGACTTCGTACTTAACGCGGGATCCCCTGGGGATCTCGATGGTCACGTCGTGCTTCATGGGCTGCTCCTTGATGAGTTCAGGGGTGCGCGGTTCGGGGGTGCGCGGCACACATGGGATGCTGCCGGTGCCGCCGACTACTATTGAGGATATAGCGAGCGGCCCAGGTTTCAGGAACTAGCGGGGACATTTCAGGACGAAGGACCAATAGCAGCATGAGACGCAGAACAAGCCGCTCCGGCGCGGGCCCGGCTGCCGGACCGCAGCGGCGGAGCTTCCCACGGCTGTTCCCGGCCCTGCTGGCCGCAATGCTCGCCGTCCCCGCCGGCGTTGCCCTCGCGCCGGGCTTCCTCAGCCCGGCGCCCTCAAGCTCCGCCGCGCCGGCCATCCCGGCCTGGCAACAGATTCCCAGCACGCTGGACCCCCGCGGCGGCCCCGGTGGCGCCGCGGCCGGCGTCGAGCCGCCCGCCGATGCCGCCCCCGTCCCGGCGGCGGGCCCCCTTGCTGCCCAACTTAACAAAACCCTCATGACCGACGGCGCCGGAAGCTTCACCGGCGTCGTGCAGGATGCCGCCACCGGGGAGGTGCTCTTCGACCGTTCCGGCGACGCTCTCCGCGTCCCCGCCTCGAACATGAAACTGCTCACCGCCGCCGCGGCCCTGCGCCTGCTGGGGCCGGAGCGCCGCTTCAGCACCCGGACGGTGGCGGGAGCCGCCCCCGGAGCGGTGGTGCTCACCGGCGGTGGTGACGTTCTCCTGGGTTCCGGCGAATCGGTGCCCGGCGCCGTGCTCGGCCATGCCGGGCTCGCCACCTTGGCGCAGGCAACCGTCCGTGCCCTCAAGGACGACGGCGTCTCCGTGCCCCTGAGTGTGCAACTGGATGATTCGCTCTTCACCGGGCCCGCCCTCAACCCGGCCTGGAATCTTGAGGACGTTGCCGCCGGCGAGATGGCGCCGTTGTTCCCGCTGGCCCTGAACTCGGCCCGCTTCGACCCCGCCAGGACCACCGGGCCCCGCCCCCCGGACGCTGCGCTGAGCGCCGCCGAGGCGTTTTCCGGCCAGCTCTCCACCGCGGCCGCCGCCGCCGGGCTGACGGTGGCGCCCGGCGTGGTCAGGGTGCCGGCCGCGACGGATTCCGGCGGCGACGCGGCCCCCTTCCTGGCCGAGGTCCAGTCCGCCACGGTAGGCCAGCAAGTGGACCTGTTGCTGCGGACCTCCGACAATTACCTCGCCGAAACCATCGGCCGGATGGCGGCGATCGCGGCCGGGAAACCCGGCAGCAACGACGGCGCCGTCGCGGCGGTGCTGCAGCAACTGGAGGAGCTCGACATCCCCGCGGACACCCTCCGCGCTGCCGACGTCTCAGGACTTGCGCTGGCCAACCAGGTCTCCGCCCGGCAGCTCGCCGGCGTGGTCCGGGCCATCACCTCCGGCGCGGATGCCAGGCTGCGCGCCGGCCTGGCCGGGTTTCCCATCGCCGGCCTCACCGGAACCCTCGCTGACCGGTATGTCGACGCGGCGACCGCACGCGGGGCGGGCCTGGTCCGGGCCAAAACCGGAACGCTGAACACCGTGATCGCCCTGAGCGGCTACGTGGTCGACGCCGACGGACGGCTCCTGGTGTTTTCCTTTCTCGGTAATGGCTTGACCCCCGGGGCGGCCAACAAGGCAGCGCTGGACCGCACCGCCTCCGTTCTGGCAGGCTGCGGCTGCCGCTGAAGCTGCGCCGTTTCGACGGTTCCCTGCGCACGCGATGTCTGTGCCCTGTGTGAACGTCTGGCCGGCAGGGAACCGTCGAGTTGGCCGGCATGGTTGGCCCGGCATGGTTGGCCCGTTCGCCGGCCGACGAATTAAGGGCGGATTGTCAGTCCCCTGTGATCTGATGGAGCCTATGGAGTCCTCTGCCAGCGAGACATCAGTCCAAGCCCAAGCTCTGATCAACTGGGAACTTGCCGCTTCCACCGCCGCACGGCTGACACCGGCCGGGCCCAGCATGGGATCAGCCGAAATCGGCGCCGCGGTGGAGAACCTTCGGCTCATGGCGGACATTTCCGTGCCGCACGTCCACGACATCACAGGACTCGAGGCTGCCCGGGACCTTCGCGACTCCTCGGTCCTGGTGGTGGACCGGGCCTCCTGGTCCAAGGCAAACACCCAGAGCTTTGCCGTCATGCTCAAACCTGCGATGGAAAAGATGGTCGAGGGCCGCCGCGGCACCCTCAACCCCGGCGCGGCCAGCGTCAGTGGGGCCATCACCGGCAGCCAGCTCGGCGCCATCCTGGCGTTCCTCTCCAGCAAAGTCCTGGGCCAGTACGACCCCTTCTCCGCCCTGGCCGAGGACTCCACAGCCCCGGCTGCCGGACGCCTGCTTCTCGTGGCTCCGAACATCATCTCGGTGGAGCGTGAGATCAACGTCGAACCCGAGGATTTCCGGCTCTGGGTCTGCCTCCACGAACAGACCCACCGGGTGCAGTTCGCCGCCGCTCCCTGGTTGCGGCACCACATGCTGGACGAGATCGAGAGCCTCAGCGGTCAGCTGCTCGGCAATGTCGACTCGCTGATGGAACGGGCCACCGCGGCGGCGAAATCGCTCAAGGACCGCACCGCCTCCGGCGCCGCGCCCAGCCGTGGCGCCGTCCTTGATCTGCTGCAAAACCCCGAGGAGAAGGCTGCGATCTCCCGCCTGACCGCTCTGATGAGCCTGCTCGAAGGTCACGCCAACGTGGTGATGGACGCGGTGGACGCGAGCATCGTGCCGTCCGTTAAAACCATCCGGCAGCGTTTCAATACCCGGTCTGCGGACCGCGGCGTGATCGAGAAATTCATCCGCAGCCTGCTCGGACTGGACGCCAAAATGCGCCAATACACCGACGGGTCAAAATTCGTTCGTGAAGTGGTGGACGTGGCCGGCATGGAGGGTTTCAACAAGGTCTGGGAGTCAGCGCAGCACCTTCCGACCGAGAACGAAATCCACAACTCCCGCCTCTGGCTCGACCGGATGGGGCACTAAATCCCGTGACCTCCAGTCCCGTCTCCAGCGGACGGCGCCGGCCCGGCCGGCTGGCGCCCGTCGTCGGCACAGCACGGAAAATGGTGCAGGCCGCGCTGGCCGGCGCAGGCTACCCGGAACGGATCCTGGTGGCTTGCAGCGGCGGACCCGACTCGTTGGCCCTCGCCGCCGCCGCGGCCTACTTCGCCCGCCGCGGGCACGTGGACGGCCACCCCGTTTCTGTGGGCGCCGCCGTCGTTGACCACCAGCTGCAACCCGGTTCCGCCAACGTCGCCGCCGTTGCGGTGGCGGCACTGCGGGAGCTGGGCCTCTCGCCCGTCCAGCTCAGGACCGTGGAGGTCGCGTCCACGGGAATGGGTCCGGAGGCCGCCGCGCGGGACGCCCGGCACGCGGCCTTGGAGGCCGCCGCCGCGGATACCGGCGCGGCCGCCATCCTGCTCGGCCACACCCTGGATGACCAGGCAGAACAGGTGCTGCTGGGGCTGGCCCGGGGCTCCGGAACGCGGTCCCTGGCGGGCATGCGGCCGGCCCGCGGACCCCTGCTGCGGCCGTTTCTCGGGCTGCGCCGTGCGGACACCCTCGCGATCTGCGAGGCGGAAGGGCTGGATCCGTGGCACGATCCGAGCAACGCGGATCCGGCGTTCGCGAGGTCCCGGACCCGCGTCGAGGTGCTGCCGCTGCTTGAGGACAAGCTCGGCCCGGGGGTGGCCGAATCGCTTGCGCGGACCGCCGCCATCCTGCAGCTCGACGCCGATTACCTCGAGGATGTGGCCGAAGAGGCCTACCTTGGGCTGCGTGAGCACTCCGGCGCCACGATCAGCCTCCCCGAGGACGCGCTCCGCGGGCTCGCGCCCGCCGTCCGGTTCCGGGTGATCGCCAAGGCCGCGGCCGCCGTCGGCGGCCAGCAGCCCAGCTACCAGCGGCTGCTGGCCGCCGAAGCATTGCTCCGCCGGCAGGGATCCGCGGGTCCGGTGGAGCTCCCCGGCGCCGTCAGTGTCTACCGGCTCTCCCTTGCGCAGCTCCTCACCGAAGGGCAGTCCGGCCCCGGCGGCGTTCCCCGCGAGGCGGCCCGCTGTGGGAAGCTTGTATTCCGGCCTCAAAAACCGCCCAAATTATAGTTGCCCCCGCATCTACACAGGAGTTATTGGTGGATTCAAACGACGTCCAGTCAGATCTCAAGCATGTTCTGTACTCCAAGGAGCAGATTCAGTCCCGGATCACCGAACTCGCTGCCCAGATCGATAAGGACTACGAAGGCCGCGATCTGCTGATCGTCGGCGTGCTCAAGGGCGCTGTGATGGTCATGGCCGACCTCGCCCGAGCCCTTCACAGCCACGTGTCCATGGACTGGATGGCCGTCTCGTCCTATGGGTCCGGAACGCAGTCCTCCGGCGTGGTCCGCATCCTCAAGGACCTCGACACCGACCTCATGGGCAAGGATGTCCTGATCGTCGAAGACATCATTGATTCCGGCCTGACCCTGTCCTGGCTCAAGACCAACCTGGAATCCCGGGGCACGGCCTCCGTGGAAATCTGCACCGCGTTCCGCAAGCCCACCGCCGCGAAAGTCCAGATCGACGTCAAGTACGTCGGGTACGACATCCCCAACGAATTCGTGGTCGGTTACGGCCTGGACTACGCCGAGAAGTACCGCAACCTGGACTTCGTGGGCACCCTCGCACCGCACGTCTACGAGTAGCGGTCCGCCGCGGCGCGCGGCGGGACAGCACCCCAGGTCCAGCACCAGGGCGGTCCTGCCCGGCGCCGCTACGCCCTCAGGGAACTTTTGGGCTTCACCGTGCGTGAGCTACAGCGACGGTGTATAGCTAGACACTGACGCAGCACCACACGCGCGCAGATCGGTCGCCGTGCAGCACTACCAGGAGGGACGGGGCCTGCCCCGCACAGATGAAAGCTAAGAGTTTCTTCAAGGGCCCGGGCATCTGGATTGTCGTAGTAGTTGGCATGCTCCTGCTGGCCTTTGCCACCCTGTCCCCGGGCGGTTCGGCCCGGATCGACACTGACAAGGGACTTGCGCTGCTGACCGACGGCGGCAAGGTTGAACAGGCCAAAATCTTCGACGCGGAAAACCGTGTGGACCTGGTCCTGAAGGATAACCTGCAGGTTGACGGCCAGGACAAGGGCAAGAACATTCAGTTCTACTTCGTCAACGCCCGCGCCGCCGACGTCGTTAAGGCCGTCACCGACTCCCGCCCTCCGAGCGGCTACACCGACCAGCCGGTTGAGAGCAACTGGTTGGCCGGACTGTTCTCCCTCCTGATCCCGGTCCTCCTCCTCGGCGTCCTCTTCTGGTTCCTGCTCTCCCGGATGCAGGGCGGCGGATCCAAGGTCATGCAGTTCGGCAAGTCCAAAGCCAAGCTGGTTAATAAGGACATGCCCCAAGTCACGTTCGGCGACGTCGCCGGAGCTGACGAGGCCGTCGAGGAACTCGAAGAAATCAAGGAATTCCTTCAGGAACCTGCGAAGTTCCAGGCTGTGGGCGCCAAAATTCCCAAGGGCGTGCTGCTCTACGGACCTCCCGGTACCGGCAAAACCCTGCTGGCACGCGCCGTCGCCGGCGAGGCCGGCGTTCCGTTCTTCTCCATCTCCGGTTCGGACTTCGTCGAGATGTTCGTCGGCGTTGGCGCCTCCCGCGTCCGCGACCTGTTCGAACAGGCCAAAGCCAACGCACCGGCCATCATCTTCGTGGATGAGATTGACGCCGTCGGCCGCCACCGCGGTGCGGGCATCGGCGGCGGCAACGACGAGCGCGAACAGACCCTCAACCAGCTGCTCGTCGAAATGGACGGCTTTGACGTCAAAACCAACGTCATCCTGATCGCCGCCACCAACCGCCCCGACGTCCTCGACCCGGCCCTGCTCCGGCCGGGCCGTTTCGACCGGCAGATCTCGGTCGAAGCCCCCGACCTGATCGGCCGCGACCAGATCCTCAAGGTCCACGCCAAGGGCAAACCGATGGCTCCCGGAGTGGACCTCAAGGCCGTGGCCAAGAAGACCCCCGGCTACACCGGCGCGGACCTGGCCAACGTCCTCAACGAGGCGGCGCTGCTGACGGCCCGCTCGAACGCCAACCTGATTGATGACCGCGCCCTTGACGAGGCCATCGACCGTGTCATGGCCGGCCCGCAGAAACGCAGCCGGGTCATGAAAGAGCACGAGCGCAAAGTGACCGCCTACCATGAGGGCGGACACGCCCTGGTGGCGGCCGCGCTGCGGAATTCGGCCCCGGTCACCAAGATCACCATCCTGCCCCGTGGCCGCGCCCTGGGCTACACCATGGTGGTCCCGGAGAACGACAAATACTCCGTAACCCGCAACGAACTGCTTGATCAGATGGCCTACGCCATGGGCGGCCGCGTCGCGGAGGAGCTCGTCTTCCACGACCCGTCCACCGGCGCGTCCAACGACATCGAAAAAGCCACCGGCATCGCCCGCAAAATGGTCACCGAGTTCGGCATGAGCGAACGCGTCGGCGCGGTGCGGCTCGGCCAGGGCGGCGGGGAACCGTTCCTGGGCCGCGACGCCGGCCACGAGCGTAACTACTCCGACCAGATCGCGTACATCGTCGATGAGGAAGTCCGCCGCCTCATTGAGGGTGCCCACGACGAGGCCTACGCCATCCTGATTGAAAACCGCGACGTCCTGGACCAGCTGGCCCTTGAACTGCTGGAACGCGAAACGCTCAACCAGGCCGAAATCGCCCAGGTCTTCACCCACATCCGCAAACGCGATTTCCGCGAGATCTGGCTGTCCAAGGAGACCCGCCCGATCCAGAACGTCGGACCGGTCGAGTCCCGCCGGGAGAAGGCCGAACGCGAGGCACAGGAAGAAGCCAAGGAAGCCCGCCTTGAAGAGCCGCTGGATACTTTCCCGCCGCACGCCCAGGGTGTTGTTGCCGGACAGGAGCCGTTTCAGGGCGGTGTGACGGATCTCGGGCCTGACGGCCATCCCGGCTAGGCTTCTGAAGTGACTTCTTTCTTCAATGACGACGACGACGCTCCCGCCACCGCTGCTGCGGTGACGGGAGGGTCCGTCCCCGGCCCTGCCGCCGTGGACCAGAGCCGGATCCAGGCCGCTGTTCGGGAAATCCTGCTCGCAATCGGCGAAGACCCGGATCGCAGCGGCCTGGTGGACACCCCGAAAAGGGTGGCGAAGGCCTACGCCGAGATGTTCGCCGGACTCCACCACGACCCGGCGGAAATCCTGGCCACCACCTTCGACCTGGACCACGAGGAACTCGTCCTGGTCAAGGACATTCCGTTCTACTCCACCTGCGAGCACCACCTGGTGCCGTTCCACGGTGTTGCCCACGTCGGGTACATTCCCTCCCACGACGGGAAAGTCACCGGGCTCAGCAAACTGGCCCGGCTCGTGGACCTGTTTGCCCGCCGCCCCCAGGTCCAGGAACGTCTGACCACGCAGATCGTCGAAGCCCTCGTCACACACCTCAAGCCGCGCGGCGCAATCGTCGTCGTCGAATGTGAACACCTCTGCATGTCCATGCGCGGCATCCGCAAGCCCGGCGCCAGGACCGTCACCAGCGCGGTCCGCGGACAACTCCATGACCCGGCCACCCGCGCCGAGGCCATGAGCCTCATCATCGGAAGGTAATACCCCAGACTATGGATTCCCTCGCTGCAGCCCCCGGAACCGGCCCCGCGACCTCGCCCCTGCCTGTGCTGCGCAAACCCCGGCCGGCGGCGAAGTTTCAGGATCTGCCCACGGACCGGACGCTTGTGATGGGGATCCTGAACGTCACCCCGGACTCCTTCAGCGACGGCGGCCAGCACCCCACCGCGGACTCCGCTGTTGCCGCCGGACTGCGGATGTTCTACGCCGGCGCCGACATTATCGACGTCGGCGGTGAATCCACCCGCCCGGGCGCTACCGACGTGGAGCCCGGCGAGGAACAGCGACGCGTCCTGCCCGTGATCTCGGCACTGGTCAAAGCCGGCGCCCTGGTCAGCATCGACACCACCCACGCGTCCACCGCCGCAGCAGCGCTGGACGCCGGCGCCGCGATCATCAATGACGTCTCGGGGCTTGGCATGGAACCTGAGATGGCCGAGCTCGCGGCCCGCAGCAAAGCCCCTTACATCCTCACCCACCGCCGCGGCAACGCCAGCACCATGGACACGCTGACTGACTACGCGGACGTCGCCGCGGACGTCGCCGCCGAGCTCACCGGCATCCGCGACAAGCTCTACGCCGCCGGCGTCACCCCGGAACAGATCATCGTGGACCCGGGCCTGGGCTTTTCCAAGACCGATGCGCAGAACTGGGAACTGCTCACGCACCTGGACGTGCTGCAGGCCATGGGGCACAAGGTCCTCGTCGCCGCCTCCCGCAAGCGGTTCCTCGGCAGCCTCCTGACCGTTGCCGGCAAGGCCGCTCCGCCCGCCGAACGCGATGCCGCCACCGCCGCGGTGACCGCCATCAGTGCCTGGCGGGGCGCATGGGCGGTCCGGGTCCACGACGTCGGTTCCAGCCTCGACGCCGTCAAAGTCGCCGCCCGGGTGGCGGCCGCGCCGGCCCCGGCTTCACCCGCCGCCGTCGTCTGAACGGCAGGCCACCATGGACCAGATCACGTTGAGCGGCGTTACCGCCGTCGGGCATCACGGCGTATTTGATTTCGAACGGCGCAATGGTCAGCCGTTTGTCGTTGACGCTGTCCTGCACCTGGATTTCAGCAGGGCTGCCGCGTCCGACGACGTGCTGGACACCGCGCACTACGGCGAGGTGGCAGATTGCATCCGGGCGTGGATCACGGGGGAACCCGTGAACCTGATCGAGGCGCTGGCCGTGCGGATCGCCGAGGATATCCTGGCCAAATTCCCCGTCGCCGCGGCGGTGGGCATCACCGTACACAAACCCAAAGCCCCGATCGACGTGGCGTTCGGCGACGTCTCCGTCAGCGTCCGGCGCACCCGCCAGGAGCAGCCATGAGCTACACCAGGGCGGTCCTTGCGCTCGGCAGCAACCTGGGGGAGCGCAGCGAAACCCTCTCGGCGGCCGTCGCGGATATCGTCGATCCCCCCGAAGTCCGCCTCCTGGCCATCTCGCCGATTGTCCAGACCAGGGCGGTGGGCGGTCCGGCCGGCCAGCCGGACTTCCTCAACATGGTGATCGCCGTGGACACCACACTGACGCCGCATGAGCTCCTCCAGCACTGCCACGCGGTGGAACAAAAGCACCTCCGGGTCCGCGACGTCCACTGGGGCGCGCGCACCCTCGACGTGGACATCATCACCTACGGGGAGCTGGCCAGTTCCGACCCCGAGCTCACCCTTCCCCACCCGCGCGCAGCCCAGCGGGCGTTCGTCCTCTACCCCTGGTCGCTCATCGACCCCGCGGCCGAACTGGACGGCGAACGCGTCAGCGAGCTCGCCGTCAAGGCGCCGGACTTCGCCGGCCTCCTCCCGTTTGACGGCTTCGAAAACTCGCACGGCGCGGCCGGAGCAGCGCAATGATGAAGCTGACCAGCCCCCTGGTGCTGTTCATCATTGCGTTGGCCGTGGGGGTCCTGGGCTGGCTCGCCGCCTTGTTGACCACCCGGTACAGCCTGAACACGCCCGTCCTGCCGCTGACGGGACTCATCACCATGGGTGTCATCGTGGTACTGACCCTCGTGCTCGGGGTCAGGGTGCTGCGATGGCGCAACGGCAACAAGAAGACACTGCTCAACCCGATCCTGGCCGCCTGGACCCTGGTCCTCGCCCAGGCCTGCGCCTACACCGGCGGTGTCCTGCTCGGCTGGCATGCCGGGATCTTCGTTGACCAGCTCCGACTCTGGAACCTGCGCAGCGACCAAAGCCTTGCCTGGCAGGCCGTGGCCATGGGCGGCGGCGGTCTGGTCATGATCGCGGTGGGCTTGATCGTGGAACGGTTCTGCCGGATACCCCCCGAGGACGGCGAGGGCGAATCGGCCCCGGGCCGCCAGGAAAAGCGCAAGCCCAACGCGGAAGGCGAATATGCGTACCGAGGCGATTGACCCCCCGGGCATCACCTGGCTGCGCGTCTCACCGAAGTACGTCACCGTGCGGATCGCCGGCTGGGCGCTGGCGAATATCCTCGTCGTCGCCCTCCTGTGCCTGCCTCTCGTGCTGATCGTTAACGGCTGGTGGCCGTCGTTTCCGCTGTGGCTGGCCGTCGCCGTCCCGGCCGGCATGCTGGTCCTGGCCCTGTGGCGGCTCATGCTCATTCCCCGCCAGGTGCGGGCCATCGGCTACGCGGAGCGGGAAGATGACTTGCTGATCCGCCGCGGCATCTTCTTCCAACGCATCCTCGTGGTCCCATATGGCCGCATGCAGTACGTGGATATCGGCGCGGGCCCCGTGGAACGCAGCCTGGGACTGTGCACCCTGAAACTGCCCACCGCCTCCGCCGGCACCAACGCCTTGATTCCGGGTCTGCCCGCCGCGGAAGGCGCCCGGCTCCGCGAACAGCTTTCCGCGCGCGGTGAAGCCCGGTTGGCCGGACTGTGACCGGAACCCCCGACGGCGCCTGGCTGCGGGTGCATCCGGCCTCGCCGTTCGTGCGTGGCTGGGTGGCGCTGGCCGCCATCGGATTCTTCTTCTTTCGGGACACCTTCGAGCGCCTCCTTCGGGGCGGCCCGCTCGTCAATGACCAGATCGCGGGCCGGGCCCCGTGGCTGCTGCTCGGCGGCGGCGTGGTGCTGTTGCTGACCGTCGTCGGTTATGTCCTGAGCTGGTATTTCACCCGCTACCAGGTGGCCGAGGGGTACGTCCGGGTCAATTCCGGGTTCCTCTTCAAGCAGCAGCGGCAGGCCCGGCTGGACCGGGTCCAGGCCATTGATATTGTGCAGCCGCTGCTGGCCCGGATTTTCGGGCTGGCCGAGCTCAAGTTCGAGGTGGCCGACGCCGGCGAGTCCGCCATGCGGCTCGCCTACCTCCGCATGGATGAGGCGCGGCAGCTGAGGGCAACAATCCTGGCCCGCGCCTCGGGCGCGGGTCCGGCCTCCGAGGACCCTGCGGCCCCGGCTTCGGAGGCACCCGAACAGGCAGTGCTCACCGTCCCGCCGGGGCGCCTGGTGGGTTCCCTGCTCCTGAGCGAACAAAGCGTAGTTGTGGTGGCCGGCGGTGCAGCGTCTGTGCTGCTGTCCGCCGCGACCGAGAACCGCAGTTTCTACCTCTTCCTGATTCCTGCGGTGCTCGGCATGGTGGCTGCGTACTGGAACTCCATCAACAGGGGCTACAACTTCACCGCGGCCATTTCGCCGGACGGCATCCGGTTGCGCTACGGGCTGCTGGACACCCAGGCGCAGACTCTGCCGCCGGGCCGGATCCAGGCCCTGCGCGTGAGCCAGCCTCCGCTTTGGCGGTTCCTTGGCTGGTACCGGATTGAGGTCAACGTGGCCGGTTACGGCGCCGCGGGAGAAAGCGGCGGAGGCTCGTCCCGGACCACTTTGCTGCCGGTGGGAACCTTCCCCCAGGTGCTTAGGATGCTCTCCCTGGTCCTGCCGGACCCGGGCACCCCGGACCCGTTGCCGGTTTTCAGCGCCGGAGTCCACGGCCTTGCCTCCGCAGCTCGCCCTCCCGATGCGGCAGGTTGCGGGGGCCCAGCGGGCTCCGGGCCGGACGACGGCGGCTTCGTCACTACCCCGCACCGGGCCCGGCTGCTGGCGCCCCTGGGCTGGCGGCGGAACGGTTTCACCGCCACCGGTACTGCCCTTCTTATCCGCTCGGGCCGGATGTGGCGGCACCTGGTGGTGGTCCCGCACCAGCGCACGCAGTCCATGGCGCTGCAGCAAGGCCCCCTGGCCCGCCGGTTCCGGGTCGCTGACCTGGTGCTGCACACGACGTCCGGACCGGTGTCCCCGCGGCTGATCCAGGTGGGCCTGGATGAGGGGCGCGAATTGCTGGACGCGCAGGCGGCACGCGCCCGGGTGGCCCGCCAGCGGCAGACCAGCGAGCACTGGCTGGAGAAGGTCCGGCCCCTCGTGGCCGACCCGGCCCGTCCCGGCGACCCAGCCGGCAACGGAACTCCTGCCCCCCTCGAAGACCCCGCATCCACCGGAAACCCCAACAGGAAGGAAGACCAGCATCATGGCTAAACCAGGACGGCTCGGCATCGGAATCATCGGTGCCGGCAAAGTCGGCGCCATCCTGGGCGCGGCGCTGCGCGGCGCAGAGCACGCCATCATCGGAGTTTCCGCCGTTTCGGATGCCAGCCGCGAGCGGGCAGAGGCCCTGCTTCCCGGCGTCCCGGTCCTGGACGTGCAGGATATCGTCGAACGCGCCGAGCTGGTGCTCCTGGCCGTGCCGGACGACGCCCTCGGCCCGCTCGTGGAAGGCCTGGCGAAGCTCGGAGCATGGCAGCCCGGCCAGCTGGTGGCCCACACCTCCGGCCGTTTTGGCGTCGGCATCCTGCACCCGGTCCGCGCCGCTGGTGCCATCCCGCTGGCGCTGCACCCGGCCATGACCTTCACCGGGATGAGCCTGGACCTGACCCGGCTGCTGGACTGCACCTTCGGCGTCACAGCGGACGCCGCCATGCTGCCGATCGCGCAGGCCCTGGTGGTGGAAATGGGTGCCGAACCGGTCGCCATTGCCGAGGCCGACCGCACCCTCTACCACGCGGCTCTCGCCCACGGCTCGAACCATATCGTCACGCTGGTGGCGCAGGCTTCGCAGCTGCTCCGGGAGGTCGGCGTCGACTCTCCCGAACGCATGCTGGGTCCGCTGCTGCGCGCGACACTCGAGAACGCACTCGCATCCGGTGAATCCGCCCTGACCGGGCCGGTGGCCCGCGGTGACATGGGTACTCTTGCAGCACACGCCGAATCGTTGCGGGAGCACGACGCCAACTCAGGCGGCGATATTCTGGAGGCGTACCTGGCCATGGCCCGGGCGACGGCCCGACGGGCCGGGCGCCGGGGACTGCTGAACCGGGAGCAACTCGACGGCGTCAACCAGGCGCTGGAAGGCCCCGACGGCGCTGCCCCGAATCCCACGGAAGGCTTGTAACTTGGCGATCCAAGTCGTGACCACCGCCGCCCGGCTCCGGGCTGAAAGCGCCCGGCTGCTCAAGGCCAAGGGCGGCACCTCGCAGGGTCTGGTGCCCACCATGGGCGCCCTGCACGCTGGCCACGCGGAGCTGGCCCGCGCGGCCGTCAAACAAAACGATGTAGTGGTGGCGAGTATCTTCGTGAACCCGCTGCAGTTCGGCGAGGCCGTCGACCTGGAACGGTATCCGCGGACCCTGGACGCGGACCTTGCGCTCCTGGACGCCGTGGGAGTGGACCTGGTCTTTGCTCCCGACGTTGCGGAGGTCTACCCCGGCGGGGAGCCGTCGGTACGGATCAGCGCGGGGCCGATAGCCGGCAAATGGGAGGGCGCGTCCCGTCCCGGACACTTCGACGGCGCCCTGACCGTGGTGGCTAAGTTACTGCACTACGGACTGCCAGGGGCCTCCGGCGGAGCGGAACTGCCGGCTTACCGGGCGTATTTCGGCCAGAAAGACGCCCAACAGCTGACCCTGGTCCGGCGCATGGTGGCTGACCTGAACTTCCCCGTGGAGATCGTGGCAGTGCCGATCGTACGTTCCACGGACGGGCTGGCGCTGTCCAGCCGCAACCGCTTCCTCAGCGCCGGGGAACGCGAAGCGGCCCTGGTGCTTTCCCGGGCACTGCGGCTGGTTGAGGAACGCGCCAACGCCCACCAGCCGCTGGATCTCGAGTCCGCGCAGGCGCTCGTGGAATCCCAGCCCCTCGTGCAGCTGGACTACTTCGAAGTGGTGGATCCGCGAACGTTGGAACCGCTTGCCGAGAACTGCCGGGAGACCCCCTTCCGCGGCGAGGCCCTGGCGATCATCGCAGCAACAGTCGGCCCGGTCCGGCTGATCGACAACGTTCCGCTGGACTCCTGACCCCACGCAGCATGGGTCACCTGGCGCCCAGGCTGAATTCCACGGTGGACCGGGTCTGGCCCGCATGGCGTTAGCCGGCGGGAATTACTCTCCGGCCGGGATTGTTTGCGCATGAGGCAGCGCCGACGCTGTCCACCCACTTCACAAGACTTCCTGAGGGAACCCCATGAGCACTGACGTCTCTTCCAAGCCCGCCGGCGATCCCGCGCGGACCCGGGATTCCAGCGGAGGCGCCGCACCGCCGGCGAAGATGTCCCGGGAATCGGTCACCATCATCGCCACCTTGCTGGTGGCCACGTTTGTGGTGATCCTGAACGAAACCATCATGAACGTCGCGCTGCAGCGGCTCATGGTGGACCTCGGTGTCACCGCCCCCACCGTGCAGTGGCTGTCCACCGGCTTCATGCTCACCATGGCCGTTGTGATCCCCACCACCGGCTTCATCCTGCAGCGGCTCACCACCCGCGCCGTCTTCATGCTGGCCATGGGGCTGTTCTCCGGCGGCACGCTGCTCGCAGCACTGGCCCCGGGATTCGAAATCCTTCTGCTCGCACGGATCATCCAGGCCGGCGGGACGGCCATCATGCTGCCGCTGCTCATGACCACCATCCTCACCTTGGTTCCCGCCGCCCGCCGCGGCTTCGTCATGGGCAACGTCAGCATCGCCATCTCTGTGGCTCCGGCCATGGGACCCACAGTGTCCGGCGTTATTCTTGAGCACTTCTCCTGGCGCTTCATGTTTGTCTTCGTCCTGCCGATCGCGCTCGCCGCGTTCGCCATCGGCGCCAAATATCTGACCAACATCGGCGAAAGGGAACATACCAGGCTTGACGTGCCGTCGGTGCTGCTGACCGTTCCGGCCTTCGGTGGGCTCGTGTACGGATTGAGCCAGATCGGCGGTGGCGGCCAAGACGGTCCCGGTGCCCCCGCCATCATCGCGCTGGCTGCCGGCGTTCTCTCCCTGGCAGCGTTCGTCTTCCGCCAGGTCCGGCTGCAAAAGGCCGAGGCGCCGCTGCTGGACCTGCGGGCCTTCAACTTCCGGATGTTCACAGTCTCCGTGCTGCTGCTGGTGATTGCCATGATCGCGCTGTTCGGGGCCGTGATCCTCCTGCCGCTGTACCTGCAGGAAGTGCGGGGGCTGACATCACTGGAGACGGGGCTGTCACTGCTTCCCGGCGGACTCGCCATGGGCCTGCTGGGCCCGTTCATCGGGCGGATCTTCGACAAGGTAGGGCCGCTGCCGTTGACAGTCACCGGTTCACTGCTGCTGGTGGCAGCTTTGTTCCAGTTCTCCTTGCTGGACGCGGGCACCCCGGTCGGCTGGATTATCACGTTGCACGTCATCCTCAGCCTGGGCCTCGCCCTGATCTTCACGCCGGCTTTCACCACCGGGCTGAATCCGCTGCCGCCACACCTCTACTCGCACGGTTCGGCCATCATGAACACCTCGCAACAGGTGGCGGGGGCCGCCGGAACGGCGCTGCTCGTTTCGATCTACGCTGTGGTGTCCGCCGGATCGGGGATGGTCGCGGGAATGCATGCAGCGTTCCTCACCGCATCGGCCATCGCCGTTGCCGCCGTCGTGCTTGCCGCGATGATGCGCAAGACGGACGCGGTGGAGCACCCGGCAGCCGGGCACTGACCCGCGTCGGTTGCGGGGGATGCGCTAACTGGCGAAAAAGGCGCTGAGTTCGGAGATGAGTTTGTCCGGCGCCTTGTTCACGCCGTCGTGCCCCATGCCCGGCAGGATCGTGTAGCTGGACCCGGAGAGCACCTCGTGGATCTGGGCGCAGGCCACGCCGAAGTACGCCGGACTCTTCTCGCCCACCACGATCAGCGTTTCCAGCGGCAGCTCCAGGAACGGCTCGGCGGGCATATCGGCGGCGATGATGGCCTTGATCTCCCGGACGCCGGTTTTCATCAGCTCGCGCATCTGCTTGCCGAGCGGTGTTCCTGCAGAGAGCTTGTTCGCCAGGGTCAGCATGGACAGCGGCATCCTGGACAGGGCGCTGCCGGTCTCCAGGCCCTTGAGCAGGACTGCAAGGGCGCGGTCGTCGTCCCCGGCTGCCGTCGCCTTCTCGTACTCGGCGGTCCAGTCAGCGGTGACGCTGTGGTTTACGGAGACGGCGGGATCGTAGACCGCGAGGCGTTCCACCGGCAGGGTGCGGGCCGCGTGCAATGCCACCGCCCCGCCGAAACTGTGCCCAAAGACGTCCGTGCTGGACGTGTGCTTCATGACAGCAGCGAGGTCGTGGATGTCCACGTCGAGGGTGTAATCCTCCGGCTGCGGGGAGGATGAGCCGCGGCCGCGCCGGTTGAACGTGTGCACCGGGCGGCCCAGGGAGGCGCTGAGTTTCTGGGCGAAGCGGGTGTAATCCGCGGCTGTCACCATGGAGGCCGGAACGACCACGACGCCGGAACCGGCTGAGGCGAGCTCGGCACCCGTGCTGAAAAGCTCGATCGTTCCACCGTCGGGGGTTCTGATGTTCTCGCGGGTCATGCTCCGAGCCTAGCCGAGGCTGCAGCTACGGCGTAGTAGCTTTCCGGCAGCCCGGTCGGTCAGCCGCCGAGCCGGCCGGTGGAGGCTTCGAGGTAACAGGAGCCGCACAGAGACTCGTACCAGACGTCCTGGCCGTCGATTGCGACCTGGTCGCCGTCGAAGACCACGTCGTCGCCGGCCCGGCGGGTATTGAAAATAGCCTTCCGGCCGCAACGGCAGATGGTTTTCAGCTCCTCGAGGGTGTGCGCGATCTCCAGGAGGCGCAGCGATCCCGGAAATGCCCGGGTACGGAAATCCGTGCGGATGCCGTAAGCCAGCACGGGAACGTTGTCCAGCACCGCGATCCGGAACAGGTCATCCACCTGGGCCGGTTCCAGGAACTGCGCCTCATCCACCAGCAGGCACGCGACCGGTTTCGTGTCAACGTGCTTGAGCAGCGCGTCGGGGTCGTCACCATGGGCGTGGGCGGTGAACAGACCACGGGCTGAGGCCCCGGCCGGGACCAGGAAGTCCACCGAACGGGTCATCCCCAGCCGGGACACGACGTCGGAATCGCCCTTGGTGTCCACATCCGGCTTGGCCAGCAGGACGCGCTGGCCGCGTTCCTCATAGTTAAAGGCGGCCTGCAGCAGCCCCGTCGACTTGCCGGAGTTCATGGCGCCGTAGCGGAAGTAAAGCTTGGCCAAGGGGGTCCTTTCGAAAGGGTTGCCCACCGATTGTAGAGGTGCGTCCCTCAGCGGCCCAGCCCGAGCCGCCGCCTGCGCGCCGGACGTAAACCTGCGCAGGCACAATCCCCGGTAAACTTGGGGATTGTGACTTCCCAAAACACCTCCGCCCCGCACACCGCAGCCGACTCCCACGATGCCAGCGAGCAGACCCGCATCCGGATGGAGAAGCGCGCCAAGCTGATCGAGCGCGGCGTCGAGGCGTACCCGGTGGGCGTTGAACGCACTCACTCACTGGGAGAGGTCCGGGAGAAATACGCGCATCTGGAAGCTGACGAAACCACTGGCGACGTCGTGGGGGTGACCGGCCGCATCGTCTTCATCCGCAACACGGGCAAGCTCTGCTTCGCCACCTTGCAGGAAGGCGGCGTCGACGGCAAGGCCGTCCGGCTCCAGGTCATGCTGAGCCTGGCCAACATCGGCGAGGACGCGCTCGCTGACTGGAAGGCGCTCGTGGACCTCGGGGACCATGTATACATCAACGGTGAGGTCATCTCCTCGCGTCGCGGAGAGCTTTCCGTTATGGCGGGGTCCTGGTCCATGGCCTCCAAGGCGCTCCGCCCGCTGCCCGTGCTGCACGCAGAGCTCAACGAAGAGACCCGCGTCCGCCAGCGCTATGTGGATCTGATCGTCCGCGATGAAGCCCGCGAAATGGTCTATACCCGCGCCGCCATCACGCGTTCCATCCGCGAGACCCTGCACCGCCAAGGCTATGTCGAGGTGGAAACCCCGATGCTGCAACTGGTCCACGGCGGCGCAACGGCCCGCCCCTTCGAGACGCACATGAACGCGTTTGACCAGAAAATGACGCTGCGGATCGCCACCGAGCTGTACCTTAAGCGCACCGTCGTCGGCGGCATCGACCGTGTCTATGACATGGGCCGGGTCTTCCGCAACGAGGGCGTGGACTCCACCCACAGCCCGGAATTCACCACCCTGGAAAGCTACGAGGCCTGGGCCGACCAGTTCGTTATGGCGGACCGGATCAAGGAACTCATCCTCGACGCCGCCGACGCCGCCGGAGTCGGCCGGGTCCTGCAGACCGAGGCCGGCGACATTAACCTCGACGGCGACTGGGCCTGGATGGCCGTCTACCCGGGACTCTCCGACTTCGTGGGCCAGGACATCACCCCGGACACCCCGGCCCCGGACCTGCTGGCCCTCGCTGCCAAGCACGAGGTCAAGGTGGACGCCGCGTGGGATGCCGAGAAGCTCGTGGTGGAACTCTTCGGTGAACTGGTTGAGCCGACGCTGCTGAACCCGACCTTCGTGTACGACTACCCGCCATCGGCCCAGCCGCTGGCCCGCCAGCACCGCGAGGATGACCGGCTGATTGAAGCGTGGGACCTCATTATCGGCGGCATGGAGCGCGGGACGGCGTTCTCTGAACTCATCGACCCGGTGATCCAGCGCGACCGGCTCACCGAGCAGTCCCGCCGCTCCGCTGCCGGCGATGTGGAGGCCATGCAACTGGATGAGGATTTCCTTCGCGCGCTTGAGTACGGCGCCCCGCCCATGGGCGGGATCGGCCTCGGCATCGACCGGCTGGTCATGCTTTTCACCGGCGCGGGCATCCGGGAGACCATTCTGTTCCCGTTGCTGAAGCCCGAAGGACACTGACCATGGACTACATTGCTGTATTGCTTCCCTCCGTGGTGGTCGGCCTGCTTTTCTGGTTCGCCATGAAGTCGATCTTCAATGCGGATAAGTCAGAGCGCCAGGCCGAGGCACGGGCCCAGGCGGAAGCCGACGGAAATGCGCAGGCCGATACGTTCCGGCGCGACGGCCATTCCAACGGCTCCGACTAATAACAGGCTATTTCGCCTTGGGTTTTCCTTTGGAAACTTATTTTGACTTTGACTCGCTGCCATAAAGCAGAGGATACTTTTAAGCAGTAACATCCTGCTTTTCCTTAATACTCGTCCTTTTGGAAAGAGAGTCTTTAATGGCACAGAAAGTAAAAATCATCCTCGTTGATGATCTGGATGGGGGATCCGCGGACGAAACTGTCCGGTTTGGCCTTGACGGCGTCAGTTACGAAATTGACCTGTCATCGGAGAATGCTTCCGAGTTGCGTTCCGCAGTTGAGCGGTTTGTCGGGCATGCACGCAAGACGTCGAGCGGACGCGCGACGCGCACCAAGATTTCATCCGGCCGGAACCAGGACTCCGCCCAGATCCGGCAGTGGGCGCGCGATAACGGCTACGCAGTAAACAGCCGAGGCCGTATCCAGGCTGAAATTCAGGAAGCCTACCAAAAGGCGAATTCCTAACTCGGGTTCCAGCCTGCACCAGTGGATCGCAAGACGCGGTGCTACCAGATGGACGCATTGCGACAAATGGAGACATGGTGCAACAACTGAAGACATGGTGCGACAACTAAGACACGGCGCACAACTAAGACTTTGCCCCCGCTTCTGTCGGGGGCTTTGTCGTCTCCGGCCGGAAGTGCAGCCGGCGTGCAGTGGGTGTGCGTACAGTTGGCGCCGGCGCGCTCCGGCCCGGTTGCCTGCCCGGGACGTGGACCAGTACCCGGGACACGCCGCATATTTGCTGGATCGGAACAAGCAACCGGGCAGGAACGCCGGCCTCCAGGTGTGGGCGCTGCTGCCGGCGGATCCGTGCCCGGGCGGGCCCGTGCAGTCCCCGGTCCGGCCTCCGATGGAACGCGGCAGCGGTGCCCCGGTTTCCCCTGTGGCGAACAAGCCCCAAATCTTGAACCCGGCCACGTAGCATCAAAGTACGTCGTAGCTAGGAGTGTGGCGAAAATGTTTGAGCGATTTACGGACCGTGCCCGTCGCGTAGTTGTGCTTGCCCAAGAAGAGGCACGCATGCTGAACCATAATTACATTGGTACCGAACACATCCTCTTGGGTCTGATCCATGAAGGTGAAGGTGTTGCGGCCAAAGCCCTGGAGTCCTTGAGCATTTCGCTCGACGGCGTCCGCGAGCAGGTGCAGGAGATCATCGGCCAGGGCCAGCAGGCCCCGTCCGGTCACATCCCCTTCACCCCCCGCGCCAAGAAGGTCCTTGAGCTTTCGCTGCGCGAGGCGCTGCAGCTGGGACACAACTACATCGGCACGGAGCACATCCTGCTCGGCCTCATCCGCGAGGGTGAAGGTGTTGCCGCCCAAGTGCTGGTCAAGCTCGGTGCCGACCTCAACCGCGTCCGCCAGCAGGTCATCCAGCTCCTCTCGGGTTACCAGGGCAAGGAAACCACCGGAGCCGGTGTGGGCCCGGGCCAGGCCGAAGGCACGCCTGCCGGTTCGGTGGTCCTGGACCAGTTTGGCCGCAACCTGACCCAGGCTGCCCGCGAGAACAAGCTGGACCCCGTCATTGGTCGCGAGTCGGAAATGGAACGCGTCATGCAGGTCCTTTCCCGCCGCACCAAGAACAACCCAGTGCTGATCGGTGAGCCCGGCGTCGGTAAGACCGCCGTCGTCGAAGGCCTTGCCCAGGCAATTGTCCGCGGCGACGTTCCGGAGACCATCCGGGACAAGCAGCTGTACACGCTGGACCTCGGGTCCCTCGTGGCCGGTTCGCGCTACCGCGGTGACTTCGAAGAGCGCCTCAAAAAGGTACTGAAGGAAATCCGCACCCGCGGCGACATCATCTTGTTCATCGATGAGATCCACACCCTCGTGGGTGCCGGTGCCGCCGAGGGCGCCATCGACGCGGCCTCGATCCTGAAGCCCATGCTGGCCCGCGGTGAGCTCCAGACGATCGGCGCCACCACGCTGGATGAGTACCGCAAGCACATCGAGAAGGACGCCGCGCTTGAGCGCCGCTTCCAGCCGATCCAGGTCAAGGAACCCTCCGTCGCCCACGCGATCGAGATTCTCAAGGGCCTCCGGGACCGGTATGAGGCACACCACCGCGTCACCATCACCGACGGCGCCCTCGCCTCGGCAGCCAGCCTCTCCGAGCGGTACATCTCGGACCGCTTCCTGCCGGACAAGGCGATCGACTTGATCGATGAGGCCGGTGCACGGTTGCGCATCCGCAGGATGACCGCCCCGCCGGAGCTCAAGGTCATGGACGAGAAAATCGCTGCCATGAAGCTGGAGAAGGAATCCGCGATTGACGCGCAGGACTTCGAAGGTGCTGCCTCGCTGCGCGACAAGGAGCAGAAGCTCATTGCCGAGCGCGCAGAGAAGGAACGCCAGTGGAAGACCGGCGGCATGGACGACATCTCCGAGGTTGATGAGGATCTCATCGCCGAGGTGCTGGCGAACTCCACCGGCATCCCGGTCTTCAAGCTCACCGAGGAAGAATCCTCGCGTCTGCTGAAGATGGAGGACGAGCTGCACAAGCGCGTTGTCGGCCAGAATGAGGCCATCAAGTCGCTGTCGCAGGCGATCCGCCGCACCCGTGCAGGCCTCAAGGACCCGAAGCGTCCAGGCGGTTCGTTCATCTTCGCTGGCCCCACCGGCGTCGGCAAGACAGAGCTCGCCAAGGCCCTGGCCGAATTCCTCTTCGGCGAGGAAGACGCCTTGATCACCCTGGACATGTCCGAGTACTCGGAGAAGCACACGGTGTCGCGTCTCTTCGGTGCCCCGCCGGGGTACGTGGGCTACGAGGAAGGCGGCCAGCTGACCGAGAAGGTCCGCCGTCGTCCGTTCTCCGTGGTGCTGTTCGACGAGGTGGAGAAGGCACACGCAGACCTCTTCAACTCACTGCTGCAAATCCTGGAAGACGGCCGGTTGACCGACTCCCAGGGCCGCGTGGTGGACTTCAAGAACACCGTGATCATCATGACCACCAACCTCGGCACCCGGGACATCTCCAAGACCGTCGCCACCGGCTTCCAGTCGGGTACGGACACGCAGACCGGCTACAACCGGATGCGGGCCCGGGTCACGGAGGAACTCAAGCAGCACTTCCGCCCTGAGTTCCTGAACCGTGTTGACGACGTTGTGGTGTTCCCGCAGCTGACCCAGGACGAGATCATCGAGATCGTGGACATGTTCGTCGGCCGGCTGGAGAAGCGGCTCAAGGACAAGGACATGGGGATCGAGCTCACGCCCGCCGCCAAGATCCTGCTGGCAACCCGCGGGTACGATCCCGCCATGGGTGCCCGGCCGCTGCGCCGCACCATCCAGCGCGAGATCGAGGACCAGCTCTCCGAGAAGATCCTCTTCGGCGAAATCCACGCCGGCGACATCGTTGTGGTGGATGTGGATGGCGAAGGCGACGACGCCAAGTTCACCTTCGCCGGCAACGCCAAGCCGCTCATCCCGGAAATCGCTCCGAGCGTCTAATAGGAGCCCCGGCGCGCTGGCACCGGCTCCAAGGCCCCGTCTTCCTGACCAGGGAGGCGGGGCCTTTGCCTTGCAGCCTTGTCTTGCAACCTTGCCTCCAGCTCAACCCCCGTCGCCTTAGGTACTGCCGTCGGTTACCGCAACCGGTACCACCAGGTATCTGAAAGTACCGTTTCACTCTTAGTGAACTTCATGTGATCCGGCGCACAAGGGGTGTTGAATCGGAGCATGGCTTCCACCGATCCGCTGACCCGGGGCGCAACGCCGGAAACACCCTTCCATGACGTCGACCACTACCTCGCCATCCCGCGGGTCAGCGGACTGGCGTTGAGTCCCGACGGCGGGCGGCTGGTCACCACCGTGGCCACGCTGAACGATCTAGGCACCGAATACCGCACCGCGCTGTGGGAAGTGGACCCCGCCGGCGAAGAGCAGGCCCGCCGGATCACCCGGAGCGCCAAGGGTGAAGCAGGTGCCGTCTTTGCCGCCGACGGCACTTTGTATTTCACCTCCGCCCGGCCGGACCCCGAAAGCCCGGATGCTGAGCCGGTCAACGCGCTTTGGGTTCTGCCCTCCCGCGGCGGTGAAGCCCGCGTCGCACTCTCCCGCGCGGGCGGCGTCAGCGGACTCCTGGCCGCGCAGGAGGCCGACGCTCTGTTCGTCACCGCATCGGTGCTCGCAGGCTCCACGGACGAGGGCAATGACGAGGACCGCCGCAAAGCCCGCAAGGAGAACAAGGTAGCGGCCATCCTCCACAGCGGCTATCCGGTCCGCTACTGGGATGCAGATCTGGGCCCAGCGCAGCCGCGGCTGTTCGCCGTCGAACCCGGCGCGGAACCGGAGCCCGGCAAGCCCGCCACGGTCGATGCCCGGCCGCCGGTGACACTGCGCAACCTGACCCCCGACGCCGGCAACGGACTCCGCGAGGCGGTCACCGTCGTCAGCCCGGACGGGAAGACACTGTACGCCAGCTTCACCAAGCCGCTCGCGAAGGCCGGCTCCCGCACCATCCTGGTGGCAATCGACGCCCTCACCGGCACCCGCCGGGTCCTGCTCGACGCGGACGGCATGAACTACTTTCCCGGCCCGGTCAGCCCCGACGGCAGGACCCTGGCGGTAGTGAGCGAAACCGATACCACCCCGGAAACGGCCCCGGAGGTGGCGCTGCACCTTCTGGATGTCACCCCCGGCGGCGGGGAACTGACCCCGCTGGCCCCAGGCTGGGACCGCTGGCCGCGCCCGGCGGCCTGGCTGCCGGACGGATCTGCCTTGCTCGTCACGGCGGATGAAGACGGGGCCTCTCCGGTGTTCCGGGTCGGGGTGACCGGCGGCGGGGGAGCCGGCCAGGTCACCCGGCTGACGGCCGACGCCGCCGCCTACACCGACGTGGTGGTCGCCCCGGACGGCCACCACGCCTATGCGCTGCGCAGTTCCTACGAGTTTCCCGCCGAGGCCGTGCGGATTAACCTGCCCAGCGGTGAGGTCACCCGGCTCCCGGCACCTGCGGAGCGCCCGGGCCATCACGGCACACTGGAACGCGTCGAGGCGACCGCCGCGGACGGCATGCGCGTGCCGGCGTACCTGGCGCTCCCGGAGGGAGCCTCGGCGGGCAACCCGGCGCCTCTGCTGCTGTGGATCCACGGCGGTCCGCTCGGTTCGTGGAACGCCTGGACGTGGCGCTGGAACCCCTGGCTGCTCGTGGCGCGCGGTTACGCCGTTCTGCTGCCGGACCCGGCGCTCTCCACCGGGTACGGGCAGCACCACATACAGCGCGGCTGGGGTGAATGGGGCAAAGCTCCCTTCACCGACCTGATGTCCATCACCGACGCGGTGGTGCAACGGCCGGACATCGATGAGACCCGGACAGCGGCCATGGGTGGTTCCTTCGGCGGGTACATGGCGAACTGGGTGGCCGGCCACACCGACCGGTTCAAGGCCATTGTCACCCACGCCAGTCTCTGGGCGCTGGACCAGTTCGGCCCCACTACGGACTCGGCAGACTACTGGCTCAGGGAGATGACGGCCGACATGGCCAAGGCGAACTCCCCGCACCTGCACGTGGAGAATATCAGCACACCCATGCTCGTCATCCACGGGGACAAGGACTACCGCGTCCCAATCGGTGAGGGATTGCGGCTCTGGTACGAACTGCTCGCCAAGTCGCAGCTGGCAGCTGACGAGGACGGCAGGACGGACCACCGCTTCCTGTACTTCCCCGACGAGAACCACTGGATTCTCAAGCCCCAGCACGCCAAGGTCTGGTACGGCGTCGTGGAGCACTTCCTCGCCAGGAACCTGCTGGACAAGGACCTTCCGGTGCCGGACGAGCTCGGTCTCTGAGCCTCCCACCTGCGGTTCCCCGTAGGATTGGGCTGTGACTGAACCAATCCGCGTCCGCCTTGCCCGCACCAGCGACGTAGGAGCGATCAAGGCCCTCGTGGCTCCGCTGGCCGACCAGCGGATCCTGATGGCCAAGGAAACGGTGGCCTACTACGAGAGCCTGCAGGAGTTCAGGATCGCCGAGGCGCCGGACGGCGAAGTGATCGGCTGCGGAGCCCTGCACGTGATGTGGGAGGACCTGGCGGAGGTGCGCACACTCGCGGCGTCAACTGCCTGGCGGGGGAAAGGCGTGGGCCACCGGCTGGTCGAGCGGCTGCTCGGGGACGCCCGGGCTTTGGGCGTCTCCCGCGTGTTCTGCCTGACGTTCGAGGTGGACTTCTTCCAGAAGCACGGCTTCGAAGTCATGGCCGACCAGACCGCCGTCGACCCCGTGGTGTACTCCGAGTTGCTGCGCTCGCACGATGAGGGTGTTGCCGAGTTCCTGGATCTTGCCCGGGTGAAGCCGAATACGCTCGGCAACACCCGGATGATCAAAACGCTCTAGGTCCGGCCGCCAACGGGCCGCGGAGGCCCGCGGCCTGGGACGCGGAAATGGGTCTTCCCATCCGTACATTTGATGGATAAACTGACCCTTGGTCCAGGGGGTGGACCACATTACCCGGAGGTAACAACTTGCCCGAGCGCGCGGTTTTTCCCGACTTCTCTGCATTCCAAATGACCATGGCCAGCGGATCCGTCCCAGGCCGCGCAGCGGTCCCCGGCACCGTGGAAGAGACGACAAAGGACCCGGCGCCCGTCAATCTCCCCGGGACGGGTTCCGGAACCGGGCCAGGGGCCGGCGTCGAGCGGGGACAGCTCAACACGCCGCCTTTCTCTTGGCTCGGCGGCGACGCCTGGCCCAATTTTCGGTTGCGCGCCGACAAAACGGGCTGACACGCCAAGCTGAAACACCCGTGGACTCCGAAGCGAAAGCCTTCCGGCTGCGTCCGGACTCCGCGGGCCGAGGTTGTGGAACCGGAGCCTACCGCTGGCGGGGGCCCCGGTAGTAGGGTCGAACCAAGCAGCCAGGACACCATCCAGGGAGCACCGCCATGAAGAAGCTCATCAATGATCCCCGCGCCGTGGTTGACGAATCAGTGGAGGGCTTCGGGCTTGCCCACGCCGACCTCGTGACCGTCTTTGCGGACCCCAAATACATCGTGCGCAAGGACGCGCCGGTGGCAGGAAAAGTCGGGCTCGTCTCCGGCGGCGGCAGCGGGCACGAGCCCCTGCACGCCGGCTACGTCGGGCGCGGCATGCTCGACGCCGCGGTTCCGGGGGCCGTCTTCACCTCGCCCACACCGGACCAGATCCTGCCGGCGACCCTCGCCGTCAACTCTGGCGCCGGCGTCGTCCACATCGTGAAGAACTACACCGGCGATGTCCTGAACTTCGAGACAGCCGCGGAACTGGCCCAGGCGGAGGGCGTCGACGTCCGGACCGTGCTGGTCAATGACGACGTCGCGGTGCAGGACTCCCTGTACACTGCCGGCCGGCGCGGGGTGGGCGGAACGGTCCTGGTGGAGAAGATCGCCGGCGCCGCCGCGGAACGCGGGGACAGCCTCGACGCCGTCGCGGCAATCGGCGACCGGGTCAACCACAACGTGCGCAGCATGGGCGTCGCGTTGGCAGCCTGCACCGTCCCGCACGCCGGGTCACCAAGTTTCGTGCTGGAGGAAAACGAGATCGAGATCGGTATCGGCATCCACGGAGAACCCGGCCGGCACCGGATTCCGATGGAAAACGCCGACGGCATCACCGACCGCCTGCTGGAACCGGTGGTCAGCGACCTCGGAGTGAAGTCCGGCGACAAAGTGCTCCTGTTTGTCAACGGCATGGGCGGCACCCCGCAGAGCGAGCTCTACATCGTGTACCGCCGTGCCGTGCAGCAACTGGCCGCCCAAGGCATCACCGTGGAGCGGTCACTGGTAGGCAACTACATCACAGCCCTCGAAATGCAGGGCTGCTCCATCACCGTCCTGCGGCTCGATGATGAGATGACGGCGCTCTGGGACGCACCCGTCCACACGGCCGCTCTCCGCTGGGGCGTCTGACCATGGGGCTGGACGTCAACTGGGCCCTGCGGTGGCTGACGCTTTCGGCTGAGGCCATGGCGGAGCACCGGGAAGAGCTGATCGAACTGGACAGGCCCATCGGCGATTCGGACCACGGGGAAAACATGGACCGCGGCTTCAAGGCGGTGATGGCCAAGATTGCCGAGGCGCCCCCGGAAACGGCCGGCGCGGCGCTCAAGCTGACCGCCATGACCCTGATGTCCAAAGTCGGAGGAGCCGCCGGCCCGCTCTACGGAACGGCTTTCCTTCGAGCGGGCACCGCACTCGGCGAGGAGTCCGAGATTGACGCCGCCGCACTCGCCGCCGCCCTCCAGGCCGCCCGGGACGGGATTGTGGCCCGCGGTAAGGCCGAGCCGGGCGACAAGACCATGGTCGATGCCTGGACTCCGGCAGTCGACGCGGCTGCCGCCGCCGCCGGGGACAGCGATGTCCGCAAGGTGCTGGCGGCCGCCGCGGACGCGGCCGAAGCCGGCGCCGTGTCCACCGATCCCATGCTTGCGCGCAAGGGACGTGCCAGCTACCTCGGGGAGCGCAGTATCGGCCACCGGGATCCGGGCGCCGTGTCCACCGCGCTGATCCTGCGCGCCGCCGCCGGGGCGGCGGAATGACGGTCAAGCTCGTCGTCGTCTCGCACAGCGAAAAGATCGCCGACGGCGCCGTCGAGCTGGCCGCCCAGATGGCACCCGACGTGCTAATCCTCCCGGCCGGCGGCACCGACGACGGCAGGATCGGCACCAGCCTCGAACGTGTCATGGCGGCGCTGGAACAGGCCGGCGACGCCGACCGTGACGGCGTCGTTGTCCTGACCGACCTCGGCTCGGCCGTGATGACGGCTGAGTCCGCGGTGGAATTCCTCGCAGATCCGTCCTCGGTATTGCTCGCCGATGCCCCGCTGGTGGAGGGGCTTGTCGCGGCCGCCGTGGCAGCCCAGGCCGGGGCGGATCTGGAAGGCGTGAAGGAAGCGGCCGAAGCCGTCTACCGGCCGCCAGCTCCGGCCCAGCACGCGCACGGACACCTGCCCCCGGAGGCCAGCGGGGACTTCGAACTGGTCAACCAGGCCGGCATGCACGCCCGCCCGGCTGCCAAAATTGCCGGCGGACTGGCCGGCATGGACACAGAGGTCACCATCAACGGCGCGGACGGCGCGTCGATGACCGAGCTGATGATGCTCGGGGCCGGAAAAGGCACCGTCCTGCACGTCGAAGCGGGCGGACCGGATGCCGCGAAAGCCGTGGACTATCTGCGCGGCCTCATCACAGCGGGCTTCGGCGAACCCTAGAACACCGTCGTCTTCCTTTTCCCGGCGCGTTCTTCCAGCGCTGTTTGCCGCCAGGATCGCCACTCCAGCCCTCTAGGGCTGGACTCCGCAGGTAGGCCATATCATGCACCCCCGCGGTCATGGCCTCGTCGCATCCGGCTTCGAAAACCTCGCAGAGACCTTCGGGGAGACTAACCGCGGGTCCCCGGGCGGACCGGCCCTCGCTGTGCACCCTCGCGGACCAGAATCCCTGCTGGGAGCCCGGCACGGTTTACGGATACCACGCACTGGCCCTCGGATGACTCACAGGTGAACTGGTTCGGCAGGCAACGGGACAAACCGTCTCTGAGTACCTCCGGGCAACGGTTGCCGGACCGCTTGGCGCTGACGTCTGGAGTGGGCTGCCGGACTCCGCCGCCGCCCGGCGATTCCGTCCTCGTCCCGCTCCTTCGGCCACGACGGCGCCGGAGGGCAAGTCGCGTTCGCGGACCCTGAGCACAAAGTGGGCTTCGCCTAGACAACGAATGTACTCAAAGGCCAGGGTGACCGGCGGGGTTCTGTCCTCGTGGAGGCACTTCAGGCGGCCCTGGAAGGATGATCTGAGGAAAATCACCCAGGTGATTGGAGGTGGGGATATAGCCTGGGGGACTAGGCAGGCAGCCGGAACCCGGCCGGATGCAGCTCCGCCAGGCCGTCGCTGAGCAGACCCGCCAGAGCACGCTCCAGCTGTTCCGGGGCTGAGTTGAGCCGGTGCAGGGCCGCAAGGGGAACTCCGATTCCCGCGGGTTCAAAGCCCAGGTCCGCGGCGGCCTGCTGGAACAGTTCGGGCGCCACCGGGGACTCGGCCACCCGGAGCACCGCCAGCACGGCCCCCCGGACCTGGCGGTCCGTTCCATGCCATGCCTGTCCCTTCGGCGTGTAGGTCGGCGGCGGCTCGCCGGCCGCCCGCCAGGCGCAGGAGCTTGAGACCGGGCACTGCCCGCATTTCGGTGACCGTGCGGTGCACACCATGGCGCCGAGTTCCATGACGGCGGCATTCCAGCGGACGGACCGGCCTGCGTCAGCGGGCAGCGCCTGGGCGGCGAGGCGCATCTCGGCGGCGGTCAGCGCCTGCGAGGGCAGGGCGGCGCCGGAAAACAAGCGGGCGTGAACGCGGCGGATGTTGGTATCCACCACCGTTTCGCGGCGGCCAAAGGCGAACGCGGCGACGGCTGCTGCCGTGTAGCTCCCTACTCCCGGTAACTCCAGCAGCTCCGGGTAGGTCCCGGGCACTTCGCCGCCGTGGCCGGCGACGATGGCGACGGCGGCCGCATGCAGCCGGAGGGCGCGGCGAGGATAGCCCAGCCTTCCCCAGGCGCGGACAGCTTCACCGGCCGGCTCCCGGGCCAGATCGGCCGGTCCCGGCCAGCGCCGAAGCCACTCCTCCCAGACGGGCAGCACCCGCACCACCGGCGTCTGCTGCAGCATGACCTCGCTGACCAGCACACCCCACGGGGTGCAATCCGGCGCCCGCCACGGCAGGTCCCGGGCGTTCTCCCCAAACCAGGTGCTGAGGGCCTCGTGAAGGACGGTCAGCGGAACGTCCGCGGGAATGCCCTGCGGGCGGTGGGTTGCGGGGGCTGCGGGGGAATCGGCTAGAGCTTTGATGAATTCAGCGTAATAGATGAGGGCCACACTCCGCCCGCGGCGTGGGAGGGCCACATACCCGGCGCGGTTCTCTAGCCTAGGAGGATGGGCAGGCAAGACACTCCAGGAACTCACGGATCCCGCCCGGGCGCATCCGGCAGCGGAGCAGGCCCGGGCCGACCCGCGGATCGCGGTCCGACACGGGACTCCGACCGCCGTTCGCCGCGCAAGGCCCCGCCCGCCCCCGCCCGGAAGCCCGCCGGAGCCTCCGCCCGGAAGCCGGCGAGGAAACCCGTCAGCCCAGTCCACCGCCGCAGGCGGCTGTTCGTCGGCGCGGCCCTCCTGTTGGTGATCGCGATCGCCCTCGGCGGATTTGCCGCCGTCGCAAGCGTCCTCAACGCAGGCCAGGCCCCCTCCGGCGGACAAACAACAGCGGCCGGGGAGGCAACGGTGCCGGCCGCTTCACCGGAAGCCACCCCATCTGCCTCGGCCACCGCAACGGGCGACGGCTGCGAGCAGAGCCTTGTGACCGTCACGGCCTCCACCGACAAACCGGCCTACGCGGCCGGCGAGAATCCGCTGCTGACGCTCAAGGTAACGAACGGCAACAGGGTGCCGTGCGAGATCAACATGGGGACCTCCCAGATGGAGTTCATGATCAGCAGCGGCGCCGACCGGATCTTCTCGTCCACCGACTGTCAGGCAGACTCCACGGAGCTCGTGAAGACCATCGCGCCGGGGCAAAGTGAAACCGCCACCTTCCCCTGGCAACGCAACCGCACAGTCCAGGGATGCGCGCCGGTCGAGGCCAAGCCGGGATCAGGCGGCGCCTCTTACGTTTTCACCGCCCGGCTGGCGAATAAAGCCAGTCCCAAAGCCGTGTTCCGACTCAACTGATCCCACCGGCCGCCGACGGGAAGCCGGGCAGCTGGAGTCGTGCCAGGGCTAAAGGAAGCGGTCCAGCAGGCTTGCCTCGGCCATCCGGCTCAGGCCCTCACGGACCGTCCGGGCGCGCTGGTCGCCGATGCCATCTACCGTCATCAGGTCATCGATGGTGGCAGCCATCAGGAACTGCAGGCCGCCGAAGTGGTCCACCAGGCGGTCGGCGACGGCCTTCGGGACTGCTTTCAGCCCGGAAAGCAGCCGGTAACCGCGCGGCTGCACGACGGCGTCGAGGTTTGCCTCGCCGCTGGCAAAACCGACAATCCCGGCGATCTTGCCCAGGTCGATCAGCTCGGTGGGGCCCAGGCTCACCAACGACTTCACAGCCTGCTCGATGTCCTCCGCCGAGGTGTCCGGGCCAGAATAGTCACGGATGATCACATCGCTCCCGGGGCCGCGGCCCACGGTCAGCTCGTCCAGCTGGAGTGAGAGCAGCCGGCCGTCCTCGCCGAGCTCCAGCACGTACTGGGAAATCTCCTCAGAAATCCGGCGCACCATCTCCTGGCGCTGCAGCGTCACGGCCACATCGCGGACCGTCACCATGGCCTCGATTTCCAGGGCAGAGAGGGAACTGGTGACCTGGTCCAGGCGCGAACGGTAGCGCTCCAAGGTAGCCAGGGCCTGGTTCGCGCGCGCAAGGACCTTCTCGGATCCTTCCAGGACGTGCCGCAGTCCGTTCACGTACAGCGCGATGATCTGCATGGACTGGCTGACCGAAATGACCGGAACGCCGGTCTGGATGGCAACACGCTCGGCAGTCCGGTGCCGGGTGCCGGACTCCTGGGTCTCGATGCTGGAGTCCGGCACCAATTGGACGGCCGCGCGCAGGATGTTGCTGGCATCCTTGTCGCAGATGATCGCCCCGTCCATTTTGGCCAGTTCCCGCAGCCGGGTGGGGGAAAAGTCGATGCCGATTTCGAACCCGCCGGAACAGATGGATTCGATAGTCCGGTCGATGCCCAGCACAATCAGGGCACCGGTCCTTCCGCGGAGGATACGTTCCAGTCCGTCGCGGAGGGGGGTGCCCGGTGCCACCCGGCCCAGCGTCGCCTTGAGTGAATCTTCAGGGCTCCGGGCCATAGGGTTTCCCTTCAAAGGTGCAGGCCTGTAGCCCGCAAGTGCGCCGGCATCCAGTGTTTGCCGGCAGGATCAAAGTACTCGGTTTCCCGTTCTCACCATGATAGAGGCAATGCGGGTCAACTTCCGCACGGACAAGCCTCAAAGTGGCCCATCGGAGGCTGACCAACCCCGGTCCCGGAATGGCAGTGGCGGTACACAGGCCGGGCCCCACTTCTGCTTCGCTTCGCGCAGGGTCGGCGGGCTGCGATAAACTGGAGGCCTTGGGTGTACCGCGGGCTCTCCGCGCCGATCCCTCCCAACGCCGCAGCGAAAGTAGCACCGTGTCTGAAGAAGTCCTTAGCCCCGCCCGAGTCCAGGAGATTCACAAGCAGGCGGCCCGGCGTCGGACATTTGCGGTCATTTCACACCCTGACGCCGGCAAATCCACCCTGACCGAGGCACTGGCGCTGCACGCCAAGGTGATCGGAACCGCCGGGGCCTCCAGCGGCAAGGCAAACCGCAAGGACACCGTCTCGGACTGGATGCAGATGGAAAAGGACCGCGGCATCTCGATCAGCTCCGCGGCACTGCAGTTCGCCTACCGCGACACCGTCATTAACCTGCTGGACACCCCGGGCCACGCCGACTTTTCCGAAGACACCTACCGCGTACTGGCTGCCGTCGACTGCGCCGTGATGCTCGTGGACGCTGCCAAGGGTTTGGAAACCCAGACCATGAAGCTCTTCGAGGTCTGCAAACAGCGCAATCTGCCCATCATCACCGTGATCAACAAATGGGACCGGCCCGGTCTGGACGCGCTGGCCCTCATGGACGAGATCACCGAGCGCACCGGCCTGCAGCCGATGCCGCTGACCTGGGCCGTGGGGATCTCCGGTGACTTCCGCGGTGTCTGGGACCTGCGCAATGACCGGTTTGCCCAGTTCAAGCGCAACAACGCCGGCGCCAACATCGCCCTCACCGAGTACTTCACCCCGGGCGAAGCCGCGGCCAGCCAGGGGGACGACTGGATCAACGCCGTCGACGAGGCCGGGCTGGTCATCGAATCCAACCTCGGCTTCGACGTCGATGCCTTCCACGCCGGAAAGGCCACCCCCATCCTCTTCAGCTCGGCGGCGCTGAACTTCGGCGTCAAAGAGATCCTCGACGCCCTCGTGGACTTCGCTCCGCCCGCCGCGCCGCGTCCCGACGTCGACGGCGCCGCACGGCCCGTTGACGCGCCCTTCGCCGGGTTCGTCTTCAAGGTCCAGGCCGGCATGAACAAAGCCCACCGCGACCACGTCGCGTTCATTCGCGTCTGCTCCGGCATGTTCGAACGCGGCATGGTGGTCACCCAGGGCCGGACCGGCAAATCCTTCGCCACCAAATACGCCCAGCAGGTCTTTGGCCGGGAACGCGAGGTCATTGACGAAGCCTTCCCCGGGGACGTCGTCGGCCTCGTCAACGCCTCCTCCCTCCGGGTGGGCGACAGTCTCTTCATCGACCAGCCGGTCGAGTTCCCTGCCATTCCGCTGTTCGCCCCGGAACACTTCCAGGTGGCGCGGTCCAAGGACCCCAGCCGGTTCAAGCAGTTCCGCCGCGGCATCGAGCAGCTGGAACATGAGGGCGTCATCCAGGTGCTCCGCTCGGACGTCCGCGGTGACCAGGCTCCGGTGCTGGCCGCCGTCGGCCCCATGCAGTTCGAGGTAGTGGAGGACCGGATGGCGCACGATTTCAGCGCCCCGATGCGGCTGGAGCGCCTGCCGTATTCGATCGCACGAATCACAACTGCGGAGACCATGCCGGTGCTGGCCAACGTGCCGGGCGCGGAGGTGCTCCTGCGCTCCGACGGCGAATACCTGGCACTTTTCAATGACGTGTGGGCGTTGCGCCGGATCGAAAAGAACCACCCGGACCTCACTCTGGTGCCGATCGGAACGCACAACCCGGCCAAATAGGGGCCAACTCCGCCCTCGTCCGGCCAGGAAAGTCGTTCGTCCCAGGTCTTCCGGAACACCGATTCCGCGTTATCATAAGTAACCTTGCTATTCTGCGGGCGACCCACACCTTCGGCTTTTTGGACTGATCCGCGCGACTCCGTCGGCGGGCCCCGCATCTAAGGGACAACGAACCCGCTTTGACTGACTACAACAAGAAAACCGGCATGGAACCAGGATTCCTGCTCAGCGGCCGCTACCGGATCCAAGCCCTCATTGGCAGGGGAAGCCAGTCCACCGTCTACCGCGCGTACGACGAACTCCTGCAACGCGAGATTGCAGTCAAGCTCTTCCGGGACGACCCGGACGACCTGGAACACACCCGCCGGCAAGGGCAGGAGGTCCGCATCCTCGCCGGGATGAGCCACCACGCGCTCGTGACACTGTTCGACGCCGGCGCTGACCTCAGCGATCCGGGGGCACGCCTCACCTACCTCGTCATGGAACTGGTCCGCGGCCCGGACCTGCGTCACCGCGCCGCCCAGGGGCCGCTTTCCGCAGCACACATGGCCGTTATCGGTTATGACCTCGCGGACGGGCTGTCCTACATCCACCATCACGGCATCGTCCACCGCGACGTCAAGCCTGCCAACATCCTGCTGGTGGACTACAGCAATGCCGACCGGCGCCCCAGGGCCAAGCTGACCGACTTCGGCGTCGCCATCATCACGGGCAGGGACCCGGTGGAGGACGACGGCGGAACCTCCGGCACGCCGGCGTACTTGAGTCCGGAGCAGGCCGCTGGCGATCCCGCCGGGCCGCTGAGCGATGTGTACTCCCTTGGCCTGGTGCTGCTCGAGGGGCTGACCGGCAAAATGGCCTATCCCGGCGCACCCATCCAGTCCGCCGTCGCGCGCCTGCTCCACGATCCGGACATCCCCGAAGAACTGGCCCCGATGTGGACGTCGCTGCTTTCCTCCATGCTTGCCCGCAATCCGGCAGACCGCCCGCCCGCCCGGGAAGTGTCCCTCGCGCTGCGCCAGGAAGTTATTAAAGGCGCCGCACGCCACCGGCTGGAGAAAGCCTCCGGAACGGGCGAGGAGGCACGGATGCGCGCGGTGGAACGCTACCGGATCCTCGACACTCCGGCAGACGGCGCCTTCGACCGGATCGCGGCACTCGCGTCCAGAGTGTTCTCGGTGCCGGTGGCGATCGTCAGCGTCGTGGACCACGACCGGATCTGGTTCAAGGCCCACCACGGCACCGAGGTAACGCAGATCGGCCGCGACCCGGGGCTGTGCGCCTCAGCCATCCTGCAGGATAAGGCCTGGATCGTGAAGGATGCCACCACCGATCCCCGGACCCTCGCCAACCCGCTGGTCGCGGGGGAGTTCGGGCTGCAGTTCTATGCGGGTGTTCCGTTGCGCACCCCGGACGGCTTCAACCTGGGCACCTTCTGCATCCTGGACCGCGAACCCCGGGAGTTCAGCGCCGCCGATACCCGGACGCTGGAGGACCTGGCTGCAATCGTGATGAACGATTTGGAGATGCGGCTGCAGAGCCGGGAATCGGTCGCCAGCTGAGCGCGACCGGCGCCGCCCCCGCGCTGCCCCCTGACGCCGGTGCGGCCCGTTCGCCGGTGTTCCCTGCGGGCGGCCGCCCACTAGCGCCGAAGCGCGTGGAGCGCCAGTTCAAGCTCAAACCTGGCCTTCGGATCCTCCAGGGTGTCGCCAAACAGTTCGCGCAGCTGCGCCGCCCGGTAGCCCACGGTCTGCGGGTGGATGCCGAGTTCGGCCGCGACAGGGGCGCGCTGGCCCCAGTGCCGCAACCAGGACAACAGCGTCTCCTCTAGCCGTTCGCGTTGCGCGGGACGCAGCGCTTCCAAGGGCGCCAGACGGCGGTTGGCCAGCTCCGCGATCGCGGACGGTTCCGCCCCCAGAATCACCTCGGCCAGATGCTCGTCCGCCCAGATCGGCGGGTCATCCGGGCCGTCCCGGGGCGGCAGCACCGAGGCCGCGAGCACCGCCAGGCGCAGCGAATCGGGAACTTTCTCCCAGCTGCCGGCCGGCCCCACTGCGGCGCCGCGTCCGCGCAGGACCTTGTTCAGCTCCGCCCGGGCCTGCTTGGACTGCCGTGCCGGAACCAGGGCAACGGCGTCGGTCTCGCGTTCAATGACCAGCGTTCCCGCGCCCAGCCGGAGCCGCAGCCCGGCAGACCGGTCCAGCGGCAGGGTCACCACGACCATCCTCGGTGGCAGGGACCAATCCGCCATCGCGGCCCTTTGCCGCAGGGCCGCCTCGTCCGCCTGCCCCAGCAGGAGCAGGTCAAGCAAGCCGGTACGCCGCCTGTCCACCGCGCCGGCCCGTTCGGATTGTTCAAAGGCAAACGCCTCGGCGCTGACCGCGGACAGCTCATCGATGTACGCCAGGATGGATTCACCCAGGTCCACCACCACACTTTGACCCAGGTGGTGTTCCACGGAGACTCTGGACATCTCCCGGAACGTTACCCGGGCCCCCATCCGGTAGGCGCTCAGCAGTGCATCCATGCTCCTGCCCTGCCGGAATTCTCCGCTCCCCAGCCCCGCTACGAGCTGCCTGCTCTCCTCCGACAGGGCGGGCAGCCGGGTTCCCGGAAGCTGCAGGAAACGGTCGAGGGCGGCGGCCACACCGCGGCGCAGCCCCCGCCCGAAGCGCCCCTCGATCGGCCTGGCATAGGCCGGTACCAGTTGCGGCACGGCTTCTATGATGGCCTCGACGATGCCGGGCATCCTGGGCCGAAGTACGTCGCTGACCTCGCGGGGCAGGGCAAGCCACGGCGGATCGTGGGTAGGGGAGGCGACGGAGCCCGTCGGAGCAGCATTCATGAGGTGAGATCCAATAAGTTGTTGCGGCGGGTTAGTTAATCCACCTCGATCGTATGCCCTGGGTGAAGAACTATGACCCCCACTGACATAAGATTGGAAGATGATCCGGCTCCGTAAGCTGGCGCGCGCCGCATCTCTACTGACCACCCCACTAGCTCCAGAAGATATTCTGTCGCTGTTCAATCCTGTGTTTTCCGCCCGCCAACTGCGCGGCGTGGTTACCCGGGTGGTTCCAGAAACGGCCGATTCCGCCACCATTTTCTTCCGTCCCGGCCACGGCTGGCAAGCGCACCTTGCCGGCCAGTGGGCCCGAATCGGCGTCGAGCTCGACGGTGTCCGCCACTGGCGGTCATATTCGCTCAGCGCCCCCGCCGGCCAGGATCCGGCCATTACCGTCACCGACATGGGTGCCGTCTCCGGCACTCTTGTGCGCCACACCAAGCCCGGTGACGTCCTCTTCCTGGCACCGCCGCAGGGCGATTTCGTCCTTCCGGAGCATCCACGGCCGCTGCTGATGCTGACCGCCGGGAGCGGAATCACCCCGGTCATGTCGATGATCCGTACGCTCGTCCCGCACCGTCCGGATTCAGACGTCGTCCTCATCCACACGGCCCGAACTCCTGCGGACGCTATCTTCCGGGAGGAACTCGCGGAACTCGCCGACCAATTCCCCAACTTCCGGGTGATCCACTGGTTCACCGGGGAACGCGGACGGCTGGACTTTAGTTCCGTCACCGGCCTGGAGCGGCTTTGCCCGGACTGGCGCCAGCGGGCCGCCTACGCCTGCGGCCCGGAAGGCTTCCTGGACGACGCCGAGGCGCTGTGGGAAGTCGAGGCCACCACCGCGGGGGCAGGGCCGGAAACCACTCTCGCCATTGAACGGTTCAGCACCAAACTGGCCGGCGGTGCAGGGCGCGACGGCGGTCTGGTCACCTTCGAGGCGTCGGACCGTGAAGTCGACGCCGACGGTGACACCCCCCTGCTCGACGTCGGCGAGGACGCCGGCGTCTTGATGCCCAGCGGTTGCCGCATGGGCATCTGCCACAGCTGCCTTATCCCCCTCCGGGCCGGCCAGGTCCGTGACCTGCGCACGGATGAAATTCACGGCGAGCCCGGCCAACTAATCCAGACGTGTGTTTCGGCAGCAGCCGGACCCGTGAACCTCGACCTCTAAGGAGTACCACCGCATGACGATTGTTTCCGACAAGCCTGACGTTTCCGAGGAAGCTGACAAGGGCGGCGCGGCCACGGCCACTGCCGCCGCGAGGACGCGGCCCGGTGCCCTCGCCGAGTCCGGCAGCCCGCTGGTCCGACCGGACGCGGCGGCGCACCTCTCGGACGAGCAGGTAGCCGAGCTGGGCCGCGAACTCGACGCCATCAAGGACGATATCCTTGCCAAGCGCGGCGCCAGCGACGCGGCGTATATCCGCCGGGTGATCAAGGTCCAGCGCGGGCTTGAGATCACCGGCCGGGCCACCCTTCTGGTGAGCAAGCACAAAGCCGCGTGGGTCGCCGGAACGGCGATGCTTAGCTTCGCCAAGATCCTGGAAAACATGGAACTGGGTCACAACATCCTGCACGGCCAGTGGGACTGGATGCGCGACCCGGACATCCACTCCACCACCTGGGACTGGGACTTCGTCACCCCGACGCGCTCCTGGCAGCACACCCACAACGACCTGCACCACCGCTGGACCAACGTGGTGGGCAAGGATAACGACATCGGGTACAACCTGCTGCGGATGGATCCGTCGCAGGAGTGGAAGCCCTTCAACCTGGGCAACCCGTTGTACAACGCAATCCTGGCGCCGGTTTTCGAATGGGGAATCGCCCTCTACGACCTCGAATTGCCTGACTACCAAGAAGGCAAGAAGAGCAAGGAGGCCATGTCCAGGGACCTTAAAGCCCTGGGTCTCAAGGCTTTGAAGCAGTTCACCAAGGACTACGCCGCCACGCCGGCCGTCGCCATGCTGACCGGTTCCGGCAAGCAGGCGCTCTATGGCACCCTGTCCGCGAACGCGATCAGGAATGTCTGGGCGCACGCGATCATCTTCTGCGGGCACTTCCCCGACGGTACCGACACCTTCACGGAAGAGATGGTGGAAGGCGAGACCCGCGGCGACTGGTATGTCCGGCAGATGATCGGATCGGCCAACATTTCCGGGTCCAAGTTCATGCACCTGATGAGCGGCAACCTCTCGCACCAGATCGAGCACCACCTCTTCCCGGACCTGCCGTCCAACCGCTACGGCGAGGTGGCGCCGAAAGTGCAGGAAATCTGCGCGCGGTACGGGCTGCCTTACACGACGGGGCCGCTGCTGAAGCAGGTCGGCTCCACCTGGGCCAAGGTCTTCAAGCTGGCGCTGCCGCCGAAGAAGGCCTAGAGCCACCGCTCCCGCGAGCATAATAAGGGCGACTGCCGGCATGAACTGCTCCCCGGAAGTTGGACTGAAAAATTCAGTTCGACTCACGGGGAGCAGTTCCGCAGGGCAGGCGCCCTTTTCATGCCCGTAAGACCCTGGGCGGTTTCCAACCAATCACGGTGCAGACGCCGAAGATGATTCCTCCGGCCAGAAACGGTGCCGGTAAGCCAACGCCGGCTGCCCGCAGAGAGCTCACGCAGATTCCCCAGATGACCGCATGCAAAATGTCGGCGGCCAAGAGAACAGCTGCCACCCACGGCATGTGTGTGCACGGTGATCCGACCAGTGCGCCGCATCCAGGGCCAGACTTCCCGTGATGGTCCCTGCATATCCGGCACGGGATCGAAGTGGGGCGGTAATGAATGAACCCACCAGACCCCCGAGCGCCGAGACCGCGAGGACCCCCCATAGCCAGAGGAATCGAGCCCCAAGCCCTGCCGCGCGTAGAGCACGAGGATCGAAAAGGGCATCATGCAGGCCACGCTTGCCAATCCGCCGACAACGGCCGGACCGCTGAGAAGTCAGTGTCCACGGAGCCAGGCAGCCCCCCCACCGCCTCACCGCCTCCTGGACCTACGGTGCGTGCGCGGAGTCGGGGAAGTCATAGAAACGCTTCACGGGCGCTTGGATGACACCGCATTGAAGATCAGCAGGACGGCGAGTACCCGCGAAAATATTCTGCTGGGAAGCGGGAAATTCATGAGTCAGGACCCTTCCGATCGTCGTACTGGCCGGGACCCCCTGCTGGAATGGCTAAGGACGCGCAGTGTTTTATCTGTCTGCTCGGCGGACAGTAGCCTGATCATCGGTGGAAAGACCAGATGAAGGATCATAGGGCGGCGTCGAGGGTGACGAAGCTGTAGCCTGCCGCCCGGAGCTGGGAGATCACCTGGGGGAGGGCCGCGGCGTCGAGCGTTGAGCCGTCGTCGGGGTTCGAGCCGAGGTGCATCAGGACGATCTCCCCGGGCTGCGCGGAAGCCATGACGCGCTGGACGATGAAGCTCGGGCCGCGCGTTCCGTTCATGGTGCCTTGCCAGCCCAGGGTGTCAACGGTCCACCGGATCGCCGCGTAACCGGCGGCGTTGACGTCTGCGATCGTGCGGGAATCGCGGGCACCGAAGGGGAAGCGGAAGAACGGGAGCGGGTCGCCTCCGGCGGCCCTGATGGTCCTCTCCGCGCTGCTGATCTCGGTCGCGATCTGGGCGTCGGTCCGGGTCGTGAAGTCTGGGTGGGTCATGGAGTGATTGCCGATCCGATTCCCCGCGTTGTAGATCAACGCCGGGTTGGAGGGGAACTGGTTGACCCAGTCTCCGGTGAGGAAGAATGTGCCTGGGACGCCGTTGGCTGTGAGGGTGGCGAGGATCGATCGGAGGGCGGCGTCGTTGGCGCCGGCGTCGAACGTGAGCGCGACAACCTTCTGCGTGGTCGGAATGCGCTCGAGGTCCACGCCCAGGAGCGTCGAAGGGACGCTGGTGTAGATGACCTCGGTCCTGCCGCTGGCCGCGTGCCACAGGATCGAACCGTGCTGGAAGTCGCTGCGGCGCCCGCCCGTGATGCCGTACTCGCCGCTGGTCGGGTAGCCGAGCCGGCTGCGCTCCCAACCGAGGGCCACCCACTGGGCTCGGATGGCTCCGTACACCTCGTGGGCTCCCGTGGCGGGCGACCAGTAGATCGACGAGCCGGCGTTCATGCCGCTGAAGTGGTTGTACCGGCCGACCCCGTCGGCAGTGGCGGTTTCGTCCGTGAGCGGGAAGCCCAGAAAGCCGGCCGGTCCGCCGAGTGTGAGATAGCGTCCGCGGATCGCTCCGTGCACCTCGTGCGCTCCGGTGCCGGGGCTCCAGTAGATCGTGCCGGTGGCGAAGTCGTTGTACCGACCAGCGGCGCCCGGAGTGGCGGTTTCGTCTGTGAGCGGGAAGCCTAGAAAGCCGGCCGGTCCGCCGAGTGCGAGATAGCGTCCGCGGATCGCTCCGTGCACCTCGTGCGCTCCGGTGCCGGGGCTCCAGTAGATCGTGCCGGTGGCGAAGTCGTTGTACCGACCAGCGGCGCCCGGAGTGGCGGTTTCGTCTGTGAGCGGGAAGCCTAGAAAGCCGGCCGGTCCGCCGAGTGCGAGATAGCGTCCGCGGATCGCTCCGTGCACCTCGTGCGCTCCGGTGCCGGGGCTCCAGTAGATCGTGCCGGTGGCGAAGTCGTTGTACCGACCAGCGGCGCCCGGAGTGGCGGTTTCGTCTGTGAGCGGGAAGCCCAGAAAGCCGGCCGGTCCGCCGAGTGCGAGATAGCGTCCGCGGATCGCTCCGTGCACCTCGTGCGCTCCGGTGCCGGGGCTCCAGTAGATCGTGCCGGCGGTGTAGTCCTGGGCGCGACCCCCGGCGATGTCGTACGCGCTGCCGACTCGCGTGCCGAGGAACGATGCGCTGCCGCCGAGCTGCTCATAGTGCTGGATGATCGCGTCGTCGCCGGCCTGCTCGACCGCCATCGACGCCGGTACGCTCCACTCCGCAGCCACCGCTGATGCGGCGGCCGCGGGCGGCTCCAGAGCCGTGCCCCCGAGGCCGCCGCCGAGGGCGAGGGCCAAGGCCATTCCGAGGGCGGCGGGTCGAGACCGGCGCATTGTGACCCCTTGGTGCTGATTGAGACATGCGAGCTTTGGTCAAGACGCTACGCCCCAGGGGCGTGCCCGGGTAGGACCATAAGTCCCGAACCGCAATCCGACCACCAGCGCCACCGTCCGCGGCGCTTCTGCAGTCCGCCGCGTGTTGGGGTCCGCTCGAAGAGCAGCCGGCTGCCAAGGGTCCCCGGGGGAGAGACAGTCGGCCGCTGAGGAAGACTGGCAGGGCCCGAGAGGAACGGTCTCGAGGACCCGTGGAAGGGTCGGCCGACTCCGCCGGTGACGACCCCTGCGGCGCCCCGCGGCCGTCGATTTACTGCACACTCTGAACCGCATCGCCTCCTGGCGTTTGGTCCTGCTCCGCGTCCTCTGGCTCCCCGCCAGCCTGCCGATCTTCGCTGTATCTCGACAGGTCCAGAAATCTCCATTTAATTTGGTTTTTCGGAGCCGCGGGACGCCTTGGGTGCCGGATCTTCCGACTGCAGGAACTTGGACGTCCTCCGGTCCGCCAAGATTTGCCCTTCGTCTGGCAGGTGGGGCAGTACTGCAGCGCCGTGTCGGCGAATGAGACTTCCCGCACCGTCTCGGCAAAGTCGCCACCGGGGTGATCGGGGCCAAGACCAGGGAGGACACCGACCGGTGGGATGGAACCCGCTACGGGACCACCCCGCCAAAACCACCGCCCGGCCCGAGTTCTCCCTCATCGCACTGATCTGCGCAGGGTACGAAAAGACCATCCAAAAAGAATCATGGCGGTCCGCCGAAAAGGGGCACTTCCACTACCTCAACCAGCTCACCGCATGGGGATATGTTGACCGGACTAAGATGAAGCTCCTTTTGGGGGCGCGAAGATTAACGGAGCTATTACTCCGGACGTTGATAAGACCCACATAGAATGGCGTGTCGACGGACTTGGGAACAAGCACTATAAGCACTTGATGAAGATCTCCGGGGGCCTACCGGACTTGGTGCCGGCGGTGTGCTTGTCGATGATGATCTGCTCCACGGCGCTTGCCGTGTACCTTCTCCGGAACACTGGCGTCAACGTTGAAGCCTTCTGTAGGACGGGGTGATTGGGTCCTTTCCCCAAAGCGGTCCCTGCCTAAGTGCAATTTGCCGGCCGTGAATATAACTGCGGACCGGATGCGAAACCTGCCGGCCCATTTGGGTTAGTTTTTCCTGGGCGGCCTGGTGGTGGCGAAAGCGAGCCGATGCGCAATGCGAGGATTGACCGATGAAATCTGAAGCAGATGCGCACGTGGATGCCGTCTTGATCGGCGGCCGCGAAGAACGGGCCATCGTCATAGTGGATTACGACCTTTCGTGGCCCCAACGCTTCGAAGCGCTCGCCCGGACAATCCTCGACGCTGCTGGAGAGAGGGCGGTGTCCGTCGAGCACATTGGTTCTACAGCGGTTCCAGGTTTGGCTGCTAAACCCATCATCGACATCCTCCTGACCGTCATGGACGTTGAGGATGAGGCGGCATATATTCCGGCACTGGAAGAGGCCGGTTTTGTTCTGCGAGTCCGCGAGGCAGGGCACCGCATGCTGAGGACACCGGCGAAAGATGTTCACGTCCATGTATTTCGCCCTGGGGACGACGCCGTCCCGCCGTACAGAGAGCTGCGTGATTGGCTTCGGATTGATGAGACTGACCGTGCCTTGTATGCCAATACCAAGAAGATGTTGGCACGAAAGCAATGGTCCGATATGAATGACTACGCCGATGCGAAGACCGATGTCATCTCGCAAATCCTCGCCCACGCCAAGGTCTCGCGCGAGCACCGTTCCACGGGCAACAGCGTATGACTACAACAACCGTTGCCCCTGACCCGGGCCTGGTGCCGGAGCTTCTAGTCACGGATCTCGACAAGAGCCTGGATTTCTGGTGCCGGCTGTGCAGTTTCTCGGTTCTCTACCACCGGATCCATGAAGGATTTGCCTACATCGCCAGAGGCTCAGCGCACCTCATGCTGGAGCAGGCCGGGATGGGTCGTAACTGGATCACCGGACCTCTCGAACGGCCACTCGGGCGCGGGATCAACTTTCAGGTTTCGGTTCCGTCGATCGAACCTCTCGTGAAGGCGTTGGCTGCCGGAGGCTGGCCGCTCTTTTTGGCGCCGGAGATCAAATGGTACAGAACCGGCGAGTACGAAGCCGGCGTCACACAGTTTCTCGTGGCGGACCCCGATGGGTACTTGATTCGGTTCCAAGCATCCCTGGGGCGAAGACTTGTCTCTCGTGAGACGGCATGAGCCTTCGACGAGGAGACGCCGCAGGCGAGACCGTTTGGCACGTCGTTCCAAACGAGCAGAACTGGCGGGTATTCGGCCGGTCCGCTGACAGGTCTGGCCCGAGGGTGGCCCGGCGCTCACCGCTGTCCCCCGGACCGATCTCTTGCTCCCGGGAGGCCGTGTCGCCGCGGAAGAATCGGCGCATGATGAACAACGGGGAGACTCTCGTGCAGGAATTTTGGGCGCTGGCCGATGACACCGACCCCGCCGGAACCCTCAGGAGAATGGAAACGCTCGTCAATGAGCGGCCCGATGGAGATCCCGCGGCCCTGTATGAAAGGGGCCTCTGCTCACGACTTCCTGGTCAGCAAGACGGAAGCAATCCCCTTACACCGCCTCGCCCTCGACGCCGGTCTCAACGATCGACGGCGGCCCCAGGCATTCATTCAACTCGCCAGCTCACTGCGCAACGTGAGCCCGGAGCCGGACGTCAGGCCTTGACTGCCGCCCCAAGAACGTGGGCCAGCCGCGGGTTCCCAGGCAGGACCGAGAAGCCAAATCGTTCAAGCCCCTGGACTGTCAGCCCTGCGCCGGCAATTCCTGCGACGGTATCCCTGTTCGGGTGGCATCCGCCGGCCAGCCGGCTCCATAGCGGGGTGAGCAGGTCTTCGGCGGCGGCCAGTACCCTGCGCGTCGAACGGACGTGCTCGTAAAACAGCAACCGGCCGCCCGGGCGCAGGACCCGAACCACCTCGGCCAGGGCGACGGTCTGGTCCGCGACACTGCACAGGACCAGGCTGGAGACCACGACGTCGACGGAGGCATCCCCTGCGGGCAGCGCCTCCGCCACGCCGTCATCCACAGTGACCGGCACCGGCGCCCTGCGGGCGGCCGCCCGGGCCAGGTCACGGAGGGTGGGGTCCGGTTCGAGGGCCAGCACGCTCGACACACCAGCGGGGTAGAACGGGAACGTGGCGCCGTAGCCTGCCCCGATCTCGAGCACAGCACCGTAGGCCGCCTCCAAAAGGCGCCGCCGGTGGTCCGCGGCTCCGCGGGCATCCATCCGGGGCCCCGCGCGGGCGAAGGACCGCCCGAACGAAGGGTACTGGATGTTTTCTTCCGGCATGTGGCCCCCTCTGGTCAGCTGACGGCGGCAGGGTTGAGTTTCAGGCCCCGCAGCAGCTGGGCGTTCAAGGCCACCACGATCGTGGAGGCGGACATCAGTACGGCGCCGGCTGCGGGGGAGAGAACAATTCCGGCGAAGGCGAGGACACCTGCGGCCAGCGGCACGGCAATGATGTTGTAGCCGGTGGCCCAGACGAGGTTCTGCCACATCTTCCGGTAGCTCGCCCGGGACAGGTCCACCATGGACAGCACCGCCCGGGGGTCGTTCCCGGCAAGGACCACGCCGGCGGATTCCACCGCAACGTCGGTGCCGCCGCCGATCGCGATCCCCACCTCGGCCCGGGCCAGGGCGGGGGAGTCATTGACGCCGTCGCCCACCATGGCCACCTTGAGGCCGCGGGCCTGGAGCTCGGCCACCTTTTTGTCCTTGTCCGCGGGCAAGACTTCGGCGAACACCTCATCAATCCCCAGCTCCGCCGCCACCGCCTGGGCAACCTGCCGGGCGTCACCGGTGATCATGGCGACTTTGATCCCGCGGTGCTGCAGTGCCGCGACAGCCTGGCGCGATTCCGGGCGCACCGCGTCCTCCAGGCTCAAAGCGCCCACCACGGCGTCGCCGTCGAGAACGTGGAGCACCGCAGCACCCCGGTCCCGCCACCCGGCGGTGACCGCGGCAAGTCCGGCGGGTTCCCGGGAACCCAGTTCCCGGAGCAGGGCAGGACCGCCCACGCGGACCGTTCTGCCATCGACCGTGGCGCGGACACCGCGGCCCGTCAGGGAAGTGAATTGGCCTGCTTGCGGGATGGAAAGTCCGCGTCCGGCACCGGCCGCAACGATCGCACGGGCGAGGGGATGTTCGCTGTCCGACTCCACCGCGGCGGCGAGGGCGAGGAGTTCGTCCCGGCCGGTGCCGTCGATGGCGGCTACGTCCTTCAGTTCCGGCGAACCCTTGGTCAGGGTGCCCGTCTTGTCGAACAGCACGACGTCGACCGTCCGCATCCGTTCCAGCGCCATCCTGTTCTTGATCAGCACGCCGGCTTGGGCTGCCCGTTCGGTGGAGATCGCGATGACGAGGGGAATGGCCAGGCCCAGGGCGTGAGGGCAGGCAATCACCAGCACTGTCACGGTGCGTTCGACGGCGTCGGGCACGCTGCCCAGCAGGGTCCAGGCGATGAAGGTGATGACGCCGGACCCTGCGGCGAAGTAGAACAGGAAGGCGGCCGCGCGGTCGGCGAGGGCCTGTGCCCGGGAGGAGGATGCCTGCGCCTCGGCGACCAGCCGCTGGATTCCGGCGAGGGCGGTGTCCTCGCCGATGGCTGTTACCCGCACCCGGAGGCTGTTATCCGTGGCAATTGTTCCTGCCACCACAGGATCCCCCGGGGAGCGCAGGACGGTCTTGGACTCGCCGGTGATCATTGATTCGTCGAACTCCGCCTGTCCATCAACCACCGTGCCGTCGGCCGGCATCCGGGCGCCGGAACGGACCAGGATGGTGTCGCCGCTGTTGAGTTCGGACACGCTGATGGTCTCGGTTCCGGAGGCTGTGACGCGTTCTGCCTCATCCGGCAGCAGCGCCGCGAGGGCGTCCAGTGCACCCTGCGCGGAGCCAAGTGCGCGCATTTCGATCCAGTGTCCCAGCAGCATGATGGCCACCAGCAGGGCCAGTTCCCACCAGAAATCGAGGTCGAAGCCGCCGATCCCCAAAGTGGTGACCCAGGAAGCGGTGAAGGCGACGGTGATGGCCATGGCGATCAGCAGCATCATTCCCGGTTTGCGGGTTCCCAGTTCGTTGAGGCCGCCTTTGAGGAACGGCTGGCCGCCGTAGAGGAAGATGACTGTTCCCAGCACCGGAGAAATCCAGGCGGAGCCCGGGAACGTTGGGGGTTCGTAGCCAATCAGGTGCCCGAACATGGGGCTGAAGTAGACCACCGGGACGGCCAGGGCCAGGGTCAGCCAGAACCTGTTTTTGAACATCGCCACGCTGTGCCCGGCATGCTGGCCGTGGCTGTGCACCAGATGCTCGTCGTCCTGCTGCGGCGGGGCTGCCCCGTCCGCGCCCTGGCGCCCGCTCACACCAGCGTCCGCCGGGGGGTGCAGCTGCTGGCCGCCGCCTGATGGGTTTCCGTGCCGGTGTTCCATGGTGCGTGCTCCTGGGAAATCGTCAACATTGGGATGCAGCCCACCATACCCCTGGGGGGTATCCTTGGCAAGGTTTTCTTTGCGGTTAGCGGACCTCGATTACACCCATCATTCCCAGGTCCTCATGGTCCAGGATGTGGCAGTGATAGACCGAGCGGCCGGTGAAATCGCGGAATGCGATCCTGACCGTGGCGCGGCCGTTTGCCGGCACCATCACCACATCCCGCATGACGACGGAGTCCACCGGCTGGCCATTGTCCTCGATGAGCTGCATCGGCCACACATGCAGGTGGAAGGGGTGGTCCATGGGGCTGTCGTTAACCAGCGTCCATTCCTCCACGTTTCCGGCTGCAACGATGGTGTCCGTGCGGCCTTCGCTGTAAACCCGGCCATTGATGCTGAACTGCATCATGCCGCCCATGCCCCCGCCCATGCCGCCCGGTCCCGCGCCCATTGCCAGGACCAACTGCCGGCGCGCGGCCACGGTTGCGGTGCGGAGGTCCTCCGCGGCAGGAAGAGCCGGAAGTGCGTCGGGGGCGGCCGCGGCTTCGCCGCTGACCCGCAACGTCGCCAAGGCCACCGGCCCGGCCCCGGCGGAGGGCCGCCGGCCCGTCATGCCCGGCATGGCGCCGCGGTCCTGCGGAATGGCCAGCAGGACGGAGTCGCCGGCGACGGCGGTCACCAGAAGGTCCGCCCGGTTGCCCGGCGCCATAACGATCTCATCCACGGTCTCGGGGGAGGGGGACCGTCCCGAATCCATCCCGAGCCGTGCCAGCACCTGGCCATCGAGCCGGAGCCGGAGGAAACGGGCCGTACAGGCGTTGATGATCCGCCACCGTTCCCGTTCCCCCGGGCGGGCAGTCAGGATGGGACCGGGCTGGCCGTTGAGCAGAAGCAGCTCGCCCTCCCGGCCCGCCATGCGCTCCATCGACGACACAGCGGCAACGGTGCCGGCACTGTCCAGGGTGGTGTCAGAAACCAGCAGCACCCGGTCCGCACTCACCGGGATGGCCGCCGGATCCTCAACAATGATCGCCCCAAAAAGCCCCGCGAAGATTTGCCCGGCAACCATGCCGTGGTGATGCGGGTGATACCAATAGACGCCTGGCGGGTGATCCGGCGGCAGCCGGTGGCTGTAGTCGAAAGACTCTCCGGGCCTGACAATGACAAAAACATTGTCGCCGTTGGCCTGCGGAGACACATGCAGGCCGTGCACGTGCAGGTTGGTGGGTTCGTCAAGGTTGTTCACCAGCCTGATGCCGAGCTCGTCGCCCGGCCGCAGGCGGAGCGTGGGCCCCGGGGACGTGCCGTTGTAGCAGAGGGCCGTGGCCGGGCGGCCGCCGAGTTCCAGGTCTCCGCGGGCGGCCTCAAGCGTCAGTTGCAGCTTGCCGCCGGAGCTGCGGAGCTCGGGGGGACTGCGCAGACCGGAGTTTTTCGGGCCGCCCGCTCCACCGGGCGGTTGGGGTGTGGAAGCCAGGGACCACCACAGTCCGGCGCCGCCTGCCACCGCCGCTGCCGTGCCCGCACCGCCCAGGAGCAGGGCGCCACGGCGGCTGATCGGCTGCACTAGGGTTCCTCGCCCAGCACTTTCAGGCCCTCCCGGTACTGTTCCGCGGTCAGTTCGCCCCTGGCGAAGCGTTCCTCCAGGATCAGCCGGGCCTGGCTTTTTCCGCCCTGATACCCGGTCCCGGCCGGGGAATTCCCCGGCGGGCCGTACTGCGTGGTCCCGTACCGTCCGGGCTGTCCGGGTCCTCCCCGGCCGGCGATGAGGCGGACCGTGAGGAGCACCAGCGCGGCGATTCCGACCAACAACAACACACCCCAGAGCCACATCCAGCCGATACCGTTGCCGTAATAACCCATCATGGCCAGATCCCTTCGCGAGCAGCCATACCGTCCCTGCAACCCATCGTCCGGCGGACGCCGTACGGGGGGTAGGGTCCTAAGTCGCGTTTCCTGCGGCCGGCGGATCCTAGCTGATCAGCAGGCTCAGGGCTTCAGTCAGGTGCCCGACTTCCCGCACCGAGAAGCCGGCAGGCACCGGCCCCGCACCGTTCGGGCTCGCCGGAACCACGGCATGGGTAAAGCCCAGGCGGTGGGCTTCCTGGATCCGCTGGTTGATGCCAGGTACGGGACGGACCTCGCCCGCGAGACCCACCTCGCCGAACGCGATGAGGCGTTCCGGCAGGGGCTTCCGCGCTTTCGCCGAGGCCACCGCCAGCGCGACGGCAAGATCCGTGGCGGGTTCGCTCAGTTTCACGCCGCCCACCGTAGCGACATAGGAATCGTCCTTGCTGAGCAGGCATCCGGCCCGCTGCTGGAGCACGGCCAGCAGCATCGCCACCCGCGAACTGTCCAGCCCGCTCGTAGCCCGGCGCGGCTGGCCGCTGGAGCTTTCGGCCAACAGGGACTGCACCTCGGCCAGCAGCGGCCGGCGTCCCTCCAGGGTCACCGTGATGCAGGTTCCGGACACCGGCTCCTTAGTCCGCGAAACAAACAGCCCGCTGGGATCGGCCAGGCCCACAATCCCGTCTTCATTCAAATCGAAGCAGCCGACGTCATCCGTGGGGCCGTACCGGTTCTTGACCGCGCGCAGCAGCCGCAGCCTGGAGTGGCGCTCGCCTTCGAACTGGCACACCACATCGACGAGATGCTCCAGCAGACGCGGCCCGGCGATGGATCCGTCCTTGGTCACATGGCCCACCAGCAGGGTGGTCATATTGCGGCGCTTGGCGGCGGCGATCAGGGAGGCGGCGACCTCCCGGACCTGTGAGACGCCGCCGGCGCTGCCTTCGACGTCCGCGCTGCTCAGCGTCTGTACGGAATCTACGATCAGCAGCCGGGGCTCGAGTTTTTCCACCTGGCCCAGCGCCTGCCCAAGGTCCGTTTCGGCCGAGAGGTAGAGCGACTCGGCGACGGCGTCGATCCGGTCTGCGCGGAGTTTGACCTGCGCTGCTGATTCCTCCCCCGTGATGTAGAGGACGTCCTGCGCGGTGCGCGCAAACTTGGCCGCTACGTCCAGCAACAGGGTTGACTTCCCGACGCCGGGCTCACCCGCCAGCAGGATCACGGCGCCGGGGACGAGTCCGCCGCCGAGCACCCGGTCAAGTTCGTCCACTCCGGTGGGCAGGAAAGCCGCGGTGGTGGCGTCCACCTCCGCGATCCGGCGGGCCGGCTCCAGAACGGTAGTGGCCGCCGTCGTGCGCGCTACAGCGTTGCCGGTTTCCTCGACGCTGCCCCAGGCCTGGCACTCGCCGCAACGACCCACCCATTTTGCCGTGGTCCAGCCGCATTCGGCGCATTTGTAGCCCGGTGCTTTGGTGGCCCGGGAAGTCTTGGTAGCCATTGCTCCACCTTATCGGCGACCTGCGACAAGCACTCTCCCGCGCAGCCGCCTCTACAGCTCCGGCAGGATGTCCCGGGCTTCGCGGGAGTCCACCCCGGCCGCTTCGAGCAGGTCCACCATCAACGGACGGAACAGCATCACCACCGTTTCGCCCTCCAGCCGCTGCACGTCCAGCAGCCGCGGGTGCAGGCGGCCGGCGATTTCGCGCAGCCCCGCCCGGGCCTTGCGCAGGTGGGCACGGCGGGCGCCGTCGTGCATTTCCGCCAGGCCCAGCGAGAGTTCCTCGACCGCGTCGGCGGTGTCCTGCAGGACATCGGCGATGTTCTGCGTGGCCTCATCCGAGAGAGCCGCGTGATTGATGGCACTGGTCAGGCGGCGGGCGAAAACGCGGCTGTTGCGCAGCGCCAGGTCGATGAAATCGAGGGCCTGTTCCATCCGGTCCAGTTCGTCCCGGTGCCGGCGGTAGGCCGGCGCCAGGGTGGCCACTTCGCCGGAGGCCCGCAGTGACTGGCGCATGGCGTCAACCAGGGGCTGGCAGTTCCGTCCGCGGATGAGCGCGTGCCAGGCCTGGGTGGAGTCGCTGTCGCGCAGGGCGGACGCGCATTCACGCAACACCTCGGCCACTTCGTGCAGGAGTTTTTTCACGTCCTTGCGGGGTTCCCGGCGGGGGTCCTTCGGGATCAGGATCGTCACCAGCAGGGCGAACGCGCCGCCGACGACGGCGTCGATGCTGCGGGTGAACGGTCCTCCCGCGGGCGCCGGCAACAGCACCACCAGCAGTGACTGCAGCCCCAGCTGGGTGGTGAAGATGGTGCCGCTGTCCAGGAACCTCGCCAGCAGGATCGAGAACAGGAGGACGACGGCGGCCTGCCAGATCCCGGCGCCCAGCCAGTGCAGCAACAAATCACCCACCACGATGCCGATGGTGCAGCCCAGGCCTACTTCGATCACCCGGCGCAGCCGGGGGTCCCGGGAAAAGCCCAGGGAGATCAGCGAGGACGTCGCGGCGAACAGCGGGCCGCTGTGGCCCAGCACGTACTCGGCGAAGGCGTAGGCGCCGACGGCGCAGGCGGTCATCTGGATGGCCGGCATCAGCGAGTTCCGGCTGCGGACCAGGCCGGTGCGGATCCGGCCGCGCAGGAACCGGGCGCTTGCGGACAGTCCAGGAGCAGTGGCCATGCGCTCCAGTCTATTGGGCCGCTGGGCCGGCAGTCCGCCGGCGCGGGGCCCTACGGCTGCGACGGCACTAACGCAATGGCGGCCCGGCGGATGTAAGCCAATGTCCCGGCGTCGTTAACCCGCTGTTCATCTTGGACCGCCATCCTCGTCATCTGGGGCACATACGTTCATTGAAGGTACAAACCGTACGCATCTTTGCGCGGGCTTCTCCGGCCCGGCAAGTACTGAACATCCCTGGAAGGGGCACATCACAGTGAAGGCACTCCGCTTCGGCCGCAACGCGGCTATCGCTGTCATCGCAGCTGGCGCTCTCGCGCTGACCGCCTGCGGTTCGGACAACGCAACCAACACGGCCCAGCCCGCCGCGCCGTCCGCCTCGGGCCCGCAGGTTACCGGCACCCTGACGGGCATCGGTTCCTCCGCCCAGGGCGCTGCCATGGACGTGTGGAAGACCAACTTCGCCTCCGCGAACCAGGGCGCCAATGTCCAGTACTCCCCGGACGGTTCCGGTGCTGGCCGCAAGGCCATCCTGGACGGTTCCGCCCAGTTCGCCGGCTCCGATGCCTTCCTCAAAGATGAAGAGTTCGCAAGCTCCAAGACCACGTGCGGCCCCGACGGCGCCCTCAACATCCCGGTCTACATTTCCCCGATCGCCGTGGCCTTCAACCTGCCCGACATCAAGGAACTGAAGCTCGACGCCGCCACCGTCGCCAAGATCTTCCGCGGCGGAATCACCAACTGGAACGACCCCGCCATCGCCGCGATGAACCCGGACGCGAAGCTTCCGGACCTCGCGGTCACCCCGGTGAACCGCTCCGATGACTCCGGTACCACCCAGAACTTCACCGACTACCTGGCCGCCGTTGCCCCCGAGGTCTGGACCGACAAGGCCGCCGGCATCTGGCCCGCAGCCCTCCAGGGCGAGAACGCCAAGGGCACCTCCGGTGTGGTCAAGACTGTCACCGACACCCCGGGCGCCGTGACCTACGCCGATGACTCCGCTGTGAGCGGCAAGCTGGGCGTGGCACAGATCAAGGTGGGCGAATCCTTCACCAAGATTTCCGCCGACGCTGCCGCCAAGGCCGTCGACGCCGGCAAGCCGGTCGAGGGCCGCACCGCCAACGACCTCTCGATCAAGCTGGACCGCACCACCACGATCGAGGGCGCGTACCCCGTGGTCCTGGTTTCCTTCCACGTTGTCTGCAGCACCTACGCGGACCAGAAGACCGCGGACCTGGTGAAGGCGTTCGAGAGCTACGTCGTCTCCGACGCCGGGCAGGCGGCAGCCGCTGACGCTGCCAAGTCCGCCCCGCTGTCCAAGACGCTGCAGGACAAGGCCCTCAAGTCCATTGAGAGCATCAAGGTCAAGTCCTAGGTTCCTGACGCTGGCGGGCACGGTGGAAACACCAGCCTGACCCTGGTTCCCTGTTCCGTTACGGCTGTCACCGACGGCCCTGATGGGGCAGGGAACCAGCGTGTTTGTCCGAAGTACACCAAGATCTGAAGGATCGTGAAGTGACCACCACCTCCCTGACCACGTCCCGGGGCGCAGGCCGCGCCGGAGATAAGGTCTTTTCCGCTGCTACCTTGGCCGCCGGATGCCTGATCCTGGCCGTGCTCTTCGGTGTGGCGCTTTTCCTCGTCATTCAGGCTTTCCCCGCCCTCGTGGCCTCTCCGGACAAGATCCAGGGCGGTGAAGGCTTCTTCGCCTACATCTGGCCGATCGTCATCGGCACCTTGATCGCCGCCGTGATCGCCCTCGTCATCGCGACGCCTGTCGCGATCGGCGTCGCGCTGTTCATCTCGCACTTCGCCCCGCGCAAGCTTGCCTCCGGCCTCGGCTACGTGGTGGACCTGCTGGCGGCCATCCCGTCTGTGGTCTACGGTGCCTGGGGTGCAGCATTCCTCGCCAAGGAAATCTCCCCGGCCTACGACTGGCTGGCCGGCAACCTGGGCTGGCTGCCGATTTTCCAGGGCCCGGCCTCGGCCACGGGCAAGACCATCCTCACCGCGGGAATCGTGCTGTCCGTCATGATCCTGCCCATCATCGCCTCGCTCAGCCGTGAAATCTTCCTGCAAACCCCCAAGCTGCACGAGGAGGCCGCACTCGCACTCGGTGCCACCCGCTGGGAAATGATCCGGATGGCCGTCCTGCCGTTCGGCCGCCCCGGTATTGTCAGCGCGGTCATGCTTGGCCTGGGCCGCGCCCTCGGCGAGACCATGGCAGTCGCGCTCGTCCTGTCCTCCGGCGCCCTCACTGCGAGCCTGATCCAGTCCGGCAACCAGACCATCGCCGCCGAAATCGCGCTCAACTTCCCGGAGGCCAGCGGCCTGAAGGTCAACACGCTCATCGCGGCCGGCCTGGTCCTGTTCGTCATCACCCTCGCCGTGAACATGGTCGCTCGCTGGATCATCGGCCGGCACAAAGAATTCTCGGGAGCCAACTAAATGACCGCCACCCTGACCCCCGTCAAGAAGCGTTCCGCCCTCACGAAGGGCCAGCTCCCGAAGTGGGCCCCCTACCTCGTGCTGGGTATCGCGCTGGTTCTTGGCGCCGCCGTCCTGGCCCTGATCGGGTTTAACGCCCTCGGCTGGGGCATCGTCTCCGCAGTCTTCTTCGCCGCCGGCCTTGTCGGCTGGAGCGCCGCAGTGGAAGGTTCGCGCCGCGCGAAGGACAAGCTGGCTACCTGCCTGGTTGTGGGTGCGTTCCTGATTGCTCTGCTGCCTCTGATCTCCGTGGTCTGGACGGTCCTAATCAACGGCTTTCCCGGCCTCACGGACCCCGGCTTTCTCACCACCTCCATGAACGGGGTCACCGGGGCCTTCGATAACAAGAGCGTCGAAGACGGCGCGCCGGTGGTCGGCGGCATCTTCCATGCCCTGCTCGGCACGCTCATGATCACGGCGCTGGCGACCGTGATTTCCGTGCCCGTCGGCCTGCTGACCGCCGTGTACCTGGTGGAATACGGGAACGACCGCCCCCTCGCCCGCGCCATCACCTTCTTCGTGGACGTGATGACCGGCATCCCCTCGATCGTGGCCGGGCTCTTCGCGGCGGCCTTCTTTTTCGCCGTCGTCGGGCCCGGCACCAAGACCGGTGCGGTCGCCGCCGTCGCGCTCTCGGTGTTGATGATCCCCGTGGTGGTCCGCTCCAGCGAGGAAATGCTCAAGATCGTCCCCAACGAACTCCGCGAGGCTGCCTATGCCCTGGGCGTCCGCAAGTGGCGCACCATCCTCAAAGTGGTCGTCCCGACGGCGATCTCCGGCATCGCTTCCGGCGTCACCCTCGCAATTGCGCGGGTAATCGGGGAAACCGCTCCGATCCTGGTCACCGCGGGATTCGCCACGTCAATCAACTACAACGTGTTCGGCGGCTGGATGGCCTCGCTGCCCACGTTCATCTACTCGCAGATCCTGAACCCCACCTCGCCGTCCAACCCGGATCCGTCATCCCAGCGCGCCTGGGGCGCCGCCCTGGTCCTGATCATCCTGGTGATGCTGCTCAACCTCGGCGCCCGCCTCATTGCCCGCATCTTCGCCCCCAAGACCGGCCGCTGACCCGCGATGGCAGCCCCGCTCTTCAGCCCGTACCTCCAGCAAGTGAAGGAACATCATGTCTAAGCGCATCGACGTCAAAGACCTGAACGTCTACTACAGCAAATTCCTGGCCGTCGAAGACGTCAACATCAACATCGAAGCCAAGTCCGTCACGGCCTTTATTGGCCCCTCCGGCTGCGGCAAATCCACGTTCCTGCGCACCCTGAACCGGATGCACGAGGTAATCCCCGGCGCCCGCGTCGAAGGTGAGGTGCTGCTCGACGGCGACAACCTGTACGGCCCCGGCGTGGACCCGGTCACTGTCCGGTCGCAGATCGGCATGGTATTCCAGCGGCCCAACCCGTTCCCCACGATGTCCATCCGCGACAACGTCCTCGCCGGGGTGAAGCTGAACAACCAAAAGATTTCCAAAGGCGAAGCGGACGTGCTGGTGGAGCGTTCCCTGCAGGGCGCCAACCTCTGGAACGAGGTCAAGGACCGGCTGGCCAAGCCCGGTTCCGGCCTGTCCGGCGGCCAGCAGCAGCGCCTCTGCATCGCCCGGGCCATCGCCGTGGAACCGCAGGTCATCCTGATGGATGAGCCGTGCTCCGCGCTGGACCCGATCTCCACCCTGGCCATTGAGGACCTCATCAACGAACTCAAAGACCAGTACACCGTGGTGATTGTGACCCACAACATGCAGCAGGCCGCCCGGGTGTCCAACAAGACGGCGTTTTTCAACATCGCCGGCACCGGCAAACCGGGCAAGCTGATTGAGTACGGCGACACGCACACCATGTTCAGCAACCCCACCGAGAAAGCCACCGAGGACTACGTCTCCGGCCGCTTCGGCTAAACCCGGGCCTAAAGCTCGGTAAGCGGTGACAGGGACAGGCACAGTACGAAGGCCACTGCTGCCGTCGCCAGCGGGGTAAGGACCCAGAAGGTCAGGATCCGGAGAACCACCCTCCGGTTGGTGGCGCGGAAGCTCTGGTTGGATCCGGCCCCCAGAACGGCGGACGTCACCGTGTGGGTTGTGGAAACGGGCCACTGCAGCCCCACCGCGCCGACCAGCAGGATGGCCGAGCTGAACAGCTGCGCGACCGAGCCGCGCAGGGGGTCCATCCGGATCAGCCGGTAGCCGATCGTGTAGGAGATACGCCAGCCCCCGGCCAGGGTGCCGGCGGTCAGCAGGGCCGCTGTGAACAGTGCAACCCACACCGGCAGGTCGCCGCCGTCGGACAGGCCGGAAGCGAGCAGCGCGAGGACCAGGACGGCGCTGGTGCGCTGGCCGTCCTGGAGGCCGTGGGCGAAGGCCACCGCGCCGCTGGCAATGCTCTGTGCCGTCCGTGATCGGCTGTTAACCACGTTCGGTGGCGTGTACCGCGCAGCCCACGTCGCGGGCCAGACCAGCACGTAGGCGCCGGCGAAGGCCAGCAGCGGTGAGAGCAGCAGCGGAAGCACCACCTGGAAAAGCAGCGACGTGTCACTGCCCCCCACGGCGTTTCCGCCGGCGGCAACGCTCGCGATCCCGGCGCCGGCCAGCCCCCCCACCAGGGCATGGGTCGAGGACGACGGCATCCCCCGCCACCAGGTGAATATCCCCCACAGCACGGCACTGAGCAGCCCGGCCATCAGGATGGTCAGCCCGTTCACGCCGGCCGGCAGCTGCACCCAGGCTTTGCTGACGGCCAGGGCCAGCCCGGCGCTCAGGCCGGCGCCGAGGAAGTTGAAAAGTGCGGCCAGCAGCACCGCGATGGTGGGGGTGAGGGCGCGGGTCCGGACGGCCAACGCCACGGACGCCGAAGCGTCCCTAAACCCGTTCAGGAAGGCGAATGCCCCGGCGAAGACCACCACCAGGGCAAACAGGAAGATGGCCACGTCAGGATTCCTTGACGATGATGCTGCCCACCTGGGTTGCGATCCTGCGCATCTCCCGGGTAACCCCCACGAGCTGGTCGGCGATATCCCGGTTCCGCGCGTACCGCGCTGGTTTCATTTCCTGAAGCATGTCCGCAACCCAGACGCGGTGGGAGCGTTCCGCGCGCTTGGCGAGGCGGAGCACCTCGATCCAGTAGTCCTCAAGGTCGTCCAGGTTATCCAGCTTCCGCATGGCCTCGACGGTGAGCTCTGCCTGCCTGCTGATGATTTCCAACTGGTCTGCGGCGCGCTTGGGCAGACGGTCCAGCTGGTACAAGGACACCAGCTCAGCAGCGGCATCGAGTTTTTCCATCGCGTCATTGAGGAACCGGGAGAGGGCGTACATGTCCTCTCGGGGGAGCGGGTTCACGAACGAGGTCCGCATGTGCGTCAGCAGCGCGAAGTGCAGCTCCGCGGACTTGGCCTCGTGGTTGTGCATGTCCTCGACCAGCCGGGCATTCTCACTGGCCGGTGCGCCGAGAATCTCCGAGAGGGTGCCGGTGGCGAGCGCAATTTGGCCTGCCAGCTGGGCAAGGAGGTTCAGCCCGGCGGGCTCCTGGGGGAAAAGGCGCAGCTTCACGTGTGATTACCGGTCTTCGGGAGGGAGGTGCACGGGTGATGTCTGCCGGGCGTGTGAAGTGGTGCTGACCCGCGCATGAGAATTACTTTACCGTCCGGCCTGCACGGGGGCATGAAGATGGTGCCGAACCGGATACGCCTCTCGGCGGTAGGCCGCTCTAGGCGGCTAGATGTTGAAGCCCGGGGGTTTCGCGGTTCGGCACCGCTTTTAGTTTTCTACGTGGCCGGAGACAAGTCAACATTGACAGTCCGTGTGCTGCGTGTTTAGTGGCGGCCGGCAGCCGGCCGGTTCAGTCCAGCTCACCTCGCCGCCAGGCGTGGGCGGCGTGTTCTAGGTCCTCCGCGGTTTTAACCAGAAGATGCGAATTGCGCGTGAGTTTGCTCGCGTGGCCCTCATTGCTGTGCTCGGCGCCGTCGGCGAGCGTGGCCTGGCCCAGGGCCACCACGCGGCAAAATGCGGCGGAACGTTCCAACGCGACGTCGAACTCGCCGTCGAACGCGCCGGAGAGAATGGCGTCCGCCATGGATTTCATTTCGTCCGCTCCGGGCGGTTCGGCGGCACCGGCCACCACGTGCGAGACCTGCGCGGTGTCTTTGCCGGCCCGGAAGTAGGCGGAGATCCGCTCGGGATCCCGAATCGTGGCGGCGCGCAGGGCATACAGCCGCCAGAGGGCACCCGGCAGCGAGCGGGCCGGGCTTTCTGCCCACATTTCGGCGATCGCTTCCAGGCCTTGCTCATCGGCGAGCTTCACGAGCCGCTTCGTCACCACGGGATCGTCGCTGTCGCGTCCGCGGCGCACCAGTGCCTGGGCGGCAAGGTGCGCCGCTTCGGAGACACGCGCGGGATCGGCGCCGCCCGCGAAGGGCTCAAAGTCGATGGGGGCGAAAGGCTTCGGCTTGTGGTGCCGGTGCGGTCCTGGGGCGCTGGATCCTGCTTGCTCGCTCATGCCACCACGCTACTCCAGTGCTGGCGGGGAATCGAGCGTGCCCACCGGCGGTCCCGGCTCCGTCCGGCACTTGTTCCCGCGCCCGTTTCCGGCGTCCGGCGGCGGTGTCCGCGTCCCGATGCGCAAAATACGCCCAGGTCTGGGGTACAGTATTAACGTTCAGAAATGGACTGGGCTGATCGGCCTTTGGACGGCGGGTTAATCCACTGTTTGAGGACGTCAGTTGGGGCCTTTAGCTCAGTTGGTAGAGCATCGGACTTTTAATCCGTGGGTCGTGGGTTCGATCCCCACAGGGCCCACCCGCGAAGCAGGCCAGAGGCATATTGCCGCTGGCCTGCTTTTGTTTGTCACCAGCCCGCAGGCCCGGCTGTACGGGCGGCCCGGCTGTACGGACGGCCCGGCTGTACGGACGGCCCGGCCGCCGGCAGCACAGGGGCCACCGGGAATACCCCGGCGGCAGGCAGCCTTGACCTGATGAGGGAGCGGCCCGGCTCCCGCCGGGAGAGGATCCTTATGTCTACAGCTTTCATTCCCTTCACCATGACCGCCACGGTGCGGGACGGTGGCCGGGAATCCTTCCGGACCGAGGTTGAATTGATTTCTTCGACGCGGCTGGGCTGCGCCCGGATGGATGTCCTGCGGTCCACAAACGTCGAGGCCACCTTCCGCGGCGTCATCCCGGAAAGCGAACATACAGTCGACGGGGCGAGCCTTGCACGGCTTCTCCAGGGTCGCCTCGCGTCGGAAAAGGGCATTTACCTGGACGTTGCCGTCAGTATCGAGGACTAAGGGGAGCCAGGCTTAGGGATCGGCCCGTGCGTTGAGAAAGCACGGTCGGCGAGTAATCAGTTCGGCTAGGATTGCCGGATGAATGAGCAGAAACCCGCCGGCTCCGGGTACTGGTACGGCCCTGACGACAGGCTCGATCCGCCGGGCGCGGTCCTGCAGGCACTGCGGGACTACCGCAACGTGGAGGTCGCCCGGCGGCGCTCCACGCGGGATTCGATGGGAATGGGCGAGACTGACCTGCTGGCACTCCGGTACCTGCTGCGCGCCCAGGCAGGTGGCGGGAGGGTGGGTCCGAAAGACTTGAGCCGCATGCTGGGAATCACCACTGCCTCCACCACATCGCTGATCGACCGGCTCGTGGGCACCGGCCACGTTCGCCGGGAACCGCACCCCACCGACCGGCGCTCCCTGGTGATCGTCCCGACGGCAGCAACCGACGTTGAAGTCCGCGCCACGCTGGGTTCCCTGCACCAGAGAATGATGGCTGTTGCCGAGAGCCTCACCGCGGACGAAGCGCGGATTGTGGTGAATTTTTTGCGTCGGATGGGTGAGGCCATGGCGGAACCGCGGAGTGCCCCGGACGAGTAGCTGCCCAAAATAGTTAGATTGTCTAGTTATATGTATGCTTACTAACTATGTCTGATATTTGTTTTCCGGGTGGGCTGGTGGCCGGGCTGGCGCCCGTTGCTGCTGCGCCGGCACTGTCGCTGGCAGCGCCCATCCACTGCGGCATGCCGATGGAGTGGACGGTACCGGGCGCCGCCGCCATGTCCGTGTACTCCTTCTCACCTCCCGATGCCGCACTGGAATTGCCGCCGCTCTGGCGCTGCGCCTGCGGCTTCCAGCGTGACGGAGTTCTCCCCGCGCCGGCCATCGCAGCCGAACGAAGCCGGTGAACGCTCCGCTGTGACTGAACGGGCCGCCTCCGTGTATCGCGGATCGGACCTGACGAACGGACCACTCGTCGCCATCAAGGTGGCCGAAGGCCGCCGTGCCGCCGGACGCCCGCAATCCCCGCTGACCCCGGCGCAGCCTGGGTGTCCGTGCTGAAGGCCAAGACGGCCATGGAACCCTCGGCGCGGTCCTTCGCGGCCAAGGCAGGCAGACTCGCACCAAAGCTTGCCCGGGCGTACTGAGCCCGCACGCACGCACGCACGCACTGACAGTCAGTGCCGCAGGTTCACGCCTGGTGGTCGCTGGTAGGAGCAAATCCAACCACTGCGCGGTTCCGCCCGGCGGCCTTCGCTGCATACAGGGCCCGGTCTGCTTCCCGGAGCAGGCGCTGCAGCCCGGCGTTCCGGTCGAGGGCGTCGACGACGCCGAAGCTTGCCGTCGGCGCGGCAGTGCCGGCGGGCAGGGCGCTGTGTTTAGCCAACTCGGCGTTGATCCGCTCCGCGACGCGGACGCCTTCGTCTGAGGTGACGCCGTCGAGCAGCAGCGCGAACTCTTCGCCGCCGTAGCGGCCCACAAGGTCAGCGTCCCGGACCGCGAGGCGGCAGGCCACCGCGAAAGCCCGGATGACGCCGTCGCCCGCATCATGGCCGAATCGGTCGTTGATGGTCTTGAAATGGTCCAGATCCGCCATCACAATGGCCGTGTCCACACCCGCCGCGATGTTGGTCCGGAGCCTGTGCTGGGCCTGGCGCATGAATGCCTCCCGGTTCAGCAGGCCGGTGAGCCCATCACGGTAGGCCAGTTCCTGCAGGTTCTCGGTCCGGCGGGCGTAATTCAGTGACGTGATGCTGGAGGAGACCACCACCAGCAGAACTATGGCCATCAGCAAGGTCACACCGGTGCCGAAGAGAACCTGGAACAGCGGATCCGACGGGCCGAGGACGGCAAGCCCCACTGTCCGGCTCAAGTAATAGACGGCGCAGCCGGCCGTTGCGATGGCCAGGGACCGGACCAGGTGCCAGGATGCTTCCCGTTCGCGCCACAGCTCCAGGGAGGCCAGGCCAGTCGCCGTTCCCATCAGAGCCAGGAGCGCGATGTTGCCGAACCTCGCGTTGGCGGAATCGCGCACCGCAAGGTCGATGGCGAGGGCGGCTGCTGCAGGGATGCCCAGGAGCCAGGGACGGATTCGGCGGCCCGCCAGCGAACGGGTGCCTGCCCAGACGCAACCGGCGCCAAGCACCATCACGCCGTTGCCCACGCTCGCGGCCCAGGCCACGGCCTTTCCCTCCCCCAAGAAGTAGAAGACGGCGCCGGAAAAGAAAGCGGCGACAGCCCAGCACCACCAGCCGGCAAAGGATGCGCGGCTCTTGCGGTAGGTGTCGAAGTAGAACAAGACCAGCATTGTCAGCGTCATCACGGCGAAAACGACCATGAGCGTTGACCTGTCGAGCACGACCATAACGTGTACGTCTTCCCAGCTGCCGGAGCGGCCCTCCCCATGGTCCTTCGGCGTAGTTCCCGACCGGATCAGGCCCCGGTCGGCACTAGTCTCGCAGAACGCGGCCCGGCCGCCCAACGCAGTCCCACATCCAGGACAATGCCGGGTGTCCCCGAACCCGGGTTCCGGGGTGCAAGATGGTGCAATGGATGCCGTCGATGCCCTGAACGAGATCGCCTTCTGGCTCGAACGCGAGCTCGCCCCGACCTTCAAGGTCCAGGCCTTCCGGAAGGCCGCCGGAATCATTGCCGATCTTGAGCCGGCGGACCTGGCGGCCAGGGCCGGGGACGGCCGGCTCAAGAGAACCAAAGGCATCGGCGACCGCACCTTCCAGGTCATCAGTGAAGCTCTCGACGGCGGGGTGCCGGAGTACCTGGACGGCCTGCGGACCCGGGGCGCCCAGCCGCTGGCGGCAGGCGGCCAGGAAATTCTGGCTGCCCTCCGCGGCGACCTGCACAGCCACAGTGACTGGTCCGACGGCGGGTCCCCGATCCAGGCCATGGTGGACGCCGCGAGGTTGCTGGGCCGCGACTACTTGGCGTTGACCGACCATTCGCCGAACCTGAAGATCGCCAATGGTCTCAGTGCCGGGCGGTTATCCGAGCAACTCGGGATCGTCGCCGGGATCAACGCACACGACGACGGCGGCTTCCGGCTGCTGCGGGGCATCGAGGTCGACATCCTTGAGGACGGCAGCCTGGACCAGACTCCGGAGATGCTCAATAGCTTGGATATTGTGGTGGCCAGCGTGCACTCGAAGCTCCGCTCGGACAAACGCACCATGACCCGGCGGATGCTCGGCGCGATCACCGACCCGCACACGAACGTGCTCGGGCACTGCACAGGCCGCCTCGTTCAGGGCGGCCGGGGAACGCGGCCGGCGTCGGAGTTTGACGCCCGGGAGGTCTTCGCCGCCTGCGCGGAAAACGACGTCGCCGTTGAAATCAACTCCCGGCCCGAACGCCAGGATCCGCCCGGCGCCCTGATCGAACTGGCCCTCGAGGCGGGCTGCCTTTTCAGTATCGACAGCGACGCCCACGCCCCGGGGCAGCTTGATTTCCTGCAATACGGCGCCGAGCGCGCCGAACGCCACGGCGTTCCCGTGGCGCGGATCATTAACACCTGGCCCCTGGAGCGTCTGTTGGAGTGGTCGGGCGCAGAGAGCTGACCGTCCACGCGCCGGGCACGGACATGCCCATCCGCCGCCAGGGCCGCTGGACATAGCCCGGTTATGCCCAGTCCTAGGTGTCGAGAACGGGCATGCCCGTTCTTTGGGGCGGGAAGGGGGCATGCCCGTTCTTTGGGGCGGGAAGGGGGCATGCCGCGCTATCTGCCCGCCGGGATCAGCGCGGTGGTTGAGGCCAGCTCCACCCTGCCCACGGCCGCGCCCGGGAGGCCGCTCGCTGGATCCAATGGATACGTCACCACCTCCCCGGAACGCTCGTGCGCGACGTGCAGCCAGCCGTTCCGGAGCAAATGGTGCCGGGGCCAGTCGCCGCCGCTGGGCAGATCGGCCAGGGGACGGACGGCGAGGCCGTCGCCACCCACGTCCAGCACGCCGATCCGGTTGGAGCCCCGCACCCCCACGTAGGCGTGCACGCCATCCGCGGTGAGGGCGATTTCTGCAGCCCCGTCTCCCGGCAGCGGTCCGGCCAGGGTCGCCGGAAACATCCCGGTCAGGGCAAATTTTCCGGACGGGGAGCGGTGCACCAGGGCAACCTCAATCGAGTATTCAGTCACCACGAGTACGCTGCCGCCGGCACGTTGAACCAGATGCCGCGGACCGCTGTCCGAAGGCAGAGCCACCTCGTGGTCCAGCAGCAGCCCCGCGGCGGGCACGTAGTTCCAGATCCGCAGGAGGTCGTGTCCGAGGTCGGTGGTCATCACCCGGCCGTCGTCGAGCATCAGGCTGGCATGGGCACGGCTGGGACGGCCAGGGACTTCCGAGGCGGCGGCCGCGAAGCGGGCCGTGATGCCGCCGTCGTCGTCGAGTTCATACAGCAGGACCTGGCCGTCACCCCAGCACGCCACCACCAGAAAGCGGCCCCGCGGGTCGACGGCGACATGACAGGCGGCGTCTCCCGCCGGCCAGACCCGTCCCGCGGGTTCCAGGCCGAATGCGCCGCACCTGCGATATGCCCGGACCGTGCCCGCTTTCTCGGCAACGGCGTAGACCATCCCGAGGCCGGGGTGAACGGCGAGGAACGACGGCGAGTCCGCGGCAGCGGCGACCCCCAGCAGGCGCAGCGTTCCGCCGGTGCCGGCGTGCAACGCCCCGATGCCGGTCCCGCTTCCGCCGCCGTCCGCGGTGTAGCATCCGGTCCAGATCATTTCGTGGGATGGGATGGCGCCGGCGGGCACTGGCGGCATAGGTTCGGAAGGCGATCTGTGGGTGGCCATAGTCTCATCCTGCCACTTCGATAGCATGGCGTTTCCGGCACCGGCCGCCGAAAGGGGAAGCCCGGCATGATAACCACACCAGCGCCGCAGCCCGACGTCGTCATCCGGCTCCGGGCCGCCGGCTGCGTCTTCGCCGAGGAGGAAGCGGCGCTTTTGGCGGCAGCCGCGACGGGACCGGATCACCTCGACGCCCTCGTGGAGCGCCGGATTTCCGGTCAACCGCTCGAGCACGTCCTGGGCTGGGCCGAGTTCTGCGGACTACGGATCGCCGTGGACCCGGGCGTCTTTGTGCCGCGCCGCCGCACCGGCTTCCTCGTCAAGCGGGCAGTCCGGCTGCTCCGACACAAGGGAAGCCCAGGGCGATTGCCCGTCGTCGTTGACCTGTGCTGCGGATCGGGCGCGGTGGGTGCCGCGCTCGCAGTGCTGGCGGGGCCGCTGAAATTGTATGCCGCCGACATCGACGCCGCCGCTGTCCGGTGCGCGGCCCGGAATGTGGCGCCGTTCGGGGGTAAAACGTATGAAGGGGATTTGTATGAGCCGCTTCCCGCGCACCTACGCGGCGCGGTGGATGTCCTGGCCGTCAATGCCCCGTATGTTCCTTCGGCAGAGATCAGCACCATGCCGCGGGAAGCCCGCCTCCACGAACCGCGGGCTTCCCTGGATGGCGGTGATGACGGGCAGGCGGTGCACCGGCAGGTGGCCGCCGCGGCGACGATGTGGCTGGCGCCGGGCGGCTCCCTGCTGATTGAGACCAGCCGGCGGCAGGCGCCGAAGACCGTGGAGCTTTTCGCCCGCAATGGGCTCACGGCACGGGTGGCGAGGTCCAAGGCGTTGGACGCGACCGTTGTTATCGGGACAGTGGATATCGGGAGAGCCGATATCAGGACAGCCGGGAGCTACCCCGAAACTACCAGGACAGCCCCGGCCGCCCCACCCCTGTCGCCGGGTGATCCAGTGTAGCTAGCGACCCAGATCGGGATCGACGTGGATCGATACTCCGGCCGGAGTGGCCCCGCCCTGGTCGGACCAGTCCTGGCCAGGCTGGTCATTCAAGTCCGCGTCGGACTCGACGTCGGACGCGGCGGCGGCTGTTGACGTGCCCAGGTTGACCGTTTCGGGATGGGTGCTGTGCGCCGGGATGCCGGAGCCTGCTGCGGCGGGGGTGCCGGCGTCGTTCAAGCCGGATCCGCCGGTGGTCTCCTTCGAGCCGTCGCCGCGGACAGCGGAACCGATGACGGTTCCGGCGCGGCGGGCGGCCTCACCCAACTGTTCGGATACCTCGGGCGCCTTTTCCTTTACGGCGTCGGCTGCCGCTGTCACTTTGTCCTGGACGGGTTGGCTCTGCCAGAGGGCCGTTGCCCGGGCTTTGAGTTTCTCGTACGCAGCCCGTCCGGACCGTGACCCGAGAATGTAGCCCGCGGCGATTCCGGTGCCGAAAAGAAGTTTGCCTTTCATGCTGTCCTCCTGCTGATCGGTGGTGCTCAGGGTTTGGGTGTTCTTAGTTTGGTGTCGCGGAGTCCGGGGAAGGCCGGGTGCAAAAAACCGGCCCCGGGACGAATCCCGGGACCGGCTTTCGGTCGCGTCAGCTTAGCGTGCTGAGCGCTTGGTGATCATGCCGTAAACGAGCAGTACGATGATCGAGCCGCCGATGGCCAGGAGCCAAGTCGACAGCGAGAAGAATTCGTTGATGTCCGCGTTGAACAGCATGCTGCCGAGCCAGCCGCCGAGAAGTGCGCCAACGACGCCGAGCAGCAGCGTGATGAAGATGCCACCGCCCTGGCGGCCCGGGAGGATTGCCTTAGCGATTGCACCGGCGATAAGACCCAGAAGCAGAAATCCGAGAAAACCCATTTTTTTAGATCCTTCTTCTACACATAGAGGAGGCACCCGGAATGCCGGGTGCGCTACATCCTTCTCCCCAATAGTAATCATGCTTAGTATAAAAGAGCCAGTTGAGAGCGGCGAAATGTTCTACAGCGGCGCCTTTGAGGGCACCGAAAGTCAGCGCTCGAGGCGGAAACCGAGCTTAATGGTGACCTGCCAGTCAGCCACCTCGCCGTTTTCGAGGTGTCCGCGGACTTCCTTGACCTCAAACCAGTCCAGGTTGCGCAGGGTCTTGGCGGCCTCGGCGATGCCGTTGCGGACTGCGGCGTCGATGCCTTCGGTCGAGGTTCCAACGATTTCAGAAATGCTGTACGTGTGATTGGACAACTTCGCTCCTCATGATCGGCAGGGAGACCCGGCGGTGGGCCGTTCCTGCAGATTAGCCGACGGGCAGCGGCGGGACTAGGGCGGGACGCTCTGTTTCACAATCCCGCCACCGGCCCGGGGTCGGGCCGCTTGGGCAGCAGGGGAGGGGCATCAGAGCGTTTCCGGACCCGGCTGAGCATCCAGGGAAGCAGGTAATTGTTGAACCAGGCAAGGTCCCCTGCCTTGCTTTCCCGCCAGGTTCCGGGCGGCATTGGTTTGGGCTCCAGCGGACGAAGGCTGTGCGGGACGCTGAGGGATTCAAGCACCATGGCCGCGATGGTGTGATGTCCCATCGGGGAGAAGTGCAGCCGGTCCGGGTCCCACATCTGCGGGTCGGAAAGTTGCCGCAGGGACCATAGATCGGCGATGACGCCATGGTGGCGCGCGGCGATGGTCCGGATGTTCTCGTTAAAGACAGCCACCCTGCCCCGGTTGTGACCCAACAGCGGTGTATCGCCCCAGTCCGGACCTGTGAACAGCACAATGGTGGCACCGGTGGCACTGAGCATCCCCACTGCCGCGTCGAGGGCAGCGGCAAGCCGGTCAGGATCGCTGCGGTGGAACACGAGGTCGTTGCCGCCGGCGGAGAGCGTGACCAGATCCGGTTTCAAGGCAATGGCAGGCCCGAGTTGCCGGTCAAGGATCTCCCGCAGGAGGAGGCCGCTGACGGCAAGGTTTGCGTAGGCGAACTCCGCCCGTCTTTCGCTTAGTTCCTCGGCGATTCGGTCGGCCCATCCCCTCATGCCGCCAGGGCTCAGCGGTTCTGGATCCCCCATGCCGGCGGTGAACGAATCGCCCATAGCGACGTAGCGGCTCCAGAGGCCTGCTGTTGCCGGGCCGTCGCCCGGGCCCGGAGCCCGCCCTGGGCGCCGCCCCAGGGCAGGACCTCCGGCGCCGGCAGGGCCGGCGCCGAAATCCAAGAAGCCGGCGGCGTTCACACGTCCAGCAATACGCCGAAAATGCAGGCTCTGCTAGGTACTTTGGTCCCGAACCGGGCGGGCGCGCCGCCACAACGGTTCCAGGGCGGCGACTTCATCGGGGGTGGCCATCCCGAACGGAGGGCTGGCCGGCGCCGTCAGGCCCTGGCGGTCCTGACCCCGGGTGGCCCAGAGGCTCGCACCAATGGATATCCCAAGGATCGTGGCGATGACGGCCAGCGAGATCGGTGTGGGGATGTAGTAAATGTCGATCTTGAGGAGCATTTTGATGCCGACCCAGATCAGGACCAGTGCGAGTCCGATCTTGAGGTAGATAAAGCGGTGAATCAGGTCTGCGAGCAGGAAGTACATGGCCCGGAGCCCCAGGATGGCGAACGCGTTGGCGGTGAAGACCAGGAACACCTCGTCGGTAACGGCGAAGATCGCAGGGATGGAGTCCACCGCGAAGATGATGTCGGTGACCTCGATGAGGACCAGGACGGCGAGGAGAGGGGTGGCGAGGACGGCGCCTCCCTTACGGATCAGGAAGCGCTGGCCGTGGAAGTCATCTGTCATGGGCACGCGCCGGCGGAAGAGTTTCAGGACCCGGGACTGTTCCGGGTCAAGGTGGTCGTTGCGGTGGCGGATCATCCGGTAGCCGGTAAGAAGCAGGAACGCCGCAAAGATGTACAGCACCCAGCCGGCGCTGGCGATGATCGCGGAGCCTGCCGCAATGAAGATGCCGCGAAAAACCAGGGCCCCGAGGACGCCGAAGAACAACACCCGGTGCTGGTATTCGCGGGGCACTGCGAAGTACGTGAAGATGATCGCCCAAATGAAGACGTTGTCCACGGCGAGGGACTTTTCGATCAAATAGCCCGCGAAGTATTGCTGTCCGAACTCCGCGCCGTAGATCTGCCATATCACGGCACCGAAGCCTACTCCGAAGGCAACCCAGAGGCCGGACCATAAAGCGGCTTCGCGGACTCCGATCACATGCGCACTGCGGTGCGCGAACAGATCCACGGCGAGCATCAACACAATTACAGCGAGAACGGCCAACCAGGCCCAGAAAGGAACACTCATCAGGGGTTACCTGCCTCCAGTCAGTTCAAACCAACTGGAGGTCTCTCCCGGTCCCGGGGGACCTGTCCGCCGGGCCGCTCAGGGGCGGCCGTATTGACGACGGAACATGTGGGGGATACTCCCCTCCGTTAGCACTAGTGAAACATATTTCCGGTGCCGGGACAATGAAGAGCGGCGGTGTCCGCGTGCTGGCCCTGGTGCGGCCCCTGCGTTCTTGGGCTAATCGTTTTAATCGCGCCGCGTGATCAATTGTCTTTTCCTTTGCTAGGCTGGCGCTCCGTTGAGCGTCCGCTCGTCGATAAAGGCAAAACCGGCGCGAGCCGGTGACGCAAAGCCACGGGGCCCACGAGGTCAGCCGGGCCTCCGAACAGCAAAGGTCCGCCAGTATGCATCCGATTACCCAGGCTTGCCGTTCCGCGCACCCGGCCCACCGTCCGGGACCGCTCGACAGTACACGTCCCGGCCGCAGACCCTCCGGGGCCTGACGCCGGCGTCTTTGGGGACGACCTTCCAGCCGGGCACAGTGCCGGCCACGCCAGCGACTGACCCTTGTCCCGCTGGCCCGGACTGTGGCTCGAAGCTACCCATCGTTTAGCGAAGTTGTCCGGCCTCACTACCTAATAAAGGTGTCATGTCATGCCTAGAACCCGCACGGTGCCCGGCACGTCAACGGTGATTACGAGGATCTTGCTCCAGGTGGTGGCCCAGCAGGTCGGTGCCGAGGGCGTTGACCGTGTCCTGGAGCGGGCGGGACTCCGGGATCAGGAGCAGCAGCTGGGAAGTGTCGGGGGACGAATTCCCTACCCCGACAAGCTGCGCCTGTTCCAGTGCGCTGCAGACGAGCTGGCCGATCCACGGATCGGGCTCCGCCTGGGCCCGGTCCTCCTCCGGGATCCGGCGATCGAGCCCTGGCGAAGGCTGGGCAGGTCAACTGGATCCCCCGCAGCCGCCTTCCGCGGGATCTCCCGGATTGCCACCCACTTTGATTCTGCCAGCGTGTTCAGCTGCGACTGGGCGGCGGAATATTCGGCATCTTTCACCTGGAAAGTGCTCCCGCCTTTCAAGCCCAATCGGATCGACTGCGACTACAACGTCGGCTTCCTCGCCCAAATGACGGTGCTCTTTGGGCTGCCGCCGGCACGCGTGGAGCATGCGGGCAGCTGCCAGCTCAGCGGCGCCCCGGAATGCGTCTACTACGTGACATGGACTGCCGGGCCCCTCAAGCGCCTGCGCCTCCTCGCCGGCAGGCTCAAGCGGGGGAGAAGGGCGGTTGACCGGCGCCTGACTGCCAAGCGCCGGTTACGCACGCTGGAGGGGGCAGCGTCGGATCTTGTCAGCAGCGCACCTTTGGAAGAGGTGCTCGACCGGGTTTTGGCGCGCGCGGACAGCGCCGTTCACGCGCCAGGACATCTGCTGGCCGTTCGTCTCCCGGGGGGAGGCCGCCATGTGCGAGTCCGCGGGATGGGCGACGTCCTGGCGGCGGAGCTCGACGAGGAGGGTGTTGTCCTGGCAACGGACACTGGAGGGCTGGCGGGGCTGCCGGTTTTGGGCGTTCCCATCGCTTCCGCGAGGCATTTCTACGGAGTTCTGGCGGCGGTTGCGCATGTCGGGCAGGAATTCTTCGCCGGGGATACGGAAGCTCTGGCAGCCTATGCGCGGCACGCAGCCATCAGTCTGGACATTGCCGGGATTGTTGCAGAGGCCCGGGAACACGGCGAAACGGCGCGTCTGTTACTCGACGTCTCACGTGCGTTGGCGCAGCACTCCACAGTGCAGGCATTGGCCGGCTCGATAGCCAACGCGGTGCCCGCTCTTTCAGGCGCCGACCGGTCAGCGATTGCCCTCTGGGACGGCGAAGATGGTCACCTCCGGATCGCTGGAATGAGCGGCTGGGAAGGCGATCTGGCGGACCAACTCGCCCAGTACCAGACCACAGCCCAGGACAGCCCTGAGCTTGCCGAGTTGCTCGCGGGTGGCATTCCGTTGCTGGTCGACGGGAACAGTTCTGCCTGGGCCCGGAATATGCTGGCCGACTTCGCCGTCTCGGCCCTCGCGGCTGTTCCGATCATGGCAGGGGATCAGCTCGTCGGGATCGTTCTGGCCCACTGGGCTGACAGGCCGGCGCCGGTGAGCCTGGAAGGTGCCCTGACTGATCGTCTGAGCGGGCTGGCAGCTCTTGCCGCGGTGTCCCTGGAGAAGATCGGGCTACTGGAGGATGCGAGACGGCAAGGCCTCCATGACCCGTTGACGGGACTCCCCAACCGGGCGCTGCTGGAGGACCGCCTGGAAACGGCACTGGCCCGGGGTGGTCCGCATGGACACCGGGTGGGGGTCCTCTTTTGCGACGTCAACCGTTTGAAGCGAATCAACGACAGCCTCGGACACGCCGCCGGTGACACTGTCCTCCGGCACGTCGCGGCCCAACTGCGAACGGCCGTGCGCGACAGCGACACGGTCGCCCGCTACAGCAGTGACGAGTTCGTCATCCTCCTGCCCAGCCTCCAGAATCCGTTGGAAGCCGACCAAGTGGCCGCCAGGGTCCGGACCAGTCTTACCGAGGCCGTCGAGGTTGAGGGCCGAAAAGTCTTCGTCGACGTTGCCATCGGAACGAGTGTCAGCGGCGCCGCCCCGGGCGAGGTGACCGATACGCCGTCTGAATCAGCCCGCCGCCTCTTGGAAAAAGCGGATTTCGAGATGTACCAGTCCAAAGCGCGCGCCCGCGGCCAGACGCCGCCGGGGGTGCAGCGGAAGGATTATCTCCGCCTCGAAACCGATTTGCGCGGCGCTGCCGAACGCGGCGAACTGCGCGTGCAATTCCAGCCTCAAATTGACGTGGCGACACACGAAATCGTGTCAGCTGAGGCTCTTGTCCGATGGCAGCACCCCGAACTTGGACTTTTGTCCCCAGGCGAGTTCATTCCCCTGGCTGAGGACAGCAATCTGATCGCTGAAGTCGGCGCCCACGTTCTCAAACAGTCGTGCCGGGCCGGCGCCCATTGGCGGGCAGCGGGGTATTCGATCGAGATTGCCGTCAACGTGTCAGCCGTCCAGCTCGGCGGCACGGGATTTCCGGCGTTTGTCCGTGACACTTTGGCGTCCACCGGGTTTCCGGCAGCCGCACTTACCTTGGAAATCACCGAGTCCCAGGCCATGTCCGAATCAACGGTGAACGAGGAAAACTTGCGCGAACTGCGGTCGGCCGGGGTTGGAATTTCGGTCGATGATTTCGGCACCGGCTATTCTTCCCTTGCCCAACTGCACCGGCTCCCCGTCACGGAAGTCAAGATCGACAGGTCCTTCATCGCCAGGCTTGCGGCGGATGAACCCTCCGGATTCGTCGCTGGAATCGTCGGGCTCGGTCAAGGAATGGGACTGCGCGTGGTCGCCGAAGGAGTCGAATTACCGGAACAGCTGGAGGCGCTGCGTGCCATGGGCTGCGAACGCGCCCAGGGATTCCTGTTCAGCAAACCGGTGGATGGGCTGGTCCTCGAGCAACAGCTCCGCGACGGCAGGAAGCAATAAGCCGGGACCGAAACGGCGGATTGGCCGGAACGGGCGCGCGGGCCGGATCCGGCCAGGCGGACCCTCGAATCGCTGAAGGCAAAAAAACGTTCTGGACTTGGATTGGTCCGACGGCGCAGCCGTGTTCTGGAATCAGCTCACCCAGGCCGTGATACCCGGAAACAACGCCATAACCGCACCTCGATGAACAGACGTTAAGAAATATGTCGGCTATCAACTGCGTCGCTGACGGATACGTCGGGGGGTATATCATGGAGGTGACCTTGTTAACACCGGAGGAACAAATGGAACTCGATCCCGCTGACATGAAGCCCGTCATCAACCGCCTGCGCCGCGCCCAGGGGCAGCTTGCCGCCGTGACCCGGATGATTGAAGAGGGCCGCGACTGCAAGAGCGTCGTCACCCAGCTGGCAGCCGTTTCCAGCGCCCTGGACAAGGCCGGATTCTCCATCATCGCCACGGGCCTTCAGCAGTGCATGCAGCAGGAGGACCCCAGCCTGGACCGGGCAGAACTTGAGAAGCTCTTCCTCTCGCTCGCCTGAGTCCGGCCGCTGGCGTCGGCCGGGCCGGCAGATCATGCCCTTGGCCCTGGAGCACGCGATGGTCCTGGCCCCTCGCATTGTCGTACTGCTTGCGGCCGCGCTGCACGGCCACCGCCCGTCCGCACCGCACCGCACGGCGCGACGGCCGCTGCTCGTCCTCGTGTTCAGGGCGCTGGCGCCGCTGACCGCCTGAGACGAAGGGCACTGGCCGCCGGACGTGTCGAGGCCGAGAATGAAGGCAACACCCGGCCTGACACCCGATAGCACCCGACAGCAGTCTTAGCCGGGGGTGTCCCAAGGGGCCCTGAGGGGGCTGAATGGATTTACGGCAGCTTCCGGCGCACCGGTCCGCGCCGCAGCCGGAACACGACCTGGTGATCGATCTGGCCAGGCTCTTTTGCCTTGCGCTGGTGGTGGTGGGGCACACCATGATGGTCAGCCCGGTCCTGCACCCCGACGGCACTGTGACCTCCGAGAACACCCTGGGAAACGAGCGCTGGTTCGAGCCCGTGGTCTGGGTCCTGCAGGTCATGCCGCTCTTCTTCGTCGCTGGGGGCGTCACCGGCCTGCAGTCCTGGCGCCGTCTCCGCGCCCGGGGCGGCAGCGCGTCCGACTTTCTGCAGGCGCGGATGTTGCGGCTGATCCGTCCGGCCGCCGTGCTGCTGGCGATTATGTTCACCGGGCTTTGGGCTGCGCGGCTCGCCGGAGTGGACCCGCAAGTCATCCAGCTGCTGGCCTGCGGCGCCGGCATGCCGTTGTGGTTCCTGGCTGCGTACCTGGCCGCGCAGCTGAACCTCCCACTGCTGGCGCGCCTTCATGAACGGGCACCCTGGCTGACCTTGGCGGGTCTCACGTCGCTGGTAGTGGCAGTGGACTGCCTGCGGGGCATGCAGCCGGCAGCGGCGTACCTGAACATGGTCTTCCTGTGGTGCGCCGTGCAGCAGCTCGGCTTCCTGCTCGCTGACGGCGGGCCCTGGGCGCCCGGCAGACCCGCGCTCGCAGTCATCATCCTCGGCAGCAATCTGGTGTTAGGGCTAGTCGTGGCCCTGGGACTCTACTCCGGGAACATGCTGGTGAACCTCAACCCACCCAACCTGACTCTGTTGCTCCTCGGGTTCTCGCAGGCCGCGGCACTGCAGCTGTTCCGTCCCGCGCTCGCCCGGCTGGTGCCGCTCGGCTGGGTACGGCGCCTCCTCGGGGTGGCCGGCAGGCGGTCCATGACCGTCTACCTGTGGCATCTGCCCCTGATCGCGGGGATATCCGGGCTTTTGCTGCTGACTGACTTTCCTCAGCCAGCAGGCGGAACCGCGGCCTGGTGGTGGGGCCGCCCGCTCGTCTTGCTGGCCTTGATAGGGCTGCTGCTGCCCGTGCTAGTGCTTTTCGGCCGGCTGGAGGAACGTCCGACGGCGCCCGCGGCTGCTTCGTCGCGCCCGGTGGCCGCTGTGGTGACGGCCGCCGTCGTGATCTACGTTCCGGTGGTGGACGCAGCCCTTAACGGGCTAACCCTGGGACTGCTCGGCGGGGGAGCGGCGTGCTTCGCGCTCGCCGTCCTGCTGCTGGGGCGGATCCCGGCCCGGCTCGTGGCCGGGACCGGCCCCGGCGTCGCGTGCCCGCCATTGCCACACCCGCCTTTAAGTGCCAATCTCGAACCATGACGGAGAACTCGGCAGTCACGGAAGACATGTTCAGCCCGGACGTGGCCACTACGCGCAACGATGAGCTGCACCGCTATGAGCTCCACGTCGGCGGCAAGCTGGCCGTCCAGATCCGCTTTCTCGATGAACCAGGCCACGTGGACTTCATCCACACAGATACGGCGGAGCAGTTCCAAGGCAAGGGACTTGGCAAGGTGCTGGCCCACTTCGCATTGGACGACGTCGTAGCAGCCGGTAAACGAATCATCCCGAACTGTCCGTTCATGTACCGGTACCTGCGCAAGCACGACTCCTACACCCAGTACATCGACTGGCCGGAGCAGCCTCCGGCCGGAGCCTGAAACCCCGCCGGCGGCTGCCCTGACTGCGTCACTGCCGCTTGTGACAGAGGCAACAACCTCGTAAAGTTGCAGCAGAGTTATGCAGTTGGCTCTTGGACGTGTCCCTTTGGAGAACCCCGTGAACCATAAACTGCGAGTGCTTGTCCGCGTGGATGCCAACCCCGGAAATGTGACTCTGGAAGTCACTGGCTGCCTGACTCAACCCGGCTTCGCCTCACTGCTGCACATCATGCGACGGGCGGGGCATCTGGGCGCAGGCGCGGACGTCGTCATCGACCTGCACGGCTCGGCCCACCTGGACCCGGAAATCCTCCTGCAGCTGCGCTCCATCGCCGCGGCCAGCGGAACCGCTGACTCCCCGGACGCCGCAGCCGGTGCGGAGCCGTTCCGCGTCACGTTGACGGAGCCGGCAGAATTGCCGATCTGTTTGTTGCACGTGGGCTCAGACGGCGAAGTCCTCGCAGGCCTCGAGGAACAACTTGCGGCATTTCCGCTCGACATTGCCGCGGAGTCCCGGGCGGAGGTATCCGCCGGCGCGGCGGTCGAAGCCACCGGGGTGTTGCTCGAACCCGGGCTGGGCGAGGACTGCAACGCGGTCCAGGCCGAGCCCGCCAGCATCAATGGACTGGAACTCTCCGACTATTTCGAAGGCACCCTCGACCCCGGCGCGACCGTACGTGCGCTGTCCGACGCCGCACTGGACCAGTTGGCCGACGCCCTGTACCAGCACCTCGACACCAGCAACCCGTCCTTCGGCGCGCACACCTGGTATGAGCTGGCAACCGAGGAGCTGCAGAAACGACACCGGGGCGCTGCCGCCGGACCGACGGACGGAGAATTCGCCGCGGGGCAGGCGCTGGCCTAAGATCGGCTGCCGTGCGGGTTAAGCTGTGCTCATGACTGCACAGGCCACGACGCCGGCTGAGACCACTGCCTTGATCACCGGTGCCACTGCCGGGATCGGCGCCGAATTCGCCCGCCAGCTCGCTGCGCAAGGGCACAACGTGCTCCTGGTAGCCCGCGACGCGTCCCGGCTGCAGGCCAAGGCTGAGGAGCTGGAGAAAAAGTACGGCGTCCGCGCCGAGGTTCTTTCCGCCGACCTCGCGGACGACGCCGGTGTGGCTTCCGTGGTTGCCCGGCTCTCAGACCCGGCGCGGCCGGTGGAGATCCTGGTCAACAACGCCGGTGTGGCTTCCGTGGTTGCCCGGCTCTCAGACCCGGCGCGGCCGGTGGAGATCCTGGTCAACAACGCCGGCATCGGTCTGCTGCGCTCCTTTGAGGAGAACGGCATCGCGGAGGAGACCAAGCATCTCAAACTACATGTAGAAACCGCCATGCGGCTGACGCACGCCGCTTTGCAGGGGATGCTCGACCGGCGCTCGGGCAGGATCATCAACGTCGCCAGCGTGGCAGCGTTCGTACCCCGCGGCAGCTACTCGGCGGCGAAGTCGTGGCTTGTCAGCTTCTGCCGCTGGGCCAACCTCGCCTACGCCAAACGGGGCGTACGCGTGACGGCGGTCTGCCCCGGCTTCACTCATACGGAATTCCACGACCGGATGGGCATGGACAAGACGGTAACCCCGCGCTGGATGTGGCTCCAGGCCGAGCGCGTGGTGCGTGAGGGCCTCGCCGACAACGCCAGGGGCAAGGCCGTGTCAATTCCGGCGAAGCGCTACAAGGTGCTGACCGCAGCCGCACGCGTACTGCCGGACAGGTTCGTTGCGGGTCCCCCGCGCCGGGCCAAATAACGGGTCAGGATCCGGTGGCAGCAGGCCGGCGCCGGCGGATCAGAAGGACGACGAGAATCCCCGTCAGGGCCCCCTGCAGGGTTTCGACGGCGCGCTCGGTCACCAGCACTTGGGGGTCTGACGGCGCGGCCAGCTGTGTGATCAGCAGGATCACAGGTGTGAAGGACACCATGGCCAACCCGTAGTGCCTGGTCATAAACAGTTCCGTGGTGAACTGCAGGACAATCACCAGCACCGCCAGCACTGCGGCCTCGTGGCCGGGAAACACCCGCAGCGGCGAGAAGGCCCAGGGGAACAGCAACACGGCAACCACCACCAGGCCCATGAGGGTGCCCACAATCCGGTGCAGGCCCCGGTACATGCTGCTGGGCATGTCCGCTCCTGCCAGGGGGACCGCGGCGGCGGCCATGGCCCAGTGCGGGTGGCCGGTTCCGCTCAAGACGCCGAGGGAGCCGGCCGCCCCGACGGCGGTAAAATACCGGGCCGCGTGGATCCAGGCCGCCCGCCGCCTTACACCGCGCATCGCCGGGGTCTTTCGTGCCGCACCGCGTGCCCATGCCCGGCCCCGGACCCAGCCGCCGAACCCGACCGCAATGGAAAAGGCGGCAGAACCCGCGCCGACCAGAACGGCCATGTGCCACGGCACCGGTGTGGGGACGGAGGCGCAGGCGCCGAGGGCGAGGAGTCCAAAGAACGGGCCGTTGGGCTTCAGCGCGACCTTGTCCGCGAAGAGCGAGCCCGCCGCCGCCAACACCGTCTCGGTCAGCACAAGCACCCAGGAGTGGAGGTGGTTCACTGAAAGAAAGACGCCCACGGCCAGCCCGCCAACCAACAGCGCGGCGGCCTGGCCTTGGTGCTGGAGGCGCAGTTGGTGAGCCTCGGTCCGGCCATACATGCCGGTCAGGGCGCCGAACACCGCGTAGATCATCAGGTCTGCGCGGCCCGCGGCAAGAAGAATCAAGGACGGCACAGCAACGCTCACGGCAACGCGGACTGCCGAGACATGGTCTTTGTTGGCAGGCGCCAGAGTGTGGAGGGTGCGCAGGTGAGCGCCGAGGGACTGCACGGTGCCTCCTAGTTCAGGCTTGTGACGAACAGGCGGCAGGGCCGATTCCTGCCCGGACTGCGTCGGACACGCCTGAGGCCCGCCTTGTGTGTTTCCCCAACGGGAATACACACAAGGCAGGCCTCCATGGGCGGGACTTTTGCTACAGAATCCGGGTTGGCCGGCCAGAGTCAGAATGACCCCTGCCGGGCTGCCAGAGCCGCAAGCCTAGGCGTCAGCCGTCACCTTGTCAGCGTTCCGGGGTGCGGAGGGATCAACAACCGAATCAGAGCCGGCTGCGGTGAACGGCATGTCCATTTCCACCAAGTCGATCAGCGGGTTCTCGTCCTGGCTGGCGACGAGTTCCTTTGCCTCGGCCTGGGTGTCAACGCTCGGCATGGAACCCGGCAGGGGGCGCTGGGCCGATTCCTTGAGGAAGTAGATCGCCACGGCGCCAATGGCCGAGGTCACCATCAGGTAATAGGCCGGCATCATGTCATCGCCGGTAGCGCCGATCAGCGCGGCGACGATGAAGGGGGTGGTGCCGCCGAAGATCGCGACGGAGAAGTTGTACGCGATGCCCATGGCACCGTAACGGCTGGCCGTCGGGAACTGCGCCGGCAAGGCGGACGCCAGGTTGGCCACGTAGAACGTTACCGGGAAGGCGATCAGGCCAAGACCCAACAGGGTGGACCAGATCTCGCCGACGCCGATCAGCATGAACGCCGGGGCGGCCAGGACGACAGTGCTCAGGGCGCCGATCCACAGCACGGGGCGGCGGCCGATCCGGTCCGAAAGCTTGCCGGTCAGCGGAATGCAGAGGCTCATGATGACCAGCACAGGGATGGTCAGCAGCGTGCCGTGTACTTCGTCGTAGCCCTTGGACTCCGTGAGATACGTCGGCATGTACGACGTCAGGGCGTAGCCTGCAGTGTTGGCTGCGGCCACCAGGACCATGGCGACGATGAGGGAACGCCAGTAGGCCTTCACGATGCCAACCGGGCCCTTGGAAGCATTGGCGTCGGCGGCGGTTGCGTCCTTGGCGAGGTCCGCCTGGGCGTCCATGGTGGCCTGGAATTGCGGGGATTCCTCGATCTTGCTCCGGAAGTACACCGCGATCAGACCCAACGGACCGGCCAGCAGGAACGGAATTCTCCAGCCCCACTGCTCCATGGTGTCCTGGCCGAGGGTCAGCTGCAGCACCGAAACGAGGGCAGCGCCGGCCGCAAAGCCAAGGTAGCTGCCCATGTCCAGGAAGCTGGCGAAGAATCCGCGGCGTTTGTCAGGGGCGTACTCGCTCACAAAGGTGGTGGCACCGGCGTACTCGCCTCCGGTGGAGAAGCCCTGAATGACCTTAAACAAAACCAGCAGGACCGCAGCCCAGATGCCGATCTGCGCGTAGCCCGGCAGGAGTCCGACTGCAAAAGTGCTGGCCGCCATGATCATGAGGGTCGCGGCGAGCACCTTCTGTCGGCCGATCTTGTCGCCCAGCCAGCCAAATACGACGCCGCCGAGCGGGCGGGCGATGAAGGTGGCCGCGAAAGTGCCCAGGAGGAAGAGGGTCTGGACGGACTTGTCCGCTTCCGGCAGGAACACCGGTCCCATGGTGGTGATCAGGTAGCCGAACACGCCGACGTCGTACCACTCCATAGTGTTGCCCACGATGGTGCCGCCGAGTGCTTTCTTGAGCATGGGCTTATTGACGACGTTGACATCGGATTCCTTGAGACGACGCCTCGGGCGCAGCTTTGGAATTTTCACACCGGGCGCAGCGTGCTTGGTTCGGCTGGCGTTCACAACGCCTGCTGAAGAGTCGGTCGTGCTTCGGTCATTGGGCATTTGGGCCGCTCCTTGGGAGGTCATTTGCTTGCAACGTGTAGCTGCCCCGCTCCGGGCAGGCTGTCAATTTTACGCGATTTCTATGGTGTTTCCGAGTTTGGTGCCGTATGATCCTGCGTTTCGACCCCATTAGGCGCCCGGAGAGGGGTCTTTTTTTCCGCGATCTGGCCGCGCCGTTGCTGGAAATCACCGGTCGGCCCCGCCGCAGGTCCAAAATTTTTCCCGGTGGGGCAGCCTGGAGCCGGTTTCCGGCCCTAATTCAGCCGCATATGCAGCTGCTGGCCGGCCGCCCGGTGGCGCGGCGCGGCAGCGCAGAACCAACGAAAACGGGGTACCCAACGGATCCGGAAAGCACTTAGGGTTGATGTGAGCGCAGAGCCAATCACGAGCCACCCGAGGAGAGCAGTCCATGACTGACAAGGAAACCAAGAAGATCAGCAACAACGGGGCCGGGGCAGACGGACAGTCCCAGGCCGGCTCGGAGCAGGCGAAGGGGATTAAATCGCGCCTTACGGACGCCCAGAAAGAGATGCTCGCGAGTAAGTCGCGTGGCGGCACGGCCTCACAAAGTGTCGGCCACAGCCACAAGCCCACGCATGTCAGCGGCAAGCAGGGCCCGGCCGAGAAAAAGGTCCGCTGGTAGCGCTACAGACACCGCCCGCCAACCGACCTAGGATTGGTAACACTTCATTTCACAGCTTGTTACGACGGCGTATCACTACAGCGGAAGGAAGAGCAATGGCGGAGCATCAGCCCGGCGACCGGATCGACCCTGAGATTGCCAGTCACTTGTCGGAATCCATGGATGAGGCGCCGGGGCCGGAAACTTCACGCCCGGCCCCGCCCAGTGCAGCGGACGGAAAACAGTGGCCCGACGGTAACGGGAAGCACCGCCATCCGAAGGAACATGATGTCCGGCACGGCCGGCTGGGTCAGGAGGCTGGGGCCAACGCCGTTCACCGGATTACCCCGCCGGATACCCCGCACTCCTCGTAGCGGCGCTTTCAGTCCTGTTCCAGCACAACGTCCTCGGGTCGTTTGTCCAGCCTCCAACCGCGCCAGACCGGGTGCCGGAGCTTGCCGCTGCCGGTCCGTTCGCCGTAGCTGACCTCGCCGACCAAGGTGGGGCTCACCCAGTTCGCGTCCGAGGCGTCGGCGGCGGGCACTTCCGCAAATGGCGAGGTCTTCCGCGGTAGGCCGTCAAGTTGCTGGCGTAATTCCTTCAGTTCCCGGGTGCTGAATCCGCTGCCGACGCGCCCAACGTAACGAAGGCTGGCACCGTCCGGAATCCCCAGCAAAAGTGAGCCTACGGACTGGGTGCGTTCGCCTTTGCCCGGACGCCAGCCGCCGACCACCACCTCCTGGGTGCGTTCGAACTTGAGTTTCAGCCAGGACCTGCTGCGCTGTCCGACGTAGCGGCCGTCGGTGCGTTTGGCCATCACGCCCTCCAGCCCCAGCTCCTGGGCGCTTTCCAGAATGTGGCGGATGTCGCCGTCGATCAGTGCGGAAAGCTCCACTGGCACCTCGGCGGAGGTGGAAAACGCCTCCAGCCGGGCACGCCGCTCGCGGAGTGGAAGGCGGCGAAGGTCCGTGCCGTTCTCGGACAGAAGGTCAAAGAGCATCAGCCGCACCGGCGTCGACGCCCGTGCGTTGGCGACGTCGGAGGCCTTGGTGAGCTTCATTCGGCCCTGCAGCAGCCCGAAGTCCGGGCGCCCGGACGGGCCGACGGCGATGATCTCGCCGTCGGCGATGAAGTCCCGGTCAGGCCAGCCGGAGCGGTTCGTCAATTCCGGATAAGACGCGGACATGTCGATGCCGTTACGGCTGACCAGGTGGATGGTGGTTGCGTCCGCCACGATCAGGGCGCGTATGCCGTCCCACTTGAGTTCAAACTGCCACTCCTTGTCCGGCAGGTCCGCCACGGTTCCTGCCGTGGCCAGCATCGGCGTGAAGTCCCCCTTCACTGGAGCCCGTGGCACGGTCTGATCAGCCCTCGGGGAAGCAGGTTCATCCCTGTGCGTTTCTTTCTCCTCCTGCGCGTCTGTCCCCGGCGGACTTCCCTCCTGCGCGTCTGTCCCCGGCGGACTTCCCTCCGGTACGGTTGCCCGGGCCGTCTGTGCGCCCAGCGGGTCCATTAGGTGGATGAGCCACTGGTCGTCGCCTCTGCCAGTGTGGATCAAGGCGTACCTGCGGCTGCCGCCCAGGCCGCCGTCGTCCTGGCCGGTGAGGGTGGCGATGACTTCCTTGCCGGCAATCCACTTCTCACACTCATACGAGCCGGAATCCCAGATGCTGACAGTTCCGGCACCGTACTGGCCCTTGGGAATCGTGCCTTCGAAGTCCGCATAGTCCATCGGGTGGTCCTCGGTCTGGACCGCCAGGTGGTTTGCCGATTTCGAAGTGGGGACGCCTTTGGGCAGCGCCCAGGACACCAGCACGCCATCGCGCTCGAGGCGGAAGTCGTAGTGCAGCCGGCTGGCGTGATGTTCCTGGATGACGAACCTTTCCCGCACAATGCCACCGTCGGCCGTTCCCGCTGATTCCGCGAGGTGCTGTTCGGCCGTGAAGGGCTCAGGGGTGGAGCCGGCATTCCGTTTGGCGCGGTACTTTTCCAGCCGCGGATCGGTGGCGCCGCCGGCTGGCGCCCCGTTGCCGGCCGGCCGGCCGTCGGGTTGCGGTGCGGGCCGTATCCCGCCGGAGATGGCAGCGAAGGGATCCTTGCCCGTTGCCACCCGTTCCAGAACTTCCCGATAGTCCAGCTGGTGCAGGGACGGTGAGCTGATTTCCCGCCAGGTCCGGGGCGCCGCCACCGTGGGCCTGGGCCGCCCCCGCAGGGAGTAAGGGACGATGGTGGTTTTGGCGGCGCTGTTCTGGCTCCAGTCCACAAGGACCTTGCCGGTGCGCAGCGTCTTCTTCATGTCGCTGACGGCCAGCTCCGGGTGGTCTGCTTCCAGTGAGCGTGCCAGTTCGTGGGCAAATTCGGAGATCTGTTCGGAGCTCTGTGTGCCGTCGAGGGCCGCGTACAGGTGGATACCCTTGCTGCCGCTGGTTACCGGCACCGGATTCAGTCCCACGTCCTTGAGGATGGTGCGGGCGAGCTTCGCGACCTCCACGCACTCCGCCAATCCGGCACCCTCGCCGGGATCCAGGTCCAGCACCAGCCGGTCCGGGGGCAGTTGGTTGCCATGGGAATCGACGCGCCACTGCGGCACGTGGATCTCGAGGGCCGCGATCTGCGCGAGCCAGGCAAGCGTGGCGGGGTCGTTGACCAGCGGGTACTGGATGGTCCGTTCCTTGTGCGTGATGGAGGCCCGTGGAACCCACCCCGGTGTGGAATGGTCCAGGTTCTTCTGGAAGAACATCTCACCCGGTGACTCGGCCGTCCCCACCCCGTGCACCCAGCGCTTCCGGGTGGCCGGCCGGTTCGAGGCGGCGGGGATCAGCACAGGCGCCACCGCGGCGTAGTACGCGAGGATGTCGGCTTTGGTGGTGCCGGTCTCCGGATACAGAACCTTGTCCAGGTTGGTGACCACCAGTTCGCGGCCGCCCACGCGGACAAGCTCTTTGTTGCTGGCCCGTGCCCTTTCAGTCAAGGGGCTTCACCTCCGCGGCGCGGTGAGGTTCACTTGATCCATGAGAGCCATTTGGAAAGGCGCGATAGCGTTCGGGCTGGTCAACGTCCCAGTCAAGGTCTACAGCGCCACCGAAGACCATGACATCAGCCTGCATCAGGTCCACAACGACGACGGCGGACGGATCCGCTACCAGCGCCGCTGTGAGATCTGCAGCAAGGTGGTGGATTACGAGGACATCGACAAGGCCTACGAGGACGACGGCCGCACCGTGGTGCTCAGCCGCGAGGAGCTCAAGTCCATCCCGGCAGAGAACAGCCATGAGATCGACGTTGTGCAGTTTGTCCCGGCCGACCAGCTGGACCCGATGATGTTCGAGAAGAGCTACTACCTGGAGCCGGACTCCAAGTCGCCCAAGGCCTACACCCTGTTGCGCCGCGCCCTTGAGGACACGGACCGGGTGGCGATCGTCCAGTTTGCCCTCCGTGACAAAACCCGGCTGGGAGCGCTCCGGATCCGCGGCGACGTGCTGGTGCTGCAGGCGCTGCTCTGGGCAGATGAGGTGCGCGAGGCCAGCTTCCCGTCGCTCGACACGAGTGTCCGCATCTCCGCCCAGGAGCGGGAAATGTCTGCCGCACTGGTTGATTCCATGGCGGCGGACTTCGAACCGGAGCAGTTCACGGACGACTACCAGCTCCAGCTCCGCCAGCTCATTGAGGCGAAGCTGGAGAAGGGTGAATCGCTGGACACCGAGGAAACGTTCGGCGCCCCGGCTGCAGAGGCCGGCGACGGCGAAGTAATTGACCTGATGGAAGCCCTCAAGCGGAGCCTGGAGAAGAAACGCGGGGGAGGTACTGCGTCCGCCGGGGACACAGATACGCCCGCCACCAAGCCCGCGGCGAAAGCGTCCGCTGCCAAGACTCCCGCCAAGACCGCAGCCAAGTCGACGGCGGCCAAGACCGCGTCCCGGACCGCTCCCAAGACCGCGGCCGCGGCGAAGACCCCACGGAAACCCGCCGGCACGAAAACCGCGCAGACCGCGCGGAAGGAGGCCTGAGTTCTCCGCTGTCCCGGCCCTCGCCACCCGGATCAGGGGTTCCTGAGCGCGGCGATGAGTTCGTTCTTCCTCTTGCCGGAGTATCCCTTGAGGCCAATTTCCTTGGCCCGCTGCTTGAGCTGCGGAACAGTCCAGTCGTCATAGTCGCCGGACGTGCCGCCCTTGCGGGCGACCGCTGAGCGGCCCGCCTTGGCGGCGGCGTTGGAGATGCGGGCTGCCTTCTGCTCCGAGGCCCCGCCCACCAGCAGCTCTTCATAGAGTTCCGGGTCCTTGACGCTGGGGTTTTCGGCGCCGTGCGCGGCATTCTTCTTCGTTGGCATGACCTACCTCGGCACCTGGTTGTCGCGGGACTTTTCCATCCCGGCCTGTTTACCCGACTGGAGCCGTTCCAAACTATCCCCGGTGGCGCGGCCTGACAAGCGCCTACCAAGCGTGCTGAGCGCCGGCTTTGGGCCCGCTGCCGCCCGCCGTTAACGAAGCAGCCCGGCCGCACCCTCAACGGGCGCGGCCGGGCTGCCGTGTTCCAGCCAGCGGACGGTGGCGCTAGACGGCGTCGTGGTCCGTTTCCAGGATCTGGACCAGGCGCTCCAGAGCGGCGTCGGCGCCGTCGCCCTCAGCGCGCAGCACCACTACCTCACCGTGGGACGCTCCCAGGCTCATCAGGGACAGGATGCTGGCGGCGTCCATGGCCTCGTCAACCGGCTCACCCAGGCGGGCGATGGTGATTTCGAGATCGAACTCGCCCGCAGCCTCGGCGAAGATCGCGGCCGGGCGGGCGTGCAGCCCTACACGGCTGGCAATGGTGGCGTTACGTTCGGTCATTTCTGCTCCTTGGGTTTAGCTTGGGGAAAATCAGCTAGGGAAGGTCTTCCTGGCCGGTTCAGGCGGCTACGGGAACCGCTTCCACCGTATCAACCTGCTTCTTGACTGCCCAGCGCTTGAGCGCGATCACGGAGAAGGCGCTGATGACCGTTCCGACAGCGATGGCCACGACGAACATCAGGAAGTTGTCGATCGCGAAGAAGACGAAGATGCCGCCGTGCGGGGCCTTCGAGCCGACTCCGGCCGCCATGGAGATGGCTCCCGTGACGGCACCGCCGACCATGCTGGCCGGGATGACGCGCAGCGGGTCCGCCGCGGCGAACGGGATGGCGCCTTCGGAGATGAACGAGGCACCCAGCAGCCAGGCGGCCTTGCCGTTTTCCTGCTCCGCCAGGCTGAAGAGCTTCTTGTTCAACACGGTGGAGGCGAGTGCCATAGCCAGCGGCGGGACCATGCCGGCAGCCATCACAGCGGCCATGATCTGCCACGGTGCCTGGTTGGAAATGGAAGCCGCTCCGAGGCCGGCCACCGCGAAGGCGTAGGCAACCTTGTTGACCGGTCCGCCCAGGTCGAAGCACATCATCAGGCCCAGAATGACGCCGAGGGCGATGGCGCTGGCTCCGGTGAGGCTGGACAGCCAGTCGTTGAGACCAACGGTGATAGCAGCGATCGGCCCGCCCAGGATTACGAACATCAGGCCCGAGGCAACGAGGGAGGCCACAAGCGGGATGATCACCACAGGCATCAGGCCGCGCAGCCAGCGGGGAACGCTGAGCTTGCCGATCGCATGGGCCACGTAGCCGGCCAGTAGGCCGCCCACGATGCCACCGAGGAAGCCTGCGCCCATGAACCCGGCAACGGCGCCGGCAACGAAGCCCGGTGCGATACCCGGCCGGTCAGCGAGGGCGTAGGCAATATAGCCCGCCAGCGCCGGAACCAGGAACCCGAGGGAGAGGGCGCCGATTTTGAAAAGCACGGCCCCGAGGTAGGCCCCTAACGGGCCCCACGCCAGTTCCGGGTACTCGGTCGGCAGATTGCCAATAGTGTTCTCCGCGAGGATCTTGTCCGCGAAACCGGTGATGTCGTAACCGCCCAGCAGGAAGCCGAGGGCGATCAGGAGACCGCCGCCTGCCACGAAGGGAATCATGTAGCTGACGCCCGTGAGCAGAGCCTTCTTCAGCTTCGTGCCGATGTGCTCGCCTTTTTCCTCGGCCTCGTTCTGGGCCTGTTCCTCGGCACCGTAATGCGGAACGCGGCGGGCGTTCGGGTTGTCCGCTGCGGCGAGTGCTTCCTGGACCATCTTGCCGGGCTCGTCGATGCCGCGCTTGACCGGGGCGTTGATCACGGGCATGCCGGCAAAGCGTTCCTTGCCGCGCACGTCAACGTCCACGGCGAAGATGACGGCGTCGGCGGCCGCGATGACAGCAGGGTCCAGCGGCTTGGCCCCGGAGGAGCCCTGGGTTTCCACCTGCAGGTCGATACCGGCTTCCTTGGCTGCCGCCACGAGCGAATCAGCCGCCATGTAGGTGTGGGCGATGCCGGTGGGGCAAGCGGTCACAGCGACAAGGCGCTTGGCGCGGGGAGCTCCACCCGCAGGCGCGGCGGCCTTTGCTGCCGGCACAGCGGTGGAATGGGGTGCAGGTTTGTCCGCGAGGGCGCCTTCGACGAGCTCGACGACCGCGGCCGCTGAACCGGCGGCGCGCAGGGAAGCGGTGAAGTCCTTCCTGATCAAGGAGCGGGCCAGCTTGGAGAGCAGCTTCAGGTGCTCCTGGTCTGCGCCCTCGGGGGCTGCGATGAAGAAGATCAGGTCCGCGGGACCGTCTTTGGCCCCAAAGTCGACCGGGCGGGACAACCGTGCCATCGCGAGCGTCGGTTCGGTGACCGCCGTCGAGCGGCAATGCGGGATGGCGATGCCGCCGGGGACCCCGGTGGCGGTCTTCTGTTCGCGGGCGAAGGCGTCGGTGAAGAGGCCTTCAACCTCGGTGGCGCGTCCGTTGGCGGCAACTTTGCCTGCGAGGTGCCGGATCACGTCCTCGGGCGAGCTGCCCAGGTTCTGGTCGAGCTCGACCAGATCGGTGGTGATGAGCTGAGTCACTGTCAATCCTTCTTCAAGGCCGTGATGGTTACGGCATCAGGGGTGGTTTGGTGAACGGCCGGAACTGTGGAGCCCGGCAGCGAAGCGGCGGCGGCACCATGGGCCACAGCCTGACGGAGACAATCGGCCGGGGCGGCGCCCCGGCTGGAGGCGAGCAGGTAGCCGGCCAGCGAGGAATCGCCGGCGCCTACCGTGCTCACTGCAGTGACCGGCGGATGCGTGGCCAGCCACGCGCCGTCGGCCGTGACAAGGACCGCACCCTTGGAACCGAGGGTGGCCAGCACGGCGCCCACACCGGACCGGACGACGGCGGAGGCGGCCACCGCGGCTGCCTCCGGATCCGCTTCGAGTTCCTCAGCAGATTTGTGGGTGGCGAATCCGGCTGCAGCAGCCAGTTCCACCAGTTCCTCTGCGTTGGGTTTGATCAGATCCGGTTTCCCCAGTGCGTCGCCGGAAATTGCGGCGGCGAGCGGTTCGCCGGAGGAGTCGACGGCGATGAGGGGGGCCCTAGCGCCGTGATCCATGGTGCGCAGCCGCCGGGTGACGGTGGCGTAGAAATCGGCCGGAACCCCGGGTGGGAGCGATCCGGCCAGAACGACCCAGCTGGCTCCGCGGGCGCGGTCCAGGAGGAGCCCGATCAGGGCTTCCTGCTGGTCCGCGCTCAGCACCGGGCCGGGTTCGTTGATCTTGGTGGTGACGCCGCCGGGTTCGGTGAGCGCCACATTGCTGCGCAGCGGCTCGCCGATGGGGAGGGCAGCGAAGGGGACGTCGCTGTCGCGGAGACCGGCGAGGACCGGGTCCGCCTCGGCTCCGGGAAGTACGGCGACCGTCTTCAGCCCTGAAGCGACGAGGGCGCGGGAGACGTTGACTCCCTTGCCGCCGGATTCCTGCCGGACGGAGACGGCCCGCTGCACTTCGCCGCGGACCAGGGCGCCGGGCAGGGCAACGGTGCGGTCCAGGCTCGGGTTGGCGGTCAGGGTGACAATCACGCGACCACCACCTCCACGCCGGCGTCCGCGAGGGCGTCGGCCAGGTCCTGGCTGGGTTTCGTGTCAGTGATCAAGGTGTCCAGATCTTTCAACGAGGCGAACTGGACCAGTGTTTCGGTGTCCAGCTTGGAGGCATCAGCCAACACCACGATGCGGCGCGCTGATTGGACGAAGGCGGCCTTGACAGCGGCTTCTTCAGGATCGGGAGTGCTCAGCCCGAAGGCTGCGTGGATGCCGTTGGTGCCGATGAAGGCGATGTCCGGGCGGATCCGGCGGGCAGCTTCCACGGTGGACTGGCCGACGGCGGCCTGCGTGATTCCGCGGACCTTCCCGCCGAGCAGGTGCAGGGCGATGCCGGGTTCACCGGACAGCTTGGCTGCGATGGGCAGCGAGTGGGTGATGACCACGAGTTCCGCGCCGGGAGCGGAGACGGCGGCGGTTGCCGCGGTCCGGCCGGCCAGCAATTCTGCGAGGGCCTCGGTGGTGGAGCCTGCGTCGATCAGGATGCTGCCGGTGCGGTCCTGCGGAATAAGCGTCAGGGCCGCTTCGGCGATCCGGATTTTCTCCGGCTGCCGCTGGTCGGTGCGGACAAGGATGCTTTCCTCGTTGGTGCTGAAGCGGTCCGGCGACACAGCGCCGCCATGCACCCGGCGGACGCTGCCGGCTGCTTCGAGGGCGGCAAGGTCGCGGCGGACAGTCTCAGTGGTGATGCTGAAGCGATCCGCGAGGTCCGTGACGGTGGCGCGGCCGCCGGCGACAATGAGCCCCACGATCAGCTGTTGGCGTTCCTCGGCGAACACTGGCTCTCCCTTGCGTCAGTACTGCGGGCCCTCCGCCGCTTCAGTGATAGCCATCACAGGTAGTGGAGTTGATTGACTTTATCTTTGAATCTGTGGCTTTGTCAATGGAAAAACAACAAGAACACAGAAGCCCCTCGTCGGGCCCGCGGACATGCCCATTGTTTGCGCCGGGGGATGGGCATGGTGGCACTCCGCCCATCCGTGGACTCGGAGGTTGGGCATGTCCCCGTGTGGTGGGCGTTTGGGCCTGCGCGCTGCGGACATGCCCATTGTTTGCGCCGGGGGATGGGCATGGTGGGACTCCGCCCATCCGTGGACTCGGAGGTTGGGCATGTCCCCGTGGGGTGGGCGTTTGGGCCTGCGCGCTGCGGACATGCCCATTGTTTGCGCCGGGGGATGGGCATGGTGGCACTCCGCCCATCCGTGGACCCGGAGGTTGGACCTGCTCCGGGTCAGGGCATTGACACCGGAACGACAAACGCCGGGCCGGACCCTGTCAGGTCCGGCCCGGCGGTGCCGTGGTTAGTGGTGCCGTGGTATTTGGTGTGGCGGTTTTTGGTGCCGTGGTTCTTGGTGCGGTCGTCCTAAGCCGGCTGGTCCAGCGTGCTGCGCTCCGGCGCAGCGAGGCTAAATGCCGGCGTCGCGGCTCTCGTTCCGGGTGATGGTTTCGCCGGTGTTCGGGTCCACGACGGAGCGGGTTTCGCTGACGCGACGGGTGCGGCTGCGTCCGGGCGACGCCAGGATCAGGGAGGCGACCAGTCCGATCACACCGACCGCCATCAGGATGTAGCCAATCATGGTCTGGTCCACGTTGGGGATCAGTCCGGGGGTGATGGCCCACGCCAGGATGGCGCCGAGGGCGATGAGGAAAATGGAGGAACCGATTCTCATGACGTGCTCCTTGATGTCCGAAAGGACGAATAGGTATTGCTAAGCATGCTGTCCAGCGTTAGGTTACATGCCGATGCGGAGTGGTTCAACGATCTAAGCGACCCCGCTCCGGGCAGTTTTCGCATGTCAGGGCGATTTTCGCGGGGGATTCGGACGGCGGCTGCGCGGCCCCGGCGTGCGGCGGTCCCAAAATGCAGCGGAACTTTGCTGGCCCGGGTTCACAAAAATCCCGCCCCGAGGCATCGCACGTACCCTTTAAGGGTGCAGGGCATAGGGAGTCGCGGCGGACGGTCCGATCCGCGCTGCCGCCCTGATTGTTTTCACACGCTCCGCCTCAGGCTCCCCCTCCAGTTCCCAGACCGCCGGTGCCGCACCGCCCCACCCGCCGGTCCCGCTAAGAACCTCACAGAATCCGGTACCCATGCCTGACGTTTCCCCCAGAGTGGTTGTCACCGGACTTGGCGCTGTCACCCCAGTAGGTGGAACCGCGGCCGCAACGCAGTCGGCCCTGCTGGCCGGACACTCCGGGATCGCAGCGCTCGACGACGACTGGGCCGCAAGTCTTCCTGTCCGCATGGCTGGCCGGGTAAGAGTCGACGTCGCATCCTTGCTCACCACCCCCGAATACAAGCGGATGGACCGGTGCGGACACCTGGCCCTGATCGCGGCCCGCGAAGCATGGGCCCAGGCCGGCCGTCCCGACGCCGATCCGGAACGCCTCGCCGTGGTGATCGGATCCGGTTACGGCGGCCTGGACACCATCCTGGAGCAGACCCGGACGCTGGACGCGGGTGGCCCGCGCAGGGTGTCCCCCCACACCCTCACCCGGATCATGGCCAACGCGCCCGCTGCCTGGGTGTCCATCGACGTCGGCGCCAAAGGTGGTGCGCGCACGCCGGTGAGCGCCTGCGCCTCCGGGGCGGAAGCGATCTCCCAAGCCGCCGACATGATCCGGGCCGGGGCTGCGGACGTGGTGATCGCCGGAGGCGTCGATGCCTGCATTAACGGGCTTATGATCAGCGGTTTCGCGCAGATCCGCGCCTTGTCCACCCGCAACGATGACCCGCAGTCCGCCTCCCGGCCCTTCGACCGGGACCGGGACGGGTTCGTGCTGGCCGAGGGCGCGGCAGTGCTGGTCCTGGAACGCGAAGACCACGCCCGTGCCCGCGGAGCGGAGATCCTCGGCGTCGTGGCCGGAAACGCGGTGACATCCGACGCCGTCGACATCGTCGCCGCTGACCCGGCCATGCAGCGCAGGGTGATGGAGAAGGCAATTTTCGCCGCCGGTCTGGGAGCCGATGACATCGGACTGGTCCACGCCCACGCGACGTCCACGCCGGTGGGTGACCGGCTTGAAGCCGAAGCCATCCGGGCCGTGCTTGGCGACCAGGTCCCCGTGACCGCCACGAAGTCCCTCACTGGGCACCTCCTTGGCGGCGCCGGCGCGCTGGGCGCCGTCGTGCTGGTCCAGGCCCTCAAGACCGGGTCCTTTCCGGGGTCCGGCAACCTCAATGAACCCGGGGACGGGATCGACCTTAACCTCCTCCGGGACTCGGTGGTGGGCGGAGCGGCCAAAGCGGGCCTGGCCAACGCCTTCGGATTCGGCGGGCACAGCACCGCGCTGGTGATGACCGGAAGCTAGGCTGATCCGATGGAGACAGTCGCCTGGTCCAAACCGGAATCCGAACGCGCAGGAACGCCGCTGCTGGTCATGATGCACGGGTACGGCCGGGATGAATCGCGGATGGTGAAGCTTTTCGAGAGCCTGCCGGCCGGGTTCAGCTGCGCCGCGCTGCGCGGCCCCAAAGAAATCGGCGACGGCTACGGCTGGTTCGTGCTCGACTACTTCCTGACTCACGACTTCGCCGACGTCATTTCCTCGGCCAACGCCGTCCTTGGCTGGATCGAATCCGTCAAGGGCCAGCACAGCAGCGTCAGCCTGCTCGGCTACTCGCAGGGCATGGCTATGGCCACCACCCTGATGCGGCTGCGCCCGGCTCAGTTCCGTGCCGGTGTCGGCCTGTCCGGTTTCGTCCTGGACAACGAGCTCCTGGCGATGAGCGAATCATCCGACGCGCATCCGCCCTTCTTCTGGGGCCGGGACCGGGACGACCTGGTCATCAATGACGCCGCCACGGAGCACACCGGGGAATGGCTGCATCAGCACACCCAACTGACGGCGCGGACGTACCCCGGCATGGGACACTCCATCTCGGCGGCCGAACTGGTTGACGTCAGCGCCTTCCTCCGGCACTACGTGCTTCGCCCCGCCACTTGAGTGCTGCCGGCCAGACCTGCCGGCCGAATCGCGCGAGCTAAACCCCGCAGGTTAACCCCGCAGGTAAATCCCGTCAGCTGAATCCCGTCAGCTGAACTGCGTCAGCTGAACTGCGACGCCGGGAATTCCGACGCCGGGGAACCGTCACCACGTGGACGCCTGTTTCACACCCTGGCAGAGCTCCGCTGCGTGACCCCTTTCAGCACAGCACAACAGGGTCAAAAGACCTTTCTCAATAAATCCACTTGCGGGTCAATTTTGTAAGCGCTTACACTCGGTATGGGCCATGTTTAGGGCCCAGGACTTCAGGGGGAGAAAGGGCTGAGCCCCGTGTTGCAGGCCAAGCCGCCACGCGTGTTCGTGCAGAACGTTGCCGACCTGTCCCTTCGCACTTTTCCCGCCGGCTACCGCAGCCTTCCAAGTAATGCCGCCCGCCTGGGCCGCCAGTCCTTACGCCCCGGGCTTGTGGGTTCGCATGCGGGCCAGCCTCCGGAGCTCCCGCTCCTAGAGCGCCTGGGGATCCGCCGGCGTTGACCGGCGTCCGCGTGAGCGGGCGGTGGGCCGGCAGGCTGGCCCACCAATGTTCCCCGGACCGTGGCATTGACCGCCGCCGCCCGTCGTCCCCAGAATCGTCTGCCCCCAGTTTGACCCGCCGTCTGAAAGGACAACCGTTCCATGACCGAGTCACCCAACAGCACCCCTTCGAGCTGGACCGGGGCCTCCGCCATTCTCTTCGACCTTGACGGCGTCCTGACCCCCACCGCGATTGTGCACGAGCGCGCCTGGCAGGAACTTTTTGACGGGTTCCTCAAGACCGCGCCCGAGGCCGCCGGGTACCGGGAAAGTGACTACTTCGACCATATTGACGGCAAGCCGCGCTTCGACGGCGTCCGCGACTTCCTGGCCTCGCGCACCATCGTTCTGCCCGAAGGCCCGCTGGACGACGATCCGGCGCACGACACTGTCCACGGACTGGGCAATCGCAAGAACAAAGTTTTCAATGACATCGTCGAAGCCGGCGGCGTCAAGCCCTACGAGGGCTCCGTCCGATTTCTTGAGGCCGCCCTGACCCGGGGGCTCAAGGTCGCCGTCGTCTCCTCCTCGCGCAACGCCCCGGCGGTACTGAAAGCCGCGGGACTCTCGGACTACTTCCCCGTGGTGGTTGACGGTGTTGTCGCCGTCAATGAGGGGTTGCCTGGAAAGCCGAGCCCGGCGACCTACGAATACGCCGCCCGGCTGCTGGGACTGCCCTGCGCCGAGTGCGTCGTCGTGGAGGACGCTGTGTCCGGCGTCCAGGCCGGCAGCGCAGGGAACTTCCATTCGGTGATTGGTGTGGACCGTGGGGCTGGCCGGGAAGTGCTGCTCGCCGCCGGAGCCACGCTTGTGGTCAACGACCTCGAAGAACTCATCTAGCCTCTCCCCGCACGGCCCCCGAACGATTCACCTGCTTCTTTATCCGCCTGAAGGAAAATAATGGCCCTCATCACCTCGGACCGCGCACGGTTCCCCAACGACCCTTGGCAGTTGGTTGAGACCGTCCACCTTCCCGGCAATGCCGGCACGCTGGAAACCCTGTTCAGTTTGGGCAACGGGCACCTGGGCATCCGCGGCGCCCATTGGGCCGCCGCCGACGCCGAGCTGCCGGGCAGCTTCATTAACGGCTTCCACGAGACCTGGGACATCAAGCACGCTGAGAACGCCTACGGCTTCGCCCGTACCGGCCAGCGGATCCTGTACATCCCGGACGCCAACAATTTCACTGTGGTCATCGACGGCGAGACGCTGAGCCTGGAAGAATCCACCGTGCTCGACTACCGGCGGAGTGTCGACTTCGCCACCGGCGTGTACGAATGTTCGATCGCCTGGCAGTGCCGCTCCGGCGCCACCGTGACCACCACGGAACGACGTGCAGTCGGCTACCAGTCCCGCGGGGCGCTTGGCATCTCGCTGGAACTGGCCGCGGACCGGGACGTCTCCGCAGACGTCACCTCTTCGGTTATCAACCGCCAGGACCAGCCGGTCGAGGATCACTCGGCCCACGACCCCCGGCGCGCCGGCCGGCACGCCGGCCGGGTGTTGCTCCCCGTACGGCTCGACGGCGGCGACGGGTCCCTGCGTCTGTCGTGGGAGACCGCCGAGTCCAAGCAGCGCATCGGGCTGGCTGTCGACCACTGGACCAACGCCGGGGTGCAGCCCTTTGACACCCTGGTGCACGAGGACGACAGCAGCGTCCGGTACGTCCTGGCCGTGGGCGCCGACGAGCCATTCGTGCTCGAGAAGAGCGTCAGCTATGCCGTCGGGCAAGCCTCCGACGACCTCGCGGATGATGCTGAAACGGGCCTCAGGCCGCTCGCGGAGATTTTCGCCGAAAGCGCGGAGCATTACCGCACCTACTGGGCCACTGCCGACATTGTGATCGCTGGTCAGACTGAGCTTCAGCAGGCCGTCCGCTGGAACCTATTCCAGCTGGCCCAAGCCACGGCGCGCGCGGACATCGCCGGAATTCCGGCCAAGGGCGTGTCCGGCTCTGGCTATGACGGCCACTACTTCTGGGACCAGGAGGTGTATCTCATGCCATACCTGACGTACACCAGCCCCGGCAACGCCCGCCAGGTCCTCGAGTTCCGCCACGCGATGCTGCCGGAGGCCAAGATCCGCGCCAAGGAGCTCAGCGTGGAGGGCGCCCTTTTCCCGTGGCGCACCATCAACGGTCTCGAAGCCAGCGCCTACTACGCTGCCGGCACGGCCCAGTTCCACATCGCCGCCGCGATCGCCTTCGCGACCAACCGCTACATTTGGGCCAGTGGCGACCACACCTTCCAGGAAACCCTCGGTGCGGAACTGCTGATCGAGACCGCCAGGATGTGGGTCTCGCTGGGCTTTTTCGGCAAGGACGGGCTCTTCCACATCCACGGTGTCACCGGCCCGGACGAGTACACCGCCGTCGTCAATGACAACCTCTACACCAATGTCATGGCCCGGTTTAACCTGCGCGCCGCAGCAGCCCTGCACCACCCGGGGATCGACGACGCCGAGCGCCAGCTGTGGGAGCAAGCAGCCACCCGCATGCTGGTGCCCTACGACGATGACCTCCAGGTGCACTCGCAGGACAACGACTTCATGGCTCTGGAACCGTGGGACTGGAGCACGCCGCGGTCCCAATACCCGCTGCTGCTGCACTTCCACCCGTTGGTGATCTACCGCCACCAGGTGCTCAAGCAGGCGGACAGCGTGCTTGCCATGTTCCTGCAATGGCAGGACTTCACTGCCGAGGAAAAGCAGCGCGCGTTCGACTTTTACGACCCGATCACCACCGGAGATTCCACCCTGTCCGCGTGCGTGCAGGGCATCATGGCGGCCGAGGTCGGCTATGCCGAGGCCGCGCTGGAGCACTTCATCCACGCATTGTTCATCGACCTGGACGACACCCACGGCAACACGGTGGACGGTGTGCATATCGCGTCCACCGGCGGGGTCTGGAGCTCGCTGGTCAGCGGCTTCGCAGGCCTAAGGGACCAGGGCGCCGTGCCGTACTTCGACCCCCGGCTGCCGGCCGGGTGGGACGGGCTGTCCTTCCACCTGAAAATCCAAGGCAGGCTGCTGCAGCTTGAACTGGAGCAGGGCGCCATCAGCCTGACCGTGCGCGAGGGCGGGCCGCTGGACATCGACGTCCGCGGCGAGCTGCTCACGGTCGACGGCGATCCGGTGCGGGTTCAGCTGGCTCCGGTTGCGGTGCCTGAGCCCACGGTCTTCCCGAGCGGACTCCCGACGGCGTCCATCCCGATCGTGCGCGTGGCGGTCTGAGCCGCGCTGCTTCGGACCTGGGTGCCCCGCCCGCAGGCTTCGGCCCGGGGTCACACCGCATCCACGAGGCCGTCGACCAGCGGATGTGCGGCCTCATCGGCCGGCATCCGCGCGACGGCCAGGGCAATCACGGCCATGACCGGGCACACCGTCCCCGCGACGAGGAAAATTAACTCCACCGGGAGGACCTCGGCGGCGGGCCCTGCGAGGGCCATGGAGACCGGCATCAGGGCAAGGGACACGAAGAAATCCAGGCTGGAGACCCGGCCCAGCAGGTGCGGCGGTACCCGGCGCTGCAGCAGTGTTCCCCAGATGACCATGCCCACGCCGCCGGTGGCGCCGAAGATAAAGAGCGCGGCCGCCAGCACCCAGAAGCTGTCGATGACGCCAACGGCGGCGAGTGGCAGGCTGCCGGCACCCCAGCTGACCATCATCACGCTGAGGTAGCGGCGCGGAAGGGGAAAGGAGGCTGTGGCCAGTGAGGCTGCAGCCCCGCCAACGCCCATGATCGCGAGCAGGAAACCGAACATCCGTGAGTCGCCGCCGAGCTGATCGCGGATCACGAACGGCAAAAGCACTTCAATGGGGCCGATCAGGAACAGCACGGAGATGCAGGCCCACAGCAGCGTCCACAGCAGCCAGGGCGTGCGAAGTGTGTAGCTGACCCCTTCGCGGAGATCGTGCAGCACGGACGTCGCAGCCGTTCCGCCGGGTCCGGGAGCAGCGCCGTCAACGAGGCCATGCCCTCCTTCTGCCGCCACGTCCGTCTCTGGGCCTGACGCCTGGCGTGGCTGGTGGCGGAGAAAGTTAAGGATGGAAAATGCCACCAGGTGGCACGCCGCCACGCCGGTCACTGCGTGCGCGGGGGACAGGGCGGCAACCAGGACGCCGGCGACGGCGGGACCGGCGGCCTGCTGCAGGATGGGCCGCATAGTGCCCTCCATGCCGTTTGCCGCGAGCAGGTCCTCCGGCGGAAGGATCCTGGGGAGTATGGCGGAGTAGGCCGGAAAAAAGAACGCCGCCCCGACTCCCAGCACAAACGCACCGAGCGCCAGATGCCAGAGCTGCAGCCAGCCAAGCATGGCCAGCCCGCTGATGGCGGCGATGACGGCCAGGTTGGCTCCTTCCACCGCGATGATGAGGAGCCGCTGCGGGAACCGGTCCGCCGCCACCCCGCCCGCAAGAACAAAGACGACGAGGCCCACGCTGCCAGCCGCGGCAACAAGGGACAGCTCCAGCGGGCCCCCGCCCAGATGAATGACCTCGTAGACCATCGCCACGGCCCACATTCCGGAGCCAAAAATGGAGATGGCCAGAGCTGCAATGAGCACGCGGTATTCCCGGTGTGCGAACGGGCGCAGGGCCCTCAGTGAGCGCATGGCTCCAGTCTAAAGGTCCGGCCAGGCAAGGGCCGGCAGTTTTCGGACCCGGATGATCCGATGGAATAGGCGTCGCCGCGCCGGGGTTACGCATGGTGGACGGGCAACCCCACCGGGAGTGCCCGTTTCTACGAAATGGGCACCGATCGGCTCCCACGCAGTTGCAGCGCCATGCTGTTGAAGCGGGGGCGGGCAGGGGCCCACTAAGGCTGGACCAATCAGAATCGGAGATGGTGGATAGATGACTGCCTACAAGACAGTAAACCCCGCGACCGGAGAGACATTGAAAGAATTCCCGCTCGCTACCGCGGGTGAGGTGGAGCAAGCGCTCGCAGCCTCGAAGGCTGCGTTCGCGGACTGGCAGGCGGCCCCCGTGAAGGCCCGCGCCAAGGTGATTGCGCGTGTGGCTGAGCTCTACCGGGAGCGTCAGGACGAACTGGCGCGGCTGATCGCCACGGAGATGGGCAAGCCGCTCGCCCAGTCACGGGGCGAGGTGGGGCTGGTCGCCGACATTTATTCCTACTACGCCGAAGAGGGTCCGTCCTTCCTTGCGGACGAGGTGCTGGACGTCAAGGGCGGCGGCGAAGCAATCGTCCGCTCCGCCCCGGTGGGACCGCTGCTGGGCATCATGCCGTGGAACTACCCCTATTACCAGGTGGCCCGGTTCGCCGCGCCCAACCTGATCCTCGGCAACACCATCCTGCTCAAGCACGCCGGCAGCTGCCCCCAGTCGGCCCTCGCCATCGAGCAGATCTTCAAGGACGCAGGACTCCCCGAGGGCGCCTACATCAACATGTTCCTGAGCAACGACCAGGTGGCTGAAGTCATCGCGGATGACCGCGTCCAGGGCGTTTCCCTGACCGGCAGCGAGCGGGCCGGATCGGCTGTCGCCGAGGTGGCCGGCCGGAACCTGAAGAAGTATGTGCTGGAGTTGGGCGGCAGTGATCCGTTCATCGTCCTTGACTCCGATGATCTGGACGCCACCGTCAAGGCCGCGGTCAGCGGGCGGATGGGGAACGCCGGCCAGGCGTGCACCGCATCGAAGCGCTTCATTATCCTTGAGGACCTCTACGAGGACTTCGTGGAGAAATTCACCGCGAAAATGTCCGTGATCAAGCCGGGAGACCCGCTGCTCGCCGACACGCGCTTCGGGCCGCTCTCTTCGCAGAGCGCCGCCGACGGGCTGATCGAACAAATCCAGGACGCTGTGGACAAGGGCGCCACCCTGCGCACCGGCGGTCACCACGTTGACGGCCCCGGCGCTTACGTTGAACCCACCGTGCTGACCGATGTCACCCCGGGAATGCGCGCGTTCGCCGAAGAACTCTTCGGCCCGGCAGCGGTCATCTACAAGGTCGCAAGCGTAGAGGAAGCCATCGAGCTGGCCAACGGTTCCCCGTACGGTCTGGGCGGCGCAGTCTTCAGCGCCGACACGGACAAGGCCAAGGAAGTAGCGGACCGGCTGGACACCGGAATGGTCTTCATCAACTCCGTCGCCGAAACCCAGGCGGACCTGCCGTTCGGCGGCGTCAAGCGCTCCGGCGTCGGGCGGGAACTGGCACGATTCGGCATGAACGAGTTCGTTAACAAGAAGCTCATCCGGACCCCGCGCTAAACGCGGCAGGAGCCTGCGGGCAGGCTGAGGGCGGGTGGGCACAATGCCCGCCCGCCCTCGCTGTGCGCCGGCTCCGGCTAATGTTAAGCAAAGGAAGAACCTCAGCACACTTACGGTTCACGGAGAGGCGATGATGGCCAAGCGCAGCAACCCGGCAATGAAGATTGCCCAGCAGTCAGCACATAACGCGATGTTCGATGCCCAGGGCAAGCCCAAGCAGGGCGTGCATAACGTGCTCCTGCGGGCCGTTGAAGTTCAGCGCCCGCTGGTTCTGGCGAATCTCCGCCGGCTCCAGCGGAAGCACCCCCACGCCACGGCGGCGCAGCTCGCCGCGACGCTGGAACGCGATTACCTCGTGGCCGTCACAGGCGGCGGCGCGCTCGTCGGCGGAGCAGCCGTGATTCCCGGTGTTGGAACCGCAGCAGCCCTGGGGCTCTCGGCCGCCGCGACCGTTGGATTCCTTGAGGCCACTGCGCTGTATTCCACCTCCCTCGCCGAACTTCACGGGGTACGGCTGGAAGACCCGGAACGAGCCAGCACCCTGGTCATGGCGATCATGCTGGGCGAGGAAGGCACCGCACTGCTGAGCTCAGTGAGCGGACAGGCGGCCGGGCAGGGGAAGGGCCCCACACAGGCCTGGGGCTCCCTCTTCGCCCGCCGGGCCCCTCTTGCCGGCTTTGGCTCGGTGCGGGAACGGATCCAGACGATGTTCCTGCGGACCCTGTTGAAGAAGCAGGGCACCGCCCTGTTGGGACGGGCACTGCCGTTTGGCATCGGCGCTGTGGTGGGCGGCGTGGGCAACCGGATGATGGGCCGGGCCGTCGTCGCGAACGCCAAGGAAGCATTCGGCCCGATGCCGCTCGTCATTCCTGGCGAGCTGGGCGGCACCAACGACTTTGACGGCCCGCCGGCTGTCCAGGGCCAGGACGTCAAGGGCGGACACGGCACGGAAGGGGCACGTCGTGGACCTAAACGCTGACTTGGGGGAGTCCTTCGGGACCTGGACCATGGGTGACGACGCAGCGATGATCCCGCTCGTTACGAGCGCCAGCGTGGCCTGCGGCCTGCACGCCGGGGACCCCGTGACCATGCTGGACACCTGCCGGGCAGCCTATGAGCTCGATGTCCGCGTCGGGGCGCACTTGGGCTATCCGGATCTCGCCGGGTTCGGCCTCCGGTCCATGGACATTACCTTCGATGATCTTTTCGGCGCCGTGCTGTACCAGCTCGGCGCCCTGGACGGGGTGGCCCATGCCGTCGGCGCCTCCGTGGAGTACGTCAAGCTGCACGGCGCGCTGTACGACCGGACGGTGCGCGACGCCGAGCAGGCGTCCGCCGTGGTGGCTGCCATCCAGGCCTATGACCCCGGTCTTCCGATCCTGGGCTTCCCGGGCTCGGCCCTCCTTAGCCTCGCCCGGGAGGCCGGCCATCCGGTCTTCGCCGAAGCCTTCGCAGACCGCGCTTACCTGCCCGACGGTACCCTCCTGCCGCGCTCGCAGGACGGTGCAGTGCTGGACGATGTCGACCGGATTGCCGAACGGGCCGTGCGCCTCGCCACCAAAGGCGAGGTTGAGGCCGTGGACGGCACAGTGCTCCGGATCGAAGCCCACTCCCTGTGCCTGCACGGCGATACTCCCGGCTCCGCCGCTACAGCCGCCTCAGTCCGGGCAGCCCTCGAAGGTGCCGGCGTGGAACTGGAGAGCTTCGCCTGAGCCCGGCCTGAACGGTCCGCCGCACGCCCCCGCTCCAGCAGCTCCCCGCAGCCGCGGAGCGTCGGGCTGCTAGCCGAAGGCCAGGTGTGCCACCGCGAAAATCGCAAGCCCGGCGAGGGCTCCCACCACAGTGCCGTTGATCCGGATGAACTGCAGGTCCTTACCGATCTGGAGTTCGATCTTCTGCGAGGTTTCCTCGGCGTCCCAACGTGCCACGGTGTCGGTAATTACGCCCGCGATGTCTGAGCGGTACGTTTTCACGAGGTACCCGGCGGCGTCCCCGATCCACTTGTTCACCTTGCCGGCAAGCTCGGGGTCGACCACCAGCCGGGTGCCGAAGTCGTGCACGGCGGCTTTGAACCGGACGGTGAGTTCGCTGTGCGGATCGTCGACGGCGGAGAGCAGTGCGGCCTTGATGGTCCCCCAGGTACGGGAGGCCAGTTCGCGGATCTCGGGATCACCGAGAACCTGGGCTTTGATGCCCTCGGCCCGGGCGATCATCACCGGATCGTGCTGCAAATCCTGGGCGAGGTCCTTGAGGTACTTGTCGATCGACAGGCGGACCTGGTGCTGCGGGTCCGCCTGCACAGCGCGGGTGAACTTCAGGATCTCCACGTAGACCTTGTCTCCCACCAGCCCGTCAACGAATGATGGCACCCAGGTGGGGGAACGGTCGGTCACCAGATGGTTGACCGTCTCCTGGTTGTCCCGCACCCAGTCGACGGTCCGGTCCACAAGCACATCCACCAGGGCGTGGTGATGGCCGTCGTCGAAAATCCGCTGTGCGACCCGACCCACCGGAGGACCCCACGGCGGAGTCAGCAGATGCCGGCGGACCATTCCCTCGATGACTGCCTGCACGTCGTCGTCATTGAGCACCGTAAAGGCTCCGCGGATGACGGCGGCGCCCTCCTTGGCGACGCGTTCCGGGCCGCCGGGGCCGGAGAGCCAGGCGCCTGCCTTGCGGGCGATGTCGACAGAGGCGAGTTTTTGCTGGACCACATCCTCGGAGAGGAAGTTGGTTTCCACAAATTCGCCCAGCGAGGCTCCAATTTGGTCCTTGCGCTGCGGAATGATGGCGGTGTGCGGGATCTTGAGACCCATCGGATACTTGAATAAGGCCGTCACTGCGAACCAGTCGGCGAGGGCACCCACCATGCCACCCTCAGCCGCGGCGCGGACATACTCAAGCCAGGGGTACTGCTTCTGGAGTGCGAAGGCGACCACAAAAATGATGGCCATCAGGATCAGCAGCGAGAGGGCCAGCAGCTTCATCCTCCGCAGCGCGGATGCCTTTTCGGCGTCGCTGGAGGCTATGGATGAGCGGGGGTCGGGGGTGCCGGTGGCCGGCATCCCGGAACCGCTGGGCCCCTCCGGGCGGGTACTTGTTTCAGTGTTCACCTGCATGTGCCCAGCCTAGCCCGGCTTTGTGGGCGGCCGTCGGCTAACGTGTCAGCATGACGACTGACGAGTCCGCTGCAGAACGTCCGCTGGTCTACGCCCACCGGGGTTCCAGCGGAGTATTCGCCGAGCACACCAGGGCCGCCTACTTGCAGGCGATAGCTGACGGCGCCGACGGGGTGGAGTGCGATATCCACCTCACCCGGGACCAGCAGGCGGTGCTGCTGCATGACGCCACCTTGGACCGCACCTCGGACGGCACCGGCCCGGTGGCCGACCGGACCCTTGAGGAGCTTCGACAGCTCGACTTCTCCTCCTGGAAAGGCGCCCGAATTCCGGACGAGTACGGCGGCCGGTCAACCCAGCTTCTGACCCTCCCGGACGTGCTGGACATTTTGCGGACGGCGGATCGAAAGATTGGTCTTGCCATCGAGCTCAAACACCCGAGTCCCTTCCAGCTGAAGCTCGAAGACCGGGTCCTGGAGGTCCTCGCCGCCGAGGGCTGGGATCCGATAACGTCCCGGCTCGGCAACATCGAGGTCTCGTTCATGAGTTTCAGCCCTGAGGCCGTGAAGCACCTGCTGGAATCCGTCCCGCCCTCCGCTGTGTGCCAGCTCGTGGACGACGTCGAAGTCGAGGAAATTCGCGAGGAACTCGGCCTTGGGCCAATCACCGGCGGGGCGTTGGCCAACGTCATGAGGGCCGCGCAAACCGAGGCCGAGCGGATTCTGGACGACTGCGAGGCTGGTCTTGCCGGCCCCGGTATCGACTACGTCCGCGGGCATTCGCGCACTATCCGGCGCTGGCTGAATTCCGGCCGCCGCTTCCGGGTCTGGACCGTGGACTCCGAATACGACGTCGCACTGTGCCGGGAGCTGGGACTTCACGAGGTGACCACGAACTGGCCCGCGCGCGTCTTGGCCCAGCTCTCGGCCGGCCCTCACAGCATTGAAACCCAGGGCGACGGAATCCAGGACCTCGGGATTCAGCTGCCCAGGGCCGGCAACCTCGGCAGCCGGTAGACGAAGCTCCGGGCAGGACGAATAATCCGGGGCAAAAGGTCATTTGAGACATCGGGAGCCTGCTTCAGGCCGCCAGTTGGCACCTTGTGGGTAGAGGGTCGACGGGGAGTTCCTGGTCAGCGGCCGTGCCGGGGTCCGGCGGCAGTCCCGAGTCCAGCTCCGCGTCTGGCTGTCAGTTTCTGAAGCCGACTGCACAGACTGTCCAAAGCCGTCTGCTCCGCTCGCCCCTGGGGGATTCGCTTACGGAGGGGCAACAGTATCTTCGCTGCCCTATTCCACTGCCGAAAGCGTTGCCCATGCGACATCGATGACGCAGAGCTCATCGTCAGTCTCACGGAAGAAGACATCGCCCGGGTAGGTGGTGCCCGATGTTGCACCCTCGGGTAAGCCCTCCAGGTTGATGCTCCACTTCGGATTGAGCGCTGCTTGGTCCTTCCAATACGTGCCGGTAAATTTCTCCGGTTCACCAGCAGACAGCGAAGACCAGTCGCTGGGTTTGCCAAAATCTGCGGTGGAGCCATCGCAGACAAGGTCCGACGGTTCGCCCGCAGCCAGGTCGGCAATGAGCTTCTCCGTCGCTTCAATGACTTTGGAGCCGTCCCTTCCCCAGATTAGTGTGTCGATCGAGCAGCCAGCTAACAGCACGATTAAGGCTCCCCCAGATAGTCCATAAACCGCTCTTCGCCCCAAGTCCATGTCTCCAACCTAGGGCCCTTACCTTCAAAAAACGACCCTCGCTGTGGGCTCTGCGTGGCCGTGAGGCAAGAATCGAATACATGAGAGGCGGTAGATCAAAGCGAAAAATTGGCGTCCGGTAAGGGATCGGCTACCGGGCGCTGGGGCGCCCGCTGAACCACCGGTTTCCTGGGCATCCACCTAACTAGTCTGTGAGCCGTCCCGGGTTACGTCCCGACGGGCGGCGTGCCTTCGACAGTGCTTCGTGGCGGACCACGCGGTCCTCTCGAGCGGCGTCACGGACTTCGGGTGCCGGGGCCTAGTCGAGATCCACGGTGAGGACGAGTTCGATCGCTTTTGCGATCAGCTCAAGCTCGGCTGTCTCGTCCAGCGTGGGCCATTCGATCCTGATGTCCAGCATCTCGTGCACGAAGGTCATCCCGGCAACGATGGAGGAGAGCAGGACAGCGCGCTCCTTAGGCCGGGACAGTCCAAGTTCAGTGATCATGGGAAGCATCATTCGGCTGACGAACACTTCGCGCAGCTGTGCCACCGCCTCTGGCTTTGAACTGGCTGCCCTGATGATTCCGAGAACATTGCTTGCCCCAGGCGAGTTGACGGCCTCGAGTATCCGCCGTCCGATCGCTCGGGCGGCATCTGCCCGCGGCATAGCTGCCATGAGCTTCGGTGCAGCAAGGGCGGCCTCGCTGGGTTCGGGCATTGCTGCCGCGAACAGGTGCTCCTTGCTCAAAAAGTAGTAGATCACGAGACTCGGATCAACGCCGGCGCGTTCCGCGATCAAGCGGATGGTGGTGCGCTGATACCCGTGCTCGGCGAAGAGCGCTCGGGCCGCCTCCAGGATCTCCTGCCGGCTTTCGCTCGTGCCCTTCCGGCGACCCGGTTTTGCAGCGGTCATTCTCTCAACCCGGCCTTCTTATGTTCCTTGACAGTCAATGCTAGCGGACCCTACGATCAAAATTAAACAGCTGTTGAAATAGTGGAGTCAGGCTCATGGACGTCGGAACGAACGGTGCTGGTCCCCAACGGGGAAGCGTGCAAGGTCAGGACTCGAACCGTTGGCGCGCTCTCGTTGTCATTGCTTTGGCGCAGCTTATGGTCGTTCTCGACGGATCGATCGTAAACATCGCGCTGCCCTCCATCCAGGCAGACCTGGGCATCACCGATGATAACCGTCAATGGATCATTACCGCCTACACCCTCGCGTTCGGCAGTCTTCTTCTGCTGGGCGGCCGGATCGCGGACTATGCAGGCCGAAAGCGGATGTTCATCATCGGCCTCCTTGGCTTCGCAGTCGCCTCCGCGCTTGGCGGGCTCCTGCCTCAGGCCGGCGCGTTGGCCGGGGTCATTTTCGCATCGCGTGGTCTTCAGGGGTTGTTCGCGGCCCTGCTTGCTCCGGCGGCCCTCTCGCTGATCAGCGTCACCTTTTCCGATTCCAAAGAACGCGCGCGAGCCTTCGGCGTCTATGGGGCCATTGCCGGTGGAGGCGCAGCAATTGGGTTGATCCTGGGCGGGGTACTTACGGAGTACGCGAGCTGGAGGTGGTGCCTGCTGGTGAACGTGCCAATCTCTGTGATCGCCGCCGTCCTGGCCGTCTACTTTGTTCGGGAGTCGCGCACCCCCGGCCGGCCTCGTTATGACGTTCCCGGGGCACTGACCGTCACGGCGGGTCTCTTCTTTCTCGTCTACGGGATCAGTCAGGCCGAAAGCTCCGGGTGGGGAAGTAGCGCGACGGCGGGGTACCTCGCCCTTGCAGTTGTTCTTCTCGTGTCCTTCGTCGTTATCCAGACGAGGTCGGCTGCGCCGATGCTTCCGTTGCGGATTATCCGCAACCGGCAGCGCGGCGGTGCATATCTTGCCGCGTTCTTCGTCGGCACAGGCGGCTTGTCGTTCTTCCTATTCCTGTCCTACTTCCTGCAGCTCATTCTCCGGCTCACTCCGGTTCAGTCAGGCCTGTCCTTCCTGCCATTCTCCGCCGGGGTGATCCTCAGCGCCGGAATTGCCAGTCAGCTCCTACCCAGATTCGGACCGCGTTTTGTGACGTTCACCGGCTTCATGCTCATGTCCGGGGCGATGCTCGGATTTGCCCAGCTCACACCCTCAAGCTCATACCTGAGCGCGGTGCTCCCGTTCATGATTCTGGCCAGCCTCGGCTTCGGTCTTATTTTCGTGCCGTTGTCTTCGACTGCCCTGTCCGCAGTAGAAGTCAGGGACAGCGGGATTGCCTCCGCAACGCTCAACACCAGTCAACAAATCGGCGGAACCATCGGCATCGCGGCCCTCAACACCGTCGCGGCGTCGATGACCACCCGCTATGCCTCAGACCATACGTTGAATGCTCCCACTCCCGACGCGCTCGTCGTCGGCTACGTGGCAGCCTTCGAGATCAGCTCGGTGGTGTTGCTGCTCATGGGGATTGCTTGGGTCTTCATCATCGGCAAGAACAGTCGGCTTACCGATGACCACGTTGGGGCCAAAGCCAGCGCAACGCCAGCGCCTTCGGCCTGAAGAAAGGAATTTATCAATGTCTTCGTTCGGAACGGTACGAAATGACTGGAAACCCGGAACACTGACTTCTGAGCAGACCGCCTATCAGGGTCTCCGGGTCGCGATTTTCGGGGGCACGGGCGGCCTCGGCCGGGCCATCGCGAGCGCCCTGCTGCGCAACGGGGCGCAGGTCACCGTCGTCGGGAGGTCACTCAAGGACCCACCCCACCCGCTGAGGTCCTTCGTCCCGGCAGACCTGTCGTCCTTGAACAACGCCCGCCAGGTGGCCCGCGACCTGCCGGCCGAATCCTTCGACGCAGTCCTGCTCACCCATGGGATCTTTGCGGGACGGACGCGCGAAGTCACCCCGGAAGGGGTGGAGAAGGATCTGGCCACGAGTGCGCTGAGCCGATGGGTGATTGCTCAGGAACTGGCGCCAAGGCTGGGGCGGGAAAGGACCCCGGGTCGACAGAAGCCGCGCCTCTTCGTCTGGGGGTTCCCCGGCGGCGAACGCGTCCTGGATCTCACAGACATTCAATCGATCCGAAACTACCGCTGGCAGACAGCCCACGGCAACACGGTCGTGTTCAACGAGGCTCTGGTCCACCATGCTGCCGCTCGGTTTCCTGACATCAACGTGTTCGGCATGAATCCGGGCATCATCAAGACCAACATCATGGCCGGTGTCCTCGGACAAGCGACCTTGAAACTGCGAGCACAGCAAACCCTTATCGGCCTGGTGTTCCAGAGCGCGGAGGCCTACGCAGAAAAAATGGTCCCCCTGGTGGCCCATCCCGCACTGGAAGACAGATCGGGCGCCCTATTCAATCGGCATGCCCAACCAATAGAACCCAACCCCTGGCTGATTGCCGACGACCACCGGGACCAGGTAGTCGAAGCCGCGGAAACCATGTCCGCCCGAATCCTTGGTTAGGGGCATTCCCGCAAACGAGTGCTCGGCCAGCCTAAAAACGCCGCCGCCATCCACGGTCAAGCCGGTGAGCCGCTGTACTGGAGGTCTGTGGTGTCGAGGAGGTGTGATCGGTTATCCGCTACGGTATCGCCCACCAACATCAGCCAGGGCAACGTTTCTACTGAAGATCCCTGATCCACGAGGCACGACTGCTTCCGCCTGAGTAGTTACTTAGTCATTCGATAAGAGAGGCCAGGAACACCTGCCACGTCAGCAGGGATTTCGCCGCGAGACTCAGCACCAGATACGTTTTCTCACCGAACGCATAGTTGGCCCACGGGCCTATTTCCCGGTACTGAAGCCACTGAGTGAGTCCGAAGCAGAAAAAGAGAACGCCCTGAATCGCCAAGATGACGAAGATGTACTCCGGTGCGTCGGAGTACAGCGGGATGTTAAGGCCCATCGCCAACCACGGAGTCACTCCAACCAGCGTGCCGAACCAAAACGGGACCATCGTGGTCGCTGTTCGGCCCGGGGGGTTCATTCGCTCTTGAAGGTATCCGAACAGAATCATCGCGACGTTGGCACCCCCGACGACGATGAGAGCGTTGATAGTCACGATGCCCCAGTAAAGCGCGATCACGATGACCATAAGTGTCGCGCTGAACGAGTACTCGACCCACCGGAACCGGTTGATGCCGCGCTGGAGGTCACGCTCATAGATTCTGCGGCCGAGCGTCGCCGTCAGCAGGTGATCAATGCCAGCCAGGGCGAGGAATGCCACGAGGACATACCCGATCGTCAGCCCGAACAGCGTCGAAGTTACGAGTCCGCCCTCCTCTCCGGCTCCGGGAGGACCATCGACATACGAAGCAAGCACCGGAATCGCGAAGTCGTTCGTCAGGAAGAAAAGCACGGCAGCCTGACCGAGGTGCAGTCCTGCGAGTGCGATGTTCCACCGCCGTAAGCCTCGAAGGCGTTCGGGAGTCACGCCCGTCGCAATCGACGGCGATGCCAAGGCTTGGGTCACGGCGTTGCCCCTTGGTTCGTTGGTAGGACGTTGTTGCTACGCCCTCTAATTGAACGACTGTTGAATTAAAATTTTAGAGATGGCTACGATTGCATGTCAAGGACCTCTAGGCCGGAATGTGCCAACGACCAGTGCACGAGCAGGTCGCCGAAGGGGGACGAGCGAAAGCAAACAATAGATCGTTGAAGCCTCTAGCCGAGCACGGGTATCAGCGGACCACCATGCCCGCGAAGTCACGGACTTCGTCGTGGCCTTGGACATCGCCGGACAAATCCACCAACAAGTTCTGACGCTCCCGCCCGGCACTCGAATAAGCGACATCCCTCTGTCGTAACTATTGACCTCGTCAACCCGTGATCGCGATTGTTGGCTCGGTCAGCCATTGGCGGTAGGACATGGCGAGGTTGTCGTTTCGGATCAGGCCCCGTTCCAGGAGGGAAATTCTGGACGGTCATCGGCCGATCTGTGCTGCGGCGCTGGCCAGGATCAGGTCGAGGTCGTTGCGCTTTCGGCCGAGGTCGGTGATGCCTGGCGCTGCTTGGGGGTTGGTGATCTGACGGTGGATTTTCCGGGCGGCCTAGCGTATTGATGGCCGCGGTGCGGGCCTTAACTGCCGAGGTGCGCCCGGTACGCAGGATTCGCAGGCATCCAACCGGACCGTTCTTGCCTTTGGGGATTGACGTGGCACCGCCGTCGAGCACCGATTGAGCGGCCTGGCAGGCGTCCAGCGGATCGGGCTTGCCCTTCAGCCGACACCGTGCCACCGAGTGTCACCGGGGACGAATCTAGACACTCGATTCGGTAATGACCGCCGCCGCGGCCTTACAAACAACATTTTAAAACCGATAGGTAGACCTGCGATGCGCAGGTGCCCAACCGGCAACACTTCCGCAGAAATCAAGGGGTTTAAAGATGTTTACGATCAGGCGGCTTGGCGTCATTGCCGCCACCACCCTCGCGCTCTCTCTGGGTGCCGGAGCTGCAACCACCCCGGCCATCGCCGCACAGCGGGCTCTGGCGCCGGGCGCTTCTTCGGCGACCATCGGTGGATACACCGTCGACGGCTTGACCTACATCAAGTGGAACGCCGACCGCGACAAGCTCGGTGACCCCCTGGAGTGGAAAACCTGCAACGGCGTCGGCTGCTCACAGCGCTTCCAGAAAGGATGGGTCCTCTGGACCCAGAGGACCGGCGCGCAGATTGTGTCCGGCGGCCCCATGGCCACAAGGTATTCGGCCAGCGGCTGGACCAAGAGCTGGATGGGGTATCCCACCAGCGAACCCATTGACCTCCGCCGCGGAAAGTACCAAGCCTTCCAAAGCGGCGCCATGTACTGGTCGGAGACCGCCGGCGCCCATGTTGTTCACGGCGGCGTCCGGGGCTTCTACGCGTCCCACGGACCCAGCGAGAACGGCCTCCTGGGCTACCCGACGTCCGAAGAAACCGCAGTTCCCGGCGGTGTCAGCCAGGACTTCGAGGGCGGCAAGATTTACTGGTCCAGCTCCACGGGTGCGACATCTGCCACCCGAAACGGCGAAATCCAGAATTACTATGCTGCTTCCAACGGCTGGGTGGGCCTGCCCGACAGCGATCTCTACAACCTCTCGGTCCGGGGCGGGAAATTCCAGTCCTTCCAGAGGGCTGCTGTGTACTGGTCCCAGCTCAGCGGCACCCATGCGGTGTTCGGCGGCATCCGGGCCTACTACGCCACGCACGGCCCGAGTGAGAACGGCTTCCTGGGGTACCCGACGTCCGATGAAATCGGTGTCACCGGCGGGGTCCGCCAGGACTTCGAGGGCGGAAAGATCTACTGGGCCGACTCCGGGACCAATACATTTTCCACCACCAAGGGCGACATCCAGACCTACTGCGAGGCTAAGGGTGGCCCCAACTCCTCCCTGGGCCTGCCGATCAGCGACGAAATCTCCTGGAACGGCGGCTACTACCAGCGCTTCAAGGGTGGTGTGATCACTTGGGGTCCGGGGGTCGGGCCCAAGCTGATTACCGCGGCGGACTTCAACCTGATGGCAGGTAACTTCGCCAAGTACGGTTGGCCGATCGCGGATTCCTGGACGGACGCCACGGGCTCACACACCCAGTTCCAGAAGGGTGTCATCGACACAGCGGTTCCGGCGAAGGCTCCGGTCTACCCGTTCACCAATGTGCTGGCCACGGCCAAGTCGGTGGTGCTCTACGGTGACTCGCAGCTCGACGACGACTCGTGGAGCGAGCAGGGCGCCCGTGCCATGGGATTCACAGATCAGGCTACGCAGTTGGCCTATGGCGGAATGGGTTACTCGACCCGAAACGCATGGGCCGGAGGCACAGGCTGGACGGCCGTCCAGAACAAGTTGATCCCCTTCCCGGGGGGTACGCCCGGGCTGGTGCTGGTCTCGCTGGGTGGGAACGATGCCTCCTCGGGACAGTCCGATGCCCAGGTGATCGCCTCCAGCACCGCACTCTGGGCGAAGCTGAAGGAGATCTACCCGAACAGCAAGATCGTGATCAACGGTGTTATGTCCCGCAGCGATACAAGCCATACCCAGCGCCGCCACATCGACGCTGTTCTTGGAGCAAACGCCAAGCGGCTGGGAGTCACGTACATCTCCGTCGCAGGTCTTGCCAGCACAGCCGGCGCAGAGTACCGGGACAACGTCCACCTGACGCAGAACGGGCACAACACCGTATCCAGGCTGTACATCCCGATGCTGAAGGCTGCACTCGGAAAGTAACCAGGCACGAGAGAAGACCCCCACTGGGAAACCGGTGGGGGGCCTTATTTTGATGTCAGGGGCGGGAAAGACAACTGTGCTGCATGAGTTGTCCCGGCGGGGCTACCGAACGATCGACACCGACTACGACGACTGGGTGCTTCCTGACGGAACATGGGATGAACCGCGCATGTCGGCACTTCTCGCGTCTGATTCGTCCCTGGTTGTTTCAGGGACTGTCGAGAATCAAGGTCGCTTCTATGACCGCTTCTCCGTTGTTGTTCTCCTGAGCGCGCCGGTAGAAGTCCTCATCGAGCGAGTCTCGGTTCGTACGAACAATACCTACGGCAGCTCAGAGGCTGACCAGTCCGCGATCCGCCAATACGTTCTCGACGTCGAACCGCTGCTTCGAAACGGCGCGACCCTCGAACTCGATGGCCGTCGACCGGTGACAGAACTGGCGGATGAGGTTGAACGTCTAATCGCGGCGCCCGATCAGATCTGACGCCCGTTCAAGGATCCTTGGGTTCTTGCGGTGATTGCAACACTTAGCGGATGGGTGTTGTTATGGCGGGGTATTCAATTCATTTGAGGCCTGATCTCTTGCAGGTTTTTTGGGCCGGGATGCAGGCGGGTGAGTTCATCACCGATGCCGTGGTTCCGATCAATACGAGCCGGCGTACCGGGCGTAGGGTCTTGGCCGAGGCCGGTGGTGTCAGGCCCCGGCGGGGCCGTGATCTGAAGGGCCGGTGTCTGACCTTCGCTCAGCGCGAGGAGATCGCAATACTGCGTGCCCAGGGACAATCTCTGCGGCAGATCGGAGCGGTGGTCGGCAGAGCGGCCTCCACGGTTTCCAGGGAGTTGCGGCGCAACTCGGTGGCAGGAATGCCCTACCGGGCGAGCTCAGCGCACGCACTGGCCTATGAGCGGGCCTCGCGTCCGAAACCAGCGAAACTGCACACGAACACCGTGCTGCGTGCGAAGGTGGAAGATGACCTGAAAAAGAAGTACTCACCCGAGCAGATCGCAGGACGACTCCGGGTTGAGTTCCCCGATGAGCCGGAGATGAGGGTGTCACCCGAGACGATCTACCAGTCCCTTTACGTCCAGTCCCGCGGGGCGCTGAAGCGCGATCTGACCGCGTGCCTGCGCACCGGGCGGGCTATCAGGCAGCCCTGCCGCAAGGCCGGCCAGCGCAAGAACCGGATCCCCGGAATGATCAACATTTCCGAACGTCCCCCCGAAGTTCAGGACCGGGCCGTGCCCGGGCATTGGGAAGGCGACCTCATCATCGGCAAAGGGAATCAGTCCGCGATTGGAACGCTGGTCGAGCGGACCACTAATTACACGATGCTCGTACACCTGCCGGACGGGTACAAGGCCGAGCAGATGCGTGATGCACTGACCGCGAAGATCAAGACACTCCCCGAGTCGCTGCGGCATTCCCTGACCTGGGACCAAGGCATCGAGATGCAGGACTGGAAAACCGTGAAGATCGACACCGGCATCGAGATCTACTTCTGCGACCCACACTCGCCCTGGCAGCGCGGCATCAACGAAAACACCAACGGCCTGCTGCGCCAATATTTCCCCAAGGGCACCGACCTGAGCATCCACAGCCCCGCAGACCTCGACTGGGTTGCCCAGGAACTCAACGACCGACCGCGCAAAAGACTAGAGTTCAAGAAACCGATCGAACTGATCGAAAACCTCCTGTTGCAATGACCGCCTGAATCCGCCGATCCCCCAACGGGCGGGCTGTACAGACGGCTTTGGACATTCTAGGCAGTCGACTTCGGAAAGTGACACTGGTGGCGGGTCCCAGTTCGGATTGTTGTCTGGTGGCGGGTTCCAGTCCGCGTCCGTGTCCTGTTCCTCGTCTGGTGGCGGTTTCCGGCCCTGGCCGTTGTCCAGTGGCGGCCCCGGGTCGGCCTTCGGTGGCTCGGGGTTCGCTTGCCGGTCCGGGGTCTTCTCCGCCGGGGAGCCCCGGTCCGGGGGCTGGGTCAGTGCTGCGAGGATGGCTGGCCAGGGTGGTGGTTCCCAGTCCTGGGATTCGCTGGGGTAGTGCCGGCCGGCCGGTGAGGTCCATCCGGGCGGGTGGTTTTTGCTGGCCCCGGTGGGTGTCCAGGCTGAGGTGTGTTTGAGGCGGTGGTGTTTGCGGCAGGGCTGGCCGAGGTTCGTGATCCCGGTGGTGCCGCCGTCGGCCCAGGCCAACAGGTGGTCCGCTTCGTTGTCCAGGGAAGCATTGTTACACCCTGGAAAGGGGCACTTGCCGTCCCGGAGGCGAAGCCACTGCCGCTGGGAGGTGGTGAGCCGGTAACTGCTCCGGCCGATCTCCAACGGCGCCCCGTCGCGGGGATCGGTCAGGACCCGGTAAAAGGACCCGGACCCGTCGGCGATCAGGCGGCGGGCCACCGAGGGCGGAACCGGCCCGTACCCGTCCAACACCGCCGGTTCCCCGGTAAGACCGAGCAGTGAGAGCACCGGGACGGTGATCAGGACCTGCGCCCGGGGCGACGGCACACCCCCTGTCCCCGTCCCACCCGTTCCATCCGTTCCACCCGTGGCATCCGTTCGATCTGTCCCGCCCGTCAGCAGCCAGGCCGCGGTGATGTCAGCGCGGAGCTGGGTCAAGGTCCTGGTCTCGGCCGGGCCCTGAAGGGCGCGCGCGGCGGTGGTGGCCCGGTCCCAGGCCGCGGACGCGGTCACGGCCGGGAGGTAGGCCGAGAACCAGGCCATGCCATCCCGGTCCGGGACGAACTCCACCCGCCGGTCCCCGACGCAGCTCGCGTGCCGGGCCTCGATACTGACCGGGTGGTGGCGTTCACGCCAGGTCCGGGCTTTGGCCCGGAACCGGCCCGGGACAAGCTCCCCGGCCGGGCAGCCCCGGGCCGGGTTCGGCGCCGCGGGATCCAAAAATGCGCTTCCAGCCCGGCCGTCGCTCCCCGGTCCAGGCCGGTGCTCTCCCCGACCATGACCCGGGCGTGCTGCCAGGACAACTCCCCGGCCTGCAACGCCGCCAGCGTCAACGGCAACCCCGAGCACAGTGCCCGGGACTCGCAGATCAAAGCCCCGGCAGCACGTTCGCTGACCGTCAACACACACGCGACCTCCGCCACGACCGCCATCTCCCACGCGGTGCGCTGCTGCGGCGAGACCGCCGGCGGGGCCAGTGCCTCCGCGGCCCGGACATACTCACCGGTCAACCGGACCTTCACCGCCGCGGCCCGGGCCTCCAACCGCGCCACCTCAGCCAACCCCTCCAGACACGCATCCGCGACGTCCCGCAACAGATCCCCACCCGGTCCGCGGAGCCCCCCCCCCCCGGGGGGCCCCCGCCGGGGCGGGCAGGTCCGCGGAACCCGGCCCCCCACCGGGCAGGTCCGCCCCGAAGATCGCGGCAAGCGCCGCAACAGAGCCGGCAACGGCACCCACCGCCTCCACGCACTCCCTGCTCAAAGCTTCCCCGCTCTTCACACCTTCAGACTAAACCGGGGCACCGACAATCCTGATCCCACCCGCGGCGGCCTCGCATCCGGGAAGAGGCGTGGACACCTGGCCAGGATGCGGATTAGTGCAGAGCGTCAACATGCGCAATTTACCGGTCTAGGCTTCGAGGTCCCGGCGCCGCCAGCCAACATAGCCCAGCGCCGCAAGAGCGGCTGCGGCCACGGTGAGAACCATCAGCACCGCAGCATCGCCGGTGCCCACCGGGAGCAACGGGGAATGCCTGAACGGAGAGAGGTCCATCAGCCATTGCGGCGCATTCCACAGGACGCCGAACTCTCCGAGGGCGACGAAGGCCAGGAGGATACCCCAAACTGCCCCAGCCAACCGGGGTGCCCAGCCGAACACCACCAAAGCCAGGCTGGTCACCACCCACGCAGCCGGAACCTGGGCAAGAGCGGCCGTGGTGCTGCGCCCCACCGCATCAGGGTCGCTAACGGCGACGGCGGCGCCAACTCCGATCGAGACTCCCGCCAGCAGAAGCAACAGGGCGACCCCGCCCAAGGCGAGGGTGAAGTGGCTGCTGGCCCAGCGGATCCGCGTGGTGGCCGTGCCCAGCAACGCCTCCGTGTGTCCGGCCGTCTCTTCGCTACGCAAATGGTTGGCGGCGGACACCCCATAGCCCGCTGCCAGCAGCCCCATCACGCTGATCTCCGCAGCCAGGAAGGCGTCCCTCAGGGCCTGAGGTCCACCGAGCAGCTTGATCACGTCCTGGGCGTTCGGTGAACTCAGCAGCTCCGCTACGTTGCTGACCAGGGAACCGATCACGACGCCGAATACCAGGAACGCCACGGCCCACGCCACGAGCACCCGGTACTGCAGCCGCACCGCAAGGTCCCAGGCGCTCGAGAGGGAACCGATTGCCGGCCCGGGACGTTCGGCACGGAGACCGGACCCGAGATCGCGCCGGGCGCGAAGCGCGAACGCGGCCGGGATCAGCGCCAAGGACAAGCAGACAGGCAGCACGAGCACCCACCACTGATCTCCGGCAAACGCCCGGATCTGCTGGTTCCAGCCGATGGGCGACACCCACGAGAGCGCGGAGGGTCCAGGCTCAGCGAGGTCTCCGACGGCGCGCAGCGCGTAGGTGATGGCCACAAAGCCGATACTGATCCCCGTCGCCGCCCGCGCACTGGCCGTCAGCTGTGCTGCGAGACCGGCGACGGCACTGAAGGCCATTCCCGTGGCAGCCCATCCCAGGCCGAAAGCCACGGATCCGGCGGCCGGCAATCCGCCGGCGGCCAGCGCTGCTGCGCAGAGCAGCCCGAGCAGGACGTTGGCGGCGAGACCGATGGTGAGGGCGGCTGCCAGCGGCGCGTCACGGCCCAGCCGCCCGCCGCCGAGCAGTTCCAGGCGTCCGCTTTCCTCGTCGCCGCGGGTGTGCCGGATGACGAGGATGGCCATGAGGACGGCAAGGATCGCGGTCATGAAAGCGGTGTATTTGATCAGCGACAAGGCCCCGATCGAGGAGGGATCGTAGATTCGTCCGAACATGGCCACCATCGAGGCAGTCGCGTTGAGGGCGGTGGACGCCTCGACCCGGCTCGTTACATCCGGGTAGAGCTCGGTGCCGGCCAGCGCCGTCGAGTAGGTGACCAGGGCAAAGCCGACGATCCAGACCGGCAGCATCCAGCGGTCCCGCCGCAGTCCGAGCCGGATCAGGACGCCGGTTCCCGCGAAAGTCTCAGGCATGGCCGGCCCGCCGCCGGCCCGGCTCCCGGTCGGTGGTCCGGGACTCCGGCCCGCCGGAGGAAGCGCCGATGGCCGCAGCCGGAGTCCCGGCGGTGACATCTCCGTAGTGACGCAGGAAGAGGTCCTCGAGCGTCGGCGGCTGGCTGGTGAGCGAGGTCAGTCCCGCCGCTGCCAGTGCCTGCATCAGGTGGGTCAGCCCGGCGGGCTCCACCTGGGCGCTCACCCGGTGGTTGGAGACTACGACGTCGTGGACGCCGGGCAGGAGGTCCAGGCCCGCAGGCACCACGACGATGTCCGCGGTCACCGACGTACGGGTCAGATGCCGGAGCTGCTCCAACGGGCCGGTCTCCACGACCCGCCCGGCGCGGATGATGCTGACCCGGTCCGACAGCGCCTCGGCTTCACTGAGGATATGGCTGCTCAGGATCACTGTGCGGCCCTGCCCGCGCAGTTCGCGGATGCAGCCGCGGAACGCGTCCTCCATCAGCGGGTCCAGCCCGCTGGTTGGCTCGTCCAGCAGGAAGAGTTCGGCGTCGGTGGCCAGCGCGGCAACCAGGGCAACTTTCTGCCGGTTTCCCTTGGAATACGTGCGGGCCTTCTTCCTGGGATCCAGCTCGAACAACTCCAGGAGCCGCTCCCTGCGTGCGCGGTCCTGGCCGCCCTGCAGCCGGCCCAGCAGGTCGATCACTTCGCCGCCCGTCAGGTTGGGCCAAAGAGCCACATCGCCCGGGACGTAGGCCAGCCGGCGGTGCAGCCGCGCGACGTCGTGCCAAGGGTCCATCCCGAGTACCCGGATGCTACCCCCGTCGGAGCGCAGGAGCCCCAGAAGGAGCCGCAATGTGGTGGACTTGCCCGACCCGTTGGGGCCAAGGAAACCGTGCACCTCGCCGGCATTCACCTCGAAATCCAGTCCGTCCAAGGCCGTCACTGTTCCGAAGCGCTTCACGACGCCGGTCATTTCCACCACGCTGCCCATAGACAACAAGGTACGCCGGAAAGACGGACGCGGCCCCCTGCGGAAAGTCCCGATTCAGGGGCCGCCCATTCCGGTTAGCGGCCAATCGTTGGCTGTGATTGAGTTGTTCCATGCCATTTCGCTGGTCCGGCCGGGACACCCAGACGCTTTCCGCTGTGGCGATGAGCGCCCTTCTTCTCACCAGCGCCGCCAAGCACTTCGACGATCCGGCGTTCTTCGGCCCCGTTGTTCCGGAGTACCTGTGCCGGGATGACACCGCAGAACAAAACAACAGCCCCTTCGCCGTGCTCTCCCGGGAGGAATGGGTGGCGCTCAGCGGGCTGCTGGAGGCGGCCGCCGCCGTCGGCCTCTTGATTCCCGCCACCCGCCGGGCCACGGCAGGTGGCGTCACGGCGATGTTCGCCCTTTTTCTCGCCGGCCACCTCGATGCCCTGCGCAAGGCGTACGGGCCGGCGGGGACGCCCGGGCAGCGTCGCGTCCACACGCTGAGGCTCCCGCTGCAGGCCCCGCTCATCGCCTGGGCCTGGAGTCTGCGGCGTCCGACGCCGGCCCCGCCATTCCGGCGGAAATCCGCCCGGTAGTGCGGCTTCTGACGTCCCCGGCAGTGCGGGTGGGACTCTCCATCAGCATCGCCACGGGACTTTACGGTGTGTCCTTCGGTGCGCTGTCCGTCACCTCCGGGCTCGACTTCTGGCAGACCATGGCGCTGAGCCTGCTGCTGTTTAGTGGCGGATCGCAGTTCGCGTTCATTGGCGTGGTGGCCGGGGGCGGTTCCGGCATTGCGGCGATGGGGGCCGCCACTTTGCTTGGGATGCGCAACGGGATTTACGGAATGCAGATCAACGCCCTGCTGCAGCCCCGGGGCTGGCTGCGGTTCGCGGCCGCCCACGTCACCATTGACGAGTCAACGGCGACAAGCACCGGGCAGACGGATCCGCTTGAGCAGAAACGCGGCTTCTGGACCGCGGGCCTGGGCATCTTCATTCTGTGGAACTTGTTCACCGCTGTGGGTGCTCTGGCCGGAGAGGCCCTGGGGGACCCCAAGCAGTGGGGTCTCGACGGCGCCGCCGTGGCCGCGTTCCTGGGCTTGCTCTGGCCGCGGCTCAAGGGCCGCGAACCCGTGGCGATCGCGGTGGTCTGCGCCGTGGCTACCGTGCTGGCCGTGCCCTTCGTACCCGCCGGCGTGCCGATCCTGGTCGCCGCGGTGGTGGCGGCGGCAATCGGCTGGTTCAGCCGGGGCCGCAGCGACGAAGGATTGGAGCCGGACGTCGACCCGTACGCCGAACACCCCCACGCGCGTCCGGCCGGGGATGCGTCGTGAACCTCTGGATATGGCTGCTGCTCTCCTGCCTGCTGGCATACGCCTGGAAGCTGCTGGGCTACCTGGTCCCGGCCAGCGTGCTCCGGGACCCCCGGATGTCCCGGATCGCCGGGACCATGACCATTGGCTTGCTCGCGTCCCTGACGATCGTAAATACGGTGGCCTCGGGCCAGGTGCTTGCCCTGGATGCCCGGCTGGGGGCGCTGGCCGCGGCCGGCGTTGCCTTGGCGTTCCGGGCGCCGTTCCTTGTGGTGGTCCTCGCGGGAGCCGGCGCGGCAGCCGTCCTCAGGCTGCTCGGCTGGAGCTAGCGGCCCTGCCGCGGGCAGGCGGTTCCAGCCGGAGGGGCGGCTGTTCTAGCCCAGTACGGAGTCGAACGCTGTGCCCGGCAGGGGCGCCTGCGGAGGCAGGGGCCGGTGCGGACGCTCCGTGCGGATCGCATCCTCGACCAGAGCCACCGGGCGGCGCCAGGCATCCGAACCCGCTTCCATCGTGTCCACCACGCCGATCAGCATGGCCAGCAGGCGGATCAGGTCGGTCATGGAAATGTCGCTGCGCAGGGTCCCCTGACCCTGACCGCGACCCAGGAGGACGGCCACGGATTCGATTAAGTCACCCGTGATGCCGGTAAGCAGGCCGCGCCGGCCGGCGACGGCCCCCAAAAGATTGGCTTCCTCGCTGGCCACGCCCATCAAAGCGTCAATGACGAGGAAAAGTCCGTCTGCAGCATCGGGCCCGGCCAGCGCCTCTGCGATGACGGGATCAACCAGCAGCCCGAGCTGGCGGTGCAGTGCCGCGAGGACAAGTTCTTCCTTGTCGGCGAAGTTTCGAAACAACGTGGCGGGGCCGACTCCTGCCGTCTCCGCGATGGTCTGCAGCGGGACATCCGGCCCTCGCTCCCGGAAGCACAGACGGGCGGCGGTAATGATTTTGTCCACATTCCGCGCGGCATCGGCGCGGAGCGGCCTGCGGTCTGCTACCCGGTTCATTCGCTTAGGGTAGCAACGCTGAGGCAGGGTGGGGAGGTTACTTACGGGTAGTGATTAATGTGACAGATTCCAGGCCCCTTCCGGCGGCCTTCCGGAAGGGAGGCGGGAAGGTTCCGGGCCCGGTTCCCCGTTGCGGCGCCCGTCGCACGTGAAAGACTGGGGCCATGTTGCTAGCATTTTCAGTTGCCCCTTCCGGCCGGCCAACGCGCCCCACCGATGGCCCATCCGCCGAAGACGTATCTGCCGGCTCCGCCGCGATTCCGGCGGACGAGGCTTCCGTCCACGACGCTGTTGCCGAGGCAGTGCGGATCGTCCGGGAGTCCGGCCTGCCAAACCACACCGACTCCATGTTCACCACCATCGAGGGGGAGTGGGATGAAGTCTTCGCCGTAGTGAAGCGGGCAACTGAGGCTGTGGGCCGCTACGGCAGCAGGGTCTCATTGGTGATCAAAGCGGACATCCGGCCTGGTTTCGCCGGGGAACTTACCGGAAAGCTGGACCGGCTGGAACAGGCGCTCGGAAACCGCGCGGATCCGGCAACAGGCTAGGACCCCGCCGCCCGGACGTCCCACGCCCTACCGCCCGGATGGCCCAGGGGCTGCCCGACGGCGGCCGGAGATCCGGGTGGGGGCGGCGCTGGAGACCCTGCAGGCACTTGCTGCCGAAGATGCGGAGCCCTTCGACGTTGTCTTCATCGACGCGGATAAGGAAAACAACCCGTACTACCTCAAATGGGCCATCCGCCTCGGCAGGCCCGGCACCGCCGTTGTGATGGACAACGTGGTCCGGGAGGGCGCCGTCCTGGATCCGAGTATGGATTCCCTCAACGCCCCGGGCATCATCAGCGCGCTGCACATGCTCGGAGAGGACCCGAGGCTGGATGGCACCGTTATCCAGACCGTGGGGTCCAAGGGCTAGGACGGCTTCGCGCTGGCGCGGGTCCTGTAGCTCCGGCCGGCGCCGCTCCGCACCCGCCGCCCGGCCCCGTCGACAGCCGGAATGCTTCAGGTGCTAAGTGTGCTTTGATTTAGGGAACGGCCCGCACGTACTGCGCAGTAACCCAGCCCGCAGGGGTGGACGCCCGCAGGACCAAGACCCTTCGAAAAGAACAGGCCCCCATGAACCGGACCCCCGAGTCGCCACGGCCCGCCGCCGTGAGGATCAGTTCAGCGCCGGAACAACTGGCCGGCCTCACCCCCCTGCTGGAGACAGCCCGCGCCGCCGTCGGCGATGTACCGGCGTTGTTGGAGCTGGCCAAAACCGCGGCGGAGGAAGCGCCGAAGCCGGGTCAGGGCCGGACAGCTTATCTGTGGGAGATTCTGGCATCCGTGACGGCCGTCGATGTCGCTGCCGGCCGTGCCATCGAACCCCATCTTGACGCTGCAGCGATCCTCGCCCAGGCCGCCCAGGCCGCCCAGGCAGTGCCGAACGTCCCGGACCTCCCCACCTTTAACGGGCACACCTTCGCCGGAGCCTGGGGAGTGTTCGCAGCCGAAGCCGCGGGCCTTCGGCTCCACGCCACGACGGCGGACGGTTCGTTCCTGCTGCACGGCGCCAAGCCCTGGTGCTCCCTGGCACCCGAGCTGGACCACGCGGTGGTGACAGCCCATCTGGACGACGGCGGCCGGGCTGCCTTTGCCGTCGACCTCCACGCCCCCGGGGTCAGCTTCGACGACCCCCTGTGGACCAGCCACGGGATGCGGGAAATTCCCAGCGGTACGGTGCACTTCGACGCCGTGCCGGCCGTCCCGTTGGGCGACGCCGGCTGGTATTACCGCAGGCCCGGCTTCGCGTGGGGCGGCATGGGCGTGGCGGCCTGCTGGCTGGGCGGGGCGGTGGCTGTGGCCCGAGGATTCAAGGCTGCCCTGCTCACGGCTGCCGCCGGCGGCCGGGACCCGGACCAGCTCGCGCTGGCCTCCCTCGGCGAGATCGACCGCACTCTCACGGCCCTGGGCGGGTACCTGGCCTGGACCGCCGGCAGAATCGATGCCGGCGAACTTTCCGATACCGGCGCCTGGAGCGAGGCGCTCCGCATCCGCGGGAACGTGGCGTCCGCCGTCGAACGCATTCAGGCCCTGGTCAGCCAAAACCTCGGGCCGGCCCCGCTCGCTTTCGACCCCGTCTACGGGAAGCGCATGGCCGACCTGTCGCTGTACATCCGCCAGCACCATGGGATGCGCGACGACGCGCAGCTCGGTGCCCTTACGCTCAAGGGAGACCACCCGTGGTGAAGTTCACCCATCAGGACACGGGAACCGGTGAGGATGCCTGGGCAGCCAGCCCACTGGCCGCGCTTCCGGAGCTGCCGCTTGATCCGGGGGAGCTCGCCGGCCAGGCCTTCATCGTCCTGGCCGCGCATCCGGACGATGAATCCCTGGGAGCCGGCGGGCTGATGGCCCGGTTGCGGGGACTGGGCGCCCGGGTCACGGTGCTGTTGTGCACAGCCGGGGAGGCCTCCCACCCGGATTCACCCACCACAACGCCGGGACAGCTCGCCGGCGTGCGGCTCCAGGAATTTGACGGCGCACTCGGACACCTGCTGGCGGATCCGGGGTGGCGTTTCCTCTCCCTGCCGGACGGCAGACTCGCCGAACACCTGCCCGCGGTCCGCGACGCACTCCAGCACGCCCTCGCCGACGCGGCTGCCGGCTCCGGGCTTCCAGCGGAACGCATCACCCTCGTGGCCCCTTACCGGCACGACGGCCACACCGACCACGAGGCGCTGGGAGCCGCTGCCGCCGAGGCGGCCGCCGCCGGCGGCCACGGACTGCTCGAATATCCCATCTGGTACTGGCTCTGGGCGGACGCCGCGGACCCGGCCTGGCAGTCCTGGCTGCGGCTGCCGCTGGACCCGGCGGAACAGCGGGCCAAGGCAGCAGCGATGGCCGAACACACCTCCCAAGTCCGACCCCTGTCCGGGCAGCCGGGGGACGAAGTGCTGCTCCCACCAGATTTCCTGGCACATTTCGACCGGTCGTTTGAGACGTTCGCCTGGCAGCGACCCGCCGCTGGCGGCAGTTCCTACGCGGCCGCCGACGCGGAGCGCGTCTTCGACGCCGTCCACGCCGGAACCGACGACCCCTGGCAGTACACCACCAGCTGGTACGAGCAGCGCAAACGCACCTTGACCCTCGCGGCCCTGCCCCGCGAGAGCTACGCGGCAGGACTGGAGATCGGCTGCTCCATCGGGACGCTCAGCGCGGACCTCGCACCACGCTGCACCACTTTCCTGGCCGTCGATGCGAGCAGCGAGGCGCTGGCCCGCGCCGACCGGCGCCTCGAGCACCTGCCTGCCGCCCGGACACGCCACCTGACCGTGCCGCGGGACTGGCCGGACGGGCGTTTCGACCTGATTGTCATCTCCGAGGTGGGCTACTACCTTGCGCCAGATGAGCTCGCCGAACTGCTCGCAAGGGTTGAAGCCGCCCTCCTGCCCGGCGGGACCCTGGCACTGTGCCACTGGCGCCATCCCGTCACCGGGTGGGAGCTCGACGGCGACGCCGTGCACGCCGCCGCACGCCGCCAACTCGGCTGGGCCGACGCTGGACTGTACCGGGAACGCGACTTCATCCTCGAGATCCTGACGGCGCCGGAGTCCGTCAACCCTCGCCCGGGTGCGGGCGCTGTTCCGGTCCCGGGAAAGTAAGCGTATGTCCGCCGCCGTCCTGCCCCTGCCGCGCGGGCACGCCATCGAGCGGGTCGCCGTCGTCATGCCCGCCCACAACGAGGACGAGCACCTCGGCCGCGCCCTGCTGGCTGTCCAGCGCGCCGCCGACGCACTGCACCGGCCCCGCCCCGACGTGGAGGTCGAGGTGATCGTGGTCCTGGACAGCTGCACCGACGGATCCGCGGGCATCACGGCCGGCTACACAGCGGCGGACCGGCGCTTCAGGGCCCTCGAGGTGCGCTTCCGCAACGCCGGTGCCAGCCGCGCCGCCGGCATCCGGGCCGCAGGGATCGGAACGTCCCGGCGTCGGCCGCCCGGCAAACGGTGGACGCCGCCGCCGTGGGCAGGACGCACATGGCTGGCCAATACCGACGCCGATTCGCAGGTCCCGGACAACTGGCTTGTCCGCCAACTGGAATTTGCAGAGGCTGGAGCCGACGCCGTCCTGGGCTCGGTGGAACCGGACCCTGCCGGTATGGATCCGGAGCTGCTGCGGCGCTGGCTGGAACGCCACCCCTTTGAGGAGGACCACCCGCACATTTACGGCGCCAACTTCGGGGTCCGGGCCTCCGCTTACCTCGCCGCCGGGGGCTTCCCAAAACTTGCCTCGCACGAGGACCGGACCCTGGTGCAAAGCCTTCGAAGCCGGGCGTTCACCGTGACAGCCACCGACAGCGTGCGCGTGCTGACCTCGGGCCGGATCCAGGCCAGGGCACCGCACGGTTTCGGCTCCTACCTCCGGACGCTGGGACGGCACCCCCGCCCGCGGCCGACTGATGCAGATTCTCCTTGACGCCGGTGGTACTGCCCGCCACCAGCATCTACGAGTCCATGCCGACTCTAGGTCTCGCCCAGGCGACCGGGACGGTGCCCGTCGGGCCAGGAAACCGGCACGCGCGGGACCGGCTGTCAGGCCCGGGCTGACACGCGCCCAGATGACGCAGCGGCGTCCCCAGCCCGGCGTGACCTTTGGCCCTAACCACCCGGCACGGCAGGGGCGCACCCTCGATCCATGAGCTACCTGACCCGGGCTGGTCGGTCTACAGCAGTGCGCTTATCCGGCCCCGGGAAACCATGACGCCGGAGGCTCCGGCCGAAGGGGCCGGCGCCGGGACGTTGCCGGGCGTGGCCGGGCTGAGCTCCTCCGAGGCGGCCCGCAGACTCGCTCAGGCCGGGGCGAACAAGCTGCCGGAGGGTGGCGCAGTACCCGCCTGGCGGAGGCTGCTGGCGGAATTGACCCACTTCTTCGCCGTGCTGCTGTGGTGTGCCTCAGTGCTGGCCTACGTGGCCGGCATGCCGCAGTTGGCCGTCGCAATCGCCGTCGTAATCCTGGTGAACGGGGTGTTCGCCTACATCCAGCAGGAGCGGGCGCAGCATGCCGCCGCAAAACTCCGTGAGTTGCTCCCTGCGATGGTTTCGGTCCGCCGGGACGGCCGGATTCTCAAGGTCCACACCACCGAGCTGGTGCCGGGCGACGCCGTGGTTCTGGTTGCCGGCGACCGGGTCCCGGCGGATCTTCGGCTGGCGGTGGTAGCGGGTTGTTCGGTGGACGAATCGATGCTCACCGGCGAAAGCGAGGCGCTCGCCAAGGTGCCGGGGGACACTGTTTTTGGTGGGACCTTCCTGGTCAACGGCCAGGCGGAGGGCGTGGTCGCAAGCACAGGCGCGAACACCCGGCTCGCCGAAATTGCGGCCCTGACGGGAAAGGTCGAGGCGCCCCCGAGCCCGCTGGCCCGGGAACTGCAGCGAATCGTCCGCATCACCGCGGTGATGGCGTTGAGCATCGGCGCCCTGTTCTTTGTGCTTTCCCTACTGGTCGGGATCTCCTGGCGGGACGCCTTCCTGTTTGCCATCGGTGTCATGGTGGCGCTGGTGCCGGAGGGCCTGCTGCCCACAGTCACGCTGTCCCTGGCCGTCGGGGCGCAGCGCATGGCGCAGCGCAACGCGCTGGTCCGGAACCTGGAAGCGGTAGAAACACTGGGCTCCACCACGTTTATCTGCACGGACAAGACCGGCACGCTCACCCAGAACCGGATGAACGCCGTCGAGGTGTGGACTCCGGCTGGGGTGCTGAGCGTCATCGGGTCCGGGTACGGGCCGGAGGCCGAGGTCACCGGGACGGGCGCCGGGGAGGCGCGCCATCTCAGCATCGCCGCGCTGGCAGCGTCCGTGGGCCGCGCGGTGCTCCGCCACGGGCAGTGGGAGGCCGAGGGGGACCCAATGGAAGCCGCCATCGATGCTCTCGCCACCCGGCTGGCAGCCCCCGGGCCGCACCGCGATGAACCCGCGGTATCGCACCGCTTCGCCTTCGATCCCCGGCGGCTGCGGGAATCAGCGATCGTCGGGACCACGCTGTACGTCAAAGGCGCTCCGGAGTCAGTCATTCCACTGTGCGGAGACGGCGCCGGCCCCGCCTTGCGGATGGTCGATCAGATGGCCTCGCGCGGGCTCAGGGTTTTGGCTGTGGCACAGCGGGGCCTGCCCGGCCTGCCCGGCGCCAACTTCGAACTGGAAGAGGCGGAGCGCGGGTTGGCGCTGCTGGGGCTGATCGGCCTGCATGATCCGCCCCGCGCCGAGGTCCGCGTCGCGCTTGAGGCGGCCCGCGAAGCCGGCATCAAAGTGGCCATGGTCACCGGCGACCATGCCTTCACCGCTGCTGCCATCGCCCGGGAAACCGGGCTGATCGGAACGCCGGAGCTGGTCCTGGAAGGACACAACCTGCCCGAGGACGACGCCGTCCTGACCGCGTTGCTGGACCGCGACGGTGTGGTGGTCAGCCGGGTCACTCCGGAACAAAAACTGCGGGTGGCCCGTCTGCTCCAGCGCCGGGGCCACGTGGTGGCGATGACCGGCGACGGCGTCAACGACGGCCCCGCCCTCCAACAGGCCGACATCGGCGTTGCGATGGGGCGCAGCGGCACGGACGTGGCCCGCGAAGCGGCGGACCTGGTGCTGCTCGACGACGACTTCGCGACCATCATCGCCGCCGTGGAACAAGGCCGCGCCACCTACGCGAACATCCGGCGCTTCCTGACCTACCACCTGACGGACAACGTCGCCGAGCTCACCCCGTTCGTGATCTGGGCACTCTCCGGTGGCCGCTTCCCACTGGCACTGAGCGTGCTGCAGATTCTGGCCCTCGACATCGGCACCGATCTGCTCCCAGCCCTGGCACTCGGCAGCGAGGCGCCGAGCAAGGGAACACTCAAACGTCCGCCGGAGCGCAGGCACCTGATGGACCGGGCCCTGCTCTTGCGCGTGTTTGGCCTGCTGGGTCCGGTGGAGGCCGTGTTTGAGATGACGGCGTACACGGCCGTGCTGCTCGGCGCCGGCTGGGCGCCGGGCGCGGAGCTGCCGGCGGCTGATGTGTTGATGGCCGCCTCCGGTGCCGCGTTCACCACCGTGGTCCTGGCCCAGCTCGCCAACGCGTTCGCCTGCCGCAGTGCCACCACGCCGCCGTGGCGGCTTGGCTGGTTCAGCAACCGGCTGCTGATCTGGGCTGTGCTGGCAGAGCTGGGGCTTCTGGCGGTCTTCCTGTTCCTCGGACCGCTGGCCGCCCTGCTGGGCCACGCCCCGCCGTCGCCCGGTGGCTTGGCCGTGGCGCTCGCCGCCATACCGGGCGTGCTCCTGGCGGATTGGCTCTACAAAACTGTCCGCCAGTACCGGGCAGGAAAGGCCATCCCGGCCACCGGGGTCGAAAGCCTCTGACACCGGACCGGCCTGCCATCACACGATGGGTCCATGGCTGAATCCCCGGTGCTGTGGTTTGAAGAAATTGGTATGGACGATGTCCCTCAGGTGGGCGGCAAGAACGCCTCCCTCGGCGAACTCATCCAGTCGCTCAAAACCAAGGGTGTGCGCGTTCCGGACGGGTTCGCCACCACCGCTGATGCTTACCGAAGGTTCATCGACGCCAACGGGATCGAACCAGCGATGCGCGCCCGGATCCTGGCCTACCGCGACGGCGAAGCCTCCCTGCGGGCCACGGGGGAAGCCATCCGGGAACTGTTCCTGGACAGTGCGTTTCCCGAGGACATCGCTGAATCCATCCGCTCGCACTACCGGGATCTGGGCACGCGCGCCGGACTGGACCGGCTCTCCGTTGCGGTCCGCAGCAGCGCCACCGCCGAGGACCTGCCGGACGCAAGCTTCGCCGGGCAGCAGGAAACGTTCCTCAACATTGCCGGCGAACGGGAACTCCTGGACGCCTGCCGGCGGTGTTACGCCTCGCTGTTCACCGACCGGGCCATCAGCTACCGCGAGGTCAAAGGCTTTGACCACCTCGACGTTGCGCTCTCGATCGGCGTGCAGCGCATGGTGCGCTCCGACGTCGGCGCCTCCGGCGTGATGTTCTCCATCGACACGGATTCAGGCTTCCCGCGCGTGGCCGTAGTCAGCGCAGCCTGGGGGCTCGGCGAAACCGTGGTCCAGGGCACCATCAACCCGGACAAATACGTGGTGTTCAAACCTCTCCTGGCGGAGGCGGGGTTCGCTCCCATCATCGAAAAGACCCTCGGTTCCAAAGACCGGAAAATGGTCTACAGCCTGGGCGGCCACGCACGCACCAAAATGGTGGACACCTCGGACGCGGAACGCCGCGCATTCGTCCTGTCCGACGCCGAGATCCTCGCCCTGGCCCGCTGGGCCGTGACCGTTGAGGAACACTACGCCCGGCCCATGGACATGGAGTGGGCCCGGGACGGCGTTTCCGGCGAGCTGTTCATGGTCCAAGCGCGGCCGGAGACCGTCCAGTCGCAAAAGACCGGCTCCCGGTTCACCCTCCATCATCTCCTCGAAACGGGGACGGTACTGGCGCGTGGAGCCGCGATCGGCGACTCCATCGCCCAAGGTACGGCGTGCGTGATCCGGAGCGCCGCGGACATCGAAAAATTCCGCGACGGCGCCATCCTGGTCACCGAAATGACGGACCCCGACTGGGTACCGATCATGAAACGGGCGGCCGGCATCGTGACGGACCGCGGCGGACCGACGAGCCACGCCGCGATCGTGAGCCGCGAACTCGGCGTGCCCGCCGTCGTGGGCACCGGCAACGCAACCACCGTCCTGGCCGAAGACGTGCCCGTGACCATCTCCTGCGCCGAGGGCGACGAAGGCCGGGTGTACGCGGGCAGCCTCGCCTACAAAACCGAGGACGTGGACTTGGGGGAACTGCCGGAGACGCGCACCAAAGTCATGGTCAACATCGCCAGCCCCGCGGCCGCGTTCCAATGGTGGCGGCTGCCGGCCGACGGCGTCGGGCTGGCCCGGATGGAGTTCATCATCAGTGCCTTGATCCGGGTCCACCCGATGGCACTGGTTCATCCCGGGAAGGTCACCGACCCGCAGGAAGCGGCGCAAATCCGTGCCCTGACCAGCGGCTTCGAGGACCCGAAGGACTACTTCGTGGACGCGCTCGCCCTCGGCATCGCCAAGATCGCCGCGCCGCACCATCCTCGGCCCGTAATCGTCCGGCTCAGTGACTTCAAAACCAACGAGTACGCGCATCTGATCGGCGGTTCCGCCTTCGAAGAACCGGAGGAAAACCCCATGCTCGGCTTCCGCGGCGCGTCCCGCTACTACGACGAGCGGTACCGCGAGGGATTCGCGCTGGAGTGCGCGGCCCTCAAGCGCGTCCGGGAAAAGATCGGGTTTGGGAACATCATCGTGATGGTTCCGTTCTGCCGCACTCCCAAGGAGGCGGACAAAGTGCTGGCCGTCATGGCAGCAAACGGCCTGGTCCGGGGCCAGAACGGTCTGCAAATCTACATGATGTGTGAGATTCCCTCCAACGTGGTCCTCGCCGAAAAGTTTGCCACCCGCTTCGACGGCTTCTCGATCGGCTCCAACGACCTCACCCAGCTGGTCCTGGGCGTGGACCGGGATTCGGCGCAGCTGGCGGCGCTGTTCGACGAACGCGACGAGGCTGTCGAAGTGATGATCAGCGAAGCGATCTCCAAAGCCCACGCCGCCGGGATCAAGATCGGCATCTGCGGCCAGGGCCCCAGCAACCATCCGGAGTTCGCCGCGTTCCTGGTCAGCGAGGGCATCGATTCGATCTCCCTGAACCCGGACAGCTACCTCAGGACCGTTCCGCGGATCGCGGAAGCCGAGAAACTGGCGGCTTCCCCGTAGATCCGCCTGGTTCCTGCCCCGGTGCCGTGGGGGCGGAGCTGTACGTGCCGGCGCTGTTCCTGCCGGCGCTGAGCGCCCGCAGCGCATTGAGGATCGTGGCCAGGTCCACCAGCTCCTGGGACAGGGCGCCGGCGATGGCGGGGACGTAACCCGCCGCGGCCGCAACCATCAGCGCCACGCTCAGCGCGATGCCGATCCAGATGCTTTGCAGAGCAACCTTGATGGTGCGCTGGCCGATCCGCACGGCGGCAGCCACTTTGGACAAGTCATCGAGGATGATGACGACGTCGGCCGACTCGCCCGCCGCCGTCGAGCCGCGCGCGCCCATCGCAATGCCGACGTCGGCGACGGCCAGGACGGGGGCGTCGTTAACGCCGTCGCCGACCATCAGGACGGGACGGAGCGGCAGCGAACGGACAGCTTCGACCTTGTCAGCCGGCATGCACTCGGCACGGACATCGGTCAGCCCGGCTTCGGCCGCGATGTGCTCTGCAGTGGCAAGCGCGTCGCCCGTCAGCATGACCGTCTCGGTGACGCCAAGGTCCTGGAGTTCGGCCAAGGTGCGGCGGGTCTCCCTGCGGATGGGGTCGCTCATCACCAGGGCGCCGGCGAATTCCCCGGCCACGCCGACGTAGATGGCGAGTTCGCCGCTGGCAAGCTCCATCTCCACCACGCCGGGGGCTGATTCCGCCACGAAGTTGGGCTTGCCGACCACCACGTCGCGGCCATCGAAGCGCGCCCGGACGCCGTGGGTGGCGAACTCGGTGGCTTCCGTCGCAGCCTCGAAGACCAGCCCGCGGCTCCGCGCGGCGTCCATGACGGACGCGGCGAGCACATGGGAGGAATACTGCTCAGCTGAGGCTGCCAGCCCCAGCACACCGTCCTCGGTGAAGGACCCCGCCGTGCGGACGGCCACCAGGGCCGGGCGGCCATAGGTCAGGGTGCCGGTCTTGTCGAAGGCGGCGGTCTTGATCCGGCTCAGTTGCTCCAGGACGCCGGCATACTTGACGATGATGCCACCCCGCGCGGCGCGGCTCATGCCGCCCAGGAATGCCACCGGGGCGGCAATCAGCAGCGGGCACGGTGTGGCCACCACCAGCACTTCGGCGAACCGCGCCGGGCTGCCGCTGACGATCCAGCCGATCGCACCGAGGAGGTAGGCGAGGGCGGTGAACGGCACGGCATACCGGTCCGCGAGCCGCACCATGGGTGCCTTGCTGTCCGCCGCCTCCTTGACCAGGGCAACGATACGGCTGTACTGCGAATCCTCCATCCGGGCTGTGACCTGCATCCGGACTGCGGCTTCGCCGTTGAGGGAGCCGCTCATGAGCCCGTCGCCGGCCACCCGTTCCACCGGAAGGCTCTCGCCGGTGAGGGAGGACTCATCGAAGCTGCCCGCATTCGACAGCAGGATCCCGTCCAGCGGCACCACTTCACCGGGCCTGACCAACAGGATGTCACCAATCTGGACGTCAGTGGCGGCAACATCCTCGTGCTGGCCACCAGTGTGGTTGTCGCCGTCGGCGGTATCGGCTGGACTGGTTCCGGCTGCGGCGGTTCCGTTGCGCTCCCGGTGCGCCGTCTGTGGGACGCGCTCCAGCAGGGAAGTCAGTTCCTTCTTGGCGCGGCCGGCGGCGTAGTCCTCGAGGGCCGTGCCCCCGGCCAGCATCAGGACGATGATCATGGAGGCAATGAACTCGCCCACCAGAACAGTACTGACGATAGCGGTCACGGCCAGGATGTCGATGCCCCACTGGCCGCCCATCAGCCGGCGAACCATGCCCACCGCCAGATAGGCCGCCACAGCAAGGGCATAGATGCTGGCCGTTATCTGCGCAATCAGCGGCTGCCCGGACAGGAGCAGCAGGAGTACCGCGAGCAGGGCACCGACAGTGCCGGCAACAAGCGGATACCGGAGCAAAGTTTTCACGGGTGTCCTGCCTCAGTATTCGCGTTGGAATTAGGCGTCATCCTCTTTGCATCCTACTGCCCACCCCTCCGGCGAGGCGCTGTGCAGACCTAGATTACGCAGCGCCTGATTAGGCAGTGCCTAGATTACGCAGCGCCGGGAGCCGTCATCTGCCAAGGCATGAAAGGCTGGAGCGGGGCAAAGCCGTGACCACCCAACCGGCCCAGGGCGGACCAGGCCCCGCGCACCGGGAGCGCTCCGCGCAGCCGGACAGTACCAGGAGGAAATGCCATGAAAAGCAGTGCAGAGAACGTCGAGACCAGAACTGCCCTGGTGGTGGGAGCCAGCGGAATTGCCGGATCCGCCCTGGTTGAGAAGTTGGCGGACGCGGGTTGGGACGTGCTTGCGCTGTCCCGCAGCGGCGTCCGGCGCAGCGACGTCCGCCATGTGGGTGCCGACCTCAATTCCGTCGAGAGCCTGCGTTCAGCCCTGGCGGGCGAGCGGCCGAGCCACGTGTTCTACACCGCGTGGTCACGGATGAACACGGAACAGGAAAACATCGACACCAACGCGGCTATGCTGCGGAACCTGCTCGTCAGCCTCAGCGGCCATCCGGTGCGACACGTCGCCCTCATGACCGGGCTCAAGCACTACCTCGGCCCGTTCGAAGCCTATGCGGCAGGGGAGATGCCCGATACCCCTTTCCGGGAAAGCGAACCGAGGCTGCCGACGCCCAACTTCTATTACGCCCAGGAAGACGAGTTGTGGGCTGCCGCCGAGAAGCAGGGCTTCGGCTGGTCCGTGCACCGTGCACACACGGTGATCGGACATGCCGTTGGCAACGCCATGAATATGGGCCTCACACTCGCCGTCCAGGCATCCATTTGCCGGGAACTCGGTCAGCCGTTTATCTTCCCCGGCTCCGAGACGCAGTGGAACCGCCTGACGGACATGACCGACAGCGGGCTGCTGGCCGAACACATGATCTGGGCGGCCACCGCCGACGGAGTGGCCGGCCAGGCCTACAACATCGTCAACGGCGACGTTTTCCGCTGGCGGCGCATGTGGCCCGCGCTGGCCGCCTATTTTGGGGTGGAAGCCGTGGGATACGAAGGCCGGCCGCGCCCACTGGAACAGCAGATGCTCGGCAAGGAGGGCCTCTGGGCAGACCTCGCCGCCCGCCACGGGCTGACCGAACCCGATCTGGCGCGGGTGGCCTCCTGGTGGCACACGGACGGCGACCTTGGGCGGAACCTCGAAGTGGTCACGGACATGAGCAAGAGCCGCCTCGCGGGCTTCACCGGATACCGGCGGACGGAAGACGCCTTCCTGCGGTTGTTCGACCGTTTTCAGGCCGACCGCCTGATTCCGGCCGCACCCCAGGCCCCGCGGGCCCTTCAGCCCTAGCCTGGCGGCGGCGGGTGGTGCCACAGTGAAGCATGCGGTCCCTCTTCTCAAGCCGGCGCCGATGGCTGGCGGCCGCGATTGCCGTCCTGCTGCTGGCCGCCGCCGTGGTGCTGGCCGTCGTGCTGACGGCGGTGCCGCCGTCGGCCGTTCCTGCACCGTCACCATCATCTTCGGCCCCGTCCGGCGCGACGGCCAGCGCGACTCCCAGCCCGTCCGAGAGTCCGACGCCGGGTTCCACGCCATCGGACAGTACCGTCCCCAGCCCCAGCGCCACGGTTCCTGCCGTGCCGGCTCCCGTGCCCACTGTCCCGGCGCCTCAACCCCCGGCGCCTCAACCCCCGGCGCCTCAACCCCCGGCGCCGTTCCCCGCCGCGCTCGCCGGCCGTGACCTCGAGGTAATCCCGGGGGCAGGTCCGGTGGTGGCGCTGACGTTCGACGCCGGAGCCAATTCGGCGGGGTTGCCGAGCATCCTCCAAACCCTGGCGGCCGCTGGTGTCCGCGGCACGTTTTTCCTCACCGGCAACTGGGCCGTCGCCAACCCGGCAGGAGCGGCGGCCATCATGGCTGGCGGCCATCGGGTGGGGAACCACTCGATGACCCACCCGGGCTTCACCGGACTCTCCGACGCCGCCATCGGAGACCAACTGGCCCGGGCGCAGCAGGCCATTCAAGCCGGCGGAGTGGATCCTCGGCCCTTATTCCGCTTTCCCCTCGGCGACCGTGACGCCCGGACCATCGCCACGGTCAATGCCAACGGTTACCTGCCCGTCCGCTGGACCGTGGACACCCTCGGCTGGAAGGGCAGCAGTGGCGGGATCACGGCGCAAATCGTGGCAGACCGTGCGCTCGCCCGGCTCCAGCCAGGGGAGATCGTGCTGATGCATATCGGCTCCAACCCCGACGACGGGACCACCCTTGATGCCGATGCCCTGCCGGGGATGATCCAACGGATCCGCCAGGCCGGTTACGGCTTCACCACCCTCAACGCGCTGCTGCGCTGATGGCCGGCAGGGAAGTCCGGGACTAACCAGACATTGCGGTGGGCGGACACTGTCGCGGTGGCCGGATGCCTGATACGACTAAGGCATGACGGAGTCGCCCACCCTTGCCGCAGCCCTGGCACCTGTGGATGCCGTGATCTTTGACCTTGACGGCGTGGTCACGGACACGGTGGAGCTTCGCGCCGCGGCCTGGCAGCAGGTCTTCGACGAAGCCCTCCAGGACCCGAGGCTTCCCGCCGGGACCCGCCGGGAACCGTTCAGCACGGACGATTACCGGAACCTGGTTGCGGGCCGGACCTGGGAGGATGCGGTCACCACCTTTCTCGGCTCCCGCGGCGGAGCCATTCCCGTGGGCTCACCGGCGGACGGCTCCGGGGACTGGACCGCGTTCGGCCTCGCGGCCCGCCACAACGACGCGTTCGAAAAACTCCTGAGCAACAACCCGGTCCGGGCTTTTCCCGGCACCGCTGACCTCCTCGGCCGGCTGAAAGCAGGCGGGATACCGGTGGTTCTTGCCACTTCGGCCCGTAATGCCGGCGCACTGCTGTCCGCCGCGGGACTCGGGGACGCTTTCGACCACATCATCGACGGGCAGACGGCCCTGGACCGCAACGTCGCCGGAAAACCGGCCCCCGCCCTGCCGCTGGAAGCGGTGCGCCGGCTGGAGATCCCGCCGGCCCGGGCGATGGTCATCGAGGAATCGGTAACCGGCGTGCAGGCGGGCCGGCGAGGCGGCTTCGGGCTGGTCGTCGGAATTGACCGGGCCGGCCGCAGGGACCAGCTGGAAGGCGCGGGTGCCAGCATCATCGTCGAGGACGTCAGCCAGCTGGACATCGGGCTCGTCCTCACCCACCCGTGGCTGCTGGTCTATGAGGGCTTCGACCCGGCGCACGAGGGACACCGCGAGGCCCTCACCACCCTCGGCAACGGGTACCTCGCCACCCGCGGCGCCGCCCCCGAGCACCGCGCCGGGGCGGTGCATTACCCCGGCAGCTATCTCGCCGGGGTCTACAACAGCCTGCGCAGCGAGGTGGCCGGCCAGGAAACTGTCGACGAGCACATGGTCAACATCCCTGACTGGCTGCCCTTGGACCTCCGGATCGGTGATGGTGCGTGGTGGTCCGAGGGCGGGCTCACCTTGCGCAGCGAGCGGCGCACCCTCGACCTCAAATGCGCAGTGCTCACCCGCGAAGCGCTGCTGGAGGACGCCGTCGGCCGGCAACTCCGGCTGGTGCAGCGCCGCCTCGTGTCCATGGCCACGCCAAACCTCGCCGCACTGGAAACGGTCATCACAGCTGTCGGCTGGGAGGGCGGCGTCAGCGTCCGCAGCGGCTGCGACACTGACGTCACCAACTCCAATGTCCCCGAGGACGCGGCGCTGTCCAACCGGCACTTGGGATCCGTCAGGGTGGCCGCAGCCGGGCCCGGCCCCGGGACCGCCACCCTCACCGTGGAAGCCAGGACTGTAACCAGCGGAATCGGGATTGCCCTGGCGCTCCGGACCGACGTTTCCGGTGGCACCGGACCGGCCGGGGCCGCGGTCTCCGAAGAGCTGGGCGGGCTGCACACGCACCGCTTCGAGCTTTCCGTCGCTGCCGGGGAGCCGGTGACGATTCTTAAGACGGTGGCCGTGGCATCCTCCCGCGACCACGCCATCGCCGCGCCGCTGACCGCAGCCAGGGATATTCTTGCCCGCGCGCCGGAGGGTTTTGCCGCGATGCAGTCCGAGCACGAGGCCGCCTGGGCGGTCCTGCTCGCCCCCTTCGTCATCGAGCTCGACGACGGCTCGCAGGCGCAACTCATCCTGAACCTGCACGTATTTCATCTGCTGCAGACGCTCACCACGCACACCGCAGAATTGGATGCGGGCGTACCGGCCCGCGGATTGCACGGCGAGGGATACCGGGGACACGTTTTCTGGGACGAACTCTTCGTTCTCCCGCTGCTGAACTCCAGGCTGCCTTCCGTCGCGCGGGAGCTGGTCGACTACCGGTGGCGGCGGCTCGGCGCGGCGCGCGCGGCGGCCCGGGCCGTGGGCCTGAAAGGGGCGATGTTCCCATGGCAAAGCGGCAGCGACGGCACCGAACAGACGCCCGGGCTGCTGTTCAACAGTCGGTCCGGGCACTGGATGCAGGACCATTCCCGGCTCCAGCGGCATGTTGGACTGGCTGTCGCCTACAACGCGTGGCAGTACTTCGAGGCCACCCAGGACCGCGGGTGGTTGACCGAGCACGGTGCCGAAATCATTGTCGACGTCGCCCGGTTCTTCGCGTCGATGGCGGAGCTGGACCAGGCCGATGACCGTTTCCACCTCCGCGGCGTCATGGGCCCGGACGAGTACCACACCGGTGACCCGGGCGACCCTGGCGGCGGCCTGGACGACAACGCGTACACCAACGTGATGGCGGCCTGGGTGTTCGATCAGGCCGTGTGGATCATGCATTCCGTCCGGGGGTTCGACATGGACGAACTGCGTGTCCGGCTGCTGGTCACGGTCGATGAGATCAAGGTCTGGGAACACCTCAGCCGCCGCATGTACGTTCCCTTCCACGACGATGGCGTCATCAGCCAGTTCGAAGGTTACAGTGCGCTGCGGGAGCTTGACTGGAAGCACTACCGCCGCACCTACGGGCTTATCGAACGGCTGGATCTGATCTTGGAGGCGGAAGGGGACAGCACCAACCACTACCGGCTCGCCAAACAGGCTGACGTCCTGATGCTGCTGTACGTTTTGGGCGAGGACCAACTCATCGAATTCCTGGCCCGGATGGGCTACGCCGTCACGCCCGCCCAGATGGCCGCCACGGTGGATTTCTATCTGGCCAGGACAGCGCACGGCTCAACGCTCAGCCGGGTGGCGCACGCGTCGGTTCTGGCGCAGCGGGATCCCGAGCGGGCGTGGGCGGTGTTTCGTGAAGCCCTGGACGCGGATCTGGACGACACCCAGGGCGGAACCACCAGTGCCGGCATCCATTTGGGCGCCATGGCCGGGACAATCGACGTGGTCCAGCGCAGCTTTGCCGGGTTGCGGATTACCCGCGATGCCCTCGACTTCGCGCCACGGTTGCCCGTCGAACTCAGCCGCGTGCATTTCCAGGTCCGCTACCGGGATCAGATGCTCGCCGTCCATCTGGAACGCGACCGTCTGTCGGTATCGGCCGCGCCCGGCGACGCCGCCCCCGTCCTGGTGCGCGTTGGAACCAAGCGGGTGCTGCTCCGGGCCGGCGAAGACCACGTATTCCTGCGGGAGAACACCTGACTCCGGTGTGCCAAGCTGCAGCTACAGCGCCTCCATCCGGAGAACGGCTGCGCCGGTCACCCGGTCCTCTGCCAAGTCCACCAGGGCCTGGTCTGCGGCGGCGAACGGATAGGACACCGTGGTGGGATGCAACGGGATCTCCGCCGCGATGCGGAAAAACTCTTCGCCATCGGCCCGGGTGTTGGCGGTGACACTGCGCAGCTGGCGTTCCTGGAACAGCTCCGTAGCGTAGTTCAGCGGCGGGATCTCACTCAAGTGAATGCCGGCCACCGCCAGGATGCCGCCCCGGTCCAGGGCGCGCAAGGCGACGGGGACCAGGCCGCCGGCCGGAGCGAAGAGGATTGCCGAGTCCAGCGGGTCCGGCGGTGATTCCTCGGCGCCTCCGGCGAAAGTCGCTCCCAGCTCAAGGGCCAGGCGGCGTGCTTCCTCTGACCGGGTCATCACGTAGACGCGCGCACCCTGGAAAAGGGCCATCTGCGCCGCCAGGTGCGCGGAGCCGCCGAAGCCGTAGATGCCCAGCCGGCCGCCGATGGGCAGCCCGGCACGGCAGAGCGCCCGGTAGCCGATGATCCCCGCGCATAGCAGGGGTGCGGCTTCCTCGTCCGAGAAGCGGGTGGGGAGCCGGTAGGCGAAGGCCTCGGCCACGGTGACGAGTTCGGCATAGCCGCCGTCGCGGTCCCAGCCGGTGAACACGGGGGAGAGACAAAGGTTCTCCTCTCCCCGCAGGCAAAAGCGGCAGAGTCCGCAGGTCCCGCCGAGCCAGGCTACGCCGACCCGGTCGCCCGGGGAGAACCGCGTGGCGCGGTCCCCGCAGCGGAGAACTTCGCCCACGACTTCGTGGCCGGGAATCACTCCGGGGCGCCGCGGAGCGAGGTCGCCCTCCGCCAGGTGCAGGTCTGTGCGGCAGACTCCGCAGACCCGGACCCGAAGCAGTACCTCCGTGGGGCCGGGGAGGGGATCGGGACACTCGGCCGCCACCAGGGGGCCGCCTCTGATCGGCCCCGGCTGTTCTACCCGCCAGGCTCGCACGGGCGTCCTCCTCTGCTAGAACCTCCAGCTCCCCTCTGAAGGCGGTGTCGGGTGGAGCGCGGTCAGCGCGTAATCAGGACGTTGCAGCGCGCTTTGTTGAGGACGGCTGTGACCGTATTTCCTGGTCCGTCCTCTCGATGGTGGGTTCCGATCACCAGAACCTCCGCGTCGGCGGCGGCCGCCAGCAACTCCTTGGATGCCGAGTGGCCCGCCCGCAGGATGCCGGAGACCGGCAGCTCCGGCGCCAGGGCTTGAACCTCCTCCAGTGCGTGGTCCAGCAGTTCCTGTCCGTGCAATGGCGCATGCCGACCGTGCCTTGCCCGGGACGTCCCGCGGGTCTGATCAATGTGGATGAGCCGCAAAGGTCTTCCCAGCACTCCGGCGAGCCGGGCGGCACCGGCCAGTGCGGCCGGGGTCCGGGAAGTCCCGTCGATGCCGACGACCACCGGTGCCCCGGCGTCGCCGGAATTCCGCGGGCGGCGGATGACCATCAACGGGCACGGGGACGAGCCAGCCAGATCGAGGCAGACCGAACCCGCGAGCTGCCCTAGTACGCCGCCGATCCCACGGCTGCTGACCACCAGGAGACGGGCATCCCGGGCGGCTTCCCGCAGGACGGGAGCCGGAAGTCCTGCTTCCAGGACGCTCTCGACGCCGGGACCGCCCGAACCGCGGGCACTTGAATAGGAACGGCGGGCCAGGTCCACACCGTCCGCGAGGATTGCCTCGGCCGAGTGCCGCAGGCCGCTGCCCTCGACGCCTTTGACGGGGCCCAGGTTTTTGGTGAACACAGGCCACACCCAGGCGTGGACCACGCGGAGCCGGTACTGCGCGGCCACCGCGTACTCAGCGGCCCACTGGACGGCCTCGTGGGCTGCCTCAGACCCGTCGTATCCCACGGCGACCGTGGTGGGCGCGTGCCCTGCGGCGGGTGCCGTCATGCGTCCTCCCCGTCAGCCGTGTCCGCCCCGGGCGGTTGCTTCGCCCCAGTAGAACTCCATCGGCCGGGAACGGCTAGGGGCTTTGGTCCCGCGGGGTGGAACGGTCCGCCGCGTTCGCTGCGTCTGTGGTGGTGTGGTGTTCGCGGAGTTCGCGGCCTTGGGTGATGTCTTGTTCTTCTTTTTCCTGGAGTTTGTCGCTTTTTTTGGTGTCGCGGGGTGGGAGTTGGATGGTTTCTTCGGCTTTGATGCCGGCTTGGAGTTGGCGGCCGCGTTCGGTTTCGGCGTCGAATTCGGCGCCGAAGAGCAGTGACATGTTCAGGATCCAGAGCCAGAGCAGGGAGATGATGACTCCGCCGATCGCGCCGTAGGTCTGGTTGTAGCTGCTGAAGTTCCCGACGTAGAACCCGAAGGCCAGGGACGCGAGGAGGAAAATGCCGAGCGCGATCAGGGATCCCAGGCTCATCCAGCGGAACTTGGGTTGTTTAACGTTCGGGGTGGCGTAGTACAGGACCGCGATCGCGATGACGATCAGGGCGATCATGACCGGCCACTTCAGGATGTTCCAGCCCGTGAGGAACGCGGTGCCCAGCCCGATGGTGTTCCCGACCGATTCCGCGACGGGCCCGGTCAGGACCAGCATCGCGGCGAGGACCAGGACGATGAGCAGGTTCACCAGCGTCACGGCCAGGATCGTGCCGCGGAGTTTCACAAAGCCCCGGCCCTCATCGATTTCATAGACCCGGTTCATGGCCCGGGAGAACGCCCCGACATACCCGGACGCGGACCAGAGCGCGGTCAGCAGGCCCAGGACCAGGGTGAACCCGGCGGCCTGAGAGGAACTGAGTTGTTCGATCGGGCCCCGGAGCGCGGTGACCGTCTCACCGGGAGCGAAGCCCTGAACGATGTCCAGCAGCGCGGAGGTGGTCTTCGCGGAATCCCCCACGATGCCCAGCAGCGATACCAGGGCCAGCAGGGCCGGGAAAATTGAGAGGACCGCGTAGTACGTCAGGGCCGCGGCGAGGTCCGGGCACTGGTCCTTGGTGAACTCCCGCAGCGTTTTTCGCGCAATGAATTTCCACGAGGGTTTGGAGAGCTCCGCGGGGCTCTCCACTTTCCGGGAGTCCTCCGGTGCCGGGGCCTGCCGGGCCTTGGCGGTGCTGCTCTCCGGGGTTTCAGCGTCAGCGCCGGGCGCTGCGGGGGCGGGATTCTTAGCCATCGACAAAGTCCTTCTCTCAAAAATTCACGAACACCCCCCCGGGTGGTGTCAGGGGCCCGGCCCGGTCAGGGCCGGTCTTAAGTGCCGCCGGCCGGCTGCCCGGCGCGTCAGCGCAGGAGAACCGGCCGGAAACAACCAACGACAACACCCGGAACGCCTCAGCCGGAGCAACGAGTGACACAGGCACACCAGGTGGTGCCGGGGCGGGTCAGGGCTGGCGGACGGTGTCCTTGGCCTGGGCCGTGCGGTCCTTGACGTCCGCGACCGCGTCCTGGCCCTCGGCCTTGACGTTCCCGGCCGCGTCGGCCGCGGTGGCCTTAACGTTCTCCATCGCTTCCTGGGCCGGTTCCTTCAAGCCCTCCGCGACGTGCTTCGCGGCGTCGGTCAGTTCCGTCGTCAACGGCCCGGCCGCGGTCTTCAACGCATCAGCGGCTTCGCGTTCCTTCTCGCTCGCCGGGATCAGCGAGGACACCAACAACCCGGCGCCGAACGCGATCAGGCCCGCCGCCAACGGATTGCCCCGGGCCCTGGTCTTCAGCTGCGCGGGCGCGTCCCCGAGAGCGGACCCGGCCGTGCCCGACGCGGACCCGGCCGTGCCGGGTCCGTCCTCTGCTGCTCCCATGACTTTCTCCTTCACACCAAAAACCGCGTCCTTGACGCCTTCTTTGACCTTGTCCGTTTGCCGGGCAACGATATGGGACGGGGTGACCTTATCGGCCACAGCGTCCACGTTCGTGCCCAACCGGGCACGGGTAGCTTCAATATCTGCACGGATAGCATCCGGGTTTTCACTCATCGTGGAATTCCTCACAGGTCTTAGATAGTGGGTTTAAGCGTGGGCGGAATAGCCTGCAACGTCTCCGCGGTCTGGGGCAAACCCTTAACCGCGTTCAGCTCCTTGCGGCCCTTCGCAGCCAAAACCGCCGCGACAACACCCCACAGAACAGCAACAACAACACCGGACCAACCCAGGCCCATCAAATTCCCCAACGCCCACCAGAGCGCCAAGGACAAAAACAACAACACAAAATGACCCGCCACACCCGCACCGGCCAACATCCCGCCGCCCTTACCCGCACGGGAAACGGACTGCTTCAACTCAACCTTCGCGAGCTCAACTTCCTGCCGCATCAACATCGACATATCCCGGGTCACATCACCCAACAAATCACCCAACGACGACGACTCAGCCTTCGCCTGCGCCGGCGTCAACGGCAGTTCGCTGCTCATCGACGGCCGCCGTCAAAGGGATCGTTGCGGAGCGGATCCGTAAGCGGGTCGGTCACGACGGGCTCGGTGCCCCAGGCGCCCTGTCCGCTGCGTCCGGCCAACGGTTCGGTCTCGAGGGCGCTGGGCGGATAGGTGTCGGCGAAGCCCGCCGTCGTGGTTGCCGGGGCCGGCATCTGGACCGGCGGCGGCGGAACGGCCATGCCGGTGTCCTGAATCCTGATGCCTGTGCCTGTGCCTGTGCCTGTGCCTGTGCCTGTGCTGGCGTTGGCCGTGTCCGGCGCACCAGCGCTGAGGCTGCGGCTGAGCCGGCCAGCGAGAACACCGGCTCCGGCTGCGATCATCAAAAAGGTGCCGGGACGCTGACGGGCAAATGACTTGACCTCGGTCAGCAACGATCCGGGATCGCGGCCCTCGAGCCAGACGGCGACGGCGGACGACCGCTCGGCGACCTGGCGCACGAGGTCTGCGGCGACCCCGGGCTGCTCGGATGCGTCGGCCATGGTGTTCAGTTCCGTGGATACAGAGCGCAGGCCCTCGGCGACCTTCTGCTGCTGCGTGCCGGCCTGATCCGTCAGGTCCGACTTCGCCTGGTTCAGGAGATCCTTGGCGTTGGTCTTCACCTCGGTCGCGACGTTGGCGGCTTCGGTCTTTGCCGTCGAGGCCACTGACTGGGCTGAATCGGTGGCCTGGCGCTTGACGTCGGCAGCCTCGTCCTTGACGGCGTCAGTCCTGGACGTCCCGTCGGTGGTTGAGGTAGCTTCCGCGGTGTAGCCGCCGTTAGCTGCCGGCGGGAACGTGGTCTCCGCCCGAAGGGGATTCTGCTGCGTGGCGGTGGGGTTGCCGAAGCTACCGTCCTGGGGCCATTGGTTCTCTGTCATCTTCGCTCTCTTTTCAAGATCGGCTGCTGATCACGAACCAGCAATATCTGGAGAGACAATAGTAAGCATGATTACTAACAAATAGTAAGTACCCTTTCCTTTGTTTTTTGAAACGGCGGATTCGGGCTTCGCGCGCATGCGGCCGCAAGAAGGGTCCTCCCTGGGGAGCGTGGCTCTGCCCGGGGTCCGGCTGCCGCGGCGAAGCCCGTTCCGGCCGGTGAACTAGGCTGGAAACATGAGCGAAACGGTAGGCGACTAGTGGCCAAGCGGGGCAGGGCCGCCGGCCGTAACACCGCCGAGAGGATCGCCGGAGTGGTGGATTTGCCGAAGGGCGGTCGCCCCGAGGGCCCGGTGGAAGGTGTCTACTATATCGACACCGGTGACTGCGAACTGATCGCTGACCAGGACAACTCCACGGGCTGGCTGCTGCGGATCAATGGCGTCATGAGTTCCCACATCGACCTGGCCGATCCGCTGTTCCTCGACTTCGAGTACATGCGCTGGATCGCGGCCCTGGTGGAATCGCGGTGGCCACGGGAAGCCCGGACCAGGCTGCGGGCTCTGCATCTTGGCGGCGGGGCGTGCTCATTGGCGCGCTATTTTCACGCAGCCTATCCGGAAGCCCGCCAGGTGGTGGTGGAACTGGACGGGAAGCTCGCCGAGTTCGTCCGTGGCTGGTTCGACCTGCCGAAGGCGCCGCTGATGCGCCTGCGGGTGGGGGAGGCCCGCGAGGTCACTGAGAGCCTGACTCCACAAACCCGGGACCTGATCATCCGGGATGTCTTTGCCGGTTCAGTGACGCCGCGTCCGCTCACCACACGGGAATTCAACGAACACGCGCAGCGAATCCTGGCGCCCGGCGGGATCTACATAGTGAACTCCGGTGACGCGCCGGACCTCAGGAACGCCCGCGAAGACGCCGCGACCATCGCGGACACCTTCAAACACACCATGATCATCGCCGACCCGGCCATGCTCAAGGGCCGGCGTTACGGGAATATGATCATGGCCGGCAGTGACGTTCCGTTCGACGGCGACCCCGGACTGGCGCGGCGGCTGCTGGGCGGCGCGGTGCCCGCCCACATCTGGGACGACGCCAAGGTGAGGGCATTCGCCGCCGGCTCCCCGGTGCGGCGCGACCCCGACTCGGTGGGCCCGCCGTCGGCTGCTGTTTAGCCGCCGGTCAGCGGCCGGAGAATGCCTGCGGAGCGCGCTGCGTGTACTCAGCTAGGAGGCGGGGCCGCCCCGGCCGAGCAGTGCCTTCCGGTGCGCCTTCGTTTGTTCGCGCAGCGCGTGCACCACGGCGGCGACGGCGGGCCGGCGCATGGAGTCGGGCCGGAGCACCATCCAGTACGGCAGCAGTTCGGCAAACTCCTCCGGCAGCAGCCGGACCAGGTCCGGATGCAGGTCCGCCGCGAAACACGGCAGGAATCCGATCCCCGCGCCGGCGCGGGTCGCTTCGACATGAACGAATACGTTGGTGGAACTGAGGCCGTCGCGCATGGTGGGGACAAGCCGGCGCGGGGCATCAAGATCATCCACCTGAAGCATGGAATCCACGAAGTACACGAGAGAATGTTTGGTCACTTCCTCGACGGTGGTGGGGGTGCCGTACTCGGCGAGGTAGTCCCGGGAAGCGTACATGCCGAGCATGTACTCGCCGAGCCGGGCCGCCGCGGCCCGGTGGACCTGGGGTTCGCCCACCACCACTTCAATGTCCAGTCCTGAGCGCTGCTGGAGTGCCCGGCGGGTCACCGTGATGATCTCGACACTGAGGCCGGGATGGTCCCGGCGCAGCCTCGCCACCGCCGGCGCCGCAATGTAGGCGCTGAAGCCGTCCGTGGCAGTCATCCGGACCACGCCGGTGATCGGGTCCGGGACCCGGCCGGGCAGTTCGAGGGTCCGGATCGCAGCTTCCACGCGCTCCGCCACCTTCACGGCTTCTGCACCCAGATCCGTCAGCTCCCAGCCGCCGGAGGCACGCGAGAGCACCCGGCCGCCCAGAGCCTTCTCCAGCGCCGCGATCCGTCGCGACACTGTGGTGTGGTTCAGTCCCAGGGACTGCGCTGCCGTCGTGAACTTTGCGGAGCGGGATACTGCCAGGAGCACGAGCAGGTCATCGGGGTTCGCGTTCATATCTGCAATTTTGCACACAAGGGGTGCTGGTTTGACCATTGAATCACCCACTTTGTGCGGCAATACTCAGTAAAGCTGCTCAGCGCTGTGCGTTGCACCTCCTCTGGGCTGTGGAAGACCGCCGAGAAGAGGAGTGCAGACATGGAGAGCAGCTTGAACGGGCGCAAGGCCCTGGTGACCGGCGGAGCCGGCGGGATCGGCGCCGCAAGCGTCCGTGCCCTCGCCGCACGGGGTGCCAAGGTGGTCATCGCGGATGTCGATGAGGCCGCCGCAGCAGCCCTCGCCGATGAGGTCGGCGGCACCTCCTGGGCGGTTAACCTGCTGGACGTGGCAGCTCTTGAGACCCTGAGCCTGGACTGTGACATCCTGGTCAACAACGCGGGCATCCAGCGGATCAGTCCGATCGAGGACTTCGACCCCGCGGATTTCCGCCGCATCCATACCCTGATGCTGGAAGCACCATTTCTGCTCATCCGCGCCGCACTGCCGCACATGTATGCGAACAACTACGGCCGGATCGTGAACCTGTCCTCGGTGCACGGACTGCGTGCCTCGCCCTTCAAGAGTGCCTACGTCTCCGCCAAGCATGGCCTGGAGGGCCTGAGCAAGGTCACAGCCTTGGAAGGCGGAGCGCACGGCGTCACGTCAAACTGCATCAACCCGGGCTACGTCCGCACGCCGCTTGTCGAATCCCAGATTGCCGACCAGGCCAAGGTGCATGGGATCCCGGAGTCAGAAGTCCTCGCCAAGATCATGCTGACCGAGTCCGCCGTGAAGCGGCTCGTCGAGCCGGCGGAAGTCGCCTCGCTCGTGGCCTGGCTGGCATCCGACGACGCCGGCATGGTCACCGGCGCCAGCTACACGATGGACGGCGGCTGGTCGGCCCGGTAGCCGGCCGGTCCCGGACCGGATCTTCTCAGTCCGTTGTTTTCTCGTCCTCGTCCGGGATGGCGGGTTCGGTGGACCGGCGGATGTAGTCGTTGACGGCGTCCTCGGGAACCCGGAACGACCGGCCCACCCGGACTGCGGCGATGGCGTGGGCCTTCACCAGCCGGTATACGGTCATCTTGGAAACCCGCATGGCGGCCGCAACTTCCGCGATAGTCAGGAAATGCGAAGAGACGTTTGCTGAGCTCATTTCCTCTGGCCTGTCCACTAGTCGGGGTACCGGAGTTGCCGGAAGTCATAGAACACGACATCGCACGGCGCGCCGCCGGCGGTCCGCAGCCCGACATAGGGGGCATCGATAGCTACCACGGTGCCCAGGTGCCGGCCGTTAAATGGATCGTCGCCGATCACCACCTGGCCTGCCCGGAACGGCACCCGCGGTGTCCGTGCCCGGCCCACCCTTTCAGCCAGGAAACTGGCCATGCGGCCCCGTTCGCGCTGGACCTGCGGAGAAGCTGAAGACTCCATCGGAACCACTCCCTCGAAAGGCGGGCCCGCCGGATTTCCAGCGTGCCCGGGCCGGTTGCGAATTGGCCCCCCGCTGGCTCTCCAGCCGGTCCGCTCCGCCGTGAAGCAACTGTAGCTCCTAAGCGCTTGCGCCACACGAGTAACTTCCACCGCTTACGGACCGGCCACCACTTGGGCCGCAGAGGTAACTACTTGCTTCCACCTTCTCAGCCGTCGCTGCGCAGGGGCGATCCCCATGATGGCGGCGGTCGTGACCAAACCCGGTGCCGGACCGTCGAGCATTGTCCGGTATTCCAGACAGCGGGCCCGGCTCGGGACGGCTCGCCGCAGCCCTCAGGGCGCATGCTTAAGTACGGGATACCGGACACCGCGCAGCAGAAGAGGATCCATGCCAAGCATCAGCGTCACCCCGGGGACCACCGAGACGGGACCCCGGACCGCCCGGGCGAAGGTTGCCTCCAAGGTTCCGGCCGCCGAAAACACCCTGCGCATCCTTAAGCTTCTCGCCTCAAAACGGGGGCCGATGGCGGCATCGAACATTGCCACGGCGCTGGCGCTGCCGCGCTCCAGCGTCTATCACTTGCTGGGTGTGATGGAGGCCAACGGCTTCGTCCTGCATCTGCACGAGGAGCAGCGCTACGGGCTTGGGATCAGCGCCTTCGAGCTCAGTTCGGCGTATTCGCGGCAGGAGCCGTTGTCGCGCCTGGGCAGGCCGCTGCTGGCGGCTCTGGTGGACGTCATCGGCGAGAGCGCGCATCTCGCCGTGTTGCACGGCCGCGACGTTCTCTACATCGTCGAGGAGCGGGCTAAGAACCGCCCCTCGCTGGTGACCGACGTCGGTGTGCGGCTGCCGAGCCACCTCACCGCGAGCGGGCGGGCCATCCTCGCTGCCTTGCCGAAGTCGCAGGTCCGGGCCCTGTACCCCAACGCCGCAGCGTTCACAGCCCGGCACCAGAGCGAGTCGCCCATTCTGAAGTATTCGGCGCTGTCCACCCACCTGGACCAGGTCCGGCTGCGCGGCTACGCCACCGAACACGGGGAGGTCACGCCGGGCTTTGGTTCGATCGCAGCCGCCGTCACGGACCACGTGGGCTGGCCCACCGCCGCTGTTGCGGTGACCTTCCTCGAAGACAAGCTGCCGCCCGGGGAGTGGCCGGCCCTCGCCGCCCGGGTGCGGAAGGCCGCGGACGATCTCTCCGTCAGGATCCACGGCCGCCCCTCCGCTTGAGCCGTTGCGCTATCACTTACGGTTCCTATCCGCGTGTTTTAAGGACCGGGAGTGATAGCGCAACGTACGGTGGCGGCGGCCCGGCGTCGGGGTCTGGAATCCCGGACAGAGCCCGCCCGCACCCACTGTTTCCGGGGCTGGGCACAGGCTTTAGTTGATACAGAACCCCCTACCCCGAGAACTATCAAGACAACGAGGAGTCCTCATGGCACCCGCCGATTTCACAACCGGTGCCCGCCCGGTCAAAGCAGCCCGCGGCACCGAGCTCACCGCCAAGAGCTGGCAAACCGAAGCGCCGCTGCGCATGCTGATGAACAACCTCGACCCCGAGGTCGCCGAGCGACCCGATGACCTGGTGGTCTACGGCGGCACCGGCCGCGCCGTCCGGTCCTGGGCGGCGTTCGACGCGGTCACCCGCACCCTGGAAACCCTGGAAAAGGACGAGACCCTGCTGGTCCAGTCCGGCAAGCCCGTCGGAGTCTTCCGCACCAATGAGTGGGCCCCGCGCGTGTTGCTGGCCAACTCCAACCTCGTCGGGGACTGGGCGACGTGGCCTGAATTCCGCCGGCTCGAGGCCGAGGGCCTGATGATGTATGGCCAGATGACCGCCGGGTCCTGGATCTACATCGGCACCCAGGGCATCCTGCAGGGCACCTTCGAAACGTTCGCCGCGATTGCCCGCAAGCTCACCGGGGACGAGGACGGCACGCTCGCCGGCACGCTGACCCTCACCGGCGGCTGCGGCGGCATGGGCGGCGCCCAACCCCTCGCCGTGACGCTGAACGAGGGCGCCTGCCTGATTGTCGACGTCGACGAAAGCCATTTGCGCCGCCGGGCCGGCAAGCGCTACCTCGACGAGGTGGAAACCGACCTCGACGCCGCCATCGCCAAGGTCATGGCGGCCAAGGCCGAGCGCCGCGGCTGGTCCGTGGGCTACGTCGGCAACGCTGCCGAGGTCTTCCCGGAGCTCCTGCGCCGCCACAACGCCGGCGAGCTCACGGTCGACATCGTCACGGACCAGACGTCCGCGCACGACCCCCTGAGCTACCTCCCCGAAGGCATCACGGTTCAGGAGTGGCACCGCGAGGCTGCTGCTGACCCCGAGGGCTTCACCAAGAAGGCCCAGGCCTCCATGGCCAGGCACGTGGCGGCCATGGTCGAGTTCCAGGACGCCGGTGCTGAGGTGTTCGACTACGGCAACTCCATCCGCGACGAGGCCCGCAAGGGCGGCTATAACCGTGCCTTCGAGTTCCCCGGCTTCGTCCCGGCCTACATCCGCCCGCTGTTCTGCGAAGGCCTGGGCCCGTTCCGCTGGGTGGCACTCTCCGGCGACCCGGAGGACATTGCCGTCACGGACGCGGCCATTAAAGACCTCTTCCCGGAGAACAAGCACCTGCACCGCTGGATCGACGCGGCGCAGGAGCGGGTTGAGTTCGAAGGCCTCCCGGCCCGGATCTGCTGGCTGGGCTACGGCGACCGCGCCAAGGCCGGGCTGCTGTTCAATTCACTCGTCAAGGAGGGCAAGGTCAAGGCGCCGATCGTGATCGGCCGCGACCACCTCGACTCCGGCTCCGTGGCGTCCCCGTACCGCGAAACCGAAGCCATGGCCGACGGCTCCGACGCCGTCGCCGACTGGCCGCTGCTCAACGCCCTGCTCAACACCGCCTCCGGCGCCACCTGGGTCTCCATCCACCACGGCGGCGGCGTCGGCATCGGCCGCTCCATCCACGCCGGCCAGGTCTCGGTCGCCGACGGAACCGACCTCGCCGCGCAGAAGCTCGAACGCCTGCTCACCAATGACCCCGGCATGGGCGTCATCCGCCACGTCGACGCCGGCTACGACCGCGCCGTCGACGTCGCCAAGGAACGCGGCGTCCGCATCCCGATGCAAGAAAAGAACTAGGAACACCCCATGACTCTCACCACCCATGAATCACTCACCGTCACCCTCGGCTCCAGCGGCGTAACCGCGGAGGACGTCGTCGCCGTCGCCCGCCACGACGCCCGGGTGGCCATTTCGCCGGACGCGCTGGCGACCGTGGCCAAGGTCCGCGCCCACATCGACAGCCTTGCCTCCAGCGATGTGCCGGCCTACGGCATCTCCACCGGATTCGGGGCGCTGGCCAACCGGCACATTCCCAACGAGCTGCGCACCCAGCTGCAGAAGTCCCTGATCCGCAGCCATGCCGCGGGCATGGGCCCCGCCGTGGAGCGCGAGGTGGTCCGCGGCATCATGTTCCTGCGCGCCAAGACGCTCGCCTCCGGGCGGACCGGCGTCCGCCCCGTGGTGCTCCAGACCATGGTGGATGTGCTCAACGCCGGCATCACCCCGGTGGTCCGCGAATTCGGTTCCCTCGGCTGCTCGGGTGACCTCGCGCCGCTGTCCCACTGCGCCCTGGTCCTGATGGGCGAAGGCGAAGCCACCGGCCCGGACGGAGAAGAGTACGGCGCCAAGGGTGGGCGGCCGGTCGCTGAACTCCTCGCCGAGCACGGGATCGAGCCCGTGATCCTGGCCGAAAAAGAGGGCCTGGCCCTGGTCAACGGCACTGAGGGCATGCTGGGCATGCTGCTGATGGCCATTGCGGACCTCCGGCAGCTGCTCACGACGGCGGACATCACCGCCGCGCTCAGCGTCGAGGCGCTGCTCGGCACGGACCAGGTGTTCCTGCCCGAGCTGCACGCGGCCCTCCGGCCGCACCCGGGCCAGGCCGCCGCCGCGGACAACATGCTCCGCGTCCTGTCCAACTCCCCGATCGTGGCCTCGCATCGGATCAACGACACCAAGGTCCAGGACGCCTACTCGCTGCGTTGCGCACCCCAGGTGGCCGGCGCCGTCCGCGACACCGTGGACCACGCAGCCCTGGTCGCCTCCCGGGAGCTGGCCGCCGCGATCGACAACCCGGTGGTCCTGCCGGACGGCCGGGTCAGCTCCAACGGCAACTTCCACGGCGCCCCGGTGGCCTACGTGCTGGACTTCCTGGCCATCGCCGTCGCGGACCTAAGTTCCATTGCCGAGCGCCGGACCGACCGGATGCTGGATCCGGCCCGCTCGCATGGACTGCCGGCGTTCCTGGCCGCGGATCCCGGCGTCGACTCCGGGCTGATGATTGCCCAGTACACCCAGGCGGGGCTGGTCTCGGACAACAAGAGGCTGGCCGTCCCGGCGTCGGTGGATTCGATCCCGAGCTCCGCGATGCAGGAGGACCACGTGTCGATGGGCTGGCATGCGGCGCGCAAGCTCCGCCGCGGTGTGGAGAACCTGCGCCGGGTTCTTGCGATCGAACTCGTGACGGCGGCACGTGCACTGGACATCCGAACACAGCTTTCCGGTGGCGAACTCACGCCGGGACCAGCGGGGACCGCCGTGGTCGCCGCCCTGCGCGAGGTGGTCGAGGGCCCGGGCACGGACCGGTTCCTCTCTCCTGAGCTGGAAGCGGCGGACCTTCTGCTTGCCTCGGGCAAGGTGCGGGCGGCGGCCGAATCCGCCGTCGGAAATCTCGCCTGACGGAAAAGAATATGCGGCTGGAGCCACGATCTTTCGCTGCCACCGAAATAGTGCCCGCGCCGCAAGCAGGGTTCTGCGAACTGTAGTAGGAATGAAGAATCACACCAATGAAGTTGTGAGAAAGAACATATACAAAGGGGTAGAAGTTCATGAAAGCACGCGGGACGGTCCTGTCCAAGCGCACGGCGTCGGCCAACACCGTCTTCGACTGGCGGGGCCTCGTGGCCGGTGACCGGGTCGAAATCCTCAAGCACGCCCAGGTTTTGGCTGCCGGTTCGGTCGAGGAGGTCTCAATCAGCGGCAATGTTCTCTGGCTCGTCCCGACGGACCCGTCGGTTCCACCAGCACCCGCCGAGACCCGGCTGTTCCTGAAATCCGACGGGGTGGAGGTGCGGCGCAGCTAGCCGCAATCGGTATCGGCGCAGTACGCGCGTATCTTGGTGAGGGGGCGCCGTTCCACAGGGACGGCGCCCCTGTCATCCCCGGGCATCCGGGCCTAACCAGGAGGATTACGCCGTGTTTGAGGCCCCCAGCATCATCTTTACGGTGGCCGGCCTGGCCGTTTTTGCGGCCGCGCTTCTGCCCAAGCTGCTGAACAAAGCGCCGCTGTCCATGCCGATGGTGTTTCTGGGCGCCGGAATGTTGGCCTTCACGTTCATGCCGGACCTGCCGAACCCGGATCCCCTGCAGCACCGGGAGTTCACCGCCCATCTGACGGAAATCTGCGTCATCATCTCGCTGATGGGAGCCGGCCTCGCCCTGGACCGCCCCGTGAGCAAACGCGGCTGGTCCACCACCTGGCGGATGCTTGGCATTGCCATGCCGCTCTGCATTGTTGGCCTCACCCTGCTGGGACTCGGGGTGCTGGGCCTCGGGCTTGGAGCCGCGCTGCTGGTCGCGGCGGCGCTCGCGCCGACCGACCCTGTGCTGGCCTCGGAGGTCCAAGTGGGCGAACCCGCCGACGACGAGGATGAATCCGCCCGCGGCGAGGACGAAATCCGCTTCGGCCTCACCTCCGAGGCAGGCCTGAATGACGGACTGGCGTTCCCGTTTGTGTATCTGGCCATCGCCATCAGCCTGGTGGGCCCGTCGCCGTCTCAGTGGTTTGTTTCCTGGTTTGCCACCGACGTCCTCTGGCGGATCGGCATGGGGCTTTTCCTCGGCTGGCTCGCCGGAAAGGCGTTGAGCCTGCTGTTCTTCTCCGCCCGCGACAGCATCCGGCTGTCCAACCACTCCGAGGGCTTCGTGGCGCTCGCGGCGACCTTCCTGGCCTACGGCGTGACGGAAATGCTCTCAGGTTACGGATTCATCGCCGTCTTTATTTGTGCGGTGACCATCCGGGCCGCCGAACGGACGCATGGATTCCACCGCGTGATGCACTCCTACGTGGAACAGATCGAACGGCTGCTCACAGTGGTCATCCTGGTGCTTCTGGGCGGCGCGATAGCCCGGGGCCTGCTGGCCGGCATCGGTTGGGTAGAGATCCTGGTGGCGCTGGCGTTCCTGCTCGTGGTCCGTCCACTCGCCGGTTGGATCGGCCTGGCGCGGGGAAAGACGGGGCCGCGGGAACGGATCGCCATCGCCTTCTTCGGCATCCGCGGCATCGGCTCGCTCTATTACCTGGCCTACGCGCTGGGCAAGGGCGACTTCGACGCGCAGGCCCAGCAACTGTGGGCGTTCATCGGCCTGGTGGTGGCCATGTCCATCGTGCTGCACGGCGCCACCACGGCGCCGGTCATGAACCGGCTCGACCGGCTCCGTGAAAAGCGGGCCGTGCAGCAGCATGGCGACGACGGCAAGGCGCAGGTCACGCCCATCTGAACGGCCCTCCGGTTACCCCAGCAGCGTGGTGATCAATCGTGCGGCCACCTTGGCCGTACGGTTGTCCACGTCGAATTCGGGGTTCAGCTCGGCGACGTCCAGATGGAGGAGTTTCCCGCTGGCGGCCACCTGACGGCACACTGCGTTAATGACCGGCAGCGGCACTCCGTACGCTGCCGGCGCGCTCACGCCGGGCGCCACCGAGGCCGGCAGCACGTCCAGATCAATCGTCAGATACACGGCGTCCACCTGAGCCAGGAACGCCGCCACGAACACGTGCGTGGCCTCGGCTGAGCAGTCCTCATCCAGCAGGAAACCGACCCGCAACTCTTCCGCGGTCCGGAAAAGTGCCCTGGTGTTGTTCGGTTCGGAAATCCCGACGACGGCATACTTCAGTTCGCGGCCCGCGGCGGCTTCGGCCCGGGCCATTTGGAGGAACGGAGTGCCGGAACTCGGCACTGCCTCATCCCGGAGGTCGAAGTGGGCGTCCAAATTCAGGACACCCACGCGCTGTCCCTGCCGCACCGCCGCCGAGCGTGCCACGCCCAGGTAGCTCGCGAACGCGGTCTCGTGCCCGCCGCCCAACACCACGGGAAGCTGCCCGGCGTCGAGCAGGCCGGTGATGGCGAGTCCGGCCCGCGCCTGCCCCGCCTCCAGGGCATCGCCGGCCACGGTCACGTCGCCGGCGTCGTGCACCTCACGGCCCAAGTGGAAGGCAAGCGGCGCGAGTGCGGCGCGGATCGCGGCCGGGGCAGCGGCCGCACCGGTGCGGCCCTTATTCCGGCGGACCCCCGCATCGCTGCCGAAGCCCAGGAGCACCGCGGGGCGCGGCGCGGCGGCCGGGGCCGGATCGCGGTGCGGGGCGTACGGCGTGACGGCCTGCCACCAGCGGCAGTGCTGGGGGCCGTCGCCGTCGAACCGTCCGGTCCAGGGCTGCGGCGGGGCATCGACGGCGGGTGCAGGAGAAACCATGCCCCAAGCTCACCGCAGGCAGGGCGGGAAAACCAGCCGCGCCGCCGTCGTGCTGTCCGAAATCCCGGAACCTGCCGTTAAACGCCGCCGAGTTGGCCGTTCACGGCAATGTTTATCGAAAACAGTGCCGCGAAAGGCCAACTCGACGGAACGGGCGGGGAAAGCTGCGGAGTTAGTGCAGTCCCAGCGCGGCCTCGATCGGGCCGATCCCGAAGAACAGCAGGAAGGCGGCGGCCACGGCCCACATCAGCGGGTGGACCTCGCGGGCGCGGCCCTGGAAGGTGCGGATCAGGACGAAGGAGATGAAGCCCGCGCCGAGGCCGTTGGCGATCGAGTAGGTGAACGGCATCAGGGTGAAGGTCAGGAACGCCGGAATCGCGATGCCCCAGTCCTGCCAGTCGATCTTGCCCACCTGGGACACCATCATGAACCCGACGACCACCAGCGCCGGGGCCACGGCCTCGAACGGTACGAGGTTGATGAGCGGGGTGAAGAACATGGCGACGAGGAACAGCAGTCCGGTGACGATCGAGGCCAGGCCGGTCCGGGCACCTTCGCCGATGCCGGCGCCGGATTCAACGTAGATCTGGTTCGAGGAGACCGAGGCGCCGCCGCCGATGATCGCACCCAGCGCGTCCACCTGCAGGACCCGGTCCACGTTGGGGATGTTGCCGTCCTTGTCGATGGTGCCGGCCTCGGTGGCCAGGCCAACCATGGTGCCCATGGCATCGAAGAAGATGCTCAGCAGGATCACGAACGCCAGCAGAGTCGCCGCGACGAAGCCGAGGTGCTCAAAGGCGCCGAACGGGTTGGCCTTGCCGATCAGGGACAGGTCCGGCGCTGCCCATTCAGTGAACTTCGGCGCCACGAGGGACCAGCCCTGGGGGTTGGAGGTCTTGCCGTCGAAGCTGGGGCCGATGTGCAGGGTGAATTCCAGAATCACGGCCAGGATGGTTGAGGCGATGATTCCGATCAGGATCGCGCCTTTGACCTTGCGGACCACGAGGGCGATGGTGAGGATCAGGCCGAATACGAAGACCAGCGTGGGCCAGCCCAGCAGCTTGCCGTCAAAGCCCAGCCCCACCGGAACGGTGGTGCCGGCGACGTCCGGGATACGGCGCACGAAGCCGGCATTGACCAGGCCGATCAGGGCGATGAACAGGCCGATGCCCACCACAATGGCCGTCTTCAGGCCTTCCGGAACCGCCTTGAAGACTGCCGTCCGGAAACCGGTGAGGACCAGGATCAGCATGGTGACGCCGGAGAGCACCACCAGCCCCATCATGTCCGGCCACGTCAGTCCCGGGTTGGTGGCCACGGTGACGGCGACGAAGGCGTTGACGCCGAGGCCGGTCGCCAGCGCGAAGGGGTGCTTGGCCCACGCGCCCATCAGGATGGTCAGGATGCCGGCAGCGAAGGCCGTGACGGCCGCGACGGCGGGGAAACCGAGGGTTGCACCGGAGGAATCGGGGCCCGAGAGGATCAGCGGGTTCAGCACCACGATGTAGCTCATCGCGAAGAACGTGGCGAAGCCGCCACGGATCTCCCGCGAGAAGTCGGACCCCCGCTCGGATATCTTGAAGTACCGGTCGAGTGCAGAGCCCTGCTTAAGCATTAGTCCTCCGGGGGGTGGGGATGGTTACTTGAATCCTATTAGGCGTGCGAGCAGCGTCCGGCCGATTTCGCCTAGTCTGTAAGGAAGCCAACACTAGGAGCAGCCCTTCCATGCGCCTCATCCGTCTGCTCGTCAGTGCCCTGCTGGGCGCTGCGATCTTCTCCGCTGCCCTTCTGGGAGCCATTGCACCGGCTTCGGCCCACGACGCCGCCGAGTCCACCAGCCCGGCGTCGGGCGCCACGGTGGCCACGACGCCGGAGAAGGTCTCTGTCACCTTCAATAACAAGCCGCTCGGATTGGGTTCGCAGATTGCCGTGAACCACACGGACGGAGCCAACTGGGCCGACGGCGGCGTGGAGATCGTGGACAACGTCGCCTCGCAGAAGCTCAAGCCCGGCGCCCCTGCCGGGCTCTATACGGTCGCGTGGCGGGTGGCCAGCGCCGATGGCCACCCCATCGAAGGCACGTTCACGTTCACTGCCACCGCCGGAGCGGCAGGCACGACGGCGGCTGCCGCGGTTCCCACGATGGGCACCGCCCAGCCGGGAACGGCGCCGGCGCCGTCGACGCCGGCCAGCTCAGCGGAACCGTTCCCGTGGAGCATTGTAATCTTCGTCGGAACGGCGGTCGGCATCGTGGTCGCCCTGGGCCTGATGGCCAAGAGCCGGCTCAAGACGGATTCGGGCAAAGACGCCGACAGCTGACCGGAAGCAACGCGGGGCACGTGCGATCCGGGCGCCTTAGCCCCGAGCTGCCAGGGAGACGCCGGCTGGCCCTGCGGCGGGAACGCCGCCCGGGTGGACCTTGGCGGAGATCGCCTGGCCCACCACCTTCGCCTGGCGCAGCACTTCTTTCGGCGACGGCGTGATGAGCTCTCCCACTCCCACGAGGTACATCCCGAGCTCGTGCATGGCCGACATCAGGCTTTGCCCCGCGGCCACACCGAGCTCGGAGAGCATCCGGCGCAGCTGGCTGTGGGCGCAGCGCGTCAGCACGAGGTGGTCCGCGAGCAGGATGCCGCCGGGAGTGCGCACGGCCCACGGCTGGGTGTACCCGGTGGCGCCGGCGTCCACGTGATCCAGCTGCAGGGCGCGGATGTTGGTCCGGACGTCCAGCTGGTGGTTGGCGGCGTAATTCCGCAAGTGGCGGAGGATTTCGTTGCGTTCCTGCAGGCTCCCGGCGTCAGCCGCATCGCAGCGCTGCAGGGAGGAGGTGTTGGCCGGATGGCCGGCGCCCAGCAGATCCAGCCCGTCCACGATGATGGAGTCAACCCCGCGCCGTTGGAGCTCGCTGGCCACCGCAAGTCCGGACAGGCCGGTGCCAATGACGACGGCTGTGGTCCGTTCGATGTTCCCGGACATTGGCATGCTCAACACAGCAGGGTCCTTCCTCGAATGGTGCCACTTGCGGGAACAACGCCCCGGCGCGTTCCGCCGCCCGCCCGGAACGCCAGGACTTCAGCCGGCGTTCTGAAAGACGAGTCTCGGTTCAGCAACGCCTCGAACACTACCTAAGATTTGACGCCTTGGATAGGGCGGGCGAAACGACGGCCGGACCCCGAAATGTCCGTGGTTTTCGGGGCTGACCGGGCGGTCAGCTCAGGCAGAGGCACAAGGGATGGCCGGCCGGGTCAAGGAAGACCCGGAAGGTAGTACCGGGCTGGTGTCCGTGTTTCGTCGCGCCAAGTTCGAGCACGGCTGCCTCGGCGGCATCGAGGTCATCAACCACGACGTCGAGGTGCATCTGCTGCGGTACCTCCTGGCCGGGCCACTGCGGCGGCGTGAACGGCTCGACCTTCTGGAAGCTCAACGAATCCCCGTAATCGGCGCGCACGGAGCACCAGTCGTCGTCACTTTGCTCGACCTTCCAACCGAGCAGGGCGCCGTAGAACTCTGCCAGCGTCCTGGGGTCGGGACAATCGAGGACGACGACGGGGAAGCGTGCGATAGCCATGGCCACACTCTAGGACCATCTCCCGCGAACCGCACCCGTTCGGAGCCCTGAATCAGCCGCTTGCCAGTTGCCGGTTAACCGAGAATAGTGAGGAGAACCAGGGGTCCAGCCCGCAGAATCTTCGGGCGGACCGCCCTTGGACGCCGTACGCGGGCACGTCTGGCAGAATAGCCGCAACATCAGGCAAGAATCGCGAGGAGGCGGACCCCATGGGCCGAGAACAGGTGCATCCGGATCCGGCCGGGGATTCCCCCAAAGGGTCCGCGGCTTCCGGCGGGATCGTGGTGGGCGTCGACGGTTCGGACCACAGCAAGTGCGCGTTGGTGTGGGCGGCCCGTGAAGCAGAGCGCCGGAACCGCCCGCTCCACATCATCACCGCCTACTCCGTTCCGATCTTCGCCGCGTCGGGGCTCGACGGCGGATACGCCACGGTTGATGACTCGGTCATCCGCGAAGGTGCGGAGGCCATCCTTAAGCAGGCTGTCGACAAGGTGGCCGGCTACCTGATCGACGTCGACGCAACCGTCGAAAACGGCGACGCCTCCGGTGTCCTGCTGGAGATGTCCGAAACCGCCGAGCTCCTCGTCTTCGGCACCCGCGGCCGGGGCGGCTTTGTGGGCCGGCTGCTCGGCTCCGTGAGCAGCGCCCTCCCCGCGCACGCTAAATGTCCCACAGTCACTGTGCCCCTGATCTGCGCGGACCGTCTGGGCGAAATCACCGACGACAAGCGCATCCTCGCGGAACGGGCCAAATCCGGCCACGTCCCGGTCGAAAATGTTGTGGTGGTGGGCGTCGACGGCTCGGAACAGGCCCGCGTGGCCGTGCTGGAGGCGGCGGCGCAGGCCGAACGGCTGGCTGCCCCGCTGCGGGTGGTCTGCGCTGTCCCGCAGTACAACGGCTCGCTGGCGTGGGTGCCTGCGCCGATGGACCGTGAGGCGCTCTTCGCCGACATCAGGACCCAGCTCGACGCCGGGACTGCCTGGATCAGAAGCCACTTCCCCCACCTCACCGTAGAGAACCAGCTGGTGGACGGCTCGCCGGTGGAAATTCTTGTCGAGGCCAGCCGGCACGTGGAACTGGTGGTGGTTGGCACCCGCGGCCGCGGCGGTTTCGCCGGGATGCTGCTGGGGTCCACCTCCGACGGGATTCTGCATCATGCGAAAGGCCCGGTCATGGTGGTCCCGGACCGGGATGACCCCCGGCTTGCTGACCGGGTGAACTTCGGAGCTGTGCCCGGGAATTCGTAGCCCGGACCGGGCCCCTGGGCCCAGGCCGGGGACCTGGGTGCTCGCGTTCCTGCTCGGGGCAGTCGAGCTGACCCTCAATGTGCTCGCCTGGGGGAACCTCCGAGCCGGCGCCGCCGGACCAGCGCCGCAGCGCCCGGACCTTCACCGCCGCCAGCGGTGGCAATCGAACTAATCTGCCGGCAAAAGGTGAAGCGGGACACCCTGGGGCGTATTGTTAATCCATGAACTGCAAGGTTGGAGCGTTGTCGCTATGACGCGCAAGTGGCTGCGTTGGCTGCCCGCTGTTGCGGTGCCTGCCGCCATTGCCGCGGGCATCCTTTCCGGATCCGTGCCCGCGAATGCCGGAGACCCGCTGCCGGAGAAGACCCCGCAGCAGATTCTCCTCATGATCGCCCAGCACGGCGAAAAGTCTTTGTCCGGAACCCTGGAACAGAGCTCGGCGATCGGTCTGCCCGACCTGCCCAAGTCGGGGTCCGGCGCGGGATCGCCGGAGACGGCGTGGCTGGAGCTCCTGACAGGACCCCACACGGCCCGTGTCTACCTGGATGGACCCAGCAATGCCCGGGTCCAGGTCATGGACCCGATGGCGGAGCGGGATGCCGTACGGAACGGCAATGATCTATGGTTCTATAACTCCAAGGACAACACCGCCGCGCACGCCCAGCTTCCTGCCGATGCAGCCAGCCGGCACGCGGCAGGACCCGGCGCGGCGGCGACCCCGGAGGACCTGGCCGGCCGGCTGCTCGCCACAATGGATGCGACCACAAAGGTGTCCGTCGGCCCTGACGTCCAGGTGGCAGGCCGGGCGGCCTACAACCTGGTACTGACCCCGAAGTCCCAAGTCACGCTGGTGGATTCCATTGCCATAGCCGTCGACGGAGACACGGGACTCCCGCTCGGCGTCGAACTCAAGGCACGCGGGCAGGCGGAGCCGGCTTTTAGCGTTGCCTTCACCAGCCTTGCGCTTGAGGCGCCGGATTCCGCCATCTTCAACTTCACCCCTCCGGCCGGGGCAACCGTGAAGGAAATCCCGCTGCCAGCCCATAAATCCGGTGCCGCCACAGCGCCGCCGGACGCCGCCAAGCCGGACGCTGCAAAGCGGCCCACCGTATCCGGCACGGGCTGGGAATCCGTGCTTGAATTCCCGGCCGGGTCCGTGGCCTTGCCAGCCAGGAACCAGGCGCAGAACGGAACACCGGACTCCGGCACGGCGAATCCACTTCGCAACGGGACTTCCCCGGCTGCCGGATCCGGCGCGGCTGCCCTGTTCGAACAAGCTGCCGTGGCCGTCCCGGGCGGACGGCTCGTATCGACATCGCTGGTGAACGTTCTGATCCTCGACGACGGGCGGATCCTCGCCGGTTCCGTCCCGTTGGAGCGGCTGCAGGCCGCCGCGGCGTCCGGTAGATAACCCGGTGCGCGGCCCGGTGACCGAGGCGTGAGTGCCGCCGCGCCAGGGGCTGGCCTGAGCATCGAGACCACCGGTCTCAGCAAGCGTTTTGGCCGGCAGCTTGCTGTTGACAGCGTAAACCTGGCCGTACCCAAGGGCTCGGTCTTCGGCTTCCTCGGCCCCAACGGCTCCGGGAAGACCACCACCATCCGGCTGATGCTCGGACTCGCCTCCGCCACTTCCGGCTCGGTCCGGCTCCTGGGCCAGGAGATGCCGGGCCAGCAACACAGGGTGTTGCCCCGCGTGGGAGCCTTGGTGGAGGGGCCGGCGTTTTACCCGTTCCTCTCCGGCGCGGCCAACCTGCACCGCTTCGACGCCGCGGACCCGCGCGTTCCCGCCGCCACCCGCACAGCCCGCGTTCAGTCGGCGCTGGAGCGGGTGGGCCTGACGCACGCCGCGGATAAGAAGGTCCGGGCGTACTCGCTGGGCATGAAGCAGAGGCTCGGCATCGCCAATGCCCTGCTGGCTCCCCGTGAACTCCTGATTTTGGACGAACCGACCAACGGACTCGATCCGCAAGGCACCCGGGAGGTCCGCAGCTTGGTCCGCTCGCTGGCTGCCGACGGCGCCACAGTGTTTGTCTCCAGCCACCTTCTGGCCGAGGTGGAACAAATCTGCACCCACGCGGCCATCATGAGTGCGGGCCGGCTCGTGGCGCAGGGCACCCTTGCCGAACTGCGGGGCGGCGGCCAGGCCCGCATCCGGGTCCTGACGCCCGACACCGGGACTGCGGCCCGGGTGCTGACAGGGCTGGGCCTGGGCGCACCCGTCAGCGGTGCCGGTGATGTGATCTTCGCGCCGGTCCCTTCCCCCGCGGGGCCCGCGGCCGTGGCACCGGAGGCTGTGGTTGCCGCGCTGGTGGCTGCGGGCGTCCGGGTGCGGGGCTTCGCCACCGAACAGGTGAGCCTTGAGGAACGTTTCGTGGCGCTGACCGGGGAAGGGTTTGACGTTGCCCAGTAAGGAGCCCGGCGCCGCCACGCCTGCCCGGGGAAGCACCTGGGGCCGCGGGCTGCTGGCATCGGAGCTGGGCGTCCTATTCCGACGCCGCCGCACCTGGGCCATGCTGTGTGCGCTGGCCGCCATCCCCATCCTGATCGCCGTGGCGGTCCGGGTATCCTCCGCTGTCCCGGCCGGAAGGGGCCCGGCCTTTTTGGACCGGATCTCCCAGAACGGTCTGTTCGTCGGGGTGACCGCCATGCTCGTCTCGGTGCCGTTGTTCCTGCCCCTGACTGTAGGGGTGGTGGCAGGGGACACCGTAGCCGGTGAGGCCGGGCAAGGAACCTTGCGCTATTTGCTGGTGGCCCCCGCCGGCCGGGTCCGGTTGCTGCTGGTGAAATACGCGGGGGCGGTGGTGTTCGCCGTCGCGGCGCCGCTGGTGGTGGCGCTGGCGGGGGCCGCGATCGGCGCTGCGCTTTTTCCGGTGGGGCCGGTCACGCTGCTGTCCGGAACCACGATCGAACCGCCCGAGGCGCTGCTGCGGCTGGCGCTGATCGCCGGGTATCTTGCCGTCTCGCTCATGGGACTCTCGGCGATCGGGCTCTTTGTTTCGACGCTGACCGACGTGCCGGTCGGGGCGATGGCGTCCACCGTGGTGCTCTCGGTGGTTTCGCAGGTCCTGGATGCCCTGCCGCAGTTGGAGTGGCTGCACCCGTGGCTGTTCAGCCACTATTGGCTGGATTTCGCTGACCTGCTGCGCCAGCCTGTCGCCTGGGACTCTTTCCTGGCCAATGCGCTGTTGCAGGGCGGCTACGTCGCTGTGTTCGGCGCCCTGGCCTACGGCAGATTCGTGACCAAAGACGTGCTGTCTTAGACGTTCAGCACCCGGACGCTCAGTACCGGGCTGCGACAGGGTAAAGCTGCATGCCGGCCATGGAGGCGAGGTCCGTCACGGTGATTCCGGCGTCCTCGTTCAGCGCCTGGACAACGCGGCCGCCGCCCAGGTAGATCGCCACATGGTAGAAACCCGGGGCCGAGCCCCATACCAGCAAGTCCCCGGCCCTGGCCTGGGCCAGCGGAATATGCGCGGGGGCCTGGGCGAACTGCTGGGACGCGGTCCGGGGCAGGTACTTTCCGGCGGCGGCGAAGGCGTTCTGCACCAAGCCCGAGCAGTCGAATCCGTGCGACCCGGTTCCGCCGTACTGGTAGAAGTAGGGCGAGCCGACCTTGCCCAGCGCCACGGAGATGGCGGTCTGGTTGGATCCGCCCGGTGCCGGTGCCGGTGCCGGTGCCGGTGCCGGTGGGGGAGCGGGCGGGGCAGCGGGCCGGGGAACCGGGGCGGAACTGGCGCCGGCCGGCGGAGCGGGGGCCGGGAGAACCGGCGCCGGCCGGACGGGGCCCGCCGGAACTGCGGTTGCCGGCTGTGCCGGTGCGGGCTGTGCCGGTGCGGGCGGTGCGGGGGCCGGGGACTGTGGAGTCTGGTTTCCGCCGGCGGGAGCGGCCGAAGAGGCGTTTCCGGCGTCGGTCCGCGGCGCAGCGGCCTGGGCTGGAACCTGGTTCTGTGACGGGTCCTGGGCCGCGGCTGCGGTGACAGCCGCCAGTTGGTCCTCCCGTCGCTGCCGGTCCAGGGCATCGATGCGGGATGATTCCAGGGCCACGGTGGTGTTTTTGAGGGTGGCGAGCTGTTCGACAAGCAGTGTCCGCTGCGCCTTGGCTTCGGACACGGCCTGGCGCTGGGCGTCGTTGGCCTGCTCGGCGTCGCGCTTCCGCGATTCTGCTGTCCGTGCCGCCTCGTCGGCGGCCCGGTTGGCATCAGCGGCGGCGGCGGTCAGGGATTCGGCGGCCACTGCGGCGGTCTCGGCCGACTGGAAGGCGCGGGTCCGGCCGGCCGTGACGGCCTCCAGCGTGGCGGCCTGCTGCAGGGCGTTGCCGGTGCCGCTGACAAAGCTGCTCAAAGCCGGGTTCAGTCCGCCGTGGCGGTAAAGATCGCCGGCGAGCTGACCGATCTGCTGGCGCGTTTTCTGGTGCTCTGCTCCGGCGGCGGCAGCTTTGGCCGCGGCAACCTCGGCGGCGTCGCGCCGGCTTTGCAGTTCCACGAGCGCTTCGCCGTAGGCGTTGTTGGCCTGCAGGGAGGCGGAAAGACCGGCGTCCTGGGCCGCGGAAGCATCCGCCAGGAGCTGATCAATCGTGGTGACCTGGGCCGCCGTCGCGCCTTCGCTGGACTTGGCGGCGGCAATCTGGTCCGGTGATGGAAGGTCCGGCGCCGCGGGAACTCGTGCTGCCGGGACCTGGCGGGCCGGCGGGAGCGGAGCCGCGTTCGCCGGGACGGCCAGCGCTCCCAGAAGGAGAACGGCGGCGCCGAGCACAGCCGTTTTTCGGCCGGAACCGGTCCAAGTCATGGGCAAACCTCGCTGCAGGGTCGGGCTGGAGCGGGTGAACGTGGCTTCCGGCGCGGAGAAACTCCGCGGCTGAACCCCCAGCACGGTCGAGGCTACGTGTCAGATGTCACTTTGGCAACATAAGTCACATCAGTAACATAAACAACAACAGTGTCATTTGCGCACATTCCGTCGGGTGTGTCTGACTGGCCAGGGGCGTTCGTGCGGGGCTTTGGTGTTGCTGCCCGGGAACCGGGCTCAGGCGTGCTGGTGCGATTCGTGCTCGGCGTGCGAGGCAGGCTCCAGCTGGAAGGTGCAGTGCTCGGTGTCAAAGTGCGAGCCCAAGCAGGTGACCAGTGTGTCCAGGACCTGGTCCGCGCCGCGGGCGCCGAGAGCGGCGTCCTCCACCACCACGTGGGCGGAGAACACGGGGACGCCGGAGGTGATGGTCCAGATGTGGATATCGTGCACCGACACCACGCCCTCCACAGCCAGGATGTGCTCGCGGATGAGCTGGACGTCCACGCCCTTCGGAGTGGCTTCGAGCAGCACATCCACCACGTCCCGGAGCAGGTGCCAGGCACGGGGCAGGATCATCAGGGCAATGACGATCGAGGCGATGGTGTCCGCCGCCTGGTAGCCGGTGACCATGATCAGCACTGCGGCAGCAATCACGGCGAAGGAGCCGAGCAGGTCGCCGAGTACTTCTAGGTAGGCGCCGCGGACGTTGAGGCTTTCTTTCTGGGCGCCCCGGAGGATCAGGAGGGACACGAGGTTGGCTGTGGCGCCCAGAACCGCCGCGTAAAGCATGACGTCGGTCTGGACCTCCGTGGCGGTGCCGAACCGGCGGATGGCTTCCGTGAAGATGACTACCGAGATGACGATCAGCACCAGTGCGTTGGCCAGGGCGGCCAGCACCTCCGCACGCTGATAGCCATAGGTCCGCTGGTCGCTGGCCGGCCGCGCGCCGATCCACGCGGCGAGCAAAGCGATGAAGACACCCGCGGCGTCCGAAAGCATGTGGCCCGCGTCCGCCAGCAAGGCCAGGGAGCCGGATACCAGTGCGCCGGCGATCTGGATCAGGACGACGCCGAGGGTGATGCCCAGGACGGCAACCAGGCGTTTCCGATGCCTGGCAGTGCCGGTGAGGCCGTGTGTGTGGCTGTGGTCGTGTCCCATGCTTACAAGGCTAGCCCCAGCCCAGCTCATGCAGGCGATCGTCGCTGATGCCGAAGTGGTGCGCGATCTCGTGGACCACGGTGACCGTCACTTCCTCGATCACGTCCTCGCGCGTTTCGCAGATGTCCAGGATCGGCTGGCGGTAGATGGTGATGCGGTCCGGCAGCGAGCCGGCGTCCCACCAGGAGTCCCGTTCGGTCAGCGGCACGCCCTCGTAGAGCCCCAGCAGCACGGTGTCCGGATCGTCGCCGGGCTGGGGTGTGTAGGCGTCCTCGATGAAGATGGCCACGTTGTTCATGGTCTTGGCGAGGTCCGGCGGGATCCGGTCCAGGGCGTCGTTCACTGCGGCCTCGAAATCGGTCTCGGACATCGGGAACGGCGGGTGGTCCGGGCCGGCGCCGTTCCCGTCGTCGTCCGGGCCGTCCGGGCCGGTCGGAATGATCGGGAGGCCTGGCGGCAGGGAGGCGGGCATGGCTGAAACTCTAGCGCCGAATCAGCGGGACCTGCGCCGGGTCAGCCCTACCCCGACCAGGCAGATCGCGCCGCCCACCAGGCCCCAGACGGTGGGGATTTCGCCGAGCACCAGCCAGGAGATCAGGATCGTGGTGCCGGGCACCAGGTAGGTGGTGGCGGCGAGCCGGCCCGCGTCGATCAGCGACAGCGCGTAAGCCCAGGTGGTGAACGCGATCGCGGTGGGGAAGATGCCGAGGTAGACCAGTCCCAGTGTGGCGGGCAGCGGCGCTGCCTGCAGTTCGGCCACGAGCTGGCCGCTGAAGGGCAGGCAGCAGAAGGCGCCGACCAGGATGCCGAACCAGGTGGCCTGGGCGGCGGGGAACTTCCGGAGCACCGGCTTTTGCACGATGACGCTGACTGCGGCGAGAGCGGCCGCCAGCAGGCAGAGCAGCACGCCGGCGACATCGGCCGTCGAGCGCTGGCCGGAACCGAGGGCGATGACCGCCACGCCGCTAAACGCGACGAGGCTGCCGATGATCAGCCAGCGCGGGAAGCCTTCTTTCAGGATGATCCCGGCCATCACGGCGACCAGGATGGGGTTGACGTTGATCAGCAGGGCGGCCGTGCCGGCGTCGAGGAGATGCTCTGCGGCGTTCAGGGCGACGTTGTAGCCGCCGAACCACATTACGCCGTAGGCCAGGATGGGCCACCACTCGCGGCCTTGGGGGAGGGCCTTGCTCTTCCATAGTTGCGGCAGCACTACCAGACCAAGGACGAGGGCGGCAATGGCCAACCGTCCCAGGGTCAGCGGCCCGGGGGAGAAGCTGGGCCCGACGGCCCGGATGCCCACGAAGGCGGAGGCCCACAAGACCACGGTGACGATTACGGCGGCGATCCCGAGCCGGCTGATCTGTCCCGGCGGCAGAACCAGCCGGCCGGGCTGGGCGGGCAGGGCTGCCGAAGCCTGGGGCGGTACTGGGTCAGAGCTGTCCGGGTGGGTGCTGTCCCGCTGGGGTGGGCCCGACTGGGCGGTTCTTGCCATGAAGCCAATCTAGCCTGTACCGGGACCCGGGAACTGGCGGAAATCGGTCACGTCTAGTCGAGTTCCGGCCAGCCCGGCCTGCGTCCGCCGGCGCGGTCGCGGCAGCCCGCCGGATTTACCTCAGGCGCCGGGCTGCGGCCTGGATCGCCGCAGCGACCTCGTCGAGGGCGGCCGTTCCATACTTCCATTGCTGCCAGTGGAGGGCACGTCGACATGGGCCACCGGGTCCAGTGAGACCAGTGTCCGGTGCTTCAGCTTTTGGGAGACTTCCATTTCGGGAAGCAGCCCCCACCCCATTCCCCAGCAGATGGCTTCGCCGAATTCGTGGACGGCCGGGATGTAATGCCGCGGCGACTGGAGGGACCTGCTGCTGAGGCGTGGTTTGCTGCCGGCGCCGGCCTGGGCAGCATCGCGTGGTTCGCCGCACTTGGCGCCGGGGCCCGGTTTCTTGCGCCGGTGTTCGCCGGCCGGGCAGCTGGCGGGTGCTCGAGGGCGGCATCGCCCTGGTCATGGTCACTCTGGCGCTCGTGCTCGTAATCTGAATAGGTCAGCCGATTCGCGCGGCACCGCCGTCGCGCCGCTTTCCGCGTACCTCGCTCCGTGCACCGATGTAAGGAAGTCTCCATGTACGTCCCCTCGCACTTCGCCGCCGACCAAGACGCCATTAATGACCTCCTCTCGAATCACGGAGCCGCGAATCTGGTGACATCAACCCAGAATGGGCTGCTCGCAACGCTGCTGCCGTTTGTCTTTGACCCGCATGCGGGCAGCCACGGGGCGCTCCTGGGCCATGTGGCCCGCAACAACGAGCAGTGGCTGCTGCCGGCATCCGGAGAATCCCTGGTCATCATCCAGCGCCCTGACGCCTACATATCCCCGTCCTGGTACCCCTCCAAAGCCGAGCACGGACGGGTGGTGCCTACGTGGAACTACACCACCGCGCATGTCTACGGCCGGCTCGTTGTCCACGACGACCCCGCCTGGGTGGAAGACCTGGTCCGCCGGCTGACCACGCTGCACGAGGCGTCGTCGGCGGAACCCTGGACGGTGGACGACGCCCCCGCGCGATTCATTGCCGGCCAGCTCCGGGCGATTGTCGGCGTCGAACTTCTCATCACGCGGGTTAAAGCGAAACGGAAGCTCAGCCAGAACCGGACGGCAGCCGACGTCGACGGCGTCATCAAGGGGCTGCGGGCGAAAGGAGACCTGGCGGCGGCCAACGACGTCGAGCAGGCGCAGGCGAATCCGATCCCGCGCAGCTGATCCCGCGCACCCGGGCGCCCGAAACCGGGAAACGCCTATTTTGGATAAATCGGGGCTGTGCCCTTATAGTTTTATAGTCCAGTTCGGAGGAACCCGAAAGGACAAAAATGCACGGCTCCGGCCTTTGATTTTTGTTCTTTATTCGGCCGTTTCACCGGATGGCGTTCTGGCCCCCATCGTCTAGCGGCCTAGGACACCGCCCTTTCACGGCGGCGGCACGGGTTCGAATCCCGTTGGGGGTACGCAAGGAACTGGTCGGACCGGATGTCAAAGTCTGGTAGGCTAAAGGCCTTGAAAAATTGCAGTAGCGATACTGCAGGAAGCAAGAAAAACATCAAGGCCCTGTAGCGCAGTTGGTTAGCGCGCCGCCCTGTCACGGCGGAGGTCGCGGGTTCAAGTCCCGTCAGGGTCGCTCTGATTGCCAGAAGAAATTCCGGCTCTCATGGTGACATGTCACCTAGGCTCTGTAGCTCAGTTGGTAGAGCGTTCGACTGAAAATCGAAAGGTCACCGGATCGACGCCGGTCGGAGCCACCAGCTAGAACCCCGCAGTTCCCAGTGTTTACACGGGAACGGCGGGGTTTTTTCGTTATGCGGGGAAGCCGGCGATTCAGTCTGCATCAGGCCGAATCAGCCAAGATCGTGAACAAACCCCTGGTATCCCCTTGGTAGAACCCTCACTGTCGTGAGGCCACCCGCGCCGACACGCCAGGGGCTCCGGCCCATTACGTGCCAAGGCACGGGCCCCTCGACGGATCGCGGCCCAGGCTACGCATGCTAGGACAGCGGCTCTAGTCGCATATCACCCTTGATCGAAGCGTCCCCTGAAGACCGCGAAGGCGAACTGGACATGCGGGTGGTGGATTCCGTCAGGACTCCTGCGGGCGTGACCAAGGTCAGCGCGCGGCTGAGCTGCTGCCCAGCGTCCACTGGGAGAACTAGGCCGGCATCTGCGGCGACTCGGTGACACGGGAGCCGGACCGGGTACGGGGTGCCGCTAGATCGGCTTCTGCGACCCCGGGGGCCTCGGAACGCTGGAAACGCTCAATGTCGGATGTTGGCCCTAGTCTTACATCGGCTCTCAAATCTGTGTGCCGACGTGTGGCAAGAGTTCCGTCGCTCGTGACGTGACGAGGAGTACATGTGCTCAGGAGGACTGTCATGGCCGGTCAGCTTGTCGAGGTGGTGGAGAATCTCGATCTCAGCTGCCTCTTCGAGCTTGATCTGATAGCGGAACTACAGCTGCGGGCCCAGGCCCGGGCTCAACAAATGGGGGAATGAATGAAACGAGTGATCATAGCTGGAGCCGTCGCTGCATTGGGGCTTGCGCTAACCGGTTGTGGCGGGGCGGCGCAAGCTGAGCCGTCTCCGACTCCGACTGACACTAGGACCACGCTGCAGAAGGCGACGTCCGAGTGCATAAAGGGGGCAACCGTCGGGATGGAGCTGATGGACGCAGGCAAGTCGGTGGAGATGCGCACCGCGGGGGAGAAGTCGCCCTACCTGACGGGCCTCAAGCAGTCTGAAGTGGATTGCGTGCTCAAGGCAAGCGGGGCCTCATCGGCCGTCCTGGCCAAGATGGGCAAGACGCGCGCTCTCGACGGAACCCGGACGGATTCCTGGAGTAACTTCGAGGTTTCGTACAGCTACCACCCCAACAGCGGATTTGCCGTCATCCTAGAGGAAAAGTAGCCGGAATCACCCCGGTCGTTACCGTAGTCAAGTGCCCACGTGGAGCCCCGGCCCTGAAAAGCTGGGGTTTTCCATTCTGGCATTCACCTTGCCGGGGGCGGCGGAGAATCTGCACGTGATCACAAACTTGCCGCCTCGTTGGCGGCAGGGAGGACGTCCGCTCTGCGCGGCCAAGGTTTCGTTGCCATTGCTGCGGCTCGAATGCGTCCAGCCACCTTGGATTTGGGGCGATGACCGCGTGCTGCGGCTCGGCCGCAGAGTACGCATGATCCTCGATAATTCGGCGTAATTTGGGAGCGGCGTAACAGGTCAGCACGAGATCGCACCCGTGGTGCCGGTACCCTGCTTTAGACTGCAGCCATGACGCAAGAAACATGGCGAAGGCGCTCCGAGTGGCCGTTGGTAATCGCGGCCGTGCTGTTCCTCGCCGCCTATTCCGTCCAGGTCATTTCCAACACCGACTTCGCTGTTGTCGAATTCCTGATCTGGACGACGTGGCTAGCGTTCGCTGGGGATTACGTGATCAATCTTGTCCTAGCTCCTAATCGTGGGCGCTGGTTCGTCCGAAATCTCCACGAATTGGCAATTGTCGCGCTACCGGCGCTGCGGCCATTGCGGTTGCTGCGCCTGGTCAGCCTCCTGCGGGTCGTTCACCGCGTCGGAGGAAATGCCCTGCGCGGCAGGGTCCTGATCTTCGTACTGAGCTCCGCGGCGCTGTTAATCTACGCCGGTGCACTAGCGGTCCTCGACGCCGAAAAAAATGCTCCCGGTTCGAACCTGACCACCTTTGGGGATGCCGTTTGGTGGGCCATGACCACCATAACGACCGTGGGGTATGGGGACCATTACCCCGTGACGGTGCTCGGCCGGTGTGTTGCCGCCGGGCTCATGGTCGGCGGCGTCGCTGTCCTGGGCGTCGTCACGGCTTCGGTCGCGTCCTGGATGGTGCAGTCCGTCGCGGAGGAAACCGCAGCGGAGATCGACTCCGCAGAGGAGCCAATCCGAGAGGAACTCCGCCGGCTCTCAGCACAAGTTGAACACCTGACGACGCTCCTGCAGGCCGGCGCAGCCAATCTTCCGTCTGGTACCCCAAAGTGCCCGGGGTTGAACCAGCGGCGACCTTGAAGTAAATGCCGCGCTCCGCGGAATTTCGACCTCTGCCGGAGGTCGTTACGTATGCGCTGTTATCGGCGTTTGGGGTACTACTCCTGCATCCTTAAGCGATTCGCTCGTGCCCGCTATCGGCGCCCGGGCTATGCGTGTTGAGAAGGCTGATGCCATCGACGCCGGACTGGTTCAGCACATCGGTGCACAGCAGACGCAGGTCCGCCTGCAGATCGTCCACTCTCCCCGCACGGAGCAAACCCTCCACGGGCGTGAAGCGCCGAATGAGTTCGGGCTGTGATGCGTGCTGTCGCCTGTCATAGGACAGGTACGTCTCCAGCGGGAGTGTGCCCTCGGAGCCTGCCTCCCAGGTGATCCCGGTACGGACTTCGTACCCGCCGTCGTTGCGCAGCTGTTGCGCGACGGCTGACAAGAACGCTGCAAGCCCCGCGAGGGCGAATGGTTGGGCCCCCGTTAGCAGTCCAGCGTCTATGCGATAGCTGATTGGTTTTCTTGCGTCCAGGTTTCCCAGTAGCGCTTCGGCGTCATGCCGTCCAGGGATCCGAAATACTTGGCTTCGGCCATGCTGTCCATGATTTCTCCGGAGAGTTGTTCCCTTCTGAATTGGGCGTTGAAGGATTCGATGAAGCCGTTCTGCCAGGGTGACCCCGGGTCGATGAATGCAGTGTCGACCCCGGCGGTGTCGCACCAGCTGACCAGTGCCTCAGCAGTGAACTCGGGTTCGTTGTTGCACCGGACGTAGGCCGGGGCGGTGCCGGTTTCGGCGATGATGTTCTCCAGCACCGCGACCACGTCGGCGGCTTTGAATGACCGGCGGGGGATGATGGCCAGCGCGGTGCGGGTGTATTCGTCGATGACGAAAGAAGAACCGGATGTGCCGGCCGCAGGAGGTCACGTCGGACTGGAAGTCGAAGCTGACCACGTGCATCGGGTACTCGGCTGTGAGCCGTTTCTGCTCCCCGGCGCCGGGCCCGGTGCGGCGCTTCTTCCTCGCCCTGGGTTTACAGGTCAGCCCCTCGTCGCGCCAGAGCCGGCGCACCCGCTTCCTGTTCAGCGCCACGCCGTCCCACTCGGGCTGTGCCAGCAGGTGCCAGCGGGCCTTCCGCCAGCCCCACGCCGGATGCTTCACCGCCACGGCGCGCAGCTCCGTTCGGAGTTTCGCCTCCTCGAAGCCCATGTCGGGTTTCTTCTTGCGGAACGCTGACCGGTTCTGGCCCAGAAGCGCGCAGGCGAAGCGTTCGGATGCCCCGAACTTCTCCACCGCCATGCGCACGGCACGGCGGCGGGGTTCGGGGCTCAGAATTTTCCCCGCGCGACCTCGTTCAGGATGTCGATGGCGAGTTCCTTCTCCGCCAGCAGCCGCTTGAGCCGGGCGTTTTCCTTCTCCAGCTCCTTGGTCCGTTTGGATGACTCGGCGTTCTTCTCGGACCCGTACTGGTTCAGCCAGCGGTACCAGGTCGCCTCGGTGACCTGAAGTTCCTTGATGACCTCGACCATCGGGCGTCCGTCGTTGAGCATCTTCTGTCCCTGCCGGACCTTAGCGATGACCTGCTCGGGGGTGTGTCTGCGTGCCATGATTCGTGAATTTCCTCCTGTGTCCATTCTCGGACACGAAACTCACACAGACACTGGACTTCTATCTGGGGACCCAACCACGAACTCGATGGCCAGGCTCGTTGTTTGTGGCTTCCACTCGCTGGCGGCAGCACGACCCGCCTCGGACCCCGCATCAATGAACTTGCCGTCGATGTCGACGACCATGGCGACCGACCCATCCCTATGGAATTCCAACAGGTGGTTGCAGCCTGCTCCCTTAGCCCGCCACCGCCATCTGCGTAATCCGATCGATGGGGACAGATAGAAGTTGGTGAAGATAGAGGAATCTGAACGGATGAACTCCGATGAGCCCCGCAATGCAGAGTAGAAGACTTCCATCGCGCCCTCGACGTCCGCGGGGTAGCCGTCAGTCCCCCCGACCCCGGTTGGTGCAGCAACTGCGACAAGGCATGCTTTTCTACTTGGCATTGTGTGAGCCAACGTCTCGTCGTAGAACTCTGCGAGGTCCGCCTGGCGCCTACGTCTGCCCTCGAAGCGGGTGAGGTATGCCTGCTCAATCTGGCGCTCGTCCATCCAGCGAGTATCCGAACCATGCCGCACCGGCGCCAGGAATGCGTCCTTCTTCCAATACATGTGCGGTACATCGGCGCTCGGTTGCACAATCATCGCCAGCACGCCGCGCTCAGGGTGTTGTGGGTCTGTGACCTTGACCGGGCGTACGTCCATGAGCGGGGGATGCACCAAGTTGTAGGCGACCTGCGTCAGCTACCGCACATCGGCCTCTTTGACCTCTAGGTGCTCAATGCTCTTCGCGGTGCCATGGCCGCGCTCTTCGGCAACTCCGTAGAGCACAACGCCGCCTCCGGAGTTCGCCATTGCAGCGAAGTCCTTGGCTGCTTCGTCGCGCCACTCACCCTTGGGCAGGATCTGCTTGAAATCGAGGTCGGCCGTTTCTTCGGCCTGCTGCTCCACGAGCTGCTCGATCATCTGCCATGTCAGGGGGCCTGGGGCCGCGCCCAAGGACCGGTGGATTGAGGTGAACATCGTGCCATCCTACGGCCCTTGCATCGCCCGCGTCGTGGATGAGGGAAGCGCTGTTATCGGCGTTGTCGCTTCCTGTGCCTGGACGCCGTGTGGAGCTGATCAACTGCACCGAGCCCGGGCGGTGGCCGCCGTGAGAACCCACCTGGATAGCGGCCTGCCCGCTGGCTATAGCCACTCACGGACGTTCTGAGTCATCCGGGCCTTCCTCATGAGCCTTTCTTGTTCCCGTCGTTCTCGTGATGGCTGCGATCAATCACGTGACGAGCTGCCTCTCGGATTATCTTGGCCGGGTGTTGCATGGTCATTTTGGAGACTTCATTACGAACTTCGTCGCTGTAGTGAATCCACTCACCACTGGCGGCCATTCTTTGGAGGCCATGAAGCGTGAACAGTGGAACTCGAATGCCCCCGGACCGGAGTGAGTTTAGGAGTGCTGAATAGACGAGGGGAGAGATGCCCGTTTGTACTTTGCCTACGAGGGCGAGGCTGCGCGCTGCTTGAGAACGCACCGTAGGATCAATGTCTCGAGTCAGCTGAAGCAATAGTAGCTGCCCCCACTCCCACTCCTGATGCGATGAAGCTACATCCGGAAGGAGCTCTGCTGCCGAAATCCGCTCATCCGCGGAGTTGCTTCCCGCCATCTCAGTAGCCGCTGTGATGGCTTCATCTCTGGACAGAATGTGAAGAACAACTCCCGCCCGCAGCGCTTCGGCGAATTTGGAGGAAGGATCCGGCTCGAGGAAGACGCCGCGCAGCTCCGATTCGATTATGGAAGCCCAGTTCGAGCGCATGATGGAGGCAACCTCTTCAGGAACTGTGGACTGACCGTAGTCAGCGATCCGGATGAGCGATCTTGCTTTCATTTCCTGGGCAACTTTTGCATCGGTCAGGAAGAGGGCGACGGCGTGCCAAACCCTCGTGCTTTCGTAAAGTCGTGCGAATATAGTGGCCAACTCTCCGGAATCGGTGCCCCCGAACGACATTGAACCGTGGCTGGCGCTTTTCCGAATTTCCTCCAAAGCGGCGATGCAGGCTGATTCTGCGCGAGCGACCACACTGGGGGCGAGCTCAGGCAATTCGTCGTGGTGTGCGATCAAGTAGAGAGGAAGTCCACTCTCAGGCATGGAATCCAGGACCAGATCATGGCGGACGGGTGCTGCTACTTTTGATGCTCGCACTGCCAGTTGGGCATGATGTTGGTGGTCCTTGTTCAGCTCACCCCATGACCGCCATCCCAGTACCGTCGTTTGAGTGACCGCCTCCCAATTGAGCGTCTCAAGGAGCCGCAGAAGTTCGCCTTCGATCAGAACTGCGGAGAAATTTCCGTTGACTGCTTCTAGGGCTGCTTCCGCAACTTCTTGGTGCAGGTCGGTCTCCGGCAGAAGCTTAACAACCGCGTTCCAAATGGTGCGTTCGTCGAGGTGGCGCGTTCGGGCGGCGAGTCTAGGGGAGCGAATGAAGCCAAGGGCGCCTTCCAGAGACCGTTGCAACATGTCTAGGTTCAGGTAGGGCGCAGCAGAGGCCAGAACCATGAGATCAAGCTCAGAAATATCTGAGGGGAATCCTGAACGCCCCAAAATCATCGTGGCGTCTTCCAATAGCGCGGGGCCGGGTCCGCGCATGTAGACCCATTCGAGAGCGCGTTTCAAACTGTCCTTTGCTCTTGCCTGTCGAAGCAAGCGCAGGCCGTCTCTTACTTCCCAGGTATCTTCTTCATTGGTTGTCTCCGATTCGCGCAAGATGCGAACTTGGGCGAGGGCCTCACGTCCCTTCATGAACGCATTGACGTCTCCACACAACTCAGCAGTTAGAAGCGCCTCCAGGGCCGGGGAGATCACCGGGTCTTCGTTCCGAAATGTTCTGCCGCGTTTGCGAGGTCCTATGGTTGCCTCAAATAGATGCTCCACGTACTTGCGGTCTCGAGAGGCGGCAGACAGCTCGCCCCTGAGGTCCGGCCAAGTAGCTCGTGACTTAACAACTTGAACCCAAGTATTTCCTTCGAAACCTTCCACGCGCGCCCGCAGTTCGCGGCAATGGGAGGCGATGGCCTCTCGAATGTCGTCTTGAACAAGGTCTGAATCCCAGCCGATCCCCGGGGAGACTGTGAACGGATCCCAGCTCCCCTCCGCAGTTAGGAGAGCGTCAACCAAGCCGAGAGAAAGAAGTGCTCCTGCGTAGTCGAAGACTTCATACTTCCGAGCGGCGATTTGCTGATGTAAAAGTGCCGAGGCTAGTGAAGAGCTGGCTGAGGAAGGATCGCCTAAGCGCGCAGCAAGCGCGTCGAGACGCTGAATGGCGGAGGGGTATTCATCTAGCTCAATTTCGGCGACAGCGGCAAACATGGCCGCGGCGATGCGAGCACCCATGGGCAAATCACCACGTTCGGTGAATTTCCACAGGTCATCGGCACCCTGGCGGATACTGCCGATCAGTACTGACCGTTTGGAAGCATCAACGAGTTCTGAGGCCCATTCATCTGGATCTTCAGGAAGGAGCTCGGCGTATCTTTCCAGGTCGCTTGGGCGGCAGCGAGCTACGAGTGCCATGACGCTTGCGGCGCTGACTTCGCTTTGAGAAAAATTAGGGTGCGGTGCAATCGCCCAAGGAGCGGCAACAGCTGCCACCCATGCCCCGTCGTCTAGAGTCTCCAAGGACGCGCCTCGTTTCTGAGTAGGAAATACTGGATCGATTCGGCGCTCTGCCCCTCGGTGCTTTCAGAGGAAGAAAAGCCCAGATGCCGTACGGCAAGTCGAATGTGTTTTTCGGCAGCTTCTTGCAGGCTGGACGGTTCAAGCATTCGAATGGCGTACTTCTTGCCAATGGGATCCAGCTGCGAGTTGGCCAATTCGGTCACGGCTTCTTCATCCAGTGGGGGATACGACGGTTGGCAAGCGGCCAGCACGATGCGGGTAGAGGGCTGGGGATCGATCGTAGTCAGTGCGTTTGCTATGTGCTCTCCTGCAAGGATCAGATGATGAGCGCTTGCAGGGTAAAGCACAAAATGCAGTAGAGCGTCTTCGCCCGATTGCGTGCTCAGGTGCACGGGTGCGGGGTCAGATTGAACCGCGACGATTGCGTCTTCTAGCGATTCTTCCCAATCAACGCCGACGATTAGAAGCGATCGATAGTGCACCACGAGCTTCTCAGCCGTCATGGATTCCGTGCCGTCGCTATCAGGACTTTCGAGCGTTGAAAATAGAGAGTCCTCGTCTGGGCTGGAACCGGATCGCCACAGAGCTCCCCTGCGACTTCTACCGGCAGCAATGGCGAAGTTCCCGTAAGGTCTGCCGACGACACCGAACCTCTGATGTCGGCCAGGGCGCCCGGGCAGTCTCGGATCCCGGAGGGCTGTTCCAACATTTGGACGGAAACATTCAACCGCTCCGTAGGAAACATGATGCTGAGAGGAACCATCAGTAGGAGCAAGCCCAGTGCACCGAGGCCGAGGCCTTGACCCCATTTGGTTCGAGTCCTGATGGACCTGACCAGGTCCCTTGTCTGCCGGTCAAAAGCCTTCACGAAGTCCAGGACGGAGCGTGGACTGAATGTGTCATCCGAATCTTCAGAGTCTTTTAGGCTGTACAGCGAGGCACTCAAGAAAAAGCAAACGCTGACGGCGAGAATGCAGATACCGCCATATCCTGCGGCCTTTGTCGCAGTGGGAAAAGCTTGGCCTACGTTGGAGAACACCAAACCAGCGGCTAGTGCCCCTGACGCGGTGGCGAGCAACGTGGCAACGGAACGTGCGCGATCGCGATACCTGTCAACGTCCGTCCGATACGAAGCAACTATAGCTACGGCCTGCTCTTGCGTTATTTCCGTAGTCATCGGTCCATCTTATTCATTTCATGCCATCCAGGCTGTCAGCCGCGTTGTGAATCTGTGGTTCCCTCCGAGCTCCTCCGGAATTGAGTGGCCGAGTACCAAGGAGGTTCGGAGCCGGGCCGATGGCGTATTCGGGGAGGTTGCAAGGGCGTTACCCGTCATTCACGGGACTAGGCCGGCCCGGATCTGCATGCCAGTCCCTGAAACTTGGGTCTCACAAACGATCGATTACTGAGACGGTCGGGTCGTTTTCCAAGGGACGTAAGGAATGTCGAGGAACTTGGGGTGTGACTGTTGGTTCGGATTGGCGGCTTTTCGCAGTTCGGTTTGGCGGTTTTAGCTGATTCCGATGACGAGGGTCGAGCGTGCGGCTTCAATGACGTCGTCGGTGATGGTGCTGAGTTCATTGATTTTCATGACTCGTTCGACCTGGGTGAAGAGCCGGTCGATGAGGCGGAAGTTGCCTCGGGTAATCCGGGCAACGGCAGCGATGGCCTGGGCATCGGTGAAATCTGCTGGGTCCAGGGTCTGACCGAGTTTGTGCCATCGGCGCTCCAAGACGAAATTCAGTTCTTCCTGGGCCAGTGGGCGGTATTCGTGGGCGAAGCCGACCCTGCTGTAGAGCTGCGCGTAGCGGCTGAACCATTTTTCAATCCCGGGCATGCCGATCAGGATCAGGGCTATGTTGTCCCGGTCGTAGCGGTCACGCAGGAGTTCAAGTGCCGTGGCGTTGAGCCGCTCGGATTCGTCAATGATGAGCAGCTCCACATGCTTGCCGGTGCGGGTCGGTGGTCCTGTCTTCTTGCCGATCTTTTCCAGGTGCTGGTCAACGCAGATCGATACGCGGGTGCTGATGTGCTCGAGTTCGGCTTGGATCTGTTTGGGCGAGGTGAGCACGGCAGGGGTGTAGAAGACGGTGCGTGCCCGGGCCAGGGCTGCATAGATCTGGTAGTCAGAGTCGTCCCGGGGACCCCACTGTTCCAGGAGGTTTTCTGCCTTGTGCCAGTTTGCGTAGCGCCTGGCGGAGAGGGTCTTGCCGATTCCGGCCTGGCCGTAGCAGATGCCGATGGTGTGCTGGCGGCGTACCGCGTCCGCGAATTCAGCGAACCGGCGGTGCTCTTTCGTGGCGATGAAGCTCGGTGCAGTCATTGGCCGTCCTCCAGGTAGGTGCGTAGCTTTGGGCGCTTCTTGGGTTGCTCAACGGCGTCCGGGGCGGGGGTCGGTTTCGCTGATGCCAGGTCCGGCAGGTGCCGGGCCACGACGGCGATGCGCTGGTTGATTTGTCCGCGCAGTTCCCGGCGGCGGGCCGATCGCGCGGCCTGGATGTCTTTCAAAGTGAGAGTGGAGGTTTCGTGGTCAGGGTCCACGGCCCTGCAGATGAACTGGTTCTTGTGGAAGACGCGGATCTCGGTGATGTCCCGCGGGTCGTAGCGGACAATGACGGGTTCCCGGACGTAGGCGGCCAGGAGTGGCGAGACGTATCTGAGCCCCTGGAAGTGCACGCCGTCGCGGTGGACGATCCGGTGTTTGGCCACGGTCAGCAGCAATAGATTCAGTTCGTCCATGGTTGCCGGGAGCCTGGGCAGCCAGCCCTCGCCTACCCAGGCATGATGCGGGGTGTCTTTGATCTCGGGGTGCTCGCGTTGGTGGTAGTTCTCTGTGATGAAACGGCAGATGGCCGTGTCTAGCTCTTTGAGGGTCAGCACCGGTGCCGGGGGCGGGTGTCCGCGGGTCAGGTGTCCGGGCAGTTCGGTCAACAGCTCGGTATTAACGCTGCCGAAGAACCGTTCGATCTTGCCCCGCCCTTGGGGTCTGGCAATGGTTGAGTAGATGATTTCGAAGTGCAGGTCCTTCGCCGTCTGGGCCAGATGGTTGCTGGTGAAATCCGACCCGTGGTCGACGTAGAGGGTGTCGGGGATCCCGCACATGGGCCACTCTGCCCGGGCTTTGGGCCAGATGGCCTGTCGCAGTGCCAGTGCGGTGTTCATAGCTGACGGTGCTCCGAGGAAGAGCATGTAGCCGCAGACTGCGCGGGAGTAGTCGTCAAGGATCGTGGTGAGCCACGGGCGCCCGGGCTTCAGGTTTGCGTCCAGGACGAGGATGTCCAGTTCGGTGTGGTCTGCCTGCCAGGTGGCGTTGGGGAGCTTGGCCCGGTGCCTCCAGGCCAGTTCATAGGTGTCCCGGTAGGCGACCGCTCCCTGCTGCGCGAGTGTCTTCATGCCGGGGTCAAGGCCCGTGGCGATTGAACGGACCGTGCTGTATGAGAGCGGCGGCCAGTCGTGGTCGGCGGCGACGCGGTTGGCTTTGCGGGCGATGGTGGCCAGGGGCAGACGCGGTTTCAGCAGAGCCAGACCTTCGACAAGTGCGACCAGTTCGGGAGTGCTCCTGCGTTGGGTGGTCCCGCGGTTTGCTGTGGCGAGTCCGGCGATGCCGCCGCGTTTGTGGGCCGCGTGCCAGCGCTGCAGTGTCCTCAGTCCTATGCCTTCGTGTGCGGCGAGGGTCGTCAACGGCACGCCGTCTTCGATATGCCGGCACAGGATTTGCCAGCGCATCAATGCCGTTTGCTCAGGTGTGGAGGCAGCATCCCCCGTCGGGGTACTGCTGCCTCCGACAGTCACCGGACTGTGTTCTGTGTTGCGGGTGACCGCCGCCGCCGCGGCGCAGCAGGGACCGGCTCGCGCCGGAGTGCGCGGTAAACGGTGGCGCGGCTGACGCCGAGGACCTCACCGATCTTCTCAACCGTCATCTCCTGCTGCTCGTAAAGTCGCCGTGCAGTCCGGAGTTTGTCCTTGGTCAGCAGTGCGGGCCTGCCGCCGGAGCGCCCGCGTGCCCGTGCTGCCTGGAGGCCTGCGTTGGTCCGTTCACGGATCAGATCCCGTTCGAACTCTGCCAGGGCGGCGAATACGTGGAAGACGAGCCGCCCACCTGAAGACGTGGTATCGATTGCTTCCTGCAGGGAGCGGAATCCGATGCCGCGTTCCTGCAGGCCAGCCAACTGATCAATCAAGTGCCGGATGGACCGGCCGAGGCGATCCAGCCTCCATACGACCAGCGTGTCCCCGGGCCGGAGCTGGTCCAGGACCTTCGTCAGTTCCGGGCGGGATTCAAGGGAGCCGGACGCCGTGTCCGTGAAGATGCGGTAGCAGCCGGCCGCCTTCAACGCGTCCTGCTGGAGAGCCGCATCCTGGTCTGCGGTCGATACCCGGGCGTAGCCCAACAGATGTCCCATGCGCGCAAATGTACCAATACCCGTCAACCATCGGAAGAACCGCAACATAGAAACCGACACTGGGTTTCGCTACAAAATTTGGGAGTGTACCGAATCTTTTGAACGCGCCCGGTTGTTTGTAGCGGAAACGGTCATTTTCGACACGAGGTCCGGACCGTCACATGCAGTTTTCCGGAGCCATCTCCACAGAATGTCCACACTCGTCTGCACTTGCTCTGGAACGTCGCCATGGATCACATCAACGGACCGGCTTATGGAACGAGGGAAGGGCCGGCCGCAACGCCAAGCGATTCCGCTTCTCGTGGACGCGCGTCGGTATTGACGGTGGTGCAAGGATGATGAGATGTCCTTCTTTGATGATCTTCCGGCCCGGCCCGAGAGGCCACGCCAGCCGAAGCCCGTGCCACCCGTCTGGGCAGGCCCACCATCGGATGAACTCCCCGCCGTTGTCTCACTGGGGACGTTCTTTCACCGGTCCGCACGGATGGTCATGGCCGCAAAAAGTGTGGAAGTTTTCTCCACCGGTTGCTTGATTGAGGTCGTATGGTCTGTCCGTCGGGCGGATGAATCAGACAGCGACTGGAGCAGAGTAATTGACCAGTGTTTTAACCGTGGCCCCTACAGATTGGATTCGGACAACGGCCGCGGTGGCGCCCTTCGCTTCGGTGTTGCCTTTCCCGACGGACGGAAGGCGACGACGGCTCAGTTGCACCCGGGGATGTTCGAAGGAGAGGAACCAGTGACGGGGCCGGTATTGATGTCGGCGGGCGGTGGAGGCGGATCAAGCAATGACGACGAACTGTTCTGTTCAAATAAGTTCTGGCTTTGGCCGTTGCCGCTCGGCGGGGACACTCGAGTCGTGGCGCAATGGGATGACCTTGGCATGAAGGAGGAATCCGTTCTCGTCACCGGCGAGCAACTGGGAACGGCGGCCGCAAACGTTCAGAATTACTGGGTTGCCCCGCGTCCTGGGTAAGTACCTCGCTCGGCACGGACCTATCTGGATCGAGCGACCTCAAACGCTGTCCGGCCAAGGTTCCCCAGACGGAACTTCCCTAGCGAACGGTCAGTAGAGCTCTTCTCCGCGAAGAATTCTTTCCAGATCTGCACTGCTCAGGCCCGCTGCTTCCAGGATCCATCTTGTCCCGTAGCCTGCCTGGCTGGAGGTACGGACAGCGGCACCAAGATCGAGAGCTGCCCTCCTGCAGGTGTCCATCGCCTGGCGCAGTTCATTCGCCGCATGCCGTACCGGCAGGCTTACTTCATCGGGCGGCACGGTTAGGCGTGCACTCGCGTCGTCAATGTTGAAACTCCAGTCTGAGTCCATTTCTTCCTCATTCTTGGTCGCTCGGAACACGGACAGAATATGGGGAGAAGCTCATGCGCCGGGTACACAACTTCCTTGGCACGCGATGCTGAGATGACCATTAAAGGTTTTCCCCATCGGAACGGTATGCGGTGATGTAGTCAGATGGATCAGGCTTTTCCGCCGGCGTTGCAGCCGACTGCATGGATAGTCACACCGACACTTACTCCGAAGCTCAGGAACAGGGCCAGGAATCCGGCCGCGGCGGCGACATAGTAGCTTGCCGGATCAGGCACTGTATCGACTACTGGCTCCATGTAGAACCAGATGGTGGAACCAACGCTCACACCCAGTAATACGATTACGCCAGTCAGGACCCAGGCGCTTATAGCAAGAATGACCATCTTCATATCTCCCCCAAACGTTGGACCGGCTGTAACCCGTTGTGCCCCGATCCTAGCCGTGGGCATAATTCCGGCGGAGGTGTCCCGTAGTGGGTTCCCCCAAGCGGGCGTCAGGCCACTGACCGCTAACCACCTGAGACGAGAATGTTCTCGGTGACCTTGGTCCACCCTTCCGATTCCAGCCTGCGGGTGTCGGAGCCGTCTGTGATGAGCATGGTGGCCGATGCACTGCCCACGCTGGAGACCTCGACGATCCGGCCGGTCGTGTTCAGGGTGCTGCAGCCGGCCATCCAGCGGGGATCGACACCTGGCGGGACGACGACCACGCAGGCCACCGTGGCATCGTCATTTTCGGCGGCAAAGTACCTGACACCATCCCGGGTGGCGAGCAGGCGGGCGCTGTCCGCATTCACATCCTGTTGGAAGGTGACGCCTGGCGGCAGCTTGTCTTCCGGCGTCGCGGCACGATCCAAGGCCTTTAGCCCGGCTTGGCCGGAGCAGCCGCCCAGCAGCAGTGCTGCGCCGACCACGGCGGTAATAACCGGAAATGGATAACGTGTCATGTCGCTGCCCCCAAGCTATCGATTCCATGACGGTACACGAAGACCACGACCAAGGGACTTACGAGCACTGACGGGGTCCCCATTCGGAACGGCAAAACCGCCATTTCAAGCTGCGACTTAACCGCCGTTCCGAGCTAACAGTCACACTTGGGGTTCGACACGCCCCTCCAAAGTCTCAGAATGCCGTCCAACAACGGCAAATTGCTCGGCATTAAGAGAATACGGGGACGCCCATGGCTGTAATTGGGTACGCGAGGGTTTCCACGGCGGAGCAGAACCTGGATCTGCAGCTCACGGCGTTGAGGCTGCCGGCGCAGCCCGGACGTTTGCCGACAACGGCGTCAGCGGTCCCACGGTCGAGCGCCCTCAGTTATCCAGGGCCCTGGACCGGCTGGAGTCCGGCGACGTACTTACCGTATGGAAGCTGGACCGCCTGGGCCGCAACACCCGGCACGTCCTGGACCTCATCGAGAGCATTAGGGAGCGGGGAGCGGGTTTCCGGTCGCTGACCGAGGGGCTGGACACGACCGGGCCTATGGGCACGGCAATGCTGACGATCATGGCCGCGTTCGCGCAGTTGGAGCGGGACACGATGATCGAACGCACAAGGGCCGGCCTCGCTGCGGCGGCGGCCAACAACCGCCACGGCGGAAGGCCCCGCAAAATGGATGCCGCTGTCGCTGCCCGGGCCAGGGAACTCAAGGGTGAGCAGCGTGATTGGCTGCTTCGGTCGGTCGGTATCGTGCTCGAATGTGGGGACATGGATTTCCGGCCGCCGGTGTTCCACGATCTGAGGCACACCGCCGTCAGCCTGTATCTGACCGTGACCAAAAACGTGAAGCATGTGCAGCGTATTGCTGGTCATAAGGACGGTACGACGACTATCAATACCTAACCTACGGCGCACTTTTCGATGACGACTTTTTCCAGGCCGCGGCGGGACTGGATTCACTAGCCAATCGACGAAGACCGGAAGACCTCCTCTGGTAAACCTCTGGTAGACAGCCCCTTCACCATGCTGCTGTTGGGATGTAAGGCCACTCAGCGTTCGACTGAAAATCGAAAGGTCACCGGATCGACGCCGGTCGGAGCCACCACTGGGAAGCATCAGTTCTTCGGAACTGGTGCTTTTCTTCTTTAACGCCATCGGCTGCCCAGTACCTGCCCTTATGCCGAGGGGTTCAACCGGTCAGTGCGCCGGTTCAGGGCAACGGCGAACTTCGCAAGCTTCCTTGCGTCAGGCCGCGATCTTGTCGGCGCCAGGTACTAGGGTGGTTTCAAAGAGAAGGGGAGTGCCTGATGGAATACCAGAGTCCTCAACCGGCGGCGGGCCCCGTGGTGCCACGGCTGCCGGCCATCGCTCCGGTCCCCGGCGCCGGCCGCACGGTCATTTCCGAGGCCGCCGTCGCCAAGGTCGCAGGCATCGCCGCCCGCGCCGTTCCCGGCGTCTACTCCCTGGGATCCGGCGCGTCCCGCGCGCTGGGAGCTTTCCGCGACGCCGTGGGCAGCGCGGACCACGCGGCCGGCGTCCACGCCGAGGTTGGCGAAACCCAGGTGGCCGTCGATATTGCCCTGGTGGCACTCTATGGCACGCCGCTGCACGCCCTGGCCGACCACATCCGTGCCGCCGTCTACGCTGCCGTGGAGGAGCTCGTTGGACTCCAGGTGATCGAAGTCAACATCGAGATCAACGATGTCTACGTGCCCGGTCCGGTAAAGCCCGGTGTTCCGGCCGAGACAAGGCCTGCCAGGGAGGCAATCCAGTGAATCTGACCGTTGCAGGAATCGCGATCGGTGCTTTTGCCGCGTTCATGTCCTTCCAATTCGGCGTATGGGGCTTTCTGGGCGCGCTGCTGTTCATGGGAATCGGAGCCCTGCTGGGCCGCGCCGCGGAAGGGAAACTGGACCTGCGCAGCGTGCTTGACGCCCTCTCGGGCCGGCGTTCCTCTTCATGAGCGGCACGGCCAGCGCAGTCCAGCCCTCGGTGAGGGCAGGACATACCCGCGTCAGCACCCAGGCGCTCACCAGCGTGGCGAAGGCTGCCGCCGCGGAAGCTCTCGGGGTCGCGCCGCAGGACGTGCGTGCGGAGTGGACCGACGACGGGGGGCTGCTGGCCCTCTCCCTGGTTGCGCCCATCACGGTCCCGCCCTTGACGGCACTGGCCCGCGACCCCGGTCGGGTCGCGGGCTTCGGCGGCTCCATCTGGGACAGGGCAGTGGCCGCCAAGGCTGACATTCTGCGCCGGGTGACCGAACTGAGCGGCGCCCGGCTGAGCCGCGTGGACATCCGGATCAGCGGCGCCAGTGTGACCGAAGGAGGACGCGTTCAGTGAGCCTCGATGCTTACCCCAGTTCCAGCACCGGCGGCTCCGTGCCTCCCGTTCCGAGGGAAGCGCCTACGTCCGGCAGCCCCGCACCAGCGGAAATCGACGCCGCGGGCATGGACCGGATTTTACGACGCGAAACCCACTCCTCCCGGGCCTTCGCCTCCATCGCCGCCGCCGTCCTTGTCATCGCCCTGTGCGTTTACGCCCTCCTGGAAACTGCGGTCCGTGCCCTCGGGCAACCGCCCTGGCTCGTGGATCCGCAAACGGCTGCCGAGCAGGCGGCGGCGCTTCCGAACGGGGTTCCGCCGCTGCTGCTCGGCGTGCTCGGTGCGGTCCTGCTGATGGCGGGGTTGTTCTTTTTCCTGACCGCGATATTGCCGGGGCGGCGGGCGCGGCATCAGCTCCGCGACCGCCGTGCCGCCGTCGTGGTGGATGATGAAGTCATTGCCTCCGCCTTGGCGCGCCGGGCCAGAGTGGCCGGGAATGTGAGCCAGGAGCAGGTGATGGTTACCGTCTCCCGGCATCAGGTCCGGGTCAGCGTCCGTCCAACGTCGGGGGTCCCGCTGGACCAGGATGCCCTGCTCGCTGCCGTCCAGGACGAGCTTCGGGGCATGCGGCTTTCACCCACACCCGATGTTCAGATCATGGTGGCTCCGGCCGGGGTGGTGGGCGCATGAACGGAACCCCAAGAATTCTCAACCGGATCATCCTCGGACTCCTGGGGCTCGCCTTCTCCGGACTTGGGGTTCTGCTGATCCTGCTGGCAAGCGTGCCGGCAGTTGCGGTTTGGTGGCATGGCTGGGCCGCCGGGACGTGGAGCAACTGGCGCGACCTCTTTGAGCGCACGCGCATTCCCGGAGGAACGGGTAGCTGGCTCTGGACGGTGTTGGTTCTGGCGCTGCTCCTGGTAACTGCGGCCATGGTGGCTTGGGTTGCCCAGCAGGGCAAGGGCCGGGCCGGCCTCCTGGTGTCCGAAGAGGACCCTGGTGACGTGCCCGGGAATGTCAGGATCGGCAGCGGCGTCGCCGAACAGGCGCTGCGGGCCGCGTTGGCAGACCGTCCCGACCTGGCCGGCGCAACCGTCGGCACCTACGAGTTCCGCGGCGAACCGACCCTGAAAATCAGGGTCCAGCCCCGCCAGGGCGTAGCCCCGCACCGTCTCGCAGCCGAGGTCTCGGCCCTCGTGGAGGCGCTCGACGTCGCGCTGGGTAAACGCCCACCGGTCCTCATCCATATCGTCGCCGGAGCCCGGTCCAGGTTCGGCCGCGCGGAGCGGGTCCGCTGACGGGACAATGTCTCGTTTCCATAAAGGCGTGTGTAAACGCTTGCATCAGCATTGCCTCTTAACTAGTGTGACAGTCGACACATCAATGCATTGCCGAATTCTGACCGGTACTCAGCGAGGAGACCACCTATGAAAACCCCGAAGTTTCTACTTCCCGTGGCCACAGCCGGCGTTCTAGCCCTGACACTGTCCGCCTGCGGTGGCGGTGGCGGCGGCAGCACCCCGGCGGCCGGTGACGCGGAGCAGGGCCTCGACGGCCGCGGCCCCATCACCTACGTCCAGGGCAAGGACAACAGCAACGTGGTCCGTCCGCTGATCGAGAAGTGGAACGCCGCCCACCCCGATGAAAAGGTCACGTTCAAGGAACAGACGGACAGCGCCGACCAGCAGCACGATGACCTCGTCCAGAACTTCCAGGCCAAGAACCCCAACTACGACGTCGCCAGTGTGGACGTGGTCTGGACCGCGGAATTCGCGGCCAAGGGCTGGCTGCAGCCGCTCAAGGACAAGATGGCGCTGGATACCTCGAAGATGCTGAAGCCGACGGTGGAGTCCGCGTCCTACAAGGGCACCCTCTACGCAGCCCCCGAATCCTCCGACGGCGGCATCCTGTACTACCGCAAGGACCTGGTCCCGACGCCGCCGAAGACGTGGGACGAGTTGATGGGCATGTGTTCCATCGCCACGGCAAACAACATGGGCTGCTATTCAGGTCAGTTCGCCAAATACGAAGGCCTGACGGTCAATGCCTCCGAGGCCATCAACTCCTCTGGCGGCGCCGTGCTGGATAAGGACGGCAAGCCCAGCCTGAACACACCGGAAGCCAAGGCCGGGCTTGAAAACCTCGCCAAGGCCTACGCGGACGGCAGCATCCCCAAGGAAGCCATCACGTTCAAGGAAGAGGAATCCCGCCAGGCGTTCCAGGACGGGAAGCTGCTGTTCCTGCGCAACTGGCCGTACGTTTACAACCTGGCCACCACGGAAGGTTCCTCGAAGGTCAAAGACGTCCTCGGCATGGCGGCACTGCCCGGAAAGTCCGGCCCCGGTGCATCCTCCCTCGGCGGCCACAGCGCCGGCATGAGCGTCTACTCCAAGAACAAGGCCACCGCCCTGGACTTCCTGAAGTTCCTGACCACGGAAGAGACGCAGAAGTTCTTCGCGACCCAGGGATCCCTGGCGCCGGTCCTCGGCTCGCTGTATGAGGACCAGGAACTGATCGCCAAACTGCCGTACCTGCCGGTCCTGAAGACCTCGATCGAGAACGCAGTGCCCCGCCCGGTTACTCCGTTCTACCCGGCCGTCACCAAGGCCATCCAGGAAAATGCATACCCGGCCATCAAGGGCGAGAAGTCAGTGGAAGCCGCCCTGTCTGACATGCAGAAGTCCATCGAAACAGCGACCGCAGGAAAGTAGCCTAGCCATGGCAACTGAACTGGGCCCGACGCCGGTCAAGTCACCGGCGTCGGGCGGGACCCCGACTAACCGCGGCCCGAAGGGCGTAGGGGAAGATAACCGCATTGCCACGCAGGGCCGCTGGGCCTCGTGGCTGCTGGCCCCGACCATCGCCGCCCTGGCCATCGTGATCGTCTACCCGATCATCAGCGCGATCATCATGTCTTTCCAGGCCGACTCCGGCCTTGATCCGGTCACCGGACTCTTCACCGCCGGCGGGCCGGCCGGCTTCTCCAACTACGTCAACTGGCTGGCCCAGCAGTGCGCCGCTCCGGGCGGCGGGACCGTAGCCTGCCCGCCGGGGACCCTCGGCTCACAGTTCTGGTCGGCCACGGCCACCACTTTCTTCTTCACCATCGTGACAGTCTCCCTGGAAACCGTCCTTGGCTTCTGGATGGCCATGATCATGGCCCGGACCTTCAAGGGCCGCGGCCTGGTCCGCGCGGCGGTGTTGGTCCCGTGGGCTATTCCCACGGCTGTTACTGCCAAACTGTGGCTGTTCATCTTCGCGTTCGAGGGCATCGCCAACAAGATGTTCAACACCACGATCCTGTGGACCGGCAGCGAATGGCCGGCCAAGTGGGCAGTGATCATTGCCGACACCTGGAAGACCACGCCCTTCATGGCCCTGCTGATTCTGGCAGGCCTGCAGATGATTCCGGCCGAAGTCTATGAAGCCGCCAAGGTGGACGGCGCATCCGCGTGGCAGCGGTTCCGCATGATCACCCTGCCGCTGGTGAAACCGGCGCTGATGGTGGCGATCCTCTTCCGCACCCTGGACGCGCTGCGCATGTTCGACCTCCCGTACATCCTGACGGGCGGCTCGAACAACACCACCACGCTGTCCATTCTGGTGATCAACCAGATCAGGCAAGGGTTCAACGCCGCAGCGGCCTTGTCCACCATCACGTTCATCATCATTTTCCTGGTGGCCTTCATCTTCGTCAGGTTCCTGGGTGCGAACGTCGTCGAGCAGCAAACAGGCGCAACTAAGGGGAAGAAATGACCGCCGCGACAGAATTGCGGGCCCGCCAGGACCGTGGCCGCAAGGTAGCGCAAAACCGCGAGAAGTGGGCGCAGGGACGCACCTACATCAGTGCGGCCGTCATCCTCATCTGGTGCCTGGCGCCGGCGTACTGGATGGTGGTGACGGCGTTCCGGGATGTCGGGTTCACTTACGACACCTCCCTCCTGCCCTCCCACGTCACGCTGGACAATTTCAAGACCGCCTTCGACACCTCCTTTGGCAACCACTTCGGCCAGGCCCTGGCCAACAGTGTGTTCATCGGCGTCGTGGTGACTGCCATCTCGCTGGTTATCGGCGTTTTTGCGGCCTACGCCCTGGCGCGGTTGAACTTCCGGTTCAAGTACCTGGTGCTCGGTTTCATCCTGGGCGCCTCGATGTTCCCGGGCGTTGCCCTCATCACCCCGCTGTTCCAGCTCTTCACCAATATCGGCTGGATCGGCACCTACCAGGCGCTCATCATTCCGAACATCTCCTTCGTCCTCCCGTTGACGGTCTACACCATGACGTCGTTCTTCCGGGAAATGCCGTGGGAGCTTGAGGAATCGGCCCGGGTGGACGGCTGCACGCAGGGGCAGGCGTTCCGGAAGGTCATCATGCCTCTGGCGGCGCCGGCCATCTTCACGACGGCCATTCTGGCGTTCATTTCCTCCTGGAACGAATTCCTGATTGCCAGCCAGCTCTCGAGCGACAGGACGCAGCCGGTCACGGTGGCCATTGCCAGCTTTGCCGGCGCGCAGCCCAACCAGATCCCGTACACAGCGATCATGGCTGCAGGCACCATCGTGACCATCCCTCTGGTCATCCTGGTGCTGGTCTTCCAACGCAAGATCGTCGCCGGCCTGACCGCCGGCGCGGTCAAGTGAGGGACGTGCTGTGACGGCCAGCCAAAACCAGGGCCAGGTATCCGCACCCCGACGCAGGGTGCGGTCCGGGGAGGACTTCGACATCATCATCGGGTTCCTGGGTTTCTGGGCGGTGGTGCTGCTGGTGGTCACTGTCTGGATGGAAGTGACTGCCCAGCCGGCGCTCGGGTGGTCCCTCGGACTGCTGGCCACGCTGCTGGCAATCTATGGGATGATCCGGCTGCGCCGGAAGTTGCCCGAACGGACGGCGACCAGGCGCGGCTGAGGGTCAGTGCTGCTAGGGGCCGGAGCGGCGGCTTCGTTGCTGTTGAAGCGGCGAGCAGAAAACTCCGGCAACCGGCCATGCGTCGGCGGTAGAAAGTCGACAAAGGGGACACGGTGGCAAAGACGTCAGACAGGGCACAGCGCGGAGGGCACTCCGGGGTCAGCATCGAGGATGTGGCCGCTGCCGCCGGAGTGTCCACCGCCACCGTGTCCCGCGCCGTCCGCGGCCTGCCCAGGGTTTCGCCGGCCACCAGGGAAAAAATCCTGGTCATCGCCGACGACCTGGGCTACGTGGCGTCCTCGTCAGCGTCGGGCCTTGCCACCGGGCGCACCAAGACCATCGGCGTCCTGGCGCCGTTTGTCAGCCGCTGGTTTTTCTCCAAGGCGATCGAGGGCGCAGACCGCGAACTGCACGCCCGCCGGTACAACCTCTCACTTTTCAATCTGGGCGGTCACGGCAGCAACCGGGAACGGCTCTTCAGCAAAACCATGGTGTACAAACAAATCGATGCACTGCTGGTCCTGTGCATGGCGTTGACGCATGAGGAAATCGAGCACCTCCAGAAGATTGACATCCCGTTGGTCGTCGTCGGCGGCCACGTCGAAGAATGCCCGTATATCGGGATCGACGACTACGCGGCTGCGGCGACTGCCGTACGCCACCTGATCGGGCTCGGCCACCAGGACATCGCCTTGCTCCACGGTGATGACGAGACCGATCTGAACTTCGACGTCCCCAGGGTCCGGATTGAGGCCTTCAAGGACATCATGGCGGAATCCGGCCTGCGGGTCCGGGCGGAGTGGGACGAACTGGGCGACTTCACGGTCCGCAGCGGCCAGGAAGCGTTCCGCCGGCTGTGGAACAAGCCCGGACCCAAGCCCACCGCCATTTTCTGTGCCTCCGACGAAATGGCCATGGGGGTCATCTTAGAGGCCGCCCGGGCGGGGGTGCGGATTCCGGATGACCTCTCGGTGATCGGGATCGACGACCACGACTTTTCCGAGGCCATGGGCCTCACCACCGTCGGGCAGCGCCCTGATGAGCAAGCGGAACTGGGCACAAAAATGCTGCTGGATGAGCTCGACGGCATCGTCGGATCGGTGCGCTCCGTGGTCGCCCCGCACCACTTGATTTTCCGCAGCACGACGGCGCCGCCCCGCCTCGCGGGGGCGGCTGTCCGGGCGGCGTCGGCGAGTATCTGAGGCCCGGAGGGGCGCGGTCCGGGGAGGACCCGCGTCCTCGTTAAGACGCGCGGTTAAGACGCGCGCGCGAGTTGCCGGATCGGGATCCAGCGGGATGCCAGCCGCCGGTACGCGGCGGCTGCCCCGGTCATGTCCCCTTCAGCCAGGCACTCAATGCCCAGCCGCACATCCATGGGCGAATCGTCCGGATAGACCTTGTCCGCCACCGCCCCGTAATCCAGCTCCACCACCGCGCCGGGGTGGAAGAGTTCCAGCCAGGCGGTGAGCTGGGTGAGGTCCTCCAGCATGTCGAGCTCCGGCGCGGCGAGGGACAGGTGGGCCACCGCATACCGGACCCGTTCCAGGGCCTCGCCGATCGTCGCGCGGATCCGCACGGTGACGATCCGGCCGTCGGACTCCACCACGTCCGTAGGGTCCGACTCCATGAAGAGGCAGAACCAGCTGAAAGGGATGCCCCAGGTGGATGCGCGGGTATGGACGCGGCCCAGCCCGGATCGTGCCTGCACTTCATCGATGCGTTCCTGGTGCTTGTCCCGCTGCAGTTCCGGAATGAGCAATTCAGCCAGCGGCGCATGGATGCCCTCCATCAGGGCGTTGGCGGCCAGCCCGGCCCGGAGCACCAGCTGGCTGGGGCAGTACAGCAATGGCTCCGCTGATCCGGTGCCGGCGGATCCGGTCCCGGGTGCCGTCTCGCCGGGCGGAGCGGCGGCCGGGGAGATACCGCCGTTTCGGGGCACCGCAAGGACGCGGACCAGATCCGTCGCCCCGGTGGGAAAAGGGTCACCGCCGGGCCGGGTGATGCGGCCCAGGGACGCGAGCAGCTCGGCGTTTTCGACAACCGCCCGGGAACCGTTCTGCGCGCTGACCGCGCGCAAAGCCACCTGCTGCTCCGCAGGGAACGCCTCCAACGGCTCGTAGATCCGCAGCGAGGAGGAGAAGGGCAGCCCGGCCTGACCCCGGTAGAGGTTTCCCGTCATCGGAGGCTGTCCCTTTCCCTGGCTGCCGACATCAGCCGCCCAGCTCCACGATCACGGGGGCGTGGTCAGAGGCGCCCTTACCCTTGCGTTCCTCGCGGTCGATGGACGCGCCGGTGACCCGCGCGGCCAGTTCCGGAGAAGCCAGGACGAAGTCGATCCGCATGCCCTCCTTCTTGGGGAAGCGCAACTGCGTGTAGTCCCAGTAGGTATAGACGCCGGGGCCGGGAGCGTGCGGGCGGACCACGTCCTGGAAGCCCGCGTTTTCGAATGCGTGGAAGGCGGCGCGCTCCGGCTCGCTGACGTGCGTGAGGCCACCGGCGCGGAAGTAATCGATGTCCCAGACGTCCTCGTCCTGCGGGGCGATGTTCCAATCTCCCATCAGGGCGATCTGTGCCGCCGGATCCTCCCGGAGCCAGCCCTCGGCATGGGCCCGCAGGGCATCCAGCCAGCCGAGCTTGTACGGCATGTGTTCGTCGTCGAGGGCGCGGCCATTGGGGACGTAGAGGCTCCAGATTCTGACGCCGCCGCACGTGGCGCCGATGGCGCGGGCCTCCTGCACGGCGTCCTTGCCGTTTTTTCCGAAAACGGGCTGATCCAGGAAGGTGCGTTCGACGTCGTCGAGTCCCACCCGGGAGGCAATCGCCACGCCGTTCCACTGGCTCAGGCCGAAATGCGCTACCTCGTAGCCCATGTTTTCAAACAATTCCCAGGGGAAGTTCTCGTCCTTGCACTTGGTTTCCTGGATGGCCAGGACATCACAGTCGGTGCGCTGAAGCCAGGCTTCCACGCGATCGGCGCGGGCGCGGAGCGAGTTCACATTCCAGGTAGCTATCTTCACAGTTCCTAACTTACCGAACTTGGCAGCCGGAGGAGGCGGACGTCCGGCCGGGCCCTCTGGAATTTAGTAGGAAGTCCGAGTATATTCGGAAGGAGAGCATGGCGTGGATCACACACGGCCCGGCTGTTGGCGCGGGCATCCGCCTGCGCACGACGCAGTTTCACTCCGCAATCACACGGTGCAAAGGAGCATTCCCTCATGGTTCGCGAACTATCCCATTACATTGACGGACAGCATGTTGAAGGCACCTCGGGGCGCTTTAGCGATGTCTACGACCCCTGCACCGGCGAGGTCCAGGCCAGGGTGCCGCTGGCCAGCACCGAGGAAGTCCGCAACGTCGTGTCCAACGCGGAGAAGGGCCAGCTCGAATGGGCCGCCATGAACCCGCAGCGCCGCGGCCGGATCCTGCTCAAGTTTGTGGATCTCGTCAACCAGAACATGGATGAGCTCGCCACCTTGCTGTCCTCCGAACACGGCAAGACGTTCCTCGACGCCAAGGGCGATATCCAGCGCGGCATTGAAGTGGTGGAATTCGCCGCCGGCGCCCCGCACCTGCTTAAGGGCGAGTTCTCGGACAGCGCCGGCACGGGCATCGACGTCCACTCGATGCGCCAGCCGCTCGGCGTCGTCGCCGGGATCACGCCCTTCAACTTTCCGGCCATGATTCCGCTCTGGAAGTCAGGGCCGGCCCTGGCCGCCGGTAACTCCTTCATCCTTAAGCCGTCCGAACGGGACCCGTCGGTGCCGCTGCGCCTGGCGGAGCTTTTCACGGAGGCCGGTCTGCCGGACGGCGTCTTCAACGTTGTCAATGGCGACAAGGAAGCGGTGGATGCGCTGCTTGGGGACCCCCGGGTCCAGGCCATCGGCTTCGTGGGCTCCACACCGATCGCGCAGTACATCTACGCCACCGCGGCGGCGAACGGCAAACGCGCCCAGTGCTTCGGCGGCGCCAAAAACCACATGGTGATCATGCCGGACGCTGACCTGGACATGGCTGCGGATGCCCTCATGGGCGCCGGCTTTGGCTCCGCCGGCGAACGCTGCATGGCAATCTCCGTGGCCGTTCCGGTCGGCAAGGCCACCGGGGACGCGCTGGTCGCCAAGCTGGAGGAACGGATCGCTGACCTGAAGGTTGGCCACAGCCTCGCCGAGGACTCGGATTTCGGCCCCGTGGTGGCGGCCTCCGCCAAGGAACGGATCGAGGGCTACATCCAGGCGGGCGTCGACGAGGGCGCCACCCTGCTCACCGACGGCCGCGGCCTCAAAGTTGACGGCTACGACGGCGGCTTCTGGGTTGGCCCCACGCTCTTCGACAATGTCACGAAGGACATGACGATCTACAAGGAAGAGATCTTCGGTCCGGTCCTGAGTGTCCTCCGTGCCGAGGATTACGATGAGGCCCTGCGCCTGTGCAGCGAGCACGAGTTCGGCAACGGCGTGGCCATTTACACCCGTGACGGCGACGCCGCGCGCGACTTTGCCAGCCGGGTCCAGGTGGGCATGGTGGGCATCAACGTTCCCATTCCGGTACCGATCGCCTACTACACCTTCGGCGGCTGGAAGGCTTCGGGCTTCGGCGACCTCAACCAGCACGGTGCCGACGCTTTCCGGTTCTACACGAAGACCAAGACGGTCACCACCCGCTGGCCGTCCGGCATCCGCAGCGGTGCCAGCTTCGTGATGCCGGAAGGCAGCTGATGACGGGGGAGCGCCCGGGCGAGAGCCCGGCAGCTGAAGTGCTGTTCGAACGGCGCGGCCGGCTGGGCCTCGTCACACTTAACCGGCCGCAGGCCGTCAATGCGCTGACCGCGGGCATGGCCTCTGCCATGCTCGTCCAGCTCACGCTCTGGGCCGACGACGACGCCGTGGCCGCGGTGCTGGTCCGCGGCGCCGGCGAGCGGGGGCTGTGCGCCGGCGGCGACATCGTCGCCATTTACCGCGACATGCTCGAGGACGGCGACGCGACCGCCGGGTTCTGGGCCGAGGAATACCGGCTGAACTCCCTCATCTCGGGGTATCCGAAGCCGTATATCGCTTTCATGGACGGCCTGGTCCTTGGCGGCGGCGTGGGGATTTCTGCGCACGGCTCGGTCCGGATCGTCACCGAACGGACCCAGATGGGCATGCCGGAAACCACCATCGGGTTCGTGCCCGATGTCGGCGGAACCCTGCTGCTCTCCCGCTCGCCGGGGGAGACCGGCACCCACGCCGCCCTTACCGGCGCGCACCTGAACGGCGCCGATGCCCTGTTCCTGGGGCTCGCTGACCGCTATGTGCCCTCCGCCAGGCTGGCGGAACTCGCCGAAACCCTGGAGCGGGAGGCGCCGGACGCCGCCGTCGCGCACTTCGCGGAGCCGGCCGGGGACTCCGTCCTGGCGGCCCAGCAGGAATGGATTGACGCGTGTTATTCCGCCGACGACGCCGAGGAGATTGTCAGCCGGCTGCGCACAGTGGGCGGGGAAGCCGCCGACGTCGCCGAGACCATCGAGGCCAAGTCGCCGACTGCCGTGAAGGTTGCGCTGGAATCCCTGCGCCGGGTGCGGGGACTGAGCCTGGCCGAAGCACTGGAGCAGGAATACCGGGTGGGACTGCGGTTCCTCGCCGGACCCGATTTCCGGGAGGGAATCCGTGCCCAGGTGGTGGACAAGGACCGCGCCCCGCACTGGAAGCCGGCCACCTTGCCGGAAGTCAGCCGCGACGACGTCGCATCCTATTTTGCGCCGCTCGGCGAACGTGAACTGGAACTTTCGAAGGAGCGCCACAATGTCTGAAACACCGCTGCCCGGCGCGGCGCAGACCGGGCCCGTCGCCTTCCTGGGCCTTGGCCACATGGGCGGCCCCATGGCCGTCAACCTGGTCAAGGCCGGTTATTCCGTCGCCGGTTTCGACGTCGTCCCGGCCGCCCTGGAAACCGCCCGCGCGCACGGCATCGGCACGGCGGACACCGCCGCCGAGGCCGTGGCGGGGGCCGCCGTCGTGCTGACCATGCTGCCCAGCGGCAAGCACCTGCTGGATGCCTACCGCGGCGCCCCCGGCCGGCCCGGACTGCTGGACGTGGCGCCGCCGGGCACGCTCTTCTTGGACTGCTCCACGATCAACGTCGACGAGGCCCGCGAAGCCGCCGAACTCGCCGTCGCGGCCGGTCACCGGGCCGTGGACGCCCCGGTGTCCGGTGGCGTCGTCGGGGCCGAGGCGGGCACCCTGACGTTCATGGTTGGTGCCCTTCCGGACGATTTCGAGGCGGTCAAGCCGATGCTTGAGGTGATGGGCAAGCGCGTGGTCCACTGCGGGGAGCACGGCGCCGGGCAGGCCGCCAAGATCTGCAACAACATGATCCTAGGCGTCTCCATGATCGCGGTCAGCGAAGCTTTCGTGCTGGGCGAGAAGCTGGGTTTGACGCACCAGGCACTGTTCGACGTCGCGTCCGCGGCCTCGGGCCAGTGCTGGGCTCTGACTACCAACTGCCCCGTGCCGGGGCCGGTGCCGGCGAGCCCGGCGAACCGCGATTACCTGCCCGGATTCGCCGGAGCGCTCATGGCCAAGGACCTCAAGCTGGCACTCAACGCGCTGGAACGCACCGGCGTCGCCGCCCGGTTGGGGCCGCTCGCGTCCGAAATTTACGATACCTTTGCCGCGGAAGGCGGGGCTGGCCGGGACTTCTCCGGAATCATCACCGACATCCGGGACAAATCCGAACAGCAGCCAAGGGGACAAGCATGACGGAGCAATACGCAAACATTCTGGTGGAGCGGCGCGGGCGGGTGGGGCTGGTAACGCTCAACCGGCCGCAGGCTCTGAACGCCCTCAACAAGGCCACCATGGACGAGCTCGTCGCCGCCGTATCCGCGATGGACACCGATCCGAACGTCGGCGCCGTCGTGCTGACCGGGTCCGGCAAGGCCTTCGCGGCCGGCGCGGACATTAAGGAGATGCAGTCCAAGGGCTATATGGACATGTACGCGGCCGACTGGTTCCGGGGCTGGGAAGACTTCACCCGGCTGCGCATCCCCGTCGTTGCCGCCGTCTCCGGGTTTGCCCTCGGCGGCGGGTGCGAGCTGGCCATGATGTGCGATTTCATCATCGCCGGGGAGAACGCCAAGTTCGGCCAGCCGGAAATCAACCTTGGCGTGCTGCCCGGAATGGGCGGCTCGCAGCGCCTCACCCGCGCCGTGGGCAAGGCCAAAGCGATGGACATGATCCTCACCGGGCGGTTCATGGACGCCGAGGAAGCCGAACGCGCCGGACTGGTGTCCCGTGTGGTGCCCGCCGCGGACGTGGTTGAAGAGGCCCTCAAAGCCGCCGAGGTCATTGCGTCCAAGTCCAAGCCGGTGGCGATGGTGGCCAAGGAAGCCGTCAACACCGCTTTTGAGACCGGGCTGGCCCAGGGCGTGCTCTTCGAACGGCGCGTGTTCCACTCGCTGTTCGCCACCGAGGACCAGAAGGAAGGGATGGCGGCCTTCACCGAGAAGCGCCAGCCGGACTTCACGCACCGCTAAGCGGCGACGCTCCAGCGGAGCCGGGCAGGAACCGAATCAGAGGATCACATGACGCTGATGCCGAGCAGGCCGATGATCAAGGCCATCACCACAAAGGTCACGAGTTCGTGGGCGCAGTTCAGCACCGTCAAGCCGGCGGGGCGGCCCTCGAAGGCGTCGTGGGTGATGAACCGTGCCGCCGTGAATCCTGCCCAGAGGATCAGCGTGGTGACCACCGTGTTAATCAGGAAATTACCGCCGTAGAAGTGCTGCGCAATGGCGGCAGCCCCCGCCAGCACCGAGGCGCTGATGAAGCTGACCACCAGCGTGACCAGGATCGGCCTGACGGCGTCTTTTGCGTCCCCGCTGGGAGTCACGCCGGCGACGCGCATCCAGTAGTTGCCGAACACTTTCGGGGTGTACCAGAGAGAGCCGACCGCCATGCTGGACAGGGTCGCCAGCAGAACGGCCCAGATGTTGATTTCCGGAATCATCGTGCACTCCTCGGTCCAGGGTTGGTGCTCTCCGAAGTGTAAGTGATCGACACGGCGGGCATCGGCAGTTCGCGGCTACCTCTTTTAGGAGGTAGCTGGGCGTCCACCCTGCTGGCTACGGTGAGCTGAGTCACACAGCCGGGCGTTGGGGTTGACATCAAAGGAGATTGCCATGACCTCAGTTTCACCGACTTCGGCAGCCGGGTTGCAGGCGCCACCCAGCAGCAAAACCCTTCGCAAGGTCGCGTTTGCCAGCGCCGCCGGAACCACCATCGAGTTCTACGACTTCTTCATCTACGGCACGGCCGCCGCTCTGGTTTTCCCCGTGGTTTTCTTTCCGGCGCTCGGTGCCGCGGCCGGCACCATCGCTTCCTTCGGTACCTTCGCCGTTGCCTTCTTCGCCCGGCCGGTTGGTGCCATCATCTTCGGGCACTTCGGGGACCGGATCGGCCGGAAGAAGACCCTCATCACCACGCTGCTGATGATGGGCATCGCCACCGTGCTGATCGGCCTCATCCCGGACGCCAGCACCATTGGCGTGGCCGCCCCCATCCTGCTCGTGGTGCTCCGCTTCGTGCAGGGCCTCGCAGTCGGCGGCGAATGGGCCGGCGCCACCCTCCTCGTCGCGGAATACGCCCCGAAAGGAAAACGCGGGCTGTTCGGCTCTTTCCCGCAGCTGGGCCCGTCCGTTGCGTTTGCCCTGGCCAGCGGTACGTTTCTTATCACCAACCTGACCCTTGGGGACAAGTCGGAGGCTTTCATCACCATTGGCTGGCGGGTGCCGTTCATTCTCAGCGCTGTGCTGGTACTCGTCGGCCTGTGGGTGCGTCTGAGCATCGAGGAAACGCCGGTCTTCAAGAACGCCGCCACGGCCACCGGAACCAGCAGCAGGTTGCCGATCCTTGAATCCATCAAGCGCCAGCCGCGCGAAATCCTTCTCGCCGGCGGCTCCCTGACGCTCCTCTTTGCCTTTTTCTACCTTGGCACCGCGTACCTCACCAGCTATGCCACCAGTCCCACCGGCATGCACCTGAGCCGGGCAGAAGTGCTGAGCACCGGCATTATCGCCTCGTTGTTTGTCGCCGCTGCCACCCTGGCCTCCGGGATCGTCTCGGACCGCTTCGGCCGCAAGAAGGTCATTGCCGCCGCCTGCATCCTCGCCGTGCCGTGGTCGCTCGTGCTCTTCCCGATCCTCAGCGCGAACACCGTCTTCGCCTTCGGTCTCGGCCTCACCGTGACCCTGGTGATCTTCGCCATCGCCTACGGACCTGCCGGGGCGCTCCTGCCGGAGCTCTTCGAGACCCGCTACCGGTACACCGGGGCCGGCATGGGCTACAACCTGGCCGGCGTCGTCGGTGGAGGCATCGTTCCGCTCGTTGCGGCCCAGCTCGCCGGCACCTCCGGCGCCAATTCGGTCGGTTTCCTGCTCGCCGGAATTGGCGTCTTCAGCGTCCTGTGCACCCTGGCGCTGCCCAGCCACGAAAAGCGGGCTTTGGAAAGCGGACAGCACGACCCTGTGCCGGGCCGCGCCGACAGCACGGGACCTGCCGCGCCCGTCTCCCGGCGCTGAGGCTGCCGGGCCAGGGACCCACCGGAGCGGGGGATCCAGGCGCATCCCGGCTGGGGAGCGGGGTCTCCGGTGAGACCGGCGGCTCCGCTCCTAGGGGATCAGCCCCAGCCGGCGGGCGACCGACACGGCCTCGAGCCGGTTGTGCGCAGAAAGCTTGACCATGGCATTTTGCAGGTAACTCTTGACGGTGACCGCTTTCAGGCCCAGACGATCCGCGGTTTCCTGATACGAACAGCCGAGCGCCACCTGCGCCAGAACATCAAGCTCCCGGCGGGCCAGCCGGGCTGTCGGATGGACGCCGTCGGCGGGCGCGGGAGCCAGATGGGTGCCGATGATATCCAGCTGCCGGGCCAGGTGCGGGTCGGTTACCGTGCCGGCCAGGGACCTCAGCTCGGCGTGGGCTTCCCGGACGTGCTCCAGCCAGCTGCGGTCCAGGGCCAACGCAGGTGCAGCCCGCGCCGTGTCGATTATCGAAACCCGCCGGTCCACCTCGTCCCGGACCCGCAGCTCCTCGGCGATTTCTGCGGCTGCAGCTGCCGCCTCGCTCACAGCTTTTTCTCCGAGCGGCGTCCTGTCCCGGCTTGCGATATACAGCACCGCACGCGACCGGCCCCGGACCACCACGGGGACGGCCGCCATCGAGGTCAGCCGTTCCCGCCGGACGGCGAGATCGTATTCGTGGGTGATCCCTTCGGAGGCGATGTAGTCCTCGACAAGGAACGGGCGCCGCTGCGTGAGGACTCGGCCGCCGAGGCCCGCCCCGGGAACAACCACAACCTGGTGCAGGCTGGAGGTGGCGGTGCCGAGAAAGTCCGTCAGCTGGAGCAACTCCCCGCTGGCCAGCCCGGCAAACAGCACCGCGGGACGGAACCTCCCGGAGAGCTGGCGCAGCGAGGCGCGGAGCAGTTCCCGGTCATCGGGGCGGGAGTAGTCGTTCGGCTGCATGAGTCGTCTCCAGGTGCGCGGAACCGGTCACCGCATTGTGGCCGGCCGTCAATCGTGGTCAGGCAAGACAAGCCAGGGGTTAGTCGCTGAAATCGCCGGCGTTGCGTCGGAATGTGCCCAGGATCCGGATCAGCTGGTCCACGTCCTGCTCTGCGAAGCCGGACTGGGCGAACACCTCGGCGTTCAGGGCCGCCGTCGCCCGTTTTGCCAGCGTGCGCCCCTCCGGGGTGAGTTCAATCAGGGTGGTGCGCCCGTCGGTGGGATGCGGCGAGCGAAGTACCAGGGCTGCCCTTTCCAGCCGGTCCACGGCGTTCGTGACCGAGGTGGGATGGACCTGCAAGAGCGCGCTGGCTTTGTTCATGGGCAGCGCGCCGCTGCGGGCGAAGCTCAGCAGGGCGAGCAGTTCGTACCGGGCGAACGTCAGCCCGAACGGTTTCAGGATCCCCTCGATCCGGGCCAGCAGGATCTGCTGGGTCCGCATCACGGCGGTGATGGCGGCCATGGGTGCGGCGACATCGGACCAGCCGTGCCGCTCCCAATTCAACCGGGCGTCGGCAATCGGGTCACGCGGCAGCGGCGTTGCCACGGCACCCCCCACTGTTTGTCCTGACGTTCATGGTCCTCAGCCTAGCTTTTCGGCCGGGCTCTTCAGCCCGGGGAAGTCCGCTTCGGTGTATTCGGTGCCGAGGCCGGCCGGGACCGTTCCTCCGCCGTGGCGCAGTTCCTCGCTGTGCCGCAGCTCCACGCGGCGGATCTTGCCCGAGATGGTTTTGGGCAGTTCGGCGAACTCCAGCCGGCGGATCCGCTTGAACGGTGCCAGGTGGTCGCGGCAGTACCGCAGGATGTCCTCGGCCAGTTCCGGGCCCGGCTCGTGGCCGGCGGCGAGGACCACAAATGCCTTGGGGACTGAGAGCTTGAGCGGGTCGGGGGAGGGGACGACGGCGGCTTCGGCCACCGCCGGGTGCTCGATCAGGACACTTTCCAGTTCGAACGGGGAGAGTCGGTAATCCGAGGACTTGAAGACGTCGTCCCCGCGGCCCACATACGTGATGATGCCGCGTTCGTCCCGGCTTGCCATGTCCCCGGTGTGGTAGTAGCCGTCGCGAAACGCCTCCGCCGTCTTTTCCGGATCGCCGTAGTAGGCCTTCATCAGCCCGACGGGGCGGGGATCCAGGCGCAGGCAGAGCTCGCCGTCGTCGGACTCCCCGCCCGTTGCCGGGTCCACGAGGACGACGTCGTACCCGGGCAGCGGCTTGCCCATGGCGCCGATCTTAATTGGCTGGCCCGGCGTATTGGCGATCTGCACAGTGGATTCGGTCTGGCCGAAGCCGTCCCGGATGGTCTGGCCCCACGCGCGGTGGACCTGGTCGATCACTTCGGCGTTGAGCGGTTCCCCGGCGGACACCACCTTGGTGGGAGGGTTCTTGAGCAGGGTCAGGTCGGCCTGGATCAGCATGCGCCAGACCGTCGGCGGCGCACAGAAACTCGTCACCCGCTCGCGGTCCATTTGCGCCATAAGGGCCTTCGCGTCAAAGCGCTCGTAGTTGTAAATGAAGACGCAGGCCTCAGCGATCCAGGGCGTGAAGACGTTGGACCAGGCATGCTTGGCCCACCCCGGGGAGGCCACGTTCAGGTGCACATCTCCGGGTTCCATCCCGATCCAGAACATCGTGGACAGGTGGCCTACCGGATACGACGTGTGCGTGTGTTCCACGAGCTTGGCCTTGGACGTGGTGCCCGAGGTGAAGTAGAGCAGCAGGGTCTCATCGGCCAGGGTGGGCGCGTCCGGGGTGAAGTCCTCGCCCGCGCCGGCCGACTCGGAGTACTGCAGGGCGGCTGCGTCCGTGCCGGCGTCCCCGCCGATTTCAATCAGTGTGTACGCCCCTGGGACGTCGGCGAACTTGGCGATGTTTGCACTGCCGACGGCGGCCCAGTTGGCCCCGCCGCGCTCCACCCGGTCCGTGAGGTCCGCAGGGCCCATCAGGGTGGTGGTGGGGATCATGACGATGCCCAGCTTGATTCCGGCGAGCATCAGTTCCCAGAGTTCCACCTGGTTCCCGAGCATGATGATCATGCGGTCACCGCGCCGGACGCCCTGGCCGCGCAGCCAGTTTGCCACCTGGTCGGAGCGCCGGGACAGGTCAGCGAAGCTGCGCCGCGTGGCAGTGCCGTCCTGTTCGACGATCACAAGGGCGGGCCGGGCGGCCTTCGCCGGGTCGGCAGCGATCTGATCGAACCAGTCCAGGGCGAAGTTGAAGTGCTCGAAGCGGGGCCACTGGAATTCGCTGCGCGCCGCCTCGTAGTCCTCTCGAAGGTCCAGCATGCGGTCGCGGGCGGCGCGAAATTCCTCTGTGACGGTCATGGTGCACCTTTCGAAGTCTGGCGGCGCAGCAGTTCGGTCCCGGCGCCGTTGCCCGGGAATCACAGCCATCCTCGTGATCCCCGTCACTGTGCAATATACTAGGACATCCAAGGGTTTGGAAGAGCCGGCTTGCTTCATGAACCGGTCACTAGCGAAGGGATACATGCCCGTGCAGCCACAAGGACGTGCCAGCGGACAGAGGGTCATCGGGGACCACGCATCGCATGAAGCCGCGGCGCTGCCGCCCTTCCCTGACGCTGACCTGATGTACATCGTGGATTTGCTCCCCCCGGAGGAACGGGCCCGCTACCAGGAAATCCGGGACTTCCTGCAGTCCCGGATCCGTGCGGCCTCGATCGATTTCTGGAACCGTGAGGAATTCCCCTTCGGGTTGCTCGCCGAGCTTGGCAAGTACGGCCTCGGCGGGCTGCAGACGGACGGCACGTCCAAGCTGTTCAAGGGCCTGATGTACGTGGAGGTGGCCCGCGCCGACGTGTCCCTCTCAGCGCTCGTGGGGATCCACAACGAGCTGATCGTGGGCATGATTGACCAGCTCGGCTCCGAGGCGCAGAAGGCACGCTGGCTGCCCGGGCTTACTGCTTTCACGCAGATCGGCGCCTTCGCCCTGACCGAACCGGACCACGGCTCGGACATCGCCGGCGGACTGGCCACCACCGCGCGGCTGGAGGACGGGGAGTGGGTCATCGACGGCGCCAAGCGCTGGATCGGCGCCGGCACCATCGCCGACTTCGCCCTGGTCTGGGCGCGGGATGTCGCGGACCAGCAAATCAAGGGCTTCATCGTGGAAACGGACCGGCCCGGCTACACGGCGACGAAGATCGCCAACAAGATCGGGCTGCGGATCATGCAGAACGCGGACATCGTGCTCGACGGGGTCCGCATCCCGGAGTCCAACCTCCTGCCCGGGGCCACCGACTTCTCCAAGGCCAACGAGCTGCTGCGGGACTCCCGCGCGTGGGTGGGCTGGCAGGCTGCCGGCATCCAACTGGCCGCGTTCGACGTCGCGCGCTCCTATTCGCTGGAACGCAAACAGTTCGGCAAGGAACTGGCCCGGTTCCAGTTGATCCAGCAGCAGTTGGCCGAGATCCTGGGCAACGCGTCGGCGTCGCTGTCGCTGATGGCGCAGCTGGCCAGGATTCAGGAGGCCGGCAAGCTGGAGATGGTCCAGGCGGCGATGGCCAAATCCACCACCACCCGGCTGGCCCGGGCATCGGTGGCGATGGGGCGTTCGTTGATGGGCGGCAACGGGATCAGCAGCGACTATGAGATGGGCAAGCTCTTCGGCGACGCCGAAATCCTGTACACGTACGAGGGCAGTTACGAAATTAACTCGCTGATCGTGGCCAGGGCCGTGACCGGGAAGTCAGCGTTCGTTTAGTCCGGGGAAGCGCCGGCCGGAACGGTTCGAGCCGGCACTTCCACGTTTTTTGACCGGGACTTAGCGCTTAATCGATCGGCGTGACGTACGCTCCGGAGATTCCGCCGTCCACCAGGAACGTGGAGGCGGTGATGAAGGAAGCGTCATCGCTGGCCAGGAAAGCCACGGCGGCGGCCAGCTCCTCCGGCTCGGCGAAGCGCCCCAGCGGCACATGGATCAGCCGGCGGGCAGCCTTTTCCGGGTCCTTGGCGAAGAGCTCCTTCAGTAGTGGTGTGTTGACCGGTCCGGGGCAGAGGGCATTGATACGGATGCCCTGCCGGGCGAATTCGACGCCAAGCTCACGGCTCATGGACAGGACCCCGCCTTTGGAGGCGCTGTAGGAAATCTGTGAGGTAGCGGCGCCCATCACGGCAACAAATGAGGCTGTATTGATGATGGAGCCTTTCCCCTGCTCCTGCATGTAGGGGATGGCGTACTTGCAGCAGTAGTACACGGAGGTCAGGTTAACTTCCTGGACCTTCCGCCAGGCGTCAATGCCGGTGTCGAGGATGGAACCGTCGTTGGCAGGCGAGATTCCGGCGTTGTTGAAGGCGATATCAACGCTGCCGTACGTTTCCTTGGTCTGGGCATACAGGTTCTTGACGTCCTCTTCGCTCGTGACATCAACTTTGACGAACATCCCCCCGACCTCGGTCGCTGCGGCGAGGCCGGAGGTTGGCTCGATGTCGGCGATGACGACGTTGGCCCCTTCGGCGGCCATCCGGCGTGCCGTGGCCAGGCCAATGCCGCTGGCACCGCCGGTGATAACTGCGCTGCGACCGGCGAGGCGGTTCGAAACTACTGACTGCATGGGGAACTCCTTAGTGCGGGGGTAAAAAACCGGGGGGTGCGAGGAACGGCTCAGGTCAGGGCCGGGGTGGAGATAAAGACATTCTTGGTTTCGGTGAACGAGTCAAGGGCGTCCGGGCCCAATTCGCGGCCGAGTCCGGACTGCTTAAAGCCGCCGAACGGAGTGGAGTACCGGACCGAGGAGTGTGAGTTCACCGAGAGGTTTCCGGCCTCAACACCGCGCGCCACGCGAAGGGCCCGGTCAACGCCGGAGGTCCAGATCGAGCCGGACAGGCCATAGTCGGTGTTGTTGGCGATCCGGATCGCATCCGACTCGTCGGTGAACGGCACCACGGTGACCACCGGCCCGAAGATCTCCTCCGTGAACGACCTCGCGTCCAGGCCGGGAGTGAGCACGGTCGGCGGGAACCAAAAGCCCGGCCCGGAAGGGGCCTGTCCCTGGAAAGCGATCGGGGCGTTCTCCGGCACAAAACCCGCGACGTTCCGGCGCTGCGCGGCGGAAATCAGCGGCCCCATGGTGGTCCTTTCATCCGCGGGATCGCCGACGGTGATGGCCTTGACGGCGGATTCCAGCAGTTCCATAAAGCGGTCGTAGACATTGTGCTGGACGAGGATTCGGGACCGGGCGCAGCAATCCTGGCCCGCGTTGTCGAAGGCACCCCCGGGGGCCGCAGCGGCGGCCATCTCCAGGTCGGCATCGTCAAAGACGATGTTGGCGCTTTTGCCGCCGAGCTCAAGGGTCACTCGCTTGACCTGGTCTGCGCATCCGGCCATGATTTTCTTTCCCACTCCGGTGGAGCCGGTGAAGACCACCTTCCGGACCGACGGATGCGTCACAAACCGTTCGCCGACGACCGAGCCCTTGCCCGGAATGACTTGGAAGACATCGGGCGGGATGCCGGCCTCCCGGGCCAGCTCGGCCAAACGCAGCGCCGTCAGGGGTGTCATCTCCGCAGGCTTGAGCACCACGGTGTTGCCCGCGGCAAGCGCCGGGGCAAAACCCCAAGCCGCGATCGGCATGGGGAAATTCCAGGGCACGATGACACCCACAACGCCGAGCGGCTCGTGGAAGGTGATGTTCACTCCGCCGGCAACCGGAATCTGTTTGCCGAAGTGCCGTTCCGGCGCGGCCGAGTAGTAGTTCAGCACATCGCGGACGTTGCCGGCTTCCCAGCGGGCGTTGCCGATGGTGTGCCCGGCGTTGCGGACCTCGAGCCGGGCCAGGTTCTCCACGTCGGCGTCCACTGCGGCCGCGAAGCGCCGCAGCAGCAGCGAACGGTCCGCCGGAGCAACGGCACGCCAGGATTCGAAGGCTCCTGCTGCACGGGCGATGGCGTCGTCGACTTCGGCCAGGCCGGCCAGCGACACCGTTTCGAGCACTTCCTCGGTGGCAGGGTTTATAACGTCGAATGTTGTTGCGGTCATAGCGAAGACATCTCATTTCGATTGGCGCGATAGCTGCCCGCGGCCTGGACAAAGCCGCTGAAAAGCCGCAGGTCATTCGGGTTTTGCTCCGGGTGGAACTGCACTCCCAATACCCAGCCCGGGGCGTCGGCAGCTTCCAGGGCCTGGACGGTCCCATCGGTTGACGAGGCTGTGACGCGCAGGCCGTCAGGAACCACATCCATGGCCTGGTGGTGGTAGCACGGGGCCGCTGCAGCATCGCCGAGCAGTGATTGGATCAGGCTGCCCCGCGCTGTGGTGAACGCGGCTTCACCAAATACCCCCGGTGCGGGCTGGTAGTTGGCCGTCGGGTTGGTGTCCGGTAAGTGCTGGTTCAGACTGCCGTTCAGGGCCACGTTAAGGATCTGGGCTCCCCGGCAGATGGCAAACAGCGGCAGCCCGCGCTCAAGCGCTGCCCGCGTCAGGATGGTGTCGTGCTCATCGCGCAGTGGTTGGGCCACTGTCCGGGGGTGTGCGGGTGCGCCGTAGCGGACCGGGTCCACATCCGGGCCGCCCACCACAATCAGCCCGTCCACAAGGTCCAGGACGGTCTCGTCGGTGCCCAGCGGCGGCAGCAGCAGCGGCGTGCCGCCAGCTGCCACCACCGCCTCCACGTAGGTGCCCGGGATGATGGCAGCTGGGGCGTTCCAGACGCCCCAGGATGCGTCCTGGTAGTAGCTTGTCAGGGCAATCCGCGGTCGGTAGGTTTTAGAGCCGTTCGAAGCCACGGACGCGCTCCCAGTCTGTGACGGCGCTGTCAAAGGACCTCAGTTCGATGCCGGCTGCGTGGACGTAATGGTCCACCACGGCGTCGCCGAAGGCTTTCCGGGCCACGCTGGACTCGGCGAGCAGATCACGGGCGTCGCGGAGGTTCGTCGGCAGCCGGTCGGCGTCGGAGGCGTAGGCGCTGCCCTGAATTGCCGGACCCGGCGTCAGCCGGTTTTCCAGTCCGTGGATCACGGCGGCGATCAGTGCAGCGGCAGCCAAGTAAGGATTGAGGTCCCCGCCGCCCACGCGCATTTCGGTGCGGAGGCCGCGTCCGTGGCCAACCACCCGGAGGGCGCAGCTGCGGTTGTCCAGGCCCCAGGCAATGGCGGTGGGGGCAAAACTTCCCTCGACGAACCGCTTATAGGAATTGACATTGGGAGCCAGGAAGTAGGTGAGTTCCTTGAGCGCCTCCAGCTGTCCGGCCATAAAGTGCTCCATCACCGGGCTGAAGCCGTGCTCACCGTCGCCGGGCAGGACGGGGTTGCCGGCAAGGTCGGTCAGGCTGAAGTGGATGTGGCAGGAATTTCCCTCGCGCTGGTCGTACTTGGCCATAAAGCTGATACTTTTGCCCAGCTGGTCCGCGATTTCCTTCGCGCCGTTTTTGTAAAAGACGTGCTTGTCGCAAGCCTTTAGGGCTTCATCAAAGCGGAAGGTGATTTCCTGCTGCCCGAGGTTGCACTCGCCTTTGGAGGATTCGACAACGAGTCCAGCCGCTTCCATGTTGGTGCGGATAGACCGGATGACCGGCTCCAGGCGGGCCGTGGCGAGCAGCGAGTAGTCGACGTTGTACTGCGTGGAGGCATTGAGTCCGTGATAGTTCTTCTGCCAGGCCTCGCGGTATGAGTCGTCGAACAACAGGAATTCGAGCTCCGTGCCCATGTGGGCGCGGTAGCCGAGTTTCTCCAGCCGTTCCACCTGGGCGAGCAGGATCTGGCGCGGCGAGGCGACCACCGGTGACGTGTCCGCCCACATGATGTCGCATAGCACCATGGCCGTGCCCTGCTGCCAGGGAACCCGGCGCAGGGTGGAGACGTCCGGCAGCATCACCATGTCGCCGTAGCCGGTGTCCCATGAGGACATTGCGTACCCGTCGATGGTGTTCATCTCGACGTCGACTGCGAGCAGGTAGTTGCAGCCTTCCGCGCCGTGGTCCAGCACGTCCTCCAGGAAGGACCGGGCGCCGCAACGCTTGCCCTGCAACCGACCCAGGGAATCGGTGATCGCGACGATGACGGTGTCGACGGCTCCGGAGGCAACGTCGGCCCGCAATTCGTCGAGGGTGAGCTGGGCGTTTCTGCCGTGGTTTGTGGACGCTTCATTCATGGTTGCTCCGCAACGTTAGTTCTTGGCAAGGGGTGTGGTGATTGTGGGATTGCTACTTCAGTTCCGCCTCGGCGAGGGCCAGCTTGGCGAATTCCTCGTCCGGGGATCCGGTGACGATGCGGTGCCGGCTGTAGAACCAGTAGTAGGCAATGGCCGCGGCGAAGATCGTCGCGGTGATCGAGGCGGCGAAGACGTCCACAACGAAGGTGGCGGCGACGGCGACGGCGGATAGGACCAGTGCAACGGAAGTCGTGGCGATGCCCCCGGGAGTGCGGTAGCCGCGTTCCAGTTCCGGTTCCTTGATCCGCAGCACGATGTGGGAGAGGTTCAGTAGGACGTAAGAGACAGTGGCGCCGAAAACGGCGATGTTGATCAGCAGTGCGCCGTCCTGGGTGATGGCTGCCAGCAGGAAGCCGACGGTGCCGGGAACAATGAGTGCCCAGTACGGCGTCCGGCGCGCGCCGGTGAGGGACATCCACTTGGGGAGGTACCCGGCCCGGGAGAGGGCGAAGAGTTGGCGCGAGTAGGCGTAGATGATGGAGAAGAAGCTGGCGACGAGCCCGGCAAGTCCTGCGTAGTTGATGAAGTCGGCAAGCAGGGTGTCGCCGCCGTAGGCGAGGCGGAGGGCTTCGGGCAGGGGGTTGTCCGAGGTGCTCATGGCCTGGGAGCCGGCCGCCCCGGGGACCAGGACCAGCATCAGGGCGCCGAAGACGACGAGGATGATCACTGCAACGATGATGCCCTTTGGCATGTCCTTTTTCGGGTCTGCGGATTCCTCTGCGGCCAGCGGGACACCTTCGACGGCAAGGAAGAACCAGATGCCGTAGACAAGGGCGGCCAGGATGCCGCTGATGCCCATGGGCAGGAACGCGCTGGAGCCGGCGGACCCGTCCGGCACAATATCAAACAGTTTGGCCGGGTCGAACTTCGGCAGCAGGCCAAAGACGGCGGCGACGAGGGCGACGACGGCAATGGCGGTGATGCCGAACATGATCTTCAGCGCTTCGCCGACGCCGCGGAGGTGTATGCCGATAAAGATTACGTAGGTGAACAGATAGACCGGCCACGAGTTGGTCAGCCCGAACAAGCCGAGCGCTTCGATGTAGCCGCCGATGAAGGTGGCAATGGCTGCCGGCGCCACCGCGTACTCGATCAAAACCGCGATGCCGGTGGCGAACCCGCCCAGGGGGCCCAGGGCCCGGCGGGCGAAAGCGTAGCCGGCGCCTGCCGTGGGCAAGGTAGAGGAGAGCTCCGCGAGCCCGAACACCATACAGGTGTACATAATGCCCATCAGGACGAAGGCGATCAGCAGACCGCCCCACCCGCCCTGGGCGAGTCCGAGGTTCCAGCCGGCGAAATCACCGGAAATGACGTAGGCGACCCCCAGCCCGGCGAGGAGCACCCAGCCGGCGGCCCCGCGCTGGAGGGTCCGGTGTTTGAGGTAGTCGGCCTCGGTGCTTTTGCCTGCGCCGGCCGTACCGGCGTCGTGATCTGCTGATTTCATGCGTTTCCCTTTGAGAAGAGGAGTGTCGCCCGAAGTTCCAAAGGACTGTTATCAGTCCAAGCGCACGACTATTAGTGTGGAGGGATGCATCACATTCGTCAAGGTTTTCAAGGAAAAACGCTAGATGTCAGGCGCGAAATGGATCGGAAACTTAACTTTCGCGGCACCCAAATGTAGGCTCACGGTAGATATATGTGGTGTGGCAGAACGAGGGGTTGAGCTTGACCGATTTTTTGTTGCAGCGGCCGTACTCGATGCTGCGCCCGGTCCGGGGCGGGAACGCCTTCGAGGAAACGATTGAGCATATTCTCCAAACAATTAAGCTCGGCATCTTCGCGCCCGGCGACAAACTGCCTCCGGAGCGTGAACTGGCCGAGCAGCTGGGCGTTTCGCGGGCCACCCTGCGCGAAGCCTTGGGTGAACTGCAGTCTGCCGGCTACCTGACCGTCCGGCGCGGGCGGTACGGCGGGACGTACATCTCGGAAAATCCGGTCCTTGCGGAGCCGCATGGAAACCCGCGGCTGGACCCCGCCGATGTCCATGATGTGCTGGTCTTCCGAAGGGTCATCGAGCCGGCAGCGAGTGCACTGGCAGCCGAAGCTGACTTGTCGGCGGCGGCGAGGGGTCACCTGCGGCACTGCCTGGCGGAAGTGTCCGCCGCTCCGGAATCAAGCTACCGCCCGCGGGATGCCCGCTTCCATATTGCGATCGCCGAACTGACCGGGGCCCCCAGCCTCGTCGGCGCGGTGGCCGAGACGCGGTCCAGGCTCAATGATCTGCTGGACAGGATCCCGTTTTTGAGCACAAACCTGGAGCATTCCAACATCCAGCACGCAGAGATAGCGGACGCCATCCTGCGCGGCGATGCGGTGGCGGCGCAAGAGGCCACCGTGGAACACCTGGAAGGAACGGGAGCCCTACTGCGCGGCTTCCTGTCTTAAGGGGCCCGGTCAGCGCAGGGCGGTGACGCCGCTTCAGGCGCTTCGTTTGTCCTGTGCAGCCGCAGCCTCAGGGTCGGCCATCCCGGCGTCGTCCGCTGAAGGAGCGTGGTAACGCCGGCAGCGGTTCCGGCCGCCTTGCTTGGCGGCGTACAGCGCGCGGTCCGCGCCGGAGAGCAAGCTATGCGTGCCGGCCTCCTGCAGTTCGCATACTCCAGCGGAGACCGTGATGGACCCGACGCCGTCGAAAGGCCGGGACGCGATGGCCGCGCGGGCACGCTCCGCGGCCTCCAGTGCCCCGGCTGCGTCGCTGCCGGGCAACAGCCAGACGAACTCCTCGCCGCCGAACCTGGCGACGATCTCGCCCTGGCGGGCAACCCGGCGCAGTCGATCGGCGACCTCGGAAAGCACGGTGTCGCCGGTGAGGTGGCCAAAGGTGTCATTGACTCGCTTGAAGTGATCGATGTCCAGGACCACAGCGCTGAGCGGCGTTTCGCGGGTCCGGGCGAGCTCCACCTCCCTGTCGAGGTATTCCTCCAGGGCCCGCCGGTTCGGCAGCCCGCTGAGCATGTCGGTGCTTGCTTGCCGTTCCAGGCTCGCGCGGGCCTCGGCGTTGGCGATGGCAATCTCCACAAGCTCGGCAAATTGCGCGAGCCGGGCCAGTACCGACTCGGTGAGGGCCGTGGTGGACTTCGATGTCAAGGCGATGACGCCCCACAGCGAACCGTCGACCCGAATGGGTGCTGCAGCGGTGGACCGGAATCCGCCGGCAAGCATCTGCTCAGAGGTGCTGCCGCCATCGGGGCCGTAGGTGACGAGGGCGGGCTCGCCGGTGACAGCGACCCGGGCGGTGGCGGAGGCATCGGTGGCAGCGAAGATGTGTGTGCGGCTCAGGGTGGGCGGAAGCACGGGCGCCATCGCCACGACTTCAGCGGACGTGGGGCCGGTGATGCGCGCCACGGCGGCCGAATCGACGTCGAAAAGGGTCCGGACAATGGCGGCGACCTGGCCTGCGATGTCCGCCAGGGCCGGGCTCCGGGCCACCGCGGTGGCGATTTCATGCAGCGCCGCCCAGGTCTTTTCCTGCTGCCGGCGGGCCGTGACGTCCACGGCGACCACCATGCCGGCGGCATCGTCGTCGGAGACGACCGGGCGGGCCGTCAGAAGGTACTGGCGCTCGCCGATGGTCCGTTTCCAGGTGACTTCCTCGCCGGCAAGGGCGGCGCGGTACCGCGGCTCCAGTTCGTGAGCCAGCCCTGCGCTGACGGCGTCATGGAGGACTCGGCCCTCCATGGCTTCAGGGCTATAGCCAAATGCTTCCAGCTCCTGCCCCTCCGCCACCAAATAGCGCAAGTCCGCATCGAACAGAAGTACAAAGACCCCGGGAATGCTGCGGGCCAGTGTCCGGTACCGGTCCATGTCGCGCTGCTGGCGCCGCTCGGCCAGGACCCGCTCGGTGATGTCGGTGACGAGCACAAAAAAGCCCTGGACGCCGCCGTCCCTGAGATCCGGAACGTAGGATGCCTGGGCGTATCGGGTTGTGCCGGAGGCGTCCACCAGGGTCCGGTCAAAGAGCTGCGGTTCACCGGTGAGCACCTTTTCGATGTACTGCCGGTTCGCGGCGAAGAGCTCCTCGCCGAGCAGGTCCCTGAGATGGAGTCCGTGCATCTGCCGGGGATCGACCTTGAACCACTCACTGTAGGCGTCGTTGGCGAGGCAGTTGCGCAGATCCTTGTCCCAGTAGCCAATCATTGCGGGAATCCCGTTCAGAACTGCCTGGATCAGTTCCGGCAGTTCCTGCAGCGGCGCCGGGATTGCCTGATTCCGGTTGAGAGGACTGCGAGTAGTCATTTTCCTAGTATCCACGGCCTGGCCGCGCAGGGAACAACTGTCGCGGACATCGGAGGATCCAACCGGACCGTTCCAGGACGCGGGACCGGAGGCGTCCCGACAACAAACGCCCCTCCCGAGGAGTCCTCGAGCGGAGCGTTTGTGGTCTTGGGGAGAGCGTGGCGGCCGGCTGGCCGGTGCTGCTATCCGGAGTACTTAGAGCGGGCGGATGTTCTCAGCCTGCGGGCCCTTCGGACCCTGGGTGACGTCGAACTCGACCTTTTGGTTCTCGTCCAGCGAGCGGTAGCCGCTGCTGGCGATTGCCGAGTAGTGGGCGAAAACGTCGGCTGACCCGTCATCCGGGGCAATGAAGCCAAAACCCTTTTCGGCGTTGAACCATTTAACTGTGCCAGTAGCCATGCCATATCCTTCTGAAATGCTGATGATCTCCGGCGGCCCGGAGGCCAACGGCTGCGGAGACATTCGTCCGCTGTTGCCCAACCTACGGGGCGCGGGCCCGTGGTGCAAGGGCCCAACGGGGGCGTTTCCCCGTTCCCGGACTATAGTCGGTCCAACATGAGCACAATCTCGGTGGTTATCCCGGCCCGGAACGACGCTGACATGCTCGCCGTCTGCCTCGCCGCGCTCGCCGCACAGACCCGTCAGGCCGACGAAATCGTCGTCGTGGACAACTCCAGCACGGATAACACGGAGGCGGTCTGCGCCGCCGCGGGGGTCCGGCGGATCGCCGTCGATCTCCCGGGAATTGCCGCCTCGACGGCGCACGGTTTCGATGAAGCCCGGTGCGAGGTGCTTGCCAGGCTGGACGCGGACTCGATCCCGCCCACGGACTGGCTCGAACGGGTCGAGGCGATCCTGCAGCAGGCCGGTCCGCTGTCCGCCGTGTCCGGTCCGGGCGATTTCTATGGCGGAAGCCGCTTCGCCCGCTGGGTGGGCCGGAGCGTCTACATTGCCGGATATTTCTGGGCCATCGGCTGGCTGTTGGGGCATCCCCCGTTGTTCGGTTCGAACTTCGCCATGAGCTCGGACGTCTGGGCCCGCATCGGCGGTTCCGTTCACCGCGGCCTTCCCCTGGTCCACGACGACTTGGACATTTCCTACCAGATTCCGCCAGAAGTGACGGTGATCGCCGACCCATCGCTGCGGGTGCGGGTCTCCGCGCGGCCGCTGGCGGGCTGGGGCTCCGTGCGGCGCCGGCTGTCGATGGCATGGACCACCTTCGGTGTCGAGTTCAGGGCGGAGCCACCGTTCCGGCGTCGGCGGCGCCGCCGGCAATGGGGACAGCAATACCCGCGTCAGACGGCCGCGTAAAGCGCGATCAGATCACGGCTCATTTGATGCGGCGACGTTTCACTGGGGCTGTGCCCGCCCCGGTAGACCGCGATGCGCGCCCCGATCGACTGTGCGAACCGCCGGTGCAAGGCGAGCGGCCAGAGGTCATGCTCGCCGACGGCGACGAACTTCGGCAGCGAGGCGGCGGCCAGCGCCGCCCGGAGGTCGGGCGCGTGCTGCATCAGCCCGAAAATGTCAGTTACGGAGCTCCGGCGGGTGAAGCGGAACCGGTGTTTCACGAACCGTACCCGGCCGGGGGCGACGCGGATGATGTTAATGCGGATGCCCCAAATCATCAGCGCGGCCCCGACCCGCGGACTGGCCCACCGGCTGACGCGGCCGATGCGCTGGACCCCGCGGAAGCTCTGGCCCGGCTCAGGCGGGCAGCTGAGCAGCGTGAGGCTCCGGAACTTTTCCGGGCGCCGGGTGAAGGCCAGTTGCGCGACGATCGCGGCGAAGGAATAGCCGACGACGTGCGCGGGCCCTTCCTCGGCGTCGAGTACGGCGAGGAGGTCATTGCTGAACAGGGTGTAGTCATAGTGGGCGCGGGGCGGTGCGAGGTTTTCGGGGCCCGCCGCGGCGGAATCGTACTGGCCGGCAATGTCGAAGCTCAGGACGAAATACCCGGCGTCGGCGAGCTCAGGGAGTATCAGGACAAAGTCCTCTTTGGACCCGGTGGCGCCGGGCACCAAGATCACCCGGGGGTTTCCCGGTGTGCCCATGGAGAGGGTGGCGAGGGGTCCGCTGGGGGCCCTGAAGGTGCCCCGCACGGCGCCGTCGGGCAGGGCGGCCCAATCGACGTCGCCCAGGGCGGCATCCCGGCGGGCGGCTTCGTCAACGAGCGCCGAGCCGAAGCCTTCGGGCTCCTGATCGTTGCGTGCGTTGCTCTCAGCGGACGCCATGGACTAAACATAGCCCCGTGCGGGTGCGGCTGGGCCGGCGGCCCGCAATGGCGGCCGCTCAAGCCACGTTGCGCACGAAGGCATGGAGCCGCCGGTACACTTCCTGCGATTCCGGGTAGCGGAAGTTCTGCTGCCAGGTGTGTTCGGTGTTGGAGCTGGCCCAGCCGTAGATCAGGCTGTCCACGGGGATGGAATGTTCGCGCAGCCGGGCAATGAAGTTCATGTTGGCGGCGTAGAGGAAGTCCCGTTCCGAGGTGGTCACAAAGACCGGCGGGAAACGTGCATCCAGCCATTCGATGGGTGAGAGAAAGCCTGCAGCCTCACGGAGGGCCTCCAGCCGGCCGGCGCCCGAAAAGCTGCCGCGCTTCCTGCCGCCGGAGGGCAGGCCGGGCAGCAGCATGCGGATGAAGTTCAGGCTCAGCACGAATCCCTTGTCAAAGAAGACGGAGAAGTCCACCACACTGCAGTGCTGGACCAGGCCTTTGAAATCCGACGCCGGCACGGCCGGGGTGAGGCCGTGGTGCCGGGCCAGTTCCGGCCGGAAGCTGGCTGCGGTCAGGAGGGCCGCGATCTGGCCGCCGGCGGAGTCGCCGCCGAGTACGATCCGCGATCCGTCGCCGCCATACCCGGAGATGTTCGCCCGGACCCAGGCAAGTGCGGCGTTGGCGTCCGCCAGGACGTGGGCCATCTGGAATTGCGGGGCCTTCCGGTAGTTCACGTTGACCACCACCATGCCGCCCCGGGCCTGGCTCGCGCAGTACTTGGTCAGTGCGGATTTGTCCCCGGATGTCCAGCCGCCGCCGTGGAAATACACGTAAACGGTCAGCGGTGCTGCCGAACCGGCAGCGGTGGGTTCGGTGGGTTCGGAGGGGGGCGGGGTGATCACGTCGAGGCGGTGCGCCCGGATGCCGTCGCCCACGAAATCGATGTCGTGGAAGTATTCGACGCCGGTTATCGGGTCGACGTTGAAGCGGGAATTTTCACTGGCTTTCACCGAGTGCATCAGCACCCGCCAGGTCCACACCGGAACCCGGCGCAGGACGTTCCGTGCCTTGCGGGCCAGGGCGAAGGTGCTGCCGGAGTGTTGCGGCCGGTGCGGGTACAGCGTAAAAGACGGCTCGTGGTGCGGTGGCTGGTGGGCCGGGGTGGTCATGCTTTAGTCTATCTGGCACGGCTGTGCCATAGCTGTGAGGGAAGCCTGCCCTTGGCCCGGATCCCGCGGTCAGTCCGGCAGCTCGCGGATGGTGCCCGCTGCGCCGTCGACGGTGACCATCTGGCCGGTCCGCAGCCGTGTGGTGGCATCCGGGACGCCCACGACGGCCGGGATGCCGTACTCACGTGCCACCACGGCCCCGTGGGAGATGACGCCGCCCATTTCCATGACCAGAGCGCCGGCCGTGAGGAACAGCGGGGTCCAGCCGGGGTCAGTCGACGGGACCACCAGGATTTCGCCGGGTTGCAGCTCGGCCCCAACAGGGTCCAGGATCACCCGGACCCGTCCGGTGGCGGTGCCGGCCGATGCCGGCGTCCCGGTCAGGGCGCCGGACGCCGGGGACTTCACCATCAGGGCGGCCTCGACGTCAGTGCCGTCGGACAGCAGCAGCCGGGGGATACGCCGGCGTCGCAATTCAACGTTGTACAGACGACGGCGGTCCGCGACGATACCGTGCAGGTCCGCGCCGCGCAGGCCCACCCGGATCTCGTCGAAGTCCAGGAAGAACACGTCATCGGCGGCCGAGATGGTGCCGTCCGACACCAAATCCGCGCCGATCCGGGCAAGCTGACGATGCATTTCGCCGAGCACCAACACGATGCAGAACTTAGGCGATTCGCGCAGGCCCGCCAATTGACGGACGCGGCGCAGACAAAGCTGCAGCGCCCGGGCGCGCCAGGGGCTGCGGGCCCGCGCACGCTCCACCAGGCTGCGGATCCGGTCCTCCGCGTGCTCGGCGGCCCGGGCAAACTGCCGGTCGGGGGCCTGCTCGGGGTCCTCAACCCGGAGGAAATTGGAGATCATGCCGAGGATGTGGTCGGGCTGCTCGGACCAGCGGGGCATGCCGAGGTCGATTTCCGCCACGGCGCGGTGGCCATAGCGGGCCAGGAAGCCGCGCACCCCGGTCTGGGCCTGAGGCGGCAGCGTCCCGGCGAGATAGCGCGCGGATAGCTCTTCAGGACGCTGCGCCAGGAAGTCCCCGCGAGACACCGGGTCGTCGCCGATCGCGACGGCGAGCTGCCAGAGTTCCAGGTCCATTTCGGTCGTGACGTTGTGCGGCAGTCCGCGCAGCACAGCTTCCAGCTCCCGGGGCGGGGCGATTCCCCGCAGCAGCCTGCGGGCCACGGCCAGCATGATATAGCCCACGGACGGGCCCGGCAGGGTGGCCTCAATCAGTCCGTTCATGTTCCGGTCGAGGATCTGTCGGGTGTAATCGAGCCGCCCGACGGCGCTCGCAGGTTCGGCGAGAAAGAGACCTGATTCGAGCTGTTTCCTGTACTTCACCGCCCGGCGCAGCTCAGCGGCCGGGAAGAGGGCGGCCCGGACCATGGCCGGTAGGAGCCGGGCGATGAGGCGGAGGCTGGCTGTGCTCTCAGTGCCCCCCGTGCGCCGTGGCGGCCGGGGTAGTTTGCGCCCGGTCCTGCCGCCTCGCAGGGATTGCAGGAGCGGGCGCTGGACAATGCCGAACCTCGGATCTTCAAGCAGGGCCGGGAGCACGGCGCCGGACCGGCCGTCCGCCAGCGGGAGAATCCGCAGCAGATACGCGCGGCCGGTCCTGTTGCGGACCACGGCCGTGAGGTCCACGAACATCCGCAGCCCGGGATTGACGTACCGCCAAGGTCCTTTACGGTTCCGCATCACCCCGAGCACTGCCAGCCCCATCGGCGTGATCGGCCGGGTCAGGCCCTGGAACAGGGTGCCGCACAGGTACACCCGGGCCGGTGCCGCGGCGCCGGCCGCGGCGTCTCCGGGCGCGGGGCCGGGCAGTGGATACAGCGTGGTGATGGGGCGCGACTGGGTGAGCCAGGCCTTGCCGCCGGCGTCGATGACCCATTCGATGTCCTGCGGCGCCCCGAGAAGACGCTGGACGCTGCGTCCGAGAGCTGTGAGTTCCTGCAGTTGGGGATCGCTCAGCCCCGGGCTCCGTTCGGGGTCCGTCCCTCCCGGCGTCCGGGCCCGCACCGTGGCGGAAGCCGTCTCCAGCACGAACTGGTCCGGGTTGACAGCTCCCGAGACCACGGCCTGCCCCGAGCCCGGGGCCGCGTTGATGACCGTCTCCGTTCGGGTGCCGGTGACCGGGTTGGCCGTGAACAGCACCCCTGCCGTGGCGGCGTCGACCATGGATTGGACGACAACGGCGAGCCCCACCTCGCGGTTGCTGATCCCGTTGGCGGACCGGTACGCAACCGCCCGGTCGCTCCAGAGCGACGCCCAGCAGCGCCGGACCGCCCCGACCACGGCGTCGGCGCCGACAACGTCGAGGTAGGAGTCCTGCTGACCGGCGAAACTGGCGAACGGCAGGTCTTCCGCTGTGGCCGAGGAACGCACGGCCACGGGCAGGCTTGCGCCCATTTCCGCGTAGGCGCTGCGGACGGCGGCATCCACCGCTGGCGGGATGGGCGCTTCCTCGATCAGTGTCCTGGCCCGTCCGGCAACCCTGGCCAGGTCAGCCGGGTCCGTAGCTGCCGCCGGCCCTGCCCCGGATCCCAGCGCGTCGAGCTCGGCCGCGCGGGCGCCGAGTCCCGGCGGGGCAGCCAGACCGTATCCCACGGTGGTGAGACAGAACCCTCCCGGTACCGGCATCCCGGCCGCCACGAGTTTGCCCAGGTTCAGGGCTTTGCCGCCCACGAGCCGCAGGGACGCCGTCCCGGTCCCGCCAAGGTCCAGCACCAGCGGTCCGGGGGCGGAACTGCGGGCGGAGGGGGAGCCGGGCTCGAAATCCACGGCATGGCCCTAGGGGAGGTCCGTGGGGCTGCCGGTGTCCTCCCGCATCACGTCCAGGTTGCGGAACACCGGAGGCCCGTCACAGAGGGCCGCCATCCGTGCGGCGAAATCGGACGTTTCGGGCCGTGCGGAGTTCTCCATGGCTGACTCGTAGGAGTCGAATTCGACAACGGTGAGGTACGTGCCGGGCCGGTCGCGGTCCGCCGCGGCCAGGATCCGGCGGAAGGTGGGCGCGGTGCTTCCCTCAGGGCTGGCCGGCCGGCCCAGCGCTTCGATGTCCTCAACGCGGGAGGTCTGGAATTCGATGATCTGCACGAACCTGGCCATAACGGCTCCTCGACGGCGGTGGATGCTGATGCGTTTCACGCTAGACCCCGCCTGCCGGCACCACAAGAGCCAGGCCAACAGCCACGGCAAGGGATCCGGCTATTCGCCGGACGGCTGCCCTCGGGCCTTACGTCAGGGGGTCAGCAGGACCTTGATGGCGCGCCGTTCGTCCATCGCACGGTAGGCTTCCGCGGCGTTCTCCAGCGGCATCACAACGTCGAAGACCCGGCCCGGATTGATGGTGCCTGCGAGGACGTCCGCCAGGAGTTCCGGGATGTAGGTCCGTGCCGGTGCCATGCCGCCGCCGATGGAGATGTTCGTGTCGAAAAGGTACCGCAAGGGGACCTCACTGCCGCCGGTCGGAACGCCCACGAAGCCGAGGGCGCCGCCCGGGCGGACGCTGTGCAGCGCCTGTTCCATGGATTCCTTGGTGCCGACGCATTCCAGGACGGAATCGGCCAGTACCCCGCCGAGCAGCTCTCGGACCTTCGCTACGCCGTCCTCCCCGCGTTCGGAGACGATGTCAGTGGCGCCGAACTCGCGGGCGATGGCCTGGCGGTCGGCGTGCCGGGACATGGCGATGATGCGCTCCGCTCCCAGCCGTTTGGCGGCCAGGACGCCGCAGAGGCCCACGGCGCCGTCGCCCACCACGACGACGGTCCGGCCGGGGCCCGCCTGCGCCGCGAGGGCGGCGTGGTGGCCGGTGGCCATGACGTCCGAGAGGGTCAGCAGGCTGGCGCGCAGTGCGTCGTCGGGCTCGGTGATGCCGGGCACCCTGACGAGGGTCGCGTCAGCCAGCGGAACCCGGACGGCCTGGCCCTGGCCGCCGTCGATCGCCAGACCGGCGTCGTCCGTGCCGCCCCAGCCGGCCAGGAGGTCGCAAGCGACGGTGACACCGTTGAGGCACTGCGGGCACTTGCCGCAGCTGACCACGAACGGCGCGATCACCAGATCCCCCACGGCCAGATCCGTCACCGCGTTGCCGATGCTTTCCACCAAGCCGATGAATTCGTGACCGATCGCGGAAGGCTTGTGGGTCGGCTTCACCCCCCGGTAGGGCCACAGGTCGGAACCGCAGACACAGGCGGCGGTGACCTTCACGACGGCGTCGGTGGGCTGCTGGACGGTGGGGTAGTCGCGGTCTTCGACCCGGATGTCGCCGGGGCCGTGAATGATGGTGGCGCGCATGGAAACTCCTCGCCTGGTTCTGGATGGGGTGGAACCGAGTCTAGTCCTGAGCCTTGGCGGTGGTGGCGGCGGTGGTGGCATCGAGCAGCCGGTCGATCCGCTCCTGGACCCGCAGGTCCGGGGCGGATTCATGGTTGAACAGGATGCGGTAAATCACGGGGGCCACCACCGCATCCCCGCAGGACGTCTTCGATGCGCAGGCCCTGGTGGAAGCGGACCTGGGCCACCCGGGCTTCCAGGGCGAGCTCCGACGACGCGGGCACCACCCCGGATTTCACCGCGTGGATCGCCATGCGAAGATTCTGCTCAACGGAGGAACTGATGTCCGTTTCAGCCACGCCGCGGTAACCCGGCACCTCCTCGAGGCACCGCTGAACGCTGCTTGCTTTCAGGTACTGGAGGTCACGGAACAGCAGATCCGCAGCGTTTTCAATGCTGGAGTCAGGCATTTTCGGTCTCACCCCACACTTGTGTTCCGTCGGTCTTGTGGAGCATGGCGCGTTCGGCTGAATTCCAGTACCTGACCCAGAGGATGTTTCCATCCGGGGTCATGAGATCCACTGTTGCGACGGCCGGTGTATGGCCGGGCCGGCGCACCATAACGGGTACGCCGGCCGTCAGGCCAAGCCAGTTGGTGATCTGCACCATGTCCGCGCTCAGATGGCCTCGAGGACGCTGACGTAGTTGGCGATGCCGACGCCGCCCATGTTCTGCACCGCGGCCCGGCGGGCGGTGGCCAGCTGCATGTCACCGGCGGTGCCGGTGAGTTGCATCGCAGCGATGACGTGCTGCGACACACCGGTGGCGCCCACGGGGTGGCCCTTGGCCTTAAGGCCGCCCGAGACGTTGATGGGCAGCTTGCCGTCCTTGAAGACCCAGCCTTCCGCCACGGCGCGGGCCCCCTGGCCCGGCTCGGTCAGTCCCATGGCCTCGTACATCAGCAGTTCGGCGATGGTGAAGCAGTCGTGCACTTCCGCGAAGTCCAAATCCTCCAGCCCGACGCCGGCCATCGCCAGGGCGCGCTGCCAGGACACGCGGGTCGCGGCGAAAGCGGTAGGATCCCGGCGGTCGGCCGGGAAGAAATCATTTGCCTGGCCAAAGCCGGCCAGGCGCACCGGGGCGGTGGCGCCGCCGGTCGGGGCGACACTGAGCACGACGGCGGCGGCGCCGTCGGAGACGGGGGAGCAGTCGGTGCGGCGCAGCGGATCGGCGACCATCGGGTTCTTGTCCGAGACCGTCCGGCAGAACTCCTCGCCAAGATCCTTGCGGAGCTGTGCGTAGGGGTTGTCCACACCGTTGCGGTGGTTCTTCGCCGCGATCGTGCCCAGCACATCGGAGACCGGTCCGTAGCGCTTCTCGTAGTGCTTGGCCACCTCGGCGAAGAGCCCGGTGAAGCCGGTAGTGGAGGGCTTGCCGGCCATATCATAGTCCGCGCCGAGCAGGGCAGCCCCCACGACGTCCGCCCCGGCGTGGGTCATCTTCTCGGCGCCGATCACCAGGACGGTCTTTGCCGTACCGGCCAGCAGGGACTTGGTGCCCTGCTGGAATGCGGCCGATCCGGACGCGCAGGCGTTCTCGACCCGGGTGGACGGGACGTTGGCCAGCTGCTCCGAGACCTGCAGGGCCAGCGAGGACGGGAACGCGAGCGGCATCATGCCGGAGTTGAACTGGCCCAGGTAGATCTCGTCGAGCTGGCCCGGTTCGATGCCGGCGTTGCCGATCGCCTCGGCGGCGACCTGGACGATCAGCGACTCGAGGGTCTCGTCCGTGAGCTTGCCGAACCGGCTGTGGCCCCAGCCGGTGAGCAGGACATCTTTGCCGAACTGCTCTTTCAGGCTCATGCGGTGGCCCCTTCGAGGGTGGGGGTTGCGTCCAGGGAGGCATCGACGTCGAACGCCGCCCCGGTCTTTTCCCGGATCTCCTCCACAGTGACGCCGGGGGCGAGGCGGGTGAGCGTGAGCGTCCGGCCGCCGCCTGCTTCCGCGTCAGTCTTCTTCAGGTCAAACACCGCGAGGTCGCTGATGATCCGGTCCACGCAGCTCAGCCCGGTGAGGGGCAGGGTGCATTCCTTGACGATCTTGGCGGTGCCGTCCTTGGCGTTGTGCTCGGTGAGGACCACCACGCGCGGGGTACCGGCGACGAGGTCCATGGCGCCGCCCATGCCCTTGACCATCTTGCCGGGGATGGTCCAGTTGGCCAGATCGCCCGCGCCGGAGACCTGCATGGCGCCGAGGATGGCGACCTTGACGTGTCCGCCGCGGATCATGCCGAAGGAGGCGGCGGAGTCGAAGATGCTGCCGCCGGGCAGGACTGTGACGGTCTGTTTGCCGGCGTTGATCAGGTCCGCGTCCTCCTCGCCCTCGTAGGGGAACGGGCCCATGCCGAGCAGGCCGTTCTCGCTTTGGAGCACCACGCGGACGCCGTCGCGCAGGTTGTTGGCGACCAGCGTGGGGATGCCGATGCCGAGGTTGACGTAGTCTCCGTCGTTGAGCTCTTCGGCCGCGATGGCGGCCATTTCATTCCGGGTCCAAGCCATGATGATTCTCCTGAAAAAAGTAGGGGCGGCGCTCAGGCCGGAATGGATGCGGCGGCTGTGGTGGCTTCGGCGCGGGGGCGGACCGTGCGCTGTTCGATGTCCTTGACCCGGTCGCTGGCCTGGACCAGGCGCTGGACGAAAACGCCCGGCGTGATGATGTGGTTGGGGTCCAGCTGACCGGGCTCCACAATCACCTCGGCCTCCGCGACGGTCACGGCGCCGGCCGCCGCGACGACGGGGTTGAAATTCTGCGCGGTGTACCGGTAGATCAGGTTGCCGTCGGTGTCGGCGGTGTGGGCGTGCACCAGGGCGACGTCGGCCTTGATGGCTCGCTCCAAAACGAACGTCTCGCCGTCGAACTCCGCAAGCGGTTTGCCTTCAGCGACGAGGGTCCCGACGCCGGTCTTGGTGTAGAACGCCGGGATGCCGGCGCCGCCGGCGCGCAGGCGCTCCGCCAGGGTGCCCTGCGGGGTGAACTCGACCTCCAGCTTCCCGGCAAGGTACTGCTCGGCGAAGAGCTTGTTCTCGCCCACATAGGAGGCGATCACCTTGCGGACCTGCCCGGCCTCAATCAGCACGCCGAGACCTTTGCCGTCCACTCCCATGTTGTTGGACACCACGGTGAGGTCTTTGACGCCCGAGTCACGCACCGCCTCGATCAGGTCTGCCGGGATGCCGCTGAGGCCGAAGCCCCCGACGGCGATCGTCATGCCGTCCCGCAGTACGTCCTGCAACGCGGCGGCCGCTCCGGATTTCAGCTTTGACATCGAATCTCCTCATTGAGCTCTTGACGCAATCCACGTTGTGGACTGTTCCTCTGCTGATGGAGCCTACGGGGACAAAATGGGGACTGTCAATGAAGAATTCTGGCCCGCACCGGGGCATTTATACAGTATGGACGGTAGGCTGGAGACTGTCCACAATGTGGATGATTGAGGTCGATCACAATCCAGTTGCGAGGAAAAATGACGTCACCACCGGTCCAGGGCGCACAGGTCGTCAGCCGCGCCGCGTCGCTGCTGCGCATCGTCGGGCGGCAACCGGAAGGCTCCCCGCTCGTGGAACTCGTTCGGGAATCGGGCCTCACCCGCCCCACTGTGCACCGGCTGCTCTCCTCGTTGGCGTCCGAGGGGCTGCTGGACCAGGACCCGGCCAGCGGCAACTGGGTGCTGGGGCCGGAAATCCTGCTGATGGGCTCGGTGGCGTCGGCGCGCTTTCCGCTGGAGGACATCGCCCGCCCCAGTCTTCGCCGGCTCGCCGAAGAGACCGGCGAGAGTGCGTTCTTCTCCATCCGGCGCGGTGCCGAAACGGTGTGCCTGCTCCGGGAGGAAGGCAGCTTCCCGGTGCGGTCCTTCGTCTTGCACGAGGGTGTCCGGTTCCCGCTCGGGGTGGCCTCCGCCGGGACCGCCATTCTGGCTTTCCTGCCCGGGGCCGAGCAGGAGGAACTGCTCGCCGGCTGGGCCACACACGCGGGCGGGTTCGCGGCCGCGCACACCGAGGCCCTGGTCCGCGCCAACCTTGCCGCGACGCGGCAGGCCGGCTATTCGGTGAATCCGGGGCTCGTGCTGGAGGGCAGCTGGGGGATGGGTGCCGCAGTTTTCGACCCGCGCGGGCGCCCGGGCTGGGCACTGTCGCTGACGGGCATCGAGCCGCGCTTCAAAGGCGAACGGCAGGAGATGCTCGGCCGTCTCCTGATGGATGAGGCCCACCGGATCTCAGGCCTGGTGCAGGGTCGCTAAAGCAGCATGACCCGCCCCGGCGCCAGCAGTTCGGCGGCGGGCGTCGCCCCGTGAAGGGAAGTCCCGGCGTCGTGTTCACACTTGGCGGTCCGGCTGCTTCCACCAGGTGTCGAAGATGGTCACCGGAACCGTGCGTTTGTGCCGGGTCTGCAGGTATTTGCGTTCAATCAGCTCCGCTGCCGCCACGGGGATATCCCGGCCCTCAAGGTAGTCATCGATCGTGTCGTAGCTCAGGCCGAGTTCGTCTTCGTCGGTGCGGCCGGGCTGGCCGTCGAGGAGGTCCGCCGTCGGGACCTTTTCCCAGATCCTGGCCGGTGCACCGAGTTCGGCCAGGAGCGCCCGGTTCTGGCGCTTGTTCAGCCCAAACAGCGGCAGGATGTCCGCGCCGCCGTCGCCGTACTTGGTGAAGAAGCCGGTGACGGACTCCGCGCCATGATCTGTTCCGATGACCAGATAGTTGTGCTCACCGGCGAGGGCGTACTGCGCGATCATGCGGGTGCGGGCCTTGGTGTTGCCCTTGTGGAAGTCGGAAATGCCATTGCCGACCGTCTTCTCGAATTCGTCCTCGAAGCCGTCCACCGCCGCGGAGATATTAAACGTCCACTCGGTCTTGGCCTGGATGAAGTCCAGGGCGGCCTGGGCGTCGTCCTCGTCGTGCTGCACGCCGTAGGGCAGGCGGACGGCCACGAAGTTCGCGTCCACACCGTCGGCCGTCAACTCCTCGACGGCAAGCTGGGCCAGCCGCCCCGCCAGGGAGGAATCCAAACCGCCGGAGATGCCCAGCACAAAACCCTTCGTGTGGGTTGCCGTCAGGTAGTCCTTGAGGAACGTGACGCGTTTGCGCACCTCCCCGGCGGGGTCGATCCGGGGCTGCACGCCCATTTCTTCGATGATTGTCGCCTGGAGTTCACGCATGTGTTAAAGCCTAGCCAGCACTGTCAACCTTGCTCAACTGTTGAACCGGGACCGGCGCCGGCGCGGCGCCGGTGGATGAACGCACGGCCAGATGTGTGGGCATCACAGCGAGCTTGCGGTTTCCGCCGCCGTAAATGGGGTTCAGCTGGGACAGGAGCATCGAAACTGCCACTCCGGCGATTCTTCGGTGTCCACCCGCCGCGTGTAACTCGCCGCCTTCGGCTGTCTCTGCGTTCCCCGGATGATGTCGAGGAAAAACGGGTTGGTGATGTCAGGAACCAGAAGGGCGACGACGTTTGTCCGGCCGGAGCTCAGGCCCCTGGCCTGAGAGCTCGGCACGTAATTCAGCTCACTGCGTCTCTTGTGACGATGGCGAGCGGAGCGCTGCTGGGCAAGCCAGGTGCCAGGCTGTCAAGTTTTAGTGCAGTCGTGTTCAGGCCTGTCGCCGAATGCCCGGATTGCCGACGCTGCTGTCAAACCGGTCTATGCCAGATGTCTACTGGCCAGTCAGTTTCCGGACGGATGCTCAGCCATGGATTCGAAAACCCGCTCCGTTGCGTCTTCGAGAGGATCGATCTATACTGACTAGTCGGTACAAAAGTGCCGACGAGAGAGGAACGACGTGCAGACGACACTGGTAGCGGATGACCTGACCGTGAGTCACAAAAGAGGCGTGGTCTACGGCCCGGTGAGTTTCAGAGCCGACGATGGCCTAACAGTGATCTGCGGTCCGGCGGGCAGCGGTCGCACCAGCCTGCTGCTCACCCTTGCCGGCCGGATGAAGCCCAGTACCGGCACGCTTTCCGTGCTGGGCGAGGAGCTGCCACGGCACGCCCGCCGCATTCAGCGCAGCACCGGAATCTCTGGGTTCCACGGCATCGACACCCTCGAGGAGTCAGTCAGCGTGGGCGCTGCCATCCGCGAGCGCCACGCCTGGCTTGCACCGTGGTGGGCTTTCATCCGCGCTGTCGACGACGCCGAGGTCAACCGCGTCTGCGGCCCGATCTTCGGCGATATCCCGATTCCGGCCGCAAGCACCATGATCTGGGATCTCGACGAGGTCGAAATGGTGCTGTTGCGTGCCTCGCTGGCCATGATGAGCCAGCCCAGCATGCTTTTCTTCGACCAGGTGGAACAGGTGCACTCTGCCGACGCTCGCCGGCAGCTCTGGGAGCGGCTCGGCGCCATTGTGGCCGCCGGCACCCCCGTGGTGGCCTCGGCCATCGCACCCGACTTTGAAATGTGGGCGGACCTGGGTATCAACCCGTCTGTCCAGTACATGAACCAGGAGATCCGCTAGATGTTCGCCTTCCTCTCAACTGGCACGGAGCTGCGCCGCTTCGGTAAGGGCACGCTGCCCAAGATCGCGCTTGTCGTTTTGATGTTCATCCCCCTGATCTACGGCGCCCTCTATCTCTGGGCGTTCTGGGCACCCGACAAGGAGCTCAGCCACCTCCCCGTCGCCCTGGTCAACTCCGACACCGGCGCCATGCGCGACGGCAAAGCTGTAACCGCCGGCGATGACCTGGTCGACAAGCTCATCGACGGCAACGATCTGGGTTGGGTCGAAACCAGTGCGGCCGACGCCGCAACCGGGGTCAACAACGGAGACTATTACTTCTCCGTCACCATCCCCGCCGATTTCTCCACGGATGCTGTCTCTGCCGGCACCGACACCCCCAGCCCGGCTGAAGTGCAGGTCGACTACAACGACAGCAACAGCTTCCTGGCCTCCACCATGGGCAAGCAGGCCATGGTTCAGCTGCGTGACGCAGTATCGCTGAACATCGGCGACCAGACCGTCAACGCAATGCTCGTGGCTGTGAACGAAGCCGGTGACGGCATCCGCAGCGCCGCAGAGGGCGCGGGTACCCTTGCCGACGGCCTCACGACAGCCGAGACCGGCACCGGCAAGCTCGTCGACGGGCTGGGCGAGCTGTCCAGTGGCGCAGTGACTCTCGACAGCGGGGCGGCTAAGTTGGCGGACGGTTCGTCGACACTGGCCACCGGAATCGGAACGCTCTCCAACGGCGCCGGCACCCTCTCCAGCTCATCCGTTCAACTGGCAAATGGCGCTCAGCAAGTCTCCGGAGGCACCCGGCAGGTGTCAGATGGAATGGCCGCCGCCGCCGCAGGGGCAGCCACTCTTGCGGGCTCGTCAGATCAACTTGCTGCCGGGGCCGCCACCATTTCCTCCGGCACCGAACAGCTCGCCGCGGGAACGGCATCACTCTCGGGGGGCCTGAGCGATCTCGCGGCCGCCATGGCTGCTGCACCGGCCGGAACCCCGGCGTCCGCCTTCCTGCCCTCCGTGACGAAACTCTCCGAAGGCGCGCTCACGCTCGATACCAAGACCCAGGGTGCGGCAGGCCAGGTTGCCAGCTATGCCAAGTCAAGCGGCCAATTCGCTGCCGGCCTCACCACGCTCTCGGATTCACTCACGGCCGGTGCCCCGGGTGCCGCCAAGGTCGCCTCCGGTGCCTCCGATGTCGCCGCCGGAGCCAGCGCGCTCTCCGCCGGAGCGGGCCGACTCGCCAGCGGAGCAGCCGCGGCCGCAACCGGAGCGAACACCCTCGCGGACGGCACCTCGACCCTGTCCGCCGGGACCGGTTCGCTCGTTGAGGGCAGCAACCAACTCGTCGACGGCGGTACCGCCCTTCAGGACGGCACTGTGCGGCTCGCCGACGGCAGCCGCACTCTCGCCGATGCCCTCCGGGACGGTGCGGCAGCCGCACCGGACGACAGTGATGCGCAAATCGCTGCCAAGGCCTCGGTCATCTCGAACCCGGTCGACCTTAACCAGACCTGGGAGAATGCCTCCAGCAGCTTCGGTGAGGGCTTCGCTCCCTTCTTCCTCGCCCTGGCCACCTTCGTTGGTGCACTGATCACGTGGCTGATCCTTCGGGCTCTGCCCACCAGGGCACTGGCGAGCGCCGCCTCAGGTCTGCGTGCCACCATGACGGGTTTCCTTCCTGCCATGGCGATCGGCCTCAGCCAGGTCGTGATCATGGTTCTGGTGCTCGTTTACGGCATCGGCCTCACCCCGGCGCACTGGCTGGGTATGTCGGCGTTCATCTACCTCACGACTCTGGCGTTCCTGGCGCTGCAGCAGATGTTCATCATCCTGTTCGGCACCGCGGCAGGCCGCGTGGTCAGTCTGGTGCTGCTGATGCTGCAGTTGAGCTCCTCTGGCGGCACGTATCCTGTGGAGACGACCCCTGTCTTTTTCCAGGTCCTGCACCCGTGGATGCCCGCCTCATACGTGGTCTCCGGACTGCGGCAGCTCATCACGGGCGGGATCGACTCTAGACTGTTGCTTTCCGTGCTCGTGCTCGTGGGCATCCTGGTGGGCTCCATCGCGATCAGCGCCTGGAGCGCGTCCCGTCAGCGGATGTGGACCATCACCCGGCTGCACCCCGAGATGTCCATCTAGACCTTGAGCCCGTAGCAACACCGACGAAAGGACTGGCAATGCCCCGCGCGACAGGAACAAAACGGGCGATTCTGGATGCCGCGCTTGAGCTGGCCGCCACCCGGGGTATCACCGGAACCACGATGGACGACGTCGCCGAGCGCGCCGGTGTGGCCAAAGGCAGTCTGTATTACAACTTCAGCTCCAAGGACAAGCTCTTCGAGGCTCTGTTGCAGGAGGGGGTCGGCGCGCTCGCCGACTCCCTCCAGGCGGCGCGGACCGGCCTGCACGGCCGTGCCGCTCTGGAGGCATTGATCATCGTTCTGCTCGATCGCATCGAGGCCAATGCCGGTCTGGCCAAGCTCATGGCGGCCGAGATCTTCCGGACCGACCGGGCCTGGCAGAAGACCCTGTTCGCTCTCCGGCATGACGCCCTCGCGGTCTTCGCCGCGGCGATCGCCGAGTCCCGGCCGGCTACTTCGGCGGCCGGCACGAGCGGCCTGATGGCGTCGAGCGTCTTCGGGGCCGTGCTGATGGCGGGCCTGGAGTGGCTCGTCTTCGAGCCGGAGCGCCACCGCGACGAGGTGTCAGCCACCATTCTGGAGTCCCTCTCCGGTGGCCTGCTCGCCTAATCCCGTGGTTCGCCGGGGCCGCGACCGGTCGCAGCAGTATCGAGTGTGACCGGCGCAAGTCTCTTAGATCAGCCCGAGACCCTCCTGCCCGCGGAACCGGGGGTGACCCAGGCGCTCAGCCGATCCGCGACGCAGGATATTGCGCCCGTTGGGGGCCGCGCATCCCACGTCGTCGCTGGCCCGGTCGGCTCTGGCCGACCATGCGCGCAGTCAGGGTCACCTGCTCGAGGCGTACGCGTATACCCGTGTGGGTTACCACCGGGGCCTCGACGCGCCGCGCCAGCCCGAAACAGCCGCGAAAGCCCCTCCCGCCGTGAGCCCTTGCAGGCGTACCGTGAGGCCATGGAGACGACAGGGCCCATGGAGACGACAGGGTGCGTGGTGGTCGGCGGCGGGCCGGCGGGCATGATGCTGGGATTGTTGCTGGCGCGGGCCGGCGTCCAGGTCACCGTGCTGGAGAAGCACGCTGATTTCTTCCGGGACTTCCGTGGTGACACCGTCCACGCCTCCACCATCCGGTTGATCGACGAACTGGGTCTGGGTGAGGAGTTCCGCCGGCTGCCGCAGAGCCGGCTGACCAGCGTCGCCTTCCCGGTGCCCGGCGGCCCGCCCGTGACGGTGGGCAACTTCGATGCGCTGCCAGCCCCCTACAACTACGTGGCCATGATGCCCCAATGGGACTTCCTGAACTTCCTCGCTGCCGCCGCCGCCCAGGAACCCTCCTTTGAGCTGCGGATGAACCACACCGCCACGGCCCTCATGCGCAACGGCGGACGGGTCACCGGCGTGCACTACGTGAACGCGGACGGCACCGGGGGCGAACTCCGCGCGGACGTGGTGATTGCCACCGACGGGCGCCATTCCACCCTGCGCCGCGAGGCAGGGCTGGCCCCGAAGGAGTACACGGTGCCGTTCGACACCTGGTGGTTCCGGCTGCCGCGCCATGCGTCTGAGCAGGGAGCCGTGGCCGGCATCGTGCCGGCGTTCGGCCGCGGCGAGGCCCTCCTGGCGCTGTACCGAACCGATTACTTCCAGATGGGCTACCTGGCGCCGAAAGCCGCGGGCGCGCGGATCCGGGCCGAGGGCATCGAGGGATTCCGACGCCGGATAGCGGCACTCCGCCCGGATCTCGCGGACCGGGTGGACGCCATCGCCTCGCTGGAGGATCTTCACTGGCTGGACGTCCGGCTGGACCGGCTGCGCGAATGGCACATCAACGGGCTGCTCTGCATCGGGGACGCCGCGCACGCGATGTCCCCGGCCGGCGGGGTTGGAATCAACCTCGCCGTCCAGGACGCCGTCGCCGCCGCCGCGGGGCTGGCCCCGGCGCTGCTCCGGGGCCGGGTGCTTCGCGCCGAACTGGCGAAAGTCCAACGACGGCGGCTGCTGCCCACCGTCCTCGTACAGACCGCCCAGCGGATGATGCACAAGGTGCTGTTCGAGCCGATCATGACGGGGAAACGGTCCGGAGCGCCGTCGGCCCTGTTGTTCCTGGCGGGGCATATCCCGGCAGTCGGACGCTTGGTGCCGCGGTTCATCGCCTTTGGTCCACGTCCGGAACACGCGCCCGCCTTTGCCCGGCGTGCCCCGCAGGTTCCCTAGGGGCAGGACCCGCCTTATCCATGGGCCGCGAGATAGCCGATCAGTCCCTTGACCGTGGCCACCTCAGGGTAGTCCCGCTCCGGGATGTCGACACCGGTGGCGGTGTCGATGGTTTCGACCAGCCGGAGGAAGTCCAGCGAATCGAGGTCGAGGTCCTGCCGCAGCCGGGCGTCCCCGTCCACCTCGGCCAGGTCCACATCAGGTGCCACTTTGCCGATCGCGGACTGCACCGCGGCCCGGGCGTCCTGTTCATTCATGGTTCCTCCCTTTCACCTTCCCCGCCCGGTTCACAGATCTTCCGGGTTCTGCAGCAGTTCATCGATCCGGGCCAGGTAGCGGCCGCCGCGCAGCCCGTCGCTGACGCGGTGGTCAGCGGAGAGCGTGGCGACGACGGCGGGCCGGACGCCGAGCATTCCGTGCTGCGCCCACGGCTGTTCCAGCACCCGGCCGAAACCGACCATCGCGACCTGGGGTGGATAGATGACACCGAAGACGCTTTCCACACCGAGGTCCCCGAGGTTGGTCACGGTGATCGTGGGGTCGGCCATTTCAGCGCGCTGAAGCCGCCCGGCGCGGGCCCGGCTGACAAGGTCCCGGAGCTGCTCCATCAGCACGTCCACCGGCAGGGTGTCGGCATCGTGGATGGCCGGGGCCACCAGGCCGCCCTGTCGCAGGGCAACGGCGATGCCGAGGTGCACGGCCGCGCTTGGCCGGAACCCGCCGTCGTCGTAGAAGCCGTTGACTTCCGGGACCTCCTTGGCTGCGAGCGCGGCGGCCTTGAGCAGCAGAGCGGAGGGAACCAGCCGGGAGGCCACCGGCCGCTGTGCATTAACGGACTGCATCCAGCTGACGGCGGCGCGCAGGTCCAGGGTGGTGCTGAGGTAGTAGTGCGGAATGGTCTTCTTGGAGCGGGACATCAGTGCGCCGATGGCACGGCGCAGACTGGCCACGCGCTCGCGGGCCTCTGAGGGTTTTTCCGGAACCGGTTGCCCGGCCGGCTGCCCTGCGGCAGGGGCATCGGGCCCCGGAGCTTCAGGAGCTTCCTCCGGGGGACCAGCCTCCGGGGCGCCCGGCCCCGTTATCCGGGCCGCGGCGCGCTGCACGTCATCGACGGTCACGGCACCCTCCGGCCCGGTGCCGCTGACGGCGGAGAGCTCGACGCCGAGTTCGGCTGCCAGCCGACGGGCCCGCGGTGCGGACCGAACCCGGCCCGCGGCGGGCGGCGCGGCGGCTACAGCATGCTCCACATCCGCCCTCGTGATGGTGCCGCCCTTGCCGGTGCCGTGGATGCGGGCGGTGTCCACGCCCAGCCGGTGGGCCAGGTGCCGCACCGGCGGCGAGATCGGGGTGGCGGCCTTGGATACGGCCGGCGCCGCGGCACGGGGCGCGGGTGCCTCCTGATGTGGGGCCCCGACCTCGGCCGGGGTCTGCGTGATCCGGGCCATCGGAGTGCCCACCGGCACGGTTTCGCCGAGGTCCACCAGCAGCTCGGCGACCACCCCCTCCTGGAAGGACTCCACGTCCATCACGGTCTTGTCGGTATCCACCACGGCCACGAGGTCCCCGCGGCGCACGTAGTCGCCGGGTTTGACCAGCCATTCGACGATCTTGCCGTGCTCCATGTCAGCCCCGAGCGAGGGCATCAGGAAATCACCCACGTCCGGCGACCGCCTCCCGGGCTGCGGCCACAATCCGCTCGACGGACGGCAGGGCCGCCAGTTCCAGCTGCTTGGAATAGGGGATCGGCACTTCGGCGCTGCAGACCCGGCCTACCGGGGCGTCCAGGTCGTAGAACGCCTGCTCGGTGATCCGGGCGCTGATCTCGGCGGAGATGCTTCCGCTGCGCCACCCCTCATCGACCACCACGGCCCGGTGCGTCCGCCGCACGGAGGCGAGGATGGCGGCCCCGTCGAGCGGCCGCAGCGTGCGCAGGTCCAGCACCTCGGCGTCGATGCCGTCAGCGGCGAGCTGCCCGGCGGCGTCGAGCACGGCCGGAAGCGTTCCGCCATAGGTGATCAGCGACAGGTCGTTTCCGGGCCGCCGCACGGCGGCGGTGTCGATGTCCACCGGGCCGGCCTCGTCGTCGAGCTCCCCGGTGACGTTGTAGAGCGAGCCGTGCTCGAAGATCAGCACCGGATCGGGATCCTCCAGCGCGGTCCACAGCATGCCGCGGGCGTCGGCGAGCGTGGCGGGAGCGAGGATGCGCAGCCCGGGGATGTGCGCGTACCAGCCCTCGAGGCTGTGCGAATGCTGGGCACCGAGCTGGCGGCCGGCGCCCGTGGTCATCCGGATCACGAGAGGGACGTTGAATTGCCCGCCGGACATGTGCAGCAAGGAGGCGGCGTTGTTCACGATTTGGTCCAGCGCGAGGAGGCTGAAATTGACGGTCATGATCTCCACGATCGGCCGCATCCCGCCGAGCGCCGCCCCAATCCCTGCTCCGACAAAGCCCGACTCCGACAGCGGGGTATCCCGGATCCGCTCCGGCCCGAATTCCTCCAGCAGCCCCAGACTGACCGCGAAGGACCCGCCGTAGGCTCCTACGTCCTCGCCCATCAAGAACACCCGCTCGTCGCGGAGCATCGCGTCGCGGATGCCGGCCCGGAGCGCCTCGCGGTAGCTGGTTTTCATGGCTCACTCCGCCTGCCGGCACCGGTTTCCGGGACGGCGCCGCGCTCGCTGTAGACGAACCGGGTGAGGTCCCCGAGCGGTTCGGGGCTCCCGGCTTCGGCGAACTGGACCGCGGCGGCCACCTCCGCGGCGGCGTCCGCCTCCAGCTGCTCCCAGTCCTCCGCGGAGAGCTGGCCTGCGGCCTCCAGTGTGGCGCGGAGCAGGACGATGGGGTCACGGTCGAGCCAGCGGGCAACTTCTGCTTTGTCGCGGTACCGTTCCGGGTCGAACATCGAGTGCGCCCGGAACCGGTATGTGCGCAGCTCCAGGAAGTGCGGGCCGCCGCCGGAACGGACGGCGTCCACCGCGCGGCGGGCAGCCTCCTCGACGGCCAGGACGTCCATGCCGTCCACGGCCCACGCCGCTATCTCGTAACCGGCAGCCTTGAGGGCGATGTCCGGCTGCGATTCCGAGCGGCCTAGCGCCGTCCCCATGGCATAGAGGTTGTTCTCGCAGCAGAACAGCACCGGCAGCTGCCACAGGGCGGCGAGATTGAGGCTCTCATGGAATTCCCCTTCGGCGACGGCGCCCTCACCGAAGAAACACACGGTCACCCGGGAGCGTCCGGCCATCTTGTCCGCGAGCGCCAGTCCGACGGCGAGCGGCAGCCCCCCGGCAACGATCGCGTTGCCGCCAAAGAAGCGGGTCGCAGCGTCGAACAAGTGCATGGATCCGCCCCGGCCGCGGCAGCAGCCCTCCACGAAACCGTACATCTCCGCCAGGATGGCACCGGCGGGGACCCCGCGCAGGAGGGCGTGGCCGTGCTCGCGGTACGTGGCGACGACGGCGTCCTCCGGAGCCAGGGTGTTCAGCACCCCTGCGGCGACGGCCTCCTCGCCGATGTAGACGTGCAGGAAGCCGCGGATCTTCGCGGCGCTGTAGAGCTCGACGCATTTCTCTTCAAACCGGCGGACGCGGAGCATCTGCAGCAGCAGGTGCCGGCCGTGGGCCGGCTCCGGCCCGCTCGCCGGCCCGTCCAGGAACCCGGTCATTTCGGTGCCTCCGGCGCCCGGGCGCCGGGAGCGGAGTCGTCCGGCTCCGGCGCCCCGCCCGGTGTTTCGACAGTGGAGGTATCGCCCTCCGGCAGGCCCAGTTCCCGGGCCTTGAGCAGCCGCCGGAGGATCTTGCCGCTGCGGGTCCGGGGCAAGGCATCGGTGAAGTCCAGCAACCGGGGCGCCACCGCCGGGCCGAGCCTCTTCCGGGCGAATCCAATGATCTCCAGCTGCAGCTCTTCGGAGGGCTCCCAGCCGGGGCGCAGCTCCACGAACGCCTTCACCACCTCGCCCGCTACCGGATCGGGGACCCCGATCACGCCGGCCTCGGCCACAGCCGCGTGTTCCATCAGCAGGCTCTCCACCTCGAACGGCCCGATCAAGTGTCCCGAAGACTTGATGACGTCGTCGCCGCGGCCGACGAACCAGTAATACCCGTCGGCGTCGCGGCGGGCGAGGTCGCCGGTGAGGTACCAGCCGCCCACGAAGCAGCGCCGGTAGCGCTCCTCCTCATGCAGGTACCCGCGGAACATCGAGGGCCAGCCCGGCCGCAGGGCCAGTTCGCCGACGCCGTCCGGCGCCGTCACGAGGACCGCCTTGCCGTCGCGGACCACCGGCCGGTCCCGGGCATCCCGGGCTACGATGCCCGCCTCGACACCGGGCAGCGGCCGGCCCATCGAGCCGGGGCGGATTTCCGTGGCTGCGTAGTTGGAGATCATGATGCCGCCGGTCTCGGTCTGCCACCAGTTGTCGTGCACGGGCTGGCCGAACGCTTCCCGGCCCCAGAGGACCACCTCCGGATTAAGCGGTTCCCCGACGCTGGCGATGAAACGCAGCGCGGACAGGTCATGGCCCCGGGCGCGGTCCGCGCCGGCCTTCATCAGCATCCGCAGAGCCGTGGGGGCGGTGTACCAGACGGTGACGTGCTGCTCGGCGAGGATCCGGTACCAGCGGTCCGCGTCCATCTCCTCTTCATCCACGATCGTCGTCACCCCGTGGGTCAACGGCGCGATCACCCCGTAGGAGGTCCCGGTGACCCAGCCGGGGTCGGCCGTGCACCAGTAGATGTCCTCCGGGTGCAGGTCCAGCGCGGAGGTGCCGGTCGCGTGGTGGGCGGTGACGGCGTCGTGCACATGGATCGCGCCCTTGGGCGTTCCGGTGGTGCCGGAGGTGAAATGCAGCAGGGCCATGTCCTCGGCCTGCGTCGCCGCGATGGGGCCGTCCGGCGGGGCCTCGCGCATCAGGGCGGCGAGGTCCAGGGTCCCGGGCTCCGGGCGGCCGTCGGCGTCGGTCAGCAGGATATGCCGGAGCTCCGGCAGCGAGTCGCGGAGCTGGGCAATTTTCTTGCGGTAGAGGGCCCGGGTGGTGACCAGGGCCCGGCCGGAGCCCAGTTGCAGTCGCTGGCGGACAGGCTCCGGGCCGAATGCGGAGAACAACGGGCAGAAAACACTGGCGTTCTTCAAGGTGCCCAGCACCGCCACGTACAGCTCGGGCCCGCGGCCGGTGAGTGAAAAGACCCGCTCACCCCGCCCGATGCCCAGGCCGCGCAGCACACCGGCGAAGCGGTTCGTCTGTTCGGAAAGTTCAGCGAAGGTCAGGGAGTGGCTGCTGCCGTCGGCCCGGACAAACCGCAGCGCCTCGTGCCCGGCGTGTTCCCCGGCGGCATGCCGGTCCACTGCCTCGTACGCGATGTTGACGCCGCGGCCCCCCGGGAGCCCGGAGAGTTGATGGCGGGCTTGATCCCAGGAGAAAGCTGCACATGCTGCGTCGTAGTCCACCATGTTCGGCCGGACCCGGAGGCCGCCGACATCTTTGCTGATGATGGGCCAGCGGACCGAAGGTTCCGTTCCCGCCGTCATGGTTCCATCGCACTCCGGACCGGCGGCGGTTCCTAGAGGATAAAGACCCGGCGGCTCCGCCGCCGCGGAATCAGCAGGCCGCCCCGCTTGTGGCGGACCGGCTGGAAATCCGGTCACGGCGAACCACTAAACTGGGTCCCATGACTGCCACCAGTGCCCCCACAGCTGATACCGCTGCCGCCCGAGCCCGCCTTCTTGAACTCATCAAGGAACTGGCGGTTGTCCGCGGCAAGGTCATCCTGTCCAGCGGCGCCGAGGCGGACTATTACATCGACCTGCGCCGGATCACGCTGCACCACGAAGCCTCGAAGCTGGTGGGTGAGGTCATGCTCTCGCTGCTGGACGAGGCCGGCATCGACTTCGAGTGCGCGGGCGGGCTCACCATGGGCGCCGACCCGGTGGGAACCGCCGTGATGCACGCCGCCGTCGACGCCGGACGCCCGGTGGACGCCTTCGTGGTCCGCAAGGCGCAGAAGTCCTACGGCATGGGCCGGCAGGTGGAGGGGCCCTCCGTCGAAGGCCGCAAGGTGCTGGTGCTCGAGGACACCTCAACCACCGGAGGTTCGGCGCTGGCCGCCGTCGAGGGTGTCCGCAAAGCCGGCGGCAACGTCGTTGCCGTGGCGGTCATCGTGGACCGCGCCACGGGCGCCAAGGAAAAAATCGAGGACGAGGCCGGTGTCCCCTACCTGTTCGCATTCGGCAAGGCCGAACTCGGCCTGAGCTAGGCCGCGCGTTTCCAACGGACCCGGATGGACGGTGGATTGGCGGTCAATTATCATTTTCAAGTAACCACCAGACCGGAGACCCCGCGCCATGCTCCTTCCCGAAGCCAACCACGTTCCCGAAGACCATGGACGTGACCCCCTCAGCACCATCGACCAGATTCAGAACCTCATTCTGGAAAGCGCCGACTTCGAGGACTTCCTGAATGAGCTTGCCCGGTTCTCCGCACACCAGGTGGCAGGCGCCGGGGACGACGCCCTGTGCGGTATCACTCTGCTCCGGGACCGCAAGGCTGCGACCATCGGGTGGAGCAGCGACTCCGCCCGTGAAGTGGACGAAATCCAGTACCGGCTCTCGCAGGGTCCGTGCCTGACCGCGGCGCAGGAGGAACGCGAGGTTTACGTTCCGGACCTCTTTTCCGAGGACCGCTGGGGTCCCGCCTACGCCAGTGCCGTCGCCGCGCACGGCCTGCGTTCCGTGCTTTCCGTGCCGTTCCACCTGCAGGGCGAGGCCCAGGCTGCGCTGAACCTTTACTCCGACGTGCCGAACAAGTTCGACGGCGATGTCGCCGCGCGGGCGCGCGGCTACACCCGCCAGATTTCGGCTGCATTGCGGCTCGCGGTCCGCTTCTCCCTGCACACGGACAGTGCCACCAACCTCCGGGCCACCCTCGAATCCCGGACCGTTATTGACATGGCCGTCGGGATTGTCATGGCGCAGAACCGGTGCGACCAGGAGACGGCTGTCCGGATTCTCACGGACGCCTCCAGCAACGGCAACGTCAAATTGCGTGTCATCGCCACTTCGCTGGTCCAGTCCGTGGGCGGCGCCGCCTCCCGGACCCACTTTGAGGAGCCGGGCCAACGGGAAGCCGGCTGAGGCATCCCGTAATGATTTGTGCGGACCTCCGCCTGCCGATAATCTGGGAACGGTTGAGCCGTCGGCCATAGACACCCCTTTTTTGGAGTACCTATGGACACCTCCCTTAACGCCAACGCCCAGCTTGACATCGCCTCCGATGTCCTACGGATCGATGTCCGCGGGAGCCTTACGCAGGCCTCCCGCCCTGCCCTGATGCAGCAGATCCAGCGCATCCGCGGCATGGGAATCACATCTCACATCCGGGTGAACCTCAGCCGCGCAGCCTTCGTGGAGTCCTCGGCCTTGTCCGGGCTTCGCAACGACCTCAATGCCATCGACAGCGCTGCGACGCTGGTCGAGACGGCCGGCGTTCTGCGCAGCTCAGCCGGCGTCTCCCTTGAGTTGAACACCCCTGCCGAGAACGTTGCCGCTGTGGTGCCGTCCTTCGAGCTCCCAGCGGACGCAACGGCGTCCATGGACGCCTCGGGCACCCGGCCGCTGCACGTCTACTCCGATGATGAACTGCTCGCCGCGAGTGATTCGGTGTTCGGGTTGATGGACAACCCGGCTGACATGGCCCGCTCGCAGCTCCTGGCCACCTACGACGAGATTGGCCTCGAAATCGGCCGCCGCAAGGTCGTCCCCGGAACGGTCAGCCGCGAAGCCGTTTCCGCGGCAGCCCAGCCCGGAATTGTCCGTGCTAGCAGCCATTCCGAGGCTCGCAGCGAGCCTGACCCGGTCTAGGCAGGTCCCACCGCAGGACTGTGGCCGAGCTGTTATCAGCGCCGATTCTGAATCCCTTTCCGGGGTGGCTACGGTAGGTATGTGCTGCGGAAAGCGGAAGTTGGCGACACCGGCGGTGACGGCGATGCCGCCCGCGTGCTTCGCCATGCCGCCGGGCTGAAAAGGTATTCCCGGCGAAGCTTCCTGACCGGAACGGCTGCCGCCTCCGTTCTGGCAGCGGACATGCTGTTCACCCGGCGCGTGCAGGCCGAACGCCGCGTCCACAAGGTCCTGACCGTGCCGGATGAAACCGCGGAGAAGTACTTCCCGCACGCCAGCTGGTTCCTCTTTCCGGGTTACAAGACGAGCTGGGAGGAAGCCCGCTGGATCCTGAATGCGCTGCGGGGCGCTTTGAACAAGCGCGGCCAGCTTGCCGCCGTCGGCTACTCCAACGTGGGCCTCGACATTGACGAGATCGTGATCGCCGTGGTCGAACACGCGCGGGCCCATCAGCTGACCACGTTCTACTTCTACGGCCACAGCTTCGGCGGAATGGTGGCTACCCAGGTAGCGGCCCGGCTTCGGGAGCTCCACGGCATTGAGGTGGCGTTTATCCTTCTGGATTCCAGCCCGTGCAGCAAGTACGACGTGCTGGACCAGAGCTGGTTTGAGGGGGTGGTGTTCCTTTACGAGCGCGGCTTCCGATTCCCCACGGTGCTGCGGGGCGGCTACGAACTCGGCGAGCGGATGCTGCACAAGGATGAGCGCAGCTGGGGACAGATCCTGGACCAGACCATGGAACAGCTCTCACCCATTGCGCCGTCGAGTGTCCTGATCCAGTCCGAGTCTGCCTATATCTACCATTTTGACGCGACGCGCTTTGCAGGAAAGCTCGGCGGGACCCGCATGGTCTTTGTCGGCAACCCGCAGGACAAGACCGTGGACTACGAGACCGCCCGCGACTCCTGGTCCCTGATATTCAAAGACAACATTGTCTCGGATGACTTGAGGACCGACGGTGCCCGGCCCGCGCACGCCAGTCCGGGCTGGAATCCGTCCGTGTACCGGCCCATCATCGAGCAGTTGGAGGCCACTCTTTTTCCGCTTCCTTCCGGTGGAGGAAGAAAGACCGCCTTTTAACCCCCGGGCTTAGATCTGGTTCTTCAAATCCGCCACGGAGTTCAGGATCTGGTTGGGCCGGAACGGGTAGGCGGCGATGTCGTCCCGGTGCGTGATGCCGCTGAGCACCAGCACCGTGTGCAGCCCCGCCTCCATGCCCGCGATGATGTCCGTGTCCATCCGGTCACCGATCATGGCAGTGGTTTCCGAGTGCGCGTCGATCTGGTTCATCGCCGAGCGGAACATCATCGGGTTCGGTTTCCCCACAATGTAGGGTTCCCGGCCGGTCGCTTTGGTGATGAGCGCCGCGATGGCACCGGTGGCGGGCATGGGACCGTCCTTGGAAGGTCCGGTGGCGTCCGGGTTGGTGGCGATGAACCGCGCCCCGCCCAGAATGAGCCGGATGGCCATGGTGATGGCTTCAAAGGAGTAGGTGCGGGTCTCGCCGAGCACCACAAAGTCCGGGTCCTGGTCGGTGAGGATGAAGCCTGCCTCGTGCAGCGCCGTCGTGAGGCCCGCCTCGCCGATCGTGTAGGCGCGGTTGCCCGAATCCGAGCCGCGCACCTGATCCTTGAGGAACTGCGCCGTGGCCAGGGCCGAGGTCCAGATGTTCTCCTCAGGGATCTCCAGGCCCGAACTTTTCAGCCGGGCGGCCAGGTCCCGGGGCGTATAGATTGAGTTGTTTGTCAGGACGAGGAAACGCCGGGACGTGTCCACCCAGCGCTGGATGAGTTCCGCGGCGCCTGGAATGGGCTGGTTCTCATGCACGAGCACACCGTCCATGTCGGTGAGCCAGCACTCTATGTCCTGGCCGCTGCGGTACATCGACGCCGCCGCCGGTCCGTCCGCCGAATCGCTCTGCTGGTCATCGCGCTGCTCATCCATGGTGTCCTCCGCCGTAAGTGTGCCGCTACCTGGGTCCCAGTCTAATGTTGAGTCGTGACTGAACCCGAGATACCCAGCGAAACCCGTCCCGCAAACGCGCACGGAGCTGAGGAGGGGGAAGCGCCCAGGGCGGAGGTCGGCGTCGGGCCCTGGGACGGTGAACTGCCGGAGGGCGATCACTGGGACCCGGACCTGCTCGCGGACGGCGACCGCCGCAACGTGGTGGACAAATACCGCTACTGGAAACACGAGTCGATCGTGGCGGACCTGGACGCCAAACGGCACAATTTCCATATCGCGATCGAAAACTGGCAGCACGACATGAACATCGGCACCGTCGTTCGCACCGCCAACGCGTTCCTGGCCAAGGAAGTGCACATCATTGGCCGGCGCCGGTGGAACCGCCGCGGGGCCATGGTCACTGACCGGTACCAGCACGTCCGCCACCACCCCACCGTTGCGGACTTCGTGGCGTGGGCGCAGGGGGAGGGCCTCGCGATCATCGGGATCGACATCTTCCCGGACTCCGTTCCGCTGGAAACCTACGAACTGCCCAGGGACTGCGTACTGGTATTCGGGCAGGAGGGTCCCGGGCTGTCCCCCGAAGTCCATGAGGCGGCGGCGGACACCCTGTCGATCGAGCAGTTCGGGTCCACCCGCTCCATCAACGCCGCCTCGGCCGCGGCCATCGCGATGCACGCCTGGATCCGACGGCACGTCTTCGGCCAGCTCCCGGGCTAAGGCACCCCCCTGCCGGGGTCCGCGCCCGGGGCAGGCAAGTATTACAGGCCCGGGTGACCGGAAACACTGCCACCGGCGCAGTCATGACTAGGATGGACCGTAGCCGACGAGGTTCACTCCAGGGTCACCAGCCCGCAGACGAAATTCACTTTAGGAGTCAGCATGCCCATTGCAACCCCAGAGATCTACTCCGAGATGATCGACCGCGCTAAGACGGGCGGCTTTGCCTTTCCAGCCGTCAACGTCACCTCCTCCCAGACCCTGAATGCAGCCCTCCGCGGCTTCGCCGAGGCCGAGTCCGACGGCATCGTCCAGGTCTCCACCGGCGGCGCCGCTTACTGGTCAGGCGCCTCCACCAAGGACATGGTGGCCGGTTCCCTGGGCTTCGCCGCGTTTGCCCGCGAAGTGGCCAAGAACTACGGCGTCAACATCGCCCTGCACACGGACCATTGCCCCAAGGACAAGCTGGAAGGTTTCGTCCTGCCGTTGCTGGCCGCGTCGGAGGCCGAGGTCAAAGCCGGGCGCAACCCGCTCTTCAACTCGCACATGTGGGACGGCTCCGCTGAGACCCTGCAGGAAAACCTGCGGATTGCCCGCGAGCTGCTTGAGCGCACCGCTGCCGCGAAGATGATCCTCGAGGTCGAGATCGGCACCGTCGGCGGCGAGGAAGACGGCGTCGAGAACGCCATCAATGACAAGCTCTACACCACCGTCGAGGACGCCCTCGCCACGATCGACGCCCTCGGTGCCGGCGAGAACGGCCGCTACATCACGGCGCTGACCTTCGGCAACGTGCACGGCGTGTACAAGCCCGGCGGCGTGAAGCTGCGCCCGGAAATCCTCAAGGATATCCAGGAGCAGGTGGGCGCCAAGATCGGCAAACCGAACCCGTTCGACCTCGTCTTCCACGGCGGATCCGGCTCGTCCGAGAAGGAAATCGCGGACGCCGTTTCCTACGGTGTCATCAAGATGAACATCGACACCGACACCCAGTACGCCTTCACGCGCCCGGTCGCGGACCACATGCTGCGCAACTACGACGGCGTGCTGAAGGTCGACGGTGAGGTGGGCAACAAGAAGCTGTACGATCCGCGCGTCTGGGGCGCCTCCGCCGAGGCCGGCCTGGCTGCCCGCGTCGTGGAGGCTGCCCAGCAGCTCGGCTCCACCGGCAAGACGTTCTAGGCATGTCGGATGAATTCCGCCGGAACCTGATGGGTCCGGAGCCGACGCACCTGCCCGCCGAAACCGAAGTCTACGCGGCGCTGGACGCCGGCCAGGAAGCCCTGGACCTGGTGGAAAAGCACCCGACGTCCTCGCTGCTCTGGGCCGTGCTGGCTGAGGAAGCGTGGAGTGAAGGCCGGACCATCGACTCCTACGCCTATTCCCGCGTGGGCTACCACCGGGGACTGGATTCGCTGCGCCGCAACGGCTGGCGCGGCGTCGGGCCCATCCCCTGGGACCACGAACCGAACCGCGGTTTCCTGCGCGCCCTGTACTCGCTGGGCCGCGCCTCCGCCGCGATCGGCGAGGCCGAGGAACCGGAGCGGATCGAGAAATTCCTCAAGGACTCCGATCCCACCGCCAAGGCAGCGATCGAAGTCGAAAAGCGCTAACCGCACAGCACCCTGTGTTGCAGTTAAACGAATGACGGCGGGCGTCCACCAGAAGGTGGGCGCCCGCCGTCATTCGTTGCGGGTGGGATCAGCTGGTCTTCGCCAGTCCTGTGCGGGCCATGGCGTCGGCGTAGACGGTGCCCATTTCCTCAAGGTACTGCTCCTGCCGGGCAGGTGTGCCGGCGAAGGCACGGCCGCTGAGCGAGCGGACCTTGTACGTCTTGAGGCCACGGCGCCAGATCATCGGCACCTCGGTCTTCAGGAGCAGGTTCGCGAGGCGGTTGGCTTCGGTGCCGTGGGCCACGATCACCGAGGCGCGGGGCACCACGGCAAGGAATTTCAGCAGCGGCTTCAGACCGGCGGAGATCTGGTCCGGCGTGAACTTGCCGTTCGGCTCGCCCGGGACGTACCAGGGGTGAACGTTCCACGGCATCACATACTCAGGACGCAGGCCCAGCTTCCAGTGGACGCCCAGCAGGCGGGTGGCCGCTTCCTCGTCGCCGGCCGTGATGAAACCCGACTCGTCCTCGGTTCCGATGTTGGAGAAGAGGCTGATGATGCGGCACTCGTCGACGTCGTGGATCGGGTCCACGTAGGAGACGTTCATGCCAGCTTTGGTGGCCTGCAGCGTGTCGCACAGCTCGTTTACGGCTGCGACGCTAGGTTCGTAGCGGCGGCTCAAAAGCTGCTCGCGGGAATTTTCAGTGGCCAAGGCTGTCATATATTGCTGAGTCTCCTGCAGGTTTGGTGAAGCTCCCAGACCGTACGCGGGCACGCCAATTACGGTGTGGTTTGAAAATGTGGTGTGGACCGATTCCTGGTCGATCCTTATTAGTCTATCAAGCCCTGCGAAATGACGGACCGGCCGCGGGGCCGGCTACCAGAGCCGGGTGGTGGCCCGGCGGGCCCCCTCGCCCAGGGATTCCAGCTTGGCAAAGGCGATTTGCGGATGCACGCGGCCGCCGAGACCGCAGTCTGTGGAGGCAATCACATTTTCCCGGCCCACCAATTCGGCGAAACGGACGATCCGGTCAGCCACCAGGTCCGGGTGCTCGACGACGTTGGTGGCGTGGGAAACGACGCCAGGAATAATGACTTTTCCGTCGGGCAGTTTGGTGTCCTCCCAGACCCGCCATTCGTGTTCGTGGCGGACGTTGGCGGCCTCGAAGGAGTAAGCCCCCGCGTTGACCTGCATGACGGAGCCGATGATGTCGGCGAAGGCAATGTCGGTGGTGTGCGGTCCGTGCCAGGAGCCCCAGCACACGTGCAGGCGGATCTGGTCCTGGGGAAGATCGCGCAGTGCCCAGTTGGTGGCCTCAACCCTGAGCTGGATGAACTTCAGATAGTCGGCCAGGCCCGGTTCCGGGTTGATCTGGTCCCAGCTTTCGGCCAGCGACGGGTCATCGAGCTGGACTGTGAGCCCGGCATCGATGATGGCCTTGTACTCCTCGCGCATGGCGTCGGCGCAGGCGTAGAGAAGTTCCTCATCGGAGGTGTAATACTCATTGGCGACGCGGGCGCAGGAGCCGGGGGAGAGGGAGGCGACGAAGCCCTCGGACAGCCCGGCTGCGGCCAGGCCGGTCTTGAGGTTGGCGATGTCCGAGCCCACCAGGGCCTGGCCGGTGTAGCTCAGCGGGCCGGCGATCTTCGGCTGCGTGACGGACCGGCGGTGCGCCAGGATCCCGGAGGACGGATCGTTGTAGGCATCGTTGAATTTTTGCCGGTCGCGCCGGTCCGGGAAGGAGGTCAGCACGATGTGGCCGGGGCTGGAGCGGTGCACGGCGGCGTCCGCCCAGCGGTCCACATCCGTCGGTTCCAGGCCGCCCAGCCGGCTGAAGGAGTAATTCCACCACGCACCGTAATCCACCGCGCTGGACATGGTGTGCCCGTATTCGCCGTCGTTGGGGATGTCGATGCCGAGATCCTTTTGGCGCTGCACAATGTCCACCACGGAGGCTTCCAGCAGGTCCAGGAACTCGGGAGTGATGCCGTCTGACTCTTTGGCCTCGTTCGCGGCAATGAGCTCGGGCGTGCGGGGCAACGAGCCTGCATGGGTGGCGCGGATATGATCGGTGTTCTGCGGCATGGGAGCGCTTCCTTTCCATCGGTCCTGGCGGTAGCACCTTTGCCGTCACAGTGGTGTGCGCGGGCAGGGTTGCTGCGGCGTCAATGGTCCAGGTCCCTCGGCCGCTCGGGATGGTCACCTCCCACCTAATTCGAACCGGCCGCCCCGCGCAAGCCTGTCGCGCGAAGTTCCGCAAGCTGGACACCGGGCCGGTGCAGCGGAGGAGGCCGGCGGCCCGGCGGAAGTCCAGTGGCTGGGCAAATGGGCTGCTGTCACCGCCATCGGCTAAACTTGGGTGGTAAGAGCCCCGGAAACTGGCGTTGATCGAAAGAGCACAGCGATAGATTCGGGGCATTCTCATGAACGGCGCTAAGCTGCGGGACACCTGCGGTCTGGCCCGAACGAATGGGGGAGGATCCCATGCCAGCAATCGTGATCGTCGGAGCCCAATGGGGCGACGAAGGCAAAGGCAAGGCCACTGACCTGCTTGGTGGCCGAGTCGACTACGTCGTCAAGCCCAACGGCGGCAACAATGCCGGCCACACCGTCGTCGTAGGCGGTGAGAAGTACGAGCTCAAGCTCCTTCCGGCCGGCATCCTGAGCCCCAACGCTGTCCCGATTATCGGCAACGGCTGCGTGGTGAACCTTGAAGCGCTGTTCCAGGAAGTCGACGGCCTTGAAGCCCGCGGCGCCGACACCTCCAAGCTGCGTATCTCCGCCAACGCCCACCTCGTGGCGCCGTACCACCAGGTGCTGGACAAGGTCACCGAGCGTTTCCTGGGCAGCCGCGCCATCGGCACTACGGGCCGGGGCATCGGACCGGCCTACATGGACAAGGTGGCCCGCCTCGGCATCCGCGTCCAGGACGTCTTTGACGCCTCCATTCTGCGCCAGAAGGTCGAAGGCTCGCTGCGCCAGAAGAATGAACTTTTGGTCAAGGTCTACAACCGCCGCGACATTGAGGTGGACGAGATCGTGGAGTACTTCCTGTCCTTCGCCGAGCGTCTGCGCCCGCTGGTCATTGACAGCACCTATGTGCTGAACACCGCCCTGGACGAGGGCAAGGTGGTCCTCATGGAGGGCGGCCAGGCCACGTTCCTGGACGTCGACCACGGCACCTACCCGTTTGTGACCTCCTCGAACCCGACGGCCGGCGGCGCCTCCGTGGGCTCGGGCATCGGCCCCACCCGGATCTCGCGTTCCATCGGCATCATTAAGGCGTACACCACCCGCGTGGGCGCCGGTCCGTTCCCCACCGAACTGTTCGATGAGATGGGCATGTACCTGCAGAAGACGGGCGGTGAGTTTGGTGTCAACACCGGCCGGCCGCGCCGCTGCGGCTGGTACGACGCCGTGCTGGCGCGCCACGCCTCGCGCGTTAACGGCTTCACTGACTACTTCGTCACCAAACTCGACGTCCTCACCGGCATCGAACAGATCCCGGTCTGCGTGGCCTACGACGTCGATGGCGTCCGGCACGAGGAAATGCCGATGACGCAGACCGATTTCCACCACGCCAAGCCGATTTTCGAGTACTTCGAGGGCTGGACAGAGGACATCACCGGCGCCCGCACCCTGGAGGACCTTCCGGAGAACGCCAAAAACTACGTGCTGGCCCTGGAAAAGCTCTCCGGCACGCGCTTCTCGGCGATCGGCGTCGGTCCTGACCGCGACCAGACCATCGTGATCAACGATTTGATCAACGACTGACCGCTCAAGCTGACGCACGACGGCGGCGGGTCACCTGAAAAGGTGGCCCGCCGCCGTCGTGTGGCCGTGTGCCGCGAGTGCGGTGGCCCGGCGCGCGCCGTTAGGCCAGGACCTGCCGTTTGGACGAAATAACGCCGGTGTCGAAGCCGGCCAGATGCAGTCCGCCGTGGAACCGGGCATGCTCAATTTTCACGCAACGGTCCATCACGACGTCGAGCCCGGCCGCCTCGGCTTCCTTCGCCACATCCTCGTGCCACGAGCCCAGCTGCAGCCAAAGCGTTTTGGCGCCGGCGGCGACGGCCTCGTCCAGGACCCCCGGCAGGTCATCGTGCTTGCGGAACACGTCCACGATGTCCGGGCTTTCCGGCAGGTCCGCGAGCGAGGCGTACGTTCGCTGGCCCAGGATTTCCTTCACCACCGGATTTACGAAATACACCGTGTAGCGCGTGGAGGACTGCAGGTAGGTGGCAACGAAGTAGCTCGCCCGGGACGGTTTGTCCGAGGCGCCCACGATCGCGATCGACGTTGCCTGCCGCAGCAGGGCCAGCCGCTCCGGGGCGGACGGCCCGGTCCAGGTACGTTCGTCTTCGGTGCTCACGCGTTTACTCCGATCGTGCAGGCGTCAGCCTCTGGTGTGTCTGCGCCGCGGGCGGGTGCATCAGGGGCTGCCACCGTTGCAGTGTCCAGGGCCTGGTCAATGTCCCAGAGGATGTCCTCGAGGTCTTCCAGCCCGATGGAGATCCGGACCAGGTCCTCCGGGATGCCGGCCGACTCGAGCTGTTCCGGGCTGAGCTGCTGGTGGGTGGTGGACCCGGGATGGATGACGAGGGTCCGGGAATCGCCGACGTTGGCCAGGTGTGAGGCCAACTGCAGGGACTCGATGAACCTCTGCCCCGCCGCGCGGCCGCCGTTCACGCCGAAGGAGAAGACCGAGCCCGGTCCGAGCGGAAGGTATTTCCGGGCCCGCTCGAAGTGCGGGTGCGAGGGCAGGCCCGAGTAGTTCACGTAGGCCACGCGTTCGTCCGCTTCGAGCCACTCCGCGACGGCCTGGGCGTTCTTCAGGTGTTCGTCCAGGCGCTGCGGAAGGGTCTCCACGCCCTGCAGGAGCTGGAACGCGGACATCGGCGACAGCGCCGGTCCGATGTCGCGCAGCTGCTCGCAGCGGAGCTTCGTGAGGAAGCCGTACTCGCCGAAGTTGCCCCACCAGGAGACGTTGCCGTAGGAGGCCACCGGCTCGGTCATCGTCGGGAACTTCCCGTTGCCCCAGTTGAAGCGGCCGCTTTCGACGATGACGCCGCCGAGGGTGGTGCCGTGGCCGCCAAGGAACTTGGTGGCGGAATGGATGACGATGTCCGCGCCGTGTTCGATCGGCCGCACCAGGTACGGCGTGCTCAAGGTGGCGTCGACGACGAGCGGTATGCCGGCGTCGTGCGCTGCCTTGGCCAGCCCCTCGAGGTCCTGGACTTCGGAGGAGGGGTTGGCCACCACCTCGACGAAGATCGCCTTGGTGTTCTCCCGGATGGCTGCGGCGTAGTCCGCCGGATCGGTGCCGGGGACGAACGTGGTGTCGACGCCGAAGCGGCGCAGTGTGACATCCAGCTGGGTGACCGTGCCACCGTACAGCTGGGAGGCTGCCACGATGTGGTCGCCGGCCTGGGTGAGCGCAGCGAAAGTGATGAACTCCGCGGCCATCCCCGAGGACGTCGCCACCGCACCGATGCCGCCCTCCAGGGACGCGATGCGCTCCTCGAACGCGGCCACCGTGGGGTTGCCGATCCGGGAGTAAATGTTGCCGTACTTCTGCAGCGCAAAGAGGTTGGCGGCGTCCTGGGTGTCCTTGAACACGAAAGACGTGCTCTGGTAGATCGGCACGGCCCGGGCGCCGTGCTCGGCGTCGGGGGTGCCGCCGGCGTGCAGGGCGCGGGTACGGAACCCGAACTTACGGTCAGCCATTATGCGTCCACCTTAATCGTCGTGGCCGGAATCCCGGACAGGTCCAGTTCCGTGCCGTGCTTGCGGGCCAGACCGGCTTCGAGTTCGCGGACGATCGGCAAAACGTCCTGGCCGAACGCCGCGACCTCCTCCTGGAAATGCAGGTAGGCGGTGAGGAACAGGTTCACGCCGATTTTCTTATACTCCACGATCCGTTCGGCGATTTGCTCCGGCGTGCCGATCAGCTGGGTTTTAAACCCGTCGTTGTACTGGATCAGATCCTCGAAGCTTGAGTCGGCCCACATGCCCTTGCCGTCCTTCGTGGACGCCCCGGCTTCCTGGACCGCGGCGCGGAACCCCTCGACGGCGGGCTTGTGCGCCTTCGCGACGATCTCGCGGAGGGTGTCGCGGGCTTCCTTTTCGGAATCGCGGGCGATCACGAAGCCGTTCAGGCCAAACCTCGGAGCGGATAAAGGGGCAGCGAGGGCGCTTTCGGTGCCGCGCCTGGTCTCTGCGGCAGCGGCGACAACGCCGGCGATGTTCTCCTTGAAACCCTCCAGGTCCTTGCCGTTGGAGAAGTACCAGTCCGCCACCCGGCCGGCGGTGGCCTGCGCGGCGGTGGAGTTGCCGCCGAAGAAGATTTCCGGGTGCGCCCGGCCCGGCACGTCCACCGGTGCCGGCTGCAGGGTGAAATCGGCGATGTTGTAGTACTTGCCGGCCTGGCTGTAGTCCTGCTCGGTCCACAGCCCGCGGAGGACCCGAATGAACTCCTCGGTGCGGACGTAGCGTTCGTCGTGCTCGAGCCACTCGAGGCCGAAGTTCTCGAATTCTGCTTTGAGCCAGCCGGAGACGATGTTCACGGCGGCGCGGCCGTTGGAAATGTGGTCCGCGGTGATGATGAATTTCGCCAGCACACCGGGGTGCCACATGCCCGGGTGGACGGCGGAGATCACCTTGAGCCGCTCCGTGGCGGCGAGCAGCGCGAGGCTGAACGAGGTGGCCTCGTGCTGCTTGTCGGCGCCGTAGGAGGCGGCGTACCGGGTCTGGGTCAAGGCGTACTCGAAGCCGGAGTTCTCCGCGATCCGCGCCAGTTTCTTGTTGTAGTCGAAGTCCCAACCGGTGCGCTGTTCGATGGTGGAGACCACCAGGCCGCCGGAGACATTCGGGACCCAGTAGGCGAACTTGAGCGGTTCGGAAAGACGGGCGACGTTGCTGATGTCTGTCATAGGAGTTCCTTACTTCCGGGGTGTATCGGGTGTGTCACTGCGCTCACGCAGGACGGTCTGGATGCCGGCGATCGACGGTTCGTTCTGCAGCGAGGTGGTGTCCCCAAGCGTGGTTCCTTCGAACAGCTGGGTCAGCAGCCGGCGCATGATCTTGCCGCTGCGGGTCTTCGGGACATCAGGAACGACGACGACGTCGCGCGGCTTCGCGATCGGGCCGATCGCCTTGGCGACGTGGTTGCGGAGTTCCTCGGCCAGCGAGTTTGGGCCCACGCCCGCAGGGTTCCCTGCCCGTGGGGCCACGCCGGTGGGGACTTGCGAGGGGAGGGGGCGGGTGGGGACGACGAACGCGACGATCGCGTGGCCGGTCTTCGGGTCCGCGACAGGGCAGACGCCGGCCTCCACCACGTCCGGGTGCGAGACGAGAGCCGATTCAATCTCGATCGTGGAGAGCAGGTGCCCGGAGACGTTGAGGGTGTCATCCACCCGCCCGAGAATCCAGATGTCGCCGTCGGCGTCGTACTTTGCGCCGTCGCCGGCGAGGAACCAGCCCCGTTCCGCGTATTGCCGCCAGTAGGAGTCGAAATAGCGTTGCGGGTTGCCCCACACGGTCCGGGCGATGGCGGGACCGGCCGCGTCCACCACGAGAAAGCCCTGGACGCCGGGCGGGACGGTATTGCCGGCGTCGTCCACGATCCGGGCGCTGACGCCGGGCAGCGGCCGGGCCGCGCAGCCGGGCTTGAACTCGGTGTTCGTCGGCGCGGGGGAGAGGATGGTGGCGCCGGTCTCGGACTGCCACCAGGTGTCCACCACGGGCACGGTGCCGGCCCCGAGGTGCTTCCGGAACCAGTGCCATGCCTCCGGGTTGACGGCCTCACCCACGGTGCCGAGCAGGCGGATGGAGGACAGGTCGTAGCTGTCCGGGATGCCGTCCGGGAACCAGCCCATCAGCGAGCGGACCAGAGTGGGCGCGGTGTAGTACTGGGTGACGCCGTAGCGTTCGATGATTTCGAAGTGCCGGCCAGGGTGCGGGGTGTTGGGGGTGCCCTCGAAGATCACCTGGGTGGCGCCGTTGGAGAGCGGGCCGTACAGCTCGTAGGTGTGGGCGGTGACCCAGGCGAGGTCCGCCGTGCACCAGTGGACATCCTGGTCGCGGAGGGCCGGGTCCGGGTTGCTGAAGAGGTGCTCGAAGCTCCAGGACGCCTGCGTGAGGTAGCCGCCGGAGGTGTGGACCAGGCCCTTTGGCTTTCCCGTGGTGCCGGAGGTGTACATGATGAACAGCGGGGTCTCGGCGTCGAACGCTTCCGGCGCGTGGACGTCCGAGGCCTGCCCGACGGCGTCATGCCACCATACGTCGCGGCCCGCGGTCATCGGGACGGTGTCCATGTTTTCCCGTGCGGTGGTGCGGTTGACCACCAGGACATGCTCGATTGCGTTGTTCCCGGCGACGGCCGCGTCCGCGTTGTCCTTGACCGGCACGGCAACGCCGCGGCGGAACTGGCCGTCGGTGGTGACGAGCAGCTTGGCGCCCGTATCCTCCACCCGGAACTTAAGCGCCTCCGCAGAGAAGCCGCCGAAGACGAGGGAGTGGATGGCACCAATCCGGGCCACGGCCAGGGTGACGATCACCGTTTCCGGAATCACCGGAAGGTAGATGACCACCCGGTCGCCTTGGGTGACGCCGAGGCCCAGGAGGGCGTTGGCCGCCCGGGAGACCTCACGCTGCAGGTCCGCGTAGGTGATGCTCCGGCGGTCACCGGGCTCGCCCTCGAAGTGCAGGGCCACCCTGTCCCCGCGTCCCGCCGCTACATGGCGGTCGACGCAGTTGTACGCGACGTTGAGCCTGCCGCCCTCGAACCAGGTGATGTCCGGGCCGATCCCGGCGTCGACGTCGGCCGGGACGCGGCGGTGCGTGGTGTGCCACGGCTTGTCCTGCCCCGGGGAGTCTGCCCAGTCGAGCCGGAGAGCCGCAGCTTCCCAGAAGGCGATGCGCCCGGCCTCAGTGACCGGGAGATTGGCCGGGGCCGTTTCAGTGGTTACGCCCACCGTTTCACCGCCCATTTCTCGGCGAGGCCCAGCAGGGCATCGGTGGTCTTGCCAATCACAGCCAGCAGCACGATCGCGAGCAGGAGCCGGTCCGTGCGTCCGTTGTTTTGGGAATCCGTGAGCAGGAAGCCGAGTCCCATGGAGGAGGCGATGAGTTCCGCGGCCACCAGGAACAGCCAGGCCTGGGCCAGCGCCAGCCGGAGCCCGGAGAAGACGGCCGGAACCACGGCCGGAAGCTGGACCGTGGTCAGCAGCTTCACACCCTTGAGCCCAAACGCACGCGCCGCTTCCACCAGGTTCCGGTCCACGTGCCGCAACGCCAGGGAGACGGTGGTGAACACGGGGAAGAAGGCGCCGATCAGGATCAGCGTGATCTTGGAATCCTCGCCAATCTTCATCCAGAGGATGAGCAGCGGTACCCACGCGAGCGACGGGACGGCGCGGAGGGCGCCGATGGTCGGGGCGAGGAGGGCATCCGCAAATTTCGACAGTCCCACCAGCGATCCGAACACCAGTCCCAGGGCAGCGCCGGCAGCGAAGCCGATCAGCACGCGCTGGGTGGAGATCGCGATGTGCTGGCCGAGCTGCCCGCGCTGGAGCAGGTCAAGTCCGGCCTCCAGAACCATCGCCGGCGCCGGGAGCTGGACGACGCTGAACACCCCGGCCGCCGTGGAGAGCTGCCAGGCGGCCAGCATCGCAGCGGGAATAATCAATCCAAGGAGCAGACGTGCCCAGCCGTTGGCCAGGATCCCGGCGGGGGACCATCCGTTCGCCGGGGAGCCACCTCCCACCGTAGCGGGGGAGTCCGGCCGGGCGGCGTCTGCCGGAGTTGCGGGGACGGCTGCAGCGCGCCCGTCCGCAACAGTGGTGCCGGTGAGGGCGGGATTTCCGATGTGGCTCATCAGGAATCCTTGATGGCGGACGCGTCCGCCTTCTTCACCAGCGAGTCATCAAGAATCGAGGCGACGGCGTCGTCGATCTGCTTCTGGCTGGCGACGTCCCCGGTCTCCACGAACGTGGGGCCGATCTTCGCCAAGACCGTGCGCTGGGCTTCTCCCGGTGCCGGGTCCACATCCAGGTTGCTGCGCTCCAGCACCACGGTCTTCGCGACGGCGAGGTCGAGGCCAGCGACCTCGGCGAGGATTTGTGCCGTCTCGTCCGGGTTGGCCGCGGCCCAGGCGCGGGCTTTCTCGTAGGCGTTGACGACGGCCTGGGCCTGCTTCGGCTTGTTCTTCAGGAACGATTCCGTGGCGTTCAGGAAGCCGTAGGTGTTGAAGGAAAGGTTCCGGTAGAAGAGCTTGGCGCCTTTCTGCTCCGCGCCGGCCATGATCGGGTCGAGACCGGACCAGGCATCCACCGAACCGTTTTCCAGCGCGGCCCGGCCGTCCGCATGCTGCAGGTTCTGCACCGTGACGTCCTTGGCGGAGATCCCGGCCTCCGAGAGGGATTGCAGCAGGAAGAAGTAGGGGTCGGTGCCCTTGGTTGCGGCCACGGACTTGCCCTTGAGATCAGCCACGGTGGTGATGCCCGAGGAGGACTTCGCCACGAGGGCCGCCCATTCCGGCTGGGAGTAGATATCGATCGTCTTGATCGGGGAACCGTTGGCGCGGGCCAGCAGCGCCGCGGATCCCGCCGTCGAGCCCACGTCGATCGCGCCGGAGCGCAGTGCCTCATTGGCCTTGTTGGACCCGGCGGACTGGACCCAGTTGACGGTGACGCCCTGGTCCTTGAGGGACGCCTCAAGCCAGCCCTTCTTCTTGATGACCAGGCTCAGCGGGTTGTACGTGGCGAAGTCAATGTTCAGCGTCCCGGTCTCGACGGCGGCGTTCGCCGCGGGGGACCCGCCGGAACCTTCGCCTGCGACGCAGCCCGTGAGGACGAGCGCGGCGGAGGCGGCGACGGCGCCTATCACGGAACGGCGGGTGGTTTTGCGGGCGAATGACATAGGGATCCTCTGGGAGACGAAGTGACGCGGAAAGAAGGGCAGGCGGGCAGATAAGAGGGTGGTGCAGGAGTGCAGGAGTGCAGGAGCGGCTGCGGGGTTCCCGGCAGGGGTGTTTCGCGGGAATCCCGGCCGGCGTTGCGGCTAGTGGCCGTCGACGCCGAGGGTGGCCAGGAGGGAGGCGCGCAGTCGGGCCAGTTCCACGGACCCGCGGTCGCGGGGGCGCCCGCCGGGGACGGCGACGGTACGCACGATGGTGGCGCCGGGTGCTGCGGAAGGTGATCCCGCGACGCCGTTGTTTCCCGTGCCGAGGATGATGATGCGGTCGGCTAGCTGGAGGGCCTCGTCGACGTCGTGGGTTACCAACAGCACCGTGGTGGGTTCGGCGCGGTGAATGTCCAACAGGAGGTCCTGCATGTTGATTCGGGTGAGCGCGTCGAGCGCACCGAACGGTTCATCGAGGAGCAGGACGCCGGGGTTGCGCGCCAGGGCGCGGGCCAACGAGGCACGCTGGGCCATGCCGCCGGAAATTTCGCGGGGGCGGTGCTTGGCGAACTCCGTCAGCCCGACAAGCTCGAGCAGCCGGGACACCTTGGCTTTGCCGTCCCGGGCGCTGATACCGGGAGGCAGGCCGATGGCGATGTTGGCCTGCAAGGTGTGCCACGGCAGGAGGCGCGGTTCCTGGAAGGCGAAGGCGCAACGCGCGTCAATGCCCTGGACGGGTGTGCCGTCGATATCAACCCTGCCGGTGGTGGGGGAGTCGAGCCCGGCGGCCGCCCGGAGCAGCGTGGATTTGCCGCAGCCGGAGGTACCAAGGATGGCCAGCACTTCGCCGGCGTGGATGTCGAAGTCAATGTCGCGGAGCACCGTGTGCGCATCGGCGCCGGTGCCGAAGGTGCGGCGCAGCGAGCGGAAAGCGACCGGCAGGGCCGGGGTGTGGGGGGTGGCTCCGGCGCCGTCGAGTAACGTCTCGGGCGCGGAGGAGGACAGGAAAGTTGTCATAGTGGCACTCCATCGGTCCTGGCAGTAGCACCCTACGGAAAGAGCCTTTGAGCCGGGTAGTCAGTCCGGCTGTTCCCGCGGCTCTTGCCTTGCTATCGCCGGAGTCCAGGGCAGGATTCCAACGACCAGGGTTGCTGCGGCTTCATCGATCCAGGTCTCTCGGCCGCTCGGGATGGTCGCTCTCAACTAAAACGGATGTCGAGCTTTTTCTCAAATATGGACCGTTTTTTGGCGTAATATTCGATTCGGCGCGGATCTTTGTCCTTGTTGCCGGTCACTTGTTCGGGCATGCGGCTGGTCCGGTTTCGAGGGCTCACGCCTGGTCCGCGGCAAACTTGCCGGCGTGTCGGCCGGTGCGGTTAGGCTGTGCACATGGCCCACGTCAACGATCCGACAGTCCTCGAAAAGCTCATGCGCACCAGGGCGCGGTGGGCCATTGTGGGTTTGTCGACGAATGAATGGCGGGCCGCCTACGACACCTCCCTTTTCATCCGTGACCGGCTTGGGATGGAGATCATCCCGGTGAACCTGCCGGGCGATGCGGTGCATGGGGAGACCGGCTACGCCACTCTGGCCGCCATTCCGGCCGAGAAGCAGCCGGTCGACGTCGTGGACTGCTTCGTGAACTCCGGGCGGGTGGGGGCCGTGGTGGATGAGGCGATAGCTGTTGGCGCTAAAGCGGTCTGGATGCAGCTGGGAGTCATTGACGAAGCCGCGGCGGCGCGGGCAAAAGCAGCCGGTCTCGACGTCATCATGAACGCCTGCCCCGCGCAGGAGGCCAGGCGTTTCGGTCTCTAAACCGCTGCCGGGGCAGTCTTCACGCCCGGCACCGGCCCCTGCAAAATGTCCGGGCCGGCCGGTAGGCTCGAAGCATGGATGCAGCAGAACTGCGGCGGATCTGCCTGGGCTTTCCCGGCGCCTTCGAGGACTTCCCCTTCGGCCCGGAGACCTCGGTCTTCAAGGTGCGGGCCGCAGTGTCCGGCGGCGGCCGGCACGAGGCGAAGATGTTTGCGCTCTCCACCCTGCAGGAGACCGACTTCTCGGTAAGTCTGAAGTGCGAACCGGCCCTGGCTGAGCAGTTGCGCGCGGCGCACCCGGAAATTGCTGGAGCGTGGCATCTGAACAAAAGACACTGGAATGGCGTCCGCCTGGATGGTGCCCTGCCCGATTCGATGGTGCGCGACATGGTTGAGGATTCCTACGACCTGGTGGTGGCGTCGCTGAGCCGGCTCCAGCAGGAGCAGCTTGGCTGGGCGCGGCTGACCGGGGGGCGGGCGTGAGCGCCCGGATCGCGGCGGGTCAGCTGAACTACGTGGGGATCGGTTCCACGGAGCATGGCCAGTTGCCCGCTGGGGCCCAAAGCGTGGTCACTCGCGCTGACGTTGGCGAAGGGATGCCCGCGTACCGGCGGGTGGCCGAGGGCATCTTGGGCTGGCAGCTGCAGAAAGGGGCAGGGCTGCGGGTTCGGGCAGAATCCGACGCCGTGGTCCCCGGCACGCGCGTGGTGAGCGGCTTCGGCGTCGGGCCGTTCCGGATCAACGCGCCGTGCGAGGTGGTCTGGGTCCGCCCCCCGGTGCAGGGGGACGGGCCCCAGTCCGCCGGTTTCGGCTATGGCACACTCCCTGGGCATCCCGTCCGGGGTGAGGAAGCATTTGAGGTTTCGATCGATGGGCAGGGCAGGGTCCTGGTCCACATCACCGCCTTTGGCGTGCCGTCCAACTGGTTTTACGCAGCCGGCGGCGCCCTGACAAAGCTGGCACGGGACCACATCACGTCCCGTTACATTAGGACTGCGCAACGACTGGCACGGGAGCCCGCCCCGGCCCCCTGACTTCCCTGTAACAATGAAACCCCGATCCCCCTCCCCGAAAGGCAGCTTTCCGTGATCTTCATCGTCGTCAAATTCAAGGTCAAGCCCGATTGGTCCGAGCGTTGGCTCGGCCTCGTGGAGGACTTTACCCGGGCCACCCGCCAGGAGCCGGGCAATCTCTGGTTCGATTGGTCCCGCAGCGTGGAGGACCCGAACGAGTTCGTCCTGGTGGAAGCGTTCAAGGACGACGCCGCCGGGGACCACGTCAACAGCGCACACTTTCAGCAGGCCATGGCTGACATGCCGCAGGCCCTGGCGGAAACGCCCCGGATCATCAGCCGTCAGTTCGACGGTGACGGCTGGGACCGGATGGGCGAACTGACCATCGGCTGACGCCGCCGGGAACTGCACGCGATGTGGATTGGCTGGATTGAATTCGACCTCCTCCTCGGCGACGTCCACAGCCTGAAGGAGAAGCGCTCCGTAGTGCGGCCCGTGCAGGCGGAACTGAAGCGGCGCTTCGATGTTTCCGTCGCCGAGACAGACTTCCACGACCAGCACCGGCGCGCCTTGATCGGCGTCGGACTGGTCGCGGCTGACCGCGCCCACCTGGTGGAGGTGCTGGCCGCCGTTGAGCGCTTCATGGCCGCCCGCCCCGAGGTGGAACTGCTCAGTGCCCGGCAGCGGGAGCTCCGCAGCGACGACTGACGTCAGGAGCGCCCGGACGGCGTCCTGTCTGCGCCCGCGGTGGGAGCATCTGGCGCACCGCCGGTGGCGGTGACCGGGAACGTGGCCCGGACCGTCCACAGCCCGCCCTCCACGCCGGTGGACAGGTGGCCGCCGAGGCGTTCCACGCGTTCGCGCATGAAGCCCAGGCCGAAACCACCCCGGGGGGTCCGTCCGGCGGGGCCGCCGTTGGCGGACACTTCGTTGGACACGTTCAGGACGAGGCTCTGAGGACCGGACTCAAGGGTGAACCGGACGTGTGAGCCCGGGGCGGCGTGAACGATGACGTTGGTGCTGCATTCGCGCAGGATGGGCCGGACCCCGAGAACAACCCTGGCGGGAAGAGTGTCAGGATCGCCGGTCACCTCTACCTCCGTGGGATATCCAAGCCGCCGCAGATGCCCCACGATGTCAGCTATGGAGCGGGTAAGGGAGGGCTCCGCGGGGGGCCCGTCGCCGCCCATGGCTGGTGAAAGAACCCGCATCATCGATCGAAGATCGGTCAGTGCCCGGTGCGCCGCGTCGGAGATCGCTTCAAGGCTCTGGTGACGAAACGACGGATCAGATCCGGACAGCGCGGCATCCGCCTGCAGGGCAATGACAGTGACATCGTGGGCGATGACGTCGTGCAAGTCCCGGGTGATCTGCCGGCGTCCGGACGCGAGGGCTTCGGCGTGATCGAGTCGCGCCTGTTCCTGTTCCGCGCTGCTGCGCTCGAACAGTTCCCGGGAGTGGATCCCCGCCCGGGAAATCCCATATAACAGGCAGATGCTGACGGCCACGGCGATGTTGACGAACAGATAGTCGAAGGGAACCAGGGCGGCATTGGCCGTCATCCAAAGAAGCACCAGTGCGAGTACCCCGCCGCTTACCCTCTTGGTCCCGGTGAAGGTGCAGATGAGCACCGCGAGGCTGAGGAACAGCAGGGCATGCGAGGCGGGGTTGTCGAGTTCCGGCACCGCGCCGGCAAGGGTCACCGCCGCTCCGGCCCAGCAGCGCACCGTGGCCAGCAGCGGGCCCAGAGCCAGGAAAGCGAGGCTGATGAGAGGCAACACTGAAGCCTGGCCGGAGCCCGCCGGTTCGGTCAGGAGCCCCGGTACGTCCGTCATTAATGACCAGATCGCCAGAACAGCTACGGCGGCCTGCCACCAGGGCGACAACGGCCGGGAACTGTACGTCGACGGATTGCGCAGCCACTGCCGCGCTTCCGAACGGATCGCGTCGGCGGCGCTCGTCTTCATGCGCTCCACCCTACCGAACGGGCCGCTGAGACGGGTCCGGTCCGCAGTGCACGGCTGGTCGCCGGAGGTGCAACCGGCCTGGTCACCCACCGGCCTGGTCATCCGCCGGCCTGGTCACCCGCAGATCAGCAACGGAAGAAGAGGCACCGGAGCCTGGCGAACTCGTCCCGGATTCCGTCGGTGGAGACCGCCCCGGACTTGCCCGCTGCGGGCGTCACAGCTGGATTCAGGACGATTGGGGAGGCGTTGGGAGGAAGCGTGGTGGCAGCCGTAGCAGGGAGGGCAGCGGATGTGAGCACGGCCGTCAGGACTACGGCCGCGGTGCGCGCAAGGACATTCTTCAAGATATTTCCCCCATTGAATGGATAAACATTGGTCCTGACAGTATTTCGATTGCGCCCGGCCCGCGGTAGCTACGAAGGTTGACATTCGTCGTCGCCTATAGTCGAGGGGTGGAGGGGGACATCGTGGATGACATCCGTGTTTTGGTAGTCGAAGATCAAGCGCTCATGAGCCAAGCTCTGAAAGTGTTTATCGATGCCGCGCCAGGCATGGCGTGCGTCGGAATAGCGGAGGACGGCAGGTCCGCCGTGTCCATGACCGCCCGGCTGCGGCCCGACGTCGTTCTGATGGACATGCAATTGCCGCTCATGGACGGGGCCGAGGCAACTGCGCGCATCCTGGCATCCGATCATTGCCCGGCGATCCTGGCGGTGACCACTTTTGCGACCGACGAATATCTGGTCCCGGCGTTCCGGGCCGGAGTCCAGGGATTTCTTGTCAAAGACTCCCGGCCGGCAGAGATCGCAGCTGCCGTGCAGCAGGCCCATGCCGGTGCCACGGTGGTCAGTCCCCAGGTCACGGCGGCGCTGGTCAAGGCGCTGGTGGCCGAACCGCTGAGAACCTGCCACGCAGCGGCCCCGCTGCGCGAACCACTCACGGGGCGGGAGTCCGAGGTTCTTGCCCTGATCGGCCAGGGTCTGAGCAACCGGGATGTGGCCAACGCCCTGTTCGTCACCGAGGCCACGGTGAAGGCACATGCTGGCCGGCTGATGGCCAAGTTTGGCGTCGAAAACCGCGTTCAGCTCGTTGTTTGCGCCCTCAAACTCGGCGTGCTCACACTTTGACGTGCCGGTACCCGGGTCCGGCGCGGTCCTTGGGAGATAGACCAAAGTAGCGCGCAGGGCGCCACAGTGTGAACTTTCGGGGGACGCGCCACGGCTGCGTCGCTTCGTAGGGTGGGGTGACCGGCACACGCCGGTATCACTCGGCTCGATGAGGGCTTCTCACTCTAAGGAAGTAACCATGAACAGCTTGGCAAAACGGGCGACGACGGTCTCACTGGCCGCTGCCATCGCGGCGGTCGGCCTCGTCATTGGCGGTGTGGCCATCGCATGGGTGGCGGGGTCTCTTGGCATCTCGACGGCGGCCGCAAGCCAGATCGTCACCGCCGTCCAAGTGGGCGGACTGGCGCTGACACTTGTGGCAGCTGCCTTTGGCTTTGGAGTCGGCGGCGCACTCGTGGCAACGATTCGCTGGTACATCCTCCGCAAGGGCAAAGCGATCGCGATCGCGTAGGGCCCGACCGTCATGAGCAGCCTCGTCCGCAGCGCTATCACCCCCACCAGGGTCGACGCCAAAGTGCTCGCAGTGTCCCTTACCTTGAGCGCGGTCCTGTTCGCGGCGGGGCTGCTCATCGGTTATTTCAGTCTTCCGTCCTTTCAATCCCTCGGCGACGACGCCCCTGCCGCCCAAAGCTGGAACTTCGGCACGCTCGTGCTGCGCAACATGGGAGCAGCGTGCCTGCTCTATGTGGGGGCCGTCACCGGGGGTTCGGCCACGCTGATTACGCTTCCGCTGGTCGGGCTGTATGTCGGGGCCACCGCCAAAATCGGGGTGGTTACTGCCGGGGGCGCGGCGTTGCTGACCTCCGTTGCCTGGTACGTCCCCTTCGAATTCCTCGGTTGCCTGGCCGCCGCGGCCGGGGGACTGTACCCGCTGGTCGCCACGCTCCGGCGCCGGCGGACCGGCGCCCGGACCTGGCCGACGTACACCTCTGCGCTCGCAGGGTCGTTGCTCCTGTTCGCGGCCGGGACGGTCCTGATCCTTTGTGGCGCCGCCATCGAGGCATTTATCATTACGCAATTCGAAAGGTGAGGGTCATGTCCGTTTTGCCGCAGGCGCCACGTCTCGAGGCGCCGCATGCTCTCCGCCGCGGCACCCACCGGGGCGTCCGCTGGCTGATATTCCTGGGTCTCATGGGCATTCTGCTGTTGCGGGTTCCGCAGACCCAGGCCATGCTGCAGGAAAAACTTCCTCTCGAAGCGCCGGCGGATATGGAGCCGGAGCTGCTGCAGCTCTCGGTCTCCGTGGCCCTTCTCCTGGGAATCATCGCCTTTGGGATTGTCCTGGCCCTCTATTTGGGCCTGGCCGGAGTCTTGGAACAGAACCTTTTCGGCGGCACTCGGCACCTGGGCCGGCGCGTACATATTGGATTGTTTACCGCAATCGTGGTCGCGACACTCGTGCCACTGCAGCTATGGTCGTTCTTCAGCGGGTCCATGCCCGGAACCGCGGTGAAGGCGCTGCCGGTGCTGGTGCTCTGCGCCGCGGTTCTCCTGCTGTACCGTCGGTCCCTGGCAAAAGTTGGGCTTCGCCGGGCAGTCCTGGTGAGTGCAGTCGCCGTCGCGCTGGGTGCGGCCGTTTCCATCGTCTAGACAACGCAAACAGAAAGCGGGCAGAGACACATGACCTTGAAGACGACGCACGTAAGAATCGTTCTTGCAGTCATTGCCCTGTGCGGGGCGGGCATGCTGACGATGCTCCTTCTTGACGGCTCCCTCATGGGCCGCACTGAGCTGGGCGGCCTGTCCTCGGCGCTCATGATGGTGCTGGCTCTCGGGGCAGTGGCACTGCCCATCCTGGGCATGCTGGGATCCCTGGCCGATCCGGGCCGCGTCCGCAGCGTGCTGTTCCTGGTGGTCCCGCTGCTATCCCTTGCGGTCTTCCTCGACGACCGTTTCAACGTTTTTCCCGTGCGCATCCTGTGCCTCGTAGGTCTGGTTCTGGCCTTCATCGGAACCATTGCCGTCCTTTTCAATGCGATGGAAGAAAAAGGGTCGCGGAAACCCAGTACTCCGGGCCGGTTTCAATGAGCACGCGGGCGGCGGTATCCGTCCAGGCGACGCAGCAACCCCGCCCAACCCCGCTCCGGCCGCAACCGTTGGCCCGGCCGCCAGGACCGTGGTCGCGAATCCAGCTGTTGATCGATCTCCGTTGCGCGGAACTGGCGAATGCCCTCGGACTGACCTGGCGCCTCACCAGCCTCCGGCGAATCCTGACCGTGGCCGTGGTGGCCCTGTGCGCAGCCGTACCTGCGGCGGGATACGCCTTTGCCCGGATTTTCGCCCTGCTGTCCGTGGATGTCCCCGCACCCGCGCTTCTCCTGCCGCTGATGACTTCGCTGGCTTTTATGTCGGGCCTCGGTTTGTTCTTCGCCGAAGCGCTGGGGCGTTACCGCAACGCCGTGTCCGGTCATCCCAATCGTGCCTACTTCCGGGCACTTGATATTCCCGCAGCCCTCGTCCACACCGTGTACGTCGTTCCCAGGCTTGTCGGCGCCGCTGGATTCTGGGTGCTGCTGGGGGCAGGCGCGATCGCGGGACTCGTCTCCGTCCAGGATCATTCGGACTGGCTGCCCGTCGCCTTGGCCGGCATGATCCTGCAGCCCATGCTCTGGATGACGGGTACGCTGCTGATCAGTCTGCGGCTGGCCGGGAACTCCGTTGATGTGGGTGCTAGGTTCAGCACAGGCGTCGCATGTGCTGCGCTGGCCGGAACCTGCGCCGGCCTGGTGGTGTCCTGGATAATAATTCCCCGGCTGCCTCGAGGCGGGACCATCCCGTCCGCTTCCGCCGACGTGCCTGGCCAGGACCTCGGCGCCACGCCGGCCGTGCTGCTGGCGATCCTGATACTTGTCCTGGCCCTCCTCTGCGGGAACGAGATGCGCCGGCTGCGCTCACGGTCCTTCCGGCTCGACGGCGCGGACGCAACGCACAGGTCGCTGCGGCTTGGACGGTCCGCCGGGTGGTACTGGTTCCGGCTGATGCTGCGTCAGCGGCGCCGCAGCTGGCGGAAACGCGTCGAGGACCGGCTCGGCTGGGCGTTAACCGGCGCCGCGTGCGCCCTGGGTGCGGGCCGCCTGAGCGGCGCCGTCGAACGGTCCGGACTGGACTTCCTCCCTCCCGCTGCAGCCGCACACATCATGTTGGCGGCCGGCTTTGGCGGTGCCCTGCTGGGACTCGCCTGCGCCGAGACGACCCTGGGTGATCTGGGTCGACAAGTCCATGGAAAAACCCTGCGGGCGGCGTTGGAGCTTGGGGCACCCCTGCGGGTTGCCGTTACCGTCCACGTCACGGCCCTGTTGGCCCCCACCGTCCTCCTGGGGTTGCTGGCTTCGGCCGTAGCGTCACTCCTGCTGGGCCGCGTCGAACCAGTCCCGCTGGTGGTTGCGGTGGGTGCCTGCGCCGGCAGCATCATTGCCGAACGGCTGTTTCCTCCCCCGCGCACGGTTGACGGGGGAGCAGGGGAAAGCCTGGTCACAGCCATGGCTGCACTGATCCTCGGCAGCCTCCCGGTGGTGTGGCTGGCCGTCGCGCCGGCGCTGGCAGTTTGGTTTACGCCGTTCTTTGCAGCGGCCCTACTGGGAGGAGCACTCTGGTGCGCTCACCGAAATCTTACCGTTTTGTAGAACTGGACGCCGTCGCGGCCGGCTATGGCCGCGGTCCTGCAGTGGTGAACATCAGCCAGTTGATTCTGGACAAACCAGGCATTGTCCACCTGCACGGCCCCAACGGCTCCGGGAAATCAACCCTGGTGGAGGTCCTCAGCGGCTACTTGCGGACCACCAGCGGACGGGTCCTGGTGAACGGGATGGCTGCAGCCGCATCCGAAGCGCATGAACGACGGCGGATATGCCGCACCGAACCGGCGCTCTACCCCATGATGAATGTCCGGGACCACCTGATCTTTGCCAGCCGCTGGTGTGGTGCTGATCCCGGCCGCGCGCTGGCCCGTGCCGCTGACTACGGGCTGGGACCGTGGCTCGAGGCGCCGGCGGAAACCCTGTCCACGGGCAACCGCCGACGCTTGTGGATCATTCAATGCACCGTCGGTGACTTCGACACCCTTGTCCTCGACGAACCATTCAACGGCCTGGACGGGGAATCTACCGCTGTACTCATCGGCGAGCTCGAGGGCTGGGCAGCATCGCGGTGCATCGTCCTGATCGCCCACCAGCCGCCGGAGCGGCTCCGGATTGACCAGGCGGTGGCGTGGGAAGAACTTACGCGGGGCCACGCAGCGCCCACCCCGTAGGGATTATGGGCGCTGCCTGACCCCGCGCAGCCAGGGGAAACGCTAGCCGAAGTACTTCGGCAAGGTGGCCTCATGGGCTTCACGGAGTGCATCCAGGCTCATGGTGTCGACGCCGTTGATTTCCAGGGTGCCGCCCTCGGCGTCCACAACGCCGATCCGGACGTGCGCGAAGCCGCGTGCGGTGCACATGTCCTTGAACCGGATCTCCTCGGAGCGGGGCACCGCCACGATGGCACGGCCCTGTGTCTCGGAGAACAGCGCGGTGAACAGGTCCACGCCGTCCCGGTCCAGGACATCCTGCAGCGCGATGCGGGCGCCCACGCCATAGCGAAGCGAGGACTCCACGAGGGCTGCCGCGAGGCCGCCTTCGGAGAGGTCGTGCGCGGCGTCCACCATGCCGTCGCGGGAAGCGTTGATCAGAATTTCGCCCAGTGCGCGCTCCGCCGCAAGGTCAACCTTGGGCGGCAGGCCACCGAGGTGCCCGCGCATATTGGACCATTCCGAACCATCCAGCTCCGCCGCCGTCGTGCCGAGCAGGTAAACCGCCTGCCCGTCTTCCTTCCAGCCCGACGGCGTGCGGCGCGCGACGTCGTCGAACCTGCCCAGTACAGCCACCACGGGGGAGGGGTGGATCGGGGTGGTGCCGGTCTGGTTGTACAGCGACACGTTGCCGCCCGTGACCGGAATGCCCAGCACCATGCAGGCATCTGACAGGCCGCGGATGGACTCGGCCAGCTGCCACATGACGTCCGGGTCCTCGGGGGAGCCGAAGTTCAGGCAATCGCTGACGGCCATCGGCACGGCGCCGGAGGTGGCGACGTTGCGATAGGCCTCGGCGAGGGCCAGCTGGGCGCCGTGGTAGGGGTCGAGGTAGGTGTAGCGGCCGTTGGCGTCGGTCGCCAGGGCCACGCCCAGACCCGTTTCCTCGTCCACCCGCACCACACCGGCATCGTCCGGGAACGCCATGGCGGTGTTGCCGCCCACGTAGCGGTCGTACTGGTCGGTGATCCAGGACTTGCTGCACATATTCGGTGAGGCGACGAGCTCGGCGATGGCGGCGGCCAGGTCCGCAGGGGCGGACGGGCGGCCGGTATCCTGCGCCGACCCGGTGAAGGCGTCGGCCTGCACGGCATCCTGCCACGCGGGGCGGGCGTACGGGCGGTCGTAGACCGGTCCGTCGTGGGCCACGGTGCGCGGGTCGACGTCGACAATGACCTCGCCTTCCCACGTGATGATGAGCCGGCCGGTGTCTGTCACCTCACCCAGCCAGGAGTACTCCACGGCCCACTTGTCCATGACCGCCTCGAATGCGGCGATATTCTCGGGGGTGACCACGGCCATCATGCGTTCCTGCGACTCGGACATCAGGATTTCGCCCGGGGTCAGGGTCGGGTCGCGGAGCAGGACCGAGGTCAGCTCGACTTCCATGCCGCCGTCGCCGTTGGAGGCGAGCTCGGACGTGGCGCAGGAAATGCCGGCGGCGCCGAGGTCCTGGATGCCCTCAACGAGGGAGCCCTTGAACAGCTCCAGGCAGCATTCGATCAGGACTTTCTCGGCGAACGGGTCGCCCACCTGGACCGCGGGGCGTTTGGACGGCTTGGTATCGTCGAAGGACTCCGAGGCCAGCACGGAGGCGCCGCCGATGCCGTCGCCGCCGGTGCGGGCGCCGAAGAGCACCACCTTGTTGCCCTTCCCGGAGGCGTTGGCGAGGCGGATGTCCTCGTGCCGCATGACACCGACGGCCAGGGCGTTGACCAGCGGGTTGCCCTGGTACACGGAATCGAAGACCATTTCGCCGCCGATGTTCGGCAGGCCCAGGGAGTTTCCGTAGCCGCCGATGCCGGCCACGGCGCCGTGCATGACGCGGGCCGTGTCCGGGTGGTCGATAGCGCCGAAGCGCAGCGGATCCATCACGGCCACGGGGCGGGCGCCCATGGAGATGATGTCCCGGACAATGCCGCCGATGCCGGTCGCGGCACCCTGGTAGGGCTCCACGAACGAGGGCGAATTGTGGGACTCGATCTTGAACGTCACGGCCCAGCCGTCGCCCAGGTTGGTGACACCGGCGTTTTCGCCGATGCCCACCAGCATGTCCTTTTTCATTTCATCCGTGACCTTTTCGCCGAACTGGCGCAGGTGGTTCTTGGATGATTTGTAGGAGCAGTGCTCGCTCCACATCACGGAGTACATCGCGAGCTCGGCGCCGGTCGGACGGCGGCCCAGGACCTTGACCACCTCGTCGAACTCGTTCTGTTTCAGGCCCAGCTCGGCCCAGGGGAGTTCGACATCCGGGGTCGTGGCGGCGTTCTCAACGGTGTCGATGTTGAACTTCTTGGTCTCGGCGGCGGTGCCGGCCGTCCGGCCAGCCGACGTTTCCGTCATTTGTTGTCTCCCACGATCTTGTTCAGGACTGAGGTGAAGAAGCCGAGGCCCTCGGTGCCGGAGCCGGTTTCGGGTCCGAAGCCGGTCTCCACCGCGTGTTCGGGGTGCGGCATAAGGCCGACAACGTTGCCGGCAGCGTTGGAGATACCGGCAATGCCCCGGCGGGAACCGTTCGGGTTCCAGCCAACGTAGCGGAACACCACGCGGCCCTCAGCCTCCAGGGCATCCAGGGTGTGCTCGTCCGCGATGTACTGGCCGTCCTGGTTCTTCAACGGCACGGTGATTTCCTGGCCGGCGGCGTAGTCCAGGGTCCAGGCTGTGGTGTTGCTCTCCACCCGCAGGACCTGATCGCGGCACAGGAACTTCAGATGGTCGTTCTTGATCATCGAGCCGGGCAGCAGGTGCGACTCCGTGAGGATCTGGAACCCGTTGCAGATGCCCAGGACCGGCAGTTTGGCTTCGGAGTTGGCGGCGTCGATGATCTTGGCCATGAGCGGCGCGAACCGGGAAATGGCGCCGGCGCGGAGGTAGTCGCCGTAGGAGAATCCGCCGGGAATCACGACGGCGTCGACATCACCCAGGGTGGTGTCCGCGTGCCAGAGCGGCACTGGAGTGGCGCCGGACAGGCGGACCGCGCGGACGGCATCCCGGTCATCGAGAGTTCCCGGGAAGGTGACGACGCCGATCCTGGCGCCGGCGAGCTGCGGGTGGGCGGCGACGGCGACCGCCTCACCGATCAGGGGAAGTTCAGTCATGTCAGGCCTCGACGACCTCGACGTTGACGACGTCCTCGATGACCGGGTTGGAGAGCAGGGTCTCGGCGGCGTTCCGGGCCTGGGCCAGGATCTCCTCGGTCACCTCGCCATCCACGGTGAGTTCAAAGCGCTTGCCTTGCCGGACAGAACTAAAGGCGGTGAAACCCAGCCGGGGGAGTGCACCGACAATAGCCTTCCCCTGCGGGTCGAGAATCTCGGGCTTGGGCATGACGTCGACAACGATCCGGGGCATCCGGCAACTCCTGTGCGTGAGCGTTGGGTAAGGGCGCAGCGGAGTGGTGCCGTCTCACGCCGATCCGCTGTGTGGTGAGAACAGCGTGACAGGGCGCTCCGCGAGCTTGCATGCCTATTCTACCGGCCGCAGAGCGTCCGGCTGCATTCGGGCCGGGAGTGTGAACGGTGCGCGGCAGCCCGAAGGGAGCCGCCGCATGATGGCGGGCGCTCATGCCGGCGTGGCAGCGCCCGCTCTGGCTACTGCTGTGTGCCCTCAGTAGGATGTGCGCATGTCTGAGAAGCCGAAATCCATGGTCCTGCCCGTCGTTGCCGTCGCTGTTTTCGCGGGCCTGGGCCGGATGGTCCTGCAGAAAATTAGGGCCGACCGAAAGGCCCGGGAAAGCAACGTCGCCGGGCCGCTTGATGAGAAGACGAGGGCCTGGATCAGCGAAGTCGTCCGTACGCCCCGCCAGTAGGGTGCCGGGGCCGCGTTTTATGCCGGGCTCCTGACGCCTCGGGCGTGACGATTCGTCCCTGCTCCCTGCTCCCTGCACCCTGCACCCTCGCTGCTGTCGCCCTGTCGATATGTGTGACAAATCCTGATTTCCTTTGTGTGCTCTATGTCATATTTGGCTCTCAGTCTGTACTGTTTGAAACGGCTGGTATCCGTCGGTGCCGTGAGATGTGTTCTTTCTCCCAGGCCCGCCAGCCGATGACCCGGCAGCTAGGCCGGGCCGTTCCTTATGAAAGGTTCAACCACACGTGAAATCACCAGGAAAGAGCTTCCTTCGAAGCGGGGGACTCCGGAGGGCCGTGGCACTGACCCTGGGCTTGCCGGTTCTCTTGTCCACCGCCGCGCTCCAGCCCGCCATCGCGGCTCCGGCGGGTTCCGCTGTCGCCGGTGTGGCCCAGAAGAAACTGGATCCCAACACCTTCAAGGACGGCCGCTACATCGTGGTCCTCGCCGAAAAGCCGGCAGCCACGTACGACGGCGGCACGCCCGGACTGGCAGCCACCAAGCCGGAAGCGGGCAAGAAGCTCGACACCAAGAAGGCTGAAGTCAAGAAGTATGAGACGCACCTTGAGCAGAAGCAGGCTGAGGTTGCCGGGCAGCAACAAGTTCAGATGAAGCGGCAGTTCACTGCGGCCGTTAACGGCTTCAGTGCGAACCTGACAGCGGACCAGGCCATCAAACTGGCCAAGGACCCCGGCGTGCTGGTGGTTGCCCCCGACACCGAAAACGCCCCCGATTACTCCAGCACCGATTTCCTGAAACTCAGCGGCCCCAACGGGACCTGGAACACCAAGTTCGGTGGCCAGGACGCGGCCGGCAAGGGCGTGGTTGTCGGCGTCATCGACACCGGTTACACGCCCTCCAGCCCCTTCTTCGCCGGTGATCAGGTCAAGCCGCTCGTCGGCAACCCTGTCGTGGGCGTGCCGTACCGCACAGATGACGGCAAGATCGCAATGCTCAAGTCCGACGGCGACACCTTCATTGGTGAGTGCCAGACCGGCCAGGATTTTGACGGGTCCGCCTGCAACTCCAAGGTCCTCTCCGCGCACTATTTCGCGGACGATTACCTGCGATACGTTCCGGAGGGCAGCCGGTCCCCGATCGAGAAGATCTCCCCGGTCGACGTCGCGAGCCACGGCACCCACACGGGCAGCACCGCCGTTGGAAACGCCAACGTCGAAACCTTCGTTGACGGCCGCAGCTTCGGACTCACAAGCGGCATCGCTCCCGCCGCCAAGCTCTCCGTATACAAGGTCTGCTGGGAAGACACGGACCCGAACACCGGCGGCTGCTACAGCTCCTCGTCGGTGGCCGCTGTTGACCAGGCGATCTACGACGGCGTCGACGTCCTGAACTACTCGATCTCCGGTTCCACCACCACCACCACGGACCCCGTTTCCATGGCGTTCCTCTCCGCGGCCTCGGCCGGTATCTTCGTCGCAGCCTCGGCCGGCAACTCCGGCCCTACGGCCAGTACCGTCAACCACGGCGCACCGTGGGTTACCACCGTGGCCGCCAGCAGCTTCTCCCAGGAACTCCAGGGCACCGTGGAGTTCTCCGATGGCAGCAAGTTCCGCGGCGCCAGCATCATGAACAGCGAAGTCAAGGGCGCCGGCGTCACCCTGGCGGCCAGTGCGGCCATCACGGCCGGCAACGCCAACGCTGCTCTCTGCGGCCCGGACACGCTTGATCCCGCGAAGGTCGCCGGCAAAGTCGTTGTCTGTGACCGTGGCGTTTTCGACCGCGTGGCCAAGAGCGCCGAGGTCAAGCGTGGCGGAGGTGTTGGCATGATCCTGGTCAACCTCAGCAACTCCTCGCTGGATACGGACAAGCACGCCGTCCCGACCGTTCACGTGAACCCGCCGGCCACCGAGGCCATTAAGGCCAAGGTCACGGCCAACCCGGCAATCACTGTGTCCCTTCTCAACAAGGACACCACCGGGCTTCCCCTCGAGGCCCAGCCGCAGATCGCAGGCTTCTCGTCGCGCGGTCCGCTGCTGGCCACTGATTCGGACCTGCTGAAGCCGGACGTCACTGCTCCCGGCGTCGCAGTCCTGGCCGGCGTCTCGCCGATCGGGATGGGCGGAGACATGTTCGGTTTCATGTCCGGTACGTCCATGGCCGCCCCGCACGTGGCCGGCTTTGGCGCGCTGGTTCTGGGCAAGAACCCGAAATGGTCACCGGCGACTGTCAAGTCCGCCATGATGACCACCGCAGGTGATGTCAAGAACGCCGACGGCAGCAAAAACACCGACGTTCTCGCCACCGGTGCAGGCCAGGTGGACCCGGCCCGTGTGCTGGACCCGGGCCTGGTCTACGACGCCAACGAGGATGACTACCTGAAGTTCATCCAGGGCACCGGAACCGACCTCGGCATTCCCGGGCTGGGCAGCACCAAGGCCCGCGACATGAACGTCCCCTCGTTCTCGCTCGGTAACCTGGCCGGAAAGATCGAAGTCACCCGCACGCTGACTGCGCTCACTCCGGGCACCTACCGGGTCAAGACCGATGTTCCCGGAGTCAAGGTCACCGTGACACCCTCCGTTCTGACTTTCGGCGCTGCAGGCGAGAAGAAGACCTTCAAGGTGTCCTTCGAAAACCAGAATGCCGCGCTCGGCAAGTTCGCCATGGGCTCGCTCACCTGGCAGGGCGCAAACAAGAACGTCGCGTCCCCGATCGCGGTCCGTCCGCAGCCGGTCATCGCCGCCAAGGATGTGGCCTTCACCTCCGAAGGCGGTACCGGCACCGGTGCGATCAACGTCATCTCCGGCACCAACAACCCGATCGCCATGACCCTTGACGGGCTGTCCAAGGCGGACTCCTCCGCCGTTGAACTGGTTCCCGGTGCCTTCACCGGCGTCACGGATGCCTCGAACTTCGTCAAGGACGTGGTGGTTCCGGCGGGAAGTCCGCTTGCCAAGTTCTCGGTGCTTTCCTCGGACGAGAATGCTGACTTCGACATGTATGTCATGACGCCCGAGGGGCCCCTCACCGTGGCCACGTCCTCGGCGAGCGAGTCAGTGTCCATTCCCAACCCGACCGCCGGAACCTACACGGTCTTCGCGAACCTTTACGCAAGCCCGAACGGGCGCGCCACCAAGGCCAGCGTGGATGCCTCGGTCCTGGTACCGAACGTGGGCAACGCGACCCTGACGCCGAACCCGCTGCGGCTGGGCAACGGCAAGTCCGGGGTCGTGAACCTGAACTGGAAGAACCTCGCCGTGGGGTCCTACATCGGTCGCGTGACGTTCGCCGGAGCCAGCGATCCGACGTTCGTCAGCGTGCTGGTGACCCCGGCCGGCACGGTCGTGGTGCCCCCGACGTCAGAGGACCAGGACAGCAACAACGGTCCCGGTGACAGCGGAAATGGCGGCAGCCACGACGGCAAGGACAAGAAGGACAAGAAAGACAAAGGACAGAAAGTGAAGAAGGAGAAGGGCAAGTTCCAGAACCAGGAACTGGCCGGTCCCAATAACGCCATCTAAGCGCAGTACCAGCAGCACCAGTCCACCTAGGTGAAGGCAATGGCCGGCGGTTTCCACCGCCGGCCATTGCCTTAATGCGTTGGCGCCCGTGCCAGCTCCCCGGGCCGGCTCCCCGTGCCGGCTCCCCGTCCGGGGACCCGGCTCAGCTGGCCCCGGTGGAGCCCGCCACTCCGCCGAGCAGCGGCGCCATGGCACGCCAGCGGGAGATCTCGCAGCCGTCGGTGCGGCTGAACCGGCTGTGGACTTCCCGGCCGAAGAACCAGCCGGTCACCACGGCGACCTGTGGTCCGCCGTACTGCTGGGTGCACATCTTCGGGGGGCCTGGTTTGGGGAAGAATATCTCCTCACCGTGTTCCGCGACGGCCGCGAGGGCGGCCGCGGAGTCCGGCAGCGTGCACCCGCCGGCGAGGGTGCCGCCGCTTGCCGCGAGCTGAAAAAGGTACTCGGTGGCGCCCGGTGCCTCGGTCAGGCGGATGGTGAGATCGATGTCGTCACTGCTGCGACGTTCGTGGGTGGCAGTCATGGCTGTCCTTCCGTGCGTTCTGGGGCAGAGCCGGAACATACCGGCTGGAGGAGGGGCGTGAGCTCTTGCAACAACCGCTGCCGAAGCCCCTGTGACGCGGCCGAAAATTCCCGCTGGTAGTGAACGTATTCCGCCTTGCCCGCCGGCGTTTCGATCAGGATGGCCGGATAGCCCCACTCCGACAGGTCATAGGGGGACGCCTGCATGTCCATGGCCCTGATCCGCCAGGAGAGTTCAAAGCAGTCCATCACCAGCTCGCTGGGCAGGAGCGGGGCGAGTTTGTAGGCCCACTTGTACAGGTCCATGTTGGCGTGCAGGCACCCGGGTTGTTCCATGGCCCGCTGGTTCTCCCGGCTGGGCACCAGGCTGTTCAAGGGCACCGCATCGGGGGTGTAGAAGCGGAAGGCGTCGAAGTGCGAGCACCGGATGCGGTTTTCTTCCACCACCTCATCGGTCCGTTCCGGGCCAAGCCGAAGCCGGAGATACTCGTGCCGGAGTTCGAATTTGTCCTGCCGGTAGACCATGGCCCATTCGTGCAGCCCGAAGCAGCCGTACTGGGCTGGACGCGCCGCTGTCCCGGCCAGGATGATCCCGGCAAACTGCAGGGCCTCCTGCCGGTCCCGGACGAACGTGCCGACGTCCACCGTAACGGCCGTTGAGTCCGACGGCAGGCCGGCGGCAGCGAGCTCACCGCCGTCGGGAATGCGGTAGTACTTCCAGCCGGCGCGCTCGGCGGCGGCGGGACCGGTGAGCACCACGCCGGCCCCGGGGTGCCAGCGCTGCAGCTGCCCGGGTTTCTGGGTGTAGTACGTGAAGAGGAAGTCTTCCACCGGATGCTTGGTGCCCGCGGACCGCCGGGCAAGGTACGGGTCGGCGTAACGCCGGACGCGCGCCTGATGCGCGGCTTGGCGGGGGAGCCAGTCTTCCTGCTTGACGGCGTGCAGCTCAGACAGCTCCGCCGGTGGAGCCAAGGACGTCCTTGGCGGCATTCCAAGCGGCGATCTCGCAGCCGTCGCGCAGGCTGAAGGTCGCTTCAACCGGCCGGCCGTCCACGGCACCGGTGACCGTCGCCTCCTGCGAACCGCCGTACTGCTGGGTGCAGGCCTGGTCGGTTGCCCGCGGTTGGGGGCTAAGGAGCGCTGCGTTGTTCTTCACGGCGGTGCAGGCGGCGGCGGCGGCGGGATGCTGGCTCTCTGCTGACGGGACGCCGTCCACGCAGACCAGGGTGAAGTTCGCAGGCGTGCCGGTTGCGGACGGTTTGACCGTAATGGCGAGTTCGGCGTTGCCCTGTCCGGGTCCCGAGGGAACGGGCGTTGCAGACGGCGAGGGAGCCGGAGTTTTCGTTTCAGTATCTGCTGAGGGGGTGCCGGTCGCGGACGCGCTGGCGCTGCCCGTGGCGTCAGAGGCCGAGGTCGACGGCGACGGCGTAGTCCCCGCCGAGCAGGCGGCCAGTCCGGCCACCGCCATCAGCACGAGCGCGGCGTGGGTAAGTTGCTTGCGCATCAGCAATCCTCCTGTTTTTTGCCAGTCTACCGCCGGGGCGTGCTGTCCGAGGGGGTCTTTGTGGCCGCAATCAGGTCCATCATGGTGGCATGCAGCTGGCCGACCTGTTCGCGGGTCAGGCCCAGCCGCTCCATCATGGTGCCGGGCACGGCCGTGGCCTGTTGCCGGAGCGCGGCGCCGAGAGGCGTCAGGTCCACGGCCAGGGTCCGTTCGTCCCCAGCCACACGCCGGCGCGTGATGAAACCGGCCGTCTCCAGGCGGCGCAGCAGAGGCGAGATTGTCGCCGGCTCCTGGGCGAGGGCCCCGCTGATGTCGCGGACGGAACGGGGGCTCGCCTCCCAGAGGCACAGCATCACTAGATATTGGGGGTGCGTCAGGCCGAGCTTGTCCAGGACCGGCTTGTACGCACCGACCACACTGCGGGACGCCACCGTGAGCGCGAAGCAGAGCTGGTGCTCGAGCAAGAGGTCCTCCCGGGCTTCGTTGGTCACATCAGTCACATGGGCCTCCACAAATAGTTAGTGCGCTAATCATTAGCGTACACTGAGGGCATCGTCTAGTTCCTAGGAGTGGATTGGGATGGCCAAGAACAGCGCCGAGAACGGCTCGCAGAGGTTCATGCGGGCGACGGGCAAACTCCGGATGATTTTCGGGCCGGCCAACCGCAGTGCCCTCGGGCATGAGATGACGGAGCAGAATCGGCAGCTTCTGGCCCAGCGTGAAGCTGAAACCCAGCAGTGGGAGACCGTCCACCGCGCGGATGGCAGCACCTACGTTGTGCCCCGGAACCCCGGCGACAAATCGCTGCGCTGAACCGCCTCCAGCGTTGTCTGTGCACAAACGCTCACGTTTTGGCGGACGCCCGCCATGCCTTTTCCCGCCGCCGGGCGTAAAATGAGGGCACTGGGACCAGCTGCTTAGCGGCGAAGGTCCTGCCTGGCCCGGACGCCGGAAAGGGGGTGGGAATAGTGGCACTTGCACCGAGGAGATTCGCACTCAGGCAACACCTGCACCCGGCGACGTGGCCCCGCTTCGTCTTCGGCCCTGCTTCGCGGGGAGACACCGCAGCACCGGTCGTTCACAAAAACGACGAGTATGAGCATGCCTCCGAGATTGACCTCGCCGGATTTGAAGTTGAAACCGATGCGCACGGACATCACTACGCTGTGCGGAAGGAAGACCTGCCCAAAGAGCAAGTCTGAGCACGCCCGGCATAGGACAGGAGAATCCAGCGGCATATGGAATAGGAGCGGCAGATGCCGCTCCTATTCCCGTTAGGCCCCGGTGTGGGCCGCCGGTTCCCGTCAGCGGCCGGTGCCGCCGTACACCGTCGCTTCGTCCTCGCTATCAAGGCCGAAAGCCTTGTGGATGGCGCGCACGGCGTCATCGAGCAGGTTGGCGTGGGTGACGACGGAGATCCGGATCTCCGATGTTGAGATCATGTTGATGTTGATGCCCGCCTCGGAGAGCGCCGCGAAGAACCGCGCGGAAACCCCCGGGTGCGATCGCATGCCGGCGCCGATCAGTGACAGTTTGCCGATTTTCTCGTTGTACTCGATGCTTTCGAAACCAATCCGGTCCTGCGCGGCGTGCAGGGCGGCCAGCGCGTCGGCACCCTCAACGATCGGCAGGGTGAAGGAAATATCGGTCCGGCCCGTGCCATGGGTGGAAACGTTCTGGACGATCATGTCGATGTTCGAGTGGGCATCGGCGATGACCTGGAAGATTGCCGCGGCCTTGCCAGGGATATCGGGTACCCCGACCACCGTGACCTTGGCTTCCGAACGGTCGTGTGCAACACCGGAGATGATTGGCTGCTCCAAGGCAACTCCCTCTTGGGTTGTGATCTTGTCGTCGGCGCTGGGCAGGACCCAGGTGCCTTCGTTTTGGCTGAATGAAGATCGCACGTGCAGCGGCATTCCGAAGCGGCGGGCGTATTCGACGCAGCGAAGGTGCAGGATCTTGGCGCCGGACGCCGCCAGTTCAAGCATCTCCTCGCTGGAGATCCGGTCGATTTTCCGGGCGGACGGTACGACGCGCGGATCGGCGGTGTAGATTCCGTCGACGTCGGTGAAGATCTCGCACACATCCGCGTCGAGGGCGGCTGCCAGTGCCACCGCGGTGGTGTCCGAACCGCCGCGGCCCAGGGTGGTGACCTCGTTGGTGGTTCGGCTCATACCCTGGAAGCCCGCGACGATCGCAATGTGCCCCTTGTCCAGGGCGGTACGGATGCGGTGCGGGTCGACGTCGATAATCCGGGCCTTACCGTGGATGCCGTCCGTGATCATGCCGGCCTGGGATCCGGTGAAGGACTGGGCCGAAGCGCCGAACTTGTTGATTGCCATGGCAAGCAGGGCCATCGAAATGCGTTCGCCGGCGGAGAGGAGCATGTCCATCTCCCGGGCCGGAGCCGAGTCGGTCACCTGAGCGGCAAGGTCAAGGAGTTCGTCGGTGGTGTCACCCATGGCCGACACCACCACCACCACTTCGTCGCCGGCGTTCTGGGCGTCCACGATCCGCCGGGCTACACGCCGAATGCCCTCGGCATCGGACACAGAGGACCCGCCAAACTTCTTCACGACGAGGTGTTTCGTTGCGGTGCCAGAGACGGGCAGCTCCTGTGGCTGCTGTCCGGGATGGACTTCTGTAGTGGGCAAACTCATGCGCGCACCCTTACTGGATCATCGGGGTTCTGGGCCAAGCAACCAAACGGCGCGACGGCGTACTTCTTAGCCCAGTTTATCGCCGTGTGCCCCGGTTCCTGAATTGTGACCGCATGCCAGACACCCGGCCTTGCTTCGCGGGACATGCTCTGTGGTGGTGGCGAGGGTTGGGCATGTCGGGTGCTTCGCGGGACATGCTCGGTGGTGGTGGCGAGGATTGGACATATTGGCACTATGTCCAACCGTACGAGCCAGCGATGAGCATGTCCGCTCCAAGAAAGTGCGACGGCGGCGGCCGCCGCGTGGGCTCAGCTCAGGGCGTTGCGGCGACCCTCGAAGGCGCGGCCCAGGGTAACCTCGTCGGCGTATTCGAGGTCACCTCCCACCGGCAGGCCCGATGCCAGCCGGGTGACGGCGATGCCGATGGACTTGAGCATGCGCGCCAAATACGTCGCGGTGGCTTCGCCCTCCAGATTGGGGTCGGTCGCGATAATGATTTCCTGGATGGCACCGTCGTTGAGCCGGGTAAGGAGCTCGCGGATCCGGAGCTGTTCGGGGCCGATGCCGGCAATGGGATTGATGGCCCCGCCCAACACGTGATACCGCCCGCGGAACGAGCGGGTGCGTTCAACGGCGAGAACATCCTTGGATTCTTCGACGACACAGATGATCGAGGGGTCGCGGCGCGGATCCCGGCAGATACTGCACAGTTCCTGCTCAGTGACGTTCCCGCACACTGTGCAGAATTTGACCCGTTCCTTGACCGTGATGATGGCATCCGCCAGCCGTTTCATGTCCTGCGGGTCGGCCTCAAGGATATGGAACGCCAGCCGCTGGGCCGACTTGGGCCCGACGCCGGGAAGGCGTCCGAGCTCGTCAATCAGCTCTTGAACTGCACCTTCGTACACTGTGTCCTCGTTCGTTGGGGATGGCGACGGGCGGAGGGCCCGGCGGGGCGGTCAGAAGCGCGGCGGCAGCGGACCTCCGTCCAGGGACCGCTCTTCCACCAGTTTTCCGCCGAGGATCCGTTCGACGGCGGCGCGCCCGAATACCCCCGATTCCTCGATGGTTTCATCATCCGCGCTGGGGATGTCCTGGACATAGGTGGTGGTGGCAGCCGCGCGGGCCGGGGCCTTGGCGCGCCCGGCTTCGGCTTCCGGGCTGTTTGAGAGCCGCTGATACAGGCTTTGCCGGCTCGTTACTTCCGGAGGAACCGTTGCCTGGGCCGCTGCCGGCGCGGGGGTGGCAACCGGTGCCGAGGACCGCGTAACGGGCGCGGCGGTGCCCGGGGCAGGAACGGAGCGGGCACCAGCAGGTACCACCACCGCGGCCTCGCCCCGCCCGTCGGACGCAGCGACCTCATACTCCGCGGAGGCCGGAACTGTAGCGGCGTACTGCGGGATCTGGGCCGCTGCAGGTTCGTAGTGCGGGGGTTCCGGCTCGGGGGAGGCGGCAGCGGCGGCAGGTGCCTCGGGCGGGTAGTTGCCGATGTTGGAGTCCGGGCCAATTGTCCAGACGCCGGGAGCCTGCTCAAGGGCACGGGACCACGGGTCATCGACCGTCTCCGCCGCCTGGGGCGCCGGGATTCTGGGTTCCGGAGTCTTCGCTTCCGGTCGGGAACGCGGCGGCGCAGGGGACTCCGTGCGGGAAGCTGCGGTAGCGGGGGGCTGCTGAACAGCACGTGCCGCAACTGGAGCTGACGGGTCCCAGTCCATGGGCGGTTCCTCGTCCAGCGGCGGGGCGTCTTCATCGCGGGGCGGGCCCCAGTCATCGTCAGGGTAGGCGTAGGAACCGGCAACGTCCGGCACGGTTGCCTGCGGCTCAGCCGAGGCTGCTGCACTGGCCGGCGGCGACTCCTGGCCGGCGGCTGGCTTTGCTGGATCAGGTTCCGGCGACGGTACGGGTTTAGTGGGTTTAGAGTCCGGCCGGGCCGAAGCGGCGGGAACAGCTGCCGGACCGTGCGCCGCCTGCACCGGTTGCGTTGGTGCCGGTTGCGCATGGGCTAATCCGGTGCGCGCTGCTTCGGCCTGCGCTGGTTGCATCTGGGTAGGGGGCAGGCCCCAGTCAGCATCGGTGGACGCAGCCGGGACGTCCCGGCTAGCGGGTGCTTTTGGGTTTGGCTCAGAGCTCGCTGGGCTGTTGGTTCCACTGGCGACCGCGTGGATCTGGCAATCGATGCCGATGGTCTTGTGGATGGCCTGCCGCAGGTTCTCGGAATGATCCGCGCGGCCAAATGCGCCAGCCAGACCCGAGGTGGTGAACGCAAGTGTCAGGACGTGGTCCTCGAAGTGGCCTACTTGGGCGTTGGGCTCAACCAGGGCCCAGGTGCTGCGTTTTATCTTGGTCAGCGTCTGTAGGATCTCAGGCCAAGCGCGGCGGAGGACCTCGACATCGGGCCCGGTTCCGGCAGCATGCGCTGTGGCGGGCACCGCCGACGGAGCGGGGGAGGCCGAAGGATTTTGGGGTCGCGGAGCCGGTGCCGGGGGGACTGAGCCGGAGGGACCCGGACCGGATGATGCGGGCACCGGTGACGCCGTAGCCGCCGGTGCAGGCCGCGCCGGCGTGATCTCTTGGGGTGCCGGTTCCTGCCCGTTAGTCCCATTAGTGACGGGTGCAGACTCGTCGACAGGCCAGTCGCCGGTGCTGACGCGGGGGGGAGTGAGGCTCTCCCGTGCCGGTGCCGCCGGTACCGCGGGTGCGGAAACAACGGGTCCGGAAACAACGGGTGTGGAATCAACGGGTGCGGGAACAACAGGAGCGGCTGCGGCTGGGTTGGCTGGCGGGTTGGCGGCTTGGACGGCCGGAGCGGGAACCGCGGAAGCATTCACAGGCGGGTTCCCGGCCGTGGCCGCGGCTGAAACAGGGACTGGAGCGCCGACGTCATTGCCGGCGTAGTTCAGCCGCCGCTCCACCCGGTCGATCCGGGCAGCGATGCCGCGCTCGGTCTGCTCCGAAGACGGCAGCAGAATGCGGGCGCACAGCAGTTCCAGATGCAGCCGCGGGGAAGTGGCGCCGGTCATCTCGGTCAGGGCGGTGTTGGTGACGTCCGCGGCCCGGGACAGCTCGGCCGCACCCAGGTTGTGTGCCTGGATCTGCAGTCTCGCGATCTGGTCAGTCGGCATGCCGCGGAGAATGGACTGGGCGCTCTCCGGCAGCGCTTGGACGATGATCAGGTCCCGGAAACGCTCAAGCAGGTCCTCCACGAAGCGCCGCGGGTCATGCCCCGTTTGGATGACCCGGTCCACGGCGCGGAAGACGGTGGCGGCGTCGGCGGCGGCAACGGCCTCGACGACGTCGTCCAGCAGGGAGGCATGCGTGTAGCCCAGCAGGGCCACAGCGAGTTCATAGTCCAACCCGTTCGGGCCGGCCCCGGCCATGAGTTGGTCCAGGACGGAGAGGGAATCCCGCACCGAACCACCGCCGGCGCGGATCACGAGGGACAGCACGCCGGGCGCCACCGCGACGTTCTCCTGCGTGCAGAGCAACTCGAGGTAGGCCATGAGCGGCTCGGGCGGCACCAGTCGGAACGGGTAGTGGTGTGTGCGGGAGCGGATGGTGCCGATGACCTTGTCCGGCTCCGTGGTGGCGAAGATGAACTTGATGTGTTCCGGCGGCTCTTCGACGATCTTGAGCAGGGCGTTGAAGCCGGCGGACGTGACCATGTGGGCCTCGTCAATGATGAAGATTTTGTAGCGGTCGCGGACGGGGGCGTACGTGGCGCGCTCCCGCAGGTCGCGGGCATCGTCCACACCGCCGTGGCTGGCGGCGTCAATTTCGATGACGTCCAGGGAGCCGGAGCCGCCGCGGGCAAGTTCAACGCAGCTGGGGCACTTGCCGCAGGGCGTATCCGTGGGGCCTTCGGCGCAGTTCAGGCAGCGGGCCAGGATGCGGGCGGAGGTGGTTTTACCGCAGCCCCGGGGGCCCGAGAACAGGTAGGCGTGGTTGACGCGGTTCTTGCGCAGGGCCGTCATCAGCGGCTCGGTGACGTGCTCCTGGCCAATAACGTCCGCGAACGAATCGGGGCGGTATCTCCGGTAAAGGGCGGTAGTAACAGTCACAGCTAAACCCTACCAATCGGCACAGACATAAAAGACCCCTCATGCACCCGCCAGAGCCCATTTACCCTTGCTACCTTCCGGTCCTGGGGGAGTTCAACAGGATGACGCCACATGAGGGGCCGTCAGCAAGTTTACCCGACATTTGAGTGTGCCCCGAATCGTCTGCGTCTGGACCAGCGGACCCGACGGGACATGCCCATTTTTCGCGCCCGCGGATGGGCATGATGGGCCTATGTCCCGTGGTGTGGACGGGGAGCGGGCATGCCCCGCCGGGTGGGGCCGGAACCCAATTGGGCTATGCCGGGAAGTTCAGGTATTCTAGTATCTGCTTTTGATTCAAAAGCTACTGGAGAATTCGCCTAGCGGCCTATGGCGCACGCCTGGAACGCGTGTTGGGTTAACGCCCTCGGGGGTTCAAATCCCCCATTCTCCGCGTTTGGCCCCGGTCCCATGGACCGGGGCCTTTTTGCGTCCGCTTTCAGCCAACCCTGCCGCCCCGCGACCCACACATCGGGGTGCCGGTCCGGGCACCCGGTCCGTCAGGCTTGAAATCCCAGCCGGCGGAGCCGGCGCCGGGCCGCCTGTTCGCTGGGCCCCACCCGGCCGAGAGCAACATGAACGATGCCGAGCGTAACCTTCGTGGCCAGCCGTACCGGAAGGGGAACGGGCCCCAGACGTGCAGTCCGGAGGCCTAACAAGTCGCGGTACTTTGGCTCGAGGCTGGCCACTGCCGCAGCGAAGAGCACCCGGTAGCCTGGCCGGAGCACGGGGTGAAGCGGCGGGTTGCGGATGAAGGCCACCGTCTCGGCCACCTTCTCATCGGAACGGAGTTCTCCGGCGTCGTACCAGTCGTCCAGTTGCCGGCGCATGGCCTCCTCGGTGAGCGGCGGGGACGCCACCCCCATCAGCTCACCAGCCTGCGCCCATTCCCGCACATACGCGTCGGCGCCGCCGGGAATGGGCCTGCCCCAAATTTGGTGCGCAGAAAGGAAAGCGTCGGTAAAGGCGATATGCACCCAGCGGAGCAGCTCAGGATCATTCGCCGCATAGCGTCTGCTGATCCCGTGAGCGTCCACGTACTCACCACGCACCGATTCATGGAGTTGCTTCACCCAGTCAGAGGCTCCGCGGGCCGCGGCGGTTGAACCGAAGGTGACCGTAAAGATCCAGCGGATGGTGCCGGCCAGCCGCCCGAGAGGATCCTCGCGGAACCGGGAGTGGTCGTGGACGCCGGCCAGTGCGCCGGGATGAAGCGCCTGCATCAACAACGCCCGGATTCCCGCCACGATGGTGGGCATGTCCCCATGGACGGCCCAGACCGCGGAGCCCGGCAGGTGGTAGCCAGGGTCGTCGCCGTCCGCCAGGCGCGGCACCCACTCCGGAACCTCGTCCCGGGTCCCGGTGAACGTCTGTTTAAGCTCGGACTGCCATTCCCTGAGGAGGTTGCGCATACCTCATTCTCGCTTATGGCCGCGCAACCCGGTACTTGCCCCGAAAGCCAGTACTACTGGCCTTCCACTCGACTTTGCAAAGGGAGTGGTTTGTACCGTTCACAGGCTTCCGCCGGTGTGGTGCCATGAGACAGTGGGTCCGCGAAATTTGGGACCGATGAACAGGATGCGGAGTCACATCGTGGGAAAGCACTGGGGAAACTCGACGAGTGAAAAGGCTGCAAGGGCCAGGATCATCGCTGCGCGATGTCTGTCCGGCGGCTTTTGCCTCTCGTTGGCGGTGCTGACATTCTCAGCCCAAGGATTGTCCGGCCCGGGAGCCACCGTGGCACCCTCCAGGGCGGCAGTGGCTGCCGCAATGGGTCCGGAGATGCTGGCTCCGGCCGCGCGTGCCGTTGCCACTGCCACCGCCAGCGCCTCTGATGTTCCGGTCGCGACGCCGTTCACCGCGGATGCCCGGGCGCTGGTGGCCTACGCCCGATCCAATGTCCAGACAACCTCCAAGAACGGTGTGCCCGGAGAACTCAATGTGGCCTCTGCCGGATTGAAACGGCCTGCCGCTGGTTTCCTTATGGAGCCCCTTGAGTCCCTTCAGGAATCCTCACCCTTCGGACTGCGGACCAGCCCCATCTCGGGGTCGGCCGGTGAATTCCACTGGGGCCAGGATTACGGCGCCGCATGCGGCACCCGTGTCTACGCCGCCGACGCCGGAGTGGTGCGTGCCGTCGGCTGGCACCCGTGGGGCGGCGGAAACCGAGTGGAAATCGACCATGGCAACGGACTGATCACCACCTATAACCACCTTGAGGCGATCGCGGTCAAGAAGGGCGATTCGGTGCGGGTGGGCGAAGTCATCGCCCGGGTGGGAACCACCGGATCGTCCACCGGTTGCCACCTGCATTTTGAAACCATCCTCAACGGCGCCCACAAGAACCCGCACGACTGGATCCTGCTTCCGATCGCGCAGACGGATCCGCTGGGCACCATCGAGATGACCAGCTACGCACCCGAGGCAGGCCTGCCAGCCAACGCCCGCCTCGGCTGGGCCATCCCCGTATCGGACGACAGAAGGCATGAAGTCGCTGGCGGTGCCGAGGAAGTGCCCATTGCGGCGACGCCCCGGACGTCCTCCGGCTCGTCCGCTGCTCCGACACCAACCCCGTCGGTCTGGGACGGGCTGTCCCCGACGAGAACGAGCCCGGCCAAGCCAACCGTCGAAACCAGCCGGCCGCCGGCTGGATCCTCGAACGGGACCACCGCGCCGGTGGGCTCGCAGCCGCCAAGCGACACGCCGACTGCTACGACGCCGCCGGGGACTGGGACGCCGCCGCCGTCTTCGACGCCGCCGGGGACTGGGACGCCGCCGCCGTCTTCGACGCCGCCGGGGACTGGGACGCCGCCGCCGTCTTCGACGCCGCCGGGGACTGGGACGCCGCCGCCGTCTTCGACGCCGCCGGGGACTGGGACGCCGCCGGGGACTGGGACGCCGCCGGGGACTGGGACGCCGCCGCCGTCTTCGACGCCGCCGGTTGTGGCACCCGTTCCGCCGCCTGTTGTCGCGCCGCCGCCGGTTGTGGCACCCGTTCCGCCGCCTGTTGTCGCGCCGCCGCCGGTTGTGGCACCCGTTCCGCCGCCTGTTGTCGCGCCGCCGCCGGTTGTGGCACCCGTTCCGCCGCCTGTTGTCGCGCCGCCGCCGGTTGTGGCACCCGTTCCGCCGCCTGTTGTCGCGCCGCCACCGGTGCAGCCCACTAGGACACCCGCCCCGCCAACCGTCGGCGCTCCGCCCTCCCGGCCTCCCGCCGTCGCTCCGTCGGTGACGCCGGACCCGTCAGTGCCTCCTACGCCGTAGCAGGCACCAACCCATACCCGCGTTCGTTGGTGTCGAAGAACAGTCGTGACCACTTCCGGAAAAACCGATCCGGGCACGAACTTCAATACCGACTTCGCGAGGAACCCTGCCATGACCCCTCTCCACAGCATTCCGCTCACCCTCAATGACGGCACCAACACCGATTTCGGCCGATTCAAGGGGGAGGTGGTGCTGGTGGTGAACGTCGCCTCGCAGTGCGGCTTCACGCCGCAGTATGCGGGGCTCGAGGCACTTCACAACGAATTCCGGGAGCAGGGCTTCCAGGTGCTCGGCGTCCCCTGCAACCAGTTCGCGGGACAGGAACCTGCCGGGGACTCCGAGATCGCAGAGTTCTGCGAACGGAACTTCGGCGTGACATTCCCGCTGACCACGAAGTCAGACGTCCGCGGCAAGAACCAGCACCCGCTGTACTCCGAGCTCACCAAGTTCAAAAACAGCTTCCTGCCGGGACTGGTGAAATGGAACTTCGAGAAATTCCTGGTGAACCGCGACGGCGTCGTGGTTGCCCGCTTCGCCCCCACCGTTGAACCCGACTCACCGGAGGTCATTGAGGCCGTCCAGGCCGCCCTGAGCTGAGAGTCGGCTCCCGGAGCACAAGGGGACAAGGGCCTCTATTTCTAAGCATGCTTACGGCCTAGACTGGCCGAACCTTCCAAATAATCCAGGCACGGCCGCGGCTTGACGCGCAATGAGGCGTGGGCTGCCGGACTGAGATCTGCCTGGCGGGCGGTGCATCAACAAGCTTCGTGAATTCCAACTGGACCCAGCCAGTGTGGTCCGTGAACCAGGAGGAAAGTGATGACAGGAAACAAAGCCGTTGCCTACAAGGGGCCAGGAAAAGTCGAACTGATCGACATTGACTACCCCACCTTCGAACTTAAGGACGGCCCCGGGGTTAATCCCGCCAACGTGGGCCGGGCTGTGCGCCATGGCGTGATCCTCAAGACCGTTGCCACGAACATCTGCGGCTCGGACCAGCACATGGTCCGCGGACGTACCACCGCCCCCGCAGACCTGGTGCTCGGCCACGAAATCACCGGCGAGGTCGTGGAGGTAGGCCCGGATGTTGAGTTCATCAAGGTGGGCGACATCTGTTCCGTCCCCTTTAATATCGCCTGCGGACGGTGCCGGAACTGCAAGGAGCGCAAAACCGGTATCTGCCTGAACGTCAATCCCGCCCGGCCGGGCGCCGCTTACGGCTACGTGGACATGGGTGGATGGGTCGGCGGCCAGGCGAACTATGTCCTCGTCCCGTATGCGGACTGGAACCTGCTGAAGTTCCCGGACAGGGACCAGGCCCTCGAAAAGATGATGGACCTGACCATGCTCTCGGACATCTTCCCCACCGGCTTCCACGGTGCCGTCACCGCCGGCGTGGGTGTCGGCTCTACCGTCTACATCGCCGGTGCCGGGCCCGTAGGCCTCGCGGCGGCCACCAGTGCGCAGTTGTTGGGTGCCGCGGTGGTGATTGTGGGGGACATGAACGCGGACCGGCTGAAGCAGGCACGCAGCTTCGGCTGCGAAACCGTTGACCTGTCCCAGGGCGGACCGGCAGAGCAGATCGAGCAGCTGCTCGGCGTGCCTGAAGTGGATTGCGGCGTCGACGCCGTCGGGTTCGAGGCGAAGGGGCACGGCCACGACGCCAAGGAAGCACCGGCGACTGTGTTGAACTCCCTCATGGAGATCACCACAGCCGGCGGCGCTCTTGGCATTCCGGGACTCTACGTCACCGGTGACCCGGGCGGCATCGACGAGGCCGCTAAGAAGGGCGCACTCTCGCTCAGCCTCGGCACCGGCTGGGCCAAGTCGCTGAGCTTCACCACCGGACAGTGCCCGGTGATGAAGTACAACCGCCAGCTGATGATGGCGATCTTGCATGACAAGGTCCACATCGCGAAGAACGTCAACGCTAAAGCAATTTCGCTGGAGGACGCTCCGAGGGGCTACGCGGAGTTCGACGCCGGTGCAGCGACGAAGTACGTGCTGAACCCGAACGGCTACCTGAGCTAGGCGCCGGACACCTGAGTAACCCTGGTCCGGCGGGCACACACCAAAACAGGTATGTGTCCGCCGGACTACTGAATGTCTTCGTTTTTTCAAACATGCCTACTGGAGTTTGCACATTGTTGGCCGAATGTCTGGTTGGATAGACATTACTGAGAGGGAAGCTGGTGGCTACAGCCGCCACCCAACCAGGAAGGTAGCAATGGAGCCCATCGAGGCCGAACATCCCCGGCCGCGTCATTTTCTACTCCATCTGAGTGACCCCCACCTGCTGGGAGGTTCCACACCACTGCATGGTGTGGTGGACAGCGACTCCCGGCTCAGACAACTCTTCGATGAAGTCCGCGCGTCCGGCGCGCGTCCGGAGGCCGTGATTTTCACCGGCGATCTCGCTGACCGGGGCGAAGCCGAGGCCTACGCGAAGCTGCGGGCCATCGTAGAACCGGCCTGCAAGGCAATGGGCGCGAAAGTCATCTGGGCGATGGGGAACCATGACAATCGCGCCAATTTCCGGACCGGCCTGCTGGACCAGCCCGCCGGTGACGCCCCGGTGGATCACACATATTTCATCAACGGGCTGCGCATCATTACCCTCGACACCTCAGTTCCGGGCTTCCATCACGGCGAACTGAGCCCCGGACAGCTGGAGTGGCTCGAAACCGAACTCGCCACCCCCGCACCGGACGGAACCATCCTGGCCCTGCATCATCCCCCGGTGCCCTCGGTCCTGGACCTTGCCGTGCTCGTGGAATTGCGGGATCAGGCGGCGCTGGCCGGAATTTTGCGGAATTCCGACGTCCGGGCCATTCTGGGCGGCCACCTGCACTATTCGACGACGGCCACGTTCGCCGGGATTCCGGTCTCCGTGGCGTCGGCCACCTGTTACACGCAGGACCTCAACGTTCCGGTCGGCGGGACCCGCGGGCGCGACGGCGGTCAGGCGTTCAACCTCGTGCACGTCTACGAGCACACGATTGTGCACTCCGTGGTTCTGCTCGGCGACACCCCCGCCGTCGGAGAGCTTGTCTCGGCGGAGGAAACCCAGCGGCGGATTGCGGCCGCCGGGATCCGCATTCCGGACAAGGCAAAGCTGGAGGATCCGGCCAGGATTCCCGGCAACCGCCGGCTGACCGCCCGCAACTAGGACGGGCCGCACCGCCCGGCCGCTACTTCTCCCAGGGCGCCTTGATCGGGTAGTACTTTTCCAGGAAGTCCGTCACCAGATCGGCCCGCTCTTCAGCCGGCACTTCCGGGAAGCTGCCGTCGTTCAGGCAGAAGAAATCCATGTTCCGCTTCGCGAGCAACTTGGGAAGGTAGTTCAGCCCCGCCCGGGCGGTGGTGTCGACGTAACGCACCTTGGCCGCCGTCTGGGTCACTGCCCGGCCGGTGAGCAGCGCGTAGTAGTGGTAGAACGAGTTGGTGACCGAAATGTTGTCGGCTGCGCGGAAGGTGCTCGCCGCCGTCGTGGCGAACTCCGCCGGGAACTCCTGCTCCATGGTGGCCACGACGCTGCGCCGCAGGGGCGCAGCCGTGTGCTCCAGGTGCCGGGTGGTGATCCGGCCGAAGCGGTCCCACAGCAGCTTCCGGTTCACCCGGGCGGCGTTTTCGAAGCCGCTGCGCTCGGCGTCGTTGTCCCCGAGCCCGATCCGGGTCTCCGCCTCAATGAACTTCGTGATGCCGCCCGGCGTAAAGAACATGTCCGGTCCGACGGAGCGGCCGAAGAACATGTCGTCATTCGAGTACAGAAAGTGCTCCGACAGGCCCTCTATGTGGTGAAGCTGGCACTCCACCGCCTGCGAGTTGTGGGTGGGCAGCACAGACGGGTCCGCGAAGAACTCCTCGCTGCGCACAATCGTCACACCCGGGTGGTCCGCCAGCCATGCGGGAGTGGGGGAGTCGGTGGCGATGAAGATCCGGCGGATCCAGGGCGCGAACATGTACACCGAGCGCAGCGCGTACTTCAGTTCGTCGATCTGGCGGAAGCGGGCTTCGTGGTCGTCGCCTTCGCCCACCACCACGCCGGCCATCCGGGCGCGCCGGGCTGCGATGTACTCCGGGGAGCTGCCGTCCACCCAGGAGAATACGAGGTCCACGTCGAAGCTGATGTCACTGGCGTGGTCCGCGAACATGTTCTCGATGGTGGGCCAGGTGTGCCCGTACCGCTCCACGGTGCCGCGGACCGCGTCCTGGGCGAGCAGGGTCCGCCGGGTCAGCGAGTTCTCGATCGGAAGTATCAGCTGGTCGCCTTCGAAACTCCACAGTTCCAGCTGCACCCCTGCCGAGGCGCCGAACTCGAATCCGCCCTCGGGTTCAACCCGGGGACGGTAGAGCCGAAAGATCCGGGCCTGCCGGTTGGGGGAGAGCTCGCCGTCGGCCACCAGCACTGAGGATTTCTTCTTGGCATCGACAGTCATTGAGTAGAACGGCTCATCATGGCAGGCCTCCACGAGGGCAGCGCGGAGCTCCCTTCGGTCCTTCCAGTCAACGGCGATGACGGGCCTGTCGTTGTTGCCGCGGACCAGGAGGTAGTCGAGTCCGGCGCCGTCCAGCACAGAGCGCACGAACATCAAGTCCTCCACCATGGCCTGGTACGGCGTGCGGTTTTCGTTGATCAGCCCGTACCGGCCCCGCCGTCGTACAACACCCGGGCGGCTCCGGAACCGCGCGACGGCAGCCGCGGACGTTACTTCATCATGTGCGTCAACGGAGGCCTGGCTGCCGTAGTAAATCTCGTCCTGGACCAATGCGTCTGTAATTTCGATTCTCCGTGATTCTTTGCGTAAAGGTGTGCCTACTTGCATGATATCGCCCACCCCAAAATTGCCCGGTCAATCGGCGGCGGAAACGCCGCCAGCGGGGCCAGTGGCCCCTCGTCCGCCCCGGATCGCGGGGTGGTTGCGCCCGGTGCTCAGCCCAGGAGGGCCAGGCGCCAGCTACTGAGGAAGGCCGCGCCGGCGTCGTCGTGGATGACGTCCCGCCCCAGCCCAAGGTCCGCCGCGGTGAGCACCTCATACGGTTTCACCGGCACGCCGTCAGCGGGCCGGACGTCGATGTGTTTGACCGGGTGGTCGTTGTGGTGCAGCCAGTCGGCCATGGCGTAATCGGTGCGGGAATCACCCACCGTGCGCCAGGCCTGCGGGGTGATGCCCTGCGCCGCCAGCAGCTCCACGGCCCGGCTGGCACCGAGGTCCTTGCCGAGCCGGACGGACTCGATGTCGGTGGAGATGATGGTCGGATCCACGCGGTAGTCGACCCGGTCATCGGAGTCCGGGGCGTGGTGGTCCAGCCGCACCACGCCGAGGCCGTGCCGGGCCATCAGGTCCATGGCGTCGGCGTCGAACAGCTGCTGCTCGGCCCGGTAGTCGGAGTTATCCGCGTCGATGTGCTGCTCAACGGAAACCATGGCCAGTTTGGTTTCGTCGAAGAACATGTGTGCGGCGTAGTCCTCGGCCACGAGCCGGCGGATGTCGTCGCCGAAGGCCTGCGGCACGGCCAGGCCGGAATCGAGGTGGACGGCCCCGGGGCCCGCCGCGGTGTAGCTGAACCAGACGGCGCCCTTCTCGCACACCGCATGGATGAGGGTGCCGGCCGGCATTCCCGCGGCCATCATCGGCTCCATCACCTGCTCGCGGATGAAAGCAGCTGAGCGTCCGGTGTTGAAAACCACCGGGATCCCGGCTGCGGCCAGCGCCAGCAGGTCCGCGATGATGGCCGGCTGCACTGTGCGGGTGACGGGACTCGCCACCGGGCCGTCGACGTCCAGCAGCAGGGCCAGCGGAGGAGCCGACGGCGGGAAGGGAGCTGGGGTCTCGGCAGGTGTCATGGTTTTATTCTCCCAGCCGGCACGTATCTTTGCATGTGCTGTGGAGTGCGCCGCCGTCAACGTCTTGACCGTGACAGGGCAACGCGGGAGGTGTGAGAAATGGTTACCGTTTGGCTACAACCTCCCGGCGGCGGGAGTCGTGGATTCCCTTGACCGTCCAAGTTCCTTAGGCTTGCATGGTGATATTCAAAGCCGTGGGCGAGGGCCGCCCGTATCCCGACCATGGTTACAGCACGCCCAAGGACTGGGCGGCGCTGCCGCCGCGACCGGTGCGGCTGGATGATCTGGTGACCACCAAGCGCACCCTGGACCTTGAGGCGCTGTTGGCGGAGGACTCCACGTTCTTCGGTGATTTGTTTCCGCACGTCGTGGAGTACCGCGGCGTCCTCTATCTGGAGGACGGCCTGCACCGCGCTGTCCGGACCGCGCTGCATCAACGCACGGCGATCCACGCCCGTGTTCTGGTCATAAGTGGCTAGAAAGCCGAAGGACGTCACCGTCCTGCACGGGCACCAGGTCATCACCGGATCGGATCTCCGGGCCACTTTCGTGGAGGATGACGGGCTGCAGGACAACCCCGTCCGGATGCGCCGCCGCATCCTGCACGGCGTGGTGCTGGTGCTGCTGGTCGGGCTGCTTACCGCGGCGATTGTGGTGGCCCTCGCCATCATGAACGGGCAGCTCAACGTTCCGACGCCGGAGCGCAGCACGGCCGCCGCGTCCGTCTGCCCGGAGGCGCGCTTTGACTATGCGCCGCCGGAGACGGTCAACCTTAACGTTTTCAACTCCACGTCCCGCCCGGGCCTGGCCCGCACCGTGGCCGATGAGTTTGCGGCCCGGAAGTTCATGGTCGGCACCGTCGCCAACACGACGTCGAGCTACCGCGGCGCGGCGCTGGTGGTCTCCGGCGCCGCGGGCCAGTCTGCGGCGTTCAGTGTGCAGCGCAACCTGCCGGGCTCGGATTACTTTCAAGATGCCCGGACGGACCCCAGCGTGGACATCATCCTCACCGGGGACTTCCAGGCCCTCGCGAGAGCGGAGCTGGTGGACCAGACACCGGGCCGGCTCAGCTGTCCCCGTGAGGACCGGCGGATTGTGGAGGATCCGGGGACCGTTACCCCCACGGCAGCGCCCGCCCCGGCCAACTAGGGCCGCCGCCGCGCCGCCCTCTGTCCCGGCTGCCGGATGTCAGGAGTGCAGGCGGAGGGGCCGGCCGGCGCCGTCCAGCCGCGCACCGGCACCGAGCTGGACGAAACGCACCGTCCGGGCCAGCTGCGCACCGGCACCGGCATCCTGGCCGGAGCCGTCACCGCGCGCGGCGCTGGAAGACAGGGTGCCGTGAATGAGCTGCGCGAGCTGGGCGATGTCCGCCTCGGGGAGGTAGCCCTGGGCGACGCCGTCGCGCAGGATGCCCTGCAAGAGCACGCTGAGCTCCCCGACGTGGCCGGCGAGTTTCGCGAACGAGGCGGGGGAGAGCACGGCCCCCATCGTGGGGCCCGGCGGCAGATGGCGCCGGCTGAGGTCCTCGACCTGGGCGCGGACGTACACAGCCAGGCGGTCCACCGGGTTCTCCAGCGTGGCCAGGGATTCCCGCAGCTCCGCCAGGAACCTTTCAGTCTCGTCCAGTGCGTAGGCAATGAGCAGCTCTTCGATGTCCGCGAAGTAGTTGTACGCCGCGGTGCGGCCGATCCGGGCATGCCGGGCGACGTCGGTCATGGTCAGCCCCGGCAGTCCATGGGTAAACAGCAGCTCGCCGAAAGCGGTCAGGATCCGGCGTTGGGTCTCGGCGCGTTGGGCGGCGTTGCTCGCGGCCGAGATCCTGGGCATACGGACACTTTAGCGCCATCCGTCAGCAAGACGCCCGGCTGTCAGATGGCGCAGCCGTCCGGGCCGCAGGCCGGTGCGGTCCCGTCTTTGTCCCCGCCGCCGGCTGCGGTGACCATTTCCAGCGGGCGGCTGTCCTGCCAGGCCTGCTCGAGGGCCTCGGTGAACGTCTCGGCGGGCTGCGCTCCGGAGAGCCCGAATTTGCGGTCGATCACGAAGAAGGGAACGCCGGTGATGCCCAGCGCACGGCCTTCCTCGAAGTCCATCCGGACGTCGTCGGCGTACTTGTCGGTGGTGAACAACTCGTCCAGTTCGGCGGCGCCGATCCCCAGCTCCAGCCCCAGCGAGGTCAGGTAGGTGCGGCTGCCAATGTCCTGGCCGTGTTCGAAGTGGGCGCTGAGCAGGCGTTCCTTCGCGGTGTCCTGCACCCCGTGCGCTGCCGCGAGGTGGATCAGCCGGTGGGCGGTGAAGCTGTTGGCGACCACGACGTCGTCGAACCTGTAGTCAAGACCTTCACCCCTGGCCTGCTCTGCCACGTGCGCGAACATGCCGGCAACCTGGGCCGCGGCCATGCCCTTGCTGGTGCTCAGATAATCCAGTTCCGTGCCGTCGTAGTGCTCCGGTAATGCCGGATCCAACTGGTAGCTGCGCCACTGCACGTGCACCTCCGCACGGTGCGGAAACGCTGCGAGGGCGGTTTCAAAGCGGCGCTTGCCGATGTAGCACCAGGGGCATGCGACGTCAGACCAGATCTCAATCTTCATGTCCGGCACAACCCTGGGGGCAGCGGCGCCATTCCCTGGCGGGCTGTCGGCTTGGTCACGGTGCGAGCGGGCGTTCCATCACAAAATCGTGTTCCACCGTGGAGCCGAGCTTGAACGACTTTGTGCCGACTTTGCGGAAGCCGGATTTCTCGTAGAACCGGATGGCGCGGCCATTCTGGCTGTTCACCCCAAGCCAGAGACCGCGGGCGCCGTGCGCCGCCGCCTCAGCCACGCTGGCGTGCATGAGTTCGGCGGCAGCACCGAGACCGTGGTGGTCCGGATGCACATAGCATTTGCTGAGCTCGGTGCAGGGCAGGCCCGTCAGGACCGCAGCCACGTCCGGGTCCTCGGTGGGGCGGGCCACGAGCAGGCTGTAGCCCCGGAGCCCGCCGCCGACGTCGATCACGAGGACGGTGACGTCGGGGTCGGCGAGGTAGCCGCGGAAGTTTGCCTCGCTGAGTGTGTTCGCGAGGTGGGCCGCGATATCTTCCGGGTCAGAACCGGGCGGGCATGCCAGCGGAAAGGTGACGGCCGCGAGCCAGGCCAGCGGGCCGGCGTCGTCCGCGGTTGCCGTTCGGATTACGTGCCTCATGCCCAGAACCCTAGTCCGTGGAGGGGGCGGGCCGCGCTCCGTGAAGCGTTGTTGCGGCCCCGTGGGGGTGGGGCGGGCGTCTCACACCGGGGATCAGCGGAAAGGGTAGGCAACATAGGCGAACCGGCTGGAATCCGGTGACCAGCTGTTAACGTTTAAGGTTCCCTGGCCGCCGGCTAAGGCCCAGGTGTGCAGCGGGGTGGCCCAGTCGTCCAGCGCAACGGCAACGACGTCGACCGGCAGGTCAGCCGGGTGACCCAGGGTGCCGGCCGGGAACCTGAGATAGCTGGCGCGGAGCCCGTCCGGGGACAGGTGCGGGAACCAGTCCACCGTGTCGCTGCTGACCAGGCGCTCCAGAGCTGACCCGTCACGGCGCACACGGGCGATCTGGGCGTGCCCCGGCCGGCTGCTGAACGCCTCCGTGTTGAGGTAGATCCAGGCGCCGTCCGGTGAGTATTCCGGTCCGTCCCAATGCCCGCCCCCGGTGCAGATGGTTGCCGGGTGCCCGCCGGCCGCGGGTATTCTCATCAGGCGTCCCGGGCCGGTGAAGTCGCCTCCTTCCACCCCCACGCAAGCGAGTTCCTCCCCGTCCGGGCTCACCCCATGCAGGAAGTACGAGAACCCCTCCGGCGCCGTGATCCGGTCCGCCGCCCCTCCCCGGGTGGCGGCCCGGTACAGGTGGCCGTCATCGGCGGAGAGGTAGATCTGGTCTCCGCCGGGGGCGAGCACATGGTCATTGTTGAGCCCGGGGACGCCGGTGAGGGGGATCAGCTCCGGTGAGCGGGAGGACAGGTCCAGCCGCCACAGGGAACCGCCGCCGTTGAGGATGAGAGCGGTATCGTCCGGCGTCCAGTTGGGTGCCTCCAGCAGCAGGTCGTTGCTGGCGAAGATCAGCTCCCGGGCCCCCGTGGTGACGGATGCGATCCACACTTCACAGCGCTGCCCCGGCCTCAGCGCCCGGCTCATCCCGGACGCCCGGGGGTGCTGCCCGCCACGATCCCGCCGAACTACTGCGTGAAGGCGGCGTCGAAGGAGGTGGTGGACGCCGGGAAATCGAATTTCTTCAGCGCGGCGAGGGCCTCGGGCGCCCCGTGGAGGCGGTCCATGCCGGCGTCCTCCCACTCGATGGAGATGGGGCCGGTGTAGCCGATGGCGGTCAAGGCGCGGAAGGATGATTCCCAGGGGACGTCGCCGCGGCCCGCGGAGACGAAGTCCCAGCCGCGGCGGGGATCGCCCCAGGGCAGGTGCGAGCCCATCACGGTGTTCCGGCCGGTGGGGCGCAGCTTCGTGTCCTTGCAATCGACGTGGTAGATCCGGTCCTTGAAATCCCAGATGAAGGAGACCGGATCGATGCCCTGCCACATGAAGTGGGACGGGTCCCAGTTCAACCCGAAGGCCTCGCGGTGCCCGATGGCTTCGAGGGTGCGCACGGTGGTCCAGTAGTCGTAGGCAATCTCGGAAGGGTGGACCTCATGGGCGAAGCGGACCCCGCATTCATCGAACACGTCCAGGATGGGGTTCCAGCGGTCGGCGAAGTCCTGGTAGCCGGCGTCGATGACCTTTTCCGGGACGGGTGGGAACATCGCCACATACTGCCAGATCGAGGAGCCGGTGAACCCCACCACGGTGTCCACACCGAGGGCTTTGGCGAGGCGGGCGGTGTGTTTCATTTCCTCGGCGGCGCGCTGCCGGACGCCTTCAGGGTCCCCGTCACCCCAGACCTTGGCCCCGACGATGGCCTCGTGCCGGAAATCGATCGGGTCATCGCAGACCGCCTGGCCCTTGAGGTGGTTGGAGATCGCCCAGACCTTGAGGTTGTACTTCTTCAGCACGGCGAGTTTGGCCTCGACGTAGCCGGGTTCGTCCCAGCGCCAGGCGTCCAGGTGGTCGCCGGAGACGGCGATTTCCAGGCCGTCGTAGCCCCACCCGGACGCCAGGCGTGCGACGTCCTCGAAAGGCAGGTCGGCCCATTGGCCGGTGAACAGGGTGTACGGGCGGGCCATGTCAGGCTCCTTCGGGGACGGAGGTCGGTGCGGGGGAGGCTGCGGGGAGGCCGGCCAGCTGGATGATGGAGCTCTTGGCCGCTGCGCTTTCTTCCACTGCGGCCAGAATGCGCTGGACGATCAGACCGTCCTCGAACCCCGGCGAGGGCGGGGCCCCCGTGCTGATCGCGACCAGGAAGTCGCGGATTTCGTGCGTGAAGGTGTGTTCCCATCCGATCACGTGCCCCTGCGGCCACCAGGCCCCGGCGTAAGGGTGAACGGGTTCGTTGACCAGGATGCGCCGGAAGCCCTGCTCCCTGACCGGAGCCGTCGCGTCCAGGAAGCCCAGTTCGTTCAGGTTTTCCAAATCAAACAGGATGGACCCTTTCTCTCCATAGATCTCCAGCTGGAGTGAGTTTTTCCGGCCGGTGGCCACCCGGGACACCTCCACGGAGGCGACGGCCCCCGAGGCCATCGAGAGCGTAGCCCAGGCGGCGTCGTCGACCGTAACCTCCTCCGGTCCGTCCGCGCCGGGCCGCTGCGAAGTGAAGGTGTGCAACCGGCCGGAGACCTCGGTGACCTCCTCTCCCAGCAGGAACAGCACCTGGTCGATGGCGTGGGAGGCGATGTCGCCCAACGCTCCGGACCCCGCGGTGTCCCGGTTCAGCCGCCAGGTCATGGGAGCTTCCGGGTCCACCAGCCAGTCCTGAAGGTAGGCTGCCCGGATGTGCCGGACGGCACCCAGCCTGCCCTCGCTGATCAGTTCCCGGGCCAGGGCCAACGCCGGGATGCGCCGGTAGTTGAACCCAACCATGGACTGGATGCCCTGGCTGCGGGCAGACTTCGCCGCCGCCGTCATCGCTTCCGCCTCGGCCAGGGTATTGGCGAGCGGCTTCTCCACCAGTACGTGCTTGCCGGCGGCGAGCGCGGCGACGGCGATCTCCGCGTGCATGAACCCCGGGGCGCAAATGTCCACGATGTCGATGTCATCCCGGGCAATGACCGAGCGCCAGTCCGTAGCGGACTCCGCCCAGCCGTACCTGGCGGCGGCCTCGGCGACGCCGGCGGCATCCCGACCAACCAGGACGCGCTGTTCAAACGCCGGGACGTCGAAGAAGCTGGCAACGTTGCGCCAGGCATTCGAGTGGGCCTTGCCCATGAACGCATATCCGATCATGGCAACGCCCAGGCGCCGGGCGGCTTTGGAATCCAGCATTGGGCTGTCCTAGAGAGTAGCGGCGGTGGGGTCCCAGTCGGCGGGCAGCGGGGGAGCCGCCGACGCAGTACTGGCAAGGTCGATGAAGGTCCCGGTCTCGATGGATTCGGCGATGGAAACCATGGCGTCAAGCACGTGGTACGCCATCTGCCCCTGGGCGCGGTGGGGAACGCCGGCCCGGATGGCCCGGGCCATTTCCAGGACGCCGGTGCCGCGGGAGGACTTCGAACCGACGGCGGCGATGACCTCCGGAGCTTCCGCGCCGCGGCGCGTCAGCAGGATGTCGCCGTCGAACATGTTCGGATCGGGAAAAGCAATGGTCGCTTCGGTCCCGTTCACCTCCACGAAACCGGCCCGCTGCAGGTTGGAGTCGAAACTGAAGATGCTCTGGGACGACTCGCCTCCCGCGAACTGGGCGATCGCGCTGACGTGGCTCGGCACAGTCACCTCGAATTCCTCGCCGGCCTTGGGACCGGAACCAATGACCCGCTTCTGCCGCGAGGTGGATCCGAAGGCTGCCACCTTGGAGATCGGTCCGAACGTCTGGATGAGTGTTGTCAGGTAGTACGGACCGATGTCGAAGAGCGGCCCTGCGCCTTCCTGGAACAGGAACGCCGGATTCGGGTGCCAGGACTCCGGGCCCGGGGACTGCATCAGCGTCAACGCGGTCAGCGGAACGCCGATGCCGCCTTCGGCGATGATCCGCAGGGCTGTCTGCAGGCCCGCGCCCAGGAACGTATCCGGCGCGCAGCCCAAGCGGACACCCGCGGCTTCGGCGGCTTTGAGCAGCGCCAGCCCGCTTTCCCGGTCCAGCGAGAACGGCTTTTCGCTCCAGACGTGCTTCCCGGCGTTGACGGCGGCGGTGGCGACTTCCACGTGGGCGGCCGGCGTGGTCAGGTTGACCACGATTTCCACGTCCGGGTGCGTCAGGGCAGCCTCGACGCCGCCGGATGCCGGGATCCCGAATTCTGCTGCCCGTGCCGCGGCGGCGTCCTCGAACATATCGGCCACGACGTGCACTTTGACGTCGGGGAAACCGGTGAGGTTTCCCAGGTACTCCTTGCTGATGACTCCGGCGCCGATGATGGCGACGCCGACGGGACCGGTGCGGGGGGAGCTGGACGTTGTCATTACTTACCTTCCTTCAGATACGCCAGGGATTCGCCGACGGCGTCGAAAATATCGCCGTTGAAGTCATCAAGTTCCACCACACCCGCTTCGAGGTTCCTGGCGGCAGCGATGACCTCCCGTATCGGCATCCGGCCGGCACCGACGGCCACCTGGTCTTTGTCCACCTTGGTCAGCGGGCCGTCCTTGATGTGGATGAAGCGGACTCGGTCGCCGAGCCGTTCCAGCAGTGCGACCGGGTCCTCGCCGCCGACGGCGGCCCAATAGGTGTCCACCTCAAGCACCACCTGGGGGTCCAGGTTCTCTGCGAGCGCTTCCAGGGCGGACCGGCCGTTGATCCGGTTTTCGAGCTCGAACTCGTGGTTGTGGTACCCGACGGCGATCCCGTAGGCAGCGCCCTTGGCGGCCGCCGCGTTCAGCGCCTTCGCCGTTTCCACGATGTCCGCCTCTGTGGTCCACCGGGCGCTGTCCACGTGCGGGTCGATGACCGTACCGATGCCAAGCTTCTGCGCGGCCTGGAAGATTTCGTCCTGGTCGGCGCTAAGCAGCGGAGCATGGCCGGAGGGGGCGGTGAGCCCGTTCGCGGTCAGGGCAGCGGCCAAGGCGTCGGCATTGGCCACGAAGTTGTACGGTTCCACCGCTGTGTAGCCCAGTTCGGCCACGCGTTTGACCGTGCCTTCCAGGTCCTCTTCCAAGGGGCCGCGGACGGTGTAGAGCTGAAGGGAGTAAGTCACAGATTCTCCTGGCGTAGATACTTTCGGCCCGGGGCCGATCCCGGCAGTTGCTGGCCGGTGCACAGCGACCTGGTGTTGAAGGCGGCCGCATCAGTAAAGCTAGAACAGCTTTTGACGGCAGTCAAGCAAAAGTTGGGCGGCAAATGTCGCAGAAGGGAATTGTGACGAACATAAGCCCGCCGTGCTTACATTGATTCATGTCAAGTCCGACCCTCTCCGAGCTGCAGTCCACCCGCATTCCCGCGTCTGCCACGCCGGTGGTCGGCCAGGCGCGCACAGGGGAGCTGTTTCAACTCCTCCGCGACGGCCGGGCGCGCACGCGCGCCGAAATTGCCGAGCTGACCGGTCTGGCACGGTCGACCATCGCCGCCCGCGTTGAAGCGCTGACGTCGCTGGGCCTCATTGGTCCCGCCGGCGAGGCGTTCTCCTCCGGCGGGAGGCCGCCGTCGCGCTTCGCCTTCCAGCCCTCCGCACGGATTGTCATGGCGGTGGACGTCGGCGCCACCCACATTCTGGTGGCGGCCACCGACCTGAGCGGCCGTGTCCTCACCGAGTCCAGGATGGACATTGAAATCTCCGCCGGACCGCAGGCAGTGCTGGACCTCGTCGTGAAGCTCTGCCGCACACTGCTGGCCAGGACCGGCCGGGATGCCCGCGAGCTGGCCGGAATCGGGATCGGACTGCCGGGGCCGGTGGAGCACTCCAGCGGCAAACCGGCCAATCCCCCCATCATGCCGGGGTGGGACGGGTTCGATGTGCCCCGCTACATTCAGCGCAGCTTCGACACCCACGTCGCCGTCGACAACGACGTGAACATCATGGCCCTGGGCGAACGGGCGTTCTTCTGGCCCGACGTCGAGAGCCTGCTCTTCATCAAAGTCGCCACCGGCATCGGCGCCGGGATCATCAGCGGCGGCTTGCTGCAGCGCGGCGCCGACGGAACTGCCGGGGACATCGGCCACGTCCGCGTCCCCCGCGGGGACGGCCTCCTTTGCCGGTGCGGCAATTACGGATGCCTGGAAGCACTGGCCTCCGGACCGGCAGTGGCTGCCGCCCTCACCGCCCAGGGCGTGCCCGCCGAAACCGGCGAGGACGTGCTCGAACTGGCGCGACGCGGCGATGTCAAAGCCGTCCAGGCCATGCGCCAGGCCGGGCGGGACGTGGGGGACGTGCTGGCAACATGCGTGAACCTGCTCAACCCGTCCGTGATTGTCATCGGCGGCGGGCTGGCTGCAGGGGGCGAATACCTCCTGGCCGGCGTCCGTGAGGTGGTGTACCAGCGCTCCCTGCCGCTGGCGACTGCCCGGCTGCGCATTGTCCAATCGATGGCAGCAGACCAGGCCGGCGTCCTGGGTGCCAGCCGGATGGTCGTGGACGACATTCTTTCCCCGGCCAGTATTGAAGCCCTCCTGGATAAGGCCTAAGGAACATAGCCCTGCCGGGGCGCGGCCGGATTGAGGCCGCGCCCCGGTACGCCTGGGCGCGTTCTTCCGGCGGAAGGCCCCGCGTGGCGGCCGGCCGGCTGCGTCGAAACCACGGGCCGCGCGGATTATTCGGCGGCGCAACAAGGGTCACCAAAAAATTCACCGACTCATTCCAAACTTTTGATTGACGATCAACATAAGTTCCACTAGCTTTGTGGAAAGTCCGGAGGCCGGACTCTCGGTGTACCTCGCGAATCTCAGACAAGGAAGTCAGAAGTGAAAATTCGTACCCTTGCCGCTACCGCCGCTATCGCGGCGCTGGCGCTGACAACAACCGCCTGCAGTGGCAGCAGCTCTTCGTCCTCCTCCTCGTCGGGGTCGGATGCGTCCGGCTCGGGCGCAACGCTCACCTACTGGGCCAGCAACCAGGGCACCAGCCTCGACAACGACAAGCAGGTCCTGACGCCGCAGCTGGAGAACTTCACCAAACAGACCGGGATCAAGGTCAACCTGGAAGTCATCGGCTGGAACGACCTGCAGACCCGCATCCAGACCGCCGTCACCTCCGGCCAGGCGCCCGACGTCGTCAACATCGGCAACACGTGGGCGGCATCCCTGCAGTCCACCGGGGCGTTCATGCCCTTCGACGATGCCGCATTCAAAGCCATCGGCGGCAAGGACAAGTTCGTCAAGACCGCCATGGACACCGGCGGGGTCGCCGGCCAGGATCCGACGTCGGTTCCCGTCTATGGACTGGCCTACGGGCTGTACTACAACAAGGCCATGTTCGCGGAGGCCGGCCTGACGCCCCCCAATAACTGGGAGGACCTGGTCACGGACGCCCAGAAGCTCACCAGCGGGGACAAATACGGTCTCGCGCTGGCTGCCGGCAGCTACACCGAGAGTGCCCACTTCGCCTTCATCAATGCGGCCCAGAACGGCGCGGACCTCTTTGATAACGAAGGCAAACCGACCTTCTCCTCCGACGGCGTGGTCAAGGGAATCGAGCGGTATCTCGACCTGATGCAGAAGGACAAGGTCGTCAACGTCGCCAACGCCCAGTACGACAACGGAACCAAGGCAGTCAACGACTTTGCCACCGGCAAGGTGGCCATGATCCTGAACCAGAACAATGCCGACAACTCGATCGTCGCCAACGGCATGACCAGTGACAAATACGGCGTTGTTCCGTTCCCGGCACCCGCGGACGCCAAGTCCCAGATCGCCAGCCACGTCGCCGGCATCAACCTGTCCATCTTCAAGAACACGAAGAACAAGGACGCCGCCTTGAAGTTCGTGAACTTCATGACCAGCCCGGAGACGCAGACCGCCCTCGACAAGCCGTTCTCGGCCCTGCCGGTACTCCAGGACGCCACCCCGAACTTCACCGACAACGCCGAAGAAGCGAAGATCTTCTCGGACATCTACGCCAACAAGTCCAAGCCGCTTCCCCTGGTGCCTGCCGAGGACCAGTTCGAAAGCACCGTGGGCAAGGCGATGAACCAGATGTTCGCCAAGATTGCCTCCGGTGGAAACGTCAGCACTGACGACATCCGCACCGCGATGAAGACGGCTGAGCAGCAGGTCGCAGCCGCCGGCTAACCACCCCGGGTGGTGCCGGCACGCCCGGCACCACCTTCCCGGCCGCCCGCACCCAAAGAAAGGTCAGTCCCGTGGCTGCTGCAACGGCACCCCCCCTCGCCACCGAAGCCCCGCCGAAGTCCGAGCCCAAACAGCGCAAGCCCCGCCCGTCCGGCTGGTGGCTTCCCTACGCCCTGCTGGCGCCGGCCATAGTCTTCGAACTGGTCATCCACGTCATCCCCATGGTGACGGGCATCTGGATGAGTTTCCTGAAATTGACCAAGGCCTATATCTCCAATTGGGGCAACGCCCCCGTCACCGGATTAAAGAACTACCAGGTCGCCCTGGACTTCAATGGCGCCGTCGGAGCGGCCCTGCTCCAGTCCTTCCTGGTCACCTGTGCCTTCACTGTCCTGGTGGTGGGCATCTCCTGGACCCTCGGCATGGCGGCCGCCGTCGCCCTGCAAGGCAAATTCCGTGGCCAGGGCTTGTTCCGCACACTCTTCCTGGTTCCCTACGCCCTGCCCATGTACGCCGGCATCATCGCCTGGAAGTTCATGCTGCAAAAGGACACCGGGGCGGTCAACCACTTCCTCTTCGACAACCTCCATCTCTCCGGGGATAAGCCGTTCTGGCTGATCGGCGACAACTCCTTCGTCGCCGTCGTCGTGGTCGCCATCTGGCGGCTCTGGCCCTTCGCCTTCCTGATGCTGATGGCCGGACTCCAGTCCATTCCCACCGACGTTTACGAAGCGTCCGCCGTAGACGGGGCCAAGCCTTTCCGGCAGTGGCGCTCCATCACGCTGCCGATGGTCCGGCCGGTGAACATGGTGCTGCTCCTGGTCATGTTCCTGTGGACGTTCAACGACTTCAACACACCCTTCGTGCTCTTCGGCAACGCCCAGCCGCCGGCCGGGGACCTGATCTCCTTCCACATCTACAACGCCTCGTTCCTCACTTGGAACTTCGGCTCAGGCGCTGCCATGTCCGTGCTGCTGCTGCTTTTCCTGCTGTTGGTCAGCGGCATCTACCTGCTTGTTTTGAACCGGAGGTCCCAGCGTGCGTGAAACCAACGGATCCAAGGTTTTCCGGGCCATCGTCGTTTCACTGCTGACCGTGTTCACGGTGGTCCCCGTCTACGTCATGGTTACCTCAGCGATGAAACCACTCTCCGATGTCCAGGGCGCCTTCACGTGGTGGCCGACCACGGTGACGATGGCTCCCTTCATCGACATGTGGAAAACCGTGCCGCTGGCGTCCTACTTCGTCAACAGCGTGATCGTGGCCGGCGCCGCGACCGTCCTGAGCCTGATCATCGCTGTCTTCGCCGCCTACGCGATCTCCCGCTACCGTTTCCGGGGCCGGTCCATCTTCTCCACCACGGTGCTGTCAACGCAGATGTTCCCCGGTGTGCTCTTCCTCCTGCCGCTGTTCCTGATCTTCGTGAACATCAACTCCACCCTCGGCATCCAGCTTGTCGGCACCCGCGCCGGCCTGGTCATCACGTACCTGACGTTCTCCCTGCCGTTTTCCATCTGGATGCTGGCCGGTTACTTGGACGGCATCCCGCGGGACCTGGACGAGGCCGCCAAAGTGGACGGGTGCGGACCGATGGGAGCTCTCTGGCGGGTGGTGCTTCCAGCCGCCCGGCCCGGGCTGGTGGCCGTCGCGATCTACAGCTTCATGACCTCCTGGGGCGAAGTGCTCTTCGCTTCCGTCATGACCACGGATGCCAACCGGACGTTGGCGGTGGGCCTGCAGCTGTACTCCACCCAGACCAACGTCTACTGGAACCAGATCATGGCCGCCTCGCTCGTGGTCAGCGTTCCGGTGGTCGTCGGCTTCCTGCTGCTGCAGCGCAACTTCGTCGCCGGTCTCACCGCCGGCGCCGTCAAATAGGGGCCGTCAGGCAGCGCGTGGCTCCGGCCGGAGACGCCCGGTCCCGAACCCCTGGGCGCCTCCGGGCGGAGCCGCTTATGATGTCACCTTCCTGCGGTGGCGGCGGGCCCGTGATAGCAATAGAACTGATGAATTCCTATTTCTGCCTGACGGCCGGGCCGCGGCACCCATGAGTTCAAATGTCCTCGCCAAGGTGCCGCGCAGCTGGATCCTTCTGGCCGCCATCGGCTTGATCGCCCTGAACATGCGTGGCCCGTTCGTGGCTGTGGCCCCGGTGGTGGGCCTCATGCAGCAGGAACTTGGCTTTTCGCCGGTGGAGTTGGGTCTCCTGACCGGGATCCCGGTGCTCTGCTTTGCCCTCGCCTCACCGCTGGCCTCGCTGACTGGACGCAAACTCGGCGCGGAAGTCGCGATCAGCCTCACGCTGCTGGGTGTCCTGCTGGGCGTGGTGGTGCGGTCGGCGGGCAACGGCGCCGTGGTGATGCTCGGCACGGTGATGCTCGGCGTCGCCATCACCATCGGCAATATCGCCGTACCGCTGATCATCCGGCGAGACTTCGCCCCGGCGCGGCAGGGCACAGCCATGGGCATCTACACCGCAGCCCTGAACGTCGGGTCCTTTATTACCGCCATGGTGATGGCTCCGTTGGCCGCGCTGCTCGGGTGGCGGCTTGCCCTGGCTTCCTGCGGTCTCTTCGCCGTCGCGGCCCTGCTGGCCTGCGCGCTCGCGTTCGGCGGCCGCGCGTTCCGCCCAGACCCCGTCCCGGCACCGGAGCCCGCACCTGCGGGGGTCAAACCGGCGTCGCGGTGGATCACCGTGGGGCTGACCGCAGGCTTCGCCGGCCAGGCGTTCTCTTACTACGGCGTCACGGCATGGCTGCCCAGCATCCTCGCGGACACGCTCGGCATGACGGCTGCGGGGGCGGGCGCCGGGTCCTCGCTGTTTCAGATCTTCGCCATCGTGGGCGGGCTGGGCGTTCCCCTCGCGGCCCGGTTCGCCAGCACGACGGCGGTCGGGCTCACCTTGGGGCTCCTGTGGGTAACCGTGCCGGCAGGCCTGCTCCTGGCGCCCGGGCTGTGGTGGCTGTGGTCCGCGCTGGGCGGCGTTGCCCAGGGCGGTGGCATCACCTTGATTTTCATCGCCATCATCCGGCTGGCCCGCGACCAGGCCTCGGCCGGCCGGATGTCCGCCGTCGTGCAGGGTGTCGGCTACTCCTTCGGCGCCCTGGCGCCGACCCTGCTGGGTTATGTGAACGGGACCTCAGGATCCTGGACGGGGCCGTTGCTGATGGTGCTCGGCTCGGTGGCGATGTTCATCCTCGGCACCGCACTGTCCCTCCGGCACGTTCCCAAACCGCACTGATCTGTCTCTTCGTCCGCGCCGGGGGAACAGCTGAGGCCCATGTTCACTGCGAACATGGGCCTTAGCTGATACCTCGACGCCGTTGTCGAGTCCCCGAGGGGTCTTCCGTCGCTGGACCGCCGCCCCGGATCTCGGGGGTGCCTGTTGCGAAGGGCGTGGCGGCCCAGCAGACGGAAATCTGCGCCTTCCGGTGGTCCCGGCAGGCCCTAGGCGGTGATGAGCTTCGGATCCTCGGTGGGGAGGTCGCCGTCGCGCGCTTCATGCAGGAACCGGTCGTAAGCCGGAAGCGTCAGGAAGTCCGGGAACGCCGGGGTGAGCGTCACTTCCTCGAAGATGTCCCGGGCATCGGCAAAGCGGTCGCCTTCGAAACGCTCGAGCTTCGCGAACTCCTCGTCCAGCATGTCCTCGACCCCTTCGCGGGTGACGACGTCGCCGGCATCCGTGACCGCGCGGGAGAAGATCCACTGCCACAGCTGCGAGCGGGAGATTTCCGCGGTGGCGGCGTCCTCCATCAGGTTATGGATGGCGACGGCGCCGTTGCCGCGCAGCCAGGACTCGATGTAGCGGATGCCGACCTCGATGTTGTTCCGGATGCCCTGCTCTGTGATGGTGCCGGTGGTGGCGGCGATGTCGAGCAGTGCGCGGTCATCCGGGGTGACGTCCTCGCGGAGCCGGTCCAGTTGGTTGGGACGGTCGCCGAGGACGCCGTCGAACACTTCCCGGCATACGGGCACCAGGTCCGGGTGGGCCACCCACGAGCCGTCGAAACCGTCGCCGGCCTCGCGGGTCTTGTCGGCGCGGACCTTCTCGATGGCGATCGCGTTGGCTTCGGCGTCCTTGCGGTTGGGGACGGCGGCTGCCATGCCGCCGATCGCCATGGCTCCGCGATTATGGCAGGCCCGGACCAGCTGTTCGGTGTAGGCGCGCATGAACGGCTGGGTCATGGTCACCTGGCTGCGGTCCGGCAGGACGAAGCGGGGACCGCGGGTGCGGAAGTTCTTGATCAGCGAGAAGATGTAGTCCCAGCGGCCGGCGTTCAGGCCCGCGGCGTGGTCCTTGAGTTCGAAGAGGATCTCCTCCATCTCGAACGCGGCCGTGATGGTCTCGATCAGCACCGTGGCGCGGATGGTGCCCTGCGGAATGCCCAGCAGGTCCTGGGCGAGGACGAAGATGTCATTCCACAGGCGCGCCTCGAGGTGGTTCTCGATCTTCGGCAGGTAGAAGTACGGTCCCTTGCCCTGGGAGATCAGGCGGCGGGCGTTGTGGAAGAAGTACAAGCCGAAGTCCACGATGCCGCCGGCGACGGGGGTGCCGTCGATGAGCATGTGCTTTTCGGGCAGGTGCCAGCCACGGGGCCGGACCACCATGGTGGGCAGGTCCTCGGCGGCGCGGAGCTTGTACTCCTTGCCTTCCGGGGACGTGAAGTCGATCCGGCGTTCCAGCGCGTCGCTGAGATTGAGCTGGCCCTGGATGACGTTGCGCCACGACGGAGTGGAGGAGTCCTCCATGTCCGCGAGCCACACCTTGGCGCCGGAGTTCAGCGCGTTGATGGTCATTTTCTTGTCCACCGGGCCGGTGATCTCGACGCGGCGGTCTTCCAGCCCCGGTGCCGGCGGAGCGACGCGCCAGGCCGGATCATTGCGGACGGACTCGGTTTCGCGGAGAAACCGCGGGTCCTGGCCCTTGGCGATCTGCTGGCGGCGTTCCTGCCGGGCCTGCAGCAGCTCCAGCCGACGGGCCGCCGTCGCCTTGTGCAGTTTGGCCACAAACGCGAGTGCGTCGGGGGTCAAGACTTCGCTCTGCCGGCAGATCGGCTGGGCGGTCATCGTGACCCCGTTGATGGTGAAGTTGTCAGTGAAGCTGTTCATGGGAGTTGCTCCTTGAATGTCCGCCGTTGCCCTATCACTTTTAGTCTCCAACGAAGGTCGAGGGGGACCAAAAGTGATAGGGCAACGGGCGGGAAAAGCTGGGGATTAGTGGAACTGGCCTTCTTCGGTGGATCCCACCAGAGCCAGGGTGGATGCGTTCGGGTTGAGCGCAGTTGCGATTGCGTCAAAGTAGCCGGTGCCGACTTCGCGCTGGTGCTTAGTCGCGGTGTAGCCGCGGGACTCGGAGGCGAATTCCTTCTCCTGGAGCTCGACGTAGGCGCTCATCCCTTCACGGGCGTAGCCGTGGGCGAGGTCGAACATCGAGTAGTTCAGGGCGTGGAAGCCGGCCAGGGTGATGAACTGGAAGGTGAAGCCCATGGCGCCGAGTTCGCGCTGGAACTTGGCGATCGTGGCGTCGTCGAGGTGCTTCTTCCAGTTGAACGACGGGGAGCAGTTGTAGGAGAGCATCTGGTCCGGGAAGTCGGCCTTGACGGCTTCGGCGAACTTGCGGGCCAGCTCCAGGTCCGGGGTGCCCGTCTCCATCCAGATGAGGTCCGAATACGGTGCGTAGGCCTTGGCACGGGCGATGCAGGGTTCGATCCCGTTGCGGACCTTGTAGAAGCCCTCCGGGGTGCGGACCGGCTGTCCGCCTTCGCGGAGGATGAATTCCTGGTCGCGGGGATCGACGTCGGACGTGATGAGGGTGGCAGCCTCGGCGTCGGTGCGGGCGATGATGACGGACGGAGTGCCCGCGACGTCGGCAGCCAGACGGGCGGCGTTCAGGGTGCGGACGTGCTGCTGGCTGGGAATCAGAACCTTGCCGCCGAGGTGGCCGCATTTTTTCTCCGAGGCGAGCTGGTCCTCCCAGTGCACGCCCGAGGCGCCGGCCTGGATCATGGATTTCATGAGCTCGTACGCGTTGAGCGGGCCACCGAAGCCGGCCTCGGCGTCGGCGACGATCGGGACCATCCAGTCCTCGACGGTCTGGACGCCTTCGGAGAACTCGATCTGGTCCGCGCGGAGCAGGGCGTTGTTGATGCGGCGGACCACGGTCGGGACCGAGTTGGCCGGGTACAGGGACTGGTCCGGGTAGGTGTGTCCGGAGTTGTTGGCGTCGGCGGCAACCTGCCAGCCGGAGAGGTAGATGGCGCGGAGCCCGGCTTTGACCTGCTGCACGGCCTGGTTGCCGGTCAGCGCGCCCAGGGCGTTGGTGTACGTGCCCTCCTTATGCTCGCCGGTCAGCTGCTCCCACAGCTTCTCGGAGCCACGGCGGGCCAGGGTGTGCTCCTCGGAGACGCGGCCGCGGAGGCGGATGACGTCGGAGGCCGTGTAGTCCCGGGTGACACCTTCCCAGCGCGGGTTGGCAGTCCACTCGAGCTCCAGGGCTGTGGCCTGCTGTTCGGGCGTCTGCTGGGTGGGCTCAAATGCTGCAGTCATCTTTGTCTCCTTGGTGGGGTCCGGGGCCGGCTGGCTGCTTCCTCGCAGTGGTGCTGGCTGGTCCGGAGCGGTGTAACTTTTCCGTAAGACCTACTTTTCTGTACTTTCAAGCAGCTTTCTAGACCAAAAGTCTGGAAAGAAATGCACTTCTTCGCGTATTCTGAAGAAATGCATCCCGCCAGCTGGAACCGCCCCGCGTCCGCCACCTCCTCGCCCGCGGTTCCGGAGGTGGACGTCATTAGCATGGGCCGCCGGGTCCGCCACCTCCGCAAGGCCGCCGGGCTCACGCTCGATGACTTAAGCGCCACGGTGGGTACCGCCCCCAGCCAGCTGAGCCTGATCGAGAACGGCAAACGCGAGCCCAAGCTCGGGCTGCTCCAGCAGCTCGCGGCGGCGCTCGGCGTCAGCATCGACGAGTTGCTCGGCGCGGAACCGCCCAACCGGCGCGCGGCCCTGGAGATTGAGCTGGAACGCTACCAGCGCAGTCCCATCTACGAGTCCTTGAAGCTCCCCACGATCCGCATCAGCTCACGGCTGCCGATGGATGTGCTGGAGTCGATGGTGGGGTTGCAGCACGAGCTGGAGCGCCGGCTCAACGAGCAGGTGGCGACGCCGGAAGAAGCCCGCCGTGCAAACGGCGAATTGCGCGCCATGATGCGGCAGCGCAATAACTACTTCCCGGAATATGAGGCGGAGGCGCAAAAGGTCCTCGCGTCGGTGGGCCACACCAGCGGTCCGCTGTCCCACCACGTCATTGCGGACATCGCCGGGCACCTCGGATTCAGCCTGCACCACGTGGGTGACCTGCCGCATTCCACCCGCTCGGTGACGGATCTGAAGAACCGCCGTATTTATCTCACCCAGAACGCGCGCAGCGACCACGACCCGCGGTCCGTGCTTCTGCAGGCGCTGGGCCACTACGTTTTGGGCCACCAGACTCCCACGAACTACGGGGATTTCCTGATGCAGCGGGTGGCTACGAATTACTTCGCGGCAGCGCTCTTGTTGCCGGAGCACGCCACCGTGGAGTTCCTGCAAAAGGCAAAACAAGCCAAGGAAATCGCGGTGGAGGATATCCGGGACGCCTTCGCCGTGTCGTACGAGACCGCAGCGCACCGCTTTACCAACCTCGCCACGGAGCACTTGGATATCCGCACGCACTTCCAGAAGACGCACAAGAGCGGCATCATTTACAAGGCCTACGAGAATGACGGCGTGACATTCCCGCAGGATCACACCGGCGCCATTGAGGGACAGCCGTCGTGCAAGAACTGGACCTCCCGCATGGTGTTCGACGTGCCGGACAAGTTCAGTGCCTACAACCAGTACACCGACACGCCGGCCGGGACCTTCTGGTGCACGGCCCGGACGGAGCGCTCCGCGAACGGGGAGTTTTCCCTGTCCGTTGGCGTCCCCTACGCCCAGGTGAAATGGTTCCGGGGCCGTGACACAACGGAGCGGTCCAAGTCCACCTGCCCGGACGAGAGCTGTTGCAGGCGACCGCCCGCAGCCCTGACATCCGAGTGGGCCGGCAACGCCTGGCCTTCGGCCCGGGCCCACTCCCACCTTCTCGCCGCGATGCCGCCGGGCGCTTTCCCCGGCGTGGACGAGACCGAGGTCTATTCGTTCCTGCAGGCACACTCGGGGAGCTGATTTGGGCGCGCGGTGCCACCCGGCTCCGTAGGCCGGGCAAGTCAGCTGCACCGGACCGGACCAGCCGGGTCGGGGTGGATGCCAATGACTCGCAGAGTGCCTACATGGCAGCAACATGGTCCGCGGCCGACTATGGCTTCACCGAGCCGGCAGCCGGCACATAAACCTCTGGCTCTCACGGCCTGGGCGCTGTCACAACATGGCCGTGGACGGGGTGCGGCCGGAACTGGAAGCGCCGGCCGGCGGGCAGACTATATATTGGCCAGTGACAGCTCATCGATCCACCCCGCGGGAGCGTGCACTATGGCCAAGGAACTAGCCACCCAACTCGTCGAACAACTCCAGGCTGCCGGTGTGCAGCGGATCTACGGCATTGTCGGGGACAGTCTCAACCCGATTGTCGACGCCGTCCGGAAAACCGGCGGTGCCGCGAAAGGCGGGATCGACTGGATCCATGTCCGGCACGAGGAGGCTGCGGCCTTCGCTGCCGCGGCCGAGGCGCAACTCACCGGCCGTCTGGCGGTCTGCGCAGGTTCTTGTGGGCCGGGCAACCTTCACCTCATCAACGGCCTGTACGACGCCAACCGCTCCGGCGCACCGGTGCTGGCCATCGCCTCGCATATCCCCAGCAAACAGATCGGCAGCAGCTTCTTCCAGGAGACGCATCCGGACCGCCTGTTTAACGAGTGCTCGGTGTATTCCGAGCTGATCAGCACCGCCGAGCAGGCGCCCCGCGTGATGCACAGCGCCATCCAGCACGCCGTCGCGCTCCGCGGCGTCGCCGTCGTCACCCTCCCCGGTGACATCGCCGGACTGCAGGCGACGGTGGAAAGCCCCGCGCCGGCAGCGTTCCGGCCTGCCGTGCTGGTGCCGGACCCCGCCAGTGTGCGGGAGTTGGCCGACGCCATTAACGCCGCCGGCAAAGTGGCGATCTTTGCAGGCGCCGGCGTCGAAGGCGCCCACGATGAGGTCATTGCCCTGGCCGAGGCCATCAACGCGCCGATCGGACACTCACTGCGGGGCAAGGACTTCATGCAGTACGAGAACCCCTACGACATCGGCATGACAGGGCTGCTGGGTTACGGTGCTGCGGCGGAGGGGATCGAGGACGCGGACCTGCTGATTTTGCTGGGCACCGACTTCCCGTACGACCAGTTCCTGCCCGGAACGCGGACGGCGCAGGTGGACCGGGCCGCGCAGAACCTCGGCCGGCGGACCGACGTCGACGTCGCTGTGCATGGGGACGTGCTGCCCACGCTCGCTGCGCTGATGCCATTGCTGAAGCCGAAGAAGAGCACCCGCTTCCTCGATGCCATGCTCAAGAAGCACGACCGGCTGATGAACAAGGCCGTCGGCGCCTATACGCGCAAGGTTGAGAAGACCGAGCCGATCCACCCGGAATATGCGGCCTCGCTGCTGGACCAGGTGGCGGCGGAGGACGCTGTCTTCACCGCGGACACGGGAATGTGCAACGTTTGGACAGCCCGGTACATCAACCCGCTGGGCACCCGCCGCCTGATCGGTTCGTATCTGCACGGTTCCATGGCGAACGCGCTGCCGCACGCGATCGGCGCCCAGTTGGCTTACCCCGGGCGCCAGGTGGTCTCGGTCTCCGGCGACGGCGGCCTGTCGATGCTGCTGGGGGAACTGATCACTGTGGCCGCGCACCGGCTTCCGGTGAACGTGGTGGTGTTCAACAACTCCACCCTGGGCATGGTCAAGCTGGAAATGCTGGTGGACGGGCTGCCTGACTTCGGCGTGGACGTGCCGGACGCCAACTACGCGGAGGTGGCCAAAGCACTGGGCTTCCACGCCGTCCGGGTCACAGATCCGTCCCGGATCGAGGCCGCGTACCGGGAGGCATTCGCCCATCCGGGGCCTTCCCTGGTGGAGTTGATCACCGATCCGCAGGCGCTGTCCCTCCCGCCGAAAATCAAGGGCGCCCAGATCCTCGGGTTCGCCACCGCCATGTCCAAGGTGGTCCTGAACCGGGGCGCCGGCGAAGCCGTGAGCATGGCCCGGAGCAACCTTCGGAACATTCCGCGGCGCTGACTATGGCGGCGTCCCAGGCCTGCCCCCAATTCCGCCTCCACCCCCGTTTCGACGGTTCCGTGCAGGTTCGACACCGGAGCGGTATATATCAAGCTGTTGGTGACAGCTGGGTGGCTTCTTTGTAGTTGATGCCGGCGCGGCCGGGGTCGCCGGAGGCTGTGGCCCGAGATGCTGCTAGCGCGGTCCGCCCTGCCAGAGCGCGTCGAAGGGGGCGCCCGAGGCCACCCGGTTGTGAATGCCGGCGGTTACGAAGGCTTTAGCGGTGCGGGCGGCCTCCAGCGGCGTCGCACCCTTGGCCAGTTCCGCCGTCACCGCGGCCGCCAGCGAGCAGCCGGCGCCGGAGACAGCCACTTCGCCCACTTTCGGGGCGGACAGGACCTCCAGCGTCTGGCCGTCGTAATAGACGTCGACGGCGTCCGGCCCGCTCAGGCGCACGCCGCCCTTGGCGAGCACCGTGGCGCCGCTGAGTTCGTGAATGCGGACGGCCGCAGCCTTGAGTGATTCCAGGTCTGTGATTGCGAGCCCGGAGAGCGACTCGGCTTCGAAGTGGTTCGGTGTGACGAACGTGGCCAGCGGCAGGATTTGCGCCTTGAGGGCCTCGTCAGTGTCCAGTGCATGCCCCGGCTCCTGGCCTTTGCAGATCAGGACCGGATCCAGCACCACGTTTTTGAAGGCGGCAGCGGTCAACGCCGACGCCACGGTGGAAATGGTTGCGGGACTGCCGAGCATGCCGATCTTGACGGTATCCAGCACCGCCGGTGCGCCGGACGCGGCACCGTAGGCCGCCGTCGTCGCCTCCAACTGGTCCGCGATGACCTGCTGGTCCACCGGAACGAAACGGTGATTCCAGTTGTCCTTCGGGTCGAAGGAGACGATGCAGGTCAGGTTCGCGATGCCGAAAACGCCGAGCTCCTGGAAGGTCTTTAGGTCAGCCTGCGCGCCGGCGCCGCCGGTCGCTTCCGACCCTGCGATGGTGAGGGCGACGGCGGGGGAGGTGGCGGCGCCGGGAGTCACGGCCGCGGGAAAGTCAACTGCAGAAGTCATGGCCCCATCCTGCCAGCCCCAGGCGATGCCCGCATTATGCACATGACCAATATGAACAAAACCGAAGTGTTCCCGATCACCACTACTAAGGTGGCGGACGGTGTTGCTTTCTTGCAGCGCCGGATCCAGGAAGGTTCATTGATGAGCACCCAACTGTCCGAATCGGCGCAGACGAGAAAAGCCGTGAGCAACATCCTCAAGGGATCTGCCGGCAACCTTGTGGAGTGGTACGACGTTTACGTTTACACCGCGTTCGCAGCATATTTCCAGTCGCACTTCTTCAACTCCACCGATGATCTGCAGGCCGGCCTCGAGGCCATGGCTGTTTTCTCGACCTCGTTCCTGATGCGGCCGGTGGGGGCCTGGTTCTTCGGCGGTTATGCCGACCGCAAGGGACGCAAGGCTGCGCTGACGCTCAGTGTGACCATGATGTCCGCGGGATCCTTCGCGATCGCCATCCTGCCCACGCAGCAGCAGATCGGCATCTGGGCCATGATCCTGCTGGTTCTCGTGCGGCTTATCCAGGGCTTCTCTGTCGGCGGTGAATACGGAACCAGCGCCACCTACATGTCCGAGGCCGCCACCTCCAAGCGCCGGGGCTTTTTCTCCAGCTTCCAGTACGTCACACTGATTGGCGGCCAGATGCTGGCGCTGCTGGTCCTCGTAATCCTGCAGAACGTCATGCCCAAGGGCGAGTTGACCGAGTGGGGCTGGCGTATCCCGTTCGCGATTGGCGGCGTGGCCGCGCTCGTGGTCCTGTGGCTGCGGCGCTCCATGGAAGAGACTGTCTCGGCCGAGCAGGTGGAGGCCGCCAAGGCTCCCGCCGCGGCCGGTGCGGCCCGGCCGGGCACCATGAAACTGTTGTTCAGCAGCTATTGGAAACCGTTGCTGATCTGCATCGGTGTCACCCTCGGCGGCACGGTGGCCTTCTACACGTACACCAACTTCCTCCTGAAGTTCATGAACGATACGTCCGGCATCGCCAAGACCGACACGTCGGTGATCAACTTCTGGGCGCTCTTCATCTTCATGCTGCTCCAGCCTGTCTACGGGATCATCTCGGACAAAGTCGGACGCAAGCCCCTGCTGCTCTGGTTCGGCATCACCGGCGTGCTGTTCACCTGGCCGCTGCTTTCGACGCTGGCAGGCACCAAGGACCCTTTCATTGCCTTCCTGCTGATGATGGGCGGCCTGCTGATCGTGGGCGGCTACACCTCCATCAACGCCCTCGTGAAAGCCGAACTGTTCCCGGCCTCAATCCGTGCCCTGGGCGTGGGCCTGGGCTATGCGATCGCCAACTCGCTCTTCGGCGGCACCGTGCCGCTGATCGGTGCTGCCTTGCAGAAGTCCGACCAGGTGGAGCTGTTCTTCACCTACGTCACCGTGGCCATCGGCCTCTCCTTGCTGGTGTACATCTTCGCGCTGAAGAATAAGAAATCCACGCACCTCGACCATGAGCAGGGGCACGCTTGGGAACCGGCTGCGGTCGGCACCGGCACGGGTGCCGCGGGTCCGAAGGATGACGACAAGGACCTGGTCGACGCCTCGCGCCGCTGAGGTGCGGTGGTCCGTTTCGACAGTTCCGTGCCCACGCGATGAGGCGGCCCCGAGGATGCCGACGCGGTCCGCCAAGTGGGCGGCTTCAGCGGGGATATGGCTGGACATGAAAACGGTGACGCCGTGCTCGTCGGCGAGCGAACGGCGCAGCCCGCGGATCCCGACGATTCCGGCCGGATCGAGCCCGTTGGCGGGCTCGTCAAGCGCGGGTGGAAACGGCGGTGTCAGGCACTGTCCTGCTCCATAGCCCCATCCTGCCACCACGTGAGGACCGTTCACAGCGTGGCAGGAAGGGTTGGGCGGGACGAAGTTTACTGGCGCCAACTGGTGAGAGAATGGAATCCGGTCCGGCGGCCAACCCGCCGGACCTCCAGTGCTAATACAGCTCGCCGCCCCACCTCCGCCTGCGTGCGGACCCGGGCGCCGGGCGAACCACTACGAATGGATTCCCCGTGACTTCCGCCAAGACCCTGCCGGTTACCGCCTCGCCCAGATTCGCCACGATTGGTTCGCCGTACTTCGGCATCATGCTCGCCGTCATGGCCGTGGTTTTGATCCTGTCCAACATCGGAGCCTCCAAGGGTGTGGCAATCGGGCCGGTCATCACCGACGGCGGATTCTTCCTCTTTCCCCTGGCTTACATCCTGGGCGACGTTATCAGCGAGGTCTACGGTTTCAAGGTGGCCCGCAAGGCCATCGTCACCAGCTTCGCGCTCTCGGTCTTCGCGTCCCTCTGTTACTGGATCATCATCGCGTTGCCCGGCTTCAGCGATGACTTCGGAATGGCCAAGCAGGCCGCGCTGGAGAGTGCCCTGGGGCCGGTCCCACAGATCGTCCTGGCATCACTCCTGGCGTTTTTTGCGGGCCAAACGATCAACTCCTGGATCCTGGTGAAGATGAAGGCCCGGTCCGGGGAGAAGTCGCTGTGGGCCCGCCTGATGGGTTCCTCGGGGGTCGGCGAATTCGTGGACACCCTGATCTTCTGCAGCATCGCCGCCTCCGTGATTGGAATCACCGACGCCGGGGCGTTTGTCAATTACGTTCTGGTGGGCTTTGTTTATAAGACGCTGGTGGAGTTCGCCTTCGTGCCGCTGACCGCGCTCGCCATCGGCTGGGTAAAGAAACGCGAACCAAGCTACGGCGCGTAACCGGCCCGCTCACCGCGGCCCTTCGCACTCCGGCCGTGCAGGCTGGCACCCGAGATGTGGCTGTCGACGAACCCTCCCGACGAGGTTGTCAGCGTTCCCAGCGCGTGGGCGGAGATTAGCTGCCGTCGCTGGGCGGTGCTGCTCAACTGCCGCCACCATTCTCCGCGGGCGTAGCAGCCGCGGCGCACCCGGACGGGCTCTGCCGCCTCCGCCAGTGGGGCGATGGAGCGGGAATTCAAGCCACAGGCGAGGAGCTGATCCGTGCGCCAGAGGTCCGCGGCGGCGGTGCGGGTCTGCCGTTTGTTAGACCTTGAGCGTTCCGTCCAGCAGGCCGCGGAGTTCGCGGAAGTGCCGCTCGGTGGCCTCCGGGTGGAAGGCCGAGGTGTCCGCCATGGAATAGCCATGCGGAGCCCCGGCGTAGATCTCGTTGGCGGCTTTCAGGCCGGCCGCGTCCAGCGCCTGGCCGAGCCGCGCAACCGCGTCCTGGTCCATGCTCCGGTCATGGTCGGCGTGGCCGAAGACGCACCGGGCCCGGGCGTTGCCCAGCCCGAGATGGGGGCTGTCCGGGGCGTCGGTCGCAAGTCCGCCGCCGTGGAAACCGCCGCAGGCCGCAACGACGTCCGGGTGTGCTGTCGCCGTGCGCACAGCAAGCCGTGCGCCCATGCAGTAGCCGACGACGCCGATCGGGCCGGGCGCGACTCCGTCGAGCAGGCCCAGCGCTTCCACCCAGGCTGTGATGTCCGGCTGCGCTTTGGCCGTGGTGAGGCGTCCGACCCGCGGGAACGCGGCCCCGCCGGCAGCCTCGCGGCCCTCCGGCGTGGTCATGTCCAGGTCCGGTGCCAGTTCGGCCGCCGTGCCTTCCCGGTAGAAGACGTTGGGTGCCAGCACGATGTAGCCCCAGTCGGCGATGCGTTGGGCCATGTCCTGGATGCGGGGGCGCAGGCCGAAGGCGTCCATGTAGAGGATGACACCAGGGAACGGGCCCGAGCCGGTGGAGGGGCGGGCCACGAGAGCCTCGGCGGTGCCGTCTGCGGCAGGAATCTCGATGAACATCCGGTCAGGATATCCGAACCGGCCCCGTCACCAACTATCAGCGGAGGACGTCGACGGCGGGTGCACGCGAACGCCTAGGAGTAGTACCGGCCCAGGGTCTCGGCCTTGAACTCGAAGAACGTCCCGTCCTCGATGGCGAGGCGGGCGTCGTCGACCATTTTCACCACGAAGCGCTCGTTGTGGATGGAGATCAGGGTGGCCGAGACCATCTCCTTGGCCTTGAACAGGTGGTGGATGTAAGCCCGCGAATAGTTCAGGCAGGCGTAGCAGTCGCAGCCTTTCTGCAGCGGGCCGAAGTCACGCTTGTACATGGCGCCGGAGAGGTTGTACCGGCCGGTGGGGTGGTAGAACGCCGAGTTGCGGGCCACCCGGGTGGGGGAGACGCAATCGAAGGTGTCCGCGCCGTTCTCGATGGCGGTGAAGATGTCATCCGGCTCGGAGATGCCGAGCAGGTGCCGGGGCTTGTTCTCCGGCAGCTCCTCGTTGCACCAGCGCACGATCGTGCCCAGGTTCTCTTTCTCCAGGGCCCCGCCGATGCCGAATCCATCGAAGTTCATGGCACCGAGATCCCGGCAGGCCTTACGGCGCAGATCCTCGTACTGGGCGCCCTGGATCACGCCGAACAGCGCCTGGTAGGGCTTCCCCGCCCGCTCGTCCGTCAGGCGGAAGTGCTCGGTAATGCAGCGTTCAGCCCACCGCCGGGTGCGCTCCAGGGACTCCTCCTGGTACCCGCGGGAATTCTGCAGGGTGGTCAGCTCGTCAAAGGCGAACATGATGTCCGCACCGATCTGGTGTTGGACATTCATGGAGATCTCGGGGCTGAAGCGGTGCCGGTCGCCGTTGAGGTGGCTCTTGAACCACACGCCCTCCTCGTCCACGTGGGCGAGACGTTCCTTGCCGGGAGCTACGGCGTCGTCGGGGACGGCGGTGTCCGCAACAGGCGCAGTCTTCATGTCGATGACCTTCTTGAATCCTGAGCCCAGGCTCATCACCTGGAACCCGCCGGAGTCGGTGAAGGTGGGCCCGCGCCAGTTCATGAAGGCTCCCAGCCCGCCGGCCTCATCCAGGATGTCGGCTCCGGGCTGCAGATAAAGATGGTAGGCGTTGGCCAGCACGGCCTGGGCGCCCAGCTCTGCGACGGACTCCGGGAGGACCGCTTTGACCGTGGCCTTGGTGCCAACGGCGATGAAAGCCGGGGTTTGGATCTCACCATGGGGGGTGCTGATGGTTCCGGTGCGGCCGAGGAATTCACCGCCGTTGGAGCTGACTTGGGCCTCCGACGGCGAGCAGCTTTCGCTCAGGCGTTTGCCCACGCGGAAGGAAAACTCGGACTGCTGGGCCGGGTGGAGCGATGACACGGGAACTTCAGGATTGGCGGGCACCGTTCAAGTGTGCCAGCTAACAGCCCCCAACTCTTAGTGCAACGGATCGGATGTGGGGTAGTTCTCAGCCCGCCACTTGTCCCAGTAATTGCGGATGGACTCCAGCTGGTGCGCCCCGAGGTCGTACATGGAGACGATGGCCAGGGAGCCTCCCTCCGGCCGGAGATCCTTGATGGCCGGCTGGTCCGCCACAATGACCAGGCCCTCACCGTGTTCCGCATAGTGGTGGACCGTGAGGCCCACCTGGTGGTTGCTGCGGAACCAGACCTTTCCCGAGACTTCCTCGCCGGTGGCCAGGGTGAGCGAGTACGGCTCTCCCGGCTGCGGAACGCCGGATAAACCCAGCAGCTCAATGGCGGACCCTTTGTTCCCTGGAACGGAGAAGAAAAAAGTCCGCCGTTTGCCGTGCGGATGCCGTTCCAGGGCGAAGCGGAGCTGCTGGAGGAAGGTCAGCCATCCCTGGGTGATGTCCTCGTCCCAGGCTGCCCACTCGGAATTGTGGTCCACCGCGGCCCGCGTAACGCTGAGCTCGGTGCCGGACGGAACCGGTTGCAAGGTGAACACATCCCCGCCGTCGACCACCAGGGACGTGTGGTCCGCGCCTTCGATCACCTTGGGGCTGAAATAGATCTCATTGATCTCGGCCGCCTGGTCATCGGCGTCCCAGCCATGCCACTGGGCCACCTTGGCGGGTTCGCGCAGCATCGTCCAAACCTGCTGCGCGTCGGAATTGATAACCACGCTCAGATTGTTCGTCATGGGCCGAACTTACAACGCCCGGCCATGAAGAGGGTAGGGGCTTAACGCCTCAGGAACGCACGGACTCGAGTTCGTTGCCGATCCGGCGCTCCAGCTCCACCCCGCCGATGGTCTCCGAACCCCCGTGGGCGCGCAGGAACAGCAGCGCCTCGAGCCGCAGGAGCCGCCATTCACGTTCGGCATCCGGGTTCGAGTTGTCGATCGCACGGAAAATCTCCTTGTCGTACAGATTGGGCTCGTTGAGCGAGCGCTGCCGGACCTTGGCGTTGATCCGGGACTTGAACGGATCCGTCTCCATGGAATCGGGGGCGCGGAGGAACTTCTCGTAGACAGCGGCGCGTTCCTCCTGGCCGAGCTGGCGGCAGACGTAGCTGGAGAGGGCCAACGCAGCCTCCACCGACGCCCACCGGCCCCGGTTGCCGTCGAAGGGAAGCACATTGAGTACATCGGCGACCGCGAGGGCGCCTTCCGCGTCCTTGAGCACGATGAAAAGTTCCTGCGCGAGGTCGCTGAGGTCCTTGAGGCAACTTCCCGACTTGGTGTTGATGCCCTTCGCGAGACGTTCGCTGAGCAGCAGCACCCCTCCGGAGTCCGGGTGCGCCCCGGCGGCAGCCTCCACGACGGACTCAGGCGTTCCCTCCGGCGTTGGGATCAGCGCGAGATCCTCGTCGCTGAGACCGTTCGCCGCGGGTGGTGCGGGCGGCAGGGGCGGTACCACGACGGCGGGAGCGGCGCCTCCGCCGGCCGCCGCGTCCCGGTCCCCGGCAGAGTCACCACCACCGGTGTTTTTTTGTTCCGCGGCGCCGGCCTGCCCGCTGGCGGCATCCGCGTCCGGTTCCAGGGGCTGCCCGGGCGTGCCGGCGTGTCCGGGCGGTGCATCCGGGCCGTGATGGGCGGTCAGGATCAGCACGGTCGATGCGGCAGCGATGCGGAGTCCACCGCCGCCGGTGAGGGTTGCAAGGACCACGGCCGGCGTACCGAAGTCATCGGTTTCGACTTCCACGCGCTGGATTTCGGCAGAGCGGTTGCCGTCGGGCAGCAGCAGCCGATCGCCGCTCTGCAGTGATCCAGCCTGCTGTTCGATGTAGTTCTGGGCGGCCGGGGGGTGGGTCATCTGGAGTCCTTAAATTCTTTTGCGGTCCGCCCACCAGTCTACAAAGGCGCGCATGCGAAGTTGGGGACCCAGCGTCCGGCGGTCAGTTCCCGACGCCGGCGAACGCCAATGCCTGGCGGATCAGGGCGCCGCGGCCGCCGCTGAATTCGAGCTGGACATCCGAGCTCATGACTTCCTGCGGGGTCATCCACGTCAGTTCCAGGGCGTCCTGCCGCGGGGAGCATTCGCCGGTGACAGGGATGACATACGCCAGAGCCACGGCGTGCTGGCGGTCATCGGTAAAACCGGTGTGGGACGGGGACGGGAAGTATTCGGCCACTGTGAACGGCACAGGGCTGATGGGCAGCTGCGGAAAAGCCAGCGGACCAAGATCTTTCTCCATGTGGCGCAGCAGGGCCGCGCGGATGGTCTCGCGGTACAGCACCCGGCCGGAGACCAGCGAACGGACCATCGTCCCGTCCTCCTCGGCCTGCAGCAAAGTGCCGACCTCGTTCACGAACCCGAGCGGATCGAGCCGGACCGGGACGGCCTCGACGTAGACCATGGGCAACCGGCCGCGGGCCTCAAACAAATCATCTTCGGAGAGCCAGCCGGGGTTCGGGTCAGGAGTGCGAACATTCATGGTTAAGTTCTACCCCATCCCTGCGGCCGGGACGTGCTCCCACTCACCCTGCGGGCGGCGCCCTCACCCTGCGGGCGGCGCCGCGGAGATCCAGACCGGCGGCCGCGCGGCCTGCCCGCCTGCGTCGGGGTTCGCGACATGCAGGTTGGGGATGGCCGTCCCACCGGCTGCTGCCGCCTCGAGTCCGGCCGCGGCGAGACGCCCGCGGAGGGCGGCAAAGTCGCCGGCATATTCGAAGCCGAAACCGGCCCGCCCGGCCCCGGCGCCTGTGCCGACCATCAGGACGCCGCCGTTCTTGGCAGTGAACGTCTCGGACTCCGCCGTGTTGGTGTCCCCGCCGCCACTGCCGCCGCCAGGGGCCCGGACCGGGCGGGGGCGGGCACCGATGTTGCGCAGGGTCTGCGCCGCCGCCACGGCGTCGCCGGCGAACCAGACCTGGACAACGGTGATGCCCGGGTCGGCGGCCGCTGTCCCTCCCCAGCTGCCATCGGCGGCGCGTGCGGCCGGGTCGGCAAGGAACGTGCTTCCGTCCGGGGCGCTGACGCGGCAGGACGGACCGTGGTCCGCGTCGATGAGTTCCGCGCTGGTACCGCCCCCTGCCGCCCCCGCCTCTGCGGTCCGCCGGGCAAATTCCGGTAAATCGCCGACTTCGACGCCGAAGGACGTGGTGCCGTCCTCGGGGGCGCCCGCCTCGACCAAGTGCAGGGCGAGGCGGCCGGAACCGGCGTCGAACTCCCGCCAGGTAGGCTCGTCGACCGTCTTGACCAGGCCCAGCCCGGTAAGCAACCGCTCCCATTGATCCAGGCGGGAGGTGAAATGGATCGGGCGGACACGCAGCATGGTCGCTCCTTGGGTTTGGACGGTTTCTTGGCTCTTAGGGACATCGTCCCACCAAGGGGTGCCACCAGGCAGTGCCGTTGGTCCATGGCCCGTTGGTCAGCGGGCCAGTGGTCCGCCATCAGGCCGTGCCGAATAAACCACGCGGGGGCACAATGGTGCCATGGCCGTTGAACTGGAAGAACTGCTCGTCAAGGATGCTGCCCAGTGGCGGGATTGGCTGCAGCAACACCATGCGCACAGCCCCGGCGTATGGCTGGTGCTGCACAAGAAGGGCGGCTCGGTGACGGAGCTCGACTACGAGGCCGCCGTGCAGGAAGCTCTCTGTTTTGGTTGGATCGACGGCCAGGGTCGGCGGCGGGACGAGCACAGCTCCTTCCAGCGGATGACCCGCCGGGGACCGAAAAGCATGTGGTCCGCCCGGAACGTGGCACGGATCGGCCGCCTGGAGGCGGCGGGCAGGATGACCCCGGCGGGCCGTGCCGCGGTGGACAGCGCCAAGGCTGATGGCCGGTGGGAAGCAGCCTACTCCGGCCCCGCGACGGCGGAAGTCCCCGCGGACCTCGCCGCGGCCATCGCCGCCGAGCCCCGGGCGCAGGCCATGTTTGAGGTCCTGACCTCCGTCAACCGGTATGCCCTGATCTACCGGACCAACGCGGTCAAGCTGGCCGCCACCAGGGAACAAAAAATCGCGGGGTTCGTCGCGATGCTCGCCCGGTACGAAACGCCGTACCCGCAGGCCAAACGGCCGCCCGCCCCCTGACGCCCGCCTAACGCTCGGCGTCGCCTAAAACCCGACGCCCAGGGCCTGGGCGAGAACCACTGCCGAGGCTGAAGACCACGCCTGGGGATGGCACGACGCCGGATACGGCACAGCGCGGCCGGCCTCGCCGGCGCCGATCCCGGCGAAGAGTTCCGGCAGGCGGTGCCCGAACGAGGCGGAGGCGGACAGCAGGCCTTCGGCAATGGTCCGGGCCTCGGCGAGGAATCCCTCGGCGAGCAGCCCGCGGACCGCGATCGCGGTGTCGTGGCTCCACACCGAACCGCAGTGATAGCTGAAGGGCCAGAATCCGGCCGCCCGGCGCGAGATCGTGTGCACGCCGTAGCCGGAAAACAGTTCCGGGCTCAGCAGACGGTCCGCCACGAACCGGGCCTCGGAAGCATCCAGGATCCCGGTGCCGAGCAGATGGCCCATGTTGGAACCGGGGATGTCCAGCGCATCACCGTGCCCGTCCAAGGCCATGGCGGGGAAGGGACCGTCGTCGTCCTCGACCCAGAAGCGTTCGCGGAAGTCGTGTTTAAGCGCGTCCGCGAAGTCCCGCAGCGCCTGCCCGCCGGGTTCGCCGTAGGCGTCGAAGAGTTCAGCGGTGTCCACGGCGGCCTGATAGGCGTAGCCCTGGACTTCGGAGAGCGCAATCGGCCCGTCGGCCAGCCGGCCGTCCCGGAACTGCATGGCATCCCGGGAGTCCTTCCAGCCCTGGTTGCTCAGCCCGTGGCCGGAAACGTCCAAGTAGCTGAGGAAGCCGCTGTTCGCGCTTCCAGTCGCGCCGCCGGCGGCCAGCAGCCATTCGACGGCTCGGGCGGCGTTGGGCAGCAGTGAACGGACCGCGGCGTCGTCGAGCCCGGCGCGGCCAAGCTCGGCCAGCAGGCACAGCCACAGCGGGGTCGAATCCACGGCGCCGTAGTACACCGGGGGCAGACGCAGGCCCTGGCTTTCCAGCACCAGTTCCTTGGACCGGAGTTCGTGCAGGATCTTGCCGGGCTCCTCGGCGGCGGCGGGATCGTGGCGTACGCCCTGGAACTGGGCCAGCGCCCGCAGCGTTCCGGCAGCGAGCCCGCCGTCGAGCGGCAGGAGCAGCCGTGCTGCCCACAACGAGTCGCGTCCGAAGAGGGTGAAATACCAGGGTGCGCCAGCGGCGGCGAACGGCGCGTCGGGCAGCTTGCGGGTAGCCAGGCGGAGCCCGGCAAGTTCATCGAGCGAGTTGTCCAACAGCGCGCCCAGGGCGCCGGATGGTTCGGCCCGGATCCGGCGCGGGCCTGCCGGCCGGGCCGCGACCACGGCATCCTCGGTGTCAGCCAGCACCGCCTGCCACTCCGCCTCAAACGCTTGGCCCCGGCGGGCCGTGCCGCGCCAGCGGAGCCGTTCACCCGCGGCCACGCTGCCGGGGGCGGCGACGGTCAGGGACCGCCCGCCGTCGCGCCAGCGCAGCGTGGAATCGTCCGCGGAGAACGGGGCACAGGGATCCCGGAAGCGGCTGAGTCGGATGGCCGCCATGTCCGTGAAGTCCGCGGCGAGCTGGATTTCAAGGTCCACATCAAGGGACTCAAGGGAGGTGGACACGGTCAGTGAGTGCCGCACCACCCCGGGGGTGACCGTCCAGGTCTGGAGAAGTTCGACGGCCGGGTCCTCGGTGGGTCCCGGGATGCCGCGGACCAGTCCGCGCACGCGCAGCACTCCGCCGGCCTCGGTTTCCACCGTGGCGGGTTCCGGTTCGAGACCGTTCAGCCGGACCTCCGCCCGGTACAGCATCCGCGTGTCCCCGTGCAGCAGGCCGGTAAACCAGCCGCCGCCCCCGTCCCCGGAGGAACCGGACACCCCCGTGCCGCCGCTGCCGCCCAGCCGCCCGTCCGCGTCGAGCCACACCTGGGTGGGAGCGGCCACGGAACAGTGCTGGCGGTGGAGTGCTGGCTGAATGCTCATGCGCACCACCCTATGCGGGGAGGCAACCCGGCTCAACGTCACCCAGCGGGCCCGCTGCCCCTAGGCCGACGGCCGGTCACCCATCGGGAAGGCCACGGCCTCGCCGACGACGCGCAGGCACAGCTCCGTGCCGGGGCGGGCGATCGAGGCGTTCCAGTGCCGGATGGTGATGATTTCACCGCCGCCGGGGTAGCGGTGGTCGGCGACGGCACCGGCCGCCAGGACGGGCGGGACGGCGAGCTTAAGCCGCACCGTGGTTTCCGGACCGAAGTAATCGGTGTCCACGACAACGCCCCGGATGGGCCCGTCCTCGGCGATCCGGATCTGCTCCGGCCGGAGCATGAGCTGGACCCGGCCCTGCGCCGGAGGCCGCCGGACGGGGATGCCGCCCAGCGAGCAGGTGGCCAGCGAACCTTCCATCCAGGCGTCCAGGATGACGGCATCGCCCAGGAATTCTGCGGTGGCCCGGTCCGCGGGGCGGGTGTAGACGATGAACGGGTTCCCGATCTGGGCCAACCGTCCGCCGCGCATCACCGCGACCTGGTCCGCGAACGACAGCGCCTCGCCCTGGTCATGGGTGACCAGGATGGTGGTGACGCCGGCGTCCTGGAGCACCTTGCCCACGGCGCGGCGGGTTGCAACGCGCAGGCCGGCGTCCAGGGCGGAGAACGGTTCGTCCAGGAGCATCAGTTCCGGTTCGCGGGCGAGGGCCCGGGCCAGGGCCACGCGCTGCTGCTGCCCGCCGGAGAGCTGGTGCGGGCGCCGTTTGGCCATGGCAGGGTCCAGCGAAACCATGGACAGCAGTTCGGCCACCCGGTCCCGGACGCCGCGGTGGCCGCCGGGGAGCTTGGCGGCGTCCAGCCCGAATGAGATGTTCTGCCCGACGTTCAGGTGCGGAAACAGGGCACCGTCCTGCGCCACGTAGCCCACGTGGCGTTTGTGTGCCGGGACCCAGACGCCGTCGCCGGCCACCTTGGCGCCGTTGAGCGAGATGCTGCCGGTGTCCGGGTGCTCAAAACCGGCGATCAGCCGCAGCAACGTGGTTTTGCCGGAGCCGGAAGGCCCCACGATCGCCGTCGTGCCGCCTCTGGCTACGGAGAGGTTCACGCCCTTGAGGACAGCCTGGGGGCCGAAGGTCTTGGTGACAGCGTCGATCTGCAGATGGCTGTTGGTGCTGGTGGCCACGGACGCGGCGACCCGCGGTTCCGGGAGCCGGGAAGGGCTGGAATCGGTCACTGTCCCGCTGCTTTCTTGGACTGCTGGAAGAGGAGGTAGGTCATCGGCGCCGAAATCAGGATCATCAGCAGAGCGTAGGGCGCGGCGCCGGCGTAGTCGATTTCGCTGCTTTTGCTCCAGAACTCGGTGGCAAGCGTCCGGGTGCCGTTGGGCGAAAGCAGGAGCGTTGCCGTCAGCTCGTTCACGATCGCCAGGAACACCAGTGCGGCGCCACCCGCCGCGGCGGGGGCGGTGAGCCGCAGCGTCACCCGGAGGAAGGCCAGCAGCGGCGGCTTGCCGAGCGCTTGCGCGGCCTCGTCCAGTTGTTTCGGCGCCTGCGCCAGGCCGGAACGGAGGTTTACCAGCGCGCGCGGCAGGAACAAGAGCACATAGGCCGCGACGAGCAGCGCCGAGGTCTGGTAGAGATTGGGCGCGGTCTTGATGCTGACCGTCACGAAGGCCAGGCCCACCACGATCCCGGGCATGGAACTGGTGATGTAGTTGGACAGCTCGAGGGCCTTGCTGAACCAGCTGGGGTGGCGCACGGCGAGATAGGCCATCGGGAACGCGACGACGGTGGTGGCCAGGGCCCCGGACGCGCCGTACATCAGGGTCTGCAGCAGGGCCGGCACGAACTCGTCCGCAGTCCAGATGTCCGCGCCGCCGGCAACGATCCAGCGCAGGACGAAAGTCAGTGGAAGGCCGAAGGCCAGTCCGGTGAGGGCGATCAGGAGCAGCTGGGACGGGAGCTGGTAGGCACGCAGTTGCAGGCGGAGGGCCCGGGCCTGGGCGCCGGAACCCACCCTGGCATACCGGGCGCTGCCGCGGCTGCGCACTTCACCGAGCAGCAGGAGCAGGCAGAGGAACACCAGAACGCTGGCCAGCATGTTCCCCGCGGTGCCGTTGAACGTGGACTGGTACTGCACCATGATCGCGGTGGTGAAGGTGTCGAAGCGGATCATCGCGAACGCCCCGTACTCGGCCAGCAGGTGCAGGGCCACCAGCAGCGCCCCGCCGGTCATTGCGATGCGCAGCTGCGGCAGCACGACGCGGAAGAAGGTTCGCCAGGCGCCCAGGCCAAGGGACGCGGCGGACTGCTCAATGGCCGGATCCAGCCGGCCCAGCGTGGCCGCGGCCGGAATGTAGACCAGCGGAAAATAAGACAGGGTGGCGATCAGCACGCCGGACCACAGGCCCTCGAGCGAGGGGACGGCGGAGACCCAGGCGTAACTGTTGACGAACGCCGGAATGGCCAGGGGGGCTGCGAGCAGCACGGCCCACCATGTGTGCCCCACCAGGTGGGTGCGCTCCACCAGCCACGCGCCGCCCACACCCAGGATGAGGCACAGCGGGACGGTGATCAGCATCAGCAGCACCGTGTTCAGCAGAAGCATGCCGACGCGTTCCCGGAAAATCAGTTCCACGGCCGTTTCCCATCCCGTGGCCACGGTCATGACAATGACATAGCCCAGGGGAATCAGCGCGAAGAGGGCGATCAGGACCGCCAGGACTGAGATAACAGAAACGCCGAAAGGCGGGCGGGGACCTTTGCCCCTGCCCGCCGTCGTCGTGCCCCCGGATGGTGCGGGAGCCGCCAGCTTGGTACTCACTTGGGTTACAGCAGTCCCGCCCTGGTCATCAGCTCGGTGACCTTTGCGGAGTTGAGCTTGGCCGGGTCCACCGTGGGTGCCTGCAGTTCCGGAAGCGGGACAAGCTTCTCGTTGGCCGGAACATCGGAGGCGATGGCGTATTCGAAGGACGTGCCGTTCTTGAGGACTTCCTGGCCCTTCTTTCCGGTGATGAACTTGATGAAGGCCTGGGCCGCCGCGGCATTCTTGGAAGACTTCAACACACCGCCGCCTGAGACGGACAGGAAGGCGCCCGGATCCTGGTTCTTGAAGTAGTGCGGGGAGACGTTCTGGGAGTTCTCGCCGGTCTTGGCCTGGTCACCGTAGTAGTAGTAGTGGTAGATCAGTGCCGCGTCGACTTCGCCGGCATTGACCGCCTTCATGGCGGTGCTGTTGCCCTTGTAGGCTTTGGAATTTTCCTTCATGCCCTGGAGCCATTCCTCGGTGGCGGCTTCGCCTTTGAGTTCGAGCAGCGCGGAGACGATGGCCTGGAAGTCGGCGCCGGAGGGCGACGCCGCCCACTTGCCCTTCCACTCCGGCTTGGCCAGGTCCAGCATGGAGGCCGGCAGCTGGTCTTCGGTCAGCTTGGCCTTGTCATAGACCAGCACGGTGGAGCGGGCCGCAATGCCGGTCCATTTGTTGGTCGACGGGCGGAATTCGGCGGGCACCTGGTCGACGGTGGCTTTATCGATGTCGGCGAAGAGTCCGGCGTTTTCGACCTGGGCCATGGCCGGGGAGTTTTCGGTGAGGAAGACATCGGCCGGGGAGGCCTGGCCTTCCTGGATGATCTGGTTGGACATCTCGGTGTCCGAGCCCTGCCGCATGGTGACCTTGACGCCGGTTTCCGCGGTGAAGGCATCCACCCATTCCTTGGTCAGGGACTCGTGCTGGGCGTTGTAGACCGTGATTTCACCGGCGGGTTTGCCGTCAGCGGCGGCGCTGCCGCCGGAAGTCGTGGAGGCGCCGGAGCCGCAGGCGGCCAGGCCGAGCGCGGCGGTGGCGGCAAGTGCGATACCTGCCAGCGCGTTGGTGCGGATCTTCATGGGGCTGCTTTCTGGAGGAAGGTCTTGGGAACCCTAACCCCTTGTGAGCGGGGAAGTTAGGGCATGCTCACTACAAAAAACTGTAGGTTAGCCAAACCTAAGCAACCAAGCTGAGCGGCCCATTAGTGATGAGGATCACATCAATTACGAAACTATTGCATGACCTAATTGGTAGCGGATCCGGTGGGCGGTTCCGGCAGCTTCGCCTGCATCCCGGCCGCCGGGCCCCTGCTCCGGCCGGCAATGGCGGCAGCGGCCTCCAGGATCATCCATGCCTGCAGCTGGGTGGATAGTTCGACGGCGGCGCCCGCCGGGTAGCTGCGCCTCGCCGGCACTTCGGGGCGGTTGGAAAACACCAGCCGGTTTCCCCTGCGGGCCAGGGGCTCCTGTGCCGACAGCGCCCGGCGGCCGGCCCAGAGGGCGGCGGCCGTGTCGTTCACGAGGGCCGCAGCGCTCGCCCGGGTCTCCGCCGGAAGCCGCCCATCGACGGCGGCGAGGGCCAGGTAACGGCCCAGGATGCCGGTGAACAAACCGCCGTCTCCGGTGCCCTCGCAGCGCAGCACCTGGACGTGGCGGCCCAGGACCGACGCCGGGAGGGTAAGCGTGCGCGCTACGGACGCCACGAGTGCCGCGGCCCTGGCCAGGTTGGCGGCGCCGCCGAGCTCCAGCAGCGCACCCAGCACCGGGCCCTGGTTGTAGGTGTAGATGGCACTCTCCAGCACCACTTCGCCGCCGGGAGCGATCCGGAGGCCGTCCCGGTAGAGGCCCTGTCGGGGGTCGAGCAGGCGTGCGTCCAGCCAGTCCTGCAGGGCCTGCGCCCTGGCCGCCTCGCCGGTCCGGGCGTAGTACAACGCCACCGGCGCCGTGGCTGGAGTGTTCTTGAAATCGCGCTTCTTGCTCCAAAAGATGCCCCCGCCGAGGTCGTCAGTGGAGGCCGACGCGAATTCCAGCGTGAGGCTCCGCAGGACCCTGGCGTTGCGGCGGCGGCCGGCTTTCTTGCGGCTGTCCCTGGCGAGGTCCTCCAGGCGCAGCGTGGACAACGCCAGCCAGGCCATGTCGTCGTAATAGCCGTTGACGACGGTGAGGAGATTCCGGAGCCGGATACCGGTGACCAGCCGGGAGGCGAGCCGGCCGGCACTGGGCCGGTGCGCGCCGTCGAATCGCGTTCCGGGGCTGCCTGCCTGGCCCAGTTCGCGGCGTCCGGTGTCCACGAGGCAATCCACGTAGTGCGCCTGCCACCAGTAGTGCCAGGGCCGGCCCAGGTTCCTGACCCGGCCGGAAGGTCGTTCGATTGCGGCGATATGGGTGCCCGGCAGGAAGAAGAGCCGCTGCCCGAACAATCTGGTCACCGACCGGGCCGCCTCGTCGGCCCGGAAGGACCAGTCGGGGACGGCGGGCAGGTTGGCGGGGATCATGGGTCCAGCCTAGTAGCGGCCATGCGTCGCGGGGCAAAGGTGCTTAATGCTGCCATTCCAGTTAACATTCACTAACTAACGTTCCCCGTCGGTTCATGACGCTGCCTGCAGTGTCGTGGCGGGTTCCGGTGCCACATCAAGGAGGATGCATGGACATCAAAGGTACAGTTGCGCTGATTACGGGCGGGGCCTCGGGCCTGGGGGCAGCGACGGCGCGTCGGCTGTTCGCTGCCGGCGCATCGGTGGTGCTGGTGGACCTGCCAGGCTCCGCCGGCGATGCGCTCGCCGCGGAGCTGAATGCCGGGCCCGCCGCTGACGCGAACGCCGGCGGCAGTAAGCAGGAGTCCCCCCGGGACGGCAGCCCGGAACTGACGGTCCGCCGGGCGGTCTTCGTACCCGCCGACGTCACCCGCGAAGCCGAGGTCCAGGCCGCCGTCGACGCCGCCGCCGCCCTCGGCCCGCTGCGGATCGTGGTCAATTGCGCCGGGATCGCGACGCCCGGCAAGGTCCTGGGCCGTGACGGCGTGCTGCCGCTGGAAACCTTCAACCGGGTCATCCAAATTAACGTGGTGGGGACTTTCAACGTCATCCGCCTGGCGGCCGCCGCGATGGCCGCCACCGAACCGGCCGTGACCGGACTGGGCGGTCCGGAGCGCGGCGTCATCATCAACACCGCGTCCGTTGCCGCCTTTGACGGCCAGATCGGCCAGCCGGCCTACGCCGCCTCCAAAGGCGCAGTGCACGCCATGACGCTGCCGATCGCCCGGGAACTCGCACGGTCGCTCATCCGGGTGGTGACGATCGCCCCGGGTATTTTCGAGACGCCCATGATGGCCGGGCTGCCGCAGGAGGCGCAGGATTCCCTGGGGCGCCAGGTGCCGCACCCGTCCCGGCTGGGCCGGCCCGCCGAATACGCGAACCTGGCCGCCCACATCGTTGATAACGCGATGCTCAACGGCGAGACCATCCGCCTTGACGGTGCCATCCGGATGGGGCCGAAGTGATGCAGGCCGGGCTCGGTGACCCGCCGGTTGCCGCTGATCCGGTTGCGGGGCTGCCCACTGCGGACTTCTTTGGCTTCGAGTCGATGCTCAACGCCACGGAGCAGGCAAAGCTGGCCGAGCTGCGCGGGTTCCTGGCCCGCGAGGTGGCGCCGTTCGCCGCGGACTGGTGGAACAAGGCCGAGTTCCCTGCGCACATCCTGCCCAAACTGGCGGCCCTGGAGCTCAGCGCGCCGGCACAACGCGGCTACAGCAACCTGTTCGCCGGGCTGGTGATCGCGGAGATCACCCGCGTGGACACGTCGCTGGCAACTTTCTTCCTGGTCCATCACGATCTCTTCGTCGAGTCGCTCTACGGATTCGGCTCCGAGGAGCAGAAGGCGCGCCTGCTGGCGGACGCCGCGAACCTGCGGACCACCGGGGCGTTTGCGCTGACCGAGCCGGAGCATGGGTCCGACGTCGCCGGCGGCATGGAGACCACTGCCCGCCGCGTTCCCGGCGGAGCGGCCGACGGCGGTGACGCCTGGCTGCTCAACGGCGCCAAGCGGTGGATTGGGAACGGTACGTTCTGCGACTACATGCTCGTCTGGGCCCGCGACGAGGCCGGCGGCGGGATCCGCGGTTTCATTGTCGACGCCACCCTGCCGGGGGTCAGCAGGAGCCGGATCGAGAATAAGATCGCGCTGCGCACGGTACAGAACGCCGACATCGTCTTCCACAACGTCCAGGTGGCCGAGGCGGACCGTTTTGCCGGGATCAACAGCTTCGAGGACACCAACGAACTGCTGCGGGGTTCACGCATCATGGTGGCCTGGCAGGGCGTGGGGCAGCAGCTGGCGGCGTTCGACGTCGCCCGGCAGTACGCCGTCGAGCGCCGGCAGTTCGGGCGGCCGCTGGCGAAGTTCCAGCTGGTCCAGCAGCAGCTGGTAACGATGCTCGGCAACGCGGTGGCGAGCATGGGGATGATGGTCCGGATCGCGCAGCTGCAGGATGCCGGCGCCGCGGACATGCCGCAGGTGGCGCTGGCGAAGTCCTATGTGAGCGCCAGGATGCGCGAGACGGTGGCGATGGGCCGGTCGCTGCTGGGCGGCAACGGGATCGTCACCGATTACCGCATGGCCAAGATCTTCGCCGACGCCGAGGCGATCTACACCTACGAGGGTTCATATGAGATCAACACACTGATCGTGGGCCGGGCGGTGACCGGGGTGTCCGCGATCGTCTAGCCGCGGACTAGAAAGACGCCGGTTCCTTTTCCCCGGCTTCGATCCGGCAGTCCAGGCTGTTGTTCTTCACCGGCATGGGGCAGGTCCCGTAGGGGGTGAAGGCGCTGGGGTAATTGATGGCCCGGTTGAAGTCCAGGACCACCGTAAGATTTCCCTCGTCATCGACGCGCGGCCGGGTGGTGGTGACCTTCCGCCATTCGGCCGTTGCCGTGTGGGGCGGCCCGGCGCCGTTGGTCTCGTCGTGGAACGTTACCGTCAGGGCGCCGAGCTTCTCTTCCTCGGCCTGCAGCCGGAACTCGTGGTCCTTGCCCGGCAGCCGGAATACCAGCTCGCCCACCGAGCGGTGCACCCCGTCCACCAGCGGGTTGGCGGTGGCGATGGGCATGTCCACCGGCTCCGGGTTGGGGTGGAAGCGCGCCTCAACAACGAGGTCGGGCCGGTAGTCGAAGGTGGGGACGCCGTCGAACCCGGTGAACACCGGCGACTGCGAATCCCGGGTCCGGAGCGCGTAACGGCCGGCCCGCATGGCGAGCTCCACCACAACCTGCCGGCCGTCCGGCCCGCCGAACTGCACCCACATCAGGGACTCCTCGTCGGACAGCCCCGCGCTGATGGTGCCGTCCACCGCGTCGCCGGTGTCCACGAGCGTCAGCCCGTCGGCGGCGGCGGCGGTGAGGAACGCGGTGGTGCCGTCCGTGGACCACACGCCGGGCACAAGGTCGACGGCGGCCGGACTTTCCGTCAACCACGAAAACGACGTCAGGGTGAGCCACCCGTACTCACTGGCCAGGGCCTCGTTGCGGTTCTTGCGAAAACGCTGCCAGCGGGCGAAGCGGGAGTCAGGGCCGGTGGGTGCGCTGGTCACGGGTTCCTTCCAGGCTTGCGGCTACGAGCTGCTCTGCCGTGTCGCGGGCGGCGGCCGCAGCCGCCGGGTCGGCGTCGAGGACGCCGCCGGCCAGTCCGCCGTCGAGCAGCAGGGTCAGGCCGCGTGCCAACCGGTCCGGATCTGCGGCACCGGCCTGATCTGCCAGGTCCCGGATCCATGCCAGGACCTGCTGTTTGTGGGCCACTGTCCGTGCGTGCACCCGCGTGCCGGCGGCCGATTCGGCGGCGGCATTGATGAAGGCGCAGCCCCGGTAACCGTCCCGGCGGCAGGCGGTGGACAGCGCGTCGAAGAGGCCCACCAGCTTCCCCGCAGGGTCCGGGCCCGCGGCCTCGGCGGCGGCATGCAACTGCCCGGTCCAGACGCCGTCCACCTGCTCGAGGTAAGCGAGGATCAGGTCGTCCTTGGCTGGGAAGTATTTGTAGAAGGTGGCCTTGGCCACCCCGGATTCAGCGATGATTGTGTCGATGCCGGCTGCCCGGAGGCCGTGGGCATAGAAGAGCCGGAAGGCTGTCGCCAGGATCCTGTCCCTGGCCTGCCCGGCCGGGGTCCGCGCGGCCGGGGTCTGCCCGGCGGGGGATCCGGCGGCCGGGAGGGCTGTGGCTGCTGCGGGCGTCATGGCTTCATGGTACACAGACCAGTCTGTCCACGGTTCCCGCGGCGGCCGGTACGGCCTGCAGAAGCCGTTGCCGTAGACAGATCCGTCTGGTAGCGTCGGCGCCAGGGGTAGACAGACTTGTCTATCCACGCCACAGCAGTAAACGTCTCCCTGAATGAGGACCCATGAAAATTGCAGTATTCGGCACCGGCACGGTCGGACCCGCTCTCGCCGGCGCGCTGGCCAAGCTCGGCCACGACGTCGTCATCGGTACCCGCGATCCGCAGGCCACACTCGCCCGGACCGGGCCGGGACCCATGGGTGGCGTCCCGTTTGCCCAGTGGCTGGCAGAGCACGGCACCATCACGGTCACCACCTTTGCCGAGGCTGCGGCCGGCAGCGAAGTGATTGTCAACGCCACGAACGGCACGGGGTCCCTGGACGCCCTGGCGGCCGCAGGCTCCGCGAACCTGGCCGGCAAGGTCATTGTGGACATCGCCAACCCGCTCGATTTTTCCCAGGGGTTCCCGCCGTCGCTGAACCCGGTCAACACGGACAGCCTCGGCGAGCAGATCCAGCGGACGTTCCCGGACGCGCGGGTGGTCAAGACGCTCAACACCATGAACGCCACTGTCATGGTGGACCCCGCCAGCGTGGCCGGCGGTGACCACTCGGTATTTGTCTCCGGCAACGACGCTGGCGCCAAGACGGTGACAGCCGGACTGCTGGCGGACCTCGGCCACCGGGACATCATCGACCTGGGCGATATCACCACCGCCCGTGGCACGGAGATGCTGCTGCCGGTCTGGCTGCGGCTCTGGGGGGCGTTCGGCAACGCGGACTTCAACTTCAAAGTTGCCCGGTGAGCTCCTGAGCCTTGATCCCGCCGCGGGCGGGTGGAACACTGTGTCCATCTGCCGTCCCGGCAGCGCATCCTTCCCACCGTGACATCTCCGATGGACAACCGGTTGCACCCCGTTCTGCGCAGTCCTATCCCAGCCCCAAGGCACAGGAGCCGTTATGAACCCGCTGGATTCCCTTATCGCTTCCATTGAGCGCTTTGACCGGTTGGACGGGTTTGCGGCCGCCGTGTCCGGGGCCGTCGGCACAGCGGTGCAGCCCCGCGCTGTGCGGAACATTCTCAGCGGGACCATCATCGGCCATCCGGTCCACCCCCTCCTCACCGACATTCCCATCGGCGCCTGGAGCATGGCGGCCATCCTGGACACGGTGGGCGGCAAGGCGTCGGAGCCTGCCGCCGACCTCCTCGTGTCGGTGGGCATCGCTGCCGCTGTTCCCACGGCGGCAGCCGGCCTCAACGACTGGTCCGATACCCAGGGAAAGCCGCGCCGGGTGGGCCTGGTGCACGCCGCGGCCAACACCGCAGCGCTCGGACTGTATGCCGCTTCTGCGGTGGCGCGCGTGGCGGGACACCGCGGGCTCGGCAAATCTTTCGGCCTGGCAGGGTTTGGCATCCTGATGTTTGGCGGGTTCCTCGGCGGCCACCTCAGTTACGCCAACGCGGTGAACGTGAACAAGACGGCTGACAGGAACGGACCGTCGCAGTGGACGCCGGTGCTTGACGACGGCGACCTGCCCGACGGCGGCCACCGCAAGGTTGAGGTGGGCAAAGTTTCGGTGCTCCTGTACCGGTCCGGTTCCGCTATCAAGGCCCTGGACAGTATGTGCAGCCACATGGGCGGCCCCCTGGACAAGGGGGAGATTGCTGACGGCTGCGTCACGTGCCCCTGGCATGGAAGCATGTTCCGGCTGAACGACGGAAGCGTCGTCCGTGGCCCGGCCACCCGCCCGCAGCCCGCCTATGAGATCCGGATCAGCGAGGGCCGGATCGAGCTCCGCCGGATGCCCGGCTAGCAGGGGCGGATTCCCCGTGGGGCCGGAGGCCGGGTAGCATCCATGGGTACAAGTAACCCGGCTCACAGTATCCAGCGCAGTGTACGAGCCAAGTCCAACCCTGAGGGATTGTTTCCATGGCCGACACTGCAACGAATTCCGCCGCCGATCTTGCCGCCGAACTGCGCGCCGATGTCCGCCGGGTCTCCACTCTTCTCGGCGAATCCCTGGTCCGCCAGCACGGCCCGGAACTTCTTGACCTGGTGGAGCAGGTGCGCTTGCTGACAAAGGAATCCAAGGAAGCGGCCCGCGGCGGGGCAGATGCGACCGGCCCGTGGAGTTCCTATGATGTCGTCGCCCAGGTCCGCGAACTGCTCGGGTCCCTGCCGCTGGACCAGGCCACCGACCTGGTCCGCGCGTTTGCGTTCTACTTCCACCTGGCCAACGCAGCCGAGCAGGTACACCGGGTCCGTGGCCTGCGCACCCGGCAGGAAAAGGACGGCTGGCTGGCCAAAGCCGTCGCCGACGTCGCCGGCCAAGCCGGCCCGGCGGTCCTGCAGGAGGTTGTGAACGAACTCGATGTCCGGCCGGTCTTCACCGCGCACCCCACCGAGGCGTCCCGCCGGTCCGTCCTTGACAAGGTCCGCAGGCTCTCGGACATCCTCGCCGAGAGCACGGCGGAGGGCACCGCCGCACGACGCCGGCAGGACCGCCACCTGGCGGAAGTGATCGACCAGATGTGGCAGACGGATGAACTCCGCCAGGTCCGGCCCACTCCGGTGGACGAGGCCCGGAACGCGGTCTATTACCTCACCGGCATCCTGGGCGACGCCCTGCCGGAGATGCTCTCGGACTTCTCCGATCTGCTCGGCGAACACGGCGTCAGCCTTCCCTCAGAACGGGCGCCCATCCGTTTCGGTTCGTGGATCGGCGGTGACCGGGATGGCAACCCCAACGTCACCGCGGCGGTCACCCGGGACATTCTGCAGATCCAGAACCAGCATGCCGTCCGGATCAGTATCGGCCTCATTGACGGACTGATTTCCATCCTGTCCAACTCAACGGCGCTCGCCGGCGCGGACCAGGAGTTGCTGGACTCGATCGACGTCGACCTCGGGAATCTTCCGGGCCTGGACCGCAGGGTCCTGGAGCTCAACGCCCAGGAGCCGTACCGGCTCAAGCTCACCTGCATCAAGGCCAAGCTGCTGAATACCGCCCGGCGCGTCGCGGCCGGGTCTGCGCACGAGCCCGGCCGCGATTACGCCGCCACCGCGGAGCTCCTCACCGAGCTGGGCCTGCTGGAGCGCTCGCTCCGCAACCACCACGCCGCGCTCGCCGCCGACGGCGCCCTGGCCCGGGCCCGCCGCGCCATCGCCTCCTTCGGGCTGCACCTGGCCACCCTGGACATCCGCGAGCACGCGGATTACCACCACGACGCCGTAGGGCAGCTGATGGACCGCCTCGGCGGGCCCGGCCTCCGGTACGCCGAGCTGAGCCGGGCCGAGCGGCTCGGGGTGCTGGGAGCAGAGCTCGCCTCCCGCCGCCCGCTCTCCGGCCACCCGATCAAGCTCGACGGCGCGGCCGACGGCACCTACGACGTCTTCCGCGAGATCCGGCGGGCGCTGCGCACCTACGGCCCGGACGTGATCGAAACCTACATCATCTCGATGACCCGCGGCGCCGACGATGTCCTGGCCGCCGCCGTGCTGGCCCGCGAGGCCGGGCTGGTCAATCTCTTCGGCGCTGACCCGTATGCCAGGATCGGCTTCGCTCCGCTGCTGGAAACCGTGGAGGAGCTGCGGGCCTCGGCCGAGATCGTGGACGAGCTGCTCTCCGATCCCTCCTACCGCGAGCTGGTGCGGCTGCGGGGTGACGTCCAGGAAATCATGCTGGGCTACTCGGACTCCAACAAGGAATCCGGCGTGATGACCAGCCAGTGGGAAATCCACAAGACCCAGCGCAAACTCCGGGACATCGCTGCGAAACACGGCGTCCGTGTGCGCCTGTTCCACGGCCGCGGCGGTTCCGTGGGCCGGGGCGGCGGGCCCACCTATGACGCCATCATGGCCCAGCCGAACGGGGTGCTGGAAGGCGAGATCAAGTTCACCGAACAGGGTGAGGTCATCTCGGACAAGTACTCTTTGCCCGAGCTGGCCCGCGAGAACCTGGAGCTATCGCTGGCGGCGGTACTGCAGGGCTCTGCGTTGCACCGCACCCCGCGCACCTCGGAGGATCAGCGCGAACGCTACGGGTACGTCATGGAGACCATTTCCGATGCTGCCTTCGACCGGTACCGGACGCTGATTGATGACCCCGATTTGCCGGCCTACTTCGTGGCATCCACCCCGGTGGAACAGTTGGGGTCCCTCAATATCGGATCCCGGCCATCCAAGCGGCCCGATTCGGGGGCCGGGCTCAAAGGCCTGCGGGCCATCCCGTGGGTGTTCGGCTGGACCCAGTCCCGTCAGATCGTGCCGGGCTGGTTCGGTGTGGGCTCCGGGCTGAGGGCCGCCCGCGAGGCAGGTAACGCCGCCCAGTTGGTGGAGATGATGGACGGCTGGCACTTCTTCCGCTCCGTGGTCTCGAACGTTGAGATGACACTGGCGAAGACGGACATGGATATTGCCGGCTACTACGTGTCCACCCTGGTGCCGGCGGAACTGCACCACCTCTTCTCCGCCATCCGGGCCGAGTACGAGTTGACTGTCAGCGAGATCCAGAACCTGACCGGCGAGAACCTGCTGCTCGATGCGCAGCCCACCCTGAAGCGTTCACTTGAGATCCGCGACCAATACCTCGATCCGATCAGCTACCTCCAGGTGGAGCTCCTGCGCCGGGTGCGTGCCGAGTCCGCCGGGGGGGACATGCCCAACGGTGAGATCGACGAACGCCTCCAGCGCGCCATGCTCATCACGGTCAACGGCGTGGCGGCGGGCCTGCGCAACACCGGCTAGGCCCGGCAGGGTCCTGCGGCACGTCCCGATAGGGTAGGTGTATGCCGTCGTTCCAGACCAGACTGAAGATCACCGGGCTCAAGCCGGGCACTCCGCCCGAGGCCGTCATGGCCGCGGCCGTCGAAGCCCTGCAGACGCGGCACCATGTCGAGGCGAACCAGCTGGACCTGGCCGGCGGTGTTCCGCAGTTGAACCTGCGCTTCCTCGTGGAGCCCACCTCGCACAGCGGTGAGAACAGCCAGGCGCTGGAATCGGCAGCCATGATGCGCGACGCCGTCGAACGCGTTGCGGTGACCGGAAACCTGCTGGTCCTCCGGCGCAACCGTGGCCGTTGGGCGCCCGTCTAAGAGCCGGTCGCCGGACTCAGAAGTCCAGCTCCTCGTCGGGGCCGTCGACCACGGGGGAGCGGTTGCCGCGCTTGCGCGTGACAATGACGCCCACGACGGCGCCGATCACGACGCCGACGCCGACTCCGATCAGTGAGCTCGCCCAGAACGGCAACCCGGTGGCCGCACCGGTCGCGTAGCCGAGGCCAACGGACCAGCTGGCCCAGAGCAGGCCGCCCAGGGCCGCGCAGAGGCTGAACCCGCGGGTGGAGACGTTGGCGATCCCGGCGGCGGCAGTCGTGGCGAGCCGTCCGCCCGGGATGAAGCGGATACCGATGATGGCCCCGTACGTGGTGGACCGGCCCGCCTTGCCAAGAGCCGAATGGACGGCCTGATGGAAAGCCCGGCCCCACCGCCAGCGGTCCAGGACATGGCTGAGGCGCCGTTTGAAGAGCTGGAACACCAGGATGTCCCCGAACCAGGACGCTCCGGCTGCGAGGAGCACCACCAGGAACGGGTTGGCCCGGCCAATGGCGGACAGCGCACCGCCGGTGATGACCACCATCTCGGACGGGATGGGCGGGAAGAGGGCATCGCCCATGACAACCGGGATGATCCAGAAATAGATCGCGTCCCCCCAGCTGTCAGCGTTGCCGAAGTCCATGGGCACAAGGTACCGCACTTCCGGCTCCGCTCTGGTCCATGCCGGACTTTGCCGGCCCGGGTCAGATTTGCGGCGGCCTCAGCCGGCCTCGCTCAGTTCCAGTCCGCTGCGGTACTCCACCGGCCTCCCGGTGATGGGGTCCACGAACCGGATCCCGCGGGCCAGGAGCTGCAGCGGCTTCGAGTAATCATCCGGAGCCTTGTCCAGCAGCTCCGGGTAGAAGGCGTCATTGACGATTCCCAGCCCCAGCGAGGCCATGTGCACCCGGAGCTGGTGGGTTTTGCCTGAGTGCGGCTCCAACCGGTACACCGCACGGCGGGCGGCGCCGCCGTCGGGTGCTTCCGGGGCGGGTCCGTCGAAGGTCCGCAGCTGCTCAATCCTCGTCTCAGTGTTGGGCTCGCCGTCGATCACCTCAGCGAGCAGGTAGCTGCGGGACTTGGTCATCCGGTTCCGGACCACCAGGGGGAAGTCGACGGCGGGGTGTCCGGGCTCGGGGTGGGCCGCGGCCACGCACTCGTATTCCTTTTGGACCTGGCGCTTCTCGAAAAGCACCTGGTAGTTTCCCCGGGTCTCGGGATTGGTGGACAACAGCAGGATTCCGGCCGTCATACGGTCCAGCCGGTGCATGGGGATGAGGTCCGGCAGCCCCAGCTGGTTCCGGAGCCGGACCAGCGCGGACTCCTGGATGTAGGTGCCGCCGGGGGTGGTGGGCAGGAAATGCGGCTTGTCCACCACCAGAAGGTTCTCGTCCTGGTGCAGGATGCTCAGTTCCACCGGGATGCGGGTCTCCGGCGGCAGCGTGCGGTAGTACCAGATGAACGTGTGGTGCCGGAGCGGGGTGCTGCGGTCCAGCGGGATGCCGGCCGCGCCCACGATCTCGCCGGCATCGAAGCGGTCCTCGATGCCCTGCGGGTCAATGTGCCCCCAGCGGTGCATCATGTAGTCCAGAGCGGTGTCCCAGGGACCCTCGTCCGGAAGGCGGAGGCGGGTCGCGTTGACGCCGTCGCGCACGGGCAGAGGGGATTGCATCACCGGTCCATTCTACTTTGCCGTACCCACCCACACCGTTTCCTGCGCCGCTTCGACGGTTCCCTGCGCACTCGATGGTTCGCGTCTCAGCGTCGGGTGGGCAGGGAACCGTCGAAAGGGGCAGGGTCAGGGGCGGGTGGGGTCCGGGGGCAGGGTCAGGGGCGGGTGGGGTCCGGGGGCAGGGTCAGGGGCGGGTGGGGTCCGGGGTCAGGCGATGGCTGTCGCCGGCGTAGGTCCTGTGCTGCTGCGCAGTTGCGGGGAAGCCTCCACCCGGTCCTGGGCTGCCCGCAGCGCCTCCACCGCGGTGTGAAGCTGGTTCGGGGGCAACGTGAAGGGCACCCGGAGAAAGTGCTCGAAGGCGCCGCCGGTGCCGAACCTGGGGCCGGCCGCCAGCCGGATGCCAAAGTCCGGGGCCGCCACCGCCAGGGCAGTGCTGATGGGGGCCGGCAGCCGGCACCACACGGACAGCCCACCGTCGGGCCGTTCACTCTGCCAGCCCGGCAAGCGTTCCGCGATCAGGTCCAGCAGCGCGTCCCGGTTCTCCCGCAGGGTGGCCAGCCGGGCCGGGAGCGGCTCGGACAAAGCGTTAACCAGGTGGGCCGCGGCGAGCTGTTCCACCACCGGGCCACCAAGGTCCATGGTGGTGCGCGCTGCGGCGAAGCGCTGGATCAGGGGCTCCTCGGACCGGATCCATCCGGTCCGCAAGCCGGCCCAGTGCGACTTGCTGAGCGAGCCGATGGAAACGACGGCGGGGCTGAAGGCGGCCAGCGGTGTGGACTCGGCGCCGTCAAGGTTCAACGCCCGGAGGGTTTCATCCGCTACCAGGATGGTGCCGGCTGTGGCCGCGGCGCGCACCAGCCGGCGGCGCTGGGGATCGGACATCAGCCGCCCGGTGGGGTTGTGAAAGTCGGGGACCACGTAGGCCATCGCCGGCCGCTGTTGCAAGAGTGCGGTTTCGATCGCCGCCACGTCCCAGCCCGGGCGGCCGCCCGAAGACGGATCGGACCGGGTCCCGCCGCTCGCGGCCGGCATGGCCACCGGGACTAGCCGGCAGCCCGCGGCCCGGATGGCGTCAAGCGCATTGGGGTAGCTGGGATGCTCCACCAGGACCTTGTCAGCCCGTCCGGCCAGTGTACGCAACACGATGTTCAGGGCGTGCTGCGCACCGGAGGTGACGAGGATCTGCTGCGCGGTGGTGGGTACACCGGCCGCCGCATAATGCCGTGCGATGGCGTCCCTGAGCGGACGGACCCCGAGTGCGTCGTAACCAAAGCCGGGCAGGAGCGCCGGAAGCTCGGTCAGGGCGGAGGCGAAGGCCCGGTGGACCACCTCGCCGCTGGCGGGCAACGAGGCGTAGGCGAGGTCGAGTATCCCGTCGGGAACGGCCAGACCCGGGGCGCCGCTAAGGTGTGCCCCGCCGCCGTTGCCACCACCCGGAGGAGTGACCTGCGGGATGCATGTCCGGCCGCGGCTGCCCTGCCCGCTGCTGAGGAAACCCTGCTCGCGCAGCAGGGTGTAGGCGGCGGTGACGGTTGTCCGGCTGGTGCCGAGTGTTTCGGCCAGGGCCCGTTCGCTGGGCAGCGCGACGTCCAGCGGCACGCGGCCATCGAGGACCAGCAAGCGGATGACGTCGGCGAGTTCCCGGTAGGCGGGGCCCGTGCCGCGGTTCCACCGGCCGAGCAGCCGGTCCAGCGAACGGGGACTGAGCGATCCTGGCATAGAGCCAGTATTTCAAACTGGCTATGGATTACAAGGCCAGTTTTCGGAGAGGATGGGTGGCATGATGACCCGCAGGCTCTTTCAGCTCTTTATCGGCCTCGCCATGTACGGCATATCCCTGGCCATGTTCATCCGTGCCGGACTCGGCCTGGACCCGTGGGATGTGTTCCATCAGGGCCTCGCGGTCAAAACCGGGCTGAGCATCGGCACCGTGGTGGTGATCGTCAGCTTTCTGGTGCTTCTCCTGTGGATTCCCCTGCGCCAGTGGCCTGGTGTGGGCACATTGTGCAACGCCGTGCTGGTGGGCGTCTTTGCCGACGTCGGGCTCGCCGCGATTCCCGGGATCTCCCACCTCGGTGGGCAGGCCGGAATGCTTGCCGGGGCCATTGTGCTGAACGGCATCGCTTCTGCCTGTTACATCGGTGCCCGGTTGGGGCCCGGTGCACGGGACGGCCTGATGACCGGACTCGCCCGCCGGACGGGCTGGTCCGTGCGGACATCCCGGACCGGCATTGAAATCGTGGTTCTCGCGGCGGGGTGGCTGCTCGGCGGTTCGGTCGGCATCGGAACCGTGCTCTACGCCCTGGCGATCGGGCCGCTGGTGCAATTGCTGTTGCCTCGGTTCACCGTGCCGGAGCCGGAGAAGGCGGTGCTCGCCGGGGTGGCAGCCGATCCGGCAACCGCCGTCTCCTGAGCCGTCCGCTAAGCCCCGGCCTGAGCCCCGGCCGGAGTCCGTCTGTGGGACGACGCCGGGTCCTGGCCAAATGCACCAGGCCTAAGGTCCGCGACCCTGCACGAATGCCACTTCCCGGCCGGCCCTCCACCATGCTGACGATGCCAGAAGTTCTCCGCGCGGCGCACGAGTCCGTTCGAGACTGGTATTCGGGCGCCGTCAGAGCTTAGGGTGTCGCGGAGTCGTTTCCGCGTCGCGGTGTTAGTGTGCCGGGCCGGTGCCCGGGGACGGCTGGCACGTGGGGCAGTAGTAGATGTCGCGTTCTTCGGTGCCGGTGGCCTTGGCCAGGACGCCGCGCCGTACCGGTGTCCGACACTTCAGGCAGGGCTGGTGTTCGCGCCGGTAAACCCAGTAGCCGGGCAATCCGGAGCTGCGGCCCACGATGGCGCCGCGCTGGTTCAGGACGGTGGTCCGGCGGCCGGGGCCCAGGTTGGCTTCCAGCAGCACTTTGGCGTCGATGATCATGGCGGCGACGTCCGGCACGTCCGAGACCGGGGTGGCCGGGTGCACGCCGGAAAGGAAGCAGGCCTCGCAGCGGTAGATATTGCCGATCCCTGCCAGATTCCGCTGGTCCAGCAGCGCGACGCCGATCGGCACTTCCGGCGCGGCGCGGATCCGCCGCTCCGCCTCGACCAGGTCCCAATCCGGACCCAGCAGGTCCGGTCCAAGGTGGCCCACAACAGAGTCCTCCTCTGAACTGCGGACCACCTCAAGGATGCCGAGTGAGAAGCCGACGGCGTCCGCCGCGGCGGTGCGCAGCACGCAGCGGGCGGTGAATCCGGGTTTTCGCCAGCGGCCACCCGGCGGGTACACCTGCCAGGTGCCCTCCATCTTGAGGTGGGAATGAATCGTCAGACGTTGCGGCTCCGCCGGTCCGCCGGACCCCGGCCGTGCCGGGCCTTCCAGCCGCATGAGCAGGTGCTTCCCGCGCGGGATCACCTCTGTCACTGTCCAGCCGCCCAGTTTCAGGGTGGCGAACCGGGGCACCCGGAAGTCGGAGGAGGTCAGCTGCTGGCCGGCCAGTGCCGCGTGAAGCTGGGCGGCTGCGCGGAAGACCGAATCACCCTCAGGCACGGATTCTCAGCCCCTTGGGCGTGGAGTAAGCCCCGGCATGGGCCAGTGCCGCTGCGACGGGGGTATCGAGGATGCCGTGGCCGTTGACTTTTTCCATGATCAGTTTGTCTACCGCGCCCCGGGTGACCACACCCACCAGGGCCGCGCCGGCTGCCGCGAGCACCTCGGTGTCCTCGCTGAAGGCGAGCAGGGTCTTGCCCCCGCGTTCCACATACAGGACCAGGGCGCCGTCGACCAGTACCACCAGGGCGCCGGCCTTCCGGCCCGGGCGGTGGCCGGTTCCCGCCTCGACGTTGAGGGCAGGCCAGGGCAGGGCGGCGCCGTAGGGATTGGCGGGGTCCGTCGCTGCCAGGGCCAACGCGACGGGCTCGGGCTTGTGGAGCTGGGTGTCCTCGGCGTACGAGCGGAGCCGGTCCACGGTGGCGGGAACAGCGAACTGGGCCGCGCCCAGGTGCTCAATGAAGTAACCGCGGCGGCACCGGCCGGCTTCCTCCAGCCGGGCCAGGACTTTGTACATCAGGCCGAACCCGCCCAGGATGTTTTCCGCCATGACCGAGCCCCGGGTGATGACGCCGTACCGGTCCAAGAGAAGTTCAGCGGTGGCCCGGGCGTGGATGGTGGCATCCAGCTCGGGCGCGGGGAGTGCGGACCAGCGGCCCGCGGCCAGCGGCGGAGTGGGCGCGGTACCGTTTGCGGAGCCGTACTTCCCGCCGGTCAGCCCGGGGGATCCGAGCAAACCGGTGCCGTGGGCGCGGCCCAGCCGGCTTAGCCGTGGGGCACGTGCCCGCGGCGCGCGGGCAACCTGCCGGTGCGCAGTGTGCCCGCCGGCAATTATTGCCCGGACCGGCGCGAACGTGTCGCCGGTGATCCGGCCCGCCCAGGCGAGGTCCCAGAGCGCGGAAACGACGTCCTGGTCGCTGAGTACCGAATCCATCCCGCCGGCGACGTCGGTGAGTTGCCGGAAGAAGTAGCCGCCGCCATTGTTCCGCAGGTGGTCCAGGAGCCGAAGCTGGGCGTCACCCGGCTCGAAGTCGATGGCGGGGTTCAGGGTCAACTCGGCAGAATCAGCCAGATGGAGGCTCACCCAGCCGTCATTGCCGGGGAGCGCACCCGCACCGGACCAGAGCACTTCGCCGGCAGCCATAAGCTCGTCGAGCATGGCGGGCTGGTAATCGACGATGCGGCCGGCAAGGACGAGGGGTTCCCAGGCCGAGGCCGGAATAGGTACCCCGGACAGCTGGTCCACTGCTGTGATGATCCCGTCCAGTCCGCGCAGTGCCGACTGCCCGCGCTGGCCAGGTATGCGGACGTTTTGCCAGGCCGGCAGGAAGCGGCCGTAGGCGGAGGCATCCACGGGCTCCACCTCGGCCCGCAGCGCGGCAAGCGAGCGGCGGCGGAGTTTGCGCAGGACTTCGGCGTCGCACCATTCGCTGAGGCCGGTCAACGACGTGGGCGGGGGAGCGGGCTGGGTCCCGTTGGTGGTACTGGAATCCGGGTCAGGGGCGCTAGTGGTGCCGTCGGCGTCCGGGGCCGGCGGGGGTGCGGCGTGCGGCCGGAACTCGCCTTCCACCACCCGGCCGTCGGCGGCGAGCCTCTTCAACGCGGTGCCGACGACGGCGACGCCAAGTCCCAGCCGGGCGGCGGCCTCGGCCGAGGTGAATGGCCCGTGGGTCCGCGCATAGCGCGAGACGAGATCGCCCAGGGGGTCGGCGACCGGCTCAATAAAGGCCAGCGGAACGCCCATGGGCAACGGGACGCCGATGGCGTCGCGCAACCGGGCGGCGTCCTCCACTGCGGCGTAACGCTCGGCACCCCCGACATTGACCACGATGGCGCGGTTGGCACGCCGGAGTGCCGCGAGGTGCCCGGCGGCATCGGCGAGCGGAGCCCCGGCGTCGCCGGGTGGCACGGCCGGCCCGGCGTCGGCCGCGTCCGCCGCCACGGCCGGCCCGGCGTCGGCCGGCACAGCCGCCACGACGGCATCAGATGCGACGGCCGCGGCCGCCTCGAGCCGCGCCGCGACTTCCTCCGGGGTCAGCGGGCCCAGCAGGCGGAGCAGATCCGCAACGCCCTCCACCCCGCGGACCTTCCGGTCGGGGGCAAGCCGCTGCAGTTCCAGTTCGGTGGCGTCGATGACCTTCGCATCGAGCAGTTCGCGCAGTTCCACCCGGCCCAGGAGCTCGTTGAGCAGGGTCGAATCCAGCGCCAGCGCCGCTGCCCTGCGCTCGGCCAGCGGAGAATCGCCCTCGTAGAGGAACTGCGCCACGTAGCCGAACAGCAGGGACTTGGCGAAGGGGGACGGCTGCTGGGTGGTGGTCTGCAGGATCCGCAGCTCGCGCCGTTCGACGGACGCGGCGATGTCCTTCAACGCCGGAAGGTCATAGACATCCTGCAGGCATTCCCGCACGGTCTCGAGGACGATCGGAAACGTGGGGTACTTCCGCGCGACGTCCAGCAGCTGCGCGGAGCGCTGGCGCTGCTGCCACAGCGGTTGCCGTTTGCCGGGGGTCTGCCGCGGCAGCAGCAGTGCCCGTGCGGCGCACTCACGGAAACGGGAGGCAAACAGGGCGCTGCCGCCCACCTCCGCCGTCACGATCTGCTCGAGTTCCTCCGGATCAAACAGGAACAGCTCCGCCCCGGGCGGTTCGTCCTCCATCATGGGCACGCGCAGCACGATGCCGTCGTCAGCGGCCATCGCGGACCCGTCCATGCCATAGCGCTGGTGCAGCCGCTGCCCGACGGCGAGGGCCCACGGCGCGTGCACCGGCATGCCGAACGGGCTGTGCAGCACCACCCGCCAGTCGCCGAGTTCGTCGTGGAAGCGTTCCACCACCAGGGTGGTGTCGCTCGGGACCACTTCGGTGGCCAGTTTCTGTTCGGACAGGTACTGGATCAGGTTGTTGGCGGCGAAATCGTCCAGTCCGCTGGCTTTGCAGCGTTCCGTGGCGGGCCCGACGTCGGACGCGGCGAGTTCGCGCACGAAGGCACCCAGGGCCCGGCCCAGGTCCACCGGGCGGCCGAGCGAGTCGCCTTTCCAGAACGGAAGCTTTCCCGGCTGGCCGAAGGCAGGCGAGACCAGGACCCGGTCGTGGGTGATGTCCTCGATCTTCCAGCTGGTGGCACCGAGGGCGAACACGTCACCGACGCGGGATTCGTAGACCATTTCCTCGTCGAGTTCGCCGACCCGGCGGCCGCCTTTCGCTGCGGCTGCGGCCGGGCTCGCCGCCCGGCCGTCGCCGCCTGCGGTGCCGGGAGAAGCGGAGCCTTCCGCCTCGGTGCCGATGATGTAGACGCCGAAAAGCCCGCGGTCGGGGATAGTGCCGCCGGAGGTGACGGCCAGCCGCTGCGCGCCGGGCCGGCCTTCGATCGTGCCAGCGTTGCGGTCCCAGACGATCCGGGGCCGCAGCTCTGCGAATTCGTCGGAAGGGTACCGGCCGGCGAGCAGGTCCAGGGTGGCCTCGAACGCGGAGCGGGGGAGCGAAGCGAAGGGTGCTGACCGGCGGACCGTGGCAAACCAGTCCTCCACATCGATGGACCCCAGGGCCGCGGCCGCCACGGTCTGTTGGGCCAGGATGTCCAGTGGATTGGCGGGCACGTAGAGCCGTTCAATCTTTCCGGCGAGCATCCGTTCCACCGTGATGGTGGTGTGGACCAGGTCGGCGCGGTGCTTGGGGAACAGCACACCCTGGGAGATCTCGCCCACCTGGTGCCCGGCGCGACCCACCCGCTGCAGCCCGCTGGCGACGGACGGAGGGGACTCCACCTGCACGACGAGGTCCACGGCGCCCATGTCGATGCCGAGTTCCAGGGAGGACGTGGCGACGACGCAGCGCAGGCGGCCGGATTTCAGGTCGTCCTCGATCAGTGCCCGCTGGTCCTTGGACACCGAGCCGTGGTGCGCGCGGGCCAGAACCGGATCTGCGCCGGCGGTGCTCCCTGCCTGCGCCATCATGTGCGCCGGGGTCGCGGTGGAGGCAGGGGTTGCCGGAGTGCCACCGGGTGCTGCGCCGGCAGCCTCCCCGCCGACCGCGGCAGCCATCAGCTGCCGTTCGGCGTAGATCTCGTTGAGCCGCGCGGTAAGGCGTTCGGCGAGCCGGCGGGAGTTCGCGAACACGATCGTGGACTGGTTGGCCAGCACCAGGTCAACGATCTTCTCCTCGACATGGGGCCAGATCGAGGCCTGCGGCTGCAGTCCCGACGCCGGGCCGGAGTCGAAGGCGCCTGCGGCACCCTGCAGGTCCGACATGTCCTCCACCGGGACGGAAACCGTCAGGTCCCAGGTCTTTTTCGAGGGCGGGGCCACAATTTCCACCGGCGCGGAACCGGCGAGGAACTGGGCCACCAGTTCCTTGGGCTCCACGGTGGCGGAGAGCCCAATCCGCTGGGCAGGTTTCGGGAGCAACGCGTCGAGGCGTTCCAGCGATACGGCCAGATGGGCGCCGCGTTTGGTGCCCGCGACGGCGTGGACCTCGTCGACAATGATCGTGTCCACCTCGGCGAGGGTCTCCCGCGCCTTGGAGGTGAGCATCAGGAACAGGGATTCAGGCGTGGTGATGAGGATGTCCGGGGGGTTGCTCAGCAGGGCGCGGCGGTCCGACGCCGGGGTGTCCCCGGACCGGACGCCCACGGTGATCAGCGGCGCGGGCATGCCGAGGCGTTTGGCGGTCTGGGTGATGCCGATCAGCGGGGCACGCAGGTTGCGTTCGACGTCGACCCCGAGCGCCTTGAGCGGCGAGATATACAGCACCCGGGTTTTGCGCTTGGGTGCCTTCCGGCGGCCGCCCTTCGCGGGAGCCAGGCCGGGCAGCTCTTCCGGCTCGGCAGGGGCAGCCACCAGCAGCCGGTCCAGCGCCCAGAGGAAAGCGGCCAGGGTCTTGCCGGATCCGGTGGGGGCAACCACGAGCGCGTGCGCGCCCGAGGAGATCGCATTCCAGGCACCGTTCTGCGCCGGTGTGGGCGCAGTGAAAGCGCCGAGGAACCAGTCCCGGGTCGGCCGGCTGAACCGGTCCATGGCCTCGGCCTCAAGTGTGCCGCCAGCTAGCTCCTGCCCCTTCATTCCTCCATCATGCCCTACGGCAGCGACAGTATTTGGCGGGCGGTATCCCGGCCGCCCGGCGGAGGTGGTGCGGGCGTTACTGGGCCGAGAACGCCCGGATGCTCAGTACATTGGTGCCGGCGTTGCTGCAGGCGTCATGCGGTTCGGCGATGAACAAGGATGCGGTGTCCTCCGGCGGGTAAATCCGGAACCCGGCCGCGGGGACCACCGTGCAGTCGGCGTAGTTGCGGGCCTGGGTATAGCGCAGCGTGGCAGTTCCGCCCTGGCCGGGGGCGAGCAGCACGCCGGCGGCGGGGGTGGATGCGTCCCTCGCAGCGGGGGCGCCGATCGGTTCGCCGTTCGGGCCCGCGGTGAGCGAGACCCCGGCGAAGCCCTTCAGCAGGCAAGGCTCGGTGCCGGAATTCGTCAGGATCAGCTGGATGTAGACGCTGCCGGCCGCGCCGCCGCCGGTGGCATCGGTGGCGGCGGTCAGGCCGGCAGTTTTGCACAGCGCAGGACCGGCGGCCGGCGTGGAGACCGCCGCTGCCGGCGCCGATGTGGCGGGGGCGGCGCTCGTGGGGGTCTCCGCGGGCTGGCTGGTGGGGGCCGCGGCCGAGGACACCGCGGCGCTGGGCGCCGGTGTGCTGGAGGTCTGCGTGCTGGAGGTCTGGGATTGCGGGGTGCCCGTGCCGCAACCGGCGAGGACGAGTGCTGCCGCGGCTGCCGCCGTCGTCAGGAGCAGTTTGGAGGTGAATCGCTGAGCCGTCATGGCACCACCTTCATCCCGTTGGTGGCCTGAGTCAACGACGCCACGACGGCGGCGCCCGATTGATGCCCGGATTGTGATTTTCGGGCATCAATCGAGGTCAGCTAGTCCTTGGGCGCGGAGAAGGGAGCCGAGGCGCGGGACGGAACGGAGTTGCTCCGGTTGCGTGCCAGGGCGAGGCCGCCGAGAGCCAGGCCCCCGACGCCGGCCACCAAACCGGCCCAGCTGCGGGCCTGGGCGCCGTCGTCCGTCACTGCGGCGGCCTGGACTGCCTCCGGGGTGGCGTCCGGGGCGCCCGCAGCATGGGCGCCGTGTCCGTCCGCCGCGGCGGCCGCGGTGACCGTTACGGCTGGTGCCGGTACCTTGAGCGAGTGCGGGTCCTGCCCTTCGGCGGGGAGCTGCGACCAGTCGGTCTGGCCCACCTCGCAGTTCTGCAGCGTGGGGAAGTACAGCGTTTGCCCTGCGGCGTCGGGCAGTTTCACCGAGAGCACCAGGGCGTCGCGGAGGGAGGGCTCCAGCGGTGCCTTGGCCGTATAGATAATCTGGCTGGTCCGCTTGGTGATGGACGTGCCATCGGCAAGCTTCTTCGGCTCGGGCAATTGCTCTGTGACCTTCGCTGCCGTCCAGTTGGGGTTGACGGTTGGCTGCGCGTCGTTGAGCTCGGCAGGCAGGGTGATGGTCACTTTGGTGGTGCCGGATTCATCGCAGCCATGCGGTATGCCGAAAGTCAGCAGGGCGTAGGAGTTCGCGTCGGTTTTATCCGGGGTGACGCCTACGTGGGCCGATGCGCCGGACATGCCGGCAAGCATCAGCGCAGCGGTTCCGCCGGCCACAGCGGTGGCGGTGACGGAGCGGCGGATAGCGGAGGTGCGGGAAAGCTTCACGGGGGTTGCCTTTCAGGGGTGCACCGCGCAGGGGCAGGCACACAAAATGGGTGAGAGGCGCGGCGGTGGTGACGGCATCGGCGAGGCGTTCGGACGCGAAGCGTCAGCGGCAGGCAGGGCCGCGGCCAGGAGGTGTCAGGAAGATACGACGGCGGCGGGTGGCCCGCGCCGGCAATCGCGCCGAAGGTTCCGCCTTGGCAGTGGCGCGCACGCTGCCGGCCAGCCGGTGATCAACGGCACCGCGACGGCGTGGGGCGCCGCCGCTGCGGGAAGCCGCAGAAGCGGACGAAGCCACGCCGCGAGGGACCAGAGGGCGTCTTCGCCTTTGGCCAGGAGAACCGCGCAGAGGAGCGTTGCCAGCATGTGGCCGGCCAGCATCAGAAGGGAGTCGATGCCCGGGCCAGCGTGCAGACCGGCCGCGGCGAGCTGGCCGCCGGTGTCCGGGGACAGGTGGGCCGGGGCGAAGTGGTGCGGGGCGAAGTGGTGCGGCAGGACGCTGCCGGCCGGTGCCGTAGCGGCGGCGCTCACGGCGGGGCCGCTGAAGCCGGTGAGGGCCTCGTGCAGCACCAGTTGTCCGGCGCCGAGGAGGGCGGCCATGACGGGGAGGTTCAGCTTCAGCCGGGTCGCGGCGGTGGCGGCGAGCCCGGTCAGTGCCAGCAGGGCCAGCAGGATCCCGGGGGCGGGCAGGGTGCCGCCGGACAGTGCGTGGGCGCCGGCGGCAAGAGACAGGACGGTGAGCGCGACCATAACCGTGCGCAGGGCGTGGAACGGTGCAGCTGTGCGCACGGACCCCTCCCCTTCCCGGCTCGGCATGGTGCTCCCGCGGCGGAGCGGGTTGCCCCCGATTCTATCGGCGGTTTCTACCGGGCGGCGAAATGTGTCTGCCGGGCCGGGGCGCCAGCCTGGTCAATCGGTCTCGGGACCGGAGCAGAAGTGGCAGTCCTCCGGGCAGGGCAGGCCGGCCGGCAGCTCCTCCACCCGGTCGCTGGTCGTGGGGGAGGTCCAAAATCCTGGGGCGCCGTTGGCCCGGTCCTGCTGCAAAGTCACGAGGTGTCCTGAAACGTCATTGGTGCGGAACGCTGATCCCCATAGCTAACCGCGTTGCCCTGCTGCTCCTCAATGGACCAAACAACGGCGGCGCCGACTCTCCGCTGTGCAAAAGTCCAGCGGAGCAGTCCTGCGCCTTCATCCCGGGCGGGCACCGCGGACAGCAAAGAGGCCGCGGAACAGGCGCGAACCTGTCCCGCGGCCTCGGCACCGGAACCCCTAGCTGACTGCTGCGTCGGCGGTGTCCGGGACGCCGGCACCGGAAGCCGCCCCGGCGAGCCGGATCCAGGTGTCCACCACGGTGTCCGGGTTCAGCGAGACGGAGTCGATGCCCTCCTCGACCAGCCACTCGGCGAAGTCTGCGTGGTCGCTGGGTCCCTGGCCGCAGATGCCCACGTACTTGCCGCGCGCCTTGCATGCCTTAATGGCCATGCTCAGGAGTTTCTTGACGGCAGGGTCGCGCTCGTCGAAGCTGCCCGCCACGATCGCGGAGTCCCGGTCAAGGCCCAGGGTCAGCTGGGTCATGTCATTGGAGCCGATGGAGAAGCCATCGAAGTAGTCCAGGAACTCATCGGCCAGCAGCGCGTTGGACGGAAGCTCGCACATCATGATGACCTCAAGGCCGTTCTCGCCGCGGCGAAGACCGTTCTCCGCGAGCAGGTCGATCACACCGCTGGCTTCGTCCACGGTGCGCACGAACGGGATCATCAGCTTGACGTTGGTCAGGCCCATCTCGTTGCGCACGAAGGACAAGGCCTCGCACTCCAGGTCGAAGCAGTCGCGGAAAGACGGTTCAAGATACCGTGAGGCGCCGCGGAAGCCGATCATCGGGTTTTCCTCGTGCGGTTCATAGGCGGGTCCGCCAAGGAGGTTGGCGTACTCGTTGGATTTGAAGTCAGACATCCGCACAATCACCGGTTCCGGCGCGAACGCGGCGGCGATGGTTGCAACCCCTTCGGCCAGACGCTTGATGTAGTAGTCGCGCGGGCTCTCGTAGGCGGCGATCCGCTCCCGGATTTCTGCGAGCACCTCGGCGGGCTGCTCGTCCAGATTCAGCAGCGCCTTGGGGTGGATCCCGATCTGCCGGTTGATGATGAATTCCAGCCGGGCCAGGCCCACGCCGTGGTTGGGCAGCTGGGCAAAGGTGAAGGCCTGCTCGGGGGTGCCAACATTCATCATGACCTTGACCGGAGCCTCCGGCAGCTGGGTGATTTCAGTTTCCTCGACGCTGAAGTCCAGGAGTCCCTCGTAGATGACGCCGGTTTCGCCGTCGGCGCAGGAAACAGTCACCTCGAGCCCGTCGGAGAGGACGTCCGTGGCGGACCCGGTGCCGACGACGGCGGGGATCCCCAGTTCACGGGCGATGATCGCCGCGTGGCAGGTCCGTCCGCCGCGGTTGGTCACGATGGCCGACGCGCGCTTCATGATCGGTTCCCAGTCCGGATCGGTCATATCCGCGACGAGGACGTCACCGGTCTTAAAGGCGGCCATCTGGTCGATCGCGGTGAGGATCCGCACGCTGCCGGCGCCGATGCGCTGGCCGATCGCACGGCCCTCGACCAGGACCTTGCCGGAGCCGTTGAGGCGGAACCGGCTCAGGCTCCCGGAGGTTCGGCGGGACTGGACGGTCTCCGGGCGGGCCTGCAGAATGTACAGGCCGCCGTCGATCCCGTCCTTGCCCCATTCAATGTCCATGGGGCGTCCGTAATGGTTTTCGATGGCGACGGCGTGCCGGGCGAGCTGCTCGACGTCGTCGTCGGTGAGGCTGAAGCGGTTCCGCAGCGAAGCCTCAACCGGCACGAAATCAATGGTGTGCCCGATTTCGCGGTTGCTGGTGTAGGTCATCTGGAGGGCTTTCTCGCCCAGTCCGCGCTTGAGGATGGCAGGGCGGCCTGCTTCCAGGGCAGGCTTGTAGACGTAGAACTCGTCGGGGTTGACCGCACCCTGGACAACGGCCTCACCAAGGCCGTAGGAGGACGTGACGAAGACGGCGTCCTGGAACCCCGATTCGGTGTCCATGGTGAACATGACCCCGGAGGCGCCGACGTCGGAACGCACCATGCGCTGGACGCCCGCCGAGAGCGCCACTTCGGCGTGCTCGAATTTGTGGTGCACGCGGTAGGCGATGGCGCGGTCGTTGTAGAGGGACGCGAAGACGTCCTTGATGGCGACCAGGATGTTCTCGATGCCGCGGACGTTCAGGAAGGTTTCCTGCTGCCCGGCGAAGGACGCATCGGGCAGGTCCTCGGCGGTCGCGCTGGACCGGACGGCCCAGGAGAGGTCATCGGAGCCGCCGTGCTTGTCCACCAGCGTCTGGTACGAGGCGCGGATCTGGGATTCGAAGTCCGGCAGGAAGGGCGTCTCGCGCATGAGCTTGCGGATTTCCAGGCCCGCTGCCGCCAGGGCCGTCACGTCGTCGGTGTCCAGGCCCACCAGCCGGTCGGCAATTCTCTGGTCCAGGCCGGAATCGGCGAGGAAACTGCGGTAGGCGTCTGCGGTGGTGGCGAAGCCATCCGGTACCTGGACGCCGGCGGAGGTCAGGTTCTGCACCATCTCGCCGAGGGAGGCGTTTTTGCCGCCCACCCGGTCCAGGTCCTTGAGGCCGAGTTCTGAGAACCACAGGATGTCTGTCGTCATGGTTGCTGCTCCTTTGCAGATGATGGCATGAGATATCGCGCCCCGAGCGGGGCGATCGCCGGATGATGGGCGCAAGTCCTGTCCACAGTGACAGGTCCGGGCCGGTGTTTCCACATGATGTGGTCCACGCAACACGCAGGAGTCGATTCGCTCAGTGTTTGAGGTTCATCTTCTGCAGAATGGTGGCGGCCATTTCCTCGACGGAGACGCTGGCCGAATTCAGATAGGGGATTCCGTGCTGGACGTACAGCCGTTCGGCGCTGCGCAGCTCAAAGCCGCACTGGCGCAGTGATGCGTAGGGCGATCCGCGGCGGCGTTCGGTGCGGACCTGGCTCAGGCGCAGAGGATTGGTGGTGAGGCCGAAACACTTTGAAACGAAGGGCCGCAGCGGCTTGGGGAGTCCTTCGCGTTCAAAGTCCTCGTCCACCAGCGGGAAGTTCGCGGCGAAGATGCCGTGCTGGAGCGCCAAATACATGGTGGTGGGCGTCTTGCCGCAGCGCGACGGGGCAACCAGGATCACCTGGGCCTTTTCGAGCGCGCGCAGGCTCTGGCCGTCGTCGTGTTCCATGGCATATTCCACCGCGGCCATCCGCGACTGGTAGCGGGCAGCGTTGCCGAGTCCGTGCGCCCGGCCCGGTTCGCCGCTGGCGTCGACGCCCAGGGCGAGCTCCAGCTGGCCAACATGGGTGCCGATGAGGTCCACGATGATGCCCCTGCAGGTACCCAGGGTCTGGCGGATGTCGCTGCCGACGGCGGTGGAGAAGACAATCGGCTGCAGGCCGCCTATTGCACGGTTGTCGATCACCCGGACGACGGCGCGCGCCTGATCGACCGTGGTGATGAAGGGGACCGTGATCCGATCAAATTCGTTCTCCGGGAACTGCGTCAACAAGGTGTTGCCGAGTGTTTCTGCGGTGATGCCCGTACTGTCCGAAAGGAAGTAAACCGGGCGGGGAGCGTCATTGGTCATGAACGCATTGTCCACCAGTGCGGGCCGGCGCTCGTCCATGACGCACCCCGATGGGCGGACAGCTCAGCGCCGGCCTCGAGGAGTAGGCTGTGTTCCACGTCACCAAAGGAGCCCGCATGAGCTACAAATACCGGACCGTGAAAGTCCGCGGCACGGACCTGGTCGGCACCATCGCCCGCAGGCACGGTGGCGCCCCCGAGATCTACGAAACCTCAAAGGATCCCAGTACTTCAGTTGTGCCCGTGTTCTTCGAAGAAACCGGTGAGATCCGCTTCTTCGACCGGAAGGTCCTGGAGGACGTCGCGAGCCCGGCCGGCTAAGGGAAGGCAGACAGCCGCGTCTCCCGTGGCTGCTGCAGCCGTGGTGTTTACGGATCGTGCCCCGCCGGGGTCCTAAGCAAGCTGATGGACACTGCCGCCGGCCGGCCCCAGACTGAATCCATGGATGACGCGGACAGGCAGGAAACCATCGACAAAGTCACGGCCCGGATCCTCGCTCGGCATCCCGACGCTCCCCGGACCCTGGTCGCCAGCGTCGTCTCGGAAGAGTACGACCAGTTGGCGTCCAGCCGGATCCGGACCTACATCCCGACTCTGATCGAACACGGGGCCCGGAACAGAATTAGAAGCGAGTTCGCTTCACGGGCCGCAGAAGGAATCTGAAGCCCGTCCCCTTGCGGTCTTGCCTTTCCTCAGGTAGCCGATCAAGAGGGCACCAACTGCGATGACGCCCAGCCCGCCGAAGATGGAGGTCAGGACCACCCCTACCCCGCGGAACCAGACGCCGTCGCTTTCGAATCCGAGGACCACGGCGTTGCCCGGGCTTTGCTCCCGGTACACCACGGTGACATCCTCACCGATGACGGGGTGCTGGTCGTGGTCCACCGCCGCCCAGGTGCGGTGGAGCGTCCCGTCGGCGGAAAAAAAGTCCACTTCCATCCTGCGCTCCGATGCCTCGGTGACGTCATCGAAGTCGACAATGGTGCCGCTGGCGTGCGTCCCGGTCCGCGTCAGCTCCTCGTCCACATTGATCAGGTGGTTGCCGACGCCGATCAATACCGGCCCCAGGCAAAGGACCGCAACTGTTACCGCCAGGTTCACAACCCTTGGCAGCGACACCCGCGCTTTCGGTCGCCGCTTAACGGCAGCTCTTCTAGAAGTCACGTCCCCATTGTGCCGGACCGGCTGCATGATGAAGTGGACGGGAGTCCTGCGGGCACGGTTCCGTCAATGGCCCAGGCTCTTCGGCGGGAGTTCCGAAGCCCGGCCGTCCGTGGAATCCAGTACGGACGACCCGTCACGAGTTGCGCAGGAACCAGAAACGGCCTCGACGCAGCGAACTCCTCAGATTATTTAGTGTTTGGTATGACTCGGCGGCTCCGACGTCTGAGAACCACCCATTCCCTTTGTACAAAGAAGTGCGCCGGCGGCCGTCATCACGGATGGCACGCGCATCCGTGATGACGGCGAACTGCGCGTCGAGGTCGTCGGCGGTCATTTCCGACGTCGACTCACCATGGCCGGTGTTTACCAGGGATCAAGCCCGCGAGCGAAGCCAAGCCGCCGATCACGAATAGAAGTCCCACGAAACCGCCGATCCCGTGACTTGCCGGTCCGGTGAGGAGAAAAACGCCGATTCCGAGGCCGGCTACTCCGCGGCCGAGACGCCACACGCGCTTCACCTTCGGGTTCGACTCGTATCTCGAAACCCCATACTTCCGCCGCTCTCCTCCGCGGTTTCCTGGCGGGTTCGGATTAATCTCAGTGGGACCCTCGACGACCCGGCCGAAGTCGTCCACCCATTGGCCGGTCCCTACTTCCGGGCAGTGGGCGTTCACGCTCTCGTCGATGGCTGCGAAGTCCGCTGGGAATCCCCGGTACATCATCTTCGAGAGGCTCACATCGAAGTCCACGCGACTATCTGACCAGTGGGCGTCGTAGCGGACCAAGCGCACCGGGCGGTGCAGCCACCTTGAGGGTCGGACGAAAGCCGTCGCGCGCACGGCGACAGGCTGATCTGCGGTTTCGGGCATGGACCGAGCTTAGGGGCACCCGTCCTGAAACCGGTGACTAGGCTGCTGCTCAATCTTTCTGACGTGGGCGCCGGTCGATACCCTGCGTCTGGTCACTGCCATCGTCTTCGTGCCAATCGGACTGGTCTTGATCCTCAAGCCCTTCATCGGCCGCCGACCCGCGAAATGACTGAGATTCACCAAATGCAGGTGATTTACCTATTTGTTGGATTTATTGTTTGGTGTTGGTAGTGTCGGGCATGTTCGGCCCTCGGGGTATTCCCGCCGGCGGTTTCTTGTTGTCACTCTGAAGGTTTTGTAGGTCGCGCGTGCTGTCTACTGAACAGGCCAAGGCTGATTGGTCAGGTCCAGTCGATCTCGCAGGATATTTTCTCAGCTGGCGGCGGCGCGTAACTGCCATAGGTGGAAAGGCCCGGCAGCCCTTCCCGAGCCGTCGGAAGTGTCTTCGTTGAAGGAGTGAGCATTGGCTGTTTCGTTTGACGATGATGCTGCCACGTCGTTGGTCAGGGTCGCCCGTGATGTGGATGGGCGGCTTCGTGATGAAGGTGTGTTGCGTCGTGGCGCGGTAGAGACTGCGCTGGAGGACTTCTCTGGTGGGTATGCGGACTTGTTCAAAGAGGCTGCGTCCATTGAGACTGAGGATCGCGGGAAGCTGGCCGCGGTGCTTGACAATCTTGCCGGGCAGGTCGAGGAAGCACAACAAAAAGCGCGGGAGGAACGTGAGCGCCAATCGCGGCTGGCGGATTGGCGGGAGCGGGAGGCCGAGCGTGAGAGCAGGCGCGAGAACTTCATTGGAGACATCGGCACCGCGGTAGAGGGCATCTTTGATCCAAAACCCTCTGAGACACCGGTCGCGCCTCCAACCATCTCGGCGGTCTTCTCTCCCCGCCAACGCAACCGCACCTCAGGCGGTGGGTCTTCGAACGGGAAAAGTTCTGCCGTTCCGGACCATCTACGCACGTTCGTGGCTCAGGCCAGAGCGGGTAACACAGGCATGCAGCAGGACCTCATGCAGCTGGGCAACGCATGGGTGTCATTCACCTCGTCGTGCTCCTGGGTTCTGCTCGGATCGAACTCGTTCCCTGGCGGTTTTGAGCGGCTCCTGGGCGAAAACGAGGCAGATGCTTATTGGATTGAACACATCGCTGATGCATTCGCCGCCGCCGGCGGAGGATCACTCTCACATGGTGCGCTCGATCTGGCCGGTACTGGTCTCACGCCGTTGAGCGACCAGGAGCTGTTGCATGTGTTCTCGTCCCTGCCCGCGAAGGAACTCGCCGCAATGCTGACGGCCTCTCCTGCGCTGGTCTCGCAGCTTCAGATGATGAACCCTGCCGAGATCCACTCGTGGTGGACGGGCCTGAACCCGCAAACCGGCACCGAAACCCCGTTCTCGACCCGGCAGGACCTCTTGCTGACAAAGTTCCCGGTGGTCTTCGGAAACCTGGAAGGACTACCGTACAAAGCCCGGGACCACGCAAACCAAACCGGACTCAAGGGGGCGGTAGCCGATGTGGAGACTCAACTCGCGCAAATACAGGCCCTCCTCGACGACACGACCGGGGGCTACGGCGGGATGCCCCCGATGGCGGCCGCGTTGAGAAAATCACTCACTGCCGTGCAGAAGCAACTCGACGTGCTGCGCAATATCCAAGACGCGCTCAAAGGTCCACGCGGTAGCGCAGCGAGGCGGCAATTGATCTCCCTGACCCAGGACAATCCTCCCTTGGCTGCGGTGTCGGTCGGTGATCTCGATACCGCTGGCAGTGTCACCTACGCGGTTCCGGGAATGGGGACCACCGCCGGCGACATGACAGGGTGGACCAAAGCTGCCCAAAACCTGCAGGACCTGCTTCCCGAGGGAAGCGCCGTGGTGGCCTGGATCGGGTACGAAACCCCGCCTGTGCCCGCACTGGAAAACAACATCAACGTCGGCGTTCTTGATGTGAATCGAGCAGTAGCGGGCGGACAGAAACTCGCCGGGGCCCTCGGTGGCCTGTCCGCAGTCCGCGGTGAGTCCGCGCCGCAACTCAATATTGTCGCTCACTCCTACGGCACAACCACCGCCGCGGTAGCCCTGACACAGCCGGGTATCACGGTGGATAACTTGATCACTCTCGGCTCAGCAGGCCTGCCCGACAACGTCCACACCGCAGCTGACCTCAACGCCGGACACGTATACTCCGGGCATGCGCGCGACAAGATACCTGGTGAAACCGAAAGCGGGGACCAGTGGGCCTGGACTGGCCGGGAAAACAGCCGCGACCACCACGTGAACCCGATTAGACCTGAGTTCGGTTCCCACGCTTTCGGCACCGACACCGGCGGCGACGCCGGGCGAGCCGTCGCCGACCACAACGCGCTCATGCCTGCGGACGGCGAACAGGTAGGGTATTTCGACGAAAGAACCGAATCCCTAAAAAACACGGCCTGGGCAATCAAGGGAGAAGCGGAGAAGATCACCCCGTATGTACCGCTGGGCCCGACGGATCTGCAGAAAGCTTTACTGGAAGGAATGTCCAATGCCGGCCGCTAAAACACATATGAGGACATTCACGGCCGCGATGGTGGTGCTCATGATGGGAATGACAATAACCGCATGCGCTCAGAAGGAGCCAAACACGACAATGTCAGAGCCTACTACGCCGGAAAAAAAGACAATTACTGCCAGAGAAGGGCGGGACCGGGTGGTCGAACTCGTCATCAACACAACCAAACAGCTCGACGTCACCGGGTGGTGGCCCCGCAACGGCGTAGCTTGGGCTCAAGAGTGCTCCCTCGGAAATCGTGAGGAGGGAGCCAGCTACGGGTACGACCGCTGGGCGCCCCAAGGAACTGACCATATTGAGGACGCCAAACGCGTCGCCGAGTACTGGAAGTCCCTCGGCATGACCGTACGCACCGTAAATCCGACAACACACCCGACCGTCTTTGCGGAGGGCGGTCCCGTCCTCCGGGCTGAGTTTGATACTGATGCATCTGACAAGTCGTACAGTATTGGCGCTACTGCCCCCTGCTCACCGGGCGACGCGGTTGCATTGAACGACGAGGACGAAGCAGAGCGGAATCAAGGCAAAGTACTCCCCGGAGACGAAGGCATCGTCGTTCGGGAAGACCCCCCACAATAACTCCACGATGCAACCACAACCGAACCCCGGCCTCGAGCGCTGCCCATCAGCCGGGCAGTTCTCACTGGGCTGTGGTCCCCCTACGCGTCAGGGTTGGATGAGGCCAGCGGCTCATAGCAACTTCGCTTAATCTGTAGGGCGAGAATCAGGAACATCACCAATGTCTATCTCCACGATTTCCCCGGTGCGGGAAGATGGATCCATGAGTAATTCTGGCCCCCGCGCCGGTGGGCCGTCCCCTCGAAGGTCGTTCGCTCCGGCACAAAAATTGGCGCACTTGGATGCGTATCAACGGGCCTGCGACGACGGCACCGGAGGCGGGGCATACCTGCGCCGCGAGGGCCTGTATTCATCCCAAATCACCGAGTGGCGCAAGCTCCGCGACGCCGGCATCCTGGAGGGCAAGAAGCCTGGGGAAAAGATCGGCAAGCCCACTGCTGAACAGGCGGAAATCGGTCGTCTACGCCGGCAGCTGGAGGTGAGTGAACGCAAGCTGGCACGGACTGAAGCTGCGTTGTCGATTATGGAAAAAGCACGACTGCTTTTGGAGGATATCTCCGAAAGCGCGGAGCAGCAGCCCTGGTACAAGAAACCCTGATGTCTGCCTACACCGCCCTCACCGGCGCGGACATCCCAACCAGGGAAGCAGCCGTGATTGCCGGGGTCCCCAGGGCCACAGCGACCCGCAAAGTCCGAATCCCGGCGGAAGACCCGCGGCCCGCCCCGGCACCGGCAAATAAGCTCTCAGCGGCGGAGCGCGCTCACATCCTGGCGACCGTGAACTCGAAGGATTTCATCGATCTGCCGCCGGTGCAGATTTATGCCCGGCTCCTGGATGAAGGCATCTATTTGTGCTCAATCTCCACGTTCTACCGCGTTCTGGAGGAGAGCCGGCAGGTCAAGGAACGCCGCCGACAGGCACGCCACCCGGCCCGGGCCGTCCCGGAGCTGGTCGCGACCGGCCCTGGGCAAGTTTTTTCGTGGGACATCACCAAGCTCGCCGGCCCGATCAAGGGCAAATACTACGATTGCTACGTCATGATCGACATCTATTCCCGCTACATTGTCGGCGCCTACGTCCATGCCCACGAGTCCGGGGAACTGGCCGTGGAAATGATGAAGGAAATCTTCGGTATCCACGGCATCCCGCAGATCGTCCACGCCGACCGTGGCACCTCCATGACGTCCAAAACAGTCGCCGCGCTGCTCTCGGATCTGGAGATCACCCGGTCCCATTCCCGTCCGCGCGTCAGCAATGACAATCCGTACAGTGAGGCTTGGTTCAAATCGCTGAAGTTCGCCCCCATATTCCCCGAACGCTTCGGGTCCCTGCCTGACGCGAGGGCCTTCATGGGCTCCTTCGTCGACGGGTATAACCACACCCATTGCCACACCGGAATCGGCCTCAACACACCGGCAGACGTGCACTACGGACTGGCCGCCGGCAAAGCCCTTGAACGCGCCAGAACCCTTGCCGCCGCACGGGCAAAAACACCCGAACGATTCACCACCAACAACGACCCCAAGATCATCACCATCCCCGATACCGCCTGGATCAACAAACCAGCCGAGAAAACCGACACCAAAGCCGCAGCCTAACTCCCACTGGCCTCATTCACCTTGACAAATTCCGTCCTCGCTGTCCATCTGACGCTCCTGAGCTACTCTCGTAGAGCGCGTGTCGCTTACCCCCCAACGGCCCTCAGAACCGCACTGATGGCTTCTCAGACGATTCTGGGTGCTCTTAGTTTCTCCACTGAACTAGATTCGCCCTCGCCATGGGGTTGCTTCTCCTGCTGACGGTGCTCCAACGCTGGGCTGCGTTCAGGCTTCTGCGAGGCGAACATTGGGCCAGGTTTGTTCTGTCCCTCGTGGCCCTCTTGTCCCTGGCAGGTGCGTTGAGTGCCGCACCAGCACCTCTCATTGCTATTGGCTTGGTTTTGGGTCTTGCCGGTGCGGTGCTGATGTGGATGCCGGCATCCAGGGCGCATCTTCGACGTGGCTCGGCCGCCGGCTAAACCAGTCCCTCAACAGGCACCACCAAGCGGCAGCCTTGAAGTGTTTATCGTTTGTCGTTATATTAACGAAAAACGATAAACTTTGTCTTGGATTGGGGATGGCTATGGCGAACACATTGGCTTATTTGGACCGCAAGGGCGCGTTGGTGTTTGCGATCGTCTTTGGACTGGCCGCGCTCGGCATCGCTGTTTCCGCGATCGTGGCTGTTCTCACAGGGCTGGCGAGCACGCCGCTGCTGGATGTGCCGCTCACAAACCTGCTGCCACCCGCGCTGGGTGAGGGCAACAGTGAAGTCCTCCAGGCCGCATATGCAGCAGCCGATGTGCAGCCAGCCAGCCTCACCTCGACCGAACGCTCTTTGCTCCTCGGATCAGGACTTCTGGGCGGGCTTGCCGGCATGTTGTCCGCGGCGACTCTGGGCCTCATCAGTTGGTCCGTCTACCGCGGCACAGGCTTCGGTAAGCAGCTGGCCCTCGCCGTCGGCATCTCGGGCCTCGCTGTGATGGCCTGGGGGCTTCTGGGGCCGTTCATGGAGGCGATGGCCCATCACTCGGTCCTGGAACGGATCGCCTTGCTTCCGCATCGGGGAACAAGTGAGTTCTTCCTCATGGAACTGAACGTGTGGCCGGTCGCGGTTGGACTCGGCGCTGCCGTTCTCGCGAGCATATTCGAGACGGGCCGGCGTCAGCAGCTGGAACTTGACGGGCTCATCTGATGGCTTCCGCGTCAGATGAAGAGCAGCGGATACATTGCAGGCTCGATGAGCTCCTCGCGGCCCGGGACATGACCCTGACCGAGCTGAGCCAGCGGGTAGGTGTCAGCATCGTTAACCTGTCTGTGCTGAAAAACGACCGGGCGCGTGCGATCCGCTTTTCCACGCTGACCGCGATCTGCGATGTTCTCGACTGTGCGGTCGGTGAATTGCTTGTGGTGCGCCCCTAGCGACAGCTAGCACGTCGAGCGACGGCTCGGACCTTATCCAGCTGCCCGGCTGAGCCCACCACATTCTGGGGATAGTTTGTGGAAACGGTGGACCACGCGTGCTGGTGCCGGAGGTCCTCTCGTTCAGCCTTCGCAGTCGACGCAGTAGGCGTGGCCGTTCGTTTGGCGGGCCACTTGGGAGCGGTGGCGGACAAGAAAGCATGAGTAGCAGGTGAACTCGTCGTCGGCTTGGGGCACAACCTGAACGATCAGTTCCTCGGCGATGAAGTCCCCTGGAAGATCAACCCCGTCGACTGTGTCTGCTTCGTCCAGCTCCAGGACCACGCTGCGGGCGTCAGGGGAGTTGGCCGAACGCAGCGCCTCCAGGGAGTTGTGCTGGGATTCTTTGACGTCGGAGCGAAGTTCGTCGTAATCGGTTGCCACGGAGGACCGTCTCATTTCTGGTTTTTTGGGGGATGTCTGCCAAGCAAGGTACACCACGCGCCCCAGGAACTTCCCAGCCAACCACTGTGAGTTTCCCAACAGCGGCCTGACCGGCGCCGCCCTCGGCCGCAGCGACGACGACGACGCCGTCGGCGGCTGCGGCCAGTCTTCTGTGGAGATTCCTCTTAGGGTTTCGGAGGCACGGTGCTCGAATTCTTCACCCGGTCGTGCCACCACAGGTAAAGGCCCCAGAATCCGAGGACCACCCCGAATGCGGATGCAACTCCACGCCACCAGACAAAGGGCTGCCACAGTGCAAACAGGACCGCCCAGGCGAGGAACGAGGCGCTTATCCAAGGATTCGGAATCTTGTTGGCCATGTGGCCACCTTTCGGGTGAGCGTACTTGGAAGCGAAGCCCTGCGCTTTACAGCTGGCAAGTCCCGGCCTGGCCGCCGGACATCAGAGAGAGGGTACGGGTTGGCGATTTAGGACTGTCCTAGGGTTCCTTGTCCGTACCCGGAAGAGGTGCTCTCCGAAGCTCCTTGATACGGAGACGGAGGAAGATGATGACGAGCACCAAGGCGTACACAGCCAAAACTGCGACTGCCACCATCACCACCGAGTAAAGAATTCCGAGTATTCCAAACGAAATCACGCTAAGCCCCCAGTCTTATATTGCGCCGGATCTACGGCACAAGTCTCAGAGGCTAGCACTGCCACCCTTTGTCTGACAGTCGACGTCGGTCCTCGTCCGCCGTACTCATCCCCGAGAACAGCTGCTTCAACCCATAGATAGACCCGATCTGGGAGTTCTGTCAGTCCTGCGAAGACTCGCTGGGCGGGCGCTTATCTTTGTCGGCGGCCCGGAATTTGTCAAGGTGAATGAGGCCAGTGGGAGTTAGGCTGCGGCTTTGGTGTCGGTTTTCTCGGCTGGTTTGTTGATCCAGGCGGTATCGGGGATGGTGATGATCTTGGGGTCGTTGTTGGTGGTGAATCGTTCGGGTGTTTTTGCCCGTGCGGCGGCAAGGGTTCTGGCGCGTTCAAGGGCTTTGCCGGCGGCCAGTCCGTAGTGCACGTCTGCCGGTGTGTTGAGGCCGATTCCGGTGTGGCAATGGGTGTGGTTATACCCGTCGACGAAGGAGCCCATGAAGGCCCTCGCGTCAGGCAGGGACCCGAAGCGTTCGGGGAATATGGGGGCGAACTTCAGCGATTTGAACCAAGCCTCACTGTACGGATTGTCATTGCTGACGCGCGGACGGGAATGGGACCGGGTGATCTCCAGATCCGAGAGCAGCGCGGCGACTGTTTTGGACGTCATGGAGGTGCCACGGTCGGCGTGGACGATCTGCGGGATGCCGTGGATACCGAAGATTTCCTTCATCATTTCCACGGCCAGTTCCCCGGACTCGTGGGCATGGACGTAGGCGCCGACAATGTAGCGGGAATAGATGTCGATCATGACGTAGCAATCGTAGTATTTGCCCTTGATCGGGCCGGCGAGCTTGGTGATGTCCCACGAAAAAACTTGCCCAGGGCCGGTCGCGACCAGCTCCGGGACGGCCCGGGCCGGGTGGCGTGCCTGTCGGCGGCGTTCCTTGACCTGCCGGCTCTCCTCCAGAACGCGGTAGAACGTGGAGATTGAGCACAAATAGATGCCTTCATCCAGGAGCCGGGCATAAATCTGCACCGGCGGCAGATCGATGAAATCCTTCGAGTTCACGGTCGCCAGGATGTGAGCGCGCTCCGCCGCTGAGAGCTTATTTGCCGGTGCCGGGGCGGGCCGCGGGTCTTCCGCCGGGATTCGGACTTTGCGGGTCGCTGTGGCCCTGGGGACCCCGGCAATCACGGCTGCTTCCCTGGTTGGGATGTCCGCGCCGGTGAGGGCGGTGTAGGCAGACATCAGGGTTTCTTGTACCAGGGCTGCTGCTCCGCGCTTTCGGAGATATCCTCCAAAAGCAGTCGTGCTTTTTCCATAATCGACAACGCAGCTTCAGTCCGTGCCAGCTTGCGTTCACTCACCTCCAGCTGCCGGCGTAGACGACCGATTTCCGCCTGTTCAGCAGTGGGCTTGCCGATCTTTTCCCCAGGCTTCTTGCCCTCCAGGATGCCGGCGTCGCGGAGCTTGCGCCACTCGGTGATTTGGGATGAATACAGGCCCTCGCGGCGCAGGTATGCCCCGCCTCCGGTGCCGTCGTCGCAGGCCCGTTGATACGCATCCAAGTGCGCCAATTTTTGTGCCGGAGCGAACGACCTTCGAGGGGACGGCCCACCGGCGCGGGGGCCAGAATTACTCATGGATCCATCTTCCCGCACCGGGGAAATCGTGGAGATAGACATTGGTGATGTTCCTGATTCTCGCCCTACAGATTAAGCGAAGTTGCTATGAGCCGCTGGCCTCATCCAACCCTGACGCGTAGGGGCCTTCTGCATTCCGAGGATGAGGAACGTGATGCCCACAGAGAAGAACGCAATCCAGGCCGTGGTGCCCATAAAGGTCATGGCGATCGCAACGGCCGGGAATGCACAACTGCCTCGGAGTAGAAGTAGACGATTGGTTGAAGCCATGACGGTCAGCGCGGGGTTCCACCGGTATTCAAAGCCGGCTCTTCCCGTGCGGGCAGTCTGCAGGCCACATAGTTCAAGCTAAAGTGTGTCCGATCACGGTTCTAAACGCTTGTGCCGGGCTGGTTCGACTTCGCGGACGGATTCCAGAGCCGAGATGAGGCGGTGTGCCTTCGTCGGTGAGCTCAGCGGGTAGCTTGTTTCCACCAATGCGTCGTACTCATCCTTCAACACCAAGATCGCGGATCCACGCTTTGACGTGATCTCCACCTCGGCGCACTCGACGTTGACCCGCTCGATGAGACGGACAAGGTCGCGGCGAGCCTCGCTCGTTGTTATGGCCATCACTGGCTCCTGGTTGTACGAAACATGGTCGTCCTTGGCCTTTCGCGCCGAGGCTCTCCGGAGCAGGAATGACCGTAGCCAGCCGCAATCATTGGTTTATTCCTGTCCGTCAGGTGGGTCGCGAGCCTGGTCGGGACATGGAAGGGAGATGGAATGCCGAAGTGGCCGAGCTGGCGCATGAAGTGACCACGATTCCCGAGGGCAAGCGCGCGGAGCGTGAGCGGCAGCTAACTTCGAACTCGTCGCGTAGATGGGGTTGCTTCATCCCACACGAACCCGGGCTTTAAAAATCCCCACCCGGGTAAATACCCCCGGGCAATGTGAAGCACGCAGATCCTGATGCGATACGGATTTCGTTTGGGGCCAAGTCTTCTGCGACGATGTAGTTCTCCCCGGCACCCAGACTGATTTGAATTCGATACTTTTCGTCTACATCCAAGTCGACGGACACTTTGGCTCCGTTCGCCCGGTAGTGGGCTTCGATGTCCTTCACGATCGGCTCTATTTTGGTTCCTTCGGCGACCGTGACGGTCGTTGAACCATTCCATTTGTGCTGGGTCTTGTTGCAGGACAGAAGCACGCCCTTCTTCTTTTGATCGATCGAGACAACAGTGTCTGTTGGGATCAGGGCGGCGATCTCCAGTTCCGTAGCTTGGGCTTTGGCCTTCGCTTCCTGCCACGTCAGTTCAGCTTTCAACGGTTCCTTCTGTGTCTTAGTAGCAGTTGGCACAGTTGACTCGGTCGAACTCACGCTTGGGTTTCCGGCGCAACCGGCGAGCCCCATCAACCCCACCAACAGCACGACCGTTGCACCCTTCCGAGCCCTCATCGAGTCACAATTCCCAGCATGTCGTCGAGTGCCTTCTGATTGTCCTCGCTGTTGGAAGCGATGAGGTTGTAGCTGTTCATGAGGATGTTCCCTTCTTCGACGGTCTTGATCGCTCCGTTGAATTTGTCGTCGTCGGGACCGCGGAAGTAGTGCTGTTCGAACTCATCGCGATGAATCGGGTTGTTTCCATCCGACAGAACCCCTTTGTTCGTGATGGGGTTGGTAACTCCCTGACCATGGACGAGCAGACCGTAGAAGTACAGGTTCGAGTATTCCGTAGTTGGCTGTGGTTTCCAGTCCGGGAGCATCCCGGCCCCGGCGAGGGACATCACCTTGTCATATCGGGCCCCGGCGACCTCGGAGCTGGTGACATTTGCCAGGCCCCAACTGTGCCCGATGCCGGTTTGCTCGGCACCATTCAGGTAGGGGTCAATGCGCATCCCGGACTCGAAGGATGCCAGCTGCTGCCCGGACGTGGGTGCAAGGTTCTCATCGTTCGCTTCGCTGATTCTCCCCAGGTTGGGACCGCCGGCGGTGTCCTTCTCTCCGGGGAACCGCCCATCCTTATAGACGAACGCCACCGTCCCCGACACCTCGATAATGAGGTATTTCAACACCTGCTGTACCCCGCCTGCGTAGAAGATGTTCATTCCGGTGAACGTCCGGGACCGATCCCGGCCATAGAGGTAAACCTGTACGTCCCCGGCTTCCACCTGCTTCAGGTATGCCACCTCATTTGCCAGCATTTTCGTTCGGTTCGGGTCGTGACGGGCTTGCCCGATCCCCGACAACTTCCGGGCTGTTTCCAATGTGGGACCACTGGTATATGCGCCATAGATGCACCACGAGACCCCCAGAATGCAGAAAACCCCCGGTTTCCCGGGGGTTTTCAATGGCGGTGACGGTGGGATTTGAACCCACGTTGGCTTTCACCAAACAACATTTCGAGTGTTGCACCTTCGGCCGCTCGGACACGTCACCAACCTGACTAGGCTACCGGAGCCGGGCGCTCTTCCACAAAACGGCGGGAAACGGGGGTCCCCGGCGGTCCGCAGGCTGCGGACCACGGCACGCCCGGCGGCGTTCCGGACTTTCCCGCGCAGCGGCAGGCGACTAGATTCGACAGCAAGATGACTAACTCGAACACACCGCCGGCACAGCATGCCACCGCCTATTGGACCGTGGGCCCCGGGAAGGGCGAGCTCCGGCGCGGGGACCTGCCCGCCGCCGGCCCCGGTGAAGCACTGGTGCGGACGCTGTATTCGGGGATCAGCAAGGGCACCGAGATGGTGGTGCACAACGCCCGCGTGCCGGACTGCGTGGCGGATCGGATGGCCGCCCCGAACCAGGAGGGCACGTTCCCCTCGCCGGTGAAGTTCGGTTACCTCTCTGTAGGCGTCGTCGAGGACGGACCAGCCGACTGGCTGGGCAAGACTGTCTTCTGCCTGTACCCGCACCAGGACCGCTATATCGTTCCGGTGGAAAAGCTCACGGTGGTTCCCCTGGACGTGCCGGCCCGCCGCGCCGTGCTGACCGGCACGGTGGAAACGGCAGTCAACGGGATCTGGGAGGCCGGCCCCCGACTGGGCGACCGCGTCGCGGTAATCGGCGCCGGCCTCGTCGGCGGCATGGTGGCCAAACTCCTCAGCACCTTTCCGCTCGGCCGGCTGCAGCTGATCGACATCGACCCGGCCAAGGAGGAGTTCGCCGATGCGCTCGGCGTGGACTTCACCCACCCCGACGACGCCCTGGGGGACTGCGACATCGTGATCCACTGCTCCGCCTCGGAGGCAGGCCTGGCCCGCGCCCTGCAGCTCGCAGGCGACGACAGCGACATCATCGAAATGTCCTGGTACGCCGACCGCAACGCATCTGTGCCACTGGGCGAGGACTTCCATGCGCGCCGGTTGTCCATCCGCGCCAGCCAGGTGGGCGCCGTGGCCCGGGCCCGCCGCCACCGCCGCACCAACGCCGACCGGCTTCAGCTCGCCGTGTCCCTGCTGCGCGATCCGGGGTTCGAGGTTTTCCTCACCGGTACGTCCCCGTTCGCCGAGCTTCCCGACGTCGTCCAGCGGCTCTCCGACGGCCGCCTGGACGCGCTCTGCCACGTCATCGAGTACCCGGTGAGCGAAGACCCCGCCACCGAAACCACCACAGAAGCCACGAGGTAAATCCGTGTTCAGCTTGACCGTCCGCCGCAACTTCATGATCGCCCACAGCCTCCCGCGCCCCGCTTTCGGCCCGGCCCAGGGCATGCACGGCGCCACCTTCGTCACGGAAGTGACCTTCCGACGCCGGACGCTGAACGAGGATTCGATCGTCCTGGACATCGGCGAGGCCGGGGAGGTGCTCGACGCCATCCTGGAAGGTCTGAACTATAAGAACCTCGACGAGCACCCGGACTTTACGGCCCGGCTCAGCACCACCGAGGCCCTCGCCCAGTACATCGCCGACGCCGTCGCCGCCAGGATCCGCACGGGCGTGGACGGGCAGGAACTGGCGGGACTGGACGTCACTTTGCGCGAGACGCCCGACGCGTGGGCGAGCTACTCGCTCGACTTCGAGGCCCACTAGGACCTAGGTGCAAGCCACAAGCCCGGTTGGCGGCGCCAAGGACCGGCAGCGGCTGGGCGCCGTGCTGCGTGAGGGCCACCGCCGGGCCGTGTTGGAGACCCTGACCCGGGAACGGCCTGCCACACGGCCGGACTCCTGAGGACGGCGGCGCCGCCCGCACCGCAGCTCCGACTCAGGGGCCGCGGTGCACGGCAAAGAACTCGCGCAACAGTGCCGCGCACTCCCGTTCCCGGACTCCGCCGTACACTTCCACCCAGTGGTTCAGCCGGCGCTCGCGGAGGACGTCGAACACTGAGCCCGCTGCCCCCGCCTTCTCGTCCCAGGCCCCGAATACCACCCGTGGAATCCGGGCCAGTACCACGGCCCCGGCGCACATGGCGCAGGGCTCCAGCGTCACCACCAGGGTGCAGTCTGCCAAGCGCCAGCCGTCGCCGGCGGTCCCGTTCCGGGCGCTGAGCTGCTTCAGCCGCGCAGCGGCCGCGCGGATGGCCACCATCTCAGCGTGCGCCGTCGGGTCCCCGAGTGCCTCGCGTTCGTTGCGCCCGCAGCCGAGCACCGAACCGTCAGGGCCCACGACGACGGCGCCGATCGGCACGTCCGCCGTCGTGAGGGCGGCACGGGCCTCGACGAGGGCCAGGCCCATCCATTCAGCATGGCGGGGCTCGGGGGAAGTCATGGGTCAATGATAGTTTCGACGGTAAGCACGCTGCGCAGCCCGGCTGCCCGGCAACGAACCACCGGCAACGATATATCGGGAGAAGCCGTGAACACCGGAACAGAGAGCTGGCTGACGCAACGCTGGGGCAGGTGGGTGGTGCCGTACGCGGCGCTGTGGGCCACGATGCTCATCGGAGGCGTGATAGTGGTGGTGCTGGCGTTGCTCAGCGCCGAGGTCTACGACAACGTCGTGGACGACGCCGGCCTGGCGAACCTGGACAAACCCACGCTGGGAATGATGGAGCAGTTCCGCAGCCCCGGACTCGACGCGTTTGTCACGGGCTTCACGAACATCGGCGGCGGGATCGGAATGCCCATCCTGGCCAGTATTCTCACCGCGTGGCTCATCTGGGCCAGCCGCACCTGGCGTCCGCTGATCCTGATTGGTGGCGCCGCCGCAGTCTCCGTGACGGCGACGTCCGTGGGCAAGAAACTGATCGGCAGGGCACGCCCGGATCACGCCGACGCGGTCCCGCCCTACGAATCCTCACCGTCGTTCCCGAGTGGCCACACGCTCAACACCACCGTGGTGATTGGCCTGGTGGTCTACCTCGCATGCCTGCAGATCACCCGCACCCTGGCCCGGGTGGGCCTGATCGCGGCAGGTGCGGCCTTCATTTTCGCGATGGGCATGAGCAGGGTCTATCTCGGCCACCATTGGATGACTGACGTCATCATCGGGTGGGTGCTGGGGCTGGCCTGGGTAGGGATCGTAATCCTCGCGCACCGGCTTTTCCACGTCCTGCGGCACCGGGAACAGGCCGGGCCCGCGCCCACCTTCGACAACGAGGTCCACCTGCGCGACGGCGTCCCCGGCGATGCTGCTCCCAAGGCCAGGAACGACGCCGGCGCCCGCAGTCCCACGGGCCGGCCCCCCGCCGCCGGATGATAGTTTTGACCCATGCGCACTTTCGTTGTGGACCATCCGCTGGTCGCCCATAAGCTCACCGTTCTCCGGGACAAGAACACCCCGTCTCCGGTGTTCCGCCAGCTCACCGAGGAGCTCGTCACGCTGCTGGCGTACGAGGCCACCCGCGAGGTTCGCACCGAACCGGTGACCATTGAGACGCCGGTCAGCACCACCATCGGCACGGCGTTCACCAAGCCCACGCCGCTGGTGGTCCCTATCCTGCGTGCCGGCCTCGGCATGCTCGAGGGCATGACCAAGCTGGTCCCCACCGCCGAGGTCGGGTTCCTCGGCATGGCCCGGGATGAAGAGACCCTGGACATCATCACGTACGCCGAGCGTCTGCCGGAGGACCTCACGGACCGGCAGATCTTTGTGCTGGACCCCATGCTGGCCACGGGCGGGACGTTGCGGGAGGCCATCAAGTTCCTCTTCAAACGCGGAGCCTCCGACGTCACCTGCATCTGCCTGCTGGCCGCCCCGGAGGGACTGGCGAAGCTGGAGGAAGAACTCTCGGACGCCAACGTCACGATCGTGCTCGCCTCCATCGACGAGAAGCTGAACGAGAAGTCTTATATCGTTCCGGGCCTGGGCGACGCCGGCGACCGGCTTTACGGCGTCGCTGGTTAGGCCAGCCACCCGGCCGGCCGCGGCCCCGAAGTACCTCTAAGGCGGGCTGTTTGGGACTACCGCACAGCGTGCCCCGGGACTAGCCTGAGCCGCATGGATTTCAAACTTGAGCTGGTCTTTGTCCCCGTGTCCGATGTGGACCGCGCCAAGGATTTCTACGTCAACAAGGTGGGTTTCAACGCAGACTTCGACGAGCGGCCCTCGGACGGCATCCGTTTCGTTCAACTGACCCCGCCCGGCTCGGCGTGCTCGATCGCCATCGGAGAGGGCCTGACCGACGCGCCTCCCGGTACCGCCCCCAGCCTGCAGGTGGTGGTCAGCGACATCCAACAGGCCCACAGGCAATTGAAGGACGCCGGCGTGGACGTCAGTGACATTGATGTCCAGGACTGGGGACACTTCGTCTACTTCGCCGACCCCGACGGCAACAAGTGGGCGCTGCAGTTCATCCCCAGCCGTGCCGGCGGTCAATGACCTATCGGCAGTGCGTCGGCCTCAGGTTTAGTACCAGTTGTGGGCGTAGTGGAAGTTCAGGGCACCGCACGGTGAGCCATAGCGGTCCTTGACGTACTGCAGGCCCCAATTGATTTGGGTTCGGTAATTGGTGCGGTAATCCGCGCCTGCGCTGGCCATCTTCTCGGCTGGCAGGGACTGGACCACGCCGTAGGCGCCGCTGCTCGGGTTGGTGGCGGTGGTCTTCCAATCCGACTCCTTCGTCCAGAGTTTCATCAGGCACTGCATCTCATTGGCGGCCCAGCCGCGGGAGCCCAACTGGCTGGCAGCGTAGGCCTGCGCACCGGCGGGGTCGTCCACGGCAACGGGAGCAGGTGCGGGGACCGGAGCGGGGGCAGGTGCGGGGGCAGGAACCGGCGCCGCGGCCGGTGTGTCGGCGGGCTTTACTTGGGTGGACTGGGCTGCGAGGCCACTGGGAGGGATGTTGGCCTGGGTCCCCACTAGTACATGCTCAAAGTTGAGGCGCGGCAGGGGATCGGCCGTGACGGCCGACTGCGTGGCGCTGCCCGCGGTGGCCGTGGCGCTGCCCGCGCTGGCCGTAGGGGCTGCGGGTTGAGCCGCCTGGCCGGCGGCGCCGGCCCCTACCAGCACCGCGCACGCTGCAGCGATAACCGCCACGCGGCGTCCGGTGGAGCCCGCGGGGCCGGCGCGCCGGGACAGGGCAGATGCTGGTTTTGCCGGCTCGGCGCGGTGGCGCGAAGCTTCGGAACGGGTCTTTGCAGCGCCGTCAGGGCGCGTTTGTGCCTCGGATTTGGTCATGATCGCCTCTCAACGCCTGCGGAGTTAGCTGTCGGGTTCGGATGAGGTCACCCGGCCGCACGGAATCTCACGTGTCGGCTTCACCCCGTGGGGGCAATCTGCGCAAATGCCCGGGAACTCTGGGTCCCCCGCCTCTGCCTGGTCCAGCGGAATCCGGGAGGCGGCAGAGCTTGGCGTGCATCCGGATGCGCGGCCCCCTTGATGACCGCACCCTAAAACGGTACAGGATGCGAGCCGTCAAGTCACATTACGATAACGGCTGTCCCTTGTGGCGGCGTGGCGTCTTGCCGCCGCTCCGGTCTGCGTGGCGTGCCCCCGAGTCCTCCTCGGTGGTTCCACTCAGGCCGGGGGACGTGGCCCTAACGGCCCGCTCCCGGGTGGCCGGTGTTCTCCGGAGGAGAGGTCGGCGGAAGGCATACCGTGAACTCGGTCCGGCCCGGCACTGAGGTCACGCTGACGGTGCCGCCGTGGGCCTCGACAATCGACTGCACAATCGACAAACCCAGCCCGCTGGTTCCCTCGGCCGATGCGGCCGTAGCGGCGGCGGCCGCGGGGGACCCCGGAACTGCACGGGGCGGGTGGGCAGGGAGGTGCGGGAGATGCTTCCGGCCGGGTGGCGGCGCCGCACCGGTCAGCGGATTCTTCCGGGACGCGTCGGCCCGCGTGAACCGTGCGAAGATGCGGTCCACGAACCCTGGGGCGATCCCCGGGCCGTTGTCCGTCACGGTCAGAACGGCACTCCCGTCAGCGGCGCGCTGCACTCCAGTCACCACCATGGTGCCCGGGCCGGTGTGTTTACGCGCGTTGGACAGCAGGTTGGCCAGCACCTGGTGGAGCTGGGTCGCGTCCCCGCGGACCACCACCGGCTCTTCCGGAAGTTCCAGATGCCAGATGCGGTCCGGGGCCATGACTTTCTCGTCACTGACCGTCTCCACGGCAAGTTGTGTGAGATCCACTTCGCTGAGCTTCAGCGGTTGGCCCTCGTCCAGGCGCGCCAGCAGCAGCAGGTCCTCCACCAGGGTGGTCATCCGTTCGGACTGGCTCTGCACCCGGGCGAGGGACTTTTCGCCGTCGGGCGTGAAGTGCTCGGTCATCCGCATCAGTTCGGTATAGCCACGGATGGCGGTCAGGGGAGTGCGCAGTTCATGGGAGGCATCCGCCACGAACTGCCGGACCTTCATTTCACTTTTCTGCCGGGCTTCGAGGGCGCTGGACACGTTGTCCAACATCAGGTTCAGGGCGTGGCCGACGCTGCCCACCTCAGTTCCGGGATGCGCCGCGGAGGCCGGCACACGCATGGCGAGGCCCACTTCACCGGCATCGAGCGGCAAACGCGATACCTGCGTGGCCACCCCGGAGAGCTGGTCCAGAGGCTTCATGGTGCGGCGGATCAGCGCGGTGCCGGCCAGTCCAATCACCACAAGACCGCCAGCGGAGACCAGAACCATGGTCCAGACCAGTGACGCCAGCGTGTTCTGCTTCTCGGCGAGCGGCAGCCCGGTGACGATCACGTCGCCGTCCGGGGTGCTGGCCGCCACCAGCCGGTAGGCCCCGGCGGAGAGCGTCCGGTTCACGGGATCGCGCCGGGTGGAGAGCTTTAGAAGAACCTCGTCGTCCTCATCGGTGAGCGACTTCGGGGTGGCGTCCTCGGCAAGGAAGCCGGCGCTGCGGACCGAATCGTCCACGATCCTGGCGTTCAGGGTACCGATCCCCTGGCCGCGCGCCTCCAGGGGATCCCCCCGTCCGCCGGAGCGGCCAAACTCGCGGGTCCGGTCGGCGGCCTGCACCAGCTGGTTGTCGAGTTGCTTGGTCAGGAACGAGTCCATCGAGGCGTAGCTGACAATCCCGACAGCACCACAAATGGCCACGAGCAGGGCCATGGTGACAAGAACAAGCCGGGTGCGCAGATGCCAGGTGGACGGGTTGCGCCAGGTGAGCCCGGAGGGGCGCAGCGGGCGGAAACGTTCAGGCACTGATCAGTCCGCTGGTTTGAGGACGTAGCCTGCGCCGCGGACCGTATGGATCATGGGCGGGTGGTTGGCATCGACCTTCTTGCGCAGGTAGGAGATGTACAGCTCCACAATGTTGGCCTGGCCGCCAAAGTCGTAGTCCCAGACCCGGTCCAGGATCTGGGCCTTGCTGACAACGCGCTTCGGGTTTTCCATGAGGTAGCGCAGCAACTCGAACTGGGTGGCCGTAAGGTGCAGTTCCGCACCCGCACGCTTCACTTCGCGTGTATCGACGTTCAGGACGAGGTCTCCGACCACAAGTTCGGCGGTGTCCATGGCAGCCACCCCGGAGCGCTGGACCAGCCGGTGCAGCCGCAGGAGCACCTCTTCCATGCTGAAGGGCTTGGTTACGTAGTCGTCCCCGCCGGCAGCCAGCCCGGTAATGCGGTCCTGGACGGCGTCCTTTGCGGTCAGGAACAACGCCGGCACCTCGGGAGCGAAGGCGCGGATCCTGCCCAGCAGCTCCACGCCGTCGAAGCCGGGAAGCATCACATCGAGCACCAGCACGTCGGGGCGGAAATCCTTGGCGAGCTTCATGGCCTCGGGTCCGTCGGCGGCGACAGCCACCGACCAGCCCGCCATCCGCAGCCCCATGCTCATCAGCTCCGAGAGGCTCGGCTCATCGTCCACCACCAGGGCTCGGATGGGGGAACCGTCCGGATGGGTGAGCTGCGGGAGGTTGTTGGTCATGGAGTGCGAGGTGGCCATGGGACAACTCTCCGATCTGCCGGTTAGGTGCGGCTTTGGGGATCCTGTGCGGCGCCTGTGAATCCCAGCCTAGCGAGCTGGGCACGGAGAGGAGCGGCGGGCGGACCGCGATTTTCGCAGTTTTCCGGCGACCACTCTGTGGACTGCTGGACAACCGATAGTAAGTAGGCGAACGGTTTGGCACTATCGGTCTACCGTGAACATCTGCAGAAAAAGAGTCCGTCTGATCGAACTTTGTTCGGATTGCCGAAGAATTTGCAAACCACTGCAGTGGAGCAGCAGGGGATCTGACGGCTGACAGAATTGTGATGTGCACTACACTTGGGGATTTCGTCTCGCATGGTGGACATTGGCGCCCATTGTTACTTGCAAGTGTTCATTGTTACGTTGCACACTTCAACTGTGAACAAGTACTCAACAGCACCTGCAGCCGCAGATTCCTGGATCAGCGCACCCGCTGGTACCCGGAAGCGCTGTTGTCGAATGCACGCCTAACTTTTACACCCCAAGAGTTTCTAGGCATTCGCCCCAGCCCAGCGTCGGGCGCCCTCCCCAGTTTTCATTGCGGGGAAAAGTAGCATTCGAGCCGCGATGACGGCCATTCACATTGAGGTAAGCATTCCATGTCAGTTGCATCCGGATACGTCCACATCTCCGTCCGAAACGCCAGCAAGGCCGGCCAGGCTTCCGGGATCCGCCAGGGCTTCGGCGGCCGGGCACCTTTGGCCCCTGCAGGGTCCGGCAACAGCTTTCCCGCGTCCGGCTTCGCGCCGCAGGGATACAACCCCACCTCCTACGGCCAGCTCCGCGCTGTTCCGCCGGCACCGGCCACGGCACCGACTCCTGTGATCGCTCCCGGGACCGGAAGCCCCGTCCGTCCCGTTCCGAGCGACAACGTTGCCCGCGGATTTGTGCTTTACATGGGGATCGATGAGGAAACCGCCGCGTCTGCCGGCACGTCCATCGCCAAGCTCGCCCAGGAGATCCGCGCCTACGCCCAGTCCCTGGTCTCCGGCGCTGAAAGCTATGCGGCCGTTGCCGTCGCCCCGGCCAGCGCAACCGGTTCCGCGCTCGACGTCGTCCGTTCCACCTTCGGTGACCCCACGGTGGGTGCCCGCCAGCGCTCGGACGCCGCCCGCCTGCAGCAGCCGCAGGACCCGCGTCCCTCCGGCGTGCTGATCGACCTTGCCCGCCGGGAAGTGGCACTCGACGGGGAATCCCTGAACCTCACTTTCAAGGAGTTCGAGCTCCTCAATTACCTCGTGGAGAACGGCACCCGGACCGTAGGCCGTGATGAACTGCTCGAAGGGCTGTGGCGGAACGCCGAAGAAGTCCCCAATGAGCGGACCATCGACGTCCACATCCGCCGTCTGCGCTCCAAGCTTGGCCGCCTCGCCAACACAGTCCGGACCGTTCGCGGCCAGGGCTACCGGTTCTACGAGCATCCTGAAGTTGTGGTCTGGGCCGCGCCGGAATACTCGATCTAACGTTCAGCCCGGCGCAGGCGCCCGTCCCGCACGCGGGGCGGGCGCCTGGGCGTTAACGCCGTTCACAGGCGCGGCGACCTGCCCGTGCGCCACTAGGATTGGTTCCATGAGCGCGCATCACATGAGACGGCTGGTGATCATGCGCCATGCCAAGGCGGACTGGCCCGGCGGCGTCGCCGACCACGACCGGCCGCTGGAAGAACGCGGCCACCGCGACGCCCCGCAAGCCGGCAGATGGCTGTTGAAGCATGGCGTGGTCCCCGATTTCATTCTTTGTTCCAGCGCCTTGCGCACGCGGCAGACGTGCACCTGGGTCTGCCACGAGCTCGGAGACAAGGCACCGACGCCGAAACTGGAGCACGGGCTTTATGCGGCCTCCGCGTCGCGGATGCTGACTGTTATTAACCACGTTCCGGACACCGTGACCACCCTCCTGGTCATCTCGCACATGCCCGGCGTGCAGGACCTTGCCATGCACCTGGCCTCCCGCGACTCCAACCATGATGCGTACATGGACGCCGCCACACGGTACCCCACCAGCGCGCTGACCATTCTGGAGACCGAGAAATCCTGGGCTGAACTGGACGGCCAGGAAGCGAGACTCACGCGTTTCAAGGTTCCACGGGCCACGTAGCTTTCCGGCCCGGCCTGCACCGTTCGGGTCCGCTGTCCGGGTGCATAGTCAGGCGCCCCATTCTGCGGTTTACTGATGCTGTTCACTCGCGGACGTAAGGCGATCGAGAGAGAAGGCGGAATCATCGTGGATTCAGGACAGCTTATTGGACTCATCGTCGGCATCGTGGTGGTGCTGGCGATCGTGATTGTGGCCATCATGCTCGGCCGCAAACGCAAGGCAGCGGCAAACCGCACCAAGGCCGTGGAAATGCGGGAGCAGGCCAGGACCGAGGAGATCGGCGCGAGGGAGCGCGAGGCGAAGGCAGCGCGCGCCGAGGCGGATGCCAAGCAGGCGGAAGTGGAGGCCGAGCGGCTCCGGGAGGAAGCCCGCGGCCGGCAGCAGGAAGCCGAGCAGGTCCGCTCCGGCGTGCAGGACCAGCTGCGGAAGGCCGATGAACTGGACCCCGACGTCGCAACCGGCAAACGCGGCCACGAACAGGGCCAGGCGACCCCAGACGTTTCGGGCACTGAGGAGCTTCGCCGAGACCGCAGCGACCGCAACCCCGGCCAGGGCGGGCAGCCCTCCCCCCTTGCGGGCGACCAGGCCCACCACGCTGAGGTCCCCGGCAGTGAGCTTCCACCCGAGCAGGGCCACACCGGCGAACCCCGCAGCGATCCTCCCCGGAACCTCTGAGGATTTATCTGCTCGCACCGCCGCGTTGGCGGGTCGTGTTTTGCGTCGTGGTCCGGGCCGCCGGTCGAGGGGCCGCTGTCCGGGACGGTGCGCGTGGCGGCGTGCGTGGCGGCGTGCGGCGGGCAGGGCCGGCCGCCGGGCGCCGCGTAGACGGCGCCGGTCCCCTTGTCGCCGGCGCCTGGCCCCGCGTGGTTGCCGCCGGGCGGCGCAGGGGAGCGCCGGTGCTTCCACTGCGCGGACGCCGCCCTTTGCCCGGCAGGACGGTTCCGGCCAGCAACAACAGCAAGGTGGCCGCGCCGGCGGTGGCGGCGAGGTAGAAGTACAAGTCCGGATGGGTTGTATCCACGGGGGACGACAGTGCGGCCGGGTCTGCGTTGAAGGCCAGGCCCCATTGGCGCAGGAACGCGATGCTGAACGCGGTGAAGAGGGTGCTCCCGATTCCGCTGGCCACCAGGGTGCGGTGCCGCCGGCGGATGACCACCTCTGAGACGCAGGCCACGTACGCTGCGGCGGAGGCCGCAAGGAACCACGCGAACACCGTTTCATGCAGGGTGATCCCGGCCAGCACCAGCAGTGCCAGCGCACTGACAAACGCTCCGATGGCGAACTTGCCGCAGTTACCCATGTGGCCCATGAAGACAATCATCCCCGAGCGGGGCTACTTCACGACGTAGCCGCGCATGGATGCCATGATTGCCGTAAGGCTTTGCTCCCGCGTGCGCTCCGGGTTGTAGGTCTGCCGATCCAGGCCCACCCCGAAGCACGCGCCGAAAATGGCGGTCTCCAGACTGCCCCGGGACACGGCAGGGTCCACGGGGTAGACGGCAGCGACGGCGTCAATCGCCGCTCCCACTACGGTCAGCAGTCGTCCGCGGAGCTCGGTGAAGGTGTCCTGCCATTCACTGGCGGTCCGCCAGTTCTCGCTGACCCACAACCGGGCGAAGGACGGATACTCGTCCATGAAGTCCATGGCCTGTCCGATCATTTCGTCCATCGCCATGAGCGGGTCCACCGAATCGTCCCTGACGCTCAGCAGCCGGGCCAACAGGATGTCCACTCCATGGTGCAGCAGCTGGGCGATCAGGTCCGATTTGCTGCCGAAGTTGTAATAGACCGTGCCCTTGGACACCCCGGCCGCCGCGGCAATCTCATCGACCGTCACGCCGGCCACGCCGCGCTCGCCAAGCAGGTCCATCGAGGCCTCAAAGAGCTTCTGCTTGGTCGCGTTGGTGCGCGCCGGCCTGAGCTTCTTCGTGGTGTCCGTGGGGCTGCTCATACGGCGATCTCCGGCTTCAGGGACTTGAGGGTCCAGAACTTGTGTTTCCGGACGGCGAGGGTTGACATGGCTGTGCCCAGCAAGGTGTAGCCAAGCAAACCCAGCACGGTGGGCAGGATGACGGCGAGGTCGGCTCCGTAGATCAGGTGCCGCATGCCGTTGACCACGTATCCCATCGGAAGGATCTGGTGCACCACGTGCAGCGGCTCCGGCGTGGTCTGCCAGGGGAAGGTGCCGCCGGAGGAGACCAGCTGCAGCACCAGCAGGATGAGCACCACGAGTTTGCCGGGTGTACCAAGCAGTGCCACGACGCCCTGAATGATCGCGCTGAACGCCATCGCAGCGGCCAGCATCAGGAACCACATGAGCCAGGGGTGGGCAGGGTTCAGGCCCAGTCCCACATCGACCACCAGGGTGAGCAGGCTTGCCTGGACGGCCGAGACGGCCAGGAAGGGAAGCCAGCCGCCGACGGCGATTTTCCACGCCGGGGCGTTCGAGGCCAGGGCCCGCTGGGTGACGGGCCGCATCGCCTGGACCAGCATGAAGATGCCGATCCACAGGGCCAGGGTGAGGAAGAACGGAGCCAGGCCCGCGCCGTAGGAGCCGGCCTTGGCTTGCGAGACGTTGCTGACGGCGACCGGATCGGCGATCACCTTGGCGATGCTGTTCTTCTGGGTGTCATCGGGGTTGGGGACCTGGCCGGCGCCCTTGGCGAGCTCGGTTGCCAGCGTTCCGGCGCCGTCGGCGGCTGTTGCCGCGCCGCTCTCCAGCTGGGCCGCGCCGTCGTCGAGCTTCTGCGCGCCGGCGGAGAGTTTCCCGGCGCCCTCGAGGGCGCTCTGCTGCCCGGCGGCGAGAGTGGCGGCCCCGGCGGCCAGCTGGTCCGCGCCGGTGGAGGCCTGGGCGATGGCAGTGGTGAGGGCGGGGGTGGCTTTAGCAAGTTTGGCAGCTCCGGCACTGACGGCGGCGGAACCGTCGGCCAGCTGCTGGATCTGGCCCGCCGCGGTCTTCAACGCAGCGGCGGGACCCGCGGCGGCCGCGGGCGAGGCAGCAGTTGCATCGAAGTCCGCGAGGATCGCCTCCGCCTGGACCGGGGTGATGGTCCCGGCGGCGACGAGCCGGTTGTTGGAGGCGACCACCAGGCCGCGCCGTGCCTGGGCAGCGGCCTGTTCGGCCGCGGTGAGCTGGCCGGCGAGGGCCTGCACCTTGGTGTTGAGCGCGGCGTTGCCTGCCGCGACTTGCGCTGCGCCGTCCGCGAGCGTCTTCGAATCAGCCGGCAGGGTGGCGGTTTTGTTCTCAAGCTGGGTCAGGCCGCCCCCGAGTTTGCTGGCTCCCGCACTGAGGGAGGTGGCACCGTCCCGGAGCTTGAGCTGGCCGTTGTAGAGATCGGCGGTGCCGTTCCTGAGTTCGCCGGTGCCCTGGTGAAGGGTGACGGTCCCGTCGTGGAGGCTCCCGACGCCGTCGGCGAGCTCCCTGGCTCCGTCGGAGGCTTTGAGCATCTGGGAGTGGATGGTTCCGAATCCGGTAAGGAGCTGGTTGGCGGTTTCCTCACCCACCTCGGTGGCCACGGTGGCGTGCACGGCGGTGGTGAGTTTGTCCACAATGGTGCTCAGCAGGTAGTTGTTCGCGTCATTGGTGGTGACATTGAGCATGGCCTGGTTGGCGGCGTCGAAGCTGCCGGGGGAGACGAGGTTTGCCGAGAAGTCCTGGGGGATCTTCAACGCGAACGCGTACTTGCCCGTGCTCACTCCCTCGTCCGCTTCTGCGGTGTCAGTAACTGTCTGCCAGTTGAAGGTGTGTGCGTCCACGAGGCTGTCGGCGACTTTCCGTCCGGCTTCGAGCCGGGTGCCGTCGGCGGATGTGGCGCCTGTGTCCTCCACCACCAGGGCCGCGTCGATCTGGTTCAGCTTTCCGTAAGGATCCCAGTTGGCGTACAGGTACACGGCGCCATAGAGCAGGGGGACCATGGTCAGCGCCAGAATGGTGAGCTTGGGCAGCAGGCCGCCGGTCATGCGTTTGAGTTCAGAGCGGGCAAGCCGCAGCACAGTCACTTTGTGTCCTCAGTTTCGGAGGTGGTGGGAGCTTCGAGGGGTTCGGGTTCGGGTTCGGGTTCGGGTTCGGATCCGGGGGCGGTGTCGGCGGGAGCGGCCGCGTTGCCGATTTCTGCTGCCGGTCCGGTCCAGCCGTCGGGGAGATGCAGAACGGTGGCGACGACGGCGAGCGGGCGCCCGGCGTCGTACGCCAGTTCCTGGAGCCGCGGCAACCAGTCGTTGGGATCGCCGTGGCGGTCCGGGGAATCCACCACGAGCAAGTCCGTGTTGGGGTTCGCGAGGGCGAGGGCGGTGAGCAGTTCTATCCGGCGGGCCGCCGGAAGCTGCTCGGTCCAGAGGTCCGCGATGTCCTCGAACCGGTTGATCTTGAGCCACGGCTTGCTGAGCAGTGACCCCCGGTAGCGGCGCGGGACCAGGGCAAGGTCTTCAGTGACGAGGTCACGGACGCTGAGGTGTTGCTCGGGTTCGTTCACCCCGGGGGAGTCGACGACGGCGCTCGCCTGCCGCAGCGTCTTGATTTTGGTGCTTCCGTTCCACCGGGTGCCGTCCCACTCGAAGTGACCGCCGGCGGGTTTGAACCGTCCGCTGAGAGCCAGCGCCAGTGTGGTGCGCTGGTCCTGGCGCTTGCCGGTGACGAGCAGGAGTTCCCCGCGCCGGACCTGAAGGGAGGTGGCCGGCAGGAGTTCATCGCGTCTGCCGTCCACGGAGAGCTGTTGCACGCGGAGCACGGGAAGCCTTTCGCAGATGAATGTCTACGACTAGGCTAACTGAACTGACTGGTCAGTTCAAATAGAAGCCGGCGGTGTCGCTGCGGCCGGAGTTCAGAGCCCGTATTCCTCAAGGAGCCGCAGCCAGACTTCACTGATGGTCGGGTAGGCCGGCACGGCGTGCCATAACCGGTCAAGCGGGACCTCTCCGACGACGGCAATGGTTGCGGCGTGCAAAAGTTCGGCCACATCCGGGCCGGCAAAGGTGGCGCCCAGCAGGACCTTCCGGTCCTCGTCAACCACCAGTTGCGCCCACCCCTCGTACCGTTCGGCGTGCAGCGAGGATCCGGCCACCTGGATGGGCAGCTCCACGGAGGACACCTTGTAGCCATCCTTTTCCGCCTGCTGCACCGTCCGGCCCACGTTCGCCAGTTCCGGATCCGTGAACACGACGCTGGGCACCGCGTGGTCATCAGCTGTCCGGGCATACCGGCTCCACGGTGCCGCCGTCGCGCCCAGTTCGCCCTTGGCCCGGGCGGTGATCGCATCTCCAGTGGTGCGGGCCTCGTACTTGCCCTGATGGGTCAGCATGACTTTCCCGGCGGCGTCGCCGGCAGCGTACAGCCACGGGTCGGCGTCGTTCCCGGGAACCTCCGCCACCAGGCCGGTGGCGTCCGTGCTGAGCCGCAGGTGCCGGCCCTCCGGGGCCGTGAGGCCGACACGTTCCAGCCCAAGTCCTTCCAGGGCTGGGTGCCGGCCGGTGGTGACCAGGAGCTTATCCGCCGTCACGGTGCTGCCGCCCTCCAGCTCAAGGGTGAGGGAGCCATCCTTGTTCCCGCGGACGCCCGTGGTTCCGGTGTGAAGACGGAGACTGACCCCGTCCGCCCGCAGACCGGCCGCCACCAGTGCACTGGCCTCCTCCGGAAAGGCGCCCAGCAGGCCGCCGCGGGCAACCACCGTGACCGTGGAGCCCAGCCGGGCGAAGGCCTGGGCAAGCTCCGTGCCGGCCACGCCCCCGCCAAGGACCGCCAGTCTGTCCGGAATGGCTTGCGCGGAGGTCGCTTCCCGTGTGGTCCAGTAGTCGACGTCGGACAGGCCGTCAACGGGCGGCACCGTGGGTGCGGACCCGGTGGCCACCACGACGGCGTGCCGTGCCGTGAGCGCGTAACTGTTGCCGTCCAGCCCCGCAACTTCAACTTCCCGCGTGCCGGTAATCCAGCCGTGGCCCCGGATGAGTTCGATCCCCGTGTCCTCGACCCAGGTGACCTGGCTGTCGTCCTGCCAGTTGGAGGTGAAGTAGTCGCGGCGCTTCAGGACGGCGGCTGTGTCCAGGGTCTGGGTAATGGCCTCCTTGGCGCCGGGCACCGTCTGGGCGCCGTGCAGGGCGGTGCCCGGGCGCAGCAGCGCTTTGGATGGCATGCAGGCCCAGTAGGAGCATTCGCCGCCGACAAGTTCGGCTTCGACCAGCACCGCGGTCAGTCCGCCTTGCACCGCGCGGTCCGCCACGTTCTCGCCCACGGCGCCCGCACCGATCACGATGACATCAAATTCCCGTTTCACCTGTGCCGTCATGGCAAAAGCCTACGCCCGGCCCGGTGCCGTGTGGCGCCGCCGCCGGCCCTTTGCGGGGCACCACGCCGGCCGGCGCGCCCTGGCCGCCGGCCCCGACCTCGGCTGGGGTTAAACCAAAAGATCCGCACCGGCGGACCGGTGCGGATCTTTTTCACTGTGACTTTTTGATTTTCTTCACGGTGTCTTCACTGTGCGCCCAAAGGGATTCGAACCCCTGACCTTCTGTTCCGTAGACAGACGCTCTATCCAGCTGAGCTATGGGCGCATTTGCCGGTCCGGAACTTCTTGCTCCCCGAACCTCGAATTACTTTACGCGAGGTGGGGCCGTACTGACAAATCGTAGCGGGTGTAATCTGGATGACTAGACCGGTCTACGTGACCTTAGTCACAAAATACAGGCTTTGGATGGGACGGATTCCCTGAATTTCCGGGGTTTTCAATTTCCGGCTACCCGGACATCCCATATCCGGCCCCCTTTTTAGGGGGTGATCTAGCCCTACATTTAGGACACACGACTGAACCCGAGGAAGGGAACCGTAATGGGAGATCTGGCGCGACTGCCGTTGCTTGAAAAAGCACCCACCACACATGCCGGACTGCTGGCATGGGTCGAAGAGGTTGCTGAACTGACCCGGCCGGACCGGATCCACTGGGTGGACGGCTCCGAGGAAGAGAACACCCGGCTCACGGACGAACTCGTCGCCGCGGGCACGTTGACCCGACTGAACGAGAAGCTGTTTCCCAATTCTTTTGCGGCTTTCTCCGACCCCGCCGATGTGGCCCGCGTCGAGGAGCAGACTTTTATCTGCTCCGAGAACGAACGCGATGCCGGCTTCACGAATAACTGGATGGCCCCGGCGGAAATGAAGGAGAAGCTGCGCGGACTGTTCAGCGGCTCCATGCGCGGCCGCACCATGTACGTCATCCCGTTCGTCATGGGCCACCTCGATGCCGAGGATCCCAAGTTCGGCGTGGAGATCACCGACAGCGCCTACGTTGTCGCCTCCATGCGCATCATGGCCACCATCGGCACCGAGGTGCTGGAGAAGATTACCGCCACCAACGCCTTCTTTGTCCCGGCCCTGCACTCCCTGGGCGCACCGCTCGCCGCCGGCCAGGCCGACGTCACCTGGCCCTGCAACCCGGACAAGTGGATCGTGCACTTCCCCGAGGAGCGCTCCATCTGGTCCTTTGGCTCCGGCTATGGCGGCAACGCGTTGCTGGGCAAAAAGTGCTACGCCCTGCGCATCGCGTCCGTGATGGCCCGGGACGAAGGCTGGCTTGCGGAGCACATGCTCATCCTCAAGCTGACCTCGCCGGAGAAGAAGAACTACTACATCTCCGCCGCGTTCCCGTCCGCCTGCGGCAAGACCAACCTCGCCCTGCTCGACCCGACCATCGAGGGCTGGAAGGTCGAGACCCTGGGTGACGACATCACCTGGATGCGGATCGGCAAGGAGGGCGAACTGCGCGCCACCAACCCGGAGGCCGGCCTGTTCGGCGTCGCTCCCGGCACCGGCTGGGGCACCAACCCCAACGCCATGCGCGCCATCGCCAAGGGCCACAGCATCTTCACGAACGTTGCGCTCACGGATGATGGCGGCGTGTGGTGGGAGGGCATGACCGATGAGGTTCCCGCCCACCTGACGGACTGGCAGGGCAATTCCTGGACTCCTCAGTCGGACAAGCCGGCAGCCCACCCGAACTCCCGCTTCTGCACCCCGATCTCGCAGGTGGACATTCTGGCCGAGGAGTACTTCAGCCCCGACGGCGTGGAGCTCTCCGCAATCCTGTTCGGCGGACGCCGCAAGACCACGGTGCCGCTGGTCACCCAGGCCCGCAACTGGACCAACGGCATCTTCATGGGCTCCACCCTCTCCTCCGAGACGACGGCGGCCGCTGCCGGCCAGATCGGCGTGCTGCGGCGCGACCCGATGGCCATGCTGCCGTTCATCGGCTACGACGCCGGTGACTACCTGAAGCACTGGATCAGTGTTTCGGGCAAGGCCAATCCGGAACGCCTGCCGCACATCTTCCTGGTCAACTGGTTCCGGCGCACGGCCGACGGCGATTTCGCGTGGCCCGGCTTCGGCGACAACGCCCGCGTGCTGAAGTGGGCCATCGAGCGCATCGAAGGCAAGGCGGACGCCGTCGAGACCCCCATTGGCTTCGTGCCGGCGGGGAACTCGCTGGACCTCACCGGCCTGGACCTCACGCACGCGCACGTCGAAGACGCTGTCCGCGTGGACCGTACGGAATGGGACGAAGAGCTGGCCTCCATCGAAGAGTGGTACGCCAGGTTCGGCGACTCGCTGCCGGACGCGCTGCGCTCCGAGCTTGACGGTCTGAAGGAACGTATGGCCGAGCACTAACAGCCCGGATCAAACGACGGCGGCCCCGCACCTTGGGAAAGGTGCGGGGCCGCCGTCGTTGGTCACCGCGGTGGTGGGCCGAGCGTCTCGTGGGCAGATCAGGGCGACCGGCAAGCCGTCATCCGCCCTGATCTGCCCGCCGGCGCGCTAAGGCAGGGGCCGCCAGCAGGGATGCGGTGGTGAATCAGCTGGCCAGCCAGATGTCCGGGCCGAAGACCTCGTAGTGGATCTTGGTGGCAGGAATGCCGGCGTTGATGGCCTCGTTCCGGATGTTCTTCATGAACGGCAGCGGCCCGCACAGGTACAGGGACGCGTTCGCCGGGAGATCAACCTCCCGCAGGCTCATGAACCCTTCCTTCGTGCCGGCTACGGGGCGTTCGAGCCACAGCTGGAGGTCGGCGCCGTCCAGACGTGCGACGTCGTCCGTCATCTGGCTGCGCAGCGCCCAGCTGTCCAGGTCGCTCTCCGCGTGCAGCACCAGGACCTGGCGGTCGGAGCCCGACGCGGCAAGGGAACGCAGGATGGAGGCAGTGGGAGTGCAGCCGATGCCGGCCGAGGCCAGGACCACGGGGCCGTCGCCTTCCTGAAGGGTGATCTCGCCGTAGGGGTTGGAGATTTCCAGGATGTCGCCCACCTGGACGTTGTTGTGCAGGACGGGGGAGACTTCGCCGCCGTCGTCCTTCTTGGTGGTGAAGCTGCGGCTCGTTCCGGCGTCGCCGGAGAGCGAGTACTGGCGGACCTGGCGGAGTCCGTCCGGGAGGGTGACCTTGACGCTGACGTACTGGCCCGGGAGGGCGGGGGTGATGGCGGTGTCGTCGGCCGGTTCCAGGGTGAACGTCAGGGAGCCGGTGCCGGCGGGGGTTTTCGCGGCGACCCGCCACGGGCTCCACATGGAGTCGTTCGCCTGTGCAGCGTACAGCCCCTTCTCGAGCTTGATCAACGCATCGGCCATCAGCCAGTAGACCTCGGTCCAGGCTTCGGCGATTTCGGGGGTGATGACGTCGGCGAGGTCATCGGCGATGGCGGCGAAGAGGTGTTCGTAAACCACCTGGTACTGCGGTTCGGTAATCCCGAGGGACGTGTGGCGGTGCGCGATGCGCGCAAGCACCGTCTCCGGCAGGGTTCCGGGATTGTTCACCAGATGGGTGGCGAAAGCGGCGATGCTTCCGGCCAGGGCCTGCTGCTGGTTGCCGTTGCGCTGGTTGGAGCGGCTGAAGAGCCCGTCCAGCAGTTCCGGGTGCGCTGCGAAAAGGCTGGCGTAGAACTTGGGCGTGATCTCACCGATCCGGGACCCCACCAGGGGGAGGGTGGCCTCGATGACGGGGAAGGACTTGTCCGAGAGCATGTTGACTCCTGAGATAGTGGTCCGCGTCTGTCAGCCGGACCGGCGAAAATACTTGTATTCGAAATACGAGTATTTATATCTCAGTTCTACAGGGCGTAGAAAGTAACATCAAATCGGAGATGTTCCCGGGCGTGGCGGAACAGGTCAGAGGCTGGGGCTGAGCAGGCCGGGGCGCAGGCCGATCGCCTGGAACACCGGCTCCATTTGCCGTTCGGTCGGCAGGGACGCGACGACGAGACCGTCGAGCTCGCGGTAGAACGCCTCCCGGGCGCGGGAGAGGGCTCCGCGGAGGCGGCACTCATTGATCAGCGGGCACACTCCGCCGGTGGCGATGCAGTCGGCAGGGTCCGTGCGGGTGTCCAGTTGGCGCAGGAGCTGGCCCACGGTGGCGACTTGCCCGGCACTGCTGAGCCGGGCACCGCCGTGCCGGCCGCGCTCGACGTCGATCATGCCCAGCTCGCGCAGCTTCGCCATCGCCTTGCTCACGTGGTTATACGGCGTCCCGACCGCGTCGGCGATGCTTTGGGTGGTGAGGAGTGAGCCGCCGGGCGCCGCCGCGAGCACCATCATGGCGCGCAGGCTGACATCCGCGAAGGCGTTAATCTTCATACCACCAGCATACGGCGGTCTAGTCCACCCACACGCCGGGTTCATTGGTATCAGCGGAGAGCTCGCCGAACTCCAGCTCACGGGTCGCGGGGTTCGCTGCGTAGGGCAGGACCGCGGCGAACAGCGAGCCGTCCCGGTGTTCGGCAGCCACATGGATCGCGTCCGAGGCTTCCGCCAGCAACGTGATGTCGCAGACAATCGCTGCGGCGCGGAATTCGTCCCTGTGCTGGCGCAGCAGTTCCGTAAGATCACTGATCATCGAGTCCGCGTCGAAGTCGGCGCCGGTGCCCTCGGCTGCGTCGGCGGGGGTGACGGCGACCAGCCGGACCTCGCCGTCGATCTCAACGACGAGGGCGAACGGCAGGAACCCGCCGTTGCGCTCGAGCTGTTCCTGGGCGGCACCGACTCCGGTGCCCAGCAGGTTCTCCAGGTCGGTGGCGCTGGCCTCCGGGACGCTGTCCCGCCACGAGCCGCCGGCCGCGGAAACCGCGCCGGCCTGCGCTGGCAGTTCCGTCACGGTCCTAGCCCCGGACCAGCGCCAGGACGCGGTCGCGGACCCGCTCCATGGTGGCTTTGTCCGTGGCCTCGACGTTCAGGCGGAGAAACGGCTCGGTGTTGGAAGGGCGCAGGTTGAACCAGTAGCTGCCGTCCGTGGCGGTGAAGGTACTGCCGTCGAGGTGATCCACCGTGACGTCCTCGGAGCGGAAGTCCAGCCGGACCCGTTCCACGGCGCCGGCCTTGTCATCGATTTCCGAGTTGATCTCGCCGGAGGATACGTAGGGCTCGTACTCGCGGCCAAGATCGGACAGCTGACCGGCCTGCTCGCCGAGGGCGGCAAGGACGTGCATCGCGGCAAGCATGCCGGTATCTGCGTTCCAAAAGTCGCGGAAGTAGAAGTGGGCGGAGTGTTCGCCGCCGAAGATGGCACCTTCTGCCGCCATTTCGGCCTTGATGAAGGAATGCCCCACGCGGGTGCGTACGGCCCGGCCGCCGTGGCGGGCCACCAGTTCCGGGACGGCGCGGGACGTCAGCAGATTGTGGATGACGGCGGGAGTGGCTTCGCCGAGTGCCTGGGCGCGGGCAATCTCGCGGCGGGCCACCATCCCGGTGATCGCGGACGGCGAGACGGGTTCGCCCTTTTCGTCAATGACGAAGCAGCGGTCCGCGTCGCCGTCGAACGCCAGGCCGAGGTCCGCGCCGTGTTCGACGACGGCCGCCTGCAAATCGCGCAGGTTCTCCGGCTCGAGTGGGTTGGCGGGGTGGTTCGGGAAGGATCCGTCCAGCTCGAAGTACAGCGGAACAATCTCCAGGGGAAGCTTGGGCAGCAGGACGTCGCCGAGCACTGCCGGCGTGGTCAGGCCGGCCATGCCGTTGCCGGCGTCCACTACCACCTTCAGCGGACGGGAGCCGCGCAGGTCCACGAGGCTGCGCAGGTACTCGGCGTAGCCCTTGAGGACGTCGTGGACGCCGATCAGGCCGCGGGTGGCGGCGGCGGGAATGGAACCGGCGTTGAGGTATTCCTCGGCGCAAGCCTGGATTTCCTTGAGCCCGGTTTCGGACGAAATGGGTTCGGCGCCGGCCTTGGACATTTTGATGCCGTTGTATTCGGCGGGGTTGTGGCTGGCCGTGAACGTGGCGCCGGCTGCATTGAGCGCACCGCAGGCGTAGTAGAGCTCATCGGTGGAGATGAGGTCGAGCAGCTGGACGTTGGCTCCGCGCCGGGCGGCGCCGTTGGCGAAGGCCTTGCTGAATTCGGGGGAGGAGGGGCGCATGTCTCCGCCGACCAGGACCGTTTGGCCCTCCAGCTGCAGGATATCGACGAAGGCAGCACCCACGGCCTCGACGATTTCCGCGGTGATTGATTCGCCGACTATGCCGCGCACGTCGTAGGCCTTGAAGGAGGCCGAAAGGTCAAATGTCTTCGTCTGGTCCGTAGTCACGCGTCTTATCCTACGTCGCAGCCCAATCAGGGGGCGGAGGTGCTCCGGTGGTGTCGTTTTATCCCCGGATCCGCCGGAATTGTCCACACGGCGGAGCCGGCGGCTTCGCGCCTGTCGGAGGGGGCTGGGATACTGAACCAATGGCTAATTCCGAGAACGCTGCAGTCCTGTCCGCTTCCCCCGCTGTCCCAGCCGGGCTGGGCGGGACCCGGGAGCAGGCGCAGGAGGTGCTGCGGGAACTCGTCGGGCACCCCCAGGCGGAGTTCCATGACGGCCAGTTTGAGGCGATCGAGGCGCTCGTCGACGGCGGCCGGCGGGCCCTCGTGGTCCAGCGCACCGGGTGGGGCAAGTCGGCGGTCTACTTCGTCTCGTCCCTGCTGCTCCGGCGCCGCGGTGCCGGGCCCACCCTGATTGTCTCGCCGCTGCTGGCGCTCATGCGTGACCAGGTGGCCGCCGCAGCGCGGGCCGGGGTCCGTGCGGTGGCCATCAACTCCGCCAACCAGCTGGAATGGGACACCGTCCGAGAACAACTCGCCGCGGACGAGGTCGATGTCCTGCTGGTTTCGCCCGAGCGGCTGACCAATCCCTCCTTCCGGGAAAACCAGCTGCCGGAGCTGATCCGCCGCACCGGGCTGCTGGTCATCGACGAGGCCCACTGCATCTCCGACTGGGGCCACGATTTCCGGCCGGATTACCGGCGCATCGCGGACCTGATCACCCAGTTGCCGGACTCCGTTCCGGTGCTGGCCACCACCGCCACGGCCAACTCCCGGGTGGTCCACGACATCGAGGAGCAGCTGGGTGCCGAAGTCCTCACCATTCGCGGCGCCCTGGGCCGTGAATCGCTCCGGCTGGGCGTGCTGCGCCTGCCGGATTCCCGGGACCGCCTCGGCTGGCTGCTGACGCATTTGAAAGACCTGCCGGGCAGCGGCATCATCTACACGCTGACCGTCTCCGCCGCCGAGGATACCGCCCGGCTGCTCGCCGAAGCCGGACACGAGGTGCTCGCCTACACCGGGCGCACCGACCCCGCGGACCGCGAACGCGCGGAGCAGCTCCTTAAGGACAACCAGGTTAAGGCCCTCGTGGCCACCTCCGCCCTGGGTATGGGCTTTGACAAGCCGGACCTCGGGTTCGTGGTGCACCTGGGGGCGCCGTCCTCGCCAGTGGCGTACTACCAGCAGGTCGGCCGTGCCGGCCGTGGCGCTGCCAACGCCGATGTCCTGCTGCTGCCGGGGTCCGAGGACCGGGACATCTGGCAGTATTTCGCCACGGCGTCCATGCCCTCGGAAGAGAAAGCCGGCGCCGTCCTCAGCGCCCTCGCCGACGCCGGGACGGCAGTGTCCACCGTGGCGCTGGAGGCGCGCGTGGATCTGCGCCGGACCCCGTTGGAGTTGCTGTTGAAGGTGCTGGCGGTGGACGGGGCCGTGGAGCGCGTGGGTGGCGGCTGGCGGTCCACCGGGCAGTCGTGGACGTACGACGCCGAGCGGTACAGCCGGATCGCCGAGGCCCGCGTGGACGAGCAGGACTCGATGGTGATCTACCAGGACACCGCCGGTTGCCGGATGGAATACATCACCTCCGTTCTGGACGACGAAACGGCCCGGGCCTGCGGCCGCTGCGACAACTGCGCCGGCCAGTGGTTTCCGGCAGACATCGCCGCGTCGGCCACCGAAGCCGCCGGCCAGACGCTGAGCCGCGCCGGTGTGCCGCTGGAACCCCGGCTGCAGTGGCCCAGCGGCATGGACCGGCTGGGCGTGCCGGTGAAAGGCAAGATCAAGCCCGACGAAAGCGTCGCCGCCGGCCGTGCCCTGGCCCGGCTCACCGACCTCGGCTGGGGCGGTGCCCTGCGCGAAGCCTTCGGTGCGGGAGCTCCCGACCGCACCGTGGATCCGGGCATGCTTCAGGCGTGCGTCCAGGTCCTGCGCGAATGGGGCGCCGGTGACCCCCGCACACCCGGCTGGAGCGGGGCAGGCCGGCCCGCGGCCATCATCAGCGTCCCGTCCCGCGGCAAACCAGCACTGGTGGACTCCCTGGCGCGGGGCATCTCCGAGATCGGCCGGATCCCCTATCTTGGGCAGTTGCAGCTGGAGCACGGCGGACCCACCGGCGGGCGCGGCGGCAACAGCGCCTACCGGCTTGCCGGGGTCTGGGACCGCCTCGTGGTGGGACCGGAGCTCGAAGCGGCCCTGGCCGGCATTCAGGGCCAGAGCGTGATGTTGATTGATGATCTTGTCGACAGCCGCTGGACCGTGACGGTCGCCGGCCGGGCCCTCCGGCTTGCCGGCGCAGGCGCGGTGCTGCCGCTGGTGCTCGGCCAGGCAGGCTGACCACCGCCGGGCTCAGCCTTGCACAGTCCGCCCTGTTTCGAGGGTGCCGGCGTCCGGCGGTCCGGATTCGAGCACTGCCATCGCCGCGTTGTGCCCGCCGATGCCGCTGACGGCACCGCCGCGCCGGGCACCCGACCCGCAGATCAGGATCCGCGGGTCATCCGTCTGGACACCCCAGCGCCGGGCCGGAGTGTCCAGCGGTGCGTTGTCCTCCACGAACGGCCAGTCGAGGCCGCCGTGGAAGATGTTGCCCCGCGGCATGCCCACGGCCCGTTCAATGTCCAGGGTGGTCTTCGTCTCAATGCACGGCTGCCCGTCCGGACCGGTCAGCAGCAGGTCCTCAATGGGCTCGGCGAGGACCGAGTTCAGGGACTTCAGGACGGCCGCCTGCAGTTCTGTCCGGCGTCGATCGTTGTTCTCCGCCGTGATCAGCCGGTCCGGGACGTGCAGGCCGAACACGGTCAGGGTGTGCACGCCGGCGGCCTGCAGTTCCGGGGACAGGATGCTGGGGTCCGTGAGCGAGTGGCAGTAGATCTCGCAGGGGAGCGGGTCCGGTATGGTTCCGGCTGCAGCGGCGAGGTAGGCGGCGTCCAGCTGGGACCAGGTCTCGTTGATGTGGAAGGTCCCGCCGAATGCAGCTTCCGGGCTGACCGCCGGATCCAGCAGCCGGGGAAGCCGGGTCAGGAGCAAGTTCACTTTGACCTGCGCACCCTCCCGGAGATGGTTGGGGTTACGGCCGGCGCCGGTGGTGACGACGCCGGCAGCCGGCGGGTTCCGGAGCCGGTCCAGGACCACGGGGGCCACGTTGGCCAGGACCCAGGCGGCGGTTGCGGTGTGGTCCATTCCGCCGTGCCGGTAACTGACCACTCCTTCCGGGCGGACAGCGGTGACTTCCGCGGACGTCCGAATCACCGCCCCGGCCTCCCGGGCCGCCCGTTCAAGCTCGCCGGACACCGCCCCCATGCCGCCGACGGGCACATCCCAGTTCCCGGATCCGCCGCCGATCAGATGGTAGAGGAAGCAAATGTTCTGCTGCAGGTCGGCGTCGCCGGCGCGGGCGAAGGTGCCGATCAAGGCGTCGGTCAGCACCACGCCCCGGACCAGGTCGTGCCGGAGCGACCCGGCGATGGCCTCCCCGACGGGGCGCTCGACCATGGCCTTCCACGCCTCCTCCGCCCCGGCCCGCAATGCGAGGAGCCGGGCTTCGGAGCGGGTCGGCAGCGGAGCGGTGAGGGTGGGCCAGAGGGCCTCGGTCAGCCGGCGGCAGCCGGCGTAGAACCCGGTGAACGCGCGGTAATCGCCCTCCGGGGCCCCGACGGCCGCAAAGGAAACAGCGGTCGCATCCGCGTCCGCGTTGTCAATCAGCAGACCGCGGCGGCTATCGAGCGGGTCGGGGGTGTAGGAGGAGTACCGGCGCCGCTCCAGCCGGATGCGCAGGCCAAGGTCGTCAATGATTTGCTGCGGGAGCAGGCTCACAAGGTAGGAGTAGCGCGAAAGGCGCGCATCGACGCCGGCGAACGCCTGGGCGGACACCGCCGCGCCGCCGGATTGCTCGAGCCGTTCCAGCAGCAGGACACTCCGGCCGGCTTTGGCCAGATACGCTGCCGCGGCCAGGCCGTTGTGGCCGCCACCGACGATGATCGCGTCATACGCGCTGCCTCCGGGCACGGGGTTGCTCACCATGGCCCCATCCTGCCACCCCGGTACCCGGACGGCGCCGAGTGTCCGGTACCCGGACGCGCACCCGGACCTGCGACCGCACCCGGGACTCCGGAGACGCCATGTCCGGAAACGCAAAAGGCCCCGGTCCAGGGACCGGGGCCAAACGCGGAGACGGGGGGATTTGAACCCCCGGTGGAGTTGTGCCCCACACTTCATTAGCAGTGAAGCCCATTCGGCCGCTCTGGCACGTCTCCAATTGCTATTAACTAGCCAACCAAGGATACGCAGAAGGTGCCATGCAAGGCAAAACGGCCGCCGCGGGGTCATTTCCGGCCCATGGCGGGGCCCCGGATGGGCCCGACGTGACCCCGCGGTGTTCCCTTGGATGGTCCGGGATCAGGCGCCGCGCCCGGCCAGCGCCCGCCACAGGAAGTGCTGGCTGCGGCTCTGCAGCGCCGCGGCCTGCCGGTTGTCCGAGGCTCCGGCGTGGCCGCCTTCGAGCGCCTCGTGGAACCAGACGTTGGGGATGCCCATCGCCTGCATGCGCGCGGCCATCTTCCGTGCCTGGACCGGTCCCACCCGGTCATCCGACGTGGCCGTCCAGATAAACGTCTCCGGGTACTCCACCCCGTCCTTGAGCAGATGGTACGGGGAGAACGTCTTGATGAACTCCCACTGCCCGGGATCATCCGGGTCGCCGTACTCGGCAATCCAGGAGTAGCCGGCGGACAGTTTGGTGTAGCGGCGCATGTCCAGCAGAGGGACCCCGCAGGACACGGCGCCGAAAAGGTCCGGATACCGGGTGAGCATGTTCCCCACCAGCAGGCCGCCGTTGGAGCCTCCCACACAGCCGAGCCGCTCGCGGGACGTCACGCCGCGGGAAATCAGATCCGCCGCCACGGCGGCGAAGTCCTCGTAGGCCCGGTGCCGCTTCTCCTGCAAAGCCGCGCGGTGCCAGGAGGGTCCGTATTCCCCGCCGCCGCGGATGTTGGCCACCACGTAGACCCCGCCCCGGCTATGCGGGGCGTCCCCGTCGTGCCCGGCGGTTTCCTCGGTGCGGCGTTCCAGCCAGGCCCGGCCCACCGCGCCGCTGTAGGCGGGGGTCCGGGAGATCTCGAAGCCGCCGTAGCCGGAGAGTTGCGTGGGGTTCTGGCCGTCCAGCACCAGATCCCTGGACGCCACCTGGAAATACGGTACCCGGGTGCCGTCCTCGGAGATGGCAAAGTGCTGCTGGACCTCATAGGCCGCCTCGTTGAAGAACGAGGGTGAGGACCGGATCACCTCGTGCGTGCTCTGCACGCCGGCGCCGCCCGGGGCGCGCTTCAGGGTTCCGCGGGTCAGGGTGCTCGGCGTGGTGAAGCCGGTCGCGAGGAGCCAGAAGTCGTTTCCCGCACCGGGGGACGTGTCCCCGGTGGCAGGGGCGTCGTCCGAGCCGCTGGCGGTGTCCTCGTCGTCGACGGCAAACGCGTTGACGTCATGCAGCGGCGGGCAGGCATCAAGCACGGTGGACGCCCAAGCGGTGTCCGTTCCGGGCTGCTGCGGATCGAGGACCCGGATCTCCGAGGAGACGTCCTGAAGCAGGTTCAGCAGCAGGAAGTCCCTGGTCCAACTCCAGGACTGGAGGGAGGTGTGCCCGTCCGGAGTGAACAGCACGGACAGGTCCCGGCTGCCGGCCAGGAAGGCTTCGAACCCGGCGGCCAGCAGCGAGCCGGCCGGGTAGGTGGCGGTGCCCACGGTCCAGTCCTGCTGCGGCCGGAACAGCAGCCAGTCGCGGTGCGAACTGATGTTCACGTCGGCCGGTACGTCGATGGGCACCCATTCCCCGTCGCGCAGCACGGAGGTGGTCTTTTCGAAGAAACTGATCCAGTCCACGGCGAAGGTCCGCTCGAAGCCCGGTGTGGAGTCATGCGCCACGAGCGCCATCATGTGTTCGGCCGGGATGTCGAACAGCCGCTCGGCCGTGGCCAGGGACCCGCCGCGGCGCAGCGAGACGCCGGTCCGGGCGTAGGAGGACGTGGTGCTGGGCAGCCCCTCGGCCGTGGAGGCGACCAGCAGGGTGTCCGCGTCCAGCCAGGAGGCGTTGCCCTTTGCTGTGGGCAGGTCAAAGCCGCCGGCCGCCGGGTCCACGAAGCTGCGGGACTCGACGTCGAACTCCCGGTACCGGTTCGCGTCGCCGCCGTCGGGGGACAAGGCCAGCAGTGCACGCCGGTGCGGCTCCCCCGCGGCCGGGCGCAGGAAACTGGCGCCGTGGAAGACCCACTCCTCACCCTCCGCCGCGGCCAGGGCATCCACGTCCAGCAGAACGTCCCACTCCGGGGACCCGCCCCGGTAGCTGGTCCAGCTGGTCCGCCGCCACAGGCCTTTGGGGTTCTCGCGGTCCTTCCAGAAGTTGTAGTACCAGTCGCCGTGCTTGCCCACCATGGCGATCCGGTCGGTGGAATCGAGCACGTCGAGGATGCTGTTTTCCAGGGCGGTGTACTCCGGATCCTCTAACAGCTCCTCGGTGCGGGCGTTTTGTTCCCGGACCCAGGCGAGCTGTTCCTCGCCGTAGATCTCCTCGAGCCAGATGTTCTCGTCGACGGGTTCGGAGGTGGAGCCTTCTACAGCGTTTGCGGTTGGGCGGTCGGGCGCGGGCGGGGGAGCAGCTTCAGCGGTGGTCATTTTTCCATCCAAGCAACATCGGCGCGGCAGTAGCAAGTCACGCCGAAGCGCCCGGGGACGGTTCCGCCCGAATCCATCGGGTCCGGGCAGCGGGCCCGTTGCGGATACGCTGGATGCCGTGGGCATATCGCAGAGCATCCGGACGGCAGTGATTGGCGCCGGTCCCCGGGGAACCAGCGTCCTGGAACGGCTGCTGGCCAACTGGTCGCCCTCCGGTCCGGGAAGCACCCTGCACATTGACGTCATCGATCCCTACCCGGCCGGTCCGGGGCACGTGTGGCAGCCAGGGCAGTCCCGGCTCTATATAATGAACACGCAGTCCTTCTACCCCACCGTTATCCCGGAGGACCCGGACCTCGCACCGCCGCTGGCCGGCTCCACCTTCGACCGCTGGCGCGAGCGTCAGCGCGAGCAGCCCCTGCCCTCGCTCACCGCGGAGGAGCGCGCCGAACTGTCCGGGCTTGGACCCGCGGACTTTCCCAGCCGGGCCCTGTATGGCCGCTACCTGCGCTGCACCCTTGAGGAGCTGCTGTCCCGCCTGCCCGCCGGGGCCACCGTGGATTTCCACGCAGTGGAGGCCGTGTCCGTCCGCCACGCCGGCGCCCCCGCCCCGGGGGAAGCGGACGAGCCCCGAGTGCGGTTCGACGTCGGACTTGCCGACGGCGCCGTGCTCACCGTTGATTCCGTGGTGCTCGCGCTGGGCCACCTGGCATCCCGGCTCAACCCCGAACAGCGCGAACTGGCGGCGGCGGCGGCGGACTTGGGGCTGCTGTACCTGCCGCCGGCCGTTCCTACCGACGTCGACTGGTCGCTGGTGCCGGCCGTCAAGCCGGTGCTGGTGCGCGGGATGGGTTTGAACTTCTTCGACGCCATGGGCCAGTTGACCGAGGGCCGCGGCGGGCAGTTCGTGCCCGACGAGGACGGCGGCCTACGCTATCTGCCTTCCGGCCGTGAACCGCTGATCTTTGCAGCGTCACGGCGTGGCACACCGTACCGCGCGAAAGCAACCCTCACCGGCTACTACCCCGACGCAGTGGTCCTGAAGTACTGCACCGAAAGTGCTCTGGCAAAATTTGGGAAAGCCGGTATCCGGCCGGGCTTCGACCACGATCTTTGGCCCCTCCTGCACCGCGATGCCCTCTGGGCTTACTACTCGACGCTGGCGCGCTCGCAACCCGGCGCGATCCTGACGGATCCGCGGGAATTCCTGAAAGCGCTGGAGGAGGCCCTGCACCCGCACGCGCATTCCGCCGTGAAGTGGGAGGACCAGGTGGAGTCCGTCCTGGCGGTCCACCTCCGCCCCTCCCACCGGCTCAATCTCCTGGGTTTGGCAGCGCCGCTGGCCGGCCGGTCCTTTAGCTCCCGCGCGGAACTCGACCACGCCGTCGTCGACTACCTGCTCGACGATGCCCGGCGGTCCGCCCAGGGCGAAGATGACCCGGTGAAGATGGCCATCGGGGCGCTGCACCACGGCAGGGCGGTGCTGAAGACCGTCGTCGCGGACGGGGGCATTACCGACGCATCCTGGGTCGCCGGGCTCCGGGGCTGGTTCGAAGCATTCGTGGAAGGCCTGGCCAGCGGGCCGCCGGCACTGCGGGCCCAACAGCTCGCGGCGCTGGTCAGCGCCGGCGTCGTCCGGTTCGTCGGGCCGGACCCGAAGTTCGGCGTGGACCGCAGCGCCGGGACGTTCACGGCCGTCTCACCCTGGGTGGGCAACAGCGTGGACGGCGGCGGGGACGTGGTGGCTGCCGGGGCCATGGTTGAGGCGCTGGCGCCCGCGAACCGGGTTGCGGTCAACGAATCAGCCCTGCTGGAACAGCTGATCGCCGAAGGCCTGCTCCGGCCGCGGCTCATGATGACGGCGGAAGGAACGCCCGTTCCGGCGTCCGGGCTGGATGTGGCATCCCACCCCTACCGGCCCTTGGACGCCACCGGCGCGGTGACCGACGGCCTGTACGTCCTGGGACTGCAGCTCTCCGCCGTGCAGTGGGGCACCGCGATCGCGGCCGAGGCCCGGCAAAAGAACGGGCCGGTGTACCGCAGCGGCCAGCGGACCCTGCGGGACGCCGACGAGATCGCCCGGGCCGTCCTGGGGTGCGAAGGCCTCGCCAACAACTGAGCATGCCCTCCGTCCGGGCCGTCCTGGGGTGCGAAGGCCTCGCCAACAACTGAGCATGCCCTCCGTCCGGGCCGGGCAACGGACATATTGGCTATATGTCCACTGCTGCGGCCCGGGGGAGGGCATGCTCATTGGGTCAGGGCCGGGAAATTAGCCCTTCAGGCACTTCTGGTACTGGATCCAAGCGATCGAGTACTTGATCCACCCAACGACGTCGTACCACTTCTTCGGCGGAACCGGTGCGGTGCACTTCGGCGGGACAGGGGCGCTGGCTGCGACCTTTACGGCTGTCTTGATGACGGTGCCGGATTCGACGGCGGTGAGCACCAGGGTGCCCGTACCGGCAGCGGCGCCGGCGGGAACCGGAACGCTCACCGTGGCGGCGCCGGCGGAAACCGGCACCGTGCCCAGTGCTGTGACGGTGCCGTTGGCGGCCGTGAACTCGGCGCGCAGTGCGGTGTTCACGGGGCTGCCAAGGGAAGTGAGGTCCAGTTTGGAGACGGCCAGGGTGATGGCCTCCCCGGGCTTGACCTCGGCGGCGGTGGAGTTCACCACAGCGACGGAGCGGCGGGCGAAGTCCGGGGCGACCGGGCTGTTCGCCTGCAGGTACTTGATCCAGGCGTCGCGGTCCACGAGTCCGGAGTCCTTCGTGCCGGTTCCGGAGGTGAAGATGCGGAAGTTGTCGCCGCCTGTGGCCAGGAAGCTGAACGTTCCGATCCGGTAGGACTTTGCCGGGTCGATCAGTGCGCCGTTGACCCGGATCGAGGTGATCCGGTCACCGGCGGCGCGGGCAGCGTCGTAGGTGTAGTTGACGTTCTTGGACAGGCCGAGCTGCTGGTAGGCGCGGCTGGGAACCGTGCCGTCCGGGTTGGTCTGCCATTGCTGTTCCAGGAGCGTCTTGAACTGCCCGCCGGTCAGCGAGGTGGTCCACAGGTTGTTCACGAACGGCAGGACCGCGTTGGCCTCGGCGTAGGTGATGGTGCCGTCCGGCGCGTAGTAGAGCTCGTTGCGCAGGCCGCCCGGGTTGACGACGCCTATCTCGGCGCCGCCCAGTTCCGTCGCCTTGAGCGAGTCGACCAGGGAGTCGGCGACGAGGTTGCCCAGAGTGGACTCGCTGCCGCGGTCATCGCGTGTTGCCGGGGTGGTGGCGGTGGCAGTGGTAAAAGCGGTGGTGATATCCGCGCTCACCTTGCCAACCGGCTGGTTACCGACGACCGCCGCGTCGGCCAGGGCCTTGTCAACAATGGTCTTGACGGCTGCGACCCGGGGATACGTGGCCACGAGGTCGGTGGCCGGCTGGTCCGCGGTGGTGGTGCGCTTGACGTTGCCGGCCTTGTAGCCGGTCACCGACATGCTCTTCGTGTCGATGGTCAGCTGGATCTGGCCGATGAACTCGCCGTAGTTGCCGGTCTGGACGATCGGGCGGGTCTTGCCCTCAACTCCGGGGACCGGTGCGTCCCAGGAGTACTGCTTGTGGGTGTGGCCGTTGAAGATTGCCGCAACGTCCGGGGTGACCTCGGTGACCAGCTTGGCGAAGGGGCCGCCGGCGGCGACTTCCTGTGCCAGGGTGGAGCCCTCGGGCGTGCCGGAGCCGGCGCCGTCGTGGTTTTCCACGATGATCACGTCGGCCAGTTTGTCCGCCTTGATCGTCGCGGCGACGCGGTTGATGGCCGCGACAGGGTCACCGAACTCAAGGTCGGCGATGCCGGCGGGGGTGACCAGTGAGGGCACTTCCTGCGTGACAGTTCCGATCACGGCGACCTTGATGCCGTTCAGCTCGAGCACCGTGTATTCCGGCAGAACCGGCTCGGTGGTGCCCTTCTTGTAAACGTTGGCGCCCAGGTACGGGAACGTGGCGTTGGTTCCGCCCGCGATGACGCGGTCGCGCAGATCAGCCCAGCCGCCGTCGAACTCGTGGTTGCCCACGGCCGAGGTGCGCAGCTCAAGGGCGTTCAGGACGTCGATGGTCGGCTGGTCCTTGGCGATCGCGGAGGCGAACAGGGAGGCGCCGATGTTGTCTCCTGCGGAGAGGAACGCCGTGGCGCCGGGAGCGGCAGCCGCCCGCAGCTTCTCGACGGTTCCCGCGAAGAACACCGTGTTCGAATCAATCCGGCCGTGGAAATCGTTGATGTTGAGGAGGTTCAGCTCCACACTGGCCGGCAGGGCCGGGGTAACAGGCAGATCCAGCCCCACCACCACCGGATCGTGGTCGCTCGCCCGGAACTGGTCCGGGACGTAGTAGTTGGTGACGTTGCTGTTGTAACGGCTGTACTCCAGCGCCACGGATTCCACGGAGTTGATGTTCCAGATGTCCGCGCCGGTGGCGATGGCGTTGGCGCCCGGTGAGGCGAGGATGTGGTCGAGTGAGCCCACCAGGCCGCCGAAGAGGTAGGAGTGCTTGGCGGATCCGTCGGCGTTCTTGGCTTTCTCGTCCTGGTTCACGTATCCGGCGCCCGTGAGGACGTTGATCGGGTCTTCCTTGGCGTAGGAGTTGAAGTCGCCAATCAGGAAGACCTTGTCGGTGCCCTTGGATTTCTGCAGTTCATCGGAGAACGCCAGCAGGGACTGGGCCTGGGCGGTGCGGGCGAGGTTTGAGGCGCCCTGTCCCTTGTCCGTGTCGGCGGGGGTCGCGGCTGAGCCCTTGGACTTGAAGTGGTTGGCGATCGCGATGAACTTTTTGTCCTCGCTTGCGCCGACCGGCTTGAAGACCTGGGCCAGCGGCTTGCGGGCGCTGGCGAAGGCGGCAGTGTCGTTGTGGATGATGGATTCGCCCACCGGCTCTGCTGCTGCTTTTTTGAAGATGAAAGCGGTGCGGATCATGTCTTCATCAGACAGCGGGGGTGCGTTGGCGGGGGTGCGGACGTAATCCCAGATGCCGGGCGTCGCGATGTTCAGCGAATCCACGAGCTTCGCGAGGGCATCGTCACGGTTCTTGCCGAACTGTGCCGAGTTCTCGACCTCCATCAGGGTCACGATGTCGGCGCCGGACTTGGTGATGGCGGTGACGATCTTGTCCTGCTGGCGCTTGAAGTTTTCCGCATTGGCGGCCCCGCGGAGGTTGCAGCCGTCCTTGACGGTGATGGGGTTGCCTTCACGGTCGGTGTAGAACTTGCAGCTCGCAATCTGGTCCCCCGTAGTGGGGAAGTAGTTCAGCACATTGAAGGATGCGAGCTTGAGGTTGCCGCCCACGGCCGCCGGGGCGTCCGTGCGGGTGGTGGCACCGAAACTGATTGGCTGGACCGTGTCCGCGTTGGCGGGGGTCAGCTGGGTCAGCGGCTGGAACTTCCAGGAGTTGTTCGTGTAGCTGAGCACCACATTGGTCTTGAAGCTCACCGGTGATCCGACGCGGACGGGTTCCGCGGGCGTCAGATACGGCAGCGGCAGGGCCTTGGTGGTGGCGTCCTTGAGGAAGTTGGTGGTGGCGCCGTCGTCGAGCTTGATGCCGCGGGCGGCGTTGGCGGCGACGGTGGCGGTGTACCCGGCTGAACCAAAGGGCGCGACGGCGGTGGGCTGCTCCAGCGGGGTGGTTCCGCCGGCCAGGCCGATTTCGCCGTACTGGTTCAGGGAGAAGTTGTCCGCAACCGTGACGGGCCCCTGCGGGGTAAGCAGCATGCCTTCGAGGGATTCCCGGAAGGCTTCCTCAGCCGGGAGCGCAAAGCCGGTGGCCTTGACTTCCGGCGCGGCCTCGGTGAGCTTTTTCAGATCTGCCGCGGCGGCAACGGTCACCTGGGTCATGCCGAAATATTCGCTGACCGCGCCTGTTACCTCGACGTAGTCGCCGATCTGGACGGATCCGGCCGTTGCGGACGAGAAGACGAAGACGGCGTCCGACGCCGAGTGGCTGGCCGGGGTCAGGTCGCCGCCGGTGCCGGGGGTCTGGATGTAGTAGCCGGCGAACCCTCCGGTGGGGAATGCCGCGGTGACCTTGCCTCGCGTGGTGACGGAGCTCCCGACGAGGGGACTGGCAGCGCCGTTGCCCTGGATCTCGGCGATGGTCTTGACCGTCGGGGGAGTGGCGGGGCCGGGATCGACGGGCGGATCAACCGGCGGATCGACAGGGGCGGCCACGCCGTTGGCGGCCTTGGGGGTGATGGTCGTGTTCAGGGCGAAATCTGCGGAGTTGTTGTTGCTGTCCACGCCGTTGCTGCGGTTCAGGCTCTTGACGTCGGAGTTGCCCGACGGCGCCGCTGCGGCCTGCGTTTCAAAGGTGTTGGACGTTCCATAGCCGAGCAGATCAGCGACATTGGCCGGTTCGATCACTGAGCCGGTGCCCAGGGGGTTCAACGCCGCCGTTTGTGTGGCGAGGACGATCGTCCCGGTGGTTCCGCTCGGGTTGAAGCCGGTGGCCGTGAGATCGGCCGCCGGCAGGTCAGCGGCCGTCGATGCGCTGGCGTTGGTTCCGCCCTTAATCAGGAAGTAGCCCTTGGCCGGGATGCTGCCGCTCAGTGGAACGGGGCCGCTCGGTGCCGTGCTGCCGGTTCCGGGGCGGTACTGCAGGGACCAGCCGTCCAGGGCGACCGGTGCATCCGAGGTGTTGTACAGCTCAATGAACTTGTTCTTGTAGGCTGCTCCGGCGCTGCCGCCGCTGAGGTATGCCTCGTTGATAATGACTGGCGAGGTGCCGGCCGCTGCCGGGGAGACCTCCGCGGCGAACGCCGGCACAGCGGCCAGCGGTGCTGCGATGAGCCCCGCTGACAGCGCTGTGCCCAGCGCGGTTTTCCAAGGTAAGTGTTTCATCCGCTCTAACTCTCATTGGGGCGCCCGGGTAAGGGCTGGGTGGAGGGTGTCCGGGTGATGCCACGGACCGGTCGGTCCTGCTCCTGGTCAAGCAGTTACCGGCACATCAAAACAGGAGTGAATGAACACGATGTGTCTTGCACGTGCATTCGGCGAGACGTCCCCCAGCGGAACGCGTCACAGCCGGAACCGGGGCACCAACGGTGCATCCCGGCAACGGAATGGGTGCAGCACCGGCTCAAACCGGGTTTACCGTGCCGGGCCCCATGCCCGGCCGGGCACTCCAAAAGAATACCGGCCGGTAGCCCCGGGGGAAGGGCCCGGCCGGTAATTTTTTTGCGCATTTTTTCCCAAGGCTGCCGGGGTTCCGGCGGCCTTGAGGGACGGTATATCAGGGGGCTTCCGGTACCGTCTCGGCGATGATTTTGAGCATGGCTCCAGTGGGGTCAACAAGGCTAGCAAGCCGCCCGTGCGGCGTATCAGCGGGGGCCTCGATCACCTGGCCACCCATGGCCACAGCCGCTTCGGTGGCGGCATCTGTGTCTTCCACGGCGAAGTAGACCTGCCAATGGGACGGTACCTCCGCAGGCAGGTAGCCGGCGGCGTCCATGATCCCGGCCTTCGCCGCCTCCCCGGCTCCCAGCATGGTGTAACGGAACTCAGGAGTGTCGCTCAGAACGGACGTGCCCCACCCGAACACGTCCTGGTAGAACTTCACGGCGGCGGCGTAATCCCTGGCGGAAAGTTCGTGCCACGCCGGGGCGCCGGGTTCCGCGGCGAGGCCGTAGCCCTTCATGGCGCCAGGTTGCCACAGCCCGATTGCCGCGCCGGTGGCGTCGCCGATCATCGCCATGGTGCCTTGGCCGGGCACGTCCATGGGCTCAAGGTAGACCTGTCCGCCGTGCTCGGCGGCGCTCTTGACAGCCGTCCGGGCGTCATCCGTGCGCAGGTAGGTGGACCATACGTCCGGGAACCCGGCCTGGCCCTCCTGCTTCTGCATAATGCCGGCGATCGGCTGGCCGTTCTTCAGTGCCGTGATGTATCCGCCATATTTCTCCTGGTCCCCGGTCTCAAACGTCCAGCCAAACAGTGTCCCGTAGAAGGCTTTAGCTCTTTCCGTGTCGGAGGTCATCAGGTCGATCCAGCACGGCGCTCCATTGGCGTGCTCAGGGGTTGGCATTGCGGGCTCCTTCGCTCTGCTGCGGCGGCCCGGCGGCTGACGGTCCGCACGGAGTGGGTTCTCGAGGAAACACCGGAAGCGTAGGCCGGAGCGGCCGCGGTTTCAAGGGGTCCGGGCCGCCGCACCCGCCGGCGCGTCCTTTTCGCGGCCATGAGCGAGCATGTGCGCTACCACTACCCCAGACCGCCCGCCTGACCCTTGGGGCATTCCTGGAATACGCCGCGCGTCAACGGCACTGTGGCTGGTCTTCGCTTGTTGCGGGCCTCTCTGGGGCATGTCCGCGTCGGGGGTGGTTCGCCCCCGGAAACCAGGCTCGGCCTGCTCTTCGAGCGTTCCGGCCTGCCGGCCTTTAAACCCAACTACGTGCTGTTGGACGAACAAGGCCGTCCACTGTGGATCGATCGGGCGTGCCCGCAATACCGGCTCGCGGTGGAGTACGACGGCGGTCATCACCTCACGCCCAGGCAGCAGCTCGCCGACGCTTTGCGAAACGAGCGCACGGCCGGCGCGGGCTGGAGACCGCTGGTCTGCTTTGCCCGCAAAAATGCCCCCGGTTCCGCGCTGAGCGCTGGCCCGGGGGCATTATTCGCGGAAGGTAAGAGATTCGAACTCTTGGTACGGGGTCACCGCACACTGGTTTTCAAGACCAGCTCCATCGGCCGCTCGGACAACCTTCCCTACCGAGTAGTGTTTCATAGGCAGTCGGCAGCGACAAAAACCGCGGCCGCGCCCGCGGACCGGGGTTCCTGCTTTCGCATACTGTGGAAGGAAGCGTTGCGGATTCCGGGTGCCACAGGCGCCCCCCTGCCGCAGGCTGCAACACGTTCGCTAGAAATCGGGAGTTCTCCATGAAGGCCGTCTACATCGCAAAGCCGGGCGGACCCGAGGTCCTGGAGGTCCGCGAGGTTCCGCCCCCGGTGCCCGGTCCCGGTGAAGTGCTGATCGACGTCGTCGCCGCCGGCCTCAACCGCGCCGACGTCCAGCAGCGGAAGGGATACTACCCGCCCCCGCCCGGCGCTTCGGAGGTTCCCGGGCTGGAAGTCTCCGGCCGGATCGCCGGCTTTGGCCCCAATGTCAGCAAGCCCTTCTCCGTGGGTGACAAAGTGGTGGCCCTGCTGGCCGGCGGCGGCTACGCCCAGCAGGTGGCCGTTGCTGCGGGTCAGGTCCTGAGGATTCCCGACGGCGTGGACCTCGTCACGGCAGCATCGCTGCCGGAAGTGGCGGCGACGGTGTACTCCAACCTGATCATGACGGCGCAGCTGCAGCCGGGGGAGACGGTCCTGATTCACGGGGCCACCGGCGGCATCGGCACCATGGCCATCCAGCTGGCCAAGGCCTACGGTGCCACGGTGGCCACCACGGCGGGCACCGTGGAGAAGGTCAGCACCGCCAAGGCGTTCCTCGGCGCGGACATTGCGATCAATTACGTCGAGGAAGACTTCCCGGAAAGCCTGCGCGCACAGAACGGGGGTAAGGGCGCCGACGTCATTCTCGACGTCGTCGGCGCCAAATACCTGGCGCAGAACGTGGACGCCCTGGCAGTCTATGGGCGCCTCGTGGTGATCGGGTTGCAGGGCGGCGCCACAGGTGAGCTGGACCTCGGCAAACTCCTGGCCAAGCGCGCGGCGATCATTGCCACTGCCTTGCGCCCGCGGCCCGTGGAGGAGAAGGCCGTAATCATGGACGCCGTCCGGGACGCAGTCTGGCCGATGCTGGCAGACGGCCGGATCCGCCCGCTCGTGGCCAAAACGTTTCCGCTGGACCAGGTCGCGGCCGCGCACACCTACTTCGATTCAGGGGACCACGTGGGCAAGGTCTTGCTGGTCCTGTAGTCCGCCCGGCGGCGTCGGCGTCGTCCATCGGCGGCATACCGAAATTACCCGGCGATGGAGAACGACGGTAGTGTCATTACATACGCCGTATACACGCGTCTTGGGGCGCGTGTATGCTGGCGTTCCGCCACCCTCCGGGAGCAGCATGTCCATCCGTCACAGCCTTCTGGCCCTCCTGCAGGACCGGCCGCGCTACGGCTACCAGCTCAGGCTCGAATTCGAAGACCGTACCGGATCCTCCTGGCCACTGAACATCGGGCAGGTCTACACCACGCTCGACCGCCTTGAACGCGACGGGCTGGTCAGCAAGGACGGTGCGGACGGCGAGGGCCACGTGATCTACAGCATCACGTCCGCCGGCCGGGAAGAAGTCGGCACCTGGTTCGGCTCCCCGGTGCCGCGGGCCAGCCCGCCGCGCAATGAACTGGCCATCAAACTTGCCCTGGGGCTGACGCTGCCCGGCGTGAACGTCGGCGCCGCGATCCACGTCCAGCGTGCCGTGTCCATCCGGGCCCTGCAGGAGTACACCAAGGCCCGCCGTGACATGGCGTCCCAGCAGCACCCGACTGACACCGCCCGGCTTTTGGTGCTGGATTCACTGATTTTTCAAACCGAGGCCGAGGTGCGCTGGCTGGACCTTTGCGAGGCACGGCTCATGCAGTTGACCGGTCCGCCCGCCTGAATTTCCCGCGCCGTTCGTCGCCACTTCCAGGCCGCCCGGCGCAAGGCCATACCCAGGCCTCGCCGTGCTTGGTAGGGTGCCTTGGGGCACTTCTGTTCGTGGACTTGCCCCGCTGGGGTTTCTCAAGGAGGAGACATGGGCACAATGCCGGATAGCACGCCAAAGAATGTACTGGTCGACGACGGCATCACGCCGGACCCGGCCCTTCCGCCCACCGCGGTGGATGCGACGGTGCTCGACACCGAGGACCGCAAATGGACGCCCGCGAAAATTGCGCTCTGGGCGGCGATTTCCCTGCTGGGTGCCGTTGCCTGGTTCATGCTGGCAATCGTCCGCGGCGAAACGGTCAACGCCATCTGGTTCGTGTTCGCCGCGGTGTGCACTTACCTGATCGGCTACCGCTTCTACTCGAAGGTCATCGAGCGGTATTTACTCAAGCCCAATGACCGCCGGGCCACGCCCGCGGAGTACAAAGCCGACGGCAAGGACTATGTCCGCACGGACCGCAACGTCCTGTTCGGCCACCACTTCGCCGCCATCGCCGGCGCCGGGCCCCTCGTCGGCCCGATCCTCGCCGCCCAGATGGGTTACCTCCCGGGCACCATCTGGATCATCTTCGGCGTCGTGTTCGCCGGCGCCGTCCAGGACTACGTGGTCCTGTTCTTCTCCATGCGCCGCGGCGGACGGTCCTTGGGCCAGATGGCCCGGGAGGAACTCGGCGTCATCGGCGGCACCGCCGCGCTGATCGCCACCCTGCTGATCATGGTGATCATCGTCGCCATCCTGGCCCTCGTCGTCGTCAACGCCCTGGCCGAGAGCCCGTGGGGCGTCTTCTCCGTCGGCATGACCATCCCGATCGCCCTCTTCATGGGCATCTACCTGCGCTTCCTCCGCCCCGGCAAGATCCTGGAAGTCTCCCTGATCGGCTTCGTGCTGCTGATGGCGGCCATCATTGGCGGCGGTGCCGTCGCCGCCACCGAGTGGGGCGACGCCTTCTTCACCCTGGATAAGGTCACCATCGCCTGGGCCCTCATCGTCTACGGGTTCATCGCCGCCATCCTGCCGGTCTGGCTGCTGTTGGCTCCGCGTGATTACCTCTCCACCTTCATGAAGATCGGCGTCATCGTGATGCTCGCCCTCGCCGTGATCGTGGTCCGGCCGGAAATCTCCGTCCCGGCCTTCAGCGAATTCGCCAGCCGCGACAACGGTCCGGTCTTCCCGGGTGCCGTGTTCCCGTTCCTCTTCGTCACCATCGCCTGCGGTGCACTGTCCGGGTTCCACGCCCTGATCGCCTCCGGCACGACCCCGAAGCTGATCGAAAAGGAACGCCAGTCCCGCTACATCGGCTACGGCGGAATGCTGATGGAGTCCTTCGTGGCCATCATGGCCCTCGTGGCAGCGATCTCCATCGACCGCGGGCTTTACTTCGCCATGAACGCTCCGGCCGCCCTCACCGGCACCACGGTCGAAACGGCGGCCGCCTGGGTCAACAGCCTGGGACTGTCCGGCGTCAACATCAGCCCGAGCCTGCTGTCCGAGACGGCCGCGAACGTCGGCGAAAACACTGTCGTGTCCCGCACCGGCGGGGCGCCCACCCTCGCCGTCGGTCTCGCCCACATCATGCAGCAATTCATCGGCGGCACAGCCTTGATGGGCTTCTGGTACCACTTCGCCATCATGTTCGAGGCCCTGTTTATCCTGACCGCGGTCGACGCCGGCACCCGGGTGGCGCGCTTCATGCTGCAGGACTCGATCGGGAACTTCATCCCGAAGTTCAAAGAGCACTCCTGGCGTCCCGGCGCCTGGCTCGCCACCGCCGTGATGGTCGCGGCCTGGGGGGCCGTGCTGATCATGGGCGTCACGGACCCGCTGGGCGGCATCAATACGCTGTTCCCGTTGTTCGGCATCGCCAACCAGCTGCTCGCCGCCATCGCCCTTTCCGTCTGCCTTGCGATCGCGGCCAAGAAGGGATCCTTCAAGTACCTCTGGATCATCGCCCTGCCGATGGCGTTCGCGGCCGTCGTCACCATCACGGCCAGCTACCAGAAGATCTTCTCGTCCACTCCGGCGGTCGGCTACTTCGCCAACAACGCGGCCTTCTCCAAGGCGCTCGCGGACGGCAAGACCTCCTTCGGCACAGCCAAGACCGTCCCGGCCATGGAGGCAGTGATCCGCAATACCGCCATCCAGGGCTGGCTCTCGGTGATCTTCGTGGTGCTCAGCATCATCGTCATCGCCGCATCACTCATCGCCACGTACAAGGCGTTCCGCAACGTCAAGGCCGGAGTAGTCAACAGCGACAATGAGGATCCTGCCCTGCCGTCCCGCGTCTTCGCTCCGGCCGGACCGATCCCCACCGCGGCAGAGCGTGAGCTCAAGTCAACGTGGGACCAGCTGCCGGCGGAGAAGCGGACCGCCAAGGCCGCCCACCACTGATGCGCGGGGCTCCGATGAATGCCGTCCTGGCGGGCTTCCGGGGATTCGCCCGGTACCTGGGTGGGGTGATGGGCGAGGATGCGTACGCAAAGTACCTGGCCCACCACGCCGACGCCGGGCACGGTTCCGCGCCGATGACTGAAAAGGAGTTCTGGCGGGACCAGACGGACCGCCAGGAAGCCAATCCGCAGGGCAGGTGCTGCTGATCAGTTCAAGCTGATTGGCGAGGCCTTTACCGGAGGGCGCCGCGGGGTACGAAAGTGCCCGGCGGCGCCCTCCGCGGTGTGCGGCCGATGGCTCGGGGCACGTGAGAGTATGAACCCATGAGCGATCCGCACCCAACTGACCCCGACGGCGGTGTTCCCCTGGAAGGCACTGCGCGGCCCAGGTCCGGCCAGCTCCAGGACCTCGTGGACCAGCCTGCGAAGGTCATGCGGATCGGGACCATGATGAAGCAGCTCCTTGATGAAGTTAAGACAGCCCCGCTCGACGACGCAGCGCGCATCCGGCTGGCGGAGATCCACGAACGCTCCATCAAGGAACTCGAGGACGGTCTCGCGCCGGAACTGGTTGAGGAGCTGGAACGGATCACCCTTCCCTTTCCTGCAGACGGCACCCCGTCGGACGCGGAACTGCGGATCGCCCAGGCCCAGCTGGTCGGTTGGCTGGAAGGCCTCTTCCACGGCATCCAGACTGCCCTCGCGGCCCAGCATGCCTCCCGGGAGCACGCCGCGGCCCAGGCGCAGCTCCGCCAGCTGCCACCCGGAACGGTGATCGCCCCCGGGGTGATTATCGGAGAGAACGGCGAGCCGCAACGCGCCGAAGCGCCCAGGCCCGGCGCGAAGACGCCGCGGTCTCCCGCCCTCGCGGACCCGGACCACGGTCCCGGCCAGTACCTTTAGGGCGCTTGTGGGATTCTTCAGCGCTGCCCGCCAGGGCCGCAAAGACGACGTTGAGCTCGGCAAGGGTCTCTGGCGGCGCGCCCACGACCGCTTCATCCGGGGCCTCGACCGCTACCACCAGATTCTCGAGGGAGTGGAGGACGAGGCACTCTATGTTGACCTCCTGGCCATTGCCGATGATCTCTCCGCCCTCTCGGGCCGGGTCCGGGACATCTGCGTGGAGGCCCAGCGGCGATCGCCCAGCGACGGCCTCGATATCCCGGGACGCCTGGCCGGAGTCCACCGGGCCCTGTCCACGGCCGGGAACTCCCTGGCGACGACGGCCGAGGCAGCAGCTATGCTCCGACTCGCGCTCCCCCCGGCTCCGGCGGGGGCGGAATCGGTGCGGCGCCGTGCCCAGACCGTGGCGGAGCACGTCAACGACGCGGAGCGCCGGCTCGCCGAGACCGGTGTCAATGACTAATCTGCTGCGGCCAGGGGCCTCGGTGTCCAGGGGCGGGGCTAAAATTCCCGGTTAAGCGCCTAGCTTAGCTGCGCCGTTTGCACTGGCGGTATGCCGGAGCGGTTGCAAGGATAGTTAGATGACTTTTTCACCGGTACTGACTTTCAATGACGGCAACACCATCCCCCAGCTGGGCTACGGAGTGTGGCAGGTCGAAGACGACGTCGCCGAAAAGGTGGTTGTCCAGGCTTTTGAGGCCGGATACCGCCACATCGACACCGCCAAGATCTACGGCAACGAAGCCGGGGTGGGCCGGGCGATCAAGCGCTCCGGGCTCAAGCCTGAAGAAATCTTCATCACCACCAAACTGTGGAACGCGGACCAGGGCTACGAGTCCACGCTGAAGGCGTTTGACGAATCCATGGAGCGCCTGGGCCTGGAGACCCTGGATCTGTACCTGATCCACTGGATGCAGCCGAAGCAGGACAAATACGTGGACACCTGGAAGGCCCTGATCGAGCTGCAGAAGCAGGGACGGGTCAAGACCATCGGCGTCTCCAACTTCACCAAGGAAGGACTGCAACGCCTGATCGATGAGACCGGCGTGGTCCCGGCCATCAACCAAGTGGAACTGCACCCCTTCTTCAACCAGGCTGACCTGCGCGAGTTCAACGCCTCCAAGGGCATCCTCACCCAGGCCTGGTCCCCACTGGGGCAGGGTGGCGAGCTGCTGGAAAGCGCTGTCATCGGCCAGGTCGCGGCCAAGCACAACGCCACCCCGGCGCAGGTGGTCATCGCCTGGCACCTGGCCGTCGGCAACGTGGTCATCCCCAAGTCCGTGACTGAATCACGCATCCGCGAGAACTACGCCGCGCTGGGTGTCAGCCTGGACGAGACCGACGTGCAGGCCATCAACGGCCTTGACAACTCAGCGGAAGGTGCCGGCCGCATCGGCGCGGACCCGGCAGTCTCCGACTTCGCCTAGGCCACCCCGGCTGGACCGCCGCGCCTGCCCGGTCCAACGGCCGGCGGAGCAGGCATAGACCGCGACTGGGCCTTCACCCGACATGGGTGGGGGCCCAGTCTGCTGCCCACTGACCGTCATCAGGCCGACCGGTCCAAAGTTGACTGTCGCAAGGTGTGACGGTCAAAAGAGTCCGGGCTAGGCAGCCTTGCGGTCTTCCTTCACTGGCACCGGGTCCACAATGGCCCAACCGTGCTCCTCCGCGGTTTGGCGGCTGGCGAAGCGCTCAGCCGCGGCCAGGTCATCGAACGTCTCAGTGCGGATGCGGCCGCAGTCGGTGTCCAGATACGTGACTTCGAAGTACTGGGTGGTTTCCATACTTCAAGTGTGCCGCCGGGCTCTGACACTCTGAGGTCAGCACCCCGGCGTGTTGCCAAGCCGCAGCACGCGCTCCCGCGCCAGGTCCTCGGCGCGGCTGGTTTTGTCGGCGGCCCGCGCGGTCTGCTGCGCCCGCGCGCCAGCCAGTTCCCGCCTCTTCCGGGCCGTTTTGAGTTCCTGCTCACAGCGGGCCAGCTGTTCGCGCAGATTCCGCACCGTTTCGGAGAGTTCCGTGGCCAGGGCGGTGGACTCGGCCAGCTCCTCCTGCTGCTGCCGTGCTTCCTCCGCCGCTGCCCGGGCGGCGCTCTCGGCGTCTGCGAGAGCTGCACGTGCCCGCTCCGAGGCGGAGGGCGGGACTTTGCGCGGTTCCTGCCGTACTGCGCGCAGCCGGGGTTGCTCTGCTGTACCGCCGGCATCCGGCCGGCGCGCCGGTGCCGGCGCAGGGCCGCCCGCACCGGCCACGGCCACGGCACCGGAAAGATCCACCACGTCAACGCCGTCGGCAGACAGTCCCCGGAGCAGGCGGCCGGACTGTACGGCCGCCGCGGCGCCCTCATCCGCCGTCGCTGCACGCAGTGTCGCTTCCACCTCCGTGGCGATGGCAGCGCTGATTTTCCGCCCTTGCTGTGCCGCCGCAGCCGCAGCTGCGCGGACCGCTTCGCCCAGGAGCTGGCGGCGTTCCTGCCCCAGCCGGCGCAGTTGCGCAGCGTCGAGGGAAGCCTGCGCGTCGCGCATCGACCTGCCGAGTTCGACGACGTCCCGGAGGGTCTCCGGCTGCCGGGCGGCGAGCATGTTCACAGTCCACGCCGCCACGGATGGTTTGGGCAGCGACCGTACTTCTGCGGCGAGAGAGGGCTGGTCCTTCGCGGCAGCGGCCTCCTTGACGGCAGCCGTCCTGGCGGGGATGAAGTCATCGAACGGGAGGGCGTAGAGCCGTGCCGCAACGTCCGCCAGCGTTTGCTCTCCCATGCAAGAATCATAGAAGCCCGGCGCGGCCAAGCTGCCGCCACAGGGCGGTTCGCACGCAGAAAAAGGGCACTCATGATCGAAATAGCGGGTCTACCGGCCCACATCCTGCTCGTCCACGCCGTCGTGGTCCTGGCACCCATCGCTGGCCTCGGTGCGATCGTCTACGCCGCGGCGCCACGCTGGCGGCGCTACCTGGCCTGGCCGCTGGGGGTGCTTTCGCTGCTCCTCGTTCCGGTTTCCCTGCTGACCGCTGAGGCCGGGGAACAGCTGGAGAAGGCCCGTCCGGCATCGGCCCTGGTCCGGGAGCATGCGGAACAAGGTGGCGTGCTGAAGGCCGCCTCGGTGGTGTTTTTCGCTGTCATCGCGGTGGCGCTGGTGGTGAGCTATGAGCCCATCGGCCGGCGCTTCGCGTTCCTGGGCCGGCTCCGGACCCACCCCGCAATCCGGGTGGCCGTGCTGGTCCTCGCAGCGGTGGCGGGTGCCGTCTTCATCTACCAGAGCATCATCACCGGCCACTCGGGCGCTGCGTCCGTCTGGGCCCGTTGACCGGGAGTTAAGTTGGCCCGCAGAGGTGTGCCCGGGTCCGCTACGGTTTCTCGGTCCTGCGAACCGCCACCACTAGCACCGCGAACGCCAGCACCTGCAGCAACACCACCGCCGGGATCAGCAGTTCACGTGCGTCATAGAGGGACCCGTACAGAGCCCCGCCCGCCAGCGCTCCGGCGCCCTCAAAGGCCGCGAAAACGCCGTACGCCGTGCCTTGCCGCAGTTCCGGCACCAGATCCGCGATCAACGCCTTGACGGTGGAATCCTGGATGCCTGTGGCGGCACCCCAGACGAGGACGCCGGCCAACGCCAGTCCACCCGCCGGCGATAAGGCCAGCACGGGGACAGCCGCAATCAGCGGAGGCAGTGCCAGGAGCACCCAGGCGCCCGACCGGTCGTAGAGGACGCCGGTGGCAAGGGCACCCAGCGCCGCCGCCGCCATGGCGCCCGCGTACAGCAGCGGTACGGCCGCGACCGGTACGGCCGCCGCGGTGGTGAGATGAAAAGAAATGACGCCGAAAGCTACCAGCCCGGCGCTCCACAAGAAGGCAGCGACGGCGAACAGCGCAAAGGCCCCGGTGAGCAGCGGCGGAGGATGCCCGGTAACGCCCGGAGGGCCTGCGCCCGCGGGGGCAGAGCCTGTGCCGGGAACGAAGCCGGCGGCCGCTGCTCCGGGCGGAGGGGGTCCGCCCGGTTCCGCGATGCGGCGGCGCAGCCAGGTCAGCAGGACCATGGCAGCCGCTGCCGGAACTGCCAGGACCGCGAAGGCCGCCGTCAGATTTCCGCTGACCGCAAGTACCGCGGCCACCAGGACGGGCCCAAGCAGGGCGCCGGCGAGGTCGAGGGACTTGTGGACAGCGAAGCCGCGGCCCCTGCCCACCGGGCTGGCGACCCTGGCCAGCAGCACCGTCTTGGCCGGACTGCGGACGGCCTTGCCGACGCGGTCCCCGATAATCAGTACAGACGCCACCAGCAATCCGGCTGCCCCGGCCAGGGGTGCGACGGCGAGCAGGGGCACGCAGACCGCCGTGAGCCCGTATCCGGTGATCGTGAACGTCCAGTAGCGGCGGGTGCGGTCCGCCCAGGGGCCAAACAACAACCGGAGTCCCTGCGCTGCGGCCTCCGCCGCGCCGGTCACGAGTCCGACGAGCAGTGCAGAGGCGCCGAGTTGGGCGAGCAGGGGTCCAGCCAAGGGCCGGGCGCCGTCGGAAACGGCATCGGCAGCCAGGCTGACAAGCCCAAACCCGATCACCGGCCCCCAACCAACGCGTCCCGTCCCGCCCGGTACAGGCTGGCTGGCCGCCGTCGTCCGACCCCGCCGTTCCATGAGCCCATGGTTCACCGGGACCAGGGCAAAGACAAGGGCCCGCAGCACCAGCCCGTGAACCCACCAGCCCGGGCAGCAAAAAGGACCCCACCCGGCGTGTGCCGGATGGGGTCCTCGGGCAGGACCCGTTGCCTGTTACCGCCAGGCCCGGACGTAGTCGACCTTCATTTCGGAGGCCGCTCCGTAGGCAGTGCTGGTACTCGCTTTGCCTACGTTCAGCACCAGGTACTGGGAGGCATTGCCGTCGTCGGTGGCGAAGGACTTGACCTTGACGCCGTCGACATAGACCTCGGAGACGTTGCCCTTACGCCACAGTCCGTAGGTGTGGTACGCGTTGCCCCAGCTGCCGGCAATGGTTCCTTGATTGTGGGTTCCGGACGCCGAGTGGTAATTGGACGTCAACTTTCCCTTGAGCACCTCAGCGATGTCGTTCTCACCGTTGGCCGGCCAGGACTGTCCGGTGGTCCACCATGCCGGCCAGTTGTGCAGGACGGTTCCATTGCCGGGGAAGGAGATGCGGGCCTCGGTGTAGCCGGTCCGGAATTCGTAACCGGTGGTGGCGGCGTCCTTCGGGTTTGAGGACACGAGGGCGCCGGTGCCGGCGTCCGAGAGCTTGAGCGAGAGGTTGCCGCCGCCGACCGAAACGTTGGCCGGGCTGGTCTTGACCTTGTTCATGGTGCCGCCGCCGAACCAGGAACTTGACCACTTGGTGGTGTCGAGCTTGGTTCCGTTGAAGTCGTCACTGAAGGTCGGCGACCAGGCACCGGGTACACCCAACGGTTTCAGGGACGAGACGGATGCGGCCGGCACGATCGCGGCGGCGGGTGCGGCGGCGGGTGCGGCGGCGGGTGCGGCCGCGGCTGCTGCTGCGGGGACGGGAACGGGGGCAGGCGCCGCCGCGGGGGCGGGGGCTGCTGCCGGGGCGGCTGCCACCGCGGCGGCCGGGACAGCCACCGCCGCCGGCGCGGGTGCCGGCTGGAATGTGCAGGGCGGCACGCCGTCGCTGACTCTCAGCGAGCAGGTGTACGTGCCTGCGGGGGCTGAGGGCGCCGCAGGCGCTGCCCCGGGTGCCGCCACGGCGCCGAGGGACGCTGTGAGGGACAGTACGGCTGCCGCGGCCGCACCGGTAAACAAGGTCGTGCTTATCTTCATTACTCTCCTGGAGCTCACGCTCTGTTGGTGGCGCTGTTCCACGCAGCGCTGAGGGCGCGCGCGAAACAGGAGACGCCGATTCATAGCGGCACCGAGGGTGTTCACCGGCGCACCAGACGGCTGGCCGGGTAATCCATCCAGGCAGCGACGTGCCGTCCCGGACGCCTTAAGGGCAGGCGTCACCCACAACGGGGCAAAAAAGATCGGCCCCGGCGACTGTGCCGGGGCCGTTAGATGGAGACCAGAGCTTCCTGCCAGAATCGAACTGGCGACCTTCTCATTACGAGTGAGACGCTCTACCAACTGAGCTAAGGAAGCAACCGCCTGACGCGTCCGGGTGACCCGGAGGCATCATGCCAGAGATAACTGTAATAGAGTCTTCCGGCCCGGGTCAAAGTGAGTGGTCAACGCCTCAGCAGACGGTGTTGTCGGCAGGGGCCGCGCCGTCCAGCAGGTAGCCGTCCACGGCGTTGCCGATGCAGTCATTGGACCGGCCGTAAGCTGTATGGCCCTCGCCCTTCCATGTCAGCAAAGTGGCTGTTCCGAGCTGCTTGCGCAGCGCACTGGCCCATTCCACCGGGGTTGCCGGGTCTCCGGTGGTGCCGACCACGACGATGGTGGCCGGACCCGTGTAATCCACGGGTGCCGGGGTCCGGAGGTTCCGGTAAAGCCAGTCCTTGCAGTTGACGCCGCCATAAGCGAAGTAGTAGCCGAGCGTGGGGGAGAGCTCACGCAAATTCTGTTCCTCCGCGCGCATGCTCGCGGTGTCCGAGGACATCGGGTAGTCGAGGCAGTTGATGGCGCTGAAGGCGAACGTCGAGTTCGAGGAGTAGGTGCCGTCCGGTTCCCGGTCCGCTCCGAAGTCCGAGAGCCGGAGCATCGGCGCCACATCCCCTTTCATCGCGCTGCCCAGGGCCTGTGTCAACGCGGGCCAGTTGTCATCATTGTAGAAGGGCAGGATGAAGCCGCTGACGAACATGGAGGCGTTGACTGTCCGGCCGTCCTTGGCGGTCCTCGGTTCCGCCTCAACGGCGCTGATGATGTCCCGGATCTGGCCGATGCCGTCATCCACGGTGCCGCTCAGCGGGCATCCGGTGTTGGCGAGGCAGTCCGTCACGTAGGCCCGGATGGCTTTCTCGAAAGCCTTGGCCTGGCCGCTGGTCAGCTCCTCGTAGCTGAGGGAGGGATCCATTGCGCCGTCGAGGACCATGCGGCCAACGTTGTCCGGGAACAACGAGGCGTAGGTGGAGCCGAGGAAGGTCCCGTAGGAGTAGCCCAGGTAGTTCAGCTTGCTGTCATTGAGCACACCGCGCAGGATGTCAAGGTCCTTGGCGGCACTGACAGTATCGACGTGGCCAAGCACCGGGCCGGTCTTCTCCACACACTTGGCGGCGATGGCTTTGTTGTCGGCCAGGGCTTCGGCAAGCCCGGCGTCGGTCGTGAGGTCGTAGGTCTTGGCGCGGGAGGCATCACGCTCCTGATCGGTCAGGCACGTCACCGGGGCGGAGCGTTTGACGCCGCGCGGATCGAAACCGACGATGTCGTAGCTGGCGCGCACCTTCTGGGAAATATTGGTGGACCCGGCATCCCGCACGAAGTCATAGCCGGAGCCGCCCGGGCCGCCGGGGTTAACCAGCAGGCTGCCCAGCTTGTCCTTGCTCTTCGTCGGGAGCTTCAGGGCCGCGATTTCAATGGTTCCGCCGTCGGGCTTGCTGTAGTCCAGCGGCACCGTGACCTTGGCGCATTGAAAGTCGCCTTCGCAGCGGGTCCAGTCGAGCGTCTGGGAGTAGAAGCTGCGCAAATTATCCGGCGCGGCTGCAGCGATCGACGGGTCAGCTGTTTTCTGCGCTTCGCCCGCGCCCCCTCCGCCTGAACCGAACAAAGTGCAGGAGGACAGGACGAGGGCCATCACCAGGCCGAGCGCCAGTGCGGCAGCTCCCCGCAGCCTGACCCCCCGGGGTCGGTTCGAGGCGGGCCGGAATGGTGGGCTCATGCGGTTCTCCTTGGAAATGGGACGGTGCTGATCCGGACGGGTAGGGCGGTCAGGCCTCAGATGAGGCTGGCGGCCATGGACTCGATGGTCAAAAGCGGGGCCACGTTCGACGTCGTGATCCGGGTGCGGGCCTTGTTGATGGCGTCCATGCGGGCCAGCGTGGTTTCGGCGGAGGAGCGCGAGGCGAATTCCGTGAGTTCGCTCCGAAGTTCACTGTTGACCAGTTCCACGGCGTTCCCCATCTGAATGATCAGCACATCCCGGTAGAAAGACAACAGATCAGTCAGCGTACGGTCCAGGGAGTCCGTCACCGAGCGCTTGGCGCGCCGCTTCTGGTCGTCCTCAAGCTGTTTGACCTGGCCGCGCATGGCCGGCGGAAGGGTCCCGCTTTCCGGGGCTCCGAGGGTGGCGAGCAGGGCGGCCTTTTCCGCCGCGTCGCGCTCGTCATTGGAGCTGTTGGCTTCCTCGGTGGCGATCTTGACAAGCTTGTCCGCCATGAGCACCGCGGCGGTGACCCCCCGCAGGTCCAAAGGGAACCGCACCGTCTCCAGCCGCCGTTTCCGCGCGTCGGGATCCCGGGCCAGCCGGCGGGCGATGCCCACGTGGCTTTGTGCCGCCCGGGCTGCCCGCTCGGCGACCGCAGGGTCGACGCCGTCGCGCTTGACGAGCAGGGCAGCGACGTCGGCCGCGGGTGGAAGCCGAAGGGCAACGGACCGGCAGCGGGAGCGGATGGTGACTAGAACGTCGGCCGGGGAAGGGGCGCACAGCATCCAGATGGTGCGGGGAGTGGGCTCCTCGATGGCCTTGAGCAGCACATTGGTGGTGCGTTCGGCCATCCGGTCCGCGTCCTCGACGACGATGATGCGCCAGCGCGCCGAGGAGGGCCGGTTTCCCGCCGTGGAGACCAGTTCCCGGGCCTCGTCAATGGTGATGGTGACCTTCTCGGTGCGCACAAAGGCCACATCAGAGTGCGTCTCACCAAGGATCGTCAGGCAGGCTGCGCATTCGCCGCAGCCGCGGCGGCTGAGGTCGTCCTGGTCGCAGTTCAGGGCGGCCGCAAACGCCTTCGCCGCGTTGGACCGGCCGGAACCCGGCGGGCCGGTAAAAAGCCAGGCGTGGGTCAGGCCTTCACCCTGCGCGGCCTGGCGCAACTGCGCCACGACGGCGGGTTGGCCCTGGAGGTCGTCCCAGACGCTCATGCGTCCACGCCGCGGGGAAGGGGCAGGAGGGATCCGACCCTGTCCAGGATCCGGGCAGCCAGCTGGTCAACGGGCAGGCCGGCGGGGAGAACAAGGTAGCGTTCGGGCCGGGCCGAGGCGAGATCGAGGAAGGCGTTCCGGATCGTGGCGTGGAACTCGTCGGCCTCGGATTCGAGCCGGTCCTCGGCCGCGTCGCCGGCGGTGCGCCGGCGGCGTCCCACCGCGGGTTCGACGTCGAGCAGCACCGTGAGATCCGGTTGCAGGCCCGAGGTGGCCCACTCGTTGAGGTCGCGGACGGATGCGGTGCCAAGGCGCCGGCCCGCGCCCTGGTAGGCAACCGAGGAATCAATGTAGCGGTCGGTGAGGACGATCTCGCCGCGTGCCAGAGCCGGGCGGATGACCTGGGCCGCGTGGGCGGCGCGGGAGGCGGCGAAAATCAAGGCTTCGGTATGCGCGTCGATATGGCCGTGGCCGTGGTCCAGGACCAGGGAACGCAGTTTCTCCCCGATCGGGGTGCCGCCCGGCTCGCGGGTCCGCAGCACCTGAAGGCCGCGGGATTCGAGGGCCCCGGCCAGCTCCGCTGCCTGCGTGGACTTGCCGGCGCCGTCGCCGCCTTCGAAGGCGATAAAAAGTCCGGGGTTCTGGGTAGTCACTGTTCTAGCGTACCGACTATCGCCGGCAGCGACGCGTCCCGGCGTCGTACTTTGGCGGCTCCGCAGCGCATCGAAGTACCCTGTGACCATGAGTCTTACCGAAGAACAGGCGGCGGCGCTGTCCGCCGAAACGGTCGTTGTGGCGGCCGGCCGGCCATCACGGGAACGCGATGAACCGGTGAACCCTCCGATTGTGCTCTCCTCGACGTATTTCGGCACGGGGCCGCTGGGCGACGGCGACCGCGGCTACGGACGCTACTCCAACCCCACCTGGGACCCCTTTGAGGAAGCCCTCGGCCAGCTCGAAGGTGCCGACCTCCCCGGCCTGCTCTACGCCTCCGGCCTGGCCGCCGTCAGCTCAGCCTTGTCGCTGGTGCCGGCCGGCGGGGTGCTGGTCATGCCGTCCCATAGTTACGCCGGATCCCTGGTCATGGCCACCGAACTCGCCGGGAAGGGCTTCCTGGAACTGCGCACCGTGGACATCACCGACACCGACGCCGTCCTGGCGCAGCTCGCACCGGCGGACGGGCGGCCCGCCAGCATGCTCTGGCTGGAGAGCCCCACCAACCCGATGCTCGGTGTCGCGGACATCCGGGCCCTGACGGCCGCCGCGCATGCCGCGGGCGCCATGGTGGTCACCGACAACACCTTCTCCACCCCCCTTGTGCAGCAGCCGCTGGCCCTGGGATCGGACGTCGTCCTGCATTCGGTGACGAAATACCTCTCCGGCCACTCCGACGTCGTGCTGGGGGCGCTCGTGACCTCCGACGCCGGCCTGCGCGCCACGCTGCTGCACCACCGCACCATCCACGGCGGGATCGCCGGGCCCTTCGAGGCGTGGCTGGCGCTGCGCGGACTGCGCACCCTGGCGCTGCGGGTGGAGCGCTCGCAGGCTTCGGCAGCGGTCCTCGCGGAACGGCTCAGCACGCACCCCCGGGTCGGCGGCATCCGGTTCCCGGGCCTTCCCACGGATCCCGGCCACGGACGGGCCAGGAGCCAGATGAAGGGCTTCGGTTCGGTGCTGTGCCTTGAAATGGCTCCCGTGGAGGGGGCCGCCGGCCGCCTCAGCGGCGCCGATGCCGCGGACCGGATGATCAGGGCCCTGAAGCTGTGGCTGCCGGCCACTTCCTTGGGCGGCGTGGAGTCGCTGATCGAACGGCGGCGCCGGCACACAGCCGAGCCGGCCAGCGTGCCGGAGAACCTGGTCCGGTTGAGCGTGGGAATCGAAAACGTCGAGGACCTGTGGGCCGATTTGGAACAGGCCCTCGCCGGCTTGGGCGGCTAGGCTGGGGGCATGGACGGACGCGCGCTTATTTTCTATGTCGAAACCGGGATTTACTTTCTCCTGGCCCTGGTAGCCCTTGCCCTGGAGGTGTGGGCGTTCTTCGACTGCCTGCGGCACAAGGGAAACGCTTTTGAAGCCGTGTCCAAGCGCACCAAAACTTTCTGGCTCGCTCTCACCGGCGGTGCCATGGCTGTGGGCCTGCTCTCCGTGGTGGGCGGCGGCGGCGGAGGCCTGCTCGGCCCGCTGGGATTGTTCGGACTTGTCGCCGTGACGGCTGCGTCCGTCTATCTTGCCGACGTCCGGCCTGCGGTGAAGGATGCCGGCCGTGGCGGGAACCGCAACACGGGCCCCTACGGACCCTGGTAGGGCGCGACGGCGTCCCAGCCCACCGTGAGTTCGCCCAGGCGCCACCGGGACGGGCCGTCCTGAACCGGCCAGCCGGCACCCCGGAGTGAACGGCACATGGCCGTCCAGCGCTGCTGGTTCCCGAAAGCGGCCAGTGGCGCAGCTTCCAGCCAGGCCTGGTCCATTGCCTGCAGGAACGTATGGATTCTCTCGCCCGGGATGTTCCGGTGGATCAGTGCCTTCGGCAGCCGCTCGGCGACGTCCGAGGGCAACGCAAAACTTCCGAACCGCATGGACAGACTCAGGCTCAAGGGCCGCCCGGCGTCCAGTGCCACCCAGGTGACCCGGCGGCCGATTTCGTCGCAGGTGCCGTCAATGAACAGTCCCTCCGGGGCGAGCCGGCCCTGCACCAGCCGCCAGATGGCCTCGACGTCCGCTTCCTCGTACTGCCGCAGCACATTGAATGCCCGCACCAGGACGGGCCGTCCGGCCACCGGCAGTTCGAAGCCGCCCAACTGGAAGCTCAGTCCCGGCCGTTCCAGTTCGTTGGCCAGCCGGACCCGTTCAGGTTCAATTTCCACGCCCACCACGCGCACGTCCGGGCGGATCACGGACAACCGCTCGAAGAGTTCGACGGCGGTGGCCGGGGACGCGCCGTAACCCAGATCGACGACGAGGGGATCGGCGGCCGTGCGCAGCCGCCAGGCCTGCGGGCCGGCCAGCCAACGGTCCAGGCGCCGCATCCGGTTGGGGTTGGTGGTGCCGCGGGTGATGTTGCCCACCGGCCTGCCGGCGCGGGATGCGCCCTTGGCCGCACCTCGTTTTTCCATGACATGGGTCTGCGGGGGCGCCACCCGCTCAGCTTTCTGCACCACGAACCAACCCTATCCTCCAACGCGATCCTTCGACACGCTGGGTCACTCCCGGCGCACGCCGCCCCGGGAGGGGTGCGGGGTGTGATCCCGTGGTGGCCCGAGGCGCGGGCTTTGTAACGCTCGGCGCCGGCGGGGACCGCTCGGCTAGGATGAAAACCATGACTTATAAGCTGATTCTGCTGCGCCACGGCCACAGCGAATGGAACGCCAAGAACCTGTTCACCGGCTGGGTGGACGTTGACCTCAACGACCAGGGCCGGGCCGAGGCGGTCCGCGGCGGCGAGCTTCTCGTGGAGAACAACATCCTCCCCGACGTCCTGTACACCTCTTTGCTGAAGCGGGCCATCAACACCGCGAACATGACCCTGGACAAGGCGGACCGCGGCTGGATCCCCGTCAAGCGGGACTGGCGGCTCAACGAGCGCCACTACGGCGCGCTGCAAGGCAAGGACAAGGCCCAGACCCTCGCGGAATACGGCGAAGAGCAGTTCATGATGTGGCGCCGGTCGTACGACACCCCGCCGCCGCCCCTGGACGATGACTCCGAGTTCTCCCAGGCGCACGATCCGCGCTACGCGGACCTCGGCGATGCGCTGCCCCGCACCGAATGCCTCAAAGATGTCCTGGTCCGGCTCCTGCCCTACTGGGAATCGGACATCAAGGAGGACCTTAAGGCCGGCAAGACCGTCCTGGTCACGGCGCACGGCAACTCACTGCGTGCCCTCGTCAAGCATCTGGACGGCATCAGCGATGAAGCCATCGCCGGTTTGAACATCCCCACCGGCATCCCGCTGGTCTACGAACTGGACGAGAACTTCAAGCCGCTTACCCCCGGTGGCACGTATCTTGACCCTGCGGCCGCTGCCGAGGCCATCAAGGCCGTCGCGAACCAGGGCAAGAAGTAGCTCCGGACGCACTTTCTACCCGGACACGACGGCGGCCGGCCACCTTCCACGGTGACCGGCCGCCGTCGACCTCTGCGCCGCTGTTACGGCGGGAGGGTCAGCTGTGTTCGATGCCGTTCGGCTGCCAGGCGCCGGTGACCAGGTACGTGACTTTCTGCGCCACGGACACGCCGTGGTCCGCGAACCGCTCGAAGTAGCGGCTGGCGAGGGCGACGTCGACAGTGGTCGCGGGGGATTCCTGCCAGTCGCTGCGTGCGATCGCCTGGAAGACGCTCAAGTGCAGATCGTTCACGGCGGAGTTGGCTTTCAGGATGTCCCGGGCCACTCCAAGGTCCCGGGTTTCCAGCAGCACGGTGAGCTTCCGGGCGATCAAGAGGTCGTGCTCGGCGAAACTCTTGAACGTCTCGCGCAGCTGGGCGGGAACCACGGTGGCCGGGTAGCGCAGGCGGGCCAGCTGGGCGAGGTGGCGGGCGAGGTCGCCCATCCGCTCCAGGGAGGCGCTCATCCGGAGCGAGCCCACGATCATCCGCAAGTCGCTGGCCACGGGGCCCTGCAGGGCGAGGATGTCGATGGCGCGCTCGTCGAGGCTGTTCTGCAGGAAGTCGATGCGTGCATCGGCGGCGATGACGTCCTCGGCCAGATCGATGTCGGCGCCGTCGAAGGCAGTGGTGGCCTTCTCAATGGCTTCGCTGACCAGCGTGGAAATTTCGACGAGCTGTTCACCCACTTGGGCGAGCTCCTCCTGAAAAACCTTGCGCACGTGTGCGTCCTTTCCTTGGAAATATGGCCGCCGCTGCGGCGGCAGGCCCATTTCGGTTCACCTCTCGGCGCTTCAACTGTCCAGTCTTCCAGCGTCGGGTGAACTGTTACTCCCCAATAGGTGAACGTTAGCTGAACCGCAGGCGCGATAGGGGGAGATTACAGTTTCCGGCGCGGGCCACAGCATAAGCTGGACCTGTGGACCCAATGCTAATCGGCGTGATCGCCGGCCTGATCGGCCTCTCGCTTGGCGTCTTCGGTGTGCTCGCGTTCCGGGTCAGCGAACAGCAGCGAAAGCTGGTGGACGTGGAATATGAGGAACCCGCGCTTCCCGATGGCGCCGCCGAGGTGCTGGCCGCCGTCGGACGGGCGTTCGTCGTGGTGGACGCGATCGACGGTGTGGTCCGGGCAAGCCCCGCCGCGTACGCCTACGGCCTGGTGCGCGGCCATACCCTGGTGCACGAGCAGCTGCTGGAGATGACGGCCAAGGTGCGCCGCGACGGGGTCATCCTCGAGCGGCTCCTCGAACTGCCGCGCGGGCCGCTGGGCCAGGGAACCATCGTGGTCCAGGTGCGGGCGGCCGTGATCGCCGAGGATTACATCCTGCTGCTGGCCGATGACCGGACTGAGGTCACCCGCACCGAGGAAGTCCGGAACGACTTCGTTGCCAACGTCTCCCACGAGCTGAAGACGCCGGTGGGCGCCATCTCGTTGCTCGCGGAAGCGCTCGAGTCCTCCGCCGACGATCCGGAAGCCGTGCGCCGGTTCGCCAAGCGCACCCACAAGGAATCGGCCCGCCTGGCAGCCCTGGTGCAGGACATCATCGAACTCTCCCGGCTGCAAGGCTCCAACGTCGCCAAGCAGGGCCGGGCCGTGGACATCAACACCGTCGTCGCCGAGGCGGTGGACCGCTCCCAGTTGCCGGCGGAAAGCAGGAACATCGAACTCGTCGTGGGCGGACGCTCGGACGCGATGGTCTACGGTGACCAGGACCAGCTGGTGACCGCGCTGCGCAACCTGATCGATAACGCCATCCGCTACTCACCGGAGAACACCCGGGTGGGCGTGGGCATCCGTGCCAAGGAAGGGCTCGTGGCCGTCTCGGTCACGGACCAGGGCGAAGGCCTCAGCCCCGAGGACCAGGACCGCGTGTTTGAGCGCTTCTACCGGGTGGACGCCGCCCGGTCCCGCCACACCGGGGGCACGGGCCTTGGCCTGAGCATCGTCAAGCACGTAGTCGCCAACCACGGCGGCGAGGTGACGCTCTGGTCCAGGCCCGGCCAGGGTTCCACGTTCACGATCCGGCTCCCTGAGCTGGAAGGACAAGACGCCGACGGCGTTGCGGAGTCCCGCGAACCGGCGAACCGGGCGGCTGCCCGGCCCGCGGGTGCCGGGCCAGCCCAGCACCCCAAACCCCCACGACGGGACGCCGCCGGCGCCCACGAGCAAGGAGCTACCGCTTGAGCAGGATTCTGATTGTCGAGGACGAGGAGTCGTTCAGCGACCCGCTGTCCTATCTTTTGGGCAAGGAAGGCTTCGAGGTGGAGGTGGTGGACAACGGCCTGGACGCCATCAGCGAATTTGACCGCAACGGCGCTGACCTGGTGCTTTTGGACCTGCAACTGCCCGGACAGTCCGGCACGGAGGTCTGCCGGCAGCTGAGGCAACGCTCCTCCGTACCCGTCATCATGCTGACGGCGAAGGACGCTGAAATCGACAAAGTGGTGGGCCTGGAACTGGGCGCGGACGACTACGTCACCAAGCCCTACTCCTCCCGGGAGCTGGTGGCCCGTGTCCGGGCCGTGCTCCGCCGCCAGGGTGAGCCCGAGGAGCTGGTAGCGAGCACCGTGCAGGCCGGACCGGTCCGGATGGACATTGAGCGCCACGTGGTCACCGTCAAAAGCGAGCAAGTGTCCCTGCCGCTGAAAGAGTTCGAGCTGCTGGAAATGCTGCTGCGGAACTCCGGCCGCGTCCTGACCCGCGGGCAGCTGATCGACCGGGTCTGGGGCTCGGACTACGTGGGGGACACCAAAACCCTGGACGTCCACGTCAAACGGCTCCGCAGCAAAATCGAGCCGGATCCCTCGGCGCCGCGGCACCTGATCACGGTCCGCGGGCTGGGCTACAAGTTCGAACCCTAAGCGGGACAAGCGCGGAGGCGTGTGCCGGGCCGGGCACTCACGGCCCGGCACAGGCGGCAGCACCACAGACGGCAGTAACACTGGCGGCAGCACCACAGACGGCAGCACCACAGACAAAGGGAGGCGCACCCGGACCGGGTGCGCCTCCCTTTGCGTGGAGAACCGTGCGCAGACTAGTGGTTCGCGCTGCTCGTCGGCGCGGGGGTGGACGTCGGCGTGCCTGATTCGGTGGGCTCGCTGCCGGCCGGGAGGTACTGCTTGTAGTCAGAAATCGTTGCGTCCAGCACCGGGACCTTGAATTTGGCGTTCTGGTTGGTGGCGTCTTCACGGATGCTGACCTCGACGAGGGAACCCGGCGCGCCGCCTGTGGTGTCCAGGATGGCCTCGTCCGTGGAATCGTTGAGCAGAGTGTAGGCGTTCTGCTTGACCGGAATCCGGGTCTGCGATCCGCCGGCACCCAGAATGGTCAGCGTCACGTCCTCGGAGGAGGAGTTGTACACGGCGCCGATCACGCGGCCGGGCTTGTCCTCCCCGGCGGAAATGATCATCATGTTGCGCAGCTGCAGCGGACCGACGCTGGCCTGGGTTCCATCGGACGCAGCGTACTGCGCGTTGGTCGACTGGGGGTTGGTATAGCCACAGCCAGTTACGGACAGCAGGCCAACGGCCAGAGCAGCCGTTGCCATTGCCAGCTTGCCGCGCTGGCCCCGGTTCGTCGCAGAGAAACCCACGTCACGCACTCCTTGAGAGTCTTGGAACATTCTTCAGCCATAGCCTATCGGCAATCCACGTCAAACATTGATTCGGCGGCTACATAAAGCCGCCGGCCCGGTGGGTCGCGGACGGCTCAGAGGGCTTGGTCTGCGCCCTTGGCAACGCCGACGTCATGCACTAATATCCGCGTTCGTCAAGGGGTCTGGAGGCACCGATTGGGCCTATTTTCCGCGGATTCATGCGGTTCTTGGCTGCGATCCGTGCCAGTCGTATGCCTTATTCGTGATAAACTGGTCTGCGGGAAAGGGGAATGTCCACATGGTTTTTGAGGTCGGCGAGACAGTAGTTTACCCTCACCACGGTGCAGCCAAAATTGAAGAAATCAAGATGCGCACTGTCAAGGGCGAAGAGAAGATGTATCTCAAGCTCAAGGTGGCTCAGGGTGATCTGACCATTGAAGTTCCAGCAGAAAATGTTGACCTTGTTGGGGTCCGGGACGTAGTGGGCAAAGAAGGCTTGGAGCATGTGTTTGAAGTGCTGCGGGCTGAGTTCACTGAAGAACCCACCAACTGGTCACGTCGTTACAAGGCAAACCTGGAAAAGCTTGCTTCCGGTGACGTCATCAAGGTGGCAGAAGTCGTCCGCGACCTCTGGCGCCGCGATCACGACCGGGGTCTCTCCGCAGGGGAGAAGCGCATGCTGGCCAAGGCCCGCCAGATTCTGATTTCAGAACTGGCGTTGGCTGAAAAGACCGACGAAGAGAAGGCCGCAAGCGTTCTCGACGAGGTTCTGGCTTCCTAGGCACCAGACACGAATCGAACCCCGGTAGCGTAACAACTGCCGGGGTTTCTTTTGCCCGTTTTTGCCCGCCCCTCCGGTTGAGCTATCACCTTCGGTCCCTAAACCGGCGGCAGAAGGACCCGAAGTGATAGCTCAGTGGCTGGCGGGGAGCTGCCGGGACGTAGTCTTGTGCGCATGGACTCTGCACCCAAAACACCCGTCACCGCGGTCATCGTCGTGGCCGCCGGCTCCGGCCAGCGCCTGGGCTACGGCATGCCCAAAGCCAAGGTCCCGCTCGGCAGTGAGAGCATCCTCACCCATGCCCTGCGTGGCGTCGCCGCAGCAGGCATCGCGCAGCAGATCTGCGTGGCCATCCCGCCCGGCGACCAGGAGCTCCGCGGCGTCTGCGAGGCGTTTGTCCGGGACCTCGCAACGGAGCGCCCCGGCGCGGCCGGTGCGGCCGGCGCCGGCCAGCTGCCGGTTGTCAGCGTTGTGGACGGCGGTGCCACCCGCGGGGACTCGGTCCGCGCCGCCCTGGCAGCGCTTCTCCCGGGCACGGACGCCGTGCTGGTCCATGACGCCGCCCGGGCTTTGGCGCCGGAGTCGGTCTTCCACCGGGTGTCCCAAGCCCTGGCCGCGGGCGCGCTGGCTGTTATTCCGGTCATTCCCGTGGTGGATACCGTCAAAACGGTGGAACCGACCACGGGCGACGCCGCCGCGATCGCCCCGGAGCTCGTCACCGGCACCGTCGTCCGGGAAACCCTCCGGGCCGTGCAGACCCCGCAGGGTTTCGAGCTGGCCACGCTCCGTCGGGCGCACGACGCCGCAGCAACTTTCGACGCCGGCCAGGCAGCCGCCGTCACCGACGACGCGATGCTGGTGGAACTTCTCGGCGTCCCGGTCCACGCGGTGCGCGGAGCCAGCCAATCGCTGAAGATCACCACTCCGCTGGACCTGATCTTCGCCGAGGGACTCCTGGAAGGACCGCTGGGCGTCCGCTGGGTGGAAGGATGAGCATGTCCGGAACCAACAACACCCCGCTTCCGGTCCTTCCGCGGACCGGAATCGGCATCGACGTCCACGCCTACGCCCCTGCGGACGCGCCCCAACCGCTCTGGCTCGGGGGCTTGTTCTGGGACGGGGAACGCGGACTGTCCGGCCACTCCGACGGCGACCCCGTCGCGCACGCCGCCGCCGATGCGCTGTTCTCCGCCAGTGGCCTCGGTGACCTCGGCACGCACTTCGGCACCGACCGCCCCGAATACGCCGGGGCCTCCGGGGTGACCCTGCTGGGCGAGGCCGCACGGATAGTGCGCGCCGCCGGCTTTGAGATCGGTAACATCGCCGTGCAGTTTGTCGCCAACCGGCCCAAATTCGGTCCGCGCCGGGAAGAATCCCAGCAGGTCCTCAGCGACGCCGCAGGCGCCCCGGTCAGCGTCTCGGCGACCACCAGCGACGGGCTCGGTTTCACCGGCCGGGGAGAAGGCATTGCTGCCACGGCCACCGCCCTCGTCTACCCCGTCCGCGCGGAGTTCCCCCCGCCGGTCGCCTAGGCTTAATGGACCGTCCCTCCCCGCCACACCAGGAGACCCCCGTGAAAAAGCTGCTGCCCGCCGTCGCCGTTCTGAGCGGACTGCTGCTGAGCGGGTGCACCGCAGCGCCCAGGATGAGCGTTCAGGAAAGCTGCGCGTTCCTGAACCAGGACACCTTCGTCCCCTCCGGCAACCAGCAACAACAGGCAGAGCAGATCTCCCAGCACTACCGGGAGGTCGCGGACAAGGTGGCGCCCGAAGTCGCCGAACCGATCCAGCACATGGCGGACATCATGAAACAGGTGGCGGGCACCTCCCTTGGAGCCACCAGCGCCGAGCAGACCAAACAGCTTACCGAGCAGACCAAACAGCTTACCGAGCAGAACAACAGGATCGGCGGGTTCTGCAAGTAGGCGCCCACGTCCGTGAGCCGGGGGCCCGGAGGCGTATCGGCTAATCTGGAGCGGTGACCCTGCGCTTCTATGACACTGCCTCCGCCGAAGTCCGCGACTTCGTCCCCCTGGTTCCCGGCAAAGTGAGCCTCTACTACTGCGGCGCCACGGTGCAGGGCATGCCCCACGTGGGACACATCCGCTCGGCCATCGCCTTCGACCAGCTGACCCGCTGGCTCCGGTACCGGCACTTCCAGGTCACGGTGGTCCGCAACGTCACCGACATCGACGACAAGATCCTGGCCAAATCCGCAGACTCCTTCGGCCCCGGCTTCGAGGAGGGGCCCGGCGCCGTCCGGAATGAACCATGGTGGGCTTTGGCGTACCGGTACGAACAGGAATTCCTCAAGGCCTACGACACCCTCGGCGTCTCCCGCCCCACCTACGAGCCGCGCGCCACCGGCCACATCCCGGAGATGCACGCCCTGATCCAGCAGCTGATTGACCGGGGCCACGCCTACCCCGCGCCGGACGGCTCCGGGGACGTCTACTTCGACGTCCGTTCCTGGGACAAGTACGGCTCGCTGACCCGCCAGAAGATCGATGATATGCAAGGGGCCACGGACGCTGACCCGCGGGGGAAGAAGGACGCGCGGGACTTCGCGCTCTGGAAGGGCCACAAAGAGGGGGAACCCACGACGGCGAGCTGGGCCTCGCCGTGGGGCGCCGGCCGCCCGGGCTGGCACCTGGAATGCTCCGCGATGGTCACCAAGTACCTCGGCACCGGGTTCGACATCCACGGCGGCGGCCTGGACCTGCGCTTTCCGCACCACGAAAACGAGATGGCCCAGTCCCAGGCCGCGGGCCACAGCTTCGCGAACTTCTGGATGCACAACGGCATGGTCACCTACGCCGGCGAGAAAATGTCCAAATCCATCGGCAACACGGTCAGCCCGGCCGAAATGCTGGAACTGGCTTCACCGCGCGTCGTCCGCTACTACCTCGGCCAGGCGCAGTACCGCTCCGTCCTGGACTACCAGCCGGGTTCGTTGCAGGAGGCCGCCGCAGCGGTGGAACGCATCGACGGGTTCATCAGCCGCGCCGCCCGCGCCCTGGCTTCCGCGGACGGGAGCTTTGTCTTCGGCAGCCACGGAACGGTTCCGGACGGTTTTGCCGCGGCGATGGATGATGACCTGAACGTGCCGCAGGCCTTGGCTGTGCTCCACGAAACGGTCCGCGCCGGCAACACAGCCCTCACCGCCGGCGAATTCGACGCCGCCCGGCAGTCGCTGGTCAGCGTCACCGACATGTTGCGGGTGCTTGGCCTCAACGACGCCGCGGCGCCCGCAGCGGATGAGCAGGGCAACACCGCCCTCGGCGTCCTTGTCCAGGCGCAGCTGGCGGCCAGGGCCCAGGCCCGCGCCACGAAGGACTGGGCCGCGTCGGACGCCATCCGCGACACCCTCGCCGCCGCCGGCGTCGTGGTCGAGGACGGCCCGGACGGTGCGAGCTGGAGCCTGAAGCGCGGCTGACCCGGCACCGGATCGGACCCCGGCCCGGACCCTGTCATCCTCTGCGGTCGAGGATTTAACTCGAGTCAGTAGACTGGAGTTCAGACTTATTCACGAATCGCGTATTTAAAAGGGTGAAACTTATGGCCAACAACGGTCGCCGGTCGGTCAAAATGAAGAAGGGTCCCAGCGTCGGAACTGGCGGCCACGGCCGCAAGGCCCTCGAGGGCAAGGGCCCCACTCCCAAAGCGGAGGACCGCCCGTACCACAAGGCCCACAAGAGCAAGCAGCTCGCGGAACGCTCCGCGGCCAAGCGTCCGGGAGCCCCGCGCAACCCCGGTGCACGCTCCGGGCCCAAAGGCCGCGCCACTGAGGAAGTCGTCACCGGGCGCAACTCGGTGGTCGAAGCCCTCCGCGCCGGCATCCCGGCGAAGGCCCTGCACGTCGCGATCCGGATCGAGATGGACGACCGCGTCAAGGAGTCCCTGAAGCTGGCGGCCGAGCGTGGCATCCCGCTGCTCGAGACCGGCAAGCCCGAACTGGACCGGATGACCGATGACGCCATCCACCAGGGCCTCGTGCTGCAGATCCCGCCCTACGAATACCAGGACGCCTACGAGCTCGCCGAGGAGACGCTGGAGAGCTGGAAGAAGGGCCACGTCGCCAACGCGCCCCTTTTCGTCGCGCTCGACGGCATCACCGACCCCCGCAACCTGGGCGCGATCATCCGCTCGGTTTCGGCGTTCAGCGGCCACGGCGTCATCGTTCCCGAGCGCCGTTCCGTTGGCGTCACCGCCTCGGCCTGGAAGACCAGCGCCGGAGCGGCCGTCCGCGTTCCCGTGGCCCGTGCCGCCAACCTGAACAACACGCTGAAGGCCTTCAAGAACATGGGCATCTATGTTCTGGGGCTCGACGGCGACGGCGACGTCTCCCTGCCCGACCTCGCCCTGGCCACCGAGCCGGTCTGCATCGTTGTGGGTTCCGAAGGCAAGGGCCTTAGCCGCCTGGTCCGTGAAAACTGCGACCAGATCGTTTCCATCCCGATCGACTCGGCCATGGAATCGTTGAACGCCTCCATGGCGGTGGGCATCTCCCTCTACGAGATCTCCCGCCAGCGCACCGCTAAGTAGTCCCGCGGGGTCCCGTCACGGATCCGTCGTCGTGGGCAGGTCCGCTGGAACCGGAGTATTGCCGTCGCTTAGACACCTCCCTTCGCTTCGCTCAGCCGCGGGCGGCCTTACTCCGCTCCGGTCGGCGATGCGCTCCTTGGCAAGACTCCGGTACCGGCCCTGACGCTCCCTCACGTGACGTGAGGGAGCGTTTCGGGTTAAGTCGCAGAAGGTGAGGGAGCGTCGTTCCTGCGCGGTCAGAACTTGTGGCGGTTGGCGAGGACCGGGAGCTTGGCGCGGGCTTCCTGGACGACGGCCGGATCCAGGTCCGCGAACAGCAGGCCGGGGGCGGCGTCGAGCTCTTCGAGGACATCACCGAAGGGGGAGACGACCACTGAGTGCCCGACACCGGTGGGCGCAGTCCCCCTGGTCTCGATGCCCTGGCTGGCCGGGTCCCCCTGGCCGCAGGCGAGGACCACGGTAGTGGAGTCCGCCGCACGGGCACGGGCCAGGAGCTTCCATTGCTCGGCCTTGCCGGGGCCGGGCCCCCACGAGGCACAGACGATGTTCACGGCGGCGCCGCGGTCCGCGTTTTCGGTGAAGAGGGCAGGGAACCGGATGTCGTAGCAGGTGGCCAGCCCGAACGTCACGCCGCCGTATTCGAAGGTGACGGGCTCGGCGCCGGCATCGACGGTGTCCGATTCCGCGAAGCCGAACGCGTCAAAGAGGTGGATCTTGTCGTAGCTGGCCTCGACCCCACGTCCGGTGACCAGGAGGGTGTTGCGTACCTTGGCGCCGTCGTCGGCTGTTCCCGGGGTGAACATGCCCGCGATGATGACGACGTCCAGGTCAGCGGCGATGGCGCGTACCCGCGATGCCCACGGGCCGTCCAACGGCTCGGCGATCTCCAGCAACGAATGGCCGAACGAGCGCATCGTGGCCTCCGGAAAGACCACGAGCTCCGCACCGCCGGCTTTGGCCCGCGCCGCGTAGTCCGCCACGAGGGCAAGATTGGCGGCAAGGTCGCGTCCGGTAATAATTTGAGCAAGTGCAATCCGCACCTTTACCTCCCATGTCGACGCTTGTTAAAGTATGCAACCAGCACTGTGCAAACACTGCGAATCGTCCGCCCCGAGAATCCGGGAACCATTTGTTTGGTCCCGCTAAACTTTAAGCAAATGGTCACACCCTACATAGACCCAGCCTCCACCGTAGACGCGTCACGGCCGTTTCCGCGCGGAATCAGCGTTCCAAGCACCGGTTTTCCGGTGACGGACGACCCCCCGGGTGCCGGCGCGAATGTGGCTGTGTACGCGCCCGGCGTAACCACCCTGGAGATCGCCTACCAGCCCCCCGGCGGCGCCTGGCAATTGAAAACCCTCCCGAACGTGACCGACGGAGTGCACCACGGCATCGTCGAAGACATGCCGGCGGGGTCGCGGTACGGCTTCCGCGCCACCCCGGACCACGAAGCCCTTCCGCTGTCCATGCCTGCCCCGGATTTCGACGCCGACGGCGTGCAGCCGTTGCTGCTGGACCCCTATGGACAGGCCGTGGACGAGCGCCAGGACTTCATCACCAGCGTCCGGATGGACGGCGCCTTCGATTGGGGCACCGACCGCAGCCCCCGGATCCCGTGGCGCAACACCATCATCTATGAGGCGCACGTCCGGGGCCAGACCAAACTGCACCCCGACGTCCCCGAAGACCTCCAGGGCACCTACGCAGGGCTGGCGCACCCCGCCATGATCGAGCACCTGATCGCGCTGGGAATCACCGCCGTCCAGCTCCTTCCGGTGCATTTCCACGTGGACGAACCGCACCTGCAGAATCTCGGCATGACGAACTACTGGGGTTACAACACCGCCGCGTTCTTCGCCCCGCACCCCGGGTACGCCACCGGGGCCGCGCAGGCCGCCGGTGCCCAGGCCGTCCAGGACGAGTTCAAAGGCATGGTCAAGCTCCTGCATGCCGCAGGACTGGAAGTAATCCTCGACGTCGTCTACAACCACACGGCGGAGGGCGGCACGGACGGCCGGACCCTCAGCTTCCGCGGCCTCGGCGAGATGACGTACTACCGCAACGACGGCCACGGCAAATACGTGGACACCACCGGCTGCGGCAACAGCCTGAATTTCGGTGAGCCCCGTGTCGTCCAGCTGGTGCTGGACTCCCTGCGCTACTGGGTAAATGAGTTCCACATCGACGGCTTCCGCTTCGACCTCGCGGTGACGCTGGCCCGCAACGCCGCCAACGAGTTCGATCCCCGGCACCCGCTCCTGGTTGCCGTCGGTGCCGACCCGGTGCTGTCCGCCACCAAACTCATCGCCGAGCCCTGGGACATCGGCTACGGCGGCTGGCAGACCGGCCGCTTCCCGCCCGGCTGGGTCGACTGGAACGACCACTTCCGCGACGCCGTCCGCAGCTTCTGGCTCGCCGACCGCGCCGCGATCGACGCCGGCGGGCAGGGCAGCTCGGTGGCGCGCCTCGCGGATGCCCTTTCCGGCTCCGCCAGTCTGTTTGAACCTTCCGGCCGGTCCCGGCTGGCGTCGGTCAACCTCGTCACCGCCCATGACGGGTTCACCCTGGCCGACCTCGTGTCCTACGACCGTAAACACAACGAAGCCAACGGCGAACAGAACCGTGACGGCCACGGCGACAACCGCAGCTACAACCACGGCTTCGAAGGACCCACGGAGGACGAGGACATCCTCGCCCGCCGCGCACAGTCCAGCCGCAACCTCATGGCCTCGCTCATGATCTCCCAGGGCGTCCCCATGATCACCGCCGGCGACGAGATCGGCCGCACCCAGCAGGGCAACAACAACGCCTACTGCCAGGACAACCCCATCACCTGGATCGACTGGACCAGCACCCCTGAGTCCCATTCCATGCTGCGCACCACCAAACGCGTGATCCGGCTTCGCAAGGAGTTCCTCGCCGGGCAACCGCACGACTACCCGACACGGGAAAAGCAGTCCTACTTCCACTGGTTCGACGAGCGCGGCGAGCCCATGGCCGGCGAACGCTGGCAGGACCCGGGCCACCGGGTAGTGCAGCTCCTGCTCGGCTCCGACGACGGCCACGTCGACGGGCTCGTGGTGGTTAACGGCGGCGCCGCCGACGTCAAGGTCACACTGCCGCGGCTGAACAAAGCGGAAGGCACCGGTACGCGCCTCTTTGAGCTTCGCCTGACCACGTCCGAGCTTCACGACCGGCGCCAGGGCGTCCGGGTCGCCGCGGGGGAGCGCGACGTGGTGCAGGCCCAGTCCATCAACATCTACCGCACGTAGGCGGCGCCGCCGCCCGCGGGCCTAGGCGTTGACGATCAGGCCCAGTTCCGCCTTCGATGCCAGCCCCGCATGCTTGGGAAGCACCCGGACGGTGTACCCGAAGGAACCCGACCGGTCGATCACCACGGTGCCGCTGAAAAGGTGCCGTCCCTTGCCGAGGTCCTCCACGGACTTCAGCTCCGCCAGGGTGATGTCGGCGAGTTCATCGCTGTCCACCGCCTTGCCGTAGGCCACCTCGATGGACACATCGTCCGGGCTGAGCTCGTGGAGGGCGATGTAGGCGTTGACCTGGAGGATGTCGCCGATCTGTGGATCTTCCGAAACGCCCACCGAGTCGACGTGTTCCACCTGGATCTGCGGCCAGGCGGCCCGGACCCGTGACACCCACGCGGCGAGGGCTTTGGCTTCGGCGAAATGGTGTGCCGAGGCGCGCCGGCCGGCGACCGCCGCCGGGCGGTACAGCACGTTGACGTAGTCCTTAAGCATGCGGTCCGCGGAAACCGCCGGGCCCAGGTGTGACATGGTGTGCTTGATCATCGAGACCCAGTGCGTGGGAACGGCCTGCGGCCCGGGCGCCGAGGGCCCGGCCGCGCCCGCGCGGTCCGACACGGTGAGTCCGTAGAAGCGGGGCGCCACCTGCGTCTCCAGCAGCTCGTACAGGGCCGCCGCTTCGATGTCGTCGCGTTCCTCGGGGGACGCGTCGTTGTTGGCGGTGGGAATCGCCCAGCCGTTCTCGCCGTCGTACATTTCATCCCACCAGCCGTCCAGCACGGAAAGGTTAAGCGAACCGTTGAGGGCCGCTTTCATGCCGGAGGTGCCGCAGGCTTCGAGCGGACGCAGCGGATTGTTCAACCAGACATCGCAGCCCGGGAACAGGGTACGTGCCATGGCAATGTCGTAATTGGGCAGGAACGCAATCCGGTGCCGCACCGCCGGGTCATCGGTGAACCGGACCAGGTCCTGGATCATCTTTTTACCGGCATCGTCGGCCGGGTGCGACTTGCCCGCAATCACCAGCTGGATCGGGTGCGTCTTGTGCAGCAACAGGGCCTTGAGCCGCTCGGGTTCGCGCAGCATCAGGGTGAGCCGCTTGTAGGTGGGCACCCGCCGGGCGAAGCCGATGGTCAGCACGTCCGGATCCAGGACCGCATCCGTCCACGCGAGCTCGGCGTCGGCCGCGCCGCGCTTCTTCCAGGCCGCCCGGAGGCGCCGCCGGACGTCCTCCACGAGCGAGACCCGCATCTCGCGGCGCAGGGCCCAGACGTCCTCGTCACTGACGTTGTACGTGAGATCCCAGCGGCCCTGCGTCTCGGCGTCCGGGCCAAACTGTTCGCGGGCCAGTGCGGACACCCGCGGGTCCACCCACGTGGGTACGTGCACGCCGTTGGTGACCGAGGTGATGGGCACCTCGGAGTGGTCGAATCCGGGCCACAGCGCGGAGAACATGCCGCGGGAGACCACGCCGTGCAGCTTGGCCACGCCATTGGCCCGCTGGGCGAGCCGCAGCCCCATCACGGCCATGTTGAACACAAACGGATTGCCGTCGGTGTAGTCCTCCCGGCCCAGGTTCAGGATTTTTGCCACCGGAACGTCGGGGGCCAGGCCGGCGTCGAAGAAGTGCTGGATCTGCGACACCTCAAAGCGGTCAATGCCGGCGGGGACCGGTGTGTGGGTGGTGAACACGGTGGACGCGCGGCCGGCAGCCAACGCCTCGTCCCAGCTCAACGGCTCCGCCGCGGCCATCATTTCCTGGATCCGCTCCACCCCCAGGAACCCGGCATGGCCCTCGTTGGTGTGGAAGACCTCCGGGGCAGGGGCCCCGGTGAGCCGCTGGAACGCCCGGAGGGCTTTGACCCCGCCCATGCCGAGCAGGAGCTCCTGCTGCAGGCGGTGGTCCCCGCCGCCGCCGTACAGGCGGTCAGTGATGCCGCGGGCGGCCTCGTCGTTGCCCGGCACGTTCGAGTCCAGCAGCAGCAGCGGCACGCGTCCGACGTCGGCACGCCAGACGTGCGCCAGCAGCCGGCGGCCGTTGGGCAGCGGCAGCGAGATCTGGAGGGGCTTGCCGGTGCCGTCGTCGGCGGCCTCGCGGAGCAGGGTCAAGGGCAGCCCGTCCGGGTCAAGCACCGGATAGGTTTCCTGCTGCCACGCGTCGCGGGATAGTGACTGTTTGAAATAGCCGGCCTGGTAGAGCAGCCCGACGCCGATCAGCGGCACGCCGAGGTCCGAGGCAGCCTTCAGGTGGTCGCCGGCAAGGATACCGAGACCGCCGGAGTACTGCGGCAGCACCTCCGTGATGCCGAATTCGGGGGAGAAGTAGGCGATGCACGCCGGCGCGTCCGCGCCGAGGCTCTGGTACCAGCGGGGCTGGTCGAGGTACCGGTCAAGGTCCGCGGCCGCGGCATGGACCCGCTTCACCACCTCCAGGTCCGCCGCGAGCCGCTGCAGTTCCTCCCTGCTGACCAGCCCGAGGAACGACACGGGGTCGTGGTCGCTTTCCGCCCAAATTTTCGGATTCAAGCCCTCGAACAACGCGCGCGTCGGCCGGTGCCAGGACCACCGAAGGTTGGTGGCCAGCCGGGCCAGCGGCCGGATCGGCTCGGGAAGAACGGTACGGACGGTAAATCTGCGGATTGCCTTCACCTGCGAAACACTAACCGAGAACTCGGAGGCTCGGAACCGGTTGAGGTCTCTTTTGCATAAATGACGGTCCGGGTCCCTTAAACAGCCCGGAAAAAGTGAGCAGCCTTAGCATTCCGGCCGATTTGTCGATAACGTCGAGCCTGTGACGACTAACTCGCGAACCAGTGCCGTGTCCAAGCAGAAGCCCAAGGCCCCGATTATGGAGGGCCTTCGCTTTGGCCGTTTTCCGATTACCGCCGTGCAGCCTGTGGTGGACGGCGGGAAATTTCCTGCCAAAGCCGTTGTGGGCGAAACCCTGGTGGTAGGTGCCACCGCGTTCCGCGAGGGCCACGACCAGCTCGGCGTCAGCGCCGTCCTGCTCGACCCCCGCGGCAAGGAACGCCAGCGCGTCCGGCTGGCCCCGGCCCGCGGCGTGCGCGGCCTGGGAACGGACCGCTGGGAAGGCCTTTTGACCCCTGCCGGCACCGGCGCCTGGTCCTTCGTGATTGAGGCCTGGCACGACCGCTACGGCACGTGGCACCACAACGCCGAAGTCAAAGTGGAAGCCGGCATCGATGTCGAGCTGATGCTCGCCGAGGGCGCCGCGCTGCTCACCGAAGCGTCCGAGGACCCGTCCCGCCCGTCCGCTGACCGGCGGACGCTGCGGATGGCCGTCGTCGGACTTAACGACGCAGGCAAGAGCGCCGAGGAGCGCCTCGCCGCCGGCTTCAGCGCGGAGGTGGCTGCCGTCGTCGAACGCCAGCCCATCCGCGAACAGGTCACCATCTCCGAGCAGTACCCCCTCCTGGTCGAGCGTGAACTCGCCGGCCGCGGAGCCTGGTATGAGTTCTTCCCCCGGTCCGAGGGCGCCGTCCGCAACCACGAAACCGGGGAATGGACCTCCGGCACCTTCCACACTGCCGCGAAGCGCCTTGACGCCGTCGCGGCCATGGGCTTTGACATCATCTACCTGCCGCCCATCCACCCGATCGGCATCCAGCACCGCAAGGGCCCGAACAACACCCTGCTGGCCGGACCGCACGATCCGGGTTCACCCTGGGCCATCGGTGCCAAAGAAGGCGGCCACGACGCCATCCATCCGGACCTGGGCACCTTCGAAGACTTCGACGCCTTCGTGGCACGGGCCGGTGAACTGGGCCTGGAAGTGGCCCTTGACCTTGCACTGCAGGCCGCCCCGGACCACCCCTGGGTGGAAAGCAACCCCGAGTGGTTCACCACGCGGGTCGACGGCAGCATCGCCTACGCCGAGAACCCGCCGAAGAAGTACCAGGACATCTTTCCGCTGAACTTCGACAACGATCCGGCGGGCCTGTCCAACGAGATACTGCGCGTCGTCTTCCTTTGGGTGAGCCACGGCGTCAAAATCTTCCGCGTCGACAACCCGCACACCAAACCTGTGTGGTTCTGGGAGTGGCTGATCGCCAAGGTCAACAAAAAGCACCCCGACGTCGTCTTCCTCGCCGAGGCCTTCACCCGCCCGGCCATGATGCACGCGCTCGGACGGGCCGGCTTCCAGCAGTCCTACAGCTACTTCACCTGGCGGAACACCAAGGAAGAGCTGGAGGAGTACTTCCAGGAAGTCAGCCACGAATCCCCGGCGTACTTCCGGCCCAACTTCTTCGTCAACACCCCCGACATCCTGACCGAATACCTGCAGTACGGCGGCCCGCCCGCGTTCAAGATCCGGGCCGCGCTGGCTGCCACCGCGAGCCCCATCTGGGGCGTCTATGCCGGCTTCGAACTCTTCGAGCACGTGGCCCGGCCCGGTGCCGAGGAGTACATCGATAACGAGAAGTTCGAGTACAAGGCCCGGGACTGGGACGCGGCGGCCGAGTCCGGCCGGACGCTGGCCCCGTACCTGACCCGGCTCAACGAGATCCGGCACGCCCATCCGGCCCTGGGGGACCTGCAGAACCTGACGGTGCACCAGAGCACGGACAACGCCACGGTCGTTTATTCCAAGCACAAGACCCTCCCCGACGGCACCAAGGACACCCTGATCGTCGTCGTCAACGTCGATCCGCACGGCATCCGCGAGAGCACGGTGACGCTGGATCTGGCGGCGCTGGAGCTGGACCCGGAGGACCTGACGCACAACGGCCGCTTCATGGTGGATGATCTGTTGACCGGTGAGAGCTGGGAATGGGGAGAGTACAACTACGCTCGGCTGGACGCCCATGTCGAGCCAGCGCACATTCTTAGCATCCGGAGGCACCACCAGTGAGTTTCAGCCCGTCAAACCCCAACCAGCACTACAGCTCGAAGGGATCTTATGAGTTGAACGCGCCGGGCCTGCAGCACGATCCGCACTGGTACCGCAAAGCGGTTTTCTACGAAGTGCTGGTCCGCGGATTTGCCGACGGCAACGGCGACGGCTCCGGGGACTTCCACGGCTTGATCGAGAAGCTGGATTACCTCCAGTGGCTGGGCGTCGACTGCCTCTGGCTCCCGCCGTTCTTCCAGTCACCGCTGCGCGACGGCGGTTATGACATCTCGGACTACAACTCCGTGCTCGATGAATTCGGCACCATCAGCGACTTCAAACGGCTCGTCGCCGAGGCCCACGCCCGCGGCGTACGCGTCATCATCGACCTGCCGCTGAACCACACCTCAGACCAGCACCCGTGGTTCCAGGAATCCCGGAAGGACCCGGACGGCCCCTTCGGCGACTTCTACGTCTGGAGCGACACGGACGAGAAATACGAAGACGCCCGCATCATCTTCGTGGACACCGAGGAATCCAACTGGACCTTCGACCCGATCCGCCGGCAGTTCTTCTGGCACCGCTTCTTCAGCCACCAGCCGGACCTGAACTTCGAGAACCCCAAGGTCATCGACGCGCTCTTCGACGTCGTGCGGTTCTGGCTTGACCAGGGCATTGACGGCTTCCGCGCCGACGCCATCCCCTACCTCTTCGAGGAAGAGGGAACCAACTGCGAAAACCTGCCGCAGACGCACGAGTTCCTCCGCAAGCTGCGCAAAATGGTCGACGAAAGCTACCCGGGCCGGGTCATCATTGCCGAGGCCAACCAACCTCCCGCCGAAGTCGTCGAGTATTTCGGCACCGAAGAGGAACCGGAATGCCACATGGCCTTCCACTTCCCGATCATGCCGCGGCTCTACTACGCGCTGCGGGACCAGAAAGCCGCGCCCATCATCGAGACGATGAAGGACACCCCCGCGATTCCCGAAGGCGCCCAGTGGGGCACCTTCCTGCGCAACCATGACGAGCTGACCCTGGAAATGGTCACCGCGGACGAGCGGGCTGCGATGCTCGGCTGGTATGCGCCGGACCCGCGGATGCGCGCCAACATCGGCATCCGCCGGCGGCTCGCGCCGCTGCTGGATAATTCCCGGTCCGAGATCGAGCTGATCAACGCCCTGCTGTTGTCCCTGCCCGGCAGCCCGTTCCTGTACTACGGGGACGAGATCGGCATGGGCGACAACATCTGGCTCGAGGACCGCGACGCCGTCCGCACCCCGATGCAGTGGAACCCGGACCGCAACGCCGGGTTCTCCAACGCGGACCCCGGCAAGCTGTACTTGCCGGTCATCCAGTCACTGGTCTACAACTACTCCATGGCCAACGTCGAGGCCGAAGCGGCCCACTCGGGTTCGCTGCTGCGCTGGACCCGCCAGATCCTCAGCGTCCGGAAGAACCACCCCGCCTTCGGTCTGGGCGGCTTCGAGCACGTCGAAGCCGACCACGACGTCGTGCTCGCCTACCTCCGCGAGCTGCCGGAAGGCAACGCGGCCGGGGAAGACGGCGAGACTATTCTGTGCGCCTTCAACCTTTCCCAGCATCCCGTGGCCACCACTTTGCGGGTTCCGAGGTTTGCCGGACGCGGCCTCCGGGACGTGTTCGGCGGCCAGGCGTTCCCGGCGATCTCCGACGACGGAACCCTGACACTGACCCTGGGCAGCCACGACTTCTTCTGGCTTCGGATCCGTTCTGCCGCCTCCAACCCGTCATCGCCCTACACCCAGGCCATGCCGATCCTGTCCATCGAAGGCTGACATGACCCGACCCACCCTTACCCCGGCTATGAGCGGATTGCTCGGCGACTGGCTTCCGCGCCAGCGCTGGTTTCCGGTCAAAAGCGCGGCCTTCAGCGTCGAGCCCGCAGGGGCGCTCAGCCTCGACGGCGGCCCCGCCCTCGACTCCGGCATGTCCGGGCTCGAGGTGTTGCTGCTCGCCATCAAGTACCCGACGCCGGATGGTGACCGCACCGACGTCGTGCAGGTCCCGCTCAGCATCCGCCGTTCGCCCTTAACCGGAGCTGACGCGGCCCTGATCGGGCAAATCTCGGAGGCCGCACCGGCCGGGGAGTCCGCACAGGCCGGCGCACCCGGCACCCTCTGGGTCTATGACGGCGTCCACGACCCCGCGTTCGTTGCAGCATGGCTTGACCTGATGCGCGGCCGCGGCAGCACCCCCTCGGGGAACGCCGCCGGCCACCTCGTGGAATCCGGCTACCGCCTGCCGCTGGCCACCGGCGTCGTCAAGGTCCTCTCCGGGGAGCAGTCCAACAGCTCTGTCATTGTCGACGACGGCGGATCCGCCGCGATCCTGAAGTTCTTCCGGGTCCTGTCCGCAGGCCACAACCCGGAAGTGGAGATCGGTGCCGCCCTGACGGCCGGACGTACTTTCGAAGTGCCGGCAACGCTGGGCTGGGTCACCGGCGAGTGGGAATCACCGCCCGGACAGGGCGCCAGCCCAGCGCTCGGAGAGCTGGCCGTGGCACACGAATTCCTTGCCGGCGGACTGGATGCCTGGCGGCTCGCTGTCGACGCAGCGGGCGGCGGCAGGGATTTCAGCGCCGAAGCCCACGGGCTCGGCGCTGCCACGGCCACCGTGCACCGCCGCCTGGCCGAAGCGCTCGGTGTCAGCGGCGAATCCGTCCCCGGCCGTGACATCGCGCCCGGCGTCGCCGAACGGGTGCGCCAGTCCTGGGCCCAGGCCGGGGACGCTGTCGGCCCTTACGGTGCAGCGTTGGACAGCCTTCTGGTGCGCCTTGAAGGCAGCAGCGCCGGGACCTTGCAGCGGATCCACGGCGACCTGCACCTTGGCCAGATCCTCCAGGTTCCCGGCGGCGCCGGCGCGGGGCCGCGCTGGGCCATCCTGGATTTCGAAGGGGAACCGCTCCGGCCGATCTCCGAACGGAACTTCCCGGACGTTCCGCTGCGCGATGTGGTCGGCATGCTGCGATCCTTCGACTACGCCGCCGGCGCAGCTGAGCGTGAGCAGGCCGACGCGAACGTTCCGGAAACCTGGGTGGACGACTGCGCCGAGGCTTTCCTGGCCGGTTACGCCGAGGTCATCCCCGGCGGCATCGACCGCGACTCGCCCCTCTTCGTGGCGCTGTGGCTCGATAAAGCCCTCTACGAAGTCATTTACGAACTACGGAACAGGCCGGACTGGCTCTCCATTCCCGTCCAGGCATCACGTCGTCTCCTCGGAAGTACAGGCTCCGGCGTCCCAGCCGAAGCCGCAGCGGAAGGTATTAAAATGGCAGGTTCAGCACGTAACGATCGTCCCGGAGGTCCACTGCCGGTGGACGCGGACACCCTCGCGAGGGTCGCCGCAGGGGAACACCACGCGCCGCACTCCATCCTTGGCGCGCACCTCGATGACAACGGCCATGTCACCGTCCGCACGGTCAAACACCTGGCCGAGGCCGTCTCCGTCGTGACTGCGGCCGGCACCTTCCCGATGACGCACGAGTCCGGCGGCATCTGGGTGGCCGTCCTGGAGCCGGCGAATGAGGGCCACGTGCCGGACTACCGGCTGGAAGTTACCTACGAAGGCCAGGAGCCCGAGCCGGCCGATGACCCCTACCGCTACCTTCCGACCGTCGGTGAACTCGATCTCCACCTGATCGGTGAAGGCCGCCACGAGCGGCTGTGGGATGTCCTGGGCGCCCACGTCCAGCACTACAAGTCCAGCCTCGGCGACGTCGACGGCGTATCGTTCGCCGTGTGGGCGCCCAACGCCCAATCGGTCCGCGTCAAGGGCGACTTCAACGGCTGGAACGGCCAGCAGCACTCGATGCGGTCCCTCGGCTCTTCCGGAGTGTGGGAAGTCTTTATCCCCGGGGTGGCAGCAGGGGCACGCTATAAGTTTGAGGTCCGCACCAAGCACGGAAACTGGCTGGAAAAAGCCGATCCCCTGGCCTACGGCACGGAAGTCCCGCCCCTGACGGCGTCGCGCGTCGTGGAGTCCGCTTACGCGTTCAAGGATGCGGAGTGGATGGAAAGCCGGGCCGGACGGGATCCGCACAACTCGCCCATGAGTGTGTACGAAGTGCACCTTGGCTCCTGGCGGGTCGGGCTCAGCTACCGGGAACTCGCCAAGGAACTGGTCGAGTACGTCAAGTGGCTCGGCTTCACCCACGTGGAATTCATGCCGGTGGCGGAGCACCCGTTCGGCGGGTCCTGGGGCTACCAGGTCACGTCCTACTTCGCCCCGACGTCCCGCTTCGGCCACCCCGACGAGTTCCGGCACCTGGTGGACGAACTGCACCAGGCCGGCATCGGCGTGCTCCTGGACTGGGTTCCGGCGCACTTCCCCAAGGACGAGTGGGCCCTGGCCCGGTTCGACGGGGAAGCCCTGTACGAGCACTCCGACCCGCACCTCGGCGAACACCCCGATTGGGGAACGTTGATCTTCGACTACGGCCGCAGCGAAGTCCGTAACTTCCTCGTCGCGAACGCCCTCTACTGGCTGGACGAATTCCACATCGACGGGCTGCGCGTGGACGCCGTCGCCTCGATGCTCTATCTGGACTACTCCCGCGAGGAAGGCCAGTGGAAACCGAACCGCTTCGGCGGACGCGAGAACCTCGAAGCCATCTCCTTCCTGCAGGAAGTCAACGCCACGGTCTACAAGACGCACCCCGGCGCGGTCATGATCGCCGAGGAGTCCACGGCGTTCCCGGGCGTCACCGCCCCCACGAGCCAGGGCGGCCTGGGCTTCGGCATCAAATGGAACATGGGCTGGATGCACGACTCCCTCAAGTACCTGGCGGAGGAGCCCTTCAACCGCCGCTGGCACCACGGCACCGTCACCTTCTCCATGGTGTACCACTACACCGAGAACTTCCTGCTGCCGATCAGCCACGACGAGGTTGTGCATGGCAAGGGTTCCATGCTGCGCAAGATGCCGGGGGACCGCTGGCAGCAACTGGCGAACCTGCGCGCCTTCCTGGGCTACCAGTGGGCGCACCCGGGCAAGCAACTGATTTTCATGGGCACCGAATTCGGCCAGGAATCGGAATGGTCCGAACAGTATGGACTGGACTGGTGGCTGGCCGAAAACCCGGCGCACCGAGGGATGCAGCTGCTCACCAAGGACCTCAACGAGCTGTACAGCTCCACTCCGGCCCTGTACGAACAGGACAACGATCCGGCCGGATTCCAGTGGATCAATGGCGGTGACGCCAACCGCAACGTCCTGACATTCATCCGCCGGGACGCCGCAGGCAACCCCCTGGTCTGCGCCTTCAACTTCTCCGGCGCACCGCATGCGGACTTCCAGCTCGGGGTGCCCGCTGCGGGGGAGTGGCGCGAAGTGCTGAACACCGACGCGGACACCTACGGCGGGTCCGGTGTCCTGAACGCCGGAGCCCTGACGGCCGCGGACGTCGCCATCGACAGCCAGCCGGCCACCCTCACCGTCACGCTGCCGCCCCTGGGCGCCGCGTACTTCAAGCCGGTGGACTGACACCGGAACCGGCCTGCTGACCGCCCGTCGGCAGGGTCCGGCGGCGAAGCCCGGGATCCCCGTGATCCCGGGCTTTTTCGTACCCTGCAGCGGGCCGCCGTGCGGCCCTTTTGTCAGCGCGGCAAACTGGTGGTAGAGTTTATTTCCGCGCTGCTCCCCGGAGTTGATCCGCCACCAAGACCACGAAGCCTCACGGCCAGACTGGACCTGGACGGCAAATTGACAACGGTGAAGCAGCCCGGTAAGTTTGGGAAGTTGCTCCGGAGCGATCCATGGCCTGTGGTTGTGGTGGTGCCGGGTGTGTCTGTTGTTTGAGAACTCAATAGTGTGCCAAGTTTGTTGATACCAATTTATTGTATTGAATTGGTTGAATTGACTGGATTGCGCCACCCCGTGGTGTGGTCTGGTTTTTACAGCTGGTTTCAAATTTTGTGCAGCTGGCGCGTCCCGTTTTCCCGGGGGTGTTGGTTGTGTCTGTTTTACTTCAACGGAGAGTTTGATCCTGGCTCAGGATGAACGCTGGCGGCGTGCTTAACACATGCAAGTCGAACGATGATGCCAGCTTGCTGGTGGATTAGTGGCGAACGGGTGAGTAACACGTGAGTAACCTGCCCTTAACTCTGGGATAAGCCTGGGAAACTGGGTCTAATACCGGATATGACTCCTCATCGCATGGTGGGGGGTGGAAAGCTTTTTTGTGGTTTTGGATGGACTCGCGGCCTATCAGCTTGTTGGTGAGGTAATGGCTCACCAAGGCGACGACGGGTAGCCGGCCTGAGAGGGTGACCGGCCACACTGGGACTGAGACACGGCCCAGACTCCTACGGGAGGCAGCAGTGGGGAATATTGCACAATGGGCGAAAGCCTGATGCAGCGACGCCGCGTGAGGGATGACGGCCTTCGGGTTGTAAACCTCTTTCAGTAGGGAAGAAGCGAAAGTGACGGTACCTGCAGAAGAAGCGCCGGCTAACTACGTGCCAGCAGCCGCGGTAATACGTAGGGCGCAAGCGTTATCCGGAATTATTGGGCGTAAAGAGCTCGTAGGCGGTTTGTCGCGTCTGCCGTGAAAGTCCGGGGCTCAACTCCGGATCTGCGGTGGGTACGGGCAGACTAGAGTGATGTAGGGGAGACTGGAATTCCTGGTGTAGCGGTGAAATGCGCAGATATCAGGAGGAACACCGATGGCGAAGGCAGGTCTCTGGGCATTAACTGACGCTGAGGAGCGAAAGCATGGGGAGCGAACAGGATTAGATACCCTGGTAGTCCATGCCGTAAACGTTGGGCACTAGGTGTGGGGGACATTCCACGTTTTCCGCGCCGTAGCTAACGCATTAAGTGCCCCGCCTGGGGAGTACGGCCGCAAGGCTAAAACTCAAAGGAATTGACGGGGGCCCGCACAAGCGGCGGAGCATGCGGATTAATTCGATGCAACGCGAAGAACCTTACCAAGGCTTGACATGAACCGGTAATACCTGGAAACAGGTGCCCCGCTTGCGGTCGGTTTACAGGTGGTGCATGGTTGTCGTCAGCTCGTGTCGTGAGATGTTGGGTTAAGTCCCGCAACGAGCGCAACCCTCGTTCTATGTTGCCAGCGCGTTATGGCGGGGACTCATAGGAGACTGCCGGGGTCAACTCGGAGGAAGGTGGGGACGACGTCAAATCATCATGCCCCTTATGTCTTGGGCTTCACGCATGCTACAATGGCCGGTACAAAGGGTTGCGATACTGTGAGGTGGAGCTAATCCCAAAAAGCCGGTCTCAGTTCGGATTGGGGTCTGCAACTCGACCCCATGAAGTCGGAGTCGCTAGTAATCGCAGATCAGCAACGCTGCGGTGAATACGTTCCCGGGCCTTGTACACACCGCCCGTCAAGTCACGAAAGTTGGTAACACCCGAAGCCGGTGGCCTAACCCCTTGTGGGAGGGAGCTGTCGAAGGTGGGACTGGCGATTGGGACTAAGTCGTAACAAGGTAGCCGTACCGGAAGGTGCGGCTGGATCACCTCCTTTCTAAGGAGCACCTACAGCCACCTTGCCTCATGTATGTGAGTGTGGAGGGGTTGTCAGGAGTACGCCCGTTGCGCAGACGTAAGTTCTGCGGCGGGTGCTCACGGGTGGAATATCAACAAATAGCGGCCGCTGGTTTTTCCTGCGGCACTTAGTACGGTTCTGCACTTGTGTGGTTCCTGGAACGGTGTGCGGGGGGTGCTGGTGGTTTAGTGTTTGGCACACTGTTGGGTCCTGAGGCAACAGGACCGGTGGGGGGATGGCCTTTTGGGGTTGTTGTTCTGCCGGGACTTGTGTTTCTGGTTTCCTGGCTGCAGCGAGCACACGGTGTCGCCCCTTTTGCGGGGGTGCGTGTGGGGTGTGTGGTTTGGGGTTGTTGTTTGAGAACTACATAGTGGACGCGAGCATCTTTTATAAAGAAGCAATTTCCAAGAATATGAACCTGGATCTGGCTGCGCGTGGTGGCATTCCCTTTGTGGGGGTGTTGTTGGGTGTGGCTGGTTTTCGTGGTTCTCTCGAAAATTAGCGTTTTTGATCTTTTGTGGTCAAGTTTTTAAGAGCACACGGTGGATGCCTTGGCATTAGGAGCCGAAGAAGGACGTAGGAATCTGCGATAAGCCTGGGGGAGTCGATAACCGGACTGTGATCCCAGGGTGTCCGAATGGGGAAACCCCGCCAGGGGCGCGAGTCACCTGGTGACCCGCATCTGAACACATAGGGTGCGTGGAGGGAACGCGGGGAAGTGAAACATCTCAGTACCCGCAGGAAGAGAAAACAATAGTGATTCCGTCAGTAGTGGCGAGCGAACGCGGATCAGGCTAAACCGTTCCATGTGTGATAGCCGGCGGGCGTTGCATGGTCGGGGTTGTGGGACTTCCCATTCTGTCTCTGCCGGGACAGTGGGGTGTGTAGTGCAGGCATAGGTGAACGGTCTTGAAAGGCCGGCCAGAGAGGGTGTGAGCCCCGTAACCGAAATGTTGTGTACCGCCCGGGGAGTATCCCAAGTAGCACGGGGCCCGAGAAATCCCGTGCGAATCTGTCAGGACCACCTGATAAGCCTAAATACTCCCTAATGACCGATAGCGGACCAGTACCGTGAGGGAAAGGTGAAAAGTACCCCGGGAGGGGAGTGAAACAGTACCTGAAACCGTGTGCTTACAATCCGTCGGAGCAGCCTTGTAGCTGTGACGGCGTGCCTTTTGAAGAATGAGCCTGCGAGTTAGTGTTACGTCGCGAGGTTAACCCGTGTGGGGAAGCCGTAGCGAAAGCGAGTCTGAATAGGGCGTTGCAGTGGCGTGATCTAGACCCGAAGCGAAGTGATCTACCCATGGCCAGGTTGAAGCGACGGTAAGACGTCGTGGAGGACCGAACCCACTTCAGTTGAAAATGGAGGGGATGAGCTGTGGGTAGGGGTGAAAGGCCAATCAAACTTCGTGATAGCTGGTTCTCCCCGAAATGCATTTAGGTGCAGCGTTGCGTGTTTCTTACCGGAGGTAGAGCTACTGGATGGCTAATGGGCCCTACAAGGTTACTGACGTCAGCCAAACTCCGAATGCCGGTAAGTGAGAGCGCAGCAGTGAGACTGTGGGGGATAAGCTTCATAGTCGAGAGGGAAACAGCCCAGACCACCAACTAAGGCCCCTAAGCGTGTGCTAAGTGGGAAAGGATGTGGAGTTGCGAAGACAACCAGGAGGTTGGCTTAGAAGCAGCCATCCTTAAAAGAGTGCGTAATAGCTCACTGGTCAAGTGATTCCGCGCCGACAATGTAGCGGGGCTCAAGTACACCGCCGAAGTTGTGGATTTCAGATAGTAGCCAAGCCCTTGTGGTTCAGGCGTCTGGAGTGGTAGGGGAGCGTCGTGTGGGCAGTGAAGTCGCGGTGTAAACCAGCGGTGGAGCCTACACGAGTGAGAATGCAGGCATGAGTAGCGAAAGACGGGTGAGAAACCCGTCCGCCGAATGATCAAGGGTTCCAGGGTCAAGCTAATCTGCCCTGGGTAAGTCGGGACCTAAGGCGAGGCCGACAGGCGTAGTCGATGGACAACGGGTTGATATTCCCGTACCGGCGAAAAACCGTCCATGTTGAACAGGGGATACTAACTGCCCGAGACCTGCCCGATCGCCCTTGTGGTGTGAGGGTTTTGGTGGAGCGCGGGACCTGATCCTGGGAGGCAAGCGTATTAACAGGTGTGACGCAGGAAGGTAGCCAAGCCGGGCGATGGTTGTCCCGGTCTAAGGATGTAGGGCGAACGGTAGGCAAATCCGCTGTTCATGATGCCTGAGACCCGATGGGACCCCCGTCAAGGGGGGATTTGGTGATCCTATGCTGCCGAGAAAAGCATCGACGCGAGGTTTTAGCCGCCCGTACCCCAAACCGACACAGGTGATCAGGTAGAGAATACTAAGGCGATCGAGAGAATTATGGTTAAGGAACTCGGCAAAATGCCCCCGTAACTTCGGGAGAAGGGGGGCCCCCATCGTGATGGACACCAGCTGTCCGGAGCGTGCAGGGGCCGCAGAGACCAGGGGGAAGCGACTGTTTACTAAAAACACAGGTCCGTGCGAAGTCGCAAGACGATGTATACGGACTGACTCCTGCCCGGTGCTGGAAGGTTAAGAGGACCGGTTAGCCGCAAGGCGAAGCTGAGAATTCAAGCCCCAGTAAACGGCGGTGGTAACTATAACCATCCTAAGGTAGCGAAATTCCTTGTCGGGTAAGTTCCGACCTGCACGAATGGAGTAACGACTTCCCCGCTGTCTCAACCATAAACTCGGCGAAATTGCAGTACGAGTAAAGATGCTCGTTACGCGCAGCAGGACGGAAAGACCCCGAGACCTTTACTATAGTTTGGTATTGGTGTTCGGAGTGGCTTGTGTAGGATAGGTGGGAGACGTTGAAACCCGGACGCCAGTTCGGGTGGAGTCATCGTTGAAATACCACTCTGGTCACTTTGGACATCTAACTTCGGCCCGTAATCCGGGTCAGGGACAGTGCCTGATGGGTAGTTTAACTGGGGCGGTTGCCTCCTAAAAAGTAACGGAGGCGCCCAAAGGTTCCCTCAGCCTGGTTGGCAATCAGGTGTCGAGTGTAAGTGCACAAGGGAGCTTGACTGTGAGAGAGACATCTCGAGCAGGGACGAAAGTCGGGACTAGTGATCCGGCGGTACATTGTGGAATGGCCGTCGCTCAACGGATAAAAGGTACCTCGGGGATAACAGGCTGATCTTGCCCAAGAGTCCATATCGACGGCATGGTTTGGCACCTCGATGTCGGCTCGTCGCATCCTGGGGCTGGAGTAGGTCCCAAGGGTTGGGCTGTTCGCCCATTAAAGCGGTACGCGAGCTGGGTTTAGAACGTCGTGAGACAGTTCGGTCCCTATCCGCTGCGCGCGCAGGAAATTTGAGAAGGGCTGTCCTTAGTACGAGAGGACCGGGACGGACGAACCTCTGGTGTGTCAGTTGTACTGCCAAGTGCACCGCTGATTAGCTACGTTCGGATGGGATAACCGCTGAAAGCATCTAAGCGGGAAGCTCGCTTCGAGATGAGATTTCCATACACCTTGTGTGTGAGAGGCCCCCAGCCAGACCACTGGGTTGATAGGCCGGATGTGGAAGCGAGGACTAACGACTCGTGAAGCTGACCGGTACTAATAGGCCGATAACTTACACCACACACCACCCGGGCAAACGATTCAAAAGCGTTTGCACCACCGGGAGGTACAAAGATAACAAGACTGCACGCGTCCACTATGTGGTTCCCAACCAACAAACCCGTTGCTTGCGAACACAACAAAATAACAACACCACAGTTGTAACCAAAAGTTTCCCACCACCACCCCCCCCACGGGGCCCCTGGTACGGTGCGGAGAAAAAGTTACGGCGGTCATAGCGTGGGGGAAACGCCCGGTCCCATTCCGAACCCGGAAGCTAAGACCCACAGCGCCGATGGTACTGCACCCGGGAGGGTGTGGGAGAGTAGGTCACCGCCGGAACACCATTAAACGGTCGAGAGCCCCTAACCACCAGGTCAGGGGCTCTCCCGCATTTAACCCCCAAAACCAAACGGCACCCCGACAAGAACACCCCGACGCACCAGGGTCCCCAGGCCACACGGCAGGCCGGAACCCCGACAGGGGCGCACCCTCCCCGGGCAGCCGCGGGTGCACCGGGGCGGGCCGGGGCCGCGGGTAGAGTTGATGCCCATGGACAACCTCTTCAGCCACGCCGCCTCTGACGCTGCCGGCACGCCGGAGCCAGCCGCGGCGGACGGGCTCGACCCCGTCGTCTACACCGTTATGGTCCCGGGCGCTGTGGCTCGGGCCTTTGTCGGTTTCACCGAACACACCCACCTCTGGTGGCCGCTGGCGGAGCATGGCGTCTTCGGCGCAGGCTCCTACGTGGAATTCGAGGAGAACCTCGTCCTGGAGACCTCTGACGACGGCAGGACGGCCATCTGGGGGTCCATCGATGACTGGCAGCCGCCGCTGTCCTTCCATGCGAGCTGGCACCCCGGATCCTCCGCCGTGTGGTCCACAGAGCTGCGGGTCGCGTTCCGGGCCGTTGAGGACAGTACAGAGCTCCGCCTGGTCCACAGCGGCTGGGAAGGCGCGGAAGACCCCGCCGAGACGCGGGCCGGATACGCCGCCGCCTGGCCCGGAGTGCTGGACCGCTTCGTCCGTTTCATGGGTGGCGCCGGCGTCTGAGTGTCCCCGGACTTTCGACCGCTCGGGAGCGTTCCTGCCCAGTTGCTCAGAAGGCCGGTGCCTGGCACCCGAGAGTTCGCCCGGAGTCCCGGCGTTTCAGCCCCAGGGGTCGGGCCGGGAACCGGGCAGGAACGCGGCGGCGGGGCGCGAAAGCCGCAGGTTCAGCGCGGCAGCACCATATCCACCGGTGGAATGGCCGTACTCGACCGGATCACGAAGCGCGTCGGGTACTGCGTGTCGGCTGCCTCGGTGTCCCCCACACCGTCGAGCCCGTGCAGGAGGCGGCGGACCGCCAGGGCACCCTGGCCGCGCGCGTCCTGATCGATGGTGGTCAGTCCGAAGACTTCGCCCAGTTCGTGACCGTCAATGCCGATCACTGAGAGGTCATGGGGGACAGTCAGTCCAAAGTCGCGGGCAGCCAGGATGGTACCGATCGCCATTTCATCCGACGCCGCGAACACTGCCGTCGGCCGGTCCGCGGAACCACCAAGCAGCTGCCGGGCGCTGGCGTAGGCTCCCTGGATGGTGAAGTCGGCGGAGACTTGCCACTCGGGTCGGATTGCCAGTCCCGCGTCATTCATGGCCCTCTTGAAACCGGCCTGGCGGGTACCGGGCAGGCGGAAGTCCTGCTCGTAGGCGGCGTCGCCGGTCATGTGGGCGATCTTGCTGTGGCCCAGCTGGATGAGGTGGCGGGCCGCGGCCCGGGCGATGCCCGAATCGTCGATGCGGATGGTCGAGGCCCCGGGCAGCGGGCCGCCGATCCCGACGATGGGCCGGTGGATCGCGAGCAGCTGCTGGATTTCGGCCCCGCTGAGTTCCAGCGACACGGCAATTACCGCATCCACCCGTTTGCGCAGCAGGAAGTCGTTGAGCACGCTGTGCCGGCGTTCCTGCCCCCCGCTCACGTTGTACAGCGTGAGATCGTAGCCTGCGTCCAGGAGGGTTGCAGAGACGCCCTCCACCACCGAGGAGAAGTACCACCGGTGCACGGACGGAACCACGACGCCGACGTTGTGGTTCCGCCCGGACGCGAGGCTGGAGGCGTGGTAGGAGAGGACAAAACCGAGCTCGGCTGCGGCAGCCTGGGCGAGTTCACGGCTGCGTGCCGAGACATTGCCTTTGCCGCTCAAGGCCCGCGAAACGGTGGCTATGGAGAGGCCAGCGCGCTCCGCGACGTCCTTGATGCCGGGCATTCTTAGCTCTCCGCGTCCTCGATGTAGATTTCCAGCCAAACAGTTTCTCCTGAGCCTAACCGATGCCCGGAGCCGGGCAGTTCAGCTGGCTGGGATCCGTCCGCCGGGAAGCCCTGCGAGCTGCGCAGCAGGATCTGGCCGGCGGGCAGTTCAACGGGTTCCGGCCCCGCATTGAGCAGCACCAGAGTGGTTCCGTTGACATAGGCCAGGCAGGTGTCGGTGCACCAGTCCTCCGCCCAGGCCAGCGACCCCTGTCCGAGTCCCAGCTCCCGCCGCGCGGCCAGCATGCGCCGGTAGAGATTGAGGTGCGACGACGGTGAGGCGGCCTGGGTGTCACGAGCCAGTCCCGCGAAGCTCGCCGGCTGGGGGAGCCATGGTGCCGCGCCGTCCCCGAACCCGGCATGGATCTCGCCTGCACGCCACGGCAGCGGCACGCGGCAGCCGTCGCGGCCCAGGCGTTCGCCGCCGGTGCGGGCGAACGTGGGGTCCTGCCGCTGGTGGTCCGGGATGTCGATGCCGTCCGGCAGACCGAGCTCTTCGCCCTGGTACAGGTAGGCGCCGCCGGGCAGCCCGAGCATGAACATGGAGGCGGCCGCGGCCCGGGAACGACCCAGGGCCTCGTCCGGCTGCGGATCGAAGCTGCCGATCCCGTCGCCGTCGCGCGGTGTGTGGCCGTCGTAGCCGAAGCGGGTGGCGTGCCGCACCACGTCGTGGTTGGAGAGCACCCAGGTGCTGGGGGCCCCGACGGAGTCGAGCGCCGTCAGGGACTCCGTGATGACGCCGCGCATGCGGTGGACGTCCAGGCCGGTGTGCAGGTACGGGAAGTTGAAGGCCTGGTGCATTTCGTCCGGCCGGACCCAGTCGGCCAGGCGGGGGAGCGGATCCACGTTCGCTTCGGCGCAGAGGATGCGGTCCGGGCCGTATTCGGCCAGGATCCGCCGCCACTTGCGGTAGATCTCATGCAGGGCGGGCTGGCCGAACATCGGCGCGTCGTGGCCGGGGAACCCGTCGCAGCTGTTGCCGTCGGCGCGGCCGCCCCATTCGGGCAGCCCCGGTGCCTTGACCAGGGCATGGGCCACGTCCACCCGGAAGCCGGAGACGCCGCGGTCCAGCCAGAACCGCAGGACCCGTTCGAATTCCTCGTGCACGGCGTCATTGTCCCAGTTGAAGTCCGGCTGCGAGGTGTCGAACAGGTGCAGGTACCACTGTCCCCAGGTGCCGTCCGGCTCGGTGATCCGGGTCCAGGCCGGCCCGCCGAAATGGGACTCCCAGTTGTTCGGCGGCTCCTCGCCGAACGGTCCCCGGCCGTCGCGGAAGATGAACATGTCCCGTTCGGGGCTGCCGGCGGACGCGGCCAGGGCGGCCTGGAAGGCGACGTGCTGGTCCGAGCAGTGGTTGGGCACGAGATCGACGATCAGCCGCAGGCCTAGACGCGTGGCCTCGGCCATCATGGTGTCGAAGTCCGCCAGCGTGCCGAACAGGGGGTCGACGTCGCAGTAGTCACTGACGTCGTAGCCGGCGTCGCGCTGCGGTGAACGGTAGAACGGGGAGAGCCAGACGGCGTCGATGTCCAGGTCGGCCAGCTTCGGGAGCTCGGCGGTGATCCCGGCGAGATCGCCGATGCCGTCGCCGTTGAGGTCGCGGAACGAACGCGGGTACACCTGGTAGATGACGGCCGAGCGCCACCAGCCGGGGAGATGGTCTGCAGGGTGCACCGGCGTCAGGGGGCTGGTCAGGGGGCTGGTCAGGGTTCCGGCCAGTTCGGCGGGGACGGTAAATGCTGAGTCAACGGACATGCCGGTAATGATAGAGCCGAACCGGCCGAATTGAAAACGCTTCCAGCCGCAAACTTCGCGCGTCGTTCGGCGCCTGCAGGAGAGCGCCCTCTGGCCAGGGCCCCCGTCAGGTCACTGAACGGCGGCTGGGCGCGGGTGCCGCGGCTATCCCGGTTCGATTCGGCCGCAGACGTTACCCGCCGGTAGTGTGACTTTTCAAAGTCATGATCACCGTGTACTTTGGAAGCGCTTGCAGCTGTGAGCCACATCACCGACGATGCCACCGGGCCCCGGACTCTTCACCTGAGCTTTCCGACGGGGTCTTCTGCGTGGATGCAGGATTCATGAAAGGGACACCAATGAAGGTGCAGAACACCCTCACAACCGGGACCAGCCGCCGGGTCTTCACGGCCGGCGCAATCTCCGTAGTTGCCGCGCTGGCACTGAGCGCCTGCGGCGGCGCTGCAGCCACCGCCCCGGCAACCGCGACGGCCAAACCGGACCTCAAGGCCTCCGGGGCCAGCACCATCACCATGTGGGTCGATGCCGAGCGCTCACCCGCGCTAAAGGACATCACCGCCAAGTTCCAGGCTGACACCGGCATCGAAGTCAAGCTCGTGGTCAAGGACTTCGCCGCAGTCCGCGACGACTTCATCACCCAGGTCCCCACGGGCAAGGGCCCGGACCTGATCGTCGGCCCGCACGACTGGCTAGGCAAGTTTGTCCAGAACGGTGTCATTGCCCCGGTTGAACTCGGCGACAAGAAATCCGGTTTCCAGGACTCCGCCGTCAAGGCCATGACCTTCAACGGGTCCGTCTACGGTGTCCCGTACGCGATCGAGAACGTCGCGCTGCTGCGCAACACCGACATGGTGCCCGCGGCCGCCAAGACCTTCGACGAGGTCATCTCCAACGGCAAAAAGGCCGTCGCCGACGGCAAGGCGCAGTTCCCGTTCCTGGTCGGCATGGATCCCAAGCAGGGCGATCCCTACCACCTGTACCCGCTGCAGGCCTCCATGGGTTCGCAGGTCTTCGGCCTGGCCGCCGACGGCGGTTATGATCCCAAGCAGCTCCTGATCGGCGACGCCGCCGGTGTTGAGTTCGCCAAGAAACTGGCCGCGTGGGGCGATGCCGGCGAGAAGATCATCAACTCCAACATCACCGGTGACATCGCCAAGGAGAAGTTCCTGGCCGGCGAGTCCCCGTACTACCTGACGGGCCCGTGGAACGTTCCGGACGTGCAGAAGAAGGGCATCAAGTTCGCTGTGGACGCGCTGCCGGCCGCCGGTGACAAGCCGGCCCAGCCGTTCGTCGGCGTGAACGGCTTCTTCATCAGCGCCAAGAGCGCCAATGCCCTGGCCACCAACGAGTTCGTGACCAACTACCTGACCTCCGAGGCAGCCCAGGACTCCATGTACAAGGCCGGCGGCCGTCCGCCGGCGCTGAAGTCATCCTTCGAGAAGGCCGCCAGCGATCCCATCGTGGCAGCCTTCGGCAAGATCGGCGCCACCGGGGTCCCGATGCCGGCGATCCCGGAAATGAGCGCGGTCTGGGCTGACTGGGGAGCCACCGAGCTGGCCCTGATCAAGGGCCAGGGCGACCCGGCCGCAGACTGGGCCAAGATGGCCGCCAGCATCAAGGCCAAAATCGCGGGTTAGTCCCCGCTCCGGCCCCTGACACTCCGAGACTCCGACACTCCGAGACTCCGAGACTCCGAGACTCCGGAGAGCGTCACGGACCGCAAGCACCGGGCCGGGCGGCAGCCATGCCGCCCGGCCCGTTCCTGCACCACCACCAGCTTCTCCCTAGGACTGTAGACAGCCATGACAGAAACCGAACTCCACCAGGCCGGGACCTCCGCCGCCGCAACGGGCCCGGACGGCTCTCCCGGGCGACCGGGCCGCCCGGGCAAGCGCCGCCGCTTCGGCCCGGACACCACCAAGGGCACCGTCGCAAAGATCGTGTTGCTGGGCCTCGTGGACGCACTGGCCGTCTACGTCCTGATGATGCTTTTCCTCCGCCAGTCGTGGGGTGCGCTGGCCGTCTCCTCCGCCGTCGTCCTGGCGATCAACTGGATCTACCTGCGAAAGGGCGGCCTCCCCGCAAAGTACCTGGCCCCCGGTGTGCTGTTCCTGCTGGTCTTCCAGGTCTTTGTGGTCATTTTCAGCGGCTACATCGCCTTCACCAACTACGGTGACGGGCACAACAGCACCAAAGACGACGCGATCGCCGCCATCCAGCTCACTGCGCAGAAGCGTGTGCCCGACTCGCCGGCGTACAAGGTCGCCGTCCTCGAAAAGGGCAACACCTTCCACCTGCTTTTCACCGCCCCGGACGGCAAAATCGCGTTTGGCAGCACTGAGGAGCCGCTCGACGCCGTCTCCGGCGCTGGCAAGGACTCCACCGGCAAGGCGAACGCCCTGGACGGATACCGCACCCTGAACTTCCAGGAGATCGTGGCCAACCAGCAACAGATCCTGGGCATCACCGTTCCCGTCTCCTCCGACCCCGCCGACGGCACCCTGCGGACCGCCGACGGGAGCAACGCCTACCAGTTCAAACCGGCCCTGACCTATGACGCGGCGGCCGACACCTTCACCGACACCGACACCGGCGCGGTCTACCGGGACAACGGCGAGGGTGCCTTCGGGGCCAGCAACGGCGAGACTCTTACCACCGGGTGGAAGATCGACGTCGGCATGGACAACTTCGTGCGCGCCTTTACCGATCCCAGCCTGCGCGGGCCGCTGCTGGGCGTCATCCTCTGGACCTTCACCTTCGCCGTGGCCTCGGTGGCGCTGACCTTTGTGATGGGCATGTTCCTCGCCATGACCTTCAACCGCGAGGACCTGCGCGGCAAGAAGGTCTACCGCATCCTCATGATCCTGCCGTACGCGTTCCCGGCGTTCCTGTCCGGACTGGTGTGGTCCGGCATCCTGAACCCGCAGTTCGGCTGGCTCAACCAGACCCTGCTGGGCGGCGCCACGATCGGCTGGCTCACGGACCCGGTCCTGGCCAAAATCAGCGTCCTCGTGGTCAACCTCTGGCTCGGCTTCCCCTATATGTTCCTCGTCTGCACCGGCGCCCTGCAGTCACTGCCGGCAGAGCTGGACGAGGCTGCCCGGATGGACGGGGCCGGCCCCTGGCGTGTGTTCCGCTCCATCAAACTGCCGCTGCTGCTGGTCTCCATCGCTCCTTTGCTGATCTCCTCGTTCGCGTTCAACTTCAACAACTTCAACGTGATCTTCATGCTCACCGGCGGCGGCCCGCGGTTCGCGGACACAGACCGGGACATTGGAGCCACGGACATCCTGATCACCCTCGTCTACAAGGTGGCCTTCGGGCAGGGGACGGGGCGTGACTATGGCCTCGCCAGCGCCCTGGCAATCATCATCTTCATCATCGTGGCCACCGTGTCGGCCATCAGCTTCAAGCAGACCAAGGCACTCGAGGAAGTGAACTCATGAACGGGTCAGTAAGTACCGCCAGCGCGTCGGCGGCTCCCGCCGGCGTCGATGGCGCACCGGCGTCCAGCACCACCGACGTCGAGCATCTCCGCGGGCTGCAACGCCGGCGCCCCTTCGGTGTTTGGTTCAAGGACAAGGGCTGGCGGCACCTCGTCGGCATCGCCGTGACGATCTTCGCGATCTTCCCGCTGCTGTACGTCCTGTCCGCGGCATTCAATTCCACGGGCACGCTGGTGGGCTCCAACGCGCTGTTCAGCCGGATCGACGTCGGCAACTTCGTCGAACTGTTCAACAACCCTGCGCGGCCCTACGCCCGCTGGTTCGTGAACACCATGGTGGTGGGCGTCGTGACGTCAGTGGCCACGGTCTTCCTCGGCGCCATGGCCGCGTATGCGTTCTCCCGGATGCGCTTCAAAGGCCGCCGGATCGGCCTGCTGAGCCTGCTGCTGCTGCAGATGTTCCCGCAACTGCTCGCCGTCGTCGCGATCTTCCTACTGCTCAGCGGCATCTCCGAGGTCATCCCGGCGCTCGGGCTCGGCAGCCAGCTGGGCCTGATCATGGTCTACCTCGGCGGCGCCCTGGGCGTGAACACCTACCTGATGTACGGCTTCTTCAACACCGTGCCGCAGTCCCTCGACGAGGCGGCCAAGATCGACGGCGCCAGCCACACGCAGATCTTCTTCGGCATCATCATGCGCCTCGTCACCCCGATCCTGGCCGTCGTGGGACTGCTGTCCTTCATCGGCATTTCCGGTGAATTTGTGATCGCCAGCGTGGTGCTCACGGATCCGGACAGCCAGACCCTCGCGGTGGGCCTGTATTCCTTCGTCGCGCAGCAGCGGTCCGAGAACTGGGGCGTTTTCGCCGCCGGCGCCGTCGTCGCGGCCGTGCCGGTGATGGCGCTGTTCCTCTTCCTGCAGCGCTACATCGTCAGCGGCCTCACCCAGGGCTCGGTGAAGGGCTAGGCATGACCAGGCAGGGGAGGGCCGGGTTGCTGCCGCACCACGACGGCTCCGGCCTGTACGCCCCGCAGCAGGTGGCGCTCGGCGACGAGGCCCTGCTGCGGGTCCGGGTTCCTGCCGGGTGGGGACGGGCCACCAGGGTCTGGCTCCGCTCGATCCACGACGGTGAGCCCCGCTATGAGCCCTGCGCAGCTTCGGGCGAGGCCGACGGCTGGGCCTGGTGGGAGGCGCCCATGACCGTCACCAACCCGGTGGCCCGGTACCGGTTCCTGCTGGAGGCCGGGGAACGCTACTGGAGCCTGAACGCGCAGGGTCTATTCAGCCGGGACGTCTCCGACTATGCGGACTTCCGCCTCACCGCGTTCCCGGCAGCGCCGCAGTGGCTCCGCACCGGCACGATGTACCAGATCTTCCCGGACCGCTTTGCCCGATCTGCCGCGCCTGCGGAGGGCCCGGCCGCGGCGCAACACGTCCCCGATTGGGCTGTCCCCTGCAGCTGGGACGCCACCCCGGTGCAGGGGACAGGCCCGGACACCCCGTACCAGTTCTACGGCGGAGACCTCGCCGGCATCACCGAAAGACTCGACCACATCCAGGAGCTCGGCGCGGACGTCATCTACCTGACGCCGTTCTTCCCCGCACGCTCCAACCACCGCTATGACGCCTCAACCTTTTCGTCCGTGGATCCGCTCCTCGGCGGGGACCAAGCCCTCGTGGAGCTGGTGGAGGCCGCCCACTCCCGCGGTTTGAAGGTCATGGGCGACCTCACCGCCAATCACTCCGGCGACGCCCACGAATGGTTTCGGCGGGCCCTCGCGGAACCGGACGCCGCGGAAGCGGGCTACTACTACTTCAACGGGGACCACAGCGAATACGAGGCCTGGTACGGCGTGTCCTCGCTGCCCAAACTCAACTGGTCATCGGAAGGGCTCCAGCAGAGGTTCGTCCTGTCAGAGGACTCGCCCGTGGCCCGTTGGCTCAAGCCGCCGTTCAGCCTGGACGGCTGGCGGATTGATGTCGGCAACATGACCGGACGGCTCGGGGCCACGGACCTCAACCAGGACGTCGCCCGGTTGATCGCCGGCCGGGTCCGCGAGATCAACCCCGAGGCGGCGCTCCTGGCCGAGGCCACCAACGACGCTGCGCCGGATTTCAGCGGTGAACACTGGCACGGCGCCATGACGTACTCCAACTTCACCCGGCCGCTCTGGTCCTGGCTCGCCGGGGACGCCCCGCACGTCAATTTCTTCGGCACGCCTTTGGCCGGACCCAACCGGACCGGCGCCGAGGACTTCCTGGCCACCCACCTGGACCTGGCCGCCGCCTTCAGCTGGGGCGTGCGGCAGCAGAACATGAACGCCTTGAACAGCCACGACACGGCGCGGGCCGCCACCGTCATGATCGACGGCGGGCAGCGGCTCGGGGCCGTGCTGATGTTCACGCTGCCCGGTGTTCCCGTGGTGTTTGCGGGCGATGAATTCGGCCTCAAAGGGGACAACGGGGAGGCTTCGCGGACGCCGATGCCCTGGAACGATCCGGACCGGGTCCTTGATGACCTCCGGTCCGACTACGCTGCCCTCGCTGCGTTGCGCCGGGACCAGCCCGCCCTGACCGGCGGCGGGATCCGGTGGCTGCACGCCGAGGGCGATGCGCTCGTGTTTATACGGGAAACAGCCGGGACCTCCGTGCTCGTCGTCGTCACCCGGGCGGCGGCGGATGTGGCACTGCCGGCGGGGATGCTCACCGGCGCCCAGCTCGGGGCACTCGCGGACGCTCCCGCGTTCGCCGCCGGGCAGGTATCGGCGGAGGGCGCCAATGCAGCCGCCCTGATCTGCACCCGCGGTCCTGCCTCCGCCGTCTGGGTTCTGCCCGGCACCACGCAGCCCTAAGCACTCCGGCTGCGGTCCCGGCTTAGACTGAAGGCCGGATTCAACGAACTGGAGACCGCATGAGCATCATCGACGAGCTCACCTCTGTCCTGGGACCGGCGAAAGTCGACCTGGATGACCCCACGCTGGCCGTCTATGCCGTGGATCAGGCACCGGTGCTGGACTATCAGCTGCCGCTGGCCGTGGTCCGGGCCGAATCGGTCGAAGACGTCCAGGCCACCGTCCGCGCCTGCGCCGCCCTCGGGGTCCCGCTGGTGGCCCGCGGCGCCGGGACCGGTGTGTCCGGCGGCGCCCATGCGAGCAAGGGCTGCATCGTGCTGAGCCTGGAACGGATGAACCGCATCCTTGACCTCAATCCTGATGACGAGACCGCCGTCGTCGAACCCGGGGTCATTAACGCGGACCTCAACGCCGCTGCCGCGGCCCACGGCCTGATGTATGCCCCCGACCCGGCCAGCTACAGGATGTCCACCATCGGCGGCAACGTTGCCACCAACGCCGGCGGCCTGCGCTGCGCCAAATACGGGGTGACCCGGGACTCCGTGCTGGCACTCGACGTCGTGCTGGCGGATGGTTCCCTCATCCACACCGGCCACCAGACGTTCAAGGGCGTCGCCGGCTACGACCTCACCGGGCTGTTCGTCGGCTCCGAGGGGACGCTGGGAATCGTCGTCGGTGTCACCGTCCGGCTCAAGTATCTCCCGCAGGACGTGCACACGATCGCCGCTTTTTACCCGGACTTCCGCACCGCCGCGGCCGGTGTCCTCGCTGTAGGCAAAGCGCGGGTGCAGCCGGCCATCATGGAACTGCTCGACAGCGGCACCCTGGCCCAGCTCGATGAGATGCACGGCTCGGACCTCGCCGCCAGGGGACAGTCCCTGCTGTTGATCCAGACCGACGGGTTCGGTGCGGCGGCCGAGGCGGCCGCCATCCGGCCCGTTCTCGTGGCGGGCGGCGCTGTGGTGACCATGGAAGCCAGCGCGGAGGCAGAGCAGCTTGTGGAACTGCGGCGCAACAGCCGCGGCGTGGAGGTCGACGACGAATACCGCGTGGGCGAGGACGTCGCCGTCCCGCGCTCCCGGCTGGTGGACTACGTCGCCGAACTGGAGGCCATGGCGGCGGCGAACAGGGTGAACCTCAAAGTCGTGGCGCACGCCGGCGACGGGAACCTGCATCCCACCTTCTGGGTGGACCGGGTGGACGGAGCCGTCGACGCCGGCGCCATGGAGCGGCTGGGAGCGGCCTTGGACAAATCCATCACCGTTGCCCTCGCGATGGGCGGCACCATCACGGGTGAGCACGGGATCGGCCAGTTCAAGCTGCGCTGGCTCGGGCTTGAACAGAAGGAACCCGTGCGCGAACTGCAGCGCCGGATCAAGGAACTGTTCGATCCGGCCGGCATCCTGAACCCCGGCAAGGCGATTTAGCGCAGCTGTGCCACAACGGCGTGGCCCGGGATCGACGCGCCGGCCCGGGACCGGCCGCCCCTGACTGGTGACGGGTGCGCCGGACGGGTCCGGTCAGTCGTTCGAGTCGGGATATTCGTCGTCGGACTCATCCGCGCCGTAGCGGGATTCCTCTGTTTCCACCTCAAGAATTTTGAGCAGTTCGGTGTCCGGGTTCAGCATGATCGCCGCCTCGTCCCGGCGGTGGCGGAGCTCGGAGTCGATGTAGGACTGCACGGCCTCGGCCAGCGGAATGTGCCGGTTCTCCTTTTCGGACATGTACCAGCGGTGCTCCAGGATCTCGTGGACTGCCTCCGCCGGTTCCAGTTTCCCGGACAGGTCCCGCGGGATGGAACGGACAATCGGTTCGAAGATCTGGCTGACCCACAAGTGGGCGCTGTATTCCTCATCCATCCCCGGGTTGTTATCCGCGCGGAACGAATCCATGTCGTTCAGGAGCCGGCGGGCCTGGTTCTCCTGGACGTCCAGGCCGGTCAGGCGCAGCAGCCTGCGCTGGTGGTGGCCGGCATCCACCACCTTGGGCTGGAGCTGGATGGTGGAGCCGTTCTGCGTCGTCTTGATCGCGTACTCCTCGACGTCGAACCCCAGCTCGTTGAGTTTGCGGATGCGGGCCGCGACCCGCCAGCGTTCGCCGATCTCAAACGATTCCTTCTCCGTCAGCTCGGTCCACAGCCGCCGGTAGCTGTCCATGATGAGTTCGCTGGTGGCGACGGGGTCCACCTTTTCCTCGATGAGTCCGCCGTCGAGCAGGTCCATCAGTTCCCCGGCAATGTTGACCCGGGCGATCTCCAGGTCGTATTCGCGCTGGCCGGTGGAGAGGTCCGGATAGAGCTCACCTGTTTCGGCGTCCACGAGGTAGGCGGCGAACGCGCCGGCATCGCGCCGGAACAGGGTGTTCGAGAGCGATACGTCGCCCCAGTAGAAGCCGATCAGGTGCAGGCGGACCAGCAGGAGGGCCTGGGCATCGATCAGGCGGGTGAGGGTGTCCTTGCGCAGCATCTGGGAGAAGAGGGCGCGGTAGGGCATCGAGAACTTCAGGTGCCGGGTGACCAGCACGGGGTTCAGCGGCCGCCCATCGGGGGTGGTGCGGCCGGTGATGACGGCGACCGGCTCCACGCAGGGCACATCCAGCCGGGCAAGCTTGCGGAGCATGTGGTACTCGTGGCGGGCCACGTGCTCTGAGGTTTCCTTGATGGCAATGACCGAGCCGCCGAGGTGGGCGAACCGCACAATGTGGCGGGAAATGCCGCGAGGGAGAGCGGCGAGGTGTTCCGCGGGCCAGTCCTCGAGGGCGATATGCCACGGCAGGTCCAGGAGTTCGGGCTCGGTGGCGGCAGCGGTAATGCTCAGCGAGCTCGAGGCCATGGGGGCCTTGCTGTCATTGGCGCTGGCGGCTTCAAACCGGGGCAGCTTGCCGATCTGGCCGTAGTCGGTGGGTTCGTCGTGCCACTGGGCACTGTTTTCCTCGGTGCTGGCGTATTCCTCGGTCATGAGCCAATTCTTCCGTACTGGGCGCCGCTGCCCTAACGGACGCCGGCCAACAGGTTATTTAACGCCTGACGGCGGCCCTCCCATAGGAGGACCGCCGTCAGTTGCGCAGCGTTGCCTGGAGCGAGGTCAGGGTGCCGGTGGCGATTAATCGCCCAGGCGCAGGCCCGTCTTGGTGTCGAACAGGTGCACGTGGCCGGACTGGGGGCGGACGTAGATGGTCTCGCCCTTCATCGGCGGGCGGCGGCCGTCGACGCGTGCCACGATGTCGTGGCTGGTGCCGTCCAGCATGGTGTGCCCGTAGACGTAGGCGTCGGCGCCGAGTTCCTCGACGACGTCGACCTCCACCTGCAGGCCTTCACCCTGAGGCACCGTCTCGAGGTCTTCCGGCCGGGAGCCGAGGGTGACCGTCTTGCCGGTGGCCGCTTCGAGGACGTCGTGCGGCACCGGGTAGATGGTGCCGCCGAACTGGACGCCGCCGTCGACGACGGGCAGTTCCAGCAGATTCATCGCGGGGGAGCCGATGAAGCCGGCCACGAAGACGTTCTTCGGCTTGTCGTACAGGTTGCGGGGGGTGTCAACCTGCATCAGCAGGCCATCCTTCAGCACGGCGACGCGGTCGCCCATGGTCATGGCCTCGACCTGGTCGTGGGTCACGTACACAGTGGTGACGCCCAGGCGGCGGGTCAGGGACGCGATCTGCGTGCGGGTCTGCACGCGGAGCTTGGCGTCAAGGTTGGACAGCGGCTCATCCATGAGGAAGACCTGCGGGTTACGCACGATGGCGCGGCCCATGGCCACACGCTGGCGCTGGCCGCCGGAAAGGGCCTTCGGCTTGCGGTCCAGGTACGGCTCGAGGTCCAGCAGCTTGGCGGCTTCACGGACCCGCTCGGCGCGCTCTTCCTTGCTGACGCCGGCGATCTTCAGAGCAAAGCCCATGTTGTCTGCGACCGTCATGTGCGGGTACAGGGCGTAGTTCTGGAACACCATGGCGATGTCGCGGTCCTTCGGCGGGATGTCGGTGACATCGCGGTCGCCAATGAGGATCCGGCCGGAGTTGACGTCCTCAAGACCTGCAAGCATGCGCAGGGAGGTCGATTTGCCGCAGCCGGAGGGTCCTACGAGGACCAGGAATTCGCCATCGGCGATTTCAATGTTGAGCTTGTCAACAGCGGGCTTTTCGGTGCCCGGGTACAGACGAGTTGCGTTGTCAAAAGTAACTGTAGCCACAGTTATCAATCCCTTCACCGGCAGGTACGTGCCGGACGATCCGTAGTGAATGGTCTTATTGTTCAATTGTTAATTCAGTTGTTACTCGGTTCTCAGCACCTGGTCGTGCGCATACTCCCCGGCCGAAGCCGAGGAGTATCCAATGATGCCGCACGGTACTTGTGCGCCACATCACAACAAGAGTATGTCAGATGTTTGGTAAACGGGGCGAAATGTTGGCGATTTCACACGTGATGGGGCTTACGTTGGGCCCGCAGTGCCGCTGACCCTCACATGCCGAGGGCGCGCTTCCGTTCCCTCAGCAGGGCTTCCAGCAGCTCGGAGACATAGACAGGGGCTTCGATCCGGAACTGCGCCTGGGTGAAATCCAGGCCCACTTTCACGCCGAGGTCCCCGGGCAGCAGGCTGGCCAAGGCGTCCTCGTCCGTGGTGTCGTCACCGGCGAACACCGTGGCAGTCGCACCGGTCGCCTGGCGCAGGAAGGTCACACCCTCCCCTTTGGACGCGTGGATCACCGAGGTCTCCAGCACGCGGTTGCCGGCCTTGAGGAAAACGCCGGGCTTGTCCTGCAGGACGGCCCGGGCTGCGGCGACGGCGTCCTCGGCGACGTCGTCCTCGGCCAGGCGGGTATGGAGGACGACGCCGGCCGGCTTGTCCTCCAGCAGTGTGCCCGGAGCTACCCCGACGATCCCCTCCAGCTCTTGCCGGACCTCGGCGAGCAACGCCCGGCGGGGTTCATCGAGTTCCAGTTTCGCGGAGCCGGGGCCCAGCCAGGCTTCAGCGCCGTGGCTTCCGATCAGCAGCGTCTTCGCCGGGGGAAAGGCGACCGCCCGCAGGCTGTCCAGCGCCCGCCCGGAGATGAGGGCCGTCGTCGTCCGCGGCAGGTCGGCAAGCGCGGCAAAGGCTGCGGCGGAGCGGGGGAGGGCGCGGGCGTCGCCGGCGTGGTCCACGAGCGGTGCCATGGTGCCGTCAAAATCCATTGCCACCAGCAGCTGTTCGGTGCCGGCGACGCGGCGCAGCGCCTCCAGCAGCTCCGGGGAGAGCGAGAGTGGCGTCTGCCCGGGGGATGGGTCAGGAGTCATCGCGGATTACCTTCTCTTCGAGGGCGCTCAGGAAGTCCGAGGACCAGAGGTCGACGTCGTGATCGAGGATCTGTTTGCGCATCGCACGCATCCGGCGCCCCGCCTCGGCCGGCTGCATGTTGACGGCCCGCATGATGGTGTCCTTGAGGCCGTCGATGTCGTGCGGGTTCATCAGCAGCGCCTGCTTGAGCTGGTCTGCGGCACCGGCAAACTCGCTGAGCACCAGGGCGCCGTCGTTGTTGGTGCGGGCCGTGACGTATTCCTTGGCCACGAGGTTCATGCCGTCCCGCAAGGCGGTGACGAGCATGACGTCCGCTGCCAGGTACAGCGCCACCATCTCCTCGACGGGGTAGCTGTGGTTCAGGTAGCGCACGGCGGTGTTCTGCATGGTGTCGTACGTGCCGTTGATGTGGCCCACCGTGCCCTCCACTTCTTCGCGGAGGAGGCGGTACTGCTCCACCCGTTCCCGGCTGGGACTGGCGACCTGGATGAGGGCGGCATCTTCCACGGTGACCTTGCCGTCGGCCAGGAGTTCCTCGTAGGCCTTGAGCCGGTGCCGGATGCCCTTGGTGTAGTCGAGCCGGTCGACGCCGAGCAGGATGGTCTTCGGGTTTCCGAGGTCCCGGCGGATCTGCCGGGACCGTTCGACGATCTCAGGTTTCTGTGCGAGCTCGCTGATCTGCTTGACATCGATGGAAATGGGGAAGGCCTGGGCACGGGCGATATGGGTGGTTTTCCCGTCGGAGCCCTTGACGTGGATTTGCTGCTGCTTGACGCTGGCCCCGAGGAAACGGCGGGCGGAGCGCATGAAGTTGCCGGCGTCGCTGGAGCGCTGGAAGCCGACCAGGTCAGCGCCCAGCAGTCCGTCGATGATGGCCCGGCGCCACGGCAGCTGGGCGAAGATCTCCGGCGGCGGAAAGGGAATGTGGTTGAAGAAGCCGATTTTCAGGTCCGCACGCGCCTCGCGGAGCATCTTCGGCACGAGCTGGAGCTGGTAGTCCTGGACCCACACCGTGGCGCCGGGGCCGGCGTGGTGGATGACGGCGTCCGCGAACCGGCGGTTGACCTTGCGGTAGGAGTCCCACCACGTCCGGTGGAACTCCGGCGGCGCGATCACGTCGTGGTAGAGCGGCCAGAGCGTGGCGTTGGAGAAGCCCTCGTAGTAGAACTCGATGTCCTGGGTGCTCAGCTGGACCGGCACGAGGTCGATGCCGCCGTGGCTGAAAGGCTGGAGCTGCTCGTCCGGGGCGCCGTGCCAGCCCACCCACGCGCCGTCGGTCTTCGTCATCATCGGCGCAAGGGCAGTTACCAGGCCGCCGGGGGAGCGGCGCCAGCCGCCTTCGCAGCCGGGCTCGTCCGGGTCACAGCGGTCGACCGGCATGCGGTTGGAGACCACCATAAAGTCATATTGCGCGTTCGGATCGGTCTTGCTCGCGCCCTCGGACTTTGGATCCGGTTCGGCCTGTTTGGCTGCCTGCATTGGTGCCCCCTGGGGTTCGCTCATGGCTTTTGTCCACCCTAGCCGGGCGGAATCTTCTGGGCTATTCGTCCGTTAGGAGGCGGGGAGGAAAGTTGAAAGCGCAAGTTCCCAGTTTTCTCCCCTAAAATGATGAACTGCCACCGAAGTGGATGTCACCGGCCGATCGACCCGAGGAACCAATGAGCCCCGCTAACGACCCCCGTCAGTCCAAGTCAGAGCGAACTGCCGCGGCCCGCGAGAAAGCCCGTGAAATCCGTGAGGCGCAGCTGAAGAAGGAGAAGCGCAACAAGCTGCTGATTGGTTGGGGCATCGTTGCCGCCGTCGTGGCCATCATTGTGGTGGTGGCGCTGGTAGTGACCTCCAACATTCAAAAGAACGCTCCGGTCGCGGACGAGGGGCCAACACCCGCCAACGGCAACGTCTACGGCGGCGTGACCCTCCTGGCGAACTCCGAGGTGGCCAAGACGGAGCCTGGCACAGTCAGGATCGCCGACCTGTCCGCTCCGGCGGAAACCCCGCCGGCTGAGATCACCGCCCCCGGCGCAGAGGCCGAGGCCGGTAAGCCGGTCAAGGTGGTCCTCTTCATCGACTTCATCTGCCCGGTCTGCAAAAACTTTGAGACCCAGTACAACGAGACCCTCACGAAGCTCCGCAACGAGGGCAAGATCACCGTGGAATACCGTCCGCTGGGCTTCCTTGACACCCGCTCCACCACTAACTACTCCTCCCGTGCAGCCAACGCAGCGGCCTGCGTCGTGAACGAGTCGCCGGAGAAGTACGCCGACTTCGTCAACATGCTTTTCCAGAAGCAGCCTGCTGAAGGCAGCGCCGGTATCTCCGATGCGGATCTGAAGAAGATGGCAACCGACGCCGGGGCCAAAAGCATCGACACCTGCGTGGACGGGAAGACGTACCGCCCGTGGGTCAAATACGCCACCCAGCAGGCCGCATCCATCGGTGTGACCGGAACGCCGACGGTCCTGGTCGAAGGCAAGCAGTGGGGCAAGGGCGACAGTGCCCAGACCCCGTTCGATCAGTTCCTGCAGGCCGCCATCGACGCCAAGAAGTAACCGGAAGCCCTGCCGGCAAACAACAGGCCCGGTTCCGGATTCTTCCGGAGCCGGGCCTGTTTTTATCCCCGGGCCGATCGTGGGCTAACCTTATCTAGCGCACTTGCGCCAGGCCCGCGCGGCCCGGCGCGGGCCTGGCGCAGGAATGCCTCCTTAGCTCAGTTGGCCAGAGCACCGCTCTTGTAAAGCGGGGGTCGTCGGTTCGAATCCGACAGGGGGCCCCACGAACCCCTCCGTTCCGGTGATGTCGCCCGGAACGGAGGGGTTTTTCGTGCAGGAGTGCTGATGCTTTGTCCGGATCGAGCCGCAAGGCCAGTCTCGATCCTCCCTGCGGATGATCCAACGCGACGCCCATCACCTTGGAGCCCACCGTGGCCAAAAATCGGGAAAGTGTGGAGAATGTCCGTAGCATTGCGATGCCGCATCTCCGTACTTAGGCATCCGACACTTAGGCATCCGATGCCGGATCTGTTGGGCAACATGGCCACCCGGGACAACCCGTGGGCCAGCAACAGTTGGGGGAACACCATGACCGAAAGACGCCGACGCCGGTGCCCAGCTACCGCGTTCACTGCCGCCGCGTTCAGTGCCACCGCGTTCACTGTCGCCGCCCTTCTCTCCGGCTGCGCCGCCGCGTCAACCGAACCCGGTGCCGCCAGCACCACCGGAACCTCCGCTCCGGCCGGTGTGCCCGCCCCTGGCAGTACCCCTGCGTCGTCCACGGCCGGAATCCCGGCCGCCGCATCCGCCCCCGCCGCATCCGCCCCCGCCGGAGCGGCCCGGGCGAGCTTGAAAGACAGCGCTCCCTTCCAAGCCCTGACAGCCGAGCAGCAATCCAGGGTCAGTGCTTTGGAGGCCATGGACGTGGCCGCGTTCCAACAGCAGAGCCGCGACGACCAGCTGGCCTACGGGGCCTTCCTTCGCGAGGTGTATCCGGGGGGCGCCGTTGCGGGGGCGGCCGGCAACAGCCCGGACCCCAAGCTCCCGGCCGCCAGGAAGGTGTCCAGCTCGGACACCGGAGAGCAGGTGGTCAATGACCAGCTCCTGAAGGCGGCGACGGCGATGGCCGCGGGCGGAAACTACGCGAAGATGGCTCCGATCCGCGTCTCACCGCTCTTTACCGGGGCCTACGCGGACGTTTCCTCGGTTCCCGCAGCCACCGGCGCACTCGACGCCTCCGGGCTCCCGGAATCAACGGGCATGACGGTGGAGGACGAATCCAATACGTTCCTCCCCATGGACGGGTCCTGGGAGGAGCTCACGTTCAAGATTGTCCAGATGCGCAGCACGTCGACCGGGGCCCGCACCCAGTTCTGGTTCGCGTACACCCCGTTCATGAACATCCACGGGGAACAGGACGGCGTGTGGATTCTGATGTTCAAGGCCGGGGAATCCCAGGAAAAATGGGTACCCGATCTGTCCGTGATCGACTGAACGGACCTGTTCGCGGCCCAGCGCACGGACGCCGGCGAGCGGGCCGTTAGGCCCTAGTCCGCGGAAACCGCACGACAGAGTCTGGGCGTATGACTGAATCGACTCCGGAAACAACACCGGACATCAAGTCCACCCAGCTCCAGGAACAGCCGACGGCGGTGCTGCGCGAGACCGTCCCCATGACGGAGTTGCGCGGGTTCTTCGACCGGGCCTACGGGTTGGTGTCCGCGGCCGCCGAACAACAGCACGTCCAGCTGGCAGGGCCGCCGTTCGCGATGTACCGCGGAATGCCGACCGACGTCGTCGACGTCGAGGCGGGCTTCCCCGTGGCGGCGCCGTTTCCCGGCGGAAGCGACGGCGGGGTGACCGCGGGAACCCTCCCGTCCGGCCGGGCCTTCCAAGCCATGCACGTGGGTCCGTACGAGTCGCTCCCGGAAACATACAGCGCGGTGATGGCCAGGATGCAGGCCGACGGAGCCGCCCCCGGCGATGCCATGTGGGAGTACTACCTCAGCGATCCTGCGGCGGAGCCTGACCCGGCGAAGTGGAAAACGCTCATCGTCTGGCCGGTCGCCTGAACGGCCGGCTCCGGGGTTTCCGACGCAAAGTGTCGGGTTGGCCACACTTTTCCTCGACTGCGGGCATAATGTCCTAAACTGCTTCACTGAGGTGCCTGAATTGGCGCTGCGCAGCAACGAAAGTGAACCCCACATGGCAACCGATTACGACGCACCCCGCAAGACCGAAGAAGAGTCTCCGGCCGAATCGTTGGAGGCCCTTCAGGCATCCCGCGGCGGCGGCGCCCAGACCGCTGTGATCGACGTCGACGAGAACGATACCGCCGAAGGCATCGACCTGCCCGGCGCCGATCTCTCCGGTGAAGAGCTGACGGTCATTGTTGTTCCCGAGCAGTCCGATGAATTCACCTGTTCCTCCTGCTTCCTGGTCCGTCACCGGTCGCAGGTGGCCAAGGAAAAGAACGGCCTGAAGTTCTGCCGCGATTGCGAAGGCTAGGGGACCTTCCACCGCGCACCACCGCTTCACTGCACTGACGCAACACAGCAACGCACCGCGAAGCGCCGGACCCGCTGGAGGACCGGCGCTTCGCCGTTTCACCGGCCCTGCCACTCCCGCGGACGACGGCGGTGCAACCGTTCCGTGACCGGCTCCGCCCCGGTCTAACGCTTCGACGCCGATGGAGCTGGCCCCTCGATTCAGCCCCTCAACGCTCGTACTCTGGAGTTATCTCAACTCTCGGGGGGCGGCCCACAATGAAGAAGTTCCGGGTATGGCTGATAGCGGTCCTGATGGCGGTCGGATCGGGGCTGGTGGCGCCTGGCCCTGCGTCGGCGGCCCCCTACTGCGGACTGGTGTGGGGATCGCTCAGCAAAGCGGACCCGGCCATGAGCCAGGCCCAGGTGAGAAATGTCCGCACCGGCCAGCACTACTGCTTTGACCGGCTGGTCATCGACCTCAATGGGCCGGTGGGCGGTTACACCGTCCGGTACGTTCCGCAGGTGACGCAGGACGGCTCGGGCCTTCCTGTTCCGCTGCGCGGCCAGGCGTTCCTCCAGGTCACAGTTAACGCCCCGGCCTATGACAGCAACGGCGCCGCCACGTACAGCCCGGCGGATCCGAAGGAACTCAGTGACCTCACCGGCTACCAGACGTTCCGGCAGGTGGCCTGGGCGGGCAGCTTTGAAGGGTATTCCAGCCTCGGTATCGGCGTCCGGGCCCGGCTGCCGTTCCAGGTGTTCGCCTTGGCAGGTCCGGACGCGGGCTCACGGTTGGTGATCGACGTCGCGCATTTCTGGTGAGCCGCGCTCGCGGAGAAAAGCGTCAGAGCGAGCTGAGGTCGGCCCGGAGCGGGTAGTCGCGGCCGTCCAGGACCAGCTGGGTGCAGCGGCGGTTGGCCGGGTTGAGCACCACCGGGGCCATCAGGTTCACGGTGGTCCCGCCGGCGGAGTGATTGATCACCACGAGCACCTGGGGTGTCCCGCCGGGCTCTACGTCCAGGGCTTCCAGTACGGCGGCAGGCACGGGCGGGGCGTAAGCCGGCACAAACACGGCGGCGTCCGCGAGGAACAGCCGGAGCGGGACGGGCGAACCTGCCTCCAGCGCGTAGAGCCCGGCGGCGCCGTCGACGCTGCGCAGGGTAAAGTCCCGCACGCTTTCCAGACCCGGCATGGGTGCGGTGAACGTCACGGGCGTGTTGGTCACGGGTGCATCAGCCACCGGCGTGTTCATCGCAGGAAGTCCATCAGGGTGGGCTGCAGAACCCGGGCCGTGGCGGCGAGGGCCACCTGGTAATTGGTCTCCTGGAGTTTCAGGTCCATGATGACGCTGCTGAGATCTGCCTTTTCAATGCCATTGCGCTTGGCGTCCAAGGTGGCCTCCAATTCTGTGTTGACGGATCCGGCGCGTTCCAGCTGCGCCTGTCGTGTTCCTATTTCAGCACGTCCGGAGATGACGGTGGACAAGACCGCGTCCACGTCCTGCAGCTTCGGAGTGATGTCGCCGCCGGCCCGCAGGGTGGCAGCCATGCCGCTGACCAGTGTGAAGACGGACGTGGTGCCCGCACCAAAGATCTTCGCCCCGTCGGCATCGACCCGGACTGTCTGGCCGGCGCTGATGCGCCGTTCCACCGAGCCGTTAGCGGACCCGTTGTAGGTGGACGGGTCAGCGGGGCCAAAGGCGACCGCGGCGTCGGAACTGCCGGCGAAGATGTTGCGGCCCGACTGCTTCGCGTTGGCGGTGGCGAGCAGATCCTGGTTCAAACCGTCCAGCTGGGACGCGATGGCGTCCTTGCCGGCCTTGTTCAACGTTCCGTTGCCGGCCTGGACTGTCAGGTCGCGGATCTTGTTGAGCAGGTTGTTGGCGTTCTCCAGAGCCAAATCGGCCGCGTCGAGCCAGCGCCCGCCGTCGTCAATGTTGCGGCCATACTGGGCGTTGGCAGCGAGCTCGGCGCGGGTACGGAGGGCTTCTCCGGTGGCGGCAGGATCGTCGGAGGGACGCGAGATTTTGTTCAGCGACGTAGCTTTTTCCTGCAGCCCGGCCAGCCGGGACTGTTGGGTCTGCAGCGTGCGCTGGGCGGTGGTGCTCATGGTCAGGTTCGTGACGCGGTTCAGCATGGCTATCTTCCTACCAGTCCGGTGCGGTTGATCAGCACGTCCAGGGCCTCGTCGACGGCGCTCATCACGCGGGCCGCGGCCTGGTAGGCGTGCTGGTTGGTGAGCAGGTTGACGTTTTCCTCGTCCAGGCTCACGGACGCCTGCGAGGCCCGGCTGCCCTGCGCGGAGATTTCCGCCGCGGAGCTCAGTGCCTCGTGCTGCTGGGCACCTCGTGACTGCACGCCGATCCCGGTGACGATATTTGCCCAGGTGTTGTCCGGAGCTCCGGGGCCGGATCCGAGCTGGGAGATCGTGTCGGCCAGGCTTCCGTCCAGCTTTCCCTGGCCCGCTGTCCCGACGGCGACGCCGGCAGCTTCGGTGGGGACGACGTTCAGGCTGCGGGCCGGATCCGTCGCAGAGACATTGAAGAAGTTGCCGACCGTTGTTCCGTCGGACGTCTGCCCGCCGGAATAGGCGGAATTCACCGTGTCCCCGAGCTTGCTGGCGAATGAATTCAGCGACACGGCGGCCGCGGCGATAGCACCGCCTCTGGCGGCCGGGGCGACGACGGACAAGGCGCCGGCGATTGAACCACTGATATCAGCGACGGCTGCGCCCGGACGGTCCGCCCATTCGAGCTGGACGGTGGCGCCGAGTTTGTCCGCGCCTTGGGATCCGGACAGGGCGAGGGTCCGGACGGAACCGCCCGTGACGAGGGCATTTCCCCCCACCAGCACGTCAACGGTGCCGTCAGCCTGCTCCCGAACAGTGCCGCCGGAGAGCCGGGAGATGGTTTCGGTGAGCTTGGCCCGGGCGTCGATCAGTTCATTCGCAGAGCCCCCGGCGGCGAGGGTGGAGCGGATCGTGGTGTTATAGGCCGCCACTTGCGAGGCGGCAGCATTGACGGTGTCCACGGATTCCTGTGCCTGAGCCCGGACGCTGCTCCACTGCCCTTCAAACGCGCGGTAGGAGGAGGAGACCTTGGCGGCGAGATCGTTGCCTGCCGCCAGGACCTGTCCCTTGGCCGTCGCATCCCCGGGATTGTTGGACGCCCCTTGCCAGGCGGACCAGAAATCATGAAGCGCCGAAGAGATGCCGTTGTCGCCCGGCTCCTGCAGCACGCCTTCAATGCCCTGCAGCGCGGCGGACCGGGCGCTCGCGAAGCCGGCCTGCGCGCCTGTTGAGCGGACCCCGGCGTCGAGGAAGCTGCTGCCCAGCCGGGCGATGGAGTCCACCGACACGCCCTGGCCCGCCTGCAGCAGCCCGCCGCTGAAGAGGCCCCGGGTGGGCGCCCCGACGGAGGACTGCTCAACACGCTGCCGGGTGTAGCCCTCGGTGGCTGCGTTGGCGATGTTTTGACCGGCCACGTTCATGCCCTGCTGGGCGGCGGTCAGGCCGCGGTAGGCGGTGTTCAGGGCGCCAAAGGTACTCATGATCGCGTCCTTAGAATTGCTGGTCGAAGATGCGGGAACCGGCGGTCTCGGCGGTTTTGCCGTGCGCGTCATAAGTGCCGGCTGCCGCCGTCGGCCGCAGATCCGCGAGGGACTCCTGGGTGGACCGGACGGCGGTGCGCAGGTACTGCTCGTTGGAATCGCGCAGTTCCTTGATCAGGGCCGTCTGCTTGGTCATGGCACTCAGGTGCGCGCTGAGGATCTCGGACCAGGCCCCCTGCGGGGCAGCTGCGGCCAGTTCGCCGAGGGAGACGTCTGTGGGCAGCCCCCAGGTTTCGGCGACGACGGCGGCCTCGATAGTGCGGGCCAGGCTCGCCTGCGAGAGGTGGGCCAGGACCTGCTCGACTTCCTTGGTGCCGTGGGGCAGCCAGCGGGACTTTCCCGAGGTGAGCAGCAGCTGCTCTTCCTCAAGTTTGAAGGTGAGAACGTCCAGGAGTTCACGCTCCCGCCACAGCAGGGCTGAAAGTTCGTGGATGGCCATAGGTCCGGACGGCTCCCTCTATTGGTGACAAACGTTTAGTGGCTAACGCGGTGGTGTGCCTGGCGTGCAGTACATAAGGGTCAGCTGCGGCCATCAGCAGGGTTCGTAGAAACTATCGGCCGGTGAAGTGGATCCGTTAGCCGGAATAGGGCGGGAAAGGTGTTGTAAGGGGGGGGAATTAGCCAGCGGGAAAACAATTTTCAAATTCTGCTTACCTGCTTCGCCTAAACGGCGATAGCTACTCCTGAAGGCCCACGGATGGGCCATCGCACACCGTCCCACATCATGGAGGAAACATCATGGGAATGCAGATCAACACCAACCTGGCTGCCAACAACGCCTACCGCAACCTCAGCAACACCCAGAACGACCTGTCCAAGTCGCTGGAGAAGCTTTCCAGCGGCCTGCGCATCAACCGCGCCGGTGACGACGCGGCCGGCCTGGCTATCTCCGAAGGCCTGAAGTCCCAGGTCAACGGCATGGGAGTTGCTGCCCGCAACGCCCAGGACGGCATCAGCGTCATCCAGACCGCAGAAGGCTCCTTGAACGAGGTTCACTCGATCCTGCAGCGTGTTCGCGACTTGGCCGTTCAGGCCGGCAACGACTCGAACAGCGTCAAGTCACGCGAGGCAATCACGACGGAAGTCAAGGCACTCGGTGAGGAACTCACCCGCATCGGTGCGTCCACGAACTTCAATGGCAAGAATCTGCTTGACGGCGTAACCACCTCACTGACCTTCCAGGTCGGCGCCGGAAGCGTCGCTGCTTCCGACCAGATCGCTGTGAAGTTCATGGACGTCGCAGCAATTGGAACTGCCGTCACCGCCCTCGGCACTGCAGCCACGGATGGTTTCAAGGATGCAGGGACGGCCCTGACGACCATCGCGGCATTGGATACCAACATTCAGACCGTCTCTAGCGCCCGTGCGGAACTCGGTGCCAGCCAGAACCGCTTCGAGAGCGTCATCAAGAACCTGAACGTCTCCAAGGAAAACCTGTCCGCTGCCAACTCCCGTATCCGCGACACGGACATGGCAGAGGAAATGGTCAAGTTCACCAAGTCCAACATCCTGTCCCAGGCCGGCACCGCAATGCTGGCCCAGGCAAACCAGTCCGGCCAGGGCGTTCTCCAGCTCCTGCGCTAAACCGGTTCGGGTGGACTAGCAGTCAAGAAGTGAGTCCGCCGCCCTTGATCGGATAAGAGAACCACTCCCGGTCAGTTCGCTGTGGAAGGGCCGGACGATGCGAGCAATCCATCGTCCGGCCCTTACGCGCAGCTCCTGAATGAACGAAAAACCGGCACGAACCAGAGAGCAAGGAGCGGCAGCCATGGGAATCTCCCTTGACGGGCTAGCCAGCGGACTCGACACCACGGCCTTGATCGGCTCCCTCATGCAGGTTGAAGCGATCCCGCAGACACAGCTGAAGAACAAGTCGTACGAGATCCAGACCATGGTGTCCGCCCTCCAGGGCCTGAACACGAAGGTGGCTGCGCTCGCCACCCAGGCCTCGGCCGCCGCCAAGCCCGGTGCCCTGGACCTCTTCGCCGCTACCCTGAGCAGCGACAAGGTAACCGCCACCACCACCGCGGCCGCCAAGGCAGGCTCCATCGACTTCACCGTCACCAAACTGGCCCAAACACAGGTCGCTGTGACGAACAAAGTGGTGGGCTGGCCGTACACCACCATGACCATCACCAGCGGCGGGCAGAGCTACACCGTCACCCCGCTGACCAGCTCCCTTGACGACGTCGTAAGTTCGGTCAACGCCGCCGGAGCCGGCGTGGTGGCCAGCAAGGTGGCCGTTGGCGGCGGTGAATTCCGCCTGCAGTTCGCCGCGACGAAACCCGGTGAAGCCGGCGCCTTCACCATCACCGATCCCGGAACCGCGTTCACCAACGTCAAGGCCGCGCAGGACGCGGAAATCGAACTCTGGCCCGGCACCGGTGCCGCCCAGGTGGTGAAGTCCCCGACCAACACCTTCGCCGACGTATTGCCCGGGGTATCGCTCACCGCCAAGGAAATCACCGGCGCTCCCGTTACCCTCACCGTGGGCCGTGACGACGCCGGCATCACCAAGCTCGCCTCCGACCTGGTGGCCGGGCTGAACGGTGTCCTGTCCCTCGTGGCCAGCAAAAGCGCCGTCAGCGGCGCCGGCGGCTCCGCGACCTCCGCAGGGGTCTTTGCCGGCGACAGCACCATCCGGTCGATGAACCAAACGCTGCTCTCGGCCGCCTCCCTGCCGGTCGGCACACCGCCCCGCTCTCCGTCGGAAATCGGCATCAGCATCACCAAAACCGGCAGCATGGAATTCGACGACAAGAAGTTCGCCGCAGCCCTCGCCGCCGACCCGGCCGGAGTGCAGGCGAAAGTCCAGGAAATTGCGACCCGCCTCGCTGCGGCAGCAACCACCGCCTCGGACAAGTACACCGGCACGCTGACCAACAAAATCACCGGCCAGCAGACCGAGGTCAAGGACCTTACCGACCGCATCAGCGACTGGGACACCCGGCTGGAATCCCGCAAAGCCACCCTGCAACGAACCTACTCGGGCCTGGAAGTGGCGCTGAGCAACATGAAGGCCCAACAGGCCTGGCTTTCCTCCCAACTCGCAGGCCTCTCAGGAAGTAGCTCAGCATGACTACCACGTCCTTCGCCGGCTACGGCAACACCGCCCAGCGCAACCAGTACCTCGCGGACTCCGTCCTCTCGGCCCCGCCGGCCCGGCTGCTCACCATGCTCTACGACCGGCTCCTGCTGGACCTCGGCCGGGCGGAAGCGGCGCAACAGAGCGCCAACTGGCCGGTCGCCACGGAAAACCTGCTCCACGCCCAGGCCATCGTCACGGAACTGTCCTCCTCGCTGAAAACCGACGCGTGGGACGGCGCCGACGGGCTGCTGGGTGTCTACAACTACGTCTCCACCGCCCTGATCAACGCCAACATCCAACGCGACGCCGCACTCACCCGGGAAGCGATCGAGCTGCTTGAGCCGCTGCGCCAGGCCTGGCACGACGCCGCCGCAGCCGTTCCAACCCCCGCCCCGGCCGGGGCTCCGGCCTTCGCGACTACCGGCCCTTCCGGTTTCGCGTCGTCCGGCGCCTGGAATGCCCAGTCCGGATCCGGCAGCGGGAGCCTCGGTTTTGGGTGACTGGGCCGATATGGAAACCAAAGCAGGGGGAGCCGGCATGCAATTTTCTGAAACGACGCTGAACCGGGCCGCCGGCACGGACACCGCACTCGCAGCCTGGAACGCGGTGCTTGACATGCTTGAGATGGCGGTCGGCGCCGCTGAACGGACCCTGAAGGACCCGCTGGGCCCGCTGTCCGCCGCACCCCAGGCCGGGGCGGAGCCGCAGGCCGAGAAACGCTGGCAGCCGCCGGTGTCCCCGGGGCCCCTGTCCGCCGTGGCCCGCCGCCGCGCCCTGGCGCTCTCTGCTGCGCAGGACCGGGTGGCCCGGAGACTCGAAGAGGCCCGCTCGGATGTGGCCCGGCAGCTGCAGGCGGTCTCCTCCGTCCCCGGCATCGGGGACCCCTCCGGTGCTGTGTACCTCGACGTCAACGGCTGACAGGCCGCGCCCAAAAATCCCGGGACCCGGCGGCACCACACCCGGCGGTGAACCTGCAGAAAACCTGAGGAAATTTCTGCTAACGCGCAGCTGACCGCTGCCGATAACCATTCTTAGAGCACGGATTGCTCGTTTAACGGCCACGGATCGGCCCTCGCCACTTTCACCAGGCAGGACTCTGTGCTCGAATCCGTGACTTCCGCCGCCTTGGCCAGCGCCATGGACGGTTTGGCGCTGCGCCAGCGCGCCATCGCGAACAACATCGCGAACGTCAACACGCCGAACTACCACGCCAAGCGTGTCAGCTTCGAGGCTGCCCTGGCGGATTCCGTGCAGTCCGGCGAAGGCACAGTGGGCGCGTCCACCGGCACCTCGCTGGAGCCCACCCAGTTGAACGGCAACAACGTCAACCTGGACACCGAGACCCTCTCCAACATCGATACCGTGCTGCGCTTCCAGTTCGCTGCCCGGGCCATCGGCGGGGAATTCAATGCCGTCCGTGCCGCGATGAGGACCAGCTAATGACCTTCGACGCCATCGGCATCGCCGGCTCAGCGCTCACCGTGCACCGCAAATGGCTCGACGCCGTCTCGGATAACCTCGCCAACATGAACAACGCCTCGGCCACGTCCGGGCCGGCCTTTCGAGCCAAGTATGTTGAGGCCGCCGAAGGGTCTGAGGGCAACGGTGTCTTCGTCAAAAGCACCCAGCTCGGCAACGCCGAAGGCCGGATCGTGTACCAGCCGGACCACCCGCTGGCGGACGCCGACGGCAACGTGAAGTACCCGGACATTGATATGGCCGAACAGATGGGCGCCCTCATCATCGCCCAGCGCGGCTACCAGGCCAACGCGCAGGTAGTGGACCGTGCCCGTGAGACCTACCTGGCTGCCCTTGAGATTGGAAGATCCTGATGCCTGTTTCCCCCATCGCCCCCGTCCAGGGCGTTATGCCCACGGACTACCTTTCCGGCACCGGCGCTGTCACCGGCACCGACGGCTCAGCCTTCGGCGCCTCCCTCACCGGGGCGGTGGATAACCTCCAGCAGCTGCAGTCGACGTCGAAGGAGCTCGCCGTCTCCGCTGTTACCGGCAACCTGGATGACATCCACAACGCCACCATCGCGTCCAGCCGAGCACAGATCACGCTTGAGCTCGTGGCTGCGGTGCGCAACAAGGGCGTCGATGCGTTCAACGAAATCATGAGGATGCAAGCCTGATGCCGCCGCAGATCACTGTCTTCTTCCAGCGCTTCGGCGCCGGACTCAAAAGCTTCACCACCGGTCAGCGCACGCTCGCCGTGATCGGGGCAGCCCTCCTGGTGGTTGGCATCATCGCCCTCTCCGCCTGGCTGTCCAAACCTGCCCTGACGCCGCTGTTCTCCGGCCTCAAGGACACCGACGCCAACGGCATCGTGGAGCAGTTGCGCAAGGACAACGTGCCGTACGAATTGAGCGACGGCGGCTCCACCATCCTGGTACCGCAGGACAAGGTCTATGACGAACGCCTGAAAGCAGCCGCCGCCGGCCTGCCCACCGCAGCCGCCACCGGGTACTCCCTGCTGGACAAAATGGGCGTCACCTCGTCGGAGTTCCAGCAGTCCGTCACCTACAAGCGGGCCCTCGAAGGCGAACTTGCGAGCACCATCACCGCCATGGAGGGCGTGAAGACCGCCGCAGTGCGCCTGGCCATTCCGGAAAAGACCGTGTTCGTCTCCAAGACCCCGGACACCACCGCGTCCGTTTTCGTGGAAACCACCCCGGGCACCACGCTGTCCGGTGACAAAGTCCAGGCCATCGTGCACCTCACCTCGGCCGCCATCGAGAACCTCAAGCCCGCGAACGTCTCCGTCGTCGACTCACAGGGCAACGTCCTGTCCGCGGTCGGCGCCGGTGCGGCGGGGTCGGCCTCCAAGCAGGCCACCGATTACCAGCAGCGCACCTCCGACGCCGTCAGGGCCGTGATGGACCGCGTGGTGGGTCCCGGTAATTCCACCGTGGCCGTGGCCGCGGATGTTACCGGGGAATCCGCCCAGCAGAAGAGCGAGACCTTCAGCAACGCCGAGGGCGCCCTCCCGCTCAGCGAGTCGTCCAAAACCGAGAAGTACACCGGCACCGGGGGAGGCGCCGCGGGGGTCCTGGGCCCGGATAACATCGCGGTTCCCGGCGACACCAGCGGAAACGGCAACTTCGACTCGGCCACGGCAACCAAGAACAACGCCGTCAACAAGGTCACCGAGGACCGGCTGATCCCGGCAGGTGCCGTGAAGCGGCAGACCATCTCGGTCGCCGTCGACCAGGCCGCGGCCGGCGGGCTGAACCTGGGCTCGCTGACCTCGCTCGTCACGGCAGCCGCCGGCGTGGACACCGCCCGCGGCGACGTCGTGACCGTTGAGGTGGTGCCGTTCAGCACCGCCGCCGCGGACCAGGCAGCCGCATCCCTGGACGCAGCCAAAGCCGAGCTCGAAGCCCAGAAGCAGGCCGAGTTCTTCAACACCCTGATCACGGCCGGCAGCATCCTGCTGGGCCTGCTGATCCTGGCCCTTGTCATCACCGTGGTGCTGCGCCGCCGGCAAAAGCGTGAGCCGGTGGACCTCGGCGAACGCCTGGACCTTGAGCTGGTGCCGGTGCTGCCGGCCGTCACCGCGCTGCCCCCGGCGCCCGCGACGTCCGCCATTCCGATCGCCGCCCTTCCGCCGGTGCTTCCGCCGCCGGCGCAGCTGGAGGCTGAACGCCGCCGCTTCGAGATCGACAACATGGTCGCCGCCAACCCGGAGAAGGCAGCCGATTACCTGCGCGGCCTCATGGATGACAGGCAGCCGGTATGAAACTCGCCGATTCACCCCTTACCGGCACCCAGCGGGCCGCCGTCGTCCTGATGCAGATGAGCCCGGCCAACGCCGCCAAGGTGATGGCCCAGTTCAACGACTCCGAGGCCGAGGAAATTGCCGCCGAGATCGTCCGGCTCCGCAAGGTGGACCCGGAAGTCGCAGAGCAGATTATGAAGGACTTCCACGAAACCGCGATGACCAGCCCCCGGCAGGCCCGGGGTGGCCGGGAACTGGCCGAAGGCCTGCTGGAAGCGTCTTTCGGCACGGAGAAAGCCGCGGGCCTGCTGAACCGGCTGACGGTCAACATGGCCGGCAAATCCCTGGAGTTCCTCGAGGACATTGAACCCGTACAGATCCTCGCGCTCATCGACGGCGAACTGCCCCAGACCATCGCCCTCGTCCTGGCGCACCTGAGCCCGCGCAAGGCCTCCGCCGTGATGTCGGGGCTGCCGGGTTCCCTGCGGGCCGACGTCGCCCTCAGCATCGCCACCATGGGCTCGGGCGCCCCCGAGGCCATCGGAATCGTTGCCGACACCCTCAAGCTGCGCGGCGGCGCGGCCGTCTCACAGCAGGCATCCAAGGTGGTGGGCGGCATCGCGCCGTTGCTGGAAATCATTAACCGGACCGACGCCGGCACCGAACGCTCCGTACTGGACGGCCTGGACCTGCTGGATCCGGCCCTCGCCGTGGAGATCCGCGCCCAGATGGTGACTTTCGACGACATCGTCAAACTCGAACGCCGGGACGTGCAGCTGGTGCTGCGCGGCGTCGACGCCGCCGTGCTGGCCGTGGCCATGAAGGGCGCCTCGGAATCCGTCCTGGAAGCGATCACCACCAACGTCTCCGGACGCAACCTGGAAATCCTCGAAGCGGAAATCGCCGCCCAGGGCCCGCTGCGCGCCTCCCAGGTCGAAGAAGCCCGGGCCGCCGTGGTGCGCTCCATCCGCGAGCTGGACGCCGAAGGCCAGATCACCATCCAGCGCGGGGACGAAGAAGCCTATGTCTACTGACGCGGCAACGACCGGCAACGGACCCGCCCGGATCATCTTTCCCTCGCTCCGTGGCAGCGGACCCGCCAGCGAGCAGGCCGGCTACACCGAAGGGCACGCCGCGGGGTACGCCGCCGGGGTCCGTGCTGCCGCCAAGGAACAGCGCCGCTGGCGGGACCGCATGGCTGCCGAGCAGGCCGCCTCGCTGGCCTCCGGGCAGCAGGACCTGGACCGGGCGGTCCGCGCCCTCGCGGTGGCCCGGACGGACTTCGCCCACCGCAACGTCCAGGCCCTGCACGACGCCGAGGAAGTCCTGGCCCGGACGGCGCTGGAACTTGCCGAGGCCATCCTCGGCTACGAACTCGCCGAGGGGACCCGGACGGCCCGCGCCGCCCTGGACCGCGCCCTCGCCGGAGACGACGCCGCCACCGTGCTGGCGATCCGGTTGAACCCGGCGGACATCCAGGTCCTCGCCAAGGAAGGCCAGGACCTGCCGGCCGGCCTGCCGTTGCGCGCGGACCCATCCCTCAACCGCGGCGACGCCAAAGTTGAATACCGGCAGGGCTGGCTCGACGCGAGCCTCGGCAGCGCCCTGGCCCGTGCCCGCGAAGCGCTCCTGGGCGATCAGGGCCGGGCGGACGCCGCGCCGGGAGACCTGCGGTGATCGCCGGTTGGCGTCCCATGGGCGCGGAGTATCCGGCAGCCCTCCGCGCCGCCGCCCCGCAGCGGGTAGGCGTCGTGACCTCGGTGATGGGCCTGGGCCTGGAAGTGTCCGGACTCGACTGCGCCCTGGGTGACCTGGTCACCGTGGGCTCCCACCCGGGACTGGACGCCGAGGTGGTGGCCGCCCTGGAAAGCTCCGTGCGCTGCATGCCGTTGGGCCGGCTGGCCGGCATCGCGGCGGGCGATCCGGTACGGACCAAGGGCGGCGCCGTGCTGGTCCCCACCGGATCCGGGCTCTTTGGCCGCGTCCTGGACGGTCTCGGCCGGCCGATTGACGGCAAAGGACCGCTCACCAGCGGCCCCCGCGTGCCGATCGACAACGAAGCCCCCAACGCCATGAAACGCGCCCGCATCGACACGGCCCTGCAGACCGGCGTCCGGGTACTGGACACGATGACGACGCTCGGCAAAGGCCAGCGCATGGGACTCTTCGCCGGCTCCGGCGTCGGGAAGTCCTCCCTGCTCTCCATGATTGCCCGCGGCACCGACGCGGAGGTGTCGGTGATTGCCCTCGTGGGGGAGCGCGGCCGCGAAGTCCGTGAGTTCCTTGAAGATGACCTTGGCCCGGCCGGACTGGCGCGCTCGGTGGTTATTGTTGCCACTTCGGACGAACCGGCCCTGATGCGCATGCGTGCAGCGTTCACCGCGACCCGCATCGCCGAATCCTTCCGCGACAAGGGCCAGGACGTGGTCCTGATGATGGACTCCCTCACCCGGGTGGCGATGGCCCAGCGCGAGATCGGGCTCTCCGCCGGCGAGCCGCCCGCCACCCGCGGCTACCCGCCGTCGACGTTCTCCGTCCTCGCACGGCTGCTGGAACGCGCCGGCACCGCCGAAACCGGCTCCGTCACCGGCATCTACACGGTGCTGGTGGATGGCGATGACCACAACGAACCGATTGCCGACGCCGCCCGCTCCATCCTGGACGGGCACGTGGTCCTGGACCGGAAGCTCGCCGTCACCGGGCATTTCCCCTCGGTGGACGTGCTCGGCTCTGTGTCCCGGGTCGCCACCAAAGTCAACGCCCGCCCTCACCTGGAGGCCGCGGCCACCTTGCGCCGCGTCCTCGCCGCCCGGAAAGCCGCACAGGACCTGATCGACGTCGGCGCCTACCAGGCGGGCACCAACCCGCTGGTGGACGCTGCCCTCAACCACGAGCGGGACATCAGCGCTTTCCTGCAGCAGCCGATGGACGAATCCACCGCCCACCCCGAGTCCTGGCAGCGGCTCAACCACCTCACCTCGATCCTGGGAGCAGCATCATGAACCGCCAATTCTCTCTGGCAGGGCTCCTGCGCCTGCGCCAGATGCAGCAGGACCAGGCCGCCACCGGGCTGGCCAGCGCCCGCTCCCGCTCCAGCTCGGTGCGGGCGCGGGAAGCCGCCGCGCGCCGCGACCTGGCCGTGGGCGAGGCGCCGGTCTCCGGTTCGGCCTCCCTGCGGGCTGTTGCCGCCGCCCGCTCCTCGTCGCACAGCATGCTCGCGGACCTCCAGGCTCTCGCCAAAGTGGCGCACACCGAGGAAACCACAGCCCGCGAGGATTTCATCGCCGCCCGCACACGCTCCGTCGGCCTGGAAAAGCTGCAGGCCCGTCACCTCGAGGAAGTCCACACCGCAGACCTGCGGGCCGAGCAGTCCACCCTGGACGAGATCGCTTCCACCCTCTGGCACCGCGAAGAGCAGGAGGCGAAGTCATGAGCATGACCGAGGCAATCGGCCGGATGCAGGGCATCCAGGCGATGATCGCTGAACTGAGCCGGCCCGCCGCAGCCCAAACCAACACCGCCGCCCTCCAGTCGGCGGCCGCAACATCGCTGGCCACCGGGACGGGGACCGGGGACGCGGGGTCCTTCACCGAGGCGCTGACAGCGGCGCTGGGCGGGACCAAGGGCACCGATGCTTCCTCCCTCGCTACCAGCCTGGGCCTGGGCGGCACGACGGCGGTCGGCGCCCTGAAGGGCGTCACCCAGCCGGCCACCGTTCCCGCCACCGTCCCGGCGGCCGGCGCGGCGACGGGCACCGACGTGGTGGCCATGGCTAAGAAATACATCGGCGTTCCTTACGTGTGGGGCGGAACCAATCCGGCCACCGGCATGGACTGCTCCGGCTTCACCCAGCGGGTGTTCAAGGATCTGGGCGTTGAGATTCCCCGCGTGGTGAGCGACCAGATGCGCCAGGGCACACCGGTTGCATCCCTGGCCGAGGCCAAGCCCGGCGACCTGCTGGTGAGTTTCGGCGGCGACCACATTTCGATCTACCTCGGCAACGGCAAGGCCATCGACGCGCCGGTTCCCGGCAAGACGATCCAGATCCGGGACGCCTGGGAGCAGTACTCCAACCTGACCTCCATCCGGCGCATAGTGCCCGCCGGGACGGCATGATGAAAAGCATGGCTCCGGCCTCCACACCGACCGTTGCCGGTCCGGGCCGCGGCGCGGGGCAGAGCACGCGTGCGGCGTCCGCCGGAGGGCACGGGGACGCCGACACCTTCGGCGCGGTGCTGCAAGGTGTACGGCGTGCACCGGAAGCTTCGCCGAGGCCGGCGACGAACGCCCGCGGCGCTGCGGCCGACGCTGCACCCCGGGACGCATCCACCGGCGCATCCACCGGTACGGACGCGACGCAGTCCGGCGAGCGACCAGATCCCGGCGCATCCGCGGCCCGGGATGCGCCTGGATCTGATGCTTCAGCTGCCGGCAGCGCCGCCGCCCTGGCCCCCGCCCCAAATCTCGTGATCGGCATGCCGCCGGCCGCCGGGACCCACCCCACCGCGGAGCCACAGACAGCAGCGCCGGCCGGCGCGCAGATTCCCGGCGTGCGTCCCGGGCCAGCCCCGGCGACGCTGCCTTCGACGGCACTTCCCCTGACCGGGGATGCAGCCACCGCCGCACCGGGCACAGCAGTGGCTGGCCCACTGGCGGCGAGTGCTGCCGTGCCGGTGCCCGGACCGCGGTCGTCCCTGGCGGCGACAGCGGCGACGGTTACGACAGCTTCGACAGTGACGTCACCGACCACACCCTCGACGGCTGCTCCGGCGACGGCACCGCCCGCGGCCGGCGCGGGGAGCGGTCCCACGGACGCCGCGCTCGCCGCCGCCGCGCTCGCAGACGGCGCGGCCACCGCCCCCGACGGATCCACCTCCGTGGCCCCCGCGGTACCGACGCAGACGCCCGCCGCTGATGCGCTTGCCGCCGCCGGGAGCGCAGCGGCCGTTGCAGCGCCAGCCGCCCAGCCGGCGTCGTCAGCTGCTCCCGCACCGCACACCGCGCCCCCACCGCAGCCGCAGACCGGGCCCGCTCTCCAGACCCAGGTGGCGAAGCCGCTTTTCACCCTGGCCGGAGCACCGCAAGGACAGCACATCATGACCTTGCAGGTGAGTCCGGAGGACCTGGGTCCTCTGACGGTCAGGGCTTATATCGATGCCGCGGGCGTCCGGATCGAGCTCTTCGCCCCCGGCGACGCCGGACGCGAGGCCATCCGGGGGATCCTGCCCGAGCTCCGCAAGGAACTTGCCGACGCCGGCTTCGGAGCCAGCCTGGACGTCTCCGGGCAGAACGGCCCCGGAAGTGCGGCCCGCGACGGAACCGGCAGGGACCCTGCGGACCATGGCACGGGACGGGACCCGGGCCCAGACCCGGGTGGCAGCAACGGCCGGGGCGATCAACGGCCCGGCCACCGCTGGGACGCTCTGGCCGATGGTGCCGCCCTGCGCCACACCAGGGCAGTGAACGGCCCCCAAACCACCCTTGACATTCTTGTCTGACACGAAGGAAAGCGACTCATGACGATTCAGCCCATCGCCTGGCAGCCGGTCACGGCCGCGGGGGAGACCACCCAGGCCGCTGCCGTGCGGACACCCGTGCAGGCCATGGATTCGGAGGTGTTCATGTCCCTCCTGGTGGCCCAGCTCAAGAACCAGAACCCCAGCGCCCCCATGGACACCAACCAGATGATGAGCCAGACCATCCAGCTCTCCATGATGGAGAAAATGCAGGAGCTGACCACCAACAGCAAGGAAGGGTTCTCCCTGCAGATGCGCCAGGCCGCAGCGCAGCTGATCGGCCACTCCGTGGACTACACCCTCGCCGACGGCACCACCGGCACAGGCAACGCCAGCTCCGTGTCCTATGCCGGCGCCGTTCCGGCTGTCAAGGTGGGCGACCTGTCCATTCCTCTCGACTCCATCACCGGGCTCACCGCTCCGGCCACCTCCTGACCAGTTCTTCCCCCGTAGAAAGGCAGTTCCCATGCTCCGCTCGCTGTATTCCGGAATCTCCGGCCTTCGCGCCCACCAGACCATGCTGGATGTCACCGGCAACAACATCGCCAACGTCAACACCGCAGGCTTCAAGGCGTCGTCCACCCAGTTCCAGGACACACTGTCGCAGATGACGCAGGGCGCCTCCGGCCCCCAGGCCGAAACCGGCGGCAGCAACCCCGCACAGATTGGCCTTGGCGTCCGGGTTGCCGGCGTCAGCACCAACTTCGCCCAGGGTTCCTCGCAGAGCACCGGCCGCGCCACCGACATGATGATCTCCGGCGACGGGTTCTTCGTCACCAGCAAGGGCGGGCAGCAGCTCTTCACCCGTGCCGGCGCCTTCAGCGCCGACGCCGCCGGCCAGCTCGTCAGCCCGGACGGCGGGATCCTGCAGGGGTGGACCGCCGTCAACGGTGCCGTCAACACCGGCGGACCGGTCGGCGACCTCGCGCTCAACGCGAACAACCTCGTGCCGGCGAAGGCCACGGACGCGGTCACGGTGGACGGAAACCTGCCCAGCGAGGGCGCCACCCTGGAACGCGTCGTCAAGGTCTATGACGCCACCGGGGCCGAGCGTAACCTCAGCCTGACCTTCACCGGTTCGGGTAACAACTGGCGAGTGTCCGGATCGGATGACAACGGCAGCACCGGAACGGCCGCCCTGACCTTCACCGACGGAAAATTGACCGCCGGCGGCCCGCTGGTGGTCGGCGGCATCTCCGTCAACCTTCCCGAGATCTCCTCCTTCGCCCGCGTGGCATCCGTCGCGGTCAGCGGCCAGAACGGTGCCGCTGCCGGCAAACTGGAGTCCTTCACCCTCGGCAACGACGGCTCCCTGATCGGCTCCTTCAGCAACGGCCTCAAGCAGGTCCTCGCCAAGATTGCCCTGGCCAAGTTCACCAACCCGGGCGGCCTGGAGAAGGCCGGCGGCTCGTCGTACGTGGCCACCGCCAATTCCGGCGGCGTGCAGCTCGGCGGCGCAGGCGACGCGGGCCTCGGCAGCCTGTCCGGCGGGTCCCTGGAAATGTCCAACGTGGACCTGTCCCAGGAATTCACCAACCTGATCGTCGCCCAGCGCGGCTTCCAGGCCAACGCCCGCATCATCACCACCTCGGATGAGGTCCTGCAGGAGTTGGGCAACCTCAAGCGCTAGGCCTTTTGGGAGGCCGCGGCGGAGGGCCCAAGATCGGACAGGGTGAGCGGATGGGCCGGGGCCTCCGGGAAGGGGAAGCTGGCCGTCACTGCCAGATCCGGGCCCACGTGCACCAGTTCGCCGGCCTCCAAAGCCCGCCACCGCGGGTCCTGGTCCATCCGTTCGGTGGCGATGAGGACGTGTGAGGAGCCGGCGAGGTCGTCGCTGCGGGCGTGGATACGGTGGCTCCGGGCGTCCAGAGGGGCCGGGCCGGCTGCATCGGCGCGGCCCCTCTCCAAAATGTACAACTCATGGGTCGCCGGGTACCTCACGGCCCACAGCTCCGTCGCTGTCGTGACGATGAGGTTCAGGCTGAGCACGGGCACTTCCCGGGCAATCCACGCGATGGCCCGGGCGAGGCCTTCCCCAGCATCACCGTCCGCCCTCCGGCTCTCTGCGGTGATCAACGCAAACAGCCGCTCGCTGTCCGTCTGGCCGTGGACGAGGCCGGTGGCACCGAGCCCGGCCAGATGGTGATCGAGTCGCCCGAGACCACCGAAAGCGCCGTTGTGCGCAAACAGCCGTCCGTCCTGTTCGAAGGGGTGGGTGTTCACCATCGTGTGCGCTCCCGTGCTGGCGTAACGGACGTGGGCCAGGAACGTTGTGCTCTTGAGATCCCGGGCCTCGCGGGCGAAGGCATGGTCCTCCCAGGCGGCCAGGGGTTGCTTCGCCACGTGGGCTGCGCCGTCCGCGTCGAAGGTACCGATGCCGGCCCCGTCGGGCTCCCTCCGGCTCTGGACCGAAAGGCTGTCGGGGGCATCAAGGAGCCAAAACGTCGCCCGGACCGGGCGGGCGCCGGCGTGCAGGCCAAAGAGTCGGCACATGGCTTTCCTTCCGTTGGACCCTGCCTAGTGGAGCCCGGCTAGTGGACCCTGCCTAGTGGTGGAAGGCCTGGGTTTGCCCACCGGGTGGCATGGGCGCCGTCAACCCGTCCAGGTACGCGACTTCCTTTGTGAGGTCGGACAGGAAGCTGGATGCGAGGTCGCGGGTGAAGCCGTTGCGCACCACAATCCTTTGTACCGTGACCTCGCCCAGACCGTCCGGCAGGGGGTAGGCAGGGACGAGCCACCCGTTCATCCGGAGCCGCTCAGAGAGGTGGTGAAGATTCCAGTTTCCGGTGTGGCCGTCAGTGAGCTGCCAGGCAAAGACCGGGATATCAGATCCGTCACTCCACAACGTGAAGGCGTCCATCGCCCCAATCTCAGCGGACAGATACAGCGCCACGTCCCGGGAGGTGGCCTGCACCGACTCATAGCCGGCAAAGCCGAGCCGGAGCAAAAGGTAGTACTGCAACAACACCTGCGCGCCCGGCCGTGAAAAGTTCAGCGCGAACGTGGGCATGTCCCCGCCGAGGTAGCTGACATGGAAGATCAGGTCATCCGGAAGCGACTGTTCGTCCCGCCAGACAACCCAGCCGAGACCGGGATACACCAGACCGTATTTGTGGCCGGACGTGTTGATCGAGGCGACCCGGGGGAGGCGGAAGTCCCAGACAGTTTCCGGCTGCAGGAACGGGGCGATCATGGCTCCGGAGGCCCCGTCGACGTGGATCGGGACATCCAGGCCGCGGCGTGCCTGGATGTCATCCAAAGCCGCCGATATCTTCTCGACCGGTTCGTAGACGCCGGTGTACGTCACGCCCATGATGGCCACAACGCCGATCGTGTTCTCGTCCACGTACTGGTCCAGGTCATGGCCATCGAGCATCCGGTGTTCCTTGGACACCGGAACAAACCGGGGCTCAACATCCCAGTAGTTGCAGAATTTCTCCCAGCACACCTGCACGGCCGAGCTGAGAACGAGGTTGGGCTTATCCGCCGCCAGGCCAGCAGCGCGTCTGGCGTGCTGCCATCGGCGCTTCAGTGCCAGCCCGCCGAGCATGCATGCTTCCGAGGAACCCGTGGTGGAGGTGCCGATGGTCTTCGCCGGGTCGGGTGCGTTCCACAGATCTGCGAGCATTCGCCAGCACCGGGTCTCCATCAAAGCCGTTTGCGGGTATTCGTCCTTGTCGATCATGTTCTTGTCGAACGTTTCGGCGTAAAGCTTCGAGGCTTCCGGTTCCATCCACGTTCCCACGAACGTCGCCAGGTTCAGCCGCGAGTTCCCGTCCAGCATGGCCTCATCGTGAACCACCTGATACGCCGTCGAGGGCAGGGACTCCCCGTGCGGCATCGTGAAGCGTGGATACATGGTGGATTCCCCCGGCCGGCTGAACAAGGGGTTCAGCTCGACGGCGGAGTCCGGGTCATGAGCCGACGTCCGGTGTGACCTGCTCATTTTTGCTCCTTCGCATCGAGGGACCGCCTCGGACCTCCAGCCGGTGGTTATCCGAAGTCTCTCACTCAGGTGCCCGGTCGCGGATCACCAGGACAGGACAATGTGCGTGGTGGACCGTCTGGGTGGACACCGAACCGAGCATCATGCCGGCGAATCCGCCGTGGCCGCGCGAGCCGACAGCGACGAGCTCGGCGTCCCGGGAGGCGTCCACGAGTGCTGTGGCGGCGTTGCCCTGCACTACGCGCCCGGTGATCTGCACACGCTGGTCCCTGACCCGTGCCAGTTCCGCCTCAAGGATGGTCTGGGCGTCGGTCTGGAAGAGCTCGTAGTCCCACGCCTGGCCCAGGGCATCGCTGATGTACGGGAAGTTCCAGGACGTCAGGGCCATCACCTCGCCGTTGCGCAACCTGGCTTCTTCCACTGCCCAGTCCAAGGCGGCCCGGGATTGCGGCGAACCGTCCACCCCCACCACGATCCTGAAGCTCCCGCTGCCGGTCATGTGTCCTCCGCTCCGTGTGAACCCGTCCGGGCACTGCGCTGATAATCCATGGTGGCAGTCCGGAAATTTCGGCGGGGAGTGCCATTAGGCACTGTGTCCGGCTTCCTCCCACACCTGCCTGCCGCCCACCCCGGCCCACCGACCGCGCATCGTGGGTACGATCGTGGGGTGAAAAAACAATCCTGCGCTGACTGTGGCTCGGCCGTCTTTTTCGAAAACTCAGTGTGCCTGAGCTGCGGAACCAACCTCGGGTACTTGCGGGACCGGCGGTCCATCGTCGCTGTGGACACGGACGGGAAGCACCGCGACGCCGCGGGCGATCTCTGGTACATCTGTGCAAATTTGCCGCTCTCAGGCTGCAGTTGGCTTGCCCCGCAGGAGGGCGGCCAATGCTTCAGCTGTGGTCTCACGCGGACCCGTCCCAACGACCGCGACGCCAAGGGCCTTTCGCAGTTCATCGTCGCTGAGCGGGCCAAACGCCAACTGATCGCCGAGCTGGACGCGCTGGACCTGCCCATCACCACCCGCGCGGAAGACCCCAGGAACGGCCTCGCCTTTGACCTGCTGTCCAGCGTCAACGAGAACGTGGTCATTGGCCACGCCGACGGCGTCATCACGATCGACCTCGCTGAAAGCGATGACTCCTACCGCGAACGGATGCGCGCCCAGCTCGATGAGCCGTACCGGACGATGCTAGGCCATTTCCGTCACGAAGTTGGCCACTATTTCCAGGAGGTGCTCGTTTTCGGCAATGAGGGGAAAACCCGGACCGCACGGGATCTTTTCGGCGATGACACCAAGGACTACCGGGCAGAAATAGATCGCCACTACGCCGAAGGGGCCCCGGCGGACTGGCAAGAGCGGTTCATCTCCCGGTATGCGACCATGCATCCCTACGAGGACTTCGCCGAGTCGTTCGCCCATTACCTGCACATCAACGACACCATCGACACCGCACGGGAATTTGGGCTGATACCGAAAGGTTCCGGGACCCTGCCGTTCCGCACCCTCGTGGAAACGCAATGGCTTCCGCTTTCCATCGCGCTGAATCAGATCAACCGGAGCATGGGGCGGGAAGATCTGTACCCGTTTGTCCTCTCCGCCCCGGTGCTTCAGAAGCTGGAGTTCGTTCATGGGCTCCGCGCCTGAGGACCGGCCGGGTCAGCGGTCCACCGGGTCGGACACCGTCTGCCGCAGTTCGTCCCAAAAGGCGGTCGCGTCGGCGGGGCGGGGGACGTTAAGGACTTCCTGCTGCGTCAGCGAGTCGGTCCACTGCTGAACCAGCTCATGGTGGAAGACGAACTCCTGAAGGGCCGTGCGCTCCGGAAGAAGCATCCCGGCCGGTTCCGGCCCCGCCGGTAACTGGTCGATTGCTGCCAGCATGGACTCCAGTGTTCGCCGCGCGGTCTCCGGCCCGCGGGTTTGCTGCGGCAAACGGCCAAGGCCTTTGGCAGCAGCGATCTCCTGGCGCAAAGTCCGCGTGTAAGCAGCCCACGCCCTTGCCTGATCCGGCTGAACAGGCAAGGTGCTGTCAGTATCGGTGGGCCGGAACTGATCGTGGATAACGAACCGGCCCCGGCCGGCGCGCTTTGCCGCGTACATTGCCTGGTCCGCCCACTCCAGCAGATTGTCGATGTTCTCGGACTCGGACTCGGCCTCGGATCCGGCCGCGATCCCGCACCGGACCGCGACTCCCACGCTCGCGGTCATGTGCAGTACTTTCCCCGCCACTTCGACGGGTTCCGCGACGGCGTCCATGATGCGCCGGGCCATACCTGCTGCCATATCGGCGCCCGAGCCCGGCAGCAGGAGGGTGAACTCGTCGCCTCCGGTCCGCGCGGCCGTATCACCGCTGCGGGTGCAGGACTGGATTCGACGTGCCAGTTCGAGCAGCAGGGCGTCGCCGGCCGCGTGCCCGTAAGAGTCGTTCACGGGTTTGAAACCGTCAATGTCCAAGGACAGCACCAACAGCGGCTCCCCGTGCTGCACACCCGCTGCGAAGGCCGCGCGGAGCCTCTCCTGCAGCAACGTTCGATTGGCCAGCCCGGTCAGCGGATCGTGCAGGGCCTGGCTTGCGAGCCGGTTCAACAGCATTTCTTCTTCCGCCCGGGCGCGTTCGTGGATGGTCCAGTGGACAATACTGGTGGCGCAAATGGCGAGGAAGAGGAGGGTGTGGATGATGGCCCACATCAGTGGGTCGGCCAGCGCCGCGGGATGGTTATAGATGTGCTGGGGTGCCAATAAACCAAGGACCCAGTGGTGGGAGAACACCACCAGGGCTGCGGCCGCCAGCGGGGTCCAGTCCTCGTAGAGGGCCACAATCGGCACCATGATGAAAAACAGGAAGTGCGCTTCGATGGTGCCGGACGTGTGCACCACCATGACCGCGGTGATCATCAGAGCCACCGCGGTGAGGGAAGCCCGAAGCCTGCGGCCACACGGGGCCTTGAGGGCAGCCGCGGACAGCAGGGCCGGCGCGGCTCCTTCCAGGAGTGCAGGCCCCGGGTCAGTGCCCTGGGAGACAGCGAAAACGGTGACGGCCAGGGATAAGACCAGAGCAAACCCCACGATCATCCGGTGCCGGAAGACCCACGCACGCTCGGGAAGCTTTGAGCCGTGGGGAACGAAGCTGCCGATCGCACGAAGCCATTGCGGTGCCACGGAGATGCTCCCAAATTTCGGTTGGATGAGGTGTGCTGGATCGGCTGCCCAGGCTTAGTGCCGACAGCCTACTGTAGCTATTCCGGCGCGATGTGATGCATGTTACGCGTGCGCGCCGCGTTTGAATGTGGCGCAACGCTCTGGCGCCTAACGGATGGGGTTCGGTTGCCGACAGTAGGTACAGGAACACCGCCCCTAAAACAAAGCAGAATCGGCCCATGATCGTTGTCACTCGCCTGAACGGAACGCGTTTCGCGGTTAACCCGGATTTGATCGAGCGTATCCACGAGAGCCCGGACACCCATCTGGTGACCCTCGACGGCGCCACCTACGTGGTGCTCGAAAGCCTCGCCGACGTGGTCGAACTCATCGCCGACTACCGGGCTTACGTCCTGAGCAAGGCACGGGACTTCCCTGCGGTGACCGGATACCCGTTGAGCCTTGTCCCGTCGCCGGAGTCCACAGTGGACGCCGGCAGCCGCCCAACACCTGAGCCACCAAGGAAGTAATCCATGGATCCCGCAACAGTCATCGGACTGCTTCTCGCTTTTGGTTCCCTCATCGTCATGGTCCTCCTCGAGGGCGGCAGCCTCAGCTCACTGGTCCTCCCGGCTCCCATGATCCTGGTCTTCGGGGCCACTCTGGCCATCGGACTGGCAGGAAACACCCTTAAGGACGTTATCCAGGCCTTCAAGTCCGTGCCGGGAATGTTCATCGGGAAGACGTCGAAGCCGCAGGACAGCATCGACCAGATGGTGCGGTTCGCCGAAAAGGCGCGCAGCGAGGGTCTGCTCTCCCTTGAGGAAGAGGCCGCCGGAGTCGACGATCCATTTCTGGCCCGGGCGCTGCAGAACATCGCCGACGGTACCGACGCCGAGGACCTCCGGATGCAGATGGAGGATGAAATTGATACGAAGTCCCGCAGCGACCACGCCTCGTCGAAGTTCTTCGCATCCCTCGGCGGCTATGCCCCCACCGTCGGCATTGTCGGAACCGTGGTTTCCCTGACCCACGTCCTGGAAAACCTGTCCCAGCCCGACGAGTTGGGCCACATGATCGCCGCGGCGTTCGTCGCGACCCTCTGGGGCCTGCTGTCCGCCAACTTTATTTGGCTTCCGTTTAGTTCCCGCCTGGCCCGGTTGTCTGAACTGGACATTGAACGCCGGACCCTGCTGATGGAAGGCATGCTTGCCGTGCAGTCCGGGGCCCAGCCGCTGCTGCTCGCCGAAAGGCTCCGCTCCATGGTGCCCGAGCATCAGCTCAAGAGTTCCGGAAGCGGCCGCAAGGCGGCCGCCGGTGATGCCGGAACGATGGACTCTGCCGCGTGAGCGGCCGCCGGCGCCCCCGCAAGAAACCAGAAGAGCACCACGTCGACGAACGCTGGATGGCGTCCTACATGGACATGGTCACGGTGCTGATGTGCTTGTTCATCGTCCTCTATGCCATGTCCACGGTGGACGCGAACAAGTTTGAGAAGCTGCGTAATTCCCTCGCCACCGGCTTCGGGACGGTCGCAAGCGACACAGTGGATACCGCAGAAGGCACCGTGGTGCCGCCGGAAGCTGTGGACAAGAACCTTGAGGCCTTCGCAGCGGTCGAAGCCGCGGCGTCGCCGGCAGCACCCGAGGCCCTTGACGCGGCCATGAAGGAGGTGGACCGGCTCCGTGCCCTGGAGGCACAAATGAAAGCCGGCCTGGCTGATGCCGGGTTAAGCGAGAACGTCGAATTCCAGATTGACCAGCGCGGACTAACGGTCAAGTTGGTCGGTTCGCAGACGTTCTTCGCGCCGGACCGGCCGGAGCTTACCGACCGGGCGGCGCAGGTCCTGCGGATCATCTCTCCGATCATTGGCCCGGCGTCCCTGGAGGTCATGGTCGAGGGTCACGCCGCCAATGGCATCACCGCCTACCCGTCCACCTGGGAGTTGTCCTCCGCCCGCGCCGTCAACGTCCTGCGCTTCATGGTGGACCGCGGCGGCATCGCTCCGGCGTCCATCGGCGCCGTCGCCTTCGGGTCCGCACGGCAGGTCAACGACGATTCCACACCGGAACTCATGGAACTCAACCGCAGGGTGGACATCGTGATCATTTCGGACCAGCCCGACGTCGTCCGTGCCCTGATTCCGGAAGTGCTGAAGCAGACCCGGAAATAGGCCGGAACTGCCTCGCGTTTTGCCAGGATTATTGCCGGTGGCGGATTGCTTACGAACGCGGAGCCCGTGCCGATAGTGGCAACCGTGAGTGTTATGGAAGAGCAGGAAGCGGCGCGGGAGCGGACGGTCAGCGTCTACGACTTCCGGCGTCCCGCGACGCTTGCCCGGGAACACAGCAGGGTCCTGGAACTGGCGTTTGAAACGTACGCCCGCCAGTGGGGAACCCAGCTGACCGCCAAGGTCCGCGTGAAATCCGTGGTGCGGCTCGAAGACGTCAGCATGCTCAGCTACGACGAGTACGCCGCCTCCCTGCCGGCGGTCACGGCCATGGTGCTTTGCACCGTCGAGGGAAACGATTCCCGGCTCGTGGTCCAGTTCCCCGCCCCCGCCGCGCTCGGCTGGGTGAACCGCATGCTCGGTGCCTCCAACGACGCGCCCATGCCGGACCGCAAATTCACCCAGATCGAACAGGCACTGGTCAAGGGCCTCATGGACGAGGCGCTGGAAGACCTCGGATACTCCCTGGGCCCGCTGCTGAGCGAAACCGTCCGGGTCGACACCATCCAGTACAACTCCCAGTTCGCCCAGGCCGCAGCGCCGAGTGAACTGATGATCGTCGCGGCGTTCACCATCACCGTCGGTGACATGAGCGCCCCCGCCACCCTGGGTGTCCCGGCGGCACTCCTGCTCGGCCGGCTCAAGAAGGTCAACCCCACGGACAACCGGGGAGACGCCGCAGCGCGGGTCAGCGCCCAGCTGGAACGGGTACCGGTGGAACTGTCGGTCCGGCTCTCGACGTCGTTTGTCACCCCCAGCCAGGTGCTGGGCCTCGCCGTGGGAGACGTCCTGACCCTCCCGCACCTGGAAAACCGACCGTTTGATCTAACCCTGGACGGCACCCGGCTCGCCACCGCCGCTCCGGCCCGGAACGGGTCCCGCGCCGCCGCTGTCATTGTCACAATCGAGGAGAACCACCGATGAGCATCACCCTGACCAGGCACCAATCGTCGGCGGAACGGCTCGTTGAAGAACTGCCGAGCCCTGTGGCGCTCAAAGTGCTGGCCCTCGTGCCGGCCCGCGCCGCCGCCCCCCACGCCCGCCAGGCCGTCACCGCCACCTTTGTTGGCTCCGTCACCGCCGATCTCGCGCTTATGTTGAGCGACCGCACTTTCCTCGACGAAGCGGCCGGCGGCATGGCAGGAGCCCAGCCCGGCGTCGTCTCCGTCACCGATGTGCTGCGCCCCGCGATGGAAAGCGCCAGCTCGGTGTTCGGCGCCGGGGTACTGAGCGACCTGCGCGAGTCCGACGCCTCCGGGCTGCTCTCCGACCCCGACACCGCAGTGTTCGAACTCTCCGATGGCGTGAACGCCGCCGCCTGGTTCGCCGTCCGCCTCCGCGAACACAGCACCGGCCAGGACCGTGCCGGTGACTTGTTCGCCGCCGCCGCCGGCGGCGACGCCGTCGCCGGCCGCCTCGGCCGGATCAACAACATCGAAATGGCCTTGACCGTGGAAATCGGCCGCACGCGGATGTCCGTGCGGGACGTGCTCTCGCTTGAACCCGGCAAGATCATCGAACTCGACCGCTCCGCCGGTGCCCCGGCGGACGTCCTGCTGAACGGGCGGCTGATTGCCCACGGCGAAGTGGTGGTCCTGGACCAGGACTACGCCGTCCGGATCACCCGCATCCTCGACGTCGCTGAGGGGCTCAGCTGAATGGACGCACTGATCCTCGGGCTGCGGGTATTCGTGGCCCTGGGCGCGGTGCTGGGCCTCATGTGGCTTTTGCAACGACGGCTCGTCAAGGGCACCGGACGGCGCCGGACCGACAGTGCCCTGAAAATCGTCAGCCGGCAGAGCATCGGCCAGAAGGCCTCCGTAGTGGTTGTCGATGCCAGCGGGCAGCGCTTCCTCCTGGGCGTCACCGATCACGCCGTCAACGTCCTGCACACCGGCGACATTCCGGCTGAGGCCGTGAAGGAGGCCCCGCCCGAAAGCCGCCGGGCCGCCGGGGAATTCGCCCGGGTCCTCGCCGGTTTCAACCCGCTGCCGGGCCGCGACCCCGGCGTCGCAGAGATGGCCGCGGACCGGGTGGACGAGGTGGCGGCCGCCCCCGCGGACACCCCGCTGCCGCGCCGCAGTACCCGGCACCGGGTCTCCCACGCCCGCGGGCCGGCCCCCCGCGCAAAAACCTCCGGCGCGGCCGGCCACGCGCCCCTGCACGGGTCCATCCTTGCCGGCTCCACGTGGAAGCAGGCTGCTGCCGCTCTCAGGAGCGGACGCCGCAATTGATCCGCTCCCTCACTTCCAAGCCCGCCAGGGCCCTGGTGTTCGGCCTCGCCGCCGTCCTCATCGCGGGACTGCTGCTGTGGCTCAGCGCCTCGGCCGGCCAGGCCGCCCCCATCGACCCCACCCCGCCGGTCGCCCCCACGGACCCGGCGAACCCGGGCGATGGCAGCGTCAACATCGAAATCAACGGACTCGACGGCAAACCGTCGACGGCGGTCCTGACTCTGATCGGGATCACCCTGCTGTCGGTGGCTCCGGCGCTGCTCCTGATGATGACGTCCTTCACCAAGATCTTCGTGGTCCTGGCGATGACCCGCAACGCCCTGTCGCTGCCTTCCATCCCGCCGAACCAGGTCCTGGCCGGGCTGGCCCTGTTCCTCTCTATCTTTGTCATGTGGCCGGTCATCAACGAGATGAACACCCTTGGCATCCAGCCCTACCTCAACGGCACCCTGGACTTCAACGGTGCGGTCGACGCCGCCAGCGGGCCGCTGCAGCAATTCATGCTTGCCCACACCCGGGAAGAGGACATCGCGCTGATGTCCCGGGCCGCCGCAGCCGAAAACCCGGCAACCCCCGAGGCCGTGCCGCTGCAGACGCTGATTCCGGCCTTCATGATTTCTGAGCTTCGCGCCGCGTTCATCATCGGCTTCGTCATCTTCATCCCGTTCCTCGTGATCGACCTGGTGGTCTCCGCCGCCCTGATGTCCATGGGCATGATGATGCTCCCGCCGGTGATGATCTCCCTGCCGTTCAAGATCCTGCTGTTCGTCCTCGTGGACGGCTGGGGCCTGATCATCACCTCGCTCATTCAAAGCTATGCGGCCACCGGATGAACGCCAACGCTGTCCTGGACATCTGCCTCCAGGCGATGATTGTCGCCGCCAAGCTCTCCGCCCCCGTCCTGGTCACCGCACTGGTGGTGGGACTGGCCATCGCCCTGCTGCAGTCGATCACCCAGCTGCAGGAAGCCACGCTGTCGTTCGTGCCGAAAGCCGCGGCCGTGGCGATCGCCCTGCTGGTCTGCGGCCACTGGATGATCTCGGAGATGGTGGCGTTCACCAACGACCTCTTCGCCAAGATCCCGTCCCTGCTCGGAGGCCTGTGAGGTGGGCATTCCGATCGACCCGACGTGGCTGGAAGCGCTCCTGCTGGCCACCGTCCGGATGACGGCGTTCCTGGTGGTGGCACCGCCCTTTGCGTACCAGGCATTCCCGGCCCGCGTGAAGGCCATGCTGGGGCTGGGGCTGGGCCTCGCGGTGTCCCAGCGGGTCTCCGCCGGGTACACCGCACGCGACACGGCCGGTTTCCTGACCGGAGTGGTGCTGGAGCTTGTCACCGGGCTGGCCCTTGGTTTCCTGGTGCTGGTGATCTTCTCCGCTGTTCAGTCCGCCGGCAGCCTGATCGATCTCTTCAGCGGTTTTCAGATGGCCCAGGCCTTCGACCCCCAAATGAACGTCAACGGCGCACAGTTCACCCGACTGCTGCAAATGGCCGCGCTGGCGCTTTTGTTCGCCTCCGACGGGTATCAACTGGTCATCACCGGACTCACCGGGAGCTTCGGTGCCCTGCCGCTCGCCGGGGGCATCGATCTCGCCCGGCCCGTCGAGGCGCTGACATCGGCGGTCACCGGCATGTTCCTCGCCGCCGTCCAGATCGCCGGGCCGCTGGTGGTGGTCCTGTTCCTCGCCGACGTCGGGCTGGGACTGCTGACCCGGGTGGCCCCGGCGCTGAACGCCTTTTCGCTGGGCTTCCCGCTCAAGATCCTGCTCACCCTCATGCTCGCCGGATTCATCTTCCTGGCGCTGCCAAGGATCGTCTCCAGCCTCGCCGGCCAGGCGGCCAAGACGGTACTGGGGGTGGGCTGATGTCGGATTCACAGGAAAAAACCGAGCAAGCCACCGACAAACGCATGAAAGAGGTCCGCTCCAAGGGCCAGCTTTCCCGCTCCCAGGACCTCACGGCGTGGGTTGGCGTCGGTGCTGCCGCCATCATGCTCCCGGCCACGGTGGAACGCGCTGCCAACGCCGCAACGGACCAGCTCTTCAGCATCCGCGGCATCGTTGCAGCCCCGGACCCGGGCAAGGCCGTGAAGGCCCTCGAGGACGGACTCTCCGCCATCGCCGGCATCATCGGGCCCCTGCTGATTGTTGTCTTTGTGGTGGTCCTCGCCGGCGCCGCACTCCAGGGCGGCGTGCACATCAAAAAGTTCAAGCTGGACTTCGAGCACTTCAAGCTCCTCGACGGTCTGAAACGCCTCTTCGGCATGCAGGCCGTGTGGGGCGGCGTCAAGGCCCTGCTGAAAGCCAGCGTCGTGGGGCTGGTTCTCTACAGTGTGGTCCAGGGGCTGGTACCGGTGCTGCTGACGGCCGGTGGAATGCCCGTCGCGGGTGTGGTGCAGGCCGCGGGCGGCGGCATCGCCGCCCTGGTCCAGTTCGCCGTGGCGGCCGGCATCGTGCTGGCGGTGGCGGACTTCTTCGTGGTGATGCGCCGCAACCGAAAAAAGACCCGGATGTCCAAAAAAGAAGTCCAGGACGAAAACAAGAGCAGCGAAGGTGACCCGCTGATCCGCTCCCAGCGGCGCGCCCGGCAGATGGCAATGAGCCGGAACCGGATGATCGCGGCAATCGGGGACGCCGACGTCGTGCTGGTCAACCCCACGCACTTCGCGGTGGCCCTCAAGTACGACCCCGGAAAGTCAGCGCCCCGCGTGGTGGCCAAGGGCTCCGGCCATATCGCGGCCAGGATCAGGGAAGAAGCGGAAACGAAGAACGTTCCAATGGTCCAGGACATTCCGCTGACCCGGGCCCTGCACAGCGCTTGTGAGCTGGGCCAGGAGATCCCGGTGGACTTCTACCGCGCCGTGGCCGGCGTCCTTGCGTTCGTGATGTCGCTGAAGGCGCGGGGGGCCGCCAGCGGCATGCACCGGATGGCAGCCGCCACGTGAGAACAGCTCGATCGTCCGTCTGTGAAAGGACTGCACCATGAAGAACAAGCTCGCCCCGCTGACCGTGCCGATCGGCATCGTCGGTATTGTGCTGCTGCTGGTTGTTCCGGTGCCGGCGCCGCTGCTGGACGTCCTCATCGTCTGCAATATCCTGCTCGCGCTGCTGGTGCTGCTGACCAGCATGTTCGTGAAGAAGCCGCTGGACTTTTCAGTTTTCCCCTCACTCCTGCTCGTGGCCACGCTGTTCCGGCTGGGCCTGAACGTCGCCTCCACCCGCCTGGTGCTGGGGGAGGGGTACGCCGGGCAGGTCATCGAAGCCTTCGGCAAGGTGACCGTGGGCGGATCCATGATCATCGGCGCCGTCGTGTTCCTGATCCTTCTGGTCATCCAGTTCGTGGTGGTCACCAAAGGCGCTGAGCGGGTGGCCGAGGTGGGCGCCCGCTTCACCCTCGACGCGATGCCCGGCAAGCAGATGGCCATTGACGCTGACCTCAATGCCGGCCTGATCACCGATACCCAGGCCCGCGAACGCCGCGCCGAAGTCTCGGCGGAGGCAGACTTTTACGGCGCCATGGACGGCGCCTCGAAGTTCGTCAAGGGCGACGCGATCGCCGGGCTCATCATCATCATCATCAACTTCATCGGCGGCATCGCCATCGGCATGCTGCAGCGCGGACTGGAGATCGGCGACGCGGTAGGCACCTACGGCATCCTCACCATGGGCGACGGCCTCGTCACCCAGATTCCGGCGCTGCTGATGGCCGTGTCCACCGGCATGATCGTGACCCGTTCAAACGCCGAATCGGACATGGGGCGCACGGCGTCCAACCAGCTGATGCAGTCGCCGAACGCCCTGCTCATCGCCGGCGTCGCCGCCGTGGCGATGGCACTGATCCCCGGCATGCCGCCGTTGCCGTTCCTTCTGGTCGGGGCGGGGCTGATTCTGGCCTCCCGCCGCGCGTCCGCCGGCCTGCGGCAGGCGGAGCAGGTCCGCGAGGCCGAGGCCAGCGCCCTGAACTTCCCGGAAGTGGACCCCAACGAGAAGCTTCTCGAGGACATGCGCGTCCACCCGGTGGAGATCCTCCTGGCCCCGGACCTCGTGGACATGGTCTCCGGCGCCTCGGATGACCTGCTGGCCCGGGTGCGGTCCCTGCGGCACAAAATCGCCATGGAGCTGGGCCTTGTGATCCCCCCGGTCCGCACGCGGGACAGTGTGGACTTGCCGCCGTCGAGCTACTCCATCCGGATCGCCGGCGTAGAGGCAGGCGGGGGCACCGCCCCCAGTGGCCAGATGCTCGCGTTGGGCGACAGCCTCGACTCGCTACCCGGCGTCGCAATGATTGAGCCCGTGTTTGGCCTGGCCGGGAAGTGGATTCCGGCGGAAATGCGCCACAACGCCGAGATGACCGGCGCCACCGTCATTGACCGCGTCTCGGTCCTGGTCACCCACCTGTCCTCGATTGTCACGGCTAACGCCGCCCGGCTCCTGTCCCGGGAGGACGTCCGGGTCCTGACCGAGGGGGTCCGGAAACAAAGCCCGTCCGCCGTTGACGAACTGACCCCGGCCCTGCTCTCCCTCGCCGAACTGCAACGGGTCCTCCAGGGGCTCCTGGACGAGCAGGTACCCATCAATGACCTGGCCCGGATCTATGAGGCACTGACCCTCCGCGCCAAAATATCCACGGACCCGGAGACACTGGTGGAATCCGCACGCCAGGCCCTCGGTCCGGCGCTGACGGCCAGGTTCATGGAAGGCCCCGTCCTGAATGTGATCATGATCGACCCGCTCCTGGAACAGTCCATGCTGGAGGACATGCGCCCCGCCGAGGGCGGCAGCCAGATTGTGATGGGCCAGGACCGGCTCGACGCCGTACTCCGGTCAGTGCGGTCCGCCGTCGACTCCGCGGCGGCCGCCAACCGCCCGGCCGTGCTGGTCTGCGCCCCGGCGCTGCGCCCCGCCATCCACCGGCTGGTGGGGGCGCACCCGGGTTCGGTACCGGTGCTCTCGTACCGTGAAGTCACTTCAGCGAACGTCCGGATCGAAACAGTAGGAGTCGTGCGCCATGCAGAACCGCTTTCGGCTTAAGGGCGCCTCGCTTGAGGAGATCCGCCGCAAGGCGGAGCAGCAGCACGGCCCCGCCGCCCGCATCGTGTCCGCGGAACGCGTCATCAGCCCCGGCATCGCCGGTCTCTTCGCCGGCGACCGCTACGAGGCGGTGGTCGAGGTGGGACCGGAGCCGGTGACCGGCGAGGTGGCGCCCGATCCGGACGTCCTGGCCAGGGCCGCCCGTCCGACTCCTGGTCCGGCCAGCGCCGCCCGCGCTGCGGTGCCCGCCAACACTGCGGCTGCTGCGGTGCCCGCGGGTTCGGTGCCCGCCGCTGCGGTGCCTGCCCACAATTTGCAGGGCGCCGCGATCGCTGCCCTGCTTGACGAAGCCGACGCGGCCGAATTGAGCCTGCACCGGCCCGGCAACCCCGGACTTTCGACGGAATCCCCGGATTTCGCCGAACTGCTTGAACAGCTCGGCGCCGGGCTCCGCGGCCCGGCCGCCGTCGCTCCGGCCGAAACCATCGCTCCGGCCCGGCGCGGGCAGGCCGGGGAACGCGCCGCCGGGGCCCGGCGCGTGGCGCCGGACCACCAGGCGCCGGACGCCCGGCAGACGGCGGCGCCGGCCCCCGCCGTCGTACGCATGCCGGCGCCGGCACCGCTCAGCGGAACCGGGGACCTGGTGCTGCTCGTGGGACTTGGCGACGACGCGCTGGACACTGCCCTGGCCATGTCCACCGCAGCCGGCGGCGCCGACGTGCGCACGGCGGGGAAGCTGTCCGCTTACGGTCACCTGCACGTGGAAGGCCGGCAGGGCGCGACGGCGGCCCGCGCCCACGCAGTCGTCACGGAACGGACCGCTCTGGTGGCCTTCGGCTTGGGTAAGGCCCGCGACGCCCTCGCCCGGCTCCAACCGATCGGCGCTTTGTCCGCAGACCAGGTCTGGGTGGTGGTCGACGCCGGGCGGAAGCCGGAGGACACCGCGCGCTGGGTGGGCGTGCTCGCCGCGCAACTGGACATCGCTGCGGTGGCAGTGGTCGGGGCCACCGAGACCGCATCGCCGGAAACGGTTAATGCGCTGGGGCTGCCGGTGGGCTGGATCGACTCGGCTCCGGCACACCCGGCCAGGACCTGAGATGGCCGGCACTTACCGCGCAACTGCCGCCGGATTCGTCGGCCGCCCTGCACCGCGAAGGGTAGATTGAGAGAATGCTGGTACTAACACGCAAGCCGGGCGAACAGATCATGATCGGCGACGGGATCGTCATCACGGTTCTGGAAGGCCGTGGTGACGGTGTTCGGATAGGCATCGAGGCGCCCCGTGGGGTGCCGATCCAACGCCGCGAAGTCATCGAAGCCATTGCCGCCGCGAACCTGGCGGCAGCGCAAGCCGGTGCGGAGGCCGGCCCGGGGGCCGAGGATGCGCTGCGCGGGCTGGTCCCGCCGGCGCCCGCCACCAAGCCCACCGCCGGCACGGACTGACAACCGGGCGGGGCCATTCCCGCCTGCGGGCGATCAGTCGACGGTGCCGTCGAGGTAGCGGGCCAGCGCCGGCTGGGCCGTCCGGCCGATCACGGCGAGGGCGTACTCTATGGTGCCGGCCATCGTCAGCTGATCGAGCACCTGGGTTGTGTCAGCGGGCTGCCTGGCGCCGTCCTCGGCCCGGCCGCCGGACGTGGCGGCCGCGTGCCGTACCCCCAGGCCCCGCAGGGTGTCTTCGTTGGTGCGGGCAGCGGCGCTGAGCTTATCGAGCGAGATGCGCAGAGTATCCAAGTGATCCCGCAGGATTTCAGGCCAGGTCCCGGCGGGAGCCCCGCCGATGAGTTCAAGCAGCGTCGCGTGGTCCGGCAAGCCCCATTCGGCCGCGATTGCCGCCGACTCCACGCTCCGGGCGAGCGCTTCAAAGCGAAGGCGTTCCAGGACACCCTCCACTTCGGCGGCCGTAAAGCTCAGCCACTGAAGGTTTCCTGCCTCGAGATGGAGCCGCTGGGTTTCCAGCCTGAACAACAGCAGTTCCAACTGGCGGCGCTCCTGCCACAAAGCTGCCGAAAGATCACCTGCACCCATGGGCCCCATTCCCGTTGCTGCCCCGGCCGAAGGCGTTACCGCAATTTCAGCCAAGCTTTGTCCTGAGATTACACGCAGAAAGTGCCTCGGGTGATAAGTTTCGTTTTGGGTGCTGCGCCCGGGTTTTGAACACCGACTTCCTGGGGGAGGCACGGGGCCCGTTCAGGGTATGGCTCATCGTTTTCAAGGCTTCCGGATCCTGTCTCATGGGGGGACAAACTATTGAATCGCGTGGAACGCAACGAGATGGTCACACAGCATCTTCCGCTGGTGGGCTACCTCGTTTCAGATTTGTGCTCGAAAGCGTCACATCTTTCCCGTGATGACTTGGCGTCTGCCGGCGCCATCGCCCTGATTACGTCAGCGGACTCCTTCGACCCGGACCTCGGTGTGCCCTTTGGGGCTTTCGCCCGGCGGCGGATTCTGGGGGCCTTCGCCGACGAGATGCGCGCCAGCGACTGGGCCACGCGCTCGGCGCGGCGCCGCATCAAAGAAACAATGTCGGTCCAGGAGACCCTTGCCGCGGCCCTCGGACGCACCCCCAGCGTTGATGAGATTGCCTCGGCCCTGGGCGTCCAGCAGAGCGTTGTGGAGGCAGCCCTCGCCGACGCGTCGCGCACCCTGACTCCGCTGGACGAAGCCGTGGTGGACACCTTGGCCGCCGAGACCCTGACCCCGGAACTCTCCGTTCTTGCGGACGAACGGCTCCAGTACCTCCGCGCGGCGGTCAAATCCCTGCCTGAACGGATGCGCTTCGTCGTCGAGGAGATCTACTTTGGCGACAGGACCGTCAAGGACCTTGCCGCCGAACTCGGCTCAACCCACGCAGCGGTGTCCCAACAGCGCGCCGAGGCGATCCGGCTGATGCGGGACGGGCTGACCGCCCACTACGCAGACGATCCCGGACAGGGCTTCAAGCCCCAGTCCCGGATAACGCCGAAACGCCGCAACGACTACCTCTCCCAGCTGGCGGAAGCCACAGCCGGGGGCATCACGAAAGCCATCTTCCCGCAAGGTCCCCTGCTCAACAAGGCTGTGTGAGCGCCTCCAGGGGAACCGCCCCGGCAGGTACTAAGCGGACTTAGTAAGCTGATCGAGAAATTCCCCGGGACCGTCGCCCGGCGTCGACGGCCTGCGGTAGCGTCGAGGCATCGGATTTGGCGATACCGGGCGCGGCAGCAATGTGCGCGGCCGGCCCGGACTTACTCAGGAGGACGCATGAAAGCAACACCTACCCTCACAAAAAACCTGCAGGCCGTGCTCGTGGACCTGATCGAACTGCACCTCCAGGGCAAGCAGGCGCACTGGAACATCGTTGGAACGAACTTCCGCGACCTGCACCTTCAGCTGGATGAGATCATCGAAGCCGCCCGGGCCTTCGCGGACGACCTTGCCGAGCGCATGCGCGCCCTCCACGCCCTCCCGGACGGCCGCAGCTCCACCGTTTCCAAGTCGACCTCGCTGGCCGAGTTCCCGAACGGCTTGATCAACACCAAGGACGCCATCGAGCGGATCGTTGCGGCCCTCGAAGCTGCCGTCGGCACCATGCGCGAAGTCCACGACGCGGTGGACGAAGAAGATCCCACCACCGCTGACCTGTTGCACGCCTTCATTGCCAAGCTGGAGCAGTACGCCTGGATGGTCAACGCCGAGACGATGCGGGCCACCGCCGACGTCACGACGGCGAAGGGCAAGTAGCCTTTCGGCTGCGCCCTACGGGATATGCACAGCGCCCGGCACCGGTTTTCCCGGCGCCGGGCGCTCTGCAGTTAAGCAGCATCCAGCCTGCGTAGACTTCCGGCTCCGGCGCCCGGGCTAGTTCGCGGTCGGCACTTTCCGCAGGACGACGCCAGCGAGCACCGACGCGCCGGCCATGAGCACCAGGGCGATGGTGGCCGTGATGTGCACGCCGGAATCGAAAGCGGTCCGCGCGGCTGTCATCACAGCCTCCGCCAGGGGCCCCGGCAGCGCCTGGGCCAGTTCCACGGCACCGGCCAGGGTCTCACCGGCCTGGGTGGTCACGGCAGCGGGGGCTGCTTCGGCGGCGCCGGCGGGGAGCCGAAGATTCCCCTGGTAGGAGGCTGTCAGGATCGAACCCAGGATGGCGGTGCCCAGGAGGGACCCGACTTCGTAGCCGGTCTCGGAGATCGCGGCGGCTGCGCCGGACTTCTCGGCCGGCGCAGCCCCGAGGATGAGGTCGTTGGAGATGGTTTCGGCGGCACCGACGCCCAGGCACAGCACCAGCAGGGCAGCCAGCAACAGCGCCGGGCCGTGGCCATGATCGCCGAACGCCACCAGGAAATAGCCGGCGGCGCTCAGCAGCAACCCGCCCGCCACTACGAACCCGGGGCGGACCTTCTTCACCAGAGGCACCACCAGCAGTCCAGCCAGTACGGTGGCGATGAGGGCGGGGACCATGGCGACACCGGACTCCGACGGCGACTGCCCCTCGATCAGTTGCAGGTGCTGGGCGAGGAAAAGAATGAAGCCGTTGAAGGAGAACAGCGCCAGGACGTTCGCAATGATGGCGGTGCTGAAGACCCGGTTGCCGAAGAGGCTGAGGTCCAGCAAGGGGGCCGTGCGGTTCCGGGCACCCGACGCCGCCAGGAGGTGCCGCTGGCGCCGGACGAAAACGTACCCCATGAGCAGGCCGAAGGCGATGGCCCCCAATGGTTCCGCCGCAGGACCATGCGTGGCCAGGACTTTGATGCCGTAGACCACCGGGACCATCACCAGCAGGGACAGAAGGATGCTCGGCAGATCCACCCGGCCCGGGTTGGGGTCGCGGGATTCCGGGATGAGGGCCGGGCCGAGCGCCAGCAGGGGCAGGATGATCGGCACGGCCACCAGGAGAACCGCGCCCCACCAGAAGTGTTCCACCAGCCAGCCGCCGAAGATCGGGCCCAGAGCCGCGCCACCGGAGAATCCGGCTGCCCAGATGGCCACTGCCAGCCGGCGCCGGTTGGGCTCGGGAAAGATGTTGCGGATCAGGGACAAGGTGGAGGGCATCAGCATGGCCCCGAAGAACCCCAGCCCGGCGCGGCCAGCAATCAGCCACTCGGCGCTGGGGGCAAACGCTGTGACCGCCGAGACGGCAGCGAATCCGGTGCTGCCGATGAAAAGCAGCCGGCGGCGCCCGATCCTGTCGCCCAAGCTGCCCATCGCCACCAGGAGTCCCGCGAGGACCAGGGGATAGGCGTCCACAATCCAGAGCAGTTCCACGCCGGAGGCGTCGAGGCTGCGCGCGATTGCCGGCAGCGCGAAGGTCAATGCGGTGTTATCGACGGCCACGAGCAGCACCGGGAACATCAACAGGGCCAGCGCCAGCCAGTCGCGCCAGGGCGCCCGCGTCGGCCGGGTCACCGTTGATCCGGCGTCCGGGCCGGGGGTGCCGGGGTGGCTGGTGGTGGCGGCAGTGTTGCTCATGACAATAACTATACCGTCTGGACGGTATAGTTAGGAAATGCAGTGTTTACCGGTCGGCGCCCGCAGCGGGGCAAGATAGGAGCCATGGCCAGAAAACCCGTCGCCCGCGAAGCCGTCCTCGACGCGTTCGAATCCCTGTTGATTGAAGAGGGCGAACGCGCGGCGACGCTCGACGCCGTGGCCCGGCTCGCAGGCGTATCCAAGGGCGGGCTGCTCTACCACTTCCCCACCAAGGACGCGATGATCTCGGTCCTGCTGGAACGGCTGGACCGGCTGCTCGCCGAGGACCTGGCAGCCATGGCCGCCGCACCGGAAGGCGCCGCGGCGTTCTTTATCAAGTCCTCTGTCTGGGCAGACACGCCGCTGGATCGCGTTTTCGTCGCCGCGACCCGGCTCGCTGAAGTCGCCCACCAGGAGACCCTGCGCCGCATGGCCGCCGTCCAGGCGGCCTGGCTGGAGCTGCTGGCAACCGATGTCGGCCCCGCCATGGCCAAGCCGGTCCTGTATATGGGGGACGGGCTCTACTTCAACGCCATGCTGGCCCGCGCGCCGGGCGGCTCACTCCCGGAGGTGGGCCCCGACGTCGAGGGCCTTCTCGCCGCACTCGACCGGCTCCGCGGTTAAGTCCGCGGGACGTGACGCTTCCGGACCCGCGCCCCGGGCGGAGGGTCCCTGTGTGTCATGCGAGAACAGGTTCCCGTCGCTGGTTTGCGGACGCAGCCCCGGCATAGGACAATGGAAGCTGTGACTGCGGTCACCAGCAACTAAATAGCCTTTGATCTGCGGCGGGAGAGTCCTGCAAGTAGGTACAAGCAGGCGCCGTAGGAGCAAACCCTCCCCAGGAATCTCTCAGGCCCATGTACCGCCGCGGCAAGGCAACTCTGGAAAGCAGCAGGCACCCCAGCCGGGGTGCGGTGCTCACCGACGGTGCAAGCGGAGCCTCGCGAAAGCGGCTGCGCGGAAACTCTCAGGTCCAATACAGAGTGGGGAGGAACCCGAATCAATGTGGCGTACCCTGCGCCGCCTTAGTTATGGAGTTCCTTGTGACTGTTACCCCAGCCTCCACGTCCTTCGTTGACCGGCACATCGGCGCCCGCCGCCAGGCCGACGTCGACGCCATGCTGAAGGCTGTCGGTTACGACACCGTCGACGCGCTCGTGGACACCGCCGTCCCGAAGGTCATTCGCCAGGACTCCCCGCTGAAGCTCACCGAAGCCCTCAGCGAAGTCGAAGTCCTGGCCGAACTGCGCAAACTGGCATCGAAGAACACGACGGCCGTGCAGATGATCGGCCAGGGCTACTACGACACCCTTACCCCGCCGGTGATCCGCCGCAACATCCTTGAGGCCCCTGCCTGGTACACCGCGTACACCCCCTACCAGCCCGAAATCTCCCAGGGCCGGCTCGAAGCACTGCTGAACTTCCAGACCATGGTCCAGGACCTTGTCGGCCTCCCCATCGCCAACGCCTCGCTGCTGGACGAAGCCACCGCTGTCGCCGAGGCCGTGCTGATGATGCGCCGCGCCAACAAGAACAAGTCCGCCCACGACGGCAAGACCGTCCTGGACGCCGACTGCCTCCCGCAGACCATCGCCATCGTTCGCGGCCGCGCCGAGGCGCTCGGCTTCGAGGTGGAAGTGGCTGACCTGTCCAAGGGCCTGCCGGAGGGCGTCATCAACGGCGTTGTCCTGCAGCAGCCCGGCGTCTCCGGCCGTGTGTTCGACCACTCTGCCGTGATCGCCGATGCCAAGGAACGCGGCGCGCTTGTCACCGTCGCCGCGGACCTGCTCTCCTTGACCCTGATCACGCCCCCGGGCGAACAGGGCGCGGACATCGCCGTCGGCTCCACCCAGCGCTTCGGCGTGCCGCTGTTCTTCGGCGGGCCGCACGCCGCGTACATGGCGGTGCAGAAGGGCCTGGAACGCTCCATGCCCGGCCGCCTCGTGGGTGTGTCCAAGGACAACACCGGCGTTCCCGCCTACCGCCTGGCGCTGCAGACCCGCGAGCAGCACATCCGCCGCGAGAAGGCCACGTCCAACATCTGCACCGCGCAGGCGCTGCTGGCCATCGTCTCCTCCTTCTACGCCGTCTACCACGGCCCGGAGGGCCTGAAAGCGATTGCCGCAACCGTCCATAACCACGCCCGGACCATCGCCGCCTCCCTGCAGGCAGCCGGCCTGGACGTGCAACATTCCTCCTTCTTCGACACCGTCACCGTCTCCGCCCCCGGCAAAGCCGCGGGCATCATCGCCGCCGCCGAGGCCAAGGGCATCAACCTGCGCGCCATCGACGCTGACACGGTGGGCATCTCCACCGATGAAGCCACGACGGCGGCCATCGTCGCCGACGTCGTCGCGGCCTTCGGTGCCAGTGTTGCCGACTCCGGCGCAGACGCCGGCACAGCCTTCGGCCTGGACACCGCCGTCGAACGCACCTCCGACTACCTCCAACACCCGGTCTTCAACACCCACCGCTCGGAAACGCAGCTGCTGCGCTACATCCGCCGCCTCTCGGACCGTGACCTGGCGCTGGACCGCACCATGATCCCGCTGGGTTCCTGCACCATGAAGCTGAACGCGACGGCCGAAATGGAAGCCATCTCCTGGCCGGAGTTCGCCTCCATCCACCCCTTCGCACCCGAATCCCAGACTGCAGGCTGGCGCGAACTGATCGAGGACCTTGAAGCCCAGCTCACCGAAATCACCGGCTACGACCAGGTCTCCCTCCAGCCCAATGCCGGCTCCCAGGGCGAACTGGCCGGATTGCTCGCCATCCGTGGCTACCACCGTTCCCGCGGCGACGCCCAGCGCAACATCTGCCTCATCCCGGCCTCCGCGCACGGCACCAACGCGGCGTCGGCCGTGCTGGCCGGCATGAAAGTCGTGGTCGTCGCGACCGCCTCCGACGGCACGATCGACCACGCCGACCTGACCGCCAAGATCGAGCTGCACCGGGACGCGCTCTCCGCGATCATGATCACCTACCCCTCCACCCACGGCGTGTTCGACGCCGACGTCCGCGAGGTCTGCGACGCGATCCACGCAGCCGGCGGCCAGGTCTACATCGACGGCGCCAACCTCAACGCCCTCGTCGGCCTCGCCCAGCCGGGCCAGTTCGGCGGCGACGTCTCGCACCTGAACCTGCACAAGACCTTCTGCATTCCGCACGGCGGCGGCGGACCCGGCGTCGGCCCGGTCGCGGCCAGGGCGCACCTGGCCCCGTTCATGCCCGGCAACGCCGCAGACCCGGCCAACGGCGCCGACGGCACCCCGATCTCCGCCTCCCGGTACGGCTCGGCCGGTGTGCTGCCGATCTCCTGGGCGTACGTGAAGCTCATGGGCGGCCAGGGCCTGACCGAGGCCACCAGGTCAGCGCTGCTCGCGGCCAACTACGTCGCGGCCCGGCTCAACGATTTCTTCCCGGTGCTCTACACCGGCGACGGCGGCCTGGTGGCCCACGAGTGCATCCTGGACCTGCGCGAACTCACCGCCAAGACCGGAGTGACAGCTGAGGACGTCGCCAAGCGCCTGATCGATTACGGTTTCCATGCGCCCACCCTGGCGTTCCCGGTGGCCGGCACCCTGATGGTGGAGCCCACCGAGTCCGAGGACCTCGGTGAGATCGACCGGTTCATCACGGCGATGATCGCCATCCGTGCCGAGATCGACCAGGTGGCCTCCGGTGACTTCACTGTGGAACAGAGCCCGCTGCGCAACGCCCCGCACACCGCAGCCGCTGTCATCAGCACCGACTGGGCCCGCGAGTACCCGCGTGAGCAGGCTGTCTTCCCGGTCCACACGCTCAAACAGGACAAGTATTTCCCGCCGGTCGGCCGGATCGACGGCGCTGCCGGGGACCGGAACCTGATCTGCTCCTGCCCACCCCTGTCCGAGTTTGAAAACTAAGGATCACGACATGACTGAGAACTACACGGCCCTGTACGAAGAGCACAAAAAGCTCGGTGCGTCCTTCACGGACTTCGGCGGCTGGCAGATGCCGCTCAAGTACAGCTCCGAACTCGCCGAACACCACGCCGTCCGCAAATCCGCGGGCCTGTTCGATCTCTCCCACATGGGCGAAGTCTGGGTCACCGGGCCGGATGCCGCAGCGTTCCTGGACTACGCCCTCGTCGGCAGGATCTCCGCCATGGCGGTGGGCAAGGCCAAGTACTCGCTGATCTGCAACGAGGACGGCGGCATCATCGATGACCTCATCACCTACCGCCGGCCGGCGGCGGCCGACGGCACCGATGCGTTTCTCGTGGTTCCCAACGCCGGCAACGCCAAGGCCGTGGCCGCGGCCCTGGCTGATCGTGCCCGTTCCGGCCAGGACGGCGGGTTCGACGTCACCGTCCGTGACGCCTCGGCCGAGATCTCGCTGATCGCGGTCCAGGGCCCCACAGCCGAGGCCATCCTGCTCCGCCTGGTTCCGGCCGCGCAGCACGAGCTGGTGACCGGTCTGAAGTACTACGCCGCCGTCGAGGTCCCGTTCATGGTCGGCGGCGCCGGCCAGGAGCTGCTCCTGGCCCGCACCGGCTACACCGGTGAGGACGGCTTCGAAATCTTCGTGTCCAACGACGACGCCGCCGCCCTCTGGCAGGCGCTCATCGCCATCGCCGAGGACGGTGAGCTGACCCCTGCCGGTCTGGCCTCCCGCGACTCACTCCGGCTCGAGGCCGGCATGCCGCTCTACGGCAACGAACTCTCGCTCGAGGGGGACCCGTTCGCCGCCGGACTGGGTCCCGTCGTCGCGCTGTCCAAGGACGGCGACTTCGTCGGCAAAACGGCGCTCGCCGCGAAGAAAGAAGCAGGGGCAGGGACAACCAGCGGCCGCAAGCTTGTCGGGCTCAAGGGTCTCGGCCGGCGCGCCGGCCGCGGCCACTACCCGGTCCTGAAGGACGGCAGCGTGGTTGGCGAAGTTACCTCCGGCCAGCCGAGCCCGACCCTCGGCTACCCGGTGGCGATGGCCTACGTCGCCGTCGAGCTCGCCGAACCGGGCACCGCCCTGGACATCGACCTGCGCGGCAAGACAGAGCCCTTCGAAGTCGTAGCATTGCCCTTTTACAAGCGCCAAAAGTAGTTCCGCCCCGGCCACAATGGTTGTGGTCCACGACGTTCAACTCAAAAAGGAAAAACACATGGCAAAAGTTGCACCTGAACTGCAGTACTCCGAGGAACACGAGTGGGTTGCCCGGGACTCCGGTGACACCGGATCGAACATCGTGTCGATCGGCATCTCCGCCGTCGCCACGGACGCCCTGGGCGACATCGTCTACGTTGACCTGCCGGAAGTTGGCTCCGTGGTAGCCGCGGGGGAGACGTGCGGCGAGGTCGAGTCGACCAAGTCGGTGTCCGACTTGTACGCCCCCGTCACCGGCGAGGTCACTGAAACCAACCCCGCCGTCGTCGAGGACCCCGCCCTGATCAACTCCGATCCTTACGGTGCCGGCTGGCTCTTCAAGGTGGCCGCGGTTTCCGAGGGCCCGTTGCTCTCGGCCGAGGAATACGCGTCCAAGAACGGTGGCGAGCTGTGAGCGCGGCCGCTGGAACGGTCCCCTTCGAGCAGATAGTCTCCCCGTCCCTGGACGCGGAACTCGCAGCGTTGGATCCGGAGATTGCCGCGAAAATTGATGCCGAGCTGGCCCGCCAGCGCGACGGCCTGGAGATGATCGCCTCGGAGAACCACACCGCGAAGGCCGTGATGCAGGCCCAGGGCTCGGTGCTGACCAACAAGTACGCCGAGGGCTACCCGGGCAAGCGTTACTACGGCGGCTGCGAACACGTCGACGTGATCGAACAGCTCGCGATCGACCGGGTTAAGGCACTGTTCGGCGCCGAGTACGCCAACGTCCAGCCGCACTCCGGCGCGCAGGCCAACGCCTCCGTCATGCATGCGCTGATCCGGCCCGGGGACACCATCATGGGCCTGAACCTGGCGCACGGCGGTCACCTCACCCACGGCATGAAGATCAACTTCTCCGGCCGGCTGTACAACGTGATCCCGTACCAGGTCCGGGAAGATGACCACCGGATTGACATGGCCGAGGTCGAACGGCTGGCGCAGGAACACAAACCGAAGCTGATCGTCGCCGGCTGGTCCGCGTACGCCCGGCAGCTGGACTTCGCTGAATTCCGCCGCATCGCCGACTCCGTGGGTGCCTTCCTCATGGTGGACATGGCCCACTTCGCCGGGCTGGTGGCCGCAGGGCTGCACCCGTCACCGGTGCCGCACGCGCACGTCACCACCTCCACGACGCACAAGACCCTCGCCGGTCCGCGCGGCGGCATCATCCTCTCCAACGATGCCGACATCGCCAAGAAGATCAACTCGGCCGTGTTCCCGGGACAGCAGGGCGGCCCGCTGGAGCACGTGATCGCCGGCAAGGCGGTGGCGTTCAAAATCGCCGCGTCACCGGAGTTCAAGGAACGCCAGGAACGCGTGCTGGCCGGGGCCCGGATCCTCGCCGAGCGCCTCATGCAGCCGGACGTCACCGCCAAGGGAATCAACGTGATCTCCGGCGGCACTGACGTGCACCTGGTTCTCGTGGACCTGCGCACCTGCGTGCTGAACGGTCAGGAAGCCGAGGACCGCCTCGCGGAAATCGACATCACCGTCAACCGCAACGCCGTGCCGTTCGACCCCCGCCCGCCGATGGTCACCTCGGGGCTGCGGATCGGAACCCCGGCTTTGGCCACCCGCGGGTTCGGCGAGGCCGCCTTCGCCGAAGTCGCGGACATCATCGCTGAGGCGTTGATCGCCGACGCCGGCGCGGACCTCTCCGCACTGCGCGGCAGAGTCGAGGCTCTCGCCGCCGCCCACCCGCTCTACCCCTCGGTAGCCAACCTCGGCTGACTGCCTCCGGAGCCGGACCCCCTTTCGGGTTGGCTCCGGGCCCGGCGGACCGGACTTTTCATGCGTGCTACTCCCCACCGGCACCCTAGCCTCGCAAGCTCGGCCAGGGAACCCTGCCGGCGTGGGCGCTCGCCACCGGCACCCTAGCCTCGCAAGCTCGGCCGGGGAACCCTGCCGGCGTGGCCCCTCGCGTAGACGCAACGCTCTCGAAACGTCCGGCTCCGCCGGCCCCCCGTGCACACGTCCGGACTCATCCGTCCGGACAGCATTCATTTAGTTAGGAACCACCATGGCAGTCGGCGTGTTTGATCTCTTCTCTATCGGTATCGGGCCTTCGAGTTCGCATACTGTGGGGCCGATGCGGGCTGCCGCCGTGTTTGCGGGCGAGCTCAAGGATTCCGGTGTCTTGGAACGCGTCGCCGGGTTGCGCGTGGACCTTTACGGGTCCCTTGCCGCGACCGGGCACGGCCATGGCACCATGACCGCCATCCTGCTCGGCCTGGAGGGGTTTCATCCGGAACTGATCCTGCCCGACGAAGTTGAGGAACGCCTCGCGGCCATCGACGCGACGGGCACCCTCCGGCTGGCAGGATCGACGCCGTTGCCCTACGCGGTGAAGGACATGGTCCTGCGCCCGCTGACCATCCTGCCGCGACACACCAACGGCATGACCTTCACTGTCTCCGGCGCCGACGGCCAGGTCCTGCACAGCGCGACGTTCTTCTCCGTCGGCGGCGGCTTCATTGTCCGCGAGGGTGAGGAGGACGCCGCGCTCAAAGAACTCGACGAATCCAAAAAGGAACTGCCCCTGCCGTTCCGCACCGCCGCGGAACTGCTGGGCCACTGCCAGTCCGAGGGTTTCTCAATCGGCGAGATCATGTTCATTAATGAGCGCGCCGCCCGGACCGAAGAAGAGATCCGTGCGGGGCTCCTGCACATTTATTCGGTGATGGAAGGCTGCGTCGAGGTCAGCCTCAAGCGCGAGGGCCTGCTGCCGGGCGGGCTCAAAGTCCGCCGCCGGGCCCCTGACTGGCACGAACGCCTCCTGAAGGAAAACCCCGGCGAGGACCCGGGTTACCGGGACCCGAAGTACTGGCAGGAGTGGGTTAACCTGATCGCCCTGGCCGTGAACGAGGAAAACGCCTCGGGCGGACGTGTTGTCACCGCCCCGACCAACGGCGCCGCCGGCATCATCCCCGCCGTGCTGTATTACGCCCTGCATTTCGCCCCCGGCATGGACAAAGCCAGCCAGGCCGACCGCGACGACGTGGTGGTCAAGTTCCTGCTCACTGCCGGGGCCATCGGGGTGCTCTACAAGGAGCAGGCCTCGATCTCCGGAGCCGAGGTGGGCTGCCAGGGCGAGGTGGGCTCGGCGTCGTCGATGGCCGCCGCCGGCCTGGCCGAAGTTCTGGGCGGAACACCCCAGCAGGTGGAAAACGCCGCCGAAATCGCGATGGAGCACAACCTCGGCCTGACCTGCGACCCGATCGGCGGGCTCGTTCAGATTCCCTGCATCGAACGAAACGCCATCGCCGCGGCCAAGGCGATTAACGCCGCCAAGATGGCCCTGTGGGGCGACGGCACGCACCGGGTCTCCCTCGACGAGGTCATCGTCACGATGCGCGAAACCGGCAAGGACATGAGCTCCAAATACAAGGAGACCGCCATGGGCGGGCTCGCTGTTAACGTCGTGGAGTGCTGAGTCAGTTGTTCAAGGCCGCCCACAGGTTCAGTGACGAAGCGAAAACCACCCACGCCAGGTAGGGAAGCAGCAACAGCCCGGCCGTCCGGCTGATCGGCCCGAAATGCAGCACGGTCACCGTTATGGCCACCGCCAGGGCGGCGATGACGCCGAAAGCGAGCCAGAGAGCCGGGGTGCCGAGCACGGGATACAGGCCGAAGAAAGCAGGCGTCCACAGCAGATTCAGCGCGAGCTGGACGCCATAGACGGTCAGGGCGGCTCGTGCCGTTTTCTTCCCGCTCCGCCACACCAGCCAGCCGGCCGTTGCCATCGCAATGTAGAGAACCGTCCAGACCGGGCCGAACAACCAGTTCGGCGGCGACCACGGAGCCTTGTTTGCGGTGGCATACCAGCCGTTGACGTTGTCAGCGGTGGCAAGCCCGCCGAGTCCCGCCACCAAGGCGGAAGCCGCGAGGAAGAGAAGGAGTCCCAGCAGCTGGGCGCCCCCTGCGCGCTTGCGGGGCTCCCGGTCGTGGCTCGCGGGTCCGGTGGCCAGTGGTTGCTGATCGGAGGGCATACTTCCAGCGTAGCGGTCCGTTCCGGCCCGGAGCGAGGGGCCGGGCGGATAGACTTAACGCTGCATGTCCGCATGCCGCCGACGCTCGTACCGCAATGATTGGATGCCGCACCCTTGCGCGAATTCACTGCCCGCTTTGCCTCTGCCGAAGAGATCGCCAACTGGGACGCCCACGTCACTGCGAATCCCAATGGCGGCAATCTCCTGCAGTCGGAGGCTTTTGCCGAGGTCAAGCAGCACTTCGGCTGGAAGCCCCGGCACCTCGTATACGAAACCGCCGATTACACGAGCTACAACCTCGTTCTGGAAAAGTCCATTCCGCTGCTCGGCAAACTCTGGTACCTGATCAAGGGTCCTGACGTGGCGTCCGTCGAGGACATCCCCGGCATCGCCGCCGCCAACGCCGAGTTCGTCAAGCGTGCCCGGCTGGGCGTCTTCGCCGTCAAGATCGAGCCCGACATCGTGCTCACCGACACGGCCCGGCGGGTGCTCGAGGCTGCCGGCCTGGTTAAGACCCACAACCTGCAGCCCAACGACTCGACGGCCCTGCTGGACATTTCCCCGGATGAGAACCAACTGCTGCGCAACCTGCATTCGCGCGGCCGCAACGCCGTCCGGCGCGCGATCCGCGAAAGCGTGGAGGTCCACAACGCGGCACCCACCGAAGAGAATTTCCGGGCCATGTATGCGCTGATGACCAACACTGTGGAGGCCAAGTCGCAGGTGCGGGTCCGCGAATACGGGTACTACCGGCAGTTCTGGACCAACTTCATCAACCGCGGCCAGGGACGGCTGCTGTTCGTCTATGAGAACGGCGAGCCCTCAGTGGGCGCCTTCGTCATCAACTACGGCCGCAAGGGCACCTACAAAGACGGCGGCTCACTGCAAAAGCGCAACCAGTACGGCGACTCGCACCTGGTGCAGTGGACGGCCATCGGCCAGTTCAAGGACCTCGGCTGCACGGAATACGATTTCTGCGGCACGCCCCCCAGCGACCAGCTGAAGGACACGTCCAACCCGTTCCACGGCCTGGGCCTGTTCAAAACCAGTTTCAGCAAGACCGTGACGGACTTTGTGGGCTGCTATGACCAAGTGCTCAGCCCGCTGAAGTACAAGGCGTGGATGGCCGCGGGAGAGCGCGTAGCCCGCCAGCTCTACACCCGCCGCACGGGCCGGCAGTTCTACTAAACCGGCTGCCAGGACAAGCGAGGACGCCGGAAATGACCAAGGAAACCGACGGCCGCCAAAGGCCGCGCACAGACGGACTGCCCAAGACGGCGCCGATGTCTCCCACCCAGGTGCGCCAGGACGCCGCCGCGAAGCGGATGCTGCGCCGGCTGGTGCAGGGGGAGAACCCGCCCACCGCGCCGATGAGCATCGTGGACCGCCTCGCCGGCAGCCCGTATGCCAACCCGATGATTCAGGTGGGCGGAGTGGACACCTCCGCCCGAAAGACCATCGACTTTGCGCTGCATCTGGCGGAGTCGATGTTCCGGTATGGCGCCGGCGCCCTCGAAGTGGAAACGAGCATCATCGCCATTACCGCGGCGCTCGGCCTGAAGAACATCGAAGTGGACATCACCAACCAGTCGGTAGCCATCAACTACGCGCCCAAGGACCAGACACCGATCACGCTGTTGCGGGTGGTCCGGTCCTGGACCAACAACTACGCCGGTCTGTCACAAGTCCACCAGCTGGTGACGGAAATAGTAACCGGCGGGGTAGGCCGGGACGAGGCCGTGCGCCGGTTGGAGGAGATCACCCACCGCGCCAAGCCGTTCCCGCGCTGGATGGTCACGGTGGCGTTCGGGGTGTTCTCCGCCGCGTTCGTTGGAGTGCTCGGCGGAGGACCGGGCGCCTCCGCGGTGGCTTTCCTGTCCAACCTGCTCGTAAGCCTCCTGGCCCGGCAGCTGAGCCGCTGGCGTACCCCGGACTTCTTCATCACGGCATCCTGCTCGTTCCTGGTGACCTTCATCGCCCTGCTGCTGGGACGCTTCGGCGGTCCGGTAGGAATTCAGATCGCCCCCGAGATCGTGGTGGTGGGCGGGATCCTGCTGCTCCTGCCGACCGGCCGGCTCGTGTCCGCTGTGCAGGATGCTATCAACGGCTTCCCCGTCACCGCCGCCGGCCGCTTCCTCTCCACCATGCTCACGTTTGGTGCGCTGGTCGCCGGCATCGCCGTGGGGTTCGTGGTGGGAGACACGGTGGGAATGGAGGCCATCGACGTCAGTAAAACATTCCCCCCGGCGTATGAGTTCTGGGTGGTGGTGGTCCTGATCGCCATCGCGGTGCTGATGATCGGCATTACCGAACAAACCGGCTGGACCCTGCTGCTGCCGACAGCGGCCATTGGAGTGATCGGCTACCTGGTGATGATTTGGGGAGAAGCGTTCGGCATCGGGCCGCGCTTCTCACCTGCGCTGGCAGCGGTTGTCATCGGGCTCCTGGCCCGGGTGGTGGCGCTGCGGATGGGGGCCCCGCAACTCGTGGTGGCCGTTCCGGCCGCCCTGATTCTGCTGCCCGGCCTCACTATATTCCGGTCCATGTACGTATTGACCGTCGAGGAGTCGGACAATCTGCTGGGCGTCGGCGGCATGATCAACGCCGGGGCCATCGTGCTGGGCGTCGCCGCGGGCATTGTCCTCGGGGATACACTCGCCCGGCCGGCGACCAGCGGCCTCGCCAGCAACGAACGGCGCCGGGCGCGGCGCCGGTAAGTCTGCCCTGCACCCTGCGCCGCCGGGTTTCCCCACCTGTGCCGGGCCCCCACGTCGTGGCGGGCCGCCGGGCCGGTGAGCCCCGGCGTCGTGATGGTGAAGGTGGGAAGACTCCGCGGGGTTGCTAGATCACACCGATGGGGAGCTTCTTCTCGGCCTGGAAATCATCCTCCACCCGTCCCTTTGCCCAATACCCGGACAAGGAGACCTGTGAGCGCTCCAGCCCGCGCCGGGTGAACAGAACCTCCCGCAGCTTCTTCATGTAGCCGCGCTCCCCGTGCGCAAAAACCTGTACCCGGCCCTCCAGCCAGACTGCCTCGCGCACAGCGTTGACCAGGAGTTCGCTGGCGCCGGCGGGCACACCGCCGCGCAGGAGCCAGTGCAGGCCCACGCCGGCCGGCGCGGCGATAGCCTGCATGTCGGCCTGGCTGTCCACTTCGAGGAAGGCGAGGCCCCGGGCGGCCGATGGCAATGATTCGATCGCGGCGCTGATCGCCGGCAGGGCGGATTCATCGCCCGCAAACAAGTGCCAGTCCGCGGCCGGGTCCGGGTTGTAGCCGCCGCCGGGGCCCGTAAAAATGAGGTCATCGCCGGGCTGCGCGGTTGCGGCCCAGGGGCCGGCAAGGCCGTCATCGCCATGGATCACGAAGTCGATGGCAAGTTCGCCGGCTGCCTCGTTGACCCAGCGGACCGTGTATGTGCGGGTATACGGCCACTGGTCGCGCGGCATGGTCTCCCGGATCTGCCAAAGGTCCAGTGGTTCCGGATAGCTGATTCCCGGCTGGGGGAAGACGATCTTGACGTAGCGGTCCACGAAGCCGTTATTCATGTAGCCGGCAAAGCCCGGGCCGCCGGCAATGATCCGGACCATGTGGGGTGAGAGCTGGTCGCGGCGCAGTACGGTGAGGTTGGTCTGCGGGCGCACCTTCCGGGTGGCCGAGGTGGCAGCGGGGACTGAAGTCATGGCCTAAGCCTAGCCAACGCGGCAGCGCGTGGCCCTACGACGAAGGGGGCCCGGGCAGCGGCGGCAGCTGCCAATCCACGGTGCCGCCGCCTTGTTCCTGGAGCAGTTTGTTGGCTTCGCTGAACGGCCGGGAACCGAAAAACCCCCGCGAGGCTGAGAGCGGGCTCGGATGGGCGCTCGCGATCACCGGCGCGGTTCCCAGCAGCGGCCGGACACTCTCCGCGTCCTTTCCCCACAAAATGGCCACCAGGGGTGCGGCGGAACCGTCGGTGGTGACCCGGTTTGCGACGGCGCTGATCGCCGTCGCGGTGATGACCTCCCAGCCTTTGTTCCGGTGCGAACCGGCGTTGCCCGCCCGGACGCTGAGGACCCTGTTAAGCAGCAGCACACCCTGGTCCGTCCAGGCACTGAGGTCCCCATGCCTGCGTGCCGGCAGTCCCAGGTCGGCGTCGAGCTCCTTGAAGATATTGGTGAGGCTGCGCGGGATGGGCCGGGTGGCGCCGTCCACGGCGAAGGACAGGCCGACGGCGTGGCCGGGGGTGGGATACGGGTCCTGGCCGACAATGAGTACCCGGATGCCCGCCAACGGCTGGCGGAAAGCCCGCAGCACCTTCGACGCTGCAGGGAGGACCTCGTGACCCCCGGTGGTTTCCCGGGCCAGAAACGCCAGCACGTCGCGCAACTGGCCCTCGACCGGAGCCAGCGCGGCGGCCCAGTCGGCGGCAACAAGTTCCTCCAGCGGCTGGCGTGCCAGGCTGGCGAAGCCGGCCGCCGCGCCCGGCGCGGGCTCCAGCTCAAAAAGGGCGGCGGGGTCAGCGGGATCGGTGATAGGCACAGGCCCATTCTCGCAGGACGCGCAAATGACAACCCTGTTATTCGCCCGTAACATGGAAAAAGACTTTTCAGCCGAGCCAGCCAGGGAGTGTGTCATGGCCGAACAAGCGCAAGAGCACCTGTCGACGGCGGGATCGCCTGCCGAAAGCGCCAGCGCCGAGTCGCCGCTGAGCAGCCGGGACCAGCAGATGCTGGCTCTGGAACGGCAATGGTGGAAGTACGCCGGCGCCAAGGAGCAAGCCATCCGGGAGCTCTTCGACCTCTCGGCGACGCACTATTATCAAATCCTCAATGCCCTCATCGACACCGAGGATGCCCTGGCCCACGATCCCATGTTGGTTAAGAGATTGCGTAGACTACGTACGTCACGCCAGCGGGCCCGCACCGCCCGCCGCCTCGGCTCGGACGCCTAACAGCGCCGCTACATCTTGCGGGTTCGTGCAGCGATGCCGGCGTGGTAACCCCGTCAGAAATCAGCAAGGACCTCGTGTGACCATGACCAAATACGCTCGCGATGAATTCGATCGGGTCCCGGAGACTTCCGCACGCCAGGGTGTGCACCGGACAGCTGCCGAAATCCGCCGCCGACGCCGTCTGGGTCCGGTCCTGACTGCCGGCGCCGCGGCCCTCGCCGTTGGTGTGCTGGCCTTCCTGTTCCTCCCGCATCCCGGTCTGTCCTCCACCGGACAGACTCCGGCAGCTCCCGGCAGCAGTTCGGTGGCGTCGCCTGCACCGGCGGCGGCCGGCGGGCCTTCGGCCAGCCAGGCGGCCAGCGGAACGCCGTCCGCGCCCGCTCCGACCTCCTCCGCTCCGACCTCCTCAGCTCCGACCTCTTCAGCTCCGACCTCCTCAGCTCCGACCTCCTCAGCTCCGCCGGATGATGCCCCCGTGGACAAGACCCAGCCGGTGGCCGTGTTCAATGGCTCCGTTACGGCCGGGCTGGCAACGCGGGTGGGCGCTACGGTATCCGCCGACGGCTGGACCCTCGGAGCGTTGGGAAACTGGGGCGGCGCCCCTCAACAGGCCTCGGTGATCTTCTACAGCGGCGCTGCGCAAAAGGGCAACGCCGAAGCGCTCGGCCAGCTCCTGGGCATCCCGAGCGTCGTGGACTCGGCGGAGTTCGAGGTGCCGCTCGTCGTGGTCCTCGCGCCTGGTTTCCGGTAAGTCATTTCGGTTACGCCTGAATAACTATTACCGGCCGGACCGGCCCGCCATCCCGCGCCGCGCACGGTGGCTGCGGGTACAGTGTTCGCGGACTTCTTTTTGCATTCCGCGGCCCACATTGCGGTGGGGCGCCCGCACAGCCGACTGAAAGTGGAAAAGCCATGGCATTGGGAACCGTCAAATGGTTTAACGCCGAGAAGGGCTACGGTTTCATCACCGTGGACAGCTCCGGAGCCGACGTCTTCGTGCATTGGTCCGCCATCGCGGGGGACGGCTACCGCGCCCTGGACGAGGGCCAGCGCGTGGAACTCGAGATCGGCGAGGGCGAAAAGGGCCCGCAGGCCGAAAGTGTCCGGCCCGCCCCGTGACCCATGCCGCCGCCGCGCACCACTTACAGGACCCTGACGGAACAGGGCCGGCCGGGCCGGCCACCCAAAGCGCCACCCGCCGCCGCCGGACTGCTGCCCTGCCCCTGGTCCGGGCTGCCGCCATGGCGGCAGCGGCCGCACTGACCACCACCGCGTGCCTCGGCCCGTCCGGCGGAACACGCCTGGAACAGGCCGATGCGAGCGGTGACGGCACCCTGCGGATCGGGATGATCCTGGACAACACCGGACCCCAGGGCTTCCTCAACGCTCCGCAGCTGGCCGCTGCGAAGCTGGCTATCAGGGACATCAACGCTGCCGGGGGGCACAAAGGCAAACCGGTGGAGCTGCTTCCGCCCACGATCGGTGATGACACATCGGCGCAGGCGACGGCGCTGGTTGCAGCCAACGCCGATGTGGTCATTGGCCCCACAGACTCGAGCCGTGCGCCTGCCGCCATCGATGTCCTGGCCCATGCCAAGATCGCCGTAATTTCGCCCGCCAACTCGGCCAGCGGTCTCAGCAGCTATTCGAGCGAAGGCTATTATTTCCGCACTTCCGCGGCGGACATCGCGCAGGCCCCCGTCCTGGTCAAGCTCGCCAAGGACGGCGGCGCGGCAAGCATCGCCGTGGTCCACGAGGAGGGCAGTTACGGCAAGGATGTGTCCACCGCCGTGGCAGCCGCGGCCAAGGACTCGGGTCTCAAAGTCGTGGCCTCTGCCAGCTTCGCTCCGGGCCAGGCCCGGCAGGCGGCGGACGCTGTGAAAGCTGCGGTCCCCGACGCCGTCGTGCTGGTCTCCCGCGCAGGCGCCCAGGGCGCCATCGCCGAACTGAACAATGCCGGCGTCGCCGGGAAGAAGCTCCTCCTCAGCGACGGGGCCGTCAACGCCTACGGGTCGGGGCTCGGTTCCAGCGCCCTCGACGGCGCGCGGGGAATCCTTCCGGGGACGTTTGCTTCCGCACATTTCCAGGCTGAACTGGTCTCCGTGGATCCGCAATTGACGGATATGACGTTCGCCGCCGAGACGTACGACGCCGTGAATCTCGCCGCCATCGCCGCCGCCGCGGCACAGGACGATGCCGGGTCCTCCATTGCTGCGGGCCTGACCGCGGTCTCGGGCGGCAAAGCCCCGGCGTCCGGCGGTGCCGCGCCGGCCGGGGAGGCTGCCGTGTGCAAGAGCTACCAGGAATGCCTGGCTGTTCTCGGGACCGGTAAGCGCGCTGACTATGACGGTGAATCCGGGCGGATCAGTTTCGATGCCCATGGTGACGTCAGCTCGGCCAATTACGTCGTGTACAGCTACGGGGCGGACAACTTGCCGACCAGAAGCGGTAGCGAAACAGCCGGCAGCAGCGGGAGTTAATCGCCCGTAGCGTATTGCGTCGGCATCCAGTGGCGCCAGCCCGCCGATAGCGGACTTCCAGCACCCCCACTGCTTGCACTCTCCCCGGGGGAGTGCTAATTATGGAGTTAGCACTCCTGCGTATTGACTGCTAAAACAACGCCCGGTTCGTCCGGCCGCGAAGTTGAGGCAGCCGTTCCTGGAGCGAAAGAAACACCTGGCTGGGGTGAGATCCCTGATCCAGCGGCATACAGAGGCCGCCGGGCAAGGATCGTCCGTCGCGGGCACCAAAGCCCAGGTTCATTCTTAACGACTGTCCCGAAAGGACTATTGCCGTTATGGCCAAGATCATTGCATTTGATGAAGAGGCACGCCGCGGTCTTGAGCGCGGCCTGAACATCCTCGCCGACGCCGTCAAGGTCACCCTCGGCCCGCGTGGACGCAACGTCGTCCTCGAAAAGAAGTGGGGCGCCCCCACGATCACCAACGATGGTGTTTCCATCGCCAAGGAGATCGAGCTGGACGATCCTTACGAGAAGATCGGCGCCGAGCTGGTCAAGGAAGTTGCCAAGAAGACGGATGACGTCGCCGGCGACGGAACCACCACCGCCACCGTGCTGGCTCAGGCACTGGTCAAGGAAGGCCTGCGCAACGTCGCGGCCGGCGCTGATCCCCTGTCCCTCAAGCGCGGCATCGAGAAGGCTGTCGACGCTGTCACCCGCGAGCTCCTGGCCTCCGCCAAGGAAATCGAAACCAAAGAAGAGATCGCCGCCACCGCGTCCATCTCTGCCGGTGACAACGAGATTGGCGCCCTGATTGCCGAAGCCCTGGATAAGGTCGGCAAGGAAGGCGTCATCACCGTCGAGGAGTCCAACACCTTCGGCCTCGAGCTGGAACTCACCGAAGGCATGCGCTTCGACAAGGGTTACATCTCCGCTTACTTCGTCACCGACGCAGAGCGCCAGGAAACGGTCCTTGAGGACCCGTACATCCTGATCGTCAACTCCAAGATCTCCAACGTCAAGGAACTGGTTGCTGTCCTCGAAAAGGTCATGCAGTCCTCCAAGCCGCTGCTGATCATTGCCGAAGACATCGAGGGCGAGGCCCTGGCCACCCTGATCGTCAACAAGATCCGTGGCACCTTCAAGTCCGTCGCCGTCAAGGCTCCGGGCTTCGGCGACCGCCGCAAGGCCCAGCTCGCCGACATTGCCATCCTCACCGGTGGCCAGGTCATCTCCGAGGAAGTCGGCCTCAAGCTTGAGACCGCCGGACTCGAACTCCTGGGCCGCGCCCGCAAGGTCGTTGTGACCAAGGACGAGACCACCATCGTTGAGGGTGCCGGCGACGCCGACCAGATCGCCGGCCGCGTTTCGCAGATCCGTGCCGAAATCGAGAATTCCGATTCGGATTACGACCGCGAGAAGCTGCAGGAGCGCCTGGCCAAGCTGGCCGGCGGCGTTGCAGTCATCAAGGCCGGCGCTGCAACCGAAGTTGAGCTCAAGGAACGCAAGCACCGCATTGAGGACGCTGTCCGCAACGCCAAGGCTGCGGTCGAAGAGGGCATTGTCGCCGGCGGCGGCGTTGCCTTGATCCAGGCCGGTGCCAAGGCATTCGCTAACCTGCAGCTCGAAGGCGACGAAGCGACCGGTGCGAACATCGTCCGTGTTGCCATCGACGCCCCGCTGAAGCAGATCGCGTTCAACGCCGGCCTCGAGCCCGGTGTTGTGGTCGACAAGGTCCGCGGCCTGCCTGCGGGCCACGGCCTCAACGCAGCCACCGGCGAATACGTCGACCTGCTGGCTGCCGGCATCAACGACCCGGTCAAGGTCACCCGCTCTGCCCTGCAGAACGCGGCGTCCATCGCCGGTCTCTTCCTCACCACCGAGGCCGTTGTGGCCGACAAGCCGGAGAAGAACGCTCCGGCTATGGGTGGCGGCGACGACATGGGCGGCATGGGCGGCATGGGCGGTTTCTAACCACCCTGCTTCCCGGGTCTGGGAAACCAGTCCTGAACGTCCAGTTCAACGGCGGCGGCTCCACCTTCGGGTGGGGCCGCCGCCGGCGTTAAGCCGGTGCCGGCTCCGGCGGTGACAGCTATGCCGGCGGGTGTCTGGCAGGATGGTGCAGTGACAATTACAGCAGCAGCCGACGGTTCGGCATTAGGAAATCCCGGCCCGGCCGGTTGGGCCTGGTACGTCAACGATGACTGCTGGCGGGCCGGCGGATGGCCGCACGGCACCAACAACATGGGCGAGCTCATGGCCGTGCTGGATCTCTTCCACGCCACCGCGCACCTGCCCGGCGAGGACCTGCACATCCTCTGCGACAGCCAGTACGTCATCAACTCGGTCACCAAATGGATGCCGGGCTGGAAGCGCAAAGGCTGGCGCAAGTCCGACGGCAAGCCCGTGATGAACGTCGAGCTGCTCAAGGAAATCGACAAGGCGCTGGCCGGCCGGAAATACACCTTCGAGTGGGTGCGCGGCCATGCCGGGCATGACCTCAACGAGGCAGCGGATGACCGCGCCCGTGCGGCCGCAACGTCCTACCAGCAGGGCGTGGCGGTGCGCCAGGGGCCCGGTTTCGGCACCGCTGCCCCTGCTTCCGTGGCCCTTGATTCCGCCGCGCCCGCGGCCCAGCCAGCCGCGGCAGCTCCTGCGCCCCGGCAGGCGGCGCCCCCGGCAGAACCGGAGCCGGTCCGCCGGCGGCAGTTGTTCGATGTGTACCCCAACGCCGCAGCGCCGTCCCTGTTTTCGGAGCCCTCGCTCTTCGACGAGCCGGACCTCTTCAGCGAACTCGACGAGGACACCACGCCGGCCCCCGGTATGGACGCAAGCCCCGAGGCAATCGTCGAGGCGCTCGAGCGTGAGCTCCTCCGCCCGGAGACCCGCGCCGACATCGGACGCACCGGGATCCTCCTGCACCCGGAGTTCACCGAAATCGGCAGCTCGGGCCGGATGTGGACCCGGGACGCCGTAATGATGTCCCTGGCAGAGCAGCCCGGCGGCCCCGCAGACCTCGAGGTGATCGGCGCGGACCGGCTGGGTGAGCAGACCATCCTGCTTACCTACCGCAGCCACACCCGGACTGGAACGGCCCTGCGCAGCTCTCTTTGGGTTCACGACGGGGCGCAATGGCGGCTTCGGTTCCACCAGGGCACCCCCGAGGTTTGAGGCTTTCTCCGGCGGACAGGGCATGCCCGAGGTTTGCGGCGGTCTCCGGCGGACAGGCGGATCAGCTGAAACGCTGCGTGTTGCCCAGCTCTGCCTGGGCGTAGCTCGCCGCCGCGGAGGTCAGCGCGAGGTTGATTGACGCCAGGGACGCCTCAACTTTTCCCTGGGTCAGGGTCCACTCGGACACCAGGGCGTGAAAGTTGGTGGCCGCCGAGCCCCGCCAGGTGGCTTGTAGCTCGTCGAGCCCGCGTTTCATGGCCTGGACGTCGGCGCTGATCCGGTCCACGGTGGCCTTGACGTTGGCCGATTTGAGCTCGAGGAGTTCTGTATCGACGGTGATGATGCTCATGGGCTGGCCTTTCTCTGCAATATCGCTGGTCCGGGTTTTCCGGTTCATTGCGAGCCTAGTCAGGCGCCCGGGTGCGGGGGAGCGAGGGCCGCGCTATGTGGAAAAAGCCGGTGCTGCCACGAACCGGTCAGCTCCTGGCAGCGTCACCTGCACCTGCACCTGCACCGGCACCTGCACCGGCGCCGGCGCCGGCACCTGAACCTGCACCGGAGCCGGCCTCGTCGTCCCGGGCGTCGTCCGGAGCCTCATCCAGGAACGGCAGGCTGACCACGAGCGTGGCCCCGCCGCCGTCCGTCCGTGCAACCCGAACGCTGCCGGCATGCGCGCCGACGATGGCTGCCACGATCGCCAGTCCCAGCCCGCTGCCGCCGGTCTCCCGGGTGCGGGACGTGTCCGCCCGGTAGAACCGCTCGAAGATCCGTGCGGCCTCCTCGTCCGGGACGCCGGGACCGTGGTCGCGGACCTCAATAACGGACCGCCGGGCGCCGTCCTGGCCGGTCCGGACCCCGACGGCCAGTTCGATCGGGGTGCCGGCAGGGGTGTAGCGCAACGCGTTGCCTACCAGGTTGCCCACCACCTGCCGGAGTTTGGCCTCCTCGCCCAGCACAGGCGCCGGAGCCGGGGGACCGCCGTCGAACCCGGTCAGGGTGATGGCGCGGCTGCGGTCACTCGCCTGGGTATCGACCACGGCGTCGTTGGCCACCAGCAGCAGGTCGGCGGGTTTTTGCTGCAGCGGCCTCTGCTCGTCGATCCTTGCCAGCAGCAACAGGTCCTCCACCATGGTGCCCATCCGCTTGGCCTCGCTTTCGATCCGGCTCATGGCCGTGGCGACGTCTTCGGGCGTGGACAGGGCGCCGTGCCGGTACAGCTCGGAGAAACCCCGAATCGTCACGAGGGGGGTCCGCAGCTCGTGGGAGGCGTCGGCGGCGAAGCGCCGCATCCGCTCCTCGGACGCCATCCGGGCGGCAAAGGCAGTCTCGATGTGGGCGAGCATGGCGTTGAGGGAGCTGCCCAGCCGGCCCACCTCGGTGTTGGGGTTCTCCAGTTCCACGCGACGGGAGAGGTCACCGGCGGCAATTGCCGCGGCCGTCCTTTCGACCCGTGCCAGGGGCCGGAACGACCGGGAAATGCTCCAGGTGGCGATGAAGAAGGCCAAAACCAGCGTCAGCAGCCCGACGCCGACGACCACCAGCACGGCATGTTCCATCACCGAATCCACCGGCCACAAGGGCAGCCCGATCACCACCACGGAACTGCGCTCGTTGCTGTCGACGACGTTGAGCGCGACCACCCGCCAGTTGCGCCCGTCCGTGCCGCGGACCAGGAACGGGGCCAGCTGGCGCTCTGCGGCGTCCGTGGCGCTGATGCTGGCGATGTCCGGGTGGACGTCCTTGTTGCCGCCAAACGGCCGCGGCGGCTGTCCCGGTGTGAAGAGCATCAGCGAGTAGTCGGTGGGGATGCTCTGGTTCTGTTCCTGCAACTGGCTAAATGACTGCTGCTGCCGGACGGAGGCCACGGCGGCACGGAGCTTGTCGTCTACCTGCCCCTGCAGGTAGCTGTGCAGCAGGGTCAACGTTCCCGCGCCGGTGACGGTGAGCGCCACCAGCATCAGGGCGGTCATGATGGCGACAAGCTGCGACCTCAGGGACGCCGACTTCCAACGGTGGAGCAACAAGGTCAGCGCTTCTCGGCCGTCCGCAGCACGTAACCCACGCCCCGCTTGGTTTGGATCAGCGCCGGGGCATCGGCATCAATGTCCACTTTGCGGCGGAGGTAGGAGATGTAGGACTCCACGATGGAGGCGTCGCCGTTGAAGTCGTACTCCCACACGTGGTCCAGGATCTGTGCCTTGGACAGCACGCGGTTGGGGTTGAGCATGAGGTAGCGCAGCAGCTTGAATTCGGTGGGGGACAGCTCAATCACCGTGCCGCCGCGGCGGACCTCGTGGGCGTCATCGTCGAGTTCCAGGTCATCGACGCGGATAACGGCGTCGTCGTCCTGCAGGGGCTGGGTGCGGCGGAGCACGGCGCGGATGCGGGCCACAACCTCGTCGAGGCTGAACGGCTTGGTGACGTAGTCGTCGCCACCCACGGTCAATCCCATCACCTTGTCCTCGGTGTCATCCTTGGCGGTCAGGAAGAGCACGGGGAAGTGTTTACCGGCGGCGCGCAGCCGGCGGGTGACGGTGAAGCCGTCCATATCAGGCAGCATCACGTCAAGCACGGCAAGATCGGGGGAGTGCAGATCCACCGCTGCCAGTGCCTCACGCCCGTTGGAGGCAGAGACGACCTCAAAGCCGGCGAAGCGCAACGAGGTGGACAGCAGCTCGCGGATGTTCGGTTCATCGTCAACGACGAGCAGCTTGGCTTCCGGACCGTTCTTTTTCATAGTTCCCATAATGCTCCCGGAATCTGGGAGTTTTCTGTATGGGAGATGTGTGTTGGATGGACCAGGGCGGCCGCCGGCCGCGGCGGTCGACCGTACGGGAAATCAAGGGGCCCCGCCCAAGGCATTCCCCTCCGCGCAGGCCGCTACTAGAGTGGCCATATCGAACCCACTTTGCCGCGGCGGTACGAGCGACCGGCAGCCAACAAGGAGCACACAAGTGACGACTGAGAGCAATGCAGCCAGCAGTGCGGGATCCGCTGACCGGAGCATCCGGGACTGGGCGGACCTGGCCGAAGAGATGTGGTCCTACCTGACCGGCAAGGGCGCCGCGATCAATTACAACTTCGTCGACATGACGATCGAAGTTCCCCGTGACATTGGCCCGGACGCGCCGCGCGCCACCTGGAAGCTGAATGGAAGCCTCCGTGTGACCACCAGCGACAAGGATGCAGCGGGTTCAGACGAGAACAGAAGCTGACCTTGGCCCCGCGATTCAGGGCCGATATCAATCTGGACTTCTCGCTCCAGGAGCCGTCCGGGGAAGAGGTCCGCGGATCGGTGCAGGCGTCCGGGTCCGAGGTGGTGGTCTCCTTGGAGAGCATGGGCGCCCTGCTGTCCCAGCGGATGCCGTCTCTGGGCGATATGCGGCCGCTGGCCCAAACCTTGTCCGACCAGGGCCTGACAGTGGCTGTGGATGGGCCCGATGGCAGAATCATCAGCCTCGGCGCCGTCGCGGCTCCTGCCTCCCAGCGCGTGATTACCAGGTCACCGCACATCAAACTGGGAAAGTTGGGTGCGCTGGCGCCCATGCTGAAGCGGGGCAGGCGCGCTCCGGCACGGGGGTTCTCCCTGCTTCCACCAGGCACGCTGTTGCCGCTGCTGCCCACGGTGAAGCGCAAGATCCCCCGGCGCATCACCACCACGCACTACACGCGCGGCGGCGGCTCTCCGCGATTGATTTTCGTCCAGGACTCGGAATCCTGGAACGGACAGGTCCCGCGGGTATTCAGCCTTGCTGCCGAGCGTGTAAGCATCGGCAGCGACCCCGCTGTAGACCTGCAACTGCCCGGCCTCGAAGGGATCCACGCGGAAATCGTCCATAACGAGCAGGACGAATATGTCCTGGTCCGGCACGGCAAAGTCACGGGCAGCTTCGCTCCCGGATCCTCGTCTGTGTTGCGCACCGGCGCCCGGCTCCAAATGGGTCAGTGGTGCCTGGCTTTCTTCCGGGAGGAATACGCAGACCACGGGCGTCCCTTCGGCGGGCGCAGCGGCGGCGAATTTGCCTACCAGCGGCCCCAGCGGGATCCGCGCACCGGGGCGCTGGAACGGGACAGTTCGACGTATATCCGCTGACCGGGGACGCCCCGGTGCCGCGCGTCGGCCCGGTCCGGGTGCGGACCGGGCCGACGTGCGCCGGGCAGCTTGCGGACCGCAAGGCCCGCGTGCGGGCGCTGCGGTCATTCGGTCGGCGAACCCGTGCCGACGTCCCTGGCGTCCATGATCCGGTAGGCGTAGCCCTGCTCGGCCAGGAACCGTTGGCGCTTAGCCGCGAAGTCCTGGTCCAGGGTGTCCCGGGCCACCAGGGAGTAAAAGCGCGCAGCGCGGCCGTCCTTCTTGGGACGCAGCAGCCGGCCAAGGCGCTGGGCCTCCTCCTGCCGGGAGCCAAAGGATCCGGACACCTGGATGGCCACCGACGCCTCCGGCAGGTCGATGGAGAAGTTGGCCACCTTGGACACCACCAGGGTGTGCACCTCCCCGGCGCGGAAGGCATCGAAAAGCTTCTGGCGTTCCTTGACGGACGTGTCGCCCTTGATCACCGGCGCCTGCAGGCGCTCGCCGATCTCATCGAGCTGGTCGATGTATTGTCCGATCACCAGCAGTTGCTCACCGGCATGCTCGGCCACGAGTCGCTCCACCACCAGGGTCTTGGACTCGGACGTGGCGCAGAGCCGGTACTTGTCCGCGTCCTCGGCCATCGCGTAGGCCACACGTTCATCGCGGGGCAGATCAATCCGCACCTCGACGCAGTCCGCCGGCGCAATGTAGCCCTGCGCCTCGATGTCCTTCCACGGCGCGTCGTAGCGCTTGGGCCCGATCAGGCTGAAGACCTCGCCCTCTCGGCCGTCCTCACGGATCAACGTGGCGGTCAGGCCGAGCCTGCGGCGGGCCTGCAGGTCCGCGGTCATTCGGAAGATCGGGGCAGGCAGGAGATGGACCTCGTCGTAGATGATCAGCCCCCAGTCGTTGCCGTCCACGAGCTCAAGGTGGGGGTAGAGGCCGCCGCGCTTGGTGGTCAGCACCTGGTAGGTGGCGATGGTGACGGGGCGTACTTCCTTCACGGACCCCGAGTACTCGCCGATTTCCTCCTCGGTGAGCGACGTGCGCTTAAGCAGTTCCTCCTTCCACTGCCGGGCAGAGACCGTGTTGGTCACCAGGATCAGCGTGGTGGTGGAGCTGGTGGCCATCGCGGCGGCTCCCACGAGCGTCTTGCCGGCGCCGCACGGCAGGACGACGACGCCGCTGCCGTCGGCCCAGAAGTTCTCCATCGCCAGCTGCTGGTACGGGCGCAGCTTCCAGCCGGTCTCGTTAAGTACGATCGGGTGCGGCGTGCCGTCAACGTACCCGGCGAGGTCCTCCGCCGGCCAGCCGATCTTCAGCAGCAGCTGCTTGAGCTGGCCGCGCTGGGAGGAGTGCACCACCACGGTTTCAGCGTCAATCCTCGGACCCAGCAGGGGCGCGATCTTCTTGGCGCGGCTGACCTCCTCCAGAACCGGATAGTCCGAGGTGCGCATCACGAGCCCGTGCTGGGGATCTTTTTCGAGCCGCAGCCGGCCATACCGGGACATGGTTTCCTCGACATCGATCAGCAGGGAATGCGGCACCGGGAAACGGGAGTACTTCAGCAGGGTATCGAGTACCTTTTCGGCATCCAGGCCGGCGGCCCGCGCGTTCCACAGGCCCAACGGCGTGAGCCGGTAGCTGTGGATGTGCTCGGGGGCGCGCTCAAGTTCGGCGAAGGCGGCGATGGCGTGACGGGCCTCGGTGGCGAGCTCGTGATCCACTTCGAGCAGGATGGTTTTATCACTCTGGACGATCAGCGGTCCATCGTTCACTGGAGCAATTCCTCTGCGGCTTCTACGTCAATAATCCGGTGGATGGACAGTACGCGTTCGGTTTCCTTCGCCGGGTCGAAGACCCGGACCCGTCCGCCAGTTACAGCTACCGGAACAACCGTTTCCCGCACCGCATTCCCCATGCCGTCGACGACGTTCATCACCACCCGTTGTTTGAGCCGGATCGCTTTCTGCAGGGTTTCCAGACCGATCTGGGTCGCTTCCTCGCTGCCGGGGGCCAGCGCGGGATGGCCGCCGCCCGCGGCGGCGGTTTCGTTGCGCAGCACTGCCAGCTGGGCATCGACGTCGGCCTCCGGCGGGGCTGTGCGCGGGGCGCTGTAGACCGGCCGGACACTTCCGGGCGCCGCGACGGTGCGGCGCAGCCGGACCCCGGCGGCCTCCGATTCGTCCACGGCGGGCGCGAGGCCCAGGCTCCGGAGCAGCTGCGCTGTTTCCCGCGGTGCGGCGTGCGAGAGAAGCACAGTGGGTGCGATCCGAACCAGTCCCAGGCCGGCGGCGCCGGGGGTGTTGAGGAGTTCCAGGAGGGCCGTTTCGTCGTCGCTCTGGATGAAACTCGCCGCGGAGCCGACGCGCAGCCGGGCATGCCGGGCGGCGGTGTCCTCAATCAGGTACTTTAACGGCTGCGGGATCGCGGTGGCCGAGTGCTGGCTGAGGAAGTCCAGCAAGGCGTGGGCATCGTGGCCGGCATCGAGTGCGCGCCGGACGGAAGCGACCGAGAACCGGTAGATCGTGGCTGGTCCCTGGCCCTCGGCGTCGGCCATGGTGAGGAGCTTCTCGGTCAGTTCCGGTGCGAGGTACCCCGGGGCCACCGCCGTAAGGTCGGCCTGAAGCAGCACATGGTTCAAGGCCGCTGGCAGGTGTTCGCCCAGGATTCCCATCGCCTCGTCGGGCTGCTCGGCGGCGATGGCCGCGCCGATCTGGCTGAGCGCGCCGGAGCCGATGAGGCCCAGGAGCTCTGCCTCCGCCAGGACTCCCTGGATCAGTGAGCTGAAACGCCGTGCCATCCGGGGCTGGGCCCAGTCGGCGCGCTCCAGCACGGCCGCGGCATCCAGAACCGGTGCCTGCCCGTCGGCGGCAGCGGCCTCCGCGGTCAGTTCGGCCAGGATTTCAAGGATCCGTTTCCGGACGACCGGGGCGTCCGGACGCTGGGCTTCGGCCGAGAGCGCATTGATGGTGGTGCCGGCCACGCCGCGGTGAAGGGCGGGGACCGCCGACTGGCCGGAGACCGGCTGGCCCACGAGGGAGGGCGCCCGCTCGCTGGCGAGCCAGGCGTTGACCAGCCAAAGCCACTGTTCCTGCCGCGGCAGCGTCAGCCACTCAAGCTGAGCAGGCTGGACCCAGGCCGAACTGTCAACGTCGAGGCGGATCAGGCCGGCAAGAGCACATAATTCCGCCAGCACGCCGGCCTCGGGCAGCTGAACCCGCAGCGCGTCCGCCAAACGCTTGAGCTCCCGGACGCCCACCCCGCCGCTGCGCAGGGTAACGAGGGGCTGTCCCCGCAGGACGTGCAGCAATTCGCCCACCAACCGCAGCGTCTCGGCGATCGCGCCCAGCGCGGCGTTGCGGCGCAATCCGGCTGAGGTCCATCCCAGCTGCGGGACCGGGGGAGTCAACGCAAAGTTCTCGATGATATGCCCGCCGCGCAGGGACACCCCCACGCTGTGCGGGAGTTCGACGTGGGCGGCGTCCAGCGGCACCAGCAGCCCGCGCGCGAGAAGCCAGTCCACCGGCCCTACGTCGGCCGGCTCGTGCAGCACGCACGCGCGCCGTTGCGCCTGTGGAACCGCGCCCATGGCCCAGTTCCCGAAACGTGCCAGCAACGCCGTGGTGCGCTCAGGTGCGGTCTCCAGGATTTGCCGGAGCGACTCCGGTGTGTCCGTCCAGTGCTGCAGCGACAAGGCAGCTTCCATCGGGGTGGCTGCGGGCGAGATGGCCGCACCGTGGTGGTGCAGTTCCCCGACCAGTTGCACGGCGCGCTGGGCGAAGGCCGGCTGGAGCCGCACGAGTTCGGTGTAGCTGCGCCCCAGCCCGGCCGGGTAAATCCCGATCACATCCTTGAGGCTGCCCACCGGCAGGTAGTAGCGGTGCTTTGCGGCGGCCGGGGCGGTGCCGTGCGGGGGTTCGGCGCGGTGGACCAGCGCCAGGTCCTGCAGCGACTGCAGCATCCTTTCAATGGCCGCGAGGGAGGCGCCGTTGATCAGCTTCTTCAGCGGCGGGGCCGAGGCGCTGTGCCCGGTGTCCGTGTTGGTGCACAGGTGCAAAGTTTCCAGGACCTGCATTTGTGGTCGGTTGAGTCGCTCCAAGGCGCGCTGGACGCTGACGCGGCCGCTGGCGCGGGCCGCGAGGGCGGCAAAATCCGGCACGCCGGGGGAAATGAGGTCCGGCCGCGCAGCGAACAGGGCCCGCAACGAGTCATCGCTTCGTGCCTGCAGGTCTTTGCTTAGCGCGCGGATAAGGGACATCAGTGTCAGGTTACCTTCCGTCTGGCTCTCGCGTCCGTCGCCGGGATGCGGCGCCGTCGATCACGAGCAGGAGCATCAACAAGAACGCCACCGGAAGCCCGTAGAGGGCGGTGGACGTCACCCACACAGGCGGCACGGCATGGTTGAACGCCAGCGCCATCACGAGGCCGACAGCAGCGAGCGACAGCATGGCGGCTGCTGCCGCAGCGATCAACAGTGGCCGCCGGAAACGCAGTTCAGTCATGGGGCTAACGCTAACAGTCCGGCCCGCACCGTGCCCCGAACGGCCAAAGTGGGCTCGGCACGATAACCTTGGGGGAACAGACCAACACGGTCAAGGCAGTCATCCCTTGAACCCGCATATCCATGCGGATGCGGTGGCCGTCGGCCGCGTCACCAGCAGAACGAAGAGGGTTGATTACGTGCCTACCGGCAAGGTCAAGTGGTATGACAAGGACAAGGGCTTCGGATTTCTCGCGGGCGAGGACGGCCAGGAAGTCTTCCTTCCCAAGTCCGCGCTGCCCGAGGGCGTAACCGAGCTCAAGGCCGGCACGAAGGTCGAATTCGGCGTGGCCGACGGCCGCAAGGGCGCCCAGGCCCTGGGCCTGCGGGTGCTCGAGAAGACCCCGTCCATCGCAAAGGCCAAGCGCCCCAGCGCGCGAGATCTCGCCCCGCTGGTGCAGGATCTCGTCAGCGTCCTGGACAACCTTTCCGGAACGCTGTCCGCGGGCAAGTACCCGGAAGGCAACAAGGGCAAGGCGATCGCCGTCGCCCTGCGTAAGGTTGCCGACGAGCTGGACGCGTAGGTTCGGCGATGACTCCGGAAACTGACCAGACCGACGCCGGGGAGCAGACCGCCGCCGGGGCCGGAAATGCCGGAACGAAAGAGGGCTCCAAACCGCGTGCGGGGGTTCCCGTCTGGCGCACCGGCAAGCCTGACGTCTTCCTCGCCGACGCCGTCGACGCCGCACGTACCGCCCTTGAAGGCATCGCCCCCGCCGGGCAGATCGGCCGGCACCTGGCAGCCAAGAGTGAGGGCGACCGTCTGGTCACCCACCTCTTCGAATCTAAGCTGGCCGGTTACGGCGGGTGGCAGTGGTACGCCGTGCTGACCCGGAACTCCAGGTCCAAAGTGGTGACAGTCGACGAGCTCGGCCTGCTGCCCTCTGAGGACTCGGTCCTGGCGCCGGAGTGGATTCCCTGGGCCGAGCGGGTCCGGCCGGGAGATGAGCAGGGCGATGACATTCCTGAAGCCGCCGGCGCTGTCCCCCTGGCGGACGTGATCGAGCCCGAGCCCGCCGCCGGCGCGGATTACGAAAACGAAGACGACGACGGCTCGGCGGAAGACGATGCGCCGGAGGACGACTCCGATGACGCAGACGGCAACGCGGACGGCGCCGGCGACGAGTACGACGCCGATGACGTTGACGACGACGATAACGATGACGATAACGATGACGACTCGGAAGCGGCCGCAAGTGACGGTCCGGACGACGAGCTCCCCGCGGCACAGGCTGACTAGCGGTTGAAACCATCAGGGTCGCGGCAGAGTGAGGGCTGGAGATGATGTCCACCTTCAAGTCCCTGCATATCCTGAACTACCGGATCTGGTTCATTGGGGCAATGGTCTCGAACATCGGGACCTGGATGCAGCGCACGGCCCAGGATTGGCTGGTCTTTGACCATCTGACCGAGCATGATGCCAGCGCCATGGGGATCACGATGGCCTTGCAGCTCGGTCCCCAGCTCTTCCTCGCCCCCGTGGCCGGGCTGATGGCCGACCGCTTCAACCGCAAACAACTGCTGGTCATGACCCAGTCCGCCATGGCGCTGCTGAGCGCCGGCCTGGGTATTCTGGTGATCTCCGGCGCGGCCCAGCTCTGGCACGTCTACGGCTTTGCCCTGTTGTTGGGCCTCGTGTCCGCCCTCGATGCTCCGGTGCGCCAGACGTTCGTCTCCGAACTGGTCCACGACGAGTTCCTGCCCAATGCCGTGGCCCTGAACAGCGCCTCCTTCAATGTGGCACGGATGATCGGACCCGCAGTGGCCGGTATCCTCACGGTCGCGGTAGGGCCCGGTTGGGTCTTCCTGATTAACACCCTGACCTTTGTGGCATTGCTGCTGAGCCTGTGGAAGATTCCCACCAGTTCGCTGCGCCAGCTGCCCCGGGCCGCGCCCGGGAAAGGCCGGATCCGGGAAGGCCTGCGCTACGTGCAGTTCCGGCCGGACATCGTCGTGGTGTTGGTGGCAGTCTTTATCGTGGGGACCCTCGGACTGAACTTCGTACTGTTTATCGCGGCCATGGTCGGCACGGAGTTCGGCCTGGATGCCAGTGCGTTCGGGCTCATGAACTCCATCATGGCGATCGGCTCCGTCGCCGGTGCCTTGCTGTCCGCCGGCCGCCAAAAGCCGCGGCTGCGGATTATCTTCGGAGCTGCCGGAGCTTTCGGCGTGGCGTCCGGCGTCGCCGCATTGGCCCCCAGCTACTTCTGGTTCGGTGTGGCGCTGGTTCCGGTGGGGCTCTTCGCCATCACGATGATGACGAGCGCCAACGGGTACGTGCAAACCACCACGGACCCGGTGATGCGCGGGCGGGTGATGGCGCTCTACATGGCGATCTTCATGGGCGGTACCCCCATCGGGGCGCCGTTCGTGGGCTGGGTGGCGAATGTCGCCGGTCCACGCTGGTCCCTGGGTGTAGCTGCTGCCTCAGGCATCATCGCTGCCCTGATCGGGCTGGGGTGGATTGTTCGGGCTAAACACCTGCGGATCAGGTTCGACCGCCGGGCCCGCGGAATCCGGCATTTCCGCGTCGAGTCCGCCGGCGCGCCGGGACCAACCGGCCCGCACACCGCAGCGCCCGGGCTCGGCCGCCCCGACGCAGACGGCGCCGCCCGGGATTCCAACCCGGACGACGCCGTCGAACGCTGACGCAGCGGCATCCGGCGCGGGGCGGGCTATTTCCTCAGTTCGCCCACCACGAAGTCGATGCATTCCAGCAGAGCCGACACATCATCCGGCTCGATCGCAACGAATGTGGCGATGCGCAGCTGGTTGCGGCCGAGCTTGCGGTAGGGCTCCGTGTCCACGACGCCGTTGGCGCGGAGCACCCTGGCAATGGCCGCAGCGTCGACGGAGTCGTCGAAGTCGATCGTTGCAATCACATTGGACCGTTCCTCCGGTTTGGCCACGAACGGGGTGGCGAACTCCGAGGCCTCCGCCCAGCGGTAAATCCGCCCCGCAGAGTCTGCCGTCCGGGCCGAAGCGAAGTCCAGCCCGCCGCTTGCGTTGAGCCATTGCACCTGGGCGTCGAGGGTGACGAGGGTAGCCAACGCCGGTGTGTTGTAGGTCTGGTTCAGCCGTGAGTTGTCAATCGCCGTCTGGAGGTCCAGGAAGTCCGGTATCCAGCGGCCGCCGGCTTTGATCCCCGCCGCGCGCTCCAGCGCCGCCGGGGAAAACAAGCCCAGCCACAGGCCGCCGTCGGAAGCAAAATTCTTCTGCGGGGCGAAGTAATAGACGTCAGCCTCTGCGACGTCCACGTCCAGCCCTCCGGCCGCGGAGGTGGCGTCCACCAACACCAGGGCACCGTCGTCGGCGCCGGCCACCCGCCGCACCGGAGCCGCGACGCCGGTGGAGGTCTCGTTTTGCGGCCACGCGTAGACGTCCACGCCGTTCTCTGCCTGCGCCGCCGGGCGGGTACCGGGCTCGGACGTGATGATGGAGGACTCCGCGAGGAACGGAGCCTTGTTGGTGGCGGCAGCGAACTTCGAGCCAAACTCGCCGAAGGATAGGTGCTGTGCTTTGTTCTTCACCAGACCGAAGCTGGCAACGTCCCAGAACGCAGTTGATCCGCCGACGCCCAGGATGACCTCATAGCCTTCGGGCGCCCGGAAGAACTGGCTGAGCCCGGTCCGGACCGACCCCACAAGATGTTTGACCGGCGCCTGGCGGTGCGATGTCCCCAGCAGCGCCGACGCGGAGGCGAGGGCCTCCATCTGTTCCGGACGTACCTTGGACGGGCCGGCGCCGAACCGGCCATCCTTGGGGAGGAGGTTTGCGGGAATCGTGATGCTGGTGTCGCTCACAGTGGCTCCAATTTTCGGCTGGTACAAAGTGTGGCCCGGCAGGGTGGCTGCAGCGGAGCCTGTCGTTTCATTCTGCCTGACTGGCCCGCGGGGCAAGCAAAGCGGCCCGTCACAGTCCGGTCATTGAGATTATCCGGAGTAATTCAAATTAGACTAAGCTGGCCTGCGAACGTACGGCGGACCCGGCCAGGGCGCCAGCAGCAGGCGGTACGGTGGAAAGCACGCAGGGACGGCGCTTGAGGAGCGGAGCTGAATGACGGATCTGATCGACACAACCGAGATGTATCTCCGGACCATTCTGGAACTCGAAGAAGAGAACATCGTGGCTCTTCGCGCCCGTATTGCGGAACGGCTGCGCCACTCCGGTCCCACTGTGTCCCAGACCGTCGGCCGGATGGAGCGCGACGGGTTGGTGGTTGTCTCCGGTGACCGGCACCTTGAACTGACCGAAACCGGCCGGAGGCGGGCCATCGGAGTCATGCGCAAGCACCGGTTGGCCGAACGGCTCCTCGCAGACGTCATTGGGCTCGACTGGGCCTACGTCCATGAAGAGGCCTGCCGCTGGGAACACGTGATGAGCGAACGGGTGGAGCGGCGGATCTTCGAGTTACTCGACCACCCCACAGTCTCGCCGTACGGCAATCCGATTCCGGGACTCGTGGAGCTTGGCGGCCTGCCCTCTTCACCCTATTCCGACGGTGTGGTGAACCTGCTCGACGCCATGGCCGGCTACGGACCCGGTTCGGTGGTCAGAGTCAACCGGCTGGCGGAACCCATCCAAGTTGAACCGGAACTGCTGGTTCAGCTCGATGAGGGCGGCATCCGGCCCGGGGCGCTGATCTCGTTGGAGCGCGTCGGTGAGTACATTTCCGTGCGCGTGCCGGACATCGAGGGTGCGCTGGAACTTCCTCCCGAGGTCGCCGCCCACGTTTTCGTTACCGTCGGGTCATAACCGCCGCCCCAAGCTCGCGGACGCCCGCAGGTGGCGCACAAGCTGGGTAACGGATTTATCTCTGGACAGCTTCATCGCCTATAGTTGAAACAACCACCGATACCAAACCGTTACCTGATCCGACGCCGAGCTCTGCCAGCGGATCAGTTGCAGTATCACTTTCTGGCAGGGGCGGGGGAACCACTTTTTGGCTGTTCGACAGCCTTGGGGTGAAGTCCGTCAGCGGCAATCACGTGTCACCAGAGGACTCCGCTGGAGCCCTCTCGTGTTTGCGTGCTTGTTCCGGCGGACCGGGTCTTTGATCACTCTGACCCGAATCCGACAGCTAACTCCGCAGGCTCTCCCGAGAGGATTCGTCTTTGACCACCCAGACCGCAAGGGGCCGCCGCCGCGCGACCGGCGCCGCTCCGGAGCCGCGCCGGGCCCTTGCTGCCCCAGCCGACCGCCCGCGTGAAACGCACCGTGACGATCGCCGGGTCCGCCGCAGCGCGTTCCGCCAGGTAACGGACTTGGCCGCCGCCAGCGGCGTTGGCCAGAAGGCCGGGATTGCACTGGCCGCCACGGGATTAATCCTCACGGTGATGGTCCCGGCAACCGGACCCGTGATGGCCACAGACACCGGCACCGTGTCCGCTGCCGTCCCCGCCGCGGTCCAGCCCGCCATCACGGCCGCAGACGCAAAGATCGACTTCAACCGCAGCGCTGTCACCACCCAGAGCGATCCGGACGGGAAGCTCAAGCAACTGCTCAGCGCCCAGTCGGTCGGCTCCGTCACCCGCGCGGCTTCAACAGGAGTGCTCGGCGCGCCCCTGGACGATTTGAAAACCGCGTCGCCGTTCGGCTACCGCGTCAGCCCGATCACCGGCGGCTCCGGCGAGTTCCACCGCGGCCAGGACTACGCGGCCCAGTGCGGCACAACCGTCCACGCCGCGGCAAGCGGCACCGTGACCTTCACAGGCTGGCATCCCTACGGCGGCGGAAACCGGGTGGTGGTCGATCACGGCAACGGCCTGGAGACCACGTACAACCACCTGTCCTCCGCCAGCGTCATCGTGGGCCAGACACTCGCCCGCGGCGATGTCCTGGCGCTGAGCGGCACCACCGGTGCCTCCACCGGCTGCCACCTCCACTTCGAAGTCATGGTCAACGGCGAAGTCGTTGACCCGACCGGCTGGCTGTAGAAATCTGATGGGGTGCTCTCAAATTCTGGGAACACGCCGTGACCCGAATGTGACATTCGGTCCGCACTGCTGTACCGTTTGACCTACGCCAACTTTTCCGAAGTTGGCGCTCTTGAGTGGATTGCCTAGCTCTGCCACCGCTCAAGGTCCGTTCGCATGACATCGTCTGGCAGGGGCGGGGGAACCAATTTTGGTCTTCGCAAGAAGACCTTGGGGTTAAGTCGCAAAGCTTCCTACGGAAGCCGAGCGGCCGGGTGACTCCCATCCGAATCCGACAGCTCACCTCGCAGGCATTGGGAGAGGCTACTTTCGTGTCTTCACGCCACAATGCTGCGCTTCATCGCGCTTGCGCGGCTCCAACGAGCCCGCTGGAATCCAACGTTCGTGCCGCCCTTGCCGGCGCCCGGGCCGGATTCCGCACTGCCGACTCAATCTCTGCTGAGTCCGGCCCGCAGGCCATGCACCTGCAAGCAGTTCCCGCTTTTGGCGCGTCTTCGCAGTACACCCTTCGCTAAGTAACCCATTTCGGGGCGATCCGGCGTACCCCCAAGATGCCGGAGCGTCCTCAGCCTGCGCCCAAAAAGCGCGGACCCAGGATCACGAAAGAGAGAACTTAATGACTACTCGTGCAAACGCACGGCACCGCGGTGAGGTCACCAAGACCAACTCGCTGGCCGTTATTGCCAAGACCGTCGGCGGCAACGCCGGTGGCATGGGCCGCCAGGCCGCAGTCATCGCCGCAGCGTCGGGCCTCGTCCTGACCAGCGGTATCGCAGCCAACGCTGCTGAGACCAACGTCCAGCGCGAGTCCACGTCGGCTTCCACCTTCGACGTTCAGTCGGCCGCCCCGGCGACCATTTCCGCAGCTTCCACCATCGCGATCTCGTACGAGAAGCCGGCGGTCACCACCTCGCCGGCTCCGGTCGTCGAGGCCCCGAAGCCCGTCGTGAAGGTCCAGGAAGCCCCCGTTGCCCCGGTGGCCGCCGCCGTCGCAGCCGCTCCCGCCGTCGCAGCGGCTCCCGCTGCCAAGGCCGCCCCCGCCGCCAAGGCTGCCCCCGCCGCTACCCGCACCGCAGCAGCTGCCCCCGCCGCGGCCCCGGCCGCTACCCGGGCACCGGCCGCAGCCAGCGGCAAGGGCGCCACCATCGCTGCCGCTGCCTACGCCCAGCTCGGCGTTGGCCAGGATTGCACCGCACTTGCCACGAACGCGCTGGCCGCTGCGGGTATCAACTACCACGGCTGGCCGGCAGGGTACCTGTCCCTCGGCCGCACGGTAAGCGCTGCCGAGGCACAGCCGGGCGACCTCGCCTACTACCAGAACGGTGGCTCCGGCATGGCCCACATCGCTGTCTACGTCGGCAATGGCCGGGCAGTTCACGGCGGCTGGAACGGTGGAACCACCTCCCTGCAGAGCGTCAACGTCGGCTCCGGCCCCGTCTTCATCCGCGTCGGCGGCTAAGTAGCTCTGAAGCAACGCACAGGACCCTTGCCATTGTGGCGGGGGTCTTTTGCGTTGCATTGAACAATCCGGCCTTCGAACGGGGTCACTGCCGGGAAAAAACATTCGGCGAATTGCCATGTCCGTGTTTACTCTTATTTAGTCGATCCATAGCCCGACCATGCAGAGGGCAGCCGGCCCTCGTGCCCCTGGCGGGTGCGGCCGTGAAGAGGTATGCGGATGCGCACTCTTGTACTGAATGCTGGATATGAACCGCTGGCGGTTGTAACCTTCCGCCGGGCGCTGGTCCTTGTGCTGACGGGTAAGGCCAGTGTTGTCGCGGAAGGTGAGGATCCCGTCGTCGGGCCGCAGGACGTCCTGGGTCGGCCTTCAGTGATCCTCCTTCATCGCTACATCAGGCCCCGGTACAACACCGCGACGGCGGTGAGCCGCCGGGGAGTGCTGCGCCGGGACGGGCACCGCTGCGCGTACTGCGGCAAAGCCGCCCACACCATCGACCACGTCCAGCCCAAATCCCGGGGCGGGGCGGACTCGTGGGAAAACCTCGTCGCTGCCTGCCTGCGGTGCAACAACGCCAAGGGCGACCACACTCCGGCGGAAATGGGGTGGAAGCTCAGCTTCTGCCCCGCGCCCCCCAAGGGCACCACCTGGCAGATCAAGGAGTTGGAGAAGCCGACGCCCGCATGGGACCCGTTCCTGCTGCCGGAATCCGCCGCCTGACTCCGGCGCGTACCTCCGCGGTCCGGGCCGCCAGGCCGGGACCGCGCTAGGCTGGAGTGGTGGACTTCGATGCTGTCATTCTCTCCGGGGGCCGGTCATCCCGGCTGGGAGGCGTTCCCAAATCCGGACTGACCCGCGGCGGCGCCACCCTCCTGGAGTTGGCGTTGCGGACGGCGCGCGGTGCCCTGGCCATCGCCGTGGTCGGGCCAGACCCGGGCATGCTGCCGGCCGGTGTGCTGAGCTGCCGCGAAGATCCACCCTTCGCAGGTCCCGCTGCGGCCGTCGCCGCCGGACTCGACGCCCTGGAACGCCATCATGGCCAGGATCCCCGGGAGGGCGGGGCCGCCCCCTACACCCTTGTCCTCGCCGTCGACATGCCCCGGGCGGAGTCCGCCGTCCAAGCGCTGCTGGCCGCGGCCGCGGAGGCGGCGGGCGGGGACGGGCTGATGGCGGTGTCGACGGACGGACGCCGGCAGCCACTGTCAGGGCTATATAGCACGGCTGCGCTACAGCGGGCGGTGGCCGGTGCCCGGCAAGGCGGCGCACTGGAGAATGCCTCCATATTCGGCCTTCTTGCTAGGCTGGAGGTGCGCGACGTCAGCGTTCCGGACGGGTCCACCGATGATGTGGATACATGGGACGATGCCGCCGCCTTAGGGGTGTGCGACCCGCCCGGAAGGCAGGGCCGGGCCGGCATCGGCCGTTCCGTCCCAGGCGCCGGCCCGGGACTCCCCAGCTGAACTCGACCTTGGAGGCAAACGGTGAAAAGCCAGGATGAAACATTGGAAGACTGGTGCCGCGCTTTGCTTCAGGCGCTGGAACTGGACGACGTCGACGTCGACGTCGACGCGGTCCTTTCCCTGGCAGGCGTGGCAGCGCACTCGATAGTGCGCCCGGCTGCCCCTCTGACGACTTTCATCGCCGGCTTCGCCGCCGGCCTTGCCTCCGGCTCCGGCCAGGCGAGCGATGCCGTCTCGATGCAGGCCGCCATGGCCGTGGCCCGCCGACTTGCCAAGGACTACGCAGCCCCCGAAGCCCCGGGAGCATGACAGCTGCGCCTCCACACAGCGGTGCAGCTGCCCGGCCGGCAATCGGTCCGTCGGCGGTGCCGGGTGACACCGAACCCACGGCGCACCGGCATCTCGCGCACACCTGGCTCGAAGCCAGGCAGCTCGCCTTCGATTGCGCCACGCCCATTCCCGCCGCGCCCGTGGTCCTCCGCGCGGCTTTGGGGCGCGTCCTCGCCGCTGACGTGGAAGCGCTCGTCGAGATGCCGCATTACGCTTCCTCCGCCATGGACGGATGGGCGGTCAACGGCAGCGGACCCTGGATCCTCGCAGAACCCGGCCAGCGGTTGGCTCCCCACCAGGCCAGCCCGATCGTCACCGGCGGGCTGATCCCCTCCGGGGCGAAAGCCGTGCTGCGCAGCGAAAGCGGCCTGATTGCCGCCGACGAGGACGGGTTGCCCGTCCTAAAGCTCGCTGGCGCTGCCAAGCCCGGCGAGCCCCGAAACGGTGAACACATTCGAAAAGCCGCGGAGGAAGCCGCCGCCGGCGACGTGCTGATGAGGAGCGGGGCCCGGCTCAACCCGGCGCACGTGGCCCTCGCCGCCCTGGCCGGCCACGACACGGTCCCGGTCCTGGGCAAACCCGTGGTCCGGCTGGTGTTGACCGGATCCGAGGTGGTCTCCGCGGGAATCCCGCAGCCAGGCCAGGTGCGCGACACCTTCGGTCCCCAGCTCGGGGCGGTGGTGGAAATGCTCGGCGGCACCTGTGCGGGCGAAGTGAAAATCGGCGACAGCTACGCAGCATGGCTCTCTGCCCTGGCGGACATCGACCCGGCGGAGGACAGCGGAGAGTTTCCCGGCGGATCCGGCGCTGAGCCGTTGCCCGCCGACGTCGTCATCACCACGGGCGGCACCGGACTGTCCGGAACTGACCACCTGCGGCGTTCGGTGGCCGAGCTCGGCGGCCGCCTGCTGATCGATGGGATCGCCATGCGCCCTGGCCACCCAGCCGTGCTGGCTGAACTGCCGGACGGCAGGTTCATCATCGGATTGCCGGGCAACCCGCTCGCTGCCATGATGGCACTGTCAACTATCGGTGCACCGCTCTTGGCCGCGCTGGGGCACCGGCCCCTGCCGCCCGTCACGGATGTCCCGTGCGGCTCCATCATCGGCCCCCTCCCCGGCCGGACCCGATTAATGCCGTTCCGGCTTGTCTACGGGATGGCCTCGCCGGCGCAACATACCGGTTCGGGCATGATGCGCGGGCTGGCCGCAGCCGACGGCGTCCTCGTTGTCCCGCCGCACGGGGTTCAGCTGGGAGAACCGGTTCCCGCCTTCGCCCTTCCCTGGGGTGCGCCGCTGCCGGAGTCGGCGGTGAGGAAAGAACCCGCACCCAAACGAACGTCCCGCAAGTCCGCCGGTTCCGGCGGCCCTGTGGACTGGAGTGCGCTGCTGGGCTGAAAACCCGGACCCGAACGTGCACTGGCCACCCGGCCCAGTGCTTGCCAGAATGAAACTATGTTGGTTAGGAGTACCTGATGGGCCGCGTCACGCAGCGCCGCAAGGTGCACAAATATGTCCTGGACGGATCCCCCCAGGCCCTGGAGTTCCCGGTCCGCCACCGTGAAGACGTGCTCGCCGTTGAGGAGCCACTGGAAATTCGAATTGGCAGCATGCAATTCTCCGTCACCATGCGGACTCCGGGGCACGACTTTGACCTCGTAGCGGGTTTCCTCGTCTCCGAAGGCGTCATCTGGCACCCCGAACAACTCCTCTCGCTACGGTTTTGCGCAGGAGAGGACGAGGACGGCGTCCAGACGTTCAACGTCGTGGAAGCCCAGCTAAGGCCCGACGTCGTCCGCCCGGAAACGGGGCGGAACGTCTACACTTCGAGCTCGTGCGGCATCTGCGGCACGGACTCCATCGAGGCCGTCCACAAGTCTTCGCATTACAGCCCGGCGGAGGACCCGCTGGTGGTCCCCGTGGCCACCCTCGCGGCCCTTCCGGACCAGCTGCGGGAAGCCCAGGCCGTCTTTGACGTCACCGGCGGCGTGCATGCCGCGGGTCTGTTCCGCACGGCGGACGACGGCTCCGCCGAACTCCTCTGCCTGCGTGAGGACGTGGGCCGCCACAACGCCGTGGACAAGGTGGTGGGCTGGGCATTGCGCGAGGGCCTCCTGCCGCTGCGCGGAACCGTGCTGCAGGTTTCCGGACGGGCATCGTTCGAATTGGTCCAGAAGGCCGCACTGGCCGGGATTCCCGTGCTGGCCGCCGTGAGCGCGCCGTCGAGCCTGGCCGTCGAGCTCGCCGAGGCCAGAGGCATCACGCTGGCCGGCTTCAGCCGCCGCACGTCCCTGAACGTGTACGCTGGCGCCCACCGCATAGCGGCGCCCGCTCCGGTGCAGCGGTAATGTCGGCGGTTCGCAGCTTGGCTTGGGGCTGACGACGACGTAGATTTTAGCCATCGATTGGATGCATTTCGGCCATCCACGCCAGCGCTAAGAGGACCACATTGCATGACGACCGCCGGCTTACGGAAATCCGCCTAGACCGCTTCGTCCGCGAACGCCTGGTCCCTGCGATCTATCCGCGCAGCGTGCCGCTGACCCTGAGCAGCTGGGACGCCCCGGGCGAGCCGGTTCCCGCGCTGGAGGCACTCCAGCAGGAGTTCACGCCGCAAGAGCACGGAGCGGCCTGGGGTAAGCCCTGGAGCACCAGGTGGTTGCGGCTCCAGGGTCAGGTTCCGGACTCGTGGGGCACCGCAGCGGACACCTCCGTGGAAGTGATCGTGGACCTGGGATTCAGCAGCGATCTTCCTGGCTTCCAGTGCGAAGGTATCGCCTGGCGGCCGGACGGGACCATCATTAAGGCCATCTCGCCCCGGAACCAGTACGTCCCGCTCAAGCTCCTGGGCAGCGGGATGTCCATCGACTTCTACGTCGAGGCGGCCGCCAACCCCGACCTGTCCCAGGGCTGGACATTCGCGGCCACCCCCTACGGTGACAAGGCGACCTCGGGTGAGGACCCGAAGTACCGGTTCGGCAGGATTGTCATCGCCGAACTCGACCAAACCGTGTGGGAACTGCACCAGGACGTGTGGACCCTTACCGGCCTCATGCACGAACTGCCGATGGAGCTGCCCCGCCGGCATGAGATCCTGCGCGCGCTGGAACGGATGCTGGACATTCTGGATCCTGAGGACGTGGCGGGCACAGCGTCCGCGGGGCGCGAGGCGTTGGCGGGGGTGCTGGCCCGGCCGGCCTATGCCTCAGCCCATCGCCTGCTCGCCACCGGCCACGCCCATATTGACTCCGCCTGGCTCTGGCCCGTCCGCGAAACCGTCCGCAAGTGCGCCCGCACGTTTTCCAACGTCATCGCCCTGATGGACGAGGACCCCGACTTCGTCTTCTCCTGCTCCTCGGCCCAGCAGCTGGCCTGGATCAAAGAGCTGTACCCGGAGCTCTTCGGGCGGATCCGGGAAAAGGTCGCGACGGGCCAGTTCGTTCCCGTCGGCGGCATGTGGGTGGAGTCCGACACGAACATGCCCGGCGGCGAGGCCATGGCACGCCAGTTCCTGGAGGGCAAGAGCTTCTTCCTGACTGAATTCGGGATCGACTGCGAGGAAGCCTGGCTCCCGGACACCTTCGGCTATTCGGCTGCCATGCCCCAGATCGTCAAGGCTGCCGGCAGCAAATGGTTCCTGACGCAGAAGATCTCCTGGAACCAGGTGAACCGGATGCCGCACCACACGTTCAACTGGGAAGGGATTGACGGCACCCGGTTATTTACGCACTTCCCGCCGGTGGACAGCTACAATTCCGAACTCAGCGGCCGCGAACTGGCCCACGCCGAGCGGAACTACCGGGACCATGGCCGCGGCACCACCTCGCTGGTCCCGTTCGGCTATGGAGACGGCGGCGGCGGACCCACGCGCGAGATGCTTGCCGCAGCGCGCCGCACCGCAGACCTGGAGGGCTCTCCGAAAGTGGAACTCGGCTCGGCCGCCACCTTCTTCACCCGGGCCGAGGCCGACTACGACGCCCTCCCGGTCTGGGTCGGTGAGATGTACCTCGAACTGCACCGCGGCACGTACACCAGCCAGGCAAAAACAAAACGCGGCAACCGCCGCAGCGAGCACCTTCTGCGGGAGGCTGAGCTGTGGTGCGCCACGGCCGCCGTCCGGGCCGGCTACCCGTACCCGGCCGCCGCGCTCAAGCGGCTCTGGCGACTGGTCCTCCTGCAGCAGTTCCACGACATCCTTCCCGGCAGTTCCATCGCCTGGGTTCACCAGGACGCCGAGCGCAATTACGCCGCCGTGGGCCAACAGCTTGAGGCGATCATCGCCGACGCCGGCAGTGCCTTGCTGGGCGCCGGGGACACCGACTTCCTCCTCAACGCCGCACCGCACAGCCGCTGCGGCGTTCCTGCCCTGGCGGCAGCCGCTCCGGTTGCCACCGCACCGGCGGCGCTGGCCACCATCGCTGCCGGCAGCTTCATCCTGGACAACGGCATCATCCGCGCCGTCGTCAATGCCGACGGTCTGCTGGAATCTCTCGTTGACTACGCCAGCGGCCGGGAGGCGATTGCTCCCGGACAGTTCGGCAACCTGCTTGAACTTCACCGCGACACCCCGAACGAGTGGGACGCCTGGGACATTGACGCTTTCTACCGCCGCAACGTCGTCGCGCTGACCGACGCCCGCTCGGTGAGCCTGGAAGCCGGCGGAAGGGACGCCGTCGTGGTGGTGGAACGGCTGACCGGGTCCTCCACGGTCACCCAGCGGATCACGCTTGCGGCCGGCGCCGCCTCCCTGGCGATTTCGACAGTGGTTGACTGGCAGGAGAGCCAGAAGCTGCTCAAACTCGGGTTCGCCCTCGACGTCCGCGCGGACCGGTCAGCGTCGGAGACCCAGTTCGGCCACGTGTTCCGTCCGACCCATCTCAACACGTCCTGGGAAACGGCCAAGTTCGAGATCTGCGCCCATCGGTGGATCCAGGTCGCCGAGCCGGGCTACGGGGTGGCCATTTCGAATTCAGCGACCTACGGCCACGACGTCACCCGGAACATTCGGGAGGACGACGGCGGAACCACCACCACTGTTCGGCTCTCACTGCTGCGGGCGCCCACGTTCCCGGACCCCGGTGCGGACCGCGGCCGTCAGGAGCTGGACGTCACCATCCGGCCCGGTGCCAGCATCGCCGATGCCGTCGAGGAGGGGTACCGGACAAACCTCGCACCCCGGCTACTCAAGGGCGGGCACGGGGCGGAGCCGCTCATTGCGGTGTCCAACCCGGCTCTCGTTGTTGAGGCCGTGAAGCTCGCCGAGGACGGCTCCGGGGACGTGATCGTTCGGGTTTACGAATCGCTGGGGGAGCGCTCCACCGGGCGCGTCACCGCCGATTTCGCGGTCACCGGCATCCGCAGCGTGGATCTGCTGGAGCGCGCTACGGCAGTTCCCGGGGTGGTGGTGGAAGGGAACTCGGCTGTCATGGCGCTGCGGCCTTTCCAGCTGGTGACCTTGAGGTTTGTGCGCTGAGGTACGTTCCGAAGGATGCCCTTCCCGGGTTCCGGCGCGGACGGCACGCCCGGCCCAGCCGCAGTCCGGGCCGTTAAACAGGCTGAGTGGGAGCGGTCCTTGCGGACCGCTACCACTCATCCCCCCAATGGCGTTTGGGCGGCTGCCTGGCTCCGCACGGATCGTTCCCGTCCACGAAGTGATTGCCGCTTTCACACATTCATGATTCTCTCACGGTCTAATGATTTTGTGAATGCCTAACGCTGCCTGTCACCGAATGTTGCCTGAGTGTTACTAGATTTAGTGACCAGCCCGGAGAACCAGAAGAGGGCGAGGCCAACGACGTACCCCAGCACCGCGCCGTAATTGAGGAAGTCCTGCGCCGCGGACCAGGCCGCAGGTCCCAGTGACGCCGGAAGGCTCAGGACGGCGAAGCAAACGCCGAGCAGCACGGTGAGTGCGCCGGCCCGGACCAGGCGCGGCAGCCGGCCCCTGAAGGCTGCCAGCAGGGGTGGTATCAGGACCAGGGAGACATAGGCGGGATACGTTCGGCCGGCAGCGGCATAGAGAGATGCCAGGGCGGGGTTTCCGGCGCCGCCCGACGACCAGTCCTGCACCCCGGCCCGTGGCCCGTACACGAGGAAGAACGTTACCGTCACGGCCAGGCAACTCAGCCCCAGCGCCCACCAGCCGAGGCCTCCGGTGATGAGGCTGTGCTCCCGGGCAGCGCCCAGGCCCCGGGTGAGGCGACTGCCCACCAGCAGGACCGTCGCGAAGACGGTGTAGCGCAGGATCAGGCTCGTGACATCCTTGCCTCCGAGCGCACCATCCACCACTGCATAAAGCTCGGACACGGCGAGCAGGCTGCACAGCGTGGCCAGGAGAAGGATCCCGAACACGGTCCGGTTCCGGCCGCGCACTGCGTCCGGCAGCCGCAGGAGAAGCGCCGCGCAGCACACCGCCAGCGTTGCCCACTCCAGGGGTGAGGTCATGAGGTCTATGCCCGTCGCTTCGCTGCGGCGCCTGCTTGATCTGTGTCCAGGCCGGTCGAAGAAGCCAGGGATGGCGCGCGGCGGGACGATCGCTTGGCCAACAGACCAGAGATCCAGACGCAGGCGAGTCCCAGCGCGAGGGATAGGACCGAAGCATAATTGATGATGTACTCCAGATAGCCGAGGTTTCCGGGAATCAGGGGGTACAAGGATCCGACCGCCATCGCAGCAAAGGCGATGGTCAGCAATAGGGCTCCGAACCGGATTGCGGCGGGCAGCCGCTGACTGACGGCCTGGTAGGTGGCAGGCAGGATGCAGGCCGCCACATAGGACGGGTACAGCCGCCCCGTCGCTGCGTACCACTCGATGAGTGCCGCGTTCCGAGGGCTCCGCGCGGGCAGCGTCGTTAGCCCGGTGGCGGTCCCTGCGGTGTCGGCCAGCAGGAAGAGCACGAAAGTGGCGGCGCCCACGGCGGCCAGAACCGCCAGTCCCGTGGGGCCGGCAATAAACCGGATGCTGTTCGCCGCATTGAACGCCCTGGCGATCCGGTACCCGGCCAGCAGCACCGTCGCATAAATAACAAAGCGAAGGATCAGGTTCGTGTAGTTAGCGGACCCCAGCCAGGTATCGATGGCAACATACATGGGATCGATGCTGAGCAGAACTGCAACCGCCGAGAGCAGGAAGATGCCGAAGATTGACCGGTTTTCACCCCGAATCGCGCTTGGAATCCGGGCGATCGCGGCGAGAGCGCAGACCGCCAATGTGGTCCACTGCAGGATCGCGATCATCCGAGGTTCTCCAATATTGTCTTGGTTTGTTCGTTTTCCTGCTCCTGGCGGCGCAGGAATCTGCCCAGGGACTGTAGCCGCTCGCCGGCCAAGGCTGTAAGTTCGCCGTCCGACAGGGCATCCAGGGCGGCCTGCTTCGCCCCAGGGTGCCACCCGGCCTCGGCTTCGGAAATCAGACCGGTGGCGACCAGCCCGCCGGTAAATCCCACACCGGCGGCGCGGGAGGTGGCGACCGCCAGCTCCGCCGAGAGCCGGTTTGCGGTTAATTGAGCCGAATAGTTCTGCGGCGCGACCCCGGTGGCCGCGGACACCCGGTGCCGCAACTCGCCGTCGTCGATCGCGTCCACCCAGTTCCGGACCGAGGTGGCGTGCGGTGCGGGGCCAAGCGCCGGGGTCCGGGAGCTGCTTTCATCGCCAAAGCCGCCGTACGCCGGGGATGAACGGGAAATGACCGCGCGCAGCAGGTCCATGGTAGCGATCTGGCTCACCAGCTCGGCGGCAGTGGGTGGCCGCGGCTGGCCGGCCAGCTCCGGGTAACTCTCGAATGATCCGAGGTCTGCCAGCGGGCTTCGGTGCAGGGCCCGGCTGATGCTGACAAGGGTAATCTCTGCGACCTTCCCGCGAACCAGCTGCTGGGCGAGCGTGGTGCGTTTGATGCCGGAAATCCTGCAGATATCGGCTGTGCTCGCGGCGGGGGCGACCCGGTGGAGCCAGGCTTGAAACGCCTTGGCGGATAAGGGCATTAATGGCTTCCTGCGGAGTCGAATGGAAGTGCGGCTGGGGTGGTGCCGAGTGCGTGGGGTGCATTGATTTTACCCGAGGTGCTTCTTCAATTATGCTAAGTGTTCGAACCCGCTGGTCCGTACACCCCCCAAGTCCGGACCAGCGGGTTCTTTCATGCCCGGAACCCGGTGGTTGCCAGAACCGGCAACCCCCACCCGTGGCTGGCCGTAACGGGCCGCGGTGAGAGAATGGATCAATGACTGCAACCCTTGTTGCCAAGGACCTCTCCGGTGGCCACGACCACCGCACACTTTTTTCAAAACTCTCCCTGACGGTTGCGCCCGGCGACGTCGTCGGCGTCGTGGGAGCCAACGGCGCGGGCAAGTCCACCCTGCTCCGGCTGCTGGCCGGCGTCGATGAGCCGCAGGAAGGCACCGTCAGCCTGGCCCCGGCGGACGCGTTCGTGGGCTGGCTGCCCCAGGAACACGAACGGATCACCGGTGAAACGGTGGGCGGATACATCGCGAGGCGCACCGGCTGCGCCCAGGCCACCCTTGACATGGAATCCGCGGCGGAGGCCCTGGGCGGCGGCGCTCCCGGCTCCGACGACGCCTACTCCCTCGCGTTCGACCGCTGGATGGCCTCCGGCGCCGCGGACCTGGACGAACGCGTCCCGGCCGTCCTGGCAGACCTCGGCCTGGAAGTGGGCCAGGACGCCGAGATGACGGGGCTCTCCGGCGGCCAGGCAGCCCGCGTGGCGCTCGCGGCATTGCTGCTTAGCCGCTTCGACATTGTGCTCCTGGACGAACCCACGAACGATCTCGACCTCAGTGGACTGGCCAAACTCGAGTCCTTCGTGCAGGGGCTCCGCGGCGGCGTCGTGCTGGTCTCCCATGACCGTGAGTTCCTCGCCCGCTGCGTGAGCACCATCGTGGAACTGGACCTCGCGCAGAATTCCGTCGCTGTCTACGACGGCGGCTACGAGGCCTACCTGGAGGAACGGGCCGTCGCGCGCCGGCATGCCCGGGAACGCTACGAGGAGTTCGCCAACACCAAGGCCGATCTCGTCTCGCGCGCCCGGACCCAGCGGGAGTGGAGCTCCCAGGGGGTCCGGAACGCCATGAAGAAAAACCCGGACAATGACAAGATCCGCCGCGCGGCCAGCACCGAGTCCTCGGAAAAGCAGGGCCAGAAGGTCCGCCAAATGGAATCCCGCATCGCCCGGCTCGACGAGGTCGAAGAACCCCGCAAGGAATGGCAACTGCAGTTCACCATCGGGGCGGCCCCCCGTTCCAGCGCCGTCGTGGCGACACTCCGCGACGCCGTACTCCAGCAGGGGGACTTCACGCTGGGACCGGTGAATCTGCAGCTCAACGCCGGAGAACGGATAGGGATCACCGGGCCCAACGGCGCCGGCAAATCCACCCTGCTGCGCCTGCTGCTGGGCATCCAGCGGCCCGACTCGGGGGATGCGTCCATGGGCGCCTCCGTCGCGGTCGGCGAGATCGACCAGGCCCGCGGGCTGCTGGCCGGCGGGTTAAAACTCGCCGACGCCGTCGAAGCCGTCCTGACGGACCAGACCCCTGCTGAGGTCCGGACCCTGCTGGCAAAGTTCGGCCTCAAGGCAGACCACACCTCACGCCCGGTCGACTCGTTGTCGCCGGGGGAGCGGACCCGCGCCGCGCTTGCCCTGTTGCAGGCCCGCGGCGTGAACCTGCTGGTGCTCGACGAACCCACCAACCACCTGGATCTCCCCGCGATCGAGCAGCTGGAAGAAGCCCTGGAACACTACGAGGGCGCCCTGCTGCTCGTCACGCACGACCGCCGGCTCCTGGAAAACGTACGTCTTGACGCACGCTGGAACGTCGAACACGGCGTCGTCACCGAACTGCTGGGCCACACCGCCCCGAAAGGCAACAACGCATGAGCATGGACCGGGTAGCCTGGAGCTCCCTTTACAACATCACCCGCGCCTCGTCCGGCTCCAAGCCGTTCTCCAAGGCGACGCTCAAGCGGGTCTTCAGCTTCGCGCGCCCGCACAAGACGCAACTGATCGCTTTTGTGCTGCTCTCGATCGTGATGGCTGTTCTGGCCGTCGCCACGCCCGTCCTCGCCGGCCAGGTGGTTGACGCGATCATCGCCAAAGCGGGCACCGGGACGGTGGTGTGGCTGGCCGTGCTGATCGCTATTGTGGCGGTGGCCGAGGCCGGGTTGGGACTGGTGACCCGCTGGCTCTCCTCCACGATCGGTGAAGGCGTGATTGTGGACCTGCGGACCAAGGTCTTCGACCACGTGCAGAAGATGCCCATCGCCTTCTTCACCCGCACCCGCACCGGCGCCCTCGTGAGCCGGTTGAACAATGACGTGATCGGCGCGCAGTCCGCTTTCGCCGGAACCCTGTCCGGCGTGGTGAGCAACGTGGTGGCCCTGGCCCTGACCCTCGTGGTGATGCTGGGCAAGTCCTGGCTCATCACCGTGCTCGCCATGATTCTGCTGCCGATCTTCCTGATTCCGGCCCGCCGGATGGGCTCCAAGCTCGCCGACCTGCGCCGTGAGGCCGCCGAGCACAACGCCTCGATGGGCACCCAGATGACGGAGCGTTTCTCCGCCCCCGGCGCCACCCTGGTGAAACTCTTCGGCCGCCCCGACGAGGAATCCCGCGAGTTCGCCCTCCGCGCCGGACGCGTCCGGGACATCGGCATCCGCACCGCCATGCTGCAATTCACCTTCGTCACGGCACTGACGCTCGTCTCCGCCCTGGCCCTTGCCCTGGTCTACGGGCTCGGCGGTTTCCTGGCGCTGCAGGGCCAGCTGGCGGCCGGCGACGTCGTGGTGCTGGCGCTGCTGCTCACCCGCCTCTACGCCCCGCTCACCGCGCTCTCCAGCGCCCGGGTGGAGATCATGAGCGCCCTTGTCAGCTTCGAGCGGGTCTTTGAAGTCCTGGACCTCAAACCCCTCATTCAGCAAAAACCCGATGCGGTCTCATCCCCGGCCGGACCTCTTGCCGTGGAGTTCGACGACGTCCGCTTCTCCTACCCTGCCGCGGACAAAGTCTCTCTCGCATCGCTGGAGGACGTGTCCACGCTGGACACCCGCGGCGGCGAGGAGGTGCTGCACGGCATCAGCTTCCGGGTGGAGCCGGGACAGACCGTCGCCCTGGTCGGATCCTCCGGCGCCGGCAAGTCCACCATTGCCCAGCTCCTCTCACGCCTGTACGACGTCGACTCCGGCGCCGTGCGCTTCGGCGGGACCACAGCCGGAACCGGCGTGGACGTCCGGGACCTCACCTTCGACTCGATGCGGCAAAGCCTGGGCATGGTGACCCAGGACGGGCACCTGTTCCACGAGAGCATCGCCTCCAACCTGCGCCTGGCCCGCCCGGAAGCAACCGAGGATCTGATGTGGGACGTGCTGCGCCAAGCCCGGCTCGAAGACATGATCCGTTCCCTCCCGGACGGCCTGGACACGGTGGTGGGGGAGCGCGGGTACCGGCTGTCCGGCGGTGAACGCCAGCGCCTTACCATCGCCCGGCTGCTCATTGCCCAGCCGAGGATCGTGATCCTGGACGAAGCCACCGCAGCCCTGGACTCCACCAATGAGGCAGCTGTCCAGGAAGCGCTGGGCGCCGCACTCGAGGGCCGCACGGCAGTCGTGATTGCCCACCGGCTGTCAACGATCCGCGCCGCGGACGCCATCCTGGTGGTGGAGGACGGCAGCATCGTTGAACGCGGAACCCACCCGGAGTTGCTGGCCGCAGAGGGCCGCTATGCGGAGCTGTACCGGACCCAGTTCGCCGAGGCCAGCGCCGCGGCGGACCAGGCCGTGCCCGGGCTCTAACCGGAGCGGCCCCACAGGGCCGGCAGGACGTGGTCGGTGAGCAGCGGGGCGAGGTCGCCGGGCAGGTCCGCGGCCAGGTCCAGCCAGCGGATCTCGGCGATTTCCGCGGACGGCCGGGCGTCCCAGACGCCCGGGGCTGTGAAGACTGTCGCCTGGATCTGCGTTGCGGCCTCATTCGCGGCGTCCGCGAACCAGAGCCCCAGGAACACGAGATCATTGGCCGGGAGCACGATTCCGACTTCCTCCGCGAGTTCCCTCGCGGCTGTCTGGGCGGGGGTCTCACCCGGCTCCGGTTTGCCGCCGGGGTGCATGAACTTGTCCGTACCCCGTTTGCGGACGGTGAGGAGCCGGCCTGCCTGGTCAAAGACGCAGACGGCGGAGACGACAATGAGCGGGTTCACGACGGCCGGTCCGTGGCGCGCCGCAGGACTGAGGTAAGCAGTTGGTCCTTGGCCGGACCGGTGACATCCCACTGGTAGCGGAAACCGTCCCGGCCCGTTTTCGTGTAGTTCACGCGGTAGGTGTCCGGATCGCACCAGTGCCGGGCCTGGCTGTTCTGCGGGCCGAAGCCCATGCGGTGGAACGGCCGTCCGTCGGCGAAGAGCATGTCCATCGTGTCCGCCGCGCCCGTGGGCCGCAGCAGGTACTCGCGGCTGGCCGGGCCGGTGAAGGGGGCGGACGCCGGTCCGCCGGGTACGGAGGCCCAGGACACGGTGCCTTCTTCGCGGAAGTGGAGGCCGCCGTCGTCCTCCGTTGGGGTCAACCGCACGACGCCGGTGAACGTTCCCCGGGTGCCGGTGCTCCGGTCCAGCAGCGTCCGCTCCACTTTCCAGTTGCCCAGCAGGTAAGCGCGGAGGTCGAAATCGGGTGCGTGGTCCGGGGGCTGGGGGTTCAAGTGCCCTCGATTGGAATCGAACCAACGACACCGGCTTTAGGAGAGCCGTGCTCTATCCACTGAGCTACGAGGGCGGGCGTCCGAGCCGGCCGGCCGGGGCCGGTCCGTTGGGACACGGGTACAAGCATACAAGGTAAGGCGGCGTACTACGCTCTTGGGATGACCGCCGCAGCTGATTCCCCGTCCAGGGACGCCGTCTTCTTTCCCGATGTGCCGTCCACCCGGTTCTACGCCGGCGCCCTGGCGCTGCTCAGTGTGCTGCAATATTTCGTGGCGGAGACGGCCGTGATCGGCGCGTGGACAGGGCAGCAGCCGTACAGCCGCCGGACCGGGTACATCAGTGATCTGGGCGCCCTGGGCTGTGGGAGTTACGCCGGCCGGGATGTCTGCTCACCGGCGCATGTACTCATGAACGCCTCCTTTGTGGTCCAGGGCGTCGCCATGATGGTCGGGGCACTGCTGCTGAGCGCCGCGCTGCTGTGTACGGCGGGGGTGCCCGGCTCCACACCCCCGGCCACCCGGATCCAGCAGGGAGCCGCCGTCGCTGCCCGCGCCCTCACCGCGGCAGCCGGCGCCGGAACGGCCCTGGTGGGGCTGGTCCCCGAGGATGCCGGCTCCCCATGGCATGTGGCCGGCGCCATCGGGTACTTCGCGGCCGGGGCCCTGGCGCTGGTGTTGCTGGGCTGGCTCTGGCTCCGGCAAACTCCGCTGGGCTGGATTATCCTCGCCTGCGGCCTGCTGTCCCTGGGCGCCCTCGTTACCGGCGGCATCACGGGGATGGACGTGCCGGAACCGGGCACCCTGGAACGGGTGATGGGCTACCCGATCACCCTCGGCACCGCCGTCGTCGGGCTGGTGGTCGCCCAACGGATCGGGCGGCACCGCGCTGCCGTGCGGCGTTCGCGGGCGGCGGCGCGCTGACCGGGCGGGTTTCCAGGGGGCAGGTTTGCGCGGGCAGGTTTGCGCGGCCGGTTTGCCCGGGCCGGTTTCCACGGGCCGGACGCCGGGACCGCCTATTTGCCGAGGAACGTCCGGTAACTGTTCAAGGCTCCAGAGCCGGAATAGCCCAGGTCGGCGGGCGAAACGGCCGATGCTCCGTCCGCGGATATGACCTGGATGGCCAGGTTCACTTCCGGATCGCCCGCCGCGGCGTCCACAATCGCCGGGAAAGCGTCCCGGAGGACGCCCAGCAAGGTTTCCCGGTCCGAGGTATCCGCGTGCAGAAAGACATCCCCGCTGCGGCCCATGCCGGAGGATTTGTAGCTGGCGCTCACGCTGGCCACGTGGGCCAGCGGCTCGGCCGCCGCTTGGTACTTGGCGGCGTAATCGGCGTCCGGGGTTCCCGGGTGCGCCCCGCACCCCGCCAGCACCAGCACCAGCAGGACCATGGCCACTGCGGTGACAATTCTTCGCATCCTCAAAGACTCCTTTTCCGGCCGGCACCGGGCGCCATCCGCGGCCCGGACCACCCACCCGCACAGCGCGACACGCTCCCGCGCTGACTGCGGGGGAGGGGGTGGGGCCGTAGGGACAACGTCCCCACGGCCCCCTGTCAGCGCTGCGTGCTGCGTGCCGCGTGCTGCCGGCTAAGGCGTCGGCGCCGGCGTCGGTGTTGCGGCCGGCGACGCAGGCGCCGTCGCTGCAGGCGCCGTCGCTGCGGGCGCCGTGGCGGGGGACGCAGGCGCCGTCGTGGCGGACGTCGTGGCGGGCGCCGTCGCCATCAGCTTCAGCAGTTCCTCATCGCGCAGCCTGGTCCACGGCGATTCCGGGGCACCCTGCATGGCCGCCTCGGGGCTGTCCGTCTGGGTCCACCACTTTGCTTCATAAACCCGGCCTCCGAAGAGCACCCGGTCGCTCTTGCGGTAAACCTTGGCCGGTTCCCACTCCGGGGCGGTGCCGGCGGGGGCGGTGAGTTGCGGGGTGGGCTTATCGCCGGGCAGTACCGGGCCGATGATGCGCCAAGGCGTCGCGGCCCCCTGGAGTACCGGGTTGTCCGGGGCTTCGTTCCGCGTCCACCATTTAGCCTCATAGACGTTGGCGTGCCAGACGATCCGTTCGCTGGTGGTGTAGGCGGTTTCCTCATTCCAGACCGGATACGGGCTGGTGGAAGGATCATCGACGGCGGCGGCTCCCCGGGTGGCGTTGCCGGACGGCGGCGAGGCTGCCGCGCTTCCCGTGGCGTCCGGGGAAACTGCGACCCCGGCGCCCAGGATGGTGGCGAACGTGGAAGAGCCTTGCTCGATGCCGCTGCAACCGTCCGAGACCTTCTTGACGTCGGGGTAGTTGGGGCTGCAGGTCCGGTCCCGGTTCAGCGACCACATCGACAGCCGGCCCACACCCTTGGCGCTGGCATATGTGCTCAGTTCCTCCGCGTCCTTGAGCGTGAAGATCTCGCCGACGATGTCGTTCTGGCCGATCATCGGGGTCAACCCGATCTTGCGCCACACCGTTTCACTGCCCAGCTCGCTGCCGGCATCCTTGTACAGGCCGGTGACCTGCCGGTGCGTGGCTTCCGCCGCCGAGACGGCGTTCTCGTACATCGACCGGTCCATGAGCCGGCTTCCGCCGTAGTCCATGGTCATGATGTTGACCCCGCCGAGGTCGGTCCCCGACGCGATAGTCCGGCGTACCGCGTCGGTGCCCGCCGCCGTCAGCCCGTTGGGATCGGCCGGGAGCGTCAGCCACACGTCAAGGTTCTTTCCGCTTTCGCGGCGGTCCTTCTGGAGGGCGGTGACCGCCGCGGCGCGCCGGTCGAGGGAAGCGACATCGCTGAGGGCCCCGCCTTCGATGTCCAGGTCAATGCTGCTGACGTTGTACCGCTCCACTACGGCGCGGTAGGCGTCTTCAAGCTTGCCCGCATCGGTGCAGCCCGTGGCCAGCTCGTTGTTGATCAGGCCGCCGAAGGAGATGGACACTGTTCCACCCAGCTGCTGGAGGCGGGCGACCCTCCGGTCCAGGTCCAGGGCCGAACCGGCCTCGTCGAGGGAATAGGCGGCACCCCACGTCGGCGTGCACGGGTCTTTGGAGTCCGCGACGATGAAGGACAGCTGAACCTTCTGCGCTTCCTTGGATACCGGGTCTTCGAAGGCGTAGCGGGGCGTCGCTGTAACATCCACGTAACCGGAGAAGATGGACGGGATGGCCTCGGCCGCCCTGCCATCGTTGAAGTTGCCCCATGCGGCCACGCCACCGGCAGTGACGGCCACAACAACTCCGGTGAGAACGCCCAGCCGGGCAAGCGATAATTTACGGCCTGGGAATCTTGCGGACACAGGGCCCCCTAATGTCTTTTATTGTGAACTGCCGGGCACGCGCCGGCCATCGCGATCAGCTCGTGATATTCCGGAGTGTCTGATGTCCGGCAACGGTCTGACCTTGCATTATCCTAAGGGCACTCACCGAAACATTCCGGTGCGCCGGGCGCTTTGGAACAAATGCGCACGCTCAAACAGCGAATTTGCAGTCTATGGGGACTAATGTCTGATCAGCTTGTCTTGCCGCGCCCTGACGCAGAGAGCGTCTCCACCGAGGTCAAAGACGTGGTGCGCCGACGCCAGTGGGGCGCTGAGCGTCGCTCGGAGCCGCTGTCAATCGTGCACCCGCGGCCGTCCCGCCGGAAAATAATACTGGGAAGACTGGGAATTCTCACCACCCTGCTTGCGTGGGTGACCTACGTCATAACCACCATCCTTCGGGAGTTGGCGGACAACCCAAACGCAGGTTTTAGGTTTCAATTTGAAACGGCGTCATACCTGATTGTCGTAACATTCCTGACTTTTTCGGCGTTGATGTACTTGATGGCCCGGCAGGGAGCCCTTTACCGGTTCCGGGACCATTCACGGGTACCGCGCGGGGAATTGGATCGCCACTTCGCCGAATACGACGAGGGGATCACCGTGCTGGTGCCGTCCTACGCCGAAGAGCCGCAGGTGGTCCGGGCCACGCTGTGGTCCGCCGCGCTGCAGGAATTCCCTGCCCTTAAAGTTGTGCTGCTCGTTGACGATCCGCCCAATCCCAAAGATCCCGGCGAACTCGCAAAGCTGGAAAAGACCCGTGCACTGTCGGCCGAAATTGCCGCAGCGATGGGCGTTCCGGCCGCACGCTTCAACGCCGCCCTGGCAGACGTCCGCCGGCGGTCCCAGGCAGGCCCGCTGAACGAGGCCGCTGAACTCGCATTGCTGATAACCGAGTACCAGGCCGCCGCGGACTGGTTGGAAACCATGGCAGCCGCAGAGCAGGTGGAGGACCACGTCGACGAGTTCTTCGTGGACCTTGTCCTCATGGGCCTGGCCCGGGAACTGCGGCTCGTCCTGGTCGGCCTGAACGCTGCTCTGGCGCAGAAAACCTCGCCGTCCGCGACGCGGCGCGAGGAACTGTACCTCCGCCTGACCTGGATTTTTAACGTCACCACCGAAACGTTTGAGCGCAAGAAGTACGCAAGCCTCTCGCACGAGGCCAACAAGGCGATGAACCTCAACGCCTACATTTCCCTGATGGGAAATTCATGGCGCGAAGAAGCCACCGCCGACGGCGTGGTGCTGCGCAAAATCGAGGGCGACGCGGAGCTCGAAGGAACTGGCCGGGTCCTGGATTTCCCGGATACCACCTACCTCCTGACGCTCGACGCCGATTCCCTCCTGTTGCGCGACTACTGCCTGCGCCTGGTCTATTTCCTGGAATCGGCCGGCAACGAGCAGGTCGCCGTAACGCAGACCCCCTACTCCTCGTTCCGCGGGGCACCCACCCGGATCGAGCGCGTGGCCGGGGCAACCACCGACCTCCAGCACATCCTCCACCAGGGCATGTCCTACTACGGTGCCACTTTCTGGGTGGGTGCGAATGCCGTCATCCGTAAGCGGGCCCTCGAGGACATTGTTGAGGTGGAGTCCAACGGCGCCTTCGAAATCCGGACCTACATCCAGGACCGCACGGTGATTGAGGATACCGAGTCCAGCATCGACCTCGGCCAGCATGGCTGGACCCTGGTGAACTACCCGGAACGCCTCAGCTACAGCGCCACGCCGCCGGACTTCGGCTCGCTCGTGGTCCAGCGCCGTCGCTGGGCCAACGGCGGGCTTCTGATCCTGCCCAAGCTGTGGGCCCAGCTCCTCCAAAACCGGTCCGACCGCCGCAAGATTCTGTTCCGGGAAGTCCTCCTGCGCGTGAACTACATGGCGTCCATCGCCTGGGCCAGCTTTGGCCTGCTGTTCCTGCTGGCATACCCCTACGACAGCCGGCTGCTGAGCCCCATCGTCTTCCTCGCCGCCCTGCCGTACTTCCTGGCCATGGGCAGCGACTTGCGGGACTGCGGGCACCGCTTCAGTGACATCCTGCGGATCTATGGCTTCAACCTTGTGCTGCTTCCGGTGAACCTTGCCGGCGTCCTCAAGTCGTTGCAGCAGGCTGTCACCGGCGACAAAATTCCGTTCGCCCGCACCCCGAAGGTCAAGGACCGCACAGCAGCCCCGGCCATCTATGTCCTGACCCCTTACGCGATTGTTGCCTTCTCGCTGCTGACCGTCTGGCGCGACGCCCAGCTGGGGAACTGGGGCAACGTGGCCTTTGCCACGCTGAACGCCGTCCTCGCCGCTGGCGCTATCCGGGCCTACATCGGCGTTCGCAACTCGGTGGTGGATGTGTTCCTCGGTATGGTCAACTGGCTCTATATCAGTCCGCGCCCCAAGCAAGTGAAGGAGAGCCCCGTGGTGGAGAAGACGGCCGAGGAGGCCGACTGGGAGACGATCCTCTACCACGGCGACCGCCGGCTCAACCGGGACCTTCGTGGCACTACTGACCGCCGTCGTCGAATCGCCATTCGGTGAGCATCGACTTTTGCGCCTTGCCCACTGGGCAAATTCCCGCGGCGCCCGGGGCCCCTGATCTGCCGGCCGCGGTGCCGGCGTCGGGGCCGGAAGCTCCCGCTCCGATCGGTGTCCGCCTGCTCGACGGCAGCATCATCGAGGTGGTGCTTCCGGGCACGGGGGACCTTGGGGGTCCCGAGGCGCGTACGGCGGGCGCCACCGTACGGACACTCGCGGCCGGCCGGCGCCTTCCGGTCCTGCTGGTCATCACGGGAGTCGAGGGCGTCAGCGTCGACGCCCGGCATGTCTACGCCACCACCATCGCGGCGTCCGCATTTGCGCTCGTCGGCGAAAGCCCGGTGGACCGGGTGATCGCCCATTATCTGCTGCGCTCCAAGACCGAGAATATCCCTGCGCGGTTCTTCACCTCCAAGGCGGAGGCCATCGAATGGTTAGGGCAATACTCGAGTGAAGACTGATCCTCCCGACCCCCGTCTGCACGCCCTCGTCGAAGGCATCGTCCGGATCGCCGGCGGCGATTTGACCACCAGGATCGCGCCCTCCGGCGCCAGGGACGACGTCGCGGCGGTCATTGCCGGGATCAACCTGATGGCTGATGACCTGCAGACCATTTACCAGGAACTGGAAGAACGCGTGGAAAGCCGGACGGCGATGCTGCGTGATGCCCAGGTGGAGCTGGAGCGGATGGCCCTGACCGACCCGTTGACCCAGCTGGCCAACAGGACCGCACTGAACTCGGTCCTCAGCCACGCCCTAGCAGAGACCTCCCGGGGCGAAATGCCGCCGGCGCTGCTGGTCCTGGACCTTGACTCTTTCAAGGGCATCAACGACACGCTGGGACACAGCGCCGGCGATGACGTCCTCCGGGTGATTTCGCGGCGCCTTGAGGCGGCCGTCCGGGATACGGACACCGTCGCCCGCCTCGGCGGCGACGAATTCGCCGTCATGTTGCCGAAATCCAATTTGGTCCGGGCCCGACGGGTGGCCAACCGGATCCTGAAGGCCCTCAGCGAGAGCCTGGAGGTAGGGGACCTCCGCATCACTTGCGGGACCAGCATCGGCCTGCGAGTCGCGGAGGCCGGACAGTCCGTCGATGACCTGGTCATGGAGGCCGACACCGCGATGTACGCTGCCAAGGCCCAGCCGCACAGCAGCATCAAAGTGTTCGAGCCAGCTTTGCTCTATGCCCGCCGACTGCAGAGCGTCATGGTTACCGAGATGCGCGAGGCCATCCGCCAGGACCAGCTCACGCTGCACTACCAGCCGGTGGTGGACCTGGCCACCGGCCGGATTGAAGGTGTGGAAGCGCTGGTGCGCTGGAACCACCCGGAGCGGGGGCTCCTGATGCCCGATTCGTTTATCCCGCTGGCGGAAGAGACCGGGATGATCGTGGAGCTCGGCCACTGGGTCCTGAAGCATGCGGTGCGTCAATTGCGGCACTGGCAGCAAGGGCTGGACGTGGACGCGAAGTTCAACATTCGGGTCAACATTTCTACCACCGAGCTGCAAAACCTCGACCTGATCGAGAACGTCCGCGACATTCTCCGAGAGACAGGTCTGGACGCCGCCAACCTCGTGGTGGAGTTGACGGAATCCATGGCTGTCAACGGCGGGGACGTGGACAAATACTCCCTCAGCGGCCTGCGGCGCCTGGGCGTCCAGCTGGAGATTGACGACTTCGGCACCGGATATTCGTCCATCAGCTATTTGCGGCAGCTGCCGGTCAATGTGGTCAAAATCGACAAGAGCCTGATCGACGGGCTGGGCAGCGACGCGAAGGAGAGCGCGTTTGTGGAGGCGGTCCTGCACCTCATCCACGCCTGCGGGCTCACGGCCGTCGCCGAGGGTATCGAGACGGCGGAGCAGGCAGCTGAGCTGATCCGGTTGGGATGCTCGAGTGGCCAGGGCTACTATTTCGGCCGGCCTGTCCCGGCGGCGGAGCTTGAGGCAATGCTCCGCCGCCGCGTGCTATAGGCCGCACTTTCAACCGTTTGGTGCCCCTGTTCCGGTGAACGGCGGCACGAAAAAGGCGGGCACCGGACCCTAGGTCCGCTGCCCGCCTTTCGTTGACCCGACTAGTTCTTCGGGGTGGAGTTCGGCCACCAGCCCACTGCCACGGCTGAGCCCTGGCCACCGTTTTCGCCGGAAGCAGAAATTGCCGAGGTGGCGGAAAGGCCTGCGGCTGCCAGCGCACCGGCGACGAGAAGGGCTGCGAGGGTCTTTTTCATGGGGGACTCCTGATACGTAAGGGGCTGATGTGACTTGTGTGATACGAGTTCAGTATAGGGGCTTAAGACACGCCGAATACCAACTATTGGGTGATTATTTTTGAATCTGTGTTATCACGCGAAGCCTGGCTGATGCCGGCACCGAATGTTCACCCCGCCCAAAAGAGCGTGCCGTGCGGCAGCCCAGCCGCGGCAACAGATAATGAAGTCATGACATTGCACTCCGCCTCGCCTGCGTACGCTGCAGCTGAACTCAGGGCGTACGAGCATCGGATCAATCATGACTTCATCCAGGCTGCCGCCAGCGCCCACGATGCCGCGGCAATAGCCCGTGGCGACGGGGAAAGCGATGCTTGGTGGCGGATGACGTTTCTCGAGGCCGAAAACCTGCTGGATGCAGAGGAGTTCGCGACCTGCGCCTGCCTCGCTTCGGACCTGGTCGATGGCGGAGACGCGACGACCGAGGACCAGGCCAAGGCGCGGGCGAATATCTTGTTGGCCAAGGCCCGGCAGGGCGCCGGGCTGTTGGAGCAAGCGGCCGACGCTGCCCGGGCTGCCGTCGAGCTCGTGTCGGAAAATGACGGGGAAACCGGGGTGAAGGCCCGGCAGGCTTTGATCGCTGCGCTTGCGGACATGGGAAGTTTGGACGAAGCCTGGACCGAATGCCTTGGTCTGGCTGAGGCTGTTTCTGCTGAAGTTGACGACCAACTTATCGGAAAGGTCTACTGGGTGATTGGCAACGTGGCCTTTCTGTGCAGCAAAGTCCGGGAGGGGCTTGAATATCACGAGCTCGCAGCGGCGACCTTTTCTCCCGCCCGGAACCTCGATGTCTGGGCGAAATTCAATAAAGCGTCGGCGGCTATGCGGCTTGCGGCCGATGTAGCGGACGCGGACACTCTGCGATGTATCGAGCGGGCGGAACTGGCGACCGATGTCATTGGCGGAACGCCAAACGACTACCTTCTGCTGAATTTGAACCGTGCCCATTGGAATTATCTCGCTGGAGATTCGCAGACCGCCATTCAGCTCCTGCAGGGCGTGTGCGCCGCCGAGGGGGCTTTGCCCCAAATTCTCGGTGAAGCCCATCTCTTGCTCGGCCGGGCACATTCCAGCGCCGGCAATGGTGAGGCGGGAAGGGACAATCTGCTGCTGGCCGCGGACCATTTCGAGGCGTCAGGCGCGCAACAGCGTGCGGACCAGGCCCGGGAGTTCCTCGCGGACCACGCTTGAGCCGGCCGGCCGGACGCGCGGGCCCGGCCGGCCTCCTGCTGGGCATGCCCCCGATGGCCCGGACGGATGGACATCACCGGATTATGCCCGTTGGCAACGCTTAGGAATGAGCATGTCCAGTGGTGGGAGCTGCGGCGGACGAACGCTTGCGGCCCAGGAACACCGCTGCGCCGCCGGCCAACAGGCTCAGCACCAGCAGCACCCAGCCCGCGACCGTGAGGCCCGAGGCCAAAGCGACCTGACCGGCGTCGACCGTGTCCGCAGAAAGCATGGAGTCGATCGCCGCATTACCCCACAGCCTGACGGCCGCAAAGAGCAGGGGAGCTGCCCAAAGCGCCCACCGCAGCCCCTTCCGGGCCACGTTGGTGCCGATCAGCAGCAGCCAGGTGAAGCCGAAGATTAGCGGAAAGAGCGTGCCTGCCGTCTTGTGGACGTAGTTGAGCTGGCCGCGGGCCGCTTCATCTGTCGCGCCGCGGAGTTGTTCCACGAAGCCTGGGTCGAAGCCGCCAATCAGGGAGTCCGGCATAGCCAGGCCCCCACTGAGCTGGGTGAGCTGGTTCAGCGTGAGCAGGTGGAGGTACCAGAACAGGAACAGGCTGGCCACAACGCCGGCGATCAGGATCAGGTTGCTGTTGCTCTGCGCCTTTTGCGGTGTGCGGCTGGTGCTGGGATTGATCACCGGCGGCAGCTGGTGCTGGGGAACCGACGCGTTGGCGCCGTGCTTCTTGATTCGCTGTGCGGGTGTCTTGGCCATGGCTCCATTATCGCCCGGCCCCGTCGCGAAACCGGCCGCCGGGCGGCGTGGGACGCCCGCCGGGTCCGTGCCTCGCCGGGCCTGCCTGTTCACTGCCGGTGGGCGCCGATAGGCTGGAGCGCGTGACCGAACTAGGAAAGCACCGGCTTGGCCGGCACAGCACTGCTGAACTCGACCCCGCCCTGGACGATTACCGGCTCGCCGAGGCACTGGTGCGCGAGGCCGGCACCCTGGCGTTGCTCATGCGCCAGGCCGGGCTGGAGGGCCGGCAAAAGACGTCGGTTTCCGACGTCGTCACGGCCGCCGACCACGCGGCCGAGGCTTACGTGCTGGAACAGCTGAAGCGCTGCCGGCCCGACGACGGCATCCTCGGCGAAGAGGGGGCCTCCGTGGCCGGCACCAGCGGCCGGACCTGGGTCATCGACCCGGTCGACGGGACGTATAACTTCCTGAACGGCTCCACCTACTGGTGCTCCGCGATTGCCCTCAAGGATCCCTCCGGGGTGCTGCTCGGTGCAATTTACCAGCCGGAGGAGGACAAACTCTGGCTCGGCGGAACCGAGAAGCCTGCCACGCTCAACAGTGAACCACTGGTGACGTTCGGTCCGGGCGGAGTCGGGGGCGCCCGCCGCGCTGAGACCCCCTTGTCCGAACTCGGAGCAGCCACCTACATCCATCCCACCTGGCTCGCCGACCCGTTATGCGCCATGCCGTGGCATGCCGCTGCGACGTCCGCCGCCGCGCTGCGCATGTTTGGCTCCGGTTCCTGCGACCTCAGCCGAGTGGCCGACGGCGAACTGGGATGCTGGTTCCAGCACAGCTGCCCGGAATGGGACTGGCTCCCGGGCAAAGCCATTGTCCTCGCGGCCGGCGGCGCCGTCGACGTCGTCCGGGTCAACGGCCTCGACTGGTTTGTCGCCGGCGGAACGACCGCGGTCCAGCAGCTCCGCGCCGCCTTGGAATCCGGCTCCGTAGCTTAGCGGCCGGCGGGCGCCCCCCGCGGGGAGGACATGCCCGGTGGTGGCTGCCGGCCCAGGCGGGCATGCTCATTCTCTGTGAGCCCGGAAGGGCATGCCCGGTGGTGGGTGTCGGCCGCGGCGGACATGCTCATTGTTGGTGGCGGGGCCTGGACATATGGGCATTATGTCCAGTGGCCGTGGGCGAAGAAGGGCATGCCCAGTGGTGGGTGCCGTCCCAGGCGGACATGCCCGTTCTTTGTGAGCCCGGAAGGGCATGCCCGGTGGTGGGTGTCGGCTGCGGCGGACATGCTCATTGTTGGTGGCGGGGCCTGGACATATGGGCATTATGTCCAGTGGCCGTGGGCGGAGACGGGCATGCCCGGCAGGGCGGACGTCGGCGTCAGCGGCACCGCCTAGACTTGTTAACACCATGGATATGTTGTTTGACCCTTACGCCGACGGACCTTTCGCAGCTGCCTCAAAGTCGGCGGTGCACACAAAAACGCCCGCCGGAATGGGCATGGCCGGGCTGGATTCAGCGGAAAACGCCGGGCCGGGCCGCGTCCACGGAGGCCACCCGGCAGGGGAAGGGGACCACCCCGCGCTTCCGGGCCCGGCGGAGCTCCTGGAAGGGCTGAACCCGCAGCAGGAAGAGGCCGTGAAGCACGCCGGCAGCGCCCTGCTGATCGTCGCCGGTGCCGGCTCGGGCAAGACGCGGGTGCTCAGCAACCGCATCGCCTACCTGATCGCCACCCGCCGCGCCCACCACGGCGAAATTCTGGCCATCACCTTCACAAACAAGGCCGCCGCCGAAATGCGGGAACGGGTGGAAGCCCTGGTGGGCGGCCGGGCCAAGACCATGTGGGTCTCCACTTTTCACTCCTCTTGCGTCCGGATCCTGCGCCGCGAAGCTAAGAATGTCGGGCTGAACTCCAATTTCTCCATCTACGATTCCGCCGACTCGCTGCGACTGATCAACCTGGTGGCGAAAAACCTGGACCTCGACCCCAAGCGCTTTCCGCCCAAGGCCATCCAGCACAAGATCTCGGCGCTCAAAAATGAACTGATCGACGCTGACAGCTATTCCTCCAGCGCCAACCACAACGAGCCCTTCGAACAGGCCGTTGCCGAGGTCTTCAAGGGCTACACGCAGCGGCTGCGCCAGGCCAACGCCATGGACTTCGATGACCTGATCGCCGAGACGGTCTACATGTTCCGTGCCTTCCCGGCGCTCGCGGAGTCCTACCGGCGCCGCTTCCGGCACGTCCTCGTCGACGAATACCAGGACACCAACCACGCCCAGTACGCCCTCGTCCGGGAGATCGTCGGCGAAGGCCCCGGCGCTGCCGAGCTGACCGTCGTCGGCGATTCGGACCAGTCCATCTACGCCTTCCGCGGCGCCGATATCCGCAACATCGTGGAATTCGAAAAAGACTACCCGGACGCCCACACCATCAAGCTCGAGCAGAACTACCGCTCCACCCAGACCATCCTCAGCGCGGCCAACTCGGTGATCTCCCGCAACCCCAACCGGCCGGAGAAACGGCTCTGGACGGCAGAGGGCGACGGCGAGAAAATCGTCGGCTATGTCGGCGAAAACGAGCACGACGAAGCCCAGTTCATTGCCAAGGAAATTGACCGGCTGCAGGACGAAAGTGATTTGCGCCCGGGCGACGTCGCGATCTTCTACCGCACCAACGCCCAGTCACGCTCGATTGAGGACGTCCTGGTCCGTGTCGGCCTCCCCTACAAAGTGGTCGGCGGTACCCGGTTCTACGAGCGCAAGGAAATTAAAGACGCTCTCGCGTATCTCCGGGTCCTGGTCAACCCGGACGACGACGTCAACCTGCGCCGCATCCTCAACGAGCCCAAGCGCGGCATCGGCGACAGGGCCGAGGGTGCCGTGGCCTCCCTCGCGCAGCGCGACAGGATCTCGTTCATGGCAGCGGCCCGCCGCGCCGATGAGGCGCCGGGCATGGCCACCCGTTCCGTCAACGCGGTCCAGGGCTTCGTGAAGCTCCTCGACGACCTCGCCGAGGTGGCCTCCGGCTCCGGTGCGGCAGCTGCCCTGGAAGCGGTGCTGGAACAAACCGGCTACCTTGCCACCCTCCGCTCCAGCTCCGACCCGCAGGACGAGTCCCGCGTGGAGAACCTGGCGGAACTCGTCGCCGTCGTGCGTGAATACGAACGCGACAACCCCGAAGGCTCGCTCGGAGCCTTCCTTGAAGGTGTGTCCCTCGTCGCCGACGCCGACCAGATTCCGGACGCACCCGCAGGGAGCCCCGACCAGCTCGCCGCCGCCGTCGCCGAAGCCAAGCGGCTCGGCGTCGTTACCCTGATGACCCTGCACACCGCCAAGGGCCTGGAATTTCCCGTGGTGTTCCTGACCGGCATGGAGCACGGGCTGTTCCCGCACCAGCGCTCCGCCACCGATCCCAAGGAACTGGCAGAGGAACGCCGGCTCGCCTACGTGGGCCTGACCCGGGCACGGAAACGCCTCTACCTGACCCGGTCCGAGGTCCGCAGCATGTGGGGTCAAAGCCAATACAACCCCGCCAGCCAGTTCATCGAGGAAATCCCCGCGGAACTGGTGGAGTGGAAGCGCGAAGGCTCCACCCGCCAGGCCGGCGGTTGGGGGAGCGGCGCCGCGATCGGATCCAGCCGGTACGGCGGGTCCTTCTGGGGCGCCGGCACGGCCCGCGGGTCTGAAGGCACTCCCACCGCCGGGTTCAATGCGGACGTCCCCGCGGCCATCGCCAAGAACCGGGTGCAGCCGCAAAAGGAGATCGTGGCGGTCAGTGTGGGCGACAAGGTCAACCACACGAGCTTCGGCAACGGCACCGTACTCGCCGTCGAAGGCGCCGGGGACAAGACCGTCGCGAAGGTGAAGTTCGGCGTCGGCGAGAAGCGTCTCCTGCTCCGGTACGCCCCGCTGACCAAAATCGACGCCTAGCACCGGCGTTAGCTGCGGAAAACTCTCCGCGGGCGCCTCTTTCCGCGTCGGGCGCGAGGGCTGCGAACGGATTCCCGCAGCCGGTAAACCCGGCCCGCGGGGGCGCTCGGAAGCCCCAAAACCCCCGTAATCTAGGCGTTTTTCTACGCTCCATAGAATAGTGTCCTTACTCACATTACGGGTACTCTGGGGAGGGCTTCTCCCAAGGAAGGGCTAGAGTTCCGAAAGGAGCATTGCGCCGTGTGGCTCGTTTCCAAGCAAGTCGCAGGGTGCGTTTATTCCGCAGCCCGGTAACCGCGATAACGTGGGGTCCGGCTGTACAGAAACTACTTCGACGTAGAAGGACACTCAACCGTGGACCTGTTTGAATACCAGGCGCGCGATATGTTTGAGGCGCACGGTGTACCCGTGCTTGCCGGCATCGTGGCGCACACCCCTGAAGAAGCAAAGGCAGCTGCCGAGAAAATCGGCGGCGTAACTGTCGTCAAGGCGCAGGTCAAGGCCGGAGGCCGCGGCAAAGCCGGCGGCGTCAAGGTTGCCAAGACCGCTGACGAGGCGTTTGAACACTCCACCAACATCCTCGGGATGGACATCAAGGGCCACACCGTCCACCGCGTCATGATCGCCCAGGGTGCGGACATCGCCGAGGAATACTACTTCTCCGTCCTTCTGGACCGGGCCAACCGCAACTACCTGGCCATGTGCTCGGTCGAAGGCGGCATGGAAATCGAGCAGCTCGCCGTTGAGCGCCCCGAAGCCCTGGCCAAGATCTCCATCGACCCGGCTGTCGGCATCGACCAGGCCAAGGCTGACGAGATCGTCGCCGCGGCCGGCTTCGCCGACGAACTGCGCGCCAAAGTTGCCGGCGTCATCCTCAAGCTCTGGGACGTCTTCAAGAAGGAAGACGCCACCCTGGTAGAGGTCAACCCGCTGGTCCTCACCGGCGCCGGTGACATCGTCGCCCTTGACGGCAAGGTCTCCCTCGACGAGAACGCCGATTTCCGTCACGCCAAGCACGCAGCCCTTGAAGACAAGGACGCAGCTGACCCGCTCGAGGCCAAGGCCAAGGCGCAGGACCTCAACTACGTCAAGCTCGACGGCTCCGTGGGCATCATCGGCAACGGCGCTGGACTGGTCATGTCCACGCTCGACGTCGTCGCTTACGCCGGCGAGAACCACGGCAACGCCAAGCCCGCCAACTTCCTGGACATCGGCGGTGGAGCTTCTGCCGAGGTCATGGCAGCAGGCCTCGACGTCATCCTGGGCGACCCGCAGGTCAAATCCGTCTTCGTCAACGTCTTCGGCGGCATCACCGCCTGTGACGCCGTCGCCAAGGGCATCGTCGGTGCACTGGCCGAGCTGGGCCACTCCGCGAACAAGCCGCTGGTAGTCCGCCTCGACGGCAACAACGTTGAGGAAGGCCGCCGCATCCTGGCCGAGGCCAACCACCCGCTGGTTACCCTGGCCGCCACCATGGACGAGGGCGCCGACAAGGCCGCCGAGCTCGCCAACGCAGCGAAGTAAAGGGACCCGACTATGTCTATCTATCTGAACAAAGACTCGAAGGTCATCGTCCAGGGCATCACCGGCGGCGAAGGCACCAAGCACACCGCCCTGATGCTCAAGGCCGGCACCAACGTTGTCGGCGGCGTCAACGCCCGCAAGGCCGGCACCACTGTTGTGCACGGCGAGAACGAGATCACCGTATTCGGCACCGTCAAGGAAGCCATGGCCGAGACCGGCGCCGATGTCTCCATCGTCTTCGTGCCGCCAGCCTTCACCAAGAACGCGGTCGTTGAGGCCATCGAGGCAGGCATCGGCCTGGTCGTTGTCATCACTGAAGGCGTCCCGGTCCAGGACTCTGCCGAGTTCTGGGCGCTGGCCCAGTCCATGGTGGACGCCGACGGCAAGCAGGTCACGCGCATCATCGGACCGAACTGCCCCGGCATCATCACCCCGGGGGAGGCCCTCGTCGGCATCACCCCGGCGAACATCACGGGTAAGGGCCCCATCGGCCTGGTCTCCAAGTCAGGCACCCTGACCTACCAGATGATGTACGAACTGCGCGACCTCGGCTTCTCCACCGCCATCGGCATCGGCGGCGACCCGGTCATCGGTACCACGCACATCGACGCCCTCGAAGCGTTCGAAGCCGACCCGGAGACCAAGGCAATCGTCATGATCGGCGAAATCGGCGGCGACGCCGAAGAGCGCGCTGCCGACTACATCAAGGCACACGTCACGAAGCCGGTTGTCGGCTATGTGGCCGGCTTCACCGCCCCGGAAGGCAAGACCATGGGCCACGCCGGCGCCATCGTGTCGGGCTCCGCGGGCACTGCCCAGGCCAAGAAGGAAGCCCTCGAGGCTGCCGGCGTCAAGGTCGGCAAGACGCCGTCCGAGACAGCCAAGCTCCTGCGCGAGGTCTTCGCCACCCTCTAGGGCCGAAGAACACCAGGTACCACTGCACCGCGGGGTCACTTTCGGTCCGTCCCACTTGCTGGGCCGGGCAGGGGGTGGCCCCGCGGTGTCGGTTTAAGCACGACGGCGGCAGGTCACTTTCCGGAGAAGGTGACCTGCCGCCGTCGTGCCCTCGCTGGGGCGTCGTACCATCGCTGGGGCGGGGTGCACTCAGACCTTCGCGCCGGCCAGGACCTCCTCCAGCCGTTCGTAGGCTTCGGTCAATCCGCCTTCCATTCCCGACTGTGCCATGCCGTCCCGGGCCTCCATGCTGGGATAGACGGCATGCGCCGACAGCCGGGTGCGGCCGCCGCCGAGATCTTCGAAGGTGAGGAACTCGATGCTGACCACGTCCGGATAGCCGCCGTATTCGAAGGTCTGGATGGCGAAGCTGTTGTCCCGAACAGTGTGGAAGACCCCGCTGAACACGTGGGCGGCGCCGTCGGGCCCAGTGTGCGTGTAGCGGTAGCTGCCGCCGGTGCGAAAGTCGTAATGGTCGATGTCCATTTTGAGCCGCCGGGGGCCCAGCCACTGGGCGACGAGGTCCGGTTCTTTGTGGGCCCGGAAGACCTCGGTGACGGGAAAATCAAATTCCCGGTCGAAATCGATGAAGGGCAGTCCCTCCGGAGCAGTAACTTTCAGGGCGTTGGTCATGATGTGTCCTTTGCCTGGGTGCCGCGTGCCGCGGCAACTGACTGGAGCACGGCGTCAAGGCTGCGGAACTGCCCCTCGCGGACCAGCCGGTACTGGTCGATCCATGCGGTGAGCGCCTCCAGCCGTGCGGGATTCAGGTGGACGGGCCGGCGCTGGGCGTCACGGGTGCGCGTGACCAGTTGGGCTTGCTCGAGGACCTGGATGTGTTTCGAGACCGCCTGCTTGGTGATCGCGAACGGTTCCGCCAATTCATTCACGGTGGCCGGACCCCGGCTGAGCCGGGCAATGATGCGGCGGCGGACGGGGTCGGCGAGGGCCAGGAAGGCCGAATCGAGCATGCCGTCGTCGCCGTCGTCCATGGGGATATCGACCTCCCGTGCAGGATCCGGCGGTGTTCTTCTGCTGCTCCACTGGCAGTGACCGGTGATCAACCAGTTCATTGATCAACCTCTAGGTTGTTAACGCTACGCCTGGCCTCCGGTCTGCGCAATAGCCCAGCGCGGGGTCACCTCGCGTCCATTCCACACCCCGGGATGGGCGGGAGATGACCCCGCGCTGCGGTGTTCTCTTGATCCCTCGGTCTGTGATTGTTAGTATGTCAGGACAAATGAAGGGGAGGAATGAGTGCCTTTCGTGCGAATCGACGTCACCCAGGGCCGGACCCCGGTGGAGCTCCGGGCGCTCAGCCGGGGAATCCACCACGCCATCGTGGCCGACTATGGCATTCCGGAGCGGGACTACTTCCATGTCCTGACCGAACATCCCGCGGGTCAGATCCTGGCCCAGGACGCCTGCCTCGGCCTCGAGCGGACGCCGGATGTGGTGATGATTCAGATCCTTACCCAGGCCGGGCGCAGTACGTCACCGGTGAGCTCGGCGTCCCCGGCACGTAGCCCGCAGGGGTTGCGCCCACTGCCTGCCACACGGGCCGGGCCGCGGCGGCATTCAGACCCTCCGTGTCATGTTGTAAATATGTCAGTACAAACCTTTGACAGTACATAGATTCTGGGGCAGAGTAGTGGATGTGGCCCGGCTCACGCCGGCCTCCTAGGCACCGAAGCTCAGGTTGCGCAAAGGTACCGAGTTCACACCAGAAAGGTCCGCGATCACCGTGACCCACGAACTGCTCACGATCGGGCGCATCAGCGTTGATATCTACCCGAACGACATCGGGGTGGATCTGGAGGATGTCACGTCCTTCGGAAAGTACCTTGGCGGATCACCGTCCAACGTGGCAGTCGCCGCGGCCCGCCACGGCCGCCGCAGCGCTGTCATCACCCGCACCGGCGACGACGCCTTTGGCAACTACCTGCACCGCGAACTGCGCAAGTTCAACGTGGACGATTCCTTCGTCACCGCGGTGAAGGAATGGCCCACGGCGGTCACATTCTGCGCGATCAAGCCGCCCGCGGACTTCCCGCTCTACTTCTACGGACGCTTCCCCACGGCCCCGGACCTGCAGATCAAGGCCGAGGAGCTGGACCTGGACGCCATCAGGGACGCGGGAATCTTCTGGTCGACAGTCACCGGACTCTGCCAGGAACCCAGCCGGACCGCCCACCTCACGGCCCACGAGGCCCGGCCCCGTAACGGGCTGCAGCCCGGCCAGTTCACCATCCTGGACCTCGACTACCGTCCGATGTTCTGGGCCTCCGAAGCCGAAGCCCGGGATCAGGTCGCCAGGATTCTCCCGCACGTCACCGTGGCCATCGGCAACGACAAGGAATGCGCCGTCGCCGTTGGCGAAGGCACCCCGGACGATCAGGCGGACCGGCTGCTCGCCGCCGGCGTCGAGATCGCGGTCGTCAAGCTCGGCCCGGAAGGCGTGATGGCCAAGACCCGCACCGAACGCGTTGTCTCTGCCCCGGTGCCGGTGGAAACCGTCAACGGCCTGGGTGCCGGCGACTCTTTCGGCGGAGCGTTCTGCCACGGGTTGCTCTCCGGCTGGCCGCTCGCCCAGGTCCTCGACTTCGCCAACGCCGCCGGCGCGTTTGTCGCCTCCCGGCTGTCCTGTGCTGATGCGATGCCGACGCCGGACGAGGTCACCGGCCTGCTCGCCGAACGCGGCCGAATCGTGCCGGGCACCTACGCCACCGAAGGAGCAACACTGTGAGTGTCAACCCCGCCGCCGCCAGCCTTGCGGTGGATGACAACCCGCGCCGCTACGAGCACCTGAGCATCATCCGGCTCGAGGATCCCGACGCGGTCGCCCGCGCCGCGAAGGCCCGCCGCCGCCACCCCGGCGTCAGGGCCGGCCAACAGAATTTCATCGTCGCCGCCGACCACCCGGCCCGCGGGGCACTCGCGGTCGGCAATGATCCTGGGGCCATGGCCGACCGCCGCCAGCTCCTGGACCGCCTGCAGATCGCCCTGGCGAACCCCGACGTGGACGGCGTGCTGGCCTCCCCGGACATCTTGGACGACCTTCTCCTGCTCGGCGCGCTGGATGGCAAACTGCTCTTCGGCTCGATGAACCGCGGCGGGCTCTCGGGCCTGGTCAACGAGTTCGACGACCGGTTCACCGGCCACACCGCTGCCGCCCTGGAAGCGCTGGGAGCCGACGGCGGCAAGATGCTTACGCGCATCTGCCTCGGCGACCCGGACACCGTCGCCACCTTGGAAGCCACCGCCAAAGCGATCGACTCGCTCGCCGAGCGCAAGCTCATCGCGATGGTGGAGCCGTTCCTGTCCGTCCGGGAGAACGGCAAGGTCCGCAACGACCTCTCCACCAACGCCGTCATCAAGTCCGTCGCGATCGCCGAAGGCCTTGGCTCCACCAGCGCCTACACCTGGATGAAACTGCCGGTAGTGGCCGGGATGGAACGCGTCATGGCGTCCACCACCATGCCCACCGTGCTCCTTGGCGGCGATCCGGACAGCAGCCAGGACGAAGTTTTCGCCAGCTGGCAGGACGCCCTCGCGCTGCCGGGCGTCCAGGGCCTCACCGTCGGCCGGACCCTGCTCTACCCGCACGACGGCGACGTGGCCGGTGCCGTCGCAACCGCCGCCTCGCTGCTGCACCACACCGCATCCACCCGCACCGCATCCGGCGCCGCAGAAGTATCGGAGTAACGTCCCATGGTTATGAACACTGCCTCAGGAACACGCAGAATGACCGTCGGCCAGGCGGTCGTCGAATACCTGTCCCAGCAGTACACCGTCGATTCGATTGGCGGCCAGGACTACCGGGAACGGCTGATCCCAGGGACTTTCGGCATTTTCGGCCACGGCAATGTCGCCGGCGTCGGCCAGGCCCTCAAGCAGTACCAGCAGCTCGATCCTACGATCATGCCGTACTACCAGGGCCGGAACGAACAGGCCCAGGCGCACCAGGCGGTGGGCTACGCCCGGCACACCCGCCGGCGCCAGACCTTCGCGGTCAGCACCTCGATCGGCCCGGGTTCCTCGAACCTGCTCACCGGCGCCGCGCTGGCCACCACCAACCGGCTGCCGGTTCTCCTGCTGCCGAGCGACACCTTCGCCACCCGCGCCGCGGACCCTGTCCTGCAGCAACTCGAACGCCCGGAAGCCTCCGACATCACCGTCAACGACGCGTTCCGGCCGCTGTCCAAGTTCTTTGACCGTGTCACCCGGCCCGAGCAGCTGTTCTCCGCGTTCCACCACGGGCTCCGGGTGCTGACGGACCCGGCCGAGACCGGCGCCGTCACCATCTCACTGCCCCAGGACGTCCAGGCCGAGGCCTTCGACGTGCCCGAGGAATTCCTCGCCGAACGCGAATGGCGGATCCGCCGCCCGGACGCTGACGATGAGGACATCCGCCGCGCGGCCGCGGCCATCCGCGCCGCCAAGCGCCCCCTGATCATCGCCGGCGGCGGCGTCCTGTACGCCTACGCCAACGAGGAGCTCGCGAGGTTCGTCGAGGTGACGGGCATCCCGGTGGGCAACACCCAGGCCGGCGTCGGCGTCCTGCCCTGGGACCACAGGTTCTCCCTTGGTGCGATCGGCTCCACCGGCACGACGGCGGCGAACGCCATCGCCGCCGACGCGGACCTGATCATCGGGATCGGCACCCGCTACGAGGACTTCACCACCGCGTCCCGGACCGCGTTCCAGAACCCGGGCGTGTTGTTCATCAACATCAACGTTGCCGCGATCGACGCCTACAAGCACGGCACCGCCCTGCCGATCGTGGCGGACGCCCGCAAGGCCCTGGTCAAGCTGAATCAGGCCCTCGGCGGCTACCGGGTCGGCGCGGACCTGGAACAGCAGATCGCGGCCGAGAAGACCCGCTGGGACGCGACCGTGGACGAGGCCTTCGACACCCGCTTCACCCCGCTGCCGGCCCAGAACGAGATCATCGGCGCCACGCACCGCGCCATGGACGCCCAGGACGTGGTCATCTGCGCCGCCGGGTCCCTCCCGGGTGACCTGCACAAGATGTGGCGCGTCCGGGACCCGTTCGGCTACCACGTCGAATACGGCTACTCCTGCATGGGCTATGAGATCCCGGGCGGGCTCGGCGTCAAGCGCGCGGCGCTGGCCGAAGCGGCCAGGGGCGGGGCGCAGCGCGACGTCGTCGTGATGGTCGGGGACGGTTCCTACCTCATGATGCACACCGAACTGGTCACCGCCGTCGCCGAACGGATCAAACTGATCGTGGTGCTGATCCAGAACCACGGCTACGCCTCCATCGGCTCGCTCTCCGAATCCCTCGGCTCGCAGCGTTTCGGCACCCAGTACCGCGCCCTGGACGAGGAACACCACAGCTTCGACGACGGCGAGCGGCTCCCCGTGGACCTGGCCCTGAACGCCGAAAGCCTCGGCGTGAAGGTGATCCGGATCGAACCGGGGGAGAAGGTCATCGCGGAGCTCGAACAGGCAGTCCGGGACGCCAAGGCGGCACCGGAACGCGGCGGCCCGATCCTCATCCACGTCGAATCCGACCCGCTGCTGGACGCCCCCAGCTCCGAGTCCTGGTGGGATGTTCCGGTGTCCCAGGTCTCCGAGCTCGACTCCACGAAACAGGCGTTCCGGACCTACATCGACCACAAGAGCCGCCAGCGCAAGCTGCTCGGCTGAACCGCCCAATAGAGAATCGAGTGCTGAGCAGGCGCCGTTTTGAGCGCCCAAAAGGGCACTTGTGGAGCAACCGATTAGAAGGGATGGATATGACTGAGAACAAGCTGATCATCGGCACCGCGCCGGACTCGTGGGGCGTCTGGTTTGCGGATGACCCGAAGCAGACCCCGTGGGAACTGTTCCTGGACGAGGTGGCCGAATCGGGCTATAAGTGGATCGAACTCGGCCCCTACGGCTACCTCCCCACCGCCCCCGCACGGCTCGCCGAGGAGCTCAAGGCCCGCGATCTGAAGATCTCGGCCGGCACCGTGTTCACCGCCTTCCACCGCGGCCTGGACCAGTGGGAAACCGCCTGGGAGCCGGCCCGCAAGGTTGCCGAACTCACCGCCGCGATGGGCGGCGACCACGTGGTGGTCATCCCGGCCATGTGGCGCGACGACGTCACCGGCGAGGCGGTGGAAAGCGGCGAGCTTACCGAGAAGGCGTGGAGTGACCTTTTCGCCGGCCACAACCGCCTGGGCAAGACCCTGCTGGAGGATTTCGGCCTGCAGCAGCAGTTCCACTCCCATGCGGACTCCCATGTCGGCGCGCAGAAGGACATCGAGACCCTCCTCGCCGCCACGGACGCGAAATACCTCAACCTCTGCCTGGACACCGGCCACGCCGAATACTGCGGGGCCTCCAGCCTGGACCTGATCAAGAACTACCCGGACCGGATCGGCTACCTGCACCTCAAGCAGATCAACCCGGACATCCTCAAAAAGGTCAACGAGGAAAACATGACCTGGGCCGCCGCCAACCTGGCCGGCGTCATGACCGAACCGCCGAACGGCCTGCCGGACCTGCGCGCCGTCATCGAAGCCGTCGAGGCGCTGAACCGGCCGATTTTTGGCATTGTGGAACAGGACATGTACCCCGTCGCCTTCGACGTCCCGATGCCGATCGCCCGGCGGACCCGCAACTACCTGCTCTCGTGCGGCTCCCGCACCGCCGTCAACTAGAACCCAAAGGACCAGAACCATGACCAAGACCCTCCGCGTTGCTGTCATCGGCGCCGGCCGTATGGGCGCAGACCACATCCAGCGGCTCAACACCCGCATCCACGGCGCTGAAGTTGCCGCGGTCGTCGACGTCGACCTCGGCCGCGCCCAGGCGGCCATCGAAGGCATCCCCGGCGCCGTCGCCCTGGCGGACGCCGACGAGGCCCTCAACAACGGCGACGTCAACGCCGTCCTGATCGCCACCCCGGGCTTCCTGCACCAGGACATCCTGCTCAAGGCCATCGCCAGGGACATCCCGATCCTCTGCGAGAAGCCCCTCACCCCGGACGCCGCCTCCGCCTGGAAGATCGTCCAGGCCGAGGAAAACCTGGGCCACCAGCGCATCCAGGTCGGCTTCATGCGCCGCTTCGACGCCGAATACGCCGCTTTGGGCAACATCATCCGCGCCAACGACCTCGGCGAACTGCTGATGCTGCACCACCAGCACCGCAACCCGGCCACGCCTGACGGCTTCACCAACGAGATGCTGATCAACGACTCCGTAGTGCACGAATTCGACGCCGTCCGGTTCTTCACCGGCGAGGAGATCACGTCCGTCCAGGTCCGCCTGGGCAAGGCCACGAAGAACGCCCCATCTGGCCAGCACGACCCGCAGCACGTGCTGATCGAAACCGAATCCGGTGTCCTGGCCGACGTGGAGATCTTCGTCAACGCCAAGTTCGGGTACGAGGTGGCCACCCAGGCTTCCTTTGAGAACGGCATCGTCAACATCGGCGGCGACAACGGCCCGTATACCCGCACGTCCGGACGCTGGGGCGGGAATGTCACCCCCGGCTTCGAGGAGCGCTTCGGCGCGGCGTACGACGTCGAAATCCAGTCCTGGGTGGACGCCGCCCTCCGCGGCGAAATCGGCGGGCCGACGGCCTGGGACGGCTACGCCACCGCCGCCTGCTGCGAGGCCGGCGTCGAGGCGCAGAAGAACGGCGAAAAGGTCGCCGTGAAGCTGAACGCCAGGCCCGCCCTGTACCGCTAGGAGTGCGGCTCCGGCGGGCCGCTTTCTGCTGCTAACCTGAAAATCGGCGACGGCGACGTCAACTGGGACAAACTCTTCGGCAGCGACCAGCTGAAGATCAGGTAGCAGCAGATCCAGAAGGTGAACGTATGAAGTCGGCGGCAACTCCCCGACAGCGCAAGACGTCCGAAAACCACCAGCGGGCTCTGCGCACCGCCACTTTCATCTCCACCCTCGGCGGGTTGCTCTTCGGCTACGACACCGGCGTCATTAACGGCGCCCTGCCGTACATGCAGGAGGACCTGGGCCTCACGCCGCTCACCGAAGGGCTCGTGACCTCCTCGCTGCTCTTTGGTGCCGCCTTCGGCGCCCTGTTCGGCGGACGCCTCGCGGACCGCAACGGCCGCCGCAAGATGCTCATGGTGCTGGCCGCCATCTTCCTCATCGGCACGCTGGCCTGCACCTTCGCTCCGACCACGGGAGTGATGATCTCCGCCCGTTTTGTCCTTGGCCTGGCCGTCGGCGGGGCATCGGTCACCGTGCCGGTGTATCTCGCCGAAATCTCCCCGAGTGCCCGGCGCGGACGGATCGTCACCCGGAACGAGCTGATGATCGTCACCGGCCAGCTGCTGGCTTTCATCTTCAACGCCTATCTCGGCGCCAGGTTCGGGGAATCCGGCGGGATCTGGCGCTGGATGCTCGTGGTCGCCACCCTGCCCGCGATCGCGCTCTGGGTCGGGATGAACGTCATGCCCGAGAGCCCGCGCTGGCTGGCCTCGACGGGCCGCTTCGGTGAGGCCCTCAGCGTGCTGCAACGGATCCGCTCCCAGTCCGAGGCCCGGGCCGAATTTGAGGAAGTCAAGGCCATGGCCGTGGAGGACTACAAGTCCACGATGGGTTCCTGGCAGGACATCAGGGTGCCCTGGCTGCGCCACATCTTCGTGGTGGGCTTCGGCCTCGCTGTCATCCAGCAGATCACCGGCGTGAACTCGATCATGTACTACGGCAACCAGATCCTCGCCGAGTCCGGCTTCGGCAGGGAGGCCGCGCTGACGGCGAACATCGCCAACGGCGTCATCTCGGTGCTGGCCACGTTCGTGGGGATCTGGCTGCTGGGCAAGGTGGGCCGGCGCAGGATGCTCATCACCGGCCAGTTCGGTACGACGGCGGCGCTGCTGCTGATCGGGTTCTTCTCGCTGGTCCTGCCCGAAGGCACTGCCCGCGGCTTCGTGATCTTGTCCCTGACCGTGACGTTCCTGGCGTTCCAGCAGGGCGCGATCTCACCGGTCACCTGGCTGATGCTCTCGGAGATCTTCCCGCTGAACATCCGGGGCCTCGGGATGGGAACGTCCGCTTTTGTGCTGTGGACGGTGAACTTCCTGGTGGGTTTCGGCTTCCCGCAGCTCCTCGACGCAATCGGGCTTTCCAACACCTTCTTCGTCTTTGCCGTGCTGGGCGTCGGTGCCATCGCGTTCGCCGCGAAGTACATCCCGGAGACCAAGGACAAGAGCCTGGAAGACCTGGAACACCACTTCAAGCAGCTGGCGGCAAAGTAGCCCGGATCTTCCAGCACAAAGCCCCGCCCCGCGATTGAACGCGGGACGGGACTTTGCGCTTCATCAGGGCGTCTGGCGTGTTGTTACACGGCCGCGTGCAGCTTCGGAAGGGCAGCGACCAGGGGCGACAGTTCCGGCACCTCCTGCGCCTCGGCCAGCGCCCGCTCCAGCGTCGCGTCATGGCTGGGCCGGGCCTCCTCCAGCAGCTTGATGCCGCTGGCAGTGAGCTCGGTGTAGATTCCGCGGCGGTCATCGGCGCACAGGATCCGGGTCAGCAGGCCCCGGTCCTCGAGCCGGTTCACCAGGCGGGTGGTGGCGCTGGCACTCAGCGCCGTGGCGCGGGCCAACTGCTGCATCCGCATGTGCCAGCCGTCCTGGCGGCTCAGCGCATCCAGCACGGTGTACTCCACGACCGACAGCTGCGCCACAGCCTGCAGCGAGCGTTCCAGCTCCGCCTCGATCAGTGCGTGCAAGGCCGCCAGGGTCCGCCAGCCTTGCGCCCGGACCTCGACGGCGTCGTCCTTGATGCCCATCAGTTCTTCCCTTCCGATCGGCCTGCCCCGCCCCGACAAATCCCGGAACACCGACAGCCCACAAATTAGTTGCTTGCGCGGTATAGTTGCTTGTGCAACAATAAATAACGCGTCTGCAACTAATAGCTTACGCTTCGCTTTTCTTTCCGTACAGTTTTTGAAGGAGCTCCGCCATGCCAATTGGCCTGATAGCACTCGCCCTCGGCGGGTTCGGGATCGGACTCACCGAGTTCGTCATCATGGGCCTGCTGCCCGAAGTAGCCGCGGACTTCCAGGTCAGCGAGGCTACGGCGGGCTGGCTCATCTCCGGTTACGCGCTCGCGGTCGTCGTCGGAGCCCTGCTCCTGACCGCCGCCGTCACCCGCTTCGAGCGCAAGCCGGTGCTGGCCGTGCTGATGGTCCTGTTCATCGCGGGCAACCTGGTCTCCGCCGTCGCACCGGACTACGGGCTGATGATGATCGGCCGCATCATCGCGGCGCTCGCGCACGGTGCCTTCTTCGGCATCGGCGCGGTGGTGGCCGCCAGTATGGTCGCCCCCACCAAAAAGGCCGGCGCGATTGCCATCATGTTCACCGGGCTCACGGCGGCCAATGTCCTGGGTGTTCCCTTCGGCACGATGCTGGGCCAGGCCGCGGGCTGGCGGTCCACCTTCGGGGCGATCACGGGCATCGGCGTGCTGGCGCTCGTGGGGATCCTGACGCTGGTGCCCAGGACCGGTGCGGGGGAAGTGGCAACTGGTTCTGCCTCAGGAGGCCTTCGCGGGGAACTCCGCGCGTTCCGGTCCGGCCAGGTCTGGCTCTCCATCCTGGTCACCATCCTCGGCTACGGCGGCATGTTCGGCGCCTTCACCTACATCGCCTTCACCCTGACGGAGGTCACCGGGTTCTCCGCCTCCACCGTGCCGTGGCTGCTCATTCTGTTCGGCGTGGGCCTCTTCATCGGCAACACCGTCGGCGGCAAGGCGGCGGACCGGAATGTGGACCGCACCCTCCTCGTGGCGCTCTCCGTACTGGTGGTGGTCCTCGTGGCCTTCGCCCTCACCGCCGGGAACCAGCCGATGACCATCGCCTCCATGGTCCTGCTGGGTGGCTTCGGCTTCGCCACGGTCCCCGGGCTGCAGATGCGGGTCATGAAGTACGCCACCACCGCCCCCACCCTGGCCTCCGGCGCCAACATCGGCGCCTTCAATGTGGGCAATGCGCTTGGCGCGTGGATGGGCGGGGTGACCATCACCGCCGGCCTCGGCTACACCTCGCCCATCTGGGCCGGCGCCGGCATCACCCTGCTGGGCCTGGGGGTCATGGTGTTCGCGGCAGCCGCCGCGAAGCGTCACGGCGCCGGACGGCCGGCCGACGTCGACAGCGCCGAGCAGGAACTGCAGCCCGCTTAAGGGCAGAAAGGCAGCCGGGGATCCACATCCTGGCCGTCCCAGGTCTGGCGGATCCAGCCGTGGTGCGGGTCGTCGCTGATGAGCCAGTCGCGGACCGGGCCGGGGCCCGCCATCACGTTGAGGTAGTACAGGTCGTAGCCCGGGGCCGCCATCGCCGGACCGTGCCAGCCGTAGGGCACCAGCACGACGTCCCCGGTCCGCACCTCCGCGGAGACATCGATGGGGCGCTCGTCGGAGGCGTATACACGCTGGTAGCCGATCGCGTCGTCGGATCCCGGCCGGGCCGGAGCCCCGGGGGCGACCCGGGTCTCGAAGTAGTAGATCTCCTCGAGGCTGGTCTCGCCCTCCTTCTCCTCGTCGTGTTTGTGCGGGGGATAGGAGGACCAGTTGCCGGCCGGCGTCAGGACCTCGCAGACGATGAAGCGGTCCGCTTCCAGCGCGGCAGGGGTCCCGAAATTGTGGACCTGGCGGGAGCAGTTGCCGGCCCCGCGCAGCTCGACCGGCGTCTCCGCGGCCGTGATCAGGCGCGTCGGGTAGGCCGCTTTGGCCGGGGCGGTGGCCACGGCGACGCGTCCGCCGTCGGCCGAATTGATGGTCACGGCCTTGCCGGTCCCCGTGTAGAGGACGTCGCTGGGGCCGCCGAAGACGCTGTCCCGGCCGGCCAGCCGGTACTCCTCGCCGTCGACCGACACCGTGAAGGACCCGTTGAGCGGGACTACGATGCGTTCCTCGTCCGCGGCGGGAAGTTCGACGGCGGCCGCGGGCCGCAGTGTGGCCACCTTCAGCCCGGTGTGGGCCCAGCCCTCCACCTCCAGGGTGGAATCGGAGGTGCCCAGGGATACGTCCCAGGTGCCTTCGGCGGCGGTGCCGAGCGGATAGACCCAGTTGGCCATGAGTTCAGCCCTTTCGTTGTCGCGACGGGGAAGACGCGGGTGGACGGGGGAGCGGTGCAGAGGGGGACCAGATGTGCAGTGCCGGGGCGCGCAAGGCCCAACGGCATGCGCTGTCGCCTGGCGCTGGCGGCCCTAGCGCTGGACCAGCGTCATTTCGAAGCTGTAGGAATCCGCGCGGTAGACGTGGTGGCCGGTCTCCACCTGGCGCCCGGTGTCGTCCACGGCCGTGCGCTCCATGGTGACAAGGGCCGAGCCGGGGGTGGTATCCAGCAGGGTCGCCTGGTAGTCGTTGGCGATCATGGCGCCGATCCGCTGTGAGGCGAGCCGGAAGTTCACGCCGCCGTTGCGGAGGATCGCGTAGAGGCCTTGTGAGCCCAGGAGCGCTTCGTCGATGGGTGTGATGTCGTCGCGGACCCAGTTCTCCATCAGCGCCAGCGGTTTTCCGCCGACCTTCCGGAGCCGGGTGAAATGGTAGACCTTCGAGCCCGCGGGAATCTGGAGTGCTGCCCGGGTGGCGGCGTCGGCTTCATCGTGGGAGAAGCTCAACACCTCCGTGGTGGGCTCGCTGCCGTTGTTGCTGAGGTCGTCGAAGAGGCTGGACAGCTCAAGGGGGCGCCGGACCTGGCTGGAGACGACCTGGGTGCCGACGCCGCGCTTGCGCACGAGCAGTCCGGAGCGGACGAGCTCGTCCATGGCCTTGCGCATGGTGGGGCGGGAGAGGTTCAGCTGTGCGGCAAGGTCGATCTCGTTGTCGAGACGGCTGCCGGGGGGAAGGATCCCGCCGTGGATCGCGGCCTCGATGCCCTGGACCACCTGGTGGTAGAGCGGCACCGGTGAGGACCGGTCGATGTTGAGATTAAGATGATTCGCGACTTTCTGCATAACCACTTTTGAAGCGCTCCCTTGTGCCCCGGACCCGGGCCCAAGCAGGGCGGCGGGTCACATTCTCCGGCATATGTTCGCTTGATAGGACATACTGCCTAAGTTCATACTAGCAGGGCCACTAAGTGCTGGGGAAAGCTGCGACACACCTCAACGAAGGCGCGGAACGGGGCCAGCCGTTCTCCTGCCGGCAGTTCCAGGGCCTCGGGATGCCACTGCATAGACGCTACCCAGCGCTCCGGGTCTTCCAGCGCCTCCACCGTCCCGTCCTCGGCTACCGCTGTCATCACGAGCCCAGCGGCCACCCGCGCGACAGCCTGGTGATGGCCGGAGGCAATCTTGACCGTGACAGCTGGAAGATTGCCGCCGTTTTTATGGCCGCCGGGGCCGTCCCCGCCGTACAGGCCGGCAACCTTGCTTCCGCCCTGCATCTCAACCTCATGCCAGGCCCATGGTCCGGCACCGTGCACCGGCGCGGGTCCCCGGTGCGCCGCGGTGCCCGGCGCCATGACCTGGATCAGTGACCCACCATAGAGGACGTTCAGAAGCTGGTGCCCCGGCAGATTCCGAGGACGGGCAGCCCGGCACCGATCGAGCGCCGCGCAACGGCCAGGTCCAGCTCGTCGTGCGCCCGGCACCGGGTCCGCGATGTAGCCGAAGAGCTCATTGGCCTTCGCTACCCGCGGATCCGCGTCCGGGGGGCTGCCACGGCGGACGGGGAGACCGATGCGGGGCGGATGCGGGGGAGGGGCTGGGTCAGCATGGTTTATTCTGCACCAATCCGCCGGCACTAGGATTGCCGCATGACCAACAGATATCTCGTGTCCCGCAGCCGCTTCATCGCGGCCGCCCCGGAAGCCATCTTTGACGTGCTCGCCAACCCCGCGCTGCACAGCGTGATTGACGGCTCGAACACCGTCAAGGGGGCCCAGCCGCGCGGCCCTGAGCGGCTGGCCATGGGGGAGAAGTTCGGCATGGAAATGAACATCAAGATGGACTACAAGATCCTCAACACGGTCTGCGAGTTCGAGGAGGGCCGGCGGATTGCGTGGCGGCACTTCGGCGGCCACATCTGGCGCTACGTGTTGGAACCCGCCTCCGACGCCGCCGGGAAGCCGGGCACCCTGGTCACCGAAGAATGGGACGCCCGTGAGGTGCGCGCCAGGATCCTGCTGCGCCTGGCCGGCTACCTCCGCCGCCACCCTGCCAGCATTGAGCAGACCCTGGCCAAACTTGACGCTTACCTGAGCTCTGAAGCCGCCTCGGGCTCCGGCGCCGCCCCGGACCACACGCGCTAGGGCCCGACGGATGAGCGCTGCCCGCAGCCTGCACGCCAGTCCGCGCACGCTGGAGGTCGAAAGCCTGGACAGCTTCGACCGGCTGGTTGCGGGCGGGGCGACGTCGCTGCAGGGCTGGCATGTCCAGTCCCTTGACCTGCGGGGCCGGTCGGCGCAGCTCAGAGCCGTGCACCCGCAGGGCGGAATTTTCCTCGGGTGCACTTTCGCCGGCGGCGTGGAGGAGTCGCTGCGCAGCCGCGGCGCACTGATCTTTCCCAAGCTGGACGCGGTGCCGTTCAACCCGTACCGCGGGCAGCTATACACCCCGCAGGAACTGTACGAAGGGATCTCCGACTCCCGCTATGAGGACACGCCGGATGCCAAGGTGTACCAGTGGAGCATCCGGCCGGGACAGCGCCGCCGCCTCGACGCGACCCTGGCCGCGGCCCTGCACGACCACGCGATCGGTGATGCCCTCGAGGAGCTGACCCGCTCCGAACTCTGTACCGGCCGGACCATGGTGGGCGTGATGGGCGGACACGCGGCCACCCGCGGTTCGGGAGTCTACGACCAGGCTGCCCTGCTCGGAAGGCTCCTGGCCCGGGACGGCCGGGTCGTCGCCACCGGCGGTGGACCGGGCGCCATGGAGGCCGCCAACCTCGGCGCCTACCTGAGCAACGCCGCGGAGCCTGACGTCAGGCAGGCATTGGAAGATCTCGCCGCCGTCCCGGGGTTCCGGCCCTCCGTCTCGGCGTGGGCACGCGCCGCGGCCGCCGTCGTCGAACGCCATCCGGAAGGCACGCCGTCGCTGGGGATTCCCACCTGGTTTTACGGACACGAGCCGCCCAACTTCTTCGCCACCCACATTGCCAAGTACTTCGCGAACTCCATCCGCGAGGCCATTTTGCTGGAGCTGTGCACCGGCGGCATTGTTTTCCTGCCTGGTTCCGGGGGTACGGTGCAGGAAATCTTCCAGGACGCGTGCGAGAACTACTATGGCGCGCCCGAAACCATCACGCCGATGGTGCTGGTGGGGCAGGAGCACTGGCTGCGGCGCTACCCGGCATGGCCCCTCCTCCAGAGCCTTGCCGCGGGCCGGGGGATGGAGAACCGGATTTTCCTGGTGGACACCGTGGAGCAGGCTCTCGCCGTCCTGGACGGATAAGCGGGTCAGGACCTAAGCTACCGCGGCGCCGAAGGCCAGGCCCAGCAGGTACGTCACGCCTGCCGCACCCATGCCGATGGCCAGCTGGCGCAGGCCCCGGGAAGTGGGGGAGGTGCCGGACAGGAGACCCACGACGCCGCCGGTGAACAGCAGTGCCAGGCCCACCAGGCCGGCGGACACCGCCAGCGCCGCGACGCCGGTCATGCCCAGTACGAACGGCAGAATCGGAACAATGGCCCCTGAGGCGAAGAAGCAGAAGCTCGACGCCGCCGCGCTCCAGGCGGTGCCGACGGCTTCGTGTTCGTCGTGGGCCTCCGGAAGGTCCGGTTGCAGCGAGAGGCTGGGATCGCAGTCGCAGTCACGCAGACCCATCCGCTCCGCTACGCGGTGCTCGGCCGCTTCCCGGGACATGCCGCGGGCCAGATAGACCAGCAGGAGTTCGTTGTGCTCGATGTCCAGCGAGGGTGCTACGGCCAGGGTGATCTGGGTGGGGCGCGTCGCGTCGAGGAGTTCGCGCTGGGATCGCACGGAAATGAATTCACCGGCGCCCATGGACAGCGCCCCGGCCAGCAGCCCGGCGACACCGCTGAGGAGGACCACGGAGCTGGCCACGCCGGAGGCGGCCATGCCCATCACGAGGGAGAGGTTGCTGACCAGCCCGTCATTCGCGCCGAAAACGGCCGCGCGGAAGGTGCCGGCCAGCCGGTTGCGGCCCCGGGTGGCGAGCCCGCGCACCACTTCCTCGTGGATCTGCTCGTCGGCGACCATCGCCGGGGTGGCCGAGGGATCGCTGGCGTACGGTGAACGGCTTTCGGCCCGCTGGGCGAGCGCCAGCACGAAGACCGAGCCGAAGTGGCGGGCCAGGAAGCCCAGGAACTGGCTGCGGAGCGAGGCCGGGCGGGAACGGCCGGCGTGGTCGCCGAGCAGTTGCAGCCAGTGCGCCTCGTGGCGTCCTTCGGCGTCGGCCAGGGCGAGCAGAATCGCCCGCTCCTCACCGGAGCGGTTCTGGGCGAGGTCGCGGTAGACGGCGGCTTCGGCCCGCTCGTCGGCAAGGTACTGCCGCCACCGCTTGATGTCTGCAGGGCTTGGCCCCGCGGCGGGCTCCGCAGTGTGGGCTGCAGCCGGATGGGCTTCGGCGCGGGGCCCGGGGCGGCGTTCACGGCCGGGTTCGGGGGAGGGGGGTTCAGAGTTGAAGGGGTCAGATGGGGCGTGCTGGGACACGGAAGCTCCTGGGCTTGAAAGGGCATGGTTCGGCCCCGTTGCGAATCCAGCGTACCCCGTCATTCCGCGGATTTTCGGCTGGTATTCCTCAGTGCAGAGTTTAGGCAGACCGTAAAAAGCGCCGGCGCCGGGGAGCGGTTGCCGGCCGCTGGAATCCCATGGGGCAGGACTCTTGACCACCAGGGTCCGCGGTGTTCGAATGAGAGCCAGGGCGGGCTCCGCGGAGCCCTTGCCATCACCCCGCCACACGGAGGTTGCAGCATGGACACCACGGGTTCACGTCCAAACCAGCCAGCCAACGACTCCCTCGAATCCGATCCCGCCTACGACTACGCTGAGGACGCGCCCGTCGGTGACGCCGCCGGAACCGAGGAGGAAGAGCTCTTCGAAGAGGCGGATCGGCTGGTTCCGCTGGGCGAGGAGGATTTCCTGGGCGAGGAGAAGCCGGTGGCCCCCCTGGAGCGCGAAGAATTTGTGGAGCCGGAGGAAGGCGACTAGTGGTCCCGGACCACTGACCGCACGGGAGGCTTAAACGCCCGACGGCGACGCCCCCGAAACGGGGAGCGCCGCCGTCGGGCGTTCAGCTTCGCGCTAGTGGGTCAGAACGGGAACCTGTTCTTCCTCCACGGCACCGCCGGCAACCCTGCGGTGCCAGTTGGCCATGACCGCGGGATCCGTTGGCTTAGTCAGCAGGGATACCGCGATGTAAACCGCCGCTGATGCCAGCAGCCCGTAGTAGATAGGTTCGTTGGCATAGATCCCGTCCAGGGGAACCTCCGCGTTGATCTCCAGGATGATCATGGTGCCGAGGGTGATCACCGAGCCCACCGCCATCGAGGCAGCTGCGGCGGCGCCGGTGCCGCGCTTCCAGACGAGGCCGCCGAGGATGGCGACCAGGAGCCCGCCGACGAGGATGTCGTAGGCGATGGTGAGGGCCGCGACCACGTCCTTGGTGATGATCGCGATGACAATCGCGACGACGCCGAGCCCCAGGACCCACATGCGGTTGGCCCGAACGTCGTGTTCCGGGTTGTCCGTGTCATCGGTGTTGATGTTCTTGCCGAACCAGCTGGCGACGAACGGCAGCACATCGGCGCGGGCCACCGTGGCGGCGGCAATCAAGGCGCCGGAGGCGGTGGACATCATGGCGGCGACGGCGGCGGCCAGCACCAGGCCGCCGATGCCGATCGGCAGGAGGTTGGTGGCCACTTCGGCGTAGACAACATCCTTGCCGAGGGCCTTGACATCGATGTCCGGCAGGGCAACGCGGGCGCCCAGGCCGATCAGGGCGCCGGCAGCGCCGTAAAGAATGCAGTAAATGCCGGCGGTGGCGCCGCCCCAGCGGGCCACGGTGGGGGTCTTGGCGGTGAAGACGCGCTGCCAGATGTCCTGGCCGATCAGCAGGCCCAGGGTGTAGACGACGAAGTACGTGATGATCGTCTGGATGCCAATGCCGTCAATCTGGAAGAAGCTGGCGTCCACTCGGGCGCGGATCCCGTCGAGGCCGCCGGCGGCGTTGAGGGTGAACGGCAGCATCAGGGCGAAGATGCCGACCGTTTTGATGACGAACTGGACCTGGTCAGCCAGGGTGATCGACCACATGCCGCCGATCGTCGAGTAGACCAGGACGATCGCGCCGCCGATGGCGATGGCAAGCGCTCGGTCCCAGCCAAAAAGCACCACAAAAATGGTGGCGTACGCGCCGGTGGACGTGGCGCAAAGCATCAGCGTGTAGGCGAGCATCACGATGCCCGAGGTCTGGGTGGCGTTGCTGCCGTAGCGCAGGCTCAGCATCTGGGACACGGTGTAGATCTTCAGCTTCTGAATGGTGCTGGCGAAGAGCAGGCTGAGAAGGAGCACGCCGGCGCCGATCGCGACGACGAGCCACATGCCGGAGATGCCGAATTTGTAGCCGAGGCCTACGCCGCCTACGGTGGAGGCGCCACCGAGCACGACGGCAGCCATGGTGCCGGTGTAGAGAAACGGTCCGAGGCGGCGGCCGGCGACGAGGAAGTCGCTGTTGTTCTTGGTGCGGGACTTACCCCACCACCCGAAGGCCAGCATGGCGGCCAGGTACACCACCACGATGGCAATGTTGACGAAACTTGCGTCCATTGAGGGCTCCTTGGAGCTGTTCGGAGCAGGGCTGAACCTGGCGGCACACGTGCAGAGTCCGGGATCCAACTGCTTTTTGAGGGTAGGGAACGTTTTGCCGGCGGCAGCGTGCCGCGGGTGGGGAGCGCTGCCGCACTTGCGGCGGCTATTGCCTAATAGGCAACACTTGTTGCCAAAGATTAGATGTGATCCCTGTAACAGTCAAGACGCATGACGCGTCGGGGGCAGATCCGGGGTCCCGGAGATGCCGTCCCGCTAGTATGGCTCCAACGATGGGGCCGAGCGGCCGGCCGTGAAAGGTTCCAAAAAATGAAGGCTCTACCAGTTGAACCGAGCAACGTTCCCGTTGCCATCGGTTCCCGGATCCGCGCCGCCCGGCAGTCCCAGCGGCTCACCATCGAACAGGTCGCCGACGCCACCGGTCTGACCAAGGGTTTCCTCAGCCGGGTGGAGCGGGACCTCACCTCTCCGTCGGTCGCTTCCCTGGTCACGCTGTGCCAGGTGCTCTCCATTTCCATCGGTGATCTTTTTGCGGCCCCGGAGACCCACCTCACCAAGAACAACGAGGGCCCGCGGATCTCGCTCGGTGGCGAAGGCATCGTGGAGCGGCTGCTGACCGCGCGCTCGGAGCGCCGGGTCCAGATCATCCAGGCCGTGATCGAGCCCCGTGGCCGCGGCGAATCGGAGCTCTACGCCGTCGACTGCGACGTCGACGTGCTGCATGTGGTCAAGGGCAGCATCCGGCTGATCCTCACGAACGAGGAATTCGAGCTCCACACCGGGGACACCGTCACCTTCCCCGGCCGCGAGCCGCACACCTGGGTCAACCCGACGGATGCCGCCGTCGAGGTCCTCTGGGTCCTGGTCCCCGCCGCGAGCCGTTAGAGTCCTTGGCCTGGCCGCGGCCGCGTTCCCTCCCGGCTGCCCGCCGCGCCGGCTGCGGGAGGCGGCAGACCCGCGCTCCTGCCCGGTTACTCGCCTGTGGAACGCCCGTCGGTGGGGTTGAAACCCCGGAATGCCGCAGTCGCCCGAAGGCGGGCGCCGGGGTAACTGGGCGGGAACGCCAGATGTGGAGGAAACCGGACGCGGCAGTTCGGTCCAGGGTCAGGGCGAGGCATGGACGGCTGGTGTCAGGACGCTTACCGCCGGGCCAGAACGGCGCGAATCTCGGCGACGACCCGCTCCGGTTCGTACCAGATGTGTTCCGGCATGTACCTCAGCACGGAGTAGCCGGTCAGGGCCGAGGCATTATTTCGGCGCAGATCCCGGCGCATGGCCTCCCGGCTGGAATGAAAGGCAAAGCCGTCCACCTCAACGATCAGGTAGCCTTCGATCAGGAAATCGACCCGGCCAATTCCGGCAAGGTAGACCTGGGCCTCATAAGCTATTGAGGCGGCGCGGAACAGGTGCTGGGCGTCCACTTCCACGATTGATTCGGCCCGCACATCCACCAACTGGAGGGCCTTGCGGGCCGGGCCGGATTTATCGCCGAGGAGTTGGCTCTTGAGCAGTTCCAAGGGAACGCCGTGAAGACGCAGGGCGGATGTCGCAATAGCCGCCGCCGCCGGCGGCGGCAGGCAGGTCATGGCATGCAGCACCACGTCTTCAATCGCAGCCACGGGCAGCATCGGGTGCCCTGCGAACCTGACCGTCCGATGCCGGACGAAACCTCCACCGTGGCCGTGGTTGCACGCCAGATGATGACGGGCCGGGGCGTCCCGCAGCCACAGGCCATAGTGTGCCGCCGCGCTGGCGCAGCTGACCCGGGCGTTGTTCCGGATAGCTGCCAGGAATTCGGGCCGGCAGTCAGGGAGGACAAACACGCCCCGCCGCAGCTGTTGCGCCCCGGCGCCGGCCAAGCGGGCAATATCCGTTCGTGAAAAGCCGGCGGCGAGCAATTGTGCTGTCCGGGCGACGCCGCCAGCCTGGGTCAGGTAGTCCAAAGGGTCCATGCAGCCAGTTCACGGCGAAGCGGATGCACGCGGCACCCGGGAACCGGGTTATCTGGACAACTTCGGTGGCCGCCCGCTGCGCTGCCGCCCAGTTACTCGCTCCAGTCCCAGGTCCGGTCGGCGCCTGGCCCGGGCTTTCCGCGGGTGTCCAGCCGGCGGGGGAGTGCTGGGCAACAGCAACTGGGCAGGAGCGCAGCCGTGGCCGCCCCAGGCGGTTTACTTGTAAACATTTGATGCACAAGAGGCAACTTCGAGTGTATGATGGTTGTCACACCCGTCGGTCAATCCTCGAAGGAGAGGCTTTCTTTTGGAAGAGCTGCGCATCGAGGCCAATGGCAACCTTGGCCCCATCGATTCATCCCGCATTCCCCGTTACGCGGGAGCCGCCACCTACGCGCGGCTGCCCCGGCTGGATCAGGTCGCCAAGGCGGATGTGACGGTGGTGGGCGTGCCCTTCGATTCGGGTGTCTCCTACCGCCCCGGCGCCCGCTTCGGATCCAACCACATCCGCGAGGCGAGCCGGCTGCTGCGCCCGTACAACCCGGCCTGGGACGTCAGCCCTTTCGAAAACATCCAGGTGGCCGACGCCGGCGACATGGCCGTGAATCCCTTCAATATCAATGAAGCGATCGAGACCATCCAGCAGAACGCCCTGGACCTGAGTGCTTCCGGCAGCAAGCTGCTGACCCTGGGCGGGGACCACACCATTGCCCTGCCTCTGCTCCGTGCCGCTGCCGAACGCGCCGGTGAGCCGGTCGCCATGCTGCACTTTGATGCCCACCTGGACACCTGGGACACCTACTTCGGCGCCGAGTACACCCACGGCACCCCTTTCCGCCGTGCCGTTGAGGAAGGCATCCTGGACACCGAGGCCATTAGCCACATCGGCACCCGCGGCCCGCTGTACGGCAAGAAGGACCTCGACGACGACCACCGTTTCGGCTTCGGCATCGTCACCTCCGCCGACGTCTACTACCAGGGCGTGCTCGAAACCGTCGCCAAGGTCCGTGACCGGATCGGCAACCGTCCGCTGTACATCTCCGTGGACATCGACGTCCTGGACCCCGCGCACGCCCCCGGCACCGGAACCCCCGAGGCCGGCGGGCTCACCAGCCGCGAGCTGCTGGAAATTCTCCGCGGCTTCCGCGGCATGAACCTGGTTGGGGCCGACGTCGTTGAGGTCGCCCCCGCGTACGACCACGCGGACATCACCGGCGTGGCAGCCAGCCACGTCGCCTACGAACTGGTGACCTTGATGGCGGACCGTGCGGTGGACGGGGACCGCTTCGGTGCGCCGAACGGTTACGCTGCGCAGGCACTCGGCCAGGATTCCCGCCGTCCGGCAGGGTCCGCGGCCTCCGCGGCCTCCGCGGCCCAGCGTGTGGAGAGCGAAAAGTCCCGGTGACAGGCGTCCGCAACGGCGGCGACCTCGTCGTCGAAACCCTCGAAGCCCTTGGCGCCAAAACGGTCTTCGGCATCCCCGGCCAGCATGCCCTGGGTCTTTTCGACGCAATGGGCCGCGGCAACTTGCACTTCGTTTCCTCCCGGGTGGAAAACAATTCGGCTTTCGCCGCCGACGGCTACTCGCGCGCCACGGGCGAAGTGGGCGTCCTCTTCCTTTCCACCGGCCCCGGCGCCCTGACGTCGCTGGCCGGGCTGCAGGAGGCCTACGCCACCGGTGTCCCCATGGTGGTGATCGCGAGCCAGATCCCGCTCGAAGGACTCGGTGCGCGGCGCAAGGGCATGCTGCACCAACTCGATGACCAGAAGGCCTCGGCCGCCAACGTCACGAAGAGCCAGCGGCTGATCCAGCACGCCTCCGGCATTCCCTCCGCCATCCAGGACGCCTGGACGGAGGCCATTTCCTCGCCGCAGGGCCCCGTTTGGCTGGAAATCCCGCAGAACGTGCTGCTGGATCCCATCATGGTGCCCCCGGTGGAGGACGCCCTCGCCGAAGCGGCCGACAACCCGCCCCGGATCGAACTGGTCCGGGAGGCCGTGAAATGGCTGTCGACGGCGGAACGTCCCGCCATCATCGCCGGCGGCGGCGCACGCCGCGGCCGGGCGGAGAAATCGCTGCTCTCCATTGCGGAGAAGCTGCGCGCTCCGGTGATCTGCACGCCCGGCGGAAATGGCGCGTTCCCGTGGAACCACGAGCTCTCGCTGCAGGCCTGGATCGAGGACCAGCACATGACGGAGCTGCTCGAGGACGCCGACGTGCTGGTGGTGATCGGGTCCTCGCTGGGGGAAGTCACGTCCAACTACTTCACCTTTACGCCGCGGGGCCGGATCATCCAGATCGACGCCGAACCGCGCGTCCTCGAATCCAACCGCCCCGGCCTGGGCATCCGGGCCGACGCCGGCCAGGCGCTCGCCGACCTCGATGCGGCGCTGACCGAGCCGCACGGAGCAGGCGCGGACTGGCGCGGCACCCCGCCCGAGACGCTGGTCAAGGAAACCCTGGCCAAGGTCAAGGCACGGCTGGAATCCCAGGACCTCAGCAAAGAGCTGAAGTTCATGGCAGACATCCGTGACGCCGTTCCCGCCTCCATGCAGACCTTCTGGGACATGACGATCTCGGCCTACTGGGCCTGGAGCTGCTGGGACGCCCGCCAAGGCCAGTTCCACTCCGCCCAGGGCGCGGGCGGGCTGGGCTTCGGTTTTCCCGCCGCGATCGGCGGCGCCGTCGGCCTGGAAACCACGGGCATGCCCGGCAGTTCCGCCCGGGTGCTGGCCGTCTCCGGCGACGGCTCGGCGATGTACTCCATTTCCGAACTCGCCACGGCCAAGCAGCACAATGTGCCGGTCACCTGGCTGATCGTGGACGACGGCGGCTACGGCATCCTGCGTGAGTACATGGTCGGCGCCTTCGGCACGGCCACGGCCACGGAACTCTCACGCCCCGATTTCGTCAAGCTCGCCGAGGCCTTCGGCGTTCCTGCGGTCCGGGTTGCCCCCGAGGATGTCGGGGACGCGCTCAAGGCGGGGTTCGCGGCGGACGGTCCGAACGTCGTCGTGGTCGAAACGCTGCTGAAAATGTTTGCGCCCACCCATCTGGGGGAGCAGGCAGGACCGGTGGTCGGCGGATAGAAGCCGAGCCACCACCACTCCACCATTGCTGCGCGGACCGCCGGGCCTGACCTTCATCCGAAGGTCCGGCCCGGCGGTCCGCGTTTGGCGTATCTGCCGCAATTCCGGCCAGGCACAGCGCAGCGGACACCCCTCCAATAGGTTTAGTTTCCCGAAGTAACCAATTTGGGTATATAGTTGCCTTGGGCAAGCAATCAGAGGAGTGTCCTTCCGTGTCAGTGGAATCCAATGCCGCAGCCAAGCTCGTGTACCAGATCTTTGACCTCCAACGCGCTGTCCGGTGCGTTGCCGCCGCCAATGTGCGGGGGCAGGACACCGGCGTAGCACTGCAAGGCGTCCTGCGCTTTGTGGGTGAGGGCGAGTCCCGGGCCACCCACCTCGCTGAACGGCTTGGCGTCAGCGCGCCGGTCCTCAGCCGGCACATCGCCGAGCTCGAGGAACACGGCTACGTCATCCGCCGGCCGGACCCTGACGACGGCCGGGCCCAATTAATCGCTTTGTCAGTCGCCGGGGCGCAGAAACTGCGCGTCATAGAGGACCACCGCACGGCGACCCTCCAGGCCCTGCTGCAGGACTGGAGCGAGGATGACGTCGAAGTTACGGCGGGCGTCCTCCAGAAACTTGCTGAGTCCCTCAGGACCACAGCCCGGGCAACGACGGCCGGACCCGCACACACGACCGAAATTGTTGAGGAGTAGAAATATGGCCAGCCACGCCGCCGCCACAGGGCCGTCCCCGGCCCCGATGGACAAGAAGCCGGGGGCGCCCCGCGCGTCCCAACCCGCCGGGGAGCCCACGGAAATGACCCACCGGCAGATCATGGAAGCGCTCACCGGGCTGTTGGCGGCCTTCTTCACCGCCATTCTCAGCAGCACGATTGTGGCGAATGCGCTCCCCACCATCATGTCCGAGCTCAAGGGAACCCAGACCGACTTCGCCTGGGTCATCACGGCCGCACTCCTGGCCAACGCTGCCACCACCCCCATTTGGGGCAAACTGGCCGACCTCTTCAACAAGAAGGTCCTCGTCCAGCTCAGCATCGTGATCTTCGTGGCCGGCTCGGTCATGGCCGGCCTGTCCGAGACCATCCCGCTGCTGCTCACCGCCCGGGTCATCCAGGGCATCGCGATGGGTGGCCTCACCGCCCTGGCCCAGGCCATCATCGGTTCAATGATCCCGCCGCGCGACCGCGGCAAGTACTCCGGCTACATGGGCGGCGTGATGGCCGTCGGCACAGCCGGCGGCCCCCTCCTGGGCGGCTTTATCGTGGACAGCCCCCTGGGCTGGCGGTGGACGTTCTTCGTCTGCGTTCCGCTCGCCGTCGTGGCACTGATCCTGCTGCAGGTGACCCTGAAGATCCAACACGTCAAGCGGCCAGCCAAAATCGACTGGCTCGGCTCCATCCTGCTGACCTCCGGCGTCAGCCTGCTGCTGATCTGGGTCTCCTTCGCCGGCAACCCGGACTACTACGACTGGTGGTCCTGGCAGACAGTTGTCATGGTGGGCGGCGGCGTTGCCCTGCTGGCCCTGCTGGTCCTGGTGGAATCCAAGGTGGCCCAGCCCATCATTCCGCTGAACATCATTTCCGAGCGGACCACGGCCCTGGCGATCCTCGCTTCGGTGGCCGTCGGCGTGGGCATGTTCGGCTCCTCCACCTTCCTGGGCCAGTACTACCAGGTGGCCCGCGGCGCCAGCCCCACGGAAGCCGGCCTGCTGACCCTGCCCATGATCGCGGGCAACCTGATCGGTTCCGTCGCTTCCGGCCTGCTGATCAGCCGTACCGGCAAATGGAAGCGGTACCTGGTGGCCGGCGCCGTCCTGCTCATCGGCGGGCTGGGCATGGCAGGCAGCATGGACCACACCACCGAACTCTGGATGACCGGTATTTACACAGCCATTCTGGGCGTCGGGCTGGGCCTGCTGATGCAGAACCTCGTTCTCGCCGTCCAGAACACGGTCCAGGCCAAGGACATTGGCACTGCCAGTGCCTCCGTGGCCTTCTTCCGGGCTGTTGGCGGCGCGATCGGCGTCTCGGTGCTGGGCGCCGTCCTGGCCAACCGGGTCAAAGCCCTCGTGATAGAAAAGCTCGCGGCCTCCGGCGCCCAGGCGCCGGCCGGATCCTCCGCGGCCACCATGGACCTGAACGACATGCCGGCGCCGCTGCGTGAGATCATGCGGGCGGCTTACGGCGACGCAATCGCCGAGGTCTTCCTGATTTCGGCCATCGTTGGCCTGGTGGCGCTGGTAGCTGTCCTGCTGATCAAGGAACGTCCGCTGCGCCGCACCGTCGACATCCGGCCTGAACCTGCCGAAAACGGCGGAAACCTTGCCTTCGAGACCACACCGGCCGCCGGCCGTGTCCCGGCAAGTTCGGCCGGCACCGCCGGAGTCGGGGCGGCCACGGCTGCCCCATCTGCAGCCGGCACCGGAGTCAGCAGCGGCACCGGCACCGTGGATTTGGACCTGGAATTTCTGGAGGTGCTCAGCCGGCAACACGCCGAATCCCACGGCCCGGACGCGGCCCGCGCGGAGGCCGGCGTGAGTTCCGGCCCGGGGGAGTCCGACGGCCACCGGGCGGTCGAGAGAGAAGGCGCCCGGCAACGGTCCCGCACCCTCGTCGCCGCGGACCGGCCTGACGTGGCCGACGTCGTCCCCGTGTTGCTCCAGACCCAGCAGTTGCTGGCGCAGCAGCAACTTCAGCTCGTGGCGGCGATCCGAGCGGTCAACGAACAAGCTGCGCAGCAGCGGGAAATTGCTGCCCAACAGGCATGCACTGCCGAGGAGCTCACAGCCTTGGGCCGCCAGTTGGCCAAGCAGCGCAAGCTCCAGCGCGCTGCCGCGGATTACCTCGCCACGCACGGGCGGCACCGGACAGAGTAAGCGGCAGTACAGGACCGGCAGCAGCCAACGCCGGGAACAGCACGCAGCACGGCCCGGGCGGCCGCCTCCACCAGGCGGCCGCCCTTGGCGTCAGCAGTGCAGCCGACTTTTTTGCCTCCGATATTCCGCCGGGGCGCGACGTTTCGTAGAGTTGGAACGCTATGGCTGTCAGCCCCGTCTGCTACTACTGGGTGCACGGGCTGAAGATTTCTCTTCGGGCTCTTTCCAGCCTCAACTATTCGTTCGTCCTAAGGACTCGTGGGCATGCTCGTCACCCTCATACGGCGCTACTCCAAGCCGTATATGCCATACATCGGTGCAGTGATTTTCTTCCAGCTCGCCTCCACCATCGCAGCGCTGTATCTCCCCAGCCTGAACGCCCAGATCATCGACGAGGGCGTTTCGCGCGGCGACACGGATTACATCTGGCGGACCGGTGGCGTGATGCTCGGTGTAGCCCTCGTGCAGGTCGTCACCGCGATCGCCGGAGTTTACTTCGGTTCGAAGGCTGCCATGGCATTCGGCCGCGACCTGCGCCGCGGCGTGTTCCGCAAAGTCACCAGCTTCTCCGCCAAGGACGTCAACGTTTTCGGCGCCCCCACCCTGATCACCCGGGGCACTAACGATGTCCAGCAGGTGCAGATGCTCATGTTGATGGGCCTGAACTTCATGGTGGCCACGCCCATCATGTGCATCGGCGGCATCTTCATGGCACTGCGTGAGGACCTTAACCTGTCCTGGCTGGTCTGGGTGTCCGTGCCGTTGCTGGCAGTGGTGGTGGGCTACCTTGTGGTCCGGCTGATGCCGCTGTTCCGGTCCATGCAGACGAAAATCGACCGGCTCAACGGCATCCTCCGGGAGCAAATCATCGGCATCCGCGTGGTCCGCGCGTTCGTGCGGGAGCCGCATGAAGCCGAGCGCTTCGGCGCCGCGAACAAGGAACTCACCGACGTCTCGCTCAAGATCGGCGCCCTGTTCGTGCTGATGTTCCCCGCAATCGGCATGATCCTGCACATCTCCACCGCGGCCGTGCTCTGGTTCGGCGGCCAGCGGGTGGGCGCCGGGGAAATGCAGGTCGGCTCCCTGACAGCGTTCCTGCAGTACCTGCTTCAAATCCTGATGGCCGTCATGATGGGCACCTTCATGGCCATGATGATTCCCCGCGCCACCGTGTGCGCGGACCGCATCGGTGAGGTGCTCGACGTCGAACCCTCCATCCACGAGTCGGCCACCCCGGTCACTCCGGCCAGGAAGGCCGGCCGAGTCGAGTTCCGCAACGTCTCCTTCGCCTACCCCGGTGCCGAGGCACCGGTGCTGAGCGGCATCAGCTTCACTGCCGAACCCGGGCAGACCGTGGCGATTATCGGCTCCACCGGCGCCGGCAAGACGTCCCTGCTGTCCCTGCTGCCCCGCCTGTACGACGCCGCCTCGGGGGAGGTGCTGCTCGACGGCGTTCCCGTCACCAACCTGGACCGCGCCGAGATCACCCAGCGCGTGGCCATGGTGCCGCAGCGGCCCTACCTGTTCTCGGGAACCATCGAGCACAACCTGCGCTTCGGCAAAACGGAGGCCACCGACAAGCAGCTCTGGGACGCCCTGACCGTGGCCCAGGCGGCCGATTTTGTACGCGAGAAGAAAAACGGTCTCGGCTCACGGATTTCCCAGGGCGGCACCAACGTCTCCGGCGGCCAGCGCCAGCGCCTGTGCATCGCCCGGGCCCTCGTCACCGAACCCAAGGTGTTCCTGTTCGATGACTCCTTCTCCGCCCTCGACGTCGCCACCGACGCCCGGCTCCGCCGTGCCCTCAAAGCGAAAACCGCCGACGCCACCGTGATCATCGTCGGACAGCGCGTGTCCACGATCGCCGACGCCGATCAGATCCTGGTGCTGGACAAGGGCCGGATCGTGGACCGCGGCACACATGAGGAATTGTTGCAGAGCTCCAGCACCTATCAGGAAATTGTTGAATCCCAGCTGACCGCGGAGGCCGTGGCATGAGCACCAACCAAAAAGGTACCCGCCCTCCGAAGGCCGGCGGGATGACCGCTACCGGCGCCGCGGCCACCGGCCCCACCGCAACGAGCGCCGCGGCCACCGAACCGGAGGAGGACTTCTACGAAGAGGAGTTCGTTCCCGGTGAGGCCGACGGCGGTATGTTCGGCAGCGTTCCCGCGAAGAAACCCCAGCACTTTTGGCCTTCCGCGAAGCGGCTAATGGGCCTGCTGAAACCCGAACGCGCCGGCATCACCGCCGTGCTCGCGATGGTGACGGTCGCCGTCGTCCTCAACGTTGTGGCGCCGCGGATCCTTGGCCAGGCGATGGACGTGATCTTCAGTGGAGTTGTCGGCAAACAGTTGCCTGCCGGCGGGTCCAAAGAGCAGTTCGTCGAGGGCCTCCGGGCCCAGGGACAGGATAACTTCGCGGACATGCTGGCCAGAATGGACGTTATCCCTGGCGCCGGCATCGACTTTCAAAAACTCGCGTTCCTGATCAGCGTGGTCCTGGTGATGTACTTCGTCGCCAACATCTTCCTCTGGCTGCAGGGTTACGTCCTGAACGTCCTGGTCATGCGGGTGGTCCGCCAACTGCGCGACGACACCGAGAAGAAGCTCAACAGGCTTCCGCTGAACTACTTCGACACCCGCCAGCGCGGCGACATCCTTTCCCGGGTCACCAACGACGTCGACAACATCCAGCAGGCGCTGCAGCAGGCCTTCGCGCAGCTCGTGAATTCGGCCCTGACGGTCATCGGCATTCTCATCATGATGTTCATCGTGTCCTGGCAGCTGGCCCTGATCGCCCTCGTGGCGTTGCCGCTCTCCGCAGTGGCCGCCGGCATCATCGGATCCCGCAGCCAAAAGCTCTTCGCGGCGCAGTGGAAAAACACCGGGGACCTCAACGGCCAGATCGAGGAGTCCTTCTCCGGCCACGATCTGGTCCGGGTCTTCGGCCGCGACGCCGACATGCTGGCCCGCTTCGACGAGCGGAACGAGGCGCTCTACCAGGCGAGCTTCGGGGCGCAGTTTGTGTCCGGAATGATCATGCCGGTCATGCAGTTCGTGTCCTACCTCAGCTACGTCGGCATCGCCGTCGTCGGCGGCCTGCGCGTCGCCTCCGGCGCGATGAGCCTGGGCGACGCCACCGCGTTCATCCAGTACTCGCGCGAATTCACCCAGCCGCTGGGGCAGATGGCGGGCATGGCCAACATGCTGCAGTCCGGGGTCGCGTCAGCGGAGCGGGTCTTTGAATTCCTCGACGCCGACGAACAGGACGCCGAGACGGCCACCGAAAAGTTGCCGGCCAAGACCGACGGGCACGTTCAGTTCCGGCACGTCACCTTCAGCTACACCCCGGACAAGCCGCTGATCGAGGACCTCTCGTTCACCGCCGAGCCCGGGCACACCGTCGCCATCGTCGGCCCCACCGGCGCCGGCAAAACCACCCTGGTGAACCTCGTCATGCGCTTCTATGAGCTGCAGGGCGGCAGCATCACCCTGGACGGGGTGGACATCACCCAGTTGAGCCGCGCTGAACTGCGGTCCAAGGTGGGCATGGTGCTGCAGGATGCCTGGCTGTTCGGCGGCACCATTTACGACAACATCCGTTACGGCAAGCTCGATGCCACCGAGGAACAGGTGATGGAGGCGGCCCGGGCCACCTTCGTGGACCGCTTCGTCCGCGCCCTCCCTGATGGTTACAACACCATCATCGACGAGGAGGGCAACAACGTCAGCGCCGGCGAGAAGCAGCTGATCACCATTGCCCGTGCCTTCGTCGCCAACCCCTCGCTGCTGATCCTGGACGAGGCCACCAGCTCGGTGGACACCCGCACCGAAGTGCTCGTCCAGAAGGCGATGGCCGCCCTGCGTACGGACCGCACGAGCTTCGTCATTGCCCACCGGCTCTCCACCATCCGCGACGCGGACACCATCCTGGTGATGGAGGCCGGGCGGATCGTGGAGCAGGGAGCGCACGCACAGCTGTTGGAGATGAAGGGCGCTTATTACCGCCTGTACATGTCCCAGTTCGCCGGCGAAGACGCCGACCCGGCCTTTTCGGAAAACACGGCAGACGATGCGACGGCGGTACGCAGCTGAGCGCCGCCGGCACCGCGCCCGAGTCCCGGCGCATCGAGGTGCAGATCCCAATGCGCTGGGGCGACATGGACGCCTACGGCCATATCAACAACGTCCAGATCGTTCGCATTCTGGAGGAAGCCCGCATCGCAGCGTTCGGGCCGCCGCGAGGTTCGGGGTTGCCCGGAGTGGAGCCCCCGGCGCCGCTCTTCAGCGAGGTCCCGGCCGGGACCCTCGCGTTGATCGTCGAGCACAAGATCCGCTATGTCCGAACCCTCGAGTACCGGAACGTGCCGGCTGTCGTGCAGGTGTGGGTCGGGGCCATCAAGGGCGCCAGCTTCGACATCCACTACCTGGTGCAGGACCCTGTCACGCGGGCGGACTGCGTCCGGGCCACCAGTCACCTGGCCTTCGTCGACGAGGCCACCGGGCGGGTGCAGCGGCTGACGCCGGAGCAGAAAACTACGCTCACCCGTTTCACGCCGGTTCCGGCGCAGACAGCCCAACCGGTCCCATCGCCTCTATCTGCTACCACCGAACATCCCTAAACTGGTCCCTTTACGGGCAGTCCGCCCGGCAATGAGGAACCAAGCTCAGAGTCAACAAGCGAGGACACATCATGGCAAACAAACGTGCGAAGAACGCCCGGAAGAAGACCTGGAAGGAACTCTCGCCCATGGCGAAGTTCGGCACCATCACAGCTTCCGCCGTTCAGATTTCACTGCTAATTGCGGCGCAGCGGGACATCTCACGCCGCCCGGCCGAGGAGATCCGCGGCGGCAAAATGCTGTGGCGGCTGGCCACCCTGGTCAACTTCGTCGGTCCGGGCAGCTATTTCACCTTTGGGGTTAAGCGGTCGGTGGCCAAGTAGTCGCCCGTTTGAGGTGCCGTTAGCTGGCTTCCTGTGCTCCGGAGCCGTAGAGCAAATGGCCCACGAACGCTTTCCCGGGCTTGCCGGGGTTGTTGGCGACATGCCAGCGGTAGGTCATTGCCTCCGGGTGGGGATGTTACCGAAGTCACGTCCGCCGTGTCGCCAAGGCCGCCGCGGGTTGCCTACGCAGCGCGGGCTGCGGGCGGAGTGGGTCCGTTGCCTGCAGGAAGTCGTCCAGTTGCTTTTCCAGTGCCGCACGGTCCTTGAGCCCGCATTCCCACACGGTGAGGACCGCCCAGCCCGAGTCTGCTAGCTGCCTGCGCTGTTCGGCGTCCCGGGTCCGGGTCCGGGTGCGTTTGGTTTCCCAGAACTCTGCGTTGGCCTTCGGCGCATGCTGCCCCACCCGGCAGTCGTGGAAATGCCAGAAGCAGCCATTGACGAAGATAACTTTGCGGCGGCCTGCGAACACCAGATCGGGATTGCCGGGCAACCGTGCTCCGCGGACCGCGCCGTGCAGCCGGTATCGATAGCCCTTGGCATGCAGTAATTTGCGGACTAGTAGTTCAGGCTTGGTGTTCTTCCCGCGGATCCGGGACATGTTCCAGCTGCGCCGCTCCGGGGTCAACTGGTCCGCCATCGCTTAAGTCTAGGCGGCCTGCGGCCTCGGACTGGCTGCTAAATCTCCCGCTCTGGATGCTCGCCGAACCGGAAGTGTCGGCCGCTCACCGAGGTGGGCTCGATCTCGACATAGAAGTCCTTCAGGGTGGGCACCCAGGGCTTAAGCTCCAAGGCCTCTGCCGCTTCGATCTCGGCGGACTGCTCCAACACCCGGGCCGTGCCACGAAGAACGACTGACCAGGCCTCTTCGGACAGGATGCCGTCCGTCTCGAACAGGATCTTGGCGTTGATGGTCAGCTCGGCAAGCTTGTTGCCCGGGGCTGTGCGGAGGTAGAGCTTCCTGCCGCTCACGGCGTAGTTCACGGGGAAGATATCGGGCTCGCCGCCCACGATCAGCACCAGCCTGCCGTGCTTGGTGCTCTCGATCAGCTTCCAGCTCTGATCAGCGTCGAGGACCAGGATGGGGTTTTCGCCAACATGTTCGAACATCATGGGTTCATTGTTCTGGGCTGTATCGAAAAACACCAGAGGCTAACGCGGGGAAGTCACCGTGAATCGGCGTGAGGTGGCACTGGTGCGGCGAAGCAACCGAACAGCGCCTGGAATGTCGGACCCCGGCCATAGTCTGACGCTGTTCGCCCCGGATCGAGTGCGCCGTTGGTCAGGCGGCAGTCTGTGGATAACTTGGATGTCCAAAATGTGATGTCAGTTACCCTTAAGTCATTGTTTGGCTTCAGGCGTCTTGATTTCTATCGGGGGGAATAGCTGACCATGACATCCCGCACTCCGTTCTTCGGCTGTCGCAGAAAAATTTGCGCCGTCTTGGTCGCCCTCTCCCTGTTCCCGATCACAGCCTGCACCGGCGGGGCAGCAACGCCGGGAGCGCCGGCGGCACCACCGTCCTCGAGTCCGACCGGGACGCCCACTCCGACGCCAACGCCAACACCGGCGGCCAGTTACAAGCCCGCCGACGCCTCCGGCCGGGCGCAAAACGTGCCCGTCCCCGAGCTGCCGGAAACCGCCAAGGCCGAGACGAAGGAAGGCCTGGAGGCGTTTGCGCGGTACTGGTTTCAATTGCTCAGCTACGGATACGAGACCGGCGAATTGGCACAATTTGAGGAGATGACGTCGCCGGATTGCGAGCCGTGCACGAAAGCGAAGAGCGTAATCAAGGCATGGCATGCAGAGGGGCGGTGGCTGATAGGTGGAAAGATCACCACTCCGACAGTTAGCACTGAGTTTGTCCCGGATGCTGCCGCAACTTATCAGGTAGTGGTTCAGGCGCAGCAGACGCCGCTCACCTACATGCGACAGGATGCGAGCGTTGCCCGAAGTGATCCCCAACCAGACGACACAGGCAACCTGTTATTGGTGACCTTTAGCGGCAGGAAATGGACTGTCCTAAACGTCGGCAGAATTGTCGGCTAGGTCGTGCGCATCCGAGGGGCGTCCCGTGTTCTAGAAGCATGGATTGTCGCTATGGCATTAGTTGTGTTCGCAGCGCCGGGCTTAGCTCACGCAGAGCCGCCCGATATCTTCGGTGATTGGAAGCCGGACAGCGTCAACGTTGGGGGCTGGCGCCTGGACCCAGCGACTGGGAAGTTCGTGGCGCTTCAACCGGGCAGCCCCAGTGCCGACCCGTACCAATACAAATATGAACTCCAGTGCCACCTCGGGGCTGGCGACTTTGACACGAACTGCCTCGCGGACCTTGTGGACTGCAAGAACGGCCCGGACGGCAAAGACGGCATCCCGGTCCTGTGGCTGAAAGCACCGGCCGGCGTGCCAAATCCCACATGGACGTACCACTCCGGACCCACGTGTCTCTTCGACCCAAGGCCTGAAGACTTGCTGCCCCGGATCGCAGCCATGATCCAAAAAGAGTTCCAAAAGCTGCAGGTCAGCGCAGGCTCGGTCACCGCGCAACCCAGTCCCCATACCCTTCGGGGAGCCGAGACCAACTTTTTCGCCGACGTAGCTGAGCAGCAGTTCGACATCACAATTTTGGCCCAAAAGGTGCACGTCACCGCCAAGCCCGTCCGGTATACCTGGAGCTACGGCGACGGGATCTCGCTGGGACCGCAGGCCGCCACCGGAGGGCCCCTCCCGCAGGACCGCTGGGGTGAGAAGACCGCCACCAGTCACGTTTATGCCCAGACCGGTGATTTCTCGGTGGTATTGACTACCCATTTCCAGGGCACCTACTCGGTCAACGGCGGACCACCCCTGCCAATCCCGGGGCAAGGGCAGTTCAGTGCTCCACCGCAGCCCGTCAGCGTCTGGCGTTCCATCACGCGGAACTATGCCGACGACTGCCTCCGCAACCCGCAGGGCCAGGGTTGCCCCGGCGTCGCACCCCCGGCTCCCTAGGACAGAGCCGAGCCAGAGAGGGCTGAGATCAGGCCCGCAGCGCGAGCGCCTGATGCCGCCTACGCCCGCAGTTCCCGGTCCAGTCGCTCCATCCGTGCCGTTACCAGCTGGGCGCGCGGATCCAGCGGCCCTAAAAGCTTCGCAGCCAGCGCCGCAGCGGCCGTGTCCGTGGACCCCATATCGGACGTGCACCACCGCAGCATCAACCCGGCATCGCCACTGGCCCGAACCGAGGCGCCGACGGCTTCATTGAGTTCATCCCGCAGGAAACCGATGGCGAGGTTGTTGGAACGATTGAGAAATTTGGCCGGATAAGCCGCAACCGCTGCAGCAACCCGGCCCTCCCGCAAGTGGCCTGCCACCGCCGATGCGTCTGTCTCAACCTTGACCGAAGACGAAAAACGGTAGGGGTTTGCCTCCACTACCTCGCCCAGCACGCTGCGGATCCGGTGCATCTCGGTCCGGATCGCCGCTGCGGTGCCCGCATCGCCGTGGATTTCAAAGGCCAACTCGTCGGCGCTCCAGCCCCGTGTCCGGGAGGCCAGCAAGGCCAGGATTTCGGCCCGGCGCAGTGTCAGCGGCCGGCGGGTGCCGCCGTCGACAGCTGCTGACGGGGCGTCCGCCAACAGCGTCAACTGGACCCGGACCCCGGAAGAGGCCCGTACTGAGGTGTTGACACCTGACCCGCTGCGCTCCGGGCGGCGGGAACCGTCCGCGGGAGCCGCGGATTTCAATAGTTCCTCGGCCAAGCGCACTCCGCACCGCACCAGACGAAGGCTGTCCGGTGTCACGGATTCGAACGGGCCGGATACGTCCAGAACACCGAGGATTTCCCCCGTCAGCGGGTCACGAATCGGCGATGCCGTGCAGGCCCAGTCGTGATGGGTCCGGACGAGGTGCTCAGCCGAGAAGAGCTGCGCCGGCGCACCCGTCACTAGGGCCTCGCTGATGGCGTTGGTCCCCACCCCGGCCTCAGACCAATCCGCCCCCTCGACAAACTCCAGCGAATCCGCAAGTTTCAGCGCTTGTTTGCTCCCCACACGCCAGAGCACCTCGCCCGCGTGATCGGTCACGATCAGGAGATGGCGCCCGGTCACGGTCTCATCGGCCAGGAGTTGGGACAGCGCAGGCATCACAGCCGCCAGCCGGTGGCCGGCACTGAGCGAGCGGGCCTCGGAAACTTCATGCCGGTGGACGGGTCGGTGTCCGTCGGGATTGATACCCATGGCAAGCGAACGTTGCCAGGACTTGATCAGGGACGGCGACAAATGCGGGCTTGGCGAGCCGGAGACCGAGGCTTCATGTGCCTTACGGAGGGCCCGGGCGTACTCTGCCGGCGCGGAAAATCTCAAGTCCGAGAGCTGCGTGAAAGAGCGACTGCCCGGCCGCATACTCATGTTCCCAACTCGCCCTCGAATCGTCGGACCCGTCCAGCTCAGGCAGCCCCTGACCGGCGGAACCAAGGCCGGGTTCAGGAGCGCTCTGTGTAACCCGATTGTAACCCCCGGTGATCTTTACTTGTGAGGCGGGTCACTGCACGGACGTCATGTCCTGCAGCGGCATCCGCCCACAGTTGGCAACGGAAAGAGGAATCATGCCTGAGACACCCAATGGCGTGGTCGAGGCGTGGCTGGCGCAGTTCGATGAGGCGCTGCGCAGCCACGATACGGACCGCGTGCTTGACCTGTTCGACGACGATTCGTACTGGCGCGACTTCGTTTCCTTCACCTGGAATCTCAAAACTCTGGAAGGTAAAGAGGACATCCGGCGCATGCTGGATGCAACCCTCGACGACGTGCAGCCCAGCAACTGGACCTTGGCGGAAGACGCCACCGGGGATGCGGCCAACACCGAGGCGTGGGTGAACTTTGAGACGGCCCAGGCCCGGGGCTACGCCCATCTGCGCCTCCGCAACGGCAAATGCTGGACCCTGCTCACCACCATGCAGGAACTCAAGGGCTTCGAGGAAAAAAAGGGCCCCAACCGGGAGAAGGGGGTCGCTCACCAGATCACCAAGGGCCGCAAATCGTGGCTGGAACTGAAAGAAGAGCAGGAAGCCCGGCTCGGCTACGAAGACCAGCCCTACACCGTCATCATCGGCGGCGGCCAGGGCGGGATCGGGCTGGGCGCCCGGCTGCGGCGGCTTGGCGTGCCCACCATCATCATCGAAAAGAACGATCGCCCGGGTGACTCCTGGCGGAACCGGTACAAGTCCCTCCACCTCCATGACCCGGTCTGGTACGACCACCTGCCCTACATCAAGTTCCCGGACGACTGGCCGGTCTTCGCGGCCAAGGACAAGATCGGCGACTGGCTGGAGAATTACACCCGGATCATGGAACTGAACTATTGGTCCAAGACCGAATGCACCGCCGCCCGCTTCGACGAATCCACGCAGGAATGGGTGGTGGAGGTGGTGCGCGACGGCGAACCCGTCACCCTGCGTCCCAAGCAGCTGGTCTTCGCCCTCGGCGTGTCCGGGTACCCCAGCGTCCCCACGTTCGACGGCGCCGAGTCCTTCCAGGGCGAGCAATACCACTCCTCCAAGCACCCCGGTGGCGGAGACTGGACCGGTAAAAAAGCCGTGGTCATCGGTTCCAACAACTCGGCCCACGACATCTGCGCCGACCTCTGGGAACACGGCGCGGACGTCACCATGGTCCAGCGCTCCTCCACCCACATCGCCCGCAGTGAATCCCTCATGGACCTCGCCCTGGGAGGGCTGTATTCGGAGCAGGCACTGGCCAACGGCGTCACCACGGAGAAAGCCGATCTGCTGTTCGCCTCGCTGCCGTACCGGATCCTGCCGGAAGCCCAGATCCCCGTGTACGCGGAGATGGCCGAGCGGGACGCCGAGTTCTACTCGCAGCTGGAGGCAGCAGGCTTTGATCTGGACTTCGGCGTCGACGGTTCCGGCCTGTTCCTGAAATACCTGCGGCGCGGCTCCGGCTACTACATCGACGTCGGCGCCTCGCAGTTGATCATCGACGGCCGGGTCAAGCTCGCCAACGGCGAGGTCGGCAAGATCACCGGCAACGCCGTCGTGATGGCCAACGGAACCGAACTGGAAGCCGACGCCATCATCTACGCCACCGGCTACGGGTCGATGAACGGCTGGCTGGCTGACCTGGTCTCTCCCGAGGTGGCCGACGCCGTCGGCAAGTGCTGGGGCTTCGGCTCCGACACCCCGAAGGACCCGGGGCCGTGGGAGGGTGAGCTGCGGAACATGTGGAAGCCCACCAACGTGGACCAGCTCTGGATCCACGGCGGCAATCTGCACCAAAGCCGCCACTATTCCAACTACTTGGCGCTGCAGCTCAAGGCCAGAATGGAAGGACTCCCGACGCCGGTTTTCGAGCGCCAGCCCACCCACCACACCCGCTGACCCGCACCCGCCGTGACATTCGCGCCCCCGGGAACCACACTGGGGGTGGCGGCCCTTTTCCTGACAATCCAACGACCTGCTGTGGAGGCGCCTCATCGGGGCGCCTCCACAGCGGCAACGCGAAGGCAGAACACCATGAAGGCAGCACGTTTCCACGCCCGCAACGACCTCCGAATCGAAGACATTCCCGAGCCGGAGCTGCGCCCCGGAGCGGTGAAGATTTCCGTCGCCTGGTGCGGCATCTGCGGCACCGACCTGCATGAGTTCCTGGAAGGGCCCATCTTCACCCCGGCGCCCGGCCATCCCCACCCGCTTTCCAGCGAATCCGCCCCGGTGACCATGGGCCACGAATTCTCCGGCACGGTCAACGAACTGGGGGAGGGCGTGAGCGGTCTCAAGGTCGGCGACAACGTGGTGGTGGAACCGTATCTCGTTTGCAATGAATGCGGCCCGTGCCGCAGCGGCCACTACAACCTGTGCACCAAGCTGGGCTTCATCGGGTTGGCAGGCGGCGGTGGCGGCCTCAGTGAGACCATCGTGGTCGACGCCCGCTGGGTGCACCCCGTCGGTGATATCCCGCTGGATGAAGCGGCGCTCATTGAACCCCTCGCCGTCGCGTATCACGCCGTCGGCCGCGGCGGCCTCAAAGCCGGGGACGTCGCCGTCGTCGGCGGTGCCGGCCCCATTGGCCTGCTCACCGCAGCGGTCCTCAAGGGCCTGGGAATCACCACCATCGTCACCGAACTGTCAGCGGCCCGGAAGGACAAGGCGGTCTCCTCCGGTGTCGCGGACCATGTCCTCGATCCGAGCTCCGATGACGTCAAGGCCCGGGTGCTGGAGCTCACCAACGGCCTCGGGGCAGACGGGGCCTTTGAATGCGCGGGAGTGAACGCCGTGCTGGACACCATGCTCGACGTCGTCAAGCCAGCCGGCGTGGTGGTCAACGTTTCGATCTGGGGACGTCCGGCAACGGTGGACATGCAAAAAATCGTCTTGAAGGAAATCGACCTGCGCGGCACCATCGCCTACTGCGGCGACCATGCGGCCGCGATCAAGCTCGTCCAGGACGGCAAGGTTGATCTGAAACCCTTCATCACCGGCAGAATCGCGCTCGATGACCTCGTCGACAAGGGCTTCGATACCCTCATCAACCACAACGACACCGCAGTGAAGATCATCGTTCATCCGTAGTGATCCGGGTCTCGTCCGGAATAGTTGCAGGCGCCCCGCAGTTACCTCCAGTGAACCCAATCCCTGGTGAAAGGAACTGCGCATGCTGTTTTCCCCAATGACTCTCGGCGAGATGGAACTGCCCAACCGACTCGTGATGGCGCCGCTGACGCGCGTCCGCTCCGGCCAGGAAGGCATCCCCGGACCCCTCGTCGTCGAGCACTACCGGCAGCGGGCGTCCCTCGGACTGATCGTCAGTGAGGGCACGTACCCCAGCCACGCCGGCCGGGGGTTCCCGGGGCAGCCCGGCCTGGTGACCGAGGCCCAGCTGGAGGGCTGGGCCAACGTCACCTCCGCCGTGCACGCCGAGGGCGGCCGCATCTTCGCCCAGGTCATGCACGCCGGACGCGTCACCCATGAAGACACCACCGGCGGTTACCAAGTGGTAGCACCCAGCGCCATCGCGATCGACGGCGAAACCCGCACCTACACGGGCAAGCAGGCGTTCCCCGTTCCGCACGCCCTGACCGCCGACGAACTGCCGGGCATCGTCGAAGAATTCGTCACCGCGTCCCGCAACGCGATCGGTGCCGGATTCGACGGCGTCGAGCTGCACTCAGCCAACGGTTACCTGCTGCACGAATTCCTGACCCCGTCCGCCAACCAGCGCGACGACATCTATGGGGGCTCGCCGGAGAACCGTGCGCGCTTCGTCATCGAGGTGACCCGCGCCGTGGTCGAGGCCGTGGGCGCTGACCGCGTTGGCATCCGGATCTCGCCCGAGCACAATGTCCAGGGAGCCATGGAGAGCGAAGCAGCCGACGTCCGCGCAACCTACGACATCCTGGTGGATGCGCTTGCGCCCCTGAAGCTCGCTTACCTCAGCGTCCTGCACAAGGAGCCCACCGGCGACCTGGTGCAGGATCTGCGCAGCCGCTTCGGCGGAACCTTCCTGCTGAACACCGGCTTCGGCGTCATCACCACCCGCGAGGAAGCCACGGCCTTGGTCGCCGACGGCCTCGCTGACGCCGTCGTCGTCGGACGTCCGGCCATCGCCAACCCGGACCTGGTCCGCCGCTGGCGCGAAGGACTCCCGGTCAACGAGCCGGACCCGTCGACTTTCTACGGCGAGGGCGCCAAGGGCTACACGGACTACCCGGCGTACCAGAACTAGGTCCGCCAGCTCCACCCCTCACCACTGGACATGTCCACTCCCGGCGACTCCCGGGACCGGACATGTCCAGTGACGGCCGCGAACAGTGGGCAGAATGCCATTCTGCCCACTGTTCTCATTTAACAATGGGCATGTCCCGTGGACCTTGGCGCGAAGAATGGGCATGCCCGGTGGGTGCTGCGCAAGAATGGGCATGCCCGGTGGGTCCGGCCACATGAATGGGCGTGTCCGGTGGGTCCGGCCACATGAATGGGCATGTCCGGTGTCAGTTGGCGGCGACCGAGCGCTGGCACAGCCCGATGAACCCGCCCAGCTGCTCCAGGCCTTCGGGACGGGCGGGAAGGTAGTTGGTGAGCTCGGGTGCCCGGATGACGACGGCGCGCCACTGCCCGCGGGACACGGCCACGTTGATCCGGTTGCGGGAGAGCAGGAATTCCATCCCGCGCGGAGCCTCCGCCACCGCCGAACACGCCATGGACACCATCACGACGACGGCTTCCTGGCCTTGGAACTTGTCGACGGTCCCCACCCGGACGCCGGCCAGGGACGCGGCGTCGAGGGCCTCGCGGATCACATTGACTTGGGCGTTGTAGGCGGCCACCACCAGGATGTCGGCGGCTTCCAGCGGCCGGCTGCCGTCCCCAGCATGCCAGACCAGGCCCAGGTGGCGCCGCGCTTGCCGGACGACTTCGGCGGCCTCCTCGCGGGAAGACGTGATGTTGCCGCTGTGCTCCACCAACACGGTCTCGATCCCGGCGGGGACCCCATCGAGCCTCCGGAGGTCTGCGGCCGGGGCCGACCGCAGTTTGCCCTCATAGGAGAGTTCGGACACGGCCCGGCACAACTCCGATGTCATCCTCCACGAGTCGGCCAGGAAATAGCCCAGCTCCGACGGCAGCGTGGCATGCCCGGCGGAAACCCACCCCAGAGCCGACTCATCCACCGGTTCGGGGTGGGCGCCCTGGCTGACCTGCGGCAACTGCTGGGGGTCGCCGAGCAACAGCAACCGGCTGCTGGCCTGCGCCACGGCGAGGGTGTTGGCAAGCGAGAACTGCCCGGCCTCGTCGATCACCAGCAGGTCCAGGGACCCGGCCGGAACGTTGGCTCCCGTCATGGTCCAGGCAGTGCCGCCGATGAGCGCGCCACCGGGGGAGTCGAGCAGCCGCGCCACGTCCTGGGCCGAGCGTTGCGCCCACGGGAGCGGCTCACCGTGCTTCACGTCCTTGGCCACGCGCACCGGGTCGACGCCGGCTTTGGTCACAGCCGTCTTGAGCAGGTTCTCCACCACGGCATGGGACTGGCCCACCACCCCGACTTTCCACCCCCGGGCCACCAGGCGGGCGATGACATGGGAGCCTACGTGGGTTTTTCCCGTCCCGGGCGGGCCCTGGACCGCGATGTAGGAATGGTCCAGGGCGCCGACGGCCGCCGTGATCGCGTCTATGAAGCGGTCCTCCCCTGCACCTGGCGTGGGGAGCTGCGCACCGGAGGTCAGCCGCGGCGGAACCCGGCGGACAAGATCCAAGGCCGGATGCCGGGGAAAACCGGACGCCCCCACCTGTAGTCCTGCCGTGACGGTGGAGGCCAGCGCGCCGAGTGCGTCCTCGAGGCTCTTGGTCTGGATGGGCTGGTCCTCGGTCAGCGCCACGGGGACCTGGCTGTAGGGTTCGGCGGTCTTGCGGAGTTTGTCCCGGATGACGACGGTGTCCCTGCCGTCCTCCTGGCCGAGTTCCAGAACCTCGGTCCCGAACCACCCGTTACGTCCGGTGCCGTTGATACCGGTGCCCTCAAGTCCGGCCGGAAGCGGCGGGTCGTACATGCGGAACCACGTACTGCCCTCCCGGAGGTCCGAGCCCGGGCTGAGAGTGCCGACCAGCTTCACCCTCCGCTCCGGAAGCTTGGCGCCGTCCTTCCACCAGTCTTCCAGCACGTGGGCGTCTTCCACCAGGAAGACATTGCGGTCCTGCTGGTGGTGGGTATCGGGGCCGTTCTCGCACCGGTCGAAGTGCGCCCACCAGAACGCCTTGCGTTCCCGGCGGTGATAGCTGACTGCGGCCGACAGCATCGAAACGGCCTTCCGGTCGTCCCCGGACAGCCCGACGCCGGACTCCGCCAGTTCAGCGAGTGTCACTTCCAGCGGATCCAGCTCCGCGGTGGCCGGCGCGGAGCCGGCGCCCGGGTTGCCGCCGGACGTGGCCTCGCCCGTGGCTCCCTCACCCGCCGGTTTAATGCCTCGATCGCTTGCCAAGCCCAGCAGCCAGTTCCGCAGCTCCAGTGTGGAGAGGCAGTCGTATTCGTTGTAGTCGGAGATCCCGGCGAGGACGGTGGCCGCGTCCCCGGCCCGGCCGTCGTCGCGGGCGTCGCAGTAGTGGGCGTATGCCACCACCGAGGCTCCGGCGTCTTTCACGTCACCGGAGCGCAGGTTTGTCCCCATGTACAGCGGCTCGAGTTTCTTGATGCTGTAGGAGTTCTCCGAGACCCGAATGCTGTTCCGGACCGTCTGGTAGAGGTCCACCAGGAGCCCGTCGCGCAGCCACTGGTCCACGGTGTCTTCGCCCGCAACGTGCAGCACGGAGAGCTTCCGCAGGGCGGTTTTCTCGTATACGGCGTAGTGGTAGACATGCATGTCCGGATAGTCCTGCCGGCGCTTCTGCACATAGTCGAGAAAGTCGAGGAATGCCTGTTTCTCGGCTTCCCGGCTGTGGGCCCAGAACGGCCGGAACATTCCGGGCACGCCGGGCCCGGTGGGTGCTTCGACGACTCCGAACAGGTATTCCAGACCCCAGACGCCGGTGGCGCTTTCCTGCCACAGAGGATCGCCCTCGAAGTCGAAGAAGATGTCTCCGGCGCTGGGCGGCGGCAGCTCTGCCAACGTGTTCTCCGGAACCACCCGGTAGCTGATGGAGTGGTCGGTTCCGTCCTTGACGAACCGGACGCTGCCATCGGTCGGGCCCACCCCGCTCTGCATCCGGGCTTGGTCCTGCAGGCGCAGCAATGCCGCGTTCGCGCCGGGAAGCTGTGTTTCCGCGAGTTCCCGCACCGTGAAGATCTGGCGTTCGTGCAGTGCCTTGCGCTGCGCCGAATTCATCCGCGCCACGAGCAGGAGGTCGTCGGTGGCAGCAACCTGCTCCTGGCAGTAGTCGCAGCGGCCGCACGCGCTGACCCCGGGGGCGCCCCACTGAATGGTGCCGGGCTGCGCAGTGTGCGAGGAGGTCAGTGCGACGAAGCGGTCCCGCCGCTCCCGGAAAACCGGCAGGATCTCGGCCAGCTTGTGGTGGCTGCGGACGTAGTCGAAACCCCCGCCGGGGAGCGGGACGGTGGCACCGAGGACCAGGGTCACAGCGGGATCCGTGCGGATTCCTGCTTTCAGCAATTGGTCGCCGTAGGCGGCGAGCTGGAGCAGCGCGGTGACCTTGGCGTGGCGGGCCAGTTTGGTGTCGAATACTGCGTAGCTGGCGTCGGCCTGGCGGACCAGGAAGTCGGAGCGGCCATGGAACTGTCCGTCGAAGAAGGCCGCCTGGAACACGACGTCGGCGCCGGCGCGCAGGGCGTTGATGGACTCGCGGTGGCTGGCCTGCAGAGTGGCACGGTCCATGGCCACAGCCTCTGCGACGTCATACACGCCCCGCCCGGCGGCCGGGTCCCAGCGGCCGAAATCCCGGACGAAGCCGTCCAGGACTTTGCGTTCGTGGACATCACCGAGCGCGGCGGCATGCTTGAGCATCTCGTCGTCCTCGAAAACGGCCTTGGCGGACCGGCCCAGCTTTTCATCGAGCTTCCTGAGCAGCTGATATTCGCAACTGGCAGCGGTCACCAGGTCACTCGCGGAGAAGACCAGGTCCGGCGCGGACCCCGGAACTTCCGGTTCAAGAAAAAACACTGTGCCCCCGATGTCGATGCGCTGCACTCATGAGAAGCCGGACTGGTCGCTGGAGTGCTTCGAACGCGGCCTCGCCGTCCCACTCTTCAAGCTATCAAAGCCCTCTGACAGTCCTGGTGGCACCCGGGAGCCAAAGGGCTGGTTCCAGTCGCAGGCCGGGCGTATTGTCTAAGAGACAATGACTGAACAGCAGCCCTTTGAGCTCATCCAGCGCTACCCTGACTTCGAGGTGCGCCGCTATCCGGCGCATGTGGTCGCCGAGGTCCAGGTTGATGCGACCTTCGACCGGGCCGGAAATGCGGCCTTCCGATACCTTTTCAATTACATCACCGGCAACAATGCGGCCCGGCAGTCAGTGGCGATGACGGCCCCGGTGGTCCAGGGGTACGGCCCCTCACAAAAGATCGCCATGACGGCCCCCGTTCTCCAAAGCGGGGCGCTGGCAGGGGGTGAGGGCCCCGGCGAGTACGTCGTCGCCTTCGTCCTGCCGGCAGCGATGACAGCTGAGACGGCCCCGGTTCCGACGGATCCGGTCGTCAAGATCCGGGAAATGCCCGGCTCGGTGACCGCCGCGCTTGTCTTTTCCGGCAGTGGGTCGAGAAGCGCCTTCGAAAAGCGCAACCAGCAATTGCAAACTGTGCTGGCCAGCGCAGGCCTGACCGGCGTCGGCCTGCCACGGTTCGCGCGCTTCGACCCGCCCTTCAAGCCCTGGTTCCTCCGCCATAACGAAGTCCTCCAGGACATCGAACAACCCCAGCCCGCGCTGTAACGGCCCCCAATAAGGCAAAATGGCAGGGTGAACCACACCCCGCAGCGACCGTCCGCGCCCGCAACAACCCGCACCGCCAAAACCCAGGCTCCGCACACCCAGGAGTCGGGCATCGCCGCCCAGATCGCCGCAGAACTTGGTGTGCAGGCATGGCAGGTTAAAGCCGCCGTGGACCTGCTCGACGCCGGCTCCACCGTGCCGTTTATCGCCCGGTACCGCAAGGAAGCCACTGGAACGCTGGATGACACCCAGCTGCGGGAGTTGGAGGAGCGGCTGCGGTACCTGCGGGAGCTGGAGGACCGGCGCAGGACCGTGCTGGAGGCGATCGCGGCGCAGGGCGCACTGACGCTGGAGCTGCAGGCCGCCGTCCTCGGTGCCGACACGAAGTCGCGGTTGGAGGACATTTACCTGCCGTTCAAAAGCAAGCGGCGCACCAAGGCGCAGATTGCCCGTGAGGCCGGACTGGAACCGCTTGCCACAGCCCTGCTGGAGCGGCCCGAGCTGGACCCGGACCGCGAAGCCGCCAAGTACCTCAACGCCGATCACTCCATCGGTGACCCCGCCGCGGCGCTCGCCGGTGCCCGGTCCATTCTGGTGGAGCGCGTCGCGCAGGACGCCGACCTCGCCGCCACGCTGCGGGAACGGCTTTGGACGCAGGGCCGGATGGTGTCCCGCGTCAAAAAGGGCAAGGACGCCGAGGGGCAAAAGTTCAAGGATTATTTCGACTTCTCGCAAGCCCCCGCCGGGATGCCGTCGCACCGTGTCCTGGCTCTGTTGCGCGGCGAGAAGGACGGGGTGCTGGAATTGGACCTCACCGAGGCTGAACCGGACGACGACGCCGCCCTCACCGCCGCGCGCGGCCGGTATGAAGCAGCGGTGGCCCGGTTCCTCGGGGTCGCCGACCGTGGCCGGCCCGCCGATGCCTGGCTGGTGCAGACCGCGCAGCTCGCTTGGCGCTCGAGGGTGCTGGCGCGGTTGGCGGCAGACCTGCGCAGCCGGATGTTTGCCGCTGCCGAGGACGAGGCCGTACGGGTCTTCGCCGCAAACCTGCGCGATGTGCTGCTCGCGGCGCCGGCCGGTAACCGCACCACCCTGGGGCTGGATCCGGGACTGCGCACCGGTGTGAAGGTCGCCGTCGTGGACGGCACCGGCAAGGTGGTGGCCACTGATACCGTCTATCCGCATGCCCCGGCCCGGAAATGGGATGAGGCGCTGCGGACGCTGGTAAAGCTGGCACGGACGCACGGCGTCGAACTCGTGGCGATCGGCAATGGCACCGCCTCCCGGGAAACGGACAAACTCGCGGCAGAGCTGCTCAAACAACTTACCTCCGGCCCGGACTCACCCGTTCACGGGTCGGCCAGCCAGACCTCCGCCCAACTGAACCCAACCAGCCCGGCCGCCAAACCGCAGAAGATCGTCGTCTCGGAAGCCGGCGCCTCGGTGTATTCCGCGTCGGCACTGGCGGCCGCTGAACTGCCGGGCATGGACGTGTCCCTGCGCGGGGCGGTGTCGATCGCGCGGCGGTTGCAGGACCCGCTCGCTGAGCTCGTGAAGATCGAACCGAAGTCGATCGGCGTCGGGCAGTACCAGCACGACGTCACCGCCGCGAAACTGGACCGCAGCCTCGACGCCGTCGTGGAAGATTGCGTGAACGCCGTCGGTGTGGACGTCAATACGGCGTCCCCGGCGCTGCTGAGCCGCGTGGCCGGCGTCGGGCCGCTATTGAGCGAGAACATTGTCGCCTACCGGAACGAGCACGGGCCGTTCCGCAAGCGCAGTGAGCTGAAGAAGGTCCCACGGCTCGGGGCCAAGGCGTTCGAGCAGTGTGCCGGGTTCCTGCGGATCAGCGGGGGAGCGGAGCCGCTGGATGCCTCCAGCGTGCACCCGGAGGCGTACCCGGTGGCGCGGAAGATCAAAACCGCCGCCAGCGCAAAGGGCCAGACCGCGGAAAGATATGCCGCGCTGAACCCGCAGGACTTCGTCGACGGCGCGTTTGGCCTGCCCACGGTGCAGGACATCATCGCCGAGCTCGAAAAGCCGGGCCGGGATCCACGGCCGGTTTTTGCCGCGGCGACCTTCTCGGAAGGGATTGAGAAGATCTCCGATCTCCGGCCAGGGATGGTGCTGGAAGGAACTGTCACCAACGTGGCCGCGTTCGGTGCGTTCGTCGACGTCGGGGTCCACCAGGACGGCCTGGTGCACGTCTCCGCGCTGGCCAACCGCTTCGTCTCCGATCCCCGCGAGGTGGTGAAGTCCGGTCAGGTGGTTCGGGTCAAGGTGCTGGAGGCCGATCCGGAGCGCAAGCGCATATCGCTCACCTTGCGACTCGACGACGACCCTTCGGCCCCCGTCGGCGGCCCGGCTCCCGGCGGGCGTCCAGCTGCGCGGAATGCGTCCACGCAGCAAACCGGCAAGCAGGCGCCAGACAGGCAACAGGCGCCAGACAGGCAGCGGTCCGGGAAGCAGGCGCCCGGGAATCAGCAACCCGGCAGGCAGGCGCCAGACAGGCAGCAGTCCGGGAAGCAGCCTGATCGTCGGACCCCCGCCGCGCCTGCGCAGCGGTCGAAGCCCGCGCCTGTGCCGGCCGACACCGCGATGGCCCAGGCGTTGCGGAACGCCGGACTCGGGCGCTAGCGCCGCCACTCACCGCGGATTTGCTACCGTTCGGCGCAGGAATACTACGTTTGCTGATCATTTGCACCATGATTGCCGGAGGCAACGGCACGTTTCGAGATCGTTCGCCTCTGGGCCACTGGACGCTGTGGTCTTCGACGAACAAGGGAAATGCATCATGGGCTGGCTGGACCGAGACCGAACAATTGCCCCGCCGGGATTCAACCGGTGGCTGGTGCCTCCCGCAGCGCTTGCCGTGCATTTGTGCATCGGCCAGGCCTACGCCACCAGCGTTTACAAAACCGCCCTGGTGAAGCACTTCGGTGCCAGCCTGACCGAAATTGGCGTGATCTTCTCCATCGCCATCGTGATGCTGGGACTCTCCGCAGCCATCATGGGCACCTGGGTGGACACGAACGGTCCCCGCAAGGCCATGTTCACCTCGGCCGTGTTCTGGGCCGGCGGCTTCCTGGTCGGTTCGCTCGGCATCTTCACCAGCCAGCTGTGGCTGGTCTACCTCGGTTATGGCGTCATCGGCGGAATTGGCCTGGGCATCGGGTACATCTCGCCGGTGTCCACCTTGATCAAGTGGTTCCCTGACCGCCCGGGCCTAGCCACCGGCATGGCCATCATGGGCTTCGGCGGCGGCGCCTTGATCGCCAGCCCGGTCTCCACCGCGCTGCTGAAGATCTACGACCCCAACTCCGGGGCCAAGGGCTGGGTGGCCAGCGGCGACTCTGTTGGCAAACTCTTCCTCACCCTCGCCGTCATCTACCTCGCCTACATGCTCTTCGGCGCCTTCACCATCAAGGTCCCGGCCGACGGCTGGAAGCCGGCCGGCTTCGACCCCACCAAGGTCAAGGCTGCCAAACTGGTCACCACGGAACACGTCTCCGCCAAGAACGCCGTCAAGACCAAGCAGTTCTGGCTGGTCTGGGTAGCGTTGTTCTGCAACGTCACCGCCGGCATTGGCATCCTGGAACAGGCTGCACCCATGATCCAGGATTTCTTCCGCCAGTCCGACGGCGTGTCCCTCGTCAGTGCCGCCGTCGCCGCCGGCTTCGTCGGCCTCCTCTCCATCGGCAACATGGCAGGCCGTTTCGCGTGGTCTGCGACATCGGACATGACCGGCCGCAAGCGCATCTACATGGTCTACCTCGGCGTCGGCGCGGTGCTCTACACTGTGCTGGCACTGGCCGGGTCCACCACCACCGTCCTGTACGTGGCGCTCGCGTTCCTGATCATTTCTTTCTACGGCGGAGGCTTCTCGACGGCGCCGGCCTACCTGCGTGACCTGTTCGGCACCTTCCAGGTCGGCGCGATCCACGGCCGGCTCCTGACCGCCTGGTCCGCAGCCGGCGTCGCGGGACCGCTGATCGTCAATGCTTTCCTGGATGCCCAGGGCAAGCCCGGGCAGCTGAATGCTGCGTCCTATCAGCCTGCGCTGCTGACCATGGTGGGGCTGCTGGTCATCGGCTTCGTGGCCAACCTGCTGGTCAGGCCGGTTGATGCCCGGTTCCATGAACCACGCCCGGACCGAGTCCGGTCCGACGAACCTGCCCTGGAGGCCTGAGATGAGCACTGTACAGACATCCGCAAAACAGTCCACCGGGAAGATCGTGATCGCCTGGGCGCTGGTAGGGGTTCCGCTGGGGTACGGCGTATACGAGACTCTCACCCGCGTGGCAGCCCTCTTTGGCTGACCCGGCTGGAAGCAGGCACGCCCGGCCCTAACACGCCCGGTAAGCGGCCGCAGCGGGCCACCGGCGCGCCCACGTTCCATCCGACATCGATGCCCGGGTCGTCTGGCCGCACACCTGGAAGCCAGGCGGCGCCGTCGTCGGGGACCGGCTGGCGAGGATGTCATCGCCGGGCTGGAACGCCTCGGTCATGTAGTGATTAGAGCTGCTGGCTGAACGCTGGGACGACTGTCCTGCGGGCGGCGGGCAATTCCTGCGGTGCCCCATCCGCAATGCCCACCCGCGGCGCCCACCGGTACGCGGCAGGGCACCGGTACGCGGCAGGGCACCGGCGGGGGACTGGCAGGAACGGCCGGCCATCGGACTCTGGTCATCCTGTTCCCTAAGACGGGCCGTTGTTTGAGCGGGTGGCTCTCAGCCGCGGGGCCGCAACTGATCCAGAAACTGGAGGGACTCCGCGGTAATCTGCCTCCGGGCCTCATCACGGCTGATGCCCGGCGTGCCGTCCCCGGGCTGTTCGCCATAGTCCCCGAAAAAGGCGTGCACTCCACCCTCTACGGTTACAAAGCGGGTGGCAGGTGGCAGGAGGGGTTTCGACGCGGCGATTTTGTCCGGGTTCGAGAGCCCGTCATTGGAGCCGGAGATCGACAGCACCGAGAGTCCGGTGGAGCCCGCCATGCTGTCCACGGGGTAAGAGGCGAAGAGCAGAAGTCCGGAGACATCGGCGTTCGACTTTGCGAAGGAAGATGCACTCACCCCTCCCAAGGAATGACCACCCACTGCCCAGGATGTGATCTCAGGATGGGCCGCCATGATCCCCCGCGCTTGGCTCGAGTCAAGCAGCGAGATGCCTAGGGGCACTTTCAGGATGACCACCAGATGGCCCGCGTTGGCGAGGGGCCCCAGGATGTCCTGATAAGCGCGGGCGTCGACCCTTGCCCCGGGATAGAAAATGAGGCCCGTGCTTGCTTTGCCTTCGGGAGCCAGCGTGATCGAAGTGGCGTCCTCGGTGGTCGTTACCGTGGTTTGGCCGGTCGCTCCGCTGGGCTGGTGAGCAAAAGGGTTGAGCCATGCCAGGGCGGCAACGAGACCCAAGGCGGCGAGGCGTATAGCGATGCCGCGGACCAAGTGCCAGCGCGATTCCGTGCGGTGTGGCTGCGGACCGTCTGCCGCCTTCCGCGGTTTCTTCCGGCTTGTGCGAGTGGCCAGAAGGACCATCCAGAGGAGGCCGAGGGCGACGGCGGCCAGAAGCAGGACGGGCAGCGCCGGATGGCCGCCGAGCACGGCACTGTTGCCTAAGAGCATCCACAGCGGAACCGCTACCAGCGCTACCGCAGTCAAAAGGCCGCTCCAGCGCAGGACTGCCGACCATGCTCCTGTCCGCTCGGCGTGCGGACTTTCGGTGTGCCAACTTTCGGCGTGCGGCGGTTCGGCGGCCAGATTTGGGTTCTTTGACGTCGCGTCTTTCACAGTTCGATAGTATCTCCATCATCGAGATATCTCTGCTGTGGGCGGACGGATCCTCCAAGTTGCTGCGCACCCCGAGTCGACGTGGCTACAGCCCGTCGTTAGCTGGCGGTGGTGAGGGGTGCGGGGTGGAAGTAGTGGTTTCGTTGGGGTTTTTGGCGTGGGTCGACGTGGGGTGGGGGGATGAACCAGGGGATGCCGGTGCGGAGGTGGATGGTCCAGTGTTCTTTGTGGATGATGTGGTGGTGGTGTGAGCACAGCAGGACTCCGTTGTCTGTGCCGGTGGTTCCCCCGCGGGACCAGTAGGTGATGTGGTGCGCTTCGCACCAGGGGGCCGGGATGGTGCAGCCGGGGAAGGCGCATCCTTGGTCGCGGGCGGTGAGGGCTTTGCGGATGTGCGGCGGGAAGATCCGGGTGGCCCGGCCGATGTCCAGGACCCGGCCTTCGCTGCCGAGCAGGACCGGGATGATGTCCGCGTCGCAGGCGATCTTCCGCGCGGTCGAGGCGGTGACGGGCCCGGTGAACAGCATCGCCCCCGTATGCGCCGGTGTTCCTGCGGAGGGGGCGCCGTTCGTGCACTCAGTGCCGTTGCCGGGTTCGGGGCCGTTGCCGGGTTCGTCGGTCCGGCGCAGGCGGGCCAGGAGGTCGCGGTAGTCGATGGTGACCATGACCTGGGGCCGCAGCCCGCCGGTGGCGGGCAGCAGCCCGGTGGTGAGCGCTGCTTTGCAGGCACCGACGAGCCCGTCGAGGTGTTTCTGCGGCCGTGAGCGCAAATCCAGCACAACACCCCCGCCACCACCAGCGCAGGCGCCATTACCGGTGCTGGTGCTGGTGCTGGTGCTGGTGCCTGGGAGTGCCCCGTCCAGGGTGCTGCCGGCCGGGCAGGCGGGGGCGGTGGTGGTCGGTGGTGTGGCCGGGGTGCGGGGGTTCGTGGCGGTGTTCATGACCGTGAGGAGGTGTTCGAATTGTTCGGTGGTCGCGAAGATTTCCAGGTGTTGGAGTCCGTGGCGGGGTTTGCGGATGAACAGGCCCTGGAGTTGGCGCAGGAGCTCCTCGGAGGGTTCGGCGCCGTCTTGATCGATCGCGTCCATCCAGCTCCGGGCGACGCGGGCGAGGAAGTCGGGGTCGTTCTCGGCCGCCGTTTGGGTCAGGGCGTGTTCCATCCGGTCCCGGGTGTCCGTGTCGCAGAGGTGCCGTACCCGGTCCAGGGCCAGGCTGATGGTGCCCGCGGGCCGGGACGCGATGGTCCCGGCAGCGACCGCGGCACCGAGTTCGGCGTGCACGGCAGGTAAGGGTTCCCCGGTGAAGCCCTGCCGGGGCAGCAGGTCCCCGGACAGGGACAGCCGGCGCCGGGCCTCCGCGGCGCTGATCCGCAACCGGGCCCGCAGGAACTCCCCGGTGTTCCGGTACCCGTCATCCACACCACACCCGTCGCCGGCAACAACCCCGGCCGCGCCCGCGTCCCCACCCGGGCCGGCTGGGCGGGGCGGGCCAGCAACCCCGGTCCAGCCGGCCGGGCCGGCTGGACTTGGCGAGCCAGCAACCCCGGCCGAGTCAGCCGGGCCGGCCGCGAATGCTGCGGCCGTGGCCGTGCCGGGGGAGCATGGGGTTTCGCGCCAGCCGGTAGTCCAGGAACTTGCCCGCTTCGCGGCGGTTGCCGCGGACTGCTTCCGGGTCCGGTCCACGGCGGCGGCCGCCACGAGCTGCAGGTACTCCACGACCCGGGAGGCTTCCTCCACCGTCCCGGCGAAATCAGAGGCGGCCTGGAACCCCAGCAACGCCGCGTCCCCGACCGCCGTCAAACTCACAGCCCTAAGCGTGGCGAGGGCCTCACCCACGCCGGACTGCCCGGCCGGATCAGCAACCCGATCCGTGTCCTGGAAAGAAATGAAATCCCTGACGGCTTCCATGAACTCAATCTACCGACGGGGTCAGACATTTTAGTCCCATCACCGTGTGGGAACGGGCAACCCCTAAAATTCCGGGATTCTGCTAGTTTAGGCCCCGTTTTCCAGGAATCGAGGCCGGCCAAACTGGGTGCGGACCCCGGGTGAGAAGAGGACGGAGTCGGGCGGCCCGGCGACCGTGATACCGGCCGCGGCGACCAGTTGATCCTCTGCATGTGTCAGTTCCGCGTGGTACAGCGGCCACTCGGTGTGGGTGTTCGGAACGTATATGGTCCTGCCCCGGAACCTCGTGTGCAGACCAAACCGGGCCGTGAGGTGGAGCGACAGCGGATCTGTCGCTTCGGCGTCGAGCTCCGGAGCCACGGCGAAATCGCTCCGGGCACCGCCCCGGAACCGCCGCACCCAGTATCCGGCCTGAGGCCCTGTCTGCCCGGGGTGTCCTGCCGACAGTGCCGCCCCCGATAAAGACGCCCCAGACAGACCCACCCCCGCTGACGGAGTCAAGGTCCCCTCCCCGCGGAAGCCCGCCCGCGACCAGACGTACGGGATTCCGGCCGCCCGGGCGGCCAGAACAACCGCGAGCCGGGTAGCATCCAAGCTCAGGAAGACGACGCCCCGGGTGCCGTTGGGCTCGCGGGAGTAAAGGCGCACGTTGATCTCATCGAAGCTCCCGAAGTAGGGGATACCGGGCCCGCGGCCCAGGCCGGCCCCACGCATGCGGAATCCGATCAGCCCAACCCACGCGGACCCGTCAAAACTGTCCGGGACCACCCCCCGGGGCATGAACGGGGCGGCGACGGCATCCGTTATCCGCCAGTGCAGGAAAACAGCATCTTCCCAGCGCTGATCCATGATGGTCGGGACTGGAAGTTCAGGGGCAAGGGGCCAAGGATCAAGGCTCATCGGTCGCGGTCCGTTAATTCAACGGCCGGGTGGCTTGGGGCAGCGCCCCGCCTGCCAACAGCTCGGCGGTGGCATCGGCCAAAGCGGTCAGCGCCACGCGCTGGGTCCATGGGCCGTAGGAAATCCGGGCCACGCCAAGGTCCTGGAGCTTGGCCGGGGGCAGGGAACCTGGAACGTTGATGACGGAGACCTTGTTCCAGCCGATGCCGTCCACCAGTGCGGTAACAGTTGCCTCGTCCAGCAGACCGGGCACAAACACGGTGGCGGCCCCGACGTCGAGGAACGCCCGGCCGCGCTCGATGGCATCGGCCAGCACCGCCGAGGAGTCCCGGTCCTTGCCCTGAAGGAAAGCGTCGGTGCGGGCGTTGAGGACGAATTCGATGCCTTCCGCTTCGGCCGCACGCACCACCGAGCTCATCTGCGCGACGGCGTCGTCGAACGGCCGCATCTGGTCCTCGATGTTGGCGCCGACGATGCCGACGCCGATGGCCCTGCGTACTGTCTCGCCCGGGTTGCCGTACCCGGATTCGAGGTCGGCGCTGACGGGCAGCGCAGTGGCAGCGGCGATCCTCCGGACGGCGTCGATCATTTCGTCCAGTGGAATGTTCTCACCGTCCGCGTAGCCCTGCGAAGCGGCGATGGAGTGGCTCGCCGTAGCCAACGCGGCGGTACCCGGGACATCAGTGACCACCGCGGCGGAGATGGCGTCCCAGACGTTCACCACCTGGAGAAGCTCGGGGGCCCGGTGGAGCCGGAGCAGTTCGGTGGCCTTGGAAGCGAGGGAAGAATCAGATTCGGTCATGTCCTGAGCCTAGCGGTCGCCTGAGACGCCTGAGACGCCTGAGACGCCTGAGACGCACAGCGGATCAGCCGGCCGGTGACGGTGCGGCAGAGCCCTCGGGTTCCTTCTGCCACGGCCAGCGGCCGGTGATCTCAAGTTCAAGGGAGAAACTCAGGAACGTTCGGATCAGCACGATGATGGCCAGGACGCCCACGCTTTCGAAGGTGGGCGTGACGGCCACGGTCCGGATGATGTCCGCCGCGACCAGCAGCTCCAGCCCGAGCAGAATCGAGCGCCCCAGCAACTGGCGGTAGGAGCGGTACACGGACAGCGGCGCGTATCCTTCCGGCAGCTTCCGCGGCTGGTAACCGCGCAGCGCCATCGGCAGCGACACAAGGGCGCCGAGCACCATCACGGCCACACCGGCCATGTCCATGAACTCGCCGACCGTCTGGATCATGTCCTTGAATTCCATGGTTCCCCTCGAAAGGATTGGGTGGGTGAATCCGAAAAGGCTTTAGGGGTGCCGGACTCCGGCTCCGGTAAGAATAGCCCGGTACCCTTCACGGAACCCGGGGTATTGGAATACGAAGCCGGTGCTGCGGAGCAGCGCATTGCTGCACCGCTTGTTGCCGCCGCGGGACGGCTCCCCGCGCCCCTGCGAGGTCCCGCCCGTCGAACCGCGCCCCTGCGAGGTCCCGCCCGTTCCGTTGTGTTCAACCGCGTCCGACGGCGGTCGGGGCAGTCCCAGCTCGGCGGCCAGGAAACCCAGCACCTCGCCAAGCTCAGCAGGTTCGTTGTCGACGCCCAGATAGACCGGCGCTGGAACGGCGTCCATGGTGCACAGGTGCTCGATCGCGGCGGCGGCATCGTCCCGGTGGATGCGGTTGGTGAAGCGTGACTCCGCCGGGATCACCGCCGAGCCGCCGCGGACCTGGTCAATGAGCCGGGTCCGGCCCGGGCCGTAGATCCCGCCGAGCCGCAGCACCACCGGAGTAATCCCGGTGCCGCTCAACCGGCGGGAGAGAAGCTCCTCCGCCTCCCGGATGATGCGGCCCGAGAATCCGCCAGGCTCCGGCGTCGTGCGTTCATCGATCCAGTTCCCGCCGGCGTCGCCATGGACGGCGGTCGAGGAGACAAAAACCACCCGCCTGACGGGAGCGCCGGAGGCGAGGATGGCGTCTACAACATTGGACAGCCCGTCTACATAGGCCGCCCGGTAGGCAGCCTCGGTGGGGGCGTCCGCTGCAACCGCGACGACGACGGCAGTAGTGTCGGCCGGAACGGGCGGAAGTTCGTCCGAGCTCAGGTCAGCCGCCACGCCTTCGATCGCCGCCGGAAGTTTCTCCGGCGAACGCCGCCAGCCCACCACCCGGTGGCCCGCCTTCGCGAACCGCAGCCCCGCTTCAGTGCCCAGATCGCCGCAGCCGGCCATAAGTACAGTCATGCTGGCAAGTCTGCCAGTTTTCGGCGGCCGGGGGCGCCAGCCCGAGGGCTACGGCGCCGGAATCGGGAAGAACACCCGCGGGTCCTGCAGCAGTGCCGGGTAGTCAAAGGCGGCGCGGTCCAGGATCTCGTCCACCTTGAAGTTCCGCGCGAAGCGGCCATCAACGGTGATGGGACGGCCCAGGACCTTGCCGACGGCGAAGGACGCGCCGCCGTCGAACGGGATGGCGATAACGGAGTTGCCCGGAAGGGTGTTGAATGCTTCTTCCTGGTGCTGGCGCTTGCGCGTGGGCTTCTTCACGAGCTGCTTGGGCGGGAGCTTGCGCACCTTGGGCCGGCGTGAGCCGGAATCGGCATAGACGAACTGGTAATCCTCGTCCTCGGTTGGAGCAGCTTTGGCCTTGCCCGCGGGCGGAAGGCTGACGGTGTCCACCTTCTCCGGTTCCGTGTTCTCCAGGGGCTGGCGGAGCACCCAGATGCGGTCGCCGATGGGGTCCTCCGGCAGCAGTTCCAGCCTGGGCTCGGGCCAGACGTACTCGAGGTCCAGGTCCGCGTCCGGGAACAACGGCCCGTAGAACCGCGGGTCCTTGGCCACCAGCCGGGAACGGTGGCTCAGGTGCAGCTCGGCCGCCCCGAGCCACGGCGGCATCGGAATTTTTTTAGCGTAATCCGGGTGCGCTGCCTGGGGTGCGAATTCCATGATCTTCTCGCGCGTGGTGTCCTCGCCGCCGCGGGCCGTCCACTCATCCACCATGGCCAAGCCATAAAGAGTTAACGCGGGGACGTGCCCCATCCACATCCGGATGGCGGGGTGCGACTGCCAGCCGTACTCCGGGATCACCAGCGCACGCAGGGTCTGCAGGGCTTCAACGCGCTGCTTGCCGAGGCGGGCGCGGTCCAAAACCGCGGCGCTCTGCTGGAAATCGGGGAAAGGGAGAAAAGTCTGCATCTCTTTAGTTTGAGGCCACAGAGCCAATGCACCAATTACGGACTGCTTCAGGTGAGCGCCTTCACAATTCGGAACGGAACAGACAGCACGTGAAACCGGCGCGTAAACTAGCACGAAACAGTCCTGCCGCCCCGGAGACACGCCATGCCAATGAAGCCAGCAAATGAATCACCGGTGCAGTCTGCGCCCGGCCAACTCCCCAAGTACGGGCTCATGCTGGGCCCGGAAGCCCACGGAATCCTGGTGCTGGAGGAATTCACCCTCGACCCGGCGGCCGCCCGCAAGGAACAGTACGGCTTCCGGACAGCCTTAGCCGCCTTAGCGCTGACCATGCGGCGAATTCTCGCCTTCCGGCTCCTCATCGCCGTGGTGGCGGTCGCGAACCTTCCGCTGTTCCTGCTCTCCAGCGGCTGGGAAATCTACGCCGTCTCGCTCACCCTTGTGGTGGCGGTCCATGCAGCGGTGTCCTGGCTGAACCGTCACGAACCCCAGATCCGGCAGCGGCGGATGCTGGAACTGCACCTCAACCGCGAGAAAAGCGACAACTACCGCAAAGTCCGCGACGCCGTGAAATACGTCATCGATGCCCCCGCCCGGATGAACGAGAACCTGTACCTTGAACTGTTGGTCGCCAAGCGCGTGGCGCTGCACCTCGCCATGGGCACGGTCGCGCTGCTGGACACGAGCGATGACTCCGCCTGGAAGGTGCAGATCATCCGGGAGATTCCGCGGGCCGCTCAGGTCTGACGGCTGGCCGGCCCCGTTACCGCCACTGAAGCCGGCAGTGAGTAAAGCTGGCCGCGACTTAGGCCGACAACACCACGCAGACAGCACGACGCCGGAGGGTTCCCCTGGGGGAACGCTCCGGCGTCGTGGGTGAAGCGCCGCTAACGAGAGCGGAAGGGCCCGAATCAGGCCGGAAGCTGCAGCACCTGGCCCGGGAACACCAGGTTCGGGTTGGTGATGGTGGCTGCGTTGGCGTCAGCCAACTGCTGCCAACCGCCGGTGATGTTGAGCTTGTCGGCGATCTTGCTCAGGGTGTCGCCGCTCTGGATGGTGTAGCTTTCACCGCTCAAGGCGACGGCGGCAGCATGCCGCGGCGCCTGCACAGCAGCCTTCGGTGCGGCAACCTTGGGTGCGGCAGCCTTGGGTGCTGCGGCCATCGGTGCTGCCTTGGCGGGCACCTTGGCCTGGGCGGGAACTGCTGCGGGTGCTTTGACGACCGGCACGCTCTGCGGCGCGATGGCCCCGCCGCTCAGGCCCAGCTTGGCGGAGCAGGACGGCCACGCGCCCCAGCCCTGGCCGGCCTGAACCCGCTCGGCTACGGCGATCTGCTGCTCACGGCTGGCGTTGGCTGCCGAGCCGGTACCGCCGTAGGCTGCCCACGTGCTGGGAGTGAACTGCAACCCGCCCGAGAAGCCGTTGCCATTGTTGATGGCCCAGTTTCCGCTGCTTTCGCACTGTGCCAGGGAATCCCAGACGGAAGCGTTGGTGGCGGTGGGGACAGCTGCGTTGGCAGCCGACGCGGACAGGGCGACGCCGGCGATCGAAACGGCGGCAAAAGCGATGCCACGGCGCGCGGCAGTGCTGTAAGTGGATTTCTTCATGGGTTTGATGCTCCTGAGGGCCACCGGCGCTCGGTCCGTCCCCGGACGTTAACGCGCTACTGCCCGCCCCTGACAAGTAGAGGTCATTACGGTGGCTACCGGTCGGGCAGTATCTGGTGGTGGCAGCACCGGGCATTCATACCCGGTACCCGGGCACGCATACCAGACTAGGGCAGGAACCCGCCGTTATCAAGCTGTTATTTCTCACCCTGTTCCGGAGACTCGGCCGCTGGCCGCACCCCCGCACCGGGCTCAGCTGCCGAGCACCTCGGCGAGATAAGGGGCCGTCCGGCTCTTCTTCGACCCCGCAACCTCGGCGGGTGTTCCCACCGCGATGATCTTGCCGCCGGCGTCTCCGCCGGCCGGCCCGAGGTCAATCACCCAGTCCGCTGCCGCCACCACGTCCATCTCGTGCTCCACCACAATCACCGTGTTGCCTGCGTCAACCAGCCGGTGGAGCTGGGCCATGAGGAGCTCGACGTCGGCAGGGTGCAGGCCCGTGGTGGGCTCGTCCAGCAGGTACAGCGAGTGGCCGCGCTGGGCGCGCTGGAGTTCGGTGGCGAGCTTGATGCGCTGGGCTTCGCCGCCGGAGAGTTCGGTGGCCGGCTGGCCGAGCCGAAGGTAGCCGAGCCCCACCTCGCGCAGCGTCTGCAGGCTCCGGGCGGCGGCGGGCACCGCGTCCAGAAATTCAGCGGCAGCGTTGACGGTCATGCCCAGGACCTCGGCGACGTTCTTGCCGCGGTAGGTGACCTCGAGGGTCTCCGGGTTGTAGCGCGAGCCGTGGCAGACCGGGCAGGGACCGTAGCTGCCGGGCAGGAACAAGAGCTCCACGGCGACGAAGCCCTCACCCAGGCAGGTCTCACAGCGGCCGCCAGCGACGTTGAAGGAAAAGCGACCGGCGCCAAAGCCGCGGGCCCTCGCCTCGTCCGTTGCGGCGAACTCCTTGCGGACGGCGTCGAACAGTCCGGTGTAGGTGGCGAGGTTGGAGCGGGGCGTGCGCCCGATCGGCTTCTGGTCCACCTTGACCAGCCGGTCCAGCCGGTCCAATCCGGTGACCGGGCCGACGGTGAGCGGTTCGGCGGATTCGCCGGCCTCGGCTTCCAGGTCCTCGGGCGCGGCCGCGGACGCGTCGGCGTCCGGATGCAGGTGTGCGCCGACAACCTCGGCGAGGACCTGGCTGACCAGGGTGGACTTGCCGGAGCCGGACACGCCGGTGACCGCGGTCAGGACGCCGAGCGGAAAATCGGCGTCGAGTTCGCGCAGGTTGTGGCGGGTGATGTCGCGCAATTCCAGCCAGCCGTCAGCTGCCCGGCGGCTCCGCCCCACTCCGGAGCCGTCAGCACCGGAGCCGGCCGCTGACCCGTCCGGGAACAGGAACGGCCGCGTGACGGATGACTCCACCTCAGCGAGCCCGGCCACCGGCCCGCTGTAGAGCACCTCGCCGCCGCCCTCACCGGCGCGCGGGCCCACGTCCACCAGCCAGTCGGCGCGGCGGACGATGTCCATGTTGTGCTCCACCACGAACACCGAGTTGCCGGAGGACTTGAGCTGGTCCAGGACCGCGAGGAGGGGCTCGGCGTCGGCAGGGTGAAGGCCGGCGGAGGGCTCGTCCAGCACATAGATCACACCGAAAAGGCCGGAGCGCAGCTGAGTGGCGATCCGCAGACGCTGCATCTCGCCGGGGGAGAGTGTGGGGGTGGACCGGCCCAGCGCGAGGTAGCCCAGGCCGAGGTCCAGGAGAACGGTGACGCGCTGCAGCAGGTCGCGGGTGATGGCAACGGCCACCTCATTGGACTCGCCGGAACTCTGCTTGCGCGACGCGGTCTCCGTGGCCGTCAGCTCGGTGGTGGGACGGATGATTTCGGCCAGTTCCGTCATGGGGACACCGTTGAGGTCTGCGATGGTCCGGCCGGCGAAGGTCACGGCCAGTGCGGCCGGGGTCAGTCCGGCGCCGCCGCAGACCGGGCACGGTCCGGTTTCCATGAAGCGCAGCACGCGGTCGCGCATGCTGGTGCTTTTGGAATCGGCGAGGGTGTGCAGGACGTAGCTCTTCGCGCTCCAGAAACGGCCCTTGTACGGCTTCGCCACCCGGTCCCGTTGCGGCGTCACCTCCACGACGGGCTGTTCTTCGGTGAAAAGAATCCAGTCGCGGTCCTTTTTGGGCAGCTTCCGCCAGGGTGTGTCGACGTCGTAGCCCAGATGGGTGAGGATGTCGCGGAGGTTTTTGCCCTGCCAGGCGCCGGGCCACGCGGCGATCGCACCGTCGCGGATGCTCAGCGAGGGGTCCGGGACCAGGGAGGAATCGGTGACGGTGTGCGCGATGCCCAGGCCGTGGCATTTCGGGCACGCGCCGGCGGCGGTGTTGGGGGAGAAGGCGTCCGAATCGAGCGGGCTGGCGCCCTCGGGGTAGCTGCCGGCGCGGGAGAAGAGCATGCGCAGGGAATTGGAGAGCGTGGTGACAGTACCCACGGTGGACCGGGAGCTGGGCGTCCCGCGTCGCTGTTGAAGCGCGACGGCGGGCGGCAGCCCCGTGATCATCTCCACCTTGGGGTTGTGGCCCTGCTGGATAAGCCGGCGGGCGTAGGGGGCTACGGACTCGAAGTAGCGTCGCTGGGCTTCGGCGTAGATGGTGCCGAAAGCCAGGGAGGATTTCCCGGAACCGGAAACCCCGGTGAACGCGACAATCGCGTCGCGGGGCACATCGACGTCCACGTTCCGCAGGTTGTTCTCGCGGGCGCCGCGGACACGGACAAAACCGTCGGCGGGGGAGTCGGCGCTCAGTCCTGGAATGGCGGGGCCGGGCGGATTGGAAGCCTGCTGATCATTGCGCATCCTATCGACTCTATCCGGGTCCGGCGCCCGCGGGCATATCCTTACCGAATGGAAACTAACGACGGCGCCGCCGCCACCGAGGGCGCCGCACCGCACAGCTCAGCAACAGCCGACATTGAAGTGCACGAATTTGCCGAGATTCCCGAGGAGGTGCACGGTCCGCTGCCGGTCGCGGAACTCCACCTGCATATCGAGGGAACGCTTGAGCCCGACCTGATCTTTGCGCTCGCGGAACGCAACGGAATCCGGCTGCCGTATGCAGACCTGGACGAACTGCGCTCCCGCTACGAATTCACGGATCTGCAATCGTTCCTGGACCTTTACTACGCCAATATGGCTGTGCTGCAGACCGAGCAGGACTTCGCCGACATGGCCCGGGCGTACCTGACCCGGGCAGCGCTCGCCGGGGTCCGGCACGCCGAAATCATGCTCGATCCGCAGGCGCACCTGTCCCGCGGCGTGGCCCTGGCGACCTGCGTGAATGGCGTGGCATCGGTGCTGGCCAACTCCGTTGCGGAGTTCGGGATCTCCACCCTGCTCATCGCCGCGTTCCTGCGGGACCAGTCCGAGGATTCGGCGCTTGAGGTGCTGGAGCAGCTGCTCGCCATGAATGCGCCGATCGCCGGCATCGGCCTCGATTCGGCCGAGGTAGGCAATCCGCCAGCCAAGTTCCAGCGGCTGTTTGCGCGGGCCAAGGACGCGGGGCTGCACCGGATCGCGCACGCCGGGGAGGAGGGCCCGGCGTCGTACATTATCGATGCGCTGGAACTCCTGGACGTGGAACGGATCGATCACGGCATCCGCTGCATGGACGATCCCGAGCTGGTGGAGCGGCTGGTGCAGGACCTGGTGCCGCTGACGGTGTGCCCGCTGTCCAACGTCCGGCTCCGCGCTGTGGACACCATGGCCGACCACCCGCTGCCGGCCATGCTCGCCGCCGGTTTGAACGTCAGCGTCAACTCGGACGATCCCGCCTATTTCGGCGGATACGTCGATGACAACTTCGCGCAGCTCAAGTCGGTGATTGGTCTGTCCGAGTTCGACTGCGTACGGATGGCCGCGAACTCGATCCGGTCCTCATTTGCCAGCGAGGACCGGAAGACCGAGCTGCTGGCTGATCTGGCGGCGTCCGGCCACTGACCCGCGTTGGTCAAAGCGGGCCAGCGTCAGCTGTCGATGCTGCCCATGTCCGGGTAGCGTGCGCCTGCTGCCGCCCCGGCCGGTGCGAGTTCGTCCAACCGGGCAAGGTCCGCAGCGGTGAGCTCGACGTCGAGGGCGCCCAGGTTCTCCTGCAGGCGCCCGCGTTTCTTGGTACCCGGAATGGGAACGATGTGCGCGCCCTGGGCCAGCAGCCAGGCAAGTGCCAGTTGAGCCGGGGTGCAGCCCTTCTGGTCCGCCAGCGCCTTGACCCGGTCCACGAGGTGGAGGTTGCGGGTGAAGTTTTCGCCTTGGAAACGTGGGGAGTGCCGGCGGAAATCGTCCTCGGCGAAGTCGTCCGGGCTCCGGAACTGCCCGGTCAGGAAGCCGCGGCCCAGCGGGCTGTAGGGGACAAAGCCGATGCCCAGCTCGGCGAGCACTGGAAAGACCTTGGTCTCAGGCTCCCGTTCCCAGAGCGAGTATTCGGACTGCAAGGCGGCGATGGGATGCACCGCGTGGGCGCGGCGCACGGTGCCGGCGCTGGCTTCGGACAAGCCCAGGTGCCGGACTTTGCCGGCCTGCACCAGCTCCGCCATGGCGCCGACCGTTTCCTCGATCGGGACGGTCTTGTCCACACGGTGCTGGTAGTACAGATCGATGTGGTCAACGCCCAGCCGCTGCAGGCTCGCGTCGCAGGCTGCCCGCACGTAGTCGGGGGAGCCGTTGATGCCCACCCAGGAGCCGTCGGCCCGGCGTTCATTGCCGAACTTGGTGGCGAGGACCACGTCCTCGCGCCGGCCCGCGATGGCACGGCCCACCAGTTCCTCGTTCGTGAAAGGACCGTACATGTCCGCGGTGTCCAACAGGCTGCCGCCTGCGTCGAGGAAGGCGTGGATGGTGGCGGTGGCCTCGGTGTCGTCCGGCTGGCCGTAGAACTCGCTCATCCCCATGCATCCCAAACCCAAGGGCGAGACGGTGAGCGTACCGAGCGTGCGGGTTTCCATGGGGTCTCCTCAGATGGACGGAAAGGGGGCGGCATCCGGTGCGGGATCGTGCTGCCGGAAGGACCGCCGGGGCAGACCGCCACTCTAAGCCCGCGCGGCAGGAGGCACAACGCCCGGCCCCGCCGGTTCGCCGCCTGCCCGGTTCGCCGGCCCCGCCGGTTCGCCGGCTGCCCGGTTCGCCGACTGCCCGGTTCGCCGACTGCCCGGTTCACCAGCGGCGAAGGATGCGCCGGGCGGCACCGCACGGCATAGTGCAGGTATGACCACGACTCGACACCGCAGTGCGGCCGCGCTGGTGCGGGTGATGCCAGGGCTCGACGCCGCCGCGACGTACCGGGGCAGTTGGTTCTGGAAGGACATCGTCGCCGGCATCGTCCTGGCGACGCTCCTGGTGCCCCAGGGCATGGCCTACGCCGTGCTGGCAGGACTGCCGCCGATTACCGGGCTCTACACCACGGTCCTCTGCCTGCTCGCCTATGCAGTTTTCGGCCCGTCCCGGATCCTGGTGCTGGGCCCGGATTCCGCGCTGGGCCCACTGATCGCAGCGACGGTCCTGCCGATCGTCGCGTCCGACGGCGATCCGCAGAAAGCGGTGGCGCTGGCGTCATTGCTCGCCTTGATGGTCGGTGTCCTCATGATCCTCGCCTCGGTGGCCCGGCTGGGTTTCATCGCGGACCTTATTTCCAAGCCCACCATGATCGGTTACATGAACGGTCTCGCCGTCACGATTCTGGTCAGCCAGCTGCCCAAGCTCTTCGGGTTCTCGGTGCAGGCCGAGGGCTTCGTCGCTGACCTCACCGGCTTCAGCCAGGGCCTGGCCAGGGGCGAAACCGTGGTGGCCGCGGCCGCCGTCGGGATCGCGGGGATTGTGCTGGTCCTGGCGTTGCAGCGGTGGCTGCCCAAAGTCCCGTCGGTGCTCGTGATGGTGGTGCTCGCGATCGGTGCCGCGACGGTCCTGAATCTCGCGGATCGGGGCGTTTCACTCGTCGGGGAGCTTCCGCAGGGCTTCCCGCCGTTCACGGTCCCCTCGCTGGAGCTCACCGACGTCGCCCTGATGTCCGCCGGCGCCCTGGGGATTGCGGTGGTGTCACTGACGGACACGATTTCGACGGCGACGTCGTTCGCCGCCCGCACCCGTCAGGAAGTCCGCGGCAACCAGGAAATGATCAGCATCGGTGCAGCCAACCTGGCGGCGGGACTTTTCCAGGGCTTCCCCGTCAGCACCAGCGCCTCCCGGACAGCGGTCGCGGAGCGCGCGGGCTCGAAGACCCAGCTCACCGGCGTGACCGGCGCCGTCCTGATCCTGCTCATGCTGGTGCTGCTGCCGGGGCTGTTCCGGAACCTGCCCCAGCCGGCGCTGGCGGCCATCGTGATCACCGCCTCGGTATCACTCGCGGACGTCCCGGGCAGCGTGCGTCTTTGGCGTCAGCGCAAGAGCGAATTTCTGCTCTCGGTCGCGGCCTTGTTCGGGGTGGTGCTGCTGGGGGTGCTGCCCGGCATCGGCATTGCGGTGGGCCTGTCCATCCTCAACATCTTCCGCCGGGCCTGGTGGCCCTACGAGACGGTGATCGGCCGCGTCCCGGGAGTGGAGGGATTTCACGACGTGCACGTCCACCCGGACGCCAAGCACCTGCCCGGCCTCGTGATTTACCGCTTCGACGCCCCGTTGTTCTTCGCCAACGTCAGGCCGTTCCGCGAAAACGTGCGGCGGCTGGCACGCGCCGAGCCTAAACCGCGGTGGATTGTCATCGCCGCCGAGCCCATCACCGACGTCGACACCACAGCCTCGGACGTGCTCCTTGAGCTGGACCGCGAGCTGAACGCGCAGGGCACGTCGTTGGTGTTCGCGGAGCTCAAGCACGGTGTCCGGGAGAAGTTCGAACGTTATGAACTGACCCGCGAGATCGAACCGCGCCACTTTTACCGCACCGTCGACGCCGCCGTGGCCGCCTACGTTGCCGAGACCGGCGCCCATTGGAGCGCCGGGGAGTGAACCCGCGGCCCCGCGGGTGGTGCCGGTGGGAGTTACCGCGCGGGACCGGGCTTCGCGAGCGTGCGGCGCAGGAGGGTGGCCGTCAGCCAGGTGACCGCACTGCACACCGCAGCGCCCCAGGCGATGTCGGTCACGGCCACTAGGACGGGGAAGCTTTTGAGGACGGCGAGCGCGGTGAGCGCCCACGTGGCGTAGGTGAAGAAGCCGAACAGTGCGGCTCCCTGCACCCGCTGCCGCATCGAGGCGGCGGCGTTGTTGGGCCGGACCCCGTAGTGCACGATGCCCGCGACGTAGACCAGGTAGAACACGACGGCGCCGGCCAGGTTTACGCTGGGGGCGAGCAGGTCACCGATCTGGCTTTCGTACTGCCGGTTGGCCACGGTGCTGATCCAGGCGACGTCGATGACGGCGAAGATGACGGCGGTGGCTGCGTAGGTCAACAGCCACTTTTTGGTGCGGACGTTCATGCTTGGCTCCTTGGGTCGGCGTACAGCTTGTCCACGATGTGGTGGGCGCGTTCGGTAAAGGCGCCGCGTTTGAGTTTCATGGTGGGGGTCACGATGCCGTTGGCTTCGCTGAGGTCGGTGAGCAGGAGCACGAAGCGGCGGACCTGCTCGGACCGGGCGATCTTCGCGTTCGCGGCGGACACGGCTTTCCCGATCGCGGTGAGGAGCCGCACGTCATCGATCTGGACGGCGCCGCCGTCGTCGGGGATCTGCAGGCCGGCGAGGTCGGCGATGCCCTCCCGTTCTGCCCACGCCGCGACGGACTCCGGGTCCAGCAGCACCAGGCCGCCCAGATAGGGTTTGCCCTCTCCGACCATCACGGCGTGGGCCACGAGGGGGTCGCCCTCCACGTAGCCCTCCCAGATGGCGGGGGAGATGGTTTTGCCGCCCGCGGTAACAATGACATCCTTGATCCGGCCGTTCAGGGTCAGGCTTCCGGACTCGTCCAGTTCGCCAAGGTCTCCGGTGCGGAAGAACCCGTCCATGAACGCGTCGGCGTTGTCGGCCGGCCTGCGGTAGCCGGCAAACACTCCGACGCCGCGGGCCAGCACCTCGCCCCGGTCGGAGATCCGCACGGTGGTGCCCGGCATCGGAACGCCCACGGATCCGGCCCGGATGGAGCCGGGCATGTTGCCGGTCAGCGGGGCGGTGGTCTCGGTGAGGCCGTAGCCCTCCACCACCGGCAGGCCGAGGCCTCGGAAGAAAAGGGACAGCTCGGCGTCGAGCGCGGCGGCACCGGACAGCAGGTAGTCCAGGCGCCCGCCCATCAGCGTCCGGAGCCGGGCGTAAAACAGCCGGTCAAACAGCGCATGCCTGACCCGCAGCCCCAGCGCGGGCCGGGTGGCCGGGTCGGCGTCGCGGGCCTGCGCAAACCGGCCCCAGGCAACCGCGGTGCCCTGCGCCGACGACCACACCCGTCCCAGGTGCTTCTGCGCCGCGGCCGCCGCGGCGGACGCCTGGATCTTCTGGAGCACGCGGGGAACCACCACCAGGAACGTCGGTTTCAGGACGCCCAGGGCAGGTACCACGTCCCGGGGATCGGACAAATGGGCGATGCGCATGCCGTTGGCCAGGCAGGTCAGTTGCAGACCACGGGCCAGCACGTGGGCCATCGGCAGGAAGATGATGGTGTTGCCGCCCTCGCGGACCACGCCGGTGTAAGCCGCGGCCACGTTCAGGACCTGGCCTACGAAGTTCCCGTGGGTGATGAGCGCACCCTTGGGCGCGGCCGTGGTGCCGGAGGTGTACACGATGGTCGCAACCGAGTCGAGGCCTGCCAGCAGGCGCCGTTCCTCCACCGCGGCATCGGAAATTCCGGCGCCGCGGGCCACAAGGTCGGCCAGGTCCGCGCCCGGCCTGACGTCCATGGTCCAGATCCCCAGACCCGGGATTCCGGCTTCCGCGAAACCCACCTCCAGCAGGGCAGCATGCCCGGCGGTGCCGGCGATCGCCAGCCGGACCCCGGCGTCGGCGAGGATCGCGGTCACCTGGGGCGCGGCGGATGTCTCGTAGACCGGGACCACGACGGCGCTGGCGAACCACGCGGCCATGTCGGCCAGCGCCCACTCGTACCGGGTGGGAGACATGATGGCGAGGGCTTCCCCGGGTGTGATGCCTGCGGCGATCAGGCCTTTAGCCAGGGCCCGCACCTCATCAACGAATTGCCGGGTGGTCACCTGGCGCCACGGTTCGGTAATCGCGGCTCCGGCGGCGCGTACTTCGAAGGCAACGTGGTCCGGGGAGCTCCGGTAGCGCTGCAGGAGCAACTCGGTGGCGTTGCGGTGACCGGACGCCTCAACCAGCAGCGGGGTGGTGAACTCTCTCATCGGGCGTCCTTTTCGGAAAGTGCGTGCAGGTGGTCGCGCATGAGGCGCTGGGCGGCGTCGAGGAAGTCCGTGACGACCCTCTGGTCTGCGGCCGGCAGGGCCCGGAGGTGTTCGTTGGTGGCGGTCATGAGCGGCAGCATCAGGCTCATAATCCTGGTGAACGATGTTGCTGTGGCGTTCACTTGGACCTGGCGGCGGTCGTCGGTACTGCGGCGGCGCGCAACGTAGCCGCGGGACTCCAGCCGGCTGACGATGGCGGTGGTGGTGGCGGGGGTGGCGCCCAGCTCTTCGGCGAGTTTGCCCACGGTGACCGGTCCTGAAAGTCCGAGCACGGACAGTGCGCGGAAGTCCGTGAGGTTCAGCCCCATGCCGCGGGCGATCTCCCACTCGGTTTCGTTGGCGAGGGTGAACAGGCTCTGCAAGGCCAGCGTGGCCGGGTGGTGCTGCGACGCGGTCATGTCCACTCCTTGGGGGTCCGGATCCCGGGATTCGTCAAGCTAGTTCGATGATCTATTATTCAATCCTATTTGATTATCCATTAGGATGGCTAAAACTGCTGTTGCCCGGAACTTCGTTCCCCACCGACATGGCCACGGCCCGCTCAACGGATGAAAGGGTTTCCTCGTGAAGGATTCGTACCGTAAGTCGCTCATCGCCCTGCCTCTGGTGGTGCTGCTGGCGGCACTCGTGGCCGTGGCAGGCTCCCAGGGCGGCGCCACGCTGGGCGGGATCCCCGTCTTCGCCCTGGCGGTCGGGGCGGCGTTCCTCATCCAGTGGCTGGTGTTTATCCCCTCGTTCAAGGCCCAGACCGAGAAGTTCTACGACCTGACCGGCTCACTGACCTATATCGCCATCACCGTGCTGCTGGTCCTGCTCACCCCCGGGATCGACGCGCGGGCACTGCTGCTGGCGGCCCTGGTCCTCATCTGGGCGATCCGGCTGGGAAGCTTCCTGTTCCGCCGGATCAGCAAAGCCGGCAAGGACGACCGCTTCGACGAGATCAAGCCGTCGTTCGTGCGGTTCCTCAACGTGTGGACAATCCAGGGACTCTGGGTGGTCTTCACGGCCGCAGCAGCCTGGGTGGCCATTACATCGGCGACCCGGGTGGGGCTTGACTGGTTCGCGCTGGTCGGCTTCCTCGTCTGGGCCCTTGGGTTCGCCATCGAGGCCATGGCGGACCTGCAGAAGAGCCGCTTCAACGCCGAATCCGCCAACAAAGGCACGTTCATCTCCACCGGACTGTGGTCCAAGTCCCGCCACCCGAATTACTTTGGCGAGATCCTGCTGTGGATCGGCGTCGCCATCATCGCCGCTCCTGCACTGGAGGGCTGGCAATGGGTGGCGCTGATCTCGCCGGTTTTTGTCATCCTGCTGCTCACCAAGGTCAGCGGTGTGCCGCTGCTGGAGAAGAAGTCCGACAAGAAGTGGGGCGGCCAGGCCGACTATGAGGCCTACAAGAAAAACACCCCCGTTCTCATCCCCAAGCTCTAACCCCAACGGGCCCAGCTGCAGCCCGTGGCGGCTCCCCGGGCGGGCCGCAGCCGACCCCAGGTTGTATTGCTACTGGCGGGTACTGGGTGTGTGATCCTCGCGGACGCCCGGTTCGGATGTAATAGTGGGTGACGACACACAGAGTTAACCGCTCCCGACTCGCGGAAACTCGTCGATCCTTGGCAAAATGCAGGTGGATCAATTGTTCTAGAGGAGACCCATGGGCGCGAACACTGCCGAAAACACCACCCGTCGACTGAAGACTGTACTGGACGTGCTCGCTGAGGGCGTGTGGACCGGTGAGAAACTGAACGCCGGCGCCGTGCTGGGTGAGGCAATCACCCGCGTACCGCTCAACGATTTCGAACGCGAACTGCTCAGCGGCGGAATTCCGCGCGGCCACAAGACGCTGACCACCGCCACCGCGAAGCTGGTCAAGGCCGGCTGGCTGGTTAAGGGCCGTGCGGGCTGGACCATCACCGAGGACGGCCAGCGGGCCACCGTCGCGTTCGCTGACCCCGCCGCGTTCGGCGCAGCGCTCGACGCCGGAACCCCGGTTCCGGCCGAGACCCCCCTCCCGTCGGCGCCTGCCGGCAAGTCCGCTGCAGACGCTGCACCCAAGGACGACTCCTCCGTCGGCGAAAAGATCGCCGGCAAGGCCGCCAAACTGGTCGAAGAAGCCGTCGCTCCCGTCGCCAAGGCAGTCCGCAAGCGCAAAGCCCCCGCCGCCAAGGCCCCGGCAGAAACACTGGCCGCCGGGTCTGCGCCGGTTTCTGAGCCCGCTCCGGCGGCTGAAGCCACCCCGGCCGCCGCCCCGGAAACAGCAGCCCAGACCATCGAGCAGCCGGCCGCGGTGGCAGTGGCCGGCGACTTCAACGTCCTGCTGGGTGCCCCGGCCAACTGGGCCCCGCAGTACGACGAATCCCAGATGGAGCTGGACCTCGTCGATCAGCTCTGGAAGCTGGCCGCAAACCTTCCGGCCGGTTCCTACACCTTCAAGATCGCGCTCAACCGCTCCTGGGACGAGAACTACGGCGCCTTCGGGACCTTCGATGGCCCCAACCACGAAGTCCACCACTCCGGCGGCCGGCTGGTTATCCACTACAACCACCAGACGCACGACATCGTCCTGCTGTAACTGGCGGCACGCTTACTTCCTGGCGACGCGCGAAAGACCCCTCGACACCCGAATACGGGCGCGAGGGGTCTTTTGCGCGTCGCGGGCACTTTCGCGCGTCACGCCGGGGCCGGCGGAGCTAGCCGTCTGACGCCTCGCGGGAAGCCCGGGCTAGAACCGGGTGGGGTCCGGGCTCGGCGGAACCGGACCGGGATCGGGCACCGGTAACGGTCCTGGCACGGGAAAGGGGCCGGGGGTTGGTGCCGGGCCAGGCTCCGGAATGGGTGCCGGCGGAGGTACCGGGCCGGGCTCCGGTGGAAACGGGTTCCCGGGCGGGGGCTCGGGCGTGGTGGGCCCGGGTTCCGGCGGGAACGGCCCAGGTTCGAAGGGCGGTGGAATGGTCATGGCAGGCTCCTTCACTCGGTTCAGCTCGGATGGGATGCTCCGGCGCGGAACACCTTCAGTTCCCACGGCCGCAGATGCAGCCGCGGAACCGCAGCGTCGGCGGGATAATTGGCCAGGACCAGTTCCGCGCTGTCCCACGCGAGCGGAACGTCGGCGCCGTCGAGCGCCACCTGCTGGTCCTGGCCGGAGAAGTTGCCCAGCACCAGCAGCTTGGTATCCGGCAGCGAACGCACGAAGGCGTAGACGTGCTCGTCCCGGGGCAGCAGCATGGTGAAATCCCCGTGCGAAACGGCCGGCTCGGAGTGCCGCAGCCCGATCACCTTACGGTAGAAGCTGTACACCGAGTCAGGGTCATCCACCTGGGCCGCGGCGTTGATGTGGTTGGCGTTCGGGTTCACCGCGATCCACGGCGAGCCGGTGGTGAAGCCTGCGTGCTGCGAGGCGTCCCATTGGACCGGGGTGCGGGCGTTGTCCCGGTTCAGCGGGGCCAGCGCTGCCAGGACCTCGGCGTCGGTGTGGCCCAGATGGGTGGTGGCTTCGCGGTGGTGGTTGAGGACCTCGATGTCCCGGTAGTCGCTGATGGCCCCGAACGTCATGTTGGTCATTCCGAGTTCCTCGCCCTGATAAACGTAGGGCGTGCCGCGGTGCAGGTGCAGGATGCCGGCGAGCAGCTTGGCGGAGAGCTCCCGGTGCGTGCTGTCGTCGCCGAACCGCGACACCGCGCGGGCTTGGTCGTGGTTGCCCCAGTAGAGGCTGTTCCAGCCGCGCTCCGCCAGCCCCGTCTGCCAGTGACCCAGGGTCGCCTTGAGGTCGGTGAGCTTGAGCTTCTTGGGACGCCACTTGTTCCCGTTCTCCTGGTCTAGGGCAACATGCTCAAACTGGAACACCATGTCCACCTCGGCCCGCTCCGGGTCGGTGAACAGGATGGCCTCGTCCACGGTGACGCCAGGCATTTCACCGACGGTCAGCAGCGGGCCGGGGCGCCCGGCGAACACCTCCCGGTGCATTTCCTGGAGGAACTCGTGGATCCGTGGCCCGCCAATGTAGAACGGGGTGCCGTCGCCGTAGAGCATTCCGGCGGCGATCGGCCCGTCCGGCAGGGCGGTGTCCTTGGAGATGAAGTTGATGACGTCCATCCTGAAGCCGTCGACGCCGCGGTCCAGCCACCAGTTCATCATCTCGTAGACCGCAGCCCGCACCTCCGGGTTTTCCCAGTTCAGGTCCGGCTGCTTCCGGGAGAACAGGTGGAGGTAGTACTCGCCGGTGGCCTGGTCAAACTCCCAGGCCGGCCCGGAAAACGCTGATCCCCAGTTGTTCGGCTCCGCCCCGGAACCGGGTGAGCCGTCAGGGGACGCGTCGCGCGGCGGCCGCCACCAGTACCAGTCCCGTTTCGGGTTGTCCTTGGAGGAGCGGGATTCCACGAACCAGGGATGTTCGTCCGAGGTGTGGTTGACCACCAGGTCCATGACAAGTTTCATTCCCCGGGCGTGCAGCCCGTCGGTGAGCTCCCGCAGTTCTTCGAGCGTTCCGAAGATCGGGTCCACGGTGCGGTAGTCGCTGATGTCGTAGCCGTTGTCATCCTGCGGGGACGTGTAGATCGGGGAGAGCCAGACGACGTCGACGCCCAGCCGGTGCAGGTAATCCAGCTTGCTGATGATGCCCCGCAGGTCCCCGATGCCGTCCCCGTTGGCGTCGGCAAAGCTGCGCGGGTAGATCTGATAGACGACGGCTCGCTGGAACCAATCGCGGGCCGGTGCCTCTGCGGATGCGTTTGTCGGTTGTTCTACCGTCATGGGGGCTCCTCGGCGTCTCCGGCGGGCTGCGGCGGAGGGCCTCGGTGCCGGACCGCCAACCTCTGATTATTGATCAGTTCCCGTGGGCAGGGAAGAGCCCGGCGGCGCTATGTGCACGTCGACCGGCCCGGCCGGCGGCACGCTGGCTCAGTTTTGGGCGGTCTTGTCCCGGTCCTCGAAGACGTCCTCGCCCGGGCCGGTAAACGCCTTGGAACGCTCGATCGCCTCGATGGAGCCCGTGAACAGCTGGGAATCGTGCGGATCCGCCGGGTGGCGGCCGTGCTCGTCAGCGGCGGAGACCGTGCCTGGCTGCCTCGTGGAGCCGTTGGAAGCCCCAGGGGTGGGGGACGCGCCGGAATCCGGCGATGCGGCGCCCAGCGATTCGAGCCGGATGTGGGGGAGCGACCTCGGGTGTTCCTGCTGCAGGAACAGGACCAGCTCCTCGCGAATCAGGCAGCGCAAGTCAAAGAGCGCGGCGCTGTCCGCGGCGCTGACCAGGATGCGGACCCGGACGAAACCTGCGGTGGCGTCGGTGATCTGCAGGATGCCCACCCGTTTGTCCCAGAGTTCGGTGCCAGCCAGGACCTTTTTGAGTTCGGCCCGCATGGCCTCCACCGGGGCGCGCCAGTCGAGGTCGAACTCCACGGTGCCCATGACCTCGGACTGCCGCCGGGTCCAGTTCTCGAACGGGGTGGTGGTGAAATACGTGGAGGGCAGGATCATCCGCCGGTCATCCCAGATGTGGACCACCACGTAGGTCAGGGTGATCTCCTCGATCCGGCCCCATTCCTTCTGAACCACCACAACGTCGTCCACCCGGATCGCGTCGGTGAAAGCCAGCTGGATGCCGGCGAAAACATTGACTAGGGAGGTCTGCGCGGCGAGGCCGGCGACAATCGAGATGACACCGGCGGAGGCCAGCAGCCCGGCGCCGAGGGCCTGGATGGCGGGGAAGGTCAGCATCGCGATGCCCAGCGCCACGAGGGCGATCAGGGCAGTGCCGATCCGCCGGGCCAGGATCACCTGGGTGCGGAGCCGGCGGGCGCGCCGGTTGTCCGCCACGTCCACCCGGTAGCGGGTCAGCACCATCGTCTCGATGATGAGGACCACCGCGATGGCCAGCCACGCAATAGAGCCGATGAGCGCAATTTGGAGGGCGTGGTCCACGGTGCGGCGCCAGTCGGCGTCGTCGGTGGTGAGGCTTAGGGCGATCCGGACCCCGATCAGGCAGAGCGCCAGGCGCAACGGCAGGCGCGCCACCCGGGAGGTCTCGCGGAGGGCGGGCTGGTTGCGGTTGAGTTGGAGCACAATCCGGCGCACCAGCCAGGACGCGAGGAGTCCCACGGCCACGGCGAAGGCAACGGCGAGAGCGGGGGCGAGGAAAGGCAGGGCGGGATCGAGGAGGTCTTGCATTAGTTAAGCTCTAGCAAGGTTCCGTGGCCAATTGAAATTGCAGGGACCCAACGTGGGTAGCGTCACGGCCGGAACGCCCGGTCTCCGCGTTCCGCCCGGGATGAGTGCCAAGGGTCTAAAGGCCTTTGTTTCCGCGCGTAAACCCCTGAGAATGGTCCAACCACTTTGTTTTTTCGGGGGAGAGTGCCATGCGCCGGACAGCGTCGTTCACCACAGTCATTTCCGCTTTCTGCGCCGCTGCTGTTCTCGCCGGGTGCGGGTCGACGCCGGCCGCACCTGCTACCAGTTCCCCGCCACCGTCGACGGCGACGGCAGTCCCGCAATCATCCAGTGCCACGCCGGCCACGCCCACGTCGGCGGACGGCACCACGGCGCCGGCCGCCACGGTACCGGCGGGCTGGAAGACACATACGACGTCGGATGGCACCCTCGCGTTTGACTATCCGGAGACATGGACCGTCAAGGACCCGGCAGATGAGCCTGCCGAGGGCGGGATCGCCGTCGATCTGATCAGTGACTACGGGAAGACCATGGCCTCGCTGCGGACCAACATGGTCGTGGGGGCCGAGTGCACTGAGAAGTCTCCCTTCATGGTGTACGACTCCGCACCTGTCCCGGCCCTGGCCCAGGGCGGGATAACGCCGCGCTTCGTTTACGAGGGCCGCACCGAACCGGTTGAGGCGGATCCGGCAACAGATGACCCTGCGGCGGATGACCCTGCGGCAGGTGACCCTGCGGCAGGTGACCCGGCCGCGGATGCACTGGAGGAACCAGGTGCGGACCCTGCGGCGGATGTTACGGACCCGGCTGCGGAGGAACCTGGCCCGGACCCGGCCGCGGATGCCTCGGCGGACCCGGCCGCGGATGCCTCGGCGGACCCGGCCGCGGATGCCTCTGCTTCGGATAGCCCGGAGGAGACCGGCGGTGACCCGGCAGCAGGTAACCCCGGGCCGACCCTCACTTTCGCCTACGGCATTACCTCGGCGCCCGAGCCCACCGGAGATACGGCCTGCCCCATCTTCCACTTCTTCACGTGGCCGCCCAGCGGTGCCATGTTCGGTGGCGCGTACGATCCCATGGACGCCACACCGGGCGGTCCCGTGCATGTGGATATCCCCGAGGCTTACAAGGAGACCCCCGAGTACAAGAACGTCAAGCAGGCGATCATGTCCCTGCGGCCTGCCGGGAAGCCATGACGTGAGGCGGCCGGCCTTGCCCGGCGGCCTCCGGTGCACCCGTGCGGGCGCCGCTCTTGGCTTGGTTTTATTGATGACGGCCTGTGTTCCGGCGTCGCCAAGTACCACCCCGCCGGATAGGACAACGACGGACAGCGCAACGCCGGCCGTCTCCCCGTCACCCGGGCCGGCCGCTTCGACACCCGCGCCAGAGGGCCCGCCGTCGGGCTGGAGGACGTTCACCACCACCAGCGGAGACTTGTCGTTTGACTACCCTGCGGGCTGGACCGTCAAGGATCCCGGCGGCGCGCTCACCGGGGATTTCGTCGACGTGCTGAACCCGGCGGGGACGTTGGTGGCAGGGCTACGGACCAGCATCGTCACGGGGTCGGAATGCCGCGACAAGTCCCCGTACGAGGTCTACGACGCCGCGCCGATGCTCGCGCTCGCAGAGGCCGGGGGCGCCGACGGCGGAGTACCCCGGTACGTCTTCGAGTCCCGGGGTGCGGACACCGGCACGGTGTCCACGCAGTCCACTGTTGCCGCGTTCGGCATCACCATGCTCCCGGAGGAGTCCGGTGATACGGCGTGCCCCATGTTCCACCTGTTCCTCTGGCCGCCCAGCGGCGCCTTCTTCGGCGGGACCTATAACCCGGAGTCCAACCAGACGCCCGGGGATTCCTCGCTGCCCTATCTGGAGAAGGCCAGGCTGTACGCGTCCACCCCCGAGTACCGGGACGTCCGGACCATGATCACATCCCTGCGCCCGGCCAGGGGAGCAGCGGACAAATAGGAACAGCGGACAAGTAGTGGTTAGCGACAAAGCGGGCCGCCTGCCAGGCAACCCGCTCCGGGTCTTGGAGTTTGTCGGTGGTGTTGGTTCCGGTTCTTATGCGATCGTCGCGAATCGCCGGAATGCGGTCGCGCCGTTCAGCGCTGGCGATCCCGCCCTGTAGCCGCCGGCAACGTGGCGTTGCCGGCGATCCCGCCGTTTAGACGGCGGGAACGTGGCGGTGCCGGCGGTGAGCCGGGGTGGGCAAGCCGGGCCTGTTGGTGCCAGTGCCGCCCCAGGCGTTGGAGCGGACTTCTTTGATCAGGCCCGTGCCGGCGCACTCGCGGACTGCCATGATGCCTTCCGCTGCCGCACGTTTGTCCTCGTACGCCTTGGAAACCGCCAGTACCGTACCGTCGGGGCCGAGGAGCCTGAAACGGACGTTTGCCTCCGCGTCCGTGAAGATTTCGAATTGTCCTGCCATGGTGATGTCCCTCCCGTAATGCAGCACCGCGGGAAGACGCGGCACCTCCATGTGCCATGCCGTCTGCTCGACACCTTCACCGCAGCGCACCCCACTATCCTTTCCGCAGCGTTCCGGAAAGGTTAGGGGCGAAGGTCCCTATGTGGAAAACCCAGCCAGTGCCCGGTGGCGGCCTCGGTGCCGGACGCTACATTGGGAGCATGGCTGAGTTTCCGAGAAACGATCCCGGCGAGATGGTCCGGCTGACGGCGCGGGTGGCTGGCGTGGTGCAGGCCGTGGGGTTCCGCTACTGGACGGTGCGCAAGGCCGGGGAACTGGGGCTGACCGGAACGGTACGGAACAACGACGACGGCACGGTGGCTATCGCCGCCGAGGGTGCCCAGCCGGTGGTGCTGGAGTTCCGCCGCTGGTTGCGCTCGCCGGACGCGCCGGGCCGGGTGGACAGCGTGGACGAAACCATTTCCCGGGCCACCGGTGAATTCAAGGACTTCGACGTGGCGTACTGACCCGCCCAGCTGTTTCTCCGGGGATCAGGGCCCTCGGCAGCGGGCGGGTTTTTGAGTAGGGTAAGCCCATGCAGAAGATATCGCTCGACGCCCTTGCCCGTCAGCAGATGGCGGCTGCCGTGGCGGCACCCAGCGGACGTGCGGCTGACACTGCCTTTGGCGGCCATGAAAAGACCCTCCGCCAGACGGTGATGGCGTTCCGGGCCGGGACCCAGCTCAGCGAGCACCAGAATCCCGGCGAGGCCACGGTGTTTGTGCTCCGCGGGTGCGTCCGGCTCCGCTCCGGCGATGAGTCCTGGCAGGGAAAGAGCGGTGACCTCCTGATCGTGCCGGACGGGCTGCACAGCCTGGAAGCGGAAGAGGACTCGGCGATCCTGATGACCGTCGCGAAAATTAGGACCTGACGGCTCACCCGCGGAGGCCGGCGGGGGCAAACGGAGGCGGTCCCGGATTGCAGCAAGGAGCAGCACATGACTGTCATTCCTTTCGACCGGATCCAGCAGACCCGGCGGTGGTGGGCTCGGGCCGCCTTCGCCGCGGTTTTGTGCGCAGCGGCGGTCCTGCTGGTGTCTGCCGGTGTAGCGGGGATTGTTGCGCTCCTGCTCACCGGTGCCGGCGGCATCGTGATGACCCTCGCCGGGATCTACTGGTTCCTGACCAACCGTGGTGCCTTGCGCTGGGGTGCGCTGGCGCTGGCAGGGCTCGCTCCGCTGGTGGTTTTGTTTCTCTTCATCCAGGCCGGGTTGCTGTGGGAAATCGTCCTCACGCTGGCGCTGGTGTTTGGGGCGCTGGTCTGCGCGCGGGCCGCCCTCCGGGAGCACCGGGCGGAGTTACAGGTGGTTGAGCACCCCGCGCCGGCGGTGCGGCATCCTTTTGTGGTGATGAATCCGCGTGCCGGCGGGGGCAAGGTGGTGAAGTTCGATCTGCAGCGGAAGGCGGAACAACTCGGCGCCGAGGTGGCGTTGCTTCAGGGACCGGGCAGGGTGGACGTCGCGGCCCTGGCCCGGGACGCGGTGGCGCGGGGAGCCGATCTGCTCGGTGTCGCCGGCGGTGACGGTACCCAGGCGCTGGTCGCCGGCATCGCTGCCGAACATGATCTACCGTTCCTGGTGATCAGCGCCGGCACCCGCAACCACTTCGCCCTGGACCTCGGCCTGGACCGGGAGGATCCCGTCACCGGCCTTGAGGCGCTCCGTGACGGGGTGGAACTGCACGTCGATCTGGGCAGGATCAACGGCCGCACGTTCGTGAACAACTCCTCCTTCGGGGTCTACGCCGAGGTGGTGCAGAGCCCGGAGTACCGCAACGACAAAGCCGGTACCGTGCTGCAAATGCTTCCGGACCTGATCCAGGGCGACAGGGGTGCACGCCTGCGGGTCAACCTCGACGGCGTCACCGTGGACGGGCCCCAGGCTGTGCTGGTCAGCAATGGGCCCTACGGCAGCCACGACCTCGCCGGCCTGGGCCGCCGCACCCGGCTGGACCGGGGCGTGCTCGGCGCGGTGACGCTCTCTGTCATCAGCCCCCGGAAGGCCGTTGGCTTGTTGCACCGGGCCTCCAAACGCGGCCTGATCCAACGCACCGCGGAGGAAGTGGTGGTCGACGCCGACGTACCCGAGATTCCGGTCGGGGTGGACGGAGAGGCGCTGCTGTTCGCCACCCCGGTGCGGTGCACCATCGAACCCGGCGCCCTGCGGGTGCTGGTGCCGCGGAACCGGCCGGGAGTCCTGCCCGACCAGCCCGAACTTGATCTGGTCCGGCTCCGGGAACTGGCCTGGGGGCGTGGGCGGCATTCCGGCGGTCCGGCTCCGGCGTACAGTGACCTTACTGAATGAGTTCTGACCAAGCAGGCAGCCAATACCCTCCCGCAGAGTCGCGGGAGGCCAGAGTATGTGAACAGCTAAGGACATCATGCGCACCCGATACTTACTCCCCGTCCTCACCGTCGCCACAGCGCTTTCGCTCTCCGGCTGCGTCAACAACAGCGAACCCGCCGCCACCGGCGGAGCATCCGGCGGCGCATCCGGAACCGCGGACGCCATCGACGTGCAAAAGAGCGACTCCATCGCCGCGATGCTCCCGGAGAAAATCAAGAGCGCAGGCGTCCTGAACGTCGGCATGGCCAACAATTACCCGCCTAACGAGTTCAAGGACGATAACGGTGCGCCGGCAGGCTGGTCGGTGGACCTCACCAACGCCCTGGGCAAGGTCATGGGCTTGAAGGTCAACTTCGATATCGGCACGTTCGACAACATCCTGCCCGCCGTGCGCGCCGGCAAGGACGACATGGGCATGTCCTCCTTCACCGACACGCTGGAACGCGAAAAGCAGGTGGACTTCGTCAACTACTACTCCGCCGGAATCCAGTGGGCCGCGCCGAAGGGCAAGACCGTGGACCCCGAGAACGCCTGCGGGCTCAAGGTCGCCGTCCAGGCCACCACATACGAGGACACCCACGAAGTGCCCGCCAAGTCCAAGGCCTGCACCGACGCCGGCAAGCCCGCCATCACCATCTTCAAGTACGACGCGCAGGACCAGGCCACCAACGCCCTGGTGGTGGGACAGGTCGACGCCATGAGTGCCGACTCGCCCGTGACCCTCTACGCCATCTCCAAGACCAAGGACAAGCTGCAGACCGCCGGCAACGCCTTCGAAGTGGCGCCCTACGGCATCCCCGTGGCCCAGGGCAGCGAGTTCACCCCGGTGCTGCAGAAGGCGCTCCAGTCACTGATCGACGACGGCACCTACACCAAGATCCTGTCCAAGTGGGGCGTGGAAGCCGGCGGAGTTAAGACGGCGGACCTCAACGTGGCAGCCAAAGGGTGATAGCCCATGAGCGAGCCTGAACCCGGCCGGATGCTGGAAGCGGAACCCGGCGGGACGCCGTCGGCCAGCAGGAAACACCACGCTGACGACGCCCCGGCGGAAGCGATCGTCGCCATCCCGCTGCGCCACCCCTGGCGGAACGCGGTGGCGGTGGTCCTGGTCCTCGGGCTGGCGGTGTTTGTGCTGGACGCCGCCCAGCGCCCGGACTTCGGCTGGCCCGACGTCGGCAAGTACATCTTTGACCGGCGGATCAGCCAGGCGGCGTGGGTGACGCTGTGGCTGACCATCTACGCGATGATCGGCGCGATCGTCATTGGACTGCTGCTGGCCATCATGCGGCTCTCGCCGAACCCGGTGCTGAAGAGCATCGCCTGGCTGTACATCTGGATTTTCCGCGGCACCCCGGTCTACGTCCAGCTGGTTTTCTGGGGGATTGTGTCCTTGATCTATCCGGTGTTCACGCTGGGGATTCCGTTCACGACGCCGTGGGTCACCATTCCGAATGAGGTCTTCACCAACCTGTTCATCACCGCCGTGATCGGGCTGGCCCTCAACGAGGCCGCGTACATGTCCGAGATCGTGCGTGCCGGGCTGCTGTCCGTGGATGAGGGCCAGGAGGAGGCGTCGACGGCGCTGGCCATGTCCTGGGGTCAGACGATGCGGTTCGTCGTGGTCCCGCAGGCCATGAAAATCATCATTCCGCCTACCGGCAATGAGGTGATCTCGATGCTCAAAACCACGTCCCTGGTGGCCGCGATTCCGCTGAGCATCGACCTGTACGGGGTGTCCCGCGGGATTTCCGCGGTGACGTTCACCCCGGTGCCGCTGCTGATTGTGGCGTCCCTCTGGTACCTGCTGTTCACCTCGGTCCTGATGGTGGGGCAACACTTCATTGAGAAGCGGTTCTCCCGCGGCACCGGGCGGGTCAAGACGGACAAGGAACCGGCGACGCCGGGCCAGGCACCGGCGGCAGGTCCCGGCACGCCCGGCACCCCGCTCGGCACTGATTTTGGAGGAAAAGGATGACGGACGCGCCGATGGTGCTTGCGGAGCGGGTCTCCAAAAATTTCGGCACCAACAAGGTGCTGCGCGGCATCAGCCTCGAAGTCGACTCCGGGGAGGTGCTGTGCATTGTGGGCCCCAGCGGTTCGGGCAAGTCCACGTTCCTGCGGTGCATCAACCACCTCGAACGGGTGGACGGCGGCCGGCTGTCGGTTGACGGGCAGCTGGTGGGCTACCGCCAAAAGGGCGACAAGCTCTACGAGCTCAAACTCAAGGAAGCGGCCTTCCAACGCCAGGAAATCGGCATGGTCTTCCAGCGGTTCAACCTCTTTCCGCACCTGACCGCGGTGGAGAACATCATCCTGGCGCCCATGCGGGTAAAGGGAATCTCCAAGGCCAAAGCCACGGCCCGTGCCATGGAACTGCTGGAGCGGGTGGGCCTGGGGGACAAGGGCGACGCGTATCCGGCGCACCTGTCCGGCGGGCAGCAGCAGCGCGTCGCCATCGCCCGCGCCCTGGCCATGGACCCGAAGCTGATGCTCTTCGACGAGCCCACCAGCGCCCTGGACCCGGAGCTTGTGGGCGAGGTGCTGGACGTCATGAAGGAACTGGCCAAGAGCGGCATGACCATGATCGTGGTGACCCACGAGATGGGGTTCGCCCGCGAAGTGGCAGACACGCTGGTATTCATGGACGAAGGCGTCGTGGTGGAGGCCGGCCCGCCCCGGCAGGTCCTGGGCGCTCCGCAGCATGACCGGACCAAGGCGTTCCTTTCCAAGGTCCTCTAAGGCCCGCGGTGGCCGGTCCGGTTCGATTTTTCCCGGGCCCCTGGGACAGACTGTTGCCGTGAGCAACTCTCCCCGGACCGGCCTGGCCGTCGCAGGCCTCAGCCTGGGCACGGCCTTGAATCCGCTGAACTCTTCCATGATCGCCGTGGCCCTCGTGGTGCTGCGTGCGGACTTCGGGCTCGACGTCGCCACCGTCACCTGGGTGATCACCTCCTTCTATCTCACCTCCGCGGCGGGCCAGCCGTTGATGGGCCGGCTGGCGGACCGGTTCGGGCCACGGCGGCTGTTCATCGTCGGCATGGCGCTCGTGGCCGTGACCTGCGCGGTGGCACCCTTCGCGCCGAACTTCGCCGTGCTCTGCGTGGCCCGCGCGTTTATGGCCCTCGGGACAGCGACTGCCTACCCGAGCGCGGTCGTGATGGTCGGTGCCCTGGCAAAGCTCGCGCAGGTGAAATCCACCCGGCCGCTGGGCCGGATCCAGATGGCCAACACCTCGGCCGCCGCCGTCGGGCCGGTGGTGGGCGGGCTTTTAGTGGGCTTCGTCGGCTGGGAGGCCCTGTTCCTGATCAACGTCCCGCTGGCCCTGGCCGCCATCGTCCTGGTCCGGCAATTCGCGCCGGCAGATGAGGAGCGGGAGCGTGGCCGTGCCGCGGACCTGCTGCGGGACTCGGACATCCCCGGCATTCTGGCATTCACCGGCTCGCTGGTGCTGGTGATGATGGCGCTGCTCAACGTGGTGCCCGGCTACCGCTGGTGGCTGCTCGGCGCAGGCACGCTGCTCGCCGCGCTCTTCGTGGGGCGCGAACTGCGCTTTGCCCCGCCGTTCCTGGACCTGCGGCTGCTGGGCCGGAACCGGCCGCTGCTGCTGGTCTACCTCGGCTTTGCGCTGTTCAACGGCGTCTACTATTTCGCGTTCTTTGGCCTGCCGCAGCTGCTGCAGGAAGCCGGCGGCTACGCGCCCGGCGTCGTGGGCCTGCTGATGCTGCCGCTGGCGGCGATGTCGGTGGTGGTCACGCCGGCCGCGGTCCGCGCGATCGACCGCTTCGGGGTGAAGCCGGTGCTGGTCGCCGGCGTCGTGCTGCTCATTGTGGCGTCGGGCACCATGTGGCTCCTGACGGGGTCGTTGGCCGTTCCGTTGGTGATCGCTATGACCGCCCTGCTGGGCGTGCCCTACGGGGTGGTCAGCATCGCGTCGAGCCAGGGCATGTACCTGTCCACCCGGCCGGAGGAACGCGGGGTGGCTGCCGGGATCTTCCAGACCTGCCGCTACCTCGGGGCCATCACCGCCACCGTGCTGATCGGGATCTTCTACGGCACAGGCGTCACCCAGGCCAACTGGGCGCTCATGGTGCTGGTGATGCTGGGACTCGGGTCGGTGGTGTTTGTCGTGTCGCTGCTGTGGCGGGAGCAGAGGAGCTGAAGGTCCAGCACCGTAGCATTTTTTGGCTGCTGAACGATTCAGAGCTCTGCTGCCAGGGCCGCCGGAAGGTCGGTCAGGGCGGTCACGGTGATATCCGGGGCCCGGAAGTGCTGCGGGTAGGGTTCACCGTTCCTGTTCAGCCAGGCCGTGCGCAACCCCGCGCGGGCTGCGCCGTGGATGTCCCAGGGATGGACGGCCACCAGCAGCATCCCGGCGGGCTCCGTCCCGGCGGCTGCAGCAGCGTAGTCGTAGGAGGCCCGGGCAGGCTTCCAACAGGGGGCATCTTCGACGGAGAGGAGCACATCGAACCGATCCCGGATTCCCGCCTCGCTGAACAGCTTCTCGGCGATGCGGGCCGATCCGTTGCTCAGGGTGATCAGCCGGAAACCGGCAGCGGAGAGTGCCCGGATTCCGTCAGGAACGTCCGGATGCACCGCCAGCCCGGCCATGCCGTTCAGGACGTGGTCCACAGCGGCGTCGAGGGGGCGGTCAAGCTCCGTGCCGGTGAGAAGCCGGCGGAGCACGTCGGCTCCGATGTCCGCAAACGATGCATTATCGCCGCTGACTGTGAGGGCGAAACCATCGCGCAGCAGAGTAGCGAACCAGAGCTTGGCCAGTTCGGCAGGCACCCCAACGTCGCTGAACCGCTGCCCGAGGGCCGACATATCGGAAAGGGTCTCGTTGACGTCAAAGACCACAACGGGCGGGGCGGTGCTCATAGTTCTCCCAGGGGTTTAGGCGGCGCGCTTGTTCCAGTCTGCAGGTTTCCCGATCGGCACGGAACCGCCCAAGGTCATTCCGGCAACAAACTGAAAGGCTGCCCACGTTCCAGAGGGAACGCGGACAGCCTTTTGTTCCGTGTGCGCGGCAGTGGCCTAGCGCTGGGCCTCCCGCTGCAGGGCGTCGTCGTGCTCGGCGTGGGCGCGGTGGATCAGGTCCTTGAACTCGGTTTCGTGGTGGATAAGCCGCTTGTATTTCTCCGGCAGGGCCCGGAGCTGCTCTTCTTCGCTGACCATCTTGGCGAAGATGCGTTCCCGCTCCGTTATGTCGGTCTCGTAGTTGAGGTCCAGGTAGTCCGTGGCGTGCCGCTTAGCTCCCGAGACGGCGTTCTTCGCCTTGCCCTTGGGGCTGAAGATGGACGCCAGGACGGTGAAAGTGAGGACTCCGAGAATCACCAGGAGTGAGGCGCCGGTGCTGATCTCGAGGACGGTGACGTGTTCGCCGTCGTTGATGAACGGCAGGGTGTTCTCGTGGAGGGCGTGCAGGACGAGTTTGACGCCGATGAAGCCCAGCACGGCGGCGAGGCCGTAGGAAAGGTAGATGAGCCGGTCCAGCAGGCCGTCGATGAGGAAGAACAGCTGACGCAGGCCCATCAGGGAGAACGCGGTGGCTGTGAAGACCACATAGACGTTCTGGGTCAGGCCGAAGATCGCCGGAATGGAGTCCAGCGCGAACAGGATGTCTGTTCCGCCGATGGCCACCATCACCAGGAGCATCGGGGTAAGGACGCGTTTGCCGTTTTCGACCGTGAAAAGCTTGTCGCCGTCGTAGTGCGAGGATGCGGGGAGGAACTTCTTGGCGAGGCGGACCACCAGAGGGTCGGAGTCGTCGTCGTGAGAGTGGGGCCGGAGCAGGTTGCCGGCGGTGAGCAGCAGGATGAGGCCGAAGATGTAAAACACCCAGGAGAAGCTGTTGATCAGGGCAGCGCCGAGGAAAATGAACGCCGTCCGGGCGATCAGGGAGAAGACGATTCCGAAGAGCAGCACCTTCTGCTGGTCGGCGCGGGGGACCCGGAAGCTGGCCATGATGATGAGGAAGACGAAGAGGTTGTCAACGGAGAGAGCCTTCTCCGTGACGTAGCCGGCGAAGTACTCCGTGCCCATGTCCACGCCGCCGAACATCAGGACACCGACGCCGAAGAGGAGGGCCGCGCCGACGTAGATCGATGACCAGATGGCCGATTCGCGAAGGGTGGGGGTATGGGCCTTGCGGACGTGGAAAAAGAAATCGAAGGCCAGCAGGCCCACTATTCCGATGATCGTGAATATCCAGACAATGGTGGGGACCTGCATGCTGCCTCAGTTGGTCAGCGCCGGGATGATGGCGCCCGAGAACACCTGCCATGCGAGGGCGGTCTTGGCGATGAGGCTGAGAGTGATGTACACCCGTTCGCCATAGAGGTAGTCACGCCATGGCCCCACCTGGCGGTATTGGAGCCACTGGTTAATCGCGAAAGTGTTGAAGAACAGGAACAGCGAGATGATGATGCCGTAGACGAAGGCTGGCGGCCCCACCGTGCTCGTCGATCCGGGGGAAAGGAAATAGATCAGGATCACGATCCAGGGCACCACCCCGGCCAGTGACCCCAGGACGAAGGGCAGGAAATTGCCGCTGCCGGGTTTCTCGTATTTTTCCTGCAGTGCCCCGAAACCGATCATCGCGGCGTTGGCGGCGAAGAGTGAGATCAGGGCGGCGATATCGGTGATGCCTGTTGTCTGGGCGATGAGCCAGATCATTACGGAGGAACTAAGCGCGTACTCGACCCAGCGGAAGTAGTTGTGGTTCGCTCTGAGCCCGGCACCGTAGCGCGGGAAGAAAAGGGGCGACGCGACGGCGAAGTGGAAGAGCGCTGAGAGGGCGAGGAACACGACAACACCGGCACCCACATTGACGGCAAAGAGCTCCACGCGCTCAGGTGGAACGGGGAAGCCGGGAGGGCCCGCCAGGTAGTCCGCCGTCACCCCGAAAGTCACCTGCGTGCTCAGCATGGTGAGGATGATGGCAAAGCCGATGGCCTGGACGAGGTGCAGAGAGCCGGCTACGAGGTTATACGGGCGAAGACGGCGAATGCTGTCGTCGGCAGTCCTGGGTGTGCGCGCCATGGGTGCTCCTCGATGAACGGCCAAACACTCTGTGATGCCCACGATAGCAGTCAGGCGCCCGGGTGGGATCACACCTGTACGCCTGACTGCTACCGTCATCGAATTGTTGTCAGCCCTTCGGTGCGTAAGCCTTGGGCAGCTTCAGTCCGCGCTCTTCCATCACGGTGCGCAGACGGGTGGGGTAGTCGGTGATGATGCCATCCACGCCGAGGTCCATCAGCCGGTTCATGTCCGCCGCGGTGTTGACGGTCCACGGGATCACCGGCAGCCCGAGCTCGTGGGCCTCGGCGATCATCGCCGGGGTGACGGAGCGGAAGGCGGGGGAGACGGCGTCGTAGCCCTGGGCCGCTGCGGCCTTGGCGAGGGAGCCGCCATAGGTGTCGATATCGATGCCGCCGAGGTTGGGGCTGGCGCCGGGCTTACCCACCTCGAGCCAGGCGTCGCCGCTGGACAGGGCGACGAGCGGCAACTCCGGGGCGATCTGCTTGGTCAGGTTCAGCGAGGACCAGTCAAACGACTGCACCGTGGTGCGCTCCGCCATGCCGGAGCCCTGGATCTCCGCGACCACTGCCTTGGTCAGGGCCACCATGCCCTCGCCGCCGGACTTCCCGTCCTCCACCTTGGTTTCGATGTTGAAGCGGACCTTTTTGGCGTCGGCGTCGCGGACCAGCCCGAACACGTCCTTGAGCTCGCCGATCCGGTTGCCCTCGATCACGTCCTGCTCCGGGAACCCCTTGAGCTGAGTGAACCCGCAGTCGAGGGTTTTGATCTGGGCGAGCGAGAGCTCGGCGACCCGGTCCCCGACATACGGGAAGGCGGCGTCGCCCGGCGCGGCCGGGGCCGTGTCCTGGCATTTGTCCGCCTGGATGGTGTCGTCATGCCAGACGATGATCTTGCCGTCGCTGGTCAGGTGGGTGTCCAGTTCCAGGGTGGTCACGCCCAGCTTCAGGGAGTTGCGGAAGGCGGCCAGGGATTCCTCGGTCCACTCGCCGCGGCCTCCCCGGTGCGCCTGCAAGTCGAAGGAACCGTTGCTTTCGTTGGTCTTGATGCTGGTGGGTGCCTTGTCGGCGGCCGCTCCGGCGGCGTTCGACGACGGCGATCCGGCTTCGGGGTTTGAAGCGGCGACGGCGGGGCCCGCCAGGGCAGCGATGAGCGCGGCGGCGGCCGCGGCAGTCAGGACTGTGCGCATGGGAATGGTTCCTCCTGGGTGTGATCGTTGCCGGCGCAGCGCCGGCGACCCGATAACCCTAGGGATGCGACATGGACTGCCGTGTTCGGGGAACTGGACCCCGGGTGAACTCTTCATCGCCGCCCCGTCTCGGCGACCCGGTGTTCAGGCGTGCGGCCCCGCCGCGATCGCGTCGAGGTCACGGATGGCGTAGCGAAGATGCTCCCACTCCTCGTTGAGAATCGTGTGCAGGCAAGAGAGGACTGTCACCGGCATTTCCGGGGCCCAGGGGTTCCGGCGCTCGTGGGACAGCCGTTCCTGGGTCGCGGCGGCGAGGTAGCCGCGCACCATGGCCTGCCGGCCTGCCCGGACCTCGAGTACTTCGGCATACGACGGTGCAACCGTCGCGAAGACCGACGTGTCGTATCCGTCCGTCCCGTACTCCACATTCGGCTGACCAATCGGGTGGTAGGGCTGCTCGATCTGCAGGACCGCTTTGCGAAGCCAGGTGTCGGTGGCCATGACCAGGTGCCGCAGCGTCTGGGTGAAGGACCACTCGCCGTCCACCGAGATCTCGACTGCTCCGGCCGGCAGCGCGGCTACCCGCTCAACCGTGGCCTGCCAGGAACGCTCCAGCGTCTCCCATGCCGCACGTAGACCTTCCGGATCTGGAGCGCGCCGTTCGGCTCGGCCGGGAAAGCGGCGGTTGAGTTCGGCGTCGACAAAAGGCGCCACGTCGACGCCGTTGACGCGCAGGAAGCCGCCGCCGTCGAACAGCCACGGAGCGTCGATATCGGCCCCCGTCACGTCCACCCCGCGCATTACGGCGCTGGAAAGATCGGACCGGACGAACCGGGCTCCCCGCAGATTCACGTCGGTGAATTCTGCGCCCTGAAGGTCATCGGAGTGACTGAAGGCTGTCATGGCAGCACTCTGTCACGTCCCCTGGACTCAAGGAAACCCAAAGCACGTAGGACGAGAATGCGAGCCCCGGGCTTCGCATGGGCCCGAGGGCTCCGAGGTACGTGGAAGGACTGCATCGTGAAGAGCCGCAAAATCACGCAAACTCTGCTGGCCTTGGCGTTCAGCAGGGTGTCAGGGCAACCCGACGTCTTGTCGTTGCGGCGGCAGAAAAACCCTTCCGGCGACGACCATCCAGAACGCGGAAACGCAAAGGGGTGGGTGATCTTCGTCCTGCTGTCGGTCGTTGGGATCGCGGTCCTTCTGGCACTGGCCGGTCCGCCACTGATGGCCTTGTTTACCCAGCTCATGGAGCGAGCAAAATGGTAGGTTCGGCGATGGCCAGGACGCTAGTGCGTGTCCGGTTCCCCGCCCGGCAGGTGCCGGTGGTGCAGCTCGTAGCTGTCGAAGACATCTGAAGAGGTCTTGCCTGAATGCCCGAACTTGCCGCGAAGAACGTCTGCGAGTCCGTCCAGCGCCGCGTGGAGCATCCGCCCGGCGAACTGGAGTTCAGGGTTCTCGCTGAGCTGGGCCTGGGATGCCAACTCCTGGGCGTAGGCGACTGTGTCCGGCAGGGAGCCGCGCTGCTCGACTTCACGGAAGTAATAGGTTTCGTGGAACGCCAGCAGATCTATGCTCACCAGAGCCACGTTGCCGGCCATGGACTCCAGCAGCCCGGCAGCATGCCGGGGGTCCAAGGACAAGAGACCCGCAGGACCGGCAGCCTCCCTGAACAGGTTCAGCTCGTGGGCGAGGGCCCGGCGGCGGTTGAGGGCCGGGTACATTTGCAGGATCCAGGTGACCGTTGCTGTCAGCAACCCGAAACCCGTGACGGCCTGAAGGGCCACAACCAGCCTGAGCAGCGGATGCGCCGGCACGATTTCGCCGAACCCCACGGTCGAAAGCGTCACCAAGGAGATGTAGAGCGCTTCGGCGAAGTCGCGCTGCTGCGGCACCCCGGGTCCGTGGACAAATCCGGTGGTCAGATGGGGCAGATACAGCAGGGCCCAGCCGATGGCCGCGAGGCCGGCCCAGGCGCCGATGACGGCGGCCATGGCCAGGGGCGCTGCGATGATGGAGCCGCGGCCCCGCAGCTTTCTCGACACCAGCCAGAACGCACGCATGATCGACCGGCCCACAGGACCGGAACCGTGCGGATAAAGCAGCGTACGAAAGACGTCAACGAGCATCAGCAGAACCAGCCCGGCCCCTAAAACCGTCCAGAGCGTGTCCTCAAAGTCCATGCCTCATCCTATGGGCGGCACCCGGGGCCCGATGACCAACTGCTCCCGCCCGGCGACGAACAGGGGAACCCGCAGTCCAGGCACGGTGGGATCCCTCGCTGGCCTCGACGGCCTCTACTTCTCGCAGCCCACTCCGTCGCCATCGCGGTCGAGTGAACGGCTGTAGCCTGGCTGTCCGATCCGAATCGGTGCTGCCCCGGCAGCCCTGACCGCGGCGCAGTTAGCGTAGTGGGCAGCAGCCGGTGCCGGGGGCACGTACGGAGCCGGCGCCGGCGCCGGCGCCGGCGCGGGGGCAGGGACAGGCGCTACGAACGGTGCGGGAGCCGGTGCGACGTAGGTGGGTGCTGGCGCGGGTGCCGCGGGTTCGGGGACCACGACGGCTGCTTTGGCCGCGTCGTTTGCGGCCTGGTCGGCGGACGCGACCACCGCGACCTCCTTCTCGTTGGTCGGAACCAACTGACCGGCGCAATCCCGCAGGACGGTTGCCATGGCATCGTGCTCCGCCTGAGTCACCCACAGGTCATAGGTGGCCTTGACGGAAATCTGACGGGCCACGTACTCGCAGCGGTAGTCCTTGTTCGGCGGCAGCCATGTGGCGGCGTCGCTGTCACCTTTCTGCACGTCAATCGGCCCGTCCGTCGCCTGCAGATTCAGGGGATCATTAGCAAAGGCCATGCGCTGCACGCCGGTGAGCTGCTGAGCACCCTTCTTCCAGGCGTCACCCAGCGCGACCACATGGTCCACCTGAACATTGCTGCCGGTTTCGGGGCCTCTTTGGAAGTGGATGGTCGTAGCTGTGTAAGGGTCGGCTAGGGTACCGCTCTCCACCCTGCAGGTCGAGTTGGCGGTGAAAACGACGTCGGTCAGGTCGCGTTTGAGGATATCGTTCCGGTGTCGCACCCGTTCCGGTCCACATCTGCCCACGCCTGACCGAAGCTGACCCGGGCGCCGTATCCGGATGAAGACGATGCTTCCTTGACGGATAGGACGGCGAGAAGGGCCAGTGCTTTGGTGGCGTAGGCCGGTTGGCTCTTCGGTGCGGTGAAGCTGATCCCCCCGGCAAGTTCCGTGACGTTCTCCGGGTCCAGCGGTTCGCCCGTGTCCTTCGGTGAGGGCGATGGCGACGGCGTGGGGGAGGGAACGGCGGAGGGGGACGGTGACGAGGAGGCGGCGCCGGACGCTTCTGCTTCTGCTGCTCGTTTTTCGTTCTCTGATGCCGCCTGGGCAGCAAGACTCTCTGCCGACCGGGGCGGCAGCGTCATGCCGCCGATGACGAAGAGCACTAGAGAGCCAGCAAGAACGACGCCGCCAACTTTCCGGCTGCCCGGCAACCGTGCCCATGACCGACGTCCCGTGGCTGCGACGTAGAGGCCGGTGAGCGCGGCAAAGATGGCCAAAAAAATCAACGCTCCGCCCACTCCGCCGTTGGCAGCGCCCAATGCTGTGGAAGCCAGAGCCAGAGCTCCAACGATGAATGTGGAGACGTTCGGCTTCTGGGACTGCAGCGCATAGTACGAATCCGGCTTGCCTTTAGACCATCGGTTGCTATTCATTTGTATCCCCAAGTTTCTCGGCTCATCAGCACCATCGCTGGAGGCCAGACCTTTGACGCTAGGTGGCGTCTCCTGGAGTATATGGTCATTCCTCGAGTTCTTACCCAGGAATAGCAGGCGAAGTTGCACTGGCTGCGGCAATGCGGGCCGAACTTTCCGGATCCGCCAGGAGGCCGCTGACAAAGCGGAGTATTTCCTCGCCTGCCAGCACCCCGGACGCTGACGTTACGGTCAAATGGTGCCGGGAAAAGCCGTCGTTTTCGAGTTCTCCGTGTGCGGGACGGATGGCGATGTCTGCCAAGTCAAGAATCCCCGCATCCAGCCTGGAGTCACCGGCGGCAACGAGCAATCCCGCCCCGCTTCGGCGCCGGACCTCGGCCACGGCGGCTTCCTTGGTGATCGGAGCCGGCACGCAGTAGAGCTTTCGCCCCTGCAAGGATGTCGTCCAGCCGCGGTCCCCACACCAGGCGTCGAGCTCGTCCAGATAGCCGGGCCGCAACGCCTGCCGGTCCACGATCGAGTAGGCGAAGAAGTCCTCAGCGGTCCGGACCCGCAGGATGGCGGGGTCCGCTGTGCTGCCGGTGAGGTGCTCCAGCACCTCGCTCAGCGGAGCGCAATCGGAGCCCAGTGACCGCTGGATGTGCCGTGACCAGTCGGCATCCGGCTCGCCGTCGTGCAGCAGGACGGCGCCGTTGGTGGTCACCGCGTACCCCCGCCCGAAGCCTGGCACCCGCACCCGGGAGAACTGCGCCCGGGTACGGGTGGTGACGGGCACGAAAACGCTCCGCTCCACGATGTCTTCGAGCATGTCCTCTGCGGCCCGGGTCATGAAGGACAACGGTGCGGCGTCGTAGACCTCGGCGACCACCATTCGCGGTGCCTGGTGGTCACTGCCCGCGAGCGCCATCGAGTTCGCCGAGTAGATCAGCGTCCGGTCCAGGTCGCTGGCCACCATGACCGGGGCAGCGGTTGAAGTGTTGCTCATACGTCCACCACCGCCTTGCCATCGGCGCCGGTGGCTCCCGGCGTGTGCAGCGGATGGATCAGTCCCACGCAGCTGTAGGCCAGGTCCGGGACGCTGAGGACCTCGACGCCGCGCTGTTCGGCCAGGTGCAGCACGTGGGCGAGCTCGGATACGGCATCCGGGCGCACCAGCACCTTCCACGGCACGCGGCGAAGCAGCACCCTGGTGGTTTCGCCGACACCCGGCTTGACCAGGTTCACGTTGTTGATGCCGAAGCTGCGGCTGATGTCCTCGACGGCGGCCCACCCGGACCAATCTGCTTCCGGCAGCGCTGAAATGTCCGACGGCGCGCGGGTTGCGGCCTGCAGGACGTCGTCGCGGACCTCGGCAAACCGGGCCGTGACGGCGGCCAGGAAATCGCCGGACACGTCGCTGCCGGCGAGCTCGGAGTAGAACTTGGCCCCATGAAAATCACCCGGCCCGATCAGCGCCTTGTTGAAAACGGTGCGGGACACCAGGCCGGAGACGGTCGAGTTCAGGCAGGCCGACGGCACCAGATAGTCCTCCCGGGTGCCGAAAATCCGGACGCAGTGCCCGGGATCCGCCAGGACGGCCAGGTCCGGCCGGAAATGAGCCCCGTCCGTTTCCCGGAAGAGGTCGACGGCGGCGGCGAGCTCGCGTGCGATGGCCCCCTTGCCGGTCCAGCCGTCCACGAACATGATGTCCTCCGGACGGTGCCGGGAGGCGAGGTAGCTGAGCGCGGTCTGGTCGATGCCAAGTCCGCGGACGATGCTGAGGGCATAGTGCGGCAGGTCCAGGCCATGGAATTCCTGCGCCCACCGCTTCATCAGGATGCCGACGGGGGTGCCGGCGCGGGCGAGGGACACCAGGACCGGTGCGTTGCTGCGCAGTTTCAGAACCTGCTCGGTGAGCCTTCCGACGGCGTGCGCGATCCGGACGGCGGAGCCCTCCAGGGCGGACCGGAACAAGGCGCCGTACTCGGGAGACGGTTCAAATTCCTGCGGCAACGACTCGGCGTAGCTGGCCTTGCCGGACTGGATCGCAGCCTCACGTTCTTCCTTGGGAGCTTCCAGCTGCGCGGCACTAAGGTCCTTCAGCAGCCACTGCACATCCTCCGGCGGGTAGGAACCGAACGCGGGGCCGCGCAGCGGCGTCGGGAAAGGCGGCTTCGCGGGCAGCGCGACCAGCCGGACGTCGGGGGCCACGCCGGCGACGGCCTCGGCGATGTTGCCGGGGCCCAGCAATCCGGCCGCGGCGGTGCCGGGTTCGGCAAGAATCAGCACTGTGTCGAAGCGTCCGTCGGGGTGCGCGAGGTTGTACGCAAACCGCGGCCCGGGACCGTCTGCGGAGTCGCCGGCACTGCCGAAGGAAACCGCTGACCGGATCGCATAAGCCGGGTCATCCACCGCGGCGATCGGCGAGCGGGTGCTGGTGGAATAACGGATGTCGGCGTCGGGGCGCAGGTCCTGGAGCCGGGTGGCCACCGCCAGCGGCAGGGCCATGAATTCCTCCGTAGCCAGGACCAGCACCCGGCGGCCGGCGCTGCTGCCGAGGTCGGCGGCGAGGGTGTCTGCGATGAGTGCTGCCTGGTCCGGGTCCGGACGGCCGGCGACGCCGAACCGGGCGCTGCGGATCGGCGGCACGATGCCGGTGAGGTCCATAAGCTGCACCTCAGCCGGGGAGGGGGCCGCTTCGGGCGGGAGGGGGAGCGTGGTGATCAGTTCCGCCGCGTCCGCGGCGAGGGTCTCCGGCAACTCGATGCTTCCCTGTGCCAGCGCCACGGCACTGATCCGGGTGCCGAGTTCGCGGGCCAGTTCTTCGAAGCTGTCCCGGTCGGCGGCGGTGCGCAGGTCCACCAGGGACGCGACGACGTAGCGGCCGTGCGGGGCGGTGGCGTGCAAGTCGCGGATGGTGTTGATGATGGTGGCGCCGGTGCTGAGCTCGTCGTCCACCAGGACCACGGTGCCGGCCTGGTTCAGGGCCGCGCGGCTGGTCGGGAGCAGCTGGTGGGAGGTTGCGTGGGAATGCGCCTCCTCAAAGGCGCCGTACGGCTCGATTCCGCAGCTGTCCTGCCGGGTGGAGTGGAGGTAGTACGTGCCCAGCTGTCCGGCCACCAGGTGGCCCAGCCCGGTGGCGGTCTCCGCGTAACCGAGGGTCACGACGCCGGGACGTTCCGTTTGTTCTCCGGCCAGGAGTTCACCCAGCGCCGCCACGGCGGCAATCCGGGCGGTGCGGCTGTCGGCGTCGGGCACGGTCCCGGGGGCTGTCGGGGCCACGGGGTCCAGCAGTCGCTCCAGCATGGCCGCTGCCTCCTCGATAACCGCGGTCAGGCCCCCGGCGTCGGCGGGAGGATCGAGTTCGCGGCGGACCAGAAGTCCCAGCAGCTGCCCCGCTGACGTGACGATCCCGGGTTCGGTGGGGACGTGCTTGGCCAGGACCCGGGAGACCAGCAGGTGGGCCCGCTTCGGATTGCGCCGCAGTGCCAGCCCGACCAGTGCCTGTACCGGCAGCAGGCTGGTGCCGGGGTCTGAGGCGACGTCAACGCCGAGGGCTTCGCGCACGTAACCGCCGCTCCAGGGGGCTGCCGTCGAGAGTTGGTTCACCGCATGCTCGCTTCCAGTAGTTCGACAAAGTTGACTCCTGGCCGGGCGACCCCGAAGGCCCTGGCACGCAGCAGGGTGCGCTCCGCCCAGGCCCGGTGCGGCTTCACCTCGTTCATCTTGTTCCCGTAGGACGATGCCTTCACCCCGCCCCCAGCGTCCCCGGTGATGTCCAGGGCATCGAGGTATTCCTCGTGGCTCACCACGCACATGGCGTGCACCACCGGGACATGGGTGGGATGGATGACGGTCTTGCCCAGCAGCCCGTTGGCCAGGTCCAGCTCAATCTCGCGGATCAGGCCGTCCAGATTTGCCATCAGGATGCGCTTGCGGAGCGCGCCCTCGTTGGCGGCCTCGAACGGCGTGGACCGCAGTTGCGGCCGCAGGACCCGTTCGGTGTTAACGAAATGTTCCCAGACCGGACCGGAGATGACCCAACCGTCGCTGGGGCGGCCAAAGATATTCACGACGTCGCCGATGATGTTCGCCACGACCTTGACGTTGTAGATGGTCAGGTCGCGGGAGCGCCGCAGGCCGAAAGCACTGGACATGTCCGTGGCGCCGATCCGGACGCACAGCACCACATCCCGGAACTCTTCGATCAGGGCCAGGTTGTCTGTCAGCACCCGGACCCGTGATTCCAGGTGCGTGGTGGACAGGTCCTCGATGATCGGCATTGCCATCAGCGGCTGGTGCTGTGGCGCCCCGGTGCGTCCGGCTTCTTCGTTCAGCAGCCGCAGCGCATCCAGAAAGGCGCGCCCGCGGCCTGTTTCGTTCTCAAACTTGGGCAGGACAAAGCCATAGACCACGCTGAGGTTCGCGCCTGCCCGGCGGCCGACGTCGAGCAGCTGTTCGGGAGTGCGGCACCGGATAAAGATCAGCGGGAGCTCAGCCGGATCCTCCAGGGCCAGGTCGGACAGGGCGGCGAGCAGGTTCTGCTCCGCGGCGGGCACTTCCTCGTCCGGAACGGCGTCTTCGAGGCAGATCACAGTGCTGAGGCAGCCGGCGTCGGCCTGTTTCCGGATTCCGGCTGCCAATGCACTCCTTGTGGCCGGCGAGTACAGGGTGGCACCGAGGGCGACGGCGAGCATACCGGGGTCCGAGGTGCGGTGGAGGTGTTCAGGGCGCAGGTGGAAAAGCCGATCCTTGACGGATTCGGTCAAGGCGTTGAAGTGCTGCATCGTCCCCTAGGTGGCAGTAGTGAGCGTCCGTACTAGCGCTGGTGGACCCGTTGGTCCAGCGGAATGGTCATGGTGAAACCGAACATGGCCCAGATGGCTGCGTCGGAGGCGTCTGCGGGCACGAACTCGGCGCGAAGCTCGAGGACCGCGCCCACCCGCACTGCATACAAAACGCTCCGCAGCCCCGCAGGGTTCCGGGCAGCCACCGCAGCGGCCGCGCCGTCGAAGACACCAACCGTCAGCGGAGCCTCGCCCGCGATAAACAGGGCGCGGCGCAGCAACCGGACGTGGCGCAGGGACACGATGCCGGCCCCGTCCTGAACGCCGGCGAGGGGCCGGTTCCCGGGAGTGCGGACGGCGGTGCCGGCCAGGTGCCCCTCTGCGTGGTGGGCGCCCGTGGTGAGCTGGGCGTCCTCCCAGGCCACGGAGCGGACCCCGGCCACCAGAAGGGAACCGATCGCGGATTGCCGGGAGTTCAGTCGGACCACCGGGTTCTCTGCATCCAGCTCGCGCAGGCTGCCGAACTCCGGGGCAGGGAACAGCCGTTCCGACGCCGACGCGGCGCCCCGGGGGCGGGTAGCCGCTGTTGCGGGGCGGCTTGTGGACGGCGCGGGCGCCGGGGTGGCGCCGAGCGTCAGCCCGGTGGGGCTGGGGGAGGGTGCCGCTGGTGTGCGGCCGCCGAGCGACAATCCGGTGGAAGCAGGTGTGCTGGCGCCGGGGGTCAGCCCGGTGGAGCTGGGGGAGGGTGCCGCTGGTGCGCGGCCGCCGAGCGTCAGCCCGGAGGCAGGCGGGGTGGCTGCGCTCTGGGCAGGAAGCTGCTCGGGCCCGGGCTGGGCAACGGGTTTCCGGCGCCGGGTGAGGTATCCGATGTCGGTCCGCACCGCGGTTCTGTTCAACGCCATAGTCAGAGTTTCAACTTGAAGTCGGCGGCAACAGCGGCGAGCCCGGCCTCATAGCCCTGGCCGAGGGCCCGGAACTTCCAGCCCCCGGAGTGCCGGTAAAGCTCGCCGAGGATCATCGCGTTGATCTTGTCGAGGTTCCCCCGCGGCACCGTGAAACGAAGGAGCTCCCGGTTTTGGTCGGTCGCGACCCGCAAATAGGCGTTCTTGACCGGCCCGAAGGTACCAGGCCCCCGCACCTCCGGATCCACATAAAGCAGCACGACGATCTTGTGCACCGTCTCGGGCACCCGGGCGAGGTCGACGTCGATCTGTTCGTGGTCTTCCGTCCCGGCGAAGGAAATGCTGCCCTCGGGACTGGCGATCTGGTTGAAGAACACCAGGTGGTCATCCGAAACAGCGCGGCCGTCGGCGCCGCACATGATCACCATGGGGACCAGCTCGGCTTGCGGACCACGGCTGGGAACCATGTCCCAGCCGATTCCCAGCAGGACCGTCGCCAGTCCGGGGTTCTCAGCGGTGAGGGCGGCGTTGCTGCCGGCGACCATAGAAGCCATCAGCTTCCTTCCAGATGAAGACCATCAACATCAAACTTGTCCCGGAGGAATTGGCCGTGGACTGCCAGTTCCGTAATGGCACCCGTTCGCACCTGGTTGTCCAGGTTTTTGACGGTGGAGTAGAGCATGTCGATCTGTTCCAGCAGCACGGCCGTCTCGGCGGAGTCGTCCCGCCTCGACCCGGCGGACAGCATGAGGTATGCCCGCAGCGGGGACGGGAGGTAGTCCGTGATGACGGCGTTCAGCAGGACCCGCTGCTCGGTGGACGCCCCCGACCGGTCAATGTAGCCGATGAGGGCACGCAGGATATCGGCCAACTGCAGCACCTGGGACCCCACGAGCGGAGGCAGCTCGGCGCCGTTAGCCAGTACCGTCCGCCGGAGCTCTTCGAGCGCGACGGCGGTGGCTGCCAGCTCGTCTGCTGCCGGATCGGCGGGAGGAGATTCGGCGCCGGGGACGGCGGCGGAGCGGGGTACCGCTCCGCCGCCGAACAGCGAACCTAAGAATTTTGCGACCATAGCCCGTAAGCCTATTGCTCAGGGCTGATGACCACTAATTCCCTTCCTGCTGCCGCACCCTGTCCAGGTAGGGGCGGGCCCGTTCCAGCCCGGTTTCGAGGGCCTGCACGGTGCCTTCCATGTTCTTGTTTGCCTGGGAGCGGAAGGTGTCGATTGCATCCATGGTCTGGAACACGTTGTCGAACGCCTTCTGCAGCGTTTCCACGCTGACACCGGAACTCGCCGCCTGCTGGTGGATCCGTGCGGTCTGATCCTTGAGCATCTCGGATGTCTTGAGGATCATGTTGTTCGTTGTCGTGTTGATGGCGTCGATCTGATCCAGCACCATCTTCTGGTTCGCCAGTGCCTGGGCCACAATGACGGCGGTCCGCAGCGCGGAGATCGTGGTCGTGCGTGCTCGTTCAACACCCTTGATCAGCTCGGTGTTGTTCTTGCGGATCATGTCGATGGCCAGGTAGCCCTGAACCGAGACGGCCAGCTGGGTCAGGATGTCCTGGTGCCGCTGGCGGATCGGGTAGAGCACGTCGGCGTCGAGTTTGCCCGCCTCCTCGATCTGGCCCTGCATCTTCATCTCATCGATTTTGTTGGCCGTCGCGGTATCCAGGGCCTTGGCAAAGACCGCGTACTCGCTCAGCGCCTGCATGGTCTCCCACAGCTGGGTCTTTTCCTGCGCGAGGGAAGCGTTGTCCTTGAGAAGGGCGTCCTGGCCCGCCATCAGGGACTTGATGATCTTGTCGAGCTGGGTCTGCGCGCTTTCGTACTTCTGGAAATACTTCGCGAGCTTGTTGCCGCCCGGAATGATGCCCAGAATCTTCCGGCCCACGCTCAGGTCGGCGTTGCTCGGCGTCAGGTCCTCCACGGTGGAGCGGAGTTCGCCGAGCGTTGAGGCAACCTGCACCTGGGCGCTGCTGCCGGACTTCTTCGCACCGGCCAGCGACGTGGATGACCGCTCCAGGAGCCGGCTTGAGGTGCTGGCGGATGCCACGAGCTGCTGGCCAGCGATCCGGTTGATGCCGTCGATCTTGCTGGAGTACTCGGGGCTGAAGGGGCTCATCGCCGACACTTCGCTGACGAAGGCCCGCGCCTGGGCGTTGATCTCCTGCTGGCGTTCGGCCGGAACCGGGACCATGCCCGGGGCGTCGTCCGCTTTGACGATCTCGACGGAGGCCGGCGCGTCCAGCACGAGGGGGTTCGAGGCCGACGCTTCAGGCGGGGTGAGTTGCATGCTCATTAGTGCTTCTCTCTTTCTTAGGTCTCGGGCTCTTAGCCGAGCTGGACGCCGAAGTCCGCGGCAATTCCCGCGAGGCCGGTGGCGTAGCCCTGGCCGACGGCCTTGAACTTCCACTCGCCGTTGTGCCGGTAAAGCTCGGAGAAGATCATGCAGGTTTCCGGCGCCGCGTCTTCGCTGAGGTCGTAGCGGACTACTTCCGCTTCGCTTTCCTGGTTGACCACTCGGCAGTACGCGGCGCGCACCTGGCCGAAGTTCTGCCGGCGGGCCTCCGCCTGATCGATCGACACTACGAAGACGATCCGCTCCACGTCCGCACCAACAGCGGAGAGCTCGACGGCGATCACTTCGTCATCGCCGTCGCCATCACCGGAGCGGTTGTCCCCCTTGTGGACGACAGAACCGTCGGCGGCGGCCGGCTGGTTATAGAAAATGAAGTCCGCGGAGCTGCGGACCTTGCCGTCCGCGCCCAGCAGGAGCGCCGAGGCGTCCAGGTCGAAGGCGTCGCCGGTGGTGGTGCGGGGATCCCAGCCCAGCCCGACGAGGACCTTGTTCAGCCCCGGATCGGTCTTGGTCAGGGAGAGGTTGCTGCCTTTGGTGAGGGTCAGTCCTGCCATGGTTAATCTCCTTGTAAAGTCTGGGTGGATGGGTGATGGGGCGGTCCGGGCTTCCCGGACCGCCCGGCTCCTAATCCAGTGCTATGCCGAAGTCCGTGGCTACGCCGCGGAGGCCTGAGGCGTAGCCCTGGCCAACGGCACGGAACTTCCACTCGCCGTTGTTGCGGTAGATTTCCGCGAAAATCATGCACGTTTCCGCGGCTGCGTCCTCGGTCAGGTCGTAGCGGACGATTTCGTTGTCCGTCTCCTGGTTCACAACCCGGCAGAACGCGTCACGGATCTGGCCGAAGTTCTGCCGCCGGGCCTCCGCCTGATCGATCGACACGACGATGACGATCTTTTCGATGTCCCGGGCCACGGTGTCGAGGTCGATGAGGACCTGCTCGTCATCTCCCTCACCTTCGCCGGTGCGGTTGTCTCCCTGGTGGACCACGGAGCCGTCCGGAGAGGACAGCTGGTTGTAAAAAATGAAGTCGTCGTTCGAGCGCACTTTGCCGTTCGCGCGGACAAGGATCGCCGAGGCGTCCAGGTCAAACTGCTCGCCGGCAGTTGTCCGCGGGTCCCACCCGAGGCCAATCATGGCCTTTCGGAGTCCGGGGTCGGCTTTTGTCAGGGACAGATTGCTGCCCTTGCTCAGAGTCAGGCTGGACAAGAGGTACTCCTTCAGTGTGGGTGCGTTCGGCGGGGCTGGAGAGAGCTGGGTCCGGCGGGGTTACAGGGCGGAGGCCGCGGCGCCGAGGACTTCCCCGGCCGTGCGGCCGTTGGCCGGTGTGCCGATCGCCTGGAAGGTCCAGGCGTTGCCGGTCCGGGACAGCTTCGACATCACCATGGCAGTGTTCTGGCCTGACTCGGTGAGCGAATAGCGGGCGACCTCCGGGCTGCCGGCAACCGAGTCGTCGATGACGCGGCAGAACGCGTTCTTGACCATGTCGAATGTCTGCTGGCTGTAGCTGGTGATAACGAACACGATGTTCTGGACGGCCGGTGAGACGGCGGGCAGGTTGACCATCATGGTCTCGTCGTCGCCGTCGCCTTCGCCGGTGAGGTTGTCGCCCGTGTGGCGGACGGCGCCGTCCTTGCTGGTGAGCTGGTTAAAGAAGACCGTGTCCAGGTGCTTGCCTTCGGCGTCGAACATGAGGGCCGAGGCGTCCAGGTCGATCTCCACGGTTTTCGAGCCGCCGAAGAAGCCCTTCTTGGCCGGGACGGCGGAGTCCCACCCGAGACCGAGACGGACGTTCGTCAGGGACTCGCCGTTCTGCTTGGTGAGTGACAGTGACTGGCCTTTTTGCAAACTCAAACCCATTGATTTACTCGCTTTCTAGTCGTTCTTCTTACTTACCGTTGACTTCTTACTTACCGTTGACGAGCTGGCTGTTGACGTCTGCCGGCTCAAGTGTTTTGTCCTGGTCGGCGGCGCTGGCGCGCCGGTTGCGCATGACCGATCCCGTGAACGCGGCGCCGATGAAGACCACGCCGATGAGGCCGGTGATGATTTCGTTGATGGGCGTCACGATGGTGATCAGCAGGATCACTGCCAGGGCGCCGATGGCCCAGTGGGCGCCGTGGTCGAGGTACTCGTATTCGTCCAGGGTGCCTTCCCTGACCAGGAAGACCGTGAGGGAGCGGACGAACATGGCGCCGATGAAGCCGAGGCCCAGCGCAATGATGATGGGGTCGGAGGTGATGGCGAAGGCGCCGATCACGCCGTCGAACGAGAAGGAGGCGTCGATGACTTCCAGGTAGAGGAAGAGCATGAAGGCGGCTTTGCCGGCCAGCTTGGCGGTGCCGGAGGGGCCGGTGTGGGCCATCAGTGCGGCGTCGTCCGCGTCGACGTCGCCGTCCTGGTCCACGTCGAAGAGGTTTCCGAGGCCGTTCACCAGGAAGTAGGTGATCATGCCCAGCAAACCCGAGAGGAGAACGATGGCCTGCTTTTCACCGGAGACGGCTCCGGCGATGGCCAGTGCCGCCATGCCAATGATCACGGATGCGCCCTCAAGCTTGCCCAGCCGGGCCAGCGGGATTTCAAGGAACTTGATCCACTTGATGTCACGGTGGGCCAGGATGAAGTCCAGGAACAGCATCAGGAGGAACAATCCGCCGAACGCGGCAATCTGCGGGTGCGCTTCGTGGAGCAGGTACCCGTAGGAACCCGGGGTGTTGGGGTCGCCCTTTTCCATTGCCAGGGTGATCGCTTGCACAGGGTTCAAGCCGGCGGTGACGGACACGATCAGGAGCGGGAAGACGATGCGCATGCCGAAGACGGCGATGATGATGCCGACGGTGAGGAACATCTTCTGCCAGAACGGGTTCATCTTTTCAAGGATGCGTGCGTTCACGACGGCGTTGTCGAAGCTCAGACTGATTTCAAGGATGCCCAGGATGAGGCAGAGGACCAGCGCCTCGGGTCCGCCGTAAAGAAAGGCGACAACCAGCGCAATGATGGTGACCGCGAACGACCATCCGAATGTCTTGAGGATCAAGCTTGAACCACTCCTGGAACGACAGGTCCTACCGGTTAGTAACGGCACGACGGCGAGCAACGTCCCGGAAGTTATTCCCCAAGACTTCGTGGCACTATCCTAACCGCACCCTGTGACGCTTTGCCCTGTGATCGCCGGTTTTTGGCTATGGGATGAACCCGGAACTTTTGCCGGTCTGTCCGCTGCGAGCTAGTGGGAGTCGGTTCGGCTGGCAGGCCTGCCGACGTCGGCGGTGCCGGTCATTGCGTTTGTAATGGGTGACGGCTTAAAGCCCTTAAAGACCAGCCAGAGGCCAAGCGAGAACTCCCAGAGAGCGATCGGGAGCGCGGCGACCAGGGTCACGGGGGAGATTCGGTCGATGAGGCCGAACATCGTGAGGATGACGGCCGTGAACTGCAGGGGAGCTCCGATGAGCCCAAGCACGGGCAGGAAACGCGGCACGAGGCGCGAGCGGTACAGCAAGGTTCCCAACAACACAGCGTTCACGGCTGGCATGAGGCTCTGTCCGAGCAGGAACGCGCCGTTATAGAAGGCGACGAGTCCGGAGCCCATAGTGGTCAACGAGGTCGCGTCCGCTCCGGAGGCCCCGGGTTGCTGCAGGGCAACGAGCGACAGGATGCTCGCGACGCCGGCGAAGATCATGGCAGCTTCAATTGTGCGACTCGCGACGAAGCCCAGCGCCATGCTTTCGTTTTGCCGTTTGACGACCGGGAACAGCGCGACGGCGGTGCCGATTCCGGCGAGACCGACGATCACCTCGAGCAAGCCTCCCCAGAGCGCGCCGGTGTTGGCGGTGGAGCTGATGACAAAGTCCGCGCCCTTCACGGGACCGTACAGTGTGAGCGTGGGGATCGAAACAAAGGTAATCAGGTAGAAAATACCTGCCGCGAGTGCGGTCTTCCTCGTTGAAGTCACCGGAATGCCTTCCGTTGGTGGCGCAATGGCCGGCGAGCGATTGCCCACCCAGTTGTTTGGCCGTGGCGTAAATTGTGCCGACCTTCAACTGGGTCCCAGTGTCGTGCCCGGGTGAACGCTGGTCAAGAGCTTGCGATGATGCGAAAGGACCGTCCAACGCCAGACGGCAACATGGAGACCCTTCCGTATGACCGGTCCCGTCAGTCCCGCAGTATCCAAGCGGCGTTGTTCGGCTGCAGCCAGCCGTTCTGTTCCAGCGGCGCCGCGTTGAGCAGGACGGTTCCGGCCGGAAGTTGCACAGGTTCCAGCCGAAGGAACCCAGGAGCCGGAGTCATCCGAGGTGAGCCCCCGCGTTCATCGGTAATCCGGTTTGTTGTGATCGGCCAGCACAGTGCTGCCGCCAGCCCACCAAGTGCCGCAGGCCGGGCACTTGATGTGCCACTCGTCGGTTCCGGGAAACTCGATCATCTCGCCCACGTTCTCACCGCTCGACGGGCACCACGCCTTCATGTCCTCCTCCTTTTGGAGGATCGCCTCTTGGATCATTATGAAGTCCAGGTCATCGTCGTCTCTGATCATGGTCGCGACCTTACGCTGGGTGACCGACATCCAACCTCCGGGGCCGCCGCGGTCTGGACGGAACCGCCGAGGTGTCTGAGGTGACTGCAGACTCCTGCCGGGAAGCGGACCCGCCCGGCGTGCCTGATTCCTTCCCGTCCCGCCGGGCTGACTAGCCAGCCACCGCCGCCTTCGCCGCCCGCGAGGCCTCCATCCACTCGCTCAGCCACGGGGCCCGGACGCTGGAGGTGATGCGGCAGTCGGCCACGAAGGTTCCCTTCGCGCCGGCATCGATCCAGTCCTGCAACGCGGAAAGGTCCGCCAGCGAGCGGATGATCGCCGATTCGGCACCAAGCGCCCGAGCGACGCCGCTGAAGTCCACCTCGGGGATCAGCATGGGCTTGTCGGTCAGGCCCTGGGAGCCGTACTGGTGGATTTCGGCTCCATAGGCGGCATCGTTGTAGATCACGACGACGGCGCTGCTCGCCGCGCCAATCAGCGATTCGAGGTCGGACAGGCCCATCAGGAAACCGCCGTCGCCGGAGGCCAGCACCAGGGTGCGGCCGTCCTCCACCGCGCGGGCTGCCCCGACGGCGCTGGCGAGGCCCAGCCCGATGGTCTGGTAGGCGGTCCCCACCATCACCAGGTCCTGGGGCCGCGGGATGTTCCAGTACATCGGTGCCCAGCCGAGGAAGTGCCCGCCGTCCTGGACCACCGTGCGCCGCTCCGGCAACACGGCGTCCAACGCGGTGGCCAGGGAACGCGGGTCCAGCCGGCCGTCCGCGGTCTCCTCGCAGCCCGGGTGGTGGGCCGGTCCTTCGGCCAGCCGTTTGCGGGCTTCCGCGCGCCACGCTCCGCCGCGGCCGGCGTCCGGCGAGGCCGCGCCCTCAAGTATCCGCAGGAGGTGTCCGGCCGCGGACTTCGCGTCCGCGCTGACGAACGTATCCACCCGCGGGTGCGTCGGCTGCAGGGCGGTGTCGATCTGGATGACGGTGCTGTCCGGGCCGAGCAGGTGCCCGAACCGCAGGGTGAAGGCGCTCAGGCTTGCCCCGGCCACGAGGACCACATCGGCCTCACCCATGAGCCCGGCTGCGGTGTCCGTGCCGAAGCCGCCCGCCACGCCGAGGTATCCCTCGCCTTCGAGGAGATTGAGCGCCAGGGCGGTTCCGGCGGTCACGGCGCCGAGGCGGTCGGCGAGCTCCCGGAGCTCCGGGCTGGCTCCGGCGAGGTGCGCGCCGCGACCGGCGAGGATCAACGGCCGCTTCGCCCCGGCGAGCAGGCGGGCTACCTGCCCAAGGCCGGCGTCGACGTCGTCCGTCACCGTTCGTGCCGGGGGTGCCGGAAGTTCCTCGTCCGCAGCCTCGAGGGCCGCGAGGTCGTAGGGGATGGCAATCACGACGGCGGTGCGCTGGGTGAGTGCGTACTCCACCGCCTGCCGGGTGATGGAACCGGCGGCGTCGCGGGTGACGGTGAACGTGGCGGCGCCGAGGCCTGCGGCGATGGCCGATTGGTCCACGTCCCAGGGCCGGGCGCCGGTGGTGGGGGCGTCCCCGGTGACCAGCACGACGGGGATCTGCGCCTGGACCGCCTCGGCGAGGGCGGTCAATGCATTGGTGTAGCCGGGGCCGTAGGTGGTGGTGCCCGCGGCGAGACGTCCCGACGTCCGGTAGTAGGCGTCGGCCGCGGCAATGGCGGCGCCTTCATGGCGGACGGCGGAGAAGCGGAGGCCCAGCTTTTCCGCGGCGTCCAGGAAGTAGACGTTCCCGTTGCCCATGACGCCGAAGAGATCGGTGAGATAGCTGATGAGAATCTGCGCCACGCGGCCGGAGACGGTGAGAGTAGTCATGCAGAAATTTTGTGCGCTGGTCCCCAGATAGGCAAGGGGGTCAGGTTTGGCTGGGAGATTTGGCAGGCGCAAGATGCGCAATTGAAAATATGACCACTTGTGGCCTGCGTCACCCGCACTTAGCCGGCGGCGCGGGGCTCCTGCTCGGAGAGCCGGCTCAGCAGTCCGTCGTAGCGGGGCGGCATGAGTTCCAGGACGGAGATGGCGGTGCTGGTCCGTTGAATCCCCTCGATTTCCAGGATCTGGTTGGTGATGCGATAGAGATCTGCCGTGCCGCGTGCCACCACCTTGGCCATGAGGTCCGCGTCGCCGGTAGTGGCGTGCACCTCGATGACTTCCGGGATCGCGGCGAGCCCGTCCTCCACCGCACCTGTCCGGGTCTGGCTGATGGACAGGGAGAGGAAGGCCATCAGTTCATAGCCGAGTGCGGCGGGGTCCAGCCTGCGGCTGAAGGAGCGGAGGGCGCCGCTGCGCTCGAGCCGTGCCAGCCGGGCGTGGACCGTGTTCCGTGCGACGCCGAGTGTCCGGGAGAGTGCCAGGGCGCTGGCCTCCGGATCCTTATCCAAGGCCAGGATGATCCGGCCGTCGAGGGAATCCAGGGTGCGGGGGTGCAGGATGGTCATATTTTCACCAAAGACAGTAGAAGTTGGGCAGAAGTCCCAATGGGTTGAGCGTACCTTGCATTGTGGGCGGAGTCACACCCATGATCAGTCCTCATGACCCGTGATCAGCTCCGCACCGCACCGGACACCGCACTCCCCGCCCTTCGTGGCGCTGTGTCCGGCCTCCCGCCGTATGTCCCGGGCCGGCGCAGCGCCGGCTTGGACGTTGCTGCCCTCGCCAGCAACGAAAGCCACTATCAGCCGCTGCCCGCGGCCGCCGCCGCGGTGGCCGCAGCGGCCGGTACCATGAACCGCTACCCTGACAGTGCCGCCGTCGAACTCCGTGAACGGATCGCAAGCCACTTCGGCGTCACCGCCGGAGAGGTCGCGGTGGGACCCGGCAGCGTGGGCGTCCTCCAGCAGATCATCACCGGCCTGTGCGATGCCGGGGATGAAGTGATCTTCGCGTGGCGCTCCTTCGAGGCGTACCCCATCCTGGTGGAGCTGGCCGGCGCCCGGCCGGTCCGCGTTCCGCTGGACACCTTTGAGGGCCACGACCTGGAGGCCATGACCGCGGCCGTCACCGCCCGCACGAAGGTGATCCTGCTCTGCACCCCCAATAACCCCACGGGCGTGCCGATCAGCCACGAGCGCATCGAGGCCTTCCTGCAGTCCGTCCGTTCCGACATCCTCGTGGTGGTCGACGAGGCCTACGTGGAGTACGCCGAAGCGGGCAGCGGCCCCGATTCCCTGTCGCTCTACCGCCAGTTCCCGAACGTCTGCATTCTGCGCACCTTCTCGAAGGCCTACGGCCTCGCCGGCCTGCGCGTGGGCTACGCCGTGGCGGCGCCGGCCATCGCCGAGGGACTGCGCCGCACCGCGCTTCCCTTTTCGGTGAGTGCGCTGGCCCAGAAGGCTGCCATCGCGTCGCTGGACGCCGGGGACGAGATGAAAATCCGGGTAGCCGCGGTCAAGCAGGAGCGCGCCCGGATGGCCGCGCAGCTCGAAGCCCAGGGCTGGAAGCTGCCGCCGAGCCAGGGCAACTTTCTGTGGATCCGTGCGGATGAGGGCCTCCAGGCAAGGCTCGTGGATGCGTTTGACCGCGCGGGCATCATGGTCCGGGCCTACCAGGGTGACGGGGTGCGGATCACCGTTGCCGGCCCAACCGCCAACAACCGCGTGCTCCGGGTTTTGGAAGCCCACGCTGCCTGAACACTCACTGACTCTTTACCAACCCGTTCCGCCTACAACCAGAGGAATCCTCATGGAACAACAGACAAAGACGTCTGCCCGCCCGCTCGGCGCGGCCCTTAAGCCCCGCCAGCTCACGATGATGGGCCTGGGAAGCGCCATCGGTGCGGGCCTCTTCATCGGCTCCGGCGCCGGCATCCAGGCCGCCGGCCCGGCCGTGCTGATCTCCTACCTCGTGGCCGGCACCCTCATCATCCTGGTGATGTGGGCCCTCGGCGAGATGGCCGCAGCCAACCCGGACAGCGGAGCCTTCTCCGTCTATACCGCCAAGGCCTACGGGCCGGTGGCCGGGGCCACGGTGGGCTGGCTCTGGTGGCTGCAGCTCGTGGTGGTCATTGCCGCCGAAGCGCTCGGCGCGGCAGGCCTGCTGGCCACCATCTTCCCGGCCCTGCCGGTGTGGCTGATGGCCTTCGTGTTCATCGTGCTGCTCACCGCCGTGAACCTCACCAGTGTGAAGAACTTCGGCGAGTTCGAGTTCTGGTTCGCCCTGCTCAAGGTGGCAGCCATTGTCGGGTTCCTCCTGGTGGGCGCAGCCCTGCTCTTTGGCTGGCTGCCGGGAGTGCAGTCGCCGGGCCTGTCCAACTTCACCGGTGCCGGCTTCGCACCCAGCGGTTTCGCCGGGATTGCCACAGCACTGTTCGTGGTGGCGTTCGCGTTCGGCGGCACCGAGATTGTCTCCGTGGCCGCAGCTGAGACCGCCGAGCCGGCCCGCAGCGTGAAGAAAGCGGTCCGCACGGTGCTGTGGCGCATCCTGGTTTTCTACATTGCTTCCATCTTCATTATTGCGGCCGTGGTTCCCGTGGGTTCGGCGGGGCTGAAGAGTCCGTTCGCGGCGGTTCTGGACGCCGCCGGGATGCCCGGCGCAGCCACCGCTATCACCCTGGTGGCCGTGGCGGCATTGCTCTCCGCGCTCAACGCCAACCTCTACGGCGCCTCCCGGATGGCGTTCTCCCTCGCCGAGCGGGGCGACGCGCCGCGCCTGCTCGCCTCGGTGTCCAAGGCACGGGTCCCGGTTATCGCAGTCCTGGCCAGCGTCGCCTTCGGCGTTGTCACGGTCGGGCTGGAGCTGGCTTTCCCCGATCAAGTCCTTCCCGTCCTGCTCAACATTGTGGGCTCGACCTGCCTGCTGGTGTGGACGTCCGCGCTCCTGGCCCAGCTCGCGCTGCGGCTCCGCGCCGACCGCGAGGGGACGGAGCTTCCTCTGCGGATGCCCGGCTTCCCGTGGCTGACGGGCTTTGGCCTGCTCATCCTCGCGGCGATCTTCACGGTGGGCTTCATCGGCGAGGACTCCCGTCCCCAGCTCCTGAGCACGTTCGCACTCGTGGCGCTGCTGGCGGTGGCGAACTGGCTGCACCAGCGGAGGAAGGTTCCGGGCAGCGTTGATTCTTCGGAGCCCGCTAAGCAACCGGTGCTCATCGACTGAATCAGGTGCCTGCACCGCTTCGCGGCTTCACTGCACGGAGGGCGCGTCCGGTCTGCCAGGGTTCTAGCGGTCGTTGCATCAACCATAATTTTTGGGGGTTGCAACGACCGTGTCGTCTTTAACGAAAGAACTCAGTTGCAACACGACGGTTCCGCCCACCTCGGTAGGTTCAGGGCCGGTCCTCTTTTATTGCAACGGAACTCACGTGGTCAAAGAGTTTGAACGCGCCGCGACCTGCCAAGCCAGGATCCATGAATACAATCACCAGAGATCAAGGGCGGCACTGGCGGATTCTCACCAATCAGCCGCATTCCCACCTCTTGGAGAGGTGCAACCACAGAGGAGTAAGCGATGACCAATATCGAGAGCATCACGTTGGAGGCGGAGCTCGTCGGCGAGGACGCCACGCGTGACATTGCGAAGGCGGTCAGCGCTCGTCATTCGATCGCTCGCAAGTATGTCATGAGGCTCCGCCGGCGGCATCCGGACGCATCGCCCGCTGAGGTAATCCAGATGTTGGAGCGTCACTACGGAACCTCGATCACCACTGCCGGTGCCCTCATCAGCGCCGGCGCGATCGCGGCTGATATTGGTATCGCAATGATTCCTGGAGTCGGGGCGGCAGCAGCCGGCATGAAGAGCGCGGGACAACAGGCCGCCAAGAAGACTGGCAAGGAAGCCGTCAAGCTTGCCGCAAAGAGCGCTGCGAAACAGGCGGCAAAGAACATGGCGCTGGGTTCTGCGAAGAACGGTGCACAGCGAGCCGCTGCGCTCCTTCCCGCAGGCGATGAGCAGTTGCAGTTCGAGATCACCGCGGTTTTCGCGCTCGCTATTGCCGATATTCACGCTATGGACCTCGATAGAGACCAGGCCCTCGCCCTTGTCTACGGGCTCTCGAACGAACGCGTGAGCCAGAAGCAGATCGCAACGATGGCGACAGACCTGTCGAGCGCGTCCCCTGAAGGCATCGTCGGCATCGGCAACAGGATCTCTGCCGGCCGCACGGACTGGTCGCACTGGGCGAACACGCTCGCGGACACTCTCCCGGGCGGCGCCGCGCAGAGTCTGGTTCGGACCATGGAGACGGGTCAGCTAGACACCGTGCGAGAAAATTTGAGTGGAAAGCAGCAGGCAACGATTGAATATGGAGTTGGAGCCTTGGCGGGAGGAGTCACGCGCTTCGTGTTCGGTCGCGACGTCATCGTCGCTGCCCGGGCAGCGTTCGCTCATGCCCCGGACATGTTCCCCGAACATCTGGCCGTTCCTGTAGAGGCTGGCGCTGAGGACGGAGACTTCGAACAGAACCGAGCTCTCGCAGCCATGGAAGATGCCGCAAAAGTGACGGGAAACTGGATTGCCGGCACTGCCAGCACAGTCGGAGGCGGCGTCGCAACGGGCGCTGTGGCAGTGGGCACCGGGGTGGCAACCGCAGCCGACACGGTAACGCGCGCGTTCCGGAGCGTGGATATCGATGGCGACGGGATCCCGGATGAGCCCATGGCCCTCAGTGCGGTCAAGGGCGTCGGCGGCGCCATCGCCGGTACGGCGGGCTCGGTTGGTGGGAGCGTCGCAGGGCTGTTCAAACGGAAAAAGCGCGGAGAACAGACGGCGGGCGGGTCTGAGGCCGGTCGTGATCAAGTGGCCGTTAAGTAACCCCGAAGGCTGGTCAGCTGCGGAACGCGGTGGAATTGAGATTCCATGGGTAACCGCACTTCCGTCCAGGAACCTGGCTGTACCCCCTAAGCGGGAGAGGCTGTGCTGAGCCCGCCTTTCGCCCACGCGAGCGCGAGTGCGGCAATGCTGATGCCGTCACGGATCTGGTCGTCGGCTATCTCCTGACTGATCCGGTGCATATCAATCCACCGCAGCGCCGAGTACTCCGCGTCGGCCCTCCATGCAAGAGGGTCGACGCGGACTTGCACCACGTTCACCGCGTCGCCGCTCAGGCCGCTCTCTGCCCAGATCTGGCCAAGCAGGCGGGTCTCAATCGCCATCAGGCCGGTCTCTTCGAGAAGTTCCCGTGCAGCCGTTGCCTCCGGGGATCCGTCCGCGGCGTCGGCCTGTCCGCGCGGCAGCTCCCACAGATTCCGTCCGATTGCGGGGCGCTCCGCGTCAACGAACAAAACTTTCGACCCGTCGACGACCACGGCAACAGCACCGTCGCCTTCGGAGTTCGACAGGATCCTGTGACGAGTCCAGCCTTCTTCATCGCGCGCCTGCAAGAAAAGACGTTCTCCCGGTGCCGTCCAGACGTCGCGCCAGCGGCGGGCCGCCGTCATGCCTTGAACCGAAGTGTGGACTTCAACTTGGAGCCGGACATGCGGCGCAGACTGCCAAGGTCCGACCAGGGCGCGGCGAGGAGAGCAGCGGTAACGAATGCGATGACCGCCCACTCTGGCCCGTCCAGGGCGATGACCCCGTTGTCGTAGAGCACCACCGCGAGCCCGCCGATAGTGACGACGGCGGCGCGCAGCGTCGTCGAGCGCATACGCCGGGATCGTGACGTCGTGTCACCGGCGATCTCGTCGATAGCGACCACGAGGTCGAAGAGGGACCGCCGCCCCGGTTTTCGCAGCAACTCGCGCGAGCCAACAGCATCGAACGCCTGAAGACGTGAGTACTCGGCGGGGGTGAATGCCGCGAGGCGCGTGACAACATCGCCGGCGATAGGCAGAGTGTTCGCGACCGAGGACCGCGACCGGCGTCGAAGGCGCGCCCGCAGCCGGGCCCTGACGCTCTCCTTAGGCCGGCGAAGTCCCCAAGCGAGCTCGGCAGCCTCAGCGTCGTCGCCGCGGATGCCCGAGGGCGAGGGCAGTGCGTTAAAAATTGTGAGCAACCTCAGGTCGTCCCGGTTGCAGATGGCACGGTTGTAGGCCAGTGTCCACCAGCCGAGTGCAGAGCTGCGGTGTACGGCCAACTCGTCACGCTGCAGGGAGTCCGGCAGCCGCGGCGGGTTCAAGAGTTCCACGTCCTCGCCGTCAAGCCACCGGGTCACCAGGGACCGAGTGGTCACGTGGGCGCGCTGGCACGGCTCGGCATAGCCCGAGTGCACGACCCTGCAGGGAGCGGTCTTGCGCCGGTCATCATCGGTCGCGTACTCAAGGTTCATCAGTGCTGCGACGAGTTCATCCACCTCCGGGAGATTCTCATCGTTCGGGGGAAGCTCGGTATCGAGCTCAGGGCCAATCGGATTAGGTCCGAGGCTGAAGCTGCTGCGTACCTGGACGCGCCCGTGCCGCATTGCCTCGACCCAGGCGTTCCGGCCGCTCTCCCGGACCTTTTTCGCCACTTCAATATCCCGCGCTGACCAGAGAGCCTGTGGCATCACGACTGGGTCCGAAACACGCCACGCTTCATCGAACTTAGCGCCGGAGGACGAATGGGACCGCTGGCTTGCGTCCGAGGCACGTTCGTAGGAACCCCCGGTCAGGGCGATGAGCGGAGACGATACCCGGTGCAGGTCGTCACGGATCGCCGCATGGTTCGCCTCGATTGCCGTCACGAGTTCGTCGTCGACGCCCCAGCGTTGCTCTCCGTTGGCGAGTTGCCATGGTCCAGATGCTGTCGACGCGCTGGATGGTGCAGGCAGCAGTTGTACTTCGATCGGAAGCGGGGCTCCTGGCTCTAATCCGAGGTGCCAGGCCAAGCGCTCCGGAGGCATGGCGATGAAGAATATCCCCTCGAGGAGCTGATTGCGGTCGACGACGACCGTGCCTCCGAAGAGCAGTGCGGCTCGTAATACCCCGACAAGCATCCGCCGCGCCTCGGTGGGCCCGACCTGCAACCACAGCTTCGACTGCTCGACCGGGTCGAGGTTGAAGACGCTGATCCGGGTGGAAACGCCAGCCTGCTCATCTGTATCCGAATCCGACATCGGCCCTCACTTGTTCTGACGGAGAAGTACTCGTGCGCTTCAGCAAGAGACTCTGCCCTGGCCGCGCTCTGAGCGTACTCAATCACGTGCCCACCCGTTGTTCATTCATTTGAGTGTCCGGCGAGTTGGGCATGAAGCACGGTGTCAGGGTGTTGGCTGGCAGTACGTGGTCCCGTTGCGCTACCACTTGTGGTCGTTATCAGCCACTAATAGCAGCTGCAAGTGATAGCGCAACGAGTTTTCATTAGTCCCGCAGAACCCATGCCGCGTTATTTGGCTGCAGCCAGCCGTCCTGTTCGAGCGGCGCCGCGCTGAGCAGAACGGTCCCCGCCGGGAGTTGCACCGGTTCGGTTCCCATCGCGACGGCGACGAAGAAGTCGGGGCTGCGTTCGCAGATCAGCAGGTTCCCGGCTTCGACGCGCCAAGTGCCGCCGTCGTTCGGGCCGAAGACCTCGTTCTTCCAGAGCAGCCGGCGCATTTCCAGCGCCTTGGTGACCAGCACGAGCGAGGACTCCGGGTCCTGCTGCTGGCGGTCGACAGCGTGCGTGCCCCAGCCCGCTGGCTGCGGGAGCCAGGGCTTCTCAGCCGGTTCAGCCAGCGAAAAGCCGTGGTTCAGGGCCGCATCCGAAGTCCACGGCAGCGGCACGCGGGCGCCATCGCGGCAGACGCCGCCGCGGGCCCACATCGGATCCACCCGGGCCTCCAGCGGAACGTCGACCTCGGGCAGCCCGAGCTCCTGGCCTTGGTAGATGTAAGCCGGTCCCGGCAGGCCCAGCAGGGCCACCAGGGCGGCCCGCGCCCGCAGGGCGCCGAGCTCGCCGCCGCCGAACCGGGTGACGGAGCGGACGATGTCGTGGTTCTCCAGCGCCCAGGTCGGGGTGGCGCCGTGGAGCCGGCGTGCGGCTTCGAGCTCGTTCCCGGCGGCGGCCCACGTGGCGGGGTCCCAGCCGAGTTTTACGAACGCGAACGCGAAGGCCTGCTGCATCTCATCGGCGCGGGTGTAGCGGGCGGCGCGGGCCGGTTCCAGATTGACCTCGCCCACCAGCAGTCGGTGCGGCTCATACTTCTCGGCCAGGGTGCGCCAGCGGCGGTAGACCTCGTGGACTTCCTCCTGGTCCGAGACCTGCGGGTTGGACCGCAGCCCGTCCACCACCCCGCCGGTGGAGGGGGAGTCCGGCAGGCCCTCGGCTTTGAACAAGGCATGCGCTACGTCGATCCGGAGGCCGTCCACGCCCTTGTCGAACCAGAAGCGCAGCACATCGTCGAAGTAGTCGCCGACGGCAGGGTTGCGCCAGTTCCAGTCCGGCTGTTCCGGCGAGAAGAGGTGCAGGTACCAGGCGGTGTCGGTATCAGAACCGGGGGTGGCGCGGCTCCAGGCCCGGCCGCCGAAGACACTCTGCCAGTTGTTCGGCGGCACGTCGCCGGCACCCGTCCCGCCGTCGTCGGGCATGTCCTCCGGACCGGGGACAAAGTGGAACATGTCCCGTTCCGGAGAGCCCGGGCCAGCCGTGAGGGCCGCCTGGAACAGCGGGTGCTCGGCGGAGCAGTGGTTGGGAACGACGTCGAGCAGGACCCGCAGGCCCAGCGCGTGCGCGAGCTCCAGCAGCGAATCGAACTCCTCCATGGTGCCGAACAGCGGGTCCACGCCGCAGTAGTCGGACACGTCGTAGCCCTGATCCACCTGCGGGGAGGGCTGGAACGGGGTCATCCAGATGCCGTCGACGCCGAGCGAGGCGATGTACGGCAGCCGTGCGGTGAGCCCGGCGAGGTCGCCCACGCCATCGCCGTCGCCGTCGGCGAAGGAGCGCGGATAGACCTGGTAGATGACCGCGGACTGCCACCACTGCACGTCGGGCGTGAGCGTGGTTTCTTCGACAGGACTCATTTGCTGGCGCCGGCGGTGAGGCCTTCGACGATCCGGCGCTGGAAGATCAGCACCATGATCACCAGCGGGACGGTGACGATGACGCCGGCGGCCATCTGCTCGCCGAAGGGCGCCTGGAATTCGGTGGCGCCGGTGAACTTGGAGATCGCGACCGTGGCGGTCTGGATCTTCGGATCGTTGATCATCGACAGGGCGATGATGAACTCGTTCCAGCTGTGGATAAACGTCAGGATCGCGGTGGTGAAGACGCCCGGCGCGGCGAGCGGCAGCAGCACCCGGCGGAACGCCTGCCACTTGGTGCAGCCGTCGATCATGGCGGCCTCTTCAAGGTCGAACGGCAGGGCCTTCATGAAGGTGGTGAGGTTCCAGACCGCCAGCGGGATCGCGAAGGACAGGTTCGGCACGATCATCGCCTGGTAGGTGTTGATCCAGCCGATGTCCGTGAAGAGCCGCAGCAGTGGCACGACGACGGAGATGCCGGGGAACATCGAGGTCGCAATGATGACGCCAAGGATCACCGACTTGAAGCGGAAGTTCAGCCGGGCGATCGCGTAGGCGGCGAACACGCCCAGGACCAGCGCGAACGTGGTGGTGGTGCCGGCGACGATCAGGGAGTTCAGCAGCGCCTGGCCGAACATCGTGGAGCCGTCGAAGACCTTGGCGTAGTTCTCCAGCGAGAACGGGGCCGGCAGCAGGGTGTTGTCGAAGATGTCCGCGGTGCGGCGGAGGCTGGAGACCAGCATCCAGTAGAACGGGGCCAGGCAGTACGCGAAGATCAGGGCCAGTCCGGCGTAGACGCTGTAGGAGCGCCAGGTGCGCTTGGCTTTGGGCCGGGTCGACGGCGGCGCGTCGGCTGGGGCGGCGGCGCCGGAATCAGCCGCGGCGTTGCGGAGGTCGGAGATGGTCATCGGGTGGCCTCGGTCTTCTTCTGTGCGGAGTTGGCCAGGGAGCGGGACTTCTTCGCGCTCTTCTTGGACAGCAGCTTCAGTTCCTTGGCGCCGGTGACGTCGGCGCCGAGCACCTTCACGAACACGATCGCGACGACGGCGACGTACAGGAAGAGCATGACGGCGAACGCGGAGGCGGAGCCGTAGCGCAGCTGGTTGGATTCGTCCCAGGCGAGCATGGAGAGGGTCTCCACGGATTCCTTGCCGGGCCCGATCAGCACAAAGGGCAGGTCGAACATGCGCAGCGCGTCGAGCATACGGAACAGCACGGCCACCAGCAGGGTGGGCTTGACCAGCGGCAGGGTGATGGAGCCGAGCTGGCGCCACCAGCCGGCGCCGTCGATCCGAGCGGCTTCGTAGACTTCGCCGGGGATGACCTGCATGCCCGCGAGGACCAGCAGGCCGATGAAGGGGGCGGTCTTCCAGACTTCGGCGATGATGACGGCGACCTTGGAGGCGTTGCCTTCGGCGGTCCAGAGGATCTCGCTGCCGATCAGGGTGTTAGCGATGCCGTCGGACTGGAAGATCCAGCGCCACAGCAGGCCGGAGACGGCTGTGGGGACGGCCCACGGGACCAGGATGCTGGCGCGCAGGAAGGACCGGCCGCGGAAGGCGCGGTTCATGGCGAGGGCCAGGCAGAGGCCCAGGACGGTCTCGAGGAACACCGTGGTGACGGTGAAGAAGGTTGTGTTGGCGAAGGCGTTGAGGAAGCGGCGGCCGGACTCGCCGACGAAGAGGTCGGCGTAATTGGCCAGGCCCACGAAGGATTCCACATCGGAGACGAAGCCGTCCGCATCCAGGCCGGATTCGGCGCGGAACAGGGACTGGTGCACCGCGGAGAGCAGCGGGTACACGATCACCAGGGCCAGCACCAGGATGGTGGGGGAGAGCAGCATCGCGGCCATGCGGCCTTCGCCGGGGGAGCGTTTGCCGCGTTTGCGCGGGCTGCCGGGTTGGGGCGCGCCGGTCTGCGCGCCGGCGGGCGGGGCGGTCGTCGTCGTCATGCTTGGGTACCTAACTGGAGTTGCAGCTGCCTGGCCGGCCGGGATGGGCCGGCCGGCCAGGCGGGTGGTCTGAACTGCGGGGGTTACTGCTGGATTACTTGGACAGCTCGGTGAGCTTGGCCTGCATGTCGTTCAGGGCCGTGTCCGTGTCCTTGGCGCCGGTGATCGCCGCGTAGGCCTCTTCCTGGATGGCCTTGGTGGTGGCGCCGTACTGGACCACCTTGGGCCGCGGCTGGGCGTTGTTCAGCGAGGTCAGCAGTGTGGGGAAGAACGGGCGCTTGGCGACGACGGCGGGATCCTCGAACAGCGAGGCGTAGACCGGGGCGCGGGAGCTGAGCTCGAGGCGCTTCTGGGCCTGCTCCTCGCTGGTGAAGAACTTGACGAACTCCAGTGCGGTGGCCTTGTTCGGGGTGAACGGGGAGATGGCGAGGCTGCGGCCGCCGAGGGTGGAGACGCCGGGGCCGTCGGTGCCGGGGATGGAGGTGATGTCGAACTTGCCGGCCACCTGGCTGGAGCCATCCGTGGCGCTCAGGGAGGCGTGCAGGAAGGGCCAGTTGCGCATGAAGACAAGCTTGCCCTCCTGGAACGCGCGGCGGCCCTGCTCCTCGAGGTAGGTGATGGCGTCGGACGGGAACATTCCGTCCTTGAAGCCGTTCACCAGCAGGTTCAGGCCTTCCTTGGCTTCGGGGGTGTTGACGGTGGGCTTGCCCTCGGCGTCGACGATCGAGCCGCCGGCGGAGGCCACGGCCTCGGAGAAGTTGACCGTGAGGGCCTCGTTCTTGTCGAACTGGCCGGTGTAGCAGGACATGCCGGCAGCTTCCGGGAGCGCCAGGATCGCGTCGCAGGCGGTCTTCATCTCGTCCCAGGTCTTGGGCGGGGCGGCGATGCCGACGGCCTTGAGCAGGTCGGAGCGGAAGTAGAACAGGGCGCCGTCGGTGTAGTACGGGGCGCCGACCAGGGAGTCCCGGTAGGTTGCGGCGTTGACCGTGGCGGGGATCATCTGGTCGGTGGGGACGGCGTCCGCGGGCAGCGGCAGGATCCACTTGTTGGCGGCGAACTCGGAGGTCCAGACGACGTCCAGGTTCAGCACGCTGAAGGTGTCCGACTTGATCTGGGCGTTCTGGATGAGCTGCTGGCGCTGCTGGTCCGCGGAGTCGGGCAGTTCGATGAACGTGACCTTCTCCTCCGGGTGGGCGGCGTTCCATTCCTCGATGGTCTTGTTCGCGGCACCGGAGGCGTCGCGGTTGGAGACGTAGTTGATGGGGCCCTTGCCCTCGAAGGACGCGGCGGCGGCCTTCGGGGTGCTCTTCGCTTCCGTGGAGGCACCGCCGCAGCCGGTGAGGGCGACGGCGGCGACGGTCAGGGATGCGGTGGTGGCGAGAAGAGTCTGCCAGGTGCGGCGGCGCTGCCTCATGTGATGCTCCTTGTTCATTGGGGTGGTGCGGGGTGGTTTTGTGCATGCGGAATCGCGGCGGCTGGCCGGTTGGTGGCACGGGGGAGTGCCGGCTGCCGCCGGTGGTTTGTGGGGGTTTAGCTGGTGGGTTCTGGGGCTCCGGGCGGGGCTGGCGCCGTTTGATGCGGCGGGGCGGTGGAGCCGCGCTCGATCAGCCGGTGCGGCATGATCTTCGGCCCCAGGTCGCGGGAGCGGAGCAGCTTTTTCACGGCCATCCGTCCCATTTCCTCGAGCGGCTGGGCCATGGTGCTCAGCGGCGGGTTCACGTGCAGTGAGGTGGAGGTGTTGTCGAAGCCCAGGACGGAAACGTCTTCCGGCACCCGGAGCCCGCGGCGCTGCAGTTCATTGACGACGGCGGCACCCATCTCGTCGCTCATTGCGAAGATCGCGGTCAGTCCGGGGTCCTGCTGCAGCAGCTCGTCGACGCCGGGGGCGCCGCTTTCGTAGAAGAAGCTGCCCGCGGCAGTGACCGGAGTGCAGCCGGATTCGGTCATGGCGCGGAGGTAGCCGCGTTTCCGGGGCTGGGCCACGTAGACCGACGCCGGGTCTCCGGTGAGCAGGCCGATGCGCCGGTGGCCGAGCCGCAGCAGGTGACGGGTTGCGTCGTAGGCTGCCTGCTCGTCGTCGATGGCCACGCTGGGGGAGCCCGACTTGTCACTGATGGCGACGGAGATGATGGGGACGTTGGGCCCCAGCAGCTGCCTGGTCTCCGGCGTGATCACCGCGGAGATAAGGATGACGCCGGCGGCCCGGTAGGTGCGCAGGGTCCGGAGGTACCCGGCGATGTAGGCGGACCTGGCGCCGGTGCGGCCCAGCATCACGGCGTAGCCGCGTTCCTGGGCTTCCTCCTCGACGCCCTGCATGACCTGGGAGGCCAGGGCGTCGGACACCATGGGAGCGAGCAGTCCGATGACGGAGGTCTGTCGGGTTTTCAGGCCCCGGGCGAGGTAGTCCGTTTCGTAGCTGAGGCTCTTGACGGCGGTTTCCACGCGTTCGCGGGTCTCGTCGGAGTAGCCCACCAGACCGTTGACAACCCGGGAGACGGTGGCCGGGGAGACGCCGGCGTGCTTGGCGACATCGCGGATGGTGACCACTGTTCCTCCTCCCTGAGGGTGTCTCTGTTGTCTGCTGCTTGCGTTACGTAAACGGTTTCGGAAAACGGTTTACGTAAACGGTTTCGTTCGGTGCAGGATCAACAGTAAGGGCAGACGTGCCGAAGGCATGACTGTTTAGGAAACAACGCCCTCAGGAGGGGCCCCGGCGCCCGGTCCGTCGAACAGCGAGCTGCTGCTGCTCTGGGGCACCACCACGTGGACGGCGTTGCGCTGGATGGTGAAGTCGGCCGACGTGGTGGTGGCAATTTCGCCGTAGAGGTTCGCCAGCAGCGGCGGCTCGGTGGAAAGCCGCACATGCAGGCTGTCAGGTGGTACACCCGGTCGTGTTCGATGAAGCTGTCGGCGTTGAGCAGCCGTGAGATGCTCACGTGTTCCCGGAGCGGGCCGGCCAGGATGGCGTAGATGTCAAGAATGTCGTCATCGATCCCCGCTGCGGGGCAACAGTGTTGCCGCCCCCCGTAATGCCGGCTGTGGCCGACGGCCACCTGAAGCAGGTCCTCGAGCTCCAGCGGCTAGTGGTCCTCTTCCGGGAACTCGAGGCGGGCCCGGAACGGCTGGTGCCGGGAATAGGGGCTTAGGGTGGCGATGCTGTACGCCAGCGGCCCGATGTACCGCTTCGGGCGGGGGCTCAGAACCTCAGCCACTGGCACCGACAGGCCCACGGACGCGACGTTGAGGAGAGGCTCACCGTTAGCCGGGCCTAGGTCGATGTACGCCGCCTTCCCGTCCGCGACGGCAGCGCCCGCCTCGGCAAGGTTGTTCGGTATCTCCAGCGTGCGGGCGAAGTCGTTGGCAGCGCCCAGTGGAATAACGCCGAGCACAAGGTTTGTGCCGGCCGTCTGCGTAGGACAGAGTCCCGTCCCCGCCGCCGACAACCACCAGGTCGTGCCCGTCCGCAAGCACCCGGTCAAGCGTCATGGCCAAGTCTGCCCCCCGACATCAGACCTTCAGGATGGCGCCCGGAATCCGCGCCGCCAGAACCCCCTGTTTCTCCAGCAGCAGCAGGACGTCCTTGCCGCTGTAGCTTTATCAGCGTCTGCGCCCGGCTATTGCCGGATTCCGGTGGCGGGTCGCAATAGTTGACTGCTTGGACCCGCGGCTCCAGCAGTGAATGAACCCCGGAGACAACTAGGGTTCTTTCACTGTGTCGACACAATTTCGGGACTCGTCGTCCTGAGGGCGCGGCCGAGCGCAGAACTGTCGACCTCTGCTGGCACACTAGGGGGCTCAGTACTCGCATGTTTTTGCGGAAACCGTTCCAAGGGCACATGACGCTGGCGTTGGCTTAGTCTCAGCGCTTAGTCACTGGAGTCGGTTACTGCGATCCCCCTGATGGCCAGTTCGGCCATGCCTTCCTTCTCGACCAACTCCACTGACATCGCCTGCAGCTCTTTCCGGCACTGCTCCTTACCTGCCCGATTACCGTTCTGCCACTTCGGGGCAGCAGTCAGAACCGTCTGATACACCTCAGATATCAGCATGCGAACATTGACGCCAAGGTAGACCTCACGCCCTTCTGCCGTCTGTTCATTGCTAACCAAGTTCTGAATGGCGCTCGGCCAGCGGTCGACCGTATCGGCTATCTTTGCTGTGCGCTTGCTTGCTAGCCTCAGTCGTGCGGTCGAGGCGAGCAGCACGACTACGAGGTCCTGCTTCGTCGATGGCTCAATTGTTCGCGAGACCTCGTAGGCCTTGCCAACCGCAGCCACGAAACCGGCTATGGCCTCGATCTCGCGGGCCTCACGGGCATTCTTCCGCTGATGTTTGTTCGAGAGTCCAACAACAACGAGAGCGACAACGGCACCCATGAAGGCGCCTATCGAGCCGTTCCAGAAAGCAATCCATGTACCGCACGTGATGCCCAGTGCATCGCCACAAATCAAGTTCACTCAGGGAGTCTATCTTCGCTGCTGAGACTTGCTTTCTAACGCAGAGTGGGCTCGGCAGTGCCTCAAGCTTGGTGGACGGCGCCCTGGACTCACCACTGGCTGGTGTCAGTCTGAGAGTGAGGCGGAGTGCGTGAGGCCAGTCGTGATAGTCAAACTCGATGAAGTAGGCGGAGGGTTTACCGAATGGTCCTGAGCCGCAACTTCTGGCGTACGCCGACTTTGACTGGCCAAGGACGCGTTCCTGATCGTGGCGTCCAACATCGTCCTGCTCGGATCGCCAGGCACCGGCAAACAGACCTCGCCTCCGGTCTAGGGCTCCGGGCACCCAGTTGGGTCAACGGGTTCTATTCGCCACCGCGATTGACTGCGATTTTCGGCTCCAAGGCGAACATCAGCACGGGAGGCTGCCCCGGAAACTGGTCAGGTTGCGCCGCTTTGGATTGATCATCGTGGATGAAGTGGCAACGTCCAGCGTCCTGAGGGATGGCGGTGGCCGCTGGACCGGGTGCAGCCGGCCGGGGGACTAGTCCGCTACCGCCGCTTTCGGCGTCGGCGAGGCCTCCATCCACTCGCTCAGCCACGGGGCGCGCACGCTCGAGTCATGCGGCAGTCGGCCACGACGGTTACCTTCGCGCCGACGACGATCCAGGTCGTGACGGCGGATAGGTCCGCCAGTGAGCGGATGATCGCCGACCCGGCGCCGAGCGGGCGGGCGATGCCGTTGAAGTCCACTTCGGGGATCAGCATGGTATTTTTCGGTCACCCCTGGGAGCCCTACTGCTGCATTTCGGCTTCGTAGGCTGCATCGTTGTAGATCACGACGACGGCGCTGCTCGTCGCCCCAACCGGCAGACAGTTCCATCAGGAAACTGCCGTCGCGGGAAGCCAGAACCAGGGTGCGGCCGTAAGCCCTTGGTACGGCGGGGCTGCTGGCGACAATCTTTTCCAGCCCTGCCAGGGCGGCTGATGGCCTTCGTCTTCATTATGTTGCTCACCGCTATAAACCTCACCAGCGTGAAGAACTTCGGCGAGTTCGAGTTCTGGTTCGCCCCGCTCAAAGTGGCAGCAATCGTCGGGTCCCTCCTGGTGGGCGCCGCTCTGCTCTTCGGTTGGCTGCCGAGCGTCTAGGCGCCGGGGCGTGGCCAACTTCACAGGCGACAGGTTCGCGCCGGACGGTTTCGCGGGGATTGCCGGTCCGGCGCTCTTCGTGGTGGCCTTCGCCTTTGGCGGCACCGAGATCGTGTCCGTGGTGGCAGCCGAGACCGCGGAGCCGGTCCGCACTGTGAAGAAGGCAGTCCGTACAGTGCTGAGGCGCATCCTGGTTTTCTACATCGGTGCGATCTTCGTGATCGCCGCGGTGGTTTCCGTGGGTTCGGCCGGGCTGAAGAGCTTTTTCGCTGCCGTGCTGAAGGCGGTCGGCATGCCGGGTGCTGCCAGCGCCATCACCATAGTGGCTCCGGCAGCACTGCTCTCAACCCCTCGACGCCAACCTCTACGGGGTCTCCCGGATGGCGTTCTCCCTGGCCGAGCGGGGCGAAGCGCCACGCCTTCCCGCTTCCGTGTCCAAGGCCCGGGTCCCGGTTGTCGCGGTCCTGGCCAGCATCGCCTTCGGTGTTGTCACGGTCGTGCTCGAGCTGGCCCTCCCCGAAAAGGTGCTTCCCTTCCTGCTCAACATTGTGCGCTCGACCTGGCTGCTGGTGTGGATGTCGGCGCTGCTCGCCTAGCTCGCACTGCGCCTCCGGGCCGACCGCGAGCGAACGGAGCTTCCCCTGCGGATGCCCGGCTTCCCGTGGCTCACGCGCATCGGTCTGCTTATCCTTGCGGCGATCTTCACGGTGGGCTTCATCGGCGAGATTCCCGTCCCCAGCTCCTGCTCTTTTGGACTCGTGGGGCTTCTGGCGGTGGCGAACCACAGGTTCGGTAAGGGGACGCGTGGCGTTGAAGCGGTGGAGACTGACAAAGAACCGACTGATAAGGGCCCGAGCTACCTCGCGGCCTCAGGGCACTCGAAGGGCTCGTCAGGCTTCGGTCTGGCGTGCGCTCCGTCGGAGGCTTCCACTTAGAAGGACAGGTTCAATGCCGTATTTGCCAATAGTACGGAGAGTCGCTGACGGCAAGCACACCTTGACTCCCTTTATCGAACACCCTTTTTAGGCGCGTCCGCTGCTGAGGGTTGGTATTGCCCTGCAGCAGGCTGGCCATATCATACAGCACTGGGTGTGTTTCTGCATAATAATTGTGTCCGAGGCCTAGGAGAGATACATCCAGGTTCCCCACTTGAATAGTGTCAATTCCGGGGTAAATGGTGACAGGGGGCGTATGACCTGCACGTTCAAAGGATTGCAAATGTCCAGAAAGTCGCAGCGCTTTATCCTTCGATGAAACATACATTGTGGTGTTTTCCGACAAGGAGGGGAAGGCGGATGCAAGACTACTGAATGTACCTCGGTCCACGTCGGGGGCTGCAAGAATTACGACACCCAACTTTATTTCCGCGCTATTCGCGAGATGCTCAAACTTAGATACAACCCTTGAAAAAACTCGATTGCCCATAGAATGAGCAATTACATTTATCCGAGTCGCCCCGGCGCGGTGAGCCAAAAGCTGTATGTACTTTTCCAAGCTTTGTTCGCTGGCATCGGCGCGGTTTTGGTCTGCGATATAACCACGAATATTTCCTCTGGAAGGCCAGCTGAACAGCGCCATCTGACCGCGTATGTCCAGGTCATGACCTATTTGGGCGGCACGTATTACTGCATTCTCAAACTTGGTGTTGTAGCCATGGATATACAGTAGAATGCTTCTATCGTCCGTCTCGGACAGAGAGCTCCTCAAGCCGCCAACAAAGTCATCATCATTCCTAAATGTTTCAAACTTGGCAATTCGCATCTTCTGATTCCAGGCGGATACGGAATATAGGTGACGCCACCAAGGCGCGGCCACCGTACCGAATGGCATGTCATGTGGTATGCGAACAAGACAGCGACCGAAGTGCAAAGAGCCCGGTCCATCTCTTTCACCTGTGTACCAAGGCCGTTTGTCGGGGTCTTTTGCGGCCTGTCTGTTTGTACCAAACCACACAGGAAATAGGATTGAACCCGGCGAGGGAGTTATTTCTGGTTGCATTTCCCGCGGCGAAATGTAGTCATTCGATTGTTTGGCGGTTTCGAGAGAAATTCCATTATCTAGGTAACCCCCGTCCGAATGAGCTAACCAGTCTTGAGTATCAGGCAAATCCAGGAGAAGTTCTTCTGCGCGCAGCGGTTCTAGTACTTGATCCTGGAGAGTGCGGCCAGTTCTGGTTACTACGGGTCTCACGGATTCAGGGCGAAGATAGGACATATTTTCGAGCGCTATCCACGGGAGATTGGCTCTCTGGGCTTCCCTCACGCCAGAATAGTCCGTTAGTTGCGTCGCTTGAGCAGATATTTGCTCCAAAGCTCGACCGCGGTTCCCCGCTTGCTCGGCGAGACCATCAAGAAAAGCTGCCGCCGCGGGCAAATATGGCCGCTCCCCTTCCAGCTGGGCGACATCCTGCTTTGGCAGGAACATGCGTTGGGTGACGAAGCCTTGCTCCCACCAGTCCGATAGGCGTGCGAGTTCGATTGGGCGGTTGCCCGCGGTGCGGCCCCACAATCGAACCAACATGGCGGCGAACTTGATTTTTGCAGGAGATGCGGACCTTCTTCTTCCCGCTTCAAGGCCGTACTGAGCAATAGCAGTCGCTGACCTCATGAACTCAACGAACGTGATCCCTGTGTCGCCGTCGCCAACTGCTTCATTGGGCCAAAAATGTTCCTGAACCGTCTCAGAATCACGAAGGGCAAGAAGACGATTAACCTGGTGCAAACCCTCTAGCAACATGCCTCACTCACTTCACATTTGATAATTGCCTGTAACCCTACTAGGCGAAGACTTGCTGACGGCAACTGTGCGATTGGCCCAGCCATACCGGTTGAGAGGGCCGCCCAGTCCCCTTCTGGGCGCAAGGTCGATCATTGGCTCTAGATTGGATCTGGCGGAGGTGCTGGAGTGTCTCGTCCGACGGGAGATCAGACACTTCTTCCCAATCGACCTCGCGTGAGCGTCAACTCCGCGGCAGAACGGTGTATTCGCTGGCCGTGAGTTGAGCTGCCGCTCTAAGACTGCCCCTAAGTTTGTAGAAACCCGGCCGATGGCGTAGTCCATATACTCGGTACAAGCGAAACCCTGATGATGCATCTAATGAAAGGTCGACCTCATCTGACGAAACCATGAACGGGAATTCAGCAAGGGAGTTTGTGGCTTTGACCAGTATTGTCCTGAGAGAGCCGGAAATGGAACGGGAAATAACCAGTCCCGTTCCGGTTCTGTAGTCATTTTTCCTTATCTCCACGGCTGCAGCCAGATCGCTGCGTTCAGAAGCGGCCAGCGTCCTCTTCTCGTGCAGGGCAACGGCCTTTAGTGCCATAAGGTGAACGGCTCCGGACTGCGCCTCGGCGGCGAGAAGATCATTGGAGATCACCTGTCTACGCAGCCTTGCGCTCTTCCAAGGGGCGGTTACCGAGGGGATCTCGGCTGGTTCCAAAGCGGGAACATCCGAATTCATTCCAATGGAAGTCATCGACTGCATCGCGAGATCGCCAAAATTCTCAATACCGCCAATTCCCTCTAAAACGGCCGCTTCTAGGGAGATCTGAATATTTGGGAGCGGTTTGTATCCGTAAATCGGTGGTATTCCATATGCGAGAAGTATCGCGCTAATATTTCTATGTTTCATTTCAATCGACGAGTCTGTGCGCTTGCTCAGCATGGGGGACAGCGCGCGTCGTTCTGACGACTTGTTGTATGGAATGCCGTTCCACTCGCATAGCAACATGCGCAGATAGCTGTTGACTACCGCGGTGTTTTCGGGGGAGCTCCAGGCTGAGCCTTGCATCTAGGTAGTCTCACTCTCACGAGTTTTGTTCTTGGTTATTCAGGGTCAGTTCATACTTTGTACCGCGAAAAATGACAGACGAGTTGGCTAGACCAAGCGGATCCCATCGACCACCTGCTTGCGTTGTACCAAGCGGACCCCATCGACCACTTGCTTGCGTTGTTCTGGAGGCAACCGAAGGAAATGCAGCCACACTTGGTCCAGCGGGGTCTGGATGCGTCTGTCGTTGGCGAGCCAAAGGCGGAAGCTTTCCCTTTCCCTGGGGTTGAGGTCTTCCAGCTCGCTTAACACGTCCTCCGCGGAGAACGGTGCTGAGGCCCCCCGGCAACGGGCACATACAGTGCAAAGAGCGCCGCCTTGCATGGGCTCCCTGCCGCGAGCCACTGTCAGAACAGCTGTCCGTGCAGGATCGTCCATATAGGCCTCGCCGGCGGAAATGCCGCAGAAGACGCAGGCGAAGTTGTCTCGAAGCATTACTGCTCGGCGCTCGGCCTCTGTGATCATCGAAATCGCTGCTGACCTGTACGTCTTTTCCCAGACCCGACCGCCGACTGATACCAGGCGCAGCTCGTCTGGATCCAAAGAAACATCCTGCGAATTTGTGTGTATCACCCACCCCTCAGGACGTAGATCGCGCATCCTGCGGTCAACTTGTTCAACGTTGGGGAAGGCTTCCCGCAACTGGGCTTTGGTGAATACGCCCCCGGGTCCGATCTCCTCGTGCAGCCACAGCGCAACACGGCTCTTGGTTCCGCCATCGAAAGTCTTCCAATTAGGCAAGGTCATGCAGTGAATCTTCCGACACGACCGTGCCCACATGCAAAATACGGTTCTTCCGCTCCTAAACCTATTGGCCAAGTACCATCAATCAATCAAGTAAAAAAATTTGGAATGGGGAAGCTGTGACGACAAGGCCGGGCGATGCGGCGCGCATCGAATCTTTGGTGGAGGATCGGCTGAATGCGGTCCTTGGGGAGCTCGGCTCCAGGGAGACCGTAACAGTCGAATGGCGTGACGCCGTGGTTCATCTGCCGGTGATCTCTATGCCAGTGGACGCGCTTTACTACAACCCCGCAACCCACCGGATACGGGCACAGCGTTCACTAGATCCCGACCTGGACGTCATCCTCGACAACGATCCCTACGGAGACGCGGCGCAAGGCTATCTGCACCAGCTTCTAAAAGGCGATCCCTCCGACCCACGCACGACGGATCCTGCATTTGAGCTCCTCAAAGCTGATTTGGAGGAGCACGGACAATCGGAACCGGGGATTGTAACGCGATGGGGCGAACTCATCAATGGCAACACTCGTCGTGCCGCCCTTTCGGAACTTCAAGTAAAGAATATCCGCGTCGGCGTTTTGCCAAGCGATGCTGGAGCTGAAGACATCCGGTCCGTCGAGCTGGCTCTGCAGCTTCGACGAGACCATAAACGTGACTATTCGTTCATGAATGAGCTTCTGGCCATAGATGAGCGTATTCGGGCAGGACGTCCCGCCACCGAGATCATGTATGAATTCCGTATTCGTCAGCAGAAATTTGACCGATCCCGCTGGATCCTCGGTCTCGTTCGGGAAGCAATCGACAGGAGTCGCATCTGCGATGAGAACGGCGCAGACCTATCCCTTAAACTTGTCGACTTTGAGACTCACCAAGGAAAGCTTGAAGAGCTCTACCGCGCATATTCGTCGCTAAAGCTGAAAGACCCAGACAAAGCTGATGCTCTCCGGGAGCAGCGGTTGCTGGCACTCATCCTGAACAAATCTAAGACGGATCTTCGATATGTGGACTCTGAATTCGCTGATACCTATGCGGCGGCGTTGCTGGCGGGAACGCATGGCGTGGACAGCACGGTAACTATTCCGGGCCTCGGAGTGACAGTGCCCGGTGCCAGCGCCAAGGTGGACCGATTGCGTTCAGTTACGACGAAAGTGCTCCAGGCTCGCGTCGTCGAAGCTGCTGGGCCCGCCGCGGGCGGGTACGTGCACCGCAATGCGCTCGACCTGTTGGACAGAACTCGCGAGGTCGTCGAGGCCGGTCTTAGGAAGGCCGGCAAGGACGGTCGTGTCCTCAAGAAAAAATTGGAGCCCGTAGACCGGCTCGCTGAGGCCAACGAAGCACTGGAATTGGCGACGGCTGCTGTTGCCGATGCAAGGGCGACAGGGAATTACGATCCTTCATCACTCGATGAGGCATTGGGGTCTATCCGTGGCTCGCTCGTTTCTCTGGCCAGAATCATCCTGCGCGGGCAAGACGAGGAGTACCCGGCGACGGAATGGCTAACTTCGTTGGTGCAATCTCCAGAGGTCCAATAACCAATGCTGAAACTTCAGCTAGCGCTAGATCCCGGACGCGTCCAGTTGGCTTGTGATGATGAGCAGATTGAGGAACTCCGAAAGATAGCTACTAGACTTGTTACGGCGACCTATGTTCGCCCACGGGTAGTAGAAGTCGACCTGGACGACCTGCTGGTGAATGTCGCAGAAGTCGCGAACTGGCCGCGGGACGACGAGGTGCTCTGGTCGGATGAGCTAGGCAGCATCATCCGAGATAACTTCTCGGACGCCGAGGCTATGCGCTCCCGGCTCAACACCGATGAAGTCGACGGCGAATTGCAGATGCTGTCTGGCGGCTGGCTAGACGAACTCAGGTCGTTTCAAAAGCGCGACGTTTCTAAGCTGCTTAGCCTGAAGCATGGGGCAAACTTTAGCGTTCCTGGCGCCGGCAAGACGAGGGCGACACTGGCATTGTTGATGAACCGTATGGCTCAAGGCTCTGCCGACAGGCTTTTAGTTGTCAGCCCCAAATCGGCATTCGAGGCCTGGTCAGACGAAGTGAGCGTGACCCTGGGCCAGGGTGACTTCACCCCGAATATCGTGACGACGAACGAGGAGCTCTCGGGCCTCGTCATCTTGGTCAATTATGAGCGATTGGCAACAATGATGCCGCACCTAATTCGATGGATGCGGTTGGGGAAGACGATGTTGGTTCTGGATGAAGCTCATCGTATGAAGCTAGGCGTACGCGGTCAGTGGGGGAGCGCATGCATGCAGTTGGCACCATTCGCATCCCACCGACTAATCCTCAGTGGTACGCCGGCACCCAACGGTTCCGCAGACCTGGAGAGCCTATTTTCTTTTGTGTGGCCCGGCCAGGGTACCCGGCACGTCCGGAATGCAATCTCGACAGGCTCCCTCAAATCGGCAAGTGCTGCACTTCGCCCTCTGTTCACACGAACAACCAAGACTGAACTGGAATTGCCTCCAATGACGCCTACGGTCAGGCGGGTCGAGCTGCCTCCTCTTCATCGGGAGATTTACGATGCGCTTGTATGGCGGGAGTCGGTCAGACTCAAGCGCGATGGCCGCAACATGGCGGATCTCGGCAAAGTAATCTTGTACCTCATAATGGCCGCGACTTCGCCGGCGCTCGTAGCCGTTGGCGCAAGTCGACATGAACCCTTGGCATATCGAGTACCTCCCCTTGAGCTGCCCCTCGACCACGACGGACGAACCATGTTGGAGGACCTTCCCAACTTCGAACTGAGTCCTAAATATGTCGAAGTGGCCAAAATCGTGCAGAAGAACTGGCAAGAGGGGAGAAAGACCCTGGTGTGGTCCACTTTCGTGAGGAACCTGACTACCCTCGAACGCATACTTGAACCGTTCAACCCCGCGATGGTGCACGGCGGAACCGAAGATAGAGCCGACCAGATTAAGAAATTTCGTACTGACCCCACCTGTGCAGTGCTGCTGTCGAATCCGGCGACACTCGGTGAGGGCATCAGTTTCCATCACACTTGTCATGATGCCGTCTATGTTGACCGCGATTTCTCGGCCGGTCGGTATTTACAAAGTGTGGATAGAATCCATCGACTAGGCCTGGCACCGGATGTACGTACAAACGTGACAATTCTGGTGGGCGCCAACACTATTGACGAGTTGGTCGAGCTCCGTCTGCAGCAGAAGCTCGACTTCATGGGCGGCATATTGGACGACGGCAACATCATGGTGCTCGGAGACCTGGCCGAGGAAGTAAGCGAGAGCGCGGGACTGGATGCCAGAGACGTCGAAGAACTGCTCAACCACTTGAAACCATGAGCATGCCCCGAACAGTGATAGTGGCCATCGGTAGATGGCTCGATTTGCTGAGTAAAACTGGTTTTGTGCGGGCGAACGCAATCGTCCACAACGATGCGGCGTATACCGACATTACGCCCACCCAGTACGCCACAGCTCTTGAATGGCTGTGGAGGATTACCGATATCCGCGGTCTGGTTGAACTGGCGAAGGATTCAGGCACACGGAGGATTCCCCTGGATTTCTCCAGACGCGTGGCCCTGCAGTCACTGATCATTGAAGAGAGTCCGTCCTGGCTCTCCGTGGCGGATCAGCTAGTGGCCACGCCGGACGATCTTCCTACGGACGTCGTCGAATGGGGTGCGAGCCTCGGTATGACCGACGAGGATTGTCTGGATAGCGTGCGAAATGTGTCTCGAAAGGTGAACTTGCAGGCGAGATCCGACTTCGGCGCGGCTGGGGAGTCAGCGTTGCTGGCCCTTTTGGAGACGGCATGGCCGGGCTCGGCAACACACATTTCGACCATTTCGGACGGATTCGGATACGATATTTCCTTTCAAGAATCCGGAATCGAGTGGCACCTCGAAGTCAAGTCCGTAGCCGCTGGCCCTCGCGCCCGCATCTTCCTCACTCGCCACGAATTTGAAGTTGCTCGCAGGGATCCTGCATGGAGGTTGGTCATATTATCCATGGACCACGACTGGTCAGTTCTCTCCGTCTGCGTTGCAGACAGCGAGAAGCTGATGATGCGTTCGCCACGGGACGTCGCGACCAGCGCCACATGGGAGACCTGCAGGTTTGTACTGAGCGCCGAGGAGGCGAGCCTCCCGTTTTGCCGAGCCCTCGGTATCGAAACTCCAAAGTCCGCGAGTGTTGCCCTATGGGGGAGTCCCGGGCTTCCCGTCGCAACGGCCTAACTCAGCACCGGTGGCTCGATGGCTGACACAGCGACGGTCCCCGGCGCCTCGGAATTTGTCAAGGTGAATGAGGCCAGTGGGAGTTAGGCTGCGGCTTTGGTGTCGGTTTTCTCGGCTGGTTTGTTGATCCAGGCGGTATCGGGGATGGTGATGATCTTGGGGTCGTTGTTGGTGGTGAATCGTTCGGGTGTTTTTGCCCGTGCGGCGGCAAGGGTTCTGGCGCGTTCAAGGGCTTTGCCGGCGGCCAGTCCGTAGTGCACGTCTGCCGGTGTGTTGAGGCCGATTCCGGTGTGGCAATGGGTGTGGTTATACCCGTCGACGAAGGAGCCCATGAAGGCCCTCGCGTCAGGCAGGGACCCGAAGCGTTCGGGGAATATGGGGGCGAACTTCAGCGATTTGAACCAAGCCTCACTGTACGGATTATCATTGCTGACGCGCGGACGGGAATGGGACCGGGTGATCTCCAGATCCGAGAGCAGCGCGGCGACTGTTTTGGACGTCATGGAGGTGCCACGGTCGGCGTGGACGATCTGCGGGATGCCGTGGATACCGAAGATCTCCTTCATCATTTCCACGGCCAGTTCCCCGGACTCGTGGGCATGGACGTAGGCGCCGACAATGTAGCGGGAATAGATGTCGATCATGACGTAGCAATCGTAGTATTTGCCCTTGATCGGGCCGGCGAGCTTGGTGATGTCCCACGAAAAAACTTGCCCAGGGCCGGTCGCGACCAGCTCCGGGACGGCCCGGGCCGGGTGGCGTGCCTGTCGGCGGCGTTCCTTGACCTGCCGGCTCTCCTCCAGAACGCGGTAGAACGTGGAGATTGAGCACAAATAGATGCCTTCATCCAGGAGCCGGGCATAAATCTGCACCGGCGGCAGATCGATGAAATCCTTCGAGTTCACGGTCGCCAGGATGTGAGCGCGCTCCGCCGCTGAGAGCTTATTTGCCGGTGCCGGGGCGGGCCGCGGGTCTTCCGCCGGGATTCGGACTTTGCGGGTCGCTGTGGCCCTGGGGACCCCGGCAATCACGGCTGCTTCCCTGGTTGGGATGTCCGCGCCGGTGAGGGCGGTGTAGGCAGACATCAGGGTTTCTTGTACCAGGGCTGCTGCTCCGCGCTTTCGGAGATATCCTCCAAAAGCAGTCGTGCTTTTTCCATAATCGACAACGCAGCTTCAGTCCGTGCCAGCTTGCGTTCACTCACCTCCAGCTGCCGGCGTAGACGACCGATTTCCGCCTGTTCAGCAGTGGGCTTGCCTATCTTTTCCCCAGGCTTCTTGCCCTCCAGGATGCCGGCGTCGCGGAGCTTGCGCCACTCGGTGATTTGGGATGAATACAGGCCCTCGCGGCGCAGGTATGCCCCGCCTCCGGTGCCGTCGTCGCAGGCCCGTTGATACGCATCCAAGTGCGCCAATTTTTGTGCCGGAGTGAACGACCTTCGAGGGGACGGCCCACCGGCGCGGGGGCCAGAATTACTCATGGATCCATCTTCCCGCACCGGGGAAATCGTGGAGATAGACATTGGTGATGTTCCTGATTCTCGCCCTACAGATTAAGCGAAGTTGCTATGAGCCGCTGGCCTCATCCAACCCTGACGCGTAGGGGAACACGCGCAGGAGGCTGAAAACGAAGTGCCGTGCATGGTCCGTCTTCATTCCTGTCCTTCCCCCCGCGCTCTCATGGGCAAGCTCGCGGAGGGCTACGTTACCGCCATGGCCGTCTCGCGCGTACGCTGTCCACCGGCCGAGAATTCGTTCGGCACCATCGGCTTTGCCGACGTACTGTTTGCCGTTCGTGGAGTCCGTGATGAGGTAGATTCCCTGGACCTCTGACAGGGCGATACGCCAGTCCGTGTAGCGGGGATCGTCCACCATGTCGCGCAGTTGGTGGTAGGTGAGCAGTACGCCGTCGAAGCCTGGAAAGTGGACCTTGTCCCGGTCTGCGATCTCCAGCACGGGCATGCGCGCGCCTGTGGCTGAGCCCGCGCTCCGGTGCCAACTGCGGGGGTTGTCCCATTCGACTACGAGCCGGTCATTGAGGGGTGCAAGGAATTCTGTCGGGCGCAGGTCGAAGCTTCTGTAGTTCTTGGTGGATGTTGTTGCCACTTCGCCGTGGTTCTCGTAAGTACCCCAAAGGCGGGAGCGACGCCCGCCGTCGGCAATGAGGATCACCCAGTATCGGGGAGGATTTGCCGGGAAGCGGGGCGGAATGTCTTGGGTTCTGGTGTAGGCGAGGACCCGCTCTTGGGTCAGATCCTCCGGCCCACGCAACGCATCGGGATCACTCGGCTTGAAGGTGTGGCGGATGACGTGTATATCCTCCAGCCGGACCGCTGGGTCATAGTCCGCACCTATCCCGCTAAGCACATGACCCAGCGTAAGGGACGTGCGGGAGGTCGGCTCTTTGGAGAACATTGTCTCCGCAGGCACGTAAAGGGCAGGGGATCGCAGATCAGACACTGGAACACCTTATGCCAGTGACTCGTGCGTTCTAGTCAGCCGGTGAGACCTCTCGTATGTCTAGAGGTGCGAGACGATCTGGAGTGAAGCGTTTAGGGCACCTTCCAGGGGCGGCTTTATGGGCCGGCGTATACGGGCACGTCACCTCCAGCATCCGCACAGACAGCCTTTGGAACTACCCCCGGCACCACCCGGGACGTCACCGAACACCCGGGCTTGTACGCCGTCGGTTGCGTGGCTGACCGGGCACGGTTCGTCCATCGTGGCGGGCGTGGGCCCGCGATGTCGAGTACATTGCGCAGCACATCGCCTGCCGGTGAGGGCGACCTTCCAGAGGGGTGGCTACCCTGCGCAGGCCCCGTCGAAGTCCACTGGGGCGGCGAGGCCGGCCGAGCTGAACCATTCCCTGGCCCAGGCCTGGACCGAGGGGATCGCGAGTTGCTCGGCAACAAGCTCCGGCGGCCGGCCGAACACGGACTTCCCCTCCTCCAGGAGGTCCCCGGTGCCGCTTCCGGCGAGGAGCCCGAAGAGGGCAGGCTGGTCGAGGAAGGGAATCTTCCCGCCGTCGCCGTCGGTCAGCACGCCCCAGCGCGAGGTGAACAGCGAAAACTCCTCCGGACTTTCCCCGTGGTCCATCACGAGCGGGCAGGCTTCGCCGTCGAGCTGGATCCGCGAGTAGTTGGGCTCCGTTTCGTCGAGGGCCATCAGTTGGACGTCGTCGAGCCACGAAAGCCAGACCGCTGTACACTCTCCCAGCAGCGGATACGGGGCGGCGGCGATGTAGCCGGCCTTGCTCACGTGGGCCGAGTGGCCAACGGCGACGTTGTGGAGCTGCCCCCGGACCAGCGGCAGGACCGCGCTGACAGGCTGGTGGTAGTTGGCGAATTTCCGCCGCATCACGTCGGCGCTTGAATTCGAGCCGATTGAGACCACCAGGGAACGGGCTTCCAGCGGTGCCGCGCTGGCTTGCGCGAGGGCTTCATCCAATCCGGCTGAAAGCCCAAGGGGCCGGAATTCCTTGCCGTCCATAACACCCGAAGCCACGGGCGGGTCCCACGGATACAGCAGCGGATCGAGATGGCCGGCGCCGTCCGCACTGCTCAGTCCCAACGCGTCATCCGAGTGAAGCCGGATGAAGCCGTCGGCATCGTGCTGGAGACTGATCAAGGCGGCCCGCTTTCATGGTTGGGACTTCCAGTGTCCCGCACTTTTGGGGGAACCCACATTCGGCATTTAGGGAGCCGGGCAGGCCGCGCCGCCATAGCTCAGGCCGCCAGGTAGCAGTCATGCCGTCCCCCGAAGCAACTGCCCGTCACCGACACGCCGAGAGTCAACACCGTGGTGGTCGAGTCCGGACAGGCGGGACTGGCCACCAGTTACTGGCTCGCCCCGGCCGGCGCTGAGCACCAGGTGCTGGAGCGGCGGGATGCTCTGGGTGGGGCGCGGCGGGACCGATGGGACAATTTCTACCTGAACACCACCAACTCCTCGTTCATGCTGCCGGAGCTGAAGTACGACACCCCCGAGCGGTGCAGCCGGGCACGGAGGCGATCCGGATCACGCCGGCGGGCGGCCGGCAACCTCATCGTGGAGACCGTCGGCGGACGCCGGCAGAGGACGTGGTCTTGGCGAACGGCTCCTTCCAGCGCCCGCGCATCCCTCCCGTCCGTCGGACTCCCGGGGGTACCGCCGCCGTGACGTCTAGATATTGCACTCAACCTGCACGGGAAACCAAGGTGCCAATCGGTCAAACTTCTTTCCTTGAAAGACAAGATCCAGGCCAGGCCTCGGACTGTCCGGACGCGTAGATGTTACAAAATTGACCGCTTGGTCAACTTGGTCAGACGGGGACGCCGCTGCAGAAACTCGGCGTGGAAAAGTTCCGGAAGGCCTCCGCAATGAAGGCTACCTAGATCGTCAGGGGCAGCTCTAACCGACGAAGTTCATGTACAGAGGTTCAGCTGGGCCAGGCTCCCCTGATGTCTAGGGAACCTCGCGCCCGACAGACCAGTGCTCAAATTGCCGACAGTTCACCCCCCGGCTGATGGACGTCGCAAACTTGGGACAGGCCCGACTCCCGGAGACGCTTCGTCGGCAACCTTCTCCCCGACCAGTCCCCACCTGACGCGACGGCACACTTATTGACGCTACAGTTCTAGATCGGAAAAGTAGCCAAGCGTTGGATCGGTCAGAGTCCCGATCACCAGACCGCGATCCAGGAACCGGTTGAACTGCTCACAGCTGGTCTCAGGCAACAACGCGCAGCCGTGGCAGGCCGCGAGGTTGCACGAGTCCGGACCCTGCCCCTTCTCGCCTGCATCCATGCAAACTGGGTCGGTCGAACACCAACGTGCTCCGCTCAGCGCCGACGCAAAGACCGACCGCATGTTGTCCGGGCGAGACATCCTGACGAGCCCGCCCATCGTGCCTTCGGAGTCTCCCGCCGCAGTGTAGAGCAAGAGTCCTGCTGTATGCCGATCAGCTGCATCAGACACATACAACCGCTCCCGAAGGGACGCGGAGCTGTAACCACAGGCGAAGACCAGCTGATTAATCAGCAGATGGCCCAACGTATGAAGCAGTACGTACCGTGGGCTGAGCGTGCGTGCATGGAGCCCACGCTGCGACGCGACGTGGCCGTAGTGCGCGGTAATCTTGTCCGCTCGTGCCTGGACCTCAGGTCGAGCCTCCCACTTCGCGAGGCGATCGCTGTCAATCTCGATATAGATCCCCTCGCCCTTCACGACGTATGCAGGCAGCCAGTCCTGTTCAGGTGAAAGCGACTGACGACGTAAGAGAGCCTTCCCGACGCTGAGCTTGAGGACGTCATCTCGCACCCGCGTAAAGCCACGGAGTGCCCTCGTCTCTCGTAAGACATCAACGCTCCTCACACGGTCGAAATGCAACGCCAGGTCGGCATGCATTCCCGGATTGGTTGCCGTCAGGTAATCGTCCTTCGGCGTTTCGCGGATCGCAACGTATTCGGGATAGCGCCATTCGTCGTCTTCCGTAAGGAGCTCCGTACCGCCTTCCTCGCTCAACTCAGGCTGCGGCCCTTCGACCCCCAGCAGGTCTCGATAGCCGGCCATGAGTTCTTCATCCGAGATCGGCCTAAATCGTTCCGGCGGAACGTTACGCATTAGCGTCTTACGCAGTACCGCGACATCAAGATCTTCGCCAAAAGCTGTGTGCAGGGTCCGCATGGTCGCACTCACCGCCGGGTGACGCATCAACTCGTGCATCTCTACACTGACCGCGCCCTCTTTCCTCGGGAGGTAGATCGATGACTCCACTTTCGGGAAGTAGACGTTCCCGGCACCACGCAGCGCGCCTCGCATAGGCAACCCGCAGACGCCGTCGAGTTCCGCCAACCACGGCCGTGCGCCAGTGCAGTAGTGCGGGTCATTCTCGTTCAAGGACAGCTGATCGGTCAGGTTTGTGTGCTCTTCACCTTGGGAGTCTCGCCACGATCCCGTGATGCCGAGAAGTGACCGCTGTTTCCCGCAACCATCAACAACTTTTCCCTTGACAAGGCCACAGGTTACGACCTGACCCTCGAGGCCCCCACCACCCCGTGATTCAAGGCGCAAGACACCCTTACATTTCGGGTTATGAGCGCGGTGCACCCACTTGTCGAATGGGAAGTCGTCGAGATGCCCAGCTATGCAGATGGCGACGAAGGGCACCTGGGACATCCGGGGCTTGTACTGTCTGTCGGCGTGCTCTGAGTCTGGACACTTCTCACCCTGTTGCATAGTAAGGGTGCTGAGCTTGAGTCGTTTGCAGTACATACAGAAGCTCCAGCGAGGAAATCGCAGCACCGGCACCGTCAGCTTGACGTTACGTTGATCGCTTCCTGCGCCTTGGTAGCGATAATCCGGCGGGAGACGGAACTCCTGAACCCGCAGCCGCGCCTCAAGGCGCCAGTCGTGCTCCTGGTACTCCTCCAAAGCGAGGTTTGGATTACTAGCCGGATACCAGTGATCCAAGCCAGCAGTAATGATCGACGTCCCATTGACCAGGACACTCATCGCCCCCACACCGAACGGCGTAACGACCTGCGCCCGCCGCATGCTACCCGTACTCATAGTTCTCCCTCCTCAGCCTCTGCGTCAACCCGGTTGTAAGCAAGGGAAATCTGCAACCGACACTCAGCGTCGACGTTGCGCATGCTGGTCGGGACTTCCCAGATCGTCGCCTCGCTGTCGAGGTCCGGCAGGGTTCCGGCATACCGCATCAAACCCTGTTTAGGATCCCCTTGAATGACGTTGGCCGACCACATAGTTCGCTCCCAGCTCGCCCACTGCCGGGCCCGGCGCTTGGCCATGCGTTTCAGCACCGGCACCTCGTCGGGGTCGGCGATGGCTGCCCGTGCTTCAAGCAGAGCAATCGCATCTTCATACTCGCGCAGCGGAAACGGGTACGGCGGGAGTAGCGGCGCTACATGGCGGATGTGTGCCACCGCAGCGGCATGGAGTGCGCGACGCAACACCGGCGCAGCAAACGGCGTCACCGACGTTGGCTCGACCTGCGCGTAGAGCCGTTGATGGTAGGTGCGAAAGCGCTCATAGTGGCTTCGGTCTCGCGGCTTCGCCGCGCCATAGATAGCAATGACTAGCCCGGGACTGACGTCCGCCCGACGGCCGACTCGACCGCTGACCTGGATGTACTGTGCCGTGGTCTTGGGCTGGCCAACGATCGTCATGAGTCCGAGCCGGTCGATATCGACACCGACTTCGATGATGTTCGACGCCAAGCAGATGTCGACACAGTTCGGCGACCCGTAACGAGCCTGGAGTACCTCGATGGCCTTCGGGATCTCATCGCTTCGACGCCGGGAGGTGAGCTCCATCGTCTCCCGCGGCCAACGCGGTTCGATACCATCCCGGAAGCGCAGTCCGGTCAAGTAGTCAGGTACGTCCGATTCCAGCAGCGACACGGTGTTGCCCAGCTCGCGCAGGCTGTTGAGGAAGTTGACATTCGTCCAGTAACCATCACGGTCGGGCTCGGGGATCTCGGTACCTGCCTGCAGGGTTGCCGCTGCGACTCGCACTTGGACAGTCTGCATCGACCCGAGCGAAGAGCTCATGACGCCGAGATAGCGGCGTCCCGGCTCGAGCGAGCCATCGTCGAGCGTGGCCGCCTCAGCGAAAAACGAATGCCCTTCTTCCAGCCCATGCGGCGGGAAGAGTGCCACCTGCTGGCGTCCGAAGAGTCCCCGGATTTGATCCTCATACCGCCGAATGGTGGCCGTCGATGCGATGATCTTGGGCGGCACAGGCTCACCGCCGCGATAATCGGTGCACAGCTCGTCGATCACGGGTTCATATAGACCGACCATCGAGCCAAGCGGTCCAGAGATCAGATGGAGCTCGTCCTGGATGATGAGGCCAGGCGGAGACACCTGGCGGCTACCGTCATCGCCTAAGCCGAACAGTCGTCTCGACTCTGGGCGCCAAGCCATCATGGCGAACTTGTCGACGGTACCGATGACGATCGATGGGCGAGTTTCGTAGATGTCGTCGTCGACGACATGCACCGGCAACCCCTTCCGTCCGCTGAACAGACAGACCGTATCGACACAGCGAAAGATGACCTTCTGCCCGACTTGTTCGTAGCCGATGACGTCCTGACCACTTCGCCCTCTCGGTTTCGTGCCCATCTGAGCCCCGCACCAAGGACAGCGGAGTAGCAGAAACTCATTCTGTGTCTGCGGGTCGCGCCTCAACTGACTCAGAACCTCGACGGCCCTCTTCCAGGTATTCGGAGTAGAGGACCCACCAAGCCAAATCCCAATACTAAATCGGGTCTCGCCGAGATCCTCCGCATTCTTCGATCGGATGTCCTCTAGAACGCAGACCAATGCCGCAGCACGAAGAAACTGTTGTGCTGTTAGCAGCCGCAGCGTGTAGCGCATGAGCGTGTCGGTGCCCGCATCCTCTGGGTTGCGCAGACGCCGGGCAAGCAAGCTGATCGCCGACGCACCGAGGTAAGCCTCCGTCTTACCTCCACCAGTCGGAAAGAAGATCAGGTCTACTATTCCGCGGGTGGCACGCGAAGGCTCCACGAGTTCAGGCAAACTAGCCAGGATGAAGGCGATCTGGAATGGACGCCAGTTGCCCGTCCCCGGCTTCACGACAGGTTCCGGGTGCGGACCCTGCACTCGCAGAATTCCACCAGACCCGGCGGCGACTTCGCGAGGCTCGAAGCGCGATCGCACCTGCTGGTAGAGCATGGCTTCGTTCATTAGCCGGAAGGCGCGGCCAGCGATCGGATTAGAGTTCACGAGATCCCACCCGGCCCGCATCCTAGCCAGCGCCTCACGACAGAGCGTCATGTGCCTCGTCGCGGCTGGCCGAAAACGGGGCGAAAGTTCCGGGATGAGTCTCTCCTGCTGGGTGATCCACACATCGTAGAGGCGTAGGACTGTTTCAACCTGCACCCGTCCTGCGTCGCTTCCCTCAGCCAACGACGCCATGCTAACCATGACCGGCGTTCTGTTTCCCGTCTCATCCGTCACGTATATGTTCGGCGTCAAGCTGACGACCTCATATACCGGGAGCGGTTCAGCCTGGACCCACGACGTTGCCTCGTGCTTGGCTTCGCCCCACTCCGCAGCACAGCCGTGTCCAATTGCGTAGGTCCGCTTGTTCCTGTACAGCAGATCTATAGATTGTTCTTCTTCGTCCCGGTCCGGCTGCTCGACGTCGTGGTAGGCCTCGATCGTGAGCCCACCCGCGGCAGCAACCGTGAAGCCCATCTGGAACAGGGCGCTGGCCGAACCGGTGCCTGACGTTTGATTCAGAACGGCCACTGTCACGAGCCGGAGTTCAGGGTCATGCTCTCCGGGAACCGGCCGGCTGAAGACCTGCGTAGTCGGAGCAACGCGCGGTCGCTCTTCGCCACTTGCCGTATCAACGTTCTTGAGCCGATTGTTCTCGTTTAGAAGCACGTGCCCCGGAACCGTGCCAGAGAGTTCGAACGGGCGACGGAGCCACCACTCGCGGGCTTTGGTCACTCCCGGAATGTGCACGCTCAACTTGTCGTAGTAGGCGCCCTTCACCGTGACTACCAAGTAGCCGTTTGTCGGCACGCGGCATTTGAACGAGATCGCCATCGCTGACGGCTTGAAGGTGTTGGCGTCGCTGAGGTCGAAGTCGTCGGAATCTGCCTCATCATGGCGAAGTCGCCCCTTGACCTCAACAGTCGGGGCGTCGAGATGCACCTCGGTACCTCCGAGCCCAGCGACCCAGCTGAGGTCGGGGTCATCCTGCGAACCCCCGTCGGAAGTCCCGGGAGACGAGATCGCTGTACCTCGCTGTGCTGCGCCGTTGTGTAGCACACCTATGCCATAGCGACGGAGAGGATCCGAGCGCGTGAGGATCTCCTGGTGCGTCGTCGTCTCGTGAAACTGACCGCGGCTGGCTTCTTGAGATTCGAAGGTCAGCACCCCCGAGGAGCAGTCGAGTGGCGTCCCGGGGGGCGAGTCCGTGTCCACAGGACCAAATAACTCGCGCCGAACTGCCGCCTCGACGATACCGCGCGCCTCCAGCCCAGTCATACTGTCCCTCCCAGTGCTGCCCTGAGTGTCCCGGCTTCGATCAAAGCGAACAGCCTGTCGGTCGCTCGCGTCAGGCCAACATACAGCAGCGATTCGAAGTTCGGCATGGTGTGCCGGTCGATATCGGTAACCACCACCGCCCGTGCCTCGAGTCCTTTGAACGCTTGGATCGTACTGTAGGACAGTTGTCCCGGTCGCGACGCGCTGCCGTCAGCGGGTCGAAGCACCTGGCGGAGCCAAGTATCTGTTGTCCTACTCGCAGTAGAGTTCCCCTCAAGAGGGCTCAGCACCACGATCTCGTTCAGCTCAAACCCATCGTTGCGCAGGGTACGTACAGCGCTCACCAGCTGCTCAGACTGGTCGCTTCCGGACTTGTACGTGAATACGGACGGATCGAAGCCGTCGTCCAGCCGCCGGAATCGCTGATAGCCGGGTTGCAGCTTACTGAACGTGTTCACTTGGTAACCAATCCTCGGCAGGTTGCGACAGTTGGTGATGAGCCGATGCATAGTGAGCTGACCCACACGGCTACGGAGCAGCTCCCGCCCGGCTGGCGCATCGAATATCGCTTGCCGCTCGAAGTCGCCGAAAAGGAGCAAACGCCCGTCCTCAAGCCCACCGGCTACCATCAGATCAAGCACATCGAGGTAGGGCTCGCGAACGATGTCCTGGATCTCATCGACAACTAAGAAGTCGCTGACCAGTCCCTCGCCACCTTCCAGGAGCACCTCCATCGCCCGGTCCGGCAGCTCGCGCTCCCAGAAATCTGGCCCTGCTCCCGGGGGCGGCTGCACGCCGGCGATCCGCACCAGTTCCTTGTGGAGTGTGCCAACCGTGAGCCCAGGGAGGTCGTCCATATCGCTGACAAGGCGTCGCCCCAGGAACCGGTTGAAACACAGCAACCGCCCCGATCGACCCATGCTCACTTCCCTGCGTGCTGCCTCGGTCGCAAGGAGCGTCTTACCCGAGCCTGCCGGACCGGTGAAGAGGACCTGCCGGTTGTCCTGCATGGCGTCTAGCGCCTCGTACTGCTCCCCGATAAAGCTGATGAGCTCCTGCTCACGTACTCGTCGTCGATCGCCAGCCACTGTCGCTAGCTCGAAACGGGGGCGCAGGATCGACGCGATCCGGTCAGTCTGGGCTTGGTCCGGACCGACACCTCCATAGGAGAAGTACTGAATTTTCGCATCGAGATGCGCGTTGCCCTCCTCGAGCGTTCGTAAGATCGCCGCCGGAACCCCCTTGCGTAGATCCTCGGAGTCCAAAACCTGCCAGTCGTGCCACTCGGTCGATGAAGGCAGCATTGTCCGCGCGCGGACTTCAGTAAACCAAGCACAGCTCAGTAGCGGAATCGAGCGCAAGTCCAGGTTCTTGGACTCGAGGAAGCCTCGCAGGCTGTGCATGGCTTCATTCGCCTGCTTGAACGGATGCCGCGCAGTCGGCCGGTCATGACCGAGCTTCCACTGACCGTCATCGAGCACGGTGATGGTCTGGTGCGACTTCACTTCGATGACGAGCACCCCGTGGTCGGGCACGACGACGACGAAGTCAGCCTCGCCTTCTACTTGGCGGACGTGCTCGGCGATGGCTAGCGAATGCAACACGATCCAGCCCTCGGTATCTGGGCTCGAGGCAAGGGCTGCATAGAGCGCCTTCTCGCCGGGCGGCGCCGATTCTGGCCGGTAGGACGGCATCATTCGAGCCATTGTGCACCCCAATCTTCGAACGGCACCCTCGCATCATGCCGTGGAACAATCACCTGATGTGGCGAGATAGCGAGGACTCGCGTCGCGATGATGCCTCGGAACCCGTCTGCCTGAACGTCCAAGCTCAAGTGCCCCTCGCGTTCCAGCTCTGATAGATCCGCCGCAGAGACTGCAACCTCCAACTTTTCCCGCACGTCGGCGATCGCCTGATGGATCAACTGACGCAGCTTGGTCGCATAACCGAAGGTTGGTTGGATTGGAATCCGTAACCACCTAAGCAGAATCTCGAAGTCATGATCGCTATTCGGGCGGACGAGGTTCGGCTCTATCCACGCCGGCGCGCGATCGGCCGTGGTCATGCCTAGTTGTCGGAGTTCACTGACAACCGCCTTTCTGCCACGCAAAGTCAGGAGCCGGGAAAGCTCATCTTTCCAAGCATGCTGAGAAGCACTGACAGATTCTCCCTTGGCGCCAAGCAACCGCAGCGCGGCTGCATACAACACGCCTTGTTCCGTCTCGCCTTGTCGAAGCAACAGATATGTGCCGGGCCGGACTGCGTGTATGTCGCAATAGACGACTCGTTCCCCGCTTGGCTGGTTTGGGTCAAGCGCACGGATACGGTCCCCGTCGTCGAGCCAAATCGCCAAGTTACCGCTGAGCAGTACCTTCCATGCGACCACTTCCTCGCTGCTCGGCTCACGATCAGCCGGCTGCCGATTACCCCACAGGGGCATTGGAAGGAACTCCTCCTCAACCTCAGGCTCCACCGCCTCGGCAGAGGGCTCACCCAGATCACCTACGGTGAATGTCCGTGATTCAACTCGAATGGCGTTGTCGGCATACGGCGCGATCACGGACTCCGGAAGCGAGCGGTCGCCAATCCATGCAGGCATAAGGAAACTCACCCCATTCGCGGGCGGCGCCGTTACAAGAGATGACTTAAAAAAGCGCGGCGGCCCCACTGCAAAAGCCTGTTCCACTTGACGCTTCTCGCGGTGCAAGTCCCCAATCGTCATGACGGAAACGCCTAGGTCTCCAAGCCAAGCTTGAAGTCCTGCCCTCGCGGAACTGCTGGCAGGCACAACAACACAGTCACTCGGTCCTATTTCTTCGATAGAGCTCCACAGGACCGACCCGAGCAACGGTACTGCTTCCAAGGCCGCCTGTGCGGCGGCTGCCAGTTCGTCGAGTATTTCGTCGTTCGCGGCCGAACCGCGCAGCAGTCTCGCTTGCACCGATACCTGCTCGGCCGCATCGCGGAGACCAGCGTTCAGACTGATCGGCTGTGGCTGCGTCACTAGCCGCCATCGCATCGCATTGACCGCGCCAGCCAGATCGGTCCAAGGTGCCGGATCCCCCTCACGCATGATCGAAAGCAGTCTACGAGCAGCTGCGTTGAGGCGCGCTCCTCCGGAATCAGCGACCCGAACTATCTCGACACCGTTTCGCAGGAGTTCCGCACACGAGGCGTAGCGCGCGTTAAGTGCCTCAATCCGAGTCATAGCGCAACCGTGAACGCAAGAGCCTCAACACCGATTGGCGGTGTCCAGCCCAGGGTGTCGCGGATCGAGACGGGTTCCCCCCGCGTGTTTCGTAGCTGCACGATAATTTCGGCAGCCGTCTCATCCGCGACTGATCGATCCAGGACGCAGACCACAATTGGAGCCTCCATCTCAGCCAGATACTTGATCGCGCCGCTCCCATCCAACACGACCGCATCAATCTCCTTGGGTAACGGAAGAACCTCAGCGAGGCTAGCTGACGCGTACAGCCGTGTCGACCACGTCGGGACGCGCTCGTCCTTCGGGAGCAAGAGGGCTGCGATTTCATCCGGCGCAGACACGGTACAGCCGTCCTGTGCAAGGTACGCGCCGAAATCGTCATTCAGCCACTCGAGCGTTCCCACGATAGCCAGGTCCGTAGCTGGGCTCGCAAGACGCTGATCCCAGGTCTCCCGCAATCCCGCAAGATCGCAGACACTTCCTGGAACGGGCCGTCGTCCTCGCAAGGGCTCCGTAAGTTCAGGCAACACGGCGAGTGCACGAATCGACTCCGCCTGCCAATATGTACCGCCCACGTGAACGCGTGGACGCGCAACGTTGTCGTCAAATTCGTAAAAGTAGTCACTCAGAACCGCGCTCGAAGTGACGATCCTCACCGGAGTTCCACGCTCGAGGCTCCGCATGAGTTCGATCGGCGGCCGAATCTCAGGGGCAGGTCGCGTCATGGCCCATCCACAGCCAATTAGAGCGGCCGCGAAATCTCTCCTCGGTACCGAAACGACTACAACGAGTTGACGTCCTTCGTCTCGCTGAGCGGACCGCGCAAGTCGAGCGCCAAGAGCAACCAGTGATCCGATCCAAGATGCTCGATGTGCCGGCCCGTCAATGGCCTCTGCTAGGGCAAGCAACGCAGGCCCCGCACCCGGACACGCAGAAACCAATGTGGACCCCCTTTCTCGTAACTCATCACAGCCCTCTCTTCAGGATCATAGGGCGGCACGCCGACATCGCCTTTAAGACGCCGAACGCTAATTCGTCGTCCACCAAATGCGTCCCAACACCGCGATATGGCCGACCCCAGGCCGCAGCATCCGCGGCAGATTCCTAGCGCCTAGCCAGAGCACGGCGGTATGGAGGGCCAAGCAAGTCTTTCGTCGCGGGAGAAGATGAAGCCATCGGCAGTCCCCCGAGGGAGCGCCGGCGAATGTACCCTAGATCGGAGCTAACGAAGTCGAGCGTGCTAGGCCGGCATAAGGAACATGACGATTACGCTTCCTCTTTGTCTTTGGGTTCATCAATCCGCGGAGCTGGCTCCCGGCTCGCCTCATCGGGACGGGCCTGCCGCCACCTACGCCCACCGATAAGCGCCCCAGTGTTGTCTTCGGAAGGTACAACACGGACCGAGACGTACTCGTCCTGGCGCGGCACCGGAACACCGAGATCTTCAGCCAGCTGACGGTGATAGAGCCCACTGAGGATTAGATAACCCTCTGGCGCCAAGACGGAGCGGGAACCGCCGTTATAGCGCACCCGCTTCTGGTGATCTAGCTGACGGCTCACGGTCGCGACGATGTTGCGGTGGACAATCATGTCTACGGCCGCCCTGAATAGACGATGCGTGCGCTGCGTGCCAAAGCGACTATCAAAAATGTCGTCCACGACGTCACGCGGAAGCTGGAGCAACACGTTCGGGCGCAGTGGCGCATCCTTCCAGAGCCATTGAACAGAGTCCCTCCCCAAGACATTGAGTTGACTCTTCTTGTCCCGGTTGGTTGACTCCTTACGAACCTCTGCGGTAATGCGAATGAGGCCAAGGGACCAGACCGACTCCGCATCGCTACCCGTCACGACGAGGGCAAGCTCACCGAAAACCTCTGGGGGCAGCATCCAACTTCCCGACGTCTGACTCCACTTGGCGTCAACCTGGTGTCCGGAAATCCGGTAGTCCGTTGCATCTCCGCCCTCAAACTCGAACTCGCGCTGAGCGTTGATCTCCATGAGCGTGCCGAAATGGGTTTTCTCTGTCTTCATCAATTGATCCCAGCGATACCGACCCGTCTCTTGGCCGTTGTAGATCATGTCGTAGGTACGGCGAATTACGGATGCCCACCGCACACCGTCGGGGTCAAGCCGCATTAGCTCAGCGGCAACCTCATCGAGGGCAGGGTCCGATTTGGGGGCGAATATATCCATAGAGTGGCTCACCCGCTGAGCCTACATATAAGACTGGCTTCATCTACTTGCCGACACGTCCAAATGCAATTACGATTCCGCCGGTATTGGGGGAATTTGAACACGCACCCACTCACTGACCTCTGGCCACTCGTCAGGGCACGCACCAGGGACGTTGCACCACTTCCTGCTTGGGAACGACGCACAACCGCCTACTTCGCTTGCGACTCATAGGAAGTGCGGAGTTGTCCACGCTCGAAAGGGTGATTGACACCAACATACAGGACACCGACGACACTCGGGCTAAACTCCCCGAAGAACTGCAAGCGGAGTAGAGAGCCTAGCCAGACTGGAACTGGACGTACCGGTCACCTATTCACGATCGTCGGCTGCCTCCCGACGGGCTGCACGCACCTGGACCTCGCTTCCCCGACATCTGCCCATTCGTTTCGAAGGGACTGGGCAAAGTGTCTTGCGAGCATCCGGGAAACCTCATCAATGGAACACAAGGCCGGGCTAAATATGTGCTTTGGCGCCGACTCCACCGGGCTGGTCAGCGTCTGACGTGCAGGCATGAAGCCCAGAATGTCTCAGCGCTTGCACAGGTGTAGACGCGATAATCACTAGCTGACAGCTAGCAGCTCGCGCTCCACTGACTCCTCGAAGTTCATGGTGTCAACCGGCCGAACGCCAAGTGCCCTGGCAATCGACGTACCGATAGCAGCGGCAACCGGCGGAGGAAAGGCGTTGCCAATCTGGCGGTAGACCGATGTCTTTTTTCCTGAGAACTGCCAGTCCAAGGGGAATCCTTGGACACGGGCGACCATCTCATTGGTAAGACGAGGCACGTGCTCCAGAGGAGTGTCGGGGCCAGGCACCTCATTGGCTATGCCCTTACCGTCGACACCCAGCTGGAGCCATGCGGCCTTCGCTCGCGTAGGGCCCAAGTCAGCCCCTCCGTGTTTTTTGGATCCGCCGACAACTGTTGGGGCAATACCATCAGCCTTTCGTGCCCATGCTGCTGCTCCGGGCCAGTTGCGGCTCTCCATCATCGGCAACAGCACCTCGCCAACAGTCGGGGGAGCGCCGTGGGCAGACGGCCATTCAAAATTCTTCCCGTACCGCTTTTTTACGGCAACTAGGATAAATCGCGGACGAAGCTGGGGGACACCAAACTCACTGGAGTAGAACAACTTCCAGTCGGATTGGTACCCAAGAGTCTCTAAGGCGTCGAGGATCGACTGCCGGTAGGTGGAGAATCGTGCCGAGGCCAATCCTTTGACGTTCTCCAACATCACGGCAGAAGGATTGGCTTCCTTCACGAGACGGAGAGCCTCCGGAAATAGATCCCTCTCGTCATCGGCCCCTAGCTGCTTACCAGCAATGCTGAAAGGCGGGCACGGTACTCCTCCGGCCAGTAGGTCAATGCCTCTGTAGTCCTTGCCGCTGACTTCTCGAACGTCACCGTGGTGAACGTCCCAGGACGGTCGATTGAGCCGCAGAGTCGCAGCCGCGTCCGTGTCGATCTCGACGGCCAACGAATGGCCGAAGCCGGCTTGTTCCAGCCCTACTGACTGGCCTCCTGCCCCGGCGCAGATTTCGAGCACAGTGAGTTTGGAGGGGGTTGTCATGTCGTCCATCATCTCATTTCGGCTTGTTGGGTCTTGCCACTGAGACCCTGTGTCTCCAACTTTGCCGCGCACCTCCGACAAGAACGGACGGCATGGATCGCGAGCTGAGTGTCCGGCGATGGTCGGCAAGGCCCTACGCGTCAGGGTTGGATGAGGCCAGCGGCTCATAGCAACTTCGCTTAATCTGTAGGGCGAGAATCAGGAACATCACCAATGTCTATCTCCACGATTTCCCCGGTGCGGGAAGATGGATCCATGAGTAATTCTGGCCCCCGCGCCGGTGGGCCGTCCCCTCGAAGGTCGTTCACTCCGGCACAAAAATTGGCGCACTTGGATGCGTATCAACGGGCCTGCGACGACGGCACCGGAGGCGGGGCATACCTGCGCCGCGAGGGCCTGTATTCATCCCAAATCACCGAGTGGCGCAAGCTCCGCGACGCCGGCATCCTGGAGGGCAAGAAGCCTGGGGAAAAGATCGGCAAGCCCACTGCTGAACAGGCGGAAATCGGTCGTCTACGCCGGCAGCTGGAGGTGAGTGAACGCAAGCTGGCACGGACTGAAGCTGCGTTGTCGATTATGGAAAAAGCACGACTGCTTTTGGAGGATATCTCCGAAAGCGCGGAGCAGCAGTCCTGGTACAAGAAACCCTGATGTCTGCCTACACCGCCCTCACCGGCGCGGACATCCCAACCAGGGAAGCAGCCGTGATTGCCGGGGTCCCCAGGGCCACAGCGACCCGCAAAGTCCGAATCCCGGCGGAAGACCCGCGGCCCGCCCCGGCACCGGCAAATAAGCTCTCAGCGGCGGAGCGCGCTCACATCCTGGCGACCGTGAACTCGAAGGATTTCATCGATCTGCCGCCGGTGCAGATTTATGCCCGGCTCCTGGATGAAGGCATCTATTTGTGCTCAATCTCCACGTTCTACCGCGTTCTGGAGGAGAACCGGCAGGTCAAGGAACGCCGCCGACAGGCACGCCACCCGGCCCGGGCCGTCCCGGAGCTGGTCGCGACCGGCCCTGGGCAAGTTTTTTCGTGGGACATCACCAAGCTCGCCGGCCCGATCAAGGGCAAATACTACGATTGCTACGTCATGATCGACATCTATTCCCGCTACATTGTCGGCGCCTACGTCCATGCCCACGAGTCCGGGGAACTGGCCGTGGAAATGATGAAGGAGATCTTCGGTATCCACGGCATCCCGCAGATCGTCCACGCCGACCGTGGCACCTCCATGACGTCCAAAACAGTCGCCGCGCTGCTCTCGGATCTGGAGATCACCCGGTCCCATTCCCGTCCGCGCGTCAGCAATGATAATCCGTACAGTGAGGCTTGGTTCAAATCGCTGAAGTTCGCCCCCATATTCCCCGAACGCTTCGGGTCCCTGCCTGACGCGAGGGCCTTCATGGGCTCCTTCGTCGACGGGTATAACCACACCCATTGCCACACCGGAATCGGCCTCAACACACCGGCAGACGTGCACTACGGACTGGCCGCCGGCAAAGCCCTTGAACGCGCCAGAACCCTTGCCGCCGCACGGGCAAAAACACCCGAACGATTCACCACCAACAACGACCCCAAGATCATCACCATCCCCGACAGCGCCTGGATCAACAAACCAGCCGAGAAAACCGACACCAAAGCCGCAGCCTAACTCCCACTGGCCTCATTCACCTTGACAAATTCCGCCCCCCGCAGGACCCTAGGACTCTTCGAGCCGCAGGTTCCGTGTCCCATCAGAAGGTGGACGTGGCCTGACTTGTCGCGCCCGTCGGCTGTCTCCAGTGAAGGGGCCGCCCTCCTGGGCCGTGCAGCCGGACACCGCAAGGAGTTCTTGTACAGCTGTGCGTGTTCACGCGGTCAGGGCGCGGGCACTCATTCGAATGCCCGGGTTCCTGTTCGCCGGTGTCCCGTGGAATGAACGTTTGTGTAGGCGAGGTTGGCGGATTTCTCAGGCCTTCCTCCGGCGGAAAGAGTGTACTGACCAGTAGCTTTGCATCGCGAGGGAGCGATATTTCCGGGCGGACAGGGTTCGCCCGCGGAGCCCGTTTTCGTGCACATCCGTGCAAATCCATGGCCCCACAGGGCCTCGGGCTGCCTACCGTTGAGTATCCGGGCAACCTGGCTGACTCGCAGCACAGCGATTAATGCCGGCCCGCACCACCGCTGACACGCGAACAAAGAGGTTTCTATGTCACTGCTCACCAAAGTCCTGTCCACCGCCGCCGCTGCCGCCCTGGCCGGCTCCCTGGCCGTGGCCCCCGCCCATGCCGGACCTGTTGAGATTTCCCCGCAGGGTGCCAACGACTGGTCCTGCAAACCAAGCGCCGAGCATCCGTATCCGGTCATCCTGGTGCCGGGAACCTTCGAGAGCATGGACAAGAAGTGGTCCACCCTCTCGCCCTACCTCAAGAGCGCCGGGTACTGCGTCTTCGCCCTCAACTACGGCGAGACCAACGGCGTGTACGCCACCGCGCCGGTCGCCGATTCGGCGCAGCAGCTCGCCCCGTTCGTGGACAAAGTGCGTTCCGCCACCGGTGCCAAGAAGGTGGACCTCGTCGGCCACAGCCAGGGCGGCATGATGCCCCGCTACTACATGGGCTTCCTCGGCGGCGCCAAGAGCGTCCACCACCTCATCGGGATCGCACCCTCCAACCACGGCACCGAAGGCGTGACCGTCCCGCAGCCGGGCGCCGTCCCGGACCCCAACTACACCGGCGTAGGCTGTGCCGCCTGCGCCGACCAGCAGGCGGGGTCGCCCTTTATGCAGAAGCTCAACTCCATCGGCGACACCGTTGCGGGACCCTCCTACACCGTCATCTCCACCGTGAACGACGAAGTGGTCATTCCCTACAACAGCCAGTTCCTCAACGGGCCGGCGCGGCAGGTCACCAACATCACCATCCAGGACAAGTGCCCCGCCGACCCGATCGAACATGACCAGACGCCGAACGACCCCGTGGTGCACCAGTTCGTCGCCCACGCACTGGGCAGGGTGTCCGGTCCCGCTGATCCGGCCTACCAGCCCAACTGCATCTAGTAAGTGGCGCCGGGCTGGGGGGAGTGGCGCTACTGCAGCCCCGGCACCCCGTCCAGAATCTCAAACGACGCCTTCGTAGAAACGGGCGCACCCGGCGTCGTGACGTAGTCCAGTGTCCGGAAGTCAGCGGTCATCGCGTCCTTCGTGATGCGGGTGTTCACGTAGCCCCGGTTGTCGTTGTAGAACTTCAGGTGCGGGTTCCAGGCCATCACCGGATCCGCAGTGGATCCAGAGCCGTTGCCTGTAGATGTGATGGACGTGCACACCAGTTCCGAGCCCACGACGGGCGACGCCGGGTCCTTGTAGTCCACCTTGACGTCGTTGGCCCAGTTCCGGTGCACGTCGCCGGTCAGCACGACGGCGTTGCGCACGTTCGCGTCCACCCAGCCCTGGGTGATGCGGCGGCGCGACGCGGCATAGCCGTCCCACCCGTCCATGGAGACGTCGTCGATCTCCGGCGCCTTGTCCCGGTCCCGTTCGGCGAAGAACACCTGCTGGCCCAGGATGTCCCAGCGCTGCGTGGAGTTCCGGAAGCCGTCCAGCAGCCACTTCTCCTGCTCCGAGCCGGTGATGGTGCGGTCCTCGGCCAGACGCCCGGCCACGTTCTTCCTCCAGCCGTCGCCGGCGAGCTGGTCATCCCGGTATTGCCGGGTGTCCATCATGTGGAAGTTGGCCAGCTGGCCCCACTGGATGGTGCGGTAGATCTTCATGTCGAACCCGGCCGGCACGGACGAGGCCCGCAGCGGCATGTTCTCGTAGTACGCCTGGAAGGCCGCGGCCCGGCGCTGCCGGAAATGCTCGGTGGTGTCGTTCAGCTGCCCGGCGTCGGTGTTCTCCGGGATCTCGTCCGCCCAGTTGTTGTCCACCTCGTGGTCATCCCACACCACCAGCCACGGCGCCACCGCATGCGCGGCCTGCAGGTCGGCGTCGGCCTTGTACTGGGCGTGGCGCTGCCGGTAGCCGGCCAGGCTGGTGGTCTCCGGCCCCTCGTGGTCGCGCGGGTTGCCGCCGCCTATCACATAACTGTCCTTCTTGTACTCGTACAGATAGTCGCCCAGGTGCAGCACCAGGTCCGGGTGGTCCTGCGCCAGCCGCGCGTAGGCGGTGAAGTAGCCGTGCTCGTACTGCGCGCAGCTGGCGAACGACATGGCCAGCGCCGCCGGCGTCTCGTGCAGCGCCGGGCTGGTCAGGGCGCGGCCCACCGGGCTGATGTGCCGGCCGGTGCGGAAGCGGTAGAAGTATTCGCGCCCCGGCCGCAGGCCGCGCAGCTCCACGTGCACGGAGTGCGCGGTCTCGATCCGGGCCCGCTCGACGCCGCGTGCTACTACCTTCCGCATGCCGGCGTCCTCCGCCACTTCCCACGCCACCGCGACGTTGCGCGATGGCATCCCGCCCAGGCCGTTCCCGGCCACCGGGTCCACAGCCAGCCGGGTCCAGATCACGAAGCCGTCCGGCCAAGGCTCGCCGGAGGCGATGCCCAGCAGGAACGGATCAGTGCGGAGGCCGGCGTCGTCCGCGGTGGAGGTGGCGACGGCGGCACCCGGCCAGGCGGCGACGAGCCCGGCCCCGAGGCCGGCGGAAAGAACGGATCTGCGTGAAATGTTGTCCATGCCTCCGACCGTACGGAGGGTGGTTGGACAAGGTCTGAGGGCGATATGAATGCGCGGTTAACTGCGTGACAAGATCTGTTGAGTGGGTCACCACCCGCGTTGAAAAAGGGTATGCAGCTCAGGCCCCGAGCTCGTGAGCTAGTTCGGTGATGCTCGATGCCGAGAGGTCCCAATCGCTCTCCGGCGTCAGATCCGCAACCTGGCCCGGGCCGTATTCGGTGGGGCGGGCGATGAACGCCGTCGCCAGCCCGGCCTCCCGGGCAGCACGCAGGTCACTGTTGTGGGCGGCCACGAGCATCACCTCACCGGGCCTGAGGTCCAGGAACTCCGCAGTCCGAAGGTATGCCGCCGGCAGCGGCTTGTACGTGCGCGTCATGTCCGAGCCGATGATCACGTCCCACGGAAGCCCGGCGTTTCTGGCCATGTCCACCAGCAGCGAGGTGTTGCCGTTGGAGAGGGGACCCACGATGTAGCCTCGGCGGACGGCGGCCAGGCCCACCAGGCTGTCCGGCCACGGGGGCAGGCGGTGCCAAGATCTGTTCAACGCCTCCAGGGTTGTTGCGTCCAGCTGATCCGGATCGAAGCCGTGGCGGCGGAGCACCTGGTCCAGGTTTTCGCGGTGGAGTGTGTCCAGGGTGGCGAATTCACGGGATCCGGAGCGGATGGCCTCCATTGCCGGCTGGTAGAGGGCGCGCCAGTCATCGGCGAACGCCCCGGCGTCGAGATCCTGCCCATGTGTCGCGGCGAAAGCGGCCGCCTGCCGGGCGACGCCGGTGCGCCAGTCCACTACCGTGCCGAAGGTGTCGAACAGGACGGCGCGGACCCCGCACCCGGTTGACGGTGAACGGTATGGCTGGATCGTCATATCCTGTCTCCTTCCCGAAACTTCCCTGAGCGTTAGTCTGGCAGTATGCGCACTGATTTCGATCCCGCAACCACGTCCGCCCGTGATTTCTACCGGTTGCTCACCGCGGTGGTGGTTCCCCGGCCCATCGCCTGGGTTTCGAGTGTCTCGCCGGAGGGCGTCGACAACCTTGCCCCGCACTCGTTCTTCACCGTGGCGTCCACGAATCCTCCCATCGTGCAGTTCACCTCGGTGGGGGAGAAGGATTCGCTCCGCAACATTACCGAGTCCGGCGAAGTCGTGGTGAACCTCGCCCCGGCCGCGCTGCTGGAGGAGGTCAACGCCACCGGCACCAACTTTCCGCCCGATGTCAGTGAGTTCGACGCCGCCGGCCTCACCCGGGAGCCGAGCCTCACCGTGGGTGCGCCGCGGGTCAAGGAATCGCTGGCGGTGCTCGAATGCCGCCTCCATTCGGTCCTGCCGATGGGTGATTCCATCCTGGTTTTCGGCGAAGTGACGCACGCTGCGGTGAGTGACGCGGTTCTGGACGGCAGCCACCCTCGGATTGACCTGCTGGAGCCGCTGTCCCGGCTGGGCCTGGACGAGTGGGGCACGCTGGGCACGGTCCAGGACCTCAAACGGATCCACCTCAAGGACTGGCCGGGGCCTTTCCGCGCGAAGGCCTGAACGACTGGCCAGGACGCATCCCGGTCACCGGGCCGCGATGTGACCTGCCACGAACTCCGCGTCGTCGCCCACCACCGGCAGCGTGGCGGACAGGTGCTTGGTAAGCCAGGGGAGGCCCACGGCATAGAGGCCCGGGACATCGGTGACACCTCGACTGTGGCGCGGGTAGTTCCACTGGTCGAGCACGGGGATGTCGAGGAAGTTGAAGTCCAGGCCGTAACCGGTGCACCAAATGACCGAGGTGACACCTTCGGCCTCCAAGTTGAGCCGCGACCCCGATTCTGCGGGCAGCCAGTCATCTGCCGCCGGAGGTTCCGCGGCCGGTGCGTCGATGCCTGCGGCGTGAATGTAGGCGTCGGCCAGCCGCCCCAGCCGCGCACCGAACCCCGCCTCCACCAGGGCGAGGCGTGCCGGGAGGTCGTCACTGAAGACGAGTACGCCGTCGTCCGCTCCCTCAAACCGGCCGTGCAGCCGGACGCCCCGTCGGCCGAGATCCCGCAGATGGATGCTGTGGCCGCCACCGTTGCCGGAGATCAGCGGGTTGCACATAAAGCGCGCGGCGGGGGAGGGGAGCTGGTCCGCCTGGAGGCCGTTGATGCCGTACTCGGGGCCGTGGAGGTTGACCTGCAGAATCCAGTGGAAGACGTCCTGACCGCGGTACCGCCGCGGAGCCTCCGGGCAGGATGAGACGGACAGGTGCACCTCCCGGCCGGCGTCGAGCAGGTCCTCGGTGATCTGACCGCCGGACTGCCCGGTGCCCACCACCAGCACGGCGCCGCCGGGAAGCTGCTGTGGGTTGCGGTAGTCGTGGCTGTGCAGCTGGCGGATGTGCCCGGGTAGCCCGACGGCGGCTGGCGGGATCCGCGGGACCTGGAAGGCGCCGTTCGCGAGGACCACGTTCCGTGCCTGCCAGCGGCCTTGAGTGGTCTCCACCGTGAAGCGGCCGTCGGCGACGCCGACCCGGGTCACCTCCGTGCCGAGCCGCACCGGTGCTTCGATCCGTGCGGCGTAGTCGCGGAAGAGTGCGATCACCTCGTCGCGGGGGAGGAAGGCGTCCGGCTCGGGGCCGTCGTAGGTCATCCCCGGCAGCAGGAACGAGAAGTTCGGGGTGTTCAGGTAAAACGACTCCCAGCGGTCCTGCCAAGCGCCGCCCAGTTCCGGCCGCTGCTCCAGCAGATGATGTTCGACGCCGTGCCGGGTCAGCCAGTAGCTGGTGGCCAGGCCGGCCTGCCCCGCGCCCATCACCAGGGTGTCGACCTCGTGGACGGGGCGCTCGGCGGGGGAGGGCATGGCTACTTCTTTGCTGCCTTCACTTTTGGAGCTTTGGGGGCCTTGGGAGCCTTCGGCGGCAGTCCGGCCACGTGCTCGAAGGCCTTCTCCACCCAGGCCCGTGCCCGCGCCTGGTCGCCGTCGCCCTCGGCGTTCCAGATTTCCGGCAAGCCGGTGTATCCGCCCATGGGGCGCTCGGCGGGCCCGAACGGAACCGTCCGCTCCGTGCTTTCGAGCAGTTCTTTGTCCGCTTCGGCCAGCTTCACCCCGACAGTGGGGCCGAACAGGCCGGCGAACATGTTGCCGTTCACGAAGGCGCCGAGGTTTCCGAACATCGGCTTGATAACCACCGCGGGAATGTCCGGCAGCACCGAGCGGAAGTGGTCCTTGTCGGCGTCGGATGCTTTGGGCATTTCCACGGGGTACCTCCGGAAACTGCGGGTGCGGAACAGTTCTTTTTGCAGGATAACCCCGCGGCCGGACCAGGTATAGACGGAGTACAGACGGTGCCGGACCGAGCCCCGATTAAGCCCGAGGTTTAGCCTTCCGCAGCCGCCGCCAGCCGTTCGTCCAGGCCGCACCAGTCGGCGATGAACAGGGCAATGCTCTTGGTGATCCGGCGGACGGACTCGACGGAGACCCGCTCGTCGAAGCCGTGGATGGACTCCGACACCGGGCCGTACACCAGCGCGGGAGTGTCGGCGTAGAGGGCGAAGACCCGGCCGTCGAGGTAGCCCGGGGTGGTGAAGCTCTCCAGCTCGCCGCCGAAGACCTGTTCGTGGGTGCGGCCCAGCAGCGTTTCGGCGTCGCTGCCCGGTTCCAGCACGTAGCCCTCGGCGAAGAACCCGGTCTTGGTGCCGACCGCCTTGATGGGGTCCGGACCGGTGCCCAGCTGCGCCAGGCACTCCTGGAGTTCAGCCCAGGCGTCCTCGGCCGCGATCCCCGGATAGATGGCCGCCCGCACGTCGAACTCGCACCACGCCGGCACGCTGGAAGGCCAGTCCCCGCCGGCGATCCCGCCGAAGTTGAAGTTGATCGGGTGCTCCAGGTCTTCGAAGTGGCGGTGCTGTCCCCGCTCGGCGTTCCACTTCTCCTCCACCTCACGCAGCGCCGTCATCGCCGTGTACGCGGCGTCGATCGCGTTGAAGCCGGTGCCCATCTCGCGCGGGTGGGTGGGGTTGCCGGTGACCCTGACCTTGAACCAGAGCACACCCACGTTGGCGCGGACCAGCATGTCCTCTTCCGGTTCGGGAATGATGACCGCGTCGGCCTGGTAGCCGCGCATCAGGGCGGACAGGGAGCCGTTGCCCGTGCATTCCTCCTCGACGACGGACTGGAAGTGGATGCGCCCGGCCGGCTCGAACCCGGCGGCGCGCACGGCGTCGAACGCGAAGAGGTTCGCCGCGAGCCCCGCCTTCATGTCGCCTGCACCGCGGCCGTACATCCACCCGTCGATGACCGGGGCGTCCCAGGGGTAGCGGGACCAGTCTTCGGCCGGGCCCTCCGGAACGACGTCGATATGGCCGTTGAGGATCAGGGACCGGCCGCGCTCGGTGCCCGGGCGGTAGGTGCCCACCACGTTGGTCATCCCGTCATAGGACACCGTCACCGGGCCGAAGCCCTCGTGGACGGAGAGCTCCTGCGCGTCCAGCTCCCAGCGGTCCATGTCCAGGCCGCGGCCGGACATGGCGCCGAACATCAGGTCCTGGGCGCTGCCCTCCCGGGTCCGCAGCGACGGGTGCTTGACGAGGTCCTGGGTGAAGGACAACTGAGCGTCGAAGCCAGCGTCGACGGCGTCCAGGATGCGACGGGTTTGGTCGTCACTGAGCATGTTCGTCTCCTAACGGGCGGGGAGCCGTCCGCCGGACGGCTCCCCGCTGTTGATGGTTGAGCATTGGTGGGTGATAGCGCCTGGGCGCCGGGGACCGTCGGGCCCGCAGCCGGTCTCTAGGCGTCCGCGACGAGCTTCTTGTCCTGCACGCGCAGGCGCTCGCCGAAGAACCCGCCCACGGCGGTGAGCAGCGAGATGATCATCAGGATCAGGGCGGCGCCCCAGGACTGGTTGCCGGAGACGCCCAGCATGGCGGTGGCCAGCAGCGGCATGAACCCGCTGGTGGCGCCGGCGATGTTGTAGCCGAGGGCCACGCCGGAGTAGCGCAGCTTCGGCGGGAACAGTTCGGTCAGCAGGGCTCCGTTCACGGCGTACGCCACCGCGATGAGCATGATGCCGATGGTGATGGCCAGCGTGATCAGGAGCGGGGACTTGGTGTCGATCATGGCGAAGAGCGGGAACGCCGTGATGGCGCTGACGATGCCGCCCCACATGGTGACCTTGCCCGGGCCGATCTTCTCGGCCAGCCGGCCCATCAGGAAGGTGACGCCGATCTGGGCCACGGCGGCGACCAGGGTCGCGTTGACCATGACGTTGCGGTCCACCTTCAGGGTGTTCGCGCCGTAGCTGACCACGAAGGTGGTGATCATGTAGAAGCCGCCGACGCCGAGCAGGGCGGCGAGGATCGCTACCAGCAGGCGGCCGCCGGCGTGGCGGAATACATCCAGGGCCGGGACCTTGGAGGTTTCGCCCATGGCGAGCAGGTCCTTGAAGATGGGGGACTCCTCCACCTTAAGGCGGATCCAGAGTGCGACGCCGAGCATCGGGAATGCCAGCAGGAACGGGATGCGCCAGCCCCAGGCGTCAAACGCCTCGGACGGGAAGAGCAGGACCAGTGAGAAGGCGCCGGAGGCCAGCAGCGTCGCGACCGGCGACCCGACCTGGACTAGCGCCGCATACCGGCCGCGCTTTTCCACCGGGGCGTGTTCCACGGCCATGGTCACCGCGCCGCCCCACTCGCCACCGACGGCCAGGCCCTGGACCAGGCGCAGGACCGCCAGCAGGACCGGCGCGGCCAGGCCGATACTGCCGAAGTCAGGCAGCAGGCCGATCAGGGCGGTGGCGAGGCCGATCATCACGATGGTGATCAGCAGGGCCGGGCGGCGGCCGTACCGGTCACCGATGTAGCCGAAGATGACGGCGCCGATCGGACGGGCCGCGAAGCCGACGCCGAAGGTGGCGAAGGAGGCCAGCAGCGCCGCGGTGGGGTCCATGTTGGTGAAGAAGAGTCGGTTGAACACCAGCGCCGCGGCGGTGCCGAAGAGGTAGTAGTCGTACCACTCCAGCGCGGTTCCGACGAAAGCGGCGCGGGCAATTTTGCCCGCGTCCTTGCCGGAAATCACCGGAGGGGCACCTGCGGCGGGGGAGAGCGAGTTTGAGGTCGTCACTGCGTGGGCCCTTTCGAGCGGGGGGAGTTGTGCATCTCGGGTCCTTCGGCAGCCGGCAGGCGGGAGCCTGCGCGCTGCGGTGGTCCTTCGAGACTAGGCGAGTGATAAAGCCCTAAACAATGACAATATCCACCCACTTTTCGCTTCTTAATTGGGCTTTTTCACAAAATCACTCGACGACGTCGCTGTACCGGCTCAGCGCGATGAGGGCCCGGGCGGCCTGGGCCGGCACCGTGAGGTCCAGGCCGATCACCTCGTGCAGGCTGTGCAGGCGGTTCACCACGGTGTTGCGGTGGCAGAACAGCTCTTCGGAGGTTTCCTTGATGGAGCCGGTGCGTCCGTAGCTGCGTGCCACCTGCAGCAGGCGCTGGCGTTCCAGCGGCGTGCAGTTGTCCAGCGCCTGCCGGATCGGCGCCGAGAAGTCCGGAAATTTCCGCTCCAGAAGTCCGCCGGCGATGCCCATCCAGGTGTCCTCCATGGTGGCGAGGCCGGCGCCGCGGCGCTGGTGCTGGGCCAGCACCAGCGCCGAAGCGGCAGCCGCGGGGACCGCGGCCAGCCCCTCCACGCCGGGGACGTAGCCGGCCGGGAAGGGCGGAGCCTCCGCGGACCAGGTGCGCCCTTTGCGCTGTTGCCGGAAAAGGTACAGGACGCCGGCGTTCTCGTAGGCGTAGATGCGGTGGTCGGACTGGCGCTGCGCCTGCGCCACGGACTCCGCGGTGACCGCCAGCACTTCAAAGCTGCCGGCGGCCTGCACGCCGAGGGCGGCGGCCAGCTCGCGGACTTCGGCGGGGCCACCCAGGTCTGCGTTGAACAGCCGGGACAGCAGCCGCTGCCTGTAGAGCTGCTTGTTGCGGGCCAGCCGTGCTTCCTCCTCGGCGTAGGCCTGCTGGATGCTGCTCACGTAGCCCTCGACGGCGTCGAGGACTCGGTCCATGTTGGCCACCAGAACGCCGATTCCGGTGGTCCCCGCCACCCGTTCCAGCCCCTTCCAGAGAACCCGGAAGTCATTGCGGATCGCTTCGAGGAACGCGTCCAGGGGCACGCCCTGGCGGGCCCGGCGCGACGCCACCTCTCGCGGCAGCGCCTGCAGGTCGGCGGGAAGCGGCAGGCCCGCCATCTGAAAGAGGAACATGTCCATGGTGTCGGCCGCGGTCTGGTAAACGTCCTCCGGGGGAACCAGGGCGTCGCCGTAGGAAACAGCGGAGAACCGGGCGAGGAAGTCTTTGACCAGCAAGTCCCGGTCCCGCCAGAGGCTCTCCAGCAGCTCGGTCCATTCCGGTTCCATGGGCCGCCCGGGCCGGAAGTCGCGGGGAGCGGCCGCGGCGGGGCGGGCGTAGCCGCCGTCGTGTGTCGTCATGAGCTCATTTTATGCAAAAGCATAAATTTCGGCCAGAAAGCGGCGTTGGATGTCCATTGAGGGCAGCAATATTACAGCGTTGAATGGATCGGGAGCTTCACCTCCCGTATCAACCCGACCGCCCGAGCGGACCGGGACCCACAGCAAAGAGGATTCATGCCCGTTGATCTCCTGATCCGCAACGCCCACATCCTGACCCAGGATGCGTCCCGCCCCACCGCGACCAGCCTGCTCATCCACGACGGCAAAATCCTCGACGTGGAGCCGGACCCCGCCCTGGCCGGCTCCGCCGCACGGACCATCGACGCTGCCGGACTCACGGTTGTTCCCGGGTTCAACGATGTCCATGCGCACAGCGTGTGGTTCGGGCTGGGGCTGATGGAGGCCAATCTGGGAACGGTGCGCAGCCTGGCGGATGTGTACCGGATCATCGCCGACGCCGCGGACGGGCTGGCACCGGGCGACTGGGTGGTGGCTTCGGGCTTCAGCCCGCTGCTGATCGGCGGCCAGCAGCCGGACCGCGACCGGCTGGATGCAGCGGCCGGCGGGCGCCCGGTGTGGATCAAACACTCCTCCGGCCACGCCTGCACCCTCAATGGCGCGGCCCTGGATCTTGTCGCCGCGGGCGCCGACCTCAGCGCCCCGATCGACGGCGGCGCCGTCGTCGTCGATGACGACGGCATGCCCACCGGGCTGCTGGAGGAAAACGCGATGCGCCTGGTGCAGGACATCCTGCTGCCCTACCCGCTGGAGACGATCGAACGGGCCCTGGACCTGGCCACTTCGCATTACCTTTCCGAAGGCATCACCAGCGTCACGGACGCCGGAGTCGCCGGCGGTTGGATCGGCTATTCGCCCCGCGAGTTCGCGGCCTACCAGAACGCCCGCGACCGGGGCCTGCTCAGCGTCCGGATGCAACCGATGATGGTCATCGACGCCCTGCACGGAGTGCCCGGCCACGACGACGACCTGGCCTTCACGGGTCTGGACGGCGGCATCCGCACCGGGCTGGGCGACGACTGGCTCCGGCTGGGCCCGGTGAAGATCTTCAGCGACGGCTCGCTCCTGGGCAGCACTGCGTACATGACCGAGGACTATGTCGGCTGCTCCCACAACCACGGCTACCTGCAGATGGACGCGGAAAAGCTGCGCGAGTCGGCGCTGGGCGCTTACCGGGCCGGGTGGGCGGTCGCGATGCACGCCATCGGCGACCACGCGATCGACCATGCGATTGACATCATCACCGAGGCGCAGGACAGCTACGGCTCGAACAGCCAGCCCAACCGGATCGAGCACGGCGGCGTGGTCCGGCCGGACCAGCTGGACCGGATCGCCAAGGCCGGCATCGTGCTGGTCCCGCAGCCGCACTTCATCACCGAATTTGGCGACGGCATGGCCCGCCTGCTGGGTCCGAAGCGCACGGCGTGGTCCTATCCGGCCAAAAGCCTGCTGAGCCACGGGCTGGTGCTGCCGGGGAGCTCGGACCGTCCTGTCTCCAACGGCCGTCCGCTGGATGTGATGCAGTCGTTCGTGGAGCGGCTGACCCCCTCCGGCGCGGTCTACGGCCCGGAGGAACGAATCACGGCAGCCGAGGCGCTGGCCGCGTACACCACGGGTTCGGCCGCCGCGACCGGCACCGGGGACGTCAAGGGACGCCTGGCGGCCGGGTACCTGGCGGACCTGGTGTTCCTCGACCAGGACCCCACCGCCGTCGACCCGTCCCGCATCGGCGCCACCCAGGTCCTGGCCACCATGGTGGGCGGACAGGTCCGTTTCGGCGCAGACAATCTCCCGCCGCGGGCCCGCGGCGAAGACCTCGAGGCAGCAATGACAGGGAAGGAAACCCCATGAGCACCACCGACGAGCAGTTCCTTACAGATTTCGCGACCATGTCCGGGTTCGGCGCGACCTCCGGCGGCGGCGTCGACCGGCAGGCCGGCACCGCCGCCGACCACGCCACCCGGTCCTGGTTCAGCCAGTGGCTGGCGCAGCACGGCTATACCGAAACGGTGGACGAGGCAGGCAACCAGTTCGGCACCCTGGAGCTGGTGCCCGGCGCCCCGTACGTGCTGGTCGGCTCGCACCTGGACTCCCAGCCGTTGGCCGGCCGGTACGACGGCGCCTACGGCGTGCTCGCCGCGGCCCACGCAGGCAGCCGCGTCGCCGCCGAGGCCCGGACCGGGAACCTGGACCCCGCCTACAACCTCGCCGTGGTGAACTGGTTCAACGAGGAAGGCAGCCGGTTCGCGCCCAGCATGATGGGCAGCGGCGTCTTCACCGGAAAGCTGACGCTGCGCGACGCCCTCGCGACGGCGGACCCCGCGGGCACGACCGTCGCCGAGGCCCTGGCCGCCGGGCACCGCGACGCCGACGCCGACGCCCCGGTCCTGGCCCAGGTGGCCCGCTACGCCGAAATCCACATCGAGCAGGGCCGGGAGCTGGAGGAGAGCGGCACACACGTGGGCATCGTGGACCGAACCTGGGCCGCGAGCAAGTACCGGGTGACCGTGGACGGGGCGCAGTCGCATACCGGCGCGACCCGGATGGAGGACCGCCGTGACGCGCTCTACGGGGCCGCGCTGGTCATCGCCGCCGCCCGGGAACTGGCCGCGGAATTCGAACCCGGGCTGCTGCACACTTCGGTGTCCGAACTGTTCGTCCTGCCGAACTCGCCGGTGACGATCGCCCGGCAGGTCCTGATGAACCTGGATCTCCGCTCCCCGGACGAGTCCGTGCTGACCCTCGCGATGGAGCGGCTAAGCAAGCGGATCATCGACGCCGAGACCGATTCCCGCACGGACATCCGCCTCACGCTCACACACAACTGGGGGTTGCTGTCCTACCAGCCCGGCGGAGTGGCGCTTGGCAAGGCCAGTGCGGACAGCCTGGGCTACACCCACAAAGAGGTCATGACTGTCGCCGGGCACGATTCGACCAACCTGAAGGACGTCGTCCCGACCGTGATGCTGTTCGTCCCCAGCGTCGAGGGCATCTCCCACAACGAGGCCGAATTCACCCGCGACGAGGACGCGCTGCGCGGCGTGGAACTGCTCACAGACGTCACCCGCCGGCTGGTGCGCGGCGAATTGGAAGAGAGCTAGCCGGGCACCGGTGAAAACCTAGCGGGCGGGAACGCCGTCAGCGGCCGCCGACCCCGGCCCTGACGCCGGCCGTCTCCTCCTTATCCGCCAGCGTTGCCCGGGCGTCCGTCCGGTACCGCCGGTGGCCGACGCCCGCTACAGCAGAAGCAATCAGCGCAGCAACGCCCAGCCCCATCCAGAGCCCCACGTGCAGGGCCGCGGACCCGGCCAGGGCGCCCAGCAGGATCAGCACAATGGCCAGCGCCCGGCGGACCCAGTGGACGCCGGTGCCGCCGGCGAGGCGGGAGTCGGCGGCGAGTCCGGTGATGGTGGAGGTGACCACCACCGTGGTGATCTCGGCGACCTTGAGTTTCTTCGCCGTCGCGGCCTGGATCCCCATCAGCAGGGCCATCCCCGAGGTGGTGATGCTGCCGTAGAGCTCCTCGGCGTGCACCGGCGCCAGCGCCACAAACACCGTCAGGGCCCAGAGGCCCAGGGCCACCGTGAGGAAGTTCGTGGAAGTCCGGTGTGACCAGCCCTCACCCGAGCGCCGCAGCACCCGTCCCGCCAGGGCGGCGCCCAGCATGAAGAAGGCCAGTGCCAGGGCCGGCCGCAGGACCGGCAGGCCGGTGCCGCCCACCACGGCCATGCCCAGCAGCACCACGTTGCCGGTCATATTGCCGGTAAACACCCGGTCCAGGCCGAGATAGCCCACCGCATCCACCACGCCGGTGGAGAACGTGAGCATCAGCATCAGGACCAGGTGGAGGCGGGCGGTGCCGCCGGAAAACTTGGGTTTCACAGAAATATCTCCGATACATGCTTGAAACAAAAGTATACGAATGTAGGATCCATACACAGATTGTATTCAATACCGTAGTCGTCTTCGACCCGATGATTTGGATCCGTATGTCACCCTTGTTCCGTTCCACCGCCCCGCCGGCCACCGGCCGGCGTCACGCCCGGACTGCCGCCCTGTTCGGCGGCGTGGCCCTCGTGGCCGTTGCCGCCACGGGCTGCCAGCCGATCCAGCCGCTGCCCGAAGCCGTCAACCGCACGGACGTCATGTCCGCCCCCATCGGCACCCAGCAGATCAAGGAGGGCGGGAACCTGGTGATGGCGCTCTCCGCCGAGCCGGACCGCCTCGACCCGACAACGTCGTCGTCCCTCTACACTCGCTACGTCATGCAGACGATGTGCCAGAAGCTCTACGACATCGATGACCAGGGCGAGATCGTCCCGCAGCTGGCCACCGCGCTGCCCGAGGTCAGCGCGGACGGCCTGGCCGTCACCATTCCGGTCCGCACCGGCGCCACCTTCGCCGACGGCACCCCGTTCAACGCCGACGCCGCCCGGCTGACGATCGAGCGCGGCCTCACCCTGAAAGGCTCGGCCCGGAAAAGCGAACTGGGACCCATCGCCAGCGTGGAGACCCTGGACGAGACCACGCTGCGGATCAATTACAAGAAGCCCTTCGCCCCGATCACCGCCGCGCTCGCGGACCGGGCCGGCATGGTGCTCTCACCCAAAGCCGTGGCCGACGCCGGTGCCTCCTTCGGCGACCACCCCGTCTGTGTGGGTCCCTTCAAATTCGCCGAACGGGTGCCGCAGACCTCCATCAAGGTTGAACGCGACCCGCTCTACTACGACGCCACGAACGTCCACCTGGACACCATCACCTACCGGATCATGACGGACTCGAACATCCGGGCCGCCAACCTGCGCTCCGGCGACGTCCAGGTGGCCGACTCCATCTCCCCGCAGGACGTGGACGCCCTCTCCAAGGAAGACGACGTCGGCGTCCTCCAGGTGGGGTCCCTCGGTTACCAGGGACTGACCCTGAACCTGGGCAACACCGACGGCGTCGGCAAACCACCGGGGGAGATCGACACCGCCCTGGCCAAGGACGCCAAGGTCCGGATCGCCCTCTCCATGTCCGTGGACCGGGCAGCCCTGGTGAACACCGTCTTCAACAACTGGTACGAACCGGCCTGCTCACCGATTGCGCCCTCCAGCCCCTTCGCCACGGACCTCAGCAGGGCCTGCCCGGAATTCAACCCGGAAAAGGCCAAAGCCCTCCTCCAGGAAGCCGGGGTACAGACCCCGTACCCGGTGGAACTGCAGGTCAGCAACTCACCGGACACGCTGCGCTACGCCCAGGCCCTGCAGGCAGCGGTGGCGGACGCCGGCTTCGCCCTGACCATCCGGCCCGTGGAATACTCCACGCTGCTGGACGTCCAGACCCGCGGCGACTTCGCGGCCCTCCAGCTGGGCTGGTCCGGCCGCGTGGATCCACACGGGAACATGTTCAACTTCCTCGCCACCGGCGCCGGCAACAACTACTCCGGCTACAGCAACCCGGCGGTGGACAAGCTCCTCGCCGCGGCCTCCGGCGCAACGGACCAGGCAGCCCGCGCGGAGCTCTACGGCCAGGTGGTGCAGCAGGTGCAGGCGGACAATCCCGTGATCTACCTCTACCGCGTCCGCAGCCTCACGGCCTACAGCACCGGGGTGGCCGGCATCGACACCTTCGCCGACGGCGTGGTCCACCTCAGCAACGCAGCCTTCGTGACGAAGAAGTAAGGACCTCCCATGACCCGCTATCTCTGGACCCGACTCTGGCAGTCCCTGGTCACCCTGGTCCTGGCCTCCCTGGTGATTTTCATCGGCATCCGGCAACTCCCCGGCGATCCCGCGATCGCCATGGCCGGGGAGGAGGCCAGCCCGGAACAGCTCGAGGCCGTCCGCTCCCAGCTGGGCCTGGACCAGCCCCTCCCGGCCCAGTACTTCAGCTTCATCGGCCGGCTCCTGCACGGGGACCTGGGCCAGTCCACCCGCACCGGCACCCCGGTCACGGACCTGATCGCCACCACGCTGCCCGTCACCCTCTGGCTCTCCGCCTACGCGATCGTGCTCGCCGTCGTCGCCGGCATCCTCCTGGGCGTCATCTCCGAACGGTTCCGCGGCCGCTGGCCCGAATGGGTCTCCAACGCCGTCGCCCTGGTGGGACTCTCGGTCCCGAGCTTCTGGCTGGGCCTGCTCGCCATCCTCTACCTCGCCGTCAACCTCGGCTGGTTCCCCGCCTCCGGGTACGTGAACGTCCTGGAGGACCCGGTGCGGGGCCTGTACTACCTGACACTGCCGGCCATCATCCTGGGCACCGCGCTGGCCGCGGTGATTCTCCGGCAGACCCGCGCGTCCATGATCGAGACCATGAGCACCGACTACGTCCGGACCGCCAACGCCAAGGGCCTCAGCGGCGGCCGGGTGCTGTTCCGCTACGGGCTGCGCAACTCCCTGATTGTGGTGGTCACCATTGTGGGCCTGCAGCTGGGCGGGCTGATCTCCGGAGCCGTGGTCACGGAACGGATCTTCGCGCTGCCGGGCTTCGGCAAGCTCACCCTCGACGCCGTGTTCACCCGCGACTATCCCGTCATCCAGGCCGTGGTGCTCATCATTACCGTGAGCTACATCGTGATCAACCTCGCGGTGGACATCCTGTACTCGGTCATCAATCCGAAAATCCGAGTGGGAGTCAACTAAATGGCCATCACCGAAATCCGCCCCGCAGCGCTGGACTCAGCAGGACTGGGCTCCGCCCGCGGCCGCATCTGGAAATCCCTGCGCCGCAACCCGCTGGGCCTCACCGGCGGCATCATGCTGGCCCTGGTGCTCATCGTGGCGCTCTTCGCGCCGCTCATTGCCCCCTACGATCCCGCGCAGGTGCACTTCAACACACCGTTCCAGAAGCCCGGCACCGTCGGGTTCCTGCTCGGCACCGACGACCTGGGCCGGGACATCTTCTCCCGCCTGGTGTTCGGCGTCCGCGCCTCACTGATCGTCGGCGTGCTCTCCGTCCTGCTCTCGGTCCTGGTGGGCGCCCCGCTGGGCCTGCTGGCGGGCTACTGGAAATGGCTGGACGTCATCATCTCCCGCCTCACCGACGTGACACTGGCCTTCCCGTTCCTGATCATCGCCGTGGGCCTGGTGGCCATCAGCGGCCCCAGCCTGGCCAACGCGGCAGTGGCCCTGGGCATCGCCCACATCCCGGCCATGATCCGGGTGGTCCGCGGCGAAACCCTGCGGATCAAGGAAAGCGACTTTGTGCTGGCCGCCAAGACCATGGACGCCTCCGGCGGGCGGATCATCTTCCAGCACGTGCTGCCCAACACGGCGTCGGCCCTGATTGTGCAGGCTACGGTGATCATGCCGGTCGCCGTGATCGGTGAGGCCCTGCTGTCCTTCCTGGGCCTGGGCATCCAGCCACCCTCACCCAGCCTGGGCATCATGCTCTCCGACGCCCAGCAGTACATCTTCCGCTCACCCACCGCAGCGATCATCCCCGGCATCGGCATCGCCGTCATCTGCCTGGCCTTCAACCTCTTCGGGGACGCCCTGCGCGACGCCCTGGACCCCACAGCCTCCAGCCGAAAGTAGCCCCATGACGTACACCACCCCCGACTCCTTCACCACCCGCCCCACCCTGCAGGGCACCTTCGGAATGACCGCCTCCACCCACTGGCTCGCGACGGCGTCCGCCCAGGCCGTGCTGGAACGCGGCGGCAACGCCTTCGACGCCGCCGTCGCCGGAGCCTTCGTCCTGCACGTCGTGGAACCGCACCTGAACGGCCCGGGCGGGGACATGACCGGCGTCTTCGTCACCGCCGGCGCCCCCGCCGAACCCGTCGTGCTGATGGGCCAGGGCCCGGCACCGGCCGCGGCGACCCGGGAACACTACCTGGCCGAAGGCCTGGAACTGGTGCCCGGCGCCGGCGGGCTGGCCGCCGCCGTCCCCGCCGCCGTCGACGCCTGGCTTCTCCTGCTCCGGGACCACGGCACCTGGGAACTGTCCGAGGTCCTGGCCTTCGCGATCGGGTACGCCCGGGACGGCCACCCGGTCCTGGACCGGGTAGGCAGCACCATCGCCTCCGTCAAGGACCTCTTCACCGAACACTGGCCGACGTCGGCCGCCCTCTGGATGCCGGAGGGCAGGATCCCGGCCGGCGGCGACCTGGTCACCAACGGCGCCTACGCCGATGTCCTGGACCGGCTGGTCGCCGCCGGCGGGTCCGCGGACGACGGCGGTGCCGGGTCCCGGGAATCCCGGATCGACGCCGCCCGGCGCGAATGGAGCGAAGGCTTCGTGGCGAAGGCCGCGGTGGAATTCCTGGCCACCCCGCACCGCCACTCCTCCGGCACGGACCACGCCGCGGTCATCACCGAGGCGGACTTCGCGGCCTGCAGCGCCTCCTACGACACCGCCACCACGCTGGAATTCCGCGGCCACACCATCGCCAAGACCGGCCCCTGGGGCCAGGGCCCGGCCCTGCTGCAGACCCTGGCCATCCTGGACGGCTACCCGGACGAGTACCTCGACCCCTCCACCGCCCTCGGCGCGCACACCATCCTGGAAGCGCAGAAGCTCGCCATCGCCGACCGCGAGGCGTACTACGGGGACGCCGCCGTGCCTCTGGATTACCTGCTGAGTCCGGAGTACGCCGCGGCCCGCCGCGAACTGATCACGGACCAGGCCTCGCACGAGTTCCGCCCGGGCACCGTCCCCGGCCACGAGCCGTTCGTGCCGCCGCTGCGCACCGAATACCTGCCGCCGTCGCACCCGGGCAAAGGCGAACCACTGTTTGCCGGCGTCGGCGAACCCACGGTCATGCCCACCGGGGAAACCCGCGGCGACACCTGCCACATCGATGTGGTGGACCGGTGGGGCAACATGATCTCAGCGACCCCCTCCGGCGGCTGGCTGCAGTCCTCGCCCGCCATCCCCGAGCTGGGTTTCTGCCTCGGCTCCCGGCTGCAGATGACCTGGCTCGAAGACGGCGCACCCTCCACCCTCACCGCGGGCAAGCGTCCGCGGACCACCCTGACCCCCACCCTGGTCCTCAAGGACGGCAAACCGGTCACCGCACTTGGTTCGCCGGGCGGGGACCAGCAGGACCAGTGGCAGCTGCTCTACCTGCTCCGGACCCTGGTGGGCGGGTACTCGCCGCAGGAAGCCGTGGACGCCCCAGCGCTGCACACCACCTCCATCCCGGGATCCTTCTGGCCCCGGACCTGGACGCCCGGCGGCGCCGTCGTCGAGGACCGTCTCGGCGAGGACGTCATTGATGAGCTGGAACGCCGCGGCCACGTGGTGACCCGCGCCGGAGACTGGGCCCTGGGCCGGCTCTCCTGCGTGGTCTCCGATCCCGAAACCGGCGTGCTGAAGGCCGCCGCCAACCCCCGAGGAGCCCAGGGCTATGCAGCAGGACGCTAACAACCAGGACACACCTCTGCTCTCCGTCCGGAACCTGGAGGTCAGCTATGGCGGGACGTCCGTGCTGGAGAGCGTCAGCTTTGACCTTAAAAAGGGCGAGCGGGTGGCGATCGTGGGCCAGTCCGGGTCCGGTAAATCCACCGTGATCGGCGCCATCCTGGGTCTGCTCCCGGGCAGCGGCCGGATCTCCCGGGGCTCCATCCTGCTCGAGGACACGGATCTGGCGGATCTGAGCGGAAAGCAGATGCGCGGGATCCGCGGCACCCGGATCGGCCTGGTGCCGCAGGATCCGATGTCCAACCTGAACCCCGCCATGAAGGTCGGCGCGCAGGTGGCGGACGCCCTCGTCAGCAACGGCCTGCGCGGCCGTGCGGCGGTGAAGCAGCGCGCCGTCGAACTCATGGCCGAAGCCGGGATTCCCGACGCCGGACGCCGGTACGGGCAGTACCCGCACGAATTCTCGGGCGGGATGCGCCAGCGGGTGCTGATCGCAATCGCGCTTGCCGGTGAACCGGACCTGCTGATCGCCGACGAACCGACGTCGGCGCTGGACGTCACCGTGCAGCGGCAGATCCTGAACCACCTGCAGACCCTGGTGGACGCCCGCGGCACCTCGCTGCTCTTCGTCACCCACGACCTCGGGCTGGCCGCGGACCGCACGGACCGGATCATTGTGATGGCGGACGGCCGGATCGTGGAGACGGGCACGCCGGAGGAAATCCTGTTCGACCCGCAGGAGGATTACACCGCGCGCCTGGTTGCCGCGGCACCGTCGGCCAGCCTGCTCCCCGGCGCCGGGCTGACCGCGGACCCACTGGCCAGCAGGGCACCCGAACCGGTGCTGACGGTGAGGAACCTGTCCAAGGTCTTCAAACTGCGCGGCCAGCGCGGCGGGGTGATCCAGGCGGTGGACGACGTCTCCTTCAGCGTCGAACGCGGCACCACCACCGCCGTCGTCGGCGAATCGGGCTCGGGCAAGAGCACGCTGGCGCGGATTGTGCTGGGACTGGAAACCGCCTCCGGGGGAGAGGCGCTCATCAACGGCGGCAGCCTCGCCACCACCAACGTCCGTGAGCGGCGGGCCCTGCGCCGGATCGTTCAGCCGGTGTTCCAGGACCCCTACGGATCCCTGGACCCGACGTACTCGATTGAACGGTTGATTGATGAGCCGCTGCGGATCTTCGGCGTCGGGAACAAGGAAAGCCGGCGCCGGCGGGTGGGCGAACTCCTGGACCAGGTGGCCCTGCCGCGCACGGTGGCCCAGCGCCGGCCCAACGAACTCTCCGGCGGCCAGCGCCAGCGCGTGGCGATCGCCCGGGCGCTGGCACTGGAACCCGACGTTCTCATCTGCGACGAGGCCGTCTCGGCCCTCGATGTGCTGGTGCAGGAACAGATCCTGGATCTGCTGGGGGAACTGCAGGATAGGCTGGGCCTGAGCTACCTGTTCATCACCCATGATCTGGCCGTCGTCCGCCAGATCGCACACAATGTGGTGGTCATGAAATCCGGAAAAGTGGTGGAATCGGGCAGCGTGGACCAGGTCTTCCTGGCTCCGGCCGCCGACTACACCCGAGAACTACTTGGAGCCATTCCTGGTGCAGCATTCGCTAGATAGCGCGGACACCGCCCCCCGCCAGCGCGTCCAGGACGAGATCCGCCGCGACATCATTTTCGGGATCCTCCCGGCGGGCAGCCGCATCACCGAAACGGCGCTGGCGCACAAGTACGGGATCTCCCGGGTGCCGGTCCGGGAGGCCCTGCGCGCCCTGGAAGTTGAGGGCTTCGTGGAATCCAAGCCCTTCGCCGGGTCCACGGTGTCCGCCATCCCGGTCGATGACGCGGACGATCTCTTCGCAATCCGGGAAGCCCTGGAAGCAGCCACCGCGCGGCGGGCCGCCCGGAACGCGGCCGCGCAGTTTGCCGCCGGCGGCCCGGACCCGGCGTGGTGGAAGACCCGCAAGGACCTGGCTGTCCTGCTGGAAGAGGGGGACAAAGCGGTGGCCGACGGGCGGATTGATCTGTTGCCCGAGCTCAACATCCGCTTCCACCTCGGGATCGCGGACCTGAGCCGCAGTTCATCCCTGACGGCGCTGCTCCGCCAGATTTCGGGGAAAATCGAATGGCTGTACGCCTCCGACGTCGACAACCGGGGGAAGAGTTCCTGGAGCGAACACCGCGCCATCATGGCGGCGATTGATGCGGGGAACGTGCTGGAGGCCGAGCAGGGCATGGCCGCGCATGTCCACAGCTCGAGGCTGGGCTACCTGACCCGGTTCTCACCCGGCGGGCCGCCCTCAGCGTAGCCGGGCCCGCCGACGCTGTGGCGTCCCGGGAGTGGACGCCGACGCCCACCCAGAAGGCGAGTTCCCCGCCGTCGTGGATCTTTTCGCCGTCGCGCCGGCCGCGGTCACCGGCCACCCTTCGCGAGGTAGTCCTGACCGTCGTAGTGCACGTCCAGGGTTGCGATCACGCCGCCGTGGAAGGTGAAAAACTCGGCAAACCGGACCCTGCCGGCGGGCATCTCGGCGTCGTACAGGACGGCGGACCCGTGCTCGCTATGCACCTCGCGGACCAGGTCGATGCTTCGAACGGTCGCAATGAAGCCCTTCACGCCGTGGAGGAACCCGTCCGTGGCATGGGGAATGTGGCCCGCGAGGGAGCCGGTGAAATCGAGGTGGTCCGAGAGCAGTACGCGGAGCCTCTGCCCCTCATCAAAGGCGTCGATTCCTGCGACCAGGACGCGGTAGTACTCCTGGAGTGTTGCCGGCGCGGACGCCGAGACGGTGCTGGCCACGGAGCTCTCCCTCGCTGGTAAACGTGTCTTCGAAGATGGCGTGCTGGCCTCTTATTGTCAAGGACTTCTAACGGTGACCGGGTCGCTTTGCCCAGCGGGCGGAGGTCCTCGGGCCGGATGGGGTAGGTCAGGAGCCGCAGCCCAGCACCACCCCAGGCAAGCGCCCCGACGGCCGGCAGCGCCGCCGACAGTGCGGGAAAGCCTTCGAGTCCGAGCCCCACCACGATGATCCCGCTGGCCATGGTGAGGGCGAAGTATCCCGGAGTGAGGGTCTGCACCCTCTGGGAGAAGCGGGAGCCGAAGGAATTCCGGCCGGCGATGGCAGTGGGCATGGCACCAGGCTAAGGGCTTGCCGAATTCACCCTTGCGGCTCCTCGCAACCAACGTCGCGGAGCGCCAGCACCGCCTGGACCAACGCGGCGTGGGTCAGGGCCTGGGGGTAGTTCCCGAGCAGGGCACCGGTGCCCTGCTCGGCTTCCTCGCTGAACAGGCCCAGCGGGCCCCCGACCACGAGCAGCGCTTCGAAGAGTTCCTCAGCTTCCGCCACCCTTCCCGTAAGGGCGAGGGCTTGCGCCAGCCAGAAGGAGCAGGGCAGGAAAGCGCCCTCGTCCCCGGGCAGCCCGTCCTGGCCGGGCGGGTAGCGGTAGAGGAAGGGGTAGCCGGCGGACAGCTCCGCCCGGACGGCATCCACCGTGCCCCGGAGCCGCGCCGAGCCTGGCGACTCGAAACCGGTCACCGGCAGGATCAGCAGGGCCGAGTCCAGATCACCGGAGCCATAGGACCGGGTGTACGTGTTCCTGGCCGGGTCGAATCCCCGGGCCCGGATGTCCGCGGCGAGGGCACTTCTCGCGGTTTCCCAGCGGCGCCGCCGCCGCATGCTGATCCGGTGGGTCTCAGCGATCCGCAGCGCCCGGTCCAGGGCCAGCCAGCCCATGACCTTGGAATGCACGTGCTGCGCGGGGTCGTCGCGGATCTCCCAGATGCCGGCGTCCGGTTCCGGCCACCGCCGCGCCACGAGATCCGTGAAGCCCGGCATTGCCCGCCACGTTTCCGAGTTGAGCCGGTGCCCCTGCGCCACGAGGTTCCACGCTGCGTCCAGGACCCAGCCGTAGCCGTCGAGCTGGTGCTGGTGGGCGGCCCCGTTGCCCGTCCGCACCGGAACGCTGCCCGCGTACCCCGGCCAGTTCGCCAGGGTGCGCTCGCGGGGGACATGCCCGCCGGTCAGCGTGAGCAGGGCCGGCAGCCGGGGCCGCTGCAGCCTGCTGGCATGCAGGAGCCAGTTCAGGAAGTTCAGGGCCTCCCCGTCCTTGCCCAGGGCGAGGAACGCGGCAATACCGATGCTGGCGTCCCGCGGCCAGGCGAACCGGTAATCCCAGTTCCGGATCCCGCCGGGGTCCTCCGGCAGGGACGTCGTGGGGGCCGCCACCGGCGCGCCCGACGGCGAGTACGTCAACAGCTTCAACGTCAGCAGGCTCCGCAGGACCGCCTCGCGAAACGGGACGTCCCCGCTGATGCCCGATGCCCAGTCCCGCCAGCGGGCTTCGTCCGCGTCCACCAGGTCCCACGCGGTCCCGGGGTCCACCCAGACCAGCGGCTCCGCGTAGGCCAAAGCGAGCACCAGCACCACGGGATGCCCGGGCACGACGGTGACTGCCGCCGTCGTCCCCGGTTCCACCCGCAGTCCGCCGCTGCAGCCCAGCGACATGGCCAGGGCGCCCCAGTCGCAGACCAGGTGCTGCCCCTGCCGGATGCGCGGGCGGAGGTGGCGCTCGCCGAAGCGCGGGTCAAAGACGACGGCGGCCTGTGCCGGTGCGCCCGCCGCCGCCAGCCGCCGGATCAGGAGAGTGGTGGGCAGCAGCTGGCCCGAGACTTCCCCGATCATCGCCTCGGTGAGGGTCAGTGTGCCGCCGTCCGTGGCCCAGACCGTCTCGAGCGTAGCGGTGTGCGGCCGGTACCGGCGGATGAGCTGTTGTGCGGACACGGCGGGGCCGGCGCGGAAGGTGCCTGCGTCCGCGCCGCCGAGCAGGGCGCCGAACACGGGGTCGCCGTCGAAGGTGGGGGCGCAGAGCCAGTCAATGCCGCCGTCGGCCGAGACCAGGGCGGCCGTGCGGGTGTCGCCGAGCAGCCCGTAGCCGGCGAGGGCGGGGGAGGGTGCCACTGGCTTCAAGGTGCTTCACCTTCTCTCGCCGGCTCGGTCAGCGGACCGTGAGGAGCAGCCCGAGCAGCGAGCCGTAGACCAGGTGCGCCGCCACGGCCACCGCCGGCGTCTGGATGCCGTAGTTCAGGCCCAGCAGGCCGGGCGGTTCGAGGGCCGCGCGGCTGGCCGGGCCGGCCCGGGTGCTGGCCATCCGGGGGTGGATGCCGGGCAGCAACGGCAGGACGATGGTCAGCGCCACGGTGACGTGCAGGAGACCCAGCAGCGCGCCGATCCACCAGGTGGCCCTGCCCAGCAGCGCGAAGACCGCCGCGTAACCGAGGGCGAAAACCTGTCCGGCCGCGAGGTGGATGAAGAACCCTGCAATCCGGGCCTTGTCCGGATCCGGGGTGACGAGGCTGCCCAGGACCAGGGGCAGGTCCAGCCGGGTCCAGCCGGCCATCTGGCAGGCGATCATCACCGCGGTCAGGGCGGTGGTGGCCAGCAGCCCGAACAGCGCCCAGCCAGACCAGTCCATCTCAACCGCCGACCCGGTGCTGCTGACGGGTGCGGGACGTTTTGGTTGCCTTCATGATGCACCTTCTAAAGCCGGATTCTCCAATGTAGAGTTCGCGAAGAGCAACGGGCAAGGGCCGCTTGTCACCGGGGCTCAAGCCGGCTCTCGGCGACTCAGCGCTCCTCTGCAGTTTCGAGATGTGCCTTCAGTGCGGACCAGATTCGTTGCTCCTGCCGGCGTCCCAGGGCTGCGATCAGCGGGGCCGTGAGCTTCAGCAGTCCTTTCGGCCGGACGTCCCAGGTCCACGTCATCCGGGTTCCGGCAGCTTCCAGTGCAAAGGTCAGGACCCCGCTGATGTCTGCTGAGTCCATCCGGGTCACTGAGCCAAGCCGTTCCGGTGGGGCGTACTCGGTGACCTCGAGCTCCAAGGGTGTGGCCCGCGTGCCCGAGGTCAGGACAGCGCGCCACCGTGTGCCAACACCGATCGGTCCCGGAGTGAGCTTCGCGACGCTGCGCATTTGCGGGTTGTAGGCCGGCTCGTTCCGCTCGTCCGCGACGAAGCCGAAGACTTCCTCGATCGGGCGCCGGATGAGGATGGTGCCACTGAACCTTGTCATGTTTTCGCTGTTCTCGCGGAGTCCGTCGTGGCCGCCGGCTGCCCTCCCGGTTGAACGCGACCTGCCAGCCGAAGGAGGGAGACACCCACGACGGCGAACCACACCCAGAGCAGCGGCCCGTACACGGCGTAGAGGGCGGGCACTGCGAAGCGCAGGGCCTCGCTGGCGAGGCCAAGTGCGCCGGTGACGATCCCAAGCCAGCCGGTCCAGTGCGGCAAAGCGCCCCGGCGCAGGGGCAGCGAGATCAGCAGGAGTCCCAGCGGGGTGAGCGCACCGGCGAGGGAGACCGTGTTGTTTTCAGCCACAAGGGCCTCCGCCGCGGCGATGAAGACCGACTGCGCGGCGGGATCCGCCGCTGCAGCGTACTGGTCGCTGAGGTACACGAGCGAGAGGGTACCTTCGCTCGTCACCGGAACGGCAAGAAGTGCGGTCCAGGATGCGCCGCCGACCGCGAAGCCCAGGAGCGCGAGGCTGGGGTTGGCCGGAAGAAGAGCGACCAGGAGCGCGACGAAGACGATGAGCCCGAACAGCGAGGGCACGAGCCAGAGGATCTGCTGGGCAATATAGGAGGCCCTGTGGTTGCCGATGAACCGCAGCGTCGCCTCGCCCCCGGACACCGGAGGGGGATCCGTGGCGTAAAGCGCGAGGGCTGCCAGCCCAAAAAGGACGAACAGGATCCCCGCGGCACCGCCGACCCGATACAGGGGGCCCCACGCCGCGGTTTTGGGCCACAAGTACGCTGACATGCCCCTATGATGGGCCCGGAGCCGCCGTCGCCACAGTGCCGAACGACTCCGCGTTGCGGGTCGCCGGCCTGCACATGGGCGATTGATGCGGGGAACGTGCTGGAGGCCGGGCAGGGCATGGCCGCGCATGTCCACAGCTCAAGGCTGGGGTACCTGACCCGGTTCTCACCCGGCGGGCCACCCTCAGCGTAGCTGCGGGCCCGTCCGGCTGAGCCGGTTGGCGTTCAGGTTCGCGGAGCTGAGCTGCTCCAGCGCCCAATCCCAGCGGATCAGTTCTTGTTCCAACCGGACGGACGTGCCGAACCGGTTCCGGCCCAGCGCGGCGTAGAGCGCCGACTCCTCAGCCGTCAGCCTGCTCAGCGCGGCCCGGGAAGGCGCCGGCTCGGTGCCCCAGGCATCGCGGTGCGCCAGCAGCGTTTCCTCGTCCATCATGACGCTCACCACCTGAGGGTGCACCGCCCGGAGCTGGTCCAGGATCCGGAAGCCGTGGGTGTCCAGGTCACCCCAGTACCAGACCTCGCAGTTGCGGAGCCACCCGGCATCGCGCAGAGACGAGAACCCGTAGCCGCCGCCGTAAAGGGCCAGGGTGCCCGGGGCCTCCGGGAGGGCGAGGAAGTTCACCAGGTTTTCGGTGACAAGAACGCACCGGACCGGCAGGTTCAGGGTACTGAACGCCTCGGCGGTGACCGTCAGGTCCCGCACCTTGCCCAGCAGAGGCATGCCGGGGTCCAGCGCCCGGAACCGGACGAGCTCGGGCGGGTGCAGGAAACCGTGCCGCGCGGCGAAGCGGGCCGCCGGTGTCCGGGCCGTTAGCCCGCCCAGCAAGGACCCGGGTTCCGCGGGCCTCTCCGGAAGGATGTCATCGTCCGCCCGGGCGCCGGCTTCCGCGACGGCATACTGAGCCGGCACGGCCTGCAGCTCCGCGGCCATCTCATCAATGACTTTTCGGTGCGTCTCGACGAATTTGGTGTGCACCCCGGGCAGGCTGAGCTGCCGCACGAAGACGCCGGGATCCGGGTTGTCCCGCAGCCACACGGCCACCCGGGCCGCAGTCAGCGCGTCGCCGCCGAGTTCAAGCAGCCGCAGCGGCCGTTTCAGCGCCCAGGCCCGAAAGGCAGGCTCCAGCGCCGACAACCCCTCGGCGAGCCCGCGGAACCGCGCCGCCTCCTTCGATCTTCCAACAAACGCAATGTCATCCTCCGCGGAAGCAAACACCGCCGCGGCCGGCAGCAGGTTGGACCCGATGGTGGTGCGGCCCACCTCCGCCGTCTCCAGGGTGAAATGGCCCGCCGCCCCAAACAATTCAGCCGCCCAAGCCCGGGACGCCGCGTAGTCACTCCGGAGGGTGGCCGCCGTCGGGCGTTTCAGCGGGCGGCGGCGCGGATACACGCCGCCGGGTTCCAGCAGTTCGCGCAGCAGCGCCCCGCTGTCCCAGGCCTTTTGCGACTGGGCGCGGAGCATCGCCAGCGTGGTCCAGCCCTGGGCCCGCACCGCCGAGGATTCACCCGGCACGCCGGTCCCGTTCGTCCCGGTATTCCTGGATGGTCATGTTCCGCAGCTGGGAATCGTCGCCGCGAACGTTCGCCACGAAGCCGACATGGGCCACGAAGGGTTCGATCACGTGGATCTTCTGCAGCGGAGTGACGATCAACAGCTGGAGCTTCATCCGCTGGAACAGCTCCAGGCCGTACCGCGCGGACTCATCGGACCCCCGGCCGAAGGCCTCATCAATGACGACGAACCGGAAGCTGCGGCCGGCAGCAGGATTCTTGCCGGCGCTCTTTCCCGGCCCCTGTCCGGACCCGAGCCCGAACTGGAACGCCAGCGCCGCGGCGAGGATGGTGTAGGCCAGCTTCTCCTTCTGCCCGCCGGACTTTCCGCCCGAGTCGGTGAAGTGCTCAAACTCCTCCCCGGTCTCCGTCCACTTCTCCGAGGCGGAAAAGGTGAACCAGTTCCGCACATCCGTGACCTTGGCCGTCCACCGCTCGTCCAGCGCGGTGTAGCCGTCCCGGCCCCGGAACCGCTCGATCAGCCGCGCCACCTGCAGGTACTTCTGCTCCGAGTACTGCTCCTCGTCGCCGATGGTGCCCTCCGAACAGGCCCGCAGGTCCATGCCGAACTGGCGGACATCCAGGTCCGTGGTGTTCTGGTGCTCCAGCTGGATGTGCCGGCCGGGGTTGTACTCAATCCCGGCCAGGGAGAGGTTGATTTCGCCGATCCGGTTCACGATGTCCTGCCGGCGGCTGTCCAGGAAGGCGTTGAAGGCCACCACCTCGTGGATGGTGTTCTGGTTCAGCGAGTCCTTGAAATGGGCTTCGAAGCGGGGCAGATCGTTGCTGGCCAGCTGCTCCAGGAGCCGGTTGTAGTCCCCGGCGGCCTCAAGGGCGGCGTCGATCTCGGTGGTCTCGGTGGGGTATTTGTTCCGGAAGTCGGCCATCAGCCGCACCGTGGTCTCCGCTGTGCGGGCGATCCGTTTGACCAGCGCGTCGATAATGTCCGTCAGCCCGGCACGGACGGTGCTTTCCACCGCCGCGGTGTTCTTGTACGTCAGCGGTTTGTCCCCGAGCGCAGCGGCAGCGAGCGCTGCGACGGCGGCCAGCACCCCGGCGTCGTCCGTCACAGGCTGCTCGGCGAGCACGGCAGCGCATTCCTCGACCGCCGCGGCGATCTCCTTCGCCGCTTCCTCATTGGCGCCGATCCGGCGCTGGAGCTTGTCCGCCTGGTCCTCCAGGCGCCCCAGCCGCCCGGCCATCTCCTGCTCCCGGGCCGCGAGCTGCTGCAGGACATCGCTGGCGGACTCGAGCGCGCTTTTCTCCGTTTTGAGGTCCTCGATCCGGCGGGCGGTGAGCTGCCAGCTGATCTCGGCGAAATCCGTCACGGACCGGACCGTGCCGAGCTGCTGGTTCTGCCGGCCGAGCGCCCCGAGGTAGTGGTCCACCTTCCCGAGCCGGTCTTTGTTGCCCTGCAGCTGGCCGCGGACCTCGTCCTGCTCGGCGAGGAAGCGGGTGACCTTGTCCTGGTTGTCCCAGCCGAGCACATAGTTGCGCCGGTCCGCCAGGTCCCTGCGGTCGTCCTTCTCGTGCCGGCCGCGGCCGCCCTTGAGCTGGCCGTTGAGGGTCAGCGCCTTGGGGTGCCGGCGGAAGTCCGCCAGGTTCGAGCAGCAGAAGTAATCGAACCGGCTGCTGAGTTCGTCCAGGAGGAAGTCCCGGAAGGGGGTGCCCTGCTTGATGGCGATCTTGGCCGCCAGCGTTCCCGGCTCGGCTGCCCGGGGCGAGTGCGGGTCGCCGATCTTCAGGTACACCAGCCGGCCCTTCAGGTTGTTGGTGTCCACCCACGTGCTCACGGCCGGGTAATGCTCGGCGGGGACCAGCAGGGAGAGCGCGAAGCCGTGGAGGGTCCGTTCCGCGGCGCCCTCCCACTCGGCTTCCCCGTCGCGGACCCGCAGCAGTTCCCCGGCGTACGGCAGCGCGTTGTCCGGGATTCCAGTGCCCTCACACAGCCGGCGGCGGAGCTCCAACTGGGGGCGCGGCAGCAGGTTGGGCCGGGACTGCAGGCTGGTCAGTTCCGCGCTGATCTCCGCGGCGCGCTCGGTGAGCGTGGTCCGCTCGATGGTCAGGGCGGTACGGCTTTCCTGCAGCCCGCGGGAGTTCTCGCCGAGCTCCGCCTCCACCGCGGGAAGGCGGGCGCGGTTGGCGTCGAACAGCACCCGGTCCTCGGCGGCCGGCAGGCCCAGGCCGGCGGCGGCGGCCGTGTAGTTCTCGAAGCGCTGCCGCTGGGTGCGGGATTCCCCGGTGAGGCGCGTGACCTCGGCATCAATGGCGGCCAGCCGGCCGCCGCCGTTGCTGCGGATGTCCTCCTTGACCCCGGAGAGATCGTGGCGCAGCGCGGTGATGGACGTGGAGAGTTTGCTGCCGTCCTCCCGCAGCCGGACCCCGGTGTCCGCCAGCTCCGCCTGGTGTTCCAGGCTCAGCGCCAGCTTCCGGTCCGTGAACCAGGGGTGCAGCTGGTCCCGCTGTGCCCGGGCGAGCTCGTCCTCACGGCTCAGGGCGGCGTGCTGGGCCGAGCCGTCCCGGATGGGCGTCAGCAGGCCGATCTGGTCCTTGGCCCGCAGCACGGCGTCGTGGGCCTTTTTCAGGTCATCGAAGTGGTGGATGAGGTTTTTGATCCGCGCCTCGACGTCGTCTTCCTCCAGCATGTTGGTGCGCACGAAGGAGGTGATGTTCTCCACCTGCTTCATGGAGACGGTGCGGTGGAACAGCTCCATGGCCTGGTTCCCGCCGATGCCGAACTGCCGCTTGAACGCCGCCGCGTAGGGGTCGAAGGAGTCATGGACGCTCACACCCGCGGCGCGGAGCTTCTTTTTCAGTTTCGCCGGGTCCTGGCCGAAGTTCGCAAAGTCCGCTGCGATGGACTGGTCCGTCTCGGCGAGGGAATAAAAGCGGTTGGGCTGGCCGGCCTCCTGCATCGCCCAGAGCGTGACGGCCAGGGTGACCGACTTGCCCAGCACCGCGTTGTGGAAGACGCCGAGGACCACGGTCAGGGTTCCCGTCCCGCGCAGGGCCACCGGTTTGGAGTATTCACCCCCGGCGCTGCGGGTGCTCTTGTGGAAGCCCCGGACGTAGGACATCAGGGTGCGTTCCTTCTTCTGCGCACCGGCGGCCTTGTTGTACTCGATTTTGTGGGCCGGCAACAGCAGAGTGGTGATCGCGTCCACGACGGTGGATTTACCCGAGCCGATGTCGCCGGTGAGCAGGCTGTTGGCGCCGTCCAGCCGGAACGTGCGGATCCCCTGATGGAAGGTGCCCCAGTTCAGCAGCTCCAGGCGGTGCAGCCGGTACCCGGGGGGAGTGCCGGCGTCGTCCGTGGTGTCCGGGCCGGGTTCGTCCAGACTGAAGAGGCTGTCCTGCAGGTCGATATTGGTGGTCATTTGCTGTCCCCTTCCGTGACCCCGGCGCCTGTGCCGGTGAGCGATGAGCGGTAGTCCGCCAGCCGCGCGTCGAACTCCTCCAGCCACTGCGCGTCCACGTAGGCCTTCAGGATGCGGGCCACCTCATAGGTGCCCGCCTGTCCGCGCAGTTTCCGCAGGAAACCCAGCTCCACCACCTTCTTGATGTTGGCGCCGAGCTGGTCCAGGATGCGGGCCTCGTTGCTGGATTCGGGCAGGAACACCGAGACCATGTCCGCTATTTCCTGCTCGGTCATGATCAGGCGCAGCTCGCTGGAGTTGGTGTCAAACTCCAGCATCCGGCCGCGCAGCAGGGCCAGGAGCAGGCTCACGTTGAAGGTCAGCTGCCGCCGCGGGATCAGCCGGGGGAGGGTGCCGTCCGGGTCCTCCCGGGACTTCAGGAACGCGTACCCCTCGGATTCGTCCAGGATCAGGTCCAGCCCCAGCACGGACACGTAGTCGCGGACCTGGGAGGTCAGGGCAAGCAGCGACTGCCAGATCTTCTCGTCCGTTTCGGCGTAGACCACGCCCTTGAACAGCCGGGTGACGACGCCGGGAAGCTCCTCCGGCGTCCGGGTGTCGGAGGTTCTGGCGTCCGGTGCTCCGGCGGGGTTCATGCGGGCCTTCCAAAGATGATCTGGTCGATGGTCGCCTCGCGGATGCTTCCATCCGGCAGGGACCAGGACAATTGTTGCGTGGCCTCGGGGTTGATGCTGGCCCACTCCGATTCGGTGGCGAGCTGGTAGTAGGCGACGATCTCGGCGAGGCCCTGCTGCAGCGGGTGGGCGCGGGTGATGTCCGCGAGGGTCGCCTGCTCCGCCTCGGCCAGGACGGCGTCGATGCTGGATTTGAGCCGCTGCGGATCGACGTGGAACTGGTTGAACAGGGCGCCGGCGTCCACGTCCGTGTCGTCGGCGGCCACGACGTCGTCGTCCACCATTACCTTCCGGCTGGGCTCATAGAGGGGCCGTTCGAAGGGCAGCGCCACCTCCACGGACGGCGCGGCGATGTGCAGGAAGGTCCCCGACGGCGGCGCCTCCCGGGTGCCCAGCGCGCCGGATTCGACGCTGCGGATCAGCTGCATGATGCGTTTGTTTTCCAGGAACACCTTGTCATCGAGCAGCCGGCGCATCTGCTGGGACAGCTGGCGGACCGTCGCCTGGGTCTGTTCGACGGCGGGCAGCCAGTCCTGGTGGAGGTTGGTGACGGCCTGGAGGTTTTCGGTGCCGGACAGTGCCTCGATCAAGGTGGCGCGCTGCAGCAGGTCCTTGAGTTCGGTGCGCAGCTGCGGGGACATCAGGTAGTCCCAGAAGCCCTGGAACGTCCGGCCCTGCAGCGAGCTGCTGATGTCCTGCTGGTTGGCGAAGATGGACTCCAGGAGCTCGCCCTGGGACCCGTCCCAGGTGGCGATCTGTTCGCGCACCTGGCGGTCCAGTTTCCGGAAGTTCTGCTCGACCTCCCGGAAGTCCGAGAGCAGGTCCTTGGCCAGGGACGTCAGCTGCTGGAAGTGATCCAGGGCCTCCGGAGCGGTCATCACCCTGATGTTGCCGTCCCTGATCCGCTGCATCTCCGCGTCGATGCCGTCCCGCTGGCGCTGGAGTTCCGCCAGCCGGACTTCCGGGTCCGTCTCCGACTGCTGGACGAGGGCCTTGAGGACGGCGAAAATGCTGGTCAGCCGCGACTGGGTGGCGACGAAATCCCGGCCGCGCAGGCTTTCCACCCAGTGCACGACGTCCTCGGCCGCGGCGGTGAGGTCGTAGCGTGGTTCGTCCTGGCCGGGCACGTAGTACTTGCGCAGCCAGGCGCGCTCCGGGGCGGCCCAGTCGTCCAGGTACTCCGCGGCCGGGCGGGGGAACTTGTCCTCGCCGTAGACATCGCGCAGGCCGAAGAGGACGTCGTCGAGGTGGTCGATGAGGTCCTGGCGGCCGATGTCCCGCTGGTTGGGGCCGGTGAAGGCCTTCATGAAGAAGGAGATGGCCAAGGGGGCGTTCTGTGCGCGCAGCAGCGACCACCCGGCGTGGTTTTCGCGCAGCGAGGTAATTGCGTAGTAGTCCATCGTGTCCTTGATGCGGCGGGTGGGGGGTCAGGGCCTCAAGTACATGCGATCACAAACATCCGGTGGAGGAGAGGCCGACATTCCCATTTTAGGTCGGACTGTTGAGGCGCGGGGTGGATGCTGGGCCGGTGTCGGGTTGGATGCAGGGCGGGTGTCGGGTGGCTAGGATCGGGGCTATGGGGACATCAGAGGACATGTTCGAAGGGGAGCCCGCCGAATTGCCGGCACCCATGCCGCGCGGTACGGCGCTGTACCGGCCAGGACCAGGCCCGGCCGTGGTCCGGCATGTGAGGGGTTATGCGCCGTTCGTTGACTTCTGCGCTGACCAGGGAGCCCGGCCCGGGGAACTGGCCGCCGACCCTGAACAGCTCATCCGGTTCCTGCGCACGTCCGGCCCGGAGCTTGCGGGCGATGGCACGCTCGGCGAAGCGGCGGCCATCTTCGCCGGGAACACCATCGCCCGGATGCGGGCTGACGCGCAGTGGACCGCATACGAAGCGGCCCCTCCTCTGGTGGGAAACCGGAACAAACAGTTCGAGGTCGGCCGCCTGGTCGATCGACTGCGCGACGCCGACGACGCTGCGGTCCAAGGGCTCGTGGCCGTGCTGCTGGACTGGGCCCGGGACGAGCCGGAGGAGCCACCGCAAATGCCGCCCCTCCCGGTACCCCCGGAGTCCGGGCAACCGCGCTATGTCCGGCCGGCTCTTCCCACGGAGACCTACTACACCCGCGAGGGCGAGCTCATACCGTACGGCCGGCACTGGGGCGCCGGCGGGCCGGACCCGGACTCGTACAGCGTGGACAGCCACCCCGAGCGTTTCGCCGGCCTCCACGCAGTCGCCCGTGCCCTGATCGACCATCTCACGGCCGTGTACGACGTCGACGTCCAGGACGATCCGGTCCTCGCCGAGGAGTTGCTGATGCGGGGCGGGGAGGTACTGCAGGCGGTCAAGCTCACCCCTCGCGACTCCGGAGCGGCCTCCCTGACCTTTATGTTGACCGGATATCCGGGAGTCATGGTGCACGCCGGGGTGCTGCACGACTTCCCGTTCCCGTCCTGCGGCTGCGATGCCTGTGACGAGACGGTTGAGACAGTGGCGGACCGGCTGGAGATGCTGGTGCTCACGGTCGCGGCCGGCGGCTACAGCGAACGGTATCCGGTGGGCCGCCAACGCTGGAGCGAATACGCTTTGACCGCGGTGGACGGCTCCGGCTCCGAAAGCGGCCGCGGCGAACCCGGCCCCTTAACCGCCGCCCGGCTTCACGATGCTGAACTCCGGTTGCGGGAGGCGGCCGGCGGATGGAGTCCTTGGCAGCTGCGCGGGAACTGACGCGCGCTTCGTGTGGCCTGCCCGAACGCCCAACCAGCGGAACTAGCCTTTCTTTCGGGCCCCCAGAATGCAGAACTCGTTGCCTTCCGGATCCTCAAGTACAGTCCACGGCTGCTCACCTTGACCAACATTGACTCTGCGGGCACCAAGGGAAACCATCCGCTCGACCTCGGCCGCTGGATGGTCCGGGCGGAAATCGAGGTGCAGGCGATTCTTCGTCACCTTCGAATCCGCCACCGGCACAAAGACCAACCCTGGCAACCGGTTCGGTGCAGAGCGAATTTCGAACTCATCGTCAGCTTCGAAGGTCACAACCCAACCCAGAGCATTCGCCCACCACCGTCCGAGTTCGGCCGGCCGCGCCGAGTCAACAACTACCTGTTCCCATTCAAGACTCATGCGTTCCACCCTAATGAGCCGGACCACGGCACGGTCAAGAATCCCCGAGCGTGCACTGGCAGCCCTCGCCGCCATGGTCCCACCCCCACCGCTCCAAGAAATACTCCGAACAGCTTCGCATGCCCAAGATAGTGCCGATTGCCGGCTGGCTTTTCCTCGGCGTGGGTCTTCTCCTGGGACCGGTCGCCTTCTCCCTGGATGACGCCTCGGGCCGACGAGGTGGCTTTCCGCAGCCTGCTGGGCAAGGAACACCTACTTCCGTCCCATGACATCGCCGAATACCGGCCGCGGGGACCGGACCCCAAGCGCCAACCTAGGCCCCCGACGTCGTACCCCAGGCGCCGCGGGGAGGCGTGGACCCCAGGCCCAATGTAACGAACTGGTAACATTGAGTGGATGCGCTCCAAGTCAGGTCAAACCCGAGTCACGCAACTGGATGGCCTCCGGGGCATCGCAGCCCTGGTGGTGGTTGCCTGCCACGTCCTCTCCACCCTGCCGGGAATCGGCAGCGTTGTGGAAGGCGACCGTTCCGCAGGACTCTCCACAGCGGGGGAGTGGGCTGTCTTCTCGCCGCTGCACATCCTCTGGAACGGCACCCCGGCGGTGCACGTCTTTTTCGTGCTCTCCGGCTTTGTCCTGGTGCTGCCGTTCACCCGGCCGGGAGCCACGGGCTGGGGGCAGTATTACGCCAAGCGCTTCTTCCGCCTCTATCTGCCGGCCTGGGCGTCCCTGATGGTGGCGGTGGCGCTGATTTTGCTCATTCCCCGCACGGCGTCGCCCCTGCAGAGCCCGTGGGCGGACATGTATGTGGTTGATCCCACGGTGGGGCAGGTGCTCAGGGACGCGTCGCTGATGCTGAACGCCAGCACCATCAACACGCCGTTGTGGTCGCTCAAATGGGAGGTGGCATTCTCGCTCCTGCTCCCCGCCTATGTTTTTCTCGCCCTCCGCTGGCGGCGGGTCTGGTACCTGAAGATCGGCGTGGCGCTGCTGCTGGCTTTTGTGGGAGCGGTACAGGACATTGAGTGGCTGTCCTATCTTCCGATCTTCGCCATCGGCGCCGTCCTCGGCGTCGAGCGGGCGCGGATCGGTGAGCTGACCCGGCGCTGGCCCCGCTTCGTCTGGTTCTTCGTGGCCGCGGCAGGCTTGTTCCTGGCCAACGCGGAATGGATCAGCCCCGAGAAGCCGATCACCGGCGTCCGCGCCGTCGTCACCGTTGGTGCGATGCTGCTGGTCCTGGTGTTTGTGTTCTGTGCATCGGCTGCGTGCCTCGGCAATACCGCCATCGCGCAGTGGCTGGGGCGCGTCTCCTTCAGCCTCTACCTGGTGCACCTGCCGATCATCCTGGCCGGCGTCACATTGCTGCGATCGGTCTCGCTTCCGCTGGCGCTCGCGGTCTCCGTGGCCGCCTCGCTGGTGATCGCCGAGCTGTTCTTCCGCTACGTGGAGCAGCCCTCCCACCGGCTGTCGATGGCAGCAGGCCGGGCCGTGGGCCGCCGGGGCCGCCGCGACGCCGCCCCGGCGGGTGCAGTCACGGCCGCCCCGGCGGGCGCGGCCACTGCGCATCACGCGGGCCCGGCCACTCCGCACCACACAGCGCCGTCTGCGGCTGTCCGGGCGCGCACCCCCGTGGGGGCCAGCCGTCAGTAGGCCCCGGCTCCGGCCTCGGCGACCTCCTGGTCCTGTTCAATGGTTCCGGTGGACACCCCGATTGCGCCCATGATCCGGCCGTCACGCACCAGCGGGATGCCGCCGGGGAACACCACCAACCGCCCGCCGTGGGCGTCGCTCAGCCCGTGAATGGGCCCGTGCGGCCGGGTAACTTCCTGCAGATCGCCGGTCTCGCACTGGAAGGCAATGGACGTGTAGGCCTTGTTGATCGCGATGGTGATGGAGCCGATGTTGGCGCCGTCCATCCGGGCGTGGGCTTTGAGGTTGCCGCCCGCGTCCACCACGGCGATGTCCATGGGCTGGCCGATCTCCTCGGCCTTCTTCGCGGCGGCGTCAATGATCTGCTGGGCTTCCTCGAGGGTGATGGTTTCCAGGACGGTTCCGTCAGCCATGGCTGTGCTCCAATTCGGTGGGGGATAGTGGGCCCACTCAAACACGCCACCGGCGCCCGCAACAGGTGGGGATGACCCCCAAGTCCACCTACGGGTTTCCCCCCGTACCCGGGACGGCAAAGCTCCCCTAGCGTGGGGGTTAGCCAACCTAGGAGGTTTCCCGTGAGTGTTGTGCCCCTGAAGGAAATAGTTGATCCGGCCTTTTCCGCCCGCTACGGCGTGCCAGCCATCAACATTTTCAACGACCTGACCATGGAGGCGGTCCTGGCCGCCGCCGAGGACGCGAACTCCCCGGTCATCCTGCAGACCTCGGTCAAAACCGTCCGCAGCATCGGCTCCCGGCAGCTTTTCGACATGTGGCAGTCCCTGACCCGCGGTATTCACGTTCCGGTCACCCTGCACCTGGACCACTGCCCGGACCGGGACGTGGTCACCGAATGCCTCAAGGCCGGCTGGAACTCCGTGCTCTTTGACGCCTCCAACCTGCCGGTGGCGGAAAACCAGCGCCAGACCATCGAAGTGGTGGCCGAGGCCCGCCGGTACGGCGCCCAGGTGGAAGGCGAGATCGAGGCGATCACCGGCGTCGAGGACGACCACGGCTCGGACAGCGTCGCCGCGCAGCAGAGCCTGGAAACGGCCCTGGACTTCATCGACGCCACCGGCATCGACGTCTTCGCCCCCTCGATCGGCAACGCGCACGGTTCCTACAAAGCCGCCCCCGTGCTCGACGTCGGCCGCGTCACCGAAATCGTTCAGGCCCGCAACATCCCCATCGCCCTGCACGGCGGATCCGGACTGAGCCCGGAACAGTTCGCGGACCTGATCGCCCGGGGCTGCGCGAAGGTCAACATCTCCACCGCGCTGAAGGAAACCTATATGCAGTCCTCCCTGGCCTTCCTCAAACAGGCGGAAGAAAACAACAAGTGGGATCCGCCGTCGCTGTTCAAGCACACCCGCGCCGACATCCTGACCATGGTCACCGACCTGACGCACCAGTTCGGCAGCGCCGGCAAGGGTGGCCGCTGATGCCGGCGTTGATTTTCGACTGCGACGGCGTCCTCGCCGACACCGAACAGCACGGCCACCTGCCGGCCTTCAACCGGACCTTCGCCGAGTTCAACGTCCCGGTGCAGTGGAGCGTGGCGGAGTACGCGGAGAAGGTCAAAATCGGCGGCGGCAAGGAACGGATGCGCAGCATCCTCACCCCCGAGCTCGCAGCCTCCCTCGGCCTCACCGACGACGCCGCCGTGGACGCTGCCATCCTTTCCTGGCACCAGCGCAAAACTGCCGTCTACAAGGAGCTGGTGGCAGCCGGTGTGATGCCCGCCCGGCCCGGGATCGCCCGGATCGCGCAGGAAGCGCACGACGCCGGGTGGACCCTCGCGGTGGCCTCCACCTCCGCGGAACCCGCCGTCCGCGCCGTTCTCACGCACGCCGTCGGCGGGGAGCTCGCGGCGCACTTCACCGTATTCGCCGGCGACATCGTCCCGGCGAAGAAGCCCGCCCCGGACATCTACCTGCTGGCCCTGCACGAACTGCATCTGGATCCGGAGGACGCAGTGGTGGTCGAGGACAGCGCCAACGGCCTCCGCGCCGCCCTCGGCGCCGGGCTCCGCACCCTGGTCACCGTCAGCGGCTTCACCCGGGAAGAGGACTTCACCGGCGCGGCCCTCGTGGTCAGCTCCCTCGGCGAACCCGAAGACGCCGGCGGTGAGTCCGCCGACGTGCTCGCCAACCCGGCCGGCGTCGACGTCCCCGGCGCCGTGACGCTGGCGACGCTGCAGGCCATCCTTGCCCAGCCCCGGCCCGGCACCGAGACCCCACCTGCCCCTTCGACCCCGACGGAGACCCCATGACCGCCACCGACCTCGCCGACGTCGAGTACGTCGTCCACACCCTCGCGCAGACCGCCGTCGACAACGAAAAGGAGTTCGGCGACCTCGACGCCGTGGTGGGTGACGGTGATCTCGGCTATTCCCTGGCCCGCGGCTTCGAAAAGGTCCTGCAGGACTGGGAGGGCTTCAAACGCGACGACGCCGCCACCTTCCTGCAGCAGATCGCCCTGGCCATCTCTTCCCGGATCGGCGGAACCTCCGGCCCGCTCTGGGGAACCGCATTCCTGCGCGCCTCCACCGCTGCCAAGACCGTGGACGTGATCGACGGCGCCGCCGCCGTCGCGATGCTCCGTTCCGCCGCGGAGGGCATCATGGCCCGCGGCAACGCGAGCCTGGGGGATAAGACCCTGCTGGATGCGCTGGTTCCGGCCACGGATGAACTGGAACGCCAGCTGGCTGCCGGTGCCGGACCGGCCGAGTGCCGGGCGGCGTTCGCCAAGACCATCCGCGAATGCGCGGACGCCACCAGCACGCTGCGGGCCATGCGCGGGCGGGCCAGTTACAGCGGGGAACGCAGCATCGGCTCCCCGGACGCCGGCGCCGTCGCGATCGCCATCATCACCGAACGCATCACCGCGGGCTGGGACCGGCGCTGACGCCTGACCCCTTTTTTGTTTGACCATTCCTGACCATCACAACGACGTGGAGACCACATGAAAAAGTTCCTTAACGACCCCAAACAGTTCGTTCCGGAGATGCTTGAAGGCCTGGCCCTCGCCAACCCCGACACCCTGAAATACGTCCCCGAATACAACCTGATCATGCGCGCCGACGGCCCGGACCAAAACAAGGTTTCCATCGTCCAGGGCTCCGGCTCCGGCCACGAACCCGCGCACGTGATGATCGTGGGCAAGGGCATGCTCGACGCCGCCTGCCCGGGCGACGTCTTCGCGGCCCCGCCGTTTGACTACGTCTACGAGACCACCAAGATGATGGCCTCGCCCAAGGGTGTGCTGCTGCTGGTGAACAATTACACCGGCGACAAAATGGTCTTTGACATGGCCCAGGAGATGTCCGCCGCCGAGGGCATCAACGTCAAGACCCTTTTCATCAACGACGACGTCTCCGTGGAGGATTCCACCTACACGATCGGCCGGCGCGGGGTGGCCGGGAACTTCTTCGTCATCAAGGCCGTCGCCGCTGCGGCCGAGCGCGGCGCGGACCTGGATGAGGTCATCCGGATCGGCGAGAAGGTCAACTCCGTCACCCGCAGCATGGGCGTCGCGCTGACCGCCTGCACCCCGCCGGCAAAGGGCAGCCCCCTGTTCGAACTCGGCCCGGACGAGATCGAGATCGGTGTGGGCATCCACGGCGAGCCGGGCCGCCGCCGGGCCGCCATGATGAGCGCGAACGAGATCGTCGAGGAGATGCTCGTCCCGATCGTCAAGGACCTGCCGTTCGGCGACGGCGACCGCGTGGCGCTGATGATCAACGGCCTCGGCGGCACCCCCATCAGCGAGCTCTACCTCCTGTACGGCCAGGCCCACAAGCGCCTCGCCGAGCAGGGCATCAGCGTCGGACGCAGCTACGTCGGCGAATACTGCACCTCCCTGGACATGGCCGGGGCGTCCATCACCCTGGTCAAGCTCGACGACGAGATCGAGTCGCTGCTGCGGGACCCGGCTGAGATTCCGATCCGGGTTTTCTGATTCCGGAGGCTCCCGGGACCCTTTGGAAACTGCGTACGACGGCGGAGCCGGTCACCTTAGGGGGCCGGCTCCGCCGTCGTACCTGACGGAGGCGGCCCCGCAGCCTGGCCGGTACCGGAGCTCCCGGACCCCTTGAAGAGCCGGCCCCTTGAAAAGATCCAAGCCAGCGTGATGTGATCGATCCCGGCGGCATCATGACCGCCCGCATCATCGAAGTGCTCATCCCGTCTGGCTCCGCCTCCGGGGCGTACCTGGCTCCGGTCTTAAACGTCTGCTGATGAAAGGCCCCCTCACGATGAAAGCTGTTCAGATCCCATCGCGTGGAACGTCCATGGAAGTTGCCGAGCGCGACGTCCCGGAGGTCCCGCGCGGTCACGTGCTGATCAAGGTGGCCGCCAACGGCATCTGCCACAGTGACGCCATGGCGGCGGGCATGGCCTCCTCCTACCCGCGCATTCCCGGCCACGAGGTGGCCGGCACCATCGAGACTGTGGGGGAGGGCGTCACACACTGGACCCCCGGCCAGCGCGTGGGCGTGGGCTGGTTTGGCGGCGCGTGCTTTGAATGCGATTCATGCCGGCGCGGTGACTTCATCAATTGCCAGGCCGGGAAAACCACCGGGCTGACCAGCGACGGCGGCTGCGCCGAGTACCTGGTGGCCCCGTCGGACGCCGTCGCCGCGGTCCCCTACGCGCTCACCTTCGCGGAGGCCGCACCGCTGATGTGTGCCGGAGTCACAACGTTCAACGGGCTCCGTCACAGCGGCGCACGCCCGGGGGACCTCGTCGCCGTGCTGGGACTCGGCGGTCTGGGCCACCTGGGCGTCCAGTTCGCGGCCAAAATGGGTTACGAAACCGTCGCCATTGCGCGGGGAGCCGAGAAGGAACAGTTTGCCCGTGAGCTCGGGGCGCACCACTACATCGACAGCACCAGCGCGAACGTGGCGACGGAGCTCAAGCGGCTGGGCGGCGCCACGGTGGTGCTGGCCACCGTGACCGATGCCCAGGCCATGTCGGTCACCATTCCCGGACTGGCACCCCGCGGCCGGCTGGTGGTCCTGGGCGTCCCCACCAATGCCCTCGCCGTCAGCGCGGCCAACCTTGTTATGGGGAGCAGTTCCGTCGCAGGGCACGCCTCCGGTACCGCCAAAGACTCCGAGGACACCCTCCGCTTCGCCGCGCTGACCGGCGTCCGGCCCGTGATCGAGACGTACCCGCTGGAACGCGCTGCCGAAGGATACGAGCGCATGATGTCCGGGAAGGCACGCTTCCGCGTCGTACTGACCACCGAGTGAAGCCGGCACCGCCGTCGGGCCGGATCATCTCCGCGCCCGCCGGGGTGTCCGAACGTCCGGTTCTGGTGGTAGATTCCGAGCAGACCGGCGCCTTGGGGGCCTGCGTCTCGTCAAGGAGGACGAAGAATGTCAGAAGCTGAGCCGGAATTCGATGTGCTGGTGCGCAGCCTGCGTGACGTCGAGGGTGCCCAGCACAAGCTCGATTCCGTCGCCGAACTGGCACGTGACCTGGCCGGACGGTTTGAGCTGCAGCCGCTGCTGGGCCGGATCCTGGGCCACGCCACCTCCCTGTTGGGCTGTGAGTCCGGCTCCATCGCCCTGGTCAACGAAGCCAGCGGCACCTATACGAAGAAAGTGGACATCGGCGTCGGCTGCCAGGAAGGCCAGACGTTCTCGCTGCGGGAGGGCTTTACCGGGCAAATCGTGCGCAGCCGCTCCACCGTGATCCTGGACGCGTACAGCAGCATCGACCGCGGTCACATCCCGGCCACGGACCCGCGCTGGAACTGCGCGGTGATCGGGGTGCCCATCAGGTGGGGTGAGCAGATCATCGGGGCCTTCATCGTGTTCAGCCCGGAGCGGGGGAGGGTGTTCAACCCCGAGGAGGCCCGGCTCGCCGAACTTTTCGCCAGCCACGCCGCCATCGCCCTGGCCAACTCCGAACTCCATGCCACCGCGTCCGTGCGGGAACGCGAGGCGGCCGTCGCCGCAGAGCGGGAGCGCGCCGTCCGGGATGTCCACGAAACCGTGGGCCGGTCCCTGGCCACCCTGCTGCTCAGCCTCGACGAGGCCGAGAAAGCCAGCTGGCTCCACGCCGGCGAGCACGCCGTGACGCCGCACCTGAGTAAGGCCCGGACCATCGCCCACGACGCCCTCATCGAAACGCGCCGGACCGTGCTGGGCATGGGCCCGGCGGCGCTCGCAGGCCGGACCCTGGACGAGGCGATCTCCGGCGAGTTGGCCTGGGTGGAAGCGATGTCCGGCGCCGCGACCCAACTGACGGTGATCGGCGACGCCCGCCCCTTGGCGCCGGAGATCGCGCATCAGGCCTTCAAGATCGTCCAGGAGGCCCTGAACAACGTGGTGACCCACGCGCGGGCCACCACTGTGCGAGCCGGACTGATTTACGACGCCGGGACCCTCGCCGTCGTCGTCGAGGACAACGGGCAGGGCTTCGACCTCGCGGCCGCCCACGGTGACCACGCCACCCTGCCCGCCGGTCGGTTGGGACTGCACGGCATGAGCTCACGGGCCATCCACCTGGGCGGCCAGCTGGACATCGACACCACCCCGGGCTGGGGAACCAAGGTCCGCGCCATCCTGCCGGACCGGGCGCCTGAACCGGAATCGACCGGACGGCCGCAGTGGAAGATCCTCATCGCCAACGATCATCCGGTGATCAGCGCCGGACTGGTCCGGCTGCTCAGCATCGCCGAACCGGCCATCCAGGTCACCGCCGAGGTCAGGTCAGTGGAACAGCTGTGCGACGCCTTCGAGCTGCTGCGCCCGGACGTTCTGCTGGTGGACCTGGACATGGTCCACCAGAACACCACCGGCGTCCTGGCACGGATCCGGGAACTGGACCCCGGCGTCGCGATTGTGGTGCTCACGGACAACCCCACCGTGGAGCAGGTGCGGTCGGCGCGGCAGGCCGGGGTGCGCGGCTTCATCAACCGGCGGGCCAGCGGCGACACCATTGCCCGCGTCCTCGTTGCTGCGGGCCAGGGCCAGGCGCTGGTGGAGGGCGACATTTTCGACCACCTCCTGGGCTCCTCCTCTGCCGACCACGAGCTCGGGACGGATGCCTTCACCACCCGCGAAAAAGAGGTCCACACCATGGTGGTCCGGGGCATGGCGGACAAGCAGGTTGCCCGCGACCTGGGCATCTCGGTCAAGACCGTGGAAAAGCACGTCGGCTCGATCCTGCGCAAGACCGGGGCCCGGAACCGGACGATGCTCGCCGGCATGACCGGGGGAGAAGCCGCCCCGGCGCATCCCTGGGGGTAGCGGCCCACATCCGATGAGTCGCTTGGCGAACAGCGGCGGACCGCAGGCGGCTGCGGGGTCAGGCGGCCTGGTTGAAGCGGACCATGTTCCCGGACGGGTCACGGAACGCGCAGTCGCGCGGGCCCCAGGGCTGGACGATGGGTTCCTGAAGGACCTCCGCGCCGGCAGCCCGGACCTTCTCGAACGTGGCGTCCAGATCGTCCGTGCGGAACACGAGGATGGGGAGGGCGCCCTTGACGAGCAGTTGCTGGAGGGCGTCGCCGTCGTCCTGGGAGCGGCCGGCGTGCGGGACGGACAGCACCAGCTCCAGATCGGGTTGGGCGGTGCTGCCCAGGGTGACCCAGCGCTGCCCGTCCGAGCCGACGTCGTTGCGGACTTCCAGGCCGAGCACGTCCCGGTAAAACGCGAGCGACTCGTCGAGATCGTTGACGGTGATCTGTGAATACTGCAGTGAAATGTTCATGTCCTCCACGCTAGGCCAGGGGCTGCGGGGGCGCTTCTTCAATCCTGCTCGGCTTGCGGGCGGGCCGCGTGCGCACCTTCGCGATGCACGAGGGCATGGCCTGCACCGCGTGGTGCTGCCGGGACCGGTACGCACTCGGCGGCATCCCGACGATTTCCGTGAAGCGTGAGCTGAACGATCCCAGCGAGGTACAGCCCACTTCCATGCAGGCATCCGTCACGCTGGCACCGGCCCGGAGCAGCGCCATGGCGCGTTCGATCCGCCGGGTCATGAGGTAGTTGTAGGGCGTCTCACCGTAGGCGGCCTTGAACTGGCGGGAGAAGTGCGCCGGGGACATCAGGGCACCGGCGGCCATGGAGGGCACATCGAGCGGCCGGGCGTAGTCTCTGTCGATCAGGTCCCGGGCCCGGCGCAGGTGCGCCAGATTGGCCAGCTCCTGGGGTGTCATGCCGCCAGTCTAGGACCGGCGGCGTTTTTGTACAGCCCTAAATGACCGGCCGCCGGCACCGTGCCGGCCGCAGTGGTAATTCGTTCCGGAAATCTCCTGTAGGGTTGATCCTGTTGTTGTGTTTATGCAGTTCGTAGTTCAGGCAGTACGCAAGGTTGAAAGACCTTGTTCTTCTGAAGCAGCGGTTTTGAGCACCCCACACCGGAGGACCCGAAAGTCGGGATTTTTCCTCCACCTTCACGAAGGACAAAAAATAATGGCTACTGGTACCGTCAAATGGTTTAACGCTGAAAAGGGCTTCGGCTTCATTTCCCCCGATGACTCCTCACAGGACGTCTTCGCACACTACTCCGCGATCGCCTCTTCCGGCTTCCGCTCACTCGAAGAGAACCAGAAGGTCTCCTTCGAAACCGAGCAGGGCCCCAAGGGTCCCCAGGCCGTAAACATCCAGGCTCTCTAAGACTTAGCTTCCAGCTAACTCTTCTGAGTCCGGAACCTTACAGGTTTCGAGCAGGGTCCGTCTTTTGACGGACCCTGCTTTTGTTTAACCCAGACGTGCTGGCGGAGTCAGCGCTCCGCGCCTTTGTAGTCGAAGTAAACGGTCGCCGGCGGAGGCCCCTGCAGCATCTGGGCCGTCAGCCCGTGCAGGGTGACCAGATTCTCCCGGAACCAGACATCGTAGGGATCGTCCGACGTCGCGATGGCCCGGAAAGCCTCCGCCAGGTCCTCCGCCTCATGGAACAGGCAGACGAAATCGCCCTGCTGTGTCTGCATGAGGCTGGCGACCTCGCGGGTGACGCCCATGCGTTTCCTGGAGCGGGCATGTTCTTCTCCACGCGGGCCGGTCATCTCCGCATCGAGCGCCTTCCACTCGTCCAGTTTTCCGGGCAGGATTGGCGCGAACCAGGTGATGCATTCCATGACAGATTTCCTTCCACGCAGTAATGAGCACGGTGGTAATTCCATCGGTACAGCTGCATGGTAGTCCTGCCCGCGGCACCGGGACAGGGCTCCCGGAAACCGCGGCGTGCCTGCTCGGCGTACCGGATTATGCGGGCCGGTTCAGCCGCCGTCCCGCCGCTTCAGGAACCCTGTTAAGGCCGGGTTGTTGATCTTCTTCTCTGGACACCCGGGGCGGCGCGGGAGCATCCTGAACGTGTGCGCGCTGGCTACGGGGAGCAGCGGTGGTGCGGAAAGCGGCAATACGCCGGCGCCGGCTGCCGGAGCTGGCTTGCGGGCCATGCAGGCGGCGGGTCCTGCCTCAGTGCGCGCGGACACAATCGGCGAGGGAAGCGGGCATCACATCATGGACGAAGCATCCGATCCGCGGCATCGACTGTCTGCCCGTATCGAGGAGAAGCAATTGGCCGTCCGCACCTATCTGAGCCGGCAGCGGCCCCGGCGCGTCCGCCTGGCCAACATCAGCATCGTCGGCAGCGCACTGGCCGCAACGCTCACGGCCGGTCCCGCCGTCGGCGGCACGGGATTTACCAACGGCGTGGCCGAACTCTTCAACCTGAGCGATGATTCGCTGGTGTGGCGCGTATTGTGCCTGCTGGCAGTGATTCTCTCCGTCGCCGCGGCGCTGTCCACGAATTTTGCCACGTCCCATTCGCTGGCGGACCGGGTGAGCGCGGCCGAGACCTGCAGCGCACAGCTGGAGGGGCTGCAGGTCGCGTTGACCTTCGGGCACATCGAGATCGAAGAGGCCGTCAAGCTGTATCAGCAGTACACCACCCAGGTGGCGTTTGTAGAGGCGCTGCCGGCGCGCTGACGGACGGCCGCCGTCTAAATCTGCAACAATTCTGAAGGCGCGCGGCGGATCGCCGCGCCGCCTTCTCCTCTGACGAAACAGGCTTTGCGGCCGAGGAAGGTGCATCACATGCCAATGTGGGCGCAGGCCATGTTCTGGGGAACCCTGGCAGGCGGAGCCCTGGTTCTGGGTTCCTGGCTGTCCTGGCAATGGACCATTCCGAAGAAGCTGGTCTCCTCGATCATGGCTTTCGGCGCCGGTGTGCTCATCTCCGCCCTCGCCTTCGAACTGGTGGACGAAGCCGTCAAGGGCGGCGGGCTCTGGCCTACCGCCGCAGGGTTCCTGGCCGGGGCGGTGGTGTACGTCAGCGCCAACACGCTGTTGGCGCGGGCCGGGGCCAAACACCGGAAACGGTCAGGGGGCAAACAGCCCTCCGAGAAGGACAGCCCCGGCAGCGGCACGGCGATCGCCGTCGGCGCCCTCCTGGACGGCATCCCCGAATCCGTGGTCCTGGGCCTTGGGCTCGTCACCGCCGGAACCGTCAGCCCGGCCATGCTGGCGGCCGTCTTCATTTCCAACGTCCCTGAGGGACTCTCCAGCACCGCAGGCATGAAGAAGGCCGGCCGCAGCGCGACGTATGTCTTCGGCGTCTGGACCGGAATTGCCCTGCTTTGCGGTCTGGCTTCACTCCTTGGCTTCACTGCACTGGAAGCCGCCCCCGACGAAGCGGTGGCCTTCATCACGGCGGTGGCTGCCGGCGCGATCCTGGCCATGCTGGCTGACACGATGATTCCCGAGGCGTTCGAGGAACACCACAACCTCACCGGGCTGGTGGCCGCCGTCGGCTTCCTGAGCGCCTTCACTATCCACACCCTCGAGTGATAAACGGCGCCACCGGGGCGCGGAACCCGCACCACGATGGCGGGTCCACGACAGCGGGCCCTTCCCGGCGGCTGGAAAGCCGTCCCGGAAGAGCCCGCGTGGTGTTGGACCGCGTGGTGTCGGATTGCATTGGACACCGGCGCGGGAACGAGACCTAAGGCGTCGGCATCCCGCCATTGACGTTGAGGGTCTCACCAATCACGTAGCTGGACTCCGCAGAGGCGAGGAACACGTACGCCGGTGCCAATTCAGCCGGCTGGCCGGCGCGGCCCAGCGGGGTTTCCTTGCCGAACTCCGGCAGATCCTCGGTCAGCTGACCGCCGCTGGGCTGCAGCGGCGTCCAGATGGGGCCGGGAGCCACCGCATTGACGCGGATGCCCTGCGGTGCGAGCTGCTGGGCCAGGCCCTTGGTGAAGTTGTTGATTGCGCCCTTGGTGGAGGCGTAGTCCACCAGGGTTTCCGAGGGGCTGTACGCCTGGATGGACGTGGTGTTGATGATGGCCGATCCTGCCGGCAGGTGGGGGATGGCCTCTTTGGTCAACCAGAACATGGCGTACACGTTGGTCTTGTAAGTGTGGTCAAACTCGACGTCGGTGATGTCGCCAAGCGCCTTCTGCGCAACCTGCTTGCCGGCGTTGTTGACCAGGATGTCCAGCCCGCCGAGCTCCCGCACGGCAGTTTCGACGAGGTCCCGGCACACAGCGGAGTCCTTAAGATCGCCCGGCACCTTGACCGCCTTGCGGCCGGCCTTTTCAATCAGGGTGGCGATGCGGGCTGCGTCCTCTTCCTCTTCGGGGAGGTAGGACATGACGACGTCGGCCCCTTCGCGGGCGAAGGCGATGGCCGTCGCGGCGCCGATGCCGGAATCCGCGCCGGTGATGAGCGCCTTGCGGCCTTCCAGCCGGCCGGTGCCGCGGTAGGTGTCTTCGCCGAGGTCCGCCTTGGGCGTCATCTTGGCGTCGAGGCCGGGCTCGGGCTGGGTCTGCTCGGGCGGTTCGATCTGCTCGTAGGCCGTTACCGGGTTCTTGAACGTGTACTGGTCAGTCATGATGTTCCTCCGGATGGGTTCGGTATCAGTGTCCGGCGTCCCGTTGCCGGCGCCGCACACATGCTAAGCATGCTTAGCTTCCACCCTAGTCAGGGGGAGGGTTCCGGCGCAACGGGACGGACCGGGCGCCTGCATTTACTTATCGCCGGAACGCGAACATCCAATGCGCCGGCCCTGGCCTGGATGAGTTGGGGTCACGCCTCTGACTGAAACCGCCTCCGCGCGGGCGGCGATTGACGCCTTCGTCCGGTTCGTTCGCCGGCTACTCAACTGGGCCAGCCGCGGCGCATTGCAGTTAACCCACAGCTGCTATCTCGAAGCTGCCGTCGCCCGCCACACCGGCCCCTACCTTGAATGGTGCTGCCGTTAGCCAGCCACGAGGACTCAACGTGGCCGTGCACCGCAGCAGGAATGTCCGAAGCTCATGGTTGCCGGATTCAGCGCGAAGGCGCCTCTGACCATGGCCGGAAGCGCCTTCGCATAGCAAAGACAGGTCAGGGGCCGAGCAGCGCGCAGACGTCCGTTACCCTGCCTGGACCGGAGAACAGCCGCTTTTCCGTTCCATCTGGATTGAGGGCGTAGTTGACATTGCCCGTGGTGAGAAAGAGCCCCTCCAGATGCTTGCCGGGGACTTCGGGAACGATGATGAGGTTCCTTCCGGTCGACCTGATCTCCTGACTGCCGCCGGGCAGGTCGATGAGTTTTGACTTGCCTGAGAGTTGGCCCGTGACGTCACAACCCGGGCAGGCGGACTTCAGTACCTCCCGCGGGCTCCTTTGCAACTGGTGAAATTCCCGCAGCGAGTCGGAACGGGTCCCTGGCCGTGAGGCTTCAGGTGCATTTGAGATTTTCCCTGTGCGGCATCAATGTCAAGAGTTGAATCTGGTTGGCGAGGGGAGTGGGGCGCAATTCTTCTGCGCGCGGAAGCTCTGGGTCCAGGTTGTGGAACAGCTCGAAGCAGTGCGGCGGCGGGTGGCGGGCCGGTAGTGGTGATGCACCACACATAGGCTGTGTGCCGGTATTTTGGCCGGCGGGAGTGTTGGTGGGTGCTGGTTTTTGGTGTGGTGGCGGGGTTTTTGGGGGTGTGGGGCGGTCTGTGGGGGTGGATTTGTGGTTGGTCGTGGGGGTGTGTATTGTTGTTCGAGTCGCCGCCGCTGTTGCGGTAAGAAAGCGACCGACCCCCTTCTGAACGGCCTGGAATATGGCGTGGTTTGTTACGCGTTGTTTTTGGGTGGGGATCGTGCTGGTGGAGTGGGGAATCGCGGAAACGTTGATTTGCGAAGCTTCGCGGTATCGGGTAAGTTTGGGAAGTTGCTCCGGAGCGATCCATGGCCTGTGGTTGTGGAGGTGCCGGGTGTGTCTGTTGTTTGAGAACTCAATAGTGTGCCAAGTTTGTTGATACCAATTTATTGTATTGAATTGGTTGAATTGACTGGATTGCGCCACCCCGTGGTGTGGTCTGGTTTTTACAGCTGGTTTCAAATTTTGTGCAGCTGGCGCGTCCCGTTTTCCCGGGGGTGTTGGTTGTGTCTGTTTTACTTCAACGGAGAGTTTGATCCTGGCTCAGGATGAACGCTGGCGGCGTGCTTAACACATGCAAGTCGAACGATGATGCCAGCTTGCTGGTGGATTAGTGGCGAACGGGTGAGTAACACGTGAGTAACCTGCCCTTAACTCTGGGATAAGCCTGGGAAACTGGGTCTAATACCGGATATGACTCCTCATCGCATGGTGGGGGGTGGAAAGCTTTTTTGTGGTTTTGGATGGACTCGCGGCCTATCAGCTTGTTGGTGAGGTAATGGCTCACCAAGGCGACGACGGGTAGCCGGCCTGAGAGGGTGACCGGCCACACTGGGACTGAGACACGGCCCAGACTCCTACGGGAGGCAGCAGTGGGGAATATTGCACAATGGGCGAAAGCCTGATGCAGCGACGCCGCGTGAGGGATGACGGCCTTCGGGTTGTAAACCTCTTTCAGTAGGGAAGAAGCGAAAGTGACGGTACCTGCAGAAGAAGCGCCGGCTAACTACGTGCCAGCAGCCGCGGTAATACGTAGGGCGCAAGCGTTATCCGGAATTATTGGGCGTAAAGAGCTCGTAGGCGGTTTGTCGCGTCTGCCGTGAAAGTCCGGGGCTCAACTCCGGATCTGCGGTGGGTACGGGCAGACTAGAGTGATGTAGGGGAGACTGGAATTCCTGGTGTAGCGGTGAAATGCGCAGATATCAGGAGGAACACCGATGGCGAAGGCAGGTCTCTGGGCATTAACTGACGCTGAGGAGCGAAAGCATGGGGAGCGAACAGGATTAGATACCCTGGTAGTCCATGCCGTAAACGTTGGGCACTAGGTGTGGGGGACATTCCACGTTTTCCGCGCCGTAGCTAACGCATTAAGTGCCCCGCCTGGGGAGTACGGCCGCAAGGCTAAAACTCAAAGGAATTGACGGGGGCCCGCACAAGCGGCGGAGCATGCGGATTAATTCGATGCAACGCGAAGAACCTTACCAAGGCTTGACATGAACCGGTAATACCTGGAAACAGGTGCCCCGCTTGCGGTCGGTTTACAGGTGGTGCATGGTTGTCGTCAGCTCGTGTCGTGAGATGTTGGGTTAAGTCCCGCAACGAGCGCAACCCTCGTTCTATGTTGCCAGCGCGTTATGGCGGGGACTCATAGGAGACTGCCGGGGTCAACTCGGAGGAAGGTGGGGACGACGTCAAATCATCATGCCCCTTATGTCTTGGGCTTCACGCATGCTACAATGGCCGGTACAAAGGGTTGCGATACTGTGAGGTGGAGCTAATCCCAAAAAGCCGGTCTCAGTTCGGATTGGGGTCTGCAACTCGACCCCATGAAGTCGGAGTCGCTAGTAATCGCAGATCAGCAACGCTGCGGTGAATACGTTCCCGGGCCTTGTACACACCGCCCGTCAAGTCACGAAAGTTGGTAACACCCGAAGCCGGTGGCCTAACCCCTTGTGGGAGGGAGCTGTCGAAGGTGGGACTGGCGATTGGGACTAAGTCGTAACAAGGTAGCCGTACCGGAAGGTGCGGCTGGATCACCTCCTTTCTAAGGAGCACCTACAGTCACCTTGCCTCATGTATGTGAGTGTGGAGGGGTTGTCAGGAGTACGCCCGTTGCGCAGACGTAAGTTCTGCGGCGGGTGCTCACGGGTGGAATATCAACAAATAGCGGCCGCTGGTTTTTCCTGCGGCACTTAGTACGGTTCTGCACTTGTGTGGTTCCTGGAACGGTGTGCGGGGGGTGCTGGTGGTTTAGTGTTTGGCACACTGTTGGGTCCTGAGGCAACAGGACCGGTGGGGGGATGGCCTTTTGGGGTTGTTGTTCTGCCGGGACTTGTGTTTCTGGTTTCCTGGCTGCAGCGAGCACACGGTGTCGCCCCTTTTGCGGGGGTGCGTGTGGGGTGTGTGGTTTGGGGTTGTTGTTTGAGAACTACATAGTGGACGCGAGCATCTTTTATAAAGAAGCAATTTCCAAGAATATGAACCTGGATCTGGCTGCGCGTGGTGGCATTCCCTTTGTGGGGGTGTTGTTGGGTGTGGCTGGTTTTCGTGGTTCTCTCGAAAATTAGCGTTTTTGATCTTTTGTGGTCAAGTTTTTAAGAGCACACGGTGGATGCCTTGGCATTAGGAGCCGAAGAAGGACGTAGGAATCTGCGATAAGCCTGGGGGAGTCGATAACCGGACTGTGATCCCAGGGTGTCCGAATGGGGAAACCCCGCCAGGGGCGCGAGTCACCTGGTGACCCGCATCTGAACACATAGGGTGCGTGGAGGGAACGCGGGGAAGTGAAACATCTCAGTACCCGCAGGAAGAGAAAACAATAGTGATTCCGTCAGTAGTGGCGAGCGAACGCGGATCAGGCTAAACCGTTCCATGTGTGATAGCCGGCGGGCGTTGCATGGTCGGGGTTGTGGGACTTCCCATTCTGTCTCTGCCGGGACAGTGGGGTGTGTAGTGCAGGCATAGGTGAACGGTCTTGAAAGGCCGGCCAGAGAGGGTGTGAGCCCCGTAACCGAAATGTTGTGTACCGCCCGGGGAGTATCCCAAGTAGCACGGGGCCCGAGAAATCCCGTGCGAATCTGTCAGGACCACCTGATAAGCCTAAATACTCCCTAATGACCGATAGCGGACCAGTACCGTGAGGGAAAGGTGAAAAGTACCCCGGGAGGGGAGTGAAACAGTACCTGAAACCGTGTGCTTACAATCCGTCGGAGCAGCCTTGTAGCTGTGACGGCGTGCCTTTTGAAGAATGAGCCTGCGAGTTAGTGTTACGTCGCGAGGTTAACCCGTGTGGGGAAGCCGTAGCGAAAGCGAGTCTGAATAGGGCGTTGCAGTGGCGTGATCTAGACCCGAAGCGAAGTGATCTACCCATGGCCAGGTTGAAGCGACGGTAAGACGTCGTGGAGGACCGAACCCACTTCAGTTGAAAATGGAGGGGATGAGCTGTGGGTAGGGGTGAAAGGCCAATCAAACTTCGTGATAGCTGGTTCTCCCCGAAATGCATTTAGGTGCAGCGTTGCGTGTTTCTTACCGGAGGTAGAGCTACTGGATGGCTAATGGGCCCTACAAGGTTACTGACGTCAGCCAAACTCCGAATGCCGGTAAGTGAGAGCGCAGCAGTGAGACTGTGGGGGATAAGCTTCATAGTCGAGAGGGAAACAGCCCAGACCACCAACTAAGGCCCCTAAGCGTGTGCTAAGTGGGAAAGGATGTGGAGTTGCGAAGACAACCAGGAGGTTGGCTTAGAAGCAGCCATCCTTAAAAGAGTGCGTAATAGCTCACTGGTCAAGTGATTCCGCGCCGACAATGTAGCGGGGCTCAAGTACACCGCCGAAGTTGTGGATTTCAGATAGTAGCCAAGCCCTTGTGGTTCAGGCGTCTGGAGTGGTAGGGGAGCGTCGTGTGGGCAGTGAAGTCGCGGTGTAAACCAGCGGTGGAGCCTACACGAGTGAGAATGCAGGCATGAGTAGCGAAAGACGGGTGAGAAACCCGTCCGCCGAATGATCAAGGGTTCCAGGGTCAAGCTAATCTGCCCTGGGTAAGTCGGGACCTAAGGCGAGGCCGACAGGCGTAGTCGATGGACAACGGGTTGATATTCCCGTACCGGCGAAAAACCGTCCATGTTGAACAGGGGATACTAACTGCCCGAGACCTGCCTGACACCCCTTGTGGGTGGAGGGTTTTGGTGGAGCGCGGGACCTGATCCTGGGAGGCAAGCGTATTAACAGGTGTGACGCAGGAAGGTAGCCAAGCCGGGCGATGGTTGTCCCGGTCTAAGGATGTAGGGCGAACGGTAGGCAAATCCGCTGTTCATGATGCCTGAGACCCGATGGGACCCCCGTCAAGGGGGGATTTGGTGATCCTATGCTGCCGAGAAAAGCATCGACGCGAGGTTTTAGCCGCCCGTACCCCAAACCGACACAGGTGATCAGGTAGAGAATACTAAGGCGATCGAGAGAATTATGGTTAAGGAACTCGGCAAAATGCCCCCGTAACTTCGGGAGAAGGGGGGCCCCCATCGTGATGGACACCAGCTGTCCGGAGCGTGCAGGGGCCGCAGAGACCAGGGGGAAGCGACTGTTTACTAAAAACACAGGTCCGTGCGAAGTCGCAAGACGATGTATACGGACTGACTCCTGCCCGGTGCTGGAAGGTTAAGAGGACCGGTTAGCCGCAAGGCGAAGCTGAGAATTCAAGCCCCAGTAAACGGCGGTGGTAACTATAACCATCCTAAGGTAGCGAAATTCCTTGTCGGGTAAGTTCCGACCTGCACGAATGGAGTAACGACTTCCCCGCTGTCTCAACCATAAACTCGGCGAAATTGCAGTACGAGTAAAGATGCTCGTTACGCGCAGCAGGACGGAAAGACCCCGAGACCTTTACTATAGTTTGGTATTGGTGTTCGGAGTGGCTTGTGTAGGATAGGTGGGAGACGTTGAAACCCGGACGCCAGTTCGGGTGGAGTCATCGTTGAAATACCACTCTGGTCACTTTGGACATCTAACTTCGGCCCGTAATCCGGGTCAGGGACAGTGCCTGATGGGTAGTTTAACTGGGGCGGTTGCCTCCTAAAAAGTAACGGAGGCGCCCAAAGGTTCCCTCAGCCTGGTTGGCAATCAGGTGTCGAGTGTAAGTGCACAAGGGAGCTTGACTGTGAGAGAGACATCTCGAGCAGGGACGAAAGTCGGGACTAGTGATCCGGCGGTACATTGTGGAATGGCCGTCGCTCAACGGATAAAAGGTACCTCGGGGATAACAGGCTGATCTTGCCCAAGAGTCCATATCGACGGCATGGTTTGGCACCTCGATGTCGGCTCGTCGCATCCTGGGGCTGGAGTAGGTCCCAAGGGTTGGGCTGTTCGCCCATTAAAGCGGTACGCGAGCTGGGTTTAGAACGTCGTGAGACAGTTCGGTCCCTATCCGCTGCGCGCGCAGGAAATTTGAGAAGGGCTGTCCTTAGTACGAGAGGACCGGGACGGACGAACCTCTGGTGTGTCAGTTGTACTGCCAAGTGCACCGCTGATTAGCTACGTTCGGATGGGATAACCGCTGAAAGCATCTAAGCGGGAAGCTCGCTTCGAGATGAGATTTCCATACACCTTGTGTGTGAGAGGCCCCCAGCCAGACCACTGGGTTGATAGGCCGGATGTGGAAGCGAGGACTAACGACTCGTGAAGCTGACCGGTACTAATAGGCCGATAACTTACACCACACACCACCCGGGCAAACGATTCAAAAGCGTTTGCACCACCGGGAGGTACAAAGATAACAAGACTGCACGCGTCCACTATGTGGTTCCCAACCAACAAACCCGTTGCTTGCGAACACAACAAAATAACAACACCACAGTTGTAACCAAAAGTTTCCCACCACCACCCCCCCCACGGGGCCCCTGGTACGGTGCGGAGAAAAAGTTACGGCGGTCATAGCGTGGGGGAAACGCCCGGTCCCATTCCGAACCCGGAAGCTAAGACCCACAGCGCCGATGGTACTGCACCCGGGAGGGTGTGGGAGAGTAGGTCACCGCCGGAACACCATTAAACGGTCGAGAGCCCCTAACCACCAGGTCAGGGGCTCTCCCGCATTTAACCGGCCCTTCACAAATCGGCCAACGATCGGTCAACGGCGCACCCGATAGCGCAGGGGAAGCCCCCGGCTGCCCTGAAGCACCACGTCGGGATCCTCCAACAAGTACTGTGCGTGGACCGGCCCGAAGCAGCGCTTGCCGGACCCGGCGACGTGCCGGCCGGCGATTGACGCCCCGACCGGATCCCCGTACTGCCGGACGTAGTCGTAGGGCGTCTGCGCAACTTTCACCTCGCCGCTCTCGTGCAACGGCACGCCGTCGTCGCGTCTGTGGCCGGGTAAGCGTCGAGGTCTCCCGGCGCCGTACCGGAGCTGCGGGAACGTTGGCCATCGCTGCGTCGTTGGGGTTCGGTAGGCTCGATTCCGACAGCCCGACTTCCGACCCCGCTCGAAGGACTTCCCATGACCGCACGGACCATCGTCATTACCGGAGCAAGCGACGGCATCGGCGCCTCCGCCGCCCGGACCCTGAGCAAGCAGGGGGAGCGGATCGTCGTCGTCGGGCGTTCCGCGGAGAAGACGGCGCGGGTCGCCAAGGAGATCGGTGCGGACTTCTTCGTCAGCGACTTCGCAGAACTGGACCAGGTGCGCCAGCTCGCCGCGCAGCTGAAGGAAAAGTACCCGCGCATCGATGTGCTGGCGAACAACGCCGGCGGCATCATGGGCCGGCGCGAACTTACCGTGGACGGCCACGAAAAGACGTTCCAGATTAACCATCTGGCGCCGTTTCTCCTCACGACCGAGCTGATGGACGTCCTCACCGCCAGCAACGCCACCGTTATCAATACCTCCAGCGCTGCGAACTCGCTGTTCGGCAAGCTGGACATCGACGACCTGGACGCTGCCGCGAGCTACTCCACCAACCGGGCCTATGGGAACGCGAAGCTCGCGAATATTCTCTTCACCACGGAGCTGCACAACCGGTACGGCCAGCAGGGCATCTCCACGGCAGCGTTCCATCCGGGCGGCGTGGCCACCAACTTCGCGGCCGACTCCACAAGCCCCATGCGGTTCGCGTACAAGTCGTTCCTCAAGCGCTTCATGCTGACCCCGGACCAGGGCGCGGACACCCTTGTGTGGCTGGCGACAGCCGTTCCGGGACAGGACTGGGTTCCGGGCGCCTACTACGCCAAACGGGCGCTGGCGAAGGCCAACAAGCAGGCGTACAGCCCCGAGCTTGCGAGGGAGCTGTGGGACCGCAGCGCGGCCATGGTGGGCGCCAACCGCGACAAACTTGATTCCCGGGCTTAGGACTACCGGACCCCTGTCATAACGCGGGCCCGATCTCCTAAAAAACCCGAATTCCGGGGTAGCATTCGGAGAGCCTTGCCGATCCGCGGCATGCGCTTTGCTTCTTGGGGGAATTCCACTACATGCGCATTAAAAATGCCTTTGTTGCGTCACTGGCCGCAACCGCCGTCCTTTTGACCCTGTCGGCTGTACCGGCGAATGCGGCACCGGCACCGCGGTCGTACAAGAACTGCACCGAACTGAACAAGGTATACCCGCACGGTGTCGGGCGGAGCGGCGCACGGGACAAAACCTCCGGTAAGCCCGTGACAACCTTCCGCGTGGACAGCAAGTTGTACAGCTACAACGACGGCGCCAACCGCCGGGCCGGTGAATACGATTTGGACCGCGACAACGACGGCATCGCCTGCGAAAAGCGCTGACCGGGCCACACTTCGGCACCCCCGGTACCAGGGCTCTCCCATGACGGGGCGGGCCCGGGACCGGCAGGTGCCGGGCCGTCCGGGCTACCGTGCGGCGTCGACCTTGTCGATGGCCGTCAGGGCGCTTTCCATGGTCCCGGCCAGTTCACTGGCCGGGGCCGGCTTGGCGAACAAGTAGCCCTGCAGGGAGTTGCAGCCACGCTCCATCAGGTAGCGGGCCTGCGCCGGAGTCTCAATGCCCTCCGCCGTGACCTTCAGGCCCAAGGCGTGGGCGGCGTCAATCATGGTGGCAAAGAACGGCAGATGTTCCTGCCCGGTCTTGATCATGGCCACGAACGAGCGGTCAATCTTGACTTCATCGAGCGGGAGTTCCTTGAGCCGGCCCAGAGACGCGTAGCCTGTGCCAAAGTCGTCCATGGCAATCCGTACGCCGGCCTCGCGCAGCTGGCGCAACTGCCGGAGCACGTCCGAGTCCGCGTCGAAGAACACGCTTTCGGTAAGTTCCAGCATCAGCTGGCGGGGGTCGACGCCGGTGGACGCCACGATTCCCAGGATATCCGTGGCGAAGTCCCGGTTTTGGAACTGCAGCCCGGAGACGTTCACCGCAACACTGTACGCGGCGTCGCCGGCCAGCCACGGCCGGATCTCGGCGCAAGCCCGGCGCATCACCTCATCGCCGATCTCACGGATCAGGCCGCTCTGTTCGGCCACGGGCAGGAACTGGTTGGGCGGGACCAGCCGGCCGTGCCGTTCCCAGCGCGCAAACGCCTCGAACTGGACCACTGAACCGAGACCCGGGGACACCACGGGCTGGTAGTGGACCGAGATCTGCCCCAGCTCCACCGCCTGCCGGAGCCCGGACTGGCTGTCTCCGGCGCCCGCCCCGGTGGTCAACATCTCCGGCTGGAACCGCAGCCAGGCGTTCTTGCCCGCCGTTTTCGCCGCGGTCATGGCCGCGTCGGCCTGCCGCAGCAGCTCAGCTCCGTCGAAGGTCCCCGCAGACCGTGACGCCAGGCCCATGCTCACCCCGGGCCGGACCAGCGAACCGCCGACGCGCAGCGGCTCGTACAAGGCCTCAGTGATCCGCCTGGCCACCGCCTCCGCATTAAGGCATTCGGTCAGCAGCACCACGAATTCATCGCCGCCGAGCCGGGCCACGGTATCGTGCGGCCGGACACAGTTGCGCAGCCGGCTCGCGACCTCCACCAGCAGCTCGTCTCCGGCGGAGCGGCCCAGCATGTCGTTTAGGTGCTTGAAATCATCAAGGTTCAGCAGCAGCACATCCACGGGATCGGGCCGGCGCAGGGCGGCACCGAGACGATCATTGAAGAGCGTGCCGTTGGGCAGCGACGTGAGCGGATCCCGCAGCACCCCGGCCCGCAACTCGTCGTCATGGGCAGCGAACGCGGCCGGCACGGCCATGGACGCAGCACGGATACTGCGGCCCGGCGCTCCGGCGTCCCCGGTGGCACCAGCAAAACCGGGCCGGCCTCCGCCAGCGCTGGTCCCGGCAGCCCCGTGACCGGTGGCTCCATGGCCGACGGGCAAGTTTCCCGCTGCGCTGCCCGCGCCGGGCGCAGCCCGGCGGTGGCCGGCGCCGCGGACCGAGAGAGCAACGAACCCCGCGGGCGAGCCGGTACCGGCGTCGGACGGCAGCAGGGAACAGGTGATCTCGACCGGGATTTCGGTGCCGTCAGCGCGGCGGCCGGAGCCGGCGAAAGGCTGACCGGAGCGGGGCGTTGAGGCATGCAGTCCGGACAGGACGCCGTGGAAAGGCTCGCGCGAGCCCTCACCGAGAAGCAACGACGATTCGGCGCCCAGCAACTGGGCGCGGGTGTAGCCAAAGAGTTCCCCGGCGGCGGCGTTGAGGAAGGTGATGGACCCGTCGGGGGCAATCAGCAGCAGCGGGTCCGGGCTGTGCTCCAGCAGTAGTTGTGCGAGTCCTGAATCCATACGTATGTGCTTGCCCCCAGGGGTTGGTTGCGAAGTGACGCCCGGCCCTGCGGAGGAGAAGACGGGCTGCGCTCACTGAATCATATGCGGTGGGCACCCTCGGAGTGATGCGCGTTCTGTCCTGCCGATCAGTGTGTCTTCCGGTAGGGCTACGCGGGCAGCCGGACACCACCCAGCGCCGCTGCGGCGGCGTCAGCGCTGCGGACGCCGAGCTGCCGGCGGGAAGCGGGCTGCGGGCGGGAGAACAGGAAGCCCTGCAGGCCGTCGCAGCCTTGATCCAGCAAGTACCGGGCCTGCTCCGGAGTCTCAATGCCCTCCGCTGTGACCTTCAGGCCCAGGCTGCGGGCCATATGGATCATCGAGGTCAGAATTGGGAGCTTTTCCGCGCCGGTGCGCAGCATGGAGACGAAGGACTTGTCGATCTTGACGATGTCCACGGGCAGCTCCTGCAAACGGCCCAGCGAGGAATACCCGGTGCCGAAGTCGTCCAGGGCCACCCGGACTCCGGCGGCGCGCAGGCTCACGAGCTGAGCGATGACCTGGCACTGGGCATCGAAAAATACGCTCTCTGTCACCTCCAGCACCAGCTGGTGCGGGTCCACGCCGGAGCCTGCCGTGATATCGAGGACGCGCTCAGCGAAGTCCGGGTGCTGCAGCTGCACTCCGGAGACGTTGACCGCAAGCGACCGGGCCGGGTCCGCCGCAAGCCAGGGCTGCAGGTCGGTGCAGCTGCGCCGGAGCACCTCGGCCCCGATGTCCCGGATCAGGCCGCTGCGCTCCGCGGCCAGGATGAACTCGTCCGGCGGAACCAGCTGCTCTTCCCACTGCCAGCGGGCCAACGCCTCGAACTGCACCACTTCGAGTCGACGCGCGGAGATCACCGGCTGATAGTGCACCACGATCTGCTCCAGCTCCACCGCCCGCCGCAGACCTGCCGTCAGCTTGGTGCGCTCGAGCAATGCGGCCAGCATCTCGGGCCGAAAGTGCCTGTAACAGTTTTTGCCGGCTTCCTTGGCGGCGTACATGGCCAGATCGGCCCGCCGCAGCAGCTCGGACGAGGTGGTGGCCCCGGAGCCGCCGGAAGCGACCCCCAGGCTCAGACCCGGCCGCAGGAGCGTGCCCTCGATGGTGACCGGGGCATTCAACGTAGCAACGATCCGCTGCGCCACGGCGTCGGAATCGTGGCAGTCCACCAGCAGGACCACAAATTCGTCGCCGCCGAGGCGGGCCACCGTGCCGTGCGGCCCGACGCATTTCTGCAGCCGCAGCGAGATCTCCACCAGCATCGCATCCCCGGCGTGGTGGCCCAGGACGTCATTGACTTCCTTGAAATCGTCCAGGTCCAGCAGCAGTACGTGCACCGGTCCGGGGCGGAGCAGCGCCTCGGCAGCCCGTTCGTTGAACAGCCACCGGTTGGCCAGCCCGGTCAAGGAGTCCCGGAAGGCCAGTGCCTTGAGCGTTTCGGCCTGTTCGGCGAGTTCATCCATGGCCTTGCGGGCCTGGTCCTGGGCCCGTTGCCGGGTGGTGATGTCGCGGAAGTTCCAGATCCGGCCCACGATGGAGTCGGCGACTTTCTGGGGGCGGGAATACAGCTCCACGGAGCGTCCGTCCGCGAATTCCAGTACGTCGTGGCTGTGCTGGACACGGTCCTTGTAAAGTTCCGCGACCCGTTGGAGGAAGTAGCCCGGATCGACCAGCTGCTGGGAGATGAACCTGACCATCGCCGTCGGGTCCTCCGCCGCGATGACTTCCGGCGGCATGCTCAGCAACTTCAGGTATTGGTCATTCACGCCGGTGATCAGGCCTTCGCTGGAGATCACCAGGATCCCGTCGGCGGTGGTTTCCAGGGTGGCATCCAGCAGCGACACTGCGAGGCGGCGGCCCGAATCCGTGTCCTCCCGGTAGCTGCCGTCCCGGACAGCCACGGCCATGGCCATGCCATCGTGGCGTGTCACCAGCGAACAGGTGATTTCCAGCCGGAGCCCGCTGCCGTCCCGACGTCGGCCCGTCCCCGCGAACGGCCGCCGCCCCACTGTGCTGCCGCGGCCCAACCGGGCGAAGACCCGCAGGAAGCCCCCGCGTTCGTCCTCGGAGAGCAGGACGTTGTGCCCGACGCCGAGCAGCTCCCCGCGCTGATAGCCGAAGAGCCGCTCGGCAGCCGCATTGACGTACACGATGGTTCCGGCGGCGTTCAGCAGCAGGAAGGCATCGGGTCCTTGTTCGAGCAGGCTCTCTTCAGTTCCAGTTTTCACGGCGATACCGGCCCCCCAGACGACGGATGATGTGGTGACGGCTGTTCTGGGTATCACCCGGACAAAGCGCTTCCTCATCATAGGGTCAGTTGTTGCTGTGTCCAGTACCTCGGGTCCCGCACTTCGCCGCGCCACCGCAGTTCCGCGCGCCGCAGGATTACCGGTGCCCGGCGACCCGGTCGTCGTGCAAGGCTGCGTGGGCCCCGGCGGAGCGGGCGATGGCCGCAGGAAGGCCGGACTTGGCTTCGGGGCCGGAGAACAGGAAGCCTTGGAGCGAATCGCACTCCAGGCTCATCAGGTACCTGGCCTGCGCTGTTGTCTCCACGCCTTCGGCTGTGACGGTCAGGCCCAGGCCGTGGGCCATGGCGATCATGGCAGTGAGGATCGGTAAGTTCTCGTCCCCGGTGTGAATCATGGACGTGAACGACTGGTCGATTTTCAGGGTGTCCACCGGCAGCTCCTGCAGCCGGCCCAGGGAGGAATAGCCGGTGCCAAAATCGTCCAGGGCAACCCGTACGCCGGTGCTGCGCAGAGCCTTGAGTTGCTGAATGACGTGGCAGTCGTCCTCGAAGAACACGCTTTCGGTGACCTCGACCACCAACTGGCGCGGATCCACGCCGCTGGACCGGGCAACAGCCAGCAGCAGTTCGGCGAAGTCGCCGTGCTGCAACTGCATCCCGGAGACGTTGACGGCGAGGGCACGTGAGGGGTCCTCGTTGAGCCAGGGGCCCAGTCCCGTGCAGCCCTGGACCAGCACTTCGGTGCCGATCTCAATGATCAGGCCGCTGCGTTCCGCGGCCGGGATGAACTGCTGGGGCGGGATGGTCACGCCGTCGTGCACCCAGCGGGCCAGCGCCTCGACTTTGACCACCACGCCGAGCCGGGACGAGACGATGGGCTGGTAGTGCACCACGATCTCGCCGGTGTCCACGGCTTCGCGCAGGCCAGCCTCCAACTCGGTGCGCTCCACGAGCGACCGCATCATCTCGGGCCGGAACCGCAGGTACCGGTTCTTGCCGGCGGCTTTCGCTGCGTACATCGCGACGTCTGCCCGGCGCAACAGCTCGGAGGCGTCCACGGCCTCTTCGTCCAGGGACGCCAGCCCGAGACTCAGGCTGGGGCGCAGCAGGGTGCCTTCCAACAAGAGCTGCACGCGGAGCGAGTCGACGATCCGCCCGGCGGCGGCCTCCGGGTCCAGCGAGCCGATCATCAACACTACGAACTCATCCCCACCCAGCCGTGCCACCACGTCGTCCGGGCGCACGCAAGCCTGGAGCCGCCGTCCGATCTCAATCAGCATCTGGTCACCTGCATGGTGGCCGAGGATGTCATTGACTTCTTTAAAGTCATCCAAGTCCAGGAGCAGGACGTCGACGGCGGTTCCGCACGGACCGCTCAGGGCCGCCGCGAGCTGGTCGTTGAAGAACTGGCGGTTGGACAAGCCGGTCAACGGGTCCTGGAACGCGAGGGCCTTGAGCTGGGCGGCCTGCCCGGCAAGCCCGGCCATGGCCTCGGCGATCCGGTTCTGCGCAAGCCGGGCCGGCGTCACATCCCGGAAGCTCCAGACGCGGCCCACCACCCGGTCGGCAACCATTTGCGGGCGGGAGTAGCGTTCAAACGTCCGGCCGTCGCGGAAGTCCAGCACGTCGTGGCTTTCCGCGGTGGGATCGGCGTACAGTGCCGAAACCTTGTGCAGGAACTGGGCTGGATCCACGAGCTGTTCCACTACGTAGGCCAGCACCGCGTCGTCGTCCTGGGTGGCCAGGAGCTCCCGCGGGATGCCCCACATGGAGACGAACTGATTGTTGACGCTGGCCACCCGGCCGTCGGCGGCGACCACTAGAATCCCGTCCGCTGTGGATTCCAGTGTGGCGGTCAGGAGGGACATGGCCTCGCGGAGTCCAGCGTCCGCGGCCACGCGGTGGGAGGTGTCGCGGACGGCGGCGACCATGCTGACCGGCGCATTGGCGGTGTCGCCGGTCAGCAGTGCGCAGGCCACCTCGCCTTGGAACTCGGTGCCGTCGCGGCGGACACCGAAGGCCTCGACCGGTGCCAGGGTGGTGGTGCTCGGATCAGCTCTGCCTGCGGACGCTGTGCCCGGCACGGATCCGGCGTCGGCGTCCTTGCGGAGGGCGAGGAAGATCCGCTGCAGGCCGCTGCGGAAGCCTTCGGCGAGGAGCGTCCGGTGGTCCCGGCCCAGAAGCTCATCGCGGGAGTAGCCGAACATATGTTCCGTGGCGGCGTTGACGAAGCGGATGGTGCCGTCCTCGGTGATCATTAGGACGGCATCGGGGCTGGATTCCAGCACCGCCTCGAAGGAGGGCGCGGGCTGCCCGAAGGTTGTCACGCTGCCCGAAGCGGGCGAATGTGAGACCACTGATCTGCCATTGAAGTCCTCCCTTCAGGAAATCATAGGTGCCCCGCCGCCGCTTCTCGCCCAAGCGGGCCTGCGATTTGGCGGCTGGCCGCAGCGGTGCGCCCCAGCCCGCGGATTGTCCAGCCCTCCGCTTCCCAGCCGGGCGCGTCCAGTACGTTGCGGGCATCCAGGATCCTGCGGTGCCGGACCAGCGCCCCTGTGTCGACCGGTGAGAGGGTGGCGTAGTCGTCCCACTCCGTGAGCAGCAGCACCAGGTCCGCCCCTTTCAGCGCCAAGGACGTGGACTGTTCGAAGCGCAACTGCGGGTAGCGGAGCGACGCGTTGTTGATTGCGGCAGGGTCCGTGACCGTGACCTGGGCGCCGGCTGACGCCAGCTGCAGGGCGACGTCCAGGGCGGGGGAATCGCGGATGTCGTCCGTGTCCGGTTTGAAGGCCGCGCCGAGCACCGTGAGTCGGCGGCCGCTGAGCTCCCCGCCGCACAGGTCCCGGGCCAGGCCGACCGTGCGGGAGCGCTGGTTGCGGTTGATCGAATCCACCACGTCCATCCACCGGTCCACGGATGCCACGCCCAGGCCCGCAGCCTGGACCCGGAGGGAGCGGATGTCCTTGGGCAGGCAGCCGCCGCCGAACCCCAGGCCGGCGTGGAGATACCGGCCGCCAATGCGCGGGTCGAGACCCATGGCAACACCCAACTGGTGAACGTCGGCGCCTGTGGCGTCGCAGAGTTCGGCCATGGCATTGATGAAACTCAGCTTCGTCGCGAGGTAGGCATTCGACGCCGATTTGATCAGTTCCGCCGTGGCAAAGTTGCAGACCAGCCGCGGCACGCCGGCGGCCAGCAGGGGAGCGTAGGCGGCGTCGAGGACGGCGGTAATCGCAGCGACTGGACCGGCGGCCGGCACGCCGTCGTTGGGAACGCCGTCGTCGGGCACGCCGTAGATGAGGCGGTCCGGAACCAGGGAATCCTTGACCGCGGTGCCCTGGCGCAGGAATTCGGGGTTCCAGCCCAGGAGCACATCCGGGCGCAGGGACAGCACCCCGCTGAGCATGTCCACTGTTCCGACCGGGACGGTGGACTTGCCCACGATGGCGGACCCTGCGGCCAGATGCGGACGCAGCGCCTCCATGGCAGCGAGGAGGTGGCTGAGGTCGGCGTCGTCGGAGGTCTTGGACTGCGGTGTGCCCACGCAGAGGAAATGCAGTTCGGCGCGGGCGGCGTCGACGAAGTCCGTGGAGAAGCCGAGCTGGCCGGTGCGGACGCCGGCGCGCAGGAGCTCATCCAGCCCGGGCTCGAAAAACGGCGCGGTGCCGCGGCCCAGCTGGTCCACCTTGGCGGCGTCCACGTCGATTCCTATGACGCTGTGGCCCATCGAGGCGAGGGTGGCCGCGTGCACGGCCCCCAGGTAACCGCAGCCAATCACGGAAATTCTCACAGGGCAGCTCCTTCCCGGGTGGTGCGGGTGGTCCGGGCCGTATCGACCGAACCGGGGGTGCCGGCGCCCAGGACCGCCTGGTAGTGCTGGACGAGCTCGGCGCCGAGGGCGGACCACGTCCGTCCCTGTACCGACGCGTGGGCGGCCGCTGCGAACGCACGCCGCTTGGCGTCGTCGCCCGTCAGGTCCGCGACGCAGGACCGCAGCCCGGCAAGGTCGCCCGGCTTGTACAGCCAGCCGGTGCGGGAGTTCTCCACGAGGTCCAGTGGCCCGCCGCGGCCCGTGGCGACCACCGGCACGCCCGAAGCCATCGCCTCCTGGATGGTCTGGCAGAAGGTTTCGAACTCGCCCGGATGCACGAAGAGGTCGAAGGACGCCACCGCGCGGGCCAGTTCCTCGCCGCCGAGGAAACCGGTGAAGACCGCATCCGGCAGCGCCTCCTCAAGGGCCGGCCGCTGGGGGCCATCCCCCACAATCACCAGCCGGGTGCCGGGGACGTCGGCCAGCACAGCAAGGTCCTGCACCTGCTTTTCGACCGCGAGCCGGCCGACGTAGCCGATGACGCGCTCGCCGGCCGGGGCGACGGCGGCCCGCCATCCGGCGTCGCGCTTCTCCGGGGAGAACCGCTGGGTATCCACGCCGCGCCGCCACATCTGGACCCGCGGAATGCCGCGGCCGCGGAGTTGGTTGAGCGCGAAGCTGGACGGCGCGAGGGTCCGGGTGGCCAGCAGGTGGATGTTCTCCACCCGGGTCCACGCCCAGTTCTCCAGGAAGGGCACGCCGTACCGGCCGGCGTAGGACGGGACCTCGGTCTGGTAGATGGCGATGGTGGGGATTCCCAATTGATGGGCGGCCTGGGCAGCGCGCCAGCCGAGCACGAACGGGGAAGCCAGATGGATGACGTCCGGTGCGTACCCGGCAAGGATTCGCTTGACCCGGGAGACACCGCCCATCGCCACCCGGACGTTCGCGTAGCCGGCCAGCGGAACAGAGGGCAGCCGGTGGACCTGCGCCCCGTAGACCTCGGCGGGGGCCTCCACGTCCTGCGTGGACGGCGCGATGACCAGCACCTCGTCTCCGCGCTCCTGCAGATATTCAAGAACCCGCAGAATCGAGTGGGTTACCCCATTCATCAGCGGCAGGAATGACTCGGCAACAATTGCGATCCTCACCCCTCCACAGTGCGGGGGCAGTCTTGCGGTGCGGGGTCGGGTGTGTGGCGGGGGAGGGAAGAATGGGTTAACGCCGCTGTGTGGCGGGGAGCTACTGCGGGCCGAGGAGTTCCCGGGCCTGCCGCTGCGCTTCGAGCTGCTCCGGCGTGACGATGGAGCCGCGGAGGTACCCGGCGTCCTCGATGATCCGGCGCAGCTCGGCCACGGTCCGCGGGGTGCCGACCCCGTGATGGGCCATGGCGTGGCAGTTGGCGCAGAGCGGCACCAGATCGGTGAGGGGATCGAGTTCGTAGCTGCTGCCCAGCAGTGCCACGGGGACGAGGTGATGCACCGGGATGAAATCCGCGCCGAGCTCACCGTACTTCTGCTCGAACGAGAACCCGCAGGCCGCGCAGCTGGTGCCGTGGTGCGCGATGCAGGCCCGCCGCGCATCGGGGTCGCGCTCGTACCGGTTCGCCGCGGCCCGGGTGAGGGCCATCTGAGGGTAGGTGCCGGGAGCGGGCAGGGTGGGGTCCGGGCCCGCCGGAGGCCCAAAGTCGCGCCACAAGGTCCGGATGATGGCTTCGTCGGCCGGGTCAACGCCGCACTCGAAGTCTTCGGTCCCGTTCCATGGGATTGCTGGCACCGCGTTCTGGAGCACGTCGACGGCGATCGGCTCGCCGGCCGGCAGGAGGGCGTCGAATGCCACCAGCACCACCCTCCGGGTCCGCTCCGGCCCGGCTCCCTCAGGAACGGAAGCGAGCGGACTGGGCGGGGGTTGCTGCAGCCCATCAAACAGCGCCGCGTCCGAGACCACCACCCCGTGGCCAATGAGGCCCCGGCTGTGGCCACCCTCCAGGACCAGCCAGACGTCCGTGCCCGCTGGAGCGGGGTGGCTCACGCTCCAGGGCTGGAGGTACAGTCCGGTCGCAGCGGCGCGTCCGCGGACGTCCGAGTAAATCCAGTCATTCCAATGGTCCGGGTTCCAGCCCAGGATGATGGCGGTCATTGGGCCATTCTCGCAGGAGCCGCCGCCCGACCTGGTGCGGGTCGGCCATCAACCGCGAACAGTCCGGCCGCCGATTAGATACCCGGATCAGCCAGCATGGTGGAGGGTCCAGCCCGTCCGGGACTCCGTGCTCGGCGACTCGTCACAAATGGCCGCTCTGCAGGGGTGGGTAGCGGCCGTTTGTGGCGAGTGGGCGGGGTTTGGTGCCGCTCGGGGGTGGGTAGCGGCCGTTTGTGGCGAGTGGGCGGGGTTTGGTGCCGCTCGGGGGGACGCAGTGCCCCGAGGACGCCCGGAATCCGGCTGGCGCAGCCTGGACAAGGGAGCCCGGACAAAAGACTGGTGCAGCCGCTGCGTTTCCGCGAGGCGACTGCACCAGCAGGTAGTACGAATTTTCGGATTGCTATGAAACGGTACTCATTCGCGGCTCCCTCTTCCCGGTCGATTGTTACCGGGTCTTTGCGCCGTCGGCCAAATCCCTCGACATCAGCCAGCCGGCACCAAGCATTAGTATGCCCATGATCATGAAGGCCCAGGCATCGATGGTGTTGAGCGACAGGAAATTGGCCGCCGACCCCACTCCGACGATGAGTCCATACACGCTCAAGACGATGTACAGCAGGCCGAAGCCCATGAGGAAGTTCCGGGCACCCATTGGGTTGTTCCGGGACATGGCCAGGCCGGTGGCGCCAATCACCAACTGAACAATGTTCAGGAGCATCGAAACTTGGAACAGGCCCAGGAACAGAGCCGTGGAACCAGGTCCGAAGAACGCCAGGGAGCCGTACTGCGTGGTGACGCCGGGGATGAACCCCAGAAGTCCCACGACGATGAGGACAATACCCACACCCATGCCCATGTTCTGGACGTCCGTGCGTCCAAAGTGAACGCCGTGTGCATGTGGAGATGCGGTAGTCATTTTCTGCCTCCAACCACTGATTGCGGACATTCCAATTTTACGGCGGCGTACGGGAAAAAGCGCCCGCCGAATGCGCAGCCAAGTTCAGGAACCACGCAGACGAAACGGGACGTTGCACGGGTTAAGTAGGGTCCGTGAGCCTGTCGCACCGGGTGGCCGCCCGCAGACGTGGCACCATTGAACACGATGAAACTGCGCGCTGATCAGACCGGGGAACGTGGACTTCCGATGCCGTTGTGGCTGCAGGGAGCCCTGGAATCTGCGCAGGCAGCCATTATCTCGGCCCTGGTGGTGGCCGCTCCGATTGTTGCCGTATGGGCTACGGCCGGGTTCCAGAACGGAGCCACCGACGCCCTCGCCCGCCTCGCCGGGCAGGCCTGGCTGCTGATTCACGGCGTTCCGCTGCTGCTGGACACCGCAGGCGTGGGGGCCGCGGCCCAGCCCCAGACCGGGGTTTTGTCGCTCGTACCCCTCGGGCTGACGCTGATACCGTTCCTGCTCGCCTGGCGCGCCGGCCGCAGGCTGGCACGTGCGTCCTACGCGGACCAGCTCTGGCAGGCTCTGCTCGGATCCTGGCTGATGTATGCCGGCTTCGGCCTGGGCACCGGTTTCATCTGCCGCACCGGCGACGTCGGCGTGGGGCTCTGGTCCGCGGCCCTTATCCCGCTGGTCCCGGTGGGGCTGGGCATGGCAATCGGCGTCCGCCGCGAGGCCGGCTCCTGGCGCCGCCTGATCGGCGTCGACGCCGTAGCCTGGCTCTCCCGCACCAGCCAGCATTCGCGCTGGGCCGGGTCCTACCTCGGCTCCGCGATCAAAGCAGGCTATGTGGCGCTGATGGCCAGCCTCGCGATGTCAAGCGTGCTCCTGGCAGCGACCTTGTTTATCCACTGGAACCTCGTCATTGCCGTCTATGAAGCGCTCGACGCCGGGCCGCTGGGCGGCGCGGTGCTCACCGTCGCGCAGCTCGGCTTTCTCCCCAACCTGGCCGTGTTCGCGCTCGCCTGGACCTCCGGCGCCGGCGTCGCGCTCGGGGTCGGCTCCCACGCCGGGGCGCTCGGCACCGCCGTCGGGCCGCTGCCCTCGATCCCGGTGTTCGCGGCGCTGCCGGCCGGATCGCTGGACTACGGGGTGGCCGCCCTGGTGGTGCCGGTCCTCGCCGGAACGCTTGCGGGCTGGTGGTTCCTGCGCGAAGGCGAAAACCACTTCGACGAGTGGCTCTCCATCAAGGTCGATGTCCGCTGGTTCACCGCCGTGGCCTCCACCTTGATCCTCGGCCTCCTGGTGGGCAGTGTCGCCGGACTCCTCGCGGCGGTCCTGGCCTGGCTGGCCGGGGGATCGGCCGGCATCGGCCGGCTCACCGAGATTGGACCCGACCCGCTGATGACGGCACTGTTTGTGACCGCTGAGGTGGCGGTCGGCGTCGTGATCGGTTACGCGGCGGGGCCGTGGCTCGAACGCCGGCAGGAGTTGCGCGAAGCGGACCTGGAATCGGCTGCCCACTGACGGACCCGGCTCCGGGCCAATCGGCTCCAGGCCGTCCAGTTCCGCGCGGAACCCCCTAGCGGAACTGCGGCAGCGTCTTCTGCAGCTCGGTCTGGCACATGGAGGCGGCCTGCTGGGTGAGGGCCTGGCGGCTGCACTGCTGATAGTCCCGGACCTGGGTGAAGAACAGCGCCGAGGTCAGCAGCAGGAGCACCTGGACGGCCAGGACCACCATCCCGGAGACTGTCCCGTACAGCACCAGCTTGGATTCCTTGAGTTTGGCGTACCGGACCAGCACCATGATGCCGAGCACGATTGCGATCGCCGTCAGGAGTCCGCTCAGCCAGAGGTAGTTGATATCCAACTGGTAGACGAAGAACGATCCCAGCACGGCCACGATGAAGCTGCGGAACAGAATGTGGGTCTTCGCCTGCGAGGCTTTGGCAGCGTCGCTGAGCGGGTTCTGGCTGCCCGGGCTGCCGGCGGAGTCGTTCGGGGGATTCATGGTTTCCAGCCTACGCGAGCGGCCCCATAAGCTAGGACCATGCGTATCGTGGTCCTCGTCTCCGGCACCGGCTCCAATCTCCAGGCGGTTATTGACGCCGTCCAAACGGGCGGGCTCGACGTCGAGATCGCCGCAGTTGGCGCGGACCGGCCCGGGACTTATGGGGTGGAGCGGTCGGCCGCTGCCGGAATCCCGACGTTCGTGGTGGACTTTAAGGCCTATCCGGACCGGGCCGCCTGGAACGAAGCGCTCACCGGGGCCGTGGCCGCGTACTCGCCCGACGTCGTCGTCTCCTCAGGGTTCATGCGGATCGTCAGCGCGGACTTCATTGACGCGTTCGGCGGCAAGTATCTCAACACGCACCCGGCCTTGCTGCCGTCGTTCCCCGGGGCCCACGGGGTCCGGGACGCGCTGGCCTACGGGGTCAAAGTCACCGGCTGTACGGTCCACTGGGCCGACGCCGGCGTGGACACGGGCCCGATCATCGCGCAGGAAGCCGTGGCGGTGCAGGCCGCGGACACGGAAGAGACCCTGCACGAACGGATCAAGGTGGCGGAGCGCCGCCTGCTGGTCTCGACGCTGGCGGCCCTCGCCGCGGCCGCCACACCTGCCTGAACACCCGGATGCGCTATCACTTTTGGTGCTCATCCGGGGCGTAGAAGCACCAAAAGTGATAGCGCATCCGAGGGGGCGCGCATCCGAGGGGGCGCGGCTTAGGTAAGCTGCCGCTGCTTGGTTTCAGGGGCGAAGAACGCCATCCACAACACACTGAGCAGCACCAGGCCCCCGGCGAGGGCGAACGACGTGGCCAGGCCCAGTTCAGGCCAGAGGAAGGCCGCGAAGACCAGCGGGCCGAAGCCTGCGCCGAGCCGGGAAAACGTCGAGGCCCAGCCGAAGCCGGAGCCGCGCAGTTCCGTCGGGTATAGCTCGGAGACGTAGGCGTAGAGCACCGGGATGGCCACCTGCACCACAAAGCCGAACACCAGCAGCCAGAACACGGCCGCCGTCGGGATATCCACCACGATCGCCACGATCACCAGGGTCAGCGCAGACAGCGGGCCGGTGATCGCCAGGATCCACTTCCGGCCCACCCGCTCCACCAGCAGCGCGGCCACCACCACGCCGAGGAGCCCGACGGCGGCCATGGAGGCGGTGGTCAGGAACGCCTTGTATTCCTCGAAGCCGGCGCCGATCAGGATCCGCGGCATCCAGGTCAGCGACAGGTAGTACACCAGCAGGATGCTGAAGAACAGGGACCAGGCCGCGGTGGTGATTTTCCAGTCGTACTGCCAGAGCGCGCGGAGCTGGGTCCAGGCGCTGCCGGCGGAGAGCCGCGGTGCGTCCTGCGGCTCCGGGAGGCTGTAAACGCGGGGCTCGGCGCCGGTGGCCGCGACGAGGTCGTCGATCACCCGGGCGGCCTCCTCCCGGCGGCCCTTGCGGATCAGGAACAGCGGGGATTCCGGGACGCTGCGCCGGACCCAGAACACCAGCAGCGCCGGGAGCACCATCACCAGCATGGTCAGCCGCCAGTCCGCGAAGGCCGCCACAAGCCCGGCGGAGACGAAGCCGCACAGCGCCGCCCCGATCGGCCACCAGCCGTCCATTGCGGTGAGGACCCGGCCGCGCTGTCTGCGGGGGGTGAACTCGCCCACGAGGGCGTAGTCCACCGGGATGCAGCCGCCCAGGCCGAAGCCGGCCATGAAGCGGAACGCGACAAACCAGAGGAAGTCGGGGGAGAACGCGCCGAGCACCGTGAAGATCGAGAAGATCAGCAAGGTGGCGGTGAACGCCTTCTTGCGCCCGATGGTGTCCGCGATGGTGCCCCAGACAAACGCGCCCAACGCCATGCCGATCAGGTTCGAGGCGCCGATCCAGGCGGCCTCGCCCGGGGTGAGAGACCAGTGCCTGGACAGCAGCGGAATGAGGATGCCGTTCAGTGTGACGTCCCAGGCGTCAAACATGAAGCCCAGGCCGCCAATCAGGAAGATCCGGCCCTGCACTTTCCAACGCCACGGCAGTTCCTGGACCACCTGTTCGCCGCTGGGCACAGTGGTATATGTATTCATCTCTCAGCCTCCAGAGAAAACTTTACGTTGCCGCGGAGCCAGGTGCGCAGCGCTTCATACTCCGGCGCGCGGGGAGGCCCAGGGGACCAGCGCAGCCATGACGCGATAAACTGGCCCCATCCCCACCACCCGCGGCCTCGCCGCGATATAAGACGGAGACTTTTGTGAGCTTTACGCCGCTTGACCGGATATCCATCGACCGTGTGCCCATCCGCCGGGCCCTGATTTCGGTCTACGACAAGACCGGTCTGGAGGAACTCGCCAGAGGCCTGCACGACGCCGGCGTCAAGCTCGTCTCCACCGGGTCCACCGCCAAGAGGATCGCCGCCGCCGGCATTCCGGTCCAGGAAGTCGAGGAAGTCACCGGCTCCCCGGAGATGCTGGATGGCCGCGTCAAGACCCTCCACCCGCGCGTCCACGGCGGCATCCTCGCCGACCGCCGCGTCCCGGCCCACATGGACACGCTCACGTCCATGGACATCGAACCGTTCGACCTCGTGGTGGTAAACCTCTACCCGTTCGTGGACACGGTGAACTCCGGCGCCGCGCAGGACGACGTCGTCGAGCAGATCGACATTGGCGGCCCCGCGATGGTGCGCTCCGCGGCGAAGAACCACGCCGCCGTCGCCATCGTGGTGGACCCCTCGTCCTATTCCGACGTCGTAGCTGCCGCCGCGTCCGGCGGCTTTGACCTGAAGACCCGCCGCCGGCTGGCCGCCAAGGCCTTCGCGCACACTGCCAGCTATGACACCGCCGTGGCCACCTGGACCGCGAGCCAGTTCCTGGACGAGGACGGCGACGGCGTCATCGACTGGCCCGCGTACGCCGGGCTGGCCCTGGAGCGCTCCGAGGTGCTGCGCTACGGCGAAAACCCGCACCAGCAGGCCGCCCTCTACGTGGACAAGGCCGCCCCGGCCGGCATCGCGCAGGCGGACCAGCTGCACGGGAAGGCCATGAGCTACAACAACTTCGTCGACGCCGACGCTGCCCTGCGCGCTGCGTTCGACTTCGCCGAGCCCGCCGTCGCGGTCATCAAGCACGCCAACCCCTGCGGCGTGGCCGTGGGCTCCGCGTCCGCGGACGACCCGATCGCCGAGGCACACGCCAAAGCCCACGCCTGCGACCCGGTCTCCGCGTTCGGCGGCGTGATCGCGGCCAACCGCACGGTCACCGCCGGCATGGCCCGGACCGTGGCCGGCATCTTCACCGAGGTCGTCATTGCCCCGGGCTTCGAGGACGAGGCCGTGGAGATCCTGTCCCAGAAGAAGAACATCCGTCTTCTCGCCCTGCCCGAGGGCTACGGCCGTTACCCGACCGAGTTCCGCCAGGTCTCCGGCGGCATGCTGGTCCAGGCCACGGACAAGGTCGACGCCGAGGGCGACGACCCGGCCAACTGGACCCTCGCCGCCGGTGACGCCGCCGACGCCGCTACCCTCGCGGACCTGGCCTTCGCCTGGACCGCGTGCCGGGCCGCCAAGTCCAACGCGATCCTGCTGGCAGACGCCGGGGCCGCCGTGGGCATCGGCATGGGCCAGGTCAACCGGCTCGACTCCTGCAAGCTCGCCGTCGAACGCGCCAATACCCTCGGCGTGAGCGTGGACTCCGCGGTCGAGGGCGCCGGTGGTGCCTCGAACGCCGTTCAGGCAGAACCAGGCATGACCGGAGCCCCGGAGCGGGCCCGCGGCGCCGTGGCGGCGTCGGACGCGTTTTTCCCGTTCGCCGACGGCCTGCAGATCCTGATCGACGCCGGCGTCCGCGCCGTCGTCCAGCCCGGCGGGTCTGTCCGGGACGAGGACGTGATCGCCGCCGCCAACGCCGCGGGAATCACGATGTACTTCACCGGCGCCCGGCACTTCTTCCACTAGGACGGATCAACAGGGGGCGCCGGATGACCAGGCTGACAGGGTTGCGGGTCCACCGCGTCCGCGTGCCGCTGGTGGGGCACTTCACCACCGCTGTCCGCAGCGCGACGGAGCTGGAGACCGTGCTCGTGGAGGCCGTCGATTCCGACGGCCGCAGCGGCTGGGGCGAGGCACCGATCAGCCGGGTCACCCGGCTCAGCACCGAGCAGGCGGCGGCAAGCATCCAGGGCCCGCTCACTGCCCTGGTGCTGGGCCGTGCCTCCGGGACGGCGGTCCGCACGACGGCGGGTCCTTCCGCCGGGGATCTCGACGGCGTCCTGGACCGTCTGGAACGAAGCGGCGAACCGGCGGCGGCCCGGATGGCGGTGGACTGCGCCCTGCATGATCTGGCAGCCCAGCAGCTCGGGCTCACTCTCAGCGCGTACCTGGGCGGCGGGTCCGCTGCCGGCGGGCCCGCGGCCGGGGCCGGCGATGGCGTTCCAGGAGCCGCTCCCGCCCCGACTGTCGAGACGGACATGACGCTCTCCGTCGCGCCACCGGAAGAACTCGGGGCGAAGGCGGCGGTGCACGCGGCCGCCGGTTTCCGCTGCCTGAAGGTCAAACTGGACGCCCGGATGGACGTGCTGGCCTCGATGCGGGCGGTCCGGGCGGCGGCCGGCCCGGACGTTGTGCTGCGGATCGACGCGAACCAGGCCTTCGACGCCGGGACGGCCATCCGGATCATCCGGGAACTGGAGGACGCCGGAGTGGAGATCGAACTCGCCGAACAGCCCGTACCGGCCGGGGACTGGGCGGCACTGGCCCAGGTCAGCGCCGCCGTCGACACTCCGGTCATGGCCGATGAAAGCCTGTGGACGCTCGGAGATCTGGACCGGCTGCTGGAGCACCGGGCCGCGCCCCTGATCAACATCAAACTGGCCAAAGCCGGCGGACTGCGCCATGGCCGCAGGCTGCTCGACCGCGCCCGGGCTGAGGGTCTGGGGGTGGTGATCGGTTGCATGCTGGAGAGCCCGGTGGGGATCGCCGCGGCCGCCTCCCTCGCCTCCCTGCTCCCGGCGCCCACGGACCGGTCCGCAGCGCAGGACCTTGACGGCGGACTCTGGCTTGCCGCGTCCCCCGTGCTCGGCGGCGCCGGCTATAGCGGCCGGACCATCCGGCTTGCCGCGGCCCCCGGGCTCGGGATCACGGCTCTCAGCTAAGGGCAGCCACTTTTACGCCGTCCCCTTCGAGCCGTGCAGTTCCCAAGCCAGCCGCGAGATGGACCGGATGGCCGGCAGGGCGTCCTGCTCGGCGTACGCGCGGGTGCAGACCGCCAGCACATACCCGGCACTGAGCGGGCCGCCGCGCGGGGCGACAAACGCGACGTCGTGCTGGATTCCGGTGACCCAGCCCGACTTGCTGCCCCAGCGGACGTCGGCGCCTGCGGCGTCCAGTTCCGCGCCGAGGTCACCGTACTCCTGGGCGATGAGCCACCCCGTCATGAGTCCGGTCAGCTCCGGCCCGGCAGCAGCACCGGTCACGATCGCCCGGACGACGGCGGTCAGGTCCCGGGCCGTGACCTGGTGGCTCAGCCCGGCCCGCAGCGCCGGAAGATCGCCGATCAGCCGGTCCATGCGCGACGAGGAGGCGCCGCAGCCAGCCAGGGCCGTGTTGACCGCGGGCAGCCCCACAAGTTCCACGGCAAGGTTGGTCGCCTCATTCGAGGAGACCGTGATCATGCGCCGCAACACGTCGGCCAGCGGCAGGGCGGTTCCGGGGGAGGGCATGCCGGCGTCGCGCTCCCCGGGTTCGAAGCTGAAGATCTCCCCGCCGCCGGCGCCGGAGGCAAACGTGTGCGCTGCGGTGACGGGCTGCTCCAAATCCAGGGTGCCGCGTTCCACCGCCTGGATGGCCGCCACCAGCACGCCGAGCTTGATGGTGCTCGCGGAATAAAAGGGCAGGTCCGCGTCCCGTTGGGCCAGGACGGTGCCGTCCATCGCGGTGAGGCAATAGGCGATCGTGGGGACACCGTCGCTGTAGTCGGAGGTAACAGGCACGGGTGCTCCTAGCTGAGGGCGGAGTAGACCGCGCGGGACACGGCCAGCCGGACGGGCTGGACGTCGGAGAGCTCCCGGCGGGGGTGGACCCGGTTGCTGAGCAGGACCACGCTGAGGCCGGCGTCGCGGTCCACCAGCAGCGAGGTCCCGGTGAACCCGTTGTGCCCCCGGGCGCCCGGGGAGCCCATCCACGCCGCCTGCCCGATCCGCAGTCCCAGCCCGTGGCCGTACCCGGCGCCGGAGCCGGGCAGGGACGCGCCCAGCACCGCCGGGAGCTGGTCGGTCCACATGGCGTCGGCCGTGGCGGGGGAGAGGATGCCGGGCAGGCCGGCCCGCAGCGCCTCGCCGAAGTCCAGCAGCGCCGGCGCCGTCCCGAACAGTCCTGCGTTGCCGGCGGGGCCGCCGAGGGACCAGGCCGCCTCGTCGTGCACGGTGCCGCGGATCATGCCCCGGCCGTGGTCGGGCTGGAACTCGGTCGCGGCGCTGCGGCCCGGATCCGGGAAGAAGGTCAGGGCGGTGTACGGGACCAGTCCGGAGAGGACATGCTCCCTGACCAGGTCCGGCCAGGATTGCCCGGTGGTCTGTTCGGCAAGGGCCATGATGGTGTTGAACCCGGCGCAGGAGTACTCAAAGCGTGTTCCCGGCGGGTGCGCGGGCTGCAGGGACAGCAGGTCCGCGATCAGGCTCGGCCGGTCGAACCGTGTTCCGGCGGCCAGCGGTCCGCGCCAGCCCTGCCAGATTCCAGGCAGCCCCGAGGTGTGGGTGAGGAGATGGCGGAGCGTCACCCCGGAGTGGCCCGCCGGGACCGGCACAGCCGCATCAAGGGCCAGTACGCCGCGGTCCACGAGAGCCAGTGCGGTGACTGCGGTAAAAATCTTGGTGACGGAGGCGAGATCGTAAAACGTCCCGGCGTCCGCCGCGGGGCGTTGTTCCGCCGCCAGTTCGACGCCGTCATCGCCGAAGCGGACGGCGTTCCCGGCTGTGATGACCGGCAGCCGTTCGCCGCCGACAGCGACGGCACAGACCGCCGACGGGGTGATGCCGCCGTCCACGGCAGCGTCGAGCAGGCGCTGGAGTTCCACCGTCAGCAGCCGGTCAACCCGGGCCATCAGTCCAGCGCCAGGCTGGGGCGGGCGGCGTCGGGTGCGTGCAGGGTGGCCGGGACCCCGAGCGGAATGCTGTGTGCTGCCGGGCCGTGGCCGAAGCCGAGTTCCCAGACGAGCGGAATCCCCAGCGGTGCGAGCAGTTCCACGCAGAGGTCCTCGACCTCGGCGAGGTCGCCGCAGTCCTGCCAGGAGCCCAGGGCGAGCCCGGCCAGTCCCTCGAACCAGCCGGCCCGCAAGAGTGAATGAAGCATCCCGTCGATTTTGTAGGGGGGTTCCGTGACGTCTTCGAGCAGGCCGATCCGGCCGGTGTTGTTCACCGGCCGTCTGCCGCGGGCGCCGAGGGTCATCGCGAGCAGGCTCAGGTTCCCGCCGGTCAGGAGTCCGCGGGCCGTACCCGGGACGAGGGTCCGGGCTGCGTCCGCCGTGTAGCGGCGGCCGGCGAACGGCTCCAGCACGGCCTGCTGCAGGCTGGCGGCCGCGGCGGGGTCATCGAGCAAGGCGCCGGTGGCGAGCATCGGCGTGAACCACGTGGGCATGTCCAGCTGTTCGGCCCAGAATTCGTGGATCCCGGTAACGTCCGAGGACCCGAACAGCGGCTTCGGGACGGCGGCGCGGAGCTTGTCGACGTCAAGCAGGTCCAGAAGGCGCACGGAACCGTAACCGCCGCGGATCACAAACACGGCAGCCAGCGCCGGATCACACCACGCCTCCTGCAGATCAGCGGCGCGCTGGGCGTCCTCGCCGGCGAGGTACGCCGCGCGGGGGTGGGTGGCCCGGAGGTTGCGCCCGGGCACCGGGACCAGGCCCCAGGATTCCAGCAGTGTAATGGACCGTTCCAGCATGGCCGGCTGCGGCGGCCCCGAGCTCGCCACGAGCCCCACCCGGTCGCCCGGCCGGAGCGGCGACAGGACTGTGACTGCTGCGGGGGCACCTGCCGGGGCGGGGGAGTTGGCCGGCGGTGCCGTCATGAGCCGGAGCCGATCGCGACGCTGGCGTCGTCCGCCACGACGTTGTTGGTGGGTACCACGCTGAGCAGCTTCCGGGTGTACTCGTGTTGCGGGTTCAGCAGCACGTCCTCCACCGCGCCTTCCTCGACGATCCGGCCCTCGAACATCACCACCACCCGGTCGGCGATATTCCAGGCCAGGCCGAGGTCATGCGTGATGACGAGGGCGCCCAGGCCCAGTTCGCAGCGCAGCCGCAGGAGCAGTGCCAGGATTTCGGCGCGCACGGAGGCGTCCAGGCTCGCCACGGGTTCATCGGCCACCAGGAATTCCGGTTCCAGCGCCAGGGCGCCGGCAATGACGACGCGCTGGCGCTGACCGCCGGACAGTTCCTGGGGGATGGCGGCCAGGAACCGTTCCGGCGGGTTCAGTTCCGCTTTCCGCAGCGCCGCGGCGACGATTTCCCGTTCGTTGCCCGGCAGCTTGTGCAGCCGCGGGCCCTCGGCGACCGCCTCGTAAACGGAGTGCTTCGGGTTCAGTGCTGCGGAGGGGTCCTGCAGCACGAACTGGACGCTGCGCCGGTAATCCTTCAGGGCCTTCCGGCGGTGCGAGAGGGCCTTGCCCTCGAACAGTACCTCGCCCGACGTCGGCCGCTGCAGGGCCAGCATGGTGCGGGCCAGGGTGGTCTTACCGGAGCCGGACTGCCCCACGAGCGCCACGATCTCACCGCGCCCACACCGCAGGTTCACCGCGTCCACGGCCTTGACGTTGCCGCCGCGGCCGGTGAACGTCACCGACAGGTTCCGGGCCTCGAGCACCACATCGGCCGGGTCCGGCGCCGTGAACGTGCCGGCCTTTTCCGCCGGTGTCGCGGCGGGGGCATCCGGTGCCGTGTAGCCGGGGAGCCGGAGCCGGGACGCCGGGTCGCCGATCAGCGGGAACGCGGCGGCGAGGGCCCGGGTGTGCGGGTGCTGCGGGTTGCGCATCACGTCCGCAGAGGGTCCGTCCTCTACGATTTTGCCCTGTTGCATGACGACGATCCGCTCGCAGGTGGCGGCGAGCACGGAGAGGTCGTGGCTGATCATGACCAGGGACAGCCCGCGGGAGGCCACCAGGGCGGTGAGGACGTTGAGGACCTGGGCCTGGACTATGACGTCCAGGGCGGTGGTGGGTTCGTCGGCGATGATGAGTTCGGGGTCGCAGGCCAGGGCCATGGCGATCATGACCCGCTGCTTTTGTCCGCCGGAGAGTTCGTGCGGGTAGGAGGCGCCCTTGGCCGGCGAGAGGTCCACGAGTTCCAGCAGTTCGGCAACCCGGGTGTCCCGTGCGGCGTCGTCCTGGTAGGGCAGCGCCGCGGCGTGGATGCGGAGTGCTTCGGTGATCTGGTCCCGGACCTTGCGGACCGGGTTAAGCGAATGCATGGCGCCCTGGAAGACGATGGAGGCTTCGGTCCAGCGGACGGTGCGCAGCCGGCCCCAGCTCAGGTCCGGCACGTTTTCCTCGCCGAGCAGGATGCTGCCCTCGACCTTGGCGTTGGCGGGCAGCAGCCGGAGCACCGACATGGCCAGGGTGGATTTCCCGCAGCCTGATTCCCCGGCAAGTCCCAGCGTGGAGCCGGGCTCGACGACGAGGTTGACGCCGTCAACAGCCGTCAGGGTGCGGGGGCCGTCCTCGCCCTGGGAGGCGTAGGTGACGCGGAGGTCCTTGAATTCAAGACGCGGCATTAGCGGCCTCTCAGGGTGGGGTTGATGACGGACTCGAAGGCGCGGCCCACCAGGGTGAAGCACAGCACCACGAGGACGATCGCGATGCCGGGGGTCAACACGAACCACCAGTAGCCGCCGGTGGCGGCGCCGGTGTCCAGGGCGGCCTTCAGCATGGACCCCCAGGAGATCTGCCCGGGGTCCCCCATGCCGAGGAAGGACAGGGTTGATTCGGCGATGATGGCCGAGCCGACGGTGAGGGTGGTGTTGGCCAGGACCAGCGGCAGCACGGCAGGCAGCACGTGTTTGCCGATGATGTGGGCGTCGGAGGCGCCCAGCGCCCAGCTGCGCTCAATGTAAGCGCGGGACTCCACGCTGAGGGTCTGGGAACGGACCAGGCGGGCGGTGCCGGCCCAGGAGGTGATGCCGATGGCGATCACAATCGTGGCGACGCCGGGTCCGATCACCGAGGACAGCACAATCGCCAGCACCAGGCTGGGGACCACCAGGAAGAAGTCGATGACGCGCATCAAGACGCCCTGGGTAACGCCGGTGAAATGCCCGGCGGCCATGCCCACCACGGTGCCGATCAGCATGGACACGGTTGTCGCTGCGAAGCCGACCAGCAGCGAGATCCTGGCGCCCCAGACCAGCATCGCCAGGACGGACCGGCCGGCAGGGTCGGTGCCCAGCGGGTTTGCCCACGTGGGGGGCTCGTTCTGCGCCGAGGTGATCCGGGTGACGTTAAGGGTTTCCTCCGGCGCCAGCAGCGGGGCCAGGAGGGCCAGCAGGATGACGATGCAGAGCAGGACCAGGCCGATCAGGCCGGCGCGGTTGGCGGCGAATTCCGCCCACACCTCGCGGAGGCGCTGGGCCCGGCGGGCGGCGGCCACACTGCGCCGGTCGTTCGTGAGCGTGCTCATGAGGCACGCAGCCGGGGGTCGAGGAGGCGGTAGACGATGTCGGCGAAGAAATTCATGAGGATCACAATCGAGGAGAAGACAACGAAGGTTCCCTGCAGCAGCGGGAAATCCGGGGCGGACAGGGCCTGGAACGTCAGATAGCCCAGCCCCGGCCAGGAAAAGACCGTCTCTACAGTCACAGCCCCGCCCACCAGCCCGCCGAGGGTCAGGAAGATCAGTGTCACGGTGGGCAGCAGGGCGTTGGGGACGGCGTGTTTGCGCCGCACCTCGTCCTCACGCAGGCCCTTGGCCCGGGCGGTGACGAGGTAATCGGAGCTCATCTCCTCCAGCAGGGAAGCCCGCATCACCATCAGGTACTGGGCGTAGACGACGGCCACCATGGTCAGGACCGGCAGGACCATGTGCCGGGCCACGTCCCAGGCGTAGCCCAGTCCGGTGGCCTGGACACCGGCCGTCACCATGCCTCCGGTGGGGAACCAGTGCAGCCCGCCGGCGAAGACCAGCAGCATCAGCAGGCCCAGCCAGAACGTCGGGACGGACCAGAAGACCAGGGCCAGGCCGGTCTGGGTCTTGTCGAAGCTGCTGCCCCGCCGCCACGCTGCCCGCTGCCCGAGCCAGAGGCCCAGGACGACGGAGAGCGCGGCGGCGGTGCCGGTCAGCAGCAGGGTGGGGCCGATCCGGTCCAGGATCAGCTCCATCACCGGCCGGTTGTAGGTGTAGGAATCGCCCAGTTTGCCCTGGAACAGGTCGGTCAGGTAGCGCCAGAACTGCGCCGGGAGGGGTTGGTCCAGGCCGTATTGCCGGCGCAGGATGTCCATCTGCTCCGGCGTGACCTGCCGGCCGTCGGCCAGGGAACGGACCGGGTCGCCGGGCAGGATGCGGAAGGCGAAGAAGCCGAGAAGGACCACCATGACCAGGGACACCGCCGCGCCGCCGGCTTTGGCGCCGATGTACCGCGGCCAGGAGCCGCCGCGCCGGGGCTCGTCGGTATCCTTCGCCGGGGCGGCGCCCGGAGGGACGGCCGGAGCGGGCACCGCCCCTCCCAGGACGGGTTCGTTGAGCGTTGATTCCATTATTACTCGCGGTCTCCTGCGGTGGCGCTGCGGCGGCGGTAGAGCACAAATCCGCCGGCTGCCAGGGCCAGGACCACGACGGCGGGCACGATCACCGCGGCCGGGTCGAAACCGGCCGAGGCCTGGTCAGTTCCGGAACCGGCGGCCATGCCCACCGGCGTGGCGCTGTAGTAACCCCACGGACCGTTCTGCCCGGTGATCACCCCGCCCACTTCCGGCTGCGTGACGAACGGCTGGAACTTATCCGAGCGGTAGGCCTCAAGCGTGTTCGCGTAGTACATGACGTTGTTGACGGCGGCGTTGTAGATCATTTCCTGCCCCTGCTTGACCAGGGCGCTGCGCTTGGCCTGGTCAAGTTCCTCGTGCTGCTGTTTGAAGAGGGCGTCGAACTCGGGGGAGCAGTAGTTGTTCTCCGACGTCGCGCCGGTACCGTCAGCGTTCGGGCGGGATGCGCACGTGTTGATGGAGAGCTGGAAGTCCGGGTCCGGGCCCATGCCCCAGCCGGTGAAGTAGAGGTCGTAGTTACCCACCACGGAGTCGTCATTGACCTGGGCGGAGGACTTCATGACTGTGGTGACATCGATGCCGACTTCCTTCAACCACGGCTTGATGTAATCGGCCATCTGCTGGTGCGTGGGATCGGTGTTGCGGCCCATCAGGCGCAGCTTGAGCGGGTTTCCGGCCTTGTCCAGGCGGATTCCGTCGGCGCCCTTGGTGTAGCCGGCCTTGTCCAGCAGCTCGTTGGCGCCCTGCGGGTTGTACTTCAGCGGCAGGTCCGTGGTGTCCCAGTTGTACTGGGGGTAGGCGAGCGGAACCTCGCCCGTGGCCTCCTGGCCGAGGCCCTGGAGGACTTTGTCCAGGAGGGTCTTGTTATCGATGGCCATCACGATCGCGCGGCGCAGTTCGACGTCGTGCAGGGCCGGGCTGCCATCGCCGATGGGGGTGTTGTCCGGGGTCTGTGTGCCGGGGTTAATGCCAACCGCCTGGTAGCGGCGGCCGGTGCCGGCGTTGGTGGTGATCCCGGGCTGGTTTTGCAGGGCCTTGAACTGGGCCGGGGTCAGGCCGCTGATCAGGTCCACTTCACCGGTTTTGAGGGCCTGGACCGCGGCGTCGCTGTTCTTGTAGGGCGCGTAAGTAATGCCGTCGATCTTGGCCTTGCCCTGCCAGTAGTAGGGGTTGGACTTCATGGTCACGCCGGCTGCCTTGTCATAGCTGGTGACTGTGAACGGGCCCGAGCCCACCGAATCCTTGTCGTTGGTGAATGTCGCCGGGTCTCCGACCTTGGACCAGACGTGCTCGGGCATGATCGGCAGCTGGGTTCCCGGGTTGGGTGCCTGCGGCGCCTTGAGCGTAATGACGAGCGTTTCTGCGTCCTTGGCCTCCACCGATTCAACGGAGGACAGGAGCGAGCCGTTGGCCTGTTTGAGCTGATCGTTCGTCTGGATGGCCTTGAAGGTCCAGGCGCCGTCCTGGGCGGTAATCGGTTTGCCGTCGGACCATTTGCGGTCCGAGGGCAGGTGGAACGTCCAGACCTTGCCGTCCGTGGAGGTCTCCCACGTGTCCGCCATGCTGGGGACGTCCTCGTTGTTCTTCGGGCCGTAGGCCACGAGCGACTGGTACTGCAGGGCGAGGATACCGGTGCTGCTGGCAAGGATTGCCTTGAAAGGGTTGAGCGAGTCAATGTCGCCGGTCAGCGCCAGCTTGAGGGTGCTGCCCGCCGGAGCGCCTGACGCGGTGGCCGCCGGAACCGACATGACGGCCGGGGCGAGGGCGACGACGGCGGCGGCCAGGAGCGCCGGAAGACGCACCCCGGCGCGGGTTGTGCCCAGGGTTCTCCCCAGCGGCGCTGGGCTTCCCGTCGGTGGTGCCGGTACTGTCGCGGTCCGTGTCGGTGTCATCGCGTTCCCCTAGTGGTTCAGTGATCAGCGTGGTGCTGTGATCTGTGCTTCTGATGGCGGCTGGCGCCGTGCCCCCGGCAGGGCCGGGAGGTACGGTTCAAGGTATCCGGGAGTTGTGTCGCGGATGTAACCAGCATGTAAATGAATTACCGGATTGAATAACGTGATGCAATTCACTTACGCTCACCCTATAGCCGAGGTGTTCAGAAAACCATCCAGGGAGACTCAACCGTGACCATCCATCCGTCAAGCACTGCTGCGGCGCCCCATCTGCCGACAGTGTTCGTTCCTCCCATCGATGCCGCTGAACTGTGCGCCCGGCTGATCCGGTTCGATACGACCAACCACGGAGAAGGCAAAAGCGCCGGGGAACGCGAGTGTGCCGAATTTATCGCCGCCCTGCTGGAATCCGCAGGCTACCGGCCCGTGCTGCTGGCACCCTCGCCGGAACGCGCCTCGGTGGTGGTGCGGATCGAGGGCACAGACAGGTCCCTGCCGGGCCTGCTGGTCCACGCCCACCTCGACGTCGTACCGGCCGAACCGGAGCAGTGGAGCCGGGACCCGTTCTCCGGTGAGATCGATGATGGCTACATTTACGGCCGGGGCGCCTCCGACATGAAGGACATGGTGGCCATGACCCTCGCGACCCTGCTCAACTGGTCGGCAGCGGGAATCCGGCCCTTACGGGACATCGTGGTGGCTTTTGTCGCAGACGAGGAGGACAAAGGCGACTACGGGGCGCTCTGGCTCGCAGCCGACCATCCCGAACTTTTCGCCGGCGTCGGGGCCGCCATCGGCGAATCCGGCGGCCACGCGACCGTCCTCACCGCCGTCGATGGCGCCTCCGTCCGGCTGTACCCCGTGGCGGTCGCGGAACGCGGGACCCTGCACATCCGGGTCCGCGCCGAGGGGAACTCCGGCCACGGCTCCCGCCCGGTGCCTGCGAATGCCGTCAAGACCCTGATCTCCGCGCTCGACCGGGTAGGTAACTACCGCTGGCCGCTGACCCTGACGCCTGCCGTGCGCACCTACATTGAGCAGACCTCAGCGGCGCTGGGGCACAACGCGGACCTGGCCACCGAGGCCGGCGTCGGAGTCGCCATTGACGCCATGGGTGCGGCAGGCACCGTGGCCGGGGTGACCATCCGCTGCTCGGCCACTCCCACGGTGCTCCGTGCCGGGTACAAGGTCAACGTCATCCCTGGCGTCGCCGAAGCCGACATCGACATCCGCTGCCTGCCGGGGACGGAGGAATCCACCATGGACACCATCGATGCGCTGCTGGGGCCGGGGATCACGCGGGAATTCCTCTCCCACCAGCCGCCCACCCAGTCGGACGCGGGGTCGCACTGGTTCGATTCGATGCGGCGGGCCCTGCTGCGGCACGACCCTGCGGCCGTCGTGGTGCCGTACTGCATGGGCGGCGGGACCGACGCGAAGGCTTTCGCCCCGCTGGGCATTTCCTGCTTCGGCTTCGCACCGCTGGGCGCCGACCCCGACGGCCGGACCGTGGACGGCGTGCACGGGGTGGACGAACGCGTTCCGGCAGCGAGTGTCCGCAGCGGGCAGCTGATCCTGCAGGACTTCCTGGAAAACGTGTGAGTGACCGGTGGGCAGCGCTGCTTGAGCCTCTGGCTGCGGACCGGGTGCGTGGCCGCACGGCGCCGGCGCTCGCCGTCGGCGTCTTCACCGCAGGAAACCTGCGCGCCGCCGCGTTGCGCGGCAGCATCGATGAGACCGGCCGTCCGCCGCAGGCTGATACCGCCTTCCGTATCGCGTCCTGCACTAAATCCTTCACCGCTGCCGCCGTCCTGATCCTGCGTGACCGCGGCCTCCTGGACCTCGACAGCGAGGTCTCGGTGCATCTGCCTTATCTCCGCCTGATCGGCCCGGAGAAGGACATGCCCGGTGGTCCGCTGACCGTGCGGATGCTTCTGACCATGTCCGGCGGGCTGCCCACCGACGACCCCTGGGCCGACCGGCAGGAAGCCATGTCCGGCGCCGGCCTCGAGGACCTGCTGAAAGCCGGGGTGCGCCTGGTCCGGGCGCCTGGAACAGGCTACGAATACTCGAACCTGGGCTATGCCATGCTTGGAGCCGTCATCGCGGCGGCCGCAGGACGCGGCTACACCGACGTGGTCCGGCAGGAACTGCTGGAGCCGCTGGGGCTGGTGAGCACCGGTTTCGACGCCGGCGTCCGCGCGGGCGGGGGAGTGGCCCGGGGCTATCGCCGGCGCCGCGAGCAGTGGCAACCGCAACCCTTCAGCGCACCCGGTGCCTTCTCGGCCATCGGCGGGCTCTTCAGCACCCTCACCGACCTGGGCCGCTGGGCGGACTGGCTTGCCGACGGCTTTGCCGACGGGACGGAACCCCCCGGGCAGCCACTGAGCAGGGCAAGCCGCCGGGAAATGCAACGGCTGCACCGGCCTGCCGGACCGGAGCGCCTCGTCACTGGTGGCACCGGCGGGACGGCCGGCGCCGGCGGTTACGGCTTTGGCCTCCGGGTCCTGCAGGACCCGGTCCGGGGACTGGTGGTCGGCCACGCGGGCGGGTATCCGGGGTTCAGCTCACACATGACGTGGCACCCTGCGAGCGGCACCGCCGTCGTCGGCTTCGAAAACGCCAGCTACGCGAAGGTGGGTGTCCTGGTCCGCGAAGTGCTCGCCGCGGCACTTGAGAATGCCGGCGAAGCCCCTCCCGGGGGCATCCTGCCCGGCGAAGCCCGTCCCGCCGGACACCCTCCTGCCGATCCTGCGACGCCGGCGTCGGGGGAGCCGGCAGGGACCGGCGCAACCCCGTGGCCTGAAACGCTCGAGGCGCGCGCCGTCGTCGAACGGCTCGTCCACGCGTGGGATGACGGACTGGCGCGCTCGGTGTTTGCCAGCAACGTGGAGCTGGATGAGGCGATCGAGGACCGGCGGGAGCGGCTGCAGCTGGTGCTGGCCGCGGTGGGGCCGCTGCGGCATGGCGCCCCGGAACCCGGCTTCAGCGAGACAGCGGCGCGGCTCGAATGGGTGATGCCCGGCGACCGCGGCGGCCTCCACTGCGAGTTGTCGATGACGCCCGAGGCGGTGCCCAAGGTGCAGAGCCTGACCTTCGCGGCGGTCGCGTCCACGCCGGCCGATGATTAGCGCCGGTAAGGACATAGAATCCGAGAACCCGGGGCGGCTGGCGCGCCGGGACTACAGGGCAGGGCCCGAGCCCAGGGAGCCGTACGTGAGTATCCAGTCCACCATTCATTCCCTGATGCCCTCGCTGGCGCCTGCAGCCCGGCGCGTTGCCGAGGTGATCGTCACCGATCCGGGCGTTGTGCTGGGCCTGACAATCTCTGAACTCGCCACGATGTGCAACACCTCCGAACCCTCCGTCGTGCGGTTCTGCCGCGCCATCGGCTTCAGCGGCTACGTCCAGCTCAGGCTGGCGCTGGCCACCGAAATCGGCCGCGAGCACAGCTCAGGGGCGGTGGGCAAGAAGTTCGGCGAAGACATCCGGCCGGAGGATTCCCTCGCCGATGCCGTCGCCAAAGTCCGCTACACCGAGACCATGGGCATTCAGGAGACCTTGGACGGCCTTGACCTCGACGTCCTCGGCACCGTGGCGGAGAAAATCAATGCCGCTCCGCACACACTCATCTACGGGGTGGGTGCCGGGGCCATCGTCGCGGACGATCTCCGGTACAAACTTTTCCGGATCCGGCGGCAGGCGACCTCGTTCCGGGACCAGCATGATGCCCTGATGGGGGCATCCCTCATGGGCCCCGAGGATGTGGCCATCGCCTTTTCGCACAGCGGCCGGACCCGGGAGACGCTGGAGTTCCTCCGCCGGGCGAACGCTTCCGGGGCGGCAACGGTGGCGGTCAGCAATGCGGCCGCGTCGCCGATCGTCCAGGAAGCAGACCTCAGCCTGTTCACCGTGGTGCGGGAGACCGCGTTCCGATCCGGCGCCATGGTGTCCCGGATAGCCCAGCTGTCCGTGGTGGACTGCCTCTTCGTCAGTGTCGCCCGGCTGAGTTACGGATCCACGCTGGAGGCGCTGGAGATCACCCGCGAGGCCGTCCTGGGGCGACCGGGGCCGAGGCCGTAAGCGCGTCTTGGCGGCGGGCCGCCGTCGGCGCCGGGATGAACCGGCGTTCGCGCCGGTTTCTGTGCAGTATCACGAAAGGAGATGGCCTGATGGCGGATGAGGTGATCCTGGTGACCGGGGCCACGGGTAATGTCGGGCGGGTCGTGGTGGAACACTTGCTCACCGCCGGCCGGAGCGTCCGTGCGGCCGGCCGCAGTGCCGAATCGGTGCGCCGGATGTTCGGGCAGCGGGTGGACGCCGTTGCCTTCGATTTCGCGGACGAGAGCACCTTCCCTGGCACGTTCGACGGGGTCCACGGAATGTTTCTGTTGCGCCCGCCGCAGCTGGGCAAGCCAAAGACGCAGATCATCCCTGCCCTGGAGTACGCCCGTGCCTGCGGGGTCGAGCAGATGGTGTTCCTTTCCATCCAGGGTGCGGAGAAGAACAAAGCCGTCCCGCACGCCGCCATCGAAGCGTGGCTCCGCGGCTCCGGTGTTGCCTGGACCTTCGTGCGGGCGTCCTTCTTCCACCAAAACCTTGCCACCACCCACGTGAGTGATATCCGCGACCGTGACGAACTCGTGGTTCCCGCCGGCCGGGGCGGCACCGCGTTCGTTGACTGCGAGGACGTCGGCGCCGTCAGCGCCGCAGCACTGCTGAATCCCGCCGCGCACCGCAACACCGCGTGGACCGTGACCGGGAACGAAGCGCTGACCTACGGACAGGTTGCCCAAATCCTGGCAGACGAACTTGGCCGGCCCATCCGGTATGCCCGGCCCGGTATCTTCCGCTACCTCGGGCATGCCCGTCGAACCCTGGGAATGACCTGGGCGATGGCCTTCATCACCGCGGCCATCTACACCTCAGCCCGGCTCGGACTGGCCGGCGGCTTGTCCGATTCGGTGCGCCAAGTCCTGGGCCGGGACCCGATCAGTTTCGCCGAATTCGCCCACCGGGAACGGGGCACCTGGCAACCGACTCCGCCGCCGGTGCGCTGATCCCGCCCTGGGCCGGCTGGCTCCACCCAGCCCATGCCAGCGCGGGGCCACCCGGACCCATCCCCGCTGCTGGAGATGGACCGCAGGTGACCCCGCGCAAGTGTTCGTGCTGCTGGGTGGTTGAAGGCTAGGAAGCGGCCGCCGTGCCGTAGGTCTGCTGGATGACGGAGCCCCAGTACGGGCCGTACATCGTGGTGGAGTTTGTGCCGTAGCCGTAGCTGTTGACCGAGTTCTGGTAGCCGGTGGAGCTGGAACCGATGAACCACGGGCCGCCGGAGGATCCGCCGGTCATGTTGCACGGGATGCCCTGGGTTTTGAACTGCGGGTTGTAGGAGTCGTTGGTGGCGGTGCCGCTGCAGCTCTTGAGCGACTCACCGTTGAAGGGTGCAGCCGCCGGGTAACCGTAGGACTTGTAGCTCAGGCCGCGGGCGGCGTTGAACTGCACACCCGACGCGCCAACCACGTCTGCCAGTTTCTGGCCGTTGAGGGTGTTCAGGACCGCGAAGCCGGTGTCGTAGGTCATGTCGCCGCCGGAGCTCCACTGGGTCGGGGCGTAGAGGGCCTTGGCTGTCCACTTGCCATAGGGAGCGGCGCCATTGAGGTAGGCCGGGACAAAGGTGAACTTGGTAGCAAAAGCGCCCGGGCCCTCGTTCACGCAGTGCCCCGCCGTGGAGACGGTGCTCTTGTTCGCGGACGAGACGGAGTTCCCCGAGCACACGTAGTTGGCGCCGCCGAGAGTGAAGAAGATCTTGCCCACGTGCTTGACCGGGGTCTCGCTCGCGTTGGCCCTGGTTTGGATTTCCTTGGACTGGACGCTTGGCGCCAGGGCCTCAACGGTGCTCGGCGCACCCGCCTCGGCCGGGCGGTTCAGTGCGGCTTTGGCCCAGGCTCCCCGCTGCACCGCCTTGTCGGCCAGCACGTCTCCGGGGATTGCGGTGCGCATCCGCTCCTCCGTCCAGTAGTCGGCAGCGCCGGTCTCGACGACGGCATGGCTGCTGACGCCCGACGTCTCGGCTGGCGCCTTGCCCGGCACCGGAGCGGCGCTCGCTGCACCCGCCGCGCTCAAGGCCAGCAGCGCCGCCGCGGAGAGGCTGAGGAGGCTGGTGGCCAGAGTCGTTGGAGTTCTCATGGGTGTCCTAACCGGTGGAATGCGGGGCGGCCGCCCGCAGCGGCCGCTGTGATGGAACGAAACTACGGCACTATGACCGGCTTGTAAAGCCTCTTGTCAATTTCTGTCATGCCGGATTCCTCTCGTCACGGAGGCCGGGCCCCTCGACGCCGGTAGGCGGCAAACCTGCTCCCTCGGGTAAGTTAGGAACGTTGAAATGGCACAAAATTCCGGAATACCCAGACCTTCAGGGAGACGCCCGAGCAATGGCAAAGATTATCTATACCCACACCGACGAAGCGCCGATGCTGGCAACCTATTCGTTCTTGCCGATTGTTGAAGCCTTCGCTTCGACGGCCGGTGTGGAGGTGGAGACCCGCGACATTTCGCTGGCCGGCCGCATCATCGCCACCTTTGGCGACTACCTCACCGAAGAGCAGCGAGTCAGCGACGCCTTGGCGGAACTTGGCGGCCTCGTCAAAAAGCCCGAAGCCAACGTCATCAAGCTGCCCAATATCAGCGCCTCGACGCCGCAGCTGAAGTCCGCCGTCGCGGAGCTCCAGGGCCAAGGCTACGCCCTGCCGGATTACCCGGACAATCCCTCCTCGGACGAGGAGACGGACATCCGCTCCCGCTACGACAAGATCAAGGGTTCCGCCGTCAACCCCGTGCTGCGCGAAGGCAACTCCGACCGCCGCGCTCCGCTCTCGGTCAAGGCCTACGCCCGGCAGAACCCGCACAGCATGGGCGCCTGGACCGCCGAGTCCAAGACCAACGTCGCCACGATGGATGCCGATGATTTCCGGTCCAACGAAAAGTCCGTGGTCATTGAGGCAGCCGGAACCATTAAAATCCAGCTGCTCAAGGAAGACGGCACGGTCAAGGTCCTCAAGCGGGCGTTCCCCGTCCTCGCCGGCGAGGTCATCGACGGTACCGTGATGCGTGCTGCCGCCCTGGATGCGTTCCTCGCGGCCCAGGTGGCCCGCGCTAAAAATGAGGGAGTGCTGTTCTCTGCACACCTGAAGGCGACCATGATGAAGGTCTCAGACCCGATCATCTTCGGCCACGTCGTCAAGGCTTACTTCGCCGAGCTCTTCGACACCTACGGCGCCCAGATCGCTGCCGCCGGCCTGAGCCCGAACAACGGCCTGGCCTCCATCCTCAACGGCCTCGAGGACCTTCCCGAAGAGATCCGCGCCGACGTCGGGGCGGCCATCCAGAAGGGCCTCAATGAGGGCCCCGAGCTGGCCATGGTCGATTCGGACAAGGGCATCACCAACTTGCACGTCCCGTCGGACGTCATCGTGGACGCCTCCATGCCGGCCATGATCCGCAGCTCCGGCCACATGTGGGGCCGCGACGGCCAGGAGGCCGATACGCTCGCCGTTCTTCCGGACAGCAGCTACGCCGGCATCTACCAGGTGGTTGTTGACGATTGCCGCGCTCACGGCGCCTTCGATCCCACCACCATGGGAACCGTGCCGAACGTGGGCCTGATGGCCCAGGCGGCTGAGGAGTACGGCAGCCACGACAAGACTTTTGAAATCCAGTCTGCCGGCACCGTCCAGGTCATCGACGACGCCGGTTCCGTGCTGATCGAGCACCAGGTAGCCCCGGGCGATATCTGGCGCGCCTGCCAGACCAAGGATGTGCCGATCCGCGACTGGGTCAAGCTGGCCGTGACCCGCGCCCGCGCTTCCGCCATGCCGGCCGTGTTCTGGCTGGACAAATCCCGGGCCCACGACGCCCGGATGATCGCCAAGGTCGAGGAATACCTCAAGGGCTACGACACCGAGGGCCTGCAGATCGCCATCATGTCCCCGGACGAGGCCACGGCCTACACCCTCGAACGCATCCGCAAGGGCGAGGACACCATCTCGGTGACGGGCAACGTGCTGCGCGACTACCTGACGGACCTGTTCCCGATCCTGGAACTGGGCACGAGCGCCAAAATGCTCTCCGTGGTTCCGCTGATCAACGGCGGCGGTCTGTTTGAAACCGGCGCCGGCGGCTCTGCGCCGAAGCACGTCCAGCAGTTGCTCAAGGAAAACCACCTCCGCTGGGACAGCCTGGGTGAGTTCCTGGCCCTCGCGGTCAGCTTCGAGCACCTGGCCACCTCCACGGGTAACGCCCGGGCCCAGATCCTGGCTGACACCCTGGACCGCGCCACCGCCACCTTCCTGCTGGAGGACAAGTCCCCAAAGCGCAAGGCCGGCGAACTGGACAACCGCGGGAGCCACTTCTACCTCGCCAAATTCTGGGCCCAGGAACTCTCACGCCAGAATGACGACGCCGAGCTGGCGGCGGCCTTCGCGGCTGTTTCCGGCGCCCTGGATTCCGGCGAGGAGACAATCATCAGCGAACTCCTTGCGGTCCAGGGCTCCCCGGTGGATCTCGGCGGCTACTATCACCCGGACGTGGCGAAAATCGAGGCCGCTATGCGGCCCTCGGCGAAGTTCAGCGACGTGCTGTCCATGCTTGGCTAACAGACTGGGCGGCGTCCCTGCCGACGACAAAGCTTGCCAAAGGGTGCACCGGATCTTCCCGGTGCGCCCTTTGGCGTTTCCGTGGCCACCTTGCTCCGGACGGCTGTTGCCTGCGCGGGCCCGGTCGCCTAGGGTACTAAGCAAGCTTAGTTTCGGTTGCGGGGCCGGAGGAGTTCCGTCGCCGGGGCGAAGGTCGCCAACCCGGAGGAGACGTCCCATGCCAGCAGAGCCCACCATCCATATCCCCGGCGCGCCGTCCGTGGAACCGCCTGCGGTGGAGGAACCCACCACGCCGCGGGAACCGCTTCCCCCCAAGCCTGACCAGCAGGGACCAGAGGCGGTCTCGCCGACCGGCAGCCCCACCGGCGCGCCGGTGAACTCCCGGGCGCAGTCCGGCGCGTACCTCACTACCGCCCAGGGGCTCCGGCTGTCCGACACGGACCATTCGCTGAAGGCCGGCCGGCGCGGCCCGGTACTGCTCCAGGACCACCACCTGCGCGAGAAGATCACGCACTTCGACCACGAGCGCATTCCCGAGCGTGTGGTCCACGCCCGCGGCGCCGGAGCGCACGGTGTGTTCCGCTCCTACGGGACCGCGGCGTATGTCACCCGGGCCGGTTTCCTGGCCAAGGATGTTGAGACTCCGGTGTTCGTCCGTTTCTCCACGGTGCTGGGTTCCCGCGGCTCGGCGGATACTGTTCGTGACACCCGCGGTTTCGCCACCAAGTTCTATACCGACGAAGGCACGTTCGACCTCGTCGGTAACAACATCCCGGTGTTCTTCATCCAGGACGGCATCAAGTTCCCGGATATCGTCCATGCCGCCAAACCCCACCCGGACCGCGAAATCCCGCAGGCCCAGAGCGCCCATGACACGTTTTGGGATTTTGTTTCGCTGCACACCGAGGCGCAGGCCCACACTCTGTGGAACATGTCCGACCGGGCCCTGCCGCGCTCCTACCGCACCATGGAGGGTTTCGGTGTCCACACCTTCCGACTGGCCAATGCCGAGGGCAAGACCAGCCTGGTGAAATTCCACTGGAAACCGAAGCAGGGTGTCCACTCGCTGCTCTGGGAGGAAGCCCAGCTCATCAACGGCATGGACCCGGACTTCCACCGGCGGGACCTGGCGGACGCCATCGAAGCCGGCGCGTTCCCGGAATGGGAACTGGGTCTGCAGGTCTTCCCCGACACGGAAGAGGAGTTTTTCGAGGGCATCGACCTGCTGGACCCGACGAAGTTCGTTCCGGAGGAGCTGGCACCCGTGCAGCCGATCGGCGTGATGACCCTGAACGCGAACCCGGTGAACTACTTCGCCGAGACCGAACAGGTGGCCTTCCACCCGGGCCATCTGGTGCCCGGCATTGACGTGACCAACGACCCGCTGCTGCAGGTCCGGTTGTTCTCTTACATCGACACCCAGATCAGCCGGCTTGGCGGTCCCAACTTCAGCCAGCTCCCCATCAACCGTCCGCACGCCCCCGTCAACGACATGCTGCGGGAGGGTATGCACCAGACAGCCGTGCACGGGGGAGTGGCGCCGTACCACCCGAATTCGCTCGACGGCGGTTGCCCGTTCCTCGCCGGCGCCGACCTCGGCGCTTTGATCGAAGTTCCCGAACACATCGCCGAAGCGGTCAAGGAACGGAAGTCACCGGCATCCTTCGAGGACCACTACAGCCAGGCGCGGTTGTTCTTCCGCAGCCTGACACCAGTGGAACAGGACCATGTCATCCAGGCTTACACGTTCGAACTGGGCAAGTGCTACGAGGAAACCGTCCGCCAGCGCCAATTGCTGGCCTTGGCGAACATCGACCCGGCACTGTGCGCCGCCGTCGCCGCCGGGCTCGGCATGCCGGCTCCGGAAGCCACCGAGCAGGTGGAGGACGCAGCCCCCAGCCCGGCCGTCTCGCAGATCGGCGGTTCGTGGCCGGTGACCGGCCGCGTGGTGGGGATCATCGCCGACGAGGACAGCGACCTGGACTCCGTCCGGGCCGCCCGGACTACCTTGGACGCTGCCGGAATTGTCCCGCTCGTCATTGCGCCGTCCGGCGGTTTCCTGGGCGGCCCCGACGGCGGCATCCCGGTCCAGCGGACCTACCTGACGGCCCGCTCCATTGAGTTCGACGCCGTCCTGGTGGCCGCCTCGGGGGCGCCGGCCAGGGACGCCGCGCAGGGCCGGGATGCCAAGGCCGGTGAGCCGGGCGCGTCCCTGGATCCTCGGATCGTGCTGATGCTGTCGGAGGCGTTCCGGCACGCCAAGGCAATCGGCGGCTGGGGGCAGGCCGCTGCCTGTCTTGATGGGGCAGCCATCCCGCGGGGCGCTGCTGGCATTGTTCTGGGCGATGTCGCTGACGACGTCGTGGCCCAGCTCACCGGCCTGCTCGCCGAGCACCGGGCCTGGGATCGGTTCCCGGCTGCCGGGGCCTAGCAAAACGGGGGCTCTTAGGAAGTAGGGCCGCCACGGTAGAGGGACACGGATAGAGACACACGGATAGAGACACACAAGGGAGGAGCCCGCCGGGCTTCTCCCTTGTGTGTCCACTGGGATTGCTGCGGAGCGCCGTGGCTCCGGCGCTAGCAGTTGTTCTCAGCCGTTGCCCTTGGGTTTGCCCTTGGCCTTGCCGGTGTTGCTGTTCTTGCCACCGTTGTCGTGGCCGCCGTTGTCGTTGCGGGCGGGGGGCGCAGGGGTGATGGCCGGCGGGGGAGCCGGCGCTGCAGCGGCTGCAGCGGCCGCAGCGGCTGCCTGGGCGGCTGCCGCCGCGGCATCGGCCTGCGCCGCCGCCTCCTGCTCGGCAGCAATCCGGGCCGCCTCAGCGGCCGCGACGCGGGCAGCTTCGGCGGCCTGCTGGGCGGTGAGGTCTGCCCGGACGGCATCGACGGATGCCCTGATGCTCTGGTGGCGTTGAAAGGACACCTGGCCGCGGGCGGCAGCTCCGTCGAGTTGCAGCACCAGGTCATCGAGCTGTTGCAAGGATGCTCCGGCATCGTTGGCCGCGGCGGCCTCGGTCACGGCAAGCACCCGGGATTGCAGCTGCCGTGCGGCGTCGCGGTCCAGTTCCGGAGCTGCGGTGCAGCCCGCGAGCATACCGGCGGTCATGACGGCGCCGAGGAGCAGGCGGCCGAGGTGGTGCAGGGCGGGGCGCGTGCGGCCAGGGTTCATGGTTCCACGCTCTTTTGCAGCTCGTGGAGGTGTTGGCCCAGGTCCCCGGTCACGTCCGGATAGGAAATCCGCTCGGCCGGTGCGGGCGTTGCAAGGGCCACGGCGGCAGTTCCGGTGCCGGCAATGACAGCCAACAGCGCGAGGGTCAGCAGGACCCGGGTGCGACGGCGGGCGGCCCGAAATCGCGACGAGGTCCGCGCTCCCAGCGACCCGCGGCCTTTCGGCGGGACGGTGACGGCATCCGGGTCCAGCCTGTGCGCGCCCGGCTGAGCGGGCAGAACGCGCGTGCGGTCCTCTGTGAGGAGCCCCGACTGGAGGGTCGGCGAGACCAGGGCACGCCGGAGCGCGAGGTCGACGTCCGCGGCGGACGGCCGGTGCTGCGGGTCCAGTGCCGTCATGGCACGGATTAACCCGGCCCATTCGGCGGGCAGGGAATCAGGGATGGCTGGGGCGCGGTGGAGCCTCGCGACGGCGGATTCCACGGCGCTGCCGGGATACTCCACCTCGCCCTTGATGCATTCGAGGAGGACCAGCCCCAGGGAGTAGATGTCAGTTGCCGGTCCGAGGTCGGCGCCCCGGGATTGCTCGGGGCTCAAATACGCAGCCGTTCCCACCATGGTGCCGGTGGCAGTCAGTCGGGTTCCGTCCATGATGCGGGCGATCCCGAAGTCGGTGACTTTCGGCCGTAAGGGCTCGCCGGGACGGACCGGGACGAGCAGGATGTTGGCCGGCTTGATGTCCCGGTGAAGGATGCCGAGGGAATGAACATAGGCCAGGGCGGCGGCGGCGCCGGCGCCAATGACCGCGGTCTCGTTCAATGGCAGCGGGCTATGCCGGATCCGTGCCCGGAGGTCCTGTCCTTTGACCAGTTCCATGGTCAGGAACGGGCGGGGCTCCTCGGGAATCCGGCTGTCCGTACCCGCGTCGAAGAGCGTTACCAGACCCGGATGGTTCAGGGTGGCGAGGAGTGTAATTTCCGCTTCTTGCCGCCGAAGCTCGTCTGCATCAGCAGACTGCGGGGTAAAAAGCTTGAGTGCCACCTCACGGCCAAGCTTCGCGTCCGTGGCGGAATACACGGACGCCATGCCGCCCCGGCCGATTACTTCCCGCAACCGATAGCGGCCGCCCAGGAGCTCTTCCGCCGCGTCGCCAATGGATGAACTGTCCATACGCGTCCCCATCCCTTTCCTGCAGGCACCGCGGCGGCGCCCCCAAGAATGATACCGGGACGGTATCTGCTCCTGTGCGGCGGACGTGGACCGACGGCTGCCGTACAGGTGGATGCGGCCGGACTCCGGTGGCCGTTGGGTCCCCCAGCGGACCCAACGACCGTTTGCTGTGCCGGACTCCGGTGGCCGGTGGGTCCCCCAGCGGACCCAACGACCGTTTGCTGTGCCGGACTCCGGTGGCCGGTGGGTCCCCCAGCGGACCCACCGACGTCGCTCCGGCGCTTCAAGACCATGCGTGGCCGCCGCGCTCTAGGGCGGGCGGGCCGCGGGGTGCAGCCTGGGCTGACGGCACACGGGCTGCCCTGCAGGCCGGGCCGGGGCCAGGCACATTGCCGCGGGTGTTACGGGCACGGACACCCATGCAGCGTCGGTGACGGGTGAAAAAGGGGTGCCGGAATACCGGCAGCGGACGGTCGCGTCCATTGGGGATCTCCTGAATGACTGTTGGCGGGCGCGCAAGGCAGCCCGATCGGCCGTGTTCTGTGGAGGGCAGAGACGGCTAACTAGTCAGGAGAGGAGCCGGGGTCCGCGGCGACGGCCGAGTGAACGTGCTGCAGCGGCCCGCTGATCGGGTCTGTGCCGGCGGTGGGAATGACCAAGTATGGGCTGGGAAGCCAGGCAGCGCCGCTGGCCGGGCCGCCGGAGGAAAGAGCGTTTCCGGATCCCGAGCCGGGGGCCGCCGGAAGGGCATCGGGCGCGGGCAGACCTGTCCCGTTGGGCCAGGGGCTGTGGTGGTCTTTGTCTGGCGACGGCACGGAGCCGCCGGCCAGGGAACCCGCCGGGGGAGTATCGGTGGTCGGTGCTGCAGCGCTATCAACTACGGCCCTGTCCAAGGCAGGAAGATTCAGGGCACTGCCAGGAAGTCCGATGGCGGGCGCCGCGATCGCATCCTGTGGAGCCGCAACAGTGGGGTCGATAACAGGGCAGTCCGGCGGGACATCGGAGACGCCTTCAACGCCAGGGACCGCCGGAGCGGGATCCTGCGAAGGTGGCGCAGCACCAGGCAGCGCCCCGCCGGGCAGTGCAACATCGGCGAGGGACAAGTCCGGGGCAGCCGGTTTCACCGGCAGCACAGCATCCTTCACCGGCGGTGCCGTTGGAAGCGGACCGGCAGGGTCGGTCACGGCAGGGTCGGTCACCGCAGGGTCAGTGACGGCCGGATCGGTGACGGCAGGGTCGGTGACGGCAGGGTCGGTCACAGGCGGGTCAGTCACGGCAGGGTCGGTGACGGCAGGGTCCGTCACGGCAGGGTCGGTCACAGGCGGGTGGACGGGTGTTGGCGCGGGGCGCACCGGATCGGTGCTTGGCGTCGGGGAATGGTTTACTGGACCGGTCGGGGGCCGCGTTGGTTTCGGAGCAGCGACCGGCGGGGTGGGAGTGGGGGCCGGGGAGTTCACGTGCGGATCCGGTGAAGGCGGGGTGGATGGCGCCCGAACGGGGTCCGGGATGGGCGGGGGAGCGGGCGTGGACGGGGGAACGGGAGCGGACGTAGGTGCCGGGCTGGGCGGCAGCGTGGACGGCGCAAGAACGGGTTGCGGGCCGGGCTGGGGAGCCGGAACGGACGTGGGTGCCGGGGCCGGTACGGCTGAGGGCACGGGGACCAGTGCGGGAACTACGGGCTGGGCCGGCAGGACCGCGGGCACCGGCAATGAGGGCACCGGAGCGGGATCCACAGCCGGAACGGGCGCCGGAGCAGAGGTGGGGAGGATTCCCCGGGAATCGGGAGTGGCGGGTGCGGCCACGACCACCACGGGCATAGGCGGCACGGCGGCGCCGGGCGGAGGAGTGCTGTCAGAGGGGACCGCGATGACCACCGCAGCGGTGGCAGTGGGGGTCGGCACGGGAGTGCCGGCGTCGTCCGCGCTGGCGGCGGCGGCAGAGAACGCCAGCCAGGCGAGTCCTGCGGCGCCGCCCAGGATGACCTGCCGGAGGCGGCGCACGCGCCGAGGGACTAATGCTGGGTCCACGTGCACACCCCATTTCCCCGGAAGCTCGCTGGTTGCCTATAGGGTACGGCCGCGCGCGGGGGTGCGTCCAGAGCACATCGGAAAGTGGAAGGGACCGGCGGCCCGGTTCCGCGGCCCGGTTCCGGGGTCACCGGACGTCGTTCGGGTATCCCACCCCGAGCTGGGCGCGCACTCCGTCAAACAGCCTCATGGTGTTCAGCGAGTCCTCCAGCGGCATCACCGGGCTCTCAGTGAGTCCCTGCTGGATGCACCGGGTCACCTCCCGCAGTTCATAGCAGTAGCCGCGCCCGGCGACGTCGAAGGATTCAGTGCGGGGCTCATCGGAGCCTACCTGGATGAGGAGTTCTTTGGGATTGTTGATCGACCCGCTGGTCTGCAGGAACCCGAGGCTGCCGGCGACTGTGGCAGTCCGGGGACCATGCGCCAGCAGCGAGGACGTAAGTTGTGCCTGCGCGCCGTGGTGGTAGCCAAGAGTCAGCGCATTCTGGGCGTCCACGCCGTCGTCGTTAAGCCAGCCCGTGGCGCTGACCGTCTGCGGGAAGCCCAGGGTGCCGAGGGCCCAGAGCAGCGGGTAGACCGTGAGATCCAGCAGGGCGCCGCCGCCATCCTTCGGTGCCCAGAGGCGTGACGAGGGCGAATACGGCGCCGGAAAGCCCAGGTCTGCCGAGACCCACTTGACTTCACCGATTTCGCCGGATGCAGCGATCTCAAAGGCCCGCTGCATGCTGGGCAGGAAGCGGCTCCATACCGCTTCCATCAGGAACAGACCGTTGGCCCGTGCCAGGGACACCAGTTCGGCGGCCTCGCGGGCATTGACGGTAAGTACCTTTTCGCACAGGACGTGCTTTCCTGCGGTCAGGGCCGCCAGCGCGATGTCGTGGTGCTGGGCGTGCGGGGTAGCAACATAGACGACGTCGACGCCATCGTCCTCAAGCAGGCGCTCGAATCCGGCCCTGCCATCCCCGTCGCCGTAGGCACGGGCGAAGCCGAAGTCGGCCGCGAAGGCGTCCGCTGCAGCCTGGGTGCGGGAACTGACGGCGTAAAGCTCCGCGTCGGCCAGGAGCCCCAGGTCCCGGGTCACTGTTGCCGCGATGCCTCCCGTGGCGATCACTCCCCAGCGCAGCCTGGCGCCGGTGGCGGTGCGGGGATCGGGATCAGGCTGGCCGGCCAGCCAGGGCGCAGCAATGTGGGTGGTCATGGAGCCATCCTCTCACCGGAGCGGGAACCGGCGGGGACTTACGCGGCAGATGTTGCTGCGCAGCAAAAAGCCCCGGTTCCGCCGTGAGGCGGAGCCGGGGCTCTCTGGTGTCAGGAGGAATGAACTACTTCGTGAGCGGTCCGAGGACCGGATCGTTGACGTAGGCAGTCTTGACGTTTTCCTTGGTCACAATGACCGGCTCCAGCAGGTACGCCGGAACAACCTTGACCTTGTTGTTGTAGGACTTGTCGTCGTTGACCTCAGGCGTCTTGCCCGCCTGAAGGTCCTTGACCATGGTGATGGCATGCTCGACGAGCTTGCTGGTGTCCTTGTTGATGGTGGAGTACTGCTCGCCAGCCAGAATCGACTTGACGGACTCAACCTCGGAGTCCTGGCCGGTGATAACCGGGAGCGGCTTGCCGGCAGCCTTGACCGAAGTCAGGACTGCGCGGGCCAGGGTGTCGTTCGGGGACAGCACGCCGTCGAGCGTGGCACTGCCGTAGCTGCCGGTCAGCAGGGTGTCGGCGCGACGCTGGGCGTTCTCTGCCTTCCAGCCCTGGGTGACTGCCTGCTCGAAGGACGTCTGGCCGGAGAGGACCTTGAGCGTACCGTCGTCGATCTTCGGCTTCAGGATGCTCATGGCGCCGTCGAAGAAGACCTTCGCATTGGCGTCATCGGGCGAACCGGCGAACAGTTCGATGTTGTACGGGCCTTCGGGCTTCTTGGCTTTCATGCCGTCCAGCAGGGCCTGGCCCTGGAGTTCGCCGACCTTGAAGTTGTCGTAAGCCACGTAGTAGTCAACGTTGGCGGTGTTCAGGAGCAGACGGTCATAGGCGATGATCGTGGCGCCGGAATCCTTGGCCTGCTGCAGCTGGGTACCCAGCTGCGCACCGTCGATGGCACCGACGATGATGACCTTGGCACCCTTGGTGATCATGGCGCTGATCTGGTTCTGCTGTTCCGAAACGCCGCCGTTGGCGAACTGGACGTCTGACTTGAAGCCGGACGTCTTGAGCCCTTCGTTGAACAGCTTTTCGGCCAGGACCCAGTTTTCGGAGGTCTTCTGCGGAAGTGCGACGCCGATCAGGGAGTCTTTCGGGAACGCCTCGCCGCCGGCGGAGGAACCGCCGGTGGCCGCGGTGTCGCTGCGGCCGCAGGCTGTCAGCGCCAGTGCCGCAATAGCAGCGATTGCTGCTGCCTTTCCTGCTTTACCAATCATTCGCATTGCTTGGTTCACTTTCTTTTCGGGGTGCGGGGAATCGTGATGGAACGGATCGGGGAGGGCGTCAGGCGCCCTTGGAGATGACTTCCTTGGTGGAGGTGGTCTCGTCCGGCTTCAGCTCATTGCTGCGGCTGAAGTTCTTGAGCATCAGGCCGATGATCGACTTCTTGCCCTGGGACTTGTTGTAGACGTCGAACGCGACGGCGATCAGAAGCACCAGGCCCTTGATGATCTGGGTGAGGTCGGCGCCGACGCCGAGCAGCTGCAGGCCGTTGTTCAGGACAGCCATCACCAGGCCGCCGACGATCGAGCCGATCACAGTACCCACGCCGCCGGTGACGGCGGCGCCGCCGATGAAGACAGCAGCGATGGCATCCAGTTCCCAGCCGACGCCGTCGAACGGGCCTGAAGCCGTGGACCGGCCGACGAAGATCATGCCGGCGAGGCCGGCGAGGACGGCCATGTTCATCATGACCAGGAAGTTGACCTTCTTGGACTGGACGCCGGAGAGTTCGGCAGCATGGCGGTTTCCGCCGACCGCATAGATGTGGCGGCCGATGACCGTCCGGGACGAGACGAAGCCGTAGATGAGCACCAGGGCGGCGAGGATCAGGCCCGGGATGGGGAAGGAGGTTCCCGGCCGGCCCGTGGCGAACAGGTAGGTGGCGTAGAGGATCGCGCCGCAGATCAGGACGAGTTTGGTGATGCTGACCCAGGCTTCGGGCACCTCGGCGCCCAGCGCCTTGGCGTTGCGGCGGGAGCGGACCTCGCTGAAGATCACGAAGGCGACGCCCAGCAGGCCCAGCAGCACGGTGAGGTTGTTATAGCCGGTGCTCGGGCCCACCTCCGGCAGGTAGCCGGAGCCGATCTTCTGGAAATCTGAGGGTACCGGGATGGTGTTGGACTTGCCGACGTACTGGTTGGCGCCGCGGAAGATCAGCATGCCGGCGAGCGTGACGATGAATGCCGGGATGCCGACGTACGCGACCCAGAACCCTTGCCAGGCGCCGATCAGGACGCCCAGCAGCAGCCCCAGCAGGACACCCAGGTACCAGGGGATGCCCCAGTCCCGGATCATGAGGGCCACGCAGACGCCCACGAAGGCCGCGACCGAACCGACGGAGAGGTCGATATGGCCGGCAATGATGACCAGAACCATGCCGATGGCGAGGATCAGGATGTAGGAGTTGCCGTTGAAGAGGTTGATGACGTTGCCGGGGGTCAGCGTATTCCCGCCGGTGGCCACCTGGAAGAAGACGATCAGTGCCACCAGGGCGAAGATCATGCCGAATTGGCGGGTGTTGCCGCCAAAGAGCTTCTTGAGCGCGTTCATTGTTTCAGTCCTTGTTTCCGGAGTGTTCGGAGTATTCGGGGCGTTTCGGAGCAGGGCCCCGGCTGGTCAGGCCGACTTGCGGGCGGAGGTCATGAGCTTCATCAGGCTCTCCTGGCTCGCTTCGTCCTTGTTCAGCACGCCGGTGATGGCGCCTTCGAAGATGGTGTAAATGCGGTCCGAGAGGCCCAGCAGCTCGGGCAGCTCCGAGGAGATCACGATGACGCCCTTTCCCTGGTTGGCCAGCTGCTGGATGATGCCGTAAATCTCGTACTTGGCGCCGACGTCGATCCCGCGGGTGGGTTCGTCCAGGATCAGCAGCTCGGGGTCGGTGAACATCCACTTCGCCAGTACCACTTTTTGCTGGTTGCCGCCGGAGAGTTTGGCGACGCCTTCTTCCACCGAGGGGGCCTTGGTCCGCAGCGATTTGCGGTACTGCTCGGCGACGGTAAAGACCTTGTTGGCGTCAATGACGTTGTGCCTGCTGACGTCGCGCAGGTTAGCCGAGACCGTGGTGGCCTTGATGTCATCGAGCAGGTTCAGTCCCAGGGACTTGCGGTCCTCGGTAACGTATCCCAGGCCGGCGTCAATGGCCTGCTTGACGTTTTTGAGCTCTATCTCCTTGCCGTTCAGGTATATCCCGCCGGAGAGGAACCGACCGTAGGAGCGGCCAAAGACCGAGCGGGCCAGCTCGGTCCGTCCCGCGCCCATCAGCCCGGCGAAACCGACGATCTCCCCGCGCCGGACGAAGAAGTTCGAGTTCTTGCAGACCAGGCGGTCCTGGATCTGGGGGTGCCCCACGTTCCAGTTCTTGACCTCGAAGAAGACCTCGCCGATCTTCGGTTCATGGTCGGGGAAGCGGGATTCCAGGGTGCGGCCCACCATGCCCTTGATGATGCGGTCCTCGTCGACGCCGTCGGCCTTGACGTCCAGCGTCTCGATCGATTTGCCGTCGCGGATGATGGTGATGGAGTCCGCGATCTGTTCGATCTCATTGAGCTTGTGCGAAATGATGATGGAGGTGATGCCGCGGCCCTTCAGGCCGAGCATCAGGTCCAGCAAGTGCTGGGAATCGGATTCGTTCAGGGCGGCCGTGGGCTCGTCGAGGATGAGCAGTTTCACCGACTTGTTCAGGGCCTTGGCGATTTCAACAAGTTGCTGCTTGCCGACGCCGATTTCCTTGATCGGGGTTTCGGGTTCTTCCCGCAGCCCCACCCGGGCCAGCAGTTCGGTGGTCCGGGTCCGGACCTCGGCCCAATTGATCACGCCGCGCTTGGTGGGCTCATTGCCCAGGAAGATGTTCTCCATGATGGAAAGTTCAGGGATGAGCGCGAGTTCCTGGTGGATGATCACGATGCCGGCGTGCTCGCTGGCCCGGATGTCCTTGAACTGCTGGACTTCGCTCTGATAGACGATGTCGCCGGTGTAGGTGCCGAACGGGTAAACCCCGGAGAGCACCTTCATGAGCGTTGATTTGCCGGCGCCGTTTTCGCCGCAGATCGCGTGGATCTCGCCGGCTTTCACCCGCAGATTCACCTCGGCCAATGCTTTAACGCCGGGGAACTCTTTGGTGATGGAGCGCATCTCGAGAATTACCGGATCGCTGTGCGTGTTGAGGGACGTCATCTGCCCTTACGCCTCCAATGCATGACTTCGTTGTCCGCCCCTGCAAACCGCAGGGCCGTCTGATGGAAAAGTAAACTGGATCACAGGCCTTGTCGTCAAGTCTTTAACGCAACAGGCCGATAACGAAAAGCTCAGGTCCGCCGAATTCCGGCGTGCTGGAAGACCAGGGAGGCGGCCCCGAGGGCCTCTGCGCGGTCGCCCAGCGACGACATGGTCAACGTTGTGGTCTCGCCGATCACGGGCACTGCGTGCCGGACCAGGCCCCGCCGGATCGGATCCAGCAGCAGCTCCCCGAGGCCCGCCAGCGGTCCGCCCACCACGATCACCTCAGGGTTGATCAGGTTCGCCACATTGCCCAGCGCCCGCCCGGCGGCGAGGCCGGCGTCATCCACCACCCGCAGGGTGGCGGAGTCCCGGGCGAGGGCCTTGCGGACGATGTCCTCGGGGGTGACCGGCTTGTCCTCGCCCCGGGCCAGGAGTTCGATCATGGTGGAGGTGGAGGCGATGGTTTCCAGGCAGCCGCGGTTACCGCAGCGGCAGACCAGCCCGTGCTCGTGGATGGTCGCATGGCCGATCTCGCCCGTGATCCCCACGTTGCCGTAATAGGGCATGCCGTTCAGGATCAGGCCGGCGCCAATGCCGGAGCCGATCTTGAGGAACATCAGGTTGCTGGTGCCGGTGTGGGGCCCCCAGGTGACCTCCGACAGTGCGCCGAGGTTTGCGTCGTTGTCCACGAAAACCGGGAGGTCCAGCGCTTCCTCGAGCCGGTGCAGGATGTTGATCCCCACCCATTCGGGCAGGATGGCCCCCTGTGCCACCGTCCCCGTGCGGCGGTCGATGGGCCCCGGAATGCCGACGCCAGCCCCCACCACCGCACTGCGTTCCACGCCGCTGCCGGCCAGGAGCCGTTCCAGCACTCCGACGGCGGCTGCGATGCCCTCCTCGGCGTGGTGGCCCAGCGGGAGCAGGACCGATTCCTCGGCGATGACGTGGTAGCTCAGGGAGGCCAGAACCACGCGGAGGTGCCGGCGGCCAAAATCGATGCCGACGGCGACGGCCCCGTTGCTGTTGAGCCGGACGTTCAGGGCGCGCCGGCCGGAGCTGGTGATCGGTTCGGTGGAGGCCAGCCCGGCGTCCTGCATGATCTTGACAATGTTCGAGACCGTTGCCGTGGAGAGGCCGGTCTGCCGTGCGAGTTCCGCCTGCGTCGAGGGACCGGCGAGAAGGCACTCAATGATCCGCTGCTGGTTCAAATGCCGGAGTGCGGATTGTGATCCGGGGTTTTTGGTGCGGCTCCTCGTTGAGCGCGTTGATGAGGGCATGCAAAGAAGAGTGCCCCATTCCCGTCTTGTAGTCAAGAAGTTAACGCATGGACCGGCACGGTGCGCCGGGATCGCGGCGCGGTCCGATCCGGCGCCGGCGGCTCCGGACCCCATCCCGGCCGGGCCGGGCATTCCACCCTGCTGCCGCTCCGGCCGGGCGGAAATGCACCGCGACTTTCACGATGCCACGCAGCTACGCTGGAGGGGCGAGAGTCCGCCGCCGAGGGCGGACCCCGGATGCTGAGGTGGTAACGGTGCTCCTGGCCCTGATGCAGGCGAATGCCGCCGTGCTGGATGTTGAAGCCAACTGCGGCGCTATTGACGCGGCCGCTGCCACGGCGGCCGCCGCAGGCGCCCGCCTGCTGCTCACTCCCGAGCTTTTTCCGGTGGGGTATGCCCCCTTGCGGCTCCGGGCGGACCTTGATCCGGCGGTACTGGCACCCCTCCGGCGGACCCTGGCGGAGATCGCCCGCAGGAACGGCGTCGCGCTGGTGTACTCCCTCCCCGCCGTCGGCGCAGCAGGGCAGTGGCAGATTACGGCAACGCTGGTCGACGAGAACGGGACCGAACTCCTCAATTACGCCAAGGTCCATCTTTTCGGCCCGGACGAACGCGAGGCGTTCGTCCCTTCCGAGGCAGGGCCCTGCGTCGTGGACTTCCACGGGGTGAAAACCGCACTGGTCATCTGCTACGACGTGGAGTTTCCGGAATCCGTCCGCGCCGCCGCGGTGGGCGGCGCCGAACTGGTGCTGGTGCCGACGGCTCTCGGCGAGGGGTTCGAGGCAGTGCCGCAGCTGCTGGTCCGGGCCCGGGCGCTGGAGAACCACGTGACGGTGGCCTACGCCAACCACTCCGGCACCGAAGATGGTTGTGCCTTCCTCGGCGGCAGCGTCATCGCGGGCCCCGACGGCGTCCTCCTGGCCTCGGCCGGCACCGGGACGCAGCTGCTGTTCGCCGATGTGCCGGCGCCAGCGCCGTCCGCCCCGGACGTGGCGTACCTGGCTGATCTCCGGCCGGAGACCTACCGGTCGTGGAACGGCTGACCGGGAAGCCCGTCCACGTACTGCAGTGCAATCCAGAGCTCCGCCCGGGCCTGCGCCTGGTTGAGGTCCATCTCCAGGAGCTCCCCGAGGATGCCGATTTGCCGGCGGACGCTGTTGCGGTGAAGGCCCGTGGACTTCGCCGTCGCATCCCAGCTGCCGTTCGCCCCAAGCCATGCGCTGAGGACGCCCAGCAGGGCATCCCGCTTCTGAGGTTCCAGTGACAGCGCAGGGCCCAGCAGGCGGGTGGCCAGCATGGCGCCGGCTTCCTTGCCCAGCAGCCCGGTGACAGACCAGGTAATCTCATCGACGCGGACGCTCCGTCCTGACGACGCCACGCGGCCGCGCAGGGACCAGGCACGCTGGTAGGACGCCGGCAGACCGGAAAGTTCCGCGGTGCTGCCGATGACGAGGCGCCACCCCAGGCGTTCAACGCCGGCCAGCACGGCGTCGTCCACCTTCAGCCGGGTGATTGCGGCAAAGCCGTCCTCGGTGATCTCCACCAGCTTGGTGTCAAACATCCGCCGCCACTCCAGCAGTTCCCGGACCGGACTGTCGCCGGAGCGGCCGGTGCGGCCCGGGGCCGTGCCGGCCGCCGGTCCCTCCATGCCGCGGGCAGCCTCGGGGCGGAGCCCCAAAACAACGCGCAGCGGCCCGGACCGCGTGGAGGAGACGCTTTGCGCCAGCAGATCCTTGAGTCCGTTGACATGGCGGGTCCCGCCGGAGTCCGCGCTGTCCGGATGCAGCAACAGTGCGGTGGCGAGCTGGCTCGGGGCCAGCGAGCCGCTGGTGCGTTGCCGGACCAGCAGTTCCAGCAGCCCGACGGCGGTGGAGACCACGCTGTTTTGCGCCGGGGTCAGCGGGGCGTCGGTGCCGAGGATCAGCGCGCCCAGGGTGGCGTCCCGGGTGCTGCGCAGGGGATATCCGAAGACCAGTGCGGAGCCCGCCGTGGCGAACGAGTCCAGCTCCACGCGGGGGCCGCTGCCGGACAGCAGCCTCGCCAGCAGGGGCTGGAGCGTCGGCAGGTCCACGCCCGGGGCGGGACGCCCGCCGGGCGTGCCGGCGGCCCCGCGGGCACGCGGCCGCCCGTCGGCGCCCACGAGCACCGCCCAGACCGGAACCCGCTGGGCGAGGGCGGCCAGGAGCTCATGTTCCGGGCGGGCCGACAGGACGGCGCGCATGAGCTGGCGGTTGGTGTCGGCGAGCTGCCGGAACGTCGTGGCGGTGTCCGATTCCAGCAGCTGGGAAAATTCCAGGCCGACGGCGGCGAAGGGAACGGTTTTCGGGACGGCAACGAGGGTCAGGTTGTGCCGCCGGCAGGCGAGGACCACGGAGTCCGGCACGGTATCGAAGTAGGGTTCCAGGCCGAAGCCCAGCGCAGAGACGCGGGCCTCGACCAGCCGCTGCACATAGGCATCCACGAAGTCCTCCCGGCCGCCCGCGCCCAGGAAAGGCAGGCCGGCGGTGAGCAGGAACTCACCATCGAGCAGGTAGGGGGTGGGATCCTCCAGTTCGCTTGGCTCCACCCAGCGCAGCCGCTCGTCCCCGTTGCCGCCGTCGTGCAGGAGGGACAGTTCCGGCGGCAGCTGGCGCAGAAACTGGGCGAGGGTGACGAATCCCAGCCGCTCGGGATCCTCAGCAGTCATGGCCGCCACTGCCGGGCCACGCGACGGGATTCAGGGCGATAAGTCTCATGACTGAAGACTACAGGGCGATTTGCACAACCATGAGAGCTGGCTCACAAGCTTAGGGTGGACCCCGGGGAAAGACCACTACTGCAGATAAGGGCGTCAACGATGACTGTGCCAACTCTCGCCGGGGAACGGCCGCCGGCCACTCCGCAACGTCCCGGCCTGGCGGCGCAACTGCTCCGTCGCAAACCGATCGGACAGCTGGTCCGCGAAGCCGAAACAGGCCACGGCGGCACCGGGCTGGTCCGCAGCTTCGGTGTGCTGCACCTGACGATGATCAGCGTAGGCGCCACCCTCGGCACCGGCATTCTGGTGATCCTCGGCGAATCCGTACCGCTCGCTGGACCGGCCATCTGGATCTCCTTCGCGATCGCCGGCCTGGCAGCGCTGCTCTCCGCCGTGTCCTACGCCGAAATGGCCGGGCTTGTTCCGGCGGCCGGGTCAAGTTACTCCTACACCTACGCGACCATGGGCGAAGGCATGGCCTGGATCTGCGGCTGGTGCCTCGTGCTCGAATACGCCGTGTCCGTGGCCGCCGTCGCCGTGGGCGCCGGCCAGTACGTCAATGAGGCCCTCAACGTCTTCGGACTGGCACTGCCGGACGCCATCTCGCAGCCCCCCGGAGACGGCGGCGTGCTCAACGCCCCGGCCATGGTCATCGTGGCCCTTGCCATGGCGCTGCTGGTCCGCGGCGCCAAGGAAAGCGCCGGGATCAACACCGCCATTGTGCTGATCAAGGTCGGCATCCTGGTGTTCTTCTGCGCCGTGGCCTTCACGGCCTTTAACGCCGCACACTTTGAGCCGCTGCTGCCCATGGGTGCAGCCGGCGTCTCGGCGGCCGCCTCCCGGGTGTTCTTCTCCTACATCGGATTCGACGCCGCCTCCACAGCCGGTGAGGAAGCCCGCAACCCGAAGCGTGATCTGCCGCGGGCCATCCTGCTCTCGATGCTGATCGTCACCACCATCTACGTGCTCGTCGCGGTCGCGGCAATCGGTGCGCGGCCGTGGGGCTGGTTTGACGGCACAGAAGCCGCGCTCGTGAAAATTCTGGAGGAAACCACCGGGCAGCCCTGGATCGGGCTGGTGTTCGCCGTCGGCGCCGTCCTGGCCATCGCCAGCATCGTGCTCACGGTCCTCTACGGACAGACCCGCATCCTGCTCGCCATGGCCCGGGACGGGATGGTCCCCAAAATCTTCGGCCGCGTCTCGCCCCGCACCGGCACCCCGGTTGCCGGGACCCTGATTGTGGGGCTCGTCGTCGCCCTCACCGCAGGCCTGGTCCCGCTCGGAGCGCTGGCGGACGCCACCAGCATCGGCACGCTCTTCGCCTTCGCCCTGGTCAACATCGCCGTGATCCACCTCAGGCGCCGCCGGCCGGAACTTCCGCGCAGCTTCCGCGTTCCGCTGTTCCCACTGACCCCGCTCCTTGGAGCCGCGATGTGCGGGTACCTCATGCTCAATCTCGGCGCCGAGACCTGGGTGGTCTTTGGCCTGTGGATGCTGGCAGGGCTCGCCGTGTACTTCGGCTACAGCCGCCGGCACTCCCGGGTGGCGGCGCTCAGCGACGAGGAATACGGTGAACTAACCGGCCCAACCACCTCCGGCACTCTTTCCAGCTCGGAACCGACGAAAGCGCACCGCTCATGACAACCGCCACAGAACTTCCAGCCCCCCGGCCGACGCCGGACGCCGGCGCGCCCATCACCATGCTGAATCCGGATTTCCCGTTCAGCTACGACCACTACCTGGCCCACCCCGACGGACTCGGCGCCATCCCCGAGGAGCTGTACGGCACGGAAGTTGCTGTGGTGGGCGCCGGGCTCTCAGGACTGGTTGCCGCCTACGAACTGATGAAGCTGGGCCTGCGGCCGGTCCTCTACGAAGCCGACCAGATCGGCGGCCGGCTGCGGACCGCGAGTTTCCCCTCCGCCGCCGGCGTCGTGGCCGACCTCGGCGGGATGCGCTTCCCGGTCTCCGGCAAGGCGTTCTACCACTACGTCGAGCTGCTCGGGCTGCAGACCGCGGAATTCCCCAACCCGCTGGCTGCCGTGACCTCCAGCACCGTGATCGAACTGGCCGGGCAGAAGCACTATGCCCGCACCCCGGCGGACCTCCCGCCGTTCTTCCGGGAAGTCGCCGAGGCCTGGAAAGCCGCCGTCAACGACGGCGCCCAGTTCGCGCAGATGCAGGATGCCATCCGGGCCCGGGACACGGCCCGGATCAAGGAACTGTGGAACGCGCTCCTTCCCCTGCTGGACGAACAGACCTTCTACGGGTTCATCGCCGGCAGCGACTCCTTCAAGCAGGCCGGGTTCGCCCACCGGGAGGCTTTCGGCCAGGTGGGCTTCGGTACCGGCGGCTGGGACACGGACTTCCCCAACTCCATCCTGGAGATCCTGCGCGTGGTTTACACGGACGCCGATGACGCCCACCGATCAATCGACGGCGGAGCGCAACGGCTCCCGGAAGCGCTCTGGGAGCACGCGCCGTCGGGCATGGTCCACTGGCCCGAGGGGACGTCGCTGGCGTCGCTGCACGCGGGAGCGCCGCGGGGCGCCGTCGACAGGATTGCCCGGGACGGCAGCGGCGACTTCCGCGTCCGGGAACGGTGGGGACGCGAGGCCCCCTACCCGGCCGTCATCACCACGTGCCAGTCGTGGTTGCTCTCAACCCGGATCCACACCGAAGAGACCTTGTTCCCGGCCCAGCTGTGGACGGCGATCGAACGCTCGCACTACATGCAGTCGTCCAAGACGTTCGTGATGGTCGACCGGCCGTTCTGGAAGGACGTTGACCCGGTGACGGGCCGCGAGGTGATGTCCATGACGCTGACGGACCGGCTGAACCGGGCCACCTACCTGCTGGATAACGGGCCGGACCAGCCTGCCGTGATCCTGCTGTCCTACACCTGGAACGATGACGCGCTGAAATGGCTGTCCCTCGACGCGGACCAGCGGGTGGAGCTCATGCTGCACTCCCTCGCGCAGATCTACCCGGACGTGGACATTGCCAGCCACATCGTCGGCCAGCCCATCACCGTCTCCTGGGAAGCGGATCCGAACTTCATGGGGGCTTTCAAAGCCAACCTGCCGGGGCACTACCGCTACCAGCAGCGGATTTTCAGCCACTTCAAGCAAGACCAGCTGCCCGAGCGGCAGCGCGGCATCTTCCTGGCCGGCGACGACGTCTCCTTCACCGCGGGCTGGGCCGAAGGCGCCGTCACCACCGGGCTGAACGCGGTCTGGGGAGTGGTCAACCACCTGGGCGGGCGCTCTGCGGCCGGGAACCCCGGACCGGGCGATGTGCTGGACGAGCTGGGCCCGATCTCCCTGGACTAGGGCCCTGCGCGGGCTCAGCCGTGCAGTTCCTTGTGTGCGCGGGCCAGCTCCTGGTAGTGCGCTGCGTTCTGCTGGACGCCGGCGAACTCCGCGTCGCTGAGCTCGCGGCGGACCTTGGCCGGCACGCCGGCGACCAGCGAGCGCGGCGGGATGCGCGTGCCCTCCAGCACCACGGCGCCGGCGGCGATCAGGGAGCCGGCGCCGATGACCGCCCCGTTGAGGATGGTGGCGCTCATGCCGATCAGACAGTCGTCCTCGACCGTGCAGCCATGCACGACGGCGCTGTGGCCCACGCTGACCCGGGCCCCCACCGTGCAGGGGAATCCCGGGTCCGCGTGCAGCACCACGTTGTCCTGCAGGTTGGTCCCGGCACCCACGGTGATCGCGGCGGTGTCTGCCCGGACGGAAACGCCGTAGAAGGCGCTGGAGTTCTCGGCGAGGGCCGCCTTGCCGATTACCGAGGCGCTCGGGGCGATGAAGGCGGATTCGTGGACGGCCGGGGTATCGCCGGCGAAAGCATAAAGAGGAGCCATGCGTCCAGCCTAGGTCACAGGCTCTTGCCCCCGGCCCGGCGCCCCCGCATCCGTTGAACTATCACTTGTGGTCCTTCTCAGCGCTGGGAGCCACCACAAGTGATAGCGCAACAGGTGGAGCTCAGGCGGGGGAGCGGAGAACTGTCACGCCCTGGCCGGGAGGGACGACGGCGATCGGCGCGCCGGGCGCGGCGACGCGTTCCAGCTCTTGCACGACGGCGTCCCAGTCCTCCGGCGGCAGTCCGGCAAGGGCGTCCACCGCCCAAACCGACGGGAACGCCGAGTCAGCGAACGGCAGGGGCGCCGGACCCGCCACCGAGGCCTCGAGCCCGTGCGCCCGTGCGGCATGGATATTCTCTTCGGACGGGTCCACGCCGGTGAAGTGGATGCCGGACTGGACAAAGCGCAGCCCGTCCGTGCCCCGCCCGCAGGCCAGGCCCAGCACAGCCTTGCGGCCTTCGGCTTTGAGCAGGGTTACGAACTCAGTCAGCGGGTCTTTCGGGGAAAGTGCCATACCCCTATTCAATGACCGGGATCAGTTGAAAACAACCGTCCGGTTTCCGTCCAGCAGGACCCGGTGCTCGGCATGCCACTGCACGGCCTGGGCCAGGGTGCGGCCCTCCACGTCCCGGCCCATTTGAACAAACTGTTCGGCGGTGCGCCGGTGATCCACCCGGATGACTTCCTGCTCGATGATGGGTCCCTCGTCCAGGGCAGCGGTGACGTAATGGGCGGTGGCGCCGATGAGCTTCACACCGCGGGCGTGCGCCTGGTGGTAGGGCTTGGCTCCCTTGAAGGAGGGCAGGAAGGAGTGGTGGATGTTGATGGCCTTGCCGGTCAGCTGCTGGCACAGGTCGTCCGAGATGATCTGCATGTAGCGGGCGAGGACTGTGAGTTCAATATCGTGCTCGGCCATCAGTGCCCGGAGCTGGTCCTCGGCCTGGTCCTTGGTGGCCGCCGTGACCGGAATGTGGTGGAACTTGATGCCGTAGAACTCCGCCAGGCCCGCCAGGTCCCGGTGGTTGGACACGATGGCCGGGATCTCGATCGGCAGGGTGCCGGAACGCTGCAGGAACAAGAGGTCATTGAGGCAGTGCGCGGACGTGCTGGCCATCAACAGGGTCCGGATTTTCCGGCCGGCCGGGTTGAGGTTCCACTGCATTCCGAACGCCAGGGCCACGGGTTCCAGCGCTGCCCGCAGTTCCGGCTCCGGGACCGCCGTCGTGGCTTCCACGCGCATAAAGAACGTGCCGGTGCCCTGGCTGCCGTACTGCTGCGAGTCCGTAATATTGCAGCCCGCCACGAGCAGGGCCCCCGCGACGGCGTGCACAATCCCGGGGCGGTCCGGGCAGGAGAGGGTCAGGATATAGGAAGCGGTCAGCTCGGTCTCAGTCACGCAAGACAGCCTACCCGCGCCGCACGGGGGCCGCGTCCGGGCCGCCGGGCTGGGGTATTCTGGATGGGTCGCAACTGGCGTTGGGTGGTTAACCACCAGGGAGCGGCACACACGAAGACCACGGATCGTACGCCTGGGCCGAGGGTCATGTTTTCCGGTTGGCAGCACGCCGCTGCCCGCCCGCCGCCGGCATCCCACCAGGATCCGGCCCCTTGCACGGCCCCGGTGTCCGGGGCCGTAATCTAGGGGCGCCGCCGCGGGCCAGCCGGTAACCTGACCTTAAGCAGTGCCCGTTGCCTAGCCAGGAGTACCCCGTGACCACGTCTCTTCGCCTTTCGTCCGCCGCCGTGAGCAACCAGCCACTGGCCGACCTTGACCCCGAAATCGCCGCCGTCCTGGCCCAGGAGCTGGGCCGCCAGCGCGGCACCCTGGAAATGATCGCCTCCGAAAACTTCGCTCCCCGCGCGGTCATGGAAGCCCAGGGCTCGGTCCTGACCAACAAATACGCCGAGGGTTACCCGGGCCGCCGCTACTACGGCGGCTGCGAATACGTCGACATCGCCGAGCAGTTGGCAATCGACCGCGTGAAGGAGCTCTTCGGGGCCGAATTCGCCAACGTCCAGCCGCACTCTGGCGCCCAGGCCAACGCCGCTGCGCTGTCCGCGATGATCACCCCGGGGGACAAGATCCTCGGGCTGTCCCTGGCCCACGGCGGCCACCTGACGCACGGCATGAAGTTGAACTTCTCCGGCAAGCTCTACGAGGTCGCCGCCTACCAGGTCGAGCAAGACACCTTCCGCATCGATATGGACAAGCTCCGCGAACAGGCCATCGCCGAGAAGCCCCAGGTCATCATCGCCGGCTGGTCCGCCTACCCGCGCCAGCTGGACTTCGCGGCCTTCCGGTCGATCGCCGACGAGGTGGGCGCACTGCTCTGGACCGACATGGCGCACTTCGCCGGCCTCGTGGCCGCCGGCCTGCACCCGAGCCCGGTGCCGCACTCCGACGTCGTCACCTCCACCGTGCACAAGACCCTCGCCGGGCCGCGCTCCGGTGTGATCCTGGCCAAGAAGGAGTGGGCCAAGAAGATCAACTCCAACGTCTTCCCGGGCCAGCAGGGCGGGCCGCTCATGCACGTGATCGCAGCCAAGGCAGTGGCCTTCAAGATCGCCGGAACGGAGGAATTCAAAGAACGCCAGGAACGCGTCCTGGATGGCGCCCGGATCATCGCCGACCGCCTGAACCAGGCCGACGTGTCCGACGCCGGCGTGTCCGTCCTGACCGGCGGCACCGACGTGCACCTCGTCCTGGTGGACCTGCGCAACTCCCAGCTGGACGGCCAGCAGGCCGAAGACCTCCTGCACTCGGTCGGCATCACGGTCAACCGCAACGCCGTGCCGTTCGATCCGCGCCCGCCCATGGTCACGTCCGGGCTCCGCATCGGCACCCCTGCCCTGGCCACCCGCGGCTTCGGCGCCGCGGAGTTCTCGGAGGTCGCCGAGATCATCGCCACCGCCTTGAAGTCCGGCTCCGCCACCGACGTCGAGGCGCTCCAGTCCCGCGTGGACAAGCTCGCCGCAGACTTCCCGCTGTACCCGCAGCACGAGCAGTGGTAGCCATGACTTCCGCAGAGACCGCAGCGACAGCCAACACCGCGCAGATCCTCGACGGCAAAGCCACCGCCGCCACCATCAAGGCCGAACTGACCGAACGCGTCGCCGTGCTCAAGACCCACGGCATCGTCCCGGGCCTGGGCACCATCCTTGTGGGCTCCGACCCGGGCAGCACTTGGTATGTCGGCGGCAAGCACAAGGACTGCGCCGAGGTGGGCATCACGTCCATCCGGCGTGACCTGCCGGCGGAAACCACCCAGGACGAGCTCCTGGCAGTGGTCCGGGAGCTGAACGAGACCCCCGAGTGCACCGGCTACATCGTCCAGCTCCCGCTGCCGGCGCACATCGACCAGGACGTCATCCTGGAGGCCATGGATCCGGACAAGGACGCCGACGGCCTGCACCCGATGAACCTGGGCCGGCTCGTAGCCAACGTCAGCGGCCCCCTGAAGTCGCCGCTGCCGTGCACCCCCAAGGGCTGCGTGGAGCTCCTGACCCGGCACGGCATTGATCTGAACGGCAAACGGGTGCTGGTGGTGGGCCGGGGCGTCACCATCGGCCGCCCCGTGGGACTGCTGCTGACCCGCAAAGACGTCAACGCCACCGTCATCCTCGCCCACACCGGCACCCGGGACCTGCCCGCCGAACTCCGGCAGGCCGACGTCGTGATCGCTGCCGCCGGGCAGCCGCACATGATCAAAGCGGCGGACCTCAAACCCGGCGCCATCGTGCTCGACGTCGGAGTCAGCCGCGTCGACGACGGCTCCGGCAAGGCCGTGGTGACCGGAGACGTGGAACCCGCGGCTGCCGGCGTGGCTGCCTGGCTGTCCCCGAACCCCGGGGGCGTGGGCCCGATGACCCGCGCCATGCTGCTGGCCAACGTGGTGGAAACCGCGGAACGCCACCTGGCAGAGACGGCCGCCCCGGCCGGCGCCTAAGCTCTCCCCGTCCGGGACGCCCCTCCTTCGGGAGGCGGCGTCCCGACCGCGTTAAGCCGCGGAGGCAGCGGAACCGCCAAACGTCTGGATTTTTCTTCCGGGGAAGCCTGTTCCCGCGGGGCCCGATCCACTAGCGTGACTCGGGTGCCTGAACTCGATGCGAAAGAATCCGCCCGCAAGGAAAGCCCCGTGAGCCGCTCCGCTGACGCCGCACCGCCACAGTATGTGATCACCGCCGAGAATCTCACGAAGCGCTACGGCGATGTGGTCGCCGTCGACGGTATTTCCTTTTCCGTGCCCGCCGGCGAGGCGTTCGGCCTGCTCGGCCCCAACGGTGCCGGCAAGTCCACCACCATGAAAATGATTGGCGGAGTCTCGCAGCGCACCTCCGGCAGCCTGAGCATCATGGGCCTGGACCCCGACCAGCACGGGCCGGAAGTCCGAGCCCACCTGGGCGTCGTACCGCAGCAGGACAACCTGGACGAGGAACTGAAAGTCCGGGACAACCTGCTGGTCTATGGCCGCTACTTCGGCCTGCCCATGAGCTACCTCAAGCCCAAGGCCGACGAGCTGCTGGAATTCGCCCAGCTCACGGACAAGGCCAGGTCCAAGGTGGACGCCCTGTCCGGCGGCATGAAGCGCCGGCTCACGATCGCGCGTTCGCTCATCAACGAGCCGCGGATCCTGCTCCTGGACGAGCCCACGACGGGCCTGGACCCGCAGGCGCGGCACATCCTCTGGGACCGGCTGTTCCGGCTCAAGGAACAAGGCGTCACCCTGATCCTCACCACCCATTACATGGACGAGGCCGAGCAGCTGTGCGACCGCCTGATTGTGGTGGACAAAGGCAAGATCATGGCCGAAGGATCTCCGGCCAGCCTGATCCGGGACTACTCCACCCGCGAAGTCCTGGAACTGCGCTTCGGCTCCGAACGCAACGCGAGCGTCGGCGCCGACCTCGAAGGCATCGGCGAACGCCTGGAGACTCTGCCGGACCGGGTGCTCATCTACGCGCACGACGGCGAGGCCGCCCTGGAGCAGGTCACAGCCCGCGGCCTGCGGCCGGTCACCTCGCTGGTGCGGCGTTCCTCGCTCGAAGACGTCTTCCTGCGCCTGACCGGCAGGAGCCTCGTTGACTAGGGATACTGCGACGGCGGCGCCAGCCCCGCGCGCGCACTCACCGCAGGTCTCGGCCGCCCGGGCCCGGAAGTGGGGCGCCTTCTACTACGCCGAACAAGTCCTGCGGGTCATGAAGGGCTACGGCTGGACGATCGTCATGTACGGCGTGGGGCAGCCCGTGGCCTACCTCTTCGCCATGGGCGTGGGCCTGGCCACACTGGTCGAGGCCAACGGCGCGGGCGTCTTCGGCGGGGTCAGTTACCTGACGTTCATCGCCCCGGCCCTGCTCATCTCGTCGGCCGTCATGACGGCCGCCAATGAGTTCACCTTCCCGGTGCTGGACGGCTTCAAGTGGCGGCGCGTCTACTACGGCCCGCATGCGTCGCCGCTGACTCCGGAACAGATCGCCGGCGGACAGGTCATCGCCGTCACGGTCCGCTTCCTGCTGCAGTCGGCCATCTACTTTGCCGTCGTCGCGCTGTTCGGAGCCTCACCCGGCGCCTGGGGCTGGGTCTCGATCCTCATCGCCACGCTCGCCGGGCTGGCCTTCGGCCTGCCGCTCATGGCCTACGCGGCCACCATCAAGAACGACCGGGGCCAGTTCGCCATGGTCATGCGGTTCATCGTGATGCCGCTGTTCCTGTTTTCCGGCACGTTCTTCCCGCTGGACACCCTGCCCCTCGCGGTGCGATGGGTCGGCTGGATCTCGCCGATCTGGCACGGAACGGAACTTGGCCGTGTGGTCAGTTACGGGTACGACGAGGCGGCGTGGCTCACGATTGTCCACCTCGTGTTCCTGCTGGGTCTGGCGGCCGCCGGCTGGGTCCTGACCAAACGCCAGTTCAGCAAAAGGATGGCCTCATGAGCGCCGTCACCACCAGCCACAGTGCCACCGAGGCCGCACGCAACCGCAAGTTCGGGGCGCTGTACTCCCGTAACGTCCGCGCCGTCGTCGCCCGCGGGCTGATGGCCACCAAGAGCAGCAACTGGATGGTCATGGTTTCCGGGTTCTTCGAGCCCGTGCTGTACCTGATCTCCATGGGCGTGGGCCTGGGCGCAATCGTCGGGTCCGTCCAGGGACCGGACGGGCAGGACATCAGCTACGCCGCCTACATCGCGCCGGCGCTGCTGGCGGTGTCCGCCATGAACGGCGCCGTCTATGACTCCACCTGGAACGTTTTCTTCAAGATGAACTTCGCCAAGCTTTACCAGGGCATGCTCTACACATCGCTGGGGCCCTTGGATGTGGCCATGGGCGAAATCTTCCTGGCCCTGCTGCGCGGGGCCATGTACGCCACCGGGTTCACCGCCGTGATGGGGCTCATGGGGCTGATCACCACCCCGTGGGCCATCCTCATGGTCCCGGCCGCGGTGCTGATCGCGTTCGGTTTTGCGAGTTTCGGCATGGGCCTCACGAGCTTTATGAAGACGTTCCAGCAGATGGACTGGATCAACTTCGTGATGCTGCCGATGTTCCTGTTCAGCGCCACGTTCTACCCGCTCAGCGTCTACCCCCAGTACATCCAGTGGCTCATCCAGGCGATGCCGCTGTGGCACGGCGTGGAATTGCTCCGGCAGATCAGCGTGGGAGCGTTCACCCCGGCGACAGCGGTGCACATCGGCTACTACCTCGTCATGATCGCCTGCGGTGTGCTGCTGACCACCGGACGCCTGCGCCGGTTGTTCCTCAAATAAGGACCGAGCAGTGACTGGATCCCGATCGGCGACGCAGCCGACCGCCCAGGCGTTGCCGTCCAACGCGGGGGCCACCCGGGGTGCCCCCGTGGGGGTCCGCCCGGGGTACCCGTTCGCCCCGGGTGGAAGTGCAGCACCGGGTCCGGACAGTTTGCGATAATTGGCTCATGCAATCTCTGGGCAACCCCGCGTCCTCCAAACCGTCCGCGAACGGCACCGCCAAGTTCTCCATGTTCCGCATCAGCGGACCGGGGATGATGGTGTTCATCATCGCCTTCGTCGTCGCGGTCCTCTTCGCCGCGAACCAGAACGAGGTAGTCGGGTGGATCGTGGCGATCATCGCCGGTTTCTGGCTCGCCCTGGCCGCCTTCGTGGTCTTCAGCATCCAGAAGGCAGCCAGGAAAGCCGGAGCCAAGCTCACGGAGGCACATAACGCCTTCAACGCAGCAGCCGGCCGGTCGCCGTCCTCGGGCAGCGTTGACTCCGGCGGCACCCGGCTGGTGGAGGTCCGCCGCGAGGCAGACGACGTGCGGGACCTCAAGCTCGACCACTCGTTCAAAATCGTGCAGGTGCAGATCCGCGTCGTGGAACAGGAACGGGCAAAAGGCGCCGCCGCGGACCAGGAGACCATCCGACGGGCCCTCGAGACGATCGAGATCACCGCCACCAACGCCCGGGACATGATCAAGTCCCCTGGCGGCACCGACGAACCCGTATCCGGAACCATTGTCGACTAGAGTGGATCGGGTGATCCCGGCATTGAAGAAGGACAACCTTCGCATCGCGACAGTGAACGTCAATGGCCTCCGGGCCGCCTATCGAAACGGCATGGCAGAGTGGCTGGAACCTCGCGAAGTTGACATCCTCTGCCTGCAGGAGGTCCGCGCACCTGACGCGATCGTCCACCAGCTGCTCGGCGAGGGCTGGTACATCCTGCACGCGGAAGCCGAGGCCAAAGGCCGCGCCGGCGTCGCCATTGCGTCCCGGCTCGAACCCCTGCAGACGCGCCACGGCATCGGCGATGACTACTTCGCCACCGCGGGCCGCTGGGTCGAAGCCGACTACCTTGTCCGCAACGCAGCCGGTGAGGCATCTCAACTCACCGTCGTCAGCGCCTACGTACACTCCGGCGAGGCCGGCACCCCGAAGCAGGACGACAAGTTCCGCTTCCTCGACGCCATGGAAATCCGGCTCCCTGAGCTGACCAAGCACAGCGATCACGCCCTCGTGGTCGGCGATCTCAACGTTGGCCACACCGAACGGGATATCCGCAACTGGAAGGGCAACGTCAAACGTGCTGGCTTCCTCCCGCAGGAGCGGGCATACTTCGACCGGTTCCTCGGCGAGGAGATCGGCTGGAAAGACGTGCACCGGGGCCTGGCGGGCAGCGTCGATGGCCCCTACACCTGGTGGTCGCAACGGGGACAGGCGTTCGACAACGACACGGGCTGGCGCATCGATTACCAGCTGGCCACACCCGGTTTCGCCGCTTCGGCAGTGACCGCCGTCGTCGACAGGGCGCCATCCTGGGACACCCGTTTCTCCGACCATGCCCCGCTGGTAGTGGACTACCGGCTCTAAGTCCGAAGGTTTTAATCAACATGACTAGCTCAACCGCTGCCGCACCGAAGAAACGCATCCTTTCCGGCGCCAAGCCCACGGCGGATTCCCTGCACCTGGGGAACTACATCGGTGCTGTGCGCAACTGGGTGGACATGCAGTCCGAATACGACGCGGTGTTCTTCATCCCGGACCTGCACGCCATCACGGTCGATTTCGAACCTGCCGAGCTGGCCAAGCGGACCCGGGTGGTGGCTGCCCAGTACATCGCGGCCGGCATCGATCCGGATAAGTCCATCTTCTTCGTGCAGTCGCACGTCCCCGAACATGCGCAGCTGGCCTGGGCGCTGAACTGCATCACCGGGTTTGGCGAAGCATCCCGCATGACGCAGTTCAAGGACAAGACCCAGAAGTCCGGAGCGGAAGCGGCCACCCTGGGCCTGTTCGCGTACCCCACCCTGATGGCCGCCGACATCCTGCTGTACCAGACGGACCTGGTGCCGGTGGGCGAGGACCAGCGCCAGCACCTGGAGCTCACACGCAACCTGGCGCAGCGCTTCAACACCCGCTTCGGAGAGACGTTCACCGTGCCCGAAGCGACCATCCTGAAGGCCAGCGCCAAGATTTATGACCTCCAGAACCCGGCAGCCAAGATGTCCAAAACGGGCGAGTCGCCCAACGGATCCATCCAGTTGCTCGAAGACCCCAAGGTCGCGGCCAAGCGGATTAAATCCGCGGTGACGGATGCCGGGACGGAGATCCGCTTCGACGCGGAGGAGAAGCCGGGCGTGTCAAACCTGCTCACCATCTACTCGACGCTGACCGGCAAAACCGTCCCCGAGCTGGAAGCCGAGTACCAGGGCAAGATGTACGGGCACCTGAAAACGGACCTGGCCGGCGTGATGGTGGACTTTATAACCCCGCTGCGGAACCGGACCAACGAGCTGATGGCCGATCCCGCAGAGCTGGACAGGCTGCTTGCCCAGGGCGCAGAGCGTGCCCGGGAGATTGCCTCGGTCACGCTGGCCCGCGTCTACGGGAACATGGGTTTCCTGCCGTCGCTCAGCCTGGCCGGGGTCCGCTAGCGCAATGTCCTCCGTCAGCAAAGTCGCCGCCCACACGCCGGAACGCGCCACCGCGCGCACGGGCGGCAGCACCGCACCGGACCGGCGGGACGTCCGGGGCACGGGACAGCGCAGTGACGGCATCAGCATCGGCGTGATCCTGGGGTTCCCCACGGACGTCGCCGAGGAGCTCCAGCGCTGGCGCGCGTCCTTCGGCGATCCTATGGCCGCCGTTATCCCCGCCCACATCACCCTGGTGACAACCACCATGACGCAGGACTGGGACGCGACCCGGGACCACGTGCGGACCGTTGCGAGCCGGCAGGCGCCGTTCACCGTGACCATCGCCGGCACCGGCTCCTTCCGCCCGGTCTCCCCGGTGGTGTTCCTGAACATTGAGGACGGCTTCGATGACTGTGTCAGACTGCACCGCCGGCTCCAGACCGGGCCCCTGGAGCGTGAGCTGCCGTTCGCGTACCACCCGCACGTCACCGTCGCCCACGACGTCGCACCGGAGAGCCTGGATGAAGCCGAAACGGCGCTCAAGGATTACAGGGCCACGTTCCCGGTGGCTAGCATGGGACTTTACGAACACGACGACAATGGCATCTGGCAGCTACGGGAAGAATTAGACTTTGGGACTGAACCCGACCACCACCGAGGCGAGGACGGCGCCGCAGGCGCCCGCTAAGCCGCCCCTTCCCACCGATCTGGCCGGGCTCAAGCTGGAGGTCATCCGCAAGAGGCTTGACTGGGGCAAATCCCGACGCTCCGGTGCCGGGGGGATGGCCGCGCTGCTGGCGATGCTGCCGTGGCTCCTTGCCCGGCTGAACACCCTGCGCCCCCTGCGGGCCTTCCAGCACTACAACCTCCAGCGCGGGCCGCTGATGAGCGCCGGGATCGGTTTCCGGATGTTCTTCTCGATCACCGGTCTGCTGGCCACCGGCTTCTCGCTGGCGGGCCTGTTCCTGAGCGGACAGCCGGCGCTGCTGGACCAGATCATCAAGAGCGTGGCCACGGCGGCGCCGGGCCTGCTGAAGGTCGACGGCGGCGAGGGCCTGGTCGACCCCTATCAGCTGCTTAACCCCTCCGGCCTCGGCTGGACCGCCGTGATCGCCGCCGCGGTGACGATTTTCACCGCACTGGGCTGGATCAGCGGCATCCGCGACGGCGTCCGGGGCATGATGCAGCTCGGTCCGCGTGGCATCAACCCGCTGTTGCAGATACTGCGCGACGTCGGCACGCTCCTCCTGCTCGGCGTGGCCCTTGTGATCAGCTCAGGGGCTTCGCTGGTGTTTGGCACCGCCGCAGACTGGGTGGCCGGGCAACTGAACCTCGATCCGCTGATCGCTTGGCCCCTGACGACGTCCGTCACGGTTCTGGTGCCGTTGCTCCTCGGCTGGGGGACCGCCTTGATCATGTTCCGGCTGGCTGCGGGACTCAAGCTGGCTTGGCGCTCCCTTCTGGAAGGGACCGTCCTCGCCGCCGTGGGTACCACCGTGCTGCAGATCTTCAGCACCCAACTGCTGGCCAGTGCAGGCAGAAATCCCATCCTGGCGCCCTTCGCCATCATCATCGGCCTGTTGATCTGGTTCAACCTGGTCAGCCAGGTCTACCTGGTCTCCGCCGCGTGGGTTGCTATCCGCGAGCGGGACCTCGGCCAGCAGGGCGGCACACGGAAGACCGGGTGGGGTGCCCGCCGGGTCCAGCCGGGCAAGACGCCCGTGGAGAACGGCGACAGCCCGCGCCCGGCCGCGGCTACCCGGTGGCGTCGAGGTACTGGTCGGCCCAGGCGGAAATAATCTTTGCAGCGCGCGCCGCCTGGCCCTTGCCGGTCAGGAGGTGGTCGCTGCCCTCCAGCGAGACGAAACTGCGCGGATGGCGGGCGGTCTGGAAGATCGTGCTGGCGTTCTCGATGCCCACCGTGTTGTCCGTGGGGGAGTGCAGCACCAGCAGCGGTTTGTGCAGCTGCCGGATGCAGTCTGTCAGGTCGGCATGTTCCAGGTCCTCCACGAAATGCCGGCGGATCTCCACGCGTTTGCCGCCCAGGTCCACCTCGGCGCTGCCCTCGCTCAGGATACGGTCCAAAGCGGCGTCAAAGACGTGGGCCACGTGCTTGGGCGAGAACGGGGCGCCCACGGTGGCCACGGCGTCGAGCTCCGGGATATTCCGTGCGGCCGCGAGCACCGCGGCTCCGCCGAAGGAATGCCCCACCAGCAGCGAGACCGGCCGGCCCGAGTCGCGCATGAATTCTGCGGCCTTCACGGTGTCCGCCACCTTGTGGCTGAAGGATCCCTCAGACCACGAACCGGCCGATTCGCCCAGGCCCAGGTTGTCGAAACGGAGCATGCCAACCCCGTTGTCCGCCAGCGCCTTGCACATCCTCGATGCCGAGGGGCTGTCCTTGCCCAGGGTGAAGCCGTGTGAGAACACGCCCCAGCCTTTGACCTTCCCCTCGGGGAGATCGATCACGCCGGAAAGGATTTCTCCGGTGGAACCCGGAAACGAGACTTTTTCGGAGCGGGACACGTGGGCCTTTCAAGAGGGGGATACGACGACGGCGCCCCCACCGTCGAAGGTGGGAGGCGCCGTCGTCGGAGTGCGGACCGCCAGCTAGACTGCGCGGGACAGGATGGCCTGCTTGACCTCTGCGATCGCCTGCGTAACCTGGATGCCGCGCGGGCATGCCTCGGTGCAGTTGAAGGTGGTGCGGCAGCGCCACACGCCTTCCTTGTCGTTGAGGATCTCCAGGCGCATGTCGCCGGCATCGTCGCGGGAATCGAAGATGAAGCGGTGCGCGTTGACGATTGCCGCCGGGCCGAAGTACTGCCCGTCGGTCCAGAACACCGGGCACGATGAGGTGCACGCGGCGCACAGGATGCACTTGGTGGTGTCGTCGAACCGCTCGCGGTCCTCGGCGGACTGCAGACGTTCCTTGGTGGGCTCGTGGCCGCGGTTGATCAGGAACGGCATGACTTCACGGAAGGACTGGAAGAACGGCTCCATGTCCACGATCAGGTCCTTCTCCACGGGGAGGCCCTTGATCGGTTCAACAGTGATGGGCTTGGACGTGTCCAGGTCCTTCAGGAGGGTCTTGCACGCGAGGCGGTTGCGGCCGTTGATGCGCATGGCATCGGAACCACAGACGCCGTGCGCACAGGACCGGCGGAAGGAGACGCTGCCGTCGATCTCCCACTTGATCTTGTGCAGGGCATCCAGCACACGGTCCGTACCGTACATGGTGACGTTGAAATCATCCCAGGTGGACTCGTCGGAGACCTCCGGGTTGTAACGGCGCACGCGCAGGTGCACATCGAAGGAGGGAATGTCCCCGCCGCCCCCGACGTGGGCGGGCAGTTCGATCTTGGAGGCTGGCTCAGCAAGTTCAGCGGTCATCTTAGTACTTCCTCACCATCGGCTCGTAACGCGTAAAGACCACCGGTTTGGTGGCAAGCCGGATGCCCGCAATCGCCTCGGCGGAACCGTCCGCCGGAGCATGGTCATCCTTGTACGCCATGGAGTGCTTCATGAATTTGTCGTCGTCACGCTCGGGGAAGTCCTCCCGGAAGTGGCCGCCGCGGGATTCCTCCCGGTGCAGGGCCGCCACCGTCATGACCTTGGCCAGCTCCAGCAGGAAGCCCAGCTCCACGGCCTCGAGCAGGTCCAGGTTGAAGCGCTTGCCCTTGTCCTGGACGCTGATGCGCTGGTACCGCTCCTCGAAGGAGGCAATGTCCGTGAGCACCTGGTTCAGGGTGTCCGCGGTGCGGAACACCTGCATGTTGGCGTCCATCGTGTCCTGGAGTTCCTTGCGGATCACCGCGACCTTCTCGGTCCCGTCAGCAGTGCGGACGTGGTCCAGCAGATCCAGCGTGTAGGCCTCCGGGTCGGCGGGGAGCTCCACGAAGTCCGCGGTCTTGGCGTATTCCGCAGCGGCGATGCCCGCGCGCTTGCCGAAGACGTTGATATCCAGCAGCGAGTTGGTACCCAGCCGGTTGGAACCGTGCACGGAAACGCAGGCAACCTCACCGGCGGCGTACAGGCCCGGGACCACCGTGTCGTTGTCCTGGAGGACCTCGGCGGTGATGTTGGTGGGGATCCCGCCCATGGCGTAGTGCGCCGTCGGGAAGACCGGAACCGGCTCCGTGTACGGCTCGACACCGAGGTAGGTGCGGGCGAACTCGGTGATGTCCGGCAGCTTGGCGTCGATGTGCGCCGGCTCCAGGTGCGTGAGGTCCAGGAGGACATAGTCCTTGTTCGGGCCGCAGCCTCGTCCCTCACGGACTTCGTTGGCCATGGAGCGGGCCACGATGTCGCGGGGGGCGAGGTCCTTGATGGTCGGGGCGTAGCGCTCCATGAAGCGCTCACCCTCGGAGTTGCGCAGGATCGCGCCTTCGCCGCGTGCAGCCTCGGAAAGGAGGATGCCCAGGCCGGCCAGGCCTGTCGGGTGGAACTGGTAGAACTCCATGTCTTCCAGGGGGATGCCGCGGCGGAAGGCAATGCCCATGCCGTCACCGGTGAGGGTGTGGGCGTTGGACGTGGTCTTGAAGACCTTGCCGGCGCCGCCGGTGGCGAACACCACGGACTTGGCCTGGAAGATGTGCAGTTCGCCGGAGGCGAGGTCGTAGGACACGACGCCGGCCACCCGCTTTTGCTTGTAGGGGGTGCCGTCCTCGCGGACAGCGTCCTCCTCGACCGTGAGCAGGTCAAGGACGTAATACTCGTTGTAGAACTCCACGTTGTGCTTGACGCAGTTTTGGTACAGCGTCTGCAGAATCATGTGGCCGGTGCGGTCGGCGGCGTAGCACGCACGGCGGACCGGGGCCTTGCCGTGATCGCGGGTGTGGCCGCCGAAGCGGCGCTGGTCAATCCGGCCCTCGGGCGTGCGGTTGAACGGCAGGCCCATCTTTTCCAGGTCCAGGACGGCGTCGATCGCTTCCTTCGCCATGACCTCGGCCGCGTCCTGGTCAACCAGGTAGTCGCCGCCCTTGATGGTGTCGAAGGTGTGCCACTCCCAGTTGTCTTCCTCGACGTTGGCCAGGGCCGCACACATGCCGCCCTGCGCCGCACCGGTGTGGGAGCGGGTGGGGTACAGCTTGGTCAGGACCGCTGTTCGGGCGCGCTGACCTGATTCGATCGCCGCGCGCATCCCGGCGCCACCGGCACCGACGATGACGACGTCGTACTTATGGACCTGCATACCAGACGCTCTTTCTCTCAAAATTCTCTAAACAACACCGGCCGGCGGAGCCGGGCCGGTGACATCTCGTGGAGATCCGTGCCTGCACCGGGCAGGCACGGATCGGTTGCCGCTGGGGCTGCGCCGCTACGGTGCGGGGCAGAAGCCGCCCGGCAGCTGGACGCCGTTGACCACGGGGCACGGGTCAAACGTGAAGATGACCAGGGTGCCCAGGATGACGATGGCGGAGGCTGCGGCGAACAGCACAACCTTCAGCCACAGGCGCGTGGCGTCCTTTTCGGCGTAGTCGTTGATGATGGTGCGCACACCGTTCGTACCGTGGAGCATGGCAAGCCAAAGCATCGCCAGGTCCCAGATCTGCCAGAACGGGTCGGCCCACTTGCCGGCGACAAAGCCGAAGTCGATGGCGTGGATGCCCTCGCCCACCATGAGGTTCACGAACAGGTGGCCGAAGATGAGGACCACCAGGACCACGCCGGAGAGCCGCATGAAGAGCCATGCCAGCATCTCGAAGTTGCCCTTGGAGGAACCGCTGCGGTTGTACTGCGGGGCGATGCGGCCTGCGCCGACCTCCGCCGCACGAGGCGTCTGGATCTGCGTTGCTTCCATGGCTAGTGACCTCCGAGAGCGAGGGAAAGGTGGCGGATGGAGAAGCCGACCATGACGACGACCCAGAGGGCCAGGACCGTCCACAGCATCTGGCGCTGGTACTTCGCGCCCTTCTTCCAGAAGTCGACGGCGATAATCCGCAGGCCGTTGAAGGCGTGGAACACGATCGCTGCGACAAGGCCCGTTTCACCCAGGGCCATCAGGGGGTTCTTGTAGGCACCGATCACGGCGGTGTAAGCCTCCGGGGAGACACGCACCAATGAGGTGTCCAGCACATGGACCAACAAGAAGAAAAAGATCACTACACCGGTAATGCGGTGTCCAACCCAGGACCACATGCCTTCACGGCCGCGGTACAAGGTGCCAGCTGGTTTTGTCGGCACTGAATAAACCTCCCTGCAACACAGCGGCGCTGGCATGGGATCCACGCGGGGGGAACGCCTGCTGCGAGAGCACTCGTAAGCTCAAGCCTAAATCTAGGCTTCGGTACCATCTTATTCAATTCAACCACCCATTGGTGACGGCGCTTGGCGGGGATTTTGCCGGCTTTTGAGACGAACGCCACATCCGCAGCCCCCGCCGGGCTCCGCCGCCGCCGGTCCGGGAGCCGCCCCGGGGACGTGCCGTGTCAGCTTTGGCGGCGAATCCGGGGCCCGCTGGGCACGGTCAGCTAAAGTAGCCGTGATGACTACTAACAAGGCGACAAGCCAGGACGCGCAGCACGGACCGGCGCAGGGTTCTGCCCTGGACCGGTTTATTGCCGTGATTCCCGCAGGCGGCGTGGGGACCCGCCTTTGGCCCCTGTCGCGAGCAGCAGCCCCCAAGTTCCTCCATGACCTCACGGGCTCGGGCAGCACGCTGCTCAGATCTACCTACGACAGGCTGGAGCCTCTTGCCGGCAAGCACATGCTCGTGGTGACCGGCATGGCCCACCGCGATGCGGTCTGCCGCCAACTGCCTGAAATCGAGGACGCCGACCTGGTGCTGGAGAGCGAGCCGAAAGACTCCGGCGCCGCTATCGGCCTTGCCGCTGCCATCCTGCACGAGCGCGATCCGGACACCATCATGGGCTCCTTCGCCGCCGACCAGGTCATCAGTCCCGACGGGCTTTTCCATGAGGCAGTCCGGGAGGCCATCCATGCCGCCGCGGCCGGCAAGATCGTCACCATCGGAATCAAGCCCACCCACCCCTCCACCGGTTTCGGCTACATCCGGGCCGGGAAGAACCTCGGGGTCGAAGGAGCGCCCAGCGCCCAGGCCGTCGTCGAGTTCGTGGAGAAGCCAAGCGAAGAGGTCGCCCAGGAATACCTGGACAGCGGCGAGTACGTGTGGAACGCCGGCATGTTCGTAGCTCCCGTCGCGCTGATGCTCAAGCACCTCGAGGCCAACCAGCCGGCGCTGTTCGCCGGGGTCCAGGAAATTGCCCGGGCCTGGGACACTCCGCAGCGTGATGAGGTCAAGGCCCGCATATGGCCCACCCTGCCCAAGATCGCCATCGACTACGCGGTGGCGGAGCCCGCCGCAGCCGCCGGCGATGTCGCGGTCGTACCCGGCACCTTCCGCTGGGACGACGTCGGTGATTTCGCCTCGGTGGGCCGCTTGAACAGTGCCAAAGAAGTCAAGGACGTCACCGTCATTGGCGAGGGCGCCCGCGTCTTCACCGAAGACGCCAGCGGCGTGGTGGTCTCCGATACCAAGCGCGTGATCGCGCTGATCGGGATCAAGGACGTGGTGGTGGTGGATACCCCGGATGCCTTGCTCGTGATGCACAAGGAGCATTCGCAGCGTGTGAAGCAGGCGGTTGACGCCCTTAAAGCCAGCGGCGACACCGACGTCCTCTAAGGCCCGGGCCTAGGCCAGCGAGTGGCTTCGGCGGTACCCCGGTTCGTAACGCACCGTACGCGATGCGGCTATCTGTTGTGCGCTCGCTAGAGTTGTTGCGTGCGTAATTACTCTACTGAAGCTGAGCCCACCACGCTGGTGGGGCCGTGGCTCGAGCCCCTCCTGCCGGAGTTGATCGCGTTCCGGCGGGATCTGCATGCGCACCCGGAGCTCTCCTTCAAGGAGTACCGCACCACGGACAAGATTGCCCAGCGCCTCGAGGATGCGGGCCTCAAGCCCCGTCGGCTCGAGGGAACGGGCCTGACGGTGGACATCGGGGAGGGCCCCATCGCAACCGCCCTCCGCGGTGACATCGACGCCCTGCCCATCATCGAAGAGACCGGGCTTGGGTTCGCGTCGAAAAACCACGGCGTGACCCACGCCTGCGGCCACGACGTCCACACCGCCACGATGCTCGGCGCGGCCCTGGTGCTGCAGCGGATGCACGAGGAGTCACCGCTGCGCGGGTCCGTGCGGATCATCTTCCAGCCGGCCGAAGAGACCATGCCCGGCGGCGCCCAAAGCTGCATTGAACAGGGCGTCCTGGAGGGCGTTCCCCGGATCTTCGCGCTGCACTGCGATCCTCGGATCGAGGTGGGCAAGATCGGCACCCGGATCGGCGCCATCACCTCCGCCTCGGACACCATTAAGATCGAGCTGACCGGTCGCGGAGGCCACACCTCACGCCCGCACCTGACCGAGGAGCTGGTGTTCGCCCTCGCGCAGATCGCAATCAACGTACCGGCCGTGCTGTCCCGCCGGGTGGATGTCCGCAGCGGCGTATCCGTGGTGTGGGGCCAAATCTCCGCCGGTGCCGCGCCCAACGCGATCCCGGCCAGCGGTTACATGGCTGGCACCATGCGGTGCCTGGACCGCGATGCCTGGCACAGCGCCGGCGAAATCCTGGACGACGTCGTCCAGCAGATCGCGGCCCCCTACGGCGTCGACGTACACCTGGAACACACCCGCGGCGTGCCTCCCGTGGTGAACTCCGAACACGAAACCGCCCTGATCGAAGCTGCGGCCCGCGCCGAGATCGGCGAAGGCGCCGTGGTCCTGACCCCCCAGTCCATGGGCGGGGAGGACTTCGCCTGGTTCCTGGCAGACCTCCCCGGCGCCATGATGCGCCTCGGCACCAAAACGCCGGGCGGTGAAGAGTACGACCTCCACCGCGGCGACTACATCCTGGACGAACGCGCCCTGGGCCTGGGCGTGAAGGTCCTCACCGCCGCAGCCCTGCGCACCCTCCGCGACCTCTAGCCAGCAGTGCCGCTCCGGCCTCCGCGACGTGGACGTCCCGCCGGGTTTCCCCACCTGTGCCGGGACGGCGCCGGGCGGGCGGGACGACACGCCGTCGGGCCCGGCGAACATGGGGAATCCGACGGGTGCCCGCGCCGTTGGACCCGATTGCAGCCCGGGGTGCGGCGGACGTCGCGGCGACAAGATTGTGCACAACTAAGTTGTGCACAATGAAATTGTGGCGTACGCTGGATTCATGACCACGCCAGAGGGAACCCGCAATGCCGGGTCGGAAGCGCTCCGCCTGAACGGGCAGTTGTGCTTCGCCATGTATTCGGCGTCCCGGGCCGCTACCGCGGCATACCGGCCGATGCTCCAGGAACTTGGCCTGACCTACCCGCAGTACCTGGTCATGCTGGTGCTGTGGGAAGAGGACCCCCGCAGTGTCCGTGGACTGGGGGAGGAGCTGGGCCTGGACTCCGGGACGCTCTCCCCGCTGCTGAAGCGGCTCGAGTCCCAGGGCTTCGTGGAGCGGCGCCGGTCTGCGGCGGACGAGCGCCGGGTTGAGGTTTTCCTGACCGACGCCGGCTCCGCCCTCAGCGCCCGGGCCGCCGGCCTTCCGCAGCAGCTCGCCGACGCCGCCGGCCTTGCCCCCGCCGAGCTGGACCAGCTCCGCGGGACGCTGGAAAAGCTGGCTGCCGCCCTGCACGGCCCGCACTGACGTCCACCAACTGACGTCCACCAACTGACTTCCACCCGCCCGCTACAGATTGGATCATCCATGAAGACTCTCTACACAGCCGAGGCCCTGGCCTCGGGCGAAGGCCGCGACGGCACCGCCGTCACCAAGGACGGCAAACTCAGCGTCACCCTGGCCAGCCCGGTGGAACTCGGCGGCAACGGCGAGGGCACCAACCCCGAGCAGCTCTTCGCCGCCGGGTACGCGGCCTGCTTCCACTCCGCGCTGCGCCTCGTCGGACGCCAGCACAAGGCCGATCTGACGGATTCCGCCGTCGCCGCAAAGATCCACCTGGGCGCCCTGGCCGACGGAGCCGGTTACGGCATCGCCGCCGAACTCGAAATCGCCCTGCCGGCCGTGGACCGCGCAACCGCCGAGACCCTCGTGGCCAAAGCCCACGAGGTATGCCCTTACTCCAATGCCACCCGTGGCAACATCACTGTTGACATCACCCTTCTGGAGGTCGCCGCATGAGCACCCACACCGAAACCGCCGCCCTGCCCGCCATCACGCGGGAGATCCAGCTGGCGTCCCGTCCGCACGGCAAGCCGGTCCCGGAGAACTTCCGCCTCGCCGAGTCGGCACTGCCCGAACTCCAGGACGGCCAGGTCCTGGTCCGCAACCTCTTCATCTCCGTGGACCCCTACATGCGGGGCCGGATGAACGACGTCAAGTCCTACTCGGCGCCCTTCGCCCTGGACGCCGCGCTCGACGGCGGTGCCGTCGGCGAGGTCATCGCGTCCCGTTCCGCGGACCGTAAGGTGGGCGACGCCGTCGTCCATTCACTGGGATGGCGCGAATACGCCGTGCTCGACGCCGGCGCCACCACGCCGGCCCGCACGGATCTGGCGCCCGCCTCAGCGTTCCTCGGCGCGCTGGGGATGACCGGCCTGACGGCTTACGCCGGCCTGCTCAAGGTTGCCGACTTCAAAGCCGGAGAGGTCGTCTTTGTCTCCGGCGCCGCAGGTGCCGTCGGCTCCCTCGTGGGGCAGATCGCCAAGGCCATGGGCGCCTCCCGCGTGATCGGCAGCGCCGGTTCCGCGGACAAGGTGGCGCGGCTGCTGGAGCTCGGCTTCGACGCGGCCTTCAACTACCATGACGGCCCGGTGGCCGAGCAGTTGGCCGCAGCCGCCGGCGACCGCGGAATCGACGTGTATTTCGACAACGTCGGCGGGGAACACCTCGAAGCCGCGCTGTCCGCGCTCACCGCGGGTGGCCGGGTGGCCATGTGCGGCGCCATTTCGCAGTACAACTCAACCGGGCCCGCGTCGGGCCCGCGGAACCTGATGCAGGCCATTGGCAAGGGGCTCACGCTCAAGGGCTTCCTGGTCGGCGGGTACTGGCAGTACATGGCCGAGTTCGTCGAGACCATGTCCGGCTGGATCGCAGACGGCACCGTGCGCTACGACGAAACCATCGTGGACGGCCTGGAGAACGCCCCGCAGGCCTTTATGGATTTGCTGGACGGCGCCAACACCGGCAAGATGCTGGTCCGGCTCTAACCGCACACCCCGCCTGCCCGCAGGCTGCAAGCCCCGTACCGGAATGTCCCGGTACGGGGCTTCCTGCGTCTACCGCTTGGTAACAAGTTCTCAACAATCTGTGGAATAGCTGTGAACTCTGCAACCCGGACGTGTTCCAGGACACTAAAGTTGCTTCCATCAGTGCGCTTCGGCGCAGTGCTGCGAATCCCATCAGTGAAAACAGCGTTTCAGCGGCAACCCCGCCAACAGACACTCATTGAGCTCCGTCGTAGCGCCTACTCTTTCTTCCTGGAGGAAAATTGAAGAACTCTCTGCGTGCAACCTTCAAGCGCGGTTCCGTGGCAGGAGTCGCCACCGCCGGCGCGGCTGCACTATTGCTGTCCGGTTGCGGGGCCGCACCGACGGCCAGCAGCACCGCCAGCGCCTCGGCCAGTAACTACACCGGCTGCATCGTCTCCGACTCGGGCGGATTCGACGACCAGTCCTTCAACCAGTCCTCCTACGAGGGACTGAAGAAGGCTGAAAAGGATCTTGGCATCAAGGTCAACCAGGCCGAGTCCAAAACCAACAACGACTTCGAGCCGAACCTGCGCGCCATGGTCACCGCCGGCTGCGACCTGACCGTCACGGTGGGCTTCCTGCTCGGCGACGCCACCAAGGCCCAGGCCACGGCGAACCCGGACAAGCACTTCGCCATCATCGACTTCGGCTACGAAACCCCGATCAGCAACGTCAAGCCGATCATCTACGACACCGCCCAGGCCGCCTTCCTGGCCGGCTACCTCGCGGCCGGCACCACCAAGACCGGAACGGTCGCCACCTTCGGCGGCATCAAGATCCCCACGGTGACCATCTTCATGGACGGCTACGCCGACGGCGTCAAGTACTACAACGAGAAGAACGGCAAGGACGTCAAGGTCCTGGGCTGGGACAAGGCCAAGCAGGACGGTTCCTTCACCGGCGACTTCGAAAAGCAGGACAAGGGCAAGCAGTTCACCCAGAACTTCCTGGACCAGGGCGCGGACATCGTCATGCCCGTCGCCGGTCCGGTCGGCAAGGGCGCAGGCGCAGCCCTCAAGGAAGCCAAGGCCACAGGCAAGGACGTCAAGCTCATCTGGGTTGACTCCGACGGCTTCCTCACGGCACCGGATTACAAGGACATCATGCTTTCTTCCGTCATGAAGCAGATGGGCGAGGCCGTTGAGACCGTTGTCTCCGAGGACAAGGACGGCAAGTTCACCAACACGCCGTACGTTGGCACCCTCAAGAACGACGGCGTGCAGCTGGCCCCGTTCCACGACCTGGACTCCGCAGTTCCGGCCGAGCTGAAAACCCAGCTGGAGCAGATCAAGAAGGACATCGCCGACGGCAAGCTGAAGGTTGAATCCGCAGCCAGCCCGAAGGTCTAACTTCCGCCGCCAAGCGCCACGGCCCGTCCGGTCAACCACCGCACGGGCTGTGGCGCTTTTCGTTGAGCGGACAGATTTAGCTTCCGGCTGCAGGCACTAGGCTGTTCCTGCAGCCCCATCATCCGTCCGGCCGAGACGTCCGGAAACCTCGAGATTGGTCAGAGTTTTGAAACTTGAACTCAAGGGGATCACCAAACGCTTCGGCTCCCTGGTAGCCAACGACCACATCGATGTGGTGGTTGAACCCGGGCAGATTCATTGTCTGCTCGGCGAAAACGGCGCGGGCAAGTCCACGCTGATGAACGTCCTGTACGGGCTGTACGAACCCACCGAGGGCCAGATCCTGGTCGATGACAAGGCCGTCACCTTCCGCGGCCCGGGCGATGCCATGGCCGCGGGCATCGGCATGGTCCACCAGCACTTCATGCTCGTCCCCGTCTTCACCGTCGCCGAGAACGTCGCTTTGGGAGCAGAAACCACCAAGGCCGGCGGATTCCTGAACCTGGATGATACCCGGCGGAAAATCCAGGAGATCTCCGACCGCTACGGCTTTGACGTCGATCCCGATGCGCTGGTTGAGGACCTCCCGGTGGGGGTACAGCAGCGCGTCGAAATCATCAAAGCCCTGGTCCGCGACGCCAAGGTGCTCATCCTCGACGAACCCACGGCCGTGCTGACCCCGCAGGACACCGACGAGCTGCTGGACATCATGCGCCAGCTCAAGAGCCACGGCACCTCGATCGTCTTCATTTCGCACAAGCTCCGCGAGGTCAAGGCGGTCTCGGACACCATCACCGTGATCCGGCGGGGCAAGGTGGTCGGTACCGCCGATCCCAGCGCCTCGACGACTGAACTGGCCTCCATGATGGTAGGCCGGGCCGTGAACCTGACCCTGGACAAGGCCCCGGCCAAGCCCCAGGAAACGACGTTCCAGGTCAAGGACCTCACGGTGATCGCGCCCAGCGGCCAGCACGTCGTGGACGGCATCAGCTTTGACATCGCGCGCGGTGAGATCCTCGCCGTCGCCGGCGTCCAGGGCAACGGGCAGACGGAACTGACCGAAGCCATCCTGGGCCTTCAGGACCGCGTGCACGGATCCATCCTGCTCGACGGCGACGAACTCGTCGGCCGCAGCGTCAAGGACGTCCTCAACGCCGGCGTCGGGTTCGTCCCGGAAGACCGCTCCGTTGACGGCCTGATCGGCTCCTTCTCGATTGCCGAGAACCTGATTCTCGACCGCTATGACCAGGCCCCGTTCGCCAAGGGCATCAGCATGAGCCCGGCCAAGGTTCTGGAGAACGCCAAGACCCGGATCGATGAATTCGACGTGCGCACCCCCTCGGGCTCGCTCGCGGCCGGCACCCTCTCCGGCGGCAACCAGCAAAAGGTTGTCATGGCCCGGGAACTGTCCAGGCCGCTGCGGCTCTTCATCGCCTCCCAGCCCACCCGCGGAGTGGACGTCGGCTCCATCGAGTTCCTGCACAAGCGCATTGTGGCTGAGCGGGACCACGGCACCCCCGTGATGATCGTCTCGACCGAACTGGACGAAGTGATCGAACTCGCCGACCGGATCGCCGTCCTGTACAAAGGCAAACTGGTCGGGATTGTCCCGGCCGGCACCGGACGGGACGTGCTCGGCCTGATGATGGCTGGGCTGTCCCCGCAGGAGGCCCACGCCGACACCGCGAGCAAACACGCAGTCCTCAGCCCGGCGGACCACCCCGCCGCGCCCCCCGCAACGAATCAGGCGACCGCCGCCCGGCCTGTGCAGGAGTTCCGCTCCGGCGCCGTAGGAGAAGACCATGAGTGAGAACAACGAGCCGGGACGCCCGGCTGGACCGGACCCGCACCGGAGTCCGGACGCGCTGCCCGCGGCTGCCCCGGCCACCCCGGACGCGCAGGCCACCCCGGACGCGCAGGCAACGCAGGCGCCCGCACCCGAGGCCGGCGCGCCGGTCAAGGACGCAGGCCTTGCCGTGTCGCTGGACACCGCCGGCGGGGCCATGCGGCCATCGGCGGTTCCCGTGTCCGCCCAGAGCGGCTCCCTCCCCGGGGACGAGGACGCCGACTCGGTGCTGCGCCAGATCTTCACCGGCAACGGCATTGTGACCATCCTGGCCGTGTTGCTTGCCCTGATCCTTGGCGGGCTGCTCATTGCCAGCACGGACAAGCAGGTCGCGGCGACGGCGGGCTACTTCTTCGCCCGGCCCGCCGACTTCCTCGCCGCCGTCTGGTCAGCAGCGACCAGCTCTTACGTCGCGCTCTTCCAGGGCTCCGTCTTCAACCCCCGGGGAACCGGCGTGGGCGGACAGCTCGCCCCGCTCATGGAAACCCTCACCATCGCCACCCCGCTGATCACCGCGGGCCTCGGCGTGGCACTGGCGTTCCGCGCCGGCCTGTTCAACATTGGTGCCCAGGGCCAGATCATCATGGCCGGCATCCTGGCGGCCTGGGTGGGATTCGCGCTGGAGCTCCCCATGGGCCTGCACCTGCTGCTCGTCCTGATCGCCGGCATCATCGGCGGAGCCGTCTGGGGCGGCCTGGTAGGCGTCCTCAAGGCCAGAACCGGAGCCCATGAGGTCATCGTGACCATCATGTTCAACTACATCGCCCTCTATCTGGTGCGGTACCTCCTGGACACTCCTGCATTCCAGCGGCCGGGGGAGACCACCCCGATCTCACCGATCCTGGACGCGTCCGCCGTGTATCCGCAGATCTTCGGCAGCCAGTACAGGCTGCACATCGGCTTCCTGCTGGCCATCGCGGCCACGGTCCTCGTTTCGTGGCTGCTGAACCGCTCCACCCTCGGCTTCGAATTCCGCGCAGTGGGAGCCAACCCCAAGGCGGCCCTCACCGCCGGCATCAATGTTCCCCGCGCCACCATCCTCGTGATGGCCATCGCGGGTGCCCTGGCCGGCATGTCCGGCGTCGCCCAGGTGGCCGGAACCGAAAAGGTGCTCACCGACGGCGTCGCGGCAACGTACGGCTTTGACGCCATCACCGTCGCGCTGCTGGGACGCTCGACGCCGTGGGGCACCTTCGCCGCCGGCCTCCTGTTTGGTGCCTTCCGCGCCGGCGCCGTCCAGATGCAAATCCAGACCGGAACGCCCATCGACATCGTGCTGGTGGTCCAGTCGCTCATCGTGCTGTTCATCGCGGCACCCCCGCTGGTCCGGGCAGTCTTCGGGCTCAATCCGCGCAAGAAAAAAGCCGCAACCGCCGGCAAGTCCCAGAAGGCAGCAGCCACCGGAGGTGCAGCATGAGCACAACAGTAACCTCGCCCGTCCCCGGAGGGTCCGGAAAGCCACAACAGGGGCCGGCAAAATCGGACAGGAACCGCAAACCGACGGTATCCGCCAAGCCCGTGACCTGGAAGCTGCCGGTCACACTGCTGGTGCTGGCCGTCGTCGCGTTCGTCTTCTTCGGCCTGCTGGGTCCGCACGCGACCGCCAAGTTCGGCATTTCCTCCGGCGGTGACTTCTTCCAGCTCCCCGCGATCGAGGTGCCGGCCTTCCTGGCCGGGATCGTGCTCTCGGTGATCATGCTCGGCCTCGCCGGCTACGCCATGTTCCTGAAAACCAAGAACGCCCGGCCCCCGCGCTGGCTGCCCGCCCTGTTCACGGTGCTGTTCGTGGTGGCGTTCCTGATCTGGGTGGTCGGTGGCGCACGGACCCCCAGCATCTCGCTCGCCGGCCTCATCGCCGGGTCCGTGACCCTCGCCGTTCCGATCGTCTTTGGCTCCCTTTCCGGTGTCCTCTGCGAACGTTCCGGCGTGGTGAACATCGCCATCGAAGGCCAGCTCCTGGGTGGCGCCTTCACGGCCGCCATCATCGCCAGTATCACCAACAACCCCTACCTGGGCCTGTTGGCGGCAGCCGTCGCCGGCGCCCTCGTCTCGATGGTGCTGGCCGTCTTCAGCATCAAATACGTGGTCAACCAGATCATCGTCGGCGTGGTCCTCAACGTCCTGATCTCAGGCCTCACGGGCTTCCTCTTCAGCACTGTCATGCAGGCGGACAAGGAAATGTTCAACTCCCCGGGCCGGCTGCCCATCATCGACATTCCGGTGCTGTCCAGCATCCCGGTTCTCGGACCCATCCTGTTCAAGCAGTCCGTCGTGGGCTACCTGATGTACGTGGCCGTGATCGTGGTGTGGATCGGGCTGTTCAAAACAAAGTGGGGCCTGCGGGTCCGCTCCGTCGGCGAACACCCGCAGGCAGCCGATACCCTCGGCATCAAGGTCAACGCGACCCGTTTCTGGAACGTCACTCTCGGCGGCGCTGTCGCCGGCATTGGTGGATCCTTCTTCACCCTCGTCGCGATCGACAGCTTCACCAAGGAAATCTCCGGCGGCCGCGGCTTCATTGCCCTGGCCGCGATGATCCTGGGACGCTGGAATCCGATCGGGGCGTTCTTCGCCGCGCTGCTGTTCGGGTTCGCTGACAACCTGCAAAGCATCGTGACCATCATCGGCACCCCGGTGCCCAGCCAGTTCATGGCCATGCTGCCCTACCTCGTGACCGTGTTCGCCGTCGCCGGCCTCGTCGGCCGTTCCCGGCCCCCGGCCGCCAGCGGCATACCGTACGTGAAGGGTTGACCGTGGACAGCAACGACGTCGACTGGGCCGCCCTCGAAACCGCCGCGGTGGCGGCCATGGGGAACGCCTATGCGCCGTATTCGAAGTTCGCGGTGGGAGCGGCGGCCCTCACCGCGGACGGCCGGATAGTGAGCGGCTGCAATGTCGAGAACGCCAGCTACGGGCTGACGCTTTGCGCCGAGTGCGCCCTCGTCGGCAATCTGCACATGACCGGAGGCGGCCTGCTCCGGGCGTTCTACTGCGTGGACGCCGCCGGCACTGTCCTCATGCCGTGCGGGCGCTGCCGGCAACTGCTGTACGAATTCCGGGCTCCGGACATGGAGCTCATGACCACCCAGGGAATCAAGACCATGGACCAGGTCCTTCCCGACGCCTTTGGCCCCCACCACCTGGAGGAAACCCGATGACCCTTCCGACCCGATCCACCAGCACGACCGAATCGTTCGACGCCGTCGACATCATCCGCATCAAACGCGACAAGGGCGTGCTGAGCCCCGCCCAGATCGACTGGACCATCGATGCGTACACCCGCGGGGCGATCGCCGACGAGCAAATGGCGGCCCTGAACATGGCGATCCTGCTCAACGGCATGGACCGGGCCGAGATCTCGCGCTGGACAGCGGCGATGATCGCGTCCGGTGAGCGGATGAACTTCTCCAGCCTTCGCCGCCCCGACGGCAGCGTCAAGCCCACGTCCGACAAGCACTCCACCGGCGGCGTCGGGGACAAGATCACCCTGCCGCTGGCCCCCCTGGTGGCGGTCTTCGGGGTTGCCGTGCCGCAGCTCTCCGGCCGCGGCCTGGGCCACACCGGCGGCACCCTGGACAAGCTCGAAGCGATCCCCGGCTGGCGCGCCGCGCTGAGCAACGAGGAGATGCTGGCCCAGCTCCAGGACGTCGGAGCCGTCATCTGCGCAGCCGGCGCCGGGCTGGCCCCCGCCGACAAGAAGCTCTACGCCCTCCGCGATGTCACGGGCACCGTTGAGGCCATCCCGCTGATCGCGTCCTCGATCATGAGCAAGAAAATCGCCGAAGGCACGGGCTCGCTGGTGCTGGACGTCAAGGTGGGCAGCGGGGCGTTCATGAAAGACGAGGCCCGCGCCCGCGAACTCGCCGAAACAATGGTGGCCCTGGGGAAGGACGCCGGGGTTAATACGGTTGCCCTGCTGACCAACATGAACACCCCCCTGGGCCTCACCGCCGGAAACGCGATAGAGGTCCAGGAGTCGGTGGAGGTGCTGGCCGGCGGCGGTCCGGAGGACGTCGTCGAACTGACCGTGCGGCTGGCCGAGGAGATGCTCGCCTGCGCAGGTGTCCACGACGCCGATCCCCGGGCCGCGCTGCGCGACGGCCGGGCGATGGACGTCTGGAACCGCATGATCGAGGCGCAGGGCGGTGACCCGCGGGCAACGCTCCCGGTCGCCAGAGAGTCCGAGGTGATCTACGCCCCGGCCGACGGGGTGCTGGTGGAACTCGACGCGATGGCCGTCGGCGTCGCAGCCTGGCGTCTCGGCGCGGGACGGGCGCGCAAGGAAGACCAGGTCCAGGCCGGCGCCGGGGTGCGGATGCACGCCAAGCCCGGCGCCACGGTCAAAGCCGGCGAACCGCTCATGACGCTCCTGACGGACACCCCGGAGAAGTTCGACCGGGCCAAAGAGGCCTTGGAGCACGCCGTCGTCATTGCCTCCGACGGCTCCCGCCCGGCGCAGCAGCTCATCATCGACCGCATCGCCTAGATACCCCGGTTGCCCTATCACCTGGAGTCCCCATACCCCTGGTTTAACCACTCCAAGTGGCAGGGCAACGAAGAGGTGCCGGAAGTACACTGGCACCACAACTGTGCCCCCGTTGATTGGTAGGAAACTGTGCAGGCAATCAACGACTTCATCCTGGCCGCCGCAGGGCAACCGTGGGTACTTATCCTCGTCTTCGCTTGCTGCGTGATTGACGGCTTCTTCCCGCCGATTCCCAGCGAGTCCGTGGTGGTGGGACTCGCCGCAGTGGCCGCCGGCGCCGGAGTTCCCAACGTGGCGCTGCTGGCGGCGACGGCCGCCGCGGGAGCGTTCCTCGGCGACAACATTGCCTACCTGCTCGGCCGCAACACCGGAACCCGGCGCTGGGCATGGATGCGCGGGAACCGCATGCAGCGGGCGTTCCGCTGGGCCGGGGCGGAGCTGCGGAAGCGGCCCGCCTCCCTGATCCTCGTTGCGCGGTTCGTGCCGATCGGCCGGGTGGCGGTCAACCTGACCGCCGGAGCCACCGGATTCCCGCGGCCCCGCTTCGTCGCGCTGACGGTGCTTTCCGCGGTGCTGTGGGCCGCCTATTCGGTCGCCATTGGATTGTTCTTTGGCCAATGGTTCGCGGAGAACCACCTGCTCGCCGTCGTCGCCGCCGTTGTCTGCGCCATTGGACTGGGGGTCCTGCTGGACGTCGTCATCGGCAAGCTCCGCGGAACACTGCCCGGGGACGCCGGTCAGCCGTCCCCGCCCGCCGAAACCTCCTGAGAGGGAACCCTCAGTTACCCGAGATTTATTGCAGGCGAACGTAGCGCATCACGGTCCGTCATGGGACACTGAAGAGCGCTTTCCATCACTTTCCTAGGAGCAACGCCCGCGTGGAATTCATCAATGAGGCTATTCTTCACGCCGCGGGACAATGGTGGATTTATCCGATTCTCACGATCTTCTGCTTCATCGACGGCTTCATTCCGATTCTGCCCAGTGAAACTCTGATTGTCGCCTTGGGTGCCCTGTCCGTGACGTCGGGCGAACCCAACATGTGGTTCGTCATGGCGGCGGCAGCCCTGGGAGCCATTGCCGGGGACAACATGGCCTACCTGCTGGGCCGGCACGTCGGGGTCGAGCGCTTCCGCTGGATGCGCAAACCCAAAGTCCAACGGGCACTGAACTGGGCTCGTTATGAACTGGACAAGCGCGGCGCCATGCTGATCTTCACCGCCCGCTACATCCCGGTCGGCCGGGTCGCCGTCAACTGGATCGCGGGCACCACCGCCTACCCGCGCCGCCGCTTCGTCATCCTGGATATCATCGCTTCCATCACCTGGGTGGTTTACTCCGCCGGAGTCGGCATCATCGCCGGCAACTGGGTCCATGACCACCCGCTGCTCGGGGTGGGCATCGCCATCGCCTTCGCCATTGTGCTCGGCATCGTGATCGACCATCTGCTGACCTGGCTGCACCGCTGGCGCGACACCCGGGGTGCCACGTCCTCCGCCGGCCGGGCCGCGTCCCGGACGGCCGAAGCCAAGAGTTCCCACGCCGGAACCGGCGGACCGCCGGCAAGCAGCCGGGACTCCGGACCCGCCCCGGGCTCACCGCAGCTCGCAGCACCGGCCGACGTCGAGGCCTGATCCCGCCGCCGCTGCACCGGCCGGCGTGGCCGCGGGCGGCTGACCGGCTGGTACTTCAGCGCTGCCAACCCTAAGGTGGGAACGTGACTGAGATAATTCTTGACGCTGCCCCTGACCTCGACTTTGACCTGAAGGGCCTTCCCAAGGTTTCCCTTCACGACCACCTGGACGGCGGACTCCGCCCGGCCACCATCATTGAACTTGCTGAAGCCGTGGGACACACCCTGCCTTCCACTGATCCGGTCGCCCTGGGGGAGTGGTTCCGCGAATCCGCCAACTCCGGCTCGCTGGTCCGCTACCTCGAGACGTTCGATCACACCATCGCCGTGATGCAGACCAAGGACGGCCTTTTCCGCGTCGCCAAAGAATTCGTTGAAGACCTTGCCGAGGACGGCGTCGTCTACGGCGAAGTGCGTTGGGCCCCCGAGCAGCACCTCCAGCAGGGCCTGAGCCTGGACGACGTCGTCGACGCCGTGCAGGCGGGCCTGGACGCCGGCGTCGACGCCGTGGCCGAAACCGGCCGCGACATCCAGGTGGGCCAGCTCATCACGGCCATGCGCCATGCCGACCGCGGCCAGGAGATTGCGGAGCTGGCCGTCCGGCACCGCAACAACGGGGCCGTGGGCTTCGACATCGCCGGTGCGGAGGACGGCTTCCTGCCGTCCCGGTTCAAGGACGCCTTCACCTACCTCGCCCAGCACAACTTCCCGGTCACGGTCCACGCCGGAGAAGCTGCCGGGCTTGAGAGTATCCAGTCCGCCCTGGTGGACGGCCGGGCCCTGCGCCTGGGCCACGGCGTCCGGATCGCCGAAGACGTCACCGTGGAGTTCGACGACGCGGAAGACGGCGCCGGCGAATTCAATGACAGCAGTGACGGCGTCGACGACAACATCGGCATGGTCACGCTGGGAGAGCTCGCCAGCTGGGTCCGCGACCGCGGAATCGCCCTGGAAATCTGCCCCTCCTCCAACCTGCAGACCGGCGCTGTGGCAGGCTTCGGCGAGGGCATCGAAAGCCACCCGCTGGACATGCTCTACCAGCTCGGCTTCAACGTCACCATCAACACGGACAACCGGCTCATGAGCGGCGTGACCCTCACGGACGAATTCGAGCTGCTGGTCGAGACGTTCGACTACGATCTCGATGACCTGCTGGAGCTGACGCTGAACGCCGCGGAGGCTGCGTTCCTGCCGCTTGAGGAAAAGGAAGCCCTCGTCGAATACATCAACGAGGCCTACGCCGACCTGGGCTAAGAACCTTGGCTAAGAAGGACAACGCCGTGGGCGCGCTGGTCGGTATCCTTGCCGACCTGCGCGCCCACTGCCCCTGGATGGCCGCCCTCACGCACGAATCCCTTGTGGAGTACCTCCTCGAGGAGGCATTCGAGGTCGCCGAAACCATTGAAACGGGAGCCAGCGACGACGAACTGCAGGCCGAACTGGGCGACGTCCTGCTGCAGGTGGTCCTTCATGCCCGGCTTGCCCAGGAGCGCGGCGCCTTCGACCTTGACGACGTCGCCCGCGGCCTGTCCGCCAAAATGATCCGGCGCAACCCGCACGTGTTCCGCCCGGACGGTTCACTGCAGGAGACCTTCCCAGCGACGGTGGAGGAGATCGTCCGGACCTGGGACGCGGTAAAACGCTCCGAACAGGTCCTGCACTCCAGCGGCGCCGGCCCGGGCGCCAAGGGTCCCCTCGATGGTGTTCCCGCCGCCCTGCCGGCGCTGGCCCGGGCGCAGAAACTTCAAGACCGCGCCGGGCGGGCGGGCTTCCCGGCAGCCACGGTCCCGGTGGAGATCCCGGCGTCGGAAGAGGACCTCGGAGACCTGCTCTTTGCCATCGCCGCGGCCGCCCGGGACCAGGGGCTCGATGCCGAGCGTGCCCTGCGCGGCGCCAACCGTCGTTTCCAGGCCGGCCGGCCCCGTAACTGCCCGTAAGGCGTCCGGGTGTTGGATGGGTTTTACGTAACCTATCCCACTCTCGACTAGGCTAGGTACCGACGAGGACGTCCGTTTCTGAGCTAAATTCCCATCAGTTTCCAGCAGATCGCTTCACCAAAGGAGCCTATCCATGGCGCTTATCGATGCCATCCACGCCCGCGAGATCCTCGATTCCCGCGGCAACCCCACTGTAGAAGTTGAAGTCCTGCTCTCGGACGGCCAGATCGGCCGCGCAGCAGTTCCCTCCGGAGCCTCCACCGGCGAGCACGAAGCCGTCGAACTCCGTGACGGCGACAAGGGCCGCTACCTCGGCAAGGGCGTCCAGAAAGCCGTTGACGCGGTCATCGACCAGATCGCCCCGGCCCTGATCGGGTTCGACGCCACGGACCAGCGCAGCATCGACCAGTCGATGATCGACCTCGACGGCACCGCCAACAAGAGCAAGCTTGGCGCCAACGCCATTCTCGGCGTCTCCCTGGCCGTGGCCAACGCTGCCGCGGCGTCCGCTGACCTGCCGCTCTACAAGTACCTCGGCGGACCGAACGCCCACATCCTGCCCGTGCCGCTGATGAACATCCTCAACGGCGGCTCGCACGCGGACTCCGACGTCGACATCCAGGAATTCATGGTTGTTCCGCTCGGTGCCGAGACCTTCTCCGAAGGCCTCCGCTGGGGCGTAGAGGTCTACCACGCACTCAAGGCCGTCCTGCAGGCCAAGGGCCTGTCCACCGGTCTCGGCGACGAAGGCGGCTTCGCACCGAACCTGCCGTCCAACCGCGCAGCCCTGGACCTCATCCAGGAAGCCATCCGCAACGCCGGTTACACCCCGGGACAGGACATCGCCCTGGCCCTGGACGTCGCTTCCTCCGAGTTCTTCAAGGACGGTGCCTACCAGTTCGAAGGCAAGTCGCTGAGCTCCGCGGAGATGAGCTCCTACTACGCCGAGCTCGTCGCCGACTACCCGCTGGTGTCCATCGAGGACCCGCTGGATGAGAACGACTGGGACGGCTGGAAGACCCTCACCGACGCCATCGGTGACAAGGTCCAGATTGTCGGTGACGACCTCTTTGTCACGAACCCGGAGCGCCTGCAGACCGGCATCGATTCCCGGACCGCCAACTCGCTGCTGGTGAAGGTCAACCAGATCGGGTCCCTGACCGAGACCCTCGATGCCGTGTCCCTCGCCCAGCGCGCCGGGTACACCACCATCACCTCGCACCGCTCCGGCGAGACCGAGGACACCACGATCGCTGACATCGCCGTTGCCACCAACGCGGGCCAGATTAAGACCGGCGCCCCGGCCCGTTCCGAGCGTGTCGCCAAGTACAACCAGCTCCTGCGCATCGAAGAGGAACTCGACGACGCCGCCCGGTACGCCGGACGCAGCGCCTTCCCGCGTTTCAAGAGCCAGTAGCAGCAGGAACCGTGAACCGGTGGCTATGGTTGACAGACCATGGCCACCGGTTCCTTTGTGCGTTCCTTCGGGGTCCGTACCGCCGGATCCACGCCGGTGCCGGGCCGCGGCCACGGGGATCAGTACTGAACGCAGCAAGCCAGCCGGGGGAGAACCTGGCATTACAGGAGTGTCATGGTTACCCGCCGACCCAAGGTTCCCCGGGCCACGCCTGCGGCCCCCAAGTCTCCGGACACGGTCGACGGCGGAGCCGTCATCCAGGCTGATTTTGGCAGTTCCCGTGCAGCCCACGCCCACCAAGGCACCAACGCACCAGCCAGGGCCGCCGTGCCCCGGCCAGGCACTGACCCGCGGGAGCCTGCCCGGCAGGACCACGCGCCGACCAACGCCGCTCCGGCCCGCACGGTGCCAAAAAACACCACCGCCAAGAACGCATCCGCCAAGAACGCATCTGTCAAGAACACCGGTGCATCCGGTCCCGCGCCCGAGGGCCCCGGCACCCAGCGAGCCGCCAGCCCCGGCACCCAGCGAGCCGCCAGCCCCGGCACCCAGCGAGCCGCCAGCCCCGGCACGGCCAAACCATCCAAGGACGGCGCCGTAACGGGGGAGCACCTTAACCCCGTGCCCGCGAAGGCTTTCTCCGGCCGCATGCTGGCGCTGTTCGTTGTCATGATTGCCATCACCATCATGCTGGCTCCCACCGTCAAAATCTACTTCGAAAAGCGCGCCGAAATCGCGGCCCTCGAGGCCGACATCTCCGCCAAACAGTCCCAGCAGACCGAGCTCAAGCGCCAAGTCTCCCGGTGGCAGGATCCGAACTACGTGAAGCAGCAGGCCCGCGACCGCATTAACATGGTTATGCCCGGCGAGACGGGCTACTGGGTTTTCGGCAGTGATCTTCCTGCCGGAACGCCCGGTGGCGCGGCCGGAACAGGGTCCCAACCGGACCCGGCCGACCTGCCCTGGGTGGATTCCCTGTGGGACTCCATCCGGCGCTCGGCAACAGACTAAGAAGCGGCGCCCGCCGCAGGATTGTCCGCCGGACAAACCAGACAGGGCAGGAAGGCCCCGCCCATGGAGGAGAACCGAGTGGACGAGAACCCGACAGCAGGAAATCCGCAAACCCCGGAGGCCGCCCGTTCCGCGGCGGACTTCCGCCGGCCCTCGCCCCGCGACCTCGATGTCCTGAGCCGGCAACTGGGACGGCCGGTGCGCGACGTTGTGGAAATTCCCGCCCGCTGCATCTGCGGCAACCCGCTGGTGGCGGCGACGTCCCCGCGGCTGAGCAACGGCACGCCCTTCCCGACGACGTTCTACCTCACCCACCCGGTCATCACGGCCGCGGTGTCACGGCTGGAAGCGGCGGGCCTGATGAACGACATGAACACCAGGCTCGGCGGCAATGAACCACTGGCAGCCCGCTACCGCGCCGCCCACGAGGCCTACCTGGCGTCCCGGGCCCAAATCGGCGAGAGGTCCGGGATCGGCGCTGTGCCTGAGATTGACGGCATCTCTGCCGGCGGCATGCCCACCCGGGTTAAATGCCTGCATGTCCTGGTCGGTCATTCGCTCGCTGCGGGTCCCGGCGTGAATCCGCTCGGCGATGAAGCCATCGACGCCATCGCCGAATGGTGGACGACGGACCGCTGCTACTGCGCCGGGGCCTGGGACACCGGCGGCGAGGCCCCCTCGCAGGACCTGAGCAGGCACGGCCCACAAGGGCTTCCCGGAATTGTGGGCCGCCCGGCCCCGGTCCGCAAGACCCGCCAGGACGCGGGCGGCACGTCCAACACCGGCGCCCCCGGTACCCCCGAAGCGTCCGGTACTCCCGAAGCGTCCGGTACTCCCGAAGCGTCCGGTACCCCCGAAACCCCCGGTACCCCTGACAACGCCGGCGTCAACGGGGCCCGCACGTGACCCGGGTCGCCGCCATTGACTGCGGCACTAACTCGATCCGCCTGCTCATTGCCGACGTGGAAACGGGCGGCGGAGCCCCGCGCCTGGACGACGTCGTACGCGAAATGCGCGTCGTTCGGCTCGGCCAGGGCGTGGACGCCACCGGCGAACTCGCCCAGGAGGCACTGGACCGGACGTTTGCCGCCGCCTCGGACTACGCCGATCAGATCCGCCGGCACGGCGCCGCCCGGGTGCGTTTCGTCGCGACGTCCGCCACCCGGGATGCCCGCAACCGGGGGGTCTTCGTCGAGGGTATCCGCGGCATCCTCGGCGTTGAACCCGAAGTCATCACCGGAGACAGCGAGGCCGCGCTGTCCTTCGCCGGGGCCAGCAGCGTTTTGCCCAGCCGCGGGCAGGACCCCGTTTTGGTGGTGGACCTCGGCGGCGGCAGCACCGAGTTCGTCCTGGGCAACGCTGACGGTGTGATTGCCGCCAGAAGCGTCGACATTGGGTGCGTCCGGATGACCGAACGCCACCTGCGCAGCGACCCGCCCACGGCCGCCGAGATCGCCGCCGCGGAGGCCGACGTCGACGCGGCCATCGATGAGGCGGCCCGGACCGTTCCGCTGGACCGCAGTACCGCCGTCGTCGGGGTGGCCGGTTCCATCACCACCATCACGGCCCACGCCCTCAACTTGCCGGAGTACGACCCCGCAGCCATTCACGGCACGGAACTCTCACTCGATGATGCGCGCCGGGCCTGCACCGAACTGTTGGCGATGTCCGCCGCGCAAAGGGCCGCGCTGCCCTACATGCACCCGGGCCGCGTGGACGTCATCGGTGCCGGCGCCCTTATCTGGCGGCGTATTCTGGAGCGTTTGGCCGACGTGACGGAGAACCGGGTGGTGGCGGCCGTTACCAGCGAACACGACATCCTCGACGGCATTGCCCTGAGCGCAGGACCCGAATGACCGGAGCACCAGCCCGGCTCCGCCGGACCGGCTCCGCGCTGCTGGTCCTGGCCCTGGCGGGAAGCGCGTTCGCCGCCGCCCTGACCGCTGCCTCCGCCGCCCACGCCGACACGTGGCGGGACGAGGAATACTGGCTCGCCGAATCCGGCATCACGAAGGCCTGGGAGGTGTCCAAGGGCGCCAACGTCAAGGTCGCCGTGATCGACAGCGGCGTGGACGGCCAGCACCCGGACCTCGCCGGCGTACTGGCAGGCGGTGTCGACATCTCCGGTGCCGGTGCTCCGGACGGCCAACGGAGCATCGGGGCCAAGCCCGAACATGGAACCCTCGTCGCCACGCTGCTGGCCGGCCGCGGCCACCAGCCCGCCGATGCAACGGCCCCGCCCAGCGCCGGCCCGTCCGTCGCCCCGGATGGCGTCGTGGGGGTGGCCCCCGAGGCTCAGTTGCTGTCCGTATCCACCTGGCTTGGCTCGGCGAACCCCGGCGGCAAGACCGATCAGGACCAGATCCCGCAGGCCGTCCGCTGGGCGGTCGATAACGGTGCCCAGGTTATCAACATCTCCCTGGGCAGCACCTCGCCGGTGTGGCCGCAAAGCTGGGACGCAGCGTTCCTCTACGCCGAGCAAAAGGACGTGGTGATCGTCGCTGCCGCAGGCAACCGCGGCGGTGGCAACGTCCAGGTCGGCGCCCCCGCCACCATCCCGGGCGTCCTGACCGTCGCGGGACTGGACCGCAGGGGCGTTGCCAGCACCGACGCCTCATCCCAGGGCATCAGCATCGGCGTCGCGGCCCCGGCGGAGAACCTGATTGGCGGCCTGCCCGGCGGCGGATACGCGGAATGGGCGGGCACCTCAGGCGCCACCCCCATCGTCGCCGGCGTCGCGGCCCTGATCCGCTCCAAGTGGCCGGACATGACAGCCAGCCAGGTCATCAACCGCATCGTCACCACCGCGAAGGACACCGGAGCGCCCGGCAAGGACCCGCTGTATGGTTTCGGGGTCCTCGACGCCGAGGCGGCGCTTACGGCCGACGTCCCCGAAACCCGGGGCAATCCGCTGGGATCGATAGCGGACTGGATCCGGGTCAACCGGCGGGGTAACCCGGCCACCTCGCCCGCCCCCGCCTCGCCGGCACCCTCCAGCGCGGCCCCCACCCTTCCGGAGGCCACCGTCCCGCCAGTGCAGCCGCCGTCCGAGCTGGACACCGCCCTTCCGGCGATGGTGGTGCTGGGCTTCGGCGGACTGTTCCTCAGCATCGTGGGGGCGGCCGCCTTCCAGCTCCGCCGCACGGCACGGACCGGCGCCGACGGGCAGGAAAACCCGGACACCGGCGTGCTCGATGCGGTGGATTCCACCGGCCGAACGTAGTTAGTGAAGGTTTTCACAAACTACGGTATTCTTGGGGAATGGCAATCTCTCCCCAGCTCCAGGACCGTCCCAGGGTACTCGTCGTCGGCGGCGGGTACGTCGGCCTGTACGTAGCCCTCAAACTGCAGAAGAAGATCGCGAATGCCGGTGGCATCGTCACCGTCGTGGATCCCCTGCCTTACATGACCTACCAGCCGTTCCTTCCCGAGGTTGCCGGCGGCAACATCGAGGCACGCCACGCCGTGGTCTCGCACCGCCAGCACCTCAAGCAGACCGAGCTCATCCAGGGCCGCGTCCTCTCCATCGACCACGAGAACCGCACTGCCGTGGTGGCGCCGACGGACGGCGGCGAGAACTTCGAGGTTCCTTACTTCGACGTCGTCCTCGCGGCAGGCGCGATCACCCGCACTTTCCCGATCAAGGGACTCGCGGACAAGGGCATCGGCCTGAAGACCATCGAAGAAGCAGTCGCCCTGCGCAATAAGGTCCTGGACCGGATCGAAGCGGGCTCGCTGATGACCGATCCCGCAGAACGCGCCAGCGCCCTGACCTTCGTGGTTGTCGGCGGCGGTTTCGCCGGCATCGAGTGCATCACCGAAATGGAAGACCTCGCCCGCGCAGCGGTCAAGAACAACCACCGCCTCAAGCAGGAGGAGGTCCGCTTCGTCCTCGTTGAAGCCATGGGCCGCATCATGCCCGAGGTCACGGCCAAGCAGGCCGAGTGGGTTGTGGAGCACTTGCGCAGCCGCGGCATCGAAGTCCTGCTCAACACCTCGCTGGACAGCGCCGAAGGCACCCTGAAACTCATCAACCTCCCGGACAAGACGCCCGCCCAGGAGTTCCGGTCCGACACCCTCGTTTGGACCGCCGGCGTTCAGGCCAACCCCATGGTTCGTTCCACGGACTTTCCGCTGGAGCCACGCGGCCGCGTCCGTGTCCTCCCGGACCTGCGCATCGCCGGCGACGACGGCATCATCGAGAACGCCTGGGCTGCCGGCGACGTCGCGGCTGTGCCGGACCTGACCGGCAGTGGCCTTCCGGACGGCACCTGCGTCCCCAACGCCCAGCACGCGCTGCGGCAGGCCAAGCGCCTGGCCAAGAACCTCTGGGCCTCCCGCTGGGACAAAGAGCTCACAGATTACAAGCACAAGAACCTGGGCGCCGTCGCCGGCTTCGGCCAGTGGAAGGGTGTCGCCAACATCAACCTCCTGGGCCGCATTGGGCTCAAGGGTCCGCTGGCGTGGCTGGCGCACCGCGGCTACCACGGCCTGGCCATGCCCACCGTGGAGCGCAAGATCCGGGTGATCTCCGGCTGGTTCTGGACTCTCTTCCTGGGCCGCGACACCACCCAGCTCGCTGACCTGGACAACCCGCGCGGTGCCTTCGTCGCCGCAGCGACGCCGGCGCCCAAGCCGGCCGCCGCTCCTGCTGCTGGGAAGCCGGCAGTGGACGGCACCAAGGCTGCAAGCCAGGAAGCCGTTCCGGCCCACTCCAAGTAGCCGGCACCAGCAGCCGACGGCGGCCGTTCCCCGGTGGGGAGCGGCCGCCGCTGCTGTTAACCCGGCATGGTTAAATCGTTGCTGACGGCGGGGAAATCCCGGTTGCGGCAGCCGGTGGCACCCGGGCCGGTCGCAGGCCGCGCCTAGACTGGCTCCATGACAGCTGTAAAGGACCTCTCCACCCTGTTGGCCACCATGCACCCGGAACGCCGTGCGGGTGAATTCGTGTATGTCCTCTGGCCCGAGGGCGTGCCCCTCGCCGGGACGGCCGCTGCCGCGGTCCGTGAAGCGGAGGGACTGACGGTGGTCCTGCCGCGCGCCGACGCGGACAACCAGGGCCTGAACTATGATTTCGTCGGCGCCTGGATCACTCTTCAAGTGCAGTCCGCGCTGGACGCCATCGGCCTGACGGCAGCCGTCAGCACCGCCTTGACCGAGGCGAAAATCAGCTGCAACGTTCTGGCCGGTTTCCACCACGACCATCTCCTGGTGCCGGTAGCGGACGCCGACAGGGCTCTGGAGGTGCTGCACGAGCTTGTGGCCGCGAGCGGCGAACATCCGCCCGCCCCGGAGCTGGTCCTGCGCAGCGAACAACCCGCGGACCGTCCCGCCATTCTGGAACTGACGGCCGCAGCCTTTGCCACCTCCCCTGTCACCGGGCTGCCGGTGGACGGTGAGCCGGCGGAGGTGGAACTTTTGCGCGGGCTCTTCGACTGCGAGGAGTACCTGCCCGGGTTCAGCATCGTCGCGGAGCTCGACGGCGGGATTGTCGGCCACCTCATGTGCACCCGGGGCTGGGCGGGCGAGCTGGAGCTCCTGGGCCTGGGGCCGATTGGCGTGGTGCCGCGGCTGCAGCGCCACGGGATCGGCAGTGCGCTGATGAAGGAATCGATCGCCCGGGCCAACGCCGCGGGGGAGCGCGGCATTGCCCTGCTCGGCGACCCGGAGTACTACTCGCGCTTCGGTTTCGTCACTTCGACGTCCCTCGGCGTGCAGGGCTCCGACCCGGCCTGGGGCGCGCACTTCCAGGTGCTTCCGCTGGCTGTCTGGCCGGGCGGCGTGAACGGCACTTTCCGCTTCGCCGCGCCATTCGGCACCGCTGGGTCCGCCGGACGGGATAGCATGGACCGGTCGCCCCAGTAGCCCAATTGGCAGAGGCAGCGGACTTAAAATCCGCGTGTTGTGGGTTCGAGTCCCACCTGGGGCACCCGTCGCGGTGCCCGCGAAACGTTCGGCCGGATTTCCTCTATGCAACGAGTGTTATAAGGATGTGACCGTAGTCACTTTGGATCGGGCGCGAAGTGCACTAGCTTGAAGTTAAATCAGGAACACCTGATCTTTCGCATCAAAGGCCGTTCGCACCTTTAGATCGAGGAGATTGTAAATGACTTCACTCCCCCAGGTGGCGCCCCGCGTAGCTAAGCTCACCGCGCTTAGCATCGGCGTCGCCCTTCTGGCTACGGCTTGTGGTGGTTCGTCCACCCCGACGTCGACGAGCTCCGGAAGCGCCTCGGCAAACGCCGCCGGCATCGCTTGCCCGGCGCCCAGCGCGACTGCCGGTGCCAGCAGCTCCGCGGCGGCCGGCGGGTCCGTCCCTGCCGCCACCACCACCACCGATACCGCCCTCAAGATTGGTTCGCTCCTGCCGACGACGGGGTCGCTGGCGTTCCTCGGCCCGCCCGAAATCGCGGGTGTCAACCTTGGCATCAAGGAAATCAATGACGCCGGCGGCGTCCTGGGCAAGCCCGTTGAGGTAATCCACCGCGACTCCGGCGATACCAAAACCGATATCGCCACGCAGTCCACCAGCGCACTTCTCGGCCAGGGTGTCAGCGCAATCGTCGGAGCCGCATCCTCCGGCGTTTCGAAGACCGTCATCAACCAGATCACCGGCGCCGGCGTCATCCAGTTCTCCCCGGCCAACACGTCCCCGGACTTCACCACCTGGGACGACAAGGGCCTGTACTGGCGTACCGCACCCTCGGACGTCCTTCAGGGCAAGGTCCTCGGCAACTACATGGCCACCTGTGGTGCCCAGACCGTAGGCATGATTGTTCTGAATGACGCGTACGGCACCGGCCTTGCCAAGAACGTGCAGGCTGCGTTCGAGGCGGCCGGCGGCAAGGTAGTTGCCCAGGAACTCTTCAACGAAGGTGATTCCCAGTTCAGCAGCCAGGTTGACAAGGTCCTCGCGGCCAAGCCGGATGCCATCGCCCTGATCACCTTCGACCAGGCCAAGAGCATCGTTCCGCTCATGACGGGCAAGGGCGTCAAGCCCACCCAGCTCTTCATGGTGGACGGCAACATGTCCGACTACAGCAAGGACTTCCAGGCAGGCACCCTGAAGGGCGCCCAGGGCACCATCCCGGGCACCTTCGCCAAGGATGACTTCAAGAAGAAGCTCCTGGGCATCGACCCGGCACTGAAGGATTACAGCTACGCAGGCGAGTCCTACGACGCCGTGAACCTGATCGCGCTGGCCTCCGAGGCGGCCAAGACCACCAAGGGCACCGACATTGCCGCGCAGCTCAAGGCAGTCTCCGAGACTGGCGAGAAGTGCAACGATTTCCCCTCCTGCGTCACCCTGCTCCGTGAGGGCAAGGACATCGACTACGACGGCCAGTCCGGCCCCGTAACGTTCTCCGACGCCGGTGACCCGACTGAGGCGTACATTGGCATCTACGAGTTCCAGGATGACAACACGTACAAGCCGGTGAAGGAAGAATTCGGCAAGCTGTAATCTCGCCCTTCCTTAGCTAGCAAAGACCCCCGTCCACCGGACGGGGGTCTTTTGCGTGGGGGGACAGGGACAGGGCTGGGACGTCCCGGCAGCGCCCCGCTCCGCCCCGCGCACCTGTCCCGCACCGCTGTCCCGTACCGCTGTCCCGCACCGCTGTCCCGCACCGCTGTCCCGCACTGCTGTCCCGCACCGCTGTCCCGCACTGCTGTCCCGCTCCGATTCGACGGTTCCGGGTGCACCCGACGCTTGCGTACACCGAACGGGCCGGGAAGCATCGAAACGGGCGGCGCGGGCGGGGCACGCAGAAAGGCCGCCCCCGGCTGGTGACGGCCCTTCTGGCGCTTCTGGTGGCGCGGTGCGTTACTCTACGGTGTCCGCGAGGGTGCCCAGGTAAAGCTGGATGACCTTGGGGTCCTTCATGAGCTCCCGCCCGGTGCCCGTGTACGCGTCCTTGCCCTGGTCCAGGACATAGCCGCGGTCACAGATCTGCAGGCAGCGACGGGCGTTCTGCTCAACCATGATGACCGAGACGCCTGCACGGTTGATCTCGTGAACCCGAAGGAAGGTCTCGTCCTGCTTGACAGGGGAGAGGCCAGCGGAGGGCTCGTCCAGCAGCAGCACCGCCGGATCCATCATCAGGGCCCGTCCCATCGCCACCATCTGGCGTTCACCGCCGGAGAGCGATCCAGCGCGCTGGGCCCGCCGCTTGCCGAGTTCCGGAAACAAGCCGGTGACGAAGTCGAAGCGCTCGGAGAAGTCCTTGGGCCGCTGGAACATGCCCATCTGGAGATTCTCTTCGATGGTCAGCGCCGCAAACACGTTGTTGTTCTGCGGCACAAAGCCGATGCCCCGGCTGACGAGCTTATTGGCCTTGAGCCCGGTAATGTCCTGGCCGCGGACCACGACGGAACCGGAATGGACCTTGACCAGGCCGAACATCGCCTTCAGGAGCGTGGACTTGCCGGCTCCGTTGGGGCCGATGATACCGATGAGCTCACCCTTGCGGGCCTCGATGCTGCAGCCGTTGAGGATGTTGACGCCCGGGATGTAGCCCGCAATCAGGTCGGTGACCTTGACGACGGAATCCTCATCGTGCACGGGCTTAGCGGCGGGGGCCGCGCTGGTGGCGCTCATTCTGTGTCCTTCGCTGTGCTGTGCGGCTGCTGGCCAGGGGGCGGCTCCTCGGCGCTGCGCCGGCCGCGCGCGGGTCCGCTGCCGGCCGGACCGTCCGTTTCCTTTGCGACAACGTCGAGCGAGATGATGCCCGCGTTTTCGGTGCCGACAATTGATTCCTCGTCGGCCACCAGTTCGGCTGCGAGCTCTTTGATGCCTTCCGAGTCGCCCAGATCGACGTCGTGGTGGGCGCCCAGGTAGGCGTCAATCACGGCCGGGTTCTTCATGACATCGGCAGGCGGGCCTTCGGCCACGATCTTGCCCTCGGCCATCACCACCACCCAGTCGGCAATGTGCCGGACCATGTGCATGTCGTGTTCGACGAACAACACGGTCATGCCCTCGGCTTTGAGGTTCTTGATGTGGTCCAGCAGCGACTGGGTCAGGGCGGGGTTAACGCCGGCCATCGGCTCATCAAGCATCACGAGCTTGGGCCGCACCATGAGGGAGCGCGCCATCTCCAGGAGCTTGCGCTGGCCGCCGGAGAGGGACGCCGCGTAGTCATCCTTCTTAGCATCCAGCTTGAACTTCTCCAGAAGCACGTCGGCGTCTGCGGTAATTTTCTTTTCCTGGCCGCCCCAGATGCCTTTGAACAGGGCCCGTGAGAGCCGCTCGCCAGCCTGGTTGGACGCGCCAAGGCGCATATTCTCCATCACGGTCAGCTTGCCCATGACCTTGGTCAACTGGAAGGTGCGGACCATGCCCATGCGGGCCACCTTGTAGGAGGAGACCCCGGCCAGGCTGTGGCCTTCGAACTGCCACTTGCCCGTGTTGGGGGTGTCAAAACCCGTGAGCAGGTTGAACAAGGTGGTCTTGCCGGCACCGTTGGGGCCGATCAGGGCCGTGATCTTGTGCCGCGGGATCTCGAGGTACTCGACGTCGACGGCGTTGATGCCGCCGAAGCTGCGGGTGACGTTTTCCGCGACGACAATCGGGTCACGCTTCTTGCAGCCGGGGGCGGTCTCCCCGGCGGCGATGGGACGCGAGTCCGTCATGTAGTCGATGGTGTCCGAGTCTTCGGACGGCAGGGGTTTTTCGCTTTGCGTGCTCATGCGAACGCCAGCTCCTTCTTGTTGCCGAGGACACCTTGGGGCCTGAAGATCATCAGCAGCATCAGTGCCACACCCACCAGGATGTAACGCAGCTGCCCGGCCTGTACCGTGTTGAGCCAGGTGACGGCGCCGGATTCAATCAGGCCGTAGAGGATGCCTTGTGTAAGGGACAGCACCACCCAGAAGATCATGGCGCCGATGACCGGCCCCAGCACCGTGCCAAGGCCGCCGAGCAGCAGGCAGGTGTAGAGGAAGAACGTCAGCTCGGTACCGTAGTTGGCCGGCTGCACCGCACCACGGGGGAGGGTGAAGATCATTCCGGCAAGAGCGCCGAGGACGCCGCCGATGATCAGGGCCTGCATCTTGTAGGCGTACACGTTCTTGCCCAGCGAGCGGACGGCGTTTTCGTCCTCGCGGATGCCCTTCAGGACACGACCCCACGGGCTGCGCATCAGCAGCCACACCAGCAGGCAGAGCAGTGCCACAACGGCCCAGGCAACGATCCGGATGAAAAAGTCCCGGTTGTTCATTCCCATGTACGAACCTGGCGGGAACGGGTTCATGGAGTAGAAGTCGCCTTCGAAGGCGGCGAGGCCGTTGGCCGAACCGGTGACGGCGGTCAGCTGGTTGGTGGTGACGATGTAGCGCACAATTTCCGCCGCCGCGATGGTCACAATGGCCAGGTAGTCGGCCCGCAAACGGAGGGTGGGGATGCCCAGGAGCAGGGCGAAGATGGCGGCGCAAACCACTGCGATGAGCAGTCCGACGAAGAACGGAACGCCGAAGGACAGAGTGGAGATGGCGAAGCCGTAGGCGCCTACTGCCATGAAGCCGGCCTGGCCGAAGTTGAGCAGGCCTGAGTAGCCGAAGTGAACTGCGAGGCCGAGGGTGGCGAGTGCATAAGCCGCCGTCGTCGGGCTGAACAGTTCTCCGGCAGCACTGGAAAGAATGAATCCAAAGTCCATGGCTGTCTCCTAACCCACGCGCTCGCGCCGGCCCAAGATGCCTTGGGGCCGGATCAGAAGGACAATAATCATGATGAACAGTGCTCCCACGTACTTGAGGTCGGCGGCGAGGCCGAACACGGTGGTCAGCTCCACGAAGATACCGACGATGATGGATCCGATCAGGGCACCCCACACCGTGCCGAGGCCGCCCAGGGTGACGCCGGCGAAGATGAGCAGCAGGATCTGCGATCCCATGTCGAAGGTCACGCCGGGCCGGTAGTAGGCCCACAGGATTCCGCCGAGCGAGGCCAGCATGCCGCCGGTGACCCAGACGATCCGGATGACGGAGTCGACGTCGATGCCCGACGCCGCTGCCAGCGCCGGGTTGTCGGCGACGGCGCGGGTTGCTTTTCCGAGCCGGGTCTTGAGCAGGATGACGCCGAGGAGAGCAATGACAACCGCGCTGATGACGAGCGACCAGAGGTTGTTGGGGGAAATGGAGACCGGGCCGAGCTGGATTTCCGCGCTTTGGGCGAACGGAAGCTGCTGGGTGGCGCCGCCGAAGAAGAACTGGATGACGTAGCGGACGGCCAGGGCGAGGCCGATGCTGACGATCATCATCGGCACGAGCCCGGTTCCGCGGCGCCGCAGCGGTTTCCACAGCCCGGCGTCCTGGACGTAGCCGAATAGACCGCCGCCGAGCAGCGCGAGGATGATGGCCAGCCAGAACGGGAGATTCATTGCGTTGAAGGCGAACACCAGGACGGCGCCGAGTGTAACCATTTCACCGTGTGCGAAGTTGGTCAGCCCGGTGGTGCCGAAGATCAGGGACAGGCCCACCGAAGCCAGGGCCAGCAGCAGGCCGAAGCTCAGACCTGCAACGAGCCGGTTGATCAGGTTCTGGCCGAAGTCCTGTTGCTGCACGACGATGCCCTTGCCGAAGGCGAAGATCACCGAGAGGTTTGAGGTCTGGCTGAAGGTGACTTGACGGGGGTTTTCCTGGCCGTCGGCGAGCTTGATGCCCTCCGGGAGCGTGGATTCGTCGAGCCGGATTTCGTAGGTGCCCTGGGTGGGCACCCCGATGGTCCAGGAACCATTGGCGGTCGATTTGGCCGTTCCGGTGAAATCGCTGCTCTTAGCGGTGATGGTGACGTCAGCAATCGGCGCCCGGTCATCACCGCGCAGGAAGCCGCTGATGCTGTTTTGGAACGTGGTAGCCGACGGGGATGGTGCCGGCGAGGGGCTCGTGGCCTGTGATGCGGGCGCGACGATCAGCAGTAGCGCGGCCACGGCGGCAAAAACAGCCCCCACAGCTCTCAGCAGTCTGCCGCGCCGTCTCTGCGACAGGCCTCTCGGTGTGCTTCTCAAAATGAAAACCTCCACATGGGGGTGGTGTGGGTTGCGCCATTGCAACCGCTGCGAACAGTCAGGGTGACGAGGTGTAGTACTTCTTGCGATGCGGTAGAGACGTGCGATGCGGAATAAATAACAAAACTTAACGCTTGTGATGTCCGTCACCCTATGCGGCCATGTTACAGCCCGTTGGGAGCATTGAATGCCGCCGGGAGCAGGCAAAACATCGCGATCGGATAACAACCGTGAAGCGCGGTAGGTTAAGTGATTTACCGCTACTAAAGAAAACTTTTGTTGTTTAGGAGTGCCCCTTAACAGTTGCCGGACCCGCTGCGGGGTGGGACGCGGAGACGGGGCTGGGAGGTCACGGTTGGGTTGCGGCCCGGCGGCCGCGGGAACTAACCCTGCCCGTCGACTGTTGGAATTGGTAGCGTGGTGTAACAAGGCACGAAACTTTTCACCACCGGACCATCAACCACCCCCTTTATCTGGAGGACACCCGCAATGGCACTTGGCGGAAACCCAGTCTTCAACGGAAAGAACTTCCGTGGAGCAACCCAGGCACCGCCTGCCCCGCAGGCGTACGGACGGGCCCCCGGCCAGAACCAGTTCGGCCAGACCCAGACCGGTCACGCCCCGTACGGCCAGACCCAGACCGGCTGGAACGCTGCCCAGCAGGGTATGACCCAGGACCAGCTCCAGGACATGTACAACCGGCCCGCCGCCGGACCCGCCGACACGGGCCGCATGACCTATGACGACGTGATCATGAAAACCGCGGCCTGCCTCGCCGCCGTCATCGCTGGCGCGGCCGTCACCCTCCTGGTGGCAGAGGGCCTGGCCTACATGCTGATGATCGTCGGTGCGATCGGCGGCTTTGTACTTGCCCTCGTCAACACGTTCAAGAAGCAGCCCTCCCCGGCGCTCATCCTCGCCTACGCGGGCCTTGAGGGTCTTTTCCTCGGCGGCCTGACGCGGATCCTGGACAACATGTACCCGGGCGTCGGCCTGCAGGCCGTGATTGGCACCCTGTCTGTCTTCGCCGTGACGCTGGTGCTCTTCAGGAGCGGCAAGGTCCGTGCCACCCCGAAGGCCATGCGCTTCTTCATGATCGCCATGATCGGCTATGCCGTCTTTGCGCTCATCAACATGGTCATGGTCTGGACAGGTGCCGTGCAGGAGCCGTTCGGCCTGCGCACCTCGGTGGAAATCTTCGGCATCCCGCTGGGCGTCTTCATCGGTGTCCTGGCTATCGGACTGGCCGCGTTCTCCCTGATCATGGACTTCACCAGCATCGAAGCCGGCGTCCGCAGCGGCGCCCCGCAGCGCTTCTCCTGGACCGCAGCATTTGGCCTCACGGTGACTCTGGTGTGGCTGTACGTGGAGATCATCCGCCTCCTGTCCATTCTTCGCGGCAACGACTAATTGCAAGCGGCGGCCACGCCGCCGGAGCCTAACCAAAAGGGGCCCTGCCACCAGCGGGCCCCTTTTGCGTACCCCGGGCTCAGCGCCCCGGGGTTGGCGTCCCGGGGTTGGCGCCGGCGGGTGGCCAGGCCAAGCCGGAGCGCCATGGCGGGCCGGTGGCGGGCCCGAATATGTGCGGGTCATTGGACCCGCGGTATACGGCGCGGCGTGCGGCTGGGTACGGTGGTGACCATGAACCCGCTGCCCCCTGCCCCCTCCGACCCACCCCAGCTCGACGGCCCCGACGACCCCGCCCCGCAGACGTCTGCCCGGCGTTATGCTTCCGGCCGTCAATACGAACTGCGCCGCGGTGATGCGCTCGCCGTCGTCACCGAACTGGCGGCCGGGCTGAGGCTTTACAGCCGTGGCGGGATGCAGTTGACGGAAAGTTACGGGGACGGGGAAATTTCGCCCGGCGCGTCCGGCATCACGCTGGCGCCGTGGGCGAACCGGGTGGAAGACGGTGTCTGGTACCTCAACGGCAAGAAACAGCAGCTGGACATCACGGAAGTATCCCGCAACAACGCCAGCCACGGGCTGCTGCGCAACGCCGCCTACGAGCTCGTCGACGAAGCCGAATTTTCCGTCACCCTCGAAGCGGCCGTGTTCCCCCAGCACGGCTATCCGTTCCTGCTGCGCCATCGGGTGCAGTACGAACTCGCCGAGGACCTGGGCCTCGTGGTCCGGCAGCAGCTGACCAACGACGCAGAGCGACCGGCGCCCTTCGTCCTGGGCGCCCACCCCTACCTCCGGCTGGGGGACGTGCCCAGCGAGGAGCTGACCATCACCGTCCGTGCCGCCACACGGCTGGTCACGGACGAGCGTTTGATTCCGCGCTCGGCGGAAGCGGTCGGCGGCACCTTCGACCTCCGCGCCGGGAAGCCCGTGGAAGCCCTGGATCTCGATTCCGCCTACACCGATCTGGAGTTCGACGACGGCGCTGCCCGCCACACGCTGGCCGCGCCGGACGGCCGCAGCGTGAGCCTCTGGCAGGACACGAACTGTCCTTACACCCACGTCTTTGTCACTACCGAGTTCCCCGGCCGGACCAAGGCGGTGGCGATCGAACCGATGACGGGGCCGGCCAACGCCTTCAACAGCGGCGATGGTCTCCGCTGGCTGGCCCCGGGGGAGCGGTTCGCCATGACCTGGGGTATCAGCGCCACCCTTTAGCGGGGAGCGGGCACGGCGGGGTTTCGCATCCGGGCCGGGCTGGGGAATCATGGGGCTATGACGCCAGCTGACGACGCCGCCCCGCTGACCCCCCCGCCCGCCGCCGTACCCGCTACCGCACCCGCCGGCGCAGTCCCCGCGCCGGCGCGACCGGTCACCGACCGCGAAATCGACCAGGACATCCCCTACGGCGTGCGGATCGCCGCCTCCTGGTCCTGGCGCCTCGGACTCATCATTCTCGTGGCGGGCGCCCTGGTATGGCTGCTCAGCAGAGTCAGCTTCCTCCTGATCCCGGTGATGGTGGCTGCCCTGCTGGCCGGCCTGCTGGCACCGGTGAAAAGGTCGTTGCGGCGGAACCGTGTCCCCAACGGGTTGGCCGTCGCCATCACCATCCTGGGCTTTATCGGCCTGATCGGCGGGGCCCTTGCCCTCGTGGGACGGCAGCTCGCCTCCGGCTTCTCCGAGCTATGGAGCCAGGCGCTGACGGGCATCCAAAAGATCCAGACCTGGCTCGCCGACGGTCCCCTGCACCTGACCGCAGCCCAAATCGACCAGTACCTCAAAGATGCCACCGACGCGCTGCAGAACAACAGCAGCAGCATCCTCAGCGGAGCACTTTCTTTTGGCAGCACCGCGGGGCACTTCGCCGCGGGACTGGTCCTGGCGCTGTTCATCCTCATTTTCTTCCTGCTGGAAGGGGACCGCATCTGGGCGTTCCTCGTGCGGCTGCTGCCACGGAAGGCCCGCGCCGCGACGGACGGCGCCGGCCGGGTGGGCTGGTCCTCGATGGTGAGCTACGCCCGGATCCAGATGTTCGTTGCGTTCGTGGACGCGGTCGGAATCGGCGTCGGCGCGGCCATCATTGGCGTACCCCTTGCGCTGCCGCTGGGCGTTCTGGTGTTCCTGGGCTCCTTCATTCCGATCATCGGCGCCCTCGTGACCGGCTCGGTCGCGGTGCTGCTGGCCCTCGTCGCCAACGGGTGGGTAAACGCCCTGATCATGTTGGGCATCGTTTTGCTGGTCCAGCAGCTGGAGAGCCACATCCTCCAGCCGCTGGTCATGGGCAAGGCCGTCTCGCTGCATCCCGTGTCCGTCATTCTGGCTGTCGCCGCCGGTTCCTACCTCGCCGGCATCCCCGGCGCCCTGTTCTCCGTTCCCATCCTCGCCGTAGCAAACTCGTCGGTTCGCTACATTGCCGGGAGAACGTGGGAACATGAAAGTGTGCCGGCTCGAGCTACGATCCCAGGAACGAAGCCTGAGCCTGACAACGCCTGAGCCGTAGAAGGAGATTAGTTCGTGAACACCCTTGAGAGCCTGCCCGTCACGTTGGACGATGTCCTGGAGGCGCAGAAGCTGCTCGACGGGATCATTACGCGGACGCCGGTTGAATCCTCCCGCGCCCTGGGCAGCATGGTGGGCGGCGAGGTGGTCCTCAAATGCGAGAACCTGCAGCGGGCCGGCTCCTTCAAAGTCCGCGGCGCCTATGTCCGGATGGCCAAGCTTTCCCCGGCCGAGAAAAAGCGCGGGGTGGTGGCGGCGTCAGCCGGCAATCACGCCCAGGGAGTGGCCGTCGCGGCCAAAAGCCTGGGCATCAAGGCCCGCATCTACATGCCGCTCGGCGTCGCTCTGCCCAAACTTGCCGCGACCCGCAGCCACGGGGCCGAAGTGGTCCTGCACGGCCACAACGTTGACGAGGCCCTCGCCGAGGCGAAGCGTTACGCCGACGAGACCGGTGCCGTCTTCGTCCACCCCTTTGACGACGTCGACGTCGTCGCCGGCCAGGGCACCGTAGGACTGGAAATCCTCGAACAGATCCCATATGTGGATACCATCCTGATGGGCGTCGGCGGCGGCGGACTGCTGGCCGGCGTGGCCGTCGCCGTGAAGGCCCGGGCCAAGGAGCTCGGCCGGGAGATCCGCATCATCGGAGTCCAGGCCGAAAACGCGGCCGCCTACCCGCCCTCGCTCGCCGCGGATGCCCTGGTGCCGCTCAAACGCGTCTCCACCATGGCCGACGGCATCGCCGTCGGCCGGCCCGGCCAGTTGCCGTTCAGCATCATCCGGGAACTCGTCGACGACGTCGTCACCGTCAGCGAGGACGCTCTGGCAAGGGCTCTGATCTTCCTGCTGGAACGGGCCAAGATGGTGGTCGAACCAGCCGGGGCCGTGGGCGTGGCGGCACTCATGGAAGGCAAGATCGAGAACCCCGGAACTGTGGCCGTGGTGCTCTCCGGCGGCAACATTGACCCCATGCTGATGCTTAAAGTCATCCAGCGCGGTCTCTCCGCCGCGGGCCGGTACATGACAGTCCGCATGATGCTGGATGACCGCCCCGGATCGCTGGCCACCATCGCCCGGATCATCGCCGAGAACGACGCCAACGTCACTGGCCTGGACCACACCCGCGTGGGCGGTTCGATCAGCATGGGCGATGTGTCCATCACCGTTAACCTGGAAACCAAGGGCCACGAACACTGCGAGCAGGTCCTCGCGGCGCTTCGGGCCGAGGGCTTCCAGCCGATCGTGGTGCACTAGGGCGCCGGCGATGCTGGATTCACTTCCCCACGGCGACCCCCGGGCCGGCGACACTCCCGCAGGGCGCGCACGCACGGGTCTGCTGGTGGTCGGCGGGTTTGTGCTGGTCCTGTACGTCATTGAGTTCATCAACGCCCTCCTGCTCCATTCCTTGAACGGCGTCTTCGGACTGCGCCCCCGCCGCTTGGACGGGATCCTGGACATCCTGACGTTCCCGCTGCTGCATGCCAACCTGGGGCACCTGCTCTCCAACACGCTGCCGCTGATCATTTTCGGGTTCCTGGTGTTGCTCTCCGGGGTCCGGGTGTTCCTGACCACCCTGGCGCTGAGCTGGCTGGCCTCCGGAGTGGTGGTATGGCTCATTGGCGGGTTCAATGTGACCGTCGGGTCGTCCGGCCTGGTCTTCGGCCTCTTCGCGTTCCTGCTGGTCCGGGGCTTCGTTAACCGCAGCTGGTGGCAGATTCTGCTGTCCGTGGTGCTGTTCCTGAGCTACGGCGGGATACTTTTCGGCGTGCTGCCCACGCTGGTGGGCTACGTCTCATGGCAGGCCCACCTCGGCGGCGCCCTCGGCGGAGTGCTCGCCGCGCTGCTCCTCAGTGTGCCCCGGACGGGAGCCCGGCTCCGGCGGCAATAGCCGCAGGCACCACATGACCGGAGGCACGACGGGCGTATAACGACGTAACTGGAGGCACGAAGGGCCGGACAACGCAGAAAGTCCCCGCCATGGCGGGGACTTTCCGGTGGACAGGCGTGGGACCAGTGGTCAGCCGACGTAAGGCTTGGCGGAGATGATCTCCACCGGGATGTCCTTGCCGTTCGGGGCGGTGTAGCTGAGCTTGTCGCCCTCCTTGTGGCCGACGATGGCCGCACCCAGGGGCGACTTTTCGCTGAAGACGTCCAGATCCGAGTCACCGGCGATTTCCCGTGAGCCGAGGAGGAAGGTTTCCTCGTCGCCGGCGATCTTGGCAACGACGATCATGCCGGGCTCGACGATTCCGTCATCAGCCGGGGATTCGCCCACATGGGCGTCCCGGAGCAATGCGGTCAGCTGGCGGATGCGGGCTTCAATCTTGCCCTGCTCCTCTTTGGCGGCGTGGTAGCCGCCGTTTTCTTTGAGGTCGCCTTCCTGGCGCGCGGCCTCGATCTTCTGGACAATTTCTGCCCGGCCGGGGCCGGAGAGGTGGTCCAGCTCTGCCTTCAGGCGGTCAAAAGCTTCCTGGGTAAGCCAAGCTGCAGTTGCGCTGTTGGTGGTAGACACGGACTTCTCCTTTATGGTCAAACAAGCAAAGACCCCGCCACGGTGGCCACTTGTGGAACTCAGTAACCAGCTCAGCGGGGCAAAGGTATTGATCCATTGTAGTCAATCCCGTGGATATACCAAAGATGGCTGCGGCGTGCATCACATAGTGTTGTGCGGGTTCCATCCGGCTGCAGGCCGGGCGGCTAGCTCCCTGCGTCGGGGATCCAGCAACTGTCGACGACGCCGGAGACGGCCTGGGACTCGGTGCGCAGCGTCGCCCGGTGGGCCGTGGTGCGTCCGCCGTCGGTGCCGGCGTCCACGGCATTGGGAGCGATGTCCACGACTTTCCAGCCGACGACGGCGAACTTGGCGTCCATTGCCTTCACCGAACATTTGGCAGCCGTGGACGGTTCCTTGGTGACCTGGAAATCGACCTCCGCGAGGGTGGCGTCAGGCGTGCTGTAGCCGATGTCCTTGAAGGTGACGCTTTCCGTCGCATTGGACGTTGAGATCCAGACCATGAAGGCTATCCCGGCCGCAATGGCGAGGACCAGGACGATGCGCTTGGCCTTGCCGCTGAGCGTCCGCTTTTGACCGCCGTAACGATTGGCTAGGCTGGGAGATGCCGGCGCGGGCGCGGCAGGCTGATCCTTGGAAGTCACCAGTCCAGTTTAGTGTGGATTGGAGCGGGTCTTCGCCGCGTCCTCCATCCGGCGGTTGCACCGCTACGTCTATGTCTGTAGATCAAACCCGTTGATGAAACCTGTAACGAAAGAGGAACCGTCCCACGATGACCGCGTCCACCAGCCCGTCAGCGCCGCTTCGGCTGTTGGCTGTCCATGCTCATCCCGACGACGAATCCAGCAAGGGCGCCGCCACAATGGCCATGTATGCCGCGGCCGGCGTCGACGTCCTGGTGGCCACCTGCACGGACGGCTCACGCGGTGACATCCAGAACCCTGCGATGGAGGGCATGCCGCACCCCAAGCGCGACATGGCCGGAGCGCGCCGGCTGGAGATGGAACACGCTGCCTCGGTCCTCGGCGTCCGTCAGCGCTGGCTGGGCTTCGTTGATTCCGGGTTGCCGGAGGGCGATCCGCTGCCGCCGCTGCCGGCGGGATCCTTCGCGACACTGCCGCTGGAACGGGCGGCCGCTCCGCTGGTCCGGCTGGTCCGCCGTTTCAAGCCGCAGGTCATCCTGAGCTACGACGAAAACGGCGGCTACCCGCACCCGGACCACATCATGGCGCACCGGGTTGCCGTGGAGGCTTTCGAGGCCGCGGGGGACCCTGCCCGGTATCCGGGAACCGGGGAGGCCTGGGCGCCCAGCAAGCTCTACTACGATCGCGCCTTCAGTCCTGAGCGTTTCCGCGCCCTGCATTTCGCGCTGGAGAATGCCGGACTGCAGTCGCCCTACGCCGAACGCCTGGCCGCCTGGCTGGAAGCGGACGCCGAAGGCCACACCCCGCCTGCGCCGACGCACGCCACGACCACCCAGATCGAGTGCGGGGATTACTTCGAAGCGCGCGATGACGCACTGCGCGCCCACCGTACCCAGGTGGACCCTGAGGGATTCTTCTTCGCCGTCTCACCGGCCATGCAGCGCCGCGTCTGGCCGTGGGAGGACTACTCCCTGATCCAGTCGCGGGTCTCCGCCGAACAGCCGGAGAAGGACTTCTTCGCCGGGCTAAGATAGTTGCACAGGCCATTTCTATGACGCGTAGAAGACGTTGTGGAAACACTTCCCACGCAGCCCGCGGTTCGTCCTCCCGGGCCGCCGCCCAGCCCCACAGAAGGTCCTTACCGTGCACTCCTTGCTCATCGCCCTGGCCACCTCCCCGGCTCCCGCACCCTCGCCGTCGCTGCGCGAGGGGCTGACCCAGGACCAGGTGACGCCCGGGTTGCTGGGCTTCCTCCTGACCGCCTTCATCGTGGTGCTTACGGCCCTCTTGATCGTGGACATGGTCCGCCGTGTCCGCAGGGTCCGGTACCGCGCCCAGGTGGAGGAGGAGCGCATGGCCGCCGGCGGGGATGAGTTCGAGAACACCGCCGCGGACCCTGCCGCCACGCAGTCCGCTCCGGAACGTGGGCCGGCACCGGATTCCGCCGGCCGGCCGGGCCCCCGGCCGGACGCCGACGGAGGTCCGGGGTCCGCTAGCCGCTGAGGACCAGCGGGTCCTCGCCGACCTCGGCTGGGAGCTGGAGCTGGAGCTGGAGGAGATCGTGGATCGTTTCGTCGGCAGGAGCGAAGCCGACTTCACCGACGCACTCGAGGCGCAGCTGGGCCGGGAACTCGGAGAGGGCTGGGACCGCAAATACGAGCCCTGGTACCGGTCCGCGTTCGACCGCGAACTCGCGCCGGTTGACGGCGTGGTGGCGGCGCTGGATGGGTTGCGGATCCCGCACTGCGGGGCCTCCAGCGGGAGCCACGCCAAGATGCGGCGGACGCTGGGGCAGACGGGGCTGCTACCCCGTTTCGAGGGCAGGATCCTCAGTGCGACCGAAGTCGCGAGGGTCAAGCCTGCACCGGACTTGTTCCTGCACGCCGCCGGGACGCCCGGCCGGCCCCGGAACCACAGTGTTCTCCGACATGCGGGACTTGCCCGCCCTCATTGTGTCCGGACGGCCCTGAAAAGCGGTCTTTGACGCCGAAATGCCCCACCTTTCACGCCTGCGCCCGGTGTGTCGGGCAGAAGAGCCGGTGGGACGCGGCACGCTGCCGCAAAGGTGGGGAGAATCCGCGCAGGAGCGCAGGAAGGCAGGGTAGCGGCTGGCCCTGGGGCGGCTACCGCCATCAGTCGTCGCGGGGCTTTTCCCGGCAAATCAGCCGAAGACGGCGATGGCAATCGCGAGATAGTGCGCAGCGAAGGCGAAGACCGTGAGGGCATGGAAGAGTTCGTGGAACCCGAAGTGCTCATAGCTGAAGTTCGGTTTCTTCAGCGCGTAAAAGACCGCACCGGTGATGTAGAGAGCGCCGCCGACGCAGATGAGAACGGCGGAGGCCACGTTGGCGGCGAAGAAATCGGGCAGATAGAACAGTGCCCCGCAGCCCAGCGCGATGTAGATCGGCACGTACAGCCAGCGCGGCGCGTCCGTCCACAGCAGCCGGAACAGCACCCCCAAGATGGCTCCGGTCCAGATCACCCACAGCAGGAGCTCTGCCTTGGGCCGGTCCAGCAGAGCCCACGCCAGCGGCGTGTAACTGCCGGCGATTACCAACATGATGTTCGTGTGGTCCAGACGTTTCAGGACGATCTTGACCCGCGGGGACCAGTTCCCGCGGTGGTAGACGGCGCTGACGCCGAACAGCAGTACCCCGGTGAAGGCGTAGACAGCACAGGCAACCTTCAGATCCGGCGTCGGGGCCAGAATAACCAGGACCAGGCCCGCGGCCAGCGCCAGCGGAGCCGTGACGGTATGGATCCAGCCGCGCCACTTGGGCTTGACCATCAGGAGTTCGGCCAGCCGGACCGCGGCATCGTCAAGGGGGCCTGCTCCACGGTCCGCGTGGGGCTCCGGCCCAGGCTCAGGGGTGTTGCTTTCCATGCCGCAATAATAAACTACGGCCCGGTAAGGTACCGGCGAGTAGCCCGAGGTGGGTGACGAACCGGTTCTTCACGTGCGCCACAGTCCGCACTCCGGCGGGTAGCCTAGGATGTGCACAACGGTCGTACTTCAAGGAAGCCAGGTGAATCTGCGGATGGAAATGCCCGGGTTCCTCTATGGCTTCTACGAGCGCAAACTCCAGCGCTCGATGGACCCGGAGCGCATCCCGCGGCACATCGGCGTCATGGTGGACGGCAACCGGCGCTGGGCCCGGCAGTTCAACGCCCCGACCAGCCAGGGCCATCAGGCCGGGGCTGACAAGATCCATGAGTTCCTCGGCTGGTGCCAGGAGCTGGGCGTCAAAGTGGTCACGCTTTACATGCTCTCGACGGACAACATGAACCGCTCGGGCGAAGAACTTGACCTGCTCATGGGGATTATCGCCAACACGCTGGACCGGCTGGACGAGGACGCCGAGATTTCAGTCCATGCCATGGGCGCGCCGGAACTACTGCCGGACTACCTTGCCGCACGGCTCAACCGGCTGACCGCCCGCACCCCCGCCCGCGAGAAGCTCCACGTCAATGTTGCGGTCGGCTACGGCGGCCGACGGGAAATCGTGGACGCTGTCCGCGAACTGCTGCACGACGCCGTCGGACGGGGAGCGGACATCGGCAAACTCGCCGATGAACTGTCCGTCGATGACATCTCCCGTTTTCTCTACACGCGCGGGCAGCCCGATCCGGACCTGGTGATCCGTACCTCCGGGGAGCAGCGGCTCTCTGGTTTCCTGATGTGGCAAAGCGCGTACAGCGAATTCTATTTCTGTGAGGCCCTCTGGCCCGCGTTCCGGAAAGTGGATTTCCTTCGGGCCCTGCGCGACTACGCGGGCCGGCAGCGCCGCTTCGGTTCCTGACGTATCCTGCGGTTCCGGGCGCGTCCATCGAGTGTTCATCCGGCGGGAACGGGAATCGCCGGAGAATTGGCGCCCTACACTCCACGGTGGGCGTAGGTTGATCCCATCAGCAGGCAAACTGCCCGCTGATCGGGGAGGCCGATACATGGAGCGGATGTCCGCACCGGGTGTAGGGGAGGCCGCGTCCGGCTTCCCGGCCGAGCCGCCTCACCACTAACAAATCCGGGCACGCGCCCCGGGGCTGGAGTTGATGTGGCTACTTCTGAACAACTGCCCGACGTTCCCACCCACGAGAATCAGAACGCCTCTCGCGCCCGGCGAGCCACCCCCCAGACCGGTACCGCGGAGAATTCCGCCGGGGCCGGTCCTGCTGTTTCCGGGGAAGGGACAGCACTTGGGGAAGCCGGGGAACCTGCCCGGAGCTTCGTGATCGATACCTCGGTGCTGCTCTCGGACCCGCTGGCCCTGCTGCGCTTCGCAGAGCATGAGGTGATCCTGCCGATCGTCGTCATCAGCGAACTCGAAGGCAAGCGCCACGACCCCGAGCTCGGCTATTTCGCCCGCAAGGCGTTGCGGCTCCTCGATGACCTGCGGGTGGAGCACGGCGGGCTCGACCGCCCCATCCCGCTGGGGCACGACGGCGGCAGCCTCATGGTGGAGCTCAACCACATCTCCGCCGAGGTGCTCCCCACCGGCTTCCGCGGTGGGGACAACGACAGCCGGATCCTCGCCGTCGCCAAGAACCTCGCCAACGAGGGCCGGGACGTCACGGTGGTATCCAAGGATCTCCCGATGCGCGTCAAGGCCTCCGCCATGGGTCTGCAAGCGGACGAGTACCGCAACGAACTCGTCAAGGACTCCGGGTGGACCGGCGTCGCAGAAATCGACGCCGGCGAGGAGGACATCTCCACCCTCTACGGCCACGAGCCGGTCTTCATCCCGGAAGCGGCCGAGATGCCGACGAATACCGGCCTGGTCATCCACTCCCAGCGGGGCTCCGCGCTCGGCCGGGTGGGCGCCGACAAGCAGGTCCGGCTGGTCAAGGGCGACCGTGAAGTGTTCGGGTTGCACGGACGCTCGGCCGAACAGCGGCTCGCGCTCGACCTGCTTATGGATCCTTCGGTCGGTATCGTCTCCCTCGGCGGCCGCGCCGGCACGGGAAAGTCCGCTCTGGCCCTCTGCGCGGGCCTTGAAGCCGTACTGGAGCGCCGGGAACACCGCAAGGTGATTGTCTTCCGGCCGCTCTACGCGGTGGGCGGACAGGAGCTTGGCTACCTGCCCGGGTCGGAGGCGGAAAAAATGAACCCGTGGGCGCAGGCTGTTTTCGACACCCTCGGCGCACTGGTCAGCCCGGAAGTGGTGGAGGAGGTGCTGGACCGCGGCATGCTCGAGGTGATGCCGCTGACCCACATCCGCGGCCGGTCACTGAACGATGCCTTCGTGATCGTGGATGAGGCGCAGTCGCTGGAAAAGAACGTCCTGCTGACGGTCATGAGCCGGATCGGGCAGAATTCCAAGATTGTCCTGACCCACGACGTCGCCCAGCGTGACAACCTTCTGGTGGGCCGGCACGACGGCGTTGCCGCCGTCGTCGAGACGCTCAAGGGGCATCCGCTCTTCGGCCACGTCACCCTCACCCGCTCCGAGCGATCGCCGATCGCTGCCCTCGTGACGGATTTACTCGAGGGGGCTGAGATCTAAGCGCCTTCCGCGGGGGCGCGGCCGGCGATGCGCTCCGCTGCGGGACGTCGCGGCCATGCCTGCAGTGTGCCTACGCTGCGGTAGCCCTGTGCGCGGCTGTCACCTTTCCCGTAGCGGGATTCCCAGGTATTCGGCCGTGGCTTCGTGGCCGTGCACTTGCAGGTGCCAGTCGGGGCGGATGAAGGCGGCGGGGGTGAGGCGGACTCGTTGGGCTTCCTGTCGCTGGCCGCCCCAGGACACGCGGGTGATGCCGTTGAGTTCGTAGCCGAGGGAACGGGAAACGCCGAGGGACTGCTGGTTCCAGACGGCGGCCTCGGACTCCGCGACGTCGGCGCCGAGCCAGTCGAAGGCGTAGAGGGCGACGGCGGCCCGCATCTCCTTGCCGAAGCCGCGGCCGTGCACGCTTTGTTTCAGCCAGGAGCCGGTGCTGACCGTCTTGAGGATGGCGAAGTCTTTGGCCTCGATGTCCTGGCAGCCGAGGAATTCGCCCCCGTGCCAGATACCCAGGAGCAGGGTCCATTCCGAGGGCGACGTGGTGGCGCGGCACTGCCAGTACCATTGCGCCATGTTGCGGCGGAGCTCCTCCGGCGGGGCCTCGGCCCAGGGCCGGCTGAAGGGGCTGCGGCCCGGTTCGTGGATGCCGCTCAGCGCCGCGTCCGCCGCCGCCGGGATTTCCTCGTCGCGGATGGGACGCAGCACAAGGCGGGGCGTGGTCAAGGTCAGGCCGAAAGGCGGCCAGTAGCGGGCGGGTTCAGTCATCCGGGAAGCCTAACCGGGCAGCCGGTGCCCGGCCAGTTCCCCGCGCCGTCAGCCCGCCGGAAGCTCCCAGCTGATGTGTCCGCGGACGTCCGTCAGATTCATGGACTCGGCAAGGAACAAATCATCGAGCATGTATTCCTCCACCGCCAGGATCCGAAGCCAGTGCCCGTAGCCGGGTTGCTCCTCGTCCGGCCCGCCATCCAGCCAGCGGCTCGCGACGCATACGCCGGTGCCGGCGTCGATCCTGACCACCGTCCGGCCCGGCCGGCACAGCGGCGCTCCCGGGTCGCTCGGACGGTAGCCGGGATTCGGCGTCACAGTGGTTTCGAGGGCGGGCCGGCCTTCGTGCATCACCTCGGTGATAGTGTCCAGTTCCACGGCATTCGAACGAGGAAATTCCAGCGGCACAGGGGCATTGCCGGCCAGTTCCACCGGGTCCAGCGCCGCCGCGAACCGGCCATTGCCGAAGCCGGGTTCACCGTAGGCGGCCTCCGGGCGGCGCCGGACCAGGCCCCGGTCATCGTAGACCGGGGTGACGAGGTGGGGCGGCAGCAGCCAGGTCTTTCGAGTGGAGCGGACGTAGAACACATCGCGGGAGTCGTTGATGCCCGTGGTGCTGTGCAGGACCAGGCCGTCCGCTGATTCCAACCTCAGGGCCCCGGGGCGGCGGAGCCATGCACGGACCAGATCCGGTGATGAGGCAGCGCCCGCACCATCGGCGCCGGCGAGGGGCCGGTCCAGGTACTCAAAGCGCAGTGACTGCCACTTCCACGGTGAGGAGCGGCAGAGGTTCCGGAAGGCGGCCGCCTCCTCCGGGGGATCTCCGGGGGTGCGCGCCCCGCGCGCGTTCACGTAGTCCCATGCGGCCATATCCACAGCTTACGCGGGCACTGCCCCGGCGGCCGGATATTCCCGTAGCATCCGAGGGTGATACAACGGCTCGATGAACTGGATGGGGCGACGCCGCTGGCCTTCTGGCTGGTGCTGCTGGCGTGCGCCTACCTGGCCGTTACGGCCGTGCGCCTCACGCTCATCGATGTTCGGCACCATCGGCTGCCGAACAGGATCGTTTTTCCGGCCTACGCCGTTGCAGGGGTGCTGCTGCTGGGCGCCGCGGTGCTCTCCGCGGCCCCCGGTGCGCCGGCCGTGGCCGCCGTGCCCGACGCCGGCGCGGGCCTCTTCGGAGTACCCGGGCTCCGCGTGGTGGCCGGGGGAGCGGCGTTGTGGCTCTTCTACTTCCTGTTGCGCGCCTTGTATCCGCCGGGGATGGGGTTCGGCGACGTCAAGCTGGCGGGCGTGCTGGGAATGTACCTGGGGTTCCTCGGCTGGCCGCACGTGCTGGCGGGCACCCTGGCCGCATTCCTGTTTGGCGCACTGTGGAGTCTGGCCCTGCTGGTTTCGCGGCGCGGCACCCTGAAGTCGAGTATCCCCTTCGGACCGTTCATGCTGGCCGGCGCCGCAGTCGCCATGGTCTTTCTCCCCGCGGCATGAAGCGGAAGACGCCGGGCCGATGTGACTAGGCATGCGGCATGGCAACCCCCGACTTCATCCTCAACCTTCGCGCCAGCATCGGCCATGGGACGCTCTGGATTCCCGGAGTCCGGGCTGTCGTGTTCGACGACGCCGGCCGGGTCCTGCTTGGCCAGCGGGCCGATAACGGCAGGTGGGGACTGATCACCGGGATTCTGGAGCCAGGCGAAGAACCGGCAGCGGGTCTGCTCCGGGAGGTCCTGGAGGAGACCGGCGTCGTCGCTGTGGCCGAACGGCTGGTCTCGGTCGACGCCGTCGGGCCCACCGTTTACCCCAACGGCGACGTCTGCCATTTCCTGACGCTGGACTTCCGGTGCCGCTATGTCGCCGGGGAGGCGAGGGTCAACGACGACGAATCCCTGGCCGTGGGCTGGTTCCTGCCGCAGGATTTCCCCGAGCTGATGTCCGGGCACCTGGAGAGCATTGACCGTGCGGGGCAGGCGGACGGGGCGGCCCACTTCCAGCGCTGAGGGCCCCTACCGCGCGCTGGCAGGAGGCACCGGACCGGAGTGCCGTTCGGCCTCGAGACGTTCTGCCTCTTCTCCGCCGACAGCCTCGCCGCGGGCCACCATGCCGGCGGTGTCCGAGAGGGGGATCTGCCGCAAGGTCAGCGCAAGCACCAGGGCCACCGCGAGGAAGGGCAGCAGATACCAGAACACCGGCGCCAGCGAGTCGGCGTAGGCGTTGACGATCGCGTCCTTGAGCTGGGCCGGAAGCTGGCTGAGAGCCTGCGGATCCAGAGTGCGGGTGGACTGCGAGGCCTGTTCCGCCGAGGCTCCCGCGCCGGTGAACGCCTGCGCCAGGGAATCGGAAAGCCGGGCGGTGGTGCGGGGCCGGAGACGACACCGGCCGGCACCTTTTGTGCAAAGGTGCCGGCCGGCGTCGGACGTTTGGCGGGGGTGGAGGTTCCACCCCGGGGGAGGGGGCTAGGCCTTGTGCGGCGGGCGCGTCATGGACATGACGTCCAGGGCGGTGTCCAGTTGTTCTTCGGTCAGTTCCCCGCGCTCCAGGAACCCCATGGCCACGACGGTTTCGCGGATGGTCAGGCCCTCGGCGACGGATTTCTTGGCGATTTTGGCGGCGTTTTCGTAGCCGATGAACTTGTTCAGCGGCGTCACGATGGACGGCGAGGCCTCGGCCAGGAAGCGGGCCCGTTCGACGTTGGCCGTGATGCCGTCGATCATCTTGTCGGCCATGACGCGGCTGGTGTTGGCCAGCAACCGGATGGACTCGAGCAGGTTGGCGGCCATGACGGGAATGCCGACGTTGAGTTCGAAGGCGCCGTTGGTGCCGGACCAGGCGATGGTGGTGTCGTTGCCGATCACCTGGGCGCACACCATGATGGAGGCCTCGCAGATCACCGGGTTGACCTTGCCCGGCATGATCGAAGAGCCCGGCTGCAGGTCCGGGATCGCGATTTCGCCGAGGCCGGTGTTGGGGCCGGAGCCCATCCAGCGAAGGTCGTTGTTGATCTTCATGTAGGAAATCGCAATGTTGCGCAGCTGGCTGGAGGCCTCAATCAGGCCGTCGCGGTTGGCCTGGGCCTCGAAGTGGTCCCGCGCCTCGGTCAGCGGAAGCCCGGTGTCCGCGGACAGCAGTTCGATGACCCGCTCCGGGAAACCGGCGGGCGTGTTGATCCCGGTGCCGACGGCGGTGCCGCCGAGCGGAACCTCGGCCACGCGCGGGAGTGAGGCATTGATGCGCTCGACGCCGTAGCGGACCTGTGCGGCGTAACCGCCGAACTCCTGGCCCAGGGTCACCGGGGTGGCGTCCATGAGGTGCGTGCGGCCGGACTTGACGACATCCTTGAACTCGACGGCTTTGCGCTCCAGGGACTCGGCGAGGTAGCCCAGGGCCGGGATCAGGTCGTTGATCAGGGCGGACGTGGCGGCCACGTGGACCGAGGTAGGGAAGACGTCGTTGGAGGACTGTGAGGCGTTGACGTGGTCATTCGGGTGGACCACTTTGTCGCTTCCGGCGGCCTTCAGGGCCCGGGTGGCCAGCTCGGCGAGGACCTCGTTGGTGTTCATGTTCGAGGAGGTCCCGGAACCGGTCTGGAACACGTCGATGGGGAAATCGCCGTCGTACCCTCCGGCGGCCACCTCATCGGCGGCATCCGCGATCGCCTGGGCAAGCTCGCCGTCGAGCACTCCCAGTTCTGCGTTGGCCTGCGCTGCGGCCTTCTTGACGCGGGCCAACGCTTCGATGTGGGCGCGCTCAAGAGTTTTGCCGGAGATGGGGAAGTTTTCGACGGCGCGCTGCGTCTGGGCGCGGTACAAGGCGTTCACGGGGACGCGGACTTCGCCCATCGTGTCGTGTTCAATGCGGAATTCTTCGGTGTTCAACTCTTCTGTGGAAGTCATGGGGCTAGCTTATTGGGCGGAGGGGTCCCATCGAAAACCGTGAAGGGCCCGCCGCCCGGCCGCCGGAGGACCCTAGAGCTCGCCGATACCGGAAACGAGGTCCGCCCGGCCGTCGGCCAGGGAGTAGGCGAGCCCGATCACTGCGGACCGTCCGCTCCCGACAGCCTCGGAAATCACTCGCGAGCTGTCCACGAGCCGCTGTGACGTCTGCTTGACGTTTTCCACGACCATGTCGTTGACGTCGTGCCGGTCATTGCGCAGCGAGGTCAGCACCGCCGGGGTGATGCGCTCGACGAGGCTGCGCATGAAGCCCACGGGCATCTGGCCGGTCTCCATGGCGTTCTTGGTGGCCGTGACCGCGCCGCAGCTGTCATGCCCGAGGACCACGATCAGCGGCACCGAGAGGACGCTGACGCTGTATTCGAGCGAACCGAGGACGGCGTCGTCGATCACATGGCCTGCGGTGCGGACCACAAAGGCATCGCCGAGGCCCAGATCGAAGATGATTTCAGCGGCCAGCCGGGAATCCGAGCAGCCGAAGATCACCGCGAAAGGGTGCTGGTTCTCCACGAGGGAGGAGCGGCGGGACGCGTCCTGGTTGGGATGGGAGGAGTTGCCGGAGACGAAGCGCTCATTGCCTTCGCGGAGGCGGCGCCAGGCAAGTGCGGGAGTGAGATAAGTAGCCACGGGCCTATTTTACGGCGAAGCGGCGGAAGACGGTGAAACTGTTGCTTGGGTGCTTCCGGGCGACGCGGCGGTATTCCCCGGCAGGGACGTGACGACGGCGGCCGCCAGCTTGGTGAACTCATCGAGTTGGGCCTCGCCGGTCAGGATGACGGTGGTGCCGCCGGCGTCCGCGAGCACCATGCTCTTCTCGCCCTTGCCGGTATCGCGGAGTTCCCAGTCGCGGCCGCCGGCACTGCGGGTGCCGGTCACGGGCGCGTTCTTCACCTGCTGCAACAGCCAGGTGGGGTTGGGTTGGCGCGTCTGCACGAGGGCTATGAAGGATTCCTTGGGGGTGAGGTAGCCCACCTCCCACGTCGGTACGCCGCTGCCGGTTCCGGACTCCCAGCGGGCATAGTTGGCGCGGAAGGTGTCGCCGACAACCGGCGCTGCGGGGGTGAATCCTGCCACACCGGCGGCGTTGCCCGCGACGGCGCTGACGTCAATGTTGGGCCGGTAGCCGTCGGTCTTGGGCGAGGGGTTCATCAGGACGATGGGCAGGAACGCGGCAATGCTGAGGGCCAGCGCAATGATCATGCCGATTACTGAGGCGTTGGCGCGCTTCGCCGCGCCGGCGCTGAGAACGGGTTTGGCGGGCGGCTGGCCGGATGCGCCGGGCGTTTCCGCGCCGGCGGTGCCGGTAGGGGACCCGGGGGCTGCGGGGGGCGTTTCCTGCAATTCACTCACCCCTCTATAGTCGCCCATTTCGGGCCGATCTCACATTCGGGGAGCAGAACCGGCCGGGGCGCGGGGCGTTCACGGAATGGTCATTCCACGACGCAGCTTTCCGCCACGACTATGATCAGGTACAGACGAGATCATAAACAAACGAATCACCGCCGCGGATCGATCCTGTCCGTGCGGCTTCACTGATCGCCACTCGAAGAAGAGGTTCACGTGACACCAGCGCCAATGACCCAGAAGTATTCCACGCTCTCCCCGTCGCTCGCCGTCGGCATCGACGAGCCGGACCGCAACCTTGCTCTGGAACTGGTCCGCGTCACCGAGGCCGCCGCGATCGCCGGAGGCCACTGGGTGGGCTTCGGGGACAAGAACAAGGCCGATGGCGCCGCCGTCGACGCCATGCGTTCCTTCCTCCAGACCGTCCACTTCAACGGTGTTGTGGTGATCGGCGAGGGCGAGAAAGACGAAGCCCCGATGCTCTTCAACGGTGAGAACGTCGGCGACGGCACCGGCGCGGAGTGCGACGTCGCCGTCGATCCGATCGACGGGACCCGCCTGGCGGCCCTCGGCATCAACAACGCCCTGGCGGTCCTGGCCGTCGCCGAGCGCGGTTCCATGTTCGACCCCTCCGCCGTGTTTTACATGGAGAAGCTGGTCACCGGCCCCGAAGCCGCGGACATGGTGGACCTCCGGTTGCCGGTCAAGCAGAACCTGCACCTGATTGCCAAGGCCAAGGGCGTCAAGGTCAACCAGCTCAACGTCATGATCCTGGACCGGGACCGCCACCGTGGACTCGTTGAGGAAATCCGCGAAGCCGGGGCCCGGACCAAGTTCATTATGGACGGCGACGTCGCCGGTGCTATCGCGGCGGCCCGCGCCGGCACCGGAGTGGATGCCCTGATGGGCATCGGCGGAACGCCCGAAGGCATCGTCACTGCCTGCGCCATCAAGTCCCTCGGCGGCGTCATCCAGGGCCGGCTGTGGCCCACCAGCGATGACGAAAAGCAGAAGGCGATCGACGCCGGCCACGACCTCGACCGTGTGCTGTCGACCAACGACCTCGTCTCCAGCGACAACTGCTACTTCGCCGCCACCGGCATCACGGACGGTGACCTGCTCAAGGGCGTGCGCTACTCCAAGGACAAGGTCCTGACCCAGTCCATCGTCATGCGCTCCAAGTCCGGGACCATCCGCTTCGTTGACGGCGAGCACCAGGCGAGCAAATGGGAAGGCTACGCGCGCAAGAACTAGCGCCCGGCGCACCAGCCAGGACACCCGGATCCCGGGGCGCACGTCGCGTCCCGGGATCCGCTGTATCCAAACCTTGCTGGTTCCCGCGCCGGCCGGCCCGGCCGCAGTTCCCCGGACGGCCCGGCCGCATTGGGTAGGGTGGGACCATGACATGGCTCGTAACAGGTGGCGCAGGATATATCGGTTCACACGTGGTCTCCGCTTTGCGCGGAGCCGGCATCCAGGCGGTGGTGGTCGACTCGCTCTCCAGCGGTCACCGCGAGTTCGTCCCGGAGGACGTGCCATTCGTGCACGGCACCATCCTCGACTCGGAGCTCGTGGCCCGCACCATGCTGGACCACGGCGTCACCGGCGTCATCCACCTCGCCGGCTTCAAATACGCCGGTGTCTCCGTGCAGGAGCCGCTGTTGACCTACGAGCAGAACGTCACCGGCACCGCAGAACTGCTGAAGGCCATGGAACTCGCCGACGTGGACAAACTGGTCTTCTCCTCCTCTGCTGCAACCTATGGCACCCCCACCGGGGACATCGTCACCGAAGCGACCCCCACGCTGCCGGAATCCCCCTACGGGGAAAGCAAGCTGATCGGCGAATGGCTGATCCGCGACCAGGGCGTGGCCCGCGGGCTCAAGCACACCTCGCTGCGCTACTTCAACGTCGTCGGCTCCGGCTCGCCCGACCTCTATGACACCAGCCCGCATAACCTGTTCCCGATCGTGCTCCGGGCACTGACCGCCGGCAAGACCCCACGCATCAACGGCACCGACTACAACACTGCAGACGGCACCTGTGTGCGCGATTACGTTCACGTCGCCGACCTTGCCGCTTCGCATGTCGCCGCTGCCCAGGCCCTCGCGGCCGGCACGCCGCTGGAACGCGTCTACAACCTGGGCTCCGGCGATGGACTTTCCGTCCGGGAAATCATGACGGCGATGGCCAAGGTCACGGGCATCGACTTCGAACCCGAAATTGGCCCGCGACGGGCGGGGGACCCTGACCGGGTCGTAGCCGACGGCACCCTGGCGGCACGTGACCTGGACTGGAAGATGCGCCATTCCGTCGAAGACATGGTCGCCAGCGCGTACGAAGCGCAAAAGAAAGCTGTTTCCGCAGGAAACTAACGCTGGCACGCCGCCGAGCAACGGACATGCCCAGTCTTTGGGCCCCGGTGTGCTGGCGCCGTCGGACATGTCCAGTGTTCGGGCCCGGGAGTGGACATAGCGGGTTTATGTCCATCCGTCTGGGCCCGGGATGGGCATGCCCGGGGTTGAAGCCTGGGGATGTGCTGCCTTTGGGGACATGTCCATTGCTCGCAGGCTGGGAGGTCGCGGCGCCGTCGGGCATGTCCAGTGGGCGGGCCCGGGAGTGGGCATAGTGGGTTTATGTCCATCCGTCTGGGCCCGGGATGGGCATGCCCGGTGTTGAAGCCTCGGGATGTGCTGCCTTTGGGGGACATGTCCATTGCTCGCAGGCTGGGAGGTCGCGGCGCCGTCGGGCATGTCCAGTGTGCAGGCCCGGGAGTGGACATAGTGGGTTTATGTCCATCCGTGGGGGCTCAGGATGGGCATGTCCGGTGTTGAAGCCTCGGGATGTGCTGCCTTTGGGGGACATGTCCATTGCTCGCAGGCTGGGAGGTCGCGGCGCCGTCGGGCATGTCCAGTGTGCAGGCCCGGGAGTGGACATAGCGGGTTTATGTCCATCCGTGGGGGCCCGGGGTGGGCATGCCCGGTGGCGGTCCCCGCGGAAAGTGCGGCCAGCCCTGCCCGGAAGGTTGTCCTAGCGGCGAACCGCGGCGCGGAGCCTGACGGGCACTTTCCGCGCTGCGGTGAGGCCCCTGCGGGCGGCCTGTGCACCCTTCCGGGCGAGCTGGTAGCCGGTGTAGCGCAGCGTCCGCACCGGGAGGTCCCAGGTTCCGGGGTAGGCCACCTCGCGGCCGCCGAAGGATTTCTTGAACGCCGTGAAGCCGGCCCACTTATGCTCCGGCTGGTCCGCGGGCGCCACTCCCCAAAGGTCCACCTGCTTCAGGCCGCGGTCCTTCGCGTCGGCCATCAGCGTGACCAGCAGTGGAATCCCGGCGCTGAGTTTGCGGTGCGTGTCATCGAGTGCTGCGTGGGCATAGGTGCGGGTGTCCGCGGAATCGTAGGCCAGGGCGGCGGCGATCGGCTCGCCCTCACGTTCGGCGATGAACAGCGTCGCCGCACCGGCCGGCATCAGGGAGCGTGCCACCTGGGTGAGGTATTCATCACTCTGCGGTTTGAAGCCGCTGCGCACAGCCGTCAGGTGCAGGAACCTCAACAGGATGGAGATCTCAGCCGGGTCCTGGCTGGCGCGGAACGTCACGCCCTTCTTGTGGATGTTCCGGTACAGGTTTCTGTTCACCGGCTTCATGTCCGCGAGAACGTCCTTGAACTCCCGGTCCAGGTCAACGATCCAGGTTAGTTCGGGCTGCTGGTTCGCCGGCGCACGCCGGAGGCCGCGTCTACGCAGGGCAGCGTCGGTGCCAGCGGCCGGCAGACCGGCGTCGACCGGTTCAACCCGCACGAACACGGCTCCGCAGCTGCGCGCCAGCACGGTCAGGGCAGCCAGGGCGGCATCGAACCCGGCCAGCGACGCGGCCACCGGCCCGTAAGGGACGTACAGGAGCTTCCCGGTCGGGTTGCTTTCCTCGACGGCCAGGAAACTCCACCCCGGGCCGGAGCGCTGGTGCACGGTCCGGCCCAGGCTGCGCTGGAAGTCCGCCCACGCCGGGCTCTGCAAAAACAGGTCCATGGGTTCAGGCTCCCAGCGCTGTGGTGACGGCGAAGGCCAGGGCGGTCCCGGCGGCACCGGACGCGGCATGCGCATTGACCGGGGCCTCGGCTGCCGGCAGGAACGCGCTCGCGCCCCGCTCCAGGCGCAGCTCGCCCTTGGGGGAGTCCAGGAGAAGGGAACCAGCCACCACAATGATGACCGCCGCCCCCGACTGCGCCACCGGGACGGGCCCGGCGCCGGGTTCCAGCACGATGCGCTGCAGCTGGAACTCGCGGAAAGGCGGCCGGAACAGTTCCTGTCCCAGCATGGTGGTTTCGGGCTCAAGCTTTGGTACGCCGGCGGCCTCAAAGGAGACGGTCCGGAGCAGTTCGGGGATGTCCACGAACTTCGGAGTCAGGCCGCCGCGCAACACGTTGTCCGAGGACGCCATAACCTCGACGCCGAGGCCGTGCAGGTAGGCGTGGACGTTGCCGGCCGGAAGGTACACGGCTTCTCCGGGCTTAAGTGAGATCCGGTTCAGCAGCAACGAAATCAACACCCCGGGATCACCCGGGTACTGCGCGTTGAGGGCCGCCACTGTGGAGAGTTCCGCCTGGAAGGGCGCCGTCGGGGCACCGGAGATGAGGACGGCCGCAATCGCCGACGTCGCTTCGGCCACCTCACTCCCACCGTCGATCAGCCGCTCGAAGGCCGAGCGCAACGCCGTGCCTTCCTCGGGGTGCGCCAAATCCTCCAGCAGCAGTTTGACGAGGGGCGGAAGCTCAAGACCGGCGAGCTCAAAGTCCGCCACGAGCACCTCGAATGCGGCGCGGGCCTGCGCTGCCGGTTTGAAACCGCACAGCGCCTCGAACGGCGTCAGCGCGAGAATCATCTCCGGCTTGTGGAACGGGTCCTTGTAATTGCGCTCCACGGCGGCACGGTCGACGCCGGCGGCCTCTTCGCGGGCGTATCCCTCCCGGGCCTGCTCCAGCGTCGGATGGACCTGCAGGGACAGGGGACTGTCGGCGGCCAGGACCTTCAGCAGGAACGGGAGCCGCGGACCAAACGCGGCCACGCTGTCGCTGCCCAGGTGGTGGCCCGGATCCTCTGCGACCAGCGCGTCCAAAGCCCTGCGCCCGGGCTCGTCCGGCGTGCCGGCGTCCGGCGTGCCGGCGTGTGCCGGCACCGCACGGGCCGGGCGAAGCGCCACCGAGGGGGAGTCCGGATGCGCACCGATCCACAGCTCCGCTTCAGGGCCGCCGGAGGCGGTCCGGCCGAGGAGACCGGCGATGGCTGTGGTGGAGCCCCAGGCGTAGGGCCGGAGGACATTCTCAAGTTCGTACACGGCCGGGGTGTCCCTATCTGTTGTGGAGGCTTGTGGCGGACTATCGGGGGCGGACCATGGGGTCGGCCGGGCTAGAGCGGTGCGCACTGGCCGTTGGTGGCGACCAGATTGCGGATGGACTGTTCGTCACCGTCGAGCTTGAACTGGTTCAGCATCTCCTCGGTGATCGGCTCGCCGTCCGGCGTGGTGGTCACCGGGGTGAAATCCGACGACGGCGCGGGCTGCGTTCCGGGGACGGCGGCCGGCAACCCGCCGGCTGCCGACAGGTGAGAGGGCGCCGGGTCCTGCGGGCCGATGGTGTCCTCCGCCTGTCCGGCCGCAGGGGCGGGGCCGAGGAGGGCATCGACCTTCCGGCGGATCAGGGTGAAGTCCGGGACCGTGGAGAAGGAAGCGTCAAAGTCGGGCGGGCCGATGGTCAGCCGCTTCGCTTCCTGGCCCTTGGCTTTCATGGCCAGGTCCACGAAACTGCCCAGCTGGTCCGCGGAGATGTTGGAGTCGACTACCTTGGTGCCGGCCTTGGCGATGTCCTCGAACTTGGTCAGGAGCGTTGCCGGATCCAACTGCTTGAGCATGGCCTGCTGGACACATTGCTGGCGGGCGATGCGGGCGTAGTCGTCGACGAATTCACGCGAGCGGCCGTACCAGAGGGCGTGGTAGCCGTCCAGCGTGTTGTCGCCGGCCGGAATCCAGCCCAGCGGCATGCCGTGGATTCCGTTGGCTTCGTCGATGGTTTCGCCGCTGATGGGGACCCAGCCGCCGGCCTTGATCCTGATGCCGCCCATGGCATCGATGAGCTTGGCAAAGCCGTCCATGTCCACGAGGACATAGGCCTGGACCTTGATGCCCAGGGTTCCGGACACGGCCTCCAGGGTGGCCTGCGCACCGGGGTCCTCCACTCCGGGGTAGAGGTCCGTGTGCTCGTTGGTGACCTCGGTGTTGATGGCGTTGATGAGGCATTCATCGCCGCAGTCGTAGCCGTGGGGGTAGATCTTGCGCATCGGTGAGTCCTTGCTGAACTGCGCGTTCTGCAGGTTCCGGGGCACCGAAATGATGGCCGTTTGGCCCGTTTTGGCATCCACACTGATCACCGAGAGGCTGTCCGGGCGGCGTCCGGTGCGGTCCGCTCCGGCGTCCCCGCCCATCATCAGGAAGTTGTACCGGCCCTCCGAGGGTTCCATCGAGGGTCCGGAGGAAAAGATGTTGCCAATGGCGTCGCGGCTGACGTTCAGCAGATAGGCCGCATAGCCCAGGGAACCGCTGCTGAGGATCATCGCCAACACCAGCGCAAGCACGACGGCGGGGCGCACGCCGGGTGCCAGCAGCACCGGCCGGATCAGCCGCAGAGTGTTCAGGAAGAGCCCGGCCCAGCCGATGGCCAGCGCTACGAGTCCGATGACCAGCAGCAGCGCGGAATACCGGTTGGTCAGCACCGTGATCAGTGTCGACCGGGACCAGACCAGGAGCGCCAGCGCGAGGATGGCGAGCAGCCAGACGGTGAGAGTGACACGCAGCGCTGTCCGTCCGAGTCTTCTGTTGCCGGCGACAATTTGAGCACTCCCGGGCACCAGCAGTGTCATCAGGACCAGCAGGAAGGCGCGTTTGGTCAGGACCGGTGCCGCCGCCCCTGCGGGGTGGCGGACGGGATCGGTGCGGGACCCGAAGGTTGCCGCGTTCCGCGGCGTCCTCTGACGGGATGAGGCGTAGCTGTCGGTCATAGAAAAATCCTTAGCGGCCGCTCCGGCTGACGACGTTTGCGTCGGCGAACACTTCGCTCACCTTCTGCCGCAGGGTCGCGCCTTTCCGGGTAGCGACGATGTTGAGCTCCTGCGCGAATTCCACCAGTTCGGCGCGGAGCCGGGACGCCAACGGGTCTGTGCCGGCGGCCAACATCCGCACCGCCAGGAGGCCGGCGTTCCGGGCTCCGCCGATGGAAACGGTCGCGACCGGTACTCCGGCGGGCATCTGGACGATGGAAAGCAGGGAGTCCATCCCGTCGAGCGTCTTCAGCGGCACCGGGACACCGATGACCGGCAGCGGCGTGACGGAGGCGAGCATCCCCGGCAGGTGGGCGGCGCCGCCGGCGCCGGCGATCACAACGCGCAGGCCGCGTTCATGCGCGCTTTGGCCATACCGGATCATTTCCAGCGGCATCCGGTGGGCGGAGACGACGTCGGCCTCGAAGGGGATGCCGAACTCGGCCAGGGCCTCGGCCGCGGCCTCCATCACCGGCCAGTCCGAGTCGGAGCCCATCACGAGTCCGACGAGGGGAATCGCGGCGCCGGAGTCCGCCGCTGCCGGGAACGGGCCGTCCGTAGGCGGGGGTGTGCTGCGGGTGCTCATGCGTTCTCCTCGTGGACTCCCGCTGCGGCACGGGACTGGGCCGTTCCGTTGCGGATGATGTTGGCGACCGTGGCGGCGCGTTCGCGCACGTCGTCGACGTCGGTGACAGATCCGCCGACGAGGTTGACGTGGCCGATTTTGCGGCCCGGACGGACCGCCTTGCCGTAGCAGTGGACCTTCGCTGCGGGTTCGCTGGCGAGGGCCGCCGGGTAGGCGGAAAAGAGGTTCTGGTTGGACCCGCCCAGGAAGTTCTTCATCACGACGACGGGCGCCAGCAGGTCGGTGGCGCCCAGCGGCAGGTTCAGGACCGCCCGAAGATGCTGTTCGAACTGGCTGGTCACCGATCCGTCCTGGGTCCAGTGGCCGGTGTTGTGCGGCCGCATGGCCAGTTCATTGATCAGGAATCCGGCGCCGACGCCGGGGGTCTCGAAGAGCTCCACCGCCATGACGCCGGTGACGCCGAGTTCGCCGGCGATCCGCAGGGCGGCGTTCTCCGCCGCCGCGGCGACCTCCAGCGCAATGTCCAAGGCGGGGGCGATGACTTCGTCACAGACACCGTCGACCTGGATTGTATGCACCACGGGCCAGGCCCGGGCTTCACCATCCGGGGTCCGGGCGACCAGCGCCGAAAGTTCGCGGCTGAATTCAACCTTGGCCTCCGCGAGCAGCGGCGACATCGTTTCGAACCAGTCCGCCGTGCGGGCGGCGTCGGCCGCGGAGTCCACGATCCGCACGCCCTTGCCGTCGTAGCCGCCGCGCGGGGTTTTCAGGACGACGGGCCAGCCGGTGTCGTCGCCGAACGCGATCAGTGCGGCGACGTCGTCGACGGCGGCCCAGCGCGGATTGGGCAGTTCCAGCCTGTCGATGGCGGCGCGCATCACGAGCTTGTCCTGGGCGTTGACCAGCGCGTCCGGCCCCGGGTGGACGTTGACGCCGGCCCGCTGCAGCGCCCGGAGGTGTTCCGTGGGCACGTGCTCGTGGTCGAAGGTCAGGACATCCAGGCCGCGGGAGAACTCCAGAAGATGGTCCAGATCGGTGTAATCACCGACCGGTGCGTGGGCCACGGCGGACACCGCTGAGACGTCCTCAGCTTCGGCAAGAACGCGCAGCTCAAAGCCCAGGGCAGTGGCTGCGGGGGCCATCATTCGGGCGAGTTGGCCGCCGCCAACCACGCCGATCACAGGAAAAGTCACATGTCCCAGCCTACCGAAAACCTCGCCATAACCGGGCTTTTGGCCGTCCGGGTGCGGGTTCCGGGCGGCCCGCCGGGCGTTCTCCCGGCAATCGGCGCTAAAATGGGCCGTTGGCCCACTGGCCGAATGTTCGAGACGGCCACGGAGGGTCATGATTACTACACTTACCGAGCGCTTACGCGGGCTGGCCTCGCTTTTCTGGCGCGAAGTGGCCAAATTCGGAGCGGTGGGGGGTGTCGCGTTCATCATCGACAACGGACTCACGTACTACCTGATGCACGGGCCGATGACCGACAGCGAGGCCAAAGCCCGCTTCGTCGGCGCCACCATCGCCACCATCTTCTCCTGGATTGCCAACCGCTTCTGGACGTTCCGCCACCGCCGCCAGGACAACGTGCTCCGCGAATTCGGGATGTTCATCCTGATCAACGGCATCGGCATCGGCATCTCCACCGGGTTCACCGCGCTGGCCAAGTACAGCTTCGGCGTGACGGACAAGAACATGCTGTTCGCCGCCGGAATCGTCGGCATCCTTGTCGCCACAGTGGTGCGTTTCTTCGCTTACCGCTTCCTGGTTTTCAACAAGGAACTCGACGAAGAGCCGGAGTTCTCCCACGACCACGAGATCATCGACCGGCACCCGCAGTCCCACCAGGGCCCCGTCGTCCCAAGCCGCGCCGGCCAGGAATCGGAGCGGCCCGGCCCGCCGGCCTGACCGCAGGGTTCAGCTGGGGCTGACGCGCTCATCGGCGAGCAGCTTCTCTGTCACCGCAACCTCGGGGTGCACCAGCACAACAGACCCGTCGGCTTTCCAGGCGCCCAGCGCCTGGGCCAGGGCGGATTCAAGGCCATTCCCGGCGGGTACCAGCAGCCGCACGCCGTCCTCATGGTCCGCCGCGAAGCCATCGAGCAGCCGGCCGTGGGTGACGTCCGTTCCGCCGGCCGTGTGGACGGCGCGCCGGGACGCCTCCGGGTCCACGTGCGGCATGAAGACGTCGCCGTGGGAGCGCACTTCAGCCGCGTAATCCACGACGCCGGTGGGCAGCCCGCCAGGCCACCGCATCGCCAGCGCCGGCAGCGCCACTGCCACGACGGCGTCGAACGCGCCCAGCGCCGCTGCGGGGCCAGGGTCTGCGGTGGCCAGCAGATCGGCGTCGGCGGCGTCCTCAAAGACGACCTCCATGCCGAGCTGCCAGGCGGCGAGGGCGAGGATGACCGACTTCCAGTGTGCCGGCAGATCCAGCCGCAACCGCGTCCCGGGCTCGGCGTCGAGTTCGTCCTGCAGCAGGTTGCTGGTCTTCGCCACCCAGTTGTCCAGGACCCGGCCGGAGAGTTCAACCCGCTCGGCGTCAGGGCCGTACCAGGTGAGCCGGGGGGAGGTCGACTGGCCGGACCGCAGGGCTGTCATCAGTTCGAATGCCGGGATGTTCATGCGTTCATCCTGCCACGGTCACTGCCGTGTGATCTCCGTCATAGCGCTCCCGGCAGGCAGACCTCCGGCGTGTTGCCGCGACGGAAACTTCCGCGGAATATCGGCAAAAATTTCTTCAGGTGCTCAGTATCCTGATTTTTCCGCTCATTTTCCGGAGTGTCGCAGGAAATTCCCGGGCGTGGCGTGCCGGACTTTAGGTCCGTCAGTGATTAGTATTCCCACCGCAGCTTGACTCGCGGATACTTACACGAGTGTAATTAGGCATCGAAGGGTCAATGCGCGGAGACCGGCGCTCAACCGAGTGTCCCGGGTCAGGCAAGGGCTGCAAAAAATCAGGGAGGAACGCCAATGGGGCTAGCAGAGCGTATCCATGAAGAGGCCGTCGTTGCTGGACAGGCCACGGCCAAGTACCGTTCACGCGGAGTGCCGAGCGACTGGTACGTCGATCCGGCAGATCCGGGCGCAGCGGACCGCTACAACGAACACACGAAGGACTCGCTGCAGGACCAGGCAACCGCCTTCCTCGCAGCCCACGACGAACTTCTGTCCGGGCCGGACCAGGACAACGATCCCAACGATCCGCCCATGGAGCTTCAGACCCTCCATGCCGGCACCACCGCGCAGCCGGTGTGGATCGGATTGCCATCCCAGCAGGACTTCGACGACGAAGGCGAGCTCGGCTGGCAGACGGATGCGCTGTGCGCACAGACCGACCCCGAGGCCTTCTTCCCGGAAAAGGGCGGCTCAACGCGCGACGCCAAGAAAGTCTGCGGGGCGTGCAACGTCCGCTCCCAGTGCCTTGAATACGCCTTGTCCAACGACGAGCGTTTCGGCATCTGGGGTGGCCTCTCCGAGCGCGAGCGGCGCCGGCTTAGGAAGCGAGCGATCTAATTCTTCAGGTAGTACAAGTCACCGCCGTCGTGGTCTCACACGACGGCGGTGACTTTCTCCCCAGGACCCTCGCGGCGCTGGCGGCTCAAACCCGCCCAGCTGAGAACTGCATCGGGGTTGACACCGGTTCCCGTGACCATTCCGCTGCCCTTCTTGAACAGGCGTTCGGCACAGCCAATGTCACGGTTTTCGACCAGGCCCGCAGCGGCATGGGCGGCGCCGTACAGGCAGGCCTCGACGCGCTCGCTGCCCGCAACGGCGGCTCATCCGGCGGCGAACCGTCCGGCGGCGGCTCATCCGACGGCACGACCGCTGGTGTCTCCGGCGAGTGGATCTGGCTGCTGCACGACGACGCGGCCCCGGCTCCCGAAGCCCTCGCCGAACTGCTCCGGGCCGTGGAACGTGCACCTTCTGTCACGGTAGCCGGCTGCAAGCAAGTGGACTGGCACTCCGAGCGCCGCCTGATCGACGTCGGGCTCTCCACGAGCCGCTGGGCCGAACGGCTGACTCTGATCGAGGCTGACGAACTCGACCAGGGACAATACGACGGCCGCAGCGACACCTTCGCCGTCAACTCCGCCGGCATGCTGGTCCGCCGGGACGTCTGGGATTCCCTGCGCGGCTTCGACCCGGCCCTGCCCGGAAGCGGCGACGACGTCGACTTCTGCTGGCGCAACCGGCTCGCCGGACACCGGGTGGTGGTGGTCCCCACCGCCAGGATGTTCCACGTCGCCCGCCGCCCGCACGCCCTCGGGAACGCGACAGCGGCCCGCAAGGCGCAGGTGTACCTGCGGCTCAAGCACGCCCCCTTGTGGAAAGTTCCGCTGCATGCTGCCGGCGCCTTGCTGGGCAGCATCTTCAAACTGGTCCTCAGTATCGCCGTCAAGGACCCGGGCCATGGTTTCTCGCAACTGCTGGCGACCTTTGCCGCCCTTGGGCGCCCTGCCGCCGTCATCCGGGGGCGGCGGAACGCGGCCCGGACGCGCCGCATCCGACGATCCGTCATCAAGGGCCTGCAGACCCCGCGGCGTGAAGTCTGGGCACACCGCCGCTCCCTGATGGAAGCCCTCGGGGCGGACGACCCGGACGAGGCCCTGACCGGGAACGATCCCCTGGCTGAACAGCCCACAGGCGACGCGGCCGACGACTTTGCCACGCTCACCACCTCCGAACGCGGCTGGGTGGGCAACGGCGCCCTGCTGGCCGTGCTCATTACCGCAGCCGCCTCCCTGATCGGGCTGCTTAACCTCTTCCGGGCCGACGCCGTCTCCGGCGGAGCGGCGCTTCCCGTCTCACTGCACCTGAGCGAGATGTGGAACCATGCTTCCGGCTGGTGGATAACCCTCGGCGCGGGGCTGCCCGGCCGGGGCGACCCCTTCGGCTACCTCCTGTGGATCCTTGGCATGCTCGGTGCCGGCAACGCCAATGGCGCGCTGGTCTGGCTGCTCATGCTCGCGATGCCCCTCGCTGCCCTCGGCGCCTGGTTCGCCGCCGGTGCACTGACCCAGCGCCGCCGCCTTCGCCTGGCAGCGGCGCTCGTCTGGGCCGGTGCCCCGGCTCTTCAGGTGGCGCTCAACCAGGGGCGCATCGGAGCCCTGGTGGTCCATGTCGTCATGCCGCTGCTGGTGCTCGCCCTGCTGCGGGCCACCGGCACCGCCGCGGGACGCGGCCGCTTCGCCGTGCCGGCGCCCGGGGACCGCCGGTACACCGAACTTCCCCCTGCCAAACCCGGCGTCAACGGCACACCGTCCTGGACCGCAGCCGCGGCCGCCGGCCTGGCCCTGGCGGTCGTTACCGCAGCCGCACCCTCGCTGCTGATCCCCGGCGTGATGCTCGTGGCACTGTGCGGCACGCTTCTGGGCCGCCGCGGACGGACCGTCTGGTGGGCGCTGTTGCCCAGTCTGGCCTTGTTTGTGCCGTTCCTTCTCTCCACCCTTGACCGGCCACGGGCCCTGCTCGGGGACCCCGGACTGCCTCTGGGCTTCGACGCCGCTCCGCTGTGGCAGCAGGTTCTCGGCCAACCCTTGCGCTTCGCTGCCGACGGCGGCCTCACCGGCCTCTCCCTGTTCGGTGCGGGCTCCGCTGTTCCCTGGGCGCTCCTGCTGGCACTGCTGATTGGCCTGCCGGTGTTGTTCCTGGCCGCGGGCGCGCTGTTCCTCCCGGGCCATCCGGCCCGGATTGCCCGCGCCCTCTGGGCCGCGGCACTGCTGATTCTGGCCGGCGGTTGGCTCAGCAGCCAGGTGGCCACCGGAGCAAATGCCACCGACCTGGTGACCCCCTTTACCGGTCCTGCCGTGTCCGCCGCCGCGTTCGCCCTCCTGGCAGCCTCACTGGCCGGTGCCACGGGCCTGCTGGACGCCGCCGACCGCGCTTCCTCAGCGGCGCTGGGCCGCAGGGTTCTGGTCCGCGCCACCGCTGTAACGGCCATGATCCTCCTGCTGGCCGGCCCGGTGGCCGGCCTCACGGTGTGGGCCGCGCAAAACGTCCAGCCGCAGTCGGAGGGGATGCCCCCCGGAACTGCGGCTGCAGCACCGGCTGCGGATCCGGCGGCCGCCGCTGCCGGCCCGGCGGGAGCCGACCCGGCGGGTGCCGGCACGGGGTCCCTGGGCGCCCGGCGTCTGGTGCAGCCCGCCGGCACCCGATCCCTGCCAGCCACGGCCATCGACCGCGGTCAAGGACCGGAACAGGCCCGCACCCTGATTATTTCCACTCGCGAGGACGGCACGTTCGACGCCGCGCTCATGCGGGGCGCCGGAACAACCCTTGATGCACTGTCCACCATCGCCGCCGCCCGCCCCATTCTTGGGGCGCCGGGCCAGGAGACTGTCCGGGTCGACGATCCCGTCGTCGCCTCCGTCCGCAGCGTTGTCGCCACCGTCGTGGCTGGCCAGGGCGTCGATCCACGCCAGGAGCTGGAGCGGCTTGGCGTCGGCTTCGTGGTCCTTCGGGCCGCCGATGCCGCGGCCCAGCTGACTGCCAGCAGGATGGACGCCGTTCCTGGCCTCGTCGCCGTGGGCAAGACCGACGTCGGCTGGCTCTGGCGGATCAGCCCGCTCAACCAGCCGGTGATTCAGGCGGCCGACGTGGCGCACCGCGTGCGGATCGTCGACGGCGCGGGTGCCACCCTCGGGTTGATTCCTTCCGGGCCGGTGTCAGCAGACGCCGCGGTGCCCTCCGGACCGGAGGGACGGCTTGTGGTGCTGGCGGAACGCGCCGATCCGGGCTGGAGCGCCTGGCTCGGGGGCCGGCGCCTCACCTCCACCACGTCCGGCTGGGCGCAGGCTTTCACTTTGCCCGCGCAGGGCGGCCAGCTCACCATCAGGTACGAGGCCCATTGGGCCCTTTGGATCGGTGTTGCCCAAGCCGTCATCATTGGCCTGACCATCCTGCTTGCCCTCCCCATGCCTGCCCGCCGGCCGAATTCCGGCCTGTCGAGGGACGAAGGCTCCCTGCGTAAGGAACACTCTGATGCCTAGGGACCACAACCCCGCGAATTCCTCCCCGGACGCCCCGGAGAATCCCTTGGACGACGCCGGCAGCGCTCACCGCCCCGGGAGCTCAGCGCGTGCGCCGTTCCGGTCCCGCTGGAGCACGAAGCGGCGCGCGCAGCGGCTGGGCGGGGGGCTGGCAGCAGTCGCCCTCCTGGCGGCCGGCGGCGGACTCGTCTCCGCTGCCGCGCTCAGCCCGCAAGGTCCCGGCAGCAGCAGAGCCCTCGCCGCCCCGCTCGCGGCCGTTCCGGCCGGCAGCAGTGTGGGTATCTGCCCCGGACCGGCGCGGCTCCTCGACGGAGCAGCCGCCGGCACCGATCCACAGTTCAGCGCCGAGTCCGCCAGTGCCAGGACCAGCGTCGATGCCCTGGTACTGGCCTCCGCCGCCGGGACCCTGCCCGGCAGCCGGCTCGCCTCACTGTCCGGCAGCACCGTGGTTGAACTGGCTAAAGCCGCGACCGCGTCAGGGACCCCGGCGCCGGCGACACCCACCCCGGCAAACGCCGTGCAGCTTGCCGGGGTCCTTCCCCAGCGCAGTGTCGATGCCGCCAGCGTCCTGAGTGCCGACGTCCAGGGCGGACGGCAGCCTTCCGCGGGAGCCGTTTTGCGCTACACCGCCGAGGACGGTGACCTCCGGGGGGCCGCGGCCGCCGCCTGCCAGCAGCCGGCGAACGACCTCTGGCTGGTGGGGGCCGCTACGGCGCTGGGCCGGACAGCGGTGCTGAACCTCAGCAACGCCTCCAGCAGTCCGGCCACTGTCAGCCTCGACCTCTTCGGAGCCAAGGGCACCATTCAGGCCCCGGGCAGCCGTGGGCTCCTCGTCGCCCCGGGCACCACCCGCTCCATCATTCTGGCCGGCCTCGCCCCCGGGGAGGAACGGCTGAGCGTGCGGGTGCGCAGCGCAGGCGGTCCGGTCGCTGCGCTCATCCAGCAAAGTGTGCTGCGCGGGTTGACGGCCGGCGGCGTAGAGTTCATCACCCCTGCCGCCGCCCCGGCGCTGCGCCAGGTGGTTCCCGGCGTCGACATCCAGGACGGTGCCGCGGTGGCCGCCCTCACGGGAACGTCCGGCTTCGCAGATGCCGGACCGGCCCTGCAGATTACGGTCCCGGGGTCAGTGGACGCCGTCGTGGCGATCAAGCTGTTTGGACGGGATGGTCAGAAGGCGCTGCCCGCCGGCGGGGTCGTGACAGCAAAAGCTGGATCCGTCACCGAGGTCCCGCTCGCCGGCGTGCCGGCCGGGCCGTACACGGTGGCCATCAGCTCGGACGTTTCGTTCACGGCGGCGGCCCGCGCCACCCGCGGCCTCAAGGCCGAGGACCCCACCGATTTCGCCTGGTCCGCGGCCGCGGCAAGGCTCGGAAGCGAGCACGTCGTACCGGTGCCGGGCGAGGGTGACCGCTATCTGGTTTTCGGTGCTCCCGAGGGGCGGACCACGATTTCCTACGCGCCGGTCACAGCTGACGGCAAGATCCGCACGGCCGCATCCGCCGACATCGCCGGCGGAACCACCGCGTCCGTGAAGGTTCCCGCAGAGGTCCAAGGCTCCCGGCTCGTCGGCTATGTGGTGTCCGCCGCCGGGGATCCCGCGTACGGCGCGGTGCTCCTGCAGCAGGACGGCAGGCAGGACATCTCAACAATTGCCATCGCCCCCGGCGCAGCCGGGCAGGAACAGGTCCCGGTCACACTCGGCTACTGACCGGGCCGCGGCGTACTAGTAGCGGCGGCGGTATACCGGGTCGAGGGACTCCGGCGGAACACCGAGCATCTCGGCGGTGTACTCCACCACAACGTCATGGACCAGGTCCTGGAGTTCGTCGCGGCCCCCGCAGGCGTGTTCCACGACCCGGCGGTAGAGGGTGATCACCGGGCCCTCGTCCGCGGTGGCGGGGGAGTAGGAGCCCATCGGGGCGTGGACGCGGTCCACCACAAGCTGCTCCAGCCCCGGCGGGATCTCATCCACCGCGAAGCGGACACCGTCCAGCGGTTTGCCCCAAATATCGTGCAGCCGCTCAGCGGAATCGAGGACGAAGTCATCGAAGCGGTCAGAGCGGGTGCGGTAACCGGGCAGTGTCGGCAGCATGATCTCGCCGCGGAGCCCGCGGCCGTGCCGGTTCCTCCGCCGCTGGCGGAAGCCCCGGGCGCCGGCATGCCCCGAACCGGACGCCGGGGACCCGGCGTCGGGACCTGCGGCGCCGTTTTCAGCCAAACGGACCGAAAATCCCGGAGCTTGGTGCGATGACTGCATATCTCGACTCTAAACCCGGCGAATGGTTTACGCGACACAGGCCGCCCGACCCGCCGCCCGCGTGCCGGGCCGCTTCCGCGGACGCGGGGGAGTAGTCTGTGATCTCGTGGGAGCTATTCGTCTATGTTCAAGGTCAGCCTGCCGCAACTCAGCGGTGGCAACGTTGACGTACGTTTATGCCGACTCCACCGCCGTCCTGGGGCCCCTGGCAACCTACGCCGAACCGCACTGCTACGACTTGTGCGAACAGCATGCCGGATCCCTGACAGTGCCCCGCGGCTGGGAAGTGCTTCGGCTGGCCATGCCGGCCAGCACCACAGGTCCGGGCCCCGATGACCTCCTCGCCCTTGCCGACGCGGTCCGGGAGGCAGCATACCGGCCCGGCGCGCCGGAAGCCGGACAGGGCCAACGCGGCGTCCACCCCGCCCTGGAGGCTCCGGCCGGGGCCGAGGGCGCCCGCCGGGGGCACCTGCGGGTGCTGCGCGAACCGTCGTAGGCACCAACTGGCGGTAGGCTGGGAACTGCAAAATCCGTAAGCCACCGGCGCCTGCTGCGGCGTCCACCAGGAGCGTTCACCATGCCGAAGATCAGTCCCGAACTGTTGTCTGTCCTGAGATGCCCGGTGACCGGGTCCCCGCTGGAACAGGACGGCGAGGACCACCTCACCACCGCGGCCGGCCCCTCCGGAGAGAAACTGCGCTACCCGATCGAGGACGGCATCCCCCTGCTGCTGCCGCCGGAACTGCTTCCCGCCGCTGCCGCAGCGTCCTCTTCCCAGCACGACGGCGGCCGGCCGGACGGCAGCGCGCCCGCCGGTAGCTAAGCCCGGCCCATCGTTTCTCCGTTCGGCACCGAAGTACTTCCAGCCCCGCCCAGCACGTCCTCCGATGACACAGGCGACCAGGTCCGCGATCTGGCCGCCGGCCACAACAAAGGATTCATATGACTTTCGATTACAAGATTGCGGACATCTCCCTCGCCGAGGCAGGCCGACACCAGATCCGCCTCGCCGAGCATGAAATGCCCGGCCTGATGTCCCTGCGCGAGGAGTTCGGCGCCAGCCAGCCCCTCAAGGGTGCCCGGATCGCCGGGTCCCTGCACATGACAGTGCAGACCGCCGTCCTGATCGAGACGCTCACCGCACTCGGCGCTGAGGTCCGCTGGGCTTCCTGCAACATCTTCTCCACCCAGGACGAGGCCGCCGCCGCAATGGTGGTCGGCACGGGAACTGCCGAGGACCCGCAGGGTGTGCCCGTCTTTGCCTGGAAGGGCGAGACGCTGGAGGAGTACTGGTGGACGGCCGAGCAGATCCTGACCTGGCCGGGTGCGGACAGCAACCCGGATCTGGGCCCGAACATGATTCTCGACGACGGCGGCGACGCCACCATGCTGGTCCACAAGGGCGCCGATTTCGAGGCCCTGGGCGCCGTCCCGGCCACCACCGACGACGAATCCGAGGAAGGCCGGGTCTTCCTCGAGGTGCTGCGCGCCTCGCTGGAGGCGGACCCGAAAAAGTGGACCCGGATCGGCTCGCGCCTGCTGGGCGTCACGGAGGAAACCACCACCGGTGTGCACCGCCTCTACCAGCTCGCGGAACAGGGCAAGCTGCTGTTCCCCGCCATCAACGTCAACGACTCCGTCACCAAGAGCAAGTTCGACAATAAGTACGGCATCCGCCACTCGCTGCCCGATGGCATCAACCGCGCCACCGATGTCCTGATGGGCGGCAAGGTTGCCGTTGTCTGCGGCTACGGCGACGTCGGCAAGGGTGCGGCCGAAGCCTTCCGCGGCCAGGGCTCCCGCGTGATCGTCACCGAAATTGATCCCATCTGCGCGCTTCAGGCAGCAATGGATGGCTATCAGGTGGCCAAGCTCGAATCCGTCCTGGCCGAGGGCCACATCTTCATCACCACGACGGGCAACAAGGACGTCATCATGGCCGAGCACATGGCCGGGATGCGGGACAAAGCGATTGTGGGCAATATCGGCCACTTCGACAATGAGATCGACATGGCCGGCCTGGCCAGAATCCCGGGCATCAAGAAGGTCGAGATCAAGCCCCAGGTGCACGAATGGGTCCTGGATGCCGGGACCGCAGAAGAGCGTTCCATCATCGTCCTGTCCGAAGGCCGGCTGCTGAACCTCGGCAACGCCACCGGACACCCATCGTTCGTAATGAGCAATTCCTTCGCGAACCAGACGATTGCGCAGATTGAGCTCTTCACCAAGCGCGACCAGCCCGAAGGTGAACGGGAATACGGCAAGCAGGTCTACGTGCTGCCCAAGGTTCTCGACGAGAAGGTCGCCAGGCTTCACCTCGACGCCCTCGGCGTCGAGCTGACCGAGCTCTCAAAGGAGCAGGCCGCCTACCTGGACCTGGAGGTATCCGGGCCTTACAAGCCGGACCACTACCGCTACTAGGCAACTGACCAGAGGGCTTCGGACGTCCGTCCGAAGCCCTCTGCGTGCCCGGCTCGTGGCGCAGCCGGCCGCCCGCCCCGGCGGGAAGTCACTTATGCTGTGAAAGTAACGTCTGGAAGGACCTGAGTATTGTGAAGACCCCAATAAGCCGGAGCGCCGGACGAAAGCTCGCCGTGCTGGGAGCGGTCTGCGCCCTCGCCGCGGCCGGCGGGGTGTTCGCAGCGGGCGCCGGATTGTCCCCGGCTTCCTTCGCGTCCGAGGCCGCCTCCCCGGAACGCTCGACGCCGGGACTCGCTTTTCCGGTCGTGGCCCCGGCGCAGCTGGACGCCACACCGGCCAACGAGGCCAAGCAGGTCAACCCGGCCGCGCCCGTGACGCTGAACGTCAAAAACGGCCGGATCGACCGCGTGTCGCTGACGAGTGCTTCCGGTGACGCCGTCGACGGAACGCTCAGCGCCGACGGCTCCAGCTGGACGGCGGGTGCACCGCTGAAGTTCAACACCCGCTACAGCTACACCTATTCAGTGCTGGACGCGGCAGGCCGCAAGGACAACACGACGCAGACGTTCACCACCGTGTCCGCTGCCAACGAAGCCGACGCCGCCATCTACCCGCTGGACGGCATGAAGGTGGGGGTGGCGCAACCGCTGCAAATCACGTTCAGCGAGCCGGTCCTGAACCGGGACGCCGTCGAAAAGGCCATCAAAATCAGCTCCACATCGGGGCAGGCAGGTGCCTTCCACTGGTTCAGCAACACCATGGTCCGGTACCGGCCAGAGAGCTTCTGGGCCGCCAACAGCACCATCACCATGGACCTGCAGCTTTTCGGAGTGGACCTCGGCAACGGCCAGATCGGTAACTTCAATAAGAAGGTCACCGTCCACATTGGCGACAAGAAGGTCGGTATTGCGGATGCTACGGCGCATACTTTCACGGCCAGCATCAATGACCAGAAGGCCGGCCAGTGGCCCGCGACCATGGGGGACACCCGGTTCCCCTCCGCCCGCGGGTATCTGGTGTTCATGGAGAAGTATCGGGTGGAGCACATGGATGCATCCACGATCGGTCTCAAACCGGGCGACCCGGCCTATTATGGGCAGCTGGACGTTAACTACGCGACGCGGTTGACCCCGAGCGGTGAGTTCATCCACCAGGCCACGGAGTCCGCCATGCCCTATCTCGGCGCCGCCAACCTCTCCCACGGCTGCATCGGCCTGGGCCCGGACGGGGCGAAGTGGGTCTTTGAGAACATGACCACCGGTGACGTGGTCCAGGTGGTCAACACCGACGGTGACTTCGCCGCCGTCGACGACGGTTACGGGGACTGGAACATCCCGTGGGCGCAGTACGCCAATTAAGCTCCGGTTCGCGGAGGACTCCGCGGACGGCTGACGGTATTTCCTTGGGGGACAGGTTATGGACGAGATGACAACGGGCCCGGACGGGCCGCCGCGCGGCGGCGAACGTGCAGGCCGCGGCAGCAGGCGCAGCCGAAAAATGCTGGCCGTACTGGCCGTCTGCGCCGTCGTCGGTGCCGGCGGCATCGGCGTCGCGACGGCGCCCGCCCCGGCCGAAGCGGAGCTGCCGTCAGAGTCGGCTTCCCCGATGCGGAACGTGACCGGCCTCGCGGCTCCGGTGGTGAAACCCGTCGAACTCGCAGTGACTCCTAGGGACGGGGCGAAGGCGGTCAACCCCGCAGCTCTGCCATCAGTGAAGGCAGTGAACGGCACCGTGAAGGACGTCGCACTGGAGCGGGCCTCCGGCGGCGGCCGCATCCCGGGGACCACCAGCCCGGACGGCTCCACCTGGACTGCCGGGGAACCCCTCGAATTCGATACTCACTACACGTACAGCTTCACGGTTGTTGACCAGGCCGGCCGGGAGACGACGACGACCCAGGCCTTCGCGACCGTCGCCAAAGCCAACGAGGCCGACGCAGCCGTGTACCCCGTCAACGGGAGCACCGTGGGCGCCGGCCAGCCCATCGAGATCGTGTTCAGTGAACCGGTGCTGAACAAGGAGGCTCTGGAGAAAGCCGTCACCGTCTCGGCGTCCTCCGGCCAGGCCGTTGCGTGGCGCTGGTATTCGGACCGGCGCGTCCGGATCCGGCCCGAGGCCTTCTGGGCGTCGAACAGCACCATCACCCTTGACCTCAAGCTCTTCGGTGTTGATTTCGGCAACAAGATGATCGGTAACTCCAACACCAAAGTGTCCTTCAGCGTCGGGCCGCAGCGACTCGCGGTGGTTGATGACCTCACCAAGACGATGAACGTGTACTTCGACGGCCGGCTGGTCAGAACCGCGCCGGTCACCCTCGGAGACGCTGACTGGCTCTCACCAACCGGCTTTGCCGTCATCATGGAGCAGGAACGCCACTCCAAGTTCAACGCCGGCAGCATTGGCCTTGAACCCGGCGACAAGGGCTACTATCCGCCGCTGACGGTGGAATACGCCAACCGGCTCACCAGCTCCGGGGTCTACGTCCACCAGGCGCTCGAATCAGCCTGGGGTGCGGTGGGCAGGTCCAACGTGTCTCACGGCTGCGTCGGGCTGCTTCCGGCGGACGCGGCCTGGTTCTTCGGCAACATGAAAACCGGTGACGTCGTCCAGACCCTCAACACGGGAGCCCCCGCCGTCGAGCCGCTGGAAGGCTTCGGGGACTGGAACATCCCCTGGGCCCAATACGCCAAACGCTAAGGGCGGGGCAGGGTGCATAAACCCCATATCGTTACGGGGTGGCATCTCGCCCGCGTTGCGGCTCGGGCGGTAGGCTCGAAGGCAGATAAGGAGCGTCGCCAGGTAAGGCCCGGCGGCGCGGACGCCTACGGAAGTGAAGCTGCACGTGACTGACTCAAGTCCCACCCCTCCGAACCGGCAGGATCCGCAGCTGGATCCGGCCGACGACGCTGACGAACCCGCGTTCGACTGGATGAAGCCGAGCTCCGCGGAGAAGCGTCCTGCCGACTCCGGCCGTCCGGCGGGATCGCCAGCGGCTGTCCCCGCCCCACCCCACCCCGGTCCGGTTTCGTCGGGCGCTGTTTCGTCGGGCACGGCTCCGTCGGAGACCACGACGCCGGCGGCTGCCAGCCGGGGAACGGAAACGCCGGCCTTGCGCCGGGCCGTCGGCGGTTCCGACCGCAAGGCCGCCGACGCCGTCGAGCCGGCTTCCACGGGCGGCAGCGGACGCTTCAGCGAGCCGCTGCCGACGTCCGCGCTTCCCGTCCGGCCCCCGGAGGAGGAGGTGCAGCGCCGCAACGCCGAGCGGGAGCACGCAGCCAACGCCAAGCCCGTCGCCCCGCGGGTGATGCAGGTCCTCCTGGCACTCTGCTTTCCTGTCATCGTGCTGGTGCTGGCTGTCCGGGCCGTCGCCAGCCCGTTGTTCCTCTGGGTGGAGTACAACCGGCCAGGCTTTCCGGGGGACGGCTACGGTTTCAGCACCGATGACCGCATGACCTACGGCTCCTACGCCGTGGACTACCTCAGCAACTGGGCCGGACCGCGGTACCTGGGTGAGCTCGTCCAACGCGGCGGGGAAAAGCTGTTCAAGGGCGGCGAGGTCAGCCACATGGCCGACGTCAAGGTGGTCATCCTGTCTGCGTTCGGCGCCGGAGCAGTCCTGCTGCTGCTGAGCCTGGTCGCGGTCATCTACTTGCGACGCCGCAGCCGCGGCGGGGTGCGCCGCGGCCTCTTTGCAGGCGCCCTCATTGCCCTGGTCATCATTCTCAGCCTCGGCGTGCTCGGTGTGCTGGGCTGGGAACAGTTCTTTACCCAGTTCCACAGCGTTTTCTTCGCCAGCGGCACCTGGACGTTCTCCTTGCAGGACACCCTGATCCGGCTGTTCCCGGCGCAGTTCTGGGTGGACGGCGGCATCGTGATCGCCGGCCTGGTGCTGATCGTCTCGCTCCTGACCCTGATCCTCACCTGGCCGACGCGCAAGCGCCGCGGGCTGCCCAGACGCGGTGCCGCGCCGCAGGACCTTGCCGGCGGGGAAACCGCGGCAGCAGCCTCCACCGGTTCCGCCGCGGGCAGCCCCGCCCCGGCCAAACGCCCATTCTTCCGCCGCAGCAAGGCTGAGACGCCCGCCGGGCTATCCTCCGGCGCAAGCCAGGGCCATGGGCCGGACTCAGCCGCAGGTCCTGCGAACACCCCGGAGACAACGACCACCGGCACCGCCGCGACCGGCTCCCGGGATGCCCCCACCCGGGGGCAGTCCAGCTCCGTCTAGCAGCTCTGTAGCGTCCAACAGCTGAACAGGAAGCGGCCGGCACCATCGGTGCCGGCCGCTTCCTTACTTTAGCGGGTGCCTTTGCGGGTGCCTCCGCGGGTGCCTCCGCGGGTGCCTCCGCGGGTGTCAGCCGTAGATGCGCTCAATCTCAGCTTCGAAGTCACGAACGACGACGGCGCGCTTAAGTTTCAGAGACGGCGTCAAGTGACCGGACTCCACCGTGAAGTCGGCGTCGAGGACGACGAAGCTGCGGATGGACTCGGCCTTCGACACCAGGGCGTTCGCGTTGTCCACTGCACGCTGCAGGGCAGTCCGCACCAGTTCACTGCTGCGGGCTTCGGCGGGGCTCAACGGATCAAGCCGGCGCACGGCGCACCAATTCTCCAGGCCTTCCGGGTCCAGGTTGATCAGCGCCGACACAAACGGCCTGCCATCGCCGATTACCACGGCCTGGAGGACCAGTTCGTGCTCGCGGATCTTTTCCTCCAACGGGCCGGGCGCGACGTTCTTGCCGCCCGCGGTGACCAGCAGGTCCTTCTTCCGGCCGGTGACTGTCAGGAATCCTTCCGCGTCAAGGGACCCGAGGTCGCCCGTGCGGAAAAACCCGTCCACGAAAGCTTCCGCATTGGCCTCGGCGTCGTTGTGGTACCCCTTGAAGACGCCGATGCCCTTGACCAGAATCTCGCCGTCCCCGGCGACCCGGATGGTAGTTCCCGGCACGGGGATGCCGACCGTTCCCACTTTGGTCCGGGTCGGGGTGTTGGCCGTGCACGGTGCCGTGGTTTCGGTGAGGCCGTAGCCTTCCAGGACCGGGACGCCGGCACCGCGGAAGAAGTGGGCATCGTGGGCACTGAGCGGGCTGGCGCCCGAGACGGTGTAGCCCAGCCGGCCGCCGAAGGCCTGCCGGAGTTTGGGGTACAGCACCCGGTCGAAGAGGGCGTGTTTGGCGCGGGTCATCCGTCCGGGGCCGGTCCCGTTCCCCCTGGCAGCGGCGTCGAGAGCCCGGGAGTAGTCGATCGCGACGGCAGCGGCTGCCCCGAACAGGCGGTCCTTGCCCGCGAGGGCCGCCTTGTGGGCGGCGCCGGCATAGACCTTTTCGAAAATCCGGGGCACGACGAGCAGAAACGTGGGCTGGAAGCTGGCCAGGTCCGCCAGGAGCTCCTTGGCACTGGCGGTGTGTCCCACAGTGGTCCCGGCGGCCAGACAGATCACCTGGACGGCGCGGGCGAGGACGTGGGCCAGCGGGAGGAACATCAGGGTCCGGGTGCGGGGCTGCATCAGGATTTCGGGCAGGAACGGGACGATGTTCCTGGCGACCAGCGCGAAGTTTCCGTGCGTGATTTCGCAGCCCTTGGCCCGGCCGGTGGTGCCGGAGGTGTACACCAGGGAAGCGACGTCCGCGAGGCCTGCCGCCGAGCGGTGCCGCTCGAGCTCGGCATCGCTGACTCCGCCGCCTGCCGCTGCCAGGCTGGCGAGGTTGGGGGCGGCGCCGTCGTAGTCCATCCGGACCACCGGCAGCACGGTGTCGCCAAGCACGCCGGAGTTGTCCAGAACCTGCCGGACCAGGCCGGTTTTGGCCTCATTTTCCGCGAAGATCCGCCGGGCGCCCGAATCGTTGAGAATCCACTCAATCTGGCTGGCAGAGGACGTCTCGTAAATGGGCACGGGCACGCCGCCGGCGAACCAAATGGCGAAGTCCACCACGGTCCATTCGTAGCGGGTGCCGGACAGCACCGCCACGGTGTCCCCGGGAGTAATGCCGCCGGCGATCAGGCCCTTGGCCAGCGCCCGGACCTGGTCCAGGAATTGTTGGGCGGAAACGTCGGCCCAGCCGGCCGGACCTTTGCGTGCATACAGGGCGTGGACCGGATCCTTGGCGTGCTGCTCCAGCAGAAGGTCGGTCACGTTGCTGCCCGGATCCAGTTCGACGAGCAGTCCGGTGCTTGCTTCTCTCACAGCCGTTTCTTTCGTTCCGGGTCCGCCGGGTGCCGGGGGACGTCCCTTGCCATCCTGCCCTAGATCCAGGACGGCATCCACATCCGGAACCGCCAATCCTGGTACGTGATGGTTTCGGCGGTCCACACCGGATAGAAGAACGCGGAGACGATGACGGCCGTAACCACAAAGAGGGCCACGACGTACAGCCCGGAACGGCGCCGCCACAGCGGGTCCGTGCGCCGGCCCAGGACCAGGCCCAAACAGTAGGCGAGGGCCAACACCAGGAAGGGCTCGAAGGACACCGCGTAGAAATAGAACATGGTGCGTTCCGGGTAAAGGAACCAGGGGAGGTATCCGGCCGCCACGGCCGCGAGAACGGCTCCGGCCCGCCAGTCCCGGCGCCCGGCCCACCACAAGAGCAGCACACCCAGGCAGACGGCGGCACCCCACCAGATCACCGGGTTGCCCACGGACAGGATCGCCGTGGTGCAGCTGGCGGTGTTGCACCCCGGGCTGCCCTGCTTGGGGGACTCGTAGAAAAAGGAGGTGGGCCGTCCGAGCACCAGCCAGCTCCAGGCACTGGCCTCATAGGGGTGGTCCGAGCTGAGTCCTTGATGGAATTTGTAGGCCTCCAGGTGATAGTGCGCCAGGGACCGGACGGCGTTGGGCAGCCAGCCCCACTCCGCTGAGGGGACCGTCCCGGCCCAGTTCCGGAAGTACGCGTCCTTGGAACGGAACCAGCCGGTCCAGGTGGCGGCGTATACCAGCGCGGCCACCGGCACGATGCTGAGGAAGGCCGGGATCCCGTCCTTGAGAATTCCCCCGCTGATCCAGCCGTGGATTCCCGCGATCCGCCGCGCGCTCAGGTCCCAGAAGACCGTCAGGAGCCCGAAGCCGGCCAGGAAAAACAGCGCAGACCACTTGGTGCCGACGGCCAGTCCCAGACAGATCCCGGCCGCGAGCCGCCACCAGCGGACTCCCAGCCAGGGTCCCGACGCCAGTTGCAGCAGGCCGGGCCGGCCGTCCGGCACATCAGCCCCCTGCCGGCCCAGCCGTTCGGCAAGCCGGCGGCGGCCATCGTCGCGGTCCAGGAGCAGAGCACCGAAGGCGGCAAGAACCCAAAACATCAGGAAGATATCCAGCAACGAGGTCCGGGACATCACCAGGTGGTGTCCATCCACCGCCAGCAGCACCCCGGCCACGGCCCCGAGGGTCAGGGAGGAGAGCAGTTTCTGGGCGATGAGGGCCACCAGGAAAATGGACAGCGTGCCGGTCAGGGCTGCTCCGAACCGCCAGCCGAAGGGGTTGTCCGCGCCGAAGAGCCACATCCCGGCGGCGATCATCCACTTTCCGACCGGCGGGTGGACGACGTACTCGGGGGTATCCAGGAGTACCCCTGGATTGCCGGCGATAAAGGAATCGTTGGCTTTCTCCGGCCACGCCCGTTCGTAGCCGGAGACCAGCAGCGAATAGGCGTCCTTGACGTAGTAGGTCTCGTCGAAGACCAGGTTGCGCGGCGAGTCCAGCCGAACGAAGCGCAGTACACCGCCGAGAACCGCGGTGATGAGGGGTATGAGCCAGAACCACAGCCGGAGCGAGGGCGGGTGATCCCGCCAGCTTCGGATGTCGCCGATCAGGCGGTCCTTGAGGGCTTCGGGAGTGAACGCCTCCGCCGGGCGGCTGATCCAGCGGTGCCCTTCCAGATTGCGTCCGGTGCTGGGGGCTGGGGGCGCCGAACCGGTGGAGCCGGCATCGACAGGCCGCGTGGGGGTCTGCGTCACGCTGCCCATGCTACCTTTTGCGGCCAGGCCCGCGGCCGGCTGCCGGGCCGTTTCGCGGGTCCGGCAGGTCCGGCCCCGCCCCTGCCAGCAGTAGGCTGGTCGTGTGGATCCTCAACTCAGCACTTCCCCGACCCTTCCCGGCGACAGCGTGGTCCCCGCGGACCACACCGGGGACGGACCCGGTCCCGGGACAGGAGAAGAGCCAGTAACGGCGCCGGTTCCGCCTACCGGCGGGCCCGGCCGGATCGTGCTGGCGGCAACCCCGATCGGCAACGCCGGGGACGCGACCTACCGGCTCGTAGAGCTGCTGACGACGGCGGACATCGTTGCCGCCGAAGACACCCGGCGGCTGCACCGGCTGGTCCAGAACCTGGGCATCACCGTGGCCGGCCGGATCATCAGCTACCACGAGCACAACGAAGCCGCCAAGACCGGTGAACTCCTGGAACAGGTGCGGGCCGGGAAGACCCTCGTCATGGTGACCGATGCCGGTATGCCGTCCGTCTCGGACCCCGGCTTCCGTCTGGTCGAAGGGGCGGTGGCCGCCGGACTGACCGTTACCGCCGCGCCCGGGCCGTCCGCGGTGCTCACCGCGCTGGCGCTCTCGGGCCTGCCGACGGACCGGTTCTGCTTTGAGGGGTTCCTGCCCCGCAAGGCGGGGGAGCGGTCCTCCCGGCTCGCGGATCTCGACGCGGAACGGCGCACCATGGTCTTTTTCGAGGCGCCGCACCGCCTGGAGCCCATGCTCCGGGCGCTGCGGGAGCGGTTCGGCGCGGACCGGCGCGCCGCCATCTGCCGGGAACTGACCAAGACCTATGAGGAGGTCATCCGCGGCACCCTGCGCGAACTGCTTGAGTGGGCCGAGTCCAACGAGGTGCGGGGTGAGATTGCCGTCGTCGTAGGCGGTGCCCCGGCGCGGGAACCGGGCAAACCGGAGGACCACGTGGCCGACGTGAACGCGCTGATGGCGCAGGGTATCCGGCTCAAGGAAGCCGTCGCGGCCGTGGCGGAGGACGCCAAAATCAGCAAGCGCGAACTTTATTCCGCCGTGCTCGCCGCCCGGTAGCGCGGGCCCGGCCGGACGGCCGTCCGCTGTGCAGCTGCACAGCGATTCCCGGCGCGCGTGGTGCGGCCATGCGTAGACAGGTACGAGAACGCGGCAGTACCGTGGCAGTAATCCAGCGCCCCAAGGACGTTCCGAACGGCGCTGAACCCGAACCCATCCACCCCGAATCGCTGACGAGGGAGTCAACCGTGACTGCAATTGCCCAGCCCATTACCGCGGAGCGCGAAAGCGCCCTGCTGGCTTCTGTTCCCACCGGTCTGTTGATCGGCGGCCAGTGGCGCCCGGCCGCCTCCGGCAAGACCTTCGACGTGGAGGATCCCTCGACGGGCAAGGTGCTGCTGAGCATTGCCGACGCCGGACCCGAGGACGGTGCCGCGGCGCTTGATGCGGCGGCCGCCGCGCAGGAGTCCTGGGCCAAGGTTCCGGCCCGTGAACGCGGGGAGATCCTGCGCCGTGCGTTCGACATGGTCACCGCCCGTGCAGAGGATTTCGCGTTGCTGATGACGCTGGAGATGGGCAAACCGCTCGCCGAGGCCCGCGGTGAGGTCACCTACGGCTCGGAGTTCCTGCGCTGGTTCTCCGAGGAAGCCGTCCGCGCGTTCGGCCGCTACTCGGTCTCCCCGGATGGTAAGTCCCGGCTGCTGGTAACGAAGAAGCCGGTGGGCCCCTGCCTGCTGATTACGCCCTGGAACTTCCCGCTGGCGATGGCGACACGCAAGGTGGCCCCGGCCGTTGCCGCCGGCTGCACCATGGTGTTGAAGTCCGCGAACCTGACGCCGCTGACCTCGCAGCTGTTCGCCGCCGTGATGATGGAGGCCGGGCTGCCCGCCGGAGTGCTGAACGTGATCCCCACGTCCACGGCCGGTGCGACGACGGGTCCGCTGATCAAGGACGCCCGGCTCCGGAAGCTTTCCTTCACCGGCTCCACCGAGGTGGGCCGCCGGCTGCTCGCCGACGCCTCCGAAAACGTGCTGCGCACCTCGATGGAACTCGGCGGCAACGCCCCGTTCGTCGTCTTCGCGGACGCCGACATTGACGCCGCCGTGACCGGGGCGATGCTGGCGAAGCTGCGGAACATGGGCGAGGCCTGCACGGCCGCAAACCGGTTCATCGTGCATGAGTCCGTCGCCGACGAGTTCGCGGCGAAGTTCGCCGCGAAGATGGCGGACATGACCACCGCCCGCGGCACCGAAGCGGAGTCCAAAGTGGGCCCGCTGATCGATGCGAAGAGCCGGGACAAGGTCCACGAACTCGTCTCCGACGCCGTGTCCGCCGGTGCGGTCGCGGTGATCGGCGGCGCCGCAGTCGAGGGCCCGGGCTACTTCTACCAGCCCACCATCCTCAAGGGCGTCACCGAGGGCACCCGGATCCTGGCCGAGGAAATCTTCGGCCCCGTCGCCCCGATCATCACCTTCGACACCGAGGACGAGGCCGTGAGGCTGGCCAACAACACCGAGTACGGTTTGGTGGCCTACGTCTTCACAAAGGACCTCAACAGGGGCATCCGGATGGGCGAACGCCTCGAGACCGGCATGCTGGGCCTGAACGCCGGCGTAGTCTCCAACGCGGCCGCGCCCTTCGGCGGCGTCAAGCAGTCCGGTCTGGGCCGCGAGGGCGGCCTGGAAGGCATCGAGGAATACCTCTACACGCAGTACATCGGCATCGCCGACCCCTACGCCGGTTAGGCACACCCCCGGCCCGCCGGGGGAGCCTCAGCTCCGACGCAGCCAGCGCACCCGGCGCAGCGCTGCGCGGGCCCTTGACCAGGCCTGCGCCAGTCCCCGCCGGGTGCGTTGTGCTGTGCGCCGCACGAAGCGGAAGGGGGCCGATGCGCCATACCGCCACGCCGCAAGGATGGAGGGCGGCAGCCAGGCTGCACGGAAGCGCACAAGCCGGCCGGCGTTCCCGTCCAGCGAGGCGCGGACCGCCGCAATCAGCGCGACGGCAGATCCGGCGACGGCTGTCCCTTCCCCGGGCCTGCCGTATTCACGGCGTTCAAAGTCGGCCGTCAGGGACCGGACGGCCTGGTGGCCATCCGCATCCAGGCCCTGGGGTTCGCCCAGCGCCCCCGAGGAGCGCAGCCTGTCGGAGAAGTGCCGCGGAGTCTCGCTGATCCGCGGCGCTACGCCGTAATCCTTGGACAGGTCGCGCAGTTCCGCCCATGCCTGCAACGCCGTGGCAGCTGCACCGGCCGAACCCGTCAGGCCGGACGCGCTAAGCCGGCGGCGGCGCACCGCACCGCGCGCCAGATGCGGGGATGCCAGCAGCAGGCCCAGGAGCAGCAGCACCGCGGTGCCGTAGAGCGCCGGCAGCAGGGCACCGGCAGCATCGGGCCGGGCTGCTGCCCCCGGCAACGGCACCGGCGCCACACTGGGCACCGCCGACGGGACGGGGCTGCGGTCCGGAAGCAGACCATCGTTGGTCTCGTTCGTACTGGCACCGCTCGGCGCCGCGGCGTCCGAGGCGTAAGCCGGGACCACGCCCCGCGACGGGGTGGGCTCGAAAGGAACCCAACCGAGGCCCTGGAAGTACAGTTCCGGCCACGCGTGCGCGTCGCGGGCGTCCACCTCGTACTCCGGCAGGGCTCCCTGGCCTCCGATCGATACTGTGGAGCCGGTGGGCCGGCCGGGGGCGTAGCCGACGGCAATACGGCTGGGGATCCCTTCCAGCCTTGCCATCACGGCCATGGCCGAGGCGAAGTGGATGCAATAGCCGCTCTTCTGGGTGAGGAAATCCGCCAGCACGGACAACCCGTTGCCGTCATAGCCGCCCTGTACCGGGGATTGCAGCGAGTAGGTGAAATTGACCGAGCGCAGGTACCGCTGAAGGGCCATGGCCCGGGCGTAGGGGGTGGCGCTTCCCGCGGTCACGGTCTCAGCGGTCGTCCGCACAATTTCCGGGACGTTATCCGGCGTGCGGATGAACTCCTCCGAGACGCCCTGCACCGGCCCCGTGGCCTGTGCCAGCAGGTCCGCGGTGAGCTGGGGTGCCACCGAGAGTGCCACATACTGCTGGTCGCGGGAATTAGTGTCCACACCCTTGATGCTGAGCGTGGCGGGATCCCAGCTCCACCGGCCCGTGAGGCCGTTGACCGCCTCCGGGGCATACGGTACCGGCAGGTAGGGGCTGGTGAACTGGCCGGTATTGACCGCGGTGACCACCCGGACTTCCGTGGCTGCCGGCTCCAGGCCTGCATCCAGCCGCCCCGTGCCCAGGCGGCGCGTTTCGTCGCGATCATCCGGCGCCCAGTTATCGCCGTTAAAGCTGTCCACGGTCACTGAGCGCAGGTACGGAGTGCTGGCAGCATTGGTGGCATACGTGATCCGTCCGTCACCGGAGGGGCTGCGCAGGCTGTTGCCCAGGCTGATCATGGGGTTGAGGCCCGAGGCCGGCCCAAACGGATTCAACCGCGAGCCCTGCGGGAAGGATCCCTGGTCAAAACCCGGCGTCACCAGCTGGAGCACAAGCGTTGCGGCCAGCGCCGCGGCGCCGGTCAGGGCACCCCGACGGAACTGGCCCGGGTTCCGTACGGCCTCCGTGCCGGTCCGTGCGTCGGGTGCGAACCAGTGGCTGCAGCCGAGGATCAGCAGGTAGCCGCAGGCGGCCGCGGCGAATGCCAGCACGCCGACGCTCTGGGGCTTGATCATGGCCGGAACGATCAGGACGGCCAGGATCCCGAGGCCGCTCGTGGCAGGCAGGGCCAGGGGATACGCAAGGGCGTCGACCAGGATCACCGTCAGCCCGAGGGCGGCGCAAACGAAGAGGACAATCCCCGCGTTGGGGGCCACCGGCGCGCTCTCCGCGAGGATGGTCTCGCTGGCCCGGCGCACATACCGGCCCAGCTGGGTCATGGTGGCGCCGGAGGGAAGGAACCCGGCAGTGCTCTGCGGGCGGAAGAAAGTGAACGTCAGGATCAGCACCAACGAAGTCAACGCACCGGCTGTCACCGGGAGGCTGCGCCAGCGCAGGGCACGGAGCCCGGCCATCGTGAAGGCCACTGTCAGGACTGTCGAGAGCGCAGGGGAGTACCACGCCCAGCCCCGCAGCACTCCGTTCAGGCTCAGCGCCGCGCCGGCGACGGCGACGGACACTGCCAGGGCCATCAGCCACGGCTGCGGGCCCACCTTCTTCCGCACCCTGGCCTTCCCGGGGCCGGCTCCCGGGCCGGCGGGTTCAGCGCCGCGCCCCGCAGCCGCTCCGGCCGGGCCGGCGGGTGCATCGCTGCGCTGTGGTGTCATGGTCATCGCCGGGCCCCCGTCCCCCGCCGCACGTCCGCGGCGGCCGCCAGCGGCGCCGTGCCGCCGTCGTCGAACGCCGCCCATGCGGCGGTCAGCGGCGTCGAGGGGATCACGGCAACGGCCCGCCAGCCGCCGAGCCGCAGGATCTCGAGCACGTCCGTCGGCTGCGCGGACCGCTCCGTGATGACCAGCGCAAAGGCGTTGGCCGCAAATGCCGCCGCCGGGGACAGCACCCGGGCCTCGGCCGGCGTGATGTCACCGAGGATTGCCAGCACCGGCCCGCGCATGCGGTGGGCTGCCAGCTTGTCCATAAGCCGGTCGTCGAACGGCTGCGGCCCGGCCTCCGCGCCTGCGGGGTGCCGGTGCCCGCCCGTCCGGGGCCCGGCGGCCCCCGCCCCGTCCCTGCGGCTGGCGTGAGGCCCGGTGAGCTGGATGGCTGCCAGACTCTCGGCGATTGATTGCAGCCCCGTCGCGCCGAGGTACTCTTCCGATTCCGGCTCGGGAGCGGACGGCGAATGGCGGAACGCCGGCTCGCCGGCGGCGTCCAGGAAACGCAGCGCGTAGTTGCGTTCGGCGAGGTGGGCGCCAACGGACACCGCAGCCGTTACGGCCCATTCGAAGGCGTCGCTGGTCACGGGCTCATGGCCGTCCGCGCCGGCGGTGCCCCGGGTAAAGGCGGAGCGCCGCTGGTCCAGGATGATGGTCGCCTCCGGGGTGGTGACGGATTCCTCCTGACGGACCATCAGTTCCCCGTGCCGCGCCGTCGCCGCCCAGTGCACGCGGCGCATCGGATCACCATGGCGGTATTCCCGGGTCATGACGTCGTCGTCGCTCGGGTTGGCCCGGATGCGTGTGGCGGTCACGCCGTCATGGCCCCTGGCGCCGGCGAGGCCGGTGGCCGGGAGTTCGACGGCGGCCGGTGTCACGGTGAGGATGTCGCCGCCGTCGATGGCGTGCCGCTGGAGGGAGAGCCCGAAAGGATCGCTGAACTCGGCCGTGACCGGCCCGATGCGGAACTGGCCGCGTTTGTTGGAGCGCACATGGTATTCATAACGGCTGGTGGCGGCCGTGGCCGACCGGGCCGGGAACCGGAAGGCAGGGGACTGCCCAAACCGGGCGGGCAGGTGCTCCTCCATGAGCGCATGGCCCGAACCCGCGCCGGTCCTGGCCACGGCCAGCCGGACGGTCGCCGTGGCCGCCGTTTCGACGCTGGCCGGGGTGAACTCCCGGAAAATACTGAAGTTGGGCTTGAGCAGGCGGGTTCCGGCCAGCGAGAGCAACGGCAGTACGACGAGGAGGATGGCCAGTGCCAGGAGGTCCCGGCGCCCCATTGTCTGGGCCGCCAGTAGGAACACCCCGCCTGCGGCCAGCAATCCCCAGCCCCGGGTCGTGAAAATGTCTTTCGGGAACCGGTGCGTCAGTGCCACGGCAGTGCCACCCTAGCGGCGGTTCGGCAGCGTAGCACCGGGGGCGGCGGCCAGATCGGGGCTGACCGGGATCTTCGCCAGCACGGCACGGATGACACCCTGGGCGGTCTCGCCCGCGCCTGCGGCCTTGCGGTCCAGGATGATCCGATGCGCCAGCACGGCCTCCGCCACGCCCACGACGTCGTCCGGCAGCACGAAGTCCCGGCCCTCCAGCGCTGCGGTGGCCTTGGCCGCGCGCAGCAGTTGGAGCATGGACCGGGGGCTGGCGCCAAGCCGGAGCAGAGGGCTTTCCCGCGTGGCGCGGCCCAGGGACACGGTGTAGTCCTTGATCGCCTGCGAGACGTACACCTGCCGCACCGTTGCGATCATCGAGGCAACCTCGTCGGCGGTGACGACGGCGGTGACCTTTGCCAGCGGGGAGGTGGCCTGATGCGTTTCCAGCATCTCCATCTCGGCGTCCTTGTCCGGATAACCCATGGAAATCCGTGCCATAAAGCGGTCCCGCTGCGCTTCCGGAAGCGGATAGGTCCCTTCCATCTCGATCGGGTTTTGCGTGGCCACCACCATGAAGGGTTCATCGAGGGTGTACGAGGTGCCGTCGACGGTGACCTGGTGTTCCTCCATGCATTCCAGCAGTGCCGACTGGGTCTTGGCAGAGGCGCGGTTAATTTCATCGCCAATGACAATGTTGGCGAACACGGCGCCGGGCCGGAACTCGAAGGACCTGGACGCCTGGTTGTAAATGGACACGCCGGTGACATCGGAGGGGAGCAGATCCGGGGTGAATTGGATGCGGCTGACCGAGCAGTCGATGGTGCGGGCCAGGGTCTTGGCGAGCAGGGTCTTGCCGACCCCGGGGACGTCTTCGAGGAGCAGATGGCCCTGGGCGAGGAGGACGGTCAGCGCCAGTCTGGCTGCCTCGGCTTTCCCGTCGATCACGGTGTTGATGGCCGCCAGGATGCGCCCGCTCGCGGACCGGAACGTCCCGGCGTCCATCGCGGCAGGCGGCTGGGCGGGCCGCAGCCCCGCCAGCGCGGGGTCGTCCCCGACGTTGCGCTCCTCAGAGGGTGCTTCGTCTAAAGAGATGCGGTGGTAGTCCATCGGCAGCCTTTCAGCCCTGGTGGTTCCCGGGAAGGACCGGCGTGGTGCCTGGGACCGGTCTTTAGAACAGAGTACTAACACAACTGCCGGGCCTGACAGAGAGTTCCGCGGAAATCTGCAGTCACCGTCCCGGGTTGAGATAGCGCGGTCAGGTTAACTCGCGGCCGGGTCCGGTTCATGGGTCCGGTTCATGCGTCCGGGGGAGCGCCGATAAGGTGGACGGATGATCACCGCCCTCACTCCCGTCCCGTTCCGCGCGCCCGGCAGCGACGGTTCCGGCAGGCAGGGATACCCGCCCGCCCCCGAACCGCTTCCGGTGCCCGTCATGGATAACCACACCCACCTGGACTTCCCGCACAACGAGCTCAAGGTCAGCGTCGCCGCTGCTTTGGACGCCGCTGAGGCAGTCGGGGTGCAGGGTGCCGTGCAGGTGGGATGCGACCTTGAATCGTCGAGGTTCACCGTGCAGGCGGTTCAACTGGATCCCAGGCTGCTCGGTGCAGTTGCCCTGCACCCTAATGACGCGCCGGAGTACGCCGGCCGCGGCGAGTTGGAGGAGGCCCTGGCCGAGATTGAAGACCTCGCGGCGCACCCGCGGATCCGGGCCATCGGCGAGACCGGCCTGGACTTCTTCCGCACCGAAGGTGACGGGCTGGCCGCCCAGCGCTACTCCTTCCGCCGCCACATTGACATCGCCAAACGCCTCGGCCTGACGTTGCAGATCCACGACCGGGACGCCCACGACGACGTGGTGCAGGTGCTGCGGGAGGAGGGCGCCCCCGAACGGGTGGTTTTCCACTGCTTCTCCGGCGGGGAGGAACTCGCCCGGACCTGCAACAGCGAGGGCTGGTACATGTCCTTCGCCGGTACGGTAACTTTCAAGAACGCCGCCAACCTCCGGGCCGCCCTGTCCATAGCGGAGCCCGAGCGGATCCTGGTCGAAACGGACGCCCCCTTCCTCACCCCGCACCCCCACCGGGGCCGCCCCAATGCGAGCTATCTGGTCCCTTACACCGTGCGGGCCATGGCCAACGTGACTGGATGGGAACTCTCGGAACTCTGTGCCCGGATTGCCCAAAATACGGTGCAGGCCTACGGATCCTGGGACTGATCCCGGCACAACTGCGCCGCTTCTATGAATACGTAGTATGCACAATTTGTTGGTTGCTTTATAACGCTCCGGTTACAGTGAGAACCATTAGCCGGGGTCGGGGAAGGCCAACGGATAATTTCACTCCTGCAGGGCGCGCATCGTGGCCAACGATCCATGGGCGCGCTCTCGTTTGTGAGTGTGGCAGTGCACGCAGCTGCCGCGGACATGATGCACCGGTTCCGGTGCTGGCCCCCGGGCCGTCCGCGGCGGATTGAACGGTGCACTTTTCCCCGTGCCCGGATGGTCCAAAAGATACGGGCAATCGTGGTCAAGTTCTTCACATCGGATGGCAAATTCAGCTACGTCAAAGTCGGCACGCAGCTCGTGGTGCTCGTGGCACTCGTTCTGGGGCTCGTCGCTTTCGTCGGCAACAACAAGACAGTAACCCTCAACGTAGACGGCAGAGTCAGCTCCGTCCAGACGTTCGGCGGCACCGTCGGCCAAGTGGTCAAGGGCGCGAGCGTCGAACTCCAGCCGTCCGACCGGATCACGCCGGCGGCTGACTCCCACGTGCTGGACGGCTCCGTCATTAACGTCAACCTCGCCAAAGCCGTCAAGGTCAACCTGGACGGCGCCGAGCGGACCATCAGAACGACCGCTCCCACCGTCGAAGGCCTTGTCAGCGAACTCGGTGTCGCGGGTTCCTCCGATGTGTCCGTTCCGAAAGATGCCCAGCTCACCGTCACCGGTTCCTTCGTGTCCATTTCGACGCCGAAGTCCGTGAGCATCGTCGCGGACGGCAAGGCCGCCACGACCTCCACCACGGCAGCCAACGTCTCCCAGCTCCTGGCCGACGCCGGCATCACACTGGCCGCCACCGACCGGACCTCGCAGCCGGGCAACGCGCCGGTGGTCAATGACATGGTGATCAAGGTCTCCCGCGTGGACGCCGGCAAGACCGAAGATGCTGCCGAGGCCGTACCGTTCGAAACCGTCACCACCGAGGATCCGGCGATGACCAAGGGCGAGAAGAAGGTCACGCAGGCAGGTGTCGCCGGCACCCGCAGCAAGAGCTTCAAGCTGGTCCTGGTGGACGGTCGCGAAGCGTCCCGCACCCTCGTTTCCGAGACCGTCAGCACACCGCCGGTCACCGAGCAGATCAGCGTCGGCACCAAGGAGAAGCCCAAGCCGGCAGCCCAGGCCGCCGCGGCCAGCCCCGGCGTCGCCGCCAGCCCCGGAGCAGCCGCCAGCCCCAGCGTCGCCGCCAGCCCCCGTGCGGCAGCCAGCACCGGTGCCAACACCGGCGCCGCAGCACCGGCCATGATGAACGAAGCCATGTGGGACAAGGTCGCGAAGTGCGAGTCCGGCGGCAACTGGTCCATCAGCTCCGGCAACGGTTACTACGGCGGATTGCAGTTCGACGTCCGGACCTGGCTGGGCTCCGGCGGCGGCGCCTATGCCCCGACCGCAGCAGGGGCCAGCAAGGCCCAGCAGATCGACATCGCCAACCGCGTCTACGCACAGCGCGGCCTGCAGCCCTGGGGCTGCGGCTGGGCAGCTTCACGCTAAAGCAGGCACGCCCCGTTTCGGCTCCGGCCGGCGGGCAACCGATGTGGAACGGGATCCGCGGTGACTGACCACCACTGCGGCCCCTGGCGCAGGCCGGGTCCGGGTTCCCGGGCCCGGCCTGCGCCATGTCCGGGCCGGGCCGCGGGATAGGATACCAAGGTGACTGAACCGACCCCCTCCGCGCCAGGTCCGGCGCCAAAGAGCGCGCCAGCCCCCCTCATGGGAGCCTCCGATATCCGCAGACTGGCTGAGGAAATCGGCGTCCGGCCCACCAAGACCCTCGGTCAGAACTTCGTCATCGACGGCAACACCATCCGCCGGATCGTGGCCGCTGCGGACATCCACCCGGATGAGACCGTCCTGGAGGTCGGTCCCGGGCTGGGATCCCTCACCCTGGGTCTGCTGGACGCGGCCCGCTCCGTCGTCGCCGTGGAGATCGATCCGGTCCTCGCCGGAAAGCTGCCCGCCACCGTCGCGCAGTGGCGCCCGGACGCCGTCGAGAACTTCCATCTGGTCCTTGCCGACGCGATGCGGGTCACCGAGCTCCCGGTGGAGCCGACCGCCCTCGTGGCGAATCTTCCTTACAACGTCGCCGTTCCGGTGGTCCTGCATTTACTCCAGCATTTTCCGGGCCTGCGGCACGGCCTGGTCATGGTCCAGGATGAGGTCGCCGACAGGCTGGCCGCCGGCCCCGGCTCCAAGACGTACGGTGTCCCCTCGGTCAAATCGGCCTGGTACTCCAGCATGCGCAAGGCCGGGGTCATCGGCATGAACGTCTTCTGGCCGGCACCCAAGATCCACTCCGGTCTCGTCGCCTTCACCCGGCGGGAACCCCCGGTCACCACGGCCACCCGGGAACAGGTGTTTGCTGTCATCGATGCTGCCTTCGCCCAGCGCCGCAAGACCCTGCGGGCCGCACTGGCCGGATGGGCCGGCAGTGCAGCGGAGGCAGAACGGTGCCTGCGCGCTGCCGGCGTCGACCCCACCGCCCGCGGCGAGGTCATCGATATCGCGGCGTTTTCCCGGATCGCCGAAGCGCACGGCCGCCCGGCCCAGTGACACCCGCGGCCGCGCCGGGAAGGTGACACCGGCGCGGACTGTGCTTGGACCCTGCCTCGCCATGCCATAGCGTGGAGCCATGAACGCAGTGAGAGGGCGCTTTGCAGCGAGGACCGTCCGGGTCAAGGCTCCCGGCAAAGTAAACGTCTCACTGGATGTGGGGCCTCTCCGGGCTGATGGCTACCACTCGGTGGCCAGCGTTTATCTGGCGGTATCCCTTTATGAGGAAGTCGCAGCCACCAGCACCGACACCGGCGACATCACGGTCAGCATCAGCCCCGCCAGCACCCTGGACCTCGACGGCGTTGACATTCCCCTCGACGAGCGGAACCTGGCCTATAAAGCTGCGGCCATCATGGCCGATGTCTCGGAGCACTCCACCGGCGTCCACCTTGAAATCACCAAGCGGGTGCCCGTCGCCGGCGGCATGGGCGGCGGATCAGCCGACGCCGCTGCCACCCTGCTGGCCTGTGACGCCCTCTGGAACAGCGGACTGTCGCGGGACGAACTCGCCCATCTGGCCGCCGAACTCGGCGCCGACGTGCCGTTCTCCCTCCTCGGCGGAACCGCCGTCGGGCTGGGGCTTGGCGACGAACTCTCGCCCGCGCTGGTTAAGGCTCAGACGGACTGGGTCCTCGTGGCCGCAGACTTTGGCCTGCCCACCCCGGAGGTCTACCGGACCCTGGACCGGTTGCGTGCGGCCGAAGACGCGGCCACCGAGGAACCGACCGCGGTGGACCCCCTGATCCTCCAGGCCCTGCGGGCCGGCGACGCCGACGCTTTGTCCCGGGTGCTGGTCAACGATCTGCAACGCGCGTCCATTGAGCTGGCGCCCGGTCTCCGGGACACCCTGGGATTGGGCGAATCACTGGGGGCGATCGCCGGTATTGTCTCCGGTTCCGGCCCCACGGTGGCGCTGCTGGCCCACAGTCCGGCCGCGGCGGAGGGACTCGCCGATGACCTCCGGCACCACGGCCTCGATGCCATCGCGGTGCACGGCCCGGTTCACGGCGCGCGCATCATCTCCGATACGCTCCTTTAATAGGATTGCCGCCGTCATCAGCGCGGCGCACCGGCCCGGCCCCATCGGGCCCGGCCTAAAAAAGACGTTGCTCGACATTAGTTACCTCTAGGAAAGCAGTTCCCCGTGGCACACCTGCTCGGCGGCGAAAACCTCACGGTCTCGTACGCAACCCGCACCGTCCTCGACGGCATTACCCTCGGCCTGGAAGAGGGCGACCGGATCGGGATGGTGGGCCGCAACGGCGACGGCAAGTCGACCCTCATGCGGCTGCTGGCGATGCGCTCCACCCCCGACACCGGCCGCGTGACCAAACGCAGCGAGGTCAACATCGGCTACCTGGACCAGAGCGACGTGCTCGACGGCGACCTCACCGTCGGCGCCGCGATCGTCGGTGACCAGGCCGATTATGAATGGGCCCGCAATCCGCAGATCCGCGAGGTCATGGGCGGACTCGTGTCCGACGTCGACTGGCACGCGAACGTCCATGCCCTCTCCGGCGGGCAGAAGCGGCGCGTGGCGCTGGCGAAGCTGCTCATCGAGGACCACGACGTCATCATGCTGGACGAGCCGACCAACCACCTCGACGTCGAAGGCGTTGCGTGGCTGTCCCGGCACCTCAAAACCCGCTGGCGGCCCAACCAGGGTGCTTTCCTCGTGGTCACCCACGACCGGTGGTTCCTCGATGAGGTCTGTACCAAGACCTGGGAAATCCACGACGGCATCATGGACCCGTTCGACGGCGGCTACGCGGCGTACGTGCTGGCCCGCGCCGAGCGCGACCGCTCCGCGTCCGTGGTCGAAAGCAAGCGCCAGCAGCTCGTGAAGAAGGAGCTCGCATGGCTCCGGCGCGGCGCTCCTGCCCGCACCGCGAAGCCGAAGTTCCGGATCGAGGCGGCCAACGCCCTGATCGCGGACGTCCCCGAACCGCGTGACTCGACGGCACTGAGCAAGATGGCCACGGCCCGGCTTGGCAAGGACGTTCTGGACCTTGAAAACGTCTCCCTCGACTTCCTGGGCGGCGACCCGGGACAGAAACTCTTCGACAACATCATTTTGCGGCTCGCCCCCGGTGAACGGTTGGGTCTCGTCGGCGTCAACGGCGCCGGCAAGACCACACTCCTGAAGCTCCTTAACGGCGAAATCCAGCCCTCCTCGGGAACTGTGAAGCGCGGCAAGACGGTGGTCACCGCGGTGCTGACCCAGGAGGTCAAGGAACTCGACGACGTCTCGGACCTGCGGGTCATCGAAGTAATCGAACGCGAAAAGCGCTCGTTCAACGTCGGCGGCAAGGAATTCACCGCCGGCCAGCTCGTGGAGCAGCTGGGATTCACCAACGAGAAGCAGTGGACCCCGGTTAAGGACCTCTCCGGCGGGGAACGCCGCCGCCTCCAGCTCCTGCGCCTGCTCGTGGGAGAGCCCAACGTGCTGATGCTCGATGAGCCCACCAATGATCTCGACACCGACACCCTGGCCGCCGTCGAAGACGTGCTTGACGGCTGGCCGGGCACCCTCGTCGTCGTCAGTCACGACCGCTACCTGCTCGAACGCGTCACGGACCACCAGATGGCCCTCCTGGGTGACGGCAAGATCCGTGCCCTGCCCCGCGGCGTCGACCAGTACCTTGAATTGCGCGAAGGGGCCCTGGCCGGTTCCACCATCACCGGCGGCGGTAATCCCGTCACCGCTGCCAGCGGCACCTCTGCCGCCGCAGCGGACGGACCGTCGGAGGCCGAGAAGCGGGACGCCCGCAAGGCCAAGAACAGGATCGACCGCCAGCTGGGCAAGCTCAAGCAGCAGGAAGACAAGATCCACGCCCAGATGACCGCGACGGCCGCCGACGCCTCCGCCGTGGGCGATCTCGCCGGGCTCAATAAAAAGCTCAAGGACCTCGCAGTCGAGCGCGAAGGCCTTGAACTTGAATGGCTGGGAGCGCTCGAGGTCCTCGGGGAGTAAGCCCGCCCGGTCCCGGGGGACATGCCCACTCGCAGGCCGCCGTGTCGGGCATGCCCATCTGTGCAGGCGCTCAGCGGATATGTCCATCGGGCGGCTTGGTTTCCACCGGACATGCTCAGTGGTGCACGCGGGCAGTGGGCATGTCCCTTGGTCGCCTGGGAGTCCACCGGACATGCTCAGTGGTGCACGCGGGCAGTGGACATAGTGGGTTTATGTCCATTGCTCGCGGCCGGAAGAGGGCATGTCCTGCGGCGCTTGGGGCTTAGTCAGCTGCCGCCAACGGACGTCGGAGACTGGGGCGGTCCCAGCGATGGACATGTCCGGTGTGCCAGGTCAATCCCGACGGGCATGCTCAGTGGTGCACGCGGGCAGTGGACATAGTGGGTTTATGTCCATTGCTCGCGGCCGGAAGCGGGCATGTCCCGCGGCGCCGTGGGCAGCATCCACTGGGCAGCATCCACCCATAAGCATCCACCCATATACACCCACGACAGGCCCTCCACGGCAGGCCGTTCGCTGCAGCGGATCCGCCGCAGAGCAGGTGCCGGCGAGGACACTGCCAAGGCCGCCGACGTGGCGCCCGCACGGAGGGGCAACGCAGTGTGGCAGAATTGATTCTCGTGCCGCAGGCTCAGCGCCTTGGCACGGTCCGCCCTGGTGTAATGGCAGCACCCCGGCCTTTGGAGCCGTGGAGTATAGGTTCGAGTCCTATGGGCGGAACAGTGGTGGGTCGGGTTGCCCGGCAAGGCCCGGGAAGCCGGGGCCCCGCGGGAGTCCAGTAAGATGAATCTGGCGCCGCGACCGGATTCTGGTCCGGCCCGGCCGCGCGGATCCGGCACCCGGGTTCACTTCCGGGCCCCAGCCGCGGGGCGCCCGGATCCACCAGAGAGTGGCATGAGCTAAGCCATTGAGCAAGGAGAGCCCGTACGTGAGCCCCGAGAACACCGGCCCAGCCGCCGTCATCGTCCTAGCTGCAGGTGCCGGTACCCGGATGAAATCCCGTACCCCTAAAATTCTCCACGAAATCGGCGGTCGGTCCCTTGTCGGCCACGCATTGCATGCTGCCCGCACCATCCGCCCGCAGGAGCTGGCTCTGGTCGTCCGGCACGAACGCGACCTCGTGGCCGCCCACATCGGCGCCGTCGACCCTGCGGCCCTGATCGTCGACCAGGACGAGGTCCCCGGCACCGGCCGTGCCGTCGAAGCCGCCCTCGCGGCCCTCGACGCGCTGCACTCCGACAGCCGGCTCAGCGGAACTGTCGTGGTCACCTACGGAGACGTCCCCCTGCTGACGGGCGGGCTGCTGGCCGAACTCGTCGCCAGCCACGAGACTGACCGCAATGCCGTCACCGTCCTCACCGCCGTCCTCGATGACGCCACCGGCTACGGCCGCATCCTGCGTGCCGCCGACGGTACCGTCACCGGGATCCGGGAGCACAAAGACGCCACAGACGCGGAGCGTGGAATCCGCGAAATCAACTCCGGCATTTATGCCTTCGACGCCGCCGTGCTCCGTGATGCACTGGCCCACGTCACCACCGACAACGCCCAGGGTGAGATGTACCTCACGGATGTGCTGGGCCTCGCCCGGGCAGCGGGAGGCCGCGTCGCCGCCGTCGTGACCGAAGACCGCTGGCAGGTCGAAGGCGCCAACGACAGGGTCCAGCTCTCGGCCCTCGGCGCCGAACTCAACCGGCGCACCGTCGAGGCCTGGATGCGCGCCGGTGTCAGCGTCGTTGACCCCGCCACCACCTGGATCGATGCGACCGTCACCCTCGACGAGGACGTCCGGCTGCTGCCCAACATCCAGCTCCACGGCAGCACCACCGTGGCGCGCAACGCCGTCGTCGGACCCGACACGACCCTCACCGATGTGCAGGTGGGTGAGGGTGCCACTGTAGTCCGCACCCACGGTTCCGGCTCGAGTATCGGCGCCCGCGCGAGCGTGGGGCCCTTCACCTATCTGCGCCCCGGCACGGTGCTTGGTGAGACCGGCAAGATCGGCGCTTTCTACGAAACCAAGAACGTCACCATCGGCCGCGGTTCCAAGCTCTCCCACCTCGGCTACGCCGGCGACGCCGAGATCGGCGAGGACACCAACATCGGCTGCGGCAACATCACCGCGAACTACGACGGCGAGACGAAGCACCGCACGGTCATCGGCTCGGGCGTGCGCACCGGCTCCAACACCGTCTTTGTTGCGCCCGTCCAGGTCGGCGACGGCGCCTACAGCGGCGCCGGCGCGGTGATCCGCCGCGACGTCCCGCCCGGCGCCCTGGTCTTGTCCCTGGCGAAGCAGCAAAACGCCGAGAACTGGGTCCTCGCGAACCGGCCGGGATCGGTGTCCGCGTCCCTGGCCGAGGCCGCCGGCGCCACCACAACTTCCTCCAGTACTCCGGCATCTACAGAAGAGGGCTAGCAATAATGAGCGAAATTACGGCACGCGGCGAGAAGAAGCTGGTGCTTGCCGCTGGGCGCGCGCATCCTGAGCTGGCGAAGGAGATCGCCAAGGAGCTCGGAACCGAGCTGCTGCCCCTGGATGCCTACGACTTCGCCAACGGTGAGATCTACGTCCGGGCCGGCGAAAGTGTCCGGGGCACCGATGCCTTCGTCATCCAGGCCCACCCGGCCCCGCTGAACAACTGGCTGATGGAACAGCTCATCATGATCGATTCGCTCAAGCGGGCCTCCGCCAAACGCATCACCGTGGTGTCGCCGTTCTACCCGTACGCCCGCCAGGACAAGAAGGGCCGCGGCCGCGAGCCCATCTCCGCGCGCCTGATCGCTGACCTGTACAAGACCGCCGGTGCCGACCGGATCATGAGCGTGGACCTGCACACCTCGCAGATCCAGGGCTTCTTCGACGGCCCGGTGGACCACCTCATGGCCATCCCGCTGCTCGCGGACTATATCCGCACCCGCGTCGGCGCCGACGACGTCACGGTGGTGTCCCCGGACACCGGCCGCGTCCGGGTCGCCGAACAGTGGGCCGAGCGCCTGGGCGGCGCGCCGCTGGCGTTCGTGCACAAGAGCCGCGACCTCACCGTTCCAAACCAGGCCGTGTCCAAGACCGTCGTGGGCCAGGTCGAGGGCCGGACCTGCGTCCTGATCGATGACATGATCGACACCGGCGGCACCATTTCCGGTGCCGTCCAGGTTCTCAAGAACGCCGGCGCCAAGGATGTCATCATCGCTGCGACGCACGCCGTCTTCTCCGACCCCGCAGCCCAGCGGCTCTCCGAGTCCGGCGCCCGCGAGGTTGTGGTCACCAACACCCTGCCGATTGAAGCCAGCAAGCGCTTCCCGCAGCTCACGGTGCTCTCCATCGCCCCGCTGATCGCCCGCGCCATCCGTGAAGTGTTCGACGACGGTTCGGTCACCAGTTTGTTCGACGGCAACGCCTAGCCAGGCACCGTGCGGGCACGTTTTTACGAATCCGTGCCCGCACTGGTAGCCTTGTAGTGAAACCTTGGCGAGGGAGAGCGCCGGTGATCCGTTGCCACGGAACCCGGAACTGTCCGTTATCGACTGGGTCTGAATCTCCTTCTGAAGCTCAGCTGCACGGCAGCCGGCGTTGAAGGTCGTAAACAGACCTCCGCCCTTGCTGATGACCGTCCAGTCCCACCGCTTGAAACCCCACCAGGAGATATCCATGTCTGAGCAGAAGCTCGCAGCAGAAGTACGCACCGAATTCGGCAAGGGCTTCGCCCGCCGCGCCCGCATGGCCAACCTGATCCCGGCCGTCATCTACGGCCACGGCGCCGAGCCGATCCACATCACCCTTCCGGCCAAGGCCACCACGCTGGCCGTCCGTGTTGCCAACGCCCTGCTCACCCTGGACATCAACGGCGAAAAGCACCTGGCCCTGGTCAAGGACATCCAGCGCGACCCGATCAAGCAGATCATCGAGCACCTCGACCTCTTGACCGTCCGCACCGGCGAAAAGGTCACCGTTGACGTTCCCGTTCACGTGACCGGCGAGCTGGCTCCGGGCAACGTGTTCAACCAGGAAATGACCGTCGTGTCCCTCGAAGCCGAGGCAACCCACCTGCCGACCGGCATCGAGGTCAGCATCGAAGGCCGTACCGCCGGCGAGCACATCCACGCCGCGGACCTGGTCCTGCCGACGGGTTCGGTCCTGCTGGCCGACGCTGAGGCCCTCGTCGTGCACATCTCCGAGGCCACCGAGGTCTCCGAGGACGAAGCATCCGCTGACGTCACCGCAGGTTCTTCGGTCTCGGACGCAGCCGAGTAGTTCCGGCGCTTTTCCGGTGGCCGGGTCCCTTTGGGGCCCGGCCACCGTCGTTTCCCCGGGCAACGCCACCCCGCTGCCGGCCCGCTTACCGAAGGACTGACCCATGACAGAGACGTGGCTGATCGCCGGCCTTGGCAACCCGGGGGCGGAGTATGCCCACAACCGGCACAACGTGGGGCAAATGGTGCTCGACGAGCTCGCCTCGCGGACAGGGGGCGGCTTCAAGTCGCACAAGTCCCGTGCCCAGGTCCTGGAAGGGCGGCTGGGCGTTGGCGGCCCGCGGGTAGTGCTGGCCAAACCGTTGTGCTATATGAACGTCTCCGGCGGCCCGGTCTCGGCGCTTGCCAGGTTCTACGACATCGCGCCGGGCCGGGTCATCGCCGTGCACGACGAAATCGACATTCCCTTTAATACAGTGAAGCTGAAACTGGGGGGCGGCGAAGGTGGACACAACGGGTTGCGGGACATCTCCAAGGCCCTCGCCACGAAGGATTATCTGCGGGTCCGGGTCGGCGTCGGACGGCCGCCGGGAAGGATGGACACAGCGGATTTTGTGTTGAAGGATTTCTCCGGCACCGAGAAAAAAGAGCTGCCCTTCCTGATCGACGCCGCCGCCGACGCCGTGGAGGCCCTGGTCCGCAATGGCCTCCAGGCGGCGCAGCAGCAGTTCCACCCGACGAAAGCCCCATAGCCGGAGCGCCCGCGGACCTCGTCCGGAGCTTGCCAAGGCACCCAGCGCGCCGGCTCCTGAAATACTTCCACGCTTCCTGAATTGCGGATATGATCGCCCTACTCTCATGTCGGGGGATAGGGATACGCTACTGCTAAGCGGACGATGTCAGACTTGCTGTCCGCAAAGCGGTACGAAGGAAATTAGATGTCGAGGGAATCGCTGGGCTGGGGGAATGTTTCCACTACATTGGCACCCGCCGAACAAGAACCTGTAACCGGTACTTTGGACCGGCACAGGTGGTCAGGTCTCGCGCGCACTGCCGACGCCGACCTCGTCCGCAGTGCCCTGCTCTCCGACGAGCATGTGGGCGTCGTCATCACCGGTGACCGCGGAGTGGGCAAAACCCAGGTGGGCCGCGCCGTCATCGCGGGCCTCGGACCCGACGTCCATACCCTCCAGTTGCGCAGCGCGGGACCGGGTTCAGCGACCCCCTACGGCTGCCTGGCCTTCACTCTTGCCCGCCTGCCGCAGAGTTCCCTCGGCTCGCCGACGGCCATTCTGCAAGGCATTACCTCCCTGCTCCACGATGACGCCGCCGGACGAAAGTGCGTCATCTTTCTGGACAACGCGGGGACACTGGATGAGCTCAGCACCGGCGTCCTGCTGAACCTTGTGCAGACCCGGACCGCGCGGCTCGTTGCCACCGTCCCGCGGACCACGGACCTGCCGCCTGATTTCTACCGGCTCATCACCGCCGGGCAGCTGGCCGAGGTCAGGCTCGCCAACCTCACGGAGGTGGAAACACTGGACGTGCTTCAGGCGGCCCTGGGCTACAGGGTTTCAAGTGCCCTCGCCAGCCAGTTGCACCATCTGGTCGGCGGCAGCCCCACACTGCTGCAGGCTGTGGTCTCGGAACAGATCGAACGCGGCAACCTCGTGCTGTCCGGCTCTGTCTGGACCTTGATCGACGAAGTGGTCCTGGACGGGCGAACTGCCCTGGAGGACATCGTCCGGGCGCGGTACGCCCGGGAGACACCCGTGGCACGTGAACTGATCGAGGTGCTGTCCTGTGCCCGTACCCTGCCCTTGGCCCGGCTCGCGCGGATGTACAGCCCCGGCGTCATTGCGGATATGGAAGATGCGGGCCAGATCGTCATTGACCGGGCTGACCGGCACCTGGTGTCGCTCGGTGACCGCTATCTGGGCGACATCGTCCGCAACTGGCTCAGCGTGGAGCGCCGGCTGGAGTTGCGGGACAAGGTCCCCGGCCACCAGCAGGACGAGCTGAACGAGTTGACCGTCGAGGACCTGCTGGCCTACGCAGCATGGACCCACGACTGCGGTGCGCCCCTGTCGTCCGCCCACGCCGTGGCAGCTGCCGCCGCCGCCGTCCGGCTCTTCGACCCGAAGTTTGCGCTTAGATGCGCCGGAAACCTGAGCCCGCAGGATCCCGAATGGACCGAGGGGCAGCTACAGAAGTCCGCCGCTTACCTGCAGCTGGGACTGCCTCTGCAGGCGATGGCTGCCCTGGATGATGTCTCCGACGCCCAGCTCAGCGCACTGGGCGCCGAAGCGTACGCAGAGCTGATCGCCGCCAAGGTGGACTGCATGTCCTGGCTCTCCGACCGGACGGGTCAGGTCCCTGACCTGATCAAGCGGGCCCGGGCGCATCTCGAAGAGCCCGGGATCCGGTCGCTGACGTCGCCGGAGGAACTCACCCGTTCCCGGCTGTCCCTGGACCTCTGCGAATACAACTACCTCTCCTTCGTCGGGAACTACGCGGCGATGATGGACCGGCTGACCGCGGCGGCGTCTTCGGACCTGGACGAGGTCAACCCGGTGCACCGGCTCAGATCCGGCATCATCCTGATGGAAGCCCTGTGCATGACCGGAAAGGAAAGCGAGGCCCGCACGCTGCTGGGCGAGATCGGCGATCAGCTGGGGGAGTGGTCCAACGTTCCGCGGATCCGGGAAAACTATGCCTGGCGGTCCGTCAACGTACTGCTGCTCTCCGGACACTGGCGCCAAAGCATCGACATGCTCAAGGACGCCAGCGGCCGGGCCGGGCACGGACTCCATACCGGCAGTGCGTCCACTGACCTTGCCGTTGGACTCGCCTACGTCTACGCGGGCCGTGGTTATATGGCCCTGGACCCGCTCCTTGCAGCCATCGCGCAGCTTGAGGTCAGGCCGAGCCTGCATTCGTTGCGCCAGGCCTACGCGGCGACCGCCTTCGCCTACGCGCAGACCGGAAATTCGGTTCAGGCCACGGTCTATCTGGACCGGGCACGCTCAGCCAACGTCCCGGCGAGGTTCTCGATCCGCAGCTCAGCAGACTTCTGCATGGACATGGCCTCGCGGTGGCTGGGCGATCCGGCGGCGAAGGCCAGGCTGGTGGCGGCGGCCGAGGAACACTTCCAGGAGCACCGGTACACCCTGGCCGGCATCTTCATGCTCGGGGCCACCGTCAGTGGCAACACCCACGACTTTGAATTCCTGGAGGAGATCGCGGCCCTGCGGCAGGGTCCCCTCGCTGAGCTGTCCCGGACCGTTGCCGTGGGCAGCCGCAAAAAGGACGCCGCCATCATGCTGGAAGCCGCGGCCCAGGCCGCGGTCCTGGAACTTGACGCCGTCCAGGCGCGCTGCGCTGCCCTCGCATTCGACTTTGCCAAGGCAGCCGGGCTCAGCGGCAAGGCCAGTGCCGCGCACATCATGCTGGAGAGCCTCGCCGAGTCTTTACCGGCATTGCCGATCACGCCCAGGAACAAGGGGCCGCTGCTTACTGACAGGGAACGGCAGATCGCCACCCTCGCCGGCAACGGCGTCACCAACAAGGACATAGCCCTGGCCGTCGGCATATCCGTCCGCACCGTGGAAGGGCACCTGTACCAGGTGTTCACCAAGCTTGGAGTTTCCTCGCGAAGTGATCTGCTTGGACTCATCTAGACAACACGCCGCCACTCCCGACGGAGCAGAGGAATCCACGGTCCTCACCGGACGGTCGGAGGACCTTCGTTCGGCGGTGGAGGCCATTCAGGGATCCACCCACGTCGCTGTCCTCCTGCTCGGGGACAGCGGCATCGGAAAATCCACCCTCTTGGAAGCCGTCGCGGCCGAACTGCAGAGCTCTGTGACGCCGGTCCGGATCTATGGCAGCCCGTCGCTGGCGAATGTGCCGTATGGTGTGCTGGGTCCGTTTCTCGTCGGGTTGCCTGTGCAGGAGGCCACCTCGCAACTGGCGGTACTCAGGACCTTCTGGGCCCGTCTGGAGGAGGAACGCCAGAGTTCGGAAAAACCGTTGCTGCTTATCGTCGACGACGCCCACGACCTCGACGAGTCGACCGCCGGCATTCTGGTGGAACTCGCCGCCGCAGGTTGGGCGAAACTCCTGGTGGCTTCCGCTACCAGGCCCGGTTTGCCTGAACCGCTGCTCCAGCTGTGGTTTGAGGGCCTGGCGGAACGCCTGGATCTCCGCCCCTTGACCAGTCAGCATACGAACGACATTCTGCTTCGCGCGCTGGGACCGCAGGTGCTGCCCAGCGTCGCCGACACCCTCTGGGAGGCTTCCGAGGGCAACCCCTTGCTGCTCAACGGCCTCATCGAGGACGCGAAAAGCGACGGCACGCTGCGCAAACACAACGAGGTATGGCTGCTGACGCGCCCGCTTGAAAGCCACGGTGATCGGCTGACCGAGGTAGTGCGCCGGCAGTTGCTCCGGCGCTCGCCGGCGGAGCGCCAGGCCCTGAACCTGATCGCCTTGTCCGAACCGGTGTCCCGGGAACTCATTGAGTCCACCGTGGGCGAAGACCCCGTGGCGGCACTCCTGGAGCATGAAATGATCCGCGTCACGCCCTCACCGCATCCGCAGTTGCGCCTGTGGCACCCGGTCTACGGCGATGCGCTGCGCAACCTCATCTCTCCGGCCCGCAGCCTGCAGCTGCGCCAGAGCCTCCTGCGGCGGATGGACAGCGAACCGACGTCGGCCGAGGGCCTGCTGCGCCAAGTCAGCTGGTCGATTGAATGCGGCGCCGACATTGAGGACCGGCAGTTGTTGCGGGCGGCCGTTCTGGCCAGCCGGCTGCACCAGGACGAGCTGGCCCGCAGGGCAGCCGCCCTGATCAAGGACTCCGAATTGCAGGTCGCCGCACGGGCCGTGACAGCACGGACCTACTTCAACACCGCGGACTACGCTGCGGCCCGCGACATCCTGGAAGGTGACTTTGCGCAGGGGCTGAGCGTGGCTGTTCTGCTGACGGGAACATTGATGTGGGCGGCCGTGCAGGCCGCACTTGGACACGCGCCTGCGGACATCATGGCCCGCGCCCGGGCCCTCCTGGAAGCGGGGGAAGAGCTGGCCAGAAAGAACCCGGACGATGCTGAGGGCATTCTTGCGGCCACCAGGGAACGTTATGCCACCATGCAAGCGATGGTTTATGCGCTGGCGGGGGAGTACCCGGAGGATTCGGGCGCGGAAGGTAAGGACGGGGCAGGCCCGCCTGCCAACGCCTTCGAAGCCGCTTTCAGGCTGGCGCTGACATCGGAGCAGCTTCTGGTGCAGGGCAAGTCAGTCCAGTCTTTCGCCGCGGTCTCCGCGGCCTTGGACACCGCTGGCTCCGGCCACGACGAACTCCACTTCCTCGCGGAATTCCTCGTGGCGCGGGCAGCGGCGGCTGTCATCCACGGCGGCGACTGGCAGGGCGCCGAAGCTCTGCTGTCCGGAGTCGCCGCCGGACAGGCGCCCCACCTCATCTCATTCGGCGGGGGCGTGCACGCGGCGAACGGCATCATCCTGCTGTACCAGGGCAAAACCGGCCAGGCCTTGGGCACCCTCAGCGCCGCCCTCGAGTCACTGCGGCTCGCGGACCCCCAACAGCTCTTCGCCCTGACCGCGTCCATGGCTTTCGCAGCTGCCGCTGACGCCGGCGCCAAGGACAGGGCGGCAGCTTTCCTGGCCGACTACGAAACCGCGCCGCGGGCGGTGTCACGCTACCTGCGCGTTCTCTCGCAGATGGCAGTCGTCTACGGAAAGGCGCGGCTTGGCCATTACCCCGGCGCCGTGACCGAGCTCCGCGCGCTCGGCCGGCCGCACGGTGATGGGTCTACCCCGGGCCTGGAATTCGACGCGCTGGTGTTCTGCCTTGCCTTGGGAGACCGGGATGCGGCCGGCAGACTGCTGGAGCTGCAGCCCCAGCTGGAGGGCCCCAGGGCCGCCGCTATCTGTTCCTTCGCATTCGCCGTCGACACCGACCAGGCCGCAGACCACCTGGAAGCCGGCAAAAACTGCGAAGCCGCCGAACTGTGGGGCTTTGCGGCCCTCGCCTATGACGCCGCCGCGAACGGATACAAAGCGGCCGGTGACAGCATGCGCGAGCGCATGGCACTGTCCCAGCGGAAGCGCTGCCTGGCCAGGGCAGACAACGTCACCGGCCTGGAGCCGGAACCGGAGTCCGGCGCGCTTGGTCTGCTGACCCGGCGTGAGCGCGACATCGTAGCGCTGGCGGTGCGCGGCCTCAGCGACCGCCAGATCGCCGCCGAGCTGCAAGTGTCTATCCGGACTGTCGAAGGGCACCTTTACCGAAGCTACGCCAAGCTCAGCGTTAAAGGCCGGGATCAGCTGCCGGGCATCGCCGGCAGCTGATCCGCACGGAGCCGAGTAGCCCGGTAGACCGCAACCTGGGAAAACAGGTAGCCGCGGAACGTTGGGTCCCGCAAAACGGGTAGCCGCGGAACTCGGTGGACCGGTCGGCAACGGGTGCCGGCACCCGCTAATGAGCGCCGCCGCTGCCACAAGAGGTGGTTCGAGGCCCTGCCTGGCCAATCGGCGGGCGTCGTCGGCACGCCCCCACGGCCAGTGATGCTCGGGACGGGGTGCCGGCGTGGTTCCGGACTGTGGGCGTTGGACGGGGCGGTTCGGCCCCCGTTTGCAAGGAATTCCGGCAGTTTCCGATGCCTGCCAGCAAACCCCTGACCCTGCCGTAAACCGTAAGGATGCCCGCAGGTGCAGTCCCCGCGGCCAGGCCCGTTGCCGGCTAAACCACGCCCTGACGAGTGGGGAGCGCCTTCCCCAAACGGGGCGATGCAAGGTGATTTTCGGGTAGTCCGCCGGAAGCGGCACGTAGCGGCCACGCGCAGGCGGCAACTCCGGCGGGTAGTCCACCCGGCCGAACACCATGACAGGGCCGGGAAGATAGGTGGAATGTACTCGTGTGCCCCTCGTGCCCGGCCCATAAGTTTGCGATAGCAATCAGTCATTAATCGCTACGGCCACGAATTGGGTCTCGAAATGCGCACGTCACTTCCTTCAGTTTTGCCTTCTGCCGGGGACGGCGTTGCCTTCCGCGCCTGGGTGCGCCCGTGACCGCCGTTCGTGACTCCGCCGCGGGTCCTGTCCTTGCCGCAGGCGCAGTCGGCTTCCCCCGGGTTGCAGCCTCACGGCCGCTGCAACACCGGGCACGTGTCGTCGGGGAGGGAACGCGTTGGAGCAACAAGTACCGCCGTGTGCTGGCTATCAACGATGTGTGCGTCATTTTCTCGGTTACCCTGACGGCCCAGGTAGCGAGGTTCGGGCTCGATGACGTCCAAGTGGCGGTGGGCAGGTTCAGCCTCGGATACTTCCAGGTCTCCCTCCTGATAGCGGTGGCCTGGATGGTGGCGCTCGGGACATACCGGACGCGCGACGCCCGAATCGTCGGAATCGGCGTTGACGAGTACAAACGGGTGGTGAGTGCCACCGTGGCACTGCTGGGCGTCCTCGCCATGCTGTGCCTTTTGTTCCAAGTGGACATCGCCCGTAGTTACTTTGCCTTGGCCTTCCCCTTAGGAATGGCAGGCCTCATTGCCTCCCGATGGGCGCTTCGCCGCTGGCTCAGCCGACAGCGCACCAAGGGGCACTACCTTTCACAGGTTTTGGTGCTCGGAAAGCCCAAAGACGTGAGCTACGTCGTCAACCAGATTGAGAAGAAGTCCGGTGCCGCCTATCGCGTCGTCGGTGTCTGCTTGACCGGAAACCCCGGGATGAAATGGCTGAGCCTTGGGCGGCGCGCAGTTCCCGTTGTGCAGGAATCCGGGTCAATTGTGGACGCGGTCCGCGAGCTCGGCGCTGATGCAGTGATCGTGGCCGGCCCAGGCAAAGGCGGTGGCAAGTACATCCAGGAACTTGGCTGGCAATTGGAGGAGTCGTCCACCGAACTGATCCTCACCACCGGGCTGACCAACGTGGCGGGCCCCCGGATTCATGCACGTCCGGTCGAGGGCTTGCCACTCATGCACGTCGAGCTTCCGCAGTACACCGGGGCCCGCCACACCCTGAAGCGCGTCTTTGACGTCGTGGCTTCCGCCTCCGCCCTGCTCATTTTGCTTCCGGTCTTCCTGGCGCTGGCGATCCTGATCAAGCGCGACAGCCCCGGCAAGGTGTTGTTCCGCCAGGAGCGTGTCGGCAAGGCCGGCAAGAAGTTCCTGATGGTCAAGTTCCGGTCCATGGTGGAATCCGCCGAGGACGACCTCGCCGGGCTGCTGGATCAAAACGAGGGGTCCGGGGTGCTCTTCAAAATGCAGCACGACCCCCGGGTGACAGAGGTCGGTCGCTGGATGCGCAAATACTCCCTGGATGAGCTCCCGCAATTTTGGAACATTCTCAAGGGGGATATGAGCCTGGTCGGACCCCGGCCACCGCTTCAGCGCGAGGTCGATGGCTACAAGAACCGGGCACACCGCCGGCTCTACATCAAGCCCGGACTCACGGGGATGTGGCAGACAAACGGCCGGTCGGAACTGAACTGGCAGGACAGCATCCGGCTGGACCTGTACTACGTCGAGAACTGGTCCCTGGCCGGGGACCTCATCATCATCTGGCGCACCGCGCTGCAGATGATCAAACCCGTCGGCGCTTACTGAACGGCCAGCACCGGCTCAAGCTCCCCACCGACAGCCCCAGGTAGTAAGGACACCCCATTGAACACTCGCATTGGCTACGCAGCCGGAGCTTTCGACCTCTTCCACGTCGGGCACCTCAATCTCCTGGCCCAGGCCCGGCAACGCTGTGACTTCCTCATCGCCGGCGTGGTCTCGGATGAGCTGCTGCTGGCGACCAAAGGCCGGGCGCCCGTTGTACCGCTGGCTGAACGGCTCGAAATCGTTCGGAACATCCGGTACGTGGACGAAGCGGTGGCCGAGGTCCATCCCAGCCGCCTCGACACCTGGCGGGACACCCCTTTTGACGTTTTCTTCAAGGGCGACGACTGGCGGGGCACGGAGAAAGGGATCTCGCTCGAACAACAACTCTCGAGTATCGGAGTGGAAGTCGTCTACTTCCCCTACACGATGCATACCTCCAGCACGGTTTTGCGCCGCGCGCTGGGACAGATTTTGGAGTCCGAACAAGGAAACACGACAGCAAACTTCGCTTAGCTGCCTGGTTGCACATTTTCCGAGGGGGAAAATTTACATGGTCTCAACTTCACATTCCGGGCATGGCGGGGGTCTCCTGTCATCGACCCTGCGCGTGGACATCTTGGGCATCCGCATAAGCGCGGTGAATATGCCGCAGGCCCTGGACCGCCTGATTCGCCACATCGGCGATGGGCGTCGGGGCTACGTCTGCGTCACGGACGTCAACGCGTTGCTTCACGCACGCCGTGACCCGGAACTCCGCCGGATCTTTAACGCGTCCACTATGACTGTTCCGGACGGTGTGCCCCTGGTGTGGGCCGGCAAGAGCGCAGGTGCTGACTGGATGGGCCGGGTGTGCGGGCCTGACCTGATGCCGGCGCTCCTGAAGGCCGCCGCCGAGCGCGGATGGTCGTCGTACTTTTTGGGCGGTGCGCCACACGTCGCGGAAGAAATGATCGCAAATTTCAGCCGGACCATCCCCGGGCTCCAGGTTGCCGGATGCCAGTCCCCTCCCTTCCGCGAGCTAACTCCGGACGAGGAAACGGCTTTGACTCAGGAAATCAACGATTCGGGCGCCAAGATCGTCTGGGTCGGGCTGGGTGCACCCAAGCAGGAGAGCTGGATGGACCACTACCGCGGCCGCCTCAACGCGCCGCTGTTGATCGGCGTCGGTGGCGCTTTTGATATGCACGCCGGGCGAGTCAGCCGGGCGCCTCTCTGGATGCAGCGGAACGGCCTCGAATGGGCATTCCGCTTTGCGCAGGAACCCGGCCGCTTGTGGAAGCGCTACACCCGCAACGTCCCCGTCTTTGCTTTGGCGCTGTGCCGCAGTGCACCGAAGCTCGTGGAATCTACGTGAGAGTCATGACAAGAGCCGATGCTGCGCCCGGCCAGGTCAGAGGGCGCCGCGCCCGGTCGTGGCACGCCGGGGCGGTGAAACGAGTCGGCTGGGGGCTCGGAGACCAGGCCCTCAGCAGCATGACCAACTTCGCAGTTGGAATCCTCGTGGCCAGGTCCGTCAGCGTTTCGGATTTCGGCGCCTATGCACTGGCCTTCTCCGCCTACTGCTTCATCCTGGGGATCTCCAGGGCTCTTGCAACGGAACCCTTCGCCGTCAGGTTCGTCATTGGCGAGCCGGAGGACCTTCATCGGGCCCGGGCCGCTGTCACCGGAGTGGCTCTCCTGACCGGGGTTGCCTTTCTAGCGATGGCATTGGTGCTCAGCCAGATGCTGACGGAGGAGTACCGGTCACTGGCTGTCTGCTTGGGTGTCAGCCTCCCGGGGCTGCTGGTTCAGGACAGCGTCCGCCAGATCCTCTTTGGGGCGGGGCGCGGACGGTCCGCCTTCAATAACGATCTGCTGTGGGCCGCACTCATGGCACCGGCCTTCGCTGGCGTTATCCTCTCCGGCAATGCCAACTCAGCCACGTTAATCCTTGCCTGGGGCGCCGCGGCTACCGTGGCTGCCATTGTCGGATGTTTCCAGTGCCGGGTGGTACCGGGAATCCGCCTGATCAATGCCTGGCTGAACTCCCAACGTGGGCTCTGGGCACCCTTCCTCGTTGAAGGCGTAGCCATCAATGGTGCCCAACAGATTGTGTTTTTCGCGATTGGCGGCTTTGTCGGGCTCTCGGCAGTGGGCGAAATGAAATTGGCTCTTGTTCTGCTGGGTCCGGTCAACGTGTTGGTCCAGGGACTTGGTGTCGTCGCGGTGCCAGAGGCTGCCCGAGCCCTCGCCTTTGGACGCTCGCGATTTTTGCGCGTCACATCGGTGTTTTCCCTGGTCGTGGCGTGCGGGGCTCTCCTCTGGGGGCTCGCCGTCTTGCTTCTGCCGGCATCCTGGGGTGCCGGGCTCGTCGGGCGCGGCTGGTTGACGGCTTCAGTGCTGGTGCTTCCCCTGTTCCTCGTCCAGGTGTTCAACGGAGCAAAGACGGGCGCGGCTGTTGGTTTGCGCGGCATGGGAGCCGCCAAAAGAAGCATGTGGACCCGGATGGCGACCTCGTCTCTGGTTGTCATCCTCTCGGTCGCGGGGGCGGCCGTCGCGGGAGTTCAGGGGGCAGCCTGGGGGCTCGCCCTGGCTGCCGCTTTCAACGCGGTGCTCTGGTACCTGCAGTTCAGAAATGTCATGGCGCAGTATCCATTCAAGACTGCGAAGTCTGACTTTGCCCGCCGCACGGCGGGACGGTCTCAAGCCGGAGAGGTTGGGGGTCCCCGATGAACGAATCGTGGTCCGTTTGGCATGGAGCCAAGCAACTGCTCAGAATGCACTGGCATATCATCGTTGCCTTCACACTGATCGGTGGACTTGCCGGTGCGGGAATAGCGTTACGCAACCCCGTCACCTACACGGCGCGTGCAGAGCTGGTCACCGGAAATTACTCGCTTCCAGTGGAAGTTGCATCGCAACCGGCAATCGCCAAGGCGGGTGCACTTGGCCTGGAGCTGCCTGCTGAAACGCAGGCGCGCATCATAGCGAGCCCGACCATTGTGGACGTGGCCGCTCAAGCCTTACGTCTTGATGAACGGGGTTCGTCTTCGCTCCGGTCCAGCGTCAAGGCAACAGCAACAACAGATAATTCCTTCGCGGTCTCGGCGGTCGGGTCGACCCCGCAAGAAGCGTCGGAGAACGTCAATGCTGTCGCCGCCGCATTCCTGCAGTACCGGGCCGACATCGGCCGTGCTGACATGAGCATCCTCGCGGAGCGGGCTCACGCAGCCGCCAAGGACGCACTCGCCTCGGCGGCTTCGCTCGCCGATCCTCTTGCCAGCGCCCAGGCATCCAACGCCGGCTTCGCCGCGAGCATCCTCACCAAAAAGGAAGGATTCGAACACGCAGCGATCAGTGCGGAATCGACAGCGGCTGCACTCGATGACGCTGTAAAGAACTTCAACGGCGGCGGTTCAGTGCTTCGCCCCGGCAGCTCAGCGAACGTGGATGCGTCACCCTCGATGCTGATGTTCATCCTCCTCGGGCTCGCTGTGGGCCTGCTGGGCGGCGTGGCTTTTGCTGTCGGTCGCCGGCAAATCAGCGACCGGATCATGGACCGTCGGGACATCGTGCGGGCCACCGGGCTCACTGAGATCTTCGAACTGGGCGGTCAACAGCGCAGCGGGGCCGGTGAGTTGGTGTTCCGTTCCGTGCAGAAGTCGACCACGATGCTCGGAATGTCCTCGGAGCAGGTGGCAGTCAGGCCGCTGACGCCCACTACGCTCGGCGCAGCCGTGCTGCTGGACTTGGCAGCAGGTGGGCATGGGAGCCTGGGCTCCGTGGCGGTCGCCGCCCTCTCCAAGGAAACCGGGGCCGATATCGCCCATCTCCTTGGCATGAGGGAGAGTTACACACCTCTGTGTGCGCTGTCCGGTCGCGAGCTCGCAAGTGTCAACAGTGACATCGGATGTGAAGCGTCAGCCGTTTTCGGCACCACCCCGTCGCCAACCGGAACATACGATCTGCTGCTGCTGGCAACCGGTCCGCACCTCGAGGCCGGCGGAACCCACAACGGCCTGCCTGCGGGTTTCTCCGGTCCCACTGTCCTGACGGTGCAGCTGGGGAAGGACCGGGTCCAGAATCTGGAACGGGCCGTGGCTGAACTCAACGCGGCCAATCTGCCAGTTGTGGCAATCCTCGTTGCCGATCAGGCCAAGGGTGGAGGACGACAGCATCGTTCCGGCACCCGGTCAGGGTCCCTGAAAGCACGGAAAGCCGGCACCGAGCGGACCGGTTCCAGCCGGGCCCTGCGCTCCGAGATGCCGACCGCCGAAACGGACCCTAAGTTGCCCACGACGGCGGGGACAAAGTCATGAATACGCTCCGGGCCGCAACCGGTCCAGGCCGAATCTTTGAAGGGAACTTCCCGGACGCTCCAGTACCTGAACCATGGGCCAGGGCCGGCCGGCTCACCAACGGGACAGCCCTTATCGTGCTCGTTCTCGTCCTGGGACTGCTGCTGCTCACAGTGCAGCCCTGGTCCCGGGTGGACCCCGCCGTGGGGGGAGACAGCAGCAGCAGCAGCGCCCTCAAGGGGGCCGCGCTGATGCTGTGCGTCGTTGCCCTCCTTCTGGTGCTGCCGCCGAGGGCAGCACTGCGGATCCCGGCACCCCTGGCACTGTATCTGCTTTACGGCACGTACGTGGTGATCTCTTCAGCCTTCCAGCCGGACGCGCTGCAGGCCATGCTGCGCGGCACCCGGCTCGTTCTGGCTCTGATGGTGCCGGTTTTGCTCTGGTCAGTCGTGCGCGGGCGCTTCCAGCTCATTGTTTACGCAAACACGGTGGCTTACGCCGGCCTGGCACTAACAGTTGTTGCCGGAGTTTTCCTTTCGCCACAGTTGGCCTGGCAGGAGGGAAAGCCCTTCCAGTCGGCCCGTCTGGTGGGGGCTTTCCTGCCAATGATGGCTCCCCGGGTCGGGGAAATAGGCGCCGTACTGGTGGGCTTGACGGCGATCCTGTGGGCGCAGCGGAAGATTGGCCTCCCCGCCCTGATCCCCGCCATCGTTGTCGGAACTGCCCTCGTCGTCTTTAGCCACACGCGCACGGCGGCGCTGGCCTTGGTGCTGGGGCTCCTCGTCGCTTTCGGAGCTGCGATGAAGTCACCGGCCGGACGCCGCGGCCTCGCCTTAGTGGGGGGATCCCTCGCCCTGGCCCTGCCCTTCCTTCCCGGAATCATTGACTGGGCGATGCGGGGCCAGGACAGCGAGCAACTACAGAAGCTGAGCGGCCGCACCGCGGCGTGGGATTTCATCCTCAGCCGACCCTACGATCCGCAGCTGTTCTGGTTTGGCCACGGTTTGGGGGACAAGCGCATCCTCCTCCGCCGTGGACAGGGCGATATCAACGTGGTGCCGATTGACAACAGTTGGCTCGACAGTTTCTGGGAGACCGGGGCGGTGGGGGCCGCGCTCGTTGCGCTGGCTGTCCTAGCAGCGTCGGTGTACGCCCTCAGAACGCCCGGATATTCCGCCCGGACGTTCGCCGGGTTCCTCATGACGTACGTCCTGGTTGCCTCCGTCAACGAGAGCGGTCTCTGCGACTTCTCCTCGATGACGCTCCTGGTTCTCGTTGCAGTCCTGATCAGTGCAGTGGACAGGGCTGATAAGCGGGACCAATCTGCGGTCCGACAGGTCCGGCAGCCACAAATTAGCCATCGGTTGCGCCGGTCTTCCACGCAGCCCGAGACCATCTAAGAGAGGTACGCGATGTACACAAGACACATATTGCGCCCCGCCGGAGTTGTGGCAGCCCTGCTGCTGCTGCTGGGAGGACTTGTTTCGCCTGCTTTCGCACGGGAGACGGCGCTGTCAGCCACGAGCTCACCCATGTGGCAGACCAACAACACCGTCCGGGCTCTGGCCTACGCCAAGGGCAAAGTCTTTATCGGCGGCGAGTTCACCGCAGTACGGCCGCCTGGTGCAGCCGCGGGGACCCAGGAAACCTCCCGGACCTATCTGGCTGTCGTCGATGCCGCGTCCGGAAACCTGCTGTCCTTTGCGCCACAGCCCAACGGTAAGGTCTGGTCCCTGGCGGCGTCGGAGGACCAAAGCCGTGTTTACGTCGGCGGCGACTTTACCCAGATCGCGGGGCAGTCGCGGCAGCGGATCGCCGCCATTGACACCAACACCCTGACTCTGGTGTCGAACTTCCGGCCCAACGTGAGCTACCGCGTGGCTACGATCGCCGCGCAGGGTACAAAAGTCTTCTTTGGCGGGTCGTTCGGAGCCGTTTCAGGCGCCGTCCGGAACCGGCTGGCTGCTGTGCAGGCCAGCGACGGGGCCCTTCTGCCCTGGAACCCGAACGCAAACTTCGACGTCAAGGTGGTGCGCCCTGCGCCCGACGGAAGCAAGGTCTACGTGGGCGGTGCGTTCGACACACTCGGTGGACTTCCCTCCTGGGCCGTCGGCCTTGTAGACAGCGCGGAGGGTGCACTGCTGCCTTTCCCGGCAGCGACGGCGGTTCCGCCCAAGAGCGCCGGGTGCGTCTCGATTGTGCGTGACATCATCACGGACCAAAACACCGTCTACTTCGCCAACTCCGGCGACGGCGGAGGCTGCTTTGACGGCACGTGGGCCGCGGACCTCACCAGCGGCGCGCTGAAGTGGAAGAACAACTGCCTCGGTGCCACGGAAGCAATCGCCCTCGTTGGAGGCTGGCTCTACAAGGGCTCGCATGCCCACGACTGCAGCAGCGAGGGAGACTTCCCCCAGGTTGGCAACCGCTACTTGCTGGTACAGCGCCCCGACAACGGAAAGCTGGCTGGCTGGTACCCGCAGACAAATGCGGCGGGAGTGACCAAGGTTGGTCCTTTCGCCATGGCCACCGATGGCAAACAGCTCTGGGTTGGTGGAGATTTCACCACGGTCAACGGGGCCGTCCAGCAGGGCGTGACGAGGTTCCAGGCAGATCCGGAAACAGCCCCGACACGACCCTTGACTCCGTCGGCCTCAAGCACCCGCCCGGGCCAAGTCAAGGTCACCTTCAAGGCTACGACCGATAAGGACGATGAAAACCTGACCTACAACCTCTACCGGGCAGGAAGCACTCAGCCGATCCTGACGCAGGTCATCCGGTCCCGGTTCTGGGACATCCCGACGCTGACATTCATTGACAAGAATCTCACCCCGGGTACACAAGCGGCCTACCGGATCGAAGCATCCGACGGTACCGTCGCGGTCCAGTCCTACTGGACGCCGTATGTCACTGTTGCCTCACAGTCCGCAAGCTATCAGGACACCGTGAAGGGCGACGGCGCCGGCAGCTTCTGGCGCTTTGAGGAGACCAGCGGAACGACGGCGGCAGATTCCGCCGGCAGCAACACCGGAACCTACCGGACCATGAACCTGGGCGGGCCCGGGATCCTGGCCAGCACCACGTCCGTTGATCTGACGGACAGCAACAGCAGCATGGCGAGCAGCGTGTCCCAGACCGGTCCGCAGACCTTCTCCCTGGAATCCTGGATCAAGACCACCACCACCTCCGGCGGACGGATCGTCGGCTTCGGTAACAGCCAGGCGGACCAGAGTGGCAGTTACGACCGCCACATCTTCATGCAGAACGACGGCAGGGTGGTCTTCGGTGTATGGACCGGCTCAGCCACGACGGTCACCAGCGGCTCCGCACTTAACGACGGGAAATGGCATCACGTCGTCGCCACCATGGTGCCGGGGCGTTCCGAACTGTTCGTGGACGGCGTCAGTCAAGGCACCAATACCCCGGCGGCTGCGCAGGGATACGCTGGTTACTGGCGGGTGGGAGCGGACAACCTCAACGGCTGGCCGAATCAGCCCGCATCGCGTGCCATGGTGGGCAGCGTTGACGAAGTGGCCGTCTACCCGATCCAGCTGACCTCCTCGGACGTCCAGTGGCACTACAACCTCGGCAGCGCCAATCAGGCCCCGGTTGCTTCCTTCAGCCAAGCGTGCACGGGGCTAAGCTGCGGGTTCGATGCCTCCGCCTCATCCGATCCCGACGGCACTGTTTCGGAAATGGCGTGGGATTTCGGCGACGGACAGACCGACGTCGGCACCACGCCGTCGCACGCGTACGCAACAGCCGGGACCTTTCAGGTCCGGCTGACCGTGACCGACAACCTTGGCTCGAGCAGCAGCGTCACGCAACCGGTCACAGTCACGGCTCCGAACGAAGCGCCGGTGGCTGCGCTGACCGCCTCGTGCGATGCGCTCAGTTGTGCCTTTGACGCGTCGACCTCGTCGGATCCGGACGGAAGTGTCACCTCGTGGCAGTGGGACTTTGGCGACGGGGCGACGGGCACCGGCAAGACCGTGACCCATGCCTACACCACGGCTGGGAGCTATGACGTCAAGCTCACGGTGACCGATGACAAGGGCGCTACAGCCGAAGCAACCCGGGGCGTCACTCCCGAGGCCGCTCCCGCTGGTTCGGTGCTCGCCAAGGACACTTTCGCCCGGGTTATCGCACAGGGTCTGGGCACGGCCGATACCGGGGGAGCCTGGACAGTGCTGGGTTCGGCCAGCCGGTATTCTGTTTCCGGCGGGGTCGGCAAGTGGATCATGCTGGGGCCGGGGAACGCGCCGGGCGCCTATCTGAAGAATGTCACGGCAACCGATACAGATCTCTCGTTCAAAGTCTCACTCGATAAGCCGGCCACCGGCGGTGGAGTCTACCTGGCCGCTGTGGGACGTTCGGTTGCCAACCAGGGCGAGTACCGTGCCAAGGTCCGGTTCACCTCGGCGGGGAAGATGACCTTCGCCATTGTCAGGACCACCGCGGCCGGTGCCGAGACATACCTGACGCCGGAAACCGTCATCGCAGGGCTGACCGGAACCAACAGCCAGCAGCTCGGGGTCCGTGTCCAGGTCACGGGTCAGGGGACCACCGCCATCAAGGCAAAACTGTGGGCAACCAGCGGTGCGGAACCGGGTGCATGGCAGCTTGAGGCCACCGACACCACGGCCGCACTGCAAGCGCCCGGCTACACGGGTGTGCGGGCACAGCTATCAGGTTCAGCATCAAACCCTCCCGTTACGGCCCGGGTGTCCGATTTCTCCCTGACGACTCCGCGTTGAGAAAGGACCGGACCGTGCAAGCTTCCATTGATGCCCGCGGAGCCGGCGCCCACGGTTGGCGTCCGGTGCCGATTAATGCGGACGCACGCGGTCCGGTGACGGGTGCGGGGCTCGGCGGCGGGCCGGTAATTTTCCCGGCCAGCCGCCGACCCGGCGGGTATTTGGCCCGAACCAGGGGTCGTTATGAGGCCCTTGGGCGAGCGACGACGACGTGCGGGCGCCCCGGTACCCCCGAACGCACGCCCTACAGAGGGGCAGAACGCCTTGTTCCCTAGCAAACTATCTCAGAACGTGCCCCCGAGCCGGGCCCTGTCACGGCGCCAGCTGCTGACGGCCCTGGGAACCGGGGCGCTGCTCACTGCCTGTGGCGGAGCTGAAGTGCCGAACAGCGAAGGGGCCCGCGCCGGCGGGTCACCGCCGGCAGCGCGGGTGCACACACTCACGGACCTCATGTCCACAACGCCGTTTTACATCGCCCACCGCGGGTCGGGTGACAATTGGACCGAACACACAGCCGAGGCCTATTCACACGCCCTTCAATCCGGTGCGAAGGCAATTGAGGTCTCCGTCTCCGCCACGAGTGACGGAGTCCTCGTCTGCCATCACGACCTCAGTACCGAACGGATGACGGGCCGGAACCTGCTGATCAGCGAGGTGACTTTTGAGGAACTCGGGACCTTGCGCAATGACTCGCGGTCCTGGATCGGGCCGAAGGCACCGCTCGCGACCATTCCACGACTCAAGGATGTGCTGGATGCGCACGCAGCCACCAGCGTCATTTTCCTTGAGGACAAGCAAGGTACGAATACCACGGCCCTCTTGGATCTTATGGACAGCTATCCAAATTCCAGAGAGCACTTTGTGTGGAAGCAGACCGCGGCCGCCAAACACCTTGCGGAGGCCAAAGCGCGGGGATATAAGGCGTGGGGCTACTTTGTTGACAACGTCCAGATCCGGTTTGCGGACTTCGCGGCGGGCTTTGATTTTCTGGGCATTTATCACGGCGCCTCCGACGAGGAGATTAAGGCCCTCGTTGCCTACGGTAAGCCGGTGATCTGCTGGGAGATCCATACCCGGTGGATGCGCGAACGGGTGAGGGCACTGGGCGTCGCGGGGCTTATGTGTTCGAACTTTCCCTACGCCGCCGGCAACAACCCAATCAACACGCGGGACGATTTCGCATCCGGTGTTCGGGCCGCCGGAGATTTGCCCTGGATCCTGGCGCCGAGCTACCAGCCCACGCTGCAGCCGGAGTTTTCCTCCGTCAGCCTGAACAATGAGGCCAGCTCCAGCTACACGCTCGGATCCATGTGCCCCGTAACAAAGGACACCTACTCGCTTTCTTTTGACATGAGGTGGCCGATGGCTGTTCCGGACAAGAGCGGCTCCGCCGGAATCGCGTTCGGCCAGGCCGATGATCAGCCGTACCGCCCCACCGTGCCAGCCACGGTGGCCGGCTACCACGTCAGCATTGATAAGGCGGGCACCCTGCGGCTCTTCGCCCGGGAAGCTGGATCGCTGGACGGGGAGCTGCTGGGCGAGGCTCGATCGGATGCGCCCGAGGCAGGTGTGTGGATGCGGTTCCGGGTGGATGTCAGCCCTCGGGAGATCACCTTTGCCCGGCTCGACGGGAAGGAGACCCGCGCAGTAGCGCGCACTGCGTCCTACCGGGGCGGTTACTTCGGGCTCACCAAGAACTATCAAGGAAAGCAGCCGGTAGAGTTCCGGCAGGTTGAGGTCGGCTGAAGGGAGCTTCCCGCCCCGGACATGTCAGGGGCGAGGAGCTCCCTTGTGCGCAACGACATCGCCGTAGATGGCTTCAAGGGCGTCCAAGTTGGCCGTCGGAGTGAAGTGGGAGAGGTAGTCCACTCGGGCTGCCGCCCCGAGCCGCACGGAGACTGCAGGGTCACTGATCTCTTGCAGCACCCGACGCAAGGACAGCGGATCCCCGGGCTGGAAGGTGAAGCCGTTCTGGCCATTGCGGACCAGTTCCGGAAACACTCCCTGATTCGGCACCACCGCGGGAACGCCATGGGCAAACGCTTCCACTACGCTCAGTCCGAAAGTCTCAAACGCTTTCGACGAATTGACAAGATAGCGGGCATTCAACAGTAATTCCAGGGCCGCGGGGCGGTCCAGCGAACCGAGAAAACGGACGGAGTTGCCGTGCCGGGCTGCTTGCTCTTCCAGTTTTTGGCGCAGCGGGCCGTCACCGGCAATCATCAAGGTCCCAAGCGAGGGGTCCCAGGCCTCGATGAGGGTTGCGACGCCTTTCTCCACGGAGAGCCGTCCGAGGTAGAGCCCATAGGTTCCTTCTCCCTCCCGGACTCGGGAAGGGGTCGGAATGAAATGGGGCTTTATGGTGATTTGTTCGGCCGGTAAACCAGCCTCCGTCATGATCCCTTGGGCAAATTTGCTCATCACGATGAAGCGCTTGACGCCCCGCTGCCAGGTTCCCAGGGCGCGGTGCGCTCCAATCGATAAAGCCAGCGGAGCGGTGGCGACGCGACTATTGCGGTAACACGCATGTGTGAGCGCCGGCAGCGGTGAGCCGTGGAGGCACTCGAAACAGGGACCGCCGTCGCGCAACAGCGTTCCGGCAGCGCACACAAGGCGGTAGTTGTGGAGGGTCGCAACGACTGGAACATGAGATTGGCGGGCGGCGGCCAAAATAGACGGACTGATCAGCGGAAAAGAATTATGCAGATGGATAACGTCGAAATCTTGCCGCCGCAGTTCATTCATCATCGCTAATTGATCCTGCAGTGACCACGTGACCCGCAGCGGCAGCTCTGCTTTACGGGCGACCGACATGCCGGAAATGTCGTCACTGCGGCGGATATATTCGGCCACCTCATGCCCGGCATCCTTAAGCAGTTTGCGCTCCTGCTCCACTACCATGTCCTCTCCGCTAGGATGATCCGAACGGTAGCGGTTGTGGACCAATAAGATGCGCAAATGGTTCCGTTCGTTAGGCGGGCTGAATTAGCTCGCATGCTACCGGATCCGATCGGTTCTTGCTAGAGAAGGATGTCGACGTGATCCGTGGTGAATTCGGATATCCGATTGCCTTGCTGCTCGCCGTTTCATTGGTGCTGAGCGGCTGCAGCGGGGCCGTTTCGACGAGTCCGCCGGAAGTCCCGGCAACAACCACTCCGGTGGCGACCGATGCAGGACCACGGGCCACCGAAACCAGCAGTGCTCCGGCAGCACCCTGCACCGTTACGGTGGAACCCGGAGCAGACCTGGATGCTGCGGTGAATGATCAACCGGAGGGGGCTGTCATTTGCCTGGCTTCTGGGCTCTTTAGAGTGGCCCGGACCGTGAGGCCCAAAGCTTCACAAACTCTCCGAGGCAGTGAGAATACGGTGCTGAGCGGAGACATCCCGGTAGAGCGCTGGAAACCGGACGGGGCGATGTGGTCCGCCCGAGGCTATCTCCCTCCAGATTATGAGAAGACCGGGCAGTGTGAGGACACTGAAGCCAATCCGTGCCAGGTCGCCGAGGACCTCTTTGTGGATGGAAAACCGGTACGGCGCGTCATGAAGAAAAACGCCGTCGACGCCACGACCTTTTATGCGGACTACGCTGCCGATGTCATTTACCTCGGCCAAAATCCGGCGGGCCGGGCTGCGACGCTGGCCCGCACCAGAACGGCAGTGACCTCCAGTGCGCCAGGAGTGGTCATTGAGCACCTGACCATTCGGGGATTTGCCAATCTGCCCCAGCAGGGTGCGTTAGTGATCGGGGGCAAGGACTGGACCGTCCGCGATTCCACCATCACGTCAAATCACGGGGTCGGGGTCATGATCGCACAGGCGGACAATGCGCGTGTCACGGGCAACGATATTAGGGAAAACGGGCAGCTGGGTTTAGGTCAATACCGCTCTCAGAATGGCCGCATTGACAACAACAGGATTACTAACAACAACACTGCAGAATTTTGGCGTGCCGACTGGGAAGCGGGAGGTATTAAGGTCACCAGATCGTCCTCAACCATCAGCAACAATGACGTTTCGGACAACCTTGGCGTTGGCATCTGGATTGACCTTGCAGGTGACCGCGTGGCCATTACTGACAACACGATAGGGGGAAATGCGGCTTGTGGCGTCCGTTACGAGATCAGCCGCAACGGGCGCATTGCCGGCAACACCGTCACCGGCAACGGACTCGCCCTCAAGCGTGGCGCTGGAACCGGCCTGCTGACCGGGGCGGGCATCACCGTGAACACCAGCAGCGCTGTGACCATTGAGCACAATGACGTCGCAGGCAATCTCAACGGAATCGGGATCCAAGCCCGCCCGAGGGGTGACGGTCCGTGGGGCGAATACGTGCTCGAAAATGTGATGGTCGCGGATAATCTCGTTGACCTGCGGGGCCCGGACACCGCGACTACCGGCTATGTTGAGTCCGGTTCGCCAACGCTTCCACCGGGCCCCGGCAGCGTCAGATTTCAGAACAATCGATACGTCCTTCCGGATCCCGCAGCACCCAGATTCAAATTCAAGGGTGATTCCCTGAATTTTGCGGGTTGGCAGGGGGCCGGCAATGACACCGTGGGGGCAGTCACCCCGGCCTGAGGAAACACACCTCACCGCGACGCCGCCTTACAGTAGTCAGAGGGTGATGTCAACGACCGATGGGTGCTGTTGTGCAACGAGTTTGCGCTAGAGTGTGCAACCGTAATGCCGTTCGTGTGCTCGGGGCGCGGTTTTCGCTGGGGGAGTCGCGCCCGAGCCCGAAGTTCGGACTCGCCAACAGGAAGAAAACTTCTTATGAAGGTCCCCCCTCCGATGTTCATTTTCAACCACAAATCTCCTCGTCCCCGACCCAGTCTCCGCGCTCTTGCCGTGGCATCGGTTGCGGCTGTGTTCAGCCTCGGATTTATTGCCCCGTCCACCGCAGCCACCCCCGTCGTGGATGCCACCGTCGCCGCCGGCGCCTCGATTCAAGCGGTCATTAACGGCGCACCGGAAGGTGCCCGCATCGGGCTGTCGGCTGGCACATACCGGCTTAGCAGCCCCATCAGTCCCAAACGAGGTCAGAAACTGCTCGCACTGGGCGGCGCAGGGACCGCTGTCATCAAGGGCTCGAATGTTGTGACCGGATGGCTTAAAGATGGCTCAAATGCCCGCTGGTACAAGAACGGGCTGCTGCCCGCAGCCTACGCGGACCCGGGCCAGTGCGAAGTGAACAGCGGCGCGGCTGCCAATCCGTGCCAGAAGCGGGAGCAGGTGTACCGGAACGGTGTTGCGCTGACCCGTGCGATGCAACTCTCCGATCTCCGCGCGAACGGCTTCTACCAGGACTACCAGAGCAACCGCACGTGGCTGGGCAGCGATCCCGCCAATACGACCACCGAGATTGCCCGGACACCTCACGCCATCAACTCCGGGGCCTACGGGGTCACCCTGAGTGGCCTGACATTCACCAACTTTGCCACCCCGTCCCAAAAAGGTGCCGTCATGGCTGGCGGCGCCAACTGGGTCATCGAGGGCTGCGTCTTCAAGCGTAACCACGGTATTGGGCTGCAACTTTCCAACGCGGACAGGGCTGTCGTCCGGAACAACACCATGATTGAAAATGGCCAGCTTGGTATGGCACATTACTCCTCCGACAACACCGTGGTGGAAAACAATGAAATTGCCCGGAACAATACCGGCGGTTACTGGGGGGCCGACTGGGAAGCTGGAGGATTCAAGAGCACCTACTCCAACGGTGTGATGCTTCGCGGCAACAACGTCCACGATAATCGGGGCACAGGTGTTTGGTTTGATATCAGCAATATCAATGTCAACATTCTCGGGAATTCCATCAACACGAATTACGCAGATGGAATCCGTTATGAGATCAGCTACAAGGCGCTCATCAGCGACAACAGGCTGACTGGCAACGGATACGGGTTGGCGACCGGCGGAGGACGCGGAATGGACTACTCGCTGTACGCCGTAGCCGCCATCAATGTCAACTCCTCACCTGATGTGGAGATCAGGCAGAACGTCCTCGGAAAAAACCAGAACGGCATCACCGCCCAGATGCGAAGCCGGGGCAGCGGTACCTATGGCGCCTACGACCTGCACAACCTCTACGTCCACCACAACGACGTTACCCTCGCCACGGGAAGCCGGACAGGCGAAGGCGTTCAGGGATTGGGCACCTTGTCTCCGGTTTCGCCGACAACGTACTACACCGCGAAGAACAACCGCTTCGACTACAACACGTACCGGATGGACGCCACGAGCGCCAAGCGCTTCTCGTGGAACAAGTCCTACATCACGTTCGCCTCCCTTCAGGCCGCCGGTCAGGAGCGCAACGGACGGGTAGTTCCAGCCACGTAACTCCGCTGCTGGCCTCTGCGGCGGGAGCGCGATCGCACCCGCCGCAGAAGCCGGTGTGGGGTGGGCAATCCTTCATATCTTGCCTCGTGAATGCCGAGAAACGCTCGCATGTGTGATCTGCGTCATCTATCATGACAGCACAGATCGTGTGGAGCCCTTATGACCGGGGTCCGGACATTTGCCGTTCATCATCGTTCGAGACTTCGGGGGACCATGTGGCTAAACGCGCGCTTATTACCGGTATTACGGGCCAGGACGGTTCGTACCTGGCCGAACTCCTCCTCATGAAGGGCTACGAGGTCCACGGCCTTATTCGGAGGGCGTCCACCTTTAACACAGTACGGATAGAGCACCTGTATGTTGATCCACACGAGCCGGATGCGAGGCTCTTCCTCCACTACGGGGATCTGAGTGACGGAGCCCGGCTCGTCACGCTGATCGCGAAAATTAAACCCGACGAGGTATACAACCTGGCAGCCCAATCGCACGTCCGGGTCTCTTTTGACGAACCGGAACACACGGCCGACACCACCGGCGTCGGCTCCGTGCGCATGCTCGAAGCTGTGCGCCTGGCGGGAATTGAAACCCGCTATTACCAGGCATCCTCGTCGGAGATGTTCGGCGCTACGCCGCCGCCACAAAGCGAGGACACACCGTTCTACCCGCGCTCCCCCTACGGAGCTGCAAAGGTTTACAGCTACTGGATGACCAAGAATTATCGGGAAGCCTACGGCATGTACGCTGTCAACGGCGTGCTGTTTAACCACGAGTCACCCCGACGCGGTGAAACCTTCGTTACGCGCAAAATTACCAGGGCCGTGGCAGCCATCAGCGCCGGGCTTCAAGACACCCTGTACATGGGCAATCTCGACGCGGTCCGGGACTGGGGATACGCAGCCGAATATGTCGAAGGCATGTGGAGAATGCTGCAGGCCGAGGAACCTGACGACTTCGTCCTCGCGACGGGTGCCGCCTACACGGTTCGTGACTTCCTGGAGATTTCCTTTACCCACGCCGGCCTCAACTGGGAAGACCACGTCGAGTTCGACGAGCGCTATCTCCGTCCTACGGAAGTGGACGCGCTCGTGGGCGATGCGTCCAAGGCACGGGAGAAGCTCGGGTGGAAGGCCACGGTGGAGACTCCTGAGCTGGCCCGCCTGATGGTGGATGCCGACATGGAGGCTTTGAAGCATCCCGGTGGTTGGATCGACACGGTGGACCTGGGCAGCTGGGGCAGCAGGGATGCCTGAGGCCCCCTCTTTCATCCCCGGCCCCCTTGACCGCGGTGCATCCTTCTACATCGCAGGCCATCGCGGACTGGCCGGATCAGCGCTGTGGCGCACACTGACAAGGAGAGGGTTCACGAACCTGGTTGGCCGCACGTCCCATGAACTGGACTTGAAAGACCGAAACGCCACGTTCGAGTTCTTTCGTCAAGCGAAGCCGCGGTACGTCGTCCTGGCGGCCGCCAAGGTCGGCGGGATTATGGCCAACAACGCCTATCCCGCAGATTTTCTCAGTGAGAACCTCCAGATCCAGGTCAACGTGCTCGATGCGGCCCAGCAGGCAGGAGTTGAACGGCTCCTGTTCCTCGGGTCGTCCTGTATCTACCCCAAGATGGCAGCTCAGCCGATCAAGGAGGAATACCTCCTCACGGGGCATCTGGAACCGACCAACGACGCCTATGCCATTGCGAAAATTGCCGGTATTCTCCACGTCCAAGCGGTCCGGCGACAGCATCAAAGGGCCTGGATCTCGGCCATGCCGACCAACTTGTACGGCCCGGGAGACAATTTCTCGCCCCAAGGCTCGCATGTGCTCCCGGCGCTGATCCGCCGCTACACGGAGGCCGTGGCCGCCGGCGTGGATTCGGTGACAAACTGGGGCACCGGTTCGCCGCGCCGAGAGTTCTTGCATGTCGATGACATGGCTGAGGCCTGTCTGCACTTGATGGAACATTACGACGGCCCCGAGCACGTCAATGTAGGCACAGGGACCGATGTCAGTATCGCCGAAGTTGCCAGCCTGGTGGCGGATGCAGTCGGTTTTGCCGGATCGACCGACTGGGACGCGTCCAAACCGGACGGGACACCGCAGAAGCTGCTCGACGTCTCCAAACTTGCGGACGCGGGCTGGAAGTACCGTATTCCCTTAGAGAAGGGCATCGCGGAGACCGTGGAGTGGTACCGGCTGCAGGAGTCGGTCCGGCAATAGCGTCAAGAAACATCGGGTAAAAGGAGAGGTCCGCAGCCGGCGGCGGTCCGCTTCGGGCCTTTCCTGCCTCCGCAGTTTCGTGAGGGGTGTTTCCTAGACTTTGTCGGCTGCGCCGTAACTGCGCATTTCGCGGTACCAGCGGGGCAACGCCAGCAGGAGGAAGCACGCGTTGATTCCAAAGAAAACCGCATAGACCACCGAAAATACCGGCGGGATAGACCACAGGAGAAATGCCAGGCACAGCACTCCATATTCGGTGGGCAACACGGCCAGGGAGTAAAGAACTGATGAGCTGCCCTCCCCGGCCAGACGGGTAGCGGTGGAACCGCGGTGCGCCCGCCGCATCTGGTCGGTCAGGATGATCGCGAAAAACAGCACGACGGCAAGGAGCTGGTACAGCAAAGGAACGGCCAGCCAGGCGCTGCTTTCGGCGTAGCCCTGGTACCACGCCACGAGCACAGCCAGATGGAGGGACGCCATCTTGACCGCGTCGACCACGTGGTCCAGCCACTCACCTGCAAAGCTTCCGCCGCCGCGCAGCCTGGCCAGCTGCCCGTCCGCCGAGTCCAGGGCGTAACCAAGTACGAGCAGCAGGGCGATCAATACACTGACGACCGGCGTTGCCGGAGCAAACGCAATCAGCCCAATACCGGCGAAACTGCAGAAGGCGCTGACCGCTGTTACTCCGTTGGGGGTCATATGCAACCGGTAAGCCAGCGCGGCAAAATGCCGGCCCGCAGGACGGTTTAAGTAACGTGCGTAGGCGGACGCGCCCTTGGACGTTTTTTGCTTTGACCGGAGGGCTTGAACCAGTTGGTGATGGGAGGACGACGGGGCCAGCGGCGGCCCGGTCTGCTCTACCTGCACGGCGACACCTCGGTTGCGGCCAGTTTCCGAAGCCTGCACGCTGACTTTTTCCATTGCATGCAGTCATCGTAGCGGCACCGGCCTGCGGGAACGACTATTTTCCCGGGCCGTTTATTTCTCCGGCGCGTCAGCGCAGCTATGGCCTTCCAACCCGGGTGATGTCCTTCCTGGTGCCACTTCCGGACAGCGTCCCAGCGGCGATCAGGCAGTGATGTCCTTGCCTCCATGCCGGCAACAGGTTGGCATTGCCGCCCAGGTTCAGCAGCATGCGGGTAACTGCGGAGGCCCGGCAAGTAGGGACCGCGTTTCCCGGGTACGGGGACCGCGTAGCCTGACCGTGCGCGACCCAATGCCCGGGCGAGGTGGCAAGTACCCTCGCTCGCGGTTCCTTCGCAGCCACCCCGCTAATTCGAGTACGGACTACCGGTGCGCGGGTGGCGTCCGATTCGCTAAATTGTAGTCAGCACCAGAAACCACCGGACAAAGAATCCTGACGAGGAATCCCGACCAGGGATCCCCCAAGGAACTTCGAACGGTGGAGCCATGTCAGCAACAGCGGCCCGGTACCCGATGAAGCTACCGGGACCACCAGCGCGTGGACAATGGTCGGCCCTGGTGCAGCTAACAACAGATCCCTTCCGAAACGGTCTCCCTGAATGGTTCCCGCCGTGTGCGTGAACCCCCTAGACGGAGCCGACGGCGTCGGAACCTTCTGAGACCGAGGTTCCTCCCCCCAGCCGCCGTCGGCTCCCCAAGCCTCCAGTGGCCCCAGTCCTGGCTCGGCCGCCCGATAACCGGGCGGCCGTGCCAGCACTGTGATGGCCCGCAGCGGAGTCCGCCCGGACTGCGTTCCCCCGCGGTCGGCACCCCGTCGCGGTTCGGCGGACCGCACTACTTGGTTTGAAGCGTGCGGCTCCCGGCAGCTACTGAGTACAACCACGTAGCAGGGAGGCTGCCGCTACACAGGTATTCGAGTAGCTCTTACGCATCCGGTAGATTACCGGCATCAATATGTTGGACCTATCGGTAGTCAAACTTTGATTGCGAAGGTCTCTCACATGTTTCAGCAAGAATCCGCCGTGCCTGCGGGCAGCGGCAGAACAGATACGATTTCAGCCGTCCAACGCCAGGGGAGGCGGCTCGAGAAACAGTACACGCGCCACCAGACCGTCGGGGAAGTGGTCACGGCGCTGACGTCCGGATCAGGCTGCGGGGCCGTGATAGTCGGGGAACACGGGGCAGGAAAGTCCTTCATTGCCCAACGGGCGCTCGAACAGCTCGGTGAGGACTACTTGGTGGTCCATGTCCGGGGCAGCTCGATCTCCTCCAAGCTGCCGTACGGTGCCCTCAGTGTCCTGCTCAATGAGCTCGACGCCTCCCATCTTGAGCATCCGCTGATGGTGCTCCGTGGCTTGACCCAGTTGCTTGCCACCCGGGCGCAGGGCAGGAGCGTCGTGCTGTTCGTCGACAACGCCCACGACCTCGATGAATTGTCCACGATGATGGTTGCCCAGCTCTGCGCCGGGGGACACGTCCTGCTGCTGGCGGCCTGCGTTGACCTGCCCAACCTGGGCACCGACATTATGGGGCTCTGGAAGGACGATCTCCTGCGCAGGGTGGACCTGGCACCCTTCGATTTTAGCGAAACAGCCGACAGCCTCGCCCGGGAGTACGGTGGCCAATTCTCGCACACAGCGGCTCGGGCCCTGTGGAATGCAAGCGGCGGCAACGCGCTTTTCCTGCATTCCCTGGCGCGGGAACAGATCAAAGTCGGCACCATCGTCCGCCGCGGGGATTCCTGGGTGCTGGGTGATAAGCCGGTGGCATTGGCCGGTGAGATCCGGGACGTGCTTAAAGCCCGTCTAAACCGCCTTAGCCCCGGCCAGCGCGATGTCTTTGAACTGTTGTCGCTCGCCGGCGCTTTGCCTCTGCAAACCCTGATGAGCGTGTCCAAGGCGCAGGACATCGACACACTGCAGGAACGGGCGCTGATTGCCGTCAGCCATGACCACCCGCCCATGGTGAGCATCGCCAACCCGGTCACAGCAGGAATTGTCGCCAGTGTGGTGCCGCCCGGCCGGAGCGCGGAACTGCGCCGCCGTTTGGGGGTTGTGCTCCAGGACCAGGACCTCGACGAATTCACGGGATCCACCGCGGTCGCGTGGGCACTGGACTGCGGAGAACACGTGGAACCCGGACTTGCCCTCGCGGCGGCCCGTCTGGCGAACAAGGTATCCGACCCGCAGTCCGCGTTGAGGTTTGCCCGGGAAATTGCGGGCCAGGAGAAGCTGGCCGACGTGGCGGTGGAATCCGCCAGAGCGCTGGCGTCCCTGGGCAATGCTGAAGCGGCCCGACGCGTCCTGGCAGATGCTGAATTGCGGATTGGTGACGGATTGGCGCTGGAAGAGTGGGCGTCGCTCCAGCTGCTGTGGGCCGAGTTGGACCGGCGCAGCCCGGCCACGGCGGCAAGGGCTCTGGCCAGGCTGCAGGAGGTCGAACGGCGGCTCAATGAAGCGGGTGCGGAGGGCATCCCGGTCGCCGAGCGGGTGCGCCTGGCTTATGCCGAGCGGGTGCGCTTGGCCTACGCCGAGCTGGCCGCCTTCGAGGGCCGGTTCACTGATGTCCTGCTAATTCTCCAGGGTTTGGACTCCACTGACCTGGGCAGCGAAACGAAGCTTGTAGCCGCGAGCGTCCTGAGCGAGGCCAAAGCGGTCACCGGGGACGTTCTGGGCGCTGTTGCGCTCGGCAGGCAGGTGATCCTCGCCACCGGCGGCCTGGACTTGTCCGATGCCACGATCCGGCAAGTCCGCGGACGGTTCCTGTTACTCCTGCTGCTGGCCGCTAAGTTCCGGGAAGCCGCGGATTTCCTGGCCGCCACCTCCGAATCCCGCGACGAGCAGGCCCGGTTGGGCGGAATGTTTGAGATCGGGCAGGGAATCGTGGACCTCCACCGCGGCCAGCTCACGCGGGCGCTTCAGCGTCTGCAGTCCGGCGTCTGGCAGCTGCGCGTGCAGGATCCGGACGCAGTGGCCGGACTCGCCGCCGCCGCCTGCGCCTTTGCCCTCGCACTCCAGGGCGATGAGGACAACGCCGGCGCCATGTTGTCGGACGCTGAAAAGCCGTTGCCCCGGGCATCATGGCTGGTGAACCGCGTCACCCGGTACTTCGAGCTCTCCGCCAAGGCGGAAATCGGGCAGAAGACCGAGGCCCTGCGCGCCATGAAGCTGGAAGCAGACCTGGATATCGACGCCTCGGCTCTTACTACCGGCCTGCAGTTCCTCTCGGCGGTGGCCCGGCTGGGAGATCGGCAGGCGAGCCAGAAACTCAACGACCTCGCCGGCCAGGTCACCGGGCACTTCGCTGGCCTGTGCGTGCGGCTTGCCGACGGGTTAAAGGATTCCGACAGCGAGGAGCTGTTGGCAACGTCCAAGGACGCCGATGCGGCCGGCAACGCCATCTTCGCCCGGGACGTGACCAGGAAAGCGGTTACGTGCGCCAATGACGCGGGCAACCGCATCTCCCTCAGACTGGCCCAGCGCACCCAGCAATCCCTGGAAGACCGGTTCGGCAACCCCCGGAACGGTGTACTCTCGCTGCTGAGCTCGACGTTGACAGCCCGGGAATCCGAGGTTGCCGTGCGGGCGGCCGCGGGCACATCCAACCGTAAAATCGCGGACGAGATGCACGTTTCTGTCCGGACAGTTGAAGGACACCTTTATCAGGTCTACGCAAAGCTCCACGTCGCAAGCAGGTCGGAACTCAAAGATGTCATCACCGGACCCGTGGAACACGCCCGCATCGGCTGAAGGACCCGGATCCCGATCGATGGGCCCCCGCTCCATCGCCGCCCGACCCGCCGGGCCTCCGGACGCGTCGGACGGTCCCGGGCGGGCCGGGCGGGCCGGGATCCGTTGCGGACCGGCAGGAGGGGCAGCGGGTGGAAAGCCTGACTGAATCTGCCACGCTGGTGGGCCGCTCCGGCGTCGTCAAAGACATTGTCAAGTGCCTGCGCGACGGCGTGCTCTCCGGCGCGCTCATCGTTGGGAACCCGGGCACGGGGAAGACGGCCGTGTTGAGGGCCGTGATCCGCGAACTCCATCCGCAAACAGCCGTGATTCGCCTCGCGGCAACGCCGGCGCTGTCGGCAGTACCGTTCGGCGCGTTGGCGCCCTATCTGGGCCGGCTGCCCGCCCACGATCTGGACTCGTTCTCCGCCGTCGTCAAGGCCGTGACGGACAACATCAAGGCCGAGCCCAGCAAGCCGCTCTTTGTGATCGACGATGCCCAATGCCTGGACCGCGGGACAACAGAGCTCGTCGCGCAGGCAGTCGCCACCGGCGCTGCCATCATCCTGGCCACCTGCCGGCCAGGGTTGCTGATTCCCGAGGAATTCCTGGCCCTTTGGGACGACGGGATCCTGGCCAAATTTGATCTGGAGCCGCTCACCCGGCCCGAGGTGCACCAGCTTTGCGAGCAAGTGCTCCGCGCCGATGTCTCGCCGTGGGCCAGTGCGGTGCTGGCGGACGCCTCCGCCGGCAACCCGTTGATGCTGCTGTCCTTGGTGGAGCACGCCCGCAGCACGGGGGCCCTCGGACTGCGCCGGGGCATCTGGTTCCTGCTCACGCCCCCGGTCCTGGCCGATGTTCCGGTTGCCGACCTGATCGGTCACGAGTTGCGGTCCATGTCAGCGGAGGAACGGACAGCGGCTGCGATAGTTGCGCTGGCGGGACCGCTTCCGCTCGGCCAGCTCCTGGGCTTCGGCGGCCCGAAGGCTGTCGACGCTTTGGAACGGGCCGGGATCATTACCGTGTCGAGGGGTGCCGCCAGGACGGTCCAGCCCGCGAGCCCGCTCATTGGCGCGATCATCCGCCGCTGGGTCCCTGCCGGCCGCAGCGCCAGCTTGCGGGCCAGCTTTGTGGCACTGCCCCCGGGGGCGACAGTTCCGCCGGAAGCATTCCTCAACCGGGTGCTGTGGGCTTTGGATTGCGGTGCGGCGGTGCCAGCGGACAGCCTCCTCGAAGCGGCCTGCCTTGCCAATGTGGGGCTCGACGCGCAGACGGCGATGAGGGCCGCACATGCGGTGTCCGATGCTGCCAAGCTCCCGCTGGCCCGCCTGCAGCTCGCCTACGCACACTACTTGGCCGGTGACCGCCAGCGGTCCTCGGCCGTCCTGCAGCTTGCGGATCCCGTTCCGACCGGGGAAACCGGCTACCTGGCTGCCTTGTTGTCCGCCCGGCTCCAGGGGCCTGCCTGGCTGGACCTGGCGGCCGTCGCCACGATGGCGGGCGTCGGGGACGGTCTGCCGGCCCACGAACCGGAGGACCGGGAAAATGGTCTGAACCGGCTGATCCTGGCGGCGGGCGGGCGGCCGGGTTTGAAGATTCCGGCGGAGTCACTGCTGGCTGAATTGCTTTGTGCCAAGGGCAGGGTGGCAGAAGGCCTGGGGCTGGCCCGCGAAGCCTGGCACGGGGCGCGCAGTGCAAGCCGCGCGTTGCCGCTGGTCTATGAAGACCTCCTGGTGCGCTACAGCCTGAGCCTGATCTGGGCAGGGGAGTGGGAGGCCCTCGGTTCGGCGCTGGATGGGTACGAGGCCGATTACCCCTCGAGGCTGCTGCTCAGCGGCGGCATCATGCATCTCATGCGCGGCCTCGCCCGCGTCCGCCAAGGGCGGATGCCGGAGGGCATCGCCGAGTTGGTTCCCGGGGTTGAAGAACTCACCATCGCTGATCCCTGGGACCTGTTGCCCTTTGCCCATTCAGTCGCGGCGTACGCCAACTTCGTCGTCGGCCACCCGGGTGAGGCCGAGGACCACGCGGCCGCGTTCCGGCTGTCCCGGTACCGCGGGCAGGGGGCGCTGCCGCTGCTCGCCGACGCTTATTCCACCGCGGCCAGCGAGGCTCCGGGCGGAGCAGGCGGCGTGAGCCGGATCCTGGCAGGCCTGGCCGCAGAGGCCGGCCGGCAGGGCTTGCGGGGGATTGAGACGGACATCAGACGGCTGGCGGTGCGCCGCGGGGACACTGCGGCGGCGGACGGACTTGCCCGCAGCAGCCTGGCCGTGGAGGGCCGGGAGGCCGGGATGCTGCACGACTACGCGCTCGCGGTGCTGCAGGCGGACGACGCCGAACTTGTCCGGATCAGTGACAAGGCACTGCGCGCCGGTTTCGTGTTGCTGGCCCTCGAAGCCGCCCAGCAGGCCGAACGATGCCTGGCCGAGACCACAGACAAGCGCAAGCTGCTGGCCGTCCAGCGCAAGATCCAGAACCGGATGACAGCTGCCGGGATGGCCTCCCACATCGACCTCGTCCGTCCCGAGCAGGACGCGGAACTCACCGCGCGGGAAACCGAAATCCTGGACCTGGTGTCCGGCGGAGCGACCAACGCCGAGATCGCCAGCCGGCTCTGTGTATCCCAGCGCACCGTGGAGGGACACCTCTACCGTGTCTTCGCCAAACTCGGCGTCAGCCGGCGGATCGACCTCATTGACACGGGCGGCGATTCGCGCCGGCCCTGAAGGCCGCCTCCCCAGCTGGTCCCGCCCGGAGCGGGGTGCCGTTCCGTGGGAAGATGGACACTAGTCCACCAGACCCGATCCGAGGAGGCCAGCGTGGTTTTTGTGCCCACGTCCGAGTCCCAGGCGCTGCCCGCGCCTGCACTGACCGACGATGAGGTGTTGCGGATCCGCAATGACTTCCCCATTCTCGCCAGGGCCATGGGCGGACAACCCTTGATCTACCTGGATTCCGGGGCAACGTCGCAAAATCCGCTGAGCGTCATCGAGGCCGAGCAGGAATTCTATGAGCAGCGCAACGCCGCCGTGCACCGCGGCGCCCACCTCCTTGCCGTCGAGGCCACGGACTCCTTCGAGGACGCCCGCGAAACGCTCGCTGCCTTCCTGGGCGCAGCGGCCGATGAGATCATCTGGACCTCGAACGCCACCGAGGGCCTGAACCTGCTCAGTTACGCGTTTCTGAATTCTTCCCTGCCTGGCGCCGCGGCGCCGGCAGCACGGTTCGCGCTGGGCGCCGGCGACGAGATTGTGGTCACGGAGATGGAACACCACGCCAACCTCATTCCGTGGCAGCAACTTGCTGAGCGGACCGGCGCCACGCTCCGGTTCATCCCCGTCGACGACGCCGGTGCACTTGACCTCGATGCTGCTGAAGGCATCATCGGCCCGGCCACCAGGATCCTCGCCTTCAGCCACGCCTCCAACGTTTTGGGCACCATCAACCCGGTCAGGACCCTGGTGGCGATGGCTGGCAAGGCCGGCGCCCTGACAGTGCTCGACGCCTGCCAGTCCGCGCCGCATCTGCCGCTGGATGTGAAGGATCTCGGTGTCGACTTCGCGGTCCTCTCCGGACACAAGATGCTCGGGCCTACCGGAATCGGCGTGCTGTACGGCCGGTCGGAGTTGCTGAACGCGTTGCCGCCGTTCCTCACCGGCGGATCGATGATCACTACTGTAACGATGGAGCGTGCCGCGTTCCTGCCGGCGCCGCAGCGCTTTGAAGCCGGAACCCAGAAAGTGTCCCAGGCCATCGCGCTCGCCGCGGCGGCCAACTACCTCACGGAAACAGGAATGGGCCGCATCCACGCCTGGGAGTCCCTGCTGGGCCAACGCCTCGTCGAGGGGCTCACCGCAATTCCCGGCGTCCGGGTCCTCGGGCCCGCTCCCGGGGAGGAACGGATCGGCCTCGCCTCGTTCGACGTCGCGGGAGTGCACGCGCACGACGTCGGGCAGTTCCTGGACAGCAAAGGCATCGCTGTCCGGGTGGGCCACCACTGCGCGCAGCCCCTGCACCGCCGCCTGGGACTGACGGCCAGCACCCGGGCGAGCACCTACTTGTACAACACGACGTCGGACGTGGACGCGTTCCTCGCGGCAGTCGCCGGGGTCCGCGCCTACTTCCGAGCCTAAGGAAACTTCCCCATGAGCCTTGAACAGCTGTACCAGCAGATCATTCTGGAGCACGCGAAGCTGCGCACCGGCAGCGGACTGGCGGAGGCGCCCGTTCCCGCGGACGCGGCCACCGGACAGTCCCACCAGCTCAACCCGGTCTGCGGGGACGAGATCACCGTCCGGGTGGCGGTGTCCGACGGCAAGGTAGCCCAGCTGCGCTGGGACGGGGCGGGATGTTCGATCTCCATGGCGTCGGCCTCGGTCCTCACCGAACTTGCCGAGGGCATGGACGTGGAGAGCTTCACGGCAGTGATCGGTAACTTCCGTGAGGTCCTGCGATCCCGGGGAAAAGTGGCCGCGGACCCGGAGATCCTCGGCGACGCGTCAGCCTTCGAAGGTGTCGCGAAATACGCTGCCAGGGTCAAGTGCGCCATGATTTCCTGGGTTGCGGCCGAGGACGCCCTGGCCCAGGCGCTGACACCCTAGCTCAGCAGGCCGGCAATCCCGATGGCCGCCGTCGCCGCCCCGAGCAGCATCGAAATGCTGACCAGGACAAGGTGAACGGTGAGGAATCGGGTCGCTTTGCCGTTGGCGTCCCGGGCCCTGGGATCCTTCCGGACCCGGCGCAGGAACTGCGGCCAGACGGCGAGAGACCACACGCCCGCCACCATCAGGACGACGGACAGGAATGCCGGCAACTCCACCGCTAGTGGCTTTCGAGCCAGGCCTGGGCCTGGGTGGACTGGAGCTTCAGGGCCTTGCCCACCATCGGCTCCGCCGCGTCGGCGATCTTGCCGCCCAGGAACGGCACCGAGGACGTGACCGTGCCCTCAAGCTCGATCCGGGTGCCGCCGCCGTCGGTGACGAGGCGCTGGACCGCGTTGACGTCCAGGGGTGCGCCGGAGACCTTCAGGGTGATGGTGCTTTGCCGCGAGCCGTCAGTCGCGGGGGCATCCCACTTCTCCAGCTGCGTCACTTTCAGGCTTTCACCGACGAACTTGCGGGCCATGTCCGGCATCCGGTCGGTCGGGATGGTGCGCACCGTGGTGGTGCTGAAGGCGCCGGCGGGATCGCCGTCCACCGCGAAAGACTCCAGGGTTCCGCCGACGAGCGCACTCGTGTGGCGCAGGAAGTCCTCGTTCACGAAGACCGCCGTGACGCGGTCAACGCTGTGGGGAAGGTGGGTGGATGCGCTTAATGCCATGGGGGTCCTCCGGGTGGAACGGGTGTTTTCGGGCTTCTGACATCCTATGCGGTGTGCCCGGCAGGCTCCGATTCCGCATCCTGGAGGGCCTTCGCCGCGGCGGTGATGTTCCGCGACATCGCCGGGAAGATCAGGCTGTGGAAGGGCAGCACCGCCAGCCAGTACAGCCGCCCGCTGAGGCCCTTGGGGAAGAAGATCGCCCGCTGGCGGTACCGGCTGCCGGTTCCTTCCGGCTCCACCGAGAGCTCCAGCCAGGCCCGGCCGGGGGCACGCATCTCGGCGCGCAGCCGGAGCAGCCGGCCGCGGTCGATCCGCTCCGCCCGCCACCAGTCCACTACCTCGCCTTCGGCCAGCAGGTGCGGGTGGCGGCGGCCGCGCAACAGCCCGGCTCCGCCGGTGAGCTTGTCCAGCAGGCCGCGGACGCGCCAGGCCAGAGGCATGGAGTACCAGCCGTTCTGCCCGCCGATCCCTTCGATGATGGTCCAGATGTGCTTCGGGTCCACGTCGCTGGAGTAGCTGCGTTCATCCAAGTACACGCGGTGGCCGGCCCACTCGGGGTCGGACGGCAGCGGATCGGCGTCGGCGCCCGCGCTGGCCCAGGTGGTGGCCACCTGGCCGTCGCGCTCCTTGCCCAGGGCGAGCGCCACTGCCCGGCGGTAGGGGGTGAGGCCGCCTTCCGGCGCGGGAATGTACGCGTCGATGTCGCGTTCCCGGGTGACGGCGTCGTGCTGGAGGGACTCCACCAGCGGCAGGGACATTGACAGCGGAATGGGTGTGGTCAGTGCCACCCACATGCCCGCAAGTTTGGGCGCGGGAATGGGGAGCGCCAGCACCACGCGGTGGGGGAGCCCGGCCTCTGCGGCGTATTCCTGCATCATGCCCGCGTAACTGAGGACCTGGCGGCAGCCGATGTCGAAGGTACGGTTGATGGGACCGTCCAGCGCTGCCGCCCCGACGAGGTAGTGCAGGACGTCGCGGACCGCAATCGCCTCGATCTTGTTGCGGACCCAGCTGGGGGCCGGCATCAGGGGCAGGGTCTCGGACAGGTGCCGGATCATCTCGAACGACGCCGAACCGGAACCGATCACCACCCCTGCCTGGAAGACGACGGCGTCCACCGGGCTGTCGAGGAAAACCTTGCCCACGGCCTCGCGGGACCTCATATGGGTGGACAATTCGGAGCCGGCCGGGTGCAGGCCGCCCAGGTAGACGATCCTGTCCACGCCGGCGTCTGTTGCCGCCTTCGCCGCGGTCTGGGCCATCGCCTGTTCCTTGGATTCAAAGCCCGACCCGGCAGCCATGGAATGGACCAGATAGTAGAGCACGTCCACGCCGTCCAGTGCCGCCTGGAGCGCCTCGCCATCGTCGAGGCTGCTTTGAACCACCTCGACGTCGGCCAGCCACGGGACCCCGGCGATCTTGGCCGGCGTCCGGACCAGGACCTTCACGGTGTGCCCGGCCTCCAGCAGCCTGGGCACCAGCCGGCCGCCGATATAGCCGCTGGCGCCGGTGACGAGCACCGTCCTGGGCGGAACGGTGTGCGAGGATGCGGTCTGGGGGGTTTCGGGGGTGCCGGTCATGATGACTCCTTGTCGTCTGGAAGGCATTCGGAGCGCCAGCCCGTTTGGACGGCCGTGTATCCTGCCAGCCTAGCCCCGGGCGGGCGGTAGGCTGGAGGTACCCGGGATTCTCGCGAATTCCGGCTATTCGTGTTGCCTGCATTCCCGTGATCCCTTCAGGAGTTACAGCTATGAGCCCCAACGGCCCCTCTCTCACCGGTCTGCGCCGTGTACTTGCCGAGGACCGGAACTACGCCCGTGTCCGCGCTGAGGCGGCCCGCGGATTCGCGGCCCGCAGCGAGGATTACCAGATCAGCGCCCCCGCCGGCCTGCGCTCGGCGCTGTTGGCGGAAATGGCGGATGGACTGACTGCCCTGGCGGACAACGCGGCGGAGAACACAACGGACAGCACAGCCGACGGCGCAGCAGCCACCACGGCCAACGCGTCCGCCGACGGGGCAGCGAACGGCCGCGTGGCGCCGGTAGTGCTGGCCATCACCGCGACCGGCCGTGAAGCCGAAGACCTCACGGAGGCGTTGCGCGCGTTCCTGCCGGCCGACGCCGTCGCCGAATTCCCCAGCTGGGAAACGCTCCCGCACGAGCGGCTCTCGCCGCGCTCGGATACCGTGGGACGGCGCTTGTCGGTGTTGCGCCGGCTCGCCCACCCCGAATTGTCCGCTGCCGGTGCCTTGCGCGTCGTGGTGGCCCCGGTGCGCGCCGTGGTCCAGCCGATCGTGGCGGGTCTCGGGGAGTTAGTTCCTGTCATGCTGAAAGTGGGCCAGGAGGTTCCGTTCAGCGACGTCGTCCGGAACCTCGCCGACGCCGCTTACGCCCGGGTGGACATGGTGACCCGGCGCGGCGAGTTCGCCGTCCGCGGCGGCATGCTGGATGTCTTCCCGCCCACGGAGGACCACCCCATCCGGGTGGAGTTCTTCGGCGACGAAGTGGACCAGATGCGCTGGTTCGCGGTCGCCGACCAGCGCTCGTTGAGCGCACCCGGGGTGCACCACCCCACAGAGCTGCACGCTCCGCCGTGCCGGGAAATCCTCATCACGCCGTCTGTGATGTCCCGCGCCGCGACGCTGAAATCACAGCTGCCAGCCGCCGCGGACATGCTGGAAAAGATTGCCGGCGGCATCGCCGTCGAGGGTATGGAGTCCCTGGCTCCGGTGCTGGTGGACGCCATGGTGCCGTTCCTGGACCAGTTCCCGCCCGGTTCGATGGCGGTGGTGATCGAGCCCGAAAAGGTCCGGACCCGCGCCCATGACCTCGCCGCCACCAATGAGGAATTCCTGGAGGCGGCCTGGTCCACCGCGTCCGACGGCGGCACGGTGCCTCTGGCCTTGGACACTGTCCTGACCTCCGCGGCGTCCGCGGCGCTGCATTCGGCGAGCTTCCGGTCCCTGACCGAAACCCGTTCCGCAGCCCTCAGCCACGAGGTGTCCTGGTGGTCCATCACCTCCCTGGCCACCGACGAGGAGCTGCTGCCCGACGTCGACGTCCTGAACCTGCACGCCCGCGAACCGCGCGGCTACCAGGGCGACGTCGCTGAAATGATGGCGTTCATCGGCTCCAGGGTGCGGGAGCAGTGGCGGATCGTGGTCGTCACCGAAGGCCCCGGCCCCGCCCAGCGCCTGGCGGAACTTCTCCACGACCACGACATCCCGTGCGCCCGCGTCGATTCCCTGGACGGGGACCCCCAGCCCGGGTTGATCGAACTGACCACCGCGGCCCTCGGCCGCGGGTTTGTGCTGGATCCGCTGAAGCTTGCGCTCCTGACCGAGGCTGACCTGCTGGGACGGACCTCCGCCGGTTCCACCAAGGACATGCGCCGGATGCCGTCCAAGCGGCGCAACGCCGTCGACCCCCTGCAGCTGGTGGCCGGAGACTCCGTGGTGCACGAACAGCACGGCATCGGCCGGTTCGTGGAACTGATCCAGCGCAGAGTTGCTGGCGGCGGGGACGGGGTGCGCGAGTACCTCGTCCTCGAATACGCGCCGTCCAAGCGCGGCGCTCCGGGTGACCGGCTCTTTGTGCCCACGGACCAGCTGGACCAGGTCACCCGCTACGTCGGCGGGGACACCCCGGGGCTGAGCAAGATGGGCGGTGCGGACTGGGCCAGCACCAAGTCCAGGGCCCGCAAGGCGGTCAAGGAAATTGCCGGTGAACTGATCCGGCTCTACTCGGCCCGGATGGCGTCCCGCGGTTACGCTTTCGGACCCGACACCCCGTGGCAGCGTGAGCTCGAGGAAGCCTTCCCGTACGTGGAAACCCCGGACCAGTTGACCACCATCAACGAGGTCAAGGCCGACATGGAGCGGGAGATCCCCATGGACCGGCTGATCTCCGGCGATGTGGGCTACGGAAAGACCGAGATCGCCGTGCGGGCGGCGTTCAAGGCCGTCCAGGACGGCAAACAGGTTGCCGTGCTGGTACCCACCACCCTGCTCGCGCAGCAGCACTATGAAACCTTCACGGAGAGGTTTTCCGGCTTCCCGCTGGTGGTCAAGCCGCTGTCCCGCTTCCAGAGCGGCAAGGAAGCGAAAGAGACAGCCGAAGGCGTTAAGGGCGGTTCCGTGGACGTCGTCATCGGCACCCACCGGCTCCTGTCCAAGGACTTCGCGTTCAAGGATCTGGGCCTGGTGATCGTGGACGAGGAGCAGCGCTTCGGCGTCGAACACAAGGAGGCGCTCAAGAAGATGCGCACCAACGTTGACGTCCTGGCGATGAGTGCCACCCCGATTCCCCGAACCCTGGAAATGTCGCTGACCGGCATCCGTGAGACGTCCACCCTGGCCACCCCGCCGGAGGAACGCCACCCGGTCCTGACCTACGTCGGCCCCTACACGGACAAGCAGACGTCCGCCGCGATCCGCCGCGAACTCATGCGCGAAGGCCAGGTGTTTTTCGTGCACAACCGGGTCTCCACCATTGACCGCACCGCGGCGAAGATCCGCGAGCTGATCCCGGAAGCCCGGGTGGAGGTGGCGCACGGGCAGATGTCCGAGAGCCGGCTGGAACAAATCATCGTGGATTTCTGGGAAAAGCGCTTCGACGTGCTGGTCTGCACCACCATCATCGAGACCGGCCTGGACATCTCCAACGCGAACACGCTGATCGTGGACGGTGCCGACAAATACGGTCTTTCCCAGCTGCACCAGCTGCGCGGCCGGGTGGGCCGCGGCCGGGAACGCGCCTACGCCTACTTCCTGTACCCGTCGGAGAAACCGCTGGGCGAGGTGGCGCTGGAGCGGCTCAAAGCCGTCGCCACGCACAACGAGCTCGGTGCCGGCATGCAGCTGGCCATGAAGGACCTTGAGATCCGCGGTGCCGGCAACCTCCTGGGCGGGGAGCAGTCCGGGCACATCCAGGGCGTCGGATTCGATCTCTACATCCGGCTGGTCGGGGAGGCCGTGGCGGAATACCGGGGCGAGGCCGAGGAGAAGGCCGCGGAGATGAAGATCGAGCTGCCGGTCAACGCCCACCTGCCGCACGACTACGTGCCGGGTGAACGGCTGCGCCTGGAGGCCTACCGCAAGCTCGCCGGCGCCATCACCTACGAGGCGATCGACGAGGTGCTCGCCGAGCTCGTGGACCGCTACGGGGAGCTGCCGCTGCCCGCAAAGAACCTGATCGACGTCGCCCGCTTCCGGGTGGGCGCCCGCGAGGCCGGACTCAGCGACGTAGCGCTGCAGGGCAACTTCATCAAGTTCTCCCCGGCGCAGCTGCCCGAGTCCAAGCTCATGCGGCTCACCCGGATGTACCCCGGCGCACAGTCCAAGCCGGCCCTGGACACGGTGCTCGTGCCGAAGCCCAAGACCGCCCGGATCGGCGGCCGGGACCTCCAGGATGCCGAAATTCTCGAGTGGGCCAACGGCGTCATCCGCAACATCTTCTCCGACGCGCCGCTGGCCGTCTCACCGGCGGTGAAATAACGCATGATGGGAGGACACCACGCCGCATCGGGAGCCGCGGCGTGGGTGGCTGTCGCGTCGACGGGTCCCTACGCGCTGGGCTGGTATCCGCTGGACGCCACCGGGATTGTGATCGGCGGGATGGCGACGGCGGGAACAGCCCTGGTCTGCGACTGGGACCACCGCTCCAGCACCGTGGCGCACGCGCTTCCGCCGCTGTCCAACGTGATCGCGGCGGGCATCGAGAACGCGTCCGGCGGCCACAGGCAAGGCACGCATTCCCTGCTCGGCGCGGCGTTCTTTGTGCTGCTCGCGGCGCTCGCCGGGCAGTTCCAGCTGCAGACGGACTGGGGGCTGCTGTCGGTGGGCGCCGGGCTGCTGTGCATGTTCATGATCAACATCGCCGCCAAAGCCCTCAAACTCTTCCCGAAGTACGGCTGGATCAGCAACTGGGTCTTCGCCCTGACGATGGCCGGGCTGGTCACCTGGTTTGCCCCGCACCAGTGGATCTGGCTTCCGGTCTCGATGCTGACCGGAGTGCTGGTGCACATCGTCGGGGATATGATCACCACCGGGGGAGTGCCGCTGCTCTGGCCGGTGGTGATCAAGCCGCCGAAAGTCCTGCGGAAGCTGCCGCTGCTCAAGAACGTGTGGCGCGCCAACGGGGCGTTCTCGATTCCCCTGCTGGGCCGTGCCGGCTCACGGCGGGAATGGTTCGTGCTGATCCCGGTCAGTGCCTACGCCATGATCGGCATGTTCGGCGCGGCGCTGGACCTGGCCGAGGTGCACTGGCCGGCCGCCGTCGCGCTCGGAACGGGGCTCGTCAGGAGCCTGTACAGGCTGCTTGCCGCAGCATAGTGCCGGGCCGGGGACTCATCGCAACGTCCTTGCCAGGCCGTCCTGGTTAAAGAACTGAAGCTCCGGGAGAACCCGGAGCTTCAGTCGGTGGGGTTTTAGGGTGTTCTAGACTTCGCCCGCGGAATCCGAGCGGCCCAGAAGGGTCTGCGGCACCCAGAACGCCGCGGCGAACAGGGCGAGGCAGACGGCCATCGGCCACGGGTTGTCCAGCGTCAGGAAGCTCAACGAGTAGAGGGCCCCGCCGAAGAGGACCATCATCAGGACGAACAAGGTAATGCTGGAGCCAAGGCTGTTCTCGTTCTGCGGCGTCTGCTCGGTCTGCGCGGTGTTGCTGGACATTCGTTCCTCCTCGGCCCCGTAGGGCTCAAAACTGTGGCGGCAGCGGTTGTTTTCGGAAAGCGGTCAGTACGCGGACGAACCCTGTTCGCCCTTGACGATCGCGATGCCGGAGCTGGCGCCAATACGTGTTGCACCAGCAGCAATCATAGCCTGTGCGTCGGCGAGCGAGCGCACCCCGCCCGAGGCTTTGACGCCGAGTCCGGGACCAACTGCGCGGCGCATCAGGGCGACATCCGCAACCGTGGCGCCGCCGCCGTTGAAGCCGGTGGAGGTCTTCACGAAATCGGCGCCCGCCTCGACGGCCGCCTCGCAGGCGAGCACCTTCTGGGCATCATCCAGGAACACGGTTTCGATGATGACCTTCAGGATCGCACCGCCCTCGTGCACGGCATCGGCGACGGCACGAATGTCATCGGCCAGGGCGCCCTTGTCGTTGGCACGGGCAGCGGCAATGTTGATCACCATGTCCACTTCCTCGGCGCCGTCCAGCACCGCGCCGCGGGCCTCAAAGGCCTTGACGTCGCTGGGGGTGGCACCGAGGGGAAAGCCGACTACGGAGCACGTCAGCACACCTGTTCCTTTCAGGGCCTTCTTGACCGTCTTGACCCAGACCGGGTTGACGCACACGGATTTGAACCGGTATTCGGCGGCTTCGGCACAGACCGTAAGGATCTCGGTCTCACTCGCTTCCGGCTTGAGCAGGGTGTGGTCAATGTAGGAGGCAATATTCCCGGCGGTACCGTCGTCCCCGGCGGCTGGCGCGGCGCCCTCGGCAGCAGTGGCGGCTTCGTTGCTCATGGTGGTCCCTTCGTGGCTTCTCAGGTGTCCATCTTGCCATAGCGGCCCTTCGCCGGAGGTCATCCCCGCAGGGCACCCGCGCAGTGCCCTGCCCAGGGTCCAGGTGTCTGGTCAGCCGGCAGTTCAGGCGGCTTCGGCGAGGGGTTCGGCCAGGCCGGCACGGAGCAACTGGGCGGCGCAGACGGAGGCAGCGGAGGAGGCTGCCACGAGCAGTCCCAGCCGGACGCCGTCGAACACGGCAGCGTCCCCGATGGCCCAGATCCCCGGGACGGACGTGCGGAAGTCGCGGCGAATGACGATTCCGCCCTGCCGGGCTGTCGTCAGGCCGGCGCTGACGGCGAGCGCGTCGCGGGCAATCGGCTCCTCGGCCAGGACCACGAGGTCCCCGGCCATGCTGGAGCCATCCTCGAACACGATCCCGGCGGCCGGGATCGTGGACCCGGCCAGGGTGGGAACCACGGACGCCGGCCGCTGCGAGGTCCGGACGGGCCGGACGCCGCGGGCGCGCAACACCGCCTCGGCCTGGCCCGCGGCGGTCCCGGTGCCGACCAGGATGCCCAACGGCCGCCGGCCCAGTACCCGGGTGACGTCCTTGACGGCCTCGCCCAGCCGGGCGGCGTCGTCGATGGTGGAGTAGCTCAGGCACCGGCCTTCCCCTGCCAGCGGCGGGCCGGCCGGGGAGGACCCGGTGGCGATGACCAGCTGGTCGTAGCTGAATTCCAGGCCGTCCGAGGTGGTGACATAACGGCTGTCCGGGTCGATGTAGCTGGCGGGCTGGCCGAACCGCACGGATACCTGCGGGAGGGCCGCGAGTTCCAGGAGCTCCTCGGACGCGTCGTCCCGGTTGCTCAGCACAGTGATTCCGCCGGCGAACTGCGCCCGGGTGAGCTGGCGGACCAGGGCCTGCGCGGCCGGGCCCGCGCCGGCGATGACGATCCGGGGGCGGGTCTGCGAATCGCCGGGAACGGTGGTGGTGGCGGACATGGTGGGTCCCTTTCGCTGGTGGCCCGTGGTGCGGCCTGCGTGCTTGTTGGACCCAGCCTAGGCGGGTGATCTTTCCAGCGTGTTTCCCCGGTGTTGCCGGATTTGCGGTGCCCGTTCGCCAATGTTTACCGGCCGGTAATGGCGTGGGTCACACCCGTAGCCGGTATCCGCGCTTCACCACGGTTTGCACGAGCCTGCCATCCGGCAGGGCGGTGCGCAGCCGGCTGACTGTCGTATCCAGGGCGTGCACCGAACCGCGGAGTTCCAGCAGTTCGGCGAGGGAGTCGCGGGACAGCACCGCGCCGCCGGCGCCCAGCAACGCCCGCAGCAGCAGCAGTGGGGCCGGAGCCAGCTCAACGGGCTTGCCGTCGATCCGCAGCGAGCGGCCGCGCAGTTCCAGCCGGCCCGAGCCGGTGTCCAGGCGGCGGACGTGGTTGAGGGCGAGGTGTTCCACCACGAGCCGGATCAGGGCGCTCAGGCGGGACCGGTCCGGCACCAGCGGCCGAATGCCGGCATCGATGAGCGGTTGCGCCGTGAACGGCCCGATGACCGCGGTGGTGACGGTGCTCTTGAGGCTCGCCACGAGCTGGCTGTACAGGCCCATCTCGTGCGCGGTGCTCCACACGGCGTCCACCGCAGGGGCGCTCGTGAAGGTCAGCACGTCCAGGTTGCCGCTGCAGGCGGCCTCGATCAACCGTGGCAGCCGGTCGGCGCCGTCGGAGGTGACCCAGCGGTACGGCGTCACGATCAGGCGCATGTCCTCCTGCGCGGGGGCGATCTGCAGGGCCGGTGCATGCAACACCTGGGCGCCACGCCGTTCCAGGGCCTCGATCAGGTCCTGGGAGCCCCGGTGCGAGGTCACCCCGATCCGGAAGCCTTCCAGGGGCAGTTCAAGCGGCGGCACCGCCGGTGCGCTCACGGCTCTCACGCTCCCATCAGGGACGCGGCGAGCCGGTCCAGTTCGGCCTGGGCTTCCGCGCAGCCGCGGTTGGCCCCGGCCACCCGGACGACGCCGCCCAGGACCGGTACCGCCGGATTGCTGCAATCGGCCACCAGCAGTTCCTCGATGCCGGCCTGGCTCACCGGCTGGTGGCCGGGCCGCTTGCCCACATCCACCAGTTCGGCTGTGGCCAGGGCCGGCAGGCCCTGGATCGGAGCCAGCAAATCGATGGTGAGGTCCATGGCTATGCCTCGTTCTCGTCGCGTGCACGGACCGGGATGGACGAACCGATCAGGACCGGCTGGTTACCGGCCAGGGCCTTGTCCTGGCGCTCGCCGGTCTGCAATGTGAGGAACTTGTGGTCCGACAGGAAAGCGCTCAGGGTGAGGTCGACGGCGGTATCGGTGGGGGCCGTGCGCAGCGCAACGCGGTCATAGGGAGGGTGCGCTTCCCCGGTCAGGACGGAGACATCCCAGCCCTCGAGGCCCCGGGCGTGCAGGGCGTCCGCGAACCGGTGGGCGGCCGGTCCGCTTCCGGCAGCCACAATCCGGTGCGGTGCTGCCGCGGGTTCTGCGCCCTGATGGTGGGGGCTTGACGTCTGTCCGGTCACGGTGGGCCTTTCGCGTGGACCGCAGCCGGTATTCTGCGGCCGTCTCCGTCGAGGTGTCCGTTCAGACTAGGCAGCCGCAGTTTCGCTGTAGTTTCCCTGATGTTTCGGCGTCTTAACGTCTGCATCACGGAGGCGTTTCGGGCGGGGTGAGGGCTCGTTGAGCCGCCGGGCACATGGTCTGTACGCAGCCGAAACGCCCCGGAACTACCTTGGGTGGTACGCCGCAGCAGCTGCTCAGCCCGAACGGAGCCAGGGAGCGCCGTAATGACTGCCGTACGTGGCAGCGCAACACCGGGATTGTGGGCGGGTACCTTGAGGTCGAGCGCCAGGGCTACAGCCCGAGCGCCTCGCGGACGTCCGCGAGGACCGCGTCGAGAGCTGCGCGGGCCTCGAGCCGGGCCGCGGGCAGTTCGGCGGCTGATCCGACGCTTTTGATGACCTCCAGGTAGCACTTGAGCTTCGGCTCGGTGCCGCTGGGCCGGATGATGATCCGGCTCAGATCCCGGGTCAGGTACAGCAGGCCGTCGGTGGGCGGCAGCTGGGCGCTGCCGTCGGCAAGATCGGTGACAGTTTCGACTGCGGAGCCCCCGAAGGATTCCGGTGGACTGACGCGGAGCCGGTTCATCATCGCGTCCAGCAGGCCCAGGTCCGCGACCCGGATGCTGAGCTGGTCGCTCGCGTGCAGTCCGTGGACCAGATACAGCTCATCGAGCGTGTCGAAGATGGTCTTGCCGCCGGCCTTGGCAGTTGCCGCGAGCTCAGCGATCAGCACAGCCGCGGAGATGCCGTCCTTGTCACGGACCTGGGTGGGGGCGACGCAGTACCCCAGCGCTTCCTCGTAGCCGTACAGCAGCCCGGGAACACGGGCGATCCATTTGAAGCCGGTGAGGGTTTCCTCGTGCGCGTAGCCTGCCGAGGCCGCGATGCGTGCCAGTAGCCGGGAAGACACGATTGAATTCGCGAACACCCCGGCTGGAGTCTGTTGCCCGCCGGCCGCCAGCCGGGCCACGATGTGCGCGCCCAACAGGGCGCCTACCTCGTCGCCGCGCAGCATCCGCCAGGACCCGGTGTCCGGGTCCTTGGCGGCGACAGCGGCGCGGTCCGCATCGGGGTCGTTGGCGATCACAATATCCGCCGCCACCCTGGCAGCGGTGTTAAGGGCCAGGTCCAGGGCGCCGGGCTCCTCGGGATTGGGGAAATTCACGGTGGGGAAGTCGGGGTCGGGTGCTGCCTGCTCGGCCACCAGGGTGACGTCGGCAAAGCCGGCCGCATGCAGCACCGACACGGCGGTCTCCCCGCCCACCCCGTGCATGGGGGTCAGCACAATTTTGAGGTCGCGGGCCGGGAAATGCCTCGTGTCGGCCAGGGCCGCGGTGGCGGCCTCATACCCGGCGGCGATGGACGGATCCAGCACGGTCCAGCCTTCCGCGGCCAACGGAATTCCGGACAGCTCACCGACAGCGTCGATCTCCGCAGCGATCAGGGCATCGTACGGCGCCACGATCTGCGCGCCCCGCCCGCTCTCCTCGACCGCGTGCCGGCCCAGGTAGACCTTGTAACCGTTGTCCTGGGGCGGGTTGTGGCTGGCGGTCACCATCACGCCGCCGTCGCAGTCCAGCGCCCGCACCGCATACGCGAGCAGTGGGGTGGGCAGGGCAGATGGCATGAGGAACGTCTCGACGCCGGCTGCGGTGAGGATCGCGGCCGTTTCCGCCGCGAAGATGTCCGAGTTGTACCGGGCGTCGTAGCCGACGACGGCGCGCGGCCGGGTTCCGGGCGCGGCCTGGGCGACCGTGCCGGTGAGGAACGCCGTGAATCCTGCGGCGGCGCGGCGCACCACCACGCGGTTCATCCGGTTCGGGCCGGGGCCGAGGGCCGCGCGCAAGCCTGCGGTGCCGAACTGCAGGGTGCCGCTGAAACTGTCCGCGAGTTCCTGCTGCGCCGCGGCAGCGCCCTCGTCGGCGCGGCGGATCAGCTCCGTCAGGGTGGCGGCAGTGGCGGGATCCGGATCCTGGGCAGCCCAAGTCCGGGCGTCGCTCAGCAGGCGGGCGGGATCGGCAACAGAAGACGTCATAGGAACCAAACTAGTGCCATTCGCCGCGGATGCCGTGCCGACAAGCGAGAGGCGGCCATTCGGACAGGTCCCGCCGTGCTGCGCCCTCAAGCCTTGACAGCCATTTTTCCGGACACGTAACGTCTGGAATATGAGGCTGGGCCGTGGGGTGGAATGGGCTGTGCATAGTTGCGTCACTATGGCGTGGACGCCGGCCGGGGAAGCAGTCAACAGCGCCCGGCTGGCTGAGTATTACCAGCTTCCCGGCGCCTATCTGAACAAGCAGCTCCAAGCGCTGGTCCGCGCCGGGATCCTGGGCTCCGTCTCCGGCCCGCGCGGCGGATTCTATCTGGCGCGCAGGCCGGAAAACGTCACGGTCCTGGACATTGTCCTGGCGCTGGAAGGCCCCGATCCGGTGTTCCGCTGCGAAGGCATCATGGGCGAGGTCCCGGACGCCGAAACCGGACAGAACTTCGTCCGGAGCTGTCTAATTTCCCAAACCATGAGGCAGGCCGAACTCGCCTGGCGGCAGGCGCTGGCCCGGCAAACCGTCGCAGGAATCGCGGACTCCATGGAGCGGCGGTGTCCGCAGGACGCAGAAAAGGCTGTGCGCTACCTCGCGCCCGGCAGCTGAGCCCGGCCGCCGGGCGGACTGGGACCCTTAAAGTTTGGCGATGATTTCGGCGAGCAGCTTGGAGATCCGCGGTCCCGCTGCCTGGCCGGCTTCGAGGACCTCCCCGTGGCTCAGGGGCACCGGGCTGATGCCCGCGGCGAGATTGGTCACGAGGGAAATGCCAAAGACCTCCATGCCCGCGTGGCGGCCGGCAATGGCCTCGAGGGCGGTGGACATGCCCACCAGGTCCGCGCCGATCCGCTTGGCGTACTGCACTTCCGCAGGGGTTTCGTAGTGCGGGCCGGTGAACTGGGCGTAAACGCCCTCGTCGAGTGTGGCATCGACCTCACGGGCCAGGCCGCGGATCCGGGCGGAGTACAGGTCGGTGAGGTCCACGAAAGTGGCGCCTTCGAGCGGGGAGGTGGCGGTGAGGTTGATGTGGTCGCTGATCAGCACGGGGGTCCCCGGCGTCCAGTCCTCATTGAGGCCGCCGCAGCCGTTGGTCAGGACCAGGGTCCCGCAGCCGGCTGCCGCAGCGGTGCGGACGCCGTGGACAACGGCGCGAACGCCTTTTCCCTCGTAGTAGTGCGTGCGGGCGCCCAGAACCAGGGCGCGCTTGCCCTCCCGGGTCAGCACCGAGCGGATGGTGCCGACGTGCCCCACCACCGAGGGGGAGGAGAACCCCGGGACCTCGTCCGCGGAAAGGGTGGCGGTGGTCTGGCCGATCAATTCAGCGGCGTCGCCCCAGCCCGAACCAAGCACCAGGGCGACGTCATGCTTGTCGATGCCCGTCTCTTCGGCGATGTAGTCGGCGGCGGCGCGGGCGGCGTCGAAGGGGTCCGTGTTCAGGAATTCTGTTGTACTCACCGGTACAAGTTATCCTGCCGGCGTCGTGCTGCCCAGCCCATTCCGCCGGGTCTGTGCCGGTGCGGTGCCGGCGGTGTTTCTTGGTGGTGCAGGTCCGGATGGTGGACAATGGCTGATTGTGACTACGCATCCCGATTTCAGCTCACCCCGCATCGCAATCCTGGGCGGAGGGCCCGGTGGCTACGAAGCTGCTATGGTCGCCGCCTCCCTTGGCGCGAAGGTCACCATCATCGAGCGGGCGGGGCTTGGCGGCTCCGCGGTGCTGACCGACGTCGTACCGTCCAAGACCCTGATCGCGACGGCGGACCTGATGACCCGCGTCGGTGAGGCCGGTGAGCTCGGTGTCAAGTTCGACCTCGACGGCGGCGACTGCACCCCGACGATGCGAGCGGATCTCAAGCACATCAACGACCGCCTGCTGGGCCTGGCCCGGCAACAGTCAACCGACATTCAGAAGGGCCTGGAAGGCCAGGGCGTGCGGATCCTGCTCGGATCCGGAAAGCTCCTGGACAACCACACCATCGAGGTCCTCACCGCCGACGGCACGGAAACCATCGAGGCGGACGCGATCCTGCTGGCCGTCGGTGCCCACCCGCGCGAGCTTCCCACCGCCCGCCCGGACGGTGTCCGGATCCTGAACTGGGCGCAGATCTACAACATGGACGAGCTCCCTGAGCACCTGATTGTGGTTGGTTCCGGCGTGACCGGCGCCGAGTTCGCCTCCGCCTACAACGGCCTGGGGTCCAAGGTCACCCTGATTTCCAGCCGCGACCGCGTGCTGCCCGGCTCCGACGCCGACGCCGCCGAGGTCCTGGAAGGCGTCTTCGAACGCCGCGGTGTTAAGGTCCTGTCCCGAGCGCGCGCAGAGAGTGTGGAGCGCACCGACGACGGCGTCATCGTCACCCTCGGCGACGGCAGCCAAGTCACCGGCAGCCACTGCCTGGTGGCCGTGGGCTCCATTCCCAACACCGCCGGGATCGGCCTGGAGGAGGCCGGGGTGGCGCTCAGCGAGAGCGGCCACATCAGCGTCGACGGCGTCTCCCGCACCACTGCACCAAACATCTACGCCGCCGGTGACTGCACCGGTGTGCTGGCGCTCGCCTCGGTGGCCGCGATGCAGGGCCGGATCGCGATCGCCCACTTCCTTGGCGACAGCGTGACGCCGCTCAAGCTGCACCAGGTGGCCTCCAACATCTTTACCTCACCGGAGATCGCCAATGTGGGCGTCTCCGAGGCGGACATCGAATCCGGCAAGTACCAGGCCGACGTCGTGAAGCTTTCGTTGCGCAGCAACGCCCGCGCCAAGATGCGCAACCACAAGGACGGCTTCATCAAGATTTTCGCCCGCAAGGGTTCCGGCACCGTAATCGGCGGTGTGGTGGTGGGGCCGAACGCTTCCGAACTGATCTTCGCCATCTCCCTGGCGGTCACCCAGAAGCTGCACGTCGACGACGTCGCCAGCACCTTCACGGTGTACCCGTCACTGAGCGGGTCCATCTCCGAAGCAGCGCGGCGGCTGCACGTCCACATGTAATTAGGGCCGAAAGCACCCTATGCCCGGCAGCGTTCGCTGTTAGGCTCGGCCCATGATTGGGCTTCCCTTCGCAGGGAACGGGCTGGTGCACTCCGGCCTGGTAGGGCTGGGAGTCATCGCAGCCCTGCTGTTCTTCGCTTATGAGAAGCGACGCCGCGGCCTCACCGACCCCCGGCTGTGGCCGATTGCAGGCTTCGCCATCGCTTTCGGGGCGATCGGCTCCAGGGTGCTCACCTGGGATGCCTCCCGCCAGGTGTCCCTGGCGGACTGGTGGGGAAACGGCGACCGCAGCATCCTCGCCGGCCTGGTCGGCGCATGGTTCGGGGTCCATCTCGGGAAGCGGATGACGGGCTACCGCGAGTCCACCGGGGATCTGCTGGCGCCCGCAGTGGCTCTGGCGCTGATCGTCGGACGGGTAGGGTGTCTCACCACCGAGCTGCCCGGCACCCCGACCGGGGGAGAGTGGGGAATAGTCCTCACCCCGGCGCAGGCTGCATTGACGGGAGGGCCGGCCGGGGTGGGTCTTCATCCGTCCTTTGCCTACGAGATGGTGTTCCACTTGGCCGCCTTCGCCGCAATGTGGCACTTCCGAGACCGGCTGGCCCATTCCGGTGACCTCTTTGTCTGTTACGTGGCCGCGTACGCCCTGTTCAGGTTCGGTGTGGAGTTTGTCCGCGGCAACGAGGTGCTTTGGCTGGGCATGAGCCGGCCCCAATGGTTCCTCCTCGCGGTTTTGCCCCTGCTGGGCTGGCGGATGCGGCGGGTGTTCGGGAAACCGGCTCGCCATGAATTAGAAGGAAGTGCCGCGTGAGCGCCGACACCCCCGACGGTCCCCAGATCCCACCCCAGTGGTCGGATGTGCCCGGCCCGTCGCAACAGCCACGAGGCGGTTCCGTGGGACTTGGGCTCCTGCTCGGGGCTGCGGCCCTCTACCTGTTCTACGTGGGGGCCTTCTTCCTCTTCGGGCCCGGCGGACCGCCGCCGCCTGGCCTCACCGGAGCGGGAGCGTTCATACCGCTTGGCGTGTATCTGCTGGTGGCCATTCTGCTGGCGGTGCAGCGCCGGACGTCGCTTTTCGGCGCGGGACTCCTGATTGGCTTCGGAATTTGGACTTTACTCGGCGGCGGACTCTGCATGGCGTCCCTTGCTCAAGCCGGAGGGCTGCCATGAATCCTTTACCCCGGAGCTCCACGCACCCGCTGCCCGGTCCCGGCCAGCCCTTGCGGGGCGACAGAATTCACCGCTACGTCACCGCATTCTGTCCCCGCTGCCACGAGACCAACCCCCCGCTCGCGCAGGTACGGCGGCTGTCCGGGGCGCTGCTGATCCGCGACGGGCGGGTATGGCTTGAACGCGGGTGCCCGGATCATGGGCTGGTCCGCACACTGTATGACGAATCGCCCGAAATCCTGCGGTACTTGGAGAAGTGGCAGGCGCCCACCAAGCAGCATATTCCCGACCAAACGGATAACTTCCGTCCGGTCCCCGAGGCCTACGCCTTCGGCCTTCCGGCCATGCAGACGCAGCACACATGCATTTTGCTGCAGGACATTATCGAGCACTGCAATCTTCGTTGTCCCACCTGCTTCACCGCCTCGGGCCCCCAGTTGCAGGGGGTGGCGCCCCTTGCAGAAGTGCTCGCGAACATAGACGCAAGGCTTGCCCGCGAGAACGGACGGCTGGATGTGCTGATGCTCTCCGGCGGGGAGCCGACACTGTATCCCCAGCTGGCCGAACTGCTGCAGGAGCTCGTTGCCCGGCCAATCGTCCGGATCATGGTGAACAGCAACGGCATGCTGATCGCGACAGATGATGACCTGCTTGCCCTCCTGGCCAGCCACCGGGACCGGGTCGAGGTGTATCTGCAGTACGACGGGCCGTCCAAGGAGGCGTCAATCCACCACCGCGGGGGAGATCTGACCCGTTTCAAGGATGCTGCCATCTCGCGCCTCTCCGAGGCGGGCATCTTCACCACACTGACAATGACCGCCACGCTCGGTATCAACGACGGCGAGGTCGGCGCCGTCGTGATGCGTGCTTTGGAAACCCCGTTCATCGGTGGAGTCGCGCTGCAGCCGGTGTTTGGATCGGGCAGGGGGCACGGCATCGACCCTACGGACCGGCTCACCCACACCGGCGTGCTCGAGCGGCTGGCCGGGCAGACCGGCGGGGTGGTTTCGTGGCACGACCTCACGGCCCTCCCGTGCTCGCATCCGCACTGCGCATCCGTCGGCTACATGCTCAAGGACGATGCGGGCATCTGGCGGTCACTGACCGCGCTGATCGGGCACGATCAGCTGCTCGCCTGGCTGGAACTCAACCCTGACAGCCTCGCGAACCGGATCGCTGACAGTGCGATCCCGCTCGAGCTGCGCAGCCTGATGAAATCTTCCCTGTTGGACCTGCTGAGCGAACAATCGTCCCTGTCCCATCCGCGCACGGCGGACCTTTGGCAGAACATTTGCAGCCAGTGCGACCTTGGCATCGGCACGCTCACCACGCTGGCGGCCGGCAAGCTCCCGGGCCAGCAGCAGCGGCTCCGCCGGCTTCTCGCCGAACGGGTGACCCGCATTATGGTCAAACCCTTTATGGACATCTCGACCATGATCGAGGAACGGCTCACGCAATGCTGCGTCCACGTGGGGACCAAGAGCGACGCCGGTGCCCACCAGTGCGCGCCGTTCTGCGCGGTCCAGGCGTGGCCGGCCCTGGCCCGGCAGCGACTAAGCACTGCCACTGCCCCCCGGCTGCTCCCGGTACGGCGGGCTTAAGGAGGGATGGTGAGCTCTGCGTCGGATGCCCGGCGGATCGCCTCGGGCCCCCTGCCCTCGCAGTTGGTGGCCCGGGAACACGCCGCCCGGCATCGCAGCCAGAACGTGGTGCCTGCGGATCCGGGCCCGGACCGGCAGGCGGACGCTCCCTTTGATCCCCTCAGGCTGTGCATCTTTGCCACAATTGCCCTGCTTGGCTGGCTGGCCGGTCCTGTCGCCTTGGCGGTGTTCGCGGCCGTTGGGTTCATAGGCTACTGGAAAGCGCGCCGGCGTGGCCTGAAAACGTCCGACTGCTACCTTCGGGACACCAGGCTCGTGCTCGGATATTTGGCCGTCCTCCTGGCCGCCGGCCTGTGGGGAATGTACGTGCTTGGGGTCAGCCTCGCTGCCTCGTGAACCGGGTTACTGGCTGCCCCGCTACCCTTCGGCGCCGGCGCCGGGACGTTCGGCCCTTGCCCGGCGCCGCCGGCCGCGGGCACCGTGGACCATGGCCAACATTTACATTCCATTCGGGACGGTGGAGGGCCAGACCGCCCGGATCGCCGAGTACATCGCCTACGTCCTCCGCGAGCACGGCCACGAGGCCCGGACGGCAGATCTGCAGACCTCCGGCGATGCGCTCCCGCAGGAGTGTGACGGCGTCATCGTCGGCGCCTCCGTCCACATGGGCAAGCACGAGGAGTTCGTGACCGACTTCGTCCGTGCGAACAAAGCGGCGCTGGAACGGCTGCCCTCGGCGTTGTTCTCGGTCAGCCTCGCCGCGCACGGGGACGAGGAGAACGCGGAAGGCTATGTGCAGAAGTTTGAGCAGGAGACCGGCTGGCGCCCGGCGCACGTCGGCCTGTTCGGCGGGGCGCTGCTCTACACCCAGTACGGCTTCCTCAAGCGGCACATGATGAAAAAGATCACCAGGGACAAGGGGTCCGCGGACCTGGACATCTCCCGCGACTACGTCTACACCGAGTGGGCCGGCGTCAAGCACTTCACGGAGGATTTCCTGGCGGGACTGCCCGCGGCGGCACACTAGGGCCGTTGGAAACACCGGGGCCGGGCTCAGCCGCAGGCGAAGGGCGGAACCGTGTTCCAGGCGTTGTAAGGCACGAACCAGTGTTCGAAGCCCAGATTGCCGGCGTCGTCGTCAAGGATATCGAGGGAATCCGAAAAGAGGGCTGCGCTGTCCGCGTCCGCGAGGAGGACGTCCTCGACCTGGGCCCGCCAGTCCGCCGGGAGGTCGAGGTCGTAGATGTCCTCGGTGATCTCCGCCTGATCGAGCAAGCAGCGGACGGCGAGTTCGGCGGCGAGGCAGCCGGGGGCGGTCCACCCGCGGACCAGGCACGCCGTGAGGTCAGCGGCGACAACAATAAACTATTGGGTGAATTTCGCGTCGTAGCTGGACGCAAACTGCGGCGGCAGTGAGGTCAGCACCGAGGTTCCGGCGATGTCCGGCCCGGTGACGGCGTCCAGGGTGCTGAGGGTGGCCAGATCCCGGAAGAGCTGGTCAAGGAGGATGCCGGATGAGTTCCACAGCAGGCCGGCCAGAAGGCGGGTCCGGCGGACGGCTTGCTGCCGGTCTTCCGGTGGGACGGCGGCCATTTCGGCCAGATCTTCCGGATCGAACAGGAGCCGCTGCTCCGGTGTCATGTCGTCCGGGTGCGGGTCCAGGCCCAGCAGTTCAAGGCTCAGTCCCGTCAGTTTGACGGCGTCGGCCAGGAGTTCTTCGTTGATGTCGTCATCGTCGGCGCTCATGACCGAAGATGCTACCCTCACTCCGCTCCTTGTGTGTCACCTCCGGAGCCCCGGGCACCCATGGACCGGCTGCCAGACAGTCCCTGCGGCAGTTCCGGTCCCGGCCACCGCGTGCTGTGACGTTTACCTATCGGCGCGTTGGAACCATTGTTGGGGCAGGAGCGGGGCGTAATGTGATGACCACCACGTGAGACGAATCCGGGTGTCCAAATAGTGGACCATTTGTCCATCCAATGGACGTCGGAACTTATTATGTCATCATACGAATCCCTTTCCGGGCAGCCCCGAGCAACACCAGTCCGGTCTTCATGAAAGCGCTGTTACATGTCATCCACTGCCACTTCCGCGGAGCATGGGTCCGCCAAACCGGTGAACTCGCGCGGCCGCGTCATCGTCGCCAGCCTCATTGGCACCACCGTTGAGTTCTACGACTTCTACGTGTACGCCACCGCCGCTGTGCTCGTCTTCCCGAAGCTCTTCTTCCCTGGCCAGAACGAGACCACCCAGTTGCTGGCATCCTTCGCCGTCTTCGGCGTCGCGTTCATCGCCCGCCCGCTGGGCTCGATTGTCTTCGGCCACTTCGGTGACAAGTTTGGCCGCAAGGGCACCCTGGTGGCCTCGCTGCTGACCATGGGTATTGCCACGTTCCTGATCGGCTGCCTGCCGACGGCGACCGTTCCCGGCTGGACCTTCTGGGCACCGGCCCTCCTGGTTGTCCTGCGCTTCGCCCAGGGCCTTGCCCTCGGCGGGGAATGGAGCGGCGCGGCGTTGCTGGCCACCGAGAACGCCCCGGCGAACAAGCGTGCCATCTACGGCACGTTCCCGCAGTTGGGTGCGCCGATCGGCTTCATCATCGCCAACGTGATCTTCCTGGTGTTCAGCTACACCCTGACGCCAGCGGCATTCGAGGCGTGGGGCTGGCGTGTGCCGTTCCTGCTCAGCGCCATCATGGTCATTATCGGCCTCTACGTGCGGCTCAAACTAATCGAGACCCCGGCCTTCACCAAGGTGCTGGAATCGAACGAGGTTGCCAAGCTGCCGCTGGCCCGGGTCTTCAAGACCAGCTGGCGCCAGCTGATCCTGGGCACGTTCATCATGCTCGCCACGTACGTGCTGTTCTACCTGATGACCACGTTCACCTTGACCTACGGCACCCGTGCCTCCAGCCTGGATGCGGCCAGGGCCGCGGCCGAAAAGGCCGGCAAACCGATGACCGAGGCCGCCGCTGCCGCGTTCGTCCCCGGCCTGGGCTACACCCGGAACGATTTCCTCTGGATGCTGATTGCCGGCGTCGTCTTCTTCGGCATCTTCACCCTGGTTTCCGGACCGCTGGCTGAGAAGTACGGCCGCCGCAAGATGCTGATCGCCGTGACCCTGGGCATCTTCGCCTTCGGTCTGCTCTTCGTTCCACTCTTCAGTGCCGGCTTCGTGGGCACCATGGCGCTGCTGATCATCGGCTTCTCCCTGATGGGGCTGACCTTCGGGCCCATGGGTGCGCTGTTGCCGGAGCTGTTCCCCACGAACGTCCGGTACACCGGCTCGGCCATCAGCTACAACTTCTCCAGCATCCTCGGTGCCGCGGTGGCCCCGTTCATTGCCGTCTGGCTGTGGGAGATGGGGAAGGGCAGCCCCGTGCTGGTGGGAATCTACCTCGCCTCCATGGCCGTCCTGACGTTGATCGCACTGTTCGTCAGCAAGGAGACTCGGGACCTGGAGTACACCAACAACGTGGCCTGATGCCTTAGCCCTCGCTGCGTTGGCGCTCCCGCCCAGTTGCTTTCCAGAAGGCCCGGCGTGTTCATTGGACACGCCGGGCCTTTTTGGATCGGCACCCGGGGCCGGGAGAGCAACCGGGCAGGATGGCGGGTGCCGGAGCGGCCACGGGCTCTGCCGGGCCCCGGCGGGAGCGCCAAGCCCGCACGCAGGCATCCCTAGTTTGCGTACTGTTCCACGAAATTCCGCAGGATCTTCATCGGTTCCGGCGCGGAGAACCGCCGGGCGTCCGCGATTAATTCCTCGGCCGCTTCGGGCGGGAAGTACCCGGCATGCCGGTAGATGTCGATCCGGGTGGCCAGGCCGTCCGCATCGAGTTCGGGGTGGAACTGGGTGGCGTACAGGTTGGTTTTAATCCGGAACATGTGCACCGGGCAGGCGGCGGAGCTGGCCAGAAGCACCGCGTGGGGAGGAAGGAGGGTGCAGGCTTCCTTGTGGCCGGTGAACGCCGTGAAGCTCTCCGGCAGACCCCGCAGCAGGGGATCCACCAGGCCTTCCGCACTCAGCTTGATGCTCACACCGCCCAGCCCCTCGCCGTAAGTGCGGTCAATCACGGCGCCCTGGTGCCGGCCGAGCGTACCCACGCCGTAACAGGCACCGAGGAACGGGAAATCCAAAGGCACGATCCGGTCGAGCAGGGCCTCGAGCTCACGCTCCACCCGGTGCTGGACGTCGCTTTTTTGCCCGGCAGGATCACTGGAGGTGAACGGACTCCCTCCTACGATCACCCCCGAGTAATCGGCAAGATCCAACGGGGGCAACGGCGCGGCTTCCATCCGGACGCGCCTCAGCTGGGCCGGTTCAAGCCCGCCATAGCGGAGGTAGGCTTCGTATTCGTCCTCGGCGGCAGCGTCCTCGGCCCGGGAGGCGAGGAGCAGGAATGGTTTCACAGACCAAGTCTGCATGGGCAGGACGCGGTGACGCCAGAGGCGCGCCCGCACCCCGCCGTCGGGCAGCTACCCGGCAGCCGCATCCTCGATCAAGGCGATGATGGCGCCGGCGGAGACCGTCTCGCCCGCCGCGGCGGTCAGGCCGATGACGATTCCGGCGCGGTGCGCGGTGAGCGGCTGCTCCATCTTCATGGCCTCGAGCACCACCATGAGGTCGCCCTCGGCAACGAGGTCACCCTCCACGACAGCCACCTTTACGATGGTGCCCTGCATGGGTGAAGTCAAGGCATTGCCGCTGGCGGCCGCCGCAGCGCCGCTGCCGCGGGAACGCTTCTTCGTCTTGGCCGGCTTGGCAGGCCCGGCACCACCGCCGGAACCCAGCGACGCCGGCAGGACCACCTCCAGGCGTTTCCCGCCGACCTCAACGACGACGCGCTGGCGTTCACCGGCGTCGGGCGTTTCAGCGTCGGTGCCGGTGGGGGTCCAGGCGGGGATGTCATTGACGAAGGCCGTTTCGATCCAGCGGGTGTGGACCTTGAACGGTCCCTCGGCGGGAGCGAAGTCGGGGTTGGTGACGACGGCGAGATCGAACGGGATGACGGTGGGGATGCCCTCCACCACCATTTCCTCGAGGGCGCGCCGGGCGCGCTGCAAGGCCTGCGGGCGGGTGGCTCCGGTGACGATGAGTTTGGAGAGCATCGAGTCAAAATTCCCGCTGATGATGTCGCCCTGCTCCACGCCGGAGTCGATCCGCACGCCGGGCCCGGTGGGGTTCTTCAACAGGGTGATGGTTCCGGGGGCGGGCATGAAGTTCCGGCCCGGGTCTTCGCCGGTGATGCGGAACTCGATCGAGTGGCCGCGGACCTCGGGGTCGCCGTAGCCAAGTTCCTCGCCGCGGGCCAGCCGGAACTGCTCGCGGACCAGGTCTATTCCGGTGACTTCCTCGGAGACGCAGTGCTCCACCTGGAGGCGGGTGTTGACCTCAAGGAAGGAAATGCTGCCGTCCTGACCCACCAGGAACTCGCAGGTGCCGGCGCCGAGGTAACCGGCCTCCTTAAGGATGGCTTTGGAGGACTCATAGAGCCGGCGGTTCTGCTCCTCGGTGAGGAAGGGTGCCGGCGCCTCTTCGACGAGCTTCTGGTTCCGGCGCTGCAGTGAGCAGTCGCGGGTGGAAACCACCACGACGTTGCCGTACGCGTCGGCGAGGCACTGGGTCTCGACGTGGCGCGGGGCGTCCAGGAAGCGTTCGATGAAGCACTCGCCGCGGCCGAATGCGGCGACAGCCTCGCGGACGGCGGATTCGAACAGTTCGGGGATTTCCTCGCGGGTGCGGGCCACCTTGATGCCGCGCCCGCCGCCGCCGAAGGCGGCTTTGATGGCGACCGGCAGGCCGAACTTGTCGACGAACTCGAGGATCTCCTCGGCCGACTCCACCGGGTCGGCGGTGCCGGGAACCTGCGGGGCACCGACCTTTTCGGCGATGTGCCGGGCCTGGACTTTGTCGCCCAGGGCGGAGATGGCGGCGGGGGAGGGCCCGATCCAGGTGATGCCGGCGTCGATCACCTTCGCGGCAAACTCAGCATTCTCGGCGAGGAAGCCGTAGCCGGGGTGGATGGCGTCGGCACCGCAGCGGTGGGCCACCTCGATCAGCTTGTCCATGACGAGATAGGACTCGGCTGCGGTGTCGCCGCCCAGTGCGTAGGCCTCGTCAGCGAGCTTGACGTGCAGGGCGTCCCGGTCCGGGTCTGCGTAGACCGCAACCGAGGCGATGCCCTCATCGCGTGCGGCCCGGATGATGCGCACCGCGATCTCGCCGCGGTTGGCGATCAGCACCTTGCTCAGCCGGTGAGTTGCTGCGGCAGGGCCTGCTGGGGCGGATCGCTGCACGGGATTTGCGGACTGCTCCGAATTTGCTGACAAGGCGTCTCCTTCTTTCCTTCAGGGAGCCTAGCGCGGTTTTGGAGGTTCCGCCGATATTGCTTGCGGATTCCGCGGGTAGAGGCCCGTACCTTTGTAGGTTTGCTACAAAGCTATGCGGATTAGCTCACTCTGCCCGGAGCAATGCCGGATCCGCGGCGCCGGCGGTCCACAGTTCCGTGATGCCCACCTGGGCTTGCTGCAGCAGCCCGCGCAGGGTTGAAATGGAGAGCCCGACGACGGCGTGCGGGTCGCCGTCGACCTTGCGGATAAAGGCCCCGCCGTAGCCGTCGATCGTGAAGGAGCCGGCGCACTGCAGCGGCTCGCCGGTGGCGATGTACGCGTCGATTTCCGCGGGGCTCAGGTCCATGAAGTGGACTTCGGCGGAGGTGACATGCCCGAGGGTTGCGCCGGTGCCGGCCACCCCGGTCTCCTCGGAGTCCTCGGTGTCGCGGCAGTCGACCAGCCAGTGGCCGGTGTGCAGCACACCTTTGCTGCCGCTCATCCGGAGCATGCGGGCTTTGGCGACGTCGGCTGTATACGGCTTCCCGTGCGCCTCGCCGTCGAACTCAAACACCGAATCGCAGCCGATCACCAGCGCGCCGTCGGCTTCGGGCAGGGAGGCAACGGCCTCGGCCTTGGCCCGGGCGAGCAGCAACGCGGTGTCATGCGGGTCCGTGACGCCGTAGCGGGCCTGCACGGCTTCTTCGTCGACGTCCGAGCCGAGGATTTCGTGCCGGATGCCGGCGTCGGTCAGCAGCTTGGTGCGGGCGGGGGACTGGGAGGCAAGAATGAGTCGGGTCACCGCTCCAGCCTAGTTCCTCGGGGTCGTCGTCGCCGTGGCCTTTTTGTCAGAGGTCGAAGGCAGAGTTGGTTCATGGACGGGAACGAAGGACCGGAAGACAAACTCCGCAGCGTGCTGGCGATGGGTGGCCGCGCGCCAGAGGAGGTTACCGTGCCCCGGAGCCGCGCAGGACTGATTGAATCCTGGCGGCGGTTGGAGGAGCTGAGCTCAGCATTGGCCGCTGTCACGACCCGACCTGAAGTGGCGGTGGTCCTTAGCCGTGTGCCCATGTCTGCGTCCGGTGTCGGGACCACCCCAATGGCCAACGAAGCGGTTGACCGGCTCCTGGTGGCCGTCAATAATGTCGTAGCCTTCCGGGACACTTGAGTCATGGACGGGACTCAGTCAGCCGCGGCAGCTCTGGCAGCTGTGGGGTGCACCTGCCCGCTCAGCTCCGGGAAGAGGCCGGCCACCGAAGATGCAGGCATGGGCCTGTGCGGCGGCGTGCCGGAGCTGGATGGTGCGCGCATGATTGCTGAAATCCGTAGCCTGGAAGATCGAAAGTCTGCCCTGGCTGCCCGGCAGGCCCGCCTGTCCGTCGCCTTCGATCTGCTCCAGCGCCGTGAACAGGGTACCGGGATACCCTCGGCCGGGCTTGGTGCCGGTGTCGGCGCGCAGATCGCCCTGGCCCGGCGGGAATCCCCCGCCAAGGGCGGACGGCTCCTGGGCTTGGCGAAGGCGTTGGTCACCGAGATGCCCCACACCCTCTCGGCTCTGGAGGCCGGTCAGCTCAACGAATGGCGCGCCACCCTCTTGGTGCGGGAAACGGCCTGCCTCTCCGCAGAGGAACGGGCCGGCGTCGACGAAGAGCTCGCCGCCGACGCCGGCACCTTCGAAGGAGCCGGGGACCGGAAGATCATTGCCGCGGCCCGGACCGCCGCCTACCGCCGCGATCCGCGCTCCATCACCCAGCGAGCCAGCCACGCCGCGACCGAACGGCACGTCAGCCTCCGTCCGGCCCCGGACACCATGTGCTATCTCACTGCCCTGCTTCCCGTGGCTCAAGGTGTGGCCTTGTATGCCGGCCTCACCCGGCATGCCGACACCCTCCGCGGGTCCGGTGATCCCCGGACCCGCGGGCAGCTTATGGCCGATGCGCTGGTTGAACGCACCACGGGAAAAGCCGGCGGGATCAGCGGGGTCGAGATCCAGCTCGTCATGACTGACCGCAGCCTCTTCCAGGGCGACAGCGAACCCGCGCGTCTCCCCGGCTACGGCATCGTCCCCGCCGGCTGGGCCCGCGACGTTCTCGCCAACCCCGGATCAGAGGCGGGAGGGGGTGTGGCGTGGGATGGTCCGGGCGGCATTGCCCAGGACAAGGGCATGGCTGTCTGGCTGCGCCGGCTCTATACCGCCCCGGGCGCCGGCACCCTCACCGCGATGGACTCCCGCGCCCGGCTCTTCCCGTCCGGGCTCCGCCGCTTCCTCACCGCCCGCGACGACACCTGCCGCACACCCTATTGCGATGCCCCTATCCGCCACTTTGACCACATCATTCCCTGGCACGATGACGGACCGACGACCCACGGTAATGGGGCCGGGCTCTGCGAAGCCTGCAACCACACCAAGGAAACCCCTGGCTGGTCCTCCCGGCCCCGCGCCGGCCCCCGACACACCATCGACGTCACCACCCCCACAGGCCACGTCTACCGGTCCACCTCACCGCCGCTGCCGGGAACCGGTGCCCGTCGCGCCGGGCCGGAACTGGCCGTAGCCAGGAGCCGAGCCGGCCCCGACACCGCCGCTGTAGAGCCAGAGGCCTTTCCCGCGCCCGAAGCCAAAGCCACGTCACAGCCTGATCAAACAACCCGCAGCCTGATCAAACAACCCGCAGCCTGAACAACAACCCGCAGTCTGAACAACAACCCGCAGCCTGAAGAACAACGGTGCCGCCGCCGCCCCACAACACAGCCGCCCGCCGATCGACGTGATCAGCGGGCGGCTGGGGCAGTTGGTCGCAGCCTGCGGAACTAGCGGGTGGCTGCCCCGGCGGTTTCCGGAAGGGTCTCCGGTGCGTCGGCCACGGGCTTGCGCAGCTTGGCGCCTTCGACGTCCACATCCGGCAGGATCCTGTCCAACCAGCGGGGAAGCCACCAGGCCTTCTCGCCGAGCAGGTACATGACGGCCGGGACGATCGTCATACGGACCACGAAAGCGTCAATCAGCACACCGAAGGCCATCGCGAAGCCGAGCGGCCGGACCATGTTCAGGTGGGAGAAAATGAAGCCTGAGAACACACTGACCATGATGATCGCGGCCGCGGTGACCACGGCGGCGGCGTGGCTGAAGCCGGAGCGGACCGCGCGTTTGGCCGGTTCGCCGTGCATGTAGGACTCGCGCATGCCGGAGGCGATGAACACCTGGTAGTCCATGGCCAGACCGAACAAAACGCCGATCAGAATGATGGGCAGGAAGCTCAGGACCGCGCCCGGATTCTCGACGCCGAAGATGCCCCCAAGCCAGCCCCACTGGTAGACCGCGACGACGGCGCCGAACGCGGCGGCCAGCGAGAGCAGGAACCCGCCAGTGGCCAGCAGCGGCACCCAGATGGAGCGGAACACCAGCAACAGCAGGATCAGCGAGAGGCCCACCACGATGGCCAGGTACGGAGGCAGGGCGTCGCCGAGCTTGGTGGAGACATCGACGTTGCCTGCAGTCTGACCGGTGAGCCCGATGCTGACGCCGGTGGAGTCCTTGATCCGGGTCTTTTCGGCGCGGAGCTCGGAGACCACCCGGACGGTGCTGGCGCTGGCCGGGCCCTCCTTCGGAATGACCTGGAAGACGGCAGTGCGGCGGTCCTCACTCAGCGCCAGCGGTACGGCGGCGCTGACATTGTCCGTGCCGCGCAGGATGTCCGCGACGTCGAACTGCTTGGCCTGGGCGTCGGTTTCGCTGAGCCCCTCGGGGAAGTCGCCCACCACGATGATCGGGCCGGTCATCCCCTCGCCGAAGCTGCGTTTGGTGACGTCATAGGCCTGGAAGGCCTGCGAGGCAACCGGCTCGGAGCTGGCATCCGGCAGGGCCAGCCGCAACTGGCTCGCGGGAAGCGCCACCACCCCAAGGAGCACGACGCCCGCCAGCAACGCCAGCCATGGGTGGTTGGTGACGACGCCGCCCCAGCCGTGGCTGCTGCGGTATTCGTCCCGTGCGCGGTCCTCGGTTTCATGCCCGGCTGCGGCGTTGTGCTGTTCGGCCTTGGCCCAGGCCCGCTTGGAGATCAGTTTCCGGCCTACGAGGGACAGGACAGCCGGCGTGAGGGTCAGGGCGACGACGACGGCGACGGCCACAGTCGCCGCGGCCGACAAGCCCATGACTGCCAGGAACGGAAGCCCCGGGACCACCAGGGCTGCGAGGGCGATGATGACAGTGAGGCCGGCGAACAGCACGGCATTACCGGAGGTCCCGGTGGCCAGTGCCACTGATTCTTCGGCGTCCATCCCGGCGAGCAGCTGGCCGCGGTGCCGGTTGACGATAAACAAGGAGTAGTCGATTCCGACGGCAAGGCCGAGCATCAGCGCCAGCATGGGGGAGATGGAGCTCATGTCCATGGTGCCGCTGAGGGCAAAGGTGCCGCCGACGCCGACGGCGACACCCACGATGGCCATCAGCAGCGGAAGACCGGCGGCGATCAGAGTTCCGAGCATGATGATCAGCACCAGGGCCGCCACCGCGATGCCGATGATCTCGGCGGTCCCGAAGAGCTCGGAGATGTCCTCGCTGATTTCCTTGCTGGGCAGGGCGGTCACATTGGCGGCGGACACCTCTTTGACGATGTTCTGGACTTCCTCCCGGACCTCGGGCTTGAGGCCGTTGATGGAGGTTTTGAACTGGACCTGGGCGATCCCGGCCTTGCCGTCCTCGGAGACGAACCGCAGGCCCTTGGAGGCCTCAAGTTGCCGTGCGCCCAGCGTCAGCTTCGCCTCGCCGGCGGCCAGTTCCTTGGTGCCGGCGTCGAGCTTCGCCTGACCGTCGGCCAGGGCAGCCTTTTGCTGGCCCAGCTGGGCCTCGATGACGGCCGCCGGCATGCCGGCGGCCGTCATCTGCTGTTCGGCGGCGTCCAGCTTGGCCTTTCCTGCGGCGAGTTCGGCCGCTGACTGGTCCAGCCGGGCCTTGCCGGCTGCTGATTTGTCCTTGCCGGCGGCGAGGTCGGTTGCCGCCTGGTCCAGCTGCGCCTGGGTGGCGAACGGGTCAACAGTGCCTTGGACCTCGGGGAGGGTCTTGAGCTTGGCCAGTGCCGCCGTGACGGCGTCCTTCCCGGCCTGGCTGAACTGTGGATCGTTGGCTTCGAACACCACGCTCGCGGAGCCGCCGGAGGAGGAGGGCAGCTCACTTTTGAGCTTGTCAGCCATCTGCTGGGTCTCGGTGCCGGGGATCTGAAAATTGTTGGACAGGGTGCCGTGGAACGCGGCAGCCGCGCCACCGACGGCCACCATCACGGCAAGCCAGACGGACACAACAAGCCAGCGGTGCCGGTAGGAGAACTTGCCGAGGCGGTAGAGCAGAAGTGCCATGTCAGTGCCGATCTGGGAAAGGGTTGGCGGTGGAGTGGTGGGCCGCGGGTGTGCCGGTGCCGTCGGGGCGGGCAAATCCGGAACCCAGCAGGCCCATGGAATCGATCAGGAGCTGCCGGAGGGTGGAAAGGGACGTAGGGGTGAGGGAACCACCGCAGCGCAGGAACCAGACGTCCATGGCTGCTTTGCCGCAGGAAATGACGGACCCGGCCAGGGCACGCAGGTACAGCTCGTCCACTTCGACGCCGGCACTCTGACGTACGCGCTCCCGGGCCACGGCGATGATCTGGGCGGTGCAGTGGTCCCAGGCCTCCAGCTCGGACCGGCTGAGCTGCGGATGGGCCTGGCCGAGGCTGTAGAGCTCAGCCAGTGGGGCCACCGTCATCGGGTCCGCGAGTTCCACGAGGGTGGCACGGGCCGACTCCAGGAAGGGCTCGCCGGCCGGGCGCAGCCGGAAATGCTGAAGGAGGGTGTCCAGGAAACCGAAGGTGACGGCGGCAATGGCGGCTTCGGTGCTGCCGAAGTAATTGAAGAAGGTCCGGCGGGAGATTCCGGCGGCATCAGCAATATCCTCGACCGTGAAGTTCCCGGGGCCGTTGGACCGGAGCAGGGCCAGGGCGGCGTCGATGATTGCCTGGCGCGTGGCGGCTTTATTCAGCTCCCGGCGCGACGGGACCGGCGCCGGCGCGGAAGCCGTGGCCGAAGACGCAGTTAAACGCAGGGATGCAGAGGCGGGCACACAATTACACTACGTGCATGTTTGCACTCAGGGCAACTTTTGGCCGGGCCCGGTCTTGGCCAGGTAGGCGGATTGGCCGGTGGCGCCGGGTTCGCCCGAGGCGATGGGGATGGCGAACACGGCCGTGCCGTAGGCGCAGACCTCGGTCCAGGTGGTTCCCAGCTGCGAGTTATCAAAGCGCATGGCGATTATGGCGTTGGCGCCGCGCTGCTCTGCCTCGGCCACCATCCGGGCCATGACCTGCTGCCGGCTGTCGGTGAGCATGCGTGTCATTTCGGGCAGTTCCCCGCCGCCGATGGACCGGAAACCGGCCATTACCTGGTTGCCGATGTCGCGGGCACGGACCGTCAGCCCCATGACCTCGCCAAAAACGGCGTCGATCCGGTGTCCGGGAATGTCATTGGAGGTCACGATCAGCATGCCCTGAGCCTAGCGGTCCGAAAGCCCGCCCGGCGCCACCGGCCTTCACAGCAAGATGAAAGGTTCCGAACAGCTCCTGCTGAAGCGCCCGGCGGAGACTTGAACCACGTCTTGGAAGAGACAACCACTATTCGCAGCTCCACGACGCTGCAGACCAGGAGAGCGCACATGTCACGCACTAAGAGAATGACCCTCGCCATTTCGGCCGGGGCCCTGGCCCTGGGCGCTGGACTCGGGGTCACCGGGATGGCCTCAGCAGCCACGACCCCGGCCCCCGCCCCCAGCTCCAGTGCCGCGGCGGACACGGCGCCCGGAACCGGCAGTCAGGGAATGCGCGGCGGCCACGGTCCCCGCGGCGGAGACCGCGCTGGAGAGCGGGGCGCCCAGGCGGCCGAACTTGCCGCCAAGCTCGGTGTCGATGAGGCCAAGGTGACGGAGGCCTTTAAGGCCTTCCGCCAAGCCAACAAGCCGGCCACCCCGCCAGCCGAAGGCAGCAGGCCTGACCGCACCGCCATGCAGGCGGAGTTGGCCAAGTCCCTCGCCGCGTCGCTGGGAATCGACGAAGCCAAGGTCACGGCGGCCCTTGAGGAGCTCCGCACAACCGAGCAGGCTGAGCATTCCGCAGCACTGAAGCCCAGACTGGACAAGGCTGTCACTGACGGCACGCTGACCCAGGCGGAAGCCGACGCGGTGACCAAAGCGGTCGAAAAGGGCGTCATCGGCGGTGGCGGACACTAGGTCCGTCATGCACTAGGGCAGCAAAACAGTAGTCCCCGGAAAATGCTCCGGGGACTACTGTTCGGACCGGTGCTCGAGGCACCTGCGCCGGCTGAGCGGTGTGGGCTTTAGACCCTGGAGCCCGCCAGCCTGCCGCCTTCGAAGGCGTCCGATCCGGCGCCGCGGTCAGTGACGGCGGCAGAGGGATCCTCGGCGGCGTCCACAACGTCGTCACTGAACGGGTCACCGGTGCGGGGTGCGTTGTAGAGGGATTCATCCAAAATGCCCTGGCGCTTGGCCACGATCGTCGGCACCAGGGCCTGGCCGGCCACGTTGACCGCGGTGCGGCCCATGTCCAGAATCGGGTCGATGGCGAGCAGGAGCCCGACGCCGGCCAGCGGCAGTCCCAACGTGGAGAGGGTGAGGGTCAGCATCACGACGGCGCCGGTGGTGCCGGCGGTCGCGGCGGAGCCCAGCACGGACACCAGGGCGATGAGGAGGTACTGCGTGAAGTCCAGCTGGATGCCGAAGAATTGGGCCACGAAGATCGCCGAGATGGCCGGGTAGATCGCAGCGCAGCCATCCATCTTGGTCGTGGCGCCCAGCGGCACGGCGAAGGAAGCGTAGGCGCGGGGGACACCCAGGCTGCGTTCGGTGACGCGCTGGGTCAGCGGCAGGGTGCCCACCGACGAGCGGGAGACGAAGGCGAGCTGCACGGCGGGCCACACGCCGGTGTAGTACTGCTTGACGGACAGGCCGTGGGTGCGGATCAGGACCGGGTAAACCACGAACAGCACGAGGGCGAGGCCGGCGTAGATGGCCACGGTGAACTTGCCCAGGGAACCGATGGTGTCCCAGCCGTAGATCGCCACGGCGTTGCCGATCAAGCCGACGGTACCGAGCGGGGCGATCCGGATGATCCACCAGAGCACCTTCTGGATCACGGCGAGGGCGGAAGCGTTAAGGTTCAGGAACGGCTCGGCCGCCTTGCCCACCTTCAAGGCCGCGATGCCGACGGCGATCGCGATCACCAGGATCTGCAGGACGTTGAAGCTCACCGCGGTGGTGGCGACGCCGTCGGTGACGGTGGTGCTGGCGCCCAGGCCCAGGAAGTTCTTCGGGAAGAGTCCGGTCAGGAAGGCCCACCAGTCACCGGATTTGCCGGCGTACTTGGCTTCCTGGGTGATGCCGGTGTTGGCGCCGGGCTGCAGCAGCACACCGAGGCCCATGCCGATCAGAACCGCGATCAGCGAGGTGATGGCGAACCAGAGCAGCGTGTTCCAGGCCAGCCGGGCGGCGTTGGACACGGCCCGCAGGTTGGAGATGGAGCTGACGACGGCGGTGAAGATGAGGGGCACGACGGCGGTCTGCAGCAGCGAGACGTAGCTCGAACCGATGGTCTGCAGGGTGGCGCCGAGGGCGTTGGGCTCTGCCTTCGTGCTGCCCGTGTACTTCGCGAGCAGGCCCAGGCCCAGGCCCACGATCAGGGCGGCGATGATCTGGAAGCCGAAAGAGCCGGCCCACTTGGGCAGCTGGAGGCCGGTCTTTCCGGCGGGTACGGGGGTGGTTGTTTGAGTGCTCACCCGACAACGCTAGGGCGCCGGCCTTTATCACGGCGAACGAATGTTGAGTAATGTTACGCACCGACATTTCGCCCACACCCGCCACCGTCCAGCAACCACGCCGAAGAACTGCCCGTTTGTGAAGTTATTCCAGCTCCCGGTGTGGCGATTGTCTCCCTCCTTGCCCGCTAACCCAACAGCGCCCGCTAACCCAACAGCGCCCGCTAACCCAACAGCGCCCGCTTCAGGGTGTCCAGGCCCACGGAGCCCATAGTGAGCGCCTTCGTGTGGAAGGCCTTGAGTTCGAACCCGGGACGGGATTCGAGTTCGGCGCGGATCTGTTCCCAGAGCCGCTGGCCCACCTTGTACGAGGGTGCCTGGCCCGGCCAGCCCAGGTACCGGGTGAATTCAAACTTCAGCTGGCCCTCGCTGATCGCCAGGTGCTGGGTGAGGAAGTCGTACCCCTTGTCCGGAGTCCAGGTGCCCGACCCCCAACGTTCGGGCACCTCCAACTCCAGATGCACGCCGATGTCGAACACCACGCGGGCGGCCCGCATCCGCTGCATGTCCAGCATGCCCATGTGGTCCCCCGGGTCCCGGAGGTAGCCCAGTTCCTGCATGAGCTTCTCGGCGTAGAGCGCCCAGCCTTCGCCGTGCCCGGAGGTCCAGCAGACGTTCCGGCGCCATTTGTTCAACACCTCGCGGCGGTAGGTGGCGGTGGCGATCTGCAGGTGGTGGCCGGGAACGCCCTCGTGGTAGACGGTGGTGGTCTCGGCCCAGGTGGTGAAGGTGTCCTCGCCCGGCGGTACGGACCACCACATGCGGCCCGGCCGGCTGAAGTCATCCGAGGGGCCGGTGTAATAGATGCCGCCCTCGTCGGTCGGGGCAATTTTGCACTCCAGCGTCTTCATGATGTCCGGGATGTCGAAGTGCACGCCCGCGAGGTCGGCCACGGCCTTGTCCGAGAGCTCCTGCATCCAGGTGCGGAGGGCGTCCGTGCCTTTCAACTGCCGGGCGGGGTCGCTGTTCAGGATTTCCTTGGCTTCCTCGATTGTGGCGCCGGGGCGGATCAGCCCGGCGACCCGCTCCTGCTCGGCGACCAGGCGGTCCAGCTCCTGCACACCCCAGGCGTACGTTTCCTCCAGGTCCACTGTGGCGCCCAGAAAGGAGCGGGAGGCCAGGGCGTAGCGTTCCCGGCCCACGGCGTCCTTCTCCGGCGCGACGGGGAGCAGCTCGGATTCCAGGAAACCGGCCAGCCGGGAGTAGGCCACGCGTGCGGCGGCAGCACCGGCGTCGAGCCGGGACTGCACGTCCCCGGGCAGCGGACCGTCCGCAGTTGTGGCGTCAGCGGCGAGCTGTGCGAAGAATCCGTCGGCCGCGGCGTACCTGGTGGTCTGTTCGATGACGATCGCGACCTGGCGCGCGGCGGCAACCTTGCCGGCGTCCTTGGCGGCGCGCAGCGACACGATGTACCCGTCCAGGGCGGCGGGGACGTTGTGCGCCCGGCCGGCGATGTGGTCCCACTGCGCGGCGGTGTCCGTGGGCATGAGGTCGAAGATCGCGCGGATGTCCTGTGCCGGGGAGGCGATATTGTTCAGGTCGGCGAGATCCCAGCCGGAATCGTGGATTTCCAGCTCCAGGCCCAGACGCTCGCGCATGGCATCCAGGGTGACGGCGTCGACGTCGTCCGCCGGTTCCAGCCCGGCGAGCGCGGCGAGGGTTTCCCGGGCAGCCACCGCGAATTCCTCGACCCCGGCGGGGGAGAAATCCTGGTATTCCCTCTCATGCCCGGGGAGGCCGAGCTCGGTGGCGAAGCTGGGGTTAAGCCGGATCAGGGTGTCCGTATAGCCATCGGCGATGGCGTCGATGGCTGTGTGCGGGCGCGCGGGACCGGTGGCGGCTGTGGCGTCAGTGGGTTCAGTAGTCACCCGGGAAACACTAGCCCGGCGCCGCCTGTTATGAAAGGGTTGCTGCACTTTTTGGCGGCGCGTCCGCGGCACCGTTACGGCAGGACGGTCAGCCGCGGCTGCGCTTCCAGGAGCCGGGGCCCGGCCTCGGAGCCAGTTGCAGTTGCTGCCGGCGGATCCAGTGCCGGGCGCTTGGCTTGTCCGGTGCGGCCGGGCCGCCGCTGGCCAGGGACAGCACGACGGCGGTCAGTGCCGCGAGCTCCTCCGGCGTCGGCTCGCCCTTGACCACGGCGAACAGCGGCTGCCCCTCCGCCGTCGTCGTCCCGGTCTCACCCGTGGGCATCACAGCGGAATGTTTCCGTGCTTCTTGGCAGGCAGGCTGGCCCGCTTGTCCCGCAGTGCGCGCAGGCCCTTGATGATCTGGACCCGGGTCTCGGACGGGGCGATGACTGCGTCCACGTAGCCAAGCTGCGCGGCCTGGTAGGGGTTGAGCAGCTCTTCCTCGTACTGCCGGATGACCTCGGCGCGCTTGGCCTCGACGTCGCCGCCGTCCGCCGCGACGGCGGCCAGCTCTCGGCGGTACAGGATGTTGACCGCGCCCTGGGCGCCCATGACGCCGATCTGCGCGGTGGGCCAGGCCAGGTTGAGGTCGGCGCCGAGTTTCTTGGAGCCCATCACGATGTACGCTCCGCCATACGCCTTGCGGGTGATGACGGTCAGCTTCGGCACGGTGGCCTCGGCGTAGGCGTACAGCAGTTTCGCGCCGCGGCGAATGATGCCCTGGAACTCCTGGTCCTTGCCCGGCAGGAAACCCGGGACGTCCACGAGCGTGATGATGGGAACGTTGAAAGCGTCGCAGTTTCGGACAAAGCGTGCGGCCTTCTCGGAGGCGGCGATGTCCAGCGTGCCGGCGAACTGCATCGGCTGGTTGGCCACGATGCCCACGGTGTGGCCCTCCACCCGGCCGTAGCCAATCATCACGTTGGGTGCATAAAGGGACTGCATCTCCAGGAAGTGCCCGTCGTCGACAATCTGCTCGACGACCTTGCGCATGTCGTACGGCTGGTTGGCCGAGTCCGGAATCAGTGCGTCCAGGGCGAGGTCGTCGTCGTCGAGGTCCAATCCCTGGGTGTGCTCCAGCACGGGGGCTTCGGCGAGGTTGTTGGAGGGCAGGAAGTCCAGGAGCTCCCGGACGAACTCGACGGCGTCGGTCTCGTCGGAGGCGAGGTAGGTGGAGGTTCCGGTGGTGGCGTTGTGCTGCCGGGCGCCGCCGAGTGTCTCCATGTCCACGTCCTCACCCGTGACGGTCTTGATGACGTCCGGGCCGGTGATGAACATGTGCGAGGTTTTGTCCACCATGACCACGTAGTCCGTCAGGGCGGGGGAGTAGGCAGCACCGCCGGCAGAGGGGCCCATGATGAGGGAGATCTGCGGGACGACGCCGGAGGCGTGGACGTTGTTGCGGAAGATGTCCGCGAACATCGCCAGCGACGCGACGCCTTCCTGGATGCGGGCGCCGCCGCCGTCGAGGATGCCCACGACCGGGCAGCCGTTGCGCAGGGCGAACTCCTGGACCTTGACGATCTTCTCGCCGTTGACCTGGCTCAGCGACCCGCCGTACACGGAGAAGTCCTGGCTGTACACGGCCACGGGCCGGCCGTCCACCGTGCCGTAGCCGGAGACCAGGCCGTCGCCCAGCGGCTTCTTCTTCGCCATGCCGAAGGCGGAGGAGCGGTGCACGGCGAGGGCGTCGAACTCGACGAACGAGCCGGCGTCCAGCAGCAGGTCGATGCGCTCGCGGGCGGTGTTCTTGCCGCGGGCATGCTGCTTCTCGATCGCTTCCGGGCCGGAGGGCTGCTCAGCACGGGCCTGGCGGTCGCGGAAATCGGCAATCTTTCCCGCGGTCGTGGTCAGATCGTGGCTCATCAATGTCTCCGGCTCTGTAGTTCATTACGGCTGTGTGCGGTGTCGCTGGCCTGTGCGGTGTCGCTTCAGTGGATTCCACACAAAAACATGGCCGTGCTGGCAAGTCTAGTGACGGTATTCGCCCGCACCGCTGTAGAAAACCTACAATTTTCGCCCCGACTCTCCCGGGCAGCCCACCCCGGAGCGGCCCTGGACCGCGGCGTGTCGATGTTACTCGCCGGTAACAAGGGTCGGCTAGAGTGTCCTCATGACTTTGAGCAATGATGCTTCCGGCACCGCCCCGCACTCCCCGCAGGCAGGGCCGTACCGGGCCGCCGGTACCCTCTCCGGCCGCACCATCCTTATGTCCGGGGGAAGCCGGGGCATTGGCCTCGCCATCGCCGTCCGCGCGGCGCGCGACGGCGCCAACATCGTCCTGATGGCCAAGACCGGCCAGCCGCACGCCAAGCTCGAAGGCACCGTCTACTCGGCCGCCGAACAGATCGAGGCTGCCGGCGGGCAGGCGCTGCCGCTGGTGGGCGATGTCCGCAACGACGCCGACGTCGCCGGCGCCGTGGCTGCCGCCGTCGAACGGTTCGGCGGCATTGACATTGTTATCAACAATGCCTCCGCCATCGATTTGTCCAAGACCGACGCCGTGGACATGAAGCGCTACGACCTGATGCAGGACATCAACGTCCGCGGCACCTTCCTGCTCGCCAAGCTCGCCCTGCCCGCACTCCGCGCCTCCGAGGCCGGCCAGATCCTCACGCTGTCCCCGCCGCTGAACCTGGACCCCAAGTGGGCCGGGATGCACCTGGCCTACACCATGGCGAAATACGGCATGAGCCTGACCACCCTGGGCCTCGCCGAGGAGCTCAAGATTGACGGCATCAACGTAAACTCCCTGTGGCCGTGCACCCTGATCAACACGGCAGCCATCCGCAACATGCCCGGCGGCGACAAGATCATCCAGGGCGCCCGCGGCCCCGAGATCATGGCCGACGCGGCGCACGCCGTCCTCACCAGCAGCAACGCGATCCCCGAATCCGGCAGCTGGAGCGGCAACTTCTACACCGACGAACAAGTGCTTGCCGCGGCCGGCGTCACGGACTTCACCGCGTACAGCCTGGGCGCTCCGGAAGACCGGCTGATCCCTGACATCTTCCTCTGAGTTCCCTGCGGCCTTCCTTGGTCCGGCCAACAGCCGGGACCGCCGAAACTCCCCACTATTGCGGGTTCGACGCCGGGAATCTGCGGGGTGGGCGACCAACGCGCCGGTGGCGGCGTTCAGAAGCAGGGACCTTCCTTCGGGCCGGTGCCGAAGCCGCCCGCCCGGTAACTCGGTAGGATTCTAAGCATGGAAGCCGCGCAGGAAGCCCCGGACCGTCCGCCTTTGGATGTGAGCGCCCTCAGCGATGGGGCGTTCCTTTCCGCCAACGGCATTCCGCAGCTCACGGTGGTGGACACCACCGGATCCACCAACGCGGACCTGCTGCGGGGCGCCACCGAGGATCCCACAGCGTTTCCGGACCTCACCGTGCTGACCGCTGAACACCAGAGCGCCGCCCGCGGCCGCCTGGACCGCCGGTGGGAGGCGCCGGCCCGCAGCTCCATCTCCGTCTCGCTGGTGCTGCGCCCGGTCAACGCCGACGGACGCCCGTTGCCCACCCAGACCTACTCGTGGCTCTCGCTGCTGTCCGCGCTGGCCCTGCGTGAGGCGCTGCTGGACACGGCCGGGCTGCCGGCAGAGCTCAAATGGCCCAACGACGTCCTGGTCCGGGGCAAGAAGATCGCCGGCATCCTCGCCCAGCTCGGACCCATGTCCGGCGGCGCGGTGCCGCCCGTGGTGCTCGGCACCGGTCTGAACGTCACCCTCACCGAAGCGGAACTTCCGGTGCCCACGGCCACCTCCGTCCTGCTCGAACACCCGGTCACGGTGGACCGCACCGAGCTGCTCAAGAGCTACCTGTCCCGGTTCGCCACGCTGTACCGCAGCTTCTGCAACGCCGACGGCGATCCCACGGCCGGGCTGGCCGGCGGCGCCTCACTGCACAACCGGGCCGAACACCTGATGACCACCCTGGGCAAACAAGTCCGCGCCCAGCTCCCCGGCGATTCGGAAATCATCGGCCACGCCACCCGCCTGGATGATTACGGCTCCCTGCTGGTGGTGGACTCCGGCGGCCACGAGCACGTGGTGACCGCCGGCGACGTCGTGCACCTGCGGCCCTGGACACCGCCGGGCGAGGGAAGCGCCGGCGCCGAAAGCGGCTATGCGTAAGGAGCTCCTTCCGGGCGAACAAGTGATTGTGGTGACCCGGCCGCAGCCAAGGACCCTGATTTTTCCGGCGCTGCTGTTCATCCTTGTTCCTGCCCTCGCCGCCTTTTGTTGCGCCTGGATCATCAAAGGCGGAGCGGCCAAGCTCGCCCCGATGATCCTCAAGGAAACCAAGGAATCGACGCCGTGGCTGATCGGGATGTGCGTGGCGTTCGCTGCCTGGGTGCTGCTGGGGTACTGCCTGCCGCGGGCCATGACCTGGCATGCCACCAGATACACGCTCACCAGCCGGCGGCTTGTCGCCCGCTACGGCATGCTCAGGCGACGGGACCAGCAGGTATTCCTGGCGACGGTTCGTCATGTGGTCATCCACCAGTCGTTGCTCCAACGCGTATTGCGTTCCGGGAATATATCCTTGGAAACCGGGCACCCCGCCAGCATGGTGGTTCCCGACGTCCCGGAGGTCGCGATGTTCCGGAGTTTTGTCCTCGACGCCATCAGCGATCTCCCGCAGGAGGTCCAGTGGCCCGGAGACATGATGGACAACCCTGACGCGGCGTGGCCGTGGGAAACGAGAGAAGGTGGAAGGGATGGGCGCTGAAAACGTCAACCGGGAAACGGGACTGCTGGCCGAAGAGCCGTCGCACATTTCCGATGCCCTGGTCGAGTCGGCGAGCCTTGAGGCCGCCGTCCTCGATTCCGTAACAGGCAGCCTCAGCGACGGCGCCGCCGAGTCCGCCGGGGACGCGGGCGCACCGCCGTCCCTGTCCGGCCCCGGGGAACCCGAGGACCGTGATAAGTCCCGCGAACCCCGCGGCCCGGCAGCACCCGACGCCGTTTCGCCGCCCACCGGCACCATGTCGGCTGAACGCATCGCGTTGAAAGCCCTGGAACAACGGCTGCTCGGTGGCGAACGCAAACTGCGGCGCCGTGAAGTCGCCTCCGGCGCCGGGCTGTCCCTGCTCTCCGCCCGGAAACTCTGGCGCGCCCTCGGCTTTCCGAACATCGGGGACGAGGATGTTGCCTTCACCGAACGCGACCAGTCGGCGCTGAACACCATCGTGGACCTGGTCCGCGCCGGCAAACTCACCGAGGAAGCCGCCATTTCCGTCACCCGCGCGATCGGGCAGATGACCGACCGCATGGTGGTCTGGCAGGTCGAGGCCCTGGTGGAGGACATGGTCCACCAGCAGGGTGTCTCGGATGCGGTTGCCCGCAAGCGCCTGGTCAACGAGTTGCCCTCCCTCGTGGACGCGCTCGAGGACATGCTGGTCTATTCCTGGCGCCGCCAGCTTAACGCCGGAGTCCAGCGCCTGGCCGTCCGGGCCGAGGCCGGGCTGGCTTCCAGCGAGGAGGGCCGCGAGGGCGACGAGGACGATGCACCGCTGCCGCTGGCCCGCGCGGTGGGCTTCGCGGACCTGGTTTCCTACACCAGCCTGTCCCGCCGCATGAACGAAAAGACGCTCGCCCAACTGGTGCAGCGCTTCGAGAACAAGTGCGCCGAAATCATCTCGGTGGGCGGGGGGCGCCTCGTCAAGACGGTGGGCGATGAAGTGCTCTACATCGCGGAAACCCCTGCGGCCGGGGCCGAAATTTCCCTTGCCCTCTGCCATGCCTTCACCGAGGATGAAATCCTGCCCGAGGCACGCGTCGCCATGGTCTGGGGCCGCATCCTCTCCCGGCTCGGCGACATCTACGGACCTACCGTCAACCTGGCCGCCCGGCTCACCGCCCTCGCCGATCCCGGGACCGTCCTGGTGGACTCCATGACCGCTGCCGCGTTGGAAGACGACGAACGGTTCGTCCTCCGGCCACGGCCGGCCGAGGACGTCCGCGGGTTCGGCGAAATCCACCCGGTCCAACTCCTGCGCGGCAGCGGCCACGGTCTCGTCCTGGATTAGCGGGTCCGCCGGCCCGCGCATCCTGCGGACCGCCGTTGAGCAGCTGCGCAGGCGGGAACGAAACACCGCCCGGTCCTTCCCCCTGCCGCGCCGATCCCCGGTAGTATCCCGGTAATGACGAGCCCAGCCCGGGCAGCGTCCAAGGGGGAGATTCCAATGCCGGACACGCTTGACCTGGCGCCCGCCCGCGTCCGACCAGATTCCACCGTCCACTTCGGGGAACGCCCCTTCTACCTAGGACAGGCATGAACTCCCAGCCGGCCGCCGTTCCGCCCCCCGCCTCCTCCACCCCTTCCCCGGCCGTTCGGCTCAACGTCGGCTACGGCACCGACCGTGGCCTGCGCCGGGAAACGAACGAGGATTCCTTCATAGCCTCCGACCCCGTCTTTGCCGTCGCAGACGGCATGGGCGGCCACGAGGCCGGCGAGGTCGCCAGCGGTATCTGCGTTCGGACTCTTGCCCGGATCCCGCAGCAGGCGGCCGGTGCGCGGAACACCACCGCCGCCGACGTGCAGGAACTCCTGCAAATGGCCGATGAAAGCATCCGGGAGGCCACCGGGGCCAGGGCCGGCACCACACTCTCCGGCGTCGTGGTGGTGGAGCAGACGGGTTCCCCCTGCTGGCTGGTCCTGAACCTGGGCGATTCCCGGACCTACCGCCTCAGCCACGGGGAGCTTCGGCAGGTCAGCGTCGACCACTCCGAGGTCCAGGAACTCGTGGACGCGGGCCAGATCACTGCGGCCCAGGCGGCCGTGCACCCCCGCCGTCACGTCGTCACGCGCGCACTGGGCACCGGGGATGCCGTCGAGGCCGACTACTGGCTGCTGCCCATGGCCGAAGGCGACAGGATCTTGGTCTGCTCCGACGGGCTCAACGGCGAACTCGACGACGAACACATCGCCAGGATCCTCCGCTCCCGCCCCGACCCCCAGGCAGCCGTGGATGAACTCATCCAGTCGGCCCTGCGCAGCGGCGCCCGGGACAACGTCACCTGCATTGTCCTTGACGCGGCCGATGTCGGCGATACGGCGGCGCCGGTCACCGGACAATGTCAGTGATCTAGGGCAGGATAGGTCTGTGAGCACAGGGAACACTGCAGCAGAAGCCCAGACCCAACCCCCCTCGGACGCCGTGCGCGAGGAATACCAGGTCCTCGTCGAGGAGGTGCGCAAGCACCGCAGCGCGTACTACCAGGAGGACGCGCCCGTCATTTCGGACGCCGAATTCGACGACCTCTACCGCCGGCTGGAAATCATCGAGGCCATGCACCCGGAACTCGTGGCCAACGATTCCCCCACCCAGGAAGTGGGCGGCGAAGTGTCCGCGGCCTTCGCCGCCGTCGAACACCTGCAACGCATGTACAGCCTGGAGGATGTCTTCTCCCTGGCGGAACTGGAGGCCTGGATCGCCAAGGCCGAGGCCAACATCGCCAAGCAGGGCAACGGTGCGCCGGCCTGGCTCACCGAGCTCAAGATCGACGGCCTCGCCGTGAACCTGCTGTACCGCGACGGCGTGCTGGTCCGGGCCGCCACCCGCGGCGACGGCACCACGGGTGAGGACATCACCCACAACGTCCTCACCATCAAGGAAATCCCGCAGCAGCTCCATGGCACCGCCTTTCCGGCCGAGCTGGAGGTCCGGGGCGAGGTCTTCATTCCATCCAGGGCCTTTGCCGACTTCAACGAGGCCTTGATCGAAGCCGGGAAGGCACCCCTGGCCAACCCCCGCAACGCCGCCGCCGGTTCGCTGCGCCAAAAGGACCCGGCCGAGACCGCCAAGCGTCCGCTGCGGATGTACGTGCATGGCATCGGCGCCCGCGACGGCCTCGAAACGGCCAGCCAGTCGGACACGTACCGGCAGCTCGCCGAATGGGGACTGCCCACCAGCCCGTACACCGAGGTCCTTCCAGGGCTGCGGGAGGTGCTGGAATTCATCACCCGGTACGGCGACAAACGCCACAGCCTGGCCCACGAGATCGACGGCATCGTAGTCAAGGTCGATAACTTCGGCACCCAGCGGGCCCTCGGCTATACCTCCCGGGTTCCACGCTGGGCCGTCGCCTACAAATACCCGCCCGAGGAAGTCCACACCAAACTGTTGGACATCGCGGTCAACGTGGGCCGCACCGGCCGGGTGACCCCGTTTGGCCTGATGGAACCGGTCAAGGTGGCCGGTTCCACTGTGGAGATGGCCACCTTGCACAACCAGGAGGTGGTCAAGGCCAAGGGCGTCATGATCGGTGACATCGTGGTGCTGCGCAAAGCCGGGGACGTCATTCCGGAGATCGTGGGCCCCGTCCTGGCCCTGCGCGGGGAGCAGGATCCGCCGGTCCGCGAATTTGTGATGCCCACCGAATGCCCTGCCTGCGGCACGCCGCTGGCGCCGGCCAAAGAGGGGGACGTGGACATCCGCTGCCCCAACGCCCGGTCCTGCCCGTCGCAGTTGCGCGAACGGGTGTTCCACCTCGCCGGCCGCGGTGCCTTCGACATCGAAGCCCTCGGCTGGGAAGCTGCCATCGCCCTGACCCAGCCCGCCGAGCCGGACACAGCACCGCTCACCACCGAGGCGAATCTGTTCCGGCTCAAGCCCGAAGACCTCGCGGACGTGCGCATCCGGCGCGAAAAACGGTCCAAGGGCGTCGCCACCGGCGAGTTTGAGCTGGTGCCGTACTTCTACAGCCGAGGCAGCGCGAAGACGCCGTCCAAGCCCACGGCCAGCACCGAGAAGCTGTTCCGCGAGCTGGCGAAGGCCAAGGCCCAGCCGCTCTGGCGGGTTCTGGTGGCGCTGTCCATCCGGCACGTCGGACCCCGCGCTTCCCGCGCCCTCGCCACGGCGTTCGGCAGCATGGACGCCATCCGGCAGGCCTCCGAGGAGGAGCTTGCGCACGTCGACGGCGTCGGGCCGGTGATCGCGGCCGCTCTGACCGAATGGTTCACCGAGGACTGGCACCGCGAGATCGTGGACGGCTGGGCGGCCGACGGCGTCCGGATGCAGGACGAACGCGACGAGTCCAGGCCACGGACGCTGGAGGGCCTGACAATCGTGGTGACCGGGAGCCTGGAGGGTTTCAGCCGGGACGAGGCGAAGGAAGCCATCCTGATCCGCGGCGGCAAGGCTGCCGGCTCCGTGTCGAAGAAAACTGATTTCCTGGTGGCCGGCGACAACGCAGGCACCAAACTGGACAAGGCCGAACAGCTCGGCGTGCCGGTCCTGGATGAGGACGGCTTCCGCGCCCTCCTCGCCGACGGCCCGGCGGCCCCTGCCGGGGACCCTGGGGCCGCCGCCGGCGCAGCTGCCGGGGACCCCGCCGGCAGCGGCGAAGGCGACGGTGCCCGCGAGGACGCCGAAGAAAACCATCAGGAGGTGGTCCCCGAGTGAGTGCCGCACACCCGGCCGGGTCCGGCGACCGTCCGGCCGCGTTGCTGGACCTCGCGCAGCGGGCGGCAGCCGCCGGGGCCCACGTCCTGGCCGGCCGGAACGCAGCCGGCCTGGACGTCAGCAACAAGGGCGACTCCGGGGACTGGGTGACCGCCTTCGACCTCGCCGCGGAAACCGCCGTCCGGGACGTCATCACCGCGGCGCGGCCGTTCGACACCATCACCGGGGAGGAAGGCGGCACCGTCCTGCCCGCTTCGCCCAGCGGCTACCGCTGGTCCGTTGACCCTCTCGACGGCACCACCAACTTCATCCGCAACATCGTGTACTACGCCACGTCGGTGGCCGTCGCGGACCCCGACGGCGTCTGGCTGGCCGGCGTCGTGAACGCTCCGGCCCTGGGCCGGACGTACTATGCCCTCCGTGGCCAGGGCGCGTGGCTGAAGGAGGCCGGCAGGCTGACGCAGCTGTCCGGTCCGGTCGCCGGGCGCACCGGACAGATCCTGGCTACCGGATTCAGTTACCACCCCGGCGTCCGGGCCGAACAGGCGGCCGGTCTGGGCAGCATCATGGACGGCTTCGCCGACGTCCGCCGCCTCGGCTCAGCCGCCCTGGACCTCTGCCTCGTCGCGGACGGCACCCATGATGCCTACGGTGAACGCGGCCTGAACGAACACGACTTCGCCGCGGGAGCCTTGATCGCCGAGGAGGCCGGGTGCTGGGTCCGCCGCCCCCGGCTGACCAGCCCGCTCGCCGGCGGACCCTCCGACGACGAACGCCTCGCCGCCTGGACCTGCGCCGGGACCTTGGAGCTCGCCGGCAAATTCCCGCTGTAACCGGCTGCGGCAGACGCTGTTTTGATAGTTCAATCACAGAAAACCGGTGTCCGGGGACCGGAGTGGCGCACCCGCCCGTAGCATGGACACGTGCATTCCCAGATCCTCATCCGTTCCGCGGTTCCCGCCGACTACGACGCCATCGCGCGCATCACCACAGATGCCTACTTGGCCGCAGGCTATTTCGAGAGCGCAGACCACCCGTACATGCGCCAAATCCAGGACGTCTCCCGGCGGGCCGCTCACGCCACCATCTGGGTAGCCGAACGCGCCGGGCGCGTTGTGGGCTCCGTGACGCTGGCCGTCGCCGGCGAACCCTACGCGGACATTGCCCTGAGCGATGAGCTGGAATTCCGGATGCTCGTGGTGGACCCCGCCGTCCAGCGCAGCGGGGCGGGCAAGGCCATGGTCCACGCCATCCTCGACCATGCCCGGGTGTTGCCGGGAATCAACGCCGTGGCCCTGACCACCGGCCTGACCTGGGAAAGCGCCCATGGGCTGTACCTCAAAACCGGTTTCCAACGGGCACCGGATCGCGACTGGATCGTGCCGGACACGGACATCAAGTTGCTCGTCTACCGCCAGGAGCTCGCAGGCGGAACGGCAAGTGCCGGGGAGGGCCGCTGATGCGTTGGGGTAGGGTTTGGGTTCATCGAAGCATGTTGGCGCGCACGTAATCTGGAGGAACCATGGCAGCGCACATCCCCGATTCACTCGACGGGAAGCTCCTCGGCCTCTACCTTTCGGACCACCTGACCGGCTCCACCGCCGGCGTATCCCGGATCCAGCGCATGGCGGCGGCCTTTGCCGACACCCCGGTGTCGGCCGACATTTCCCGCGTCAGCGAGGAGATCACCCGGGAGCGGGCCGAGCTTCGCGCCCTGATCCGCCAGTTGGGCCTGCGGCAGCGGCCGCACCGCCAGGCGGCTGCGTGGGTGGCCGAGCACGTCGGCCGGCTCAAGCTCAACGGGCGCATCGTGCGCCGGTCCCCGATGACCATGGTGCTGGAGGCGGAGTTGATGCGCGCAGCGGTGCTGGGTAAGCTCGGCGGCTGGCAGACCCTGACGGAACTGGCACCCGAGCTGGGGCTGGACCCCGCCCAGTTCACCGCGCTCGCGGACGACGCCCGGTCCCAGATTGAGGCCCTCAGCCGCGTTCACGAGCACGCCCGCAGCAACGCCTTCCGCAAGAGCGGGGATATCAGCAACTGACAGCGTTGCCGGGCCGCATCAGGTACCGGTGCCGGGCGGGAGTCCGTAACGGTGCTCCGGCCGCCCGGTGCTGCCGTACCGCAGCTGGATGTCGACGGCGCCGTCGTCCGCGAGCGCTGACAGGTACCGCTGGGCGGTGGCCCGGGACACTCCCACCCGGGCGGCGACCTCGGCCGCCGAATACTGCTCATCCGGTTCGAGCGATTCCAGGACGGCCGCTTCCGTGGCGGACCGCGGTTTGGCCGTGACCGGGACGTCCCCCGGAATGAGCGCGCGCTTGGCCCGCTCCACCGTGTCCTGGGTGGCGTTCCCCGGCTGGGCCAGGATCCGCCGGTATCGTGCGTAGGAGCGCAGCTGCCGGGAGAGGGATTCGGCCGTGAACGGCTTCAGCAAGTAGCCCAGTGCGCCGCGCCGGAACGCGACCCGGAGCGAGGCAGTATCCGAGGCGGCGCTGAGGATCATGGTGTCCACGTCCAGCTGGTGGAGCAAATCCAGGCCGGAAGCGTCGGGCAGGTAGACATCCAGCAGCACCAGGTCCGGGCGCAGGCTATGGATGGCCTGCAGTGCCTGTGACGCCGAACCGGCGGGCGCCAGCGCCAGGAACCCTGCCACGGAATCCACATAGGCTGCATGCAGCTTGGCGACATGGAAGTCGTCGTCCACAATCAACACCCGGAAATCCTCAGACATCGTTGTCCTTTTCGTTGAATTGGATGGTTCCCGGCAGCGTCGCCATGAACACCGCCCCGGGTCCTCCCGCTGAACCGCGGTCCAGGACCCGCACGTCCCCGCCGCGGCGGCGCGCCAGCTGGCGGGCCAGGGCGAGGCCGAGCCCCTGCCCGGCACCCGCCCGGGCCGGGCGTTTTGCGGTGCTGAATCCCTCGGCAAACACCGCGTCGTCGCCCACTGCACGGTCGTCCACTGCCCGGTCGCCGGGCGCGTCGGGCAGCCCGTCGCCGGAATCGCCGACGACGATCAGCAGCGTGCCGCCGCCGGCGCCGGGCTCGTCGAGTACCTCCACCTCCACCCAGCGCTCCGGCGCCGAGCCGCCGACGGCGGCGTTCACGGCGTTGTCGATCAGGTTCCCCAGGACCGTGGTGACTTCCTGCGGTTCGGTGACCTGGCCCCGGACCAGCGTTTCAGGGCCGAGACGCAGGCTCACGCCGCGTTCATCCGCTTCCACGCCCTTGGCGCCCAGGAAGGCCTGCAGGTAAGGGTCCTGGAGCAGCTCGGCCTGGTCCACCGGGAATTTCAGCGGTCCGGTGGCGGCCAGCCGGGCCAGGTAGTCGCGGGCCTGCTGGGGCTGTCCAAGGCTGAGAAAGCCGGCAATGGTGTGCACCTGGTTGGCGAACTCGTGCCGCTGGGCCCGGAGGGCGGCGGACAGGGTGCCCACGGCGTCGAGCTGGCGGGTCAGCTGCTGGAGCTCGGTCCGGTCCCGCAGCATGAGAACCCAACCCAGGTCCTCGCGGCCGTGCAGCGCCTTCCGGGCGCTCGCCACCAGCACCCGGCCTCCGGCGACGAACTCCACCGCGTCGCCTTCCGCAGCGTCCGCCCGGGTGAGCCGCAGCAGCGGGGCGGGCACCTCTGCCTCTGCCCACGGCGTTCCGGTGAGATCGGGCCGGCCCAGCAGGCGCCGGGCGGCGGAGTTGAAAACGCTGATCCGGCCGTCCGCCGCGACGCCAATTACGCCGTCGTCGACGCCCTGCAGGACCGCCACCTGGTCGTGGACCAAAGTGCTGATTTCCTCCGGTTCCAGGCCCAGTGTCAGCCGCTGGAGGCGCCGGCGCAGCAGGAAGGAGGCGAGGACGCCCACCAGCAACGCACCGGCGGCGGTCAGGGCGATCGGAACGATGTCCCGGGCCAGGCTTTGGCCGATGGTCTCGGTGGAGTAGCCCACGCTGACCTCGCCCACCACGGTGTTCGAGTCCGGGGCGTACACCGGTACCTTGGCGCCGGCCGAGGGACCGAGGGTTCCGGTGTTCCGGGTAGTGACGTCCTTGCCGGAGAGGGCTTCGGAAGGGTCGGTGCTGACCCGTTCGCCCAGCCGCTCGGCGTCCGGGTGCGCCAGCCGCAAGCCGGTCTCGTCGGTGATCACCACAAACAGCGCGCCGGTGCGGGTGCGGGCGCCCTCTGCCGCGGCCATCAGGGGCCCGGCCAGGAGTTCAGCGGCCGGGGGAGTGCCGGGCCGGGCGCTGATGTCCTGGACATCCACCCGCACCTGCGGGTCCGAGGCTACGGTCCGGGCCAGCGTCAGGGCCTGGTTCTCCGCCTCGCGTCCCAACCGGTCGTAGGTCAGCCAGCCGTGGACGGCGCTGGTCAGGAGCACCACCAGCACCACCACCGCCAGCTGAAGCAACACGGTCTGGGTGGAAAACCGCAGGGGAGCGCGGCCGGTGAAACTCCGGACGGTGGAACGGAGCACAGCGGACCTCCTTGGGTGTGAGCACAATGCGCAAAATGCGTCCAACAAGCAGTATGCCAATCAAGGGAGGCAAAGGCCCGGCCGTGACGTGCGCCACTCTAACGTCTGTTGTACGCATCACACCGGGGTGGTGCGTACAACAACGAAGGAGCCGGCCGTGCTGGTATTACTAGGATTCACCATGATCGCGGTATTCATGGTGCTGATCATGACGAAGAAGCTGACGCCGGTCCTGGCGCTCATTCTCGTCCCCACCGTCTTTGGACTCTTCGCCGGCGCCGGGCTGGGCATCGGCCCCATGGTGATGGACTCCATGAAATCAATGACGTCCACGGCAGCCCTGCTCATGTTCGCCATCATCTACTTCGGCCTGATGATCGACGTCGGGCTCTTCGACCCCCTGGTGCGGTTCATCCTGCGCAAACTCGGCAACGACCCCGCCAAGGTGGTCCTCGGCACCGCCGTCCTCGCCGCCGCGGTTTCGCTCGACGGCGACGGCTCCACCACCTTTATTTTGACCACCGCGGCCATGCTGCCGGTCTACCTCCGCCTCAAGATGAGCCCCGTGGTCCTGACCTGCGTCGCCGGGCTGGCCAACGGCACCATGAACATCCTGCCGTGGGGCGGCCCCACCGCCCGTGCAGCCACCGCGCTGAAGCTTGACGTCAACGACGTCTTTGTTCCCATGATTCCGTCGCTGATCGCAGGACTCATCGTCGTGTTCGTCTTCGCCTGGCTCCTGGGCCTGCAGGAACGCAACCGGCTGCGCAGCGCCGCGCCGGAAATTTGGGGTACCGCTGACACGTTCGACGGCGGCTCGCCGCTGGGCGGCGCCGGCCGCTTCGGTTTCGGCCGCAAGTCCTCCGGCCCTGCCGGGGGCGCCCCCGCCGCCGGAAGCCCCTCAGCGGGCGGTTCCTCCGTCGCGGTCCTGGAACGCACCGAGGACCTGGTCGACGACCGCGATTCCGCCATGGCGGACACCGCACTGGACCCCAACCGCAAGACACTGCGTCCCAAGCTGTTCTGGTTCAACCTCGGCCTGACGGTTGCCGTCATGGTCACGCTCGTCGCCAACATCATTCCGCTCCCATTCGTCTTTATGGTGGGTTCCGCCATCGCCCTGCTGGTCAATTTCCCGAAGGTCAAGGACCAGGGCGCCCAGCTCATCGCGCACGCCCCGTCGATCGTTGCCGTCGTGAGTATGGTCATGGCCGCGGCAGTCCTCACCGGCGTCCTCAACGGCACCGGCATGGTCAAGGCGATGTCGGAATGGCTCGTCGCCATCATCCCCGCCGACATGGGTCCGTTCATGGCCATCATTACCGGCGTGCTGAGCATCCCCATGACGTTCTTCATGAGCAACGACGCCTTCTACTTCGGCGCACTGCCGGTGCTCAGCGAGACCGCGGCCCACTACGGCGTCAGCGCCGCGGACATGGCCCGCGCGTCCATCACCGGCCAGCCGTTCCACCTGCAGAGCCCCCTGGTCCCCGCGATCCTGCTGCTGGTTTCCCTCGCCAAGGTGGACCTGGGCGACCACCACAAGAAGGTCCTCTGGCGCACCGCGGTCATCTCCCTGATCATGTTGGGAGTCGGAGTCCTCACCGGAGCCATCGGCATCGGCTGACAACCCCACGAGCACCACAAAAAACAACGAGACTGTCGAATTCGGAGATTTTCCGGACCCGACAGTCTCGTTCGGTGCCGGTAGCGCGGCGGTGACGGGCCGGACGGCGGCGACCCCGAACCCACGTAGACTGGGACGGAAAATAATCCTTTACCTGCAGGGGAGATCCATGGCTGCGATCAACCGCGACGACGTCGCGCATCTCGCGCGACTCGCGCACATCGAGATGAGTGCTGAAGAGCTGGACCGGATGGCCGGCGAACTCGCCGTCATCGTCGATTCAGTGAAATCTGTAAGTGTTGCCGCCGGTGATGATGTCCCGGCCACGTCCCACCCCATCCCGCTGACGAACGTGTTCCGTGAGGACATCGTGGGCCACACTTTCACCGCCGAGCAGGCACTCTCCGGCGCCCCCGACGCGTACGAGGGCCGCTTCAAGGTCCCGGCAATCCTGGATGAGGGCTAAGAGCATGACTGAGAACAACGAACTGATCCGCTCCTCCGCCGCGACGCTGGCCAGCAAGCTCGCCGCCCGGGAGGTCACCGCCGTCGAGGTCACCCAGGCCCATCTGGACCGCATCGCCGCCGTCGACGGCAAGGTCCACGCCTTCCTCCACGTCAACACGGACGAGGCGCTCGCCGTCGCCGCCGAGGTGGACGCAATCCGCGCCGCCGGGGGCGCCGCCGCCAACGAGCTGCACGCCCTCGCCGGTGTGCCGATCGCCGTCAAGGACCTGATCGTCACCGTCGGCCAGCCCACCACCGCCGGCTCGAAGATCCTCGAAGGCTGGCACAGCCCCTACGACGCCACCGTGGTCAAGCGCCTGCGCGCCGCCAAAATGCCCATCCTGGGCAAAACCAACCTGGACGAATTCGCGATGGGCTCCTCCACCGAGCACTCCGCGTACGGCCCCACCCACAACCCCTGGGACCTGGACCGGATTCCTGGCGGCTCCGGCGGCGGTTCCGCTGCCGCCGTCGCGGCCTTCGAGGCCCCGCTGGCCCTCGGCACCGACACCGGCGGCTCCATCCGCCAGCCCGGCGCCGTTACCGGCACCGTCGGAGTGAAGCCCACCTACGGCGGCGTGTCCCGCTACGGTGCCATCGCCATGGCCTCCTCACTGGACCAGATCGGCCCGGTCTCGCGCACCGTGCTCGACTCCGCCCTGCTGCACCAGGTCATCGGCGGGCACGACCCGCATGACTCCACCTCGCTGCCGGACCCGCTCGAGGACCTCGTGGCCGCCGCGTCGATGGGCAACGTGCGGGGCATGAAGATCGGCATTATCAAGGAACTGCACGGCGAGGGCTACCAGGCCGGCGTCGAGAAGCGTTTCAACGAATCCCTCGAGCTGCTCAAGGCCGCCGGCGCGGAAATCGTTGAGGTCTCCTGCCCCAACTTCAAATACGCGCTGGGCGCCTACTACCTGATCATGCCCTCGGAGGCCTCCTCCAACCTCGCCAAGTTCGACGGCGTCCGGTACGGCCTGCGGGCCCTGCCCGAGGACGGCCCGATGACGATCGAACGCGTCATGGCTGCCACCCGCGCCGCGGGCTTCGGCGACGAGGTCAAGCGCCGCATCATCCTGGGCACCTACGCGCTGAGCGCCGGCTACTACGACGCCTACTACGGCTCGGCCCAGAAGGTGCGCACCCTGATCCAGCGCGACTTCGACGCCGCGTTCGCCCAGGCCGATGTGCTGATTTCCCCGACGGCGCCCACCACGGCCTTCAAGCTCGGTGAGAAGCTCAGCGATCCGCTGGCGATGTACCTCAACGACGTTGCCACCATTCCCGCCAACATGGCCGGCGTACCCGGGCTTTCCCTGCCCGGCGGCCTGGCCGAGGAGGACGGCCTGCCGGTGGGCGTCCAGCTGCTCGCCCCGGCCCGCCGGGACGCCCGGCTGTACCGCGTCGGCGCAGTCCTTGAATCCCTGCTGGAGGCCCAGTGGGGCGGCCCGCTGCTGGACCGTGCTCCTTCACTGACGGACGCCGCCGGCACTTCCCCCCGCAACGCCGCCCTGAGCCACGGAGGTTCCCGCTAATGACTGATGCAACCCTCAGCTTCGAAGAGGCGATGGAGAAGTACGATCCCGTCCTGGGCTTCGAGGTCCACGTCGAGCTCAACACCAAGACCAAGATGTTCTCCTCGGCTCCCAACGTCTTCGGCGACGAGCCCAACACGAACGTCAACGAGGTGGATTTGGGCATGCCCGGCGTGCTGCCCGTGGTGAACAAGACCGCGATTGAATCCTCCATCAAGATCGGCCTGGCGCTGAACTGCAAGATCGCTGAAACCTGCCGCTTCGCCCGGAAGAACTACTTCTACCCGGACACCCCGAAGAACTTCCAGACCTCCCAGTACGACGAGCCCATCGCGTACGACGGCTATCTGGACATTGAGCTCGCAGACGGCACCATGTTCCGCGTCGAAATCGAACGCGCCCACATGGAGGAGGATGCCGGCAAGCTCACCCACATGGGCGGCGCCACCGGCCGCATCCAGGGCGCGGATTACTCCCTCGTGGATTACAACCGCTCCGGTGTGCCGCTGGTCGAGATTGTCACCAAGCCGATCGAGGGTGCCGGCAGCCGGGCACCCGAACTCGCCAAGGCCTACGTGGCCGCGGTCCGCGAGATCGTCAAGAACCTCGGTGTTTCGGATGCGAAGATGGAGCGCGGCAACGTCCGCTGCGACGCCAACGTCTCGCTGCGCCCGCACGGCCGCGAACGCTTCGGCATCCGCTCCGAAACGAAGAACGTCAACTCGCTGCGCGCCGTCGAACACGCCGTCCGGTACGAGATCCAGCGACACGCCGCCGTGCTGGACTCCGGCGAACCGGTGATCCAGGAAACCCGCCACTGGCACGAAGACACCCGCTCCACCACCTCGGGCCGGCCCAAGTCCGACGCCGACGACTACCGTTACTTCCCGGAACCGGACCTCGTGCCGATTCTCGCGTCGCGGGAATGGGTTGAGGAGCTCCGGGCCACCCTGCCCGAGCCGCCGGCCGCGCGCCGCAAGCGCCTGCAGGCCGACTGGGGTTACTCGGACCTGGAGTTCCGTGACGTCGTCAACGCCGGCGTGATGGATGAAATCGAGGAAACCATTGCCGCCGGTGCCACCGCGACCGTGGCCCGCAAGTGGTGGATGGGCGAGATCGTGGGGCGTGCCAAGAACGCCGACGTCGACCCCGGCCAGCTCGGCGTCGCACCGACGACCATCGTGGAACTGAACACGATGGTCGAGGACGGCAAGATCAACAACAAGATGGCCACCGAGGTCCTCGACGGCGTACTGGCCGGCGAGGGCACCCCGGCGGAAATCGTGGCCAAGCGCGGCCTGGCCGTGGTCTCCGACGACGGCCCCCTGCTCGAGGCCATCGACGCGGCCCTCGCTGCCCAGCCCGGCGTCGCGGACAAGATCCGCGGGGGCAAGATCCAGGCGGTCGGCGCCATTGTGGGCGGCGTCATGAAGGCCACGCGCGGCCAGGCCGACGCCGGCCGGGTCCGTGAACTGATCCTGCAGCGCCTCGGCGTCGAAGGTTAGCGTCGGCGGCTAGGCCCTAGCCGCCCACCAGATCGGTCATGATGGCCTGCAACGCGTCGCAGACCATCATGACCGATCTGCGTTTAAGGTTCTCCGGACGGGCGAGGATGTCGATCCGCCGCCGGGTGCTGATGCCTTCCAAGGGCCGGAGCACAATATCCGGACTCAGCACCGGCCGGGCCGTGTACCGTGGCAGCAACCCGATCACGCTCCCGGTCACCACGAGTGCCGCCACGGTGGAGTAGTCGTTGATCCGGTGGACGATGTTCAGCTCCCGGCTGGAGACGGCAGCGACGGCGGAGAGCACGTCCGCAGGGGAGTAGCCTGCACGGCTGGTCACCCAGGGTTCGCCGACGACGTCGTCCGCCGTCACCGCCCGCTGCCCGGCCAGCCGGTGCCCGGCCGGCAAGGCCACGTCCAGCGGCTCATGGGCGAGCGGGATCACCGCCACCCGCTCCTCGGGCCAGCGCGGGCTGTGGTCCATCCGGTGGGCCAGCACCAGATCATACCGGGCCGTCAGGGCCGGAAAATCCTGCTGCGCCACGTCCTCGTCCGTGAGCAGGATCCGCGGCTGCCCCGGCCCGGCGAGCAGCCGGGCGAGCGGGGCGAACAGGGCCTGGCCGGCACTGTGGAACCCGCTCAGCGTCACCGGCGCCACCGGCGAGCCGTGGTACGCGCCGAGTGCCGTCCTCGCATCGGCCATGGCGCTGACGACGGCGGCTCCGGCGTCCGCCAGCACCTGCCCCGCCTCGGTCAGGACCAGGTTCCTGCCTTCCTTGCGGGTGAGCGGCACCTCGACGGATCTCTGCAGGGCTGCCAGCTGCTGGGACACCGCCGACGGGGTAACGAGCAGGGTTTCGGCGACGGCCTTGACGCTCCCCAGCGCGCCAAGCTCGCGGAGCATTTCCAGCTGGTGGATTTCCATGCAGCCAGTCTATGCACAAGGCTGGGCTTAACCGTCGATTGAGAAAATCCCGGTTGTACTAATGCGTTCCAGCGGCTCTAATGGGGGAAGTTGACTCCCATGCGCTGCCGCGGCAGCGGACCGAAGGTGCCTGGCCACGGGCGCAGTTAGGAAGGCCCATGAAGGCTCTTTACAAGGCAGGCGCCCATGCCGGTTTCGAACTGGTGGACCGGCCGGAACCGGAAACCGGCCCGGGCGAGGTCAAAATCCGCGTGCTGACCACCGGGATCTGCGGTACCGACCTGCACGTCCAGTCCTGGGACGCGTGGGCGCAGGGCATCATCAATGCCCCCCTGATCGCGGGGCATGAGTTCTACGGCGAAGTCGTGGAGGCCGGCGGTGACGTCCTGGACGTCAAGGTCGGTGACCGGGTCTCCGGCGAAGGCCATATCGTCTGCGGCATCTGCCGCAACTGCCGGGCAGGCCGCAAGCAGATGTGCATCAACACCGTCAGCGTCGGCGTCCAGCGCGACGGCGCGTTCGCAGAGTTCGTCGTGATTCCCGAGACCAACGTCTGGGTGCACCAGGACCCCTCCGTCACTCCGGAACTGGGAGCCATATTTGACCCCTTCGGCAACGCCGTCCATACCGCGCTGAGCTTCCCTCTGGTCGGCGAGGATGTGCTCATCACCGGCGCCGGGCCCATCGGGCTGATGGCCATCGCCGTGGCCCGCCATGCCGGCGCCCGCAAGATCGCCATCACCGACGTCTCTGCTCCGCGGCTGGAACTGGCCCGAAGCCTTGGCGTGGACCTCGCGATCGATGTCTCCACGACCCGGGTCAAGGACGCCCAGCGCGAGCTGGGCATGCGCGAGGGATTCGACATCGGCATGGAAATGTCCGGGCACCCCACAGCGCTGCCTGAGATGATCGAGAACATGAACCACGGCGGCCGGATCGCGATGCTGGGACTGCCCAGTCAGTCCATCGACATTGATTGGGGCAAAGTGGTCACGCATATGCTGACCATGAAGGGCATTTATGGCCGGGAAATGTTTGAGACCTGGTACGCGATGAGCGCCATGCTGTCCTCCAACCCGGTCCTGCGCGCCAACATCTCTGCCGTGGTCACGGACACCCTGCCGGCCACCGACTGGGAGAAGGGCTTCGACGTCGCCCGCGCCGGAGTGGGCGGCAAGGTGGTCCTCGACTGGACCTGCTTCTAACCCGCCGATCGCCAGGCCACACCGACCCACCAACTGAGGAGCCCACCGAAATGTATTCAGCCATCAAGGACCAGTTGCAGCACGAGCTGGACGAGATCCGCAGCGCCGGCCTGTTCAAGACCGAGCGTCATATTGACTCGCCGCAGGCCAACCACATCAAAGCCGGCCAAATCGGCGGCTCCAGCGCGGACGTGCTGAATTTCTGCGCCAACAACTATCTGGGTCTCGCGGACCACCCGGACATCATCGCAGCCGCCAAGTCCGCGATGGACGAGCGCGGCTTCGGCATGGCCAGCGTCCGGTTCATCTGCGGCACCCAGGACCTGCATCTGGCCCTTGAGGAGCGTGTCTCGAGGTTCCTCGGCACCGAGGACACCATCCTGTTCTCCAGCTGCTTCGACGCCAACGGCGGTGTGTTTGAATCGCTGTTCGGGCCGGAGGACGCTGTCATCTCCGACGCGCTGAACCACGCCTCGATCATCGACGGCATCCGGCTCTGCAAGGCCCAGCGCTTCCGCTACGCGAACCAGGACATGGCGGACCTGGAGGCCAAGTTAGTCGAGGCCAGCACCCAGGCGAACCCGGCCCGCCGCAAGATCATCGTCACGGACGGCGTCTTCTCCATGGACGGCTTCCTTGCCCCGCTCGAAGCCATCTGCGACCTCGCCGAAAAATATGACGCCATGGTCATGGTGGATGATTCCCACGCCGTCGGCTTCATGGGCGCCAGCGGGGCCGGCACCCCGGAGCACGCCGGCGTCTCGGACCGGGTGGACATCTACACCGGCACCTTCGGCAAAGCCCTGGGCGGCGCCTCCGGCGGGTACGTCTCCGGCCGCCGTGAAGTCGTCGCCATGCTCCGCCAGAAGGCCCGTCCCTACCTGTTCTCCAACTCGCTGGCCCCGGCCATCGTCGCGGCGACGCTCAAGGCCCTGGACCTCGTGGAGAACTCCGGCGAACTGCGCAGCAAACTCTTCGCCAACGCGGCCCTGTTCCGGCGCCGGATGTCCGAGGAAGGCTTCGGGCTGCTCCCGGGCGAGCACGCCATTGTGCCGGTGATGTTCGGAGATGCCGTGATGGCCGCCAAGGTGGCGGACGCCATGTTGCACAACGGTGTCTTCGTCACGGCTTTCAGCTACCCGGTGGTGCCCAAGGGGGCGGCCCGGATCCGCGTCCAGCTCTCGGCCGCGCACAGCGCCGAAGACGTCGAGGAGTGCGTGCAGGCGTTCGTGCGCAGCCGGGCCGCGGTGGACGCCGCCGCGTAGCCGGATCCGCACCGCAGCCGGGCCGGATCCGGGCGCCGCCGCGAAACTACTGACGGGACCTCCTGCGGGGTGCAAGGATGGAGGCATGTCAGCGAAATACGATGTTGTGATCGTCGGCGGCGGCATTGCCGGCCTGTCCCTTGCCTCCGCCCTTGCCGGGAAATGCAGCGTGGCCCTGCTCGAAGCCGAGCAGTCCCTGGGCTACCACACCTCCGCGCGCTCGGCCCGGCAGCTGATTCCCAGCTACGGCCCGCCCGTGGTCCGGGAGCTGACCATGCGCACGCTGGAACTTATCGGCATCCACGAGGGCACCCGGCCCGAACCCGTGCTCTCGCCACGCCGGTTCATGCTGATCGGAGACGAGGACGCCGTCCTGGAACAGGCCAGCGGGTTCATGCAGCGGATCAGCCACGCCGAGGCGCTGGAGATCTGTCCCGCGCTGAAGCCGGACTCGTTTACCGCTGCCGGCCTGGATTCGGGATCCTTCGCCTGCAACGCCTCCCTGCTGCTCGAAGACCACCGGGAGCGGGCCGTCGAAGGCGGCGTGGACATTATCACCGGCGCCAAGGTCCATTCGGCCCAGCGCCTCGGGTCAGGCTGGGAGCTCGGTGCCGGGCAGGAAGCCCTGCAGAGCGCCGTCGTGGTCAATGCCGCCGGTGCCTGGGCGGACGAACTGGCGGTACTTAGCGGCGTCGAAAAGCTCGGCCTGCAGCCCTACCGGCGCACGGCCGCGATTGTCGACGTCGAACATCCCCTGCCGCAAGGCTGTCCGATGGTGGCATCGACCGACAGCTTCTACTTCCGGCCCGACGGACGGCGGCAGGTGCTGATTTCGCCGTCCGAAACGGTGCCGAGCGGCCCCGAAGACGCCCGGCCGAACCCCGGGGACATCGAGGCGCTGATCACTCAACTCAACACCGTCACGACGATGGGGATCGGCACCATCAGCCGGGCCTGGACCGGGCTGCGGACCGAGGCTGCCGACGGCATCCCGGTCGTGGGATTCGACGCCGAAGCCGCCGGGTTCTTCTGGCTCGCCGGACAGGGCGGCTACGGCTTCCAGACGTCCTCCGGCATCGCCGAGCTGGCCGCAAGGCTGATCCTCGCAGGCCAGGGCACCGGCAAGGCAGCAACCCCCGGTCCGGCATCCCGGACAGCGGAGGCGCTGGCGGCCACGCGCTGGTCCATCCGGCCCTGAAGAATGGACCCATGAGCACCCTGATCACCAACCTTGCCGAGCTGATGACCCAGGACCTCGAACACCGGGTCCTCAAGGACGCGGCCGTGGTGATTGAGGGCGAACGCATCGCCTGGCTGGGCCGGGCCGCTGACGCGCCCGCCGCCGACGAAGCCGTCAACGCGGGCGGCCGCGCCATGCTGCCGGGCTGGGTCGACTCGCACACCCACCTGATCTTCGCCGGCGACCGGACGGCCGAATTCGAAGCCCGGATGGCGGGGGAGAACTACAGCGCCGGCGGCATAGCCGTGACCATGGAGGCCACCCGGGCCACCAGTGACTTCGACCTCACCCGCCTGGCCATGGGGCGGGTCGCCGAGGCCGTCTCCCAGGGCACCACCTACCTCGAAACCAAGACCGGCTACGGCCTGGACGTGGAGCACGAGGCCCGCAGCGCCCGGATTGCCTCCACCGTGGCTGACGAGGTCACCTACCTTGGCGCGCACCTGGTGCCGGCAGGAATGGACGCTGAGGGCTACACCGAGCTGGTCTGCGGCCCCATGCTATCCGCCGTCCGGCCGTTTGTGCGCTGGGCCGATGTCTTCTGCGAGCAGGGGGCCTTCACCGAGGACCAGTCCCGGCGGGTGCTCCAGGCCTGCAAGGACGCGGGACTGGGCTTGAGGGTGCACGGCAACCAGCTGGGGGAGGGCCCCGGGGTGCGGCTCGCGGTGGAATTCGGCGCGGCCAGCGTGGACCACGTGAACCACCTCTCCGGCGCCGACATCGACGCCCTTGCCGCCAGCTGGTCCGGCTGGGACACCGGCGGAGGCGCCGGCCGCGGGACGGTGGCCACGTGCCTGCCGGCCTGCGACCTGTCCACCCGGCAACCGCTGGCACCTGGCCGGGAGCTGCTCGACGCCGGTGTCCAGCTCGCGCTGGCGTCCAACTGCAACCCGGGCACGTCCTACACGAGTTCGATGGCGTTCGGCGTCACCACGGCCGTGCTGCAGATGCGGCTCAGTGTCCACGAGGCCGTGCGCGCGGCCACGTACGGCGGGGCGCTGGCCCTCGGCCGGGAATCCGGGAAGGACGCCGACGGCGAACGCGGTGTCGGCTCGATCGCCGTCGGGCACCGCGCGGACCTCCACCTTCTCAACGCCCCGTCCGCCACCCACCTGGCCTACCGGCCCGGCATGCCGTTGACGCACGCCGTCTGGCGGGCCGGGGTACGCGCCCGCTAGAAGAACATCGGCGGGGCATCCAGGACGGTTTCATCGACCCGTCTGGGCTCCCACTGGCTGAACGGCTTATCCAGCTCGTACTTGCCGTCCGTGCTGCGGTGCAGGGTGCGGACCTCGGCGTTGTCGGGGTTGTTGAGGGACTCGAAGTACTCCACCGACCAATGGAACCAGCGCATGCAGAACAGCCGCATCGTCAGCCCGTGGGTCACGAACAAAGCGTTGGGTGCGTAGTCCGGCCGGGACCAGTGGCGGTACAGCGTTTCCATGAAGGAGGAGATCCGGTCATAGACATCGGAGCCGGACTCGCCCTCCCGGAACCGGTAAAAAAAGTGGCCGTAGGCGTTGCGGAGTTCCTTTTGGTCCTCAATTTCGCCGGTGATCTGGAAATTGGCCCAGTCTTGCTCGCGCAGCCGCGGCTCTTCGATCACCCGCTCCACCAGCGGGCCGAGATTGAGCGCCTCCAGGGTCTGGTAGGCCCGCAGGTAGGGCGAGACGTAGACGCAGACCGGCGTGCCGTCCAGCAGCCGCCGGACCTCTTCGCCGGCCGCCCGGGCCTGTTCGATGCCGAGCTCCGTCAGCGGGATCCGGTAATCCGGGACCCTGTTATAGATCGAGGTATCGGCGTTGGCCGCGGACTGGCCGTGCCGGATCATAATGATTTTTCCGGGCGCACTCATAACCACCAAGCATAGGCCCGGCCGGCGCGCATCCTGTGGCAACAAGCGGTTTCAGGAAACTACCGGTATCTGCGGGCAAGATAGGAACATGTTGGTTCCCTCGCGCCGTCGGCTGCGGATAGAAGTGTGGATAGTTTTGGGCCTGTCGCTGGGGCAGTCAGCCGTGTATTCGGTGGTGCAACTGCTGGACAAAATGACCCGGGCTCCCCTGGCGGAAGCGACCTCCACGCTGAACCGCTCGCAAAGCACCCGGGAGTACTTTGACCTCACCTACCAGCTGCTGGACATCATCTTTGCCCTGGTGCCCGTGGCACTGGTGATCTATTTCCTCGCCGAACACCGCACGGCCGCCGCAGCCTGCGGCAAGCTTGGGTTCACCTTCGCGCGCCCCGGCAAGGACCTGCTCCAGGGCCTGGGCCTGGCCGCGCTCATCGGAATCCCGTCGCTGGGTCTCTACGCCGCAGGCCGGGCGCTGGGGATGACGACGGCGATTATCCCCAGTGGGCTGGACTCCTACTGGTGGACGGTGCCGGTGCTCATCCTCTCCGCGGTCCGGCACGGCATCGTGGAGGAAGTGATCGTGGTGGGCTACCTGGTGGACCGGCTGGGCAAGCTCGGCTGGAGCGTCCCCCTGATAATTTTTGCGAGCTCCATGCTGCGTGGCAGCTACCACCTGTACCAGGGCTTCGGTCCCTTCGTCGGCAACGCCATCATGGGCGTCATCTTCGCGCTCATCTACACCCGGACCCGCCGGGTGATGCCGCTGGTGATCGCGCACGCCGTGCTGGACATCGTGGCGTTCGTCGGCTTCAGTCTGTTCGGCAAGGCGATCGGCCTGGGCTGAGGGTTCGTTGGCTCCACGACCCCGGTGGTTCCCGGGACCGGCGTTTAACGAATTCGGCCGCCATCGGGGGGTGGCGCCATTGGCACCCGCTGATGGCGGCCGAAGTGTTGGGGCGGAAAAGCGTCAGATGGTGACTGCTCCGGAGGCCGTCTCGAAGGTGACAGAAAGGATGCCCGGTGTACCGCGCGGAGCGAGCCAGTTCACGGCCACATCCTCCAGCGGCTTCTCCACCGGAACGCCGAGCCACTCGGTGACGCGCTCTGCGGAGCCGGCGATGGTGAGGGCGGACATCTTGACGTTGCTCTCGTAGGCCTTGGACGGGTGGAGTTCCGGATCGCCTTCCCATTTCAGCATGTAAGGGACCTGGGGATCGGCGATGAGGCCGAGAATGCCGATCTGTTTCCAGACCAGTTCGCGGCCGTCCGGAAACTTGCGGTTGCCGTTGACAGCGGCGCGTCCCAGCCGCTCCTCGAACGGGGCGAGATCGTCCACTTCCACGCACCAGCCCATCCACCCGCCGCCCGCCGCCGACCGGGCGCGGACAGCCTGGCCGAAGGGAGCTTTGTCCGAGGCGGGATGGTTCAGCACCTCCACCACCTCAACGTACTTGTGTGCCGCGAGCGGGATAATCATGTTGCGGGTCCCGAACCGGGGGTGGACTCCGCCCTTCACGGCTTCGACGCCGAGGGCAGACGCAATTCGTTTGGTGGTGGCAGCGAGGCCATCTTGTTCACAGGCGTAAGAGACGTGATCCATGCGCATGCCCTCATCTTGGCACTTTGTGATGCGCCTCTCAGCTTAGGGTGCCCTAACCGGGAGGGGATGACCGGCGGGACGGCTTTCACAGGGCTCGCGGGGTCGCCACGATGACAGGAAGCGCCGCCCGGGACGGCTCCCCGGCCATGACATGTTCGTCACAAAGCTATCCACGGCCTGAACCGGTTCCTAGACTGGGGTCAGGTCATGAGTGCCAGCGCACGGCCCCGGCTTGCTGGCCGGCAACCCTCGTCTCGCGGTGGGGTGCCCCGGGTGAAGACCTGGCCGTCCGGCGCCCGCCGGGGGGCAAGCGCGGCGCCAGTGCCGCCCGGGCCGGAAGGCTGCGGGCAGACTGTGCCCGGACCTTTAGGAGTTGTCCCATGTCCAGTGCCTGGTCCTTTGAAACCCGCCAGATCCACGCCGGCCAGGAGCCGGACAGCGCCACCGGCGCCCGGTCGCTGCCCATCTACCAGACGACGTCGTTTGTCTTCCCCAGTGCCGAGAGCGCCGCCAACCGGTTCGCGCTGGCCGAACTGGCGCCGATCTACACCAGGATCGGCAACCCCACCCAGGACGCTGTGGAGCAGCGCGTGGCCAGCCTGGAAGGCGGACTCGCAGCACTGCTGCTCAGCTCCGGACAGGCCGCGGAAACCCTCGCGATCCTGAACGTCGCCGAGGCCGGGGACCATGTGGTGGCCAGCCCCAGCCTCTATGGCGGCACGTACAACCTGCTGGCACACACCCTGAAGAAGTTCGGTATCTCCGTAACGTTCGTGGCGGACCCGGACAACCTGGCGCAATGGCGGAATGCGGTGCAGCCCAACACCAAGCTGTTCTTCGGCGAAGCGGTCTCCAACCCGCGCCAGGACGTGCTGGACATTGAGGGCATCTCCCAGGTGGCCCATGAAGCCGGAGTGCCGTTGATAGTGGACAACACCCTGTCCACGCCGTTCCTCATCAGGCCCATTGAGTGGGGCGCGGACATTGTGGTGCATTCGGCCACCAAGTACCTTGGCGGTCACGGAACGGCGATCGCCGGCGTCATCGTGGACTCCGGCAACTTCGACTTCAGCAAGGACCCGGAGCGGTTCCCCGGCTTCAACACCCCGGACACCACCTACAACGGCCTGGTCTACGCCCGCGACCTCGGTGCGGACGGTGCCCTCGGCGCCAACCTCTCCTTTATCCTCAAAGCCCGCGTCCAGCTGCTGCGGGACCTCGGCTCCGCCGTCTCCCCGTTCAATGCCTTCCTCATCGCCCAGGGCATCGAGACCCTCAGCCTGCGGATGGAACGGCACGTCGCCAACGCCGTCAAGGTGGCCGGATGGCTGGAAGCGCGCGACGACGTCGAATCCGTTGCCTATGCCGGGCTGCCGTCCAGCCCCTGGTACGAGCGCGGCCGCAAGTACGGGCCCAAGGGGACAGGCGCCGTCGTCTCCTTCAACCTCGCCGGGGGAGCGGACGCCGGAAAGCGCTTCGTCGACGCCCTGGAACTGCACTCGCACGTGGCAAACATCGGCGACGTGCGCTCCCTGGTCATCCACCCGGCGTCGACCACGCACAGCCAGCTCTCCCCGGAGCAGCAGGCCGTTGCCGGCGTCCACCCCGGCCTGGTCCGGCTCTCGGTGGGGCTTGAGCATATCGATGACATCATCGCGGACCTCGATGCCGGCTTCCGGGCAGCCAAGACCGCCTGATCCATTCGGGGCTGAGGGGCCCGGCTGTCACATGGAAGTCACAATCTTCGCCATTCCGGCAACCGGTTTCGTAGACTCAGGGGAGGTCATGAGTGCCAGTGACAGCCCCGGCTTGCTGGCCGGCAACCCTCCTTTTGCGGCGGGGTGCCCCGGGTGAAGACCTGGCCCGCCGGTCAGCTGACGGCGGGCAAGCGCGAAGTTAGGTCCTCACATGACGATTGCCGTCACCCGCACCGGTGCCCCCGCAAGCAAGCCCTCCTCCGCCCCGGACGGCTCCGTTCCTGACGGGACCGTCCAGTACTTACCCATCGGATCCCTCGCGCTCGAATGCGGCTCCACACTGCCCGAGGTCATCCTCGGCTTCGAGACCTGGGGCACCCTCAACGCGGAGGCCTCGAACGCGGTCCTGATCGAACATGCCCTCACGGGGGACACCCACGTCACCCGGGGCGACAGCGACGAACCCGGCTGGTGGGAGCAACTGGCGGGACCGGGCGCCCCGGTGGACACAGACAGATACTTCGTGGTCTCCATCAACATCCTTGGCGGCTGCTACGGTTCCACCGGGCCCTCGTCGACGGCGCCCGACGGAAAACCGTGGGGCTCACGCTTCCCGCTCGTGACGTTGCGGGACACTACAGAGGCTGAGGCCCGGCTCACGGACGCCCTGGGCATCCGAAGCTGGTACGCCGTGCTGGGCGGATCCCTGGGCGGCGCCCGCGCCCTGGAGTGGGCCGTCAGCCACCCGGACCGGGTCCAGCGCTGCGGCGTGTTCTCCGTCGGCCCCAGCAGCACCGCAGAACAAATAGCGTTCGCCCAGGCGCAAACGCTCGCCATCCGGCAGGACCCCAACTTCAAGGGCGGGGACTACTACGGCGGGCCGGAACCGGTAGCGGGCCTGGCCCTGGCCCGGCGGATCGCGCACATCACCTACCGCTCGGCTGCCGAACTCGACGGCCGTTTCGGCCGGAACGCCCAGGACTCGGAGGCTCCGCTGGAAGCCGGATCCCTCGCCGGACGCGGGCGCTACCAGGTGGAAAGCTACCTTGACCATCAAGGCAACAAGCTGGTCCGACGCTTCGACGCCAACAGCTACATCGCCATCACCGAGGCGCTGATGAGCCACGACATCAGCCGGGGCCGCGGCACCCTCGCGGAGGCCCTGGCCCCGGCCACCGCCGAATTTTTGCTGGCAGCAGTCGACTCGGACCGCCTGTACTTCCCGACCCAGACCCAAGCGCTCGCCGAGGCCCTGCCAGGCAAAGTTCCGGTGCACACCATCGAGGCCCCGATCGGCCATGATGGCTTCCTGACCGAGATCGGCCAGCTTGATGCCCAGCTCAAGCAGTACTTCTTCGGGTAGTCCGGCAGCAGAAAAGTGCGAGTAATGTGCGTTTTTGCAGATGCGCTCTGCACTAATGGCCGTTGAGGCTCAGGACTGAAGGGCTCATACTCGTTGGGAATGGCGCAGCGTGTCCAATGTCACAAGCGCCCTCCTCCCAATGGTCCCACAGGGTGTCGAAGGCGACACCGAAGGAGTCGACATGAGTACGCAAAAAGCCGCCGCCAGGCGCCCGGAAGAGGAAGACGTCAAGTCGTCCGGACTGAAAAAGGTAGTAACGGCCTCGATGGCCGGCACGGTCGTCGAATGGTATGAGTTCTTCCTCTACGCCTCGGCCGCCACCCTCGTGTTCGGCAAGGCCTTCTTCCCCAACTCCGGCACGGAACTGGACGGCATCATTGCTGCCTTCCTCACCTACGCCGTCGGTTTTGTCGCCCGCCCGATCGGCGGCATCGTCTTTGGCCACTTCGGCGACAAGTTCGGCCGCAAACAACTGCTCCAGCTCAGCATCGTCCTGGTCGGCGTCTCCACCTTCCTGATGGGCTGCCTCCCGACCTTCCAGCAGATCGGCTACTGGGCCCCGGCCCTCCTGGTTTTCCTGCGCTTCGCCCAGGGCTTCGCCGTTGGCGGTGAATGGGGCGGCGCCGTCCTCCTCGTCGCCGAGCACAGCCCCAGCAAGTCCCGCGGCTTCTGGTCCGCGTGGCCGCAGTCCGCTGTTCCGCTGGGCAACCTGCTGGCCACGGCCGTCCTGTTCGTTCTCTCCTCCACACTGTCCTCCGCCGACTTCCTCAGCTGGGGCTGGCGCGTGGCCTTCTGGCTCTCCGCCGTGATCGTGCTGGTGGGCTACTACATCCGGACCAAGGTCACGGACGCCCCCATCTTCCTGGAGGCCCAGAAGGAAGTTACCGTCGAGAAGAAGGGCTACGGCGTGGGCGAAGTGTTCCGCCGCTACCCCCGCGGCGTCTTCACCGCCATGGGGCTGCGCTTCGCGGAGAACATCCTCTACTACCTCGTGGTGACGTTCTCCATCACCTACCTGAAGGTCATCGTGCAGACGGACACCGCCCGCATCCTTCTCCTGCTGCTGGTGGCACACTTCATCCACTTCGCAGTGATCCCGATGGTCGGCCGCATGTCCGACCGCTTGGGCCGCAAGCCGGTCTACATGGCGGGCGCCGTCCTGGGCGGCACCTGGGGTTTCTTCGCCTTCCCGATGATGGACACCAAGAACGACCTCATCATCCTCGCGGCGATCACCATCGGTCTGCTGTTCCACTCGCTCATGTACGCCGGCCAGCCAGCCATCATGGCCGAAATGTTCCCGACCCGGATGCGCTACTCCGGCGTGTCCCTGGGCTACCAGGTCACCTCGATCGTGGCAGGTTCGATGGCCCCGATCATCGCTGTCGCCCTCCTGAGCCAGTTCAAGTCATCCACTCCGGTCGCCGTGTACCTACTCGGCGCCTGCATGGTCACCATGGTGGCGGTGTTCTTCCTCAAGGAAACCCGCGGAATCTCCCTGCACGACGTCGACGCCGCCGACGCCCAGGGCACCGCCGACCTTCTTGCAGCCAGCAAAAAATAGCAGGCAGTAAACAGTAGCGGCTCACCACAACAGCCCGGCCCCGGATGACGGGGCCGGGCTGTTGTGGTGCCCGGCCCAGCGGGCGAACCGGGCTCAGCGGACAAACGCAGGTCGGCGGAGGCGGCTCAGCCTGCCAGGATCTCTTGGCGTTCGGAGATTTCGGTCCGAAGCGCCTCAAGGACGGCCTGCACCGGGGCTGAGCGCAGTGATTCCGGGCGGGCCGCCGCCCAGATCGGCAGTTGCCGTTGGAAGTCGTCCGGCAGTACCGGCAGGAACGCGGGGTCCCCGACCGCCAGGAAGTTGGGTAGCAGACCGATCCCGCCGCCCCGCCGGACGGCCTCAAGCTGGGCGAAGATGCTGGTGGCCTGGAAGCTGGAGCGGGGCATGGGCAGCTGGGTCGATCGGTGGCCGAGTTCGGCGACCTGCAGCGCGGACTCGACGTAGGAGACGAACCCGTGCTGCCGGACGTCGTCGAGCGTTTCCGGAAGGCCGTGTTCGCGGGCATATTGCGGACTGGCATAAAGCCGGAGGAAGTAGTTGGCCAGGAAAATGGTCTGCGCATTGCTGACGTCCAGATTGCCCACCACCACCTCGAGATCCACGCCGGACCGATTCTGGCTGACCTTGCGTGTGGCGCTGAGAATTTCCACGTTCAGCAGCGGATGCCGGCGCTGGAGCCGGACCAGCGCCGGGGCGACGAACTCCGCACCAAAGCCATCCGGGGTGCTGATCCGCACCAGACCCGATAGCACGTCCTCGGACTGGGCGATGCGGTTCGTGAGCGCACCGAGGGTACCCTCGATCGCCTCGGCGGCCGCGACCGCCTCATTGCCCAGGTCCGTCAGCTCCCAACCCTGGGGGCTTCGTTCCAGAGTTCGCCCGCCAAGCTGTTTGTCCAGCGCGAGAATCCGGCGGGAAATAGTGGTGTGGGTGGTGCCCAGCGTTTCCGCCACTGCATTGAACCGGCCCAGGCGGGCCACGGTCAGCAGGATGAGCAGGTCGTCCGGACTTGGAAGCCGCCTCAGGTCCACCGGAACTCCTCAACATCACATGATGTGCATTGATGCACATGCCCTCTGTAAGTTTTTACCTTGATTGCACTCTAACAGGATGTGATGCTGGACGCACAGCAAACGCAAAGCAAAGGAGCTTAGCCATGGCAGTAATCGCTTGGATCGGACTGGGAAACATGGGCGGGTCTATGTCGGTGAACCTCGCCAACGCCGGCAACGAGGTGCGCGGCTTTGACCTCAACGCCGAGGCCGTAGCCGCCGCCGAGGCCGGGGGAGTCAAGCCCGCGGGCAGCATCGCCGAGGCGGTGCAGGGCGCCGACGTCGTCTTCACCATGCTCCCCAAGGGTGAGCATGCCCGCACCGTCTACCTTGGCACTGACGGTGTGCTGGCCCACGCAGACACGAAAACCCTGCTGGTGGATTCCTCCACGATCGATATCGCCTCGGCACAGGCTTTGCACGACGCCGCAGCGGAGGCAGGCTTCCGCTTCGTCGACGCGCCGGTCTCCGGCGGGATGAGCGGCGCCAAGGCTGCCACGTTGACGTTCATGATCGGCGGCGAAGCCGGCGCAGTCGCGGACGCCACCGAGTACATCCGTCCGATGGCGGCCAACATCATTCCCACCGGCGGTGCCACCACCGGGCAGGCCGCCAAGATCTGCAACAACCTGATGCTCTTCATCAACCTCGCCTCCACCGCCGAGGGCGCCGTGCTTGCTGACCGGCTCGGCCTGGACAAGCAGGTCTTCTGGGACATCGCCTCTGTTTCCTCCGGCGACAGCTGGGCGCTGCGCACCTGGTACCCGGTGGCTGGTGTGGTCCCCACCGCCGCCTCCAACAACGGCTTTGCACCGACGTTCACCGCTGAGCTGGCCAACAAGGATATCGGGCTTGCCATCAGCGCCGCGGCGGACACGGGCACGCCGCTGGAAATCGGTACGCACGTCCAGCAGCTTTTCCAGCGGCTTATCGACGCCGGCCAGTCCGGAACGGACTGCTCGGCAATCGTCAAGTTGGTGGACGGCTCGCTCGAGCCCGCCAGCTAGACCTCCAAACTCTTGAGAAAGCGATGCACCCCATGGAACGTATTCCGCACTTCATCAACGGCGCTCTGGTGTCCGACGCCGAGCGCTACGGCCCCGTCTTCAACCCCGCTACCGGCGAACAGGAAAAGGAAGTAGCCCTGGCCTCCGCCGCCCGGGTCGAGGAAGCCGTCGCCGCCGCCCGTGCCGCCCTTCCGGGTTGGCGCGCCACGAGCCTGGCCAAACGCACCGCCATCTTCTTCCGGGTCCGCGAACTGCTGATGCAGCGCCGGCCCGAACTGGCTGCCCTGCTGACCAGCGAGCACGGCAAGGTCCTCTCCGACGCGGAGGGCGAGATCACCCGCGGCCTGGAGAACATCGAATTCGCCACGGGCCTCTCCCACGCGCTCAAGGGGGAACGCTCCGAGCAGGTGTCCAGCGGGGTGGATGTCCACTCCGTCCGCCAGCCGGTCGGCGTCGTCGCCTGCATCACGCCCTTCAACTTCCCCGCCATGGTGCCGCTGTGGATGATTGGCAGCGCCCTTGCCTGCGGCAACACGGTGCTGCTCAAGCCGAGCGAAAAAGATCCGTCCCCGGCCCTCTTCATTGCGCAGGCTTTCGCCGAAGCCGGCCTGCCCGACGGTGTCCTCAACGTGGTGCACGGCGACAAGGAAGCCGTCGATGTCCTGCTGGAGCACCCGGATGTGAAGGCCGTCAGTTTTGTCGGCTCAACGCCGATCGCCCAGTCGATCTACAAGCGCGCCGCCGAGAACGGCAAGCGGGTCCAGGCCCTGGGCGGCGCCAAAAACCACATGGTGGTGCTCCCGGACGCGGACCTGGACATGGCCGCAGACGCCGCCGTTTCCGCAGCCTACGGGTCCGCGGGCGAGCGCTGCATGGCTGTCAGTGTCCTTGTCGCCGTCGGGAACATCGCCGACGAACTCGTCGAGGGGATCAAAACCCGGATGGCCACGCTCAAGATCGGTCCCGGCACGGACCCGGCCTCGCAGATGGGACCGCTCATCACCGCGGAGCACCGGAACAAGGTGGCCTCCTACGTGGCCGGCGCCGCGGACGAGGGCGCCTCTGTGGTGGTGGACGGACGGGACCAGACGTTCGACTCCCACGGCTTCTTCATCGGCGTCAGCCTGGTGGACCACGTCAAGCCCGGCATGAAGGTTTACGACGACGAAATCTTCGGACCCGTCCTGTCCGTGGTCCGCGTTGAGACCTACGCCGACGCCGTCACGCTGGTCAACGACAACGAGTTCGGCAACGGCGTGGCGATTTTCACCCGCGACGGCGGCGCCGCCCGGCAGTTCGAATTCGACGTCGAGGCAGGCATGGTGGGCGTCAACGTGCCGATCCCAGTGCCGGTGGGGACGTTCTCCTTCGGCGGTTGGAAGAACTCGCTCTTCGGCGACACCCACATGTACGGCCCGGAAAGCATCCGCTTTTACACCCGTGGCAAGGTCGTGACCACCCGCTGGCCGGACCCGTCCACGTCCGTGATCGACCTCGGGTTCCCGCAGGTCGACTGACAGGTCTTTCCTTCCAGCACAACGCGGGGTCACGTCGCGCCCATCCGGGCTGCGGGTGGCCCCTCGTTGCTTGCAGTCGCCGGCACAAGAGGAGGCGCGCAAGGACACGTCCAGCACAGCGGCGCGGAGCTGCCGCCGGGCAGCGATGGCTGGCCGTATGTGCCGGAGCTGGTGGCGGCCCCCCACTTTGTCCTGGCACCACCACAAGGCTCCCGGGAGGACGGCAGGAACGGTCACCGCCGCGGACGCCGCTTTCGCTAGCCCTTCATGATCTCCGCGCGCTGGGCCATGTAGTCCTCCATGGAGAGCTCGCCCTCGCTGTAGCGCTGATCAAGTTCGGCAAGTTTTCGGGCCCGGAACCCCTGCGGAGCCGACGGCGGGGCAGGCGCCTCCGGCGCCGGGGCCGGGGGCTGCTGCTGCGCCGCCGGCGGCCGCCAAGCCTGCGGCGGGTTGTTCAGATACTCAGGGCTGTCCTCATAGGGGACCGGGGGCTGCGGGGTGGCCGGCGGTTGCGGTGCACCGAGCTGGCCGAAGCCACCGTAGTAATCGCGTTGGGTGAATCCGTCGCGGGGCTGGTTGCTCTGTTGCCCGGGGTAGCGGCCGGCACTGCCCCCGGACGGGTCGCCGGGAAACTGCCCGAACTGGTCCGGGCCGCCGGACAGGCCCTGGTTCTGGTTCCGGCCGCGCACCGACTTTTTGTAGTAGCGCATCGCCATCGGGATCAGGAATGACAAAACGATGATCCAAAAGAACATACTGCTCACGGTACCGGGCCTTTCGAAAGGGGTGCTTCCAGCCTAACGCCCGGCCCCTCTGCAACGTGCCCGCCCGGACCTGCCAAACCAGCTTTCATCTATCGACAATTATCGATATACTGTCCGTGGGCACTTATTCTGCTAAGGACTGCCCTGCGGGGAAGACCTTGAAGAGGGCCCAGTGTTTCGGTATCGCATCGAAACGCCAGGAAATCCGAGGAGAACCACATGCCTGCCATCCGCATCTACGAATCCGCTCTGTGCTGTGACACCGGTGTTTGCGGCCCCGACGTAGACCAGTCACTGGTGGATATCACCGCGGACGTCCGGCATCTGAAAGGCCTCGGTGCTGACATTGCGCGCTACAACCTGGCCAGCGAGCCGACCGCCTTCGCGTCGGACGAAACGGTCCGTGGATTCATGCACCTGGTTGGATCCAAGGGCCTTCCGCTCACCACCGTCGACGGCGTCACGGTGGCCACCGGGAACTACCCGGGCCGGGGCACGCTGCTCGCCTTTGCCGGACTGGGCGAAGCGAAGGTGGAACCGCAGCCGCGCCCGGACCTCGGCCTGGGCGACAAGTCCAGCGGCTGCTGCGGCGGCACCTCGAGCTGCAGTTAGGTCCGGGCGTGAAGTTTCTGGACAACGCACCCCGGTTCCTGTTCTTCACCGGCAAAGGCGGCGTGGGCAAGACCTCCGTAGCCTGCGCCACAGCGCTTACCCTGGCCAAAGCCGGTCAAAACGTACTTCTTGTCAGTACTGACCCTGCGTCCAACGTCGGGCAGGTTTTCGGCCTCACGATCGGAAACGCCGTCACTGCCATCAAGGAGGTGCCGGGTCTCTTTGCGCTGGAGATTGACCCGGAGCAGGCTGCCGACGCCTACCGCGAACGGATCATCGGACCCGTCCGCGGTCTCTTGCCCGAGGCGGAGCTGGCCGGCATTTCCGAAAGCCTCTCGGGTTCCTGTACGACGGAGATCGCATCTTTCGATGAGTTTACGAACCTGCTCGCCGACGATACCTCCTACGGGGAGTATGACCACATCGTCTTCGATACCGCCCCGACCGGCCACACGATCCGGCTCTTGCAACTGCCCGGGTCGTGGACAAATTTTCTTGAGGCGGGCAAGGGCGACCCGTCCTGCCTGGGCCCGTTGTCGGGCCTGGAGAAGCATAAGCAGGTCTACGCCAAGGCGGTCCAGGCCCTCACAGACCCGGCGAGGACCCGGCTTGTCCTGGTCGCCCGCGCGCAGACCTCGTCCCTGACCGAGATTGAGCGGACGTACCTCGAACTCAACCAGATCGGAATCGGCGGCGGCTATGTCGTTGTCAACGGCGTCCTGCCCGAGGCCGCCGGCGACGAGGACCTGGCGCAGGCCCTGCGCGCCCGGGAAGCTGCGGCCATCGCAGCCATACCCAAGGCCGTCGCCGCCCTGCCCCGGGACGTCCTGGACCTGTTGCCGGGCAACATGGTCGGCATCCCGGCGCTTGAGTCCCTGTTCGCGGCCACTTCCGGTGCCGACATCACCGGTGACGGCGCGCTCGTGCCCGACGTTGAAGACGCGCCGCTGGCTGCCCTGGTGAACGAAGTGGAGCTCGACGGCCACGGCCTCGTACTGTGCATGGGCAAAGGCGGGGTGGGGAAGACCACCGTGGCTGCCGCCATTGCAGTCGCTCTCGCCCGGCGCGGGCATGCGGTGCACCTCACCACCACTGATCCCGCGGCCCACCTCACCGAAACCCTCCACGGTTCCATCCCGGGCCTGACGGTTTCGCGCATCGATCCGGAAGCGGCCATTGCGGAGTATCGACGCCATGTGATGGAGACCAAGGGCCGAAGCCTGGACGAGGACGGGCGCGCGGCCCTCGCAGAAGACCTGATGTCCCCGTGCACGGACGAAGTCGCGGTGTTCCGGCAGTTCTCAAGGGTGGTGCAGGAATCCCGCCGGCACTTCGTGGTCATCGACACGGCACCGACCGGCCACACGCTGCTGCTTCTGGACGCCACCGGTTCCTACCACCGGGAGATCGCCCGCCAGGTCGGTGACACGATGGGATTCGTGACACCGCTCATGCGGCTGCAGGATCCGGCACAGACCAAGGTCATTCTCGTGACCTTGGCCGAAACGACGCCCGTGCTCGAAGCCGAGGAACTCAAAGGAGATTTGGAACGGGCCGGGATTTATCCGTGGGCCTGGGTGATCAACAACTCGATCGCCGCCGCACATCCGCAGACGCCGTTTCTGCGGGCCCGCGCAACGAGCGAAATCGAACAGATCACGAAGGTGCACAAACTGACGGACCGTTTCGCGCTCATTCCGCTGCTGCCCGAAGAGCCGACCGGTGAAGAGAAGTTGGCGGCCCTGACCGCAGGTTACAGGGAAGCCAGGAGGCCGGCCGTCCGCTCCATAGCGCCGGGTACGAGGGAGTAGTACGCCCAGGTACCGCGTTTTTCGCGGTGCAGCAGGCCTGCGTCGACCAGAATTTTCAGGTGATGGGACACCGTGGGCTGACCCAGGTCCAGCGGCTCGGTGAGCTCACACACGCACGATTCACCGGAGGCCTCGCCCTTGACGATGGAGAGCAGACGCAGCCGGTTGGGATCGGCCAGGGCCTTGAACACGAGGGCCGTGCGCCGGGCGTCTTCTGCGCTGAGACCAGACCGGCCGGACGGTACGCAGCGGGCGCCGTCGACGTCGGGCCCCAGAGTTTGCAGAGAATCCATGTGTCCATTATGCACATGGATTGACATTCATCGATATAGCCGGACATACTGCATATCGACAAGTATCAATATATCGCTTGAAACCCAGTACGGCCGAGAACCACAGGAGCCCCGTGAGCATCCAGACTGATTTGTCGCCCACCCAGGGAGGCGAGGCCGCTGTCGTCGGCAAGCTCTCCACCCTGGACCGTTTCCTGCCGGTGTGGATCATGGCCGCCATGGTCCTGGGGCTGCTGTTGGGCACCTTCGTCCCGGGACTGAACACCGCGCTTGAGTCGGTCACGGTCGGCGAGGTGTCGCTGCCGATTGCCATCGGGTTGCTGGTCATGATGTACCCGGTGCTCGCCAAAGTCCGCTACGACCAGACGCGCCGCGTGGTCGGGGACCGCAAACTCATGATCACCTCCCTGGTGCTGAACTGGGTCCTGGCGCCCGCGTTTATGTTCGCGCTGGCCTGGATCTTCATCCCGGACCTGCCCGAGTACCGCACAGGCCTGATCATTGTGGGACTGGCCCGCTGCATCGCCATGGTGATGATCTGGAACGACCTCGCCTGCGGCGACCGCGAAGCCGCCGCCGTCCTGGTGGCTATCAACTCCGTCTTCCAGGTGGTGGCGTTCGGCGCGCTGGGCTGGTTCTACCTGCAACTGCTGCCCGCCCTGCTGGGCTTGCCGACCACCAGCGCGGACTTCTCCTTCTGGGCCATCACCGCCTCCGTCCTGGTGTTCCTGGGGATCCCCCTGCTGGCCGGATTCCTGACCCGCACCCTCGGGGAAAAGGCTAAAGGCCGCGACTGGTACGAGGGGACATTCCTGCCGAAGCTGGGCCCGTGGGCACTCTATGGCCTGCTCTTCACCATCACGCTGCTCTTTGCGTTGCAGGGCGGCACCATCACCTCCCGCCCGCTGGATGTCGTCCGGATCGCCGTGCCGCTGCTGGTCTATTTCCTGGTGGTCTTTGCCGCCGGCATGCTGATCGGTAAGGGGCTGGGCCGTGGCTACGCCAAAACCACCACGCTCGCCTTCACGGCCGCCGGCAACAACTTCGAGCTCGCCATTGCCGTCGCGATCGGCACGTTCGGCGTCACCTCCGGCCAGGCCCTCGCAGGCGTCGTCGGACCCTTGATCGAAGTCCCCGTCCTTGTTGCACTGGTATACGTGGCCCTCTGGGCCCGCCAACGTTACTTCACCCCCAGCACCCTTTCCCGCTAAACTCCCTCACCTTTCAGGAGACTCCATGAGCACCGAAACCACCCCAAAGCCCTCCGTCCTCTTCGTCTGCGTCCACAACGCCGGCCGCTCCCAGATGGCCGCCGCCTTCCTCACCACCCTGTCCAGGGGAGCGATCGAGGTCCGTTCCGCCGGCTCCCAGCCTGCCGACAAGGTCAACCCGGCCGCCGTGGAGGCCATGGCCGAACTCGGCATCGACATGTCCGCCGAAATCCCCAAAGTCCTCACCACCGAGGCCGTGAAGGAATCCGACGTCGTCATCACCATGGGGTGCGGTGATACCTGCCCGATCTTTCCGGGCAAACGCTACGAGGACTGGGAACTCGAAGACCCGGCCGGGGCGGGCGTCGCAGCCGTCCGCCCGATCCGCGACGACATCAAGTCCCGCATCGAGGAACTCATCGCTTCCCTTACGCCCGCCGCCAAGTAACCCGTTCCCAGCACCAGGAGACATCTCGTGAGCACACAACAACTGATCATCATCGGGTCCGGCCCCGCCGGATACACCGCCGCGATCTACGCCGCCCGCGCCGGCCTGGCACCCCTGGTCATCGCCGGTGCCGTCACCGCCGGAGGTGCCCTGATGAACACCACCGAGGTGGAGAACTTCCCCGGCTTCCCGGGTGGCGTCCAGGGCCCCGAGCTCATGGACGGACTGCAGGCCCAGGCCGAGAAGTTCGGCGCCCAGGTGGTGTTCGACGACGTCACCGACGTGACGCTCACCGGGCACCTCAAACGGGTCGTCACCGGCGCCGGGGAAACGTATGCGGCACCCGCCCTCATCCTCGCCACCGGCTCGGCCTACAAGGAGCTCGGCCTGCCCGAGGAGAAGAAGTTCAGCGGCCACGGTGTTTCCTGGTGTGCCACCTGCGACGGGTTCTTCTTCCGTGACCAGGACATCATCGTCGTCGGCGGCGGGGACTCTGCCATGGAGGAAGCCACCTTCCTCACCCGCTTCGGAAAATCCGTGACCGTCGTCGTGCGCAAGAATGAGCTGCGCGCTTCCCGGATCATGGCCCAGCGCGCCAAGGACAACCCCAAGATCACCTTCGCCTGGAACTCCGCCATCACCGCCATCCACGGTGAGGGCAAGGTCACCGGCGTCACCCTCACCGATACGGTCACCGGCGACACCCGTGAGCACGCCGCCACCGGCATCTTCGTCGCCATCGGACACGTCCCGCGCACCGAGCTTCTGCACGGCCAGGTGGATCTCGACGCGGAGGGCTACATCAGGGTCGATTCGCCCACCACGGTCACCAACCTCTCCGGCGTCTTCGCGTGCGGGGATGCCGTGGACCACCGCTACCGCCAGGCGATCACCGCCGCGGGCACCGGCTGCGCGGCCGCCCTCGACGCCGAACGCTATCTCGCAGCCCTGGAGGACGCGGACAGCATCGCCACTGCCCTCGTCGAGGCACCCACGCACGGCTGAGCAGTGGCGCCACATCCGGCTGTTCTCCCCGTGGCAGTTCAAGACGGCGCCTGGAGGCTTGCCCACCGGACCGGCCCACGGCCGCACCGGGGAGAACTGATCCTTTCGTACCTGCCATCCACCACCGAGCATTTCGCCAACGACCGGCTCAATGCCCTGGCCCCGTCCAGGAGCGCTGGTGCCTCCGAGGTCCCCGAAGTGCTGTTCGTCGGTGTGCAGAACGCAGGCCGCTCCCGGATGGCTGCGGCCCCGCTCACCGACGATGTTGTGCGCGCCACCGACGGCTTTGATCACCACGGGCCCCAGCTGGCCGCCGGGCTGATGAACCAGCCCGGCGTTCGTTAGGAACGCACGGGATCTTCGGTACCGGGCGGGCCCTCGCCCGAGCCAAGCGGCATTCCGGGACCGAAGACCGGCCCCGGAAGGGGACGCTTGGCCGTGATGCCGTCGCCGGAGGAACGGTGCCGGATCCGGCGGACCACCCACGGCACGAAGTGTTCGCGGGCCCACACCAGGTCCCCGGACCGGGCCTGCCGCCAGCTGCTCGGCGGCAGGGGCTTGGGGGAGAGCGGCTCCAGGGTGTGCTCGACGTTGAGGGAATCCAGCACCATCGCAGCGATCGTGTGGTGGCCCAGCGGCGAGAAGTGCAGGCGGTCCGCGTCCCACATTTGCGGATCGTGGAGCTGCCGCAGCGACCACATGTCGGCAATGATGGCGTCGTGGCGGGCCGCGATGGTGCGGAGGTTCTCGTTGTAGATGGCCACCTTGCTGCGTACCCGGCCCAGCACCGAGGACCCGGTGTCGGGACCGTTGAAGAGCACCACGGTGGCACCGGCCAGGCTGAGGATCTGCACCACGGAGTCCAGCTTCTCGGCCAGGGCGTCCGGATCCCCGCCGGGGCGGATCAGATCGTTCCCGCCGGCGGACAGGGTCACCAGATCCGGACGGAGCGAAAGGCAATGCGCCAGCTGCTGGTCCACGATCTGCTGCAGAAGCCGGCCGCGGACTGCCAGGTTGGCGTAGGCGAAGCCCTCGTGGCCGCGGCTCAGTTCCTCGGCCACCCGGTCAGCCCAGCCGCGGTGTCCGCCCGGGCTCGCCGGCTCGGGATCGCCAATGCCCTCCGTGAAGGAGTCACCCATGGCCACGTAGCGGGTCCAGGGGTGGGTGATGGCGTTCTCGGGGACGTTCTCAAGGGCTTCAGTTCCGTTCACCTTTCCATGGTGCCCTTTTCCGGCAGAGCTACGCCACCGGGGGTTGTTACGTCCGGGTAACTGTAAGAATGGTGCCATGACTTCCGCTGCAACCTTCCCCGAACCCGTCGTCCTCTGGTCCAAGCCGGAGCAGGAGCGCGCCGGCAAGCCGCTCCTGGTCCTGCTCCACGGCTACGGTGCCAACGAACAAGACCTCCTGAGCCTGGCCGACATGCTGCCGGCGGAGTTCGCGGTGGCCTCGTTGCGGGCCCCGCTGGTCTCCGGCGCGGGCTTCACCTGGTTCCCCCTGACGGCGTCCATCGAATACTCGCTGGAGGCGGTCAAGGACGCCGCCGCTTACGTGGAGGACTGGCTCGATGCCGTCCGGCCGAACCACCCGTCCGTGACGTTGCTGGGTTTTTCCATGGGAATGGCGCTCGCCACCGCGCTGCTGCGGCGGCGGCCTTCGGACTATGCCGCCGTCGTCGGGCTGTCCGGTTTCGCCGTCGACGCCGGCGGTGACCCCAGCTTCCGCGACGACGAACTGGACGGGACGGTGCCGCTGTTCTGGGGCCGCGACCAGCAGGATCCGGTCATCACACCGGACAAGATCGACTTCACCATGGGCTGGGTACGCAAACACGTTAAACTCACCAAGGTGCTGTACGCCGGGATGTGGCACGGCATCAACCAGCAGGAGATCGGCCACGTCGGCGAATTTCTCACCCATGAGGTGCTCCGCAAATAGCCCGGACGGCGCCGCCGCGGGGCTCCGGGCGGGTGGTTCGGGTTTGCTAGGCTCCGCGGGGCTCCGGGCGGGTGGTTCGGGTTTGCTAGGCTCCGTGGGGCGTGGTGATCCGGACGGTCTGGCCGTTCACGGTGACGGTGTCGCCGTGGTGCAGTTGGCGGCCGCGCCGGTCGTCGATCTCGCCATTGACCTTGACGAGCCCGTTCCTGATCAGTTCCGCAGCTTCCACCCCGTCCTCGACCAAACTGGCCAGCTTCAGCAGCTGCCCCAGCCGGATCATGTCGTCGCGGATAGGAATGTCTTCAATTTCCGGGTTGCTCATACAAGCAATAATGCCTGACCGAAGGTGGCACCAATGACCCACGCACCGCGGCTTCCGCTGCCAGCAGGATTACTCATCGCCGTTTCGGCCGGGCTCCTCGTCCCCGTCCAAGGCCGGATCAACGGTGCCCTCGGAACGGCCCTGGCCGACGGCCTGGCCGCTGCGGTGGTGAGCTTCAGCACCGGACTGGTGCTGATGGTCGTGATCTCGCTGGTCCTGCCCAAGGGCCGCGCGGGGCTCGCGGAAGTCCTGCCGGCCCTGCGCGAACGCCGTTTTCCGCGCTACTACGTCTTGGCGGGTGCCATCGGCGCGCTCTTCGTGTTTGCCCAGTCCTTCACCGTCGGGCTGCTCGGTGTGGCACTCTTTACCGTCGCAGCCGTCACCGGCCAGACCCTCAGCGGACTGCTCGTGGACCGGATGGGCATCGGCCCTGCGGGCAAGCGGCCGCTCACCGGAATCCGGGTCATCGGCAGCGCGCTGACCGTCGCCGCCGTCGCCTGGGCCGTGTCGCCGCGCTTCGCCGCCGGGACCGGAAGTTCCGCGGCTCCGGGGACGGACCCGTTGGAACTGCTGGTGCCGGTACTGCTGCCGGTGCTCGCCGGTTTCCTGATGAGCTTCCAGCAGGCCATGAACGGTACCGCCACCGTGCACTACCGCACGCCGATCACCGCGACGCTGGTGAACTTCATCGCCGGCAGCATCGTGCTGTGGATTGCCTGGCTGATCAAGCTGGCTGTTGCCGGGCCCGGCAACGGCCTTCCCGGCGAATGGTGGTACTACCTGGGTGGGCCCATGGGCTGCGTGTTCATTGCCGTCGCTGCCTTCCTGGTCCGCGGTCTGGGCGTCCTGATTACCGGGCTCGGCATGATCGCCGGGCAGTTGCTGGGATCGCTTGGCCTGGACCTGGCGCTGCCGGCTCCGGGCACGGTCGTGGCGCTGCCCACCGTGCTGGGCACGCTCCTGACCCTGGCCGCGATCGTCCTGGCCAGCCTGCCGTGGTCCCGCGGCGCCCTGCGACGGTAGCGGCCCGGGTAGGCTAGGAGTTTGCATTACACCGTACGTAGCACCCCGCCCGGCGACCAGCCGGGGTTCCGGGGCTGAGACCGCGGACCGCACCCAGCGGCCCTGTAGAAAGTGGAGTTCCCATGGCAGCAAAATCCGTCCTCGACCAGATCATTTCCCTCGCCAAGCGCAGGGGTTTCGTATTCCAGGCCGGTGAAATCTATGGTGGCTCGCGTTCTGCGTGGGACTACGGCCCCCTGGGCGCTGAGCTGAAGGAAAACATCAAGCGCCAGTGGTGGCAGTCCGTGGTCCGCGGCCGCGACGACGTTGTCGGCCTGGATTCCTCGGTGATCCTGCCCCGCCAGGTCTGGGAAGCGTCCGGCCACGTCGATGTGTTCTCCGACCCGCTGGTTGAGTGCCTTTCCTGCCACAAGCGCTACCGTGCCGACCACCTCGAGGAAGAGTACGAGGAGAAGAAGGGCCGTCCTGCCGAGAACGGCCTCAAGGACATCGCCTGCGCCAACTGCGGCACCCGCGGCGAATGGACCGAACCCCAGGAGTTTTCCGGCCTGCTCAAAACCTACCTCGGCCCGGTGGCCAGCGAAGAGGGCCTGAGCTACCTGCGCCCCGAAACGGCCCAGGGCATCTTCGTCAACTTCTCCAACGTGCTCACCACCTCCCGCAAGAAGCCCCCGTTCGGCATCGGCCAGATCGGCAAGTCGTTCCGCAACGAGATCACCCCGGGCAACTTCATCTTCCGCACCCGCGAATTCGAGCAGATGGAGATGGAATTCTTCGTCGAACCCGGCACCGACGAGCAGTGGCACCAGTACTGGATGAAGGAACGCATGTCCTGGTACACCGGCCTCGGCATCCGGGAAGAGAACCTGCGCTTCTTCGAGCACCCGCTGGAGAAGCTCAGCCACTACTCCAAGGGCACCACGGACATCGAATACCGGTTCGGCTTCTCCGGTTCCGAGTGGGGCGAGCTTGAGGGCGTCGCCAACCGCACCGACTTCGATCTCTCCACGCACTCCAAGGCCTCCGGTGCGGATCTGAGCTACTTCAACCAGGCCACCAACGAGCGCTACACCCCGTACGTGATTGAACCGGCCGCCGGGCTCACCCGCTCCTTCATGGCGTTCATGATCGATGCGTACACCGAGGACGAGGCGCCCAACGCCAAGGGCGGCGTCGACGTCCGCACCGTGCTCAAGCTCGATCCGCGCCTGGCTCCGGTCAAGGCAGCGGTGCTGCCGCTGAGCCGCAACGAGGACCTCTCCCCAAAGGCCAAGGACCTCGCCGCCCAGCTGCGCCGGAACTGGAACATCGAGTTCGACGACGCCGGGGCGATTGGCCGCCGCTACCGCCGCCAGGACGAAATCGGCACCCCGTTCTGCATCACGGTGGATTTCGAGACCCTGGACGACCAGGCGGTCACGATCCGCGAACGCGACACCATGAGCCAGGAACGTGTGTCCCTGGACAAGGTGGAGGGCTACCTGGCCGCACGGCTGATCGGCGCCTGACCGTGGCGATCACCTACCGCGAATGGCGCGACGGCGACGATCTGGCGCTGCTGGAAATCTGGGGCGGGCCGGAAACCGAGCAGGCCCGGCAGTTCCGCGGCACCCTCGCGCCTTCGGGCAACGCCCCGTGGCGGCGTTGCATCGTGGCGGAGAATGTCGTTGACGGTGTGGCCATCCCGGTCGCTGCCGGAGTGGTCCACGAAGCCTCGCTGCACCCCCAGCGGCTGTGGGCCTATGTCGAGGTGGACCGGCAGCACCGCCGTGCAGGCGTGGGCTCCACGCTGCTGACCATGCTGCGGCACGAAGCGGCGCAGTCGCCGTCGGGTGTCACCCTGCTCCGGACCAAGGTTGAACCGGGCACCCCCGGCGCGGCCTTCGTTGAAGCAGCCGGCCTCGTTCCGGTCCAGCGGTCCCGGCTTGTCGTCGTCGAGCCGGGAGCACTGAAGCTGCCCGTCTTCGGCGACGGCTCCGAGGCCGCCGCGTCCGAGCAGGTCGAGGACCTCGCCACCGGCTCGGTGGAGCTCAGCGATGTTGTGGGCCGCTACTACTCCTCGGTGCACGGCTGGGACAGCCCGGGCGAGCTCAGCATCGCCACGGTCCAGCGGTTGTTCCTGGACGAGCTCAGCGGGGCGCACGGCGCGATCGTGTTGCGGGCGCCGAAGGCCAGTGCCTTCGGCCAGGGCGTACCCGTGAGCCGGAAGGGCCGGCTTGAGGCCTTCGCCATCAGCTACGCGGAGCTCGCGGCCGCAGGGGAGAACCCTGGCGGTGCTGACGCGCCCTCCGGCCAGCCCACGGACGTGTTCCTGGGCCACGAACCGAAACTCTCCGAGGACGAAGCCCGGGCCGCCGTCCGGGACCTGCTGGCGCTGATTGCGTTCCAGCACCCGGTGCTGCTGGAACTGGACGACTCGATGGCTGCGCTGCGTGCCGTCGTCGAGCCGCTGCTCGAGAGCGGCAAAGCCCGCGTCCAGGGCGCCGACACCCTGGTGGTCTCCGACCCGGCGTAACCGGCGCTAAACGCAGCTGACCCGCAGGAGAAGAATTCCTGCGGGTCAGCTGCGTTTAAGGCACGTGCATTACTTACCGGGCGGCATGACCGGCGGAACGAAGTCGAACGTCATTCCCAGCAGCCAGACGAGCAGCAGCACCACGGGCAGGTGGAACACAAACTGCAGGAACGTGAACCCCACGAGGTCCCGGGCCCGCAGCTTGAGCACGGCAAGCAGCGGCAGCATGAAGAACGGGTTGACCAGGTTCGGCAGGGCCTCGGCGATGTTGTAGATCTGCACCGTCCAGCCCAGGTTCATTTGCACATCCGTGGCGGACTGCATCACGTAGGGCGCCTCGACCAGCCATTTTCCGCCACCGGAGGGGACCAGCAGTCCCAGCAGGGCCGTGTACAGCGCGATCACGACGGCGAACCCGCCGCCGCTGCCGATGTCGGAGAAGAACTCGGCCAGATGAGCGGAGATCGTCATGCCTCCGTGGCCGGTGGCCTTGGTCAGGATTGCGGCCATCGCAGCATAGAGCGGGAACTGGACCAGGATGCCCGCCGTCGCGGGGACGGCCTTGGTGACCGCCTGCAGGAAGTTCCGCGGGGTGCCGTGCAGCACCAGGCCCAGGATCAGGAAGACCAGCAGGTAGCCGTTGAGGCTGCTCACCACAGTCAGGAAAGGTTTCGTCAGGAACTGCGAGATCAGCCAGCCGAGCGTCAGGATGCCGGCCAGGATGGGCAGGATCATGCTGTATTCGAGCCATTCGCCCGGTCGGGAGCGCGGCTCCGATGCTGCCGGTTCGTCGTCGAGGTCGACGCCGAGATCCTCCGCGGTGCGGATGGATCTGCCCTCCGGCGCCGAGAAATGCGCTATCACCGTGGTGAGCGCCATCAGGATGGCCAGGGTGAGCAGCGACTGCCAGGTGAAGATAGTGGTCCCGAAGTCCAGGATGCCGGTGATCTTCAGCAGGGCCGGCGGCAGCGAGGCCGCTGTGGCCTGCAGCTGCGCCGCCGACGAGGACAGGCCCAGCGCCCAGACGGCGCCGAGGCCCATGAAGGCTGCGGCGCCGAGCGCGCGGTAGTCCACGGTCAGGTCCTTGCGGCGGGCGATCGCGCGGGCCAGCAGTCCGCCGAAGATGAGGCTCAGGCCCCAGTTCAGGAAAGACACCGACATCGACATCAGCGCCACGAAGCTCACCGCGGTGCGTGCGGTCGCGGGGATGAGGGCCAGCCGGTTGATCAGCTTGGCCACGGGCGGGGACGTCGCCACAACGTAGCCGGTCAGCACCACCATGGCCATCTGCAGGGTGAATGCGGTCAGGTCCCAGAACCCGTTGCCGAAGGAATCGGCGATCGACTGCGGTGAAGCGCCGATGGCCAGGGCCGCCGCGGCGATGATCATGACGCCGGCCAGGGCGAAAACGTAGGCGTCCGGGAACCATTTCTCGGTCCACGCCGCCATCCGTTGGGCTATTCGGGCGAGGCCGCGTTCTTCGCCGATGCCGCTTTGCGTCAGGGCTGTGTTTGCCACAGAGGGGAACCTCTCCATTGAGTGCGATTTTGTACCCGATGGAGTTTAGTCAGGAGAGCCCGGATAAGCGGGCTTATGGGCGCCGGCCGCCCGCGCGCCGCGGGCCTTCGGCCTTATCCAGCCGCTGGCGCTCCTCCTCGGAGGGTGCTCCGCCGCCGAGCACGGCCGGCATCCACCACGCGCCCGGCGCCGGCGTCAGGGGAAAGTCCGCGATGCAGGCGTCAATACCGGATTGGAGGGCTGCGCGCAGCACGTCAGTGGCGGGTTGCGCGTCCCGGGCCGGGTCAGGATGCACCGGTTCGCTGACGTGGATCCGGACCGGGGCGCGCCAGGCGCGGGCGGGGGAGAACCCGTGGCGGCGGGTCATCAGCCGGTGGGCGCCCCACACGGATACGGCAATGATGGGCACCCCGGCCTCGGCTGCCATCCGCACCGCGCCGGTTTTGCACTCGCGTACCCTAAAGCTGCGGCTGACTCCGGCCTCCGGAAGGATCGCAACGTATTCGCCCTCGCGGAGTTTCTGCACGGCGGCATCGTAGGCGTCAGAGCCTGAACCGTACCCCACGACGAGGTGTCCCGCGGCACTGATCGCGGGGCCGGCAAACCAGTGGTCGGCCGCGCCCTGCGTGACCAGGAACCGCATCCGGACCTGACTGTGGCTCCACAGCAGGAGTTCGGCGAATGCGAAGTCGAGGTACCCGAAGTGGGTGATGGCGACCACGGCGCCGGAGCGCCGGCTGCCGCGGAGTGCCGGCTCCGGGAGGTGCTGCTGTCCGGTGACGATCACCCGGATCCGGAACAGGCGGCGCAGCGCCTGCCCGGTGCGGACAATGACGGCGTAGAAGCGGTCGTTGGGCGGGGGGCGCCAGGGCATGTCAGCGCCCACCGGGCCGGCGGGCGCCCGGCTGCCGTCCGCTGCGGTGCGTACGGGGCGGCAGCGGCACAAAGCCCGACGTCGATTCCACGTACTCCCTGTACCCGGGACGGGCCGACATGACCTTCTCGGTGAGCGGCTTGCCGGACTTGCCGGCGAGCAGCCAGATCATCAGGGCGGGGGAGAGGACCGTCAGCAACCCCGGCCAGGAATCGGCAGCGACGAGGAAAATCCCGGCCCAGACAGCGGCGTCGCCGAAGTAGTTGGGGTGGCGGGTGTACCGCCAGAGCCCGGTGTTGAGCACCGTGCCGCGCCGGGAGGAATCGGCTTTGAACGCCGAGAGCTGCCAGTCGCCGACCGTCTCGAAAACGAAGCCCACCGCCCAGAACACCACCCCCAGCCACGCCAGCCAACCGAGGGGGCCGGTGCTGAACATCCCCACCTGAACAGTGAGCGAGACAAAGAACAGAATGACGCCCTGCGGCAGGTACACCTTGCGCAGGGCGAAGACGTTGCGGGACCCGGGAGCGGCAGAGAGCATGTCCACATAACGGGGGTCCTCGTGGCCGCCGTGGGCACGGACGCCGATGTGGACCGCCAGCCGGATGCCCCAGACTGCCACGAGTGCCAGCAGCAGCAAGCGGCGGCCGCCGTCGCCCTCGCCGGCGGACAGCAGCCAGGAAATGCCAGCGGCCACGACGAAGCCGAGGCCCCAGACGGTGTCAATCACGCAATGGCGGCTCTGGCGGACGGCGACGGCAAAGGTCCCGGCCAGCAGTACAGCCAGGCCCGCTGCCACCCACGGCAGGCCCGCCAGGAAGGCGCCGAGCGGAAAATCCGGCATCACAGCACCACGGGAAGGCTGGCTCCGGCGGCCGGGAGCAGGCTGCGGAACGAACCGGCGCCGCCCCCGAGCTCCTGCCCAGAAGTGGCCGCGAAAGCGTCAAGAATGAAGCCGTTGGCCAGGGAGTTCCACAAACCCACCCGGCGGAACATGAAGTGTCCGGCGCCTTTGAGGGAGACGTAGTCCACGGACTCCGCGACGCCGTCGGCCCGGCGGGCGAAAGCCAGCGAGTTCGCGGGACTGGTCCAGCGGTCATTTGTGCCATGAACGATCAGGATCCGACGGCCCGCCACGGGCTCTACCGGCGTCGCGGCGTTGAGCCAGGGCGCCAGGGCGGCGACGGCTTCCACCTGCGGATGGTCCGCGACGCGCAGAGCCGTCAGACCGCCCATCGAATGGCCCAGGAGGTAGACAGGAACCCCGGGGTGTTCCCGGCCAATGAGCCCAAGCGCCCACCGGGCATCCTGGACGGGGGACATGTCCGCTCCGTTCCAGCCCCGGTACCTGTTCCGCAGGGTCCAGACGGCCAGGCCGTGGCCGCCGCCTCCCCTGCGGAGGGCGCGGGCGAACGGCAGCATCCGCGCAGGACTCAGGTGCCGGCCACGCACCGAGTCGAAGCTGTTCGCCCGCCCGCCGTGCAGGACCAGGGCCACGCCACGGGTGTCCCCGGTGGCGCCGGAAATACTCAGCACGGCCCTGGCGGCCGGCCCCGCGCCTGCCGTCCCGGGTTCGCGGTCGTCTATCTTGCGTATCGCCACGGGCGTATCCTCCACGTCTTGTTCATCTTTTCCAACCATAAGGCGCTCGGCCTGCAGTTCACGTTGTCCCCTCAGGACCTGGGCTCTTCCCCGGGTTCGCCCGGGGGCATGCCCACGGAGAGTTCGGAGCAGCACCCGTAACGGATGGGCGCGGCAGGCGCCGGCAGGTGGCGTGCACAGGACTCGCGGGTGCCCCGCCGGGGCATCAGGAAGCGCCGGCTCCGGCCTCTTGACGGGGGCCGGCCGGAGGAGTAGGACAGTGCTCGTAAACCTCCGGGCGTCATGCCGGCTGGGAGCACCAATCACCGTCCGGGTCGGAAACATCACGACGAAATCGACGGTACAGAAAATGAATGCAAGCAACTTTGACGGCCTGCGTGAGCAAGTCCGCGGGCAGGTGATCACGTCCGGCGACGCCGGCTATGACGAGGCCAGGACCGTGCAAAACGGCATGATCGACAAACGGCCGGCGGCGGTGGTCCGCGTCTCCCAGGTGGCGGACGTCATTGCCAGCGTCAACTTCGCGCGCGACCACTCCCTCGCCGTGGCCGTCCGCGGCGGAGGGCACAGCGGGCCGGGCTACGGCACCGCGGATGACGCGCTGGTCATCGACTTTGCCGGCACCCGCGGGGTCCGCGTTGATCCGGCCAGCAGAACGGCCCGGACCGAAGCCGGGGCGACGTGGGCGGACTTCAACCACGCCACGCACGCCTTCGGGCTGGCGACCACCGGTGGGATCGTGGGCTCCACCGGCGTTTCCGGACTGACCCTGGGCGGCGGGATCGGCTACTTGAACCGGAAGTACGGGCTCAGCTGTGACAACCTCCTGTCCGCCGACGTCGTGACCGCGGAGGGCAAGTTCCTCACGGCACGCGAAGGCGAAAACGACGATCTCTTCTGGGCCCTGCGCGGCGGGGGCGGAAACTTCGGCGTCGTGACGTCGCTGGAATTCCAGCTGCATCCCGTGGACATGGTCCACGCAGGCATCATCATCTACCCGCTGGAGCACGCAGAAACCGTGGCGAAGTTCTACCGTGAGCAGTTGGCGGCAGCACCGGAGGAGTTCGGCGCTTTTCTCGCCTTCCACCAAGGTCCGCCGGTCCCCTTCCTCCCTGAGGAGTGGCATGGGAAGCCCGTCTGCATCGTGGTGGGCATGTGGACCGGAGACCCCGCCGAGGGGCAGTCCCGCTGGCAGCCGTTCCTTGACGCCGCGCCCGTGGCAGGGTCCATGGTGGGCCCGATGCCCTATCCGGCCTTGAACTCAGCCTTCGACGGGATGTATCCCAAGGGGCTTCTGGCCTATTGGAAAGCTGCTTTCCTGTCTGAACTCAACGACGGAATCATCGACGTCCACCTCGATTTCGCCCGCCGGGTCCCCACCGTGCAGACCGCCGTGCATCTCTACCCGATCGACGGTGCCGTGCACCAGGTGGGAGCCGCAGACACGGCCTTCCCGAACCGCAGTGCCCGGTTCTCCCCGGTCATAGCCTGCCACTGGCAGGACCCCGCGGACACCGCGGCCAACATCGCCTGGGTGCGGGACTACGCAGCAGCGCTCCAGCCCTACTCCGAGACGGCCGGCTACATCAATTTCATGGACGGGGACGATCAGGGCCGGGTCGCGGAGAACTACGGGCCCAACTACGCACGGCTGCGGGAGGTCAAAGCCACGTACGATCCGCAGAACCTCTTCCACGTCAACCAGAACATCGTTCCTGCCTGACCCGGGGGCCGCGCCGCGGGGCGCCCCGCGGCGCGCCCGAACCACGCGCCCCCCAGTCACGCGCGCCCGAACCACGCGCGCCCGAACCACGCGCGCCCGATCAAGCGTGTCCGGGCGGGGCTGCCGGAAGCCGTAAAGTCTTGGGCATGAGGTTGAACTGCTGATGGGCGCCGGACATTCACACGCCCCGACCGGGCACACGGATCCGACGCCCCGGGCGCTCGCCGCCCGGAAGAAAGCCAACCTCATCCTGGCCGCCGTCCTGATCCCGCTGACGCTGCTGACGCTCGTGGCGATGGCTTTGCTATGGCCCTCCGGCAGCAAAGAAGGCATCACGCTCGCCAGCCCCTACGCCGCCGCGCCCGGGGTCACCTTCGACACCGGCAAGATCCAGCGCGTCGTCACCGGCAGCTGCATGGACGGGTCCCCGCAGGAACCGACCGGTGCCGGCGCCTCTCCGGCGCAGGGGTCAGAGTGCACCTTTGCCTTCACCGATCCGGACAAGGGCGGCGACCCCGTCAAAGTGGTGATCAACCCCGACGTCGCCAAGTCCCACGGGGTGAAGCCGGGCGACACCATCCGGTACCTGAACCTCGCCAAAGCCCAGGGCGCCGCCGCCCAGGGAACGCCCTCCTACGTCTTCGTGGACTTCGTCCGGACCATGCCCATCGTCTTCCTGGCGGTGCTGTACGCCGCCGTCGTGATCGCGGTGGCGCGCTGGCGCGGGTTCCGTGCGCTGATCGGGCTGGTCGGGGCCTACGCCGTGCTGGTCAGCTTCATGCTGCCGGGCCTCGTGGAGGGCAAGCCGCCGCTGCTGCTGGCGCTGGTGGGCTCCACCGTGATCATGATCGGGGTGCTCTACTTCGCCCACGGCTTCTCCGCCCGGACCTCGACGGCGCTGCTTGGCACCATGTTCGGGCTCACCATCACCGCGCTGCTGGCCGCGTGGGCAACCGACGCCGCCAATCTCGCCGGCGTGGGGAGCCATGACTCCGCCACCCTTTCCAATATCTCGGACAACATCTCCATCTCCGGCATCATTTTGTGCGGGCTCATCATCTCCGGCCTGGGCGTCCTGAACGACGTCACCATCACGCAGTCCTCAGCGGTGTGGGAACTGTGGGAACTGGCGCCGGAAACCTCCGCCCGGCAACTGTTCACCTCCGCCATGCGGATCGGGCGCGACCACATCGCCTCCACCGTGTACACCATCGCGTTCGCCTACGCCGGGGCGGCCCTGCCGGTGCTGATCCTGGTGATGCTCTACGAACGGCCGCTGGGGGATGCGCTGACCAGCGCCGAGCTGTCCGAGGAAGTGATCCGCACCCTCGTCGGTTCCGTCGGGCTGGTCCTGGCCATCCCGGTAACGACCCTGATCGCGGTGCTCGTGGTGAAGGCGACCGGCATCAGCCCGCGCGGCAGTTCCGTCCCCGCGGGCACCCGGCGCCCGGGCACCGGGGGGGAAGAACCGCCGCGGGGGATCGACGCCGCCGTCCCCGCAGGAGTTCTCGAAACGGCGCAGGCCGGGCTCCGCGGACGGCGCGCCGCAGCCCCGGACTGAGGCCCGGATTCCGCGCCCGTTTTCCACATAGCCGGTACCGACCCGGCCGATTTGCCCGGCTTTGAGACAATGAACAAGTGACTGTTGTAGCTACCCCTCCCGCCCCCAAGCTGGAACTCCCGCCCCTGAAGCTGGGTCCCCTCACGGTGGACACCCCCGTGATCCTGGCGCCGATGGCCGGCATTACCAACTCCGCGTTCCGCAGGCTGTGCCGTGAGTACGGCGGCGGCCTGTACGTTGCGGAGATGGTCACCTCCCGCGCCCTCGTGGAGCGCACCCCGGAATCCCTGCGGATCATCGCGCACGACGACGACGAGAAAGTCCGCTCCGTCCAGCTGTACGGCGTCGATCCCGTCACCGTGGGCCAGGCCGTCCGGATGCTCGTCGAGGAAGACCGGGCGGACCACATCGACCTCAATTTTGGTTGCCCCGTGCCCAAGGTCACACGGCGCGGCGGCGGCTCCGCGCTGCCCTGGAAGATCGACCTCTTCACCTCGATTGTGCAGACCGCTGTCAAGGAAGCCTCCAAGGGCAACGTTCCCCTGACCATCAAGATGCGCAAAGGCATCGATGAGGACCACCTCACGTACCTCGACGCCGGCCGCATCGCCCGGGACTCCGGCGTTGCCGCCGTCGCGCTCCATGGCCGGACCGCGGCGCAGTTCTACTCCGGCCAGGCCGACTGGTCCGCGATTGCCCGGCTGCGTGAAGCGCTGCCGGACATCCCGGTGCTGGGCAACGGCGACATCTGGTCCGCCGAGGACGCTATCCGCATGGTCCGCGAGACCGGCGTCGACGGCGTGGTGGTGGGCCGCGGCTGCCAGGGGCGGCCCTGGCTCTTCGGGGACCTCATGGCCGCTTTCGAAGGCAGCGATGAGCGGCACAAACCGGACCTGCGGCAGGTCGCGGAAGGGGTTTACCGCCATGCCCAGCTGATGGTCGAAACCTTCGGTGACGACGAAGGCAAGGCCCTGCGCGAAATCCGCAAGCATATGGCCTGGTATTTCAAGGGATACGTGGTCGGCAGCGAACTGCGCACCAAACTGGCCATGGTCACCAGCCTTGAGGTCCTGCGCACCACGCTGGACCAACTCGACCTCGATTCGCCGTACCCCGGCATTGACGCCGAGGGCCCGCGCGGCCGGGCAGGCTCGCCCAAGAAGCCCGCCCTGCCCAAGGACTGGCTCCTGGACCGCCGCATGGACGCCGATCAATCGCGCGAGATCAGCCACGCGGAACTGGACGTGTCCGGTGGCTGAAACCCGAACCACCGCCCCTGTGCTGGACGGCTACGTGGCGCGCGACACCGCCCGCTGGGTGCAGGAACCGGCCAAGTCCACCTACCGCTCCGACTTCGAACGCGACCGTGCCCGGGTCCTGCACTCCTCCGCCCTGCGCCGGCTCGGGGCCAAAACCCAGGTCGTGGCCCCGGACACCGATGACTTCGTCCGAACCCGCCTCACCCACAGCCTGGAAGTGGCCCAGGTGGGCCGCGAACTGGGCCTTGCCCTGGGCTGTGACCCCGACGTCGTGGACACTGCCTGCCTCAGCCACGACCTCGGCCATCCGCCCTTCGGCCACAACGGCGAATCAGCCCTCAACGAGGTCGCCCACGCGATCGGCGGCTTCGAGGGCAACGCCCAGACCCTGCGCCTGCTGACCCGGCTGGAGCCCAAGGTCCTGGCCGCGGACGGGCGTCCCGCCGGGTTGAACCTCACCCGGGCCAGCCTCGACGCCGCTGCGAAATACCCGTGGTCGGCGGCAAATGCCCCCGTCCTGCACGGCGAGCGGACCAGCAAGTTCGGCGCCTACGAGGACGACCTCCCGGTCTTCGACTGGATCCGTGAGGACGCCCCGGAGCGCCGTTCATGCCTCGAGGCACAGGTCATGGACCTTGCCGATGACATCTCCTATTCGGTGCACGACGTCGAGGACGCCATCGTCGCGGGGCACTTTCAATTGCGCTGGATGGACAACCCGGACCACCGCGCCCGGGTGGTCGGTTACGCCAAACAGTGGTACCTGCCGCACAACGACCCCGCCGCGATCGACGCCGCCCTCGCCCGGCTGGAAGCGACCAGCGTCTGGGTGCGGGAGGCCGACGGCAGCCGGAAATCCATGGCTGCCCTCAAAGACATGACCAGCCAGTTCATCGGGCGGTTTTGCCAGAGTGCGCTGGCGGCCACCCGCCTGGCTTACGGCCCGGAAAACCTCACCCGCTACAACGCGCAACTGATCGTTCCGGACGAGACCGTCATGGAGATCGCCGTCATGAAGGGCCTGGCCACCACCTTCGTGATGACCACGGAGCACCGTCAACCCATTTACGAACGCCAGCGTGAGGTCCTGCACGCCCTCGTCACGGCCCTGAGCGCCACCGGAGACCGCCACCTCGAGCCGATGTTCGCGGCGGACTGGCGCGACGCGGAGGACGACGGCACACGGTTGCGCGTCGTGATCGACCAGGTCGCCTCGTTGACCGACGGGTCAGCGCTGGCGATGTACGAGCGGCTCGTGGGCAGTCTGCCGTCGCTGTGGTAACTCCTCCGGTGACCGTGCCCGCGGACTCCTGCTCTGCGCCGATCCTGCCGCCGGGCGGAACTAGGATGGCAGTATGGCCGGCCTGATCAAACGTGACGATATCGACGAAGTACGCCAGCGTACGGACATCAAGGAAGTCGTTGACGGCTACGTGACCCTGAAGGGAGCCGGGCTCGGTTCCTTCAAAGGCTTGTGCCCCTTCCATGACGAGCGGTCGCCCTCCTTCACTGTCCGCCCCCAGGTGGGCCGCTACCACTGCTTCGGCTGCGGCGAAGACGGCGACGTCATTTCCTTCGTCCAGAAACTGGACCACACCTCGTTCCAGGAGGCCGTGGAGAAACTGGCCGCCCGCATCGGCTTCGAGCTCCGGTACGAAGACGGCGGCTCCGGACCCAACCGTGAGGACGTCGGCCGCCGGCAGCGCCTGCTTGACGCCCATAAGGTCGCGGACGAGTATTTCCGTGCCCAGCTGTTGACCCCCGGGGCCACCGAGGGCCGCAATTTTCTGCACGACCGCGGCTTCGACCGCGCCGCCGCCGACCAGTTCGGCGTTGGTTACGCCCCGCAGGGCTGGGATTCGTTGCTCAAACACCTCCGCGGCCGGGGCTACACCGACGCGGAGCTCAAGCTCACGGGGATGTTCTCCGAAGGTGGCCGGGGGATTTACGACCGCTTCCGCGGCCGCCTGATCTGGCCCATCCGCGACATCGCCGGTGACACCATCGGCTTCGGCGCCCGCAAGCTGTATGAGGACGACCAAGGCCCCAAATACCTCAACACCCCCGAAACCGCGCTCTACAAGAAGTCGCAGGTCCTCTACGGGATCGACCTCGCCAAGCGCAACATCGCCAAGGACCGCCAGATCGTCGTGGTGGAGGGTTACACCGACGTCATGGCCTGCCATCTCGCCGGGATCCCCACCGCAGTCGCCACCTGCGGAACGGCGTTCGGCACCGACCACATCAAGATCGCCCGCCGCCTGCTCTCCGACGACGGCAGCGGGGGGGAGGTCATATTCACCTTCGACGGCGACGCCGCGGGCCAGAAGGCGGCCCTGCGCGCTTTCGAGGAGGACCAGCGGTTCGTCGCGCAGACCTACGTCGCCGTTGAGCCCAACGGCGCGGACCCGTGCGAACTGCGCCAAACCAAGGGCGACGCCGCCGTGCGGGACCTCATCGGTACCCGGCGGCCCCTGTTTGAATTCGCCATCCGGGCCGCGTTGAAACGGCACAACCTGGACACTGTCGAGGGCCGGATCGCCGCCTTGCGCGAATCCGCCCCGGTTGTTGCCCAGATCCGCGACGCCGGTATCCGCCCTGCCTACGCCCGGGAACTTTCCGGCTGGCTGGGCATGCCGGTTGAGGAAGTCAGCCGGGCGGTGGGTGCGGCCGCCAAACGCGCTGCCCAGGCGCCGTCGGGTGGGAGCAGTTCCGGGCAGTACCCCGGCCAGGGACGGGGCCAGGGCCCAGGGAACGCCTCAGGCTACGCTGCAGGGGCTGGCGGCTCGGCGCCGGGAGTTGCCCCTGTGCCGCCGTCTGCCGGCCTGCCGGCGTTCAACCGGCCCGATCCCCGCGACCCCGTGGCCGCGATGGAGCGGCAGGCACTTGAGGTTGCCTTGCAGCAGCCCGGAATGCTTGAAGGCGAGACCTGGCAGCGCTTCTCTGAGGCGCGGTTCTCCACCCCTGCGTACCTGGCCATCCACGAGGCCGTCCGGGCCACGGGCCTGGCGTTCGCGGCCGATCCGGTGCGCTGGGTGGAACAGCTGCTGCAGGAGGTGCCTGAACCGCTGCGCCCCTTGGTATCCGAGCTCGCCGTCGTGCCGTTGCCTGCCAGCACTGCCGACGGCGTCACACGGTACTGCCGGGACATTCTGGCGCGCCTGTTCGAACTGCAGATCACCCGGGTCAAGGCGGACAAGATGGGACAGCTCCAGCGCCTGGACGCCTCTGCCGACCCGGAGGAGTTCCAGCGGCTCAACCGCGAACTGATGGAGCTGGAGATGCAGCGGCGGTCCCTGCGCGCCGAAGCCTGACCGATCGGAGCGGATCGCGGGGGATTCCGCCCCGCCGGCGGTCTCTGGTGGTCGGCCACCGGCGGCAATTTCGCTTCCATGCCGGGTGTTTGCTAGGCTTGTATCCGCTTCATTCCTCCTTAGCTCAATTGGCAGAGCATTCGACTGTTAATCGAAGGGTTGCTGGTTCAAGTCCAGCAGGAGGAGCGCGCAGTCCCCGTCCCAAGCTTTTGGGACGGGGACTTTTTTATACCCGGAGGGGGTATCGTGCCCGGTCTGCGGGCGTGCCGCCGGGCCGATTTCCTAAGCGGCTCAACCTTTGCTAATGTCGTACCTGCTTCATTCCTCCTTAGCTCAATTGGCAGAGCATTCGACTGTTAATCGAAGGGTTGCTGGTTCAAGTCCAGCAGGAGGAGCGGACAGGTCCCGCGGCCGGTGAGTTACCGGCTGCGGGACCTTTTTTGTGCCCGCCCAGCGTGATGGCAGGTTTCAGACGAAGTACATCTCCACCTGCAGGAACCGCTCGGCCTCCGCCACGGCTGCCTGGAATGCCTCGGCCTCAGTGGGGGACGTGCGGGGCTCACGCGGGTGCCACTCGTGCGGAGCGGAGTGGACCTGGGTGAAGCCACTGCCGGGCGGAGCGTAGAAAATGCCAAAGCGCTGGACGGGCCACTCGGGGGAAGTCTCGGGGGCCACCAGGAGCGCCGAGTCGTAGGCCGGGTTGTACCACTGCGCGATCGGGCGGCGGCGGTCCTCGGTGAACAGGCCAGCCGCGAACAAAGCCGCCGACTGCTGGCTGGTCTGGCTGCACAGGCGATCCCACCACAGGGGCAGGATTCCGGTGTCGCACCGCTGCCACGTGGCCGGTAGGGGCGGGGGACGATCCTGCCAGTGGGGCACATCTACAACCTTATCGCCCGCCATGGGGCGGCAACAGGGCCCGCGGACATTCCCGCTGCCCCGCCGGCCGGACATGCCCTTCGTTCGGGCTCACGGATGGACATAGCGTGTGTATGCCCCTTGCTGGCCGCATCCGCGGGACATGTCCGCTGGACGCGTGCCTGCAGGGGTGGACTTGTCCCGCAGCCCGCAGCCCGCAGCCCGCAGCCCGCACGAGGACGTGGCTACTGGATTGCAGGAACCGTGCGGGGCCGGACCACAAGCCACAGGGCTGTGGCGGCCAGGAAGATGCACGCGGCCTGGACGGCACCCATCGGCGTGGCCGTGGTGACGCCGAGCCACCCGACTACCGGCGAGATGAGCCCTGCCATCAGGAATGTGGCGGCGCCGAGGAGAGAGGCGGCCGTCCCGGCCTGTGCCCCGTGCTTGGCCAGCGCCAGGACCTGCACGCACGGGAAAGTGAAGCCGGCGCCGAGGATGTAGAACCACAACGGCACCATGACGCCCCATAACCCGAACCCCAGCTGGTCGAAAATGACAATCAACACCGCCATGAGGAACATCCAGGCGGTGGAGCAGGCCAGGATCCACTGCGGCGGAACCCGCCGGATGAGCCGTGAACTGGTCTGCACCCCCGCAACGATGCCGAGGGAATTCACACCGAAGAGCAGGCCGTATTGCTGCGGACTGAAACCGAATACGCCCTGGAACAGGAACGGTGATGCGGAGAGGTAGGTGAACAACCCGGCGAAGTTCATGCCGCCGACTAAGAGCAGCCCCACAAAGATCCGGTCCGCGAACAGGACTCGGTAACGCTGCCTGGCGGTCAAGCCGGTCTTTCCGCGCTGCTCACGCGGCAGCGTCTCACGGACCACAAACACGGCTGCCGTGAGGACGCAGATGCCGTAGCCGGCCAGGAAGAAGAAAATCCCCGGCCACGGCATGAACAGCAGCAGCTGCGAGCCGATCACCGGGGCGAGGATGGGCGCCAGGCCATTTACGAGAGCCATCCGGGAGAACATCCGCACCATGGCGTATCCGCTGAACAGGTCCCGCACCATCGCCATGGCCACCACGCCGCCGCCGGCCGCGCCGATGCCCATCAGCACCCGGAACAGGCCCAGCGTTGAGATGTCGGTCGAGAGCGCCGCGCCGAGGGACGCCATGATATGAACGGCCGTCGCAAGAATCAGTGGCAGCCGGCGGCCAAATTTGTCGCTGAGCGGACCCACCACCAGCTGGCCCAGGGCAAAGCCGATCGTGGTGCCGGTCAGCGTCAACTGCACGGCTGCCTCGGAGACGTTGAGGCTCTTTTCCAGCGCGGGGAAAGCCGGCAGGTACAAGTCCACGGTGAACGGCCCCAGGGCCGTGAGAGCACCGAGCATCAGGATGTAAAGGAGCTTGCGGCGCCGGCTGAGGGAATCGCCAGGATTGGTGGGTGTAGTCACAGAGGTCAATCCTAGGGCTCTTGCCCGCCGGGACTGGGTGGCGCGGGTGGCGCGCCAAGGTTCGCTTCCGTGCCGCGGTAGGGGGACTGAATGGTAGTTTTGACACCGGGGTCTGCAACGAAGCTGCGCAGACCGGCAAGCCCGCGCAAGCGGAATCACAGATGTAACCAGTTAGGCGGGACCGATGAGCGGACGTCACAGCGGCGGGACAAACGGGAAGCTGCGCATTTCCGCGCTGCCCACTACCCTCAAACTGATCTTTAAACTGGCTCCGCGGCAGCTCAACGACGAGATTGCGCTGGCCAAAATCGAGCTGAAGCGCAAGGGCATCCAGGTTGGCGTCGCTGCAGCCGTCCTTGCCGTGGCACTGGCGTTCGTGGCCTTCCTGATCGTCGGCCTCATCGTCGCCGCCATCATGGGCCTCGCCACGATCATGCCCGCCTGGCTCGCCGCACTCCTCGTCTGTGGCCTTTTCCTGGTGATCGCCCTGATTGTCGGGCTCGTGGGGGTCTCCAAGTTCAAGAAGGCCATGCCACTGGTCCCGGCGGACACCATCCGGGGCATCAAGTACGACCTTGGCATCGCCAAGGAGGGCTCGGCATTCGATCCTGCCGTCCTGGACCCGGACTCCGCGCAGTACAAGGCGGCCAAGGCCGCCAAGGAAGAGGCCGCAGCGAAGGCCAAGGCCGAGAAGGACGCCAAAAGGGCCGCCGAGCCGGACTTCGGACCGCCGCCCACGGAGACGGAACTTCGACGCCGGCTGGACCAGCGCCGCACCCATCTCACCGGCGTCCGCGATGAACTCAACGACGAACTGGACGTCAAGACCCAGGCGCAGGTCCTGCTGGCCGTAGCCCAAGCGAAACTGCAGGCCGGCAAGGAACAGCTCGGCGACCAAATTGCCGGTCTCCGGTCCGCTGCCGGCCGCGTCACGACCCGGCGCACGACGCCGGGCAGTCCCGCCCGGAACGGCTCAGAGGTGGCAAGCCAACTCGGTCAGCGGTGGAAACCGCTTGCCGTGCTGACTGCTTCGGCCGCCGCGTTCGTGTTCCTGCTGCGCAAACTACTCAAGGGCTAGGCAGCCCGCTGAACTTGGGCGCGCGTCCGTTGCCGGCCACGGAAAGGGGAACCCGGTGAAGTTCATCGGAGCTGGTGCCCGGCGTGGTCAGCCCCAGATCCACCACGACCGGGTCTTCACCGTCCCTAACGTGCTGACCGTGGTGCGGTTCCTGGGCGTCCCGCTCTTTATCTGGCTCGTGCTCGGAGCACAGGAATACGGTTACGCCGCTCTCGTTCTGGCGGTCATGGGCAGCACGGACTGGGTGGACGGCTACGTCGCCCGACGCTACAACCAAATGTCCAACCTCGGCCGGGTCATGGATCCCATCGCGGACCGCATGTCCCTGATTGCGGTTGCCGTGACCCTCGTGATCGCCGGCGTCGTGGAGTGGTGGTACCTCACGGGGCTGCTCGTCCCCGACGCCATCCTGCTTTGCCTGTCGCTCTACTACTTCCACGGCCATCCCGACCTTCCAGTCAGCAGGGTCGGCAAGATCCGCACTGCACTCCTGCTGGTCGGCACACCGCTCCTGGTGCTCTCAAAACTGCCGGTCCCTGGCGCCGAGGCGTACTTTGTCGCGGCCTGGCTCTGCCTGGGTCTCGGCCTGGTGGGACATTGGATCGCCGCTTACAACTACTTTTGGGCCATCATTCGCAAAGGCAGGAGCCACCCGGACTCCCGCACAGAGACCGACGGCGGTACCCGCTGATGGTCTGGATGGCGGTCATCCTCGCCGTGCTGGGTGCGTTCTGCCTGGCCGTGGGTGCCCAACGCCAGGGCAGCGCCGTCAAGGCGGACACCGGGGGACTCGCGCTCAACAGCCACGGCATGCTGCGCCTGCTGCGCAGCAAACGCTGGGTGTTCGGACTGCTGCTGCTGACCGTCGGCATGGCAATGAACGCTGTCGCCCTGGTCATGGCGCCATTGACCGTGGTGCAGCCGATCGGGGCGATCGCGCTGGTCATCACCACGATCGTCAACGCCAAAGATCAAGGGCTGAGCATCAACCGGGCCACCGTCGTGGCGATTTCCGCCTGTGTTACCGGATCGGCCCTGTTCGTCGTCCTCGCCGTCACCGTGACCCAGGAGAACCACCAGGTCAGCTCCTCCGACGAGCTGACCATCGTGCTGCTGCTGGCCCTGGCCGTGGGGCTGTTCGGGACGCTCGCCCTGATGCTGAGGCACCGCATGAGCGCCTTCATCTACATTCTTGGTGCCGGGATCCTGTTTGGGTTCGTCGCCGTCCTGACCCGCATCATCGGCAAGCACATCCTCGATCCGAACGGCATGGGCGTCCTGAACGTTCCGTGGTATTCCGTTGTGGCTATCGTTGCGGCCGGCGGCCTCGGGTCATGGTTCGTTCAAAACGCGTATTCCGGGGGCCCGCCGGACTTGGTCATTGCCGGGTTAACCGTTATCGACCCGATCGTCGGCATAGCGATTGGGATCACGATCCTCGGTGAATTGCGCCCCGATGTTCCCGCCGTCATGGCCATCGCGATGGGGGCAGCCGGTTCGCTTGCTATCGTGGGAGTGATCGCTTTGTCCAGGCACCATCCCGAGGTCACCAAGCGCAAGAGGGACGCGCGGAGGGCCGCGGGACGGGTGTCGTAGGACGCCAATAAGACTTCAGCAGCGGACCCGACGCGCTGCGCGACGGCCACCACAGACCAGCTGCCCGCACCCTGACAACAGGAGCCCTCCACGTGACCATGCCTGACACCAAGCACCCGCTGACCATCCTGATTGCCGCGGATACTTATCCGCCCCACGTCAACGGCGCGGCCATGTTCGGTTACCGCCTGGCCAAAGGCATGACGGCGCGCGGCCACAACGTGCACGTTCTGGCCTGCCGCGCCGATAAAGGCAAGAGCTATACCGAATTCAGCGATGAAGCCACAGTCCACCGGATCCGCTCGCACTCAGTTCCCACCCACGAATACTTTCGGATCACTTTTCCGTGGGAAATCAAAAAGGAGATCAGTCTGCTGTTCGACCGGGTGCAGCCCGACGTCGTCCACATCCAAAGCCACTACATGATCGGCGAGCACGTGCTCTACGAGGCCGTCAGGCGTGGTATCCGGGTTGTCGCGACCAACCACTTCATGCCGGAGAACCTGAACCCGTTCCTGCCCTTCCCGGAGTGGTTCAAGAACGTTGTAGGACGCATCTCCTGGAAGGACATGGGCAAAGTCATGGGCCAGGCCGACGTCGTCACGACGCCGACGCCGCTCGCAGCCAAGGCGATGCACGACCACGCGTTCCTGCGCAAAGTGCTCCCGCTTTCCAATGGCATCGACTCGGCGGCGTACGAACTTAAACCCGGCGAAGAGCTGGTGCGCCACTCGAGCCCCACGGTGCTGTTCGTCGGCCGGCTCGCCGAGGAAAAGCACGTCGACGTCCTCATCGACGCCGTCGCCAAGACGCCCAAGGAGCTGGACGTCCACCTTGAGGTAGTCGGCGGGGGCGAGGTGCGTCCCGCCCTCGAAGCCCAGGTAGAGCAGCTCGGGTTGCAGGACCGGGTCAAATTCCTCGGCCTGGCCAGCGACTCCGATCTCCGTGAGGCGTATTTGGCAGCTGATGTGTTCTGCATGCCCGGCACCGCCGAGCTTCAGTCGCTGGTGACCCTGGAAGCCATGTCAGCTTCCACTCCGGTTCTGCTGGCGGACGCCATGGCGTTGCCGCATCTGGTGCGCGACGGCGAGAACGGTTACCTGTTTACGCCCAACGACAGCGGCGACCTCGCCGCCAAAATGACGCGGATGCTCTCACTGCCGGCCGACGAACTGGAGGCGATGGGCAAGGCGAGCCGGGGAATCGTGGAAAGTCACAGCCTGGAGCGCACCCTGCAGGCCTTCGAGGACCTCTACCGCGGAGCGAGCTACGACGACCTCGTCGTCTAAACCGGTCCACTAGTATTGCTAGAGTGAATTTTTCCCGGAAACCATTCGGCCCCGTGCGGGCCGAAGCGGGTTCCGGGCCACGGGGCTATAGCTCAGCTGGTTAGAGCGCGGGACTCATAATCCTAAGGTCCTCGGTTCAAGTCCGAGTAGCCCTACCCCCTGCGGACCCGTCCACCGGCCCGCACCCGGAGCCGGGCTGACGTTTCGACGTCAGCCCGGCTCTTTTTCTTTTCGGCAGGGGCCGATCGCCGGTCCCGGCCGCCGGGCGCGTCCGGGCCTGCGTGCGTCCGAGCCACTGCCAGTGTGTCCTGCATCTCTTGCGGTGATCCGGCCGGCTGCGGTAAGTTACTGATCAGTAACATTCGCCGGCGCGCTGACAGCGCCACCCTCGCCGCTGCTGATCCCACGTGAAGGAATATCATGTCCAAAGCTGACATCGACATCAACAACCTCCCGTACGCCGACGGCGACTTCTTTGCCTTCGAGCAGCTGCTCAGCGGCAAGGAACAGGACCGGCTTGCGGAGGTCCGTGACTTCCTGGCCCGCGAGGTCAAGCCGATTGCTGTCGACTGCTGGAACCGGGCCGAGTTCCCCATGGACCTGATTCCGAAGCTGGCCGAGATCGATCTCGTGAGCCCGGTCCGGAGGCAGGGATATTCAAACCTTTTCGCAGGGATCATGCATGCCGAGGCAACCCGTGCCGACACCTCCATCGCGACATTTCTTGGTGTCCACGACGGACTTTTCACCGGCTCCATCGAGGCGCTGGCCTCCCAGGAACAGCAGGAAGCCTGGCTGCCGGACATCTATGCACTGAAGAAGATTGGCGCCTTCGGCCTCACCGAACCACTCGGCGGATCAGATGTTGCCGGCGGCACCCGGACCACGGCCCGCAAGGAGGGGGACAGCTGGATCCTCAACGGTGCCAAGCGCTGGATCGGCAACGCCACGTTCTCCGATTGGGTGGTCATCTACGCCCGCGACCTCGCCGATAACCAGGTCAAGGGCTTCCTGGTGGACACCAAAGCTGCGGGCTACAGCGCCACCAAGATTGAGAACAAGATTTCCCTGCGCACCGTGCAGAACGCCGACATCACTCTCGATAACGTGGTGGTCCCGGACTTCTACAAGCTCGCGAATGCCAACAGTTTCCGCGACACGAACAAGGTCCTCAAGGTCACCCGGCTCTCCGTGGCCTGGCAGGCGGTAGGCCAGCAGCTCGCAGCCTTCGACGTCGCCCGCCGCTACGCTGTGGAGCGCAGCCAGTTCGGACGCCCGATTGCCTCCTTCCAGCTTGTGCAGCACCAGCTCGTCCAGATTCTTGGCAACGCTGTCAGCTCGATGGGCATGATGGTCCGGCTGTCCCAGCTGGAGGACCAGGGCGAGGCCAAGGACGAGCAATCCGCTCTTGCCAAGGCCTTCACCACGGCCCGCATGCGCGAGAGTGTGGCCTTGGGCCGCAGCCTCCTTGGCGGCAACGGCATCGTCACCGACTTCGAAATGGCCAAGATCTTCTCGGACGCTGAGGCCATCTACTCCTACGAGGGAACCCACGAGATCAATACCCTCGTCACGGGCCGCGCGATCACCGGTATCTCCGCGATCGTCTAGCGGCCACGTCCGCGCCGGGAGGCCCGGGCGCGTTCGCCTTTCGTTCCTTTGCCCGTCTCTGGCCCCTATCCGGGAGCCGGGTCCAGAGGCGGGAGCAGGACGGAGGGCCGCAGGTCGGTGACGAAGGCCAGCGGATTCACATAGGTCCCACCCCGGCGGACCCCCCAGTGGACGCAGGGACCCGGGAGGCAGTGGCCGGGCTCGATCCAGCCCAGCACATCTCCCACCCTGACTGCCGCACCCGCCTCCAGGGTGCTGCGCACCGCCTCGAAGCTGCTGCGCAAACCGTCGCCGTGGTCGATGGTGATGACCGGGCGGTCCACCACGACGCCGGCAAAGCTAACGGTGCCGGGCGCGGGTGCGGAGACGGCGGCGCTGTGCTCCGACGCCTGAAGGTCCACACCCCGATGGCCGCTCAGCCACGGTCTTGCCGGCGGATCAAAGGTACGCAGGATGGCGGGTCTGGGGCTCAGCGGCCAGCTCCACCCGGCAGGCGGCCCGCCATCGATGGTGGAACCGGGGGCGGAGCCTGGAAAAGTGCCGGGGGCCCCTGAAGCGGAGGCCGCCTCCGGGTTTGCTGACCCGGCCACCGGCACAAGCACTAGAAGCACCGCGGCACCAAGGGCCGCCCATTGCTGGGGTAGATTCATGGCTCCAGCCTGCTGCGGCCGGGCGGCCGGTGAAAGCAGATCCTTGGGCCAAGTGGATAACGCGGCCCTCCAGGAGCCATCCTTGGTGCCCGTCCGGTGCGCTCCGGTCTCCCTGAGGCCGTCCGGTCCGGCACCTGCCCTGTAGTACACTTGGTGGAGCAGTTTGCTGTGCCCTCACGCTTGATCTCTGTCTTTGTGCGAGCAAGGTAATTATCTAAGCCGGCACGCCTCATTCAGGGGTGCGGGGGAGCGGGAACTGACTACGCGTATCCAGCCCTCCTCATCTGACGCTGAAAAATTTCAGCTGCGGAGGACTGCCCCTCTTACGGTCCGGGCCAGTGGTCCGGGAGAAGAAGAGCAGTGGATGCCAGGAGCACCGCCCGCCTGGGTGTTGCTAACTAACCGTCAACTATTGGCAGGGTAAGACAGTCCTTGGGCTCTCTCATGAATGACCTGCCGGAAGGAGCGTCGGCATGCCCGTCGTAACTATGCGCCAGCTGCTTGACAGCGGCGTCCACTTTGGACACCAGACCCGCCGTTGGAACCCGAAGATGAAGCGATTCATCTTCACGGAGCGCAACGGCATCTACATCATTGACCTGCAGCAGTCGCTGTCCTACATCGACCGTGCGTACGAGTTCGTCAAGGCCACCGTTGCCCACGGCGGCACCGTTCTCTTCGTCGGCACCAAGAAGCAGGCGCAGGAATCCATCGCCGAGCAGGCCACCCGCGTTGGCCAGCCGTACGTCAACCAGCGTTGGCTCGGCGGTATGCTGACCAACTTCCAGACGGTATCCAAGCGCATCCAGCGCATGAAGGAACTCGAAGAGATCGACTTCGACGACGTCGCCGGTTCCGCGTACACGAAGAAGGAACTGCTGCTCCTTCGCCGCGAGCTCACCAAGCTGGAAACCAACCTCGGTGGTATCCGCAACCTGACCAAGGCGCCCTCCGCGCTGTGGATCGTTGACACCAAGAAGGAACACCTTGCTGTTGACGAAGCCAAGAAGCTGAACATCCCGGTTGTTGCCATCCTGGACACCAACTGCGATCCGGACGAAGTCGACTTCCCGATCCCGGGCAACGACGACGCCATCCGCTCCGTCAACCTGCTGACCCGCGTTGTTGCTGACGCCGTTGCTGAGGGCCTCATCGCCCGCAACCAGCGCGCCACCGGCACCACGGAAGCTCCGGAAGAGCCGCTGGCCGAGTGGGAGCGCGAGCTCCTCGAAGGCAGCAAGGCCGAGGCGGCCGCTGCTGCTGAAGCTGCACCCGCTGCTCCGGCTGCTGAAGAAGCTCCCGCCGCTGAAGCTGCTCCGGCTGCTGAAGCTGCACCCGCTGCCGAGGCTGCTCCGGCTGCCGACGACGCTGCGGGCGAAGCCAAGTAGTCGGACTGTTCCGGCTGCTTTGGCTCGACTGACAAATAAAACCGGATCACCCCGCCCGCCTTCCGCGGCGTAGGGGAACTGACAGGATGGCCGCCCACTGGACGTGGGCTGCCGTCCTGTCAGTCCGTACACCACACAAAATTTCTAGACAGAGGGGTTCACATGGCGAACTACACTGCCGCTGATATCAAGGCTCTGCGCGAGCGCACGGGCGCCGGCATGATGGATGTCAAGAAGGCTCTCGACGAGGCCAACGGTGACGCCGAGAAGGCCATCGAAATCATCCGCATCAAAGGCCTGAAGGGCGCTACCAAGCGTGAAGGCCGCTCCACCGCGGAAGGCCTGGTTGCCGCCAAGGTCGACGGCGGCGTCGGCGTGATGATCGAGGTCAACTGCGAGACCGACTTCGTCGCGAAGGCTGATAAGTTCATCCAGCTCGCCGACAAGGTCCTGGCCGTCGCCGTCGAGTCCGGCGCTGCCGATCTCGAGACCCTGCTCGCCACGGACGTTGAGGGTAAGCCGCTTTCCGAAATGGTCGTCGAAGAGGGCGCCATTCTGGGCGAAAAGGTCGTTGTCCGCCGCATCTCCCGCGTCGAGGGTGCAACGGTCGATGCTTACCTCCACAAGACCTCCAAGGATCTCCCGGCCCAGGTCGGCGTCCTGTTCGCTGTTGATGGAGAGGGCGAAGCCGCTGCCACCGCAGCTCACGACGTGGCCGTCCACGTTGCCGCAATGTCCCCGAACTACCTCTCCCGCGGGGATGTGCCGGCCGACCTCGTCGAGTCCGAGCGCCGCATCGCCGAGGAGACTGCCAAGGCTGAAGGCAAGCCCGAAGCAGCAATGACCAAAATTGTGGAAGGCCGTGTCACCGGCTTCTACAAGGGTGAGGTCCTGCTGGATCAGGCCTTCGCCAAGGATGCCAAGAAGTCTGTTGCGCAGGTCCTCGAAGAGGCCGGCGTCAAGGGCACCGCATTTACGCGTTTCCGCGTCGGTTCCTAGCCAGACACCCGCCAGGAACTGACCTGGCACGCTGAGGGGGTGGTCACTGCGGTGGCCGCCCCTTTCGCATGCGCGCAGGATATCCCCGGGCATCCCTTCCTGGAGCCTGCGTCCGGAAGCACCCCCGGTCAGATCCGGGGCCCGGCGGAATCACGCCTTCGGTCCCCGGCACGATAACCTTTTTCAGAGTCCACCAACGGGAAGGCACCATGGAAACCGTCACCACTTCAGCCCAGCCAAAAAAGAGCCGACGCCGAGTCCTGCTCAAGCTTTCCGGCGAGGTCTTCGGCGGCGGGAAGCTCGGCGTCGACCCGGACACCGTCCGCGGAGTAGCCAAGCAGATCGCCGCAGCAGTTCCCGACGTCGAGGTCGCGATCGTCGTCGGCGGCGGAAACTTCTTCCGCGGCGCCGAACTGTCGCAGAGCGGTATGGACCGCTCACGCGCGGACTACATGGGCATGCTCGGCACGGTCATGAACTGTCTTGCCCTCCAGGACTTCCTTGAGCAGGCCGGCGTCGAGACCCGTGTCCAGAGCGCCATCACCATGGGCCAGGTCGCGGAAGCGTACATTCCGCGCCGCGCCATCCGCCACATGGAAAAGGGCCGCGTCGTCATCTTCGGTGCCGGTGCCGGACTGCCTTACTTCTCTACGGACACCGTCGCCGCCCAGCGCGCCATGGAGGTCCACGCCGACGTCGTCCTCATGGCCAAGAGCGGGGTCGACGGCGTTTACACCGCAGACCCCAAGAAGGACCCCACAGCCGAGAAGCTCCACCACCTCAGCTACGACGAGGCCCTGCGCCGCGACATCCGGGTGATGGACCAGACCGCCATGACCATGTGCAAGGACAACAACCTCACCATGGTGGTGTTCGGCATGGAAGGCGAAGGCAACGTCACCCGGGCCATCCGCGGCGAGGAGCTCGGCACCGTAGTCACCCCCTAGCAACAGCTAGGATGTTTTCAGGACAGTTCCGTGCCCCGCAGCCAGCTGCCGGCGGCCGGAAAACCACAGCACCCCCGCCAGCGGAGGTTGCACCAATTTCTGAGGAGAGATCGTGATCGAAGAAACCTTGCTCGAAGCCGGGGAAAAGATGGACAAGGCGGTTGAAGTAGCCAAGGAAGACTTCGCCTCGATCCGGACCGGCCGCGCCAACCCGGGCCTGTACAACAAGGTCCTGGTCGACTACTACGGTTCGCCCACGCCGCTGCAGCAACTGGCCTCGTTCGCCATTCCGGATGCGCGCACCATCCTGATCACGCCGTTCGATAAGACCGCGTTGCGCGATATTGAACGTGCGCTCAGCGATTCCGAGGTCGGCGCCAACCCCTCCAACGACGGCAACGTCATCCGGATCACCATCCCGGACCTCACGCAGGAACGGCGCAAGGAATACGTCAAAATCGTCAAGACCAAGGGTGAGGACGCCAAGGTGTCCATCCGCAATATCCGCCGCAAAGCCAAGGAAACCCTGGACAAGCTCGTCAAGGACGGCGAAGCCGGTGAGGATGAGGGCAGCCGCGGCGAAAAGGAACTCGACGCCCTGACCAAGGCCCACGTCGACGGCATCGATGAACTGCTCAAGCGCAAGGAAGCCGAGCTGCTCGAGGTCTGATGGCGCAGGAACAGGGGGACCCCGGAGCCGGCGTCCGGGTGCGGGGCAAACAGCGGAGGAACCCGACGCCGAAAGCCGGCAGGAACCTGCCCGCCGCTATCTCGGTGGGGCTCGGCATGCTTGTCGTCGTTCTCGGCGGCCTGCTGTTCCTTCCGCTGGGCTTCGTACTGATCGTCACCGCCTTCGGGGTTTTCGGGGTCTGGGAAGTCTTCCGTGCCCTGGAAACCTCGGGCACCCGGCTGCCCATCATTCCCGTCATGACCGGCACGGTCGCGATGCCCGTTTCCGCCTACTTCGGCGGCCTGGAAAGCTTCCTGTTTGCGATGATGCTCAGCAGCGTCGCGGCGTTGATCTGGCGGTCCCTCGAGGGTGCCGCCGGATCCGCGCGGAGCATCTTCGCCGGCGTCTTTACGTTGGCCTGGATCCCGTTCATGATCAGCTTCGCTGTTTTGCCGCTGCACACGCCCTCGGGCGAGACGCCGGTGGGGCTATGGCCCGACGGCGTGATCCCCCCCGGAGCGTGGCAGATCGCCACCCTGCTGCTGCTGGTGGTCGCGAACGACACGTTTGGATACCTCGTCGGTGCCTCCCTTGGCAAGCACCCGATGGCACCGAAAATCAGCCCCAAAAAGAGCTGGGAAGGTTTCGCCGGTTCCATCGCAGGCGCTACGGCAGTCGGCGTGCTGGCCGCAATCTTCCTGCTGGACAAGCCCTGGTGGTGGGGTGCAGGGCTGGCCGTGGGCATGGTGGCCGCAGCCACCGCCGGAGATCTCGCTGAATCCATGGTCAAGCGCGAACTTGGCATCAAGGACATGAGCAGCATCCTGCCCGGCCACGGCGGGGTCATGGACCGGTTGGACTCGATCGTTTTCGCCTCCCCGGTGGCCTTCATCCTGTGCTCACTTTTCGCCGCCGTGTGAGCCAGCCCGCAGGCACCCTGCAGCCCTGGAATGGTGCCGGCAACCCGGGCGATCGGCACAACGGCATAACGGCATAACGGCAGTGAAGGAAACAACGGTAACAGTGGAGATCCAACAGCAGAATCCTGCTTCCTTTGACCGCGTGCAGCCCAACCACTACGGCTACAACGTTAAACAGGTGGACCAGTTCATGCAGCGCGCGCGGCTGTCCTTCGAGTCACCAGGGCCCGCAAGAGCCGTCAAAAGCGCGGACGTCAGGGCCGTCTCGTTCGACCCCGTCAAGGGAGGCTACGCTGCCGGGGGCGTCGATGCGGCCCTCGACCGCCTCGAGGATGCCCTCGCCCTGCGGGAACGTAATGAACTCGTGGCCGAACGCGGGGAGGAAGCCTGGCTCCGGGAGATCGGCCAGATCGCTGGGGTGCTACGTGGACGGCTGCACCGCGGCGACGGCGAGCGGTTCCGGCGTCCGTCCAAGGCCAAAGCCCGCAGCTACAACACCACGGACGTTGACGATCTTTGCCACGAGCTGATCGGCTACCTCGACAAAGGCAAGCCGCTGAGCGTGGACACTATCCGCCGCGCGCTCTTCCGACCCGCGGCCGGCAAGGACGGCTACGAGGAAAACCAGGTGGACGCGTTCCTGGACCGCGCCGTTGAACTCATGGCCGCCATCGACTGAGCGACGCTACCGTTCGGTGACGAGCGGCCGTTCCGGAGTGTGCAGCCGTGTCATCAGCCGGGTGATGTTCCGCGGCACGCGCGCCCGGGTGGCGCGGGAGACGAGCACCATCACAGCAAACGCGGCCGGCACCGTCCAGGCCGCCGGCTGCGCCAGCCACGCCGGCGTGCCGCCGGCTCCCAGAAGGGGCCCCGCCGCCATCGCTCCGCCGCACAGCACCGCGCCGGTCGCCATGCCGGCAATGGCGCCGGCGTCGGTAAGACTGCGCCACCAGATGCCCAGCAGGAGCACCGGACACAGTGTGGACGCGGTGAACGCAAACACCATTCCCACGCTGCCGGCCAGCGCCAGCGAACCCGTCATGGATGCGATCCCCAACGGCACCACCGCAGAGAACACGGCCGCCCGGCGGAAGCCCTTGACGCTGCCGCCCAGGAGGTCCTGGCTGATGACTCCGGCGAGCGAGACCACCAGCCCGGAGGTCGTGGATAAGAAAGCCGCGAACGCCCCCGCCACCACCAGGGCGGACAGCAGATCACCGGCGGCCCCTCCCACCAGTTCACCGGGAAGGACCAGCACCAGGGCATCGGCCTGCCCGCTCTGCGCCAGCCCGGGGGCGAACATCCGGCCCAGCAACCCGTACGCCGTCGGGAACAAATAAAACACTGACAGCAACCCCAGGACGATCAGGGTGGTCCGGCGGGCCGATTGCCCGTCCGGGTTGGTGTAGAACCGCACCAGGACGTGGGGCAGCCCGAGCGTGCCAAACAGCAGTGCCACCAACAGCGAAATATTGGCGTACAACCCCGCGGGAGCGGCCCCTGTCGGGTTCGCTGACGCGGCGGCCACGGCAGGGGTGCCGGCGTCCGAGAGCACCAGGACAATGAAGACGAAGGGGACGGCCAGCGCCGTGAGTTTCAGCCAGTATTGGAACGCCTGGACAAAGGTGATGGAGCGCATGCCGCCGGACACCACGGTGACGCAGACGACGGCGACCACCGCCACCATGCCCACCCAGGCCGGCAGCCCGGTGGTGATCCGGATCGCCAGCCCCGCGCCATGAAGCTGCGGAACGATATACAGCCAGCCGACCATCACGACAACGACGCTGGTGACGCTGCGGACCACCCGGGAATCGAGCCGCGCCTCGGTGAAATCCGGAATGGTGTAGGCCCCCGAGCGGCGGAGCGGGGCGGCGACGAACAGCAGCAGCATCAGGTAACCGGCCGTGTACCCCACGGGAAACCACAGGGCGTCCGTGCCGGAGAGCAGGATGAGCCCGGCGACGCCGAGGAAACTTGCCGCCGACAGGTATTCACCGCCGATCGCCGAGGCGTTCCACCAGGGCCGGACCGTCCGTGAGGCCACGTAGAAGTCCCCGGTGGTGCGCGAGATCCGCAGGCCATAAAAGCCGATCACCGCCGTTGCCAGCGAAACGGCGGCGAAGGCAGCGATGCCCACAACCGGGTTCACGGATGCCTCACTTGTCCCCAACGAGGTCACGGTAGCGGGACTCATTGCGTGCCGCCGTGCGGATGTACAACCAGGCGCTGAGCCCGATCACCGGATAAATCCCGATACCCAGCAGGACCCAATCGAAAGGCAGTCCCGCAATCGTGGACCCCGCGAGGCCGGGGACCAGTCCCAGCATCAGCGGGAACGCGACCAGGATCAGCAGGAATCCCGCGGCCACCACCACCGCAAGCCGCAGCTGCGAGCGGATCAGCGACCGGACGAACACCTGGCCGGCGTCGGACTCCTCGGCAGCTTCGCGCGAGTCAGCCGCGGACCGTGCGGCCGGGGGCAGGCCGCCCTGCGGGGCGGTCTTGCGGGGGGCGGTGACGCGGACGCGGGTCATGCCTGCGGCCGGATCCGGGTCGCCTCAAGCTTCTCCCGCACCGACGGCAGGTGCCGCCGGCTGATGGGCAGTTCCGCCCCCGCCCCCGCCACGGTGACGCTGGGCCGGGCCGCGGCAAGCTTCATGTGGCTGACATGGTTCAGTGCAATCAGGTAGGAGCGGTGGATGCGGAGGAAATCCGCGGCCGCCCACTGCTGTTCCAGGTCGGCCAGCGGGACGCGGATGAGGTAGCTCGCATCCGCGGTGTGCAGCCGGGCGTAGTCACCCTGCGCCTGGACGTAGGTGACGTCTTCGCGGCGGATCATCTTGGTGGTCCCGCCGAGGTCCACGGTGATCATTTCCGGGCGGGGCGCCCCTTCCTTGAGCAGCTCACTGATCCGGCCGATCGATTTGGCGAGGCGCTCGGCGCGGACGGGCTTGAGCAGATAGTCGACGGCGGCCAGCTCGAAGGCTTCCAGGGCGCAGTCTTCATCCGCCGTGACGAAGACTACGGCGGGCGGCTTGCTGCTGCGCGCGATGACGCGGGCGATGTCCAGGCCTGAGAGTGCGGGCATGTGGATGTCGAGGAAGACGGCGTCGACCTCTTCGGATGCGAGGGCGCGCAGGGCCTCGGCTCCCGAGGAGGCGCGGTGGATGACGCCGATCCGGTCATCCCGGCCGAGCAAAAAGGCCAGTTCCTCGACTGCGGGCAGCTCGTCGTCGGCGACGAGGACGTTAATCATGGCTCAAGCGTACTGCCGCGCGCATTTGGGCCGGGCCTGCTCACGCGTCGTGGCGGGGCTGGGACTTGGGCACCCGCATGGTGATCAGGGTGCCTTCCCCGGGCGCCGTCTCGATCACCAACCCCGTGTCGTCGCCGTAGACCTGCCGTAAGCGGGCGTCGACGTTATGCAGCCCGACGTGGTCGCCGTCGCTGTGGCCGGCAAGGACGGCCCGCAGCTGCTCCGGATCCATGCCCACGCCGTCGTCCTCGATGGTGACCTCCGCGAACGCCCCGGAGTCATTGGCCGTAATGGTGATATGGCCGGGCCCTTCCTTGGCCTCGAGGCCATGCCGGACAGCGTTCTCCACCAGAGGTTGCAGGCTCAGGAACGGGATGACGGTACTGAGGACCTCGGGAGCAATCCGCAGGCTCACCTGGACGCGGTCGCCGAACCGGGCCCGTTCCAGCAACAAATAGCGGTCTATGCAGCGCAGTTCCTCGGCGAGGGTGGTGAAATCACCGTGCCGGCGGAAGGAATAGCGGGTGAAATCGGCAAACTCGACCACAAGTTCCCGGGCCCGGACGGGGTCCGTGTTGATGAAGGAAGCGATCGCGTTCAGTGAGTTGTAGATGAAGTGCGGGCTGATCTGGGCCCGGAGTGCGCGCACCTCGGCTTCCATCAGGAGCGTGCGGGAGGCGTCAAGTTCGGCCAGTTCCACCTGCGTTGCCACCCAGTCGGCCACCTCGCTGGTGGCCCGGACCAAGCCCGCGCCGGCCGCGGGGGCGAAGGCCGCCACAACGCCCACCACCCGGGTTCCGGCCTTGATCGGGGCGATCACCGCGGCACGTTCCACGTCCGGCCGGACCGCCGCGGAACCGTTGCGCCAGGCGAGTTCCTGGACTTCACCGGCCGGGATCACAGCGGTGTGTCCGCCGTCGAGCACTCCGGCCGCGAGCTCCATCAGGACCGGTTTGAGCTCATCCCCGGCGCCGTCCCAGGCGAGCACGCCGGCGGCGTCGGTGATGGCCAGCGCGTCACAGCCCAGCAGGCTGCGCAGCTGCCGGCTTGCCTTCGCGGCGCCCGCCGGGTTCAGTCCCGTCCGCAGGTGCTGGCCGGCGCGGGACGCCGCGTGCAGGGTCTTGTAGGTGGCCCGCTCCGCGTCGGTGCCAAGTTCCCGGAAGGAGCGCAGCACCTTGAGCCCCACGGCGACGACGACGGCGATCCCCGCCGCGATCACGGCGATGGCGGCGGCGATGAACAGGGGAGAGTCGGGCATGGGCCCAGCGTATCGCGCCGTTGAACGCAGCATCCCGACCGTTGAGCGACGCAGGGCACTGGGGTGCTGGAATGTATGCCGCATCACGGGAGAGAGTGATTGCAGTCACACTGGCCGGAGGGCTGTTTGGAGCAGGCCCGGGCAGCCGGTGTGGACTCAAATCTCTCAATGAGGAGGAACGATGGGTCACGAAGCCCAAGATACGGACGCCACGGCGGCCGTGGACTTCAAGGAAGTCCAGTCGACGCCGCGGTTCCAGGAACTGCGCAAACGTCACCGCAGCTTTGTCTTTCCGATGGCCATTGCATTCCTGCTCTGGTACTTCGCCTATGTCCTGCTGGCCGACTACGCAGTGGGATTCATGTCCACCAAGGTCTGGGGCAACATCAACATCGGCCTGATCATGGGCCTGGCCCAGTTCGTGACCACGTTCGCCATCACCGGGTGGTACGTCAGTTACTCGAATCGCCGGCTCGACCCGATCGCCGCAGAAATCCGCCACGAAATTGAGGGCCACGAATTCGATAAGCACGGCAACCAGATCACCGGGGTGGAAAAATGACGCTTATGGTTCCCGCAGTCAACGTCGCGGATCTCAAGGACACCACGCTGCTGAACATGGGCATTTTCGCCCTGTTCGTGGCGATCACGATGGTCATCGTGATCAAGGCAAGCAAGAACAACAAGACGGCCGCCGACTACTACGCCGCCGGACGGTCCTTCACCGGATCCCAGAACGGCACCGCCATCGCAGGGGACTACCTCTCGGCGGCCTCGTTCCTGGGGATCACCGGGGCCATCGCCATCAACGGCTACGACGGCTTTATGTACTCCATCGGATTCCTGGTCGCCTGGCTCGTCGCCCTGCTGCTCGTGGCCGAACTGCTCCGCAACACCGGCAAGTTCACGATGGCCGATGTGCTCTCCTTCCGGCTCAAGCAGCGGCCCGTGCGCATCGCGGCGGCCATCTCCACCCTCGTGGTCTGCTTCTTCTACCTCCTGGCCCAGATGGCCGGGGCCGGCACCCTGATCTCCCTGCTCCTGGGCATCAGCGACTGGGGCGGACAGGCGCTGGTCATCGTCGTCGTCGGCGCCCTGATGATCATGTACGTACTGATCGGCGGCATGAAGGGCACCACCTGGGTGCAGATCATCAAGGCCGTGCTCCTGATTGCCGGTGCGGCTGTGATGACCCTGTGGGTCCTCGCCATCTACGGCTTCAACCTCTCCGCACTGCTCGGCGGCGCGGTGGAAACCTCGGGCAACCAGAACCTCCTGAACCCGGGCCTGCAGTACGGCAAGACTGAAACTTCCAAGATCGACTTCATGTCCCTGGCCCTGGCCCTTGTGCTGGGCACCGCGGCCCTGCCCCACGTACTGATGCGCTTCTACACGGTTCCGACCGCCAAGGAAGCCCGTAAATCCGTGGTCTGGTCCATCTGGCTGATCGGCGTGTTCTACCTGTTCACCCTGGTGCTGGGCTTCGGCGCGGCGGCGCTGGTGGGCGCGGACACCATCAAAGCCGCTCCGGGCGGCGTCAACTCCGCCGCACCGCTGCTGGCCTTCCACCTCGGTGGCCCGCTGCTGCTCGGCTTCATCTCCGCCGTGGCCTTCGCCACCATCCTGGCAGTCGTCGCCGGACTCACGATCACCGCGGCGGCATCGTTTGCCCACGACATCTATGCCAGCGTCATTGCCAAGGGCAAGGCCGACGCAGCCACCGAGGTCAAGGTGGCGCGGCGCACCGTGGTCGTCATCGGCCTGCTGGCCATTGTCGGCGGCATCTTCGCCAACGGCCAGAACGTGGCGTTCCTCGTGGCTTTGGCCTTCGCGGTCGCAGCCTCGGCCAACCTGCCGACGATCCTGTACTCGCTGTTCTGGCGTAAGTTCACCACCCAGGGCGCCATCTGGAGCATGTACGGCGGCCTGGGCTCGGCAATTATCCTGATCGCTCTGTCCCCGGTGGTTTCCGGTGCCAAGACCTCGATGATCCCGGGCGCCAACTTCGCGATCTTCCCGCTCAGCAACCCCGGCATCGTCTCCATTCCGCTCGCGTTCGTCCTGGGCTGGCTCGGATCGGTGCTGGATAAGAAGCTGGAAGACACCACCAAGCAGGCTGAAATGGAAGTTCGCTCCCTCACGGGTGTGGGCGCCGAGAAAGCCACCGAACACTGATTCCCATTTGCCGGCGGTTGCCGCCGGCTGACTCTCTGCCGGCGTCAACCGCCGGCAGAGAGGCAAAAGCCCCCGTGCACGTGCACGGGGGCTTTTCTCATGTGCTCATTCGGCCGAGCCACGTTCCAGCAGTGGCTGGACCCGGAACGGGATCATCTCCTGCATGGCCAGGGCGGTATCGGTCCGGTCCACACCGTCGCAGGCCAGGATCTTGCCGTTGATCCGGAACAGGTCCTCGGCGTCGAGCGCCACCACCCGGAGCAACAGATCCGCCGAGCCGGTGAGTCCGTACCCTTCCAGGATCTCCGGAATGTCGGCCAGTTCTCCCGCCAGTTTGGCGAGCTTCTGCTGCTGGACGTGCACGGAAATAAAGGCCATCAGTGGATAGCCCAACGACGCCGGATTGATGCGGCGTTCAAAGGACAGGAAGACGTGCTTCTTCTCCAGCTGCGCCATCCTGGCCTGAACGGTGTTCCGCGAGAGCCCCAGCTTCTGCGCCAGTGCCACCACCGTCCGCCGGGGGTCCCGCGCCATGGCCGAAAGCAGGCGGGTGTCGGTGCCATCCAAGGGTTGCATAATGCGCAAGATTAGCACGGTCGAAAGGCGCCGTCGGGTGCAGAATGCTCAATTTAGTCCCGGGTGGTTGTACCCAATGATAGTTGTGAGTAGGGTCACAACTATCCGGGGCAACGGCGCCCGGGCGGCTGGCGCGGAACGGGATCACGAGTCCTGCAGACGCCGGTCAGACGACGTCAGAAGGTGCGGACAACTGTGTTTACCGACGACGCGGGCAAGGGCGGCATTTCCGCCGGGGGCCCCGGGAACAGTGCAGAATCAAACAGGCGGTCGGGCGGGGATCTCGTCCAACTCATCACCCCCGGGGGTGAGCGCGTCAGCCATCCGGAGTTCGACCCCTGGGTCCAGGACGTCACCGACGAGCAGCTCGGCTCCCTCTACGAGGACATGGTGGTGATCCGCCGGATCGACACCGAGGCAACCGCCCTGCAGCGCCAGGGCGAGCTGGCACTGTGGCCCCCGCTGCTGGGCCAGGAAGCGTCCCAGATCGGCTCCGCCCGTGCCCTCCGCGACGACGACTTCGTCTTCCCCAGCTATCGCGACAATGGCGTCGCCTATTGCCGGGGCGTCAACCCGGAAGACATCGTCAAGGCCTGGCGGGGCAACGCGCTTGCGGGCTGGGACCCCTACACAGTCAACGTCGCAACCCAGCAGATCATCATCGGCGCCCAGACCCTGCACGCCACCGGCTACGCGATGGGAATCCAGAACGACGGCGCCGATTCAGTCGCCGTGGCGTACTTCGGTGACGGCGCCACGAGCGAGGGCGATGTCAACGAGGCCCTGGTGTTTGCCGCCAGCTTCCAGTCCCCGGTGGTCTTCTTCTGCCAGAACAACCACTGGGCCATCTCCGAGCCCGTCCGGCTGCAGTCCCACATCCAGATCGCGGACCGCGCGGCGGGCTTCGGGATCCCCAGCATGCGGGTGGACGGCAACGACGTCCTGGCCGTGATGGCTGCAACCCGCATCGCCACGGACCGCGCCCGTCACGGCGGCGGCCCCACCTTCATCGAGGCCGTTACCTACCGGATGGGCCCGCACACGACGGCGGATGACCCCACGAAGTACCGGGACGCCAATGAGCTTGAGGACTGGGCCGCCAAGGATCCCATCGCCCGGCTGAAGTCGCTGCTCGACCGCAAGGGACTCCTCACGGACGAACGTGGGGCCGCCGTCGCCGCCAAGGCCGACGCCGTCGCCAAGGCCTTGCGGGCCGGGACCATCAACATGCCCGACCCGCGGCCGATGGATATCTTCCAGAACGTCTACAGCACGCCCAATTCCACGCTGGACCGCCAGCAGGACCACTACTCCCGCTATCTGGCTTCTTTCGGTGATCCCGCAGAAGCCGCTTCTGAAGAAGGTGCACGCTGATGACACAGATGACCTTTGCCCGAGCCATCAATTCGGGCCTGCGCAAGTCCCTGGAAAACGATGCCAAAGTCATCCTCATGGGTGAGGACATCGGCGCCCTCGGCGGCGTTTTCCGCGTCACTGACGGCCTGCAAAAGGACTTCGGCAAACACCGGGTGGTGGACACTCCGCTCGCCGAGTCCGGCATCCTGGGAACCGCCGTCGGCCTGGCCTACCGCGGCTACCGCCCCGTGGTGGAGATCCAGTTTGACGGGTTCATTTACCCGGCCTTCGACCAGATAGTCAGCCAGGTCGCCAAGATGCACTACCGCACCCAGGGTGCGGTCAAGATGCCCATCACCATCCGGGTGCCCTTCGGCGGCGGCATCGGCTCCCCGGAGCACCACTCCGAATCACCCGAGGCGTACTTCACCCACACCTCGGGCCTGCGGGTGATTTCCGTGTCCAATCCGCAGGACGCCCACACCATGATCCAGCAGGCCATCGCCTCGGATGATCCGGTGCTCTACTTCGAACCCAAGCGCCGCTACCACGACAAGGGCGAGGTGGACGAGGCGCTGGACCTTGGCGCCGCCTTGTCGATGGAGAAGGCCCGCGTCGTCACCGAAGGCACGGACGTCACACTGGTGGCCTACGGCCCGCTCGTCAAGACAGCCAAGGACGCCGCCCTCGCCGCGGCCGACGAGGGTATCTCCATCGAGGTCATTGACCTGCGCTCACTCGCCCCGCTGGACTTGGCAACCCTTGCGGCCTCCGTCCGGAAGACCGGCCGGCTGGTCATCACCCACGAAGCCTCCCAGACCGGCGGCATCGGAGCGGAAGTTGCCGCGGGCATGACGGAGCGCTGCTTCTTCCACCTCGAGGCGGCCCCCGTCCGGGTGACCGGCTTCGATGTTCCGTACCCGTACTCGAAGCTTGAAATGCACCACCTCCCGGGCCTGGACCGGATCCTTGATGGCGTGGACCGCGCCCTGGGCCGCCCCAACTCCCTGAGCGGGCTGGAAGGATGACCGCCACCATGATCAAGGAATTCAGGTTGCCGGACCTCGGTGAAGGTCTCACTGAATCGGAAATCGTCGCGTGGAAGGTCGCGGTCGGGGACACCGTCGCGCTCAACCAGATCATCGCCGAAGTCGAAACCGCGAAGGCCGTCGTCGAGCTTCCCTCGCCGTTCGCCGGCGTCATCACAGCGCTGCACGAACAGCCCGGCACCGTGGTGGAGGTGGGCAAACCGATTGTCTCCTTCGAAGTGGAGGGCGAGGACGCCGGTGCTGCCCGCGGTCCGGGCGCCGCCGGAGGTGGGGGAGCAGGCGCGCCCGCCAAGCGTGAACCAAACCTTGTCGGCTACGGCGCCGTGCTGGAAGGCTCCGGCCGCCCGGCCCGCCGCGCCCGCAGCTTCTCCGCCGCCGCGGCGCCGGCAGCGCCGGCTCCCGTGGCGCTCGCGGCAGCGCCAGGCCCCGTCGTGGAGTCCGTTCCGGTCATCGAGCCGGTTGGGCCTGTACCTTCTGCTGCGGAACGCCCCCGGTCCACGCCGCCGGTGCGCAAGCTCGCCAAGGACCTCGGCGTCGAACTCGCCTCCGTCACCGGCACCGGGGAGTTTGGTCTCATCACCCGCGAGGACGTCCGCAACTTCGTCGGCGGAGGAGACCTGCCGGTGGCATCACGGGATCTGGCCGGGGTGTCCGCAAACGGGCAGGCGGCCGGGGACCGGGAGACCCGGACGCCGATCAGGGGTGTCCGGAAATTCACCGCCGCCGCCATGGTCTCCAGTGCCTTCACCGCCCCGCACGTCACGGAGTTCCTCACCATCGACGTCACCCCGACCATGGAACTGCTGGCGAAGCTCAAGACCAGCCGGGCCTTCGCCGGCTACAAACTCACGCCGCTTACCCTGGTGTCCAAAGCCGTCCTCATCGCGCTGAAGAACCACCCCACGCTCAACACCCGGTGGGATGAGGCGAGGCAGGAAATTGTCCAGTACAACTACGTGAACCTTGGTATCGCTGCGGCCACCCCCCGCGGGCTGACCGTGCCCAACATCAAGGACGCCCACCGGATGTCCCTGCTGGAGATCTCGACAGCGCTGACCGAACTGACGGACACGGCGCGGGCCGGCAAGACCGCCCCGGCTGATCTTTCCGGCGGAACGATCTCCATCACGAACATCGGTGTCTTCGGCATCGATGCCGGCACTCCCATCCTCAACCCGGGGGAAGCAGCCATCCTGGCCCTCGGTGCGGTGCGGAAAATGCCGTGGGAGTACCGGGACGAGGTGGCGCTGCGCCAGGTCATGACCCTCAGCCTCTCCTTTGACCACCGGCTGGTGGACGGCGAGCAGGGGTCCCGGTTCCTGCAGGATCTCGGCGCCATGCTGTCTGATCCGGGCATGGCACTGGCCATGGTGTAGCACCGCGGTGCGCAACTGCCGGTCGCCTGTTCGGGTGGCCGGCAGTTCTCTTGCGCGGCGGGGCCGGATGGTCCAGGCCTGGGCGCGCACGGCCGGGCCGGTGGGGTTCGGGGGCGCGGTCAGCCGGGCTGGTCAGCCGGGGCCGGTGCCATCAGGGCAGCCAGCGCCATACTTTGCAGCAGCGGCCGGGCGCGCTTGACCGCGATCCGGCGCCCGTGGCTGCGCACCGAATGCGGGGTGGAGTTGATCAGGCCGAAGGTGGCGTGGGCGCGCATCCTGAGCTCGGCTGCCTCGGTATCCGGGTGCAGGCCGGCCAGGACGTCGACCCAAAGCTCCACGTAGTTCCTTTGCAGGGTGCGGACCTCGGCCTGGTCCTCGTCGGCGAGGTTGCTGAAGTCCTGGTCCTGCACACGGATAACGTCAGGGTTGCTGAGTGCGAAGTCGACGTGGAAGCAGACCAGCCGGCGCAGGGCGACGGCGGTGCCGTCGGAATCCGCGATAACGCGCCGGCCGCCGTCGAGCAGCTTTTGGCTGACACTCAACAACAGCGCCCCCAGGACCGCCTGCTTGCCGGCGAAGTGCCGGTAGACCGCCGGGCCGCTGACCCCGGCTGCCGCACCGAGATCTTCCAGGGACACCCGGTTGAAGCCGTCGACGGCGAACAGGGCGGCGGCCGAGGACAGCAGCGCCTGGCGCCGGATCTCCTTAGCCTGGCTGCGCTGGGTGGCCGCAGGCAGGGATGCCGCAGGTCCGGCGGTCCCGCTCGTCCTGCTGGGTTCGGTCACCGGCACACCCTTCACTCGAAAACCCCATCATATGCGCGGCCCTGTGTTGGACATCACAGTTAATAAAGACTAACCTAAATCTCAGTTATGCGGCACTAACCGAATTGGCCGGAACGGGTGCGGGACAAGCCGCCGGTACGCAGGTGCGAGAACGGAAAGCAGTCAATGGAGACAATCGCCAGCCAGGTGGACGCCACGAGCGCCGCCTTCGCGACAAACCGTGACGCCCAGCTGGGGCTGGCCCGGGAGTTGCAGGAACGCCTCGCCACGGCAGCCCTGGGCGGGCCCGAAAAGTCCCGGGAACGCCATGTGGCCCGCGGCAAGCTCCTGCCCCGCGAACGCATCGACCGGCTGCTCGATGACGGCAGCCCCTTCCTGGAAATCGCCCCGCTGGCGGCCAACGGCATGTATAACGACGACTCGCCCGGCGCCGGCGTTATTGCCGGAATCGGGCTGGTCCATGGCCGCCAGGTTCTGGTCATCTCCAACGACGCCACGGTCAAGGGCGGCACCTACTATCCGATGACGGTGAAGAAGCACCTGCGGGCGCAGGAGATAGCGCTGGAGAACCGGCTGCCGTGCATCTATCTGGTGGATTCGGGCGGGGCGTTCCTGCCCAAACAGGACGAGGTCTTCCCGGACAAGGAGCACTTCGGCCGGATCTTCTTCAACCAGGCAAAAATGTCCGCGGCGCGGATCCCGCAGATCGCCTCCGTGATGGGCTCCTGCACCGCCGGCGGGGCCTACGTCCCCGCGATGAGCGATGAGACGGTGATTGTCCGCAACCAGGGCACCATCTTCCTGGGCGGCCCGCCGCTGGTGAAGGCCGCGATTGGCGAGATCGTCACGGCCGAGGAACTCGGCGGCGGCGACGTGCATTCGAAGATCTCCGGCGTCACGGACCACCTGGCGGAGAACGATGAGCATGCGCTCCAAATCGTCCGCGACATCGTCTCCACCTTGCCCGGCCCGGCAGCCCCCGCCTGGGACATCGACACCGCCGTCGAACCCCGGGCGGACCCGGAGGAGCTGTACGGCGCCGTTCCCACCGACGTCAACGCCCAGTACGATGTCCGCGAAGTCATCGCACGGCTCGTGGATGGCAGCCGCTTCCACGAATTCAAGAAGAACTACGGCACCACCCTCGTCACCGGTTTCGCGAAGCTGCACGGCCACCCGGTCGGGATCGTCGCGAACAACGGGGTGCTCTTCAGCGAATCCTCGCTCAAGGGTGCGCACTTCATCGAACTCTGCGACCAGCGCGGCATTGCGCTGATCTTCCTGCAAAACCTCTCCGGCTTCATGGTGGGCAAGGACTACGAACAGGGCGGCATCGCCAAGAACGGCGCCAAAATGGTGACCGCCGTCGCCACCGCCCGCGTCCCCAAGCTGACCGTGGTGATCGGCGGGTCCTTCGGCGCCGGCAACTATTCCATGTGCGGGCGGGCCTACTCGCCGCGGTTCCTGTGGATGTGGCCGGCGTCCCGGATCTCGGTGATGGGCGGCAACCAGGCCTCCGGCGTGCTCGCCACGGTGAAGCGGGACCAGTACGAGGCCCGCGGCGAGGAGTGGTCCGCCGCGGAGGAGGAGGCATTCAAGGCCCCCATCAAGGCCCAATACGAGGACCAGGGAAGCCCCTACTACTCCACTGCCCGCCTCTGGGACGACGGCATCATCGACCCCGCGGACACCCGCACCGTGCTGGGGCTGGCGCTCGACGTCGTCTCCCGCACCCCGCTGCCGGAGACCTCTTTCGGCCTTTTCCGGATGTGAGCCAGAAGTGACTAATTCTGCACCGACTACACCCTCCCCGACGCCGCAGGGCACCAGGGCGCTCTTCGGCACCGTGCTCGTGGCCAACCGGGGTGAGATCGCCTGCCGGGTGATCCGCACCCTGCGCGCACTGGGCATCCGGTCCGTCGCCGTCTATTCCGACGCCGACGCCGGCGCCCGGCACGTCCGCGAGGCCGACGTTGCCGTCCGCATCGGTCCGGCCGCGGCGGCGGAAAGCTACTTGAAGACCGAGGCGATCCTCCAGGCCTGCCGCGACACCGGCGCCGAGGCCGTCCACCCCGGTTACGGCTTCCTGAGTGAGAACGTGGACTTTGCCCGGGCGCTGGAAAAAGCGGGCATCACGTTCATCGGTCCCGGCATCGAATCCCTCAACGTCATGGGCGACAAGATCCGCTCCAAAAACCACGTCACCGGCTACGGCGTCCCGGTGGTCCCGGGCATCGCCGCACCGGGTATGACGGACACACAACTGATCGAGGCGGCGGCCGGCGTCGGGTTCCCGCTGCTCATTAAGCCGTCCGCCGGCGGCGGCGGCAAGGGCATGCACATCGTTGAACGGCCGGAGGACCTCGAGGCGACGCTGGCGACCGCCCGCCGGGTCGCGGCCAGCGCCTTCGGCGACGACACCTTGTTCCTGGAACGCCTCGTCAGTACCCCGCGGCACATTGAGGTCCAGGTCCTCGCCGACAACCACGGCAACGTCATCCACCTCGGCGAGCGCGAATGCTCACTGCAGCGCCGCCACCAGAAGGTCATCGAGGAAGCGCCGTCGCCGCTGCTGGAATCACTGCCCGACGGGACGGAAATCCGCGCCCGCCTCGGCGAGGCAGCGTGCCAGGCCGCCCGCAGCGTCAATTACAGCGGCGCCGGCACCGTGGAATTCCTGGTCTCCGACAACGCCCCGGACGAGTTTTTCTTTATGGAGATGAACACCCGCCTGCAGGTCGAGCATCCTGTCACCGAGATGGTCACCGGAATCGACCTCGTCGAGTGGCAGGTCCGGATCGCCGCCGGTGAGGAACTCACCGTTCGCCAGAGCGACGTCGACTTCACCGGCCACTCGGTCGAGGCGCGTGTCTACGCCGAGGTCCCGGCGAAGAACTTCCTGCCCTCGGGCGGCGAAGTGGTGTTCCTCGATGAACGGGGCACCATCTTCACCGCGCTGGACGACCGGGACGCCGTCACCCCGGCCGACCCGGACATCCGGATCGATTCCTCCCTCCTGGCGGGCCTGGAAATCTCCAGCGACTACGACCCCATGGTCGCCAAGGTCATCGCCTGGGGTCCGGACCGCACGGCTGCCCTCGATAAGCTCGACACGGCCCTGGCCCGATACACGGCGCTGGGCATCGACACCAACGTCGAGTACCTGCGCCTGCTGATCAACGACGCCGACGTCCGGGCCGGACGTTTAGACACCGGCCTGATCGAGCGGAAGATGCCGGACTTTACCTTCCGCCGCGCCGGCGACGCCGAGCTCATTGCCGCGGCCATCCCGTTCTGGGTCCTGGCGGAGGGCCCGGCAACGCTCGGATCCCCCTGGGACACCACCACCGGCTGGCGGCTGGGCGCACCAGCGGCATGGACCAAGAGTTTTGGTATGCCGGGCGGGGGACTGGCCACCGTGGCGCTTACCTGGCTGAACAACCCGGACCTCGGCCACGCGAGCGTCCGGGTCAACGACGGCCCGGTGCACGAGGTGTTGGTGCTGGGGCTCTCCAGTAACGGCGTCTTTTTGGAACTTGACGGTGCGGAACTCCGGTTCGCTCAGGGCGCCGTCTGGGAGGACTACCCGCCGGAGGGAAATCCGCAGTACGTCCACATCGGCAACGAAGGCTGGTCCTGCCGGCTGGAGCCTCTGGACCGCGAGGCCCGGCTGGAACGGGTGCTGGCCGCCGTCGAACGCGAAGAAGGGGCCGCGGACCCGGCTGTACGCTCGCCGATGCCCGGCACCGTGGTGTCCGTCTCGGTCAGTAACGGCGATCCCGTGGAGGCCGGGCAGGTGCTGCTTTCGGTGGAGGCCATGAAGATGGAACACCAGCTCGTCGCGCCGCTGGCCGGAACCGTGCATATCAGCATCAACTCCGGAGACCTCGTGAAAGCAGACCAGGTCCTCGCCACCATCCACCCCGCGGTTCCGGCCACGCCGCCCCCGGCGGACAGCGCGGCCGGGGACACCACCGAGGAAGCCGTTCCCGCCCTGGGCACGGCGGACTAGCAAACCCAGAACTTCAGCACCAGACCCAGCCCGACACAGCTCTTCGGACAGCAGCAAAGACAAAGGAGTCACCCCATGACAGATTTCGAACTCAGCGAGGAATACCAGGTCCTCAGCGACACCGTCCGCGAATTCGCCGACGAAGTAGTGGCCCCGGTTTCCGCCAAACACGACGAGGAACACAGCTTCCCCTACGAGATCGTCTCCCAGATGGCGGACATGGGCCTCTTCGGCCTGCCCTTCCCGGAAGAATTCGGCGGCATGGGCGGGGACTACTTCGCCCTCGCCCTGGCGCTGGAACAGCTCGGCCGCGTGGACCAGTCCGTCGCCATCACCCTGGAAGCCGGCGTCTCGCTCGGTGCGATGCCGATCCACCGCTTCGGCAACGAGGCGCAGAAGCAGGAATGGCTGCCGCTGCTGGCCTCCGGCAAGGCGCTCGCCGGCTTCGGCCTGACCGAACCGGAAGCCGGCTCAGACGCCGGCGGTACCAAAACCACGGCGAAGCTCGGTGGTGGAGAGTGGGTCATCAACGGCAACAAGGAATTCATCACCAACTCCGGCACCGAGATCACCAAGTTGGTCACCGTCACCGCGGTGACCGGCCAGCAGGAGCGTCCGGACGGCAGCATCAAGAAGGAGATCTCCACCCTCCTGGTGCCCACCGACACCCCGGGCTTCAAGGCGGAGAAGGCCTACAACAAGGTCGGCTGGAATGCCTCGGACACCCACCCGCTGACGCTCAACAACGTCCACGTCCCCGAGGAGAATCTGCTCGGGGCCCAGGGCCGGGGCTATGCCAACTTCCTGTCCATCCTCGACGAGGGCCGGATCGCGATCGCGGCGCTGGCCGTCGGCGCGGCCCAGGGCTGCGTGGACCAGTCGGTGAAATATGCCAAGGAGCGCAGCGCGTTCGGGCAGAACATCGGCAAGTACCAGGCCATTGCCTTCAAGATTGCCCGGATGGAAGCACGGGCCCACACCGCCCGGCTGGCGTACTACGACGCGGCAGCACGGATGCTTGCCGGCAAGCCGTTCAAGACGCAGGCGGCCATCGCTAAGATGGTCGCAGGCGAGGCAGCCATGGACAACGCGCGGGACGCCACCCAGGTGTTCGGCGGCTATGGCTTCATCAACGAATTCACCGTGGCGCGCCACTACCGCGACTCCAAGATCCTTGAAGTCGGTGAGGGCACCACAGAGGTCCAGTTGATGCTGATCGCCCGCGAACTGGGGCTCTGACCTGCCTGCTGGCCGCAACCGTCGAGGGAAGGAACACCGATGATCAACAAAGTTGTTGCCAGCGCTGCGGAGGCCGTCGCGGACATTCCCGACGGCGCCTCCCTCGCCGTCGGCGGTTTCGGGCTGTGCGGAATTCCGGTCGCCCTCATCGACGCCCTGCACCATCACGGCGCCACAGACCTGGAAACGGTGAGCAACAACTGCGGAGTTGATGACTGGGGGCTCGGGATCCTGCTGACGGACGGCCGGATCCGCCGCACCATCAGCTCCTACGTGGGGGAGAACAAGGAATTCGCCCGGCAGTACCTTGCCGGCGAACTTGAAGTGGTCCTCACTCCGCAGGGCACGCTGGCCGAGAAGCTGCGCGCCGGAGGCGCCGGCATCCCCGCCTTCTACACGCCGGCCGGCGTGGGGACCCAGGTCTCCGACGGCGGCCTGCCGCAGAAGTACGACGCCGGTGGAAAGGTGGCGATTGCCTCCGCGGCCAAGGAGGTGCGCAGCTTCAACGGCGCCGACTATGTCCTTGAGGAATCGCTGACCCCGGACTTCGGCCTCGTGCACGCCTGGAAGGGCGACCGGCACGGCAACCTCGTCTTCCACGCCACCGCAATGAACTTCAACCCGCTGTGTGCCATGGCCGGCAGAATCACCATCGCCGAGGTTGAGGAACTAGTGGAACCCGGGGAGCTTGACCCGGAGCACGTCCACGTCCCCGGGATCTTTGTCCAGCGTGTGATCCTCGCGCCGCCGGCGGAGAAGCGCATCGAAAAGCGCACCACCTCCAGCACCACCGAGCAGTCAGGAGCCTAGGCCATGGAATCCAACAGCCCGCAGGGTGCCCCGCCCCGTCCCGAAGCGGTCCGCCACGAATACCGGCCCGCCGCCGTCGAGCATCCTGCCGGTAGCGAAAGCAAGGGCTGGACGCGGAACGAACTGGCCGCCAGGGTGGCCAGGGAGCTGCGCAACGGGCAATACGTCAACCTCGGCATCGGCATGCCCACCCTGATCCCCAACTACATCCCCGCCGGCGTCGAAGTGGTCCTGCACTCCGAAAACGGCATCCTTGGCGTCGGTCCGTACCCGACGGAGGACCGCGTCGATCCGGACCTGATCAACGCCGGCAAGGAAACGGTGACGGTCAACCAGGGCGCCGCGTTCTTCGACTCCGCCACGTCCTTCGGCATGATCCGCGGCGGGCATGTGGACGTGGCGGTGCTTGGTGCGATGGAGGTGGCCCAGAACGGTGACCTGGCGAACTGGATGATTCCCGGCAAGATGGTCAAAGGCATGGGCGGCGCCATGGACCTGGTCTTCGGCGCCAAAAAGGTGATCGTGATGATGGAGCACGTGGACCGCAACGGCCGGCCCAAAATCGTGGAGAATTGCACGCTCCCGCTGACAGGCAAAGCCTGCGTGGACCGGATCATCACCGACCTCGCCGTGATCGACGTCGTGACCGACGCCGGGCGGCCGCGGCTGGTGCTGCGTGAACTCGCACCCAACGTCACAGCCGAGGATGTGGCCGCGGCCACCGGCGCCGAACTTTTCGAGGAAGACCAGGAACTGAGCGTATGACCACCGAACCACTGCGCGCCACGGAACCGAGAATCGTCGAACAACGCGGTCTGTACTTCGACGAGCTGGAAGAGGATGTGGTCTACGCGCACCGGCCCGGCCGGACCGTGACCGAGGCGGACAACGTCCTCTTCACCACCATGACCATGAACACCCAGGCCCTGCACCTCGACGCCGCCTGGAGTGCGGGCCAGCCGTTCGGCCAGCGTCTCGTGAACTCCATGTTCACGCTCGCGACCGTGGTGGGGCAATCCGTGCCGCAGTTGACCCAGGGAACCATCATTGCCCAGCTGGGACTCACGGACGTGTCCTTTCCGCACCCCATGTACCACGGCGACACCCTGTACACGGAGACTGTGGTGACCGGGAAACGGCTTTCATCGTCCCGCCCGGGCCAGGGAATAGTCACCATGAAGCACACGGGCCGGAACCAGGACGGCGAGGTTGTGGCCCTTGCCACCCGCAGCTGTCTGATGTGGACACGGGAAGCACACGCCGGCGGAGCGAAAGATGCCGCTGCAGAGGGGACAATCGAAGCATGAGCTTCTTGATGGGCCCCGCCCTGCTGTTTTGCCCCGCCGACCGCCCGGAGCGGTACCAGAAAGCATCTGAACGCGCCGACGCAGTGATCGTTGACCTTGAGGACGCCGTCGCGCCGGCGGATAAGCAGCGCGCCCGTGGCGCCATCCTCGCCCAGCTTGGCGGCACCGGGGAGGTGCCCGAGCTGGACCCGAGCCGGACCATCATCCGGATTAATCCCGCGGGCACGGACGAATTCGCGAAGGACCTGCACTGCCTCAAGCACACGCCCTACCGGCACGTGATGCTCGCCAAGGCCGAACGCCCTGGCCAGCTCAGGGAGCTGGCGGGCTACAGCGTCGTTGCCCTCTGTGAGACCGCGCTGGGGGTGGTCAATGCTGCCGCCATCGCAGCAGAGCCGAACGTCGTGGGACTCATGTGGGGCGCAGAGGACCTGCTCGCCTCACTTGGCGGCACCTCCAGCAGGACGGACGACGGCGCCTACCGCGCGGTCGCGCTGCACGCCCGGTCCGCGGTGCTGCTGGCCGCCCGGGCCTTCGGCAAGGAGGCCGTCGACTCCGTCTACGTCAACATCCCCGACCTGGAGGGACTCGCCCTCGAATCCCGCGACGCTGTCGCCTCCGGGTTCGGTTCGAAGGCCTGCATCCACCCGAACCAGGTGGCCGTGGTCCGGGCTGCCTACGCGCCGTCCGATGCGGAGGTTGCGGCTGCCGCCGAACTCCTTGAGGCCGCCGCCGCAGCCGGCAACGGTGTTTTCCAGTTCAACGGCAAGATGATCGATGGGCCCATCCTTAAGCACGCCGAATCCACGCTTCGCAGAGCGGGGCGCTAGCGGACCCACGGGCCCGCCCGCAGGGGCTACTCCTGCGGGCGACCTGGACCGGAATGGTTCGTTGTGGGAGCCGGGGGAAACCGGGCGCGCGGGCTTCATCGATTCGTCACGTATGGCCGCTTTGGTGGGCCCTCTAGCGGCCGTCTGGGTCGAATGGAGACCGGGTGCGGTCGGAATTCACGCCCACCCGCATCACTCCAAGGTTCCAGCATGTCGATCGCAGCCCCAAGAGAGGGCATGCCCCGTGACCGCCCGCACCGGTGAAAAACGAGGTGTCCGTCCAGGCGGACCGTCCGAAGGCGCCACGCCGATCGCCGGACGGGAGACCCATTCCGGCCACCCGCGTTACCGGGGCTCAGCCCTCCGGCGGCAGGGACAGCGGCGGAATCGACTCGCGCAACGGAATCCGGACCCAGCGCTCGCCCGTGGCGCGGAACTCAGCCCGGGTGGCGTAACGGTACAGGTAGCTGCGCGCCCGCACCCACCGGGGCCGGGCGCCGTCGAACGGATCATGCCGCAGCAGGCGAAGCGTGGGCCGGTCGGCCGCCAGCAGCTTCGCGAGGAAAGCGTAAAACCATTGCTCGTGCACGGTCCGCAACGGCAGGAACCACATCAGCCAGTCCAGGCGCAGGTGGTACGGCGCCCACTGCCGCGGGACGCGGCCCACCTCGCCCGGTTTTCCCCGGAAGCCGTATTCCCGCCAGTCCGCTGAGTCGCCGGGGTCGGCGTCGAGCGTCCCTTCCACCGCGATCTCGATCCGCTGCCTGGTGACCGAGCCAAACGCGCCATAGGTGTTCCCCAGTTGCCAGCGGTTGAACGCGGCGTTCATCAGCTGGTAGCGGGAGAACAGGTTCTCGACCGGGCGGTAGCTGAGCACCACGAGGAACACCGTGGCCACCAGGACCACCACGAGCCATGCCAGCGGCGCCTGGCTGCCGGTGCCGGCGCCCGCGGTCCCGGCAACGGCAGCCCCGGCGCCTGCAGCTGACGGGTGCCAGTCGAGCGGGATCGCCGGGAGCACGGCGTGCGCCACCGGGTCGCTGACGGCGGCGAAGGCGAGCAGGATGGCCATCCAGTTGAGCCAGGCGAAGTTCCCGCTCGCCACCAGCCACAGCTGCGTGAAGACGACGATTCCTGCCGCCGCGCTGGCCAGCGGTTGCGGGGCGAAGAGGAAGAACGGCACTATCAGCTGCGCGACGTGGTTGCCCAGCACCTCGAGCCGGTGCACAGACTTGGGCAACAGGTGGGCCTGGCGGCTGAGCGGGCCCGGCATCGGCTGGGTCTCGTGGTGAAAATACAAGGCGGTCAGGTCGCGCCACTCCGGGCCGCCGCGGATTTTGATCATGCCGGCGCCAAACTCCAGCCGGAACAACAACCAGGCCAGCAGGATCAGGATGGTCCGCGGCGGGGGAGTCTGGTCGGAGCCGAGGAAGGCCGCAATAAAACCGGCCTCGAGCAGCAGCATTTCCCAGCCGAAACCGTAGAACGTCTGCCCCACGTTCACGATCGACATGTACAGCAGCCACAGCGCGAGGAACGCCAGCAGCGGAACCCACGCCGGCCCCGACTGCGGCAGTCCCAGAACCACCGTGGCAGCAATTGCCATCCCGCCCCAGCACACCGCACGCAGCAGCCGGTCCGAGTACCGCCAGCTGAACAGGGTGGGCCTGCGCAGCCGGCCGGACCGGGCCAGGAAATCCGGCACGGGCAACAGTCCGCGCTCGCCGAGGAGGGCCGGGAACTGGTTCAGCGAGGACAGGAAGGCCACAAGGTAGACCATGGCGATGCCGCGCTGCAGCACCTGCCGGGCGAACTCGTACTCCGGGGCGTCAAACCAGGCCGTCCACTCCACGTTTCCCACGTTACGCCCGAGGCCTCCGGCGTCAACGGGCGCAGCATTCGAAACCGGGCCGGCGTCGAGTACGCACGTCGCGGCAATGGTGCGCGTCACCATTGCCCTGAACTGCCGACCCGCCGGGCGGCCCAAGCACCCGGCGGGGTGCGGGATACTGGAAGCATGCAGCCGCGCAAGATCGTCCTCCTCGGGTCCACCGGTTCCATCGGCACGCAGGCGATTGACGTCGTCGACGGCGCCCCGCACCTCTTCGAGGTCGTCGCCCTCAGCGCCGGCGGCGGCAACCTGGACCTGCTGGCCCGCCAGGCCGTGCACACCCGTGCCGTGGCCATCGGTATGGCCTCCGGCGACGGGGGCGCCCTTCAGCGGCTGATCGACGACGCCGCTGCCGCGGCCGGAGTGGCAGGCTACCGTCCCGAGATCATCACCGGACCCGACGCCTCCACCCGGATCGCGGAGATCGAGGCCGACGTCGTACTCAACGGCATCACCGGCTCCATCGGCCTGGCGCCCACCCTCGCCGCACTCAAAGCCGGGACCACCCTTGCCCTGGCCAACAAGGAATCCCTGATTGTCGGCGGCGCCCTAGTGAAGGCCGCGGCCCGTGAAGGCCAGATCGTCCCGGTCGATTCCGAGCACTCGGCCATCGCGCAGTGCCTTCGCTCCGGCACCGCGGCTGAAGTGGACCGGCTGATCCTCACCGCGTCCGGCGGACCCTTCCGCGGCAAAACGCGCGGGCAGTTGCACCAGGTGACCCCGCAGGAAGCCCTCGCCCACCCCACCTGGGACATGGGCCTGATGGTTACCACCAACTCCGCCAGCCTGGTCAATAAGGGCCTGGAGGTCATCGAGGCGCACCTGCTCTTCGACATCCCGCTGGAGCGGATCGACGTCGTGGTCCACCCGCAGTCCGTGGTGCACTCCATGGTCCAGTTCGTCGATGGCTCCACGATCGCCCAGGCCTCGCCGCCGGACATGCGCCTGCCCATCGCCCTCGGGCTCGGCTGGCCGGACCGTGTCCCCGGCTCGGCCCGGGCCTGCGACTGGACCCAGGCCACCAGCTGGACCTTCGAGCCGCTGGACACCGCGGCTTTCCCCGCCGTCGGACTGGCGAAGGACGCTGCCCGGCAGGGCAGTACCTACCCGGCTGTCTTCAACGCCGCCAACGAGGAAGCCGTGATGGCCTTCCACGCCGGCCGGATCCGGTTCACCGACATCGTCGACACGATCGATGCCGTCCTCAGCGAACACACAGGCTCCTCCGGGCTGACGGTGGAGTCCGTGCTGGATGCTGAGAGATGGGCACGCGCCCGCACCCACGAACGTTTAGCCGTCAAAAGCGTCTAGGAAGCAGCAGATCCCAGCATGAGCCCCGTCCTCCTCTTTATCCTCGGTGTCGTCTTTGTGGCGATCGGCATTGCCGTGTCCATTGCCCTGCACGAGGTGGGCCACCTGCTGCCCGCCAAATGGTTCAAGGTCCGCGTCACCAAGTACATGATCGGCTTCGGCCCCACCCTCTGGTCCCGCAAGAAGCGCGAAACCGAGTACGGCTTCAAGGCCATTCCGCTGGGCGGATTTGTCTCCATGATCGGCATGTACCCGCCGAATAAGGCGGACGGCACAGTCCGTCCCTCCAGCACCGGCATGTTTCAATCACTCGCCTCCGACGCCCGCTCCCTGGCCCACGAGGAAGTGGGCCCCGCGGACGGAAACCGCGTTTTCTACAAGCTTCCGGTGTGGAAGAAAATCATCATCATGCTCGGCGGGCCGGCCATGAACATGCTGATCGGGCTGGCGCTGACGGCCGTGCTGCTGATGGGCTTCGGCATCGCCACCCAGACCACCACCATCGCTGATGTCTCCAAATGCCAGGTCAACGCCGGCGAAACCGTGGACCCGGATTCGGCCGACTGCAAGCTCACCCCGGCGGCCGCCGCAGGCCTTAAACCCAACGACGCGATTACCTCCTTCGACGGAAAACCCGTCACCAGCTGGGACGAACTGACCGGCTGGATCCGCGCGTCCGCGGACAGGCAGGTCGCCATCACCGTGGAACGCGACGGCGTCCCGGTCACCACGTCGGTCACGCCGGTCCTTTCCTCCCGTCCCGTTGTAGGCGACGACGGCCGGCAGGCCAAATCGGCCGACGGCACCCTGCAGTACCAGGACGTCGGTTTTCTCGGCATCGGGGCGCAGACGGCGCTCGTCCCGCAGCCGGCGTCGACGGTTCTGCCGATGGCGGGCGAGAACATCAAGCAGATCGCCGGCGTGGTGGTCAATCTTCCGGCCCGCGTGGCCGGCGTCGCCAAGGCAGCGTTCAGCGAAGAGCCCCGCGACCCCAACGGACCCATCAGCGTGGTCGGAGTGGGGCGGGTTGCCGGCGAGGTCGCCGCGATGGAGCAGGTGCCGATGCAATCCCGGATCGCCACCCTGGTGGGGCTGCTGGCCGGCCTCAACTTCGCCCTGGCCGTCTTCAACCTCATTCCGCTGCTGCCGCTCGACGGCGGCCACGTGGCCGGTGCGCTGTACGAAGGGGCCCGGCGCAGGATCGCCAAGCTCTTTGGCCGGCCCGACCCGGGCGCCTTCGACATCGCCAAGCTGCTGCCGGTCACCTACGTCGTGGCCGTGCTGCTGATGGGCATGGGGGCGCTGCTGATCTACGCGGACATCGTCAAACCCGTCAACCTGTTCGGCTGACCCGGGCCTCCTCCGGCCGCGGTGAGCCAGGCCAAACCCGCAACCGCTCCGGGCTGATGTTTCTTTATCAGCCTATTACGGATGATTTACAGTAATCAGTTGAATATGGTTGATTTGGTAGGATCAACCCCTTAGGCTGTGCTCATGTACGTGATGACCATCGACCAGCGCGGCAGCAGCGCCGACATCGACCGGGTCCCCGGCCTCCTCGCTGAACTGGCCGGGCTCTCCACCGCCGGATATTTTGAGCGTTCCGTCGGGGATGAAGTCCAAGGGGTCGTGGAGCGCCCTGAAGAGGTGGTGGATATCGCCCTGCATGCCCTGCGCAGCGGCCGCTGGTACGTAGGCATCGGCGTCGGGAGGGTGGACCGGCCGCTGCCGGCCAGCCCGCGCGAAGGATCCGGGCCCGCCTTTGTGGCAGCCAGGGCGGCGGTCGAAAAGGCCAAGGCCGGTGCGGCCCACGTGCCGATCGCCGTCATCTCCGGCGGACTTCGACGGGCAGACGCAGCACCGTCACCGGCGGGGTCTGCCGGCGCCCGTGCCTGCGCCAACGCGGAGGCGGTACTGCGCCTGATCGGACGGCTGGTCCAGGACCGCACCGCTGCCCAGTGGAAGGTAGTTGAGGTGCTGCGCTCGGTGCAGCACGGACACACCGGTACACACGGAACGCAGAAGATCGCCGCCCGGGAACTGGGAATCACCGAACAATCGGTGAGCCGTGCGCTGCTGCGCTCCGGTTGGCAGGAAGAATGGGCAGCGAGGCCCGCAGCCCAGATGCTGCTGGCCCTCGCCCACGACATCATCACCGGCCACGACGGCGGTCCCGGCCCCTTCCCGGACGGCGCCACGGCCGGGTCCGCGGATGGCGCCACCCACCCTGGCCCGACCCGGCCCGCAGACCCGCGCACCCCGGACAGCAAGGAAGGAGAGCAGTGAACGCCCTCTGGATCACCCTCGCCCTACTCATCGCAGCGTTTGCCGGCTGGCCCGTCACCGCTCTGGTCTTCCGGCTCGCCAGGACCATCGATGACCGGCAGGACGCAGGGGCAGGCGCTGTTGACCCCGCGAACGACCCTGCGGCGGATGTCACCGTTGATTCTCCGGCCACCCAGGGACCGGCTGCGACCCCCGCCCCTGCCGGCTCGTCCACCCCGGCATCCCCGGCGGCGGGCTCCGCCACCCTTCCGGTCAGCAGCGTCCGGATCCTGCGCGGCGGGGCGATCATCGGCATCCTTGAGCGGCTCGCGGTCTGCCTGGCCATCCTCGCCAGCCAGCCGATCGCCATTGCCTACGTGGTGGCGATCAAGGGGCTTGGCCGCTTTGCCGAGCTGAAGGAGACGCCGGTGGCCGCGGAACGGTTCATCATCGGTACCCTCACCTCGATGCTGTGGGCGGCCGGCATCGCGGCCCTGGCGAGGGCGACGGTCCTCGGCTGATGCCGCCGGAACCACCGCTGCTGTCCCGGCCCGCCCGCCGGCGCTGTGCCCGCCCGCCAGTCTGCCGGACCGACGCCTGGACCGACGCCCGGATGGGTGCCTGGCCGGCGGAGCGATAGTGTATCTGTATGACTGTTTTTGCTGTTGAGTACGTATACGATGCCGAATCCTCTGAAGCCCGCGACGCCGCCCGCCCGGCGCACCGCGAATGGACCGCAGGACTTGCCGGGGAGGGAACGCTGCTCGCCAGCGGGCCCTACGGGGACGGTGCCGGCGCACTGTTGATTTTCAAGGCCGCCGACGAGCGGGCACTCAATGCGGTCCTCAAGCAGGATCCCTTCGCTGCCGCCGGCGCCGTCTCCGGCACCCGCACCACGGCCTGGGCGCCTGTCACCGGCCTCCTGGCCGGCCACGCGGCCTAGCCACCCCCCGCAAGACCTACTTCAACACAAGGAGTCCATGTGACCTCGGTCAGCTTGGGAATGCCGTCAGCACCACCCCCCGTCCTTGCCCCGCGCCGCAAGACCCGCCAGATCAAGGTGGGATCGGTCGGTGTCGGCTCTGATTCGCCGATCAGCGTGCAGTCGATGACCACGACCCCCACCACGGACATCAATGCCACCCTCCAGCAGATCGCCGAACTCACGGCTTCCGGCTGCGACATTGTGCGGGTTGCATGCCCGTCCGCGGACGATGCCGAGGCCCTGCCGATCATCGCGCGCAAGTCCCAGATCCCCGTCATCGCGGACATCCACTTCCAGCCGAAGTACGTCTTCGCGGCAATCGAAGCAGGGTGCGCCGCCGTCAGGGTGAACCCCGGAAACATCCGCAAGTTCGATGACCAGGTCAAGGAAATCGCACGCGCCGCCAAGGACCACGGCACCTCGATCCGGATTGGCATCAACGCCGGTTCCCTGGAACCGGGCATCCTGAAGAAATACGGCAAAGCCACGCCGGAGGCCCTCGTGGAATCCGCTGTCTGGGAGGCTTCACTCTTCGAAGAGCACGGCTTCCATGACTTCAAGATCTCGGTCAAGCACAACGACCCGGTCATCATGGTCGCTGCCTACGAGATGCTGGCTGAGCAGGGAGACTGGCCGCTGCACCTCGGCGTTACGGAGGCGGGCCCTGCGTTCCAGGGCACTATCAAGTCAGCTACGGCCTTTGGTGCCCTGCTGTCCCGCGGCATCGGTGACACCATCCGGGTTTCCCTCTCCGCGCCGCCGGTCGAGGAAATCAAGGTCGGCAACCAGATCCTGCAGTCGCTGAACCTCCGCCCGCGGAAGCTCGAAATCGTTTCCTGCCCGTCCTGCGGCCGCGCCCAGGTGGACGTGTATACGCTGGCCGAGCAGGTCACCGCCGGGCTCGAGGGCATGGAGATCCCGCTGCGCGTGGCCGTGATGGGCTGCGTCGTCAACGGACCCGGCGAAGCGCGCGAAGCCGACCTTGGAGTCGCCTCGGGCAACGGCAAGGGCCAGATCTTTGTGCGGGGCGAGGTCATCAAGACTGTTCCCGAGGACCAGATTGTTGAGACACTGATCGAAGAAGCCATGCGTATCGCCGAAGAGATGGGGGAGGCCGATGGCGAAGATGCTGTCAAGGGTAGCCCCGTGGTTAGCGTCTCGTAAGGACGGCGCCGGCGCCGGTGCCGGCGTCGCTGTCCGGTCCCTCACGGGCTCGGACACTCCCCAGCTCCTTGACCTGGCGCGGCAGGATGCCGTGGCCAATGTCTTCATCCTCTCCCACCTGGCGACCGCCGGTTCGGCAGCACCCACCCCGGGCGGTGCCAGCATTCTCGGCGTGTTCGACGGCGGCACCCTCCTCGGTGCCTGCTGGGCCGGGGCCAACCTGGTACCGGTGCAGCTGGACCCCGGGCTTGCCGCTGCCGTGGCGGCGGCAGCCCACCGCTCGGGCCGCCGGTACGCCTCAATCTTCGGCCCCGCCGAGACCGTCCTGGCACTGTATGCCGGGCTGGAACTGTTCGGCCAGACGGCGCACGAGATCCGCGACGACCAGCCGCTGATGACCATTGCCGGGCCGCCCGCCGTGACTCCAAACCCGAAGCTGGGCTTTGGTCAATTGGCGGATTTCGACCGGATCCTTCCTGCCTGCGCAGCGATGTTCGAGGAGGAAGTGGGCTACTCGCCCTACCTTGGCGGACGCGAATACTACAGCCGCAGGGTCAAAGGCCTGATCCGCGAAGGGCATTCCATGGTGCACCTGAACCCGGGGCGCCAGGTGGTTTTCAAGGCCGAGCTGGGCGCAGTCACCGAGGAAGTGACCCAGATCCAGGGCGTCTGGATGGATCCGGAGTTCCGGGGCCAGGGCCTGAGCGCGGGTTACATGGCTGCCGCCGTCGAACTCGCCCGGACCATCGCCCCGGTCACCAGCCTGTACGTCAACAATTTCAACGCCCGGGCGCGTGCCACGTACGAGCGGGTGGGTTTCCGCCAGGTGGGCACGTTCGCGACGGTGCTTTTCTGACGTGCTTGCACGGAAACTTCAGTACTCTCTGACCCCAGGGGTAACAAGGGCATTCGGAAATTAACTGAATGTGAACTCTTGTTTTAGTGCCCTGTGTCACGTAGGTTCGAGCTGGCAGTGCGGCACGGGCACACGTTTCCACGGTGCAGATGCCGGGATGCAGGCGCCCTCGAGGGCAACACCAAGGGCCCACCGCCGGAGATTGGCGGCACCGGGGGCCGCAGAGCCACGTCAGAGCGGGATGACCAGCCGGGAACGGCCAGGGGCTTCCGTCGTTTATGGCGTGGCTCTTCTGCGCCCGGGCTGACGGTAGATTGGTACCTGAACGCGTGGCCGCGTACCGGGTCCACCCCTTCACCGTGGTGCCGTTGTCATCGCGCTTTGATGTGTTGTTTGTTGTTTTGCTGCTTTGCCCCGCACCTTCCCAGAAACGGATAGATACCCAGTGGTCCTTCGACTCTCCAAGCTGTTCCTGCGCACCCTGCGTGAAGATCCCGCCGATGCCGAAGTGGCCAGCCACCGCCTGCTGGTCCGTGCCGGGTACATCCGCCGGGCCGCGCCGGGCATCTACACGTGGCTTCCCCTGGGATTGAGCGTGCTGCGCCGCGTGGAAAAGATCATCCGCGAAGAAATGACTGCCATCGGAGCCCAGGAAGTGCACTTCCCGGCGCTGCTGCCGAAGGAACCCTACGAGGCCACCAACCGCTGGACCGAGTACGGTGACGGCATCTTTCGGCTCAAGGACCGCAAAGGCAACGACTACCTGCTGGCCCCCACGCACGAGGAAATGTTCACCCTCCTGGTCAAGGACCTGTACTCCTCGTACAAGGACCTGCCGCTGAGCATCTACCAAATCCAGAACAAATACCGCGATGAGGCACGCCCGCGGGCCGGCCTGCTGCGCGGCCGCGAATTCATCATGAAGGACTCGTATTCCTTCGACGTCGATGACGCCGGACTCGATGACAGCTACGCCGCGCACCGCGGGGCCTACCTGAAGATCTTCGAGCGCCTCGGGCTGGAGGTCATTCCGGTGGCAGCCACCGCCGGCGCCATGGGCGGGTCCAGGAGCGAGGAATTCCTGCACCCGACCGAGATCGGCGAGGACACTTTCGTCCGCTCCGCCGGTGGCTACGCAGCCAACGTCGAGGCCGTCACCACCGTGGTTCCGGCGGACATCGACTTTTCCAACGCCCCCGCCGCGGACGTCCGGGACACCCCGGACACCCCCACGATCGACACCCTCGTCGACGCGGCCAACGCTTTGGTACCCCGCAGTGCGGCCGACGGCGGCGCCTGGACGGCCGCCGACACGCTCAAGAACGTCGTGCTTGCCGTCACCCTGCCCACCGGCGAACGCCAGATCGTCGTCATTGGCGTGCCGGGTGACCGGGGCGTCGACCTCAAGCGCGTCGAAGCCAACATCGGCTCCTTCCTGCCGATCGGCGGCGAAATCACCCTTGAGGCCGCCAACGAGGACGACCTCAAAAAGCATCCCCTCATCGTCAAGGGCTACCTCGGCCCCGGCCTGACTCTGGACGCGCCCCTGCTGGGCGCCGAGGGCAGCGCCAAACTGCTCTACCTGGTGGATCCCCGCGTCGTCAGCGGCTCGGCCTGGGTCACCGGCGCGAACGAGGCCGGCAAGCACGTCTTTGGACTGGTGGCCGGCCGGGACTTCGGCTGGGACGGCGTCATCGAGGCCACCGAGGTGCGCGCCGGCGACGAAGCCCCGGACGGCTCCGGACCGCTGGAGACCGCCCGCGGCATTGAAATGGGCCACATCTTCCAGCTCGGGCGCAAGTACGCCGCAGCCATGGATCTGAAAGTCCTGGACCAGAACGGCAAGCAGGTCGTGGTCACCATGGGATCCTACGGCGTCGGCGTCACCCGCGCCGTCGCTGCCCTGGCCGAATCCAACCACGACGACAAGGGCCTGATCTGGCCGCGCGCCGTCGCCCCGGCCGACGTCCACGTGGTGGCTGTCGGCCGCGGCGAGGAAATCTTCGCCGCTGCGGAGAAGCTGGCCCTCGACCTGGAGGCCGCCGGCCTTGAGGTCATCTATGACGACCGTCCCAAGGTGTCGCCGGGCGTGAAATTCGGCGATGCCGAACTCGTCGGCGTCCCAACCATCCTCGCCGTCGGGCGCGGTCTGGTGGATGGCGTCGTCGAGATCAAGGACCGCCGCAGCGGCAACGCCGAAAACATCGCCGTCGAGGCGGCCGTGGCCTACGTGGTCGACGCCGTCCGTAACAGCTAACGCACGGCACCGGCAGGCGTGGTTTCCGGACTCGAGTCGATTGAACTCACTACCCTCATCCTGATCGTGGTGGCCGGTTTCGCCGCCGGCTGGGTCGACGCGGTGGTTGGCGGCGGAGGATTGATCCAGCTCCCGGCCATGTTGCTGGTGCCGGGCATCAGCCCGGTACAGGCTCTGGCGACGAACAAGATGGGTTCAATTTTCGGAACCACCACCAGTGCCGTCACGTACTACCGACGGGTCCGGCCGGACCTGCGCACGGCCTTGCCCATGGCGGCCGTGGCCATGGGCGGCAGTTTCGGCGGGGCCGTGCTGGCAGCGAATTTACCGGCCAGCGTGTTTAAACCCATCATTGTTGCCGCGCTCATCGCCGTCGCCCTGTTTACCGCGTTCCGTCCCAGCGTGGGGGAGCTGACCCGGCTCCGGCATAGCGGCCACCGCCACTACGTGCTGGCATGCCTCATCGGCGGGGTTATCGGCTTTTATGATGGCTTGATTGGACCGGGCACCGGCTCGTTCCTGATCATCGCACTGGTTTCGGCCATGGGGTACGCCTTCCTCGAAGCGAGCGCCAAAGCCAAGATCGTCAACATGGCCACCAACGCAGGGGCTCTCTTATTCTTCGTGCCGCACGGCGCCGTGCTGTGGGGTCTGGGGCTGGTTCTGGGCCTGGCCAACATGGCCGGCGGCTACCTCGGCGCCCGGACAGCCGTCAAGCAGGGCAACAAATTCATCCGCGTCGTTTTCCTTGCCGTGGTGGGTGCCCTCATCATCAAGCTCGGCTCCGACATCTGGCAGGACAGCCTCGCGTAGCACCTGCCGGGGGCTGCCGGTGGCTCTGCAGCGGGCGTAGCATGCAGCTATGTCAGTTCCGGAACGGCGCTACAGCGGCGCCTTGGAGGCTGCGGCCCGGCACGCTCGCCAGTGGCTTTCGAGCCAGCAGACCCGGCCAGTCGGCCCACGCATGACCGCGGCGGACCTCGCCGCCGATTTTGGCGGTCCGCTGCCCCGGACCGGAATGCCGGCGGCGGAGGTCGTGGAATATCTGGCCGCAAAAGCCGAACCCGGCCTGATGGCCATGCCCTCCGGACGGTTCTTCGGCTGGGTCATCGGCGGCACCCTGCCGGCGGCGTTGGCCGCGGACTGGCTCGTCAGTGCCTGGGACCAGAATGCCGGGCTGCGGTTCGCCACCCCGGCGACGGCGGCCATCGAGGAGGCTGCCGGCAAGTGGCTCCTTGACCTGCTGGACCTCCCGCGGGAATCCGACGTCGGCTTCGCAACCGGCGCCACCATGGCCAACTTCACCGCACTGGCCGCTGCCCGCTGGCGCCTGATGGCCAATGCCGGCTGGGACCTCGATGCCGACGGACTCTCCGGCGCGCCCCGGATCCACTGCTTCGTGGGCCAGGAACGGCACGACACGATCGACCTCGGCCTCCGGTATTTGGGGCTGGGCAGGCCCACAGTCGTCCCGGCCGACGAGCAGGGCCGCATCGACCCGGCAGAGTTGGCTGGCGCCCTGGACCGCGCCCTGGGCAGTTCCGGCGGGAGCACAGGCAATCCGTCCGCACATGCGGCAGGCGGCGCCACCGGAGCGGCCCGGCCCCCGCTGCTGGTCTGCCTGCAGGCCGGAAACCTGCACTCCGGAGCCTTCGATCCGTTCCTTGAGGCGGTGGCCGTCGCCAAAGCGCATGGTGCCTGGGTCCATGTGGACGGCGCCTTCGGGCTCTGGGCGGCCGCCGTGCCGGAGCTCGCCGCACTGACGGCGGGGCTGGGGGGCGCCGATTCCTGGGGTACGGATGCGCACAAAACGCTCAACGTGCCCTACGACTGCGGCATCACGGTGGTCCGGGATGCCCAGGCGCTGCGGGCTGCCATGGGAGTGCACACCAGCTACTTAATCCAGGACGCGGACGGGGCGGCCGATCCCTTCGAGACGGTTCCGGAACTGTCCCGCCGCGCCCGCGGCGTCCCGGTCTGGGCCGCGCTGAAGTCGCTCGGCCGGGACGGCGTCGCGGCCCAGGTCCAGGGGCTCGTGCGGCACGCCGGGCAGTTGGCGGAGCGGTTGTCCGCGTTGGACGGCGTGGAGGTGCTCAACGACGTCGTCTATACCCAGGTGTCGCTGGCCTTCGGCGACGACGTCACCACCCGGGCGGTGACGGCCCGGGTCATGGCGGACGGCCGGGTCTGGATGTCCGGTTCACGCTGGCAGGGCCGTGAGATTCTGCGGATTTCCGTCAGTAACTGGAGCACCGACGACGCCGACGTCGCCGTCGCCGTCGACGCTGTCCGGGACGCCCTGGCGGCGGTCCGCGGGCAGAACGGCTAGCTCCGCGCTTCCCCCGGGGCGGGAAGCTGGCCGGGTGCAGGAAGCCCGGGCAGCGTGCGCCCGGCCAAGGTGCTGGCCACCCAAAGCGAGCGTGCGAGGTCGCCCTCGTGGCGTGGTGTTGCGGCGTAGTCGAGGGCGTTGTCCACCTCGCGGGCAACGCTCCACTGCCTCGCGGCCTCGCTGTCGAGTCCGGCTGCGAGGCTGAAGTCCCGGCAGCGCTCGAGCAGGCCCCGTTCCGGATCCGCCCCGGGCAGCTCGCGGATCCGGTTCCACAGCAAGGGTGCCACGGCGAATTCCGCCTCGCCGATCAACGGCTGGGGATCGATGGCGGCCCAGCCATCGGCCGGATCCAGCGCTGCGTTCTCCGCTGCGTTCCCGGCTGCGCGGCGCAGTGCAGAGGCGGGGCGTTTTGCGGGGGCATGGCGGCCGGGCCTGGCCAGGACGTTGGAGTAGTGCAGGTCGGTGTGGACCAGCACGTCCCGCCCGGAGCGGCGGCCCACCGCGCCGCGCGTCTGGCAGACCTCAAGGGCGGCTTCCAGCAGCCACCGGGGGAACGGCCGGCCCAGTCTGTCCCAGGTTTCCGGCAGTTCGTCACTCCATCGCTCGGCGCGGGCGGCCACATGGTCCAGCTCCCGCCATTCCGGCGCATCATCGGGAACCCGGCTCAGCCGGCGGACCAGCCCGCCCCAGACCGGGACGGCCACGTCCATTGGCTCGTCCTGCAGGGAACGGGCAGCGTCCAGGCGTTCCAGCAGCAGCGCCCCGGCCGCCGCGTCGGCCGCGAGCAGGCGGACAGCTCCGTCGCCCTTCCACAGGGTGAGGGCGTGCGGCTCCACCAGCGCTTCGTCGTAGGGATAGGCGATCTTGAGGACCGCCGCATCACCAGCGGCCACACCGGATTCCCCGGTGGCCGCCCAGGGCGGGGTGCGGGGGCGTACCGGGATGACGATGGCGCCGTGGCCGTTCCACGGCAGCGCGCCGGACGCCAGGTCGGGCCGGAGGTCCCACTGGTCCAGCGTCTGCTGGATCAGCCGGGGGAGGGCCGCAAGCCAGCCGCGGCCACCGGTGCTTCCGGCGAGGTGGCGGCGCAGCTCAGGCGGGATCGGGACGTCGTCGCACTGGCTCATCCCACCCAGCGTAGTGGCTGGGACGCTCCCGCTTATCAGCCCACGATGCCGCTGGCGCCAAGCCAGCTGCCGATCAGGAAGGTCGCCACCAGGGCGGCCGCGCCGCCAATCACGACGCGGATGGCGGCCTTGGGTTGCGAACCGCCGCCGATCCAGGCGCCGATGGCGCCGGTTGCGGCGAGGGCGATCAATACGGCCACGAAGGTCAGCGGGACCCGAATATTCTCCGGCGGCAGCAGGATGGCAAGCATGGGAAGGATCGCGCCGACAAGGAATGCTACGGCGGAGGCGAACGCGGCGTGCCACGGACTGACGATGTCTGTCTCGTCGATATGCAGTTCAGCGGACAGATGCGCGGCGAGGGCATCGTGGGCGGTGAGCTCCTTCGCCACGGTGCGGGCGGTCTCGACGCTAAGGCCCCTGCCCTGGTAAATGGCGGCCAGTTCCTCGAGTTCCTCTTCGGGCTGTTCGGCCAACTCGCGGCGTTCCTTCTCGATCAGCGCCCGCTGGCTGTCTTTTTGACTGCTCACGGAGACGTATTCGCCAAGGGCCATCGAGATTGCGCCGCCGACGACGCCGGCGGCACCGGCGATGAGGATGGGGCCCGAGTCCGTGGTGACGCCTGCGACGCCCACCACAATTGCGGCGACGGAGACGATCCCGTCGTTGGCGCCCAGCACGCCGGCGCGAAGCCAGTTGAGGCGGTGCGCAATGTCGTTATGGTGGGGTTCGTTCCCGTGCTGAACGGGGGCGGCTTGACTGTCCATGAGTACAGCAAAGCACCGGGGCCCCCGGCCTACCAGTATCACGAGCCTAAGTTAGCCCCGGCTTCCCCTTTCGCGGCGCCGGCCGGAGATACCGCAGGAGCACCCGGTCAGGGGCCGGGCGTTCCAGCAGGGGAGGGCAGGTCCGGGAACTGGCCCGGGTCTGCGGCCACGCCGGGAAGGACGCCGGTGTCTGCACCCCAGAGGGCGGACCGGCGCGCTGCTCCGACCAGGCCCGAGATCGCCCACTCCCGGGTGGGACCCTCGCTCAGGGCCACGAGGTCGCCGTATACGGGCAGCGCCGACGCCTCCAGTGCCCCCAGACCGGCACCCGGTGCGGCCAGGAAGGCCGACGTCAGGGTGTAACCGGCTTCGCGCAACGGAACCGGCACGCAATGCATCATGCCCAGCGCCTCTGCGCCGGAGGCGAGGGCTTGATGATCGGCGAGCAGCTCCGCCGCCGGCCCGGCCGTCGTGCCGGCCAACCGGGTCAGAGCCACCTCATATCCATACACGGCTTCCCGTTCGGCCTCCACCATGGCGGCCAGCGCACCGGGCAAGGACGCGGCCGCGGTGTCTGCACCGGCCACGGAATCGGCGGAGGACGACGGCGCTGCCGGGGGGCCTGGGCACGGGCCGGAGAGCTGGGGTGCTGCGGGGACGGACACCGCAGGAGCCGGCGCGCCCACCGCAGCGGCGAGCGACGAGGCCTGGAGCAGTTGGGCGGTCCCGACGGCGGCCAGCAGCCTGGCCATGCCGCCATCGGCCCGGGCCGCGTCGGCGAGCCGCTGCGAGGCGCTGGCGGCCAGCCCGGTGGCCAGCTCAGCCGCCGGGGCGGACGCGGGGTCAATGGCGGGATCTGCAGATCCAGGAGCAGAGTCAGCAGTGGACGGAGGGGGCATCGCAGAGGCCGCTGACCAGGGGTCGGCGCCCGATGGGTAAAGGGCGGCCGGGTTGTCCTGGCCGGGCACCAGGAGCGCGCGGGACTGGTTTGTCAGCAAACTCACAGTCCGCGCCACCATGGCGTTACCGTCGCCGGCCAGGGACTGCTCAAGGTTCTCTCCAGCGGCCCGAAGCCGCAGGGAATCCACCAGGGCGGCGGACCTGGCCTGTTCGGAAAACGGCGGTTCGACGGGCTCCTCGGGGCTGCCGGGCCGCCAGGCCAGGCCAAGGCTGGCAACCACAAGGGCGAGGCAGGCAAGGACCGCCACGCGGGGAACGAGCCCGCGCCGCCGCTGTTCGGTGCTGTCGTCGTTCACAACAGACCATGTTGTCATGCCGGCCGGGACCTGTTGTTCACCACGGCGCCCGGAAAATGGCTACGCTAGTACTCACAACATCATCTAACGGGAGGCGGCCGGCATCATGACAAATGCAGAAGCCACGACTTCATCAGACCGGACCGGAACGGGTAAGGCTGAAGCCGCACCCGCCCATAACTTCGAGGCCGAGCGGCTGCATGCCCTCCTGGAGCCCGAGGTCCTGGCACACCGGCTGTACCTGGAAGACGTGTCTATCCACGTCGCCGGCTCCAACCGGGTAGTCCACGTAGTGGTGGACCTGCCGCAGGAGGAGACAGGCGGCGTCGGTCTCGACGTCATCGCCGAGATCTCCACGTCCCTGTCCGAGATCCTGGACAACGATCCCAGCACGGACGCACGGCCCTACGAGCTCGAAGTCTCTTCGCCGGGAGTGGGCCGTCCCCTCACCGAAGAGCGGCACTGGCACCGTGCCCGCGGCCGGATGGTCAAGGTCAACGTCCTGCAGGGCGAGAACGTCACCGGCAGGGTCCAATCCGTCGACGACGGCGGCGTGACGCTGGTTCCGGAGATCACGGTGAAGAAGGGCATGAAGCCCAAGCAGGGCGAGCCCCTGAAGCTTCCTTTCGACAGGATCCGCAGTGGAAAAGTCGAGATTGAATTCAGCCACCTCGAAGAGGCCGGCCTGGAGAACGCACACAATGGACCTTCTGAGGAGGCCTAATGGATATTGACATGAGCGCACTGAGACTCCTGGAGCGTGAGCGCGAAATCCCTCTGGATCTCCTGATTCCGACCATCGAGCAGGCCCTGTTGGTGGCCTACCACAAGACGCCCGGGGCGTTTGAAAAGGCCCGCGCTGAACTGGACCGCAAGAGCGGCCATGTGACCATCTGGGCCACGGAGATCGACGACGACGGCGCCCCGATCGGTGAATTCGAAGACACGCCTGCGGGCTTCGGCCGCATCGCCGCAAGCACCGCGCGGCAGATCATCCTGCAGCGGCTGCGCGACGCTGAGGATGACAACGTACTGGGCCAGTTCAAGGGCCGTGAGGGCGAACTTGTCGCCGGAACCATCCAGCAGGGCAACAACCCGCACATGATCCAGGTCAACCTGGGCACTGTGGAGGCGCTGTTGCCGCCGCCCGAGCAGGTCCCGGGGGAGAAGTACACCCACGGCAACCGGCTCCGCGCGTTCGTCATCGACGTGCACCGCGGCACGAAGGGTCCCTCGATCACCCTGTCCCGGTCGCACCCGGGACTCGTGCGGAAGCTCTTCGAAATGGAAGTTCCGGAAATCGCGGACCGCTCTGTCGAAATTGTCGCGTTGGCCCGCGAAGCCGGGCACCGCACCAAGATGGCCGTCAAAGCCAACACGCCCGGCATCAACGCCAAGGGCGCGTGCATCGGCGAAATGGGCTCCCGTGTCCGTGCCGTCATGAACGAACTCAACGACGAGAAAATCGACATTGTTGATTACAGCGACGATCCGGCGACGTTCATCGCCAGCGCCCTGTCCCCCTCCAGGGTGAACTCGGTCACCATCATGGACGAGGCGACCCGCTCCGCCCGTGTGGTGGTCCCGGATTACCAGCTCTCCCTTGCCATCGGCAAGGAGGGCCAGAACGCCCGCCTGGCCGCCAAGCTCACCGGATGGCGGATCGACATCGTCTCGGACGCTGCAGTCAGCCGCGACAACTAGGCCCACCAGCTGGCCCGATCCCAGGGTGCCCAGCACAGAGGCGGCACGATTGGGCCTGCCCGCCGGCGTCCGTGTCCCCGCAGGTTCGGGTCCCGGGCGCTTGAGGGGCTAGAATAGTCATGACCGCGCCTCACGGCCGGTATCCGCGTGTCCGTCACGTGTTCGGAGTTGAATCCGGCGAGGAGGTTGGCAACAACACCTTGGCCCGGCAAAACCTGGACGACAGGGCCGGCAGATATGGACTGGCAGGAAGATACTCGTAAGTGGCACACGTGCAACACCTCGAGAATCAACCGCAGCGTACCTGCATTGGATGCCGGAGCAAGGGCGCGCGGTCGCAGTTACTCCGGCTCATTGCCGACACCAGCGGTTCATCCGCTGTGGTGGTCGACGAACGGCGCCGGATGACTGGCAGGGGTGCATGGCTGCACCCCAGCGAAAAGTGCCTGGCACTGGCGGTCAAACGTCGGGCGTTCGGACGCGCCCTCAACGGCGCGACCGGAACAGCCGACGTCGAACGCCGGATACTGGCGGGCACGCAAGCCGTGGACACCCCGGTGGCCGCAGCAACAACCGTCCAACCTGAAAGCGGGTCAGAAAACTGATGGAAACCCGATGAGTTCCCAGCGATGAGTGCGCAACGATGACAACTTTGTTGCGCTCTGCAATGGACCTTTCAGCTGCACCCGCGGCGGAGGTCCGCAGTAAGAAGTAGACGGTTCGTGCCTGGCTCGGTGCGGACCGAGACAGGAGAAATGTGGCCAAGGTCCGCGTACATGAGCTCGCTAAAGAGCTCGGTATTACTTCCAAAGATGCAGTAACCAAACTGCAGGAACTGGGCGAATTCGTTCGCTCTGCCTCTTCCACCATTGAGGCCCCCGTTGTGAGGAAACTCCGCAACGCGTTCCCCGACGCAGCGGCAGCTTCGAAGTCCGAAGCGCCCGCGTCTGCCCCCAAGGCACCCGCCAGCCCCGCGGCAAACCGTCCGGCGCCCGCGCCGGCACCGGCTGCCCCGAAGGCTGCCGACACCACGACTGAAGCTCCGGCAGCGGCTGCTCCGGCTCCGAGCGCGGCCCCGGCTGCTCCGGCTCCGAGCGCGGCCCCGGCGGCTCCCGCCGCACCGGCAGCGTCCGCGGCTGAAGCTCCGGCAACCCAGGCCCCGGCGGCGCCCTCCACGGGTGTCAAGCCCGGCGCACGTCCGGCGCCCAAGGCTGAGACCCCGGCTGCTCCGGCACGCCAGGGCGGCTCGGCGCCCCGCCCGGGCGGTCCCCGCCCCGGCAACAACCCGTTCGCTACGTCCCAGGGCATGCCCCGGGGCCGCGGCGGCGACAACGAACGTCCCACGCGTCCGGGTAACAACCCGTTCGCCCCTTCCCAGGGCATGCCGCGTCCGGGCGGAAGCCGTACCGAGGGCGAACGCCCCGGCGGCCCGCGCCCCGCAGCAGGCGCTGGTGGTCCCCGTCCGGGTGCTCCGCGCACCGGCGGCGCTCCGGGTGCACGTCCGGGCGCTCCGCGTCCGGCCGGCGCAGCAGGCGCCGGCCGTCCGGCAGGGGCCGGCGGAAACCGTCCGACTCCCGGCATGATGCCTAACCGCACCGAACGTCCCGCACCCGCTGGTGCAGGCCGTCCCGGTGGCGGAGCCCGCGGCCCGGGCCGTCCGGGTGGCGCTCCAGGTACCGGTGCTCCCGGTACCGGTGGCGGCGCTCCGGCCGGCGGTGGCTTTGGCAAGGGTGGCCGCGGACGCGGTGGCACCCAGGGTGCTTTCGGCAAGGGCGGCGCAGGCCGCGGCAAGCAGCGCAAGTCCAAGCGTGCCAAGCGCCAGGAACTCGAGCAGATGAGTGCCCCGTCGCTGGGTGGCGTAAGCGTTCCCCGCGGCGACGGCAACACCGTAGTCCGGCTGCGGCGTGGCTCGTCCATCACGGACTTCGCTGACAAGATCGAGGCAAACCCGGCCGCACTCGTGACGGTCCTCTTCCACCTCGGTGAGATGGCTACCGCCACCCAGTCGTTGGATGAAGAGACCTTCGCCCTGCTGGGTGAGGAGCTTGGCTACAAGCTTCAGGTCGTGTCCCCGGAAGACGAGGAGCGCGAGCTGCTCTCCGGTTTCGACATCGACTTCGATGCAGAGCTCGAGGCCGAAGGCGACGAGGACCTCGAGGCACGTCCTCCGGTTGTCACCGTCATGGGTCACGTTGACCATGGTAAGACCCGCCTGCTCGATGCCATCCGCAAGTCCGACGTTATGGCGGGCGAGCACGGCGGCATCACGCAGCACATTGGTGCTTACCAGGTCACGCACGCTCACGAAGGCATCGATCGCAAGATCACCTTCATCGATACTCCGGGCCACGAGGCGTTCACCGCCATGCGTGCCCGTGGTGCGAAGGTGACCGACATCGCGATCCTCGTGGTGGCAGCGGACGACGGCGTTATGCCGCAGACGATTGAAGCCCTCAACCACGCGCAGGCGGCCAATGTGCCGATCGTGGTGGCCGTGAACAAGATCGACAAGGAAGGCGCCAACCCGGAAAAGGTCCGCGGCCAGCTGACCGAGTACGGCCTGGTTCCGGAAGAATACGGTGGCGACACCATGTTCGTGGAGGTCTCTGCCCGCCAGAACCTGAACATCGACGAGCTGCTCGAGGCTGTCCTGCTGACCGCAGACGCTGCCCTGGACATGCGCGCCAACCCGAACAAGGACGCCCGCGGTATCGCGATTGAAGCCAACCTGGATAAGGGCCGCGGCGCGGTTGCTACCGTCCTGGTTCAGTCCGGCACCCTGCACGTCGGCGACACCATCGTGGCAGGTACGGCCCACGGCCGCGTCCGTGCGATGTTCGACGACGACGGCAGTGCCCTGACCGAGGCCGGCCCGTCCCGCCCCGTCCAGGTGCTGGGTCTGTCCAACGTCCCGCGCGCCGGTGACACCTTCTTCGTGACCGCTGACGAGCGCACCGCCCGCCAGATCGCCGAGAAGCGTGAAGCTGCGGACCGCAACGCCGCCCTGGCCAAGCGCCGCAAGCGCATCAGCCTGGAAGACTTCGACCAGGCCGTCGCCGATGGCAAGATCGACACCCTCAACCTCATCCTCAAGGGTGACGTGTCCGGTGCCGTGGAAGCCCTCGAAGACGCGCTGCTCAAGATCGACGTCGGCGAGGGTGTCCAGCTCCGCGTTATCCACCGCGGTGTCGGCGCGATTACGCAGAACGACGTCAACCTGGCAACGGTCGACAGCGCCGTCATCATCGGCTTCAACGTCAAGCCCGCAGAGCGGGTTGCCGAACTGGCAGACCGCGAAGGCGTGGACATGCGCTTCTACTCCGTCATCTACGCAGCAATTGATGACATTGAGGCGGCCCTCAAGGGCATGCTCAAGCCGGAGTACGAAGAAGTCCAGCTTGGCACCGCCGAAGTCCGCGAAGTGTTCCGTTCCTCCAAGTTCGGCAACATCGCAGGCTCGATCGTCCGCTCGGGTGTCATTCGACGCAACGCCAAGGCCCGTGTCAGCCGCGACGGCAAGATCATCGGTGACAACCTCACCGTTGAGACGCTCAAGCGCTTCAAGGACGACGCCACTGAGGTCCGTACGGACTTCGAGTGTGGTATTGGTCTTGGCTCGTTCAACGACATCACCGAAGGCGACACGATTGAGACCTTCGAGATGCGCGAAAAGCCGCGCGTCTAGTCTCAGAGCCAGATGAGTGAAGGTGCGGGGCCGTTGGATTTTTCCGGCGGCCCCGCCCCTGCGCCGGGCGGCTTGCGATCTTCGATCGCAACCGCCCGGCTCCGGCAGGCCCGATGCCACTCCCAGGCCGCCGGAAAAATCCAACGGGAGTCCGTCGTAGGCTTGCCTTAGGCGCGTGGCACCAAACTCACCAATGTGCGGCTCGTGTTCCGGCGCCGTCGTACATCCAAATTTTTTAGGAGTGGAAATGGCTGATCCCGCACGGGCTGCCAAGTTGGCGCAGCGGATTAGGGTTGTTGTTGCTGAGGCCCTGGGCCGCAGGGTCAAGGATCCCCGGCTGGAGGGCGTCACGGTCACCGATGCACGGGTGACCAATGATCTGCAGCACGCCACGATTTATTACACCGTGTTCGGTGACGAGCTGGCCCAGGCCGAGGCCGCCAAGGGCCTGGAGAAGGCCAAGGGCGTATTGCGCCAGGAAGTTGGCCGCAACGTCACCGTCCGGCTGACGCCCACCCTGGAATTCGTTGCGGACCAGATCCCGGTAGTGGCCTCGAACCTTGAGGAGCTGCTTCGGGCCGCGAAGAAGCGCGACGCCGAGGTAGCCGCCCTCGCTGCCAGCGCCAAGCACGCCGGTGATGCCGACCCGTACAAGAGCGATGTCCCGCAGGACGTGGAGCTCGATGAGGACGACTTCGACGAAGAGGACCAGGACCTCAGCGACGGGAATGCCCTCGACGGGGACAACAGCAAGTAGTCCACTCACGGAAGTGGTCCGGCGCTGCCCGGAACCGCAGGAATGGCCGGTCCCGGCAAGGGACCGGCCATTCTTGTCCGGTAAGAGAGGCCCGGGTCACGACGTCGTTGCGCCGTTGTGCCGTCCCGAGTCGAGGTCCAGGTACACAACCTGGCCGTCGGGCGGACCGCCGGCCCCTGGCAAGGCGTTGACCGTTGCGTAGAGGGTGCTCCCGCAGAGGTCGACGTCGGCCGTGAAGCTGGCTGCCAGCACCACTGTCTGATCACCGGAGTCGGGGTCGATTCGAAGGACTCCTTCGCCGAACAGGGACGCGACATAGATCTCACCGTCCTCGGCGAGCGCGAGGCCGGTGGGAGACATGATGTTTTCCGCCACGAGCTCCACTTCGTCCTCGTCCGGGTTCACCTTGAAGATCGCCCCGCGCGGGCCCAGTGCCGGATCTTCAGGTCCGCCCGGGAGCGAGGTCACGTACAGGTAACCGTCAGGGCCGACGGCGACATCGGTCGGGACGGCTTCGAAGTCGTACGTTGTTCCGACGACGCAGTCCGGCAGGCCGTTGGAGGCCGCGGCTTCCGCAGTGATCGTGTACGGCCGCGGCGGCAGGACAGCGACAGTCGTGGTCTTGCCGCTGTTGGCATCAACCGACACCACACTGTTGGCGCCGGCGTCGGCGACATAGAAGGTCCCGTCGGTGACGGCAATGGCGTACGGATGCGAGTCGACGTCGCCGTCGTAGCTGGCCGGCATGTTGACGGGCAGTTGCGCAGCGCAGCCCTCGGGCAGGTCACGGAAGCCGTACCGGGTGGTGCCGTCGGGGTTTGCGCCAACTTCGAGGGCGGCGAAATCGCCCACCGTGTGCTGATGCCCGTCTTCGTCGATCACGCGGACGTGGCCGGCCAGTTCAGCCGGGTCCGGGCCGGCGCCCCGGCTCTCCAGCACGTACGTCGTCCCCTCGTGCCGGGCATTACCTGAAATATCCCAGTCCGGGGTTTCGTAGAGGACTTTCTGGTTTCCGCCGGAGTCCACCTGCGTCAGACGGCCGGCGAAGGACTCACTCACCGTGACTGATCCGTGGTGCCCGGCACTGAGGGACAGCGGACCCACCAGCCTTCCGGTGAGCACCACGGGGGTGTCGTCGGCTGCACCGCCCGCAGCCTCGGTTGAGACCGTGGTTGAGGCCACCGCCGGGACCGCGCCGGCGGGCGCTCCGGCGGCGACGAAGACGGCAGCGAGGGCGGCCGTGGCGAGTAATGACAAGTGCTTTCTCATGGTTGGCTCCCGTGGCGAATGATGGCGTATCGATGTTGTCGAGACCACTGAGACCACTGAGACCACTGAGACCGGTAGCGCGGCGGCCGGACGAGTTCCGGCGGCCCCCACTGCGGATATTAGGCTGTTGAAGCAGCAAAGTCGATGCCTCCGCGGGCCTCGGACCCCTGTCTCGGAATGTGCCGGGCCCGCGTCCGCGCGGGGCGTCGTCCGCGCGGGGCCTCGGGGGCCGGGGCCTTTGGACTCTAGGCGCGATCCGCGCGGGGGCGTCCCATGAAATCATGACTGCAGGAACTCGGGAAGGCGGCGGGCCGTGGGCTCCAGCCTGATCACGTGTCCGAACTGCGGGAAGACCAATCGGGTTCCGGCGGCCGCCACCGGTCATCCCCGGTGCGGCAGCTGCCGCAAGGACCTTCCCTGGATTGTCGATGCCGGGGATACGGACTTCGGTGTCATTGCGGAGCAATCCTCGACGCCGGCCCTCATCGATTTCTGGGCCGCCTGGTGTGGTCCCTGCCGCATGGTCAGCCCCGTGCTGGACAAGCTCGCGCAGGAGCGTGCAGGCCAGGTCAAACTCGTTAAGGTCGACGTCGACAAGTCGCCAGGACTTTCGCGGCGCTTCGAGGTCCAGGCCATTCCAACCATCCTGCTGATCAGGGACCGCAAAGTGGTGGCCCGCCAGGCCGGCGCTCCGCCGGCGGCGGCCCTGCGGCGCTGGCTCGACGACGCCCTGGCGGCGGGGCCGCCGTGATCGTCATTTTGCCGAGATGGAGAAAACAATGACCGCGATATTGCGCTACGAAGTAGGTTCCGGAACGGTGCTGGTCGAAGCCGCGGATGACAGCTTCGGCGTCGAACGGCCCGCGCGAAACGAGCAGGGAATTACCGATGCCGGGCGGCGGCTCGAGGATGCCCTCGCCGCCATCCGGCCAGCAGCCACCGCGGCCGCGGACGTCCTGAAGGAGGTCGCGGCGGAGCACCTGGAGCTTCAGTTCGGCGTGAAGCTGGCCGGTGAGGCAGGGGCCATCATCGCGCGGAACTGCTCAGAGGCCCACTTCATCGTCACGCTCTCTTTCACCCGCGCAATCATGCACGCGCAGGCGGCGTCACTCTCACCGGAGGATGAGATCACGCTGTGAGACAGTCCACCCGACTGCCACTTTGGCAGGAGGGCGCTGGATCAACGGCGCCGGCCGCGACCCAAAACGCCCAGGAAGGGCGATCCCATGCCGAGCACGAAACCGAAGTCGTACCAGTTGCCGGCGCGGGCCGTGTTGTAAAAGGGGAACTCGCTCCACTGCCCGAACACATGCACGATCAGCACTATCCACGCCGTAAGTCCGTTCCAAATGCCCCACAACAAGTCTTGCCACCACATGTGTGCCTCCCTGACCGAACGCTGGATCGCCTCGTGCGCCCCGGACCGGATGGTTCCGAAACCACCGGCGAAGTGCAGAGGCTGCGCCCAGAGTATGCGCTGCCGTGCCGCAACGGTAGGGGACTGCGGCCCCTTAGGCCGCCGGCTCCCCATGCGAGGCGCCGGCCCTCAGCCGACCCGGGCGGGTAACCTGCCGAGGCCTTCCACGAGATCGGCCTGGCTGGTGCAGAGTGCGATCCGGATCCAGCCTTCGCCAATTGAACCAAACGCGGTGCCCGGGGCGAAGGAGACGCCGGACTCCGCGAGAAACGTCCGGACCCAGGCCCGCACATTCCCGCCGCTGGCGTGGGACACATCAGCCCACAGGTAGAAAGCTCCCTGCGCCGTCAGGAACGGGATGCCCTTGGACTCCAATACCGCCGAGGCAGCATCCCGGTTGGCCCGGTAGTGCCCGCGGGCGTGGCTGACGTAATCCTGGGGGCCGGTCAGCGCCGCCAACGCCGCGTACTGCGACGGTGCGGCGACGCAGGAAACAATCGCCTCCATCACGTTGTTCATTTTCTGCTCCAAGCCCGGAGGGCAAACCAGCGCACCGATACGGAGCCCGGTCAGACCGTACGTTTTGGAAAGGGTGAGCGAGGTGAACACCCTTGCCTCGCCCGGCGCGTCACTGTCGAAGCGGGCAGGACTGACATGCGGGACGTCGTAAGTGAACGCTTCGTAGCATTCGTCGGAAATAATCCATAGGTCACGCCGGACCGCCAGTTCCACGAGGCTGCGGGTGAGCTCTTCACCCAGGACCGCGCCCAGCGGATTGGAGGGTGAATTCAGGATCAAGACCTTGGTTCGAGCGGTGATGAGTTCCTCGATGTCCTCGATCCGGGGCTGGAAATCATGCTCGGGATACAGCGGGTACTGCACCGGGACGGCGTGCAGCAGGCTGGAGGTCATGGCGAAGGTTGGATAGCCCGGATTGGGGATCAGGATTTCGTCGCCAGGGGCGAGCAGCAGGCTCATCGCGAAATGCAGGCCCTGCTGGGCGCCGCCGACAACGTACACGCGGTCCGCTCCGACCGGCGTCGCGTTGTGCTCCCGGAACCTGGCCGCGAACGCCTCCCGCAGGGCCGGGATGCCGGCGTTGGGGGTGTAATTCGTTTCGTCGCGGTCCAGGCAGGCCATCCCGGCCTCGAGGATATGGCGGGGCACAGCGAAACCTGGTTCGCCGATGCTCAGCACGATGGCGCCAGGCGTCCGCCAGGCGGCTTCGGTGATTTCGCGGATCTGGTTTACGGGAACGTCGCGGACGTGGGCAGCAAGCTCGGGCATGTCTGCCATCCTAACTGCCGCAACTGTTCCGGCGCCGGGGGCCACCGTGGCGCAGATATACTGGGAAGCGTGCTTTCTGGACTGGTAATAGTGGACAAGCCGCAAGGCTGGACCAGCCACGACGTGGTTGGACGGATGCGGCGGCTCGCCGGTACCCGGAAGGTGGGCCACGCCGGCACCCTGGATCCCATGGCGACGGGCGTTCTGGTGGTCGGGATTAATAAGGCCACCCGCCTGCTCACCTACATTGTGGGCACCTCCAAGACCTATACAGCGACCATCCGGCTCGGGGAATCCACCATCACCGACGACGCCGAGGGTGAGGTCACCGCCGTCCGCAGCGCCGCCGCCGTAACCGAAGAAGCGGTCCGCTCCGGCGTCGCCGCCCTGACCGGGGAGATCCAGCAGGTTCCCAGCAGCGTCAGCGCCATCAAGGTCAACGGCGAGCGCGCCTACGCCCGTGTCCGCTCCGGTGAGGAAGTCACGTTGGCCGCCCGGCCGGTCACCATTCACCGCTTCGAGGTCCACGGGCTCCGTCCGGTGCGCGAGGGTGAGGTGCTGGATGTGGACGTCACCGTGGAATGTTCCTCCGGCACGTACATCCGGGCGTTGGCCCGCGACCTCGGCGAGGCGCTCGGCGTCGGCGGCCACCTGACAGCGCTGCGCCGTACCCAGGTGGGCCCCTACACGCTGGACCAGGCGCGCACCCTCGAACAGCTCGCTGCGGAACTCGACGTACTGGAGATGTCCCTGGCCGCCCGGGCGCTCATGCCCAACCGTGAACTCAGCGAGGCGGAAACCACCGAGATTTCGTTTGGCCGCAGGATCGCTGCGGGGGCGGACGCCGGCACCCCACACGCTGCCACGGCGGACAACCCGGCAGCGGCCTTTGCTCCGGACGGAACCCTCGTGGCCCTGCTCGCGGACAAGGGGGGCTACGCCAAGCCGGTGCTGGTCTTCGCGCCGGACAACGAGAAGCGCGCCCCGAAGCAGGCCCCGACCGAACAGCAGGCCGGGACCTAGTGGACGCGTACTTCTACATCGTTCTGGTGGTGGGGCTGATCTCCACCGTCCTCTGCCTCTCCGCCGGCATCCTCAAGAAGGCTCCAAACGACACGACGATCCTCTCGGTCGCCGCCGTCGAGCTCTCCCTGCTGGTATACCTCGTCGGTTCGATCATCCGGGTCGCGGGCGGGGAGCAGATCGCGGGGGAGCCGTGGGAGTTCTGGGGCTACCTGCTGACGGCACTGCTCCTGCCGGTCGGAGCGGTGTACTGGGCCATCCTGGAACGCACCCGCTGGAGCAACTTCGTGTTGGCCGCTGTCGGCGTCACCGCTCTGGTGATGGCGGCCCGAATGAATCAAATCTGGTACTGACGTGGAAGAGGCAAAGAACGTGACGGCAAAACCCTCGCACGAGGACATCGGAACCACACCCAACCCGTCGCCGGGTCCGGCGGCCGCCGGAACGAAGCGGGATACCCGCAACACCGGCCCGGGCCGGCTGCTGATCGCCGTCTACGCTGTGTTCGCTATCTCGGCGACAGCCCGGGCCGGTTACCAGATTCTCACCAAGTTCTCCGAGGCGCCGGTAGCCTATCTGCTGTCGGCGTTCGCCGCCGTCGTCTATCTCGTGGCGACTGTCTCCCTCGCCAAAGCCGGCCGCACCTGGTTCAAGGTCTCCGTGGCAGCGGTGCTCGTGGAACTGGTGGGTGTGTTGGTAGTCGGTGCACTCAGTGTCTTCGACTCGGTCAACTTCCCGCACGAGACGGTCTGGTCCTTGTTTGGTCGCGGCTATGCGTTCATTCCGCTGCTGCTGCCAGTCCTCGGCCTCATCTGGCTGTACCGCCGCCGTCCCGCGCCGAAGCAGCCCCGGGAGTCCTAGCCGGGGGTACTGTCAGTTCCGGCGTCGAGCCCCAACAGCCTGCGGCGCAGGACCGGCCAGGCCGCGCCAAAGCCGGGATGCAATTCCTTGTCGCCGACGAGCTCAACCGGCACCCACTGCAGCTCCAGGCTTTCCGGGTCGCTGATCTCCGGTTCAAACGCCGCTACAACCTCGACGGCGACAGTGGTGTAGGTCCAATATCCGATGTCGAAGACCGAGGTGAACAGTACGCGGACGTTTTCCGGCGGGACGGCAGCTTCTTCTTTTGCCTCGCGCAGAGCGCCGTGGACAGCCTCTTCGCCCTGGTGCAAGGCTCCGCCCGGTAGTCCCCAGGTGCCGCCCTGATCGCTCCACAGGGCGCGGTGCTGGAGCAGGATGCCCTTGGCGGAATCGTGGACGAGGAGGCCTGCCGAGCCAAAGCGCCCCCAGAACCGTCCGCGGTTTCCCTCAACCCAGGCGTCACCGGGATCACGGGGTCCGTGGGGGCGGCGCAACTCAATGGGAAGCTCGGTTTGTGCGGCGGGGAGCTGTGAGCCGCTGGGCCGCGCGTCGTGGGGGAGCGCAGGGCTCGAGGTCGGGGCAACAGGGCTGTCCATGCCCCCAGTTTCCCACGGCACTGCCCGTGTCGGCCGAAGTGTGACCTCGCGGGGCTGGCCTTGACGCCCGCGTGAACCCCGTCCGTACCCGGGCCGAACAGCCCGGGACGGTTAGTGTCACACCTGAAAAGTAGTGTTCAGTCATGGACGCCATTGGAGATTTCATCCCGATGCAGGCTACACAGCCTGACGCGGGAATACTCCTTGGAAGTCCCCGGATTGCGCCCGTTATTGTCACACCTCAAAAGTACTGTTGAGTCATGGAAGCCGTTGGAGATTTCATCCTGGTACAGGCCACCCGGCCTGGCGCCGGGATCCTCCCTGGCATTCCCCGGCTCGCGCCCGTTCCTCCCGAGGCGGAGGGCGTGGGCCGTGCCCTGGCTGGGGCGCTTGCCCTGCTGCGGTCCTGCAACGGGACTGCTGTGGCTGATGCAGCGCTGTTCGGAGTGGCCGAAGCCTCCGACTTTGCCGGCCGCGTGGAGGAGTTGTCCCGCATGGCCGATTACTTCCAGCTTGTGGCCGCGGCGGCGGTCGACCGGACCCGCAGCCAGGCAGTGGCCGGACCCGGGACTGCCGCCGGAAAGTTTGGTTCCAACGCCCCTGCCGGGTGGTTGACAGGCTGGAATACAGAGGCGAGTGCGCCGAAAAGTACTCTGTCCGACACCATCTGGAACGATACGGGAGGCGCTGATCCTTCCTCTGGAGGGGTGGACGACGGGTACCGCAACACCGCGGAATTCCTGCGGGTGCGGTTGCGTATCAGTGCCCCGGAAGCCCGACGCCGGCTGGCCCTCGTGGCGGACGTCCTGCCGCGCACGGGCCTGTTGAGCCAGCCCTTGCCGGCCGCGAAAGAGGAACTCGCGGCTGTGGTCGCTTCGGGGGACATCAGCTCACGGGCGGCGACCATCATCAACCTCTCCCTGGACCGGGTCCGGCACGTGTCCGCACCGGAGGATGCCGCGCGGATGGAGCATGCGCTCACCCGGACGGCGATCGAGAACGACCAGGACTTCCTGACCCGGATCGCCAAACGCTGGACGGACGCCCTGGACCAGGACGGCGGGGAACCCGGCGAGCAGGAACTGCGCCACCGCCAGGGCGCCTTCATCCGACGGGTACACCGCGGACTGCAGCATCTGGAACTCTTCGCCACGACCGAACAGTTCGAACACATACTCTCAGTCATGAACACCGCCACCAACCCGCGGACAGGCGCCGCATCCGGGCCCGACGTGGACGACGCCGCCGCCCCAACGGGGCCCCGGGCCGGTTCTGCCGTCGACGGCGATGCCGACGACGCTGCTGCAGCGGAACGGCTGGATCAGCGCACCCGGCCGCAGCGGCTCCTCGACGGCCTCGTCGGTGGCTGCAAAGTTGCCCTCGCCGCCGGAGACCTGCCCGCCGCGGGAGGGCTGCGTCCGCAGGTGATGGTCACCGTTGACTACCGTGACCTGCTGGAGCGGCTCGGCGGCGCCGACGCCGAGACCCGCGCCCCGGGCTCCAACGCCGGGACACTGATGTTCACCGGACCTGTCACGGCCTCGACAGTGCGCAAGATCGCTTGCGACGCCGACATCATCCCGATTGTGCTGGGTGGACAAGGCCGGATCCTCGACATCGGTCGCGCCTCGCGGGTTTTCCCGCCGCACATCCGCAAGGCCATCACCGCGCGCGACCAGGGCTGTGCCTTTCCCCAGTGCACTATCCCGGCGCCCTGGTGCGAGGCCCACCACATCAACTATTGGTCCCGCGGCGGAAGCACCGGGGCAGGCAACGGAACGCTGCTCTGCTCGCATCACCATCACGTCGTCCACAAGGAACATTGGACCATCCAACTGCGAAGCGGCGTCCCGTGGTTCATCCCGCCTCCGCACGTCGATCCGCGTCAGGTGCCACGACGAAACCGCTACTTCCGGCTGGAGTGAGGCTGGGTATGGGCGTCGGCGGGGCGCTCTGCCGTTGGCTGGAAGAGCGAGCGAGGCTGCCCTGCTGCGGCGAGACCGCCCTCGGTGTCGAGCCCGACGACGCGGCGGCACAAAGGCTCGGCGGCACAAAGGCTCGGCGTTTCCGAACGGCATGCGCCACCCGAACGACGGCCTCAACTGGATGCTGGCGGAACGGTTTCAGGGCCCCAAACGAGACACCCCTTAGGTAAGGGTCGATAATTGGATGCCGTCCGAGTGCCATTTATCAGGGTGCGGCGAATGTCCCACTGAGCGAATTCCCCGAGGATGTGGACTGTGTATTCGTTCTTACCTTTGCCGCCACCGTGATTGGGCTTAAGTATCTGGTCTACGAGTTCGCGGTGAGGGCCTTCGCCGGGACCTACAGGAATCGTGCTAACTGGCTTTGTTACTACGCCGGTTATGCGGCCGCGTTGAAGATGGACTTGGCTTCGATATTTGCGGGGCCGAAACCCGTATCAGACTGGGGCCCAGCCATTCAGGCCGCAGTCCTCCAAACTCCATTGGTCCTCATCGCGCGCGGCGGGCGCAATCGCAGCCATTGTTCTTGGAAAGACATCCCTCCCATAACCGGGGCTACCGCGGCTCCCCGATCGTTGCGTTAGTCGGCTCTGCGCCGCAAAGCCCAGGGTCTGCGGGCTACCCAGGGCTAGCGGAACTGAGCAAAGACGCGCACCGGTTCAGGACGAAAATCCGAACCCTCGGTGAAGCCGAGGGACTCGTAGAAGGCACGCTGCCCGGGATCGTTGTCGGTGATCAGCACGAACTGCCGGACGTGCTGGTAGCGCCCGCGCACAGCTTCCAGCAGCGCGCGGCCGGCACCTGATTTCTGGAAAACCGGGTCTACGAGGATGTCCTGCAGGTAGCAGATGGTCGCATCGTCGGAGATTGCCCGGGCCATCCCAACCAGCGCCCCGCCGCTATTCCGGGCCGTGACTACGAAGGACGAACCGCGGACGGCCGCGGCCAGAACCTTGGGTTCCCGGGTATACGCACCCCAGCCCACAGATTCGTACAACGCCTGCACCTCGGGAGCGGAAAAGGGGCCGCCGGCAAGGACTGTGAACTCTGACATCGGATCAGTGTGCCACACAGGTCTGCCCCGGGCCGCAGGTGAGGTGCTAGCGTATGGCCGATGCGCAAGGTACGCAGGGCCCTACAGGGCGGTCATCCCGGGGGAGGAACCATGAATGCATCCGTGGTCATCCGCCAGTGCGAGGCGGGAGATCTTTCCTGCCTTGTCCGGCACGAACCTCCGAACTCACGGATCGCCGAGGGTTTCCTGGAACGGCAGACGTCCGGGGAGTTGATCTACGCCACGGCGTGGACAGGGAAAACCCCGCACGGCGGGGCTGTCCTGGAATTCCGGGCCGGGCCTGTTCCTGAGCTGAAGCATCTCTTCGTGTATCCCGGCAGCAGGGGGGCGGGGATAGCCGGAGCGCTCTGCCTCTGGCTGGAGGAGCAAGCAAGGCTGGCCGGTCACAGCGAGATCATCCTTGGCGTCGATCCCGGCAACGCGGCGGCACTCCATCTCTACCTGGGCCTTGGCTACCGGCCGACCGGCGCTGCCGCGACGTATTCGTACGAAGCGTTGGACACCGCCGGCAACCGAACCGTCGCCACGGAAACAGCCCACTGGTACCGCAAACCACTCGGAACCATCACGGCTGGCAGCGACTCCGAACCGCCCCCGGCCGCACCCTCCCGCGTTCTCTTCTACGGCGTGAGCGGGAGTGGCAAGTCCGCTGCCGCCCGGGCCTACGCTCAGGCCACCGGGCTGCCCGAGTTCTCTGCGGACGATGACATTGGCTGGCTGCCCGGGTGGCAGCAGCGCACGGTCAAGGAGCAACGGGACCTCGCCGCCGCGATTGCAGCCCAGGACCGCTGGGTACTGGACAGTGCTTACGGGGTGTGGCGGGACGTTGTCCTGCCGCGGGCGGAGCTCGTCGTCGGCCTGGACTATCCGCGCTGGCTTTCGCTGGCCCGGCTGGTACGCCGCACGCTGCGCCGGGCCGTGACCCGGGAACCGGTCTGCAACGGGAACCAGGAAACCCTTGCCCGGCTTTTCATCCAGGACTCGATCATCCGGTGGCATTTCCGGTCGTTCACACGGAAACGGCAGGTGATGCGCAGTCTCCATTCGGATCCAGCGATGCCGCCCGCGATCCTGTTCCGCCATCCCCGCCAGCTCGACGCCTGGCTCGCGCAGCTGTCCGCCACGGGCGCTGGGTCCAGGCGGGCCGAAAGCCTCTGACCGGACGACGGCGGACGGCGGCTACGCTGGATTTATGGTCGGACTCAAGGCCCCACGGAAGCTGCGGAAGGCTGAACGCGCGGCCCGGCTAAGGGCCGTCAAAGCATTCCACACCTTCGCCTGGCTCACGATCGAGGCCTGTATGGTCTACGTCCTGTATGCCGGCGCCCGCGGCCGTACCGACCGGAGGGTGGGCCTGGCTGCGGGCGTCGTCACGGCCGAAACCCTGGTCTTTGCCGCCAACGGGTTCCACTGCCCTCTCACCGCCGTGGCCAAGGACCTTGGCGACGAGACGGGCTCCGTCACCGATATTTACCTGCCACGGTGGTTCGCGCGGAATCTCCCTGGCATCCACGTTCCGCTGATCCTGGCCGCCGTGCTGCTGCACTGGCGGAATCACCGCGCCGCGGGCGACACCACCACGCACCCCAGCCCCGGCACGCTGACCGGCACGCTGACCGGAACCTCAGCCCCGGCACGCTGACCGGCACGTCAACGCGCGCCGTTGACCGACCTCTCGCCGGGCGCAGTTGGCGGCGCCAACTGTACTCCCCAGGGAGGTGCGGGGAAGCGGGTCGCCCACCGTTTCGCCGTCGGCCAGGAGCAATTGAACTGTTTGGCAGCCCGGGACACCGGTCAGCCCTGATCAGCGACAAGACGCGCGACGCGCAAACGCTGGCGTGGAGTCAGCGCGGCATTAGCGCGGGACATTGAGGACCTCCTGGTCACTGCAGCGGTTGTCTAAGCAACTCCACTGTGCAGCCGGAGGTCCTCACCCATCAGTCAATGACTCCAGCGGGTCATCACATGAGGCGAACCAACGTCCCAGGGCAGTACAGCTAGCGCAATGGCTCACCCTTGAGGTCAACGCGGAAATGCTCGATCACCCTGTTGGTAGCTGTGTCGATGATGACCACCGAGTCCGCCGGCCAGGACGGATCGGGAACGACTGAATAGGGAACATCCGTGATGAGGGTGGGTCTCCCGGCGCCGTTGATCGTCCGGCTGAAGGCATCGACCACGAGGTTGGTCCTGGTATTGATGGCAACAGTTTCCTGGGGGAGTCCCGCATTGCCGCCGCTGGCCGGTGTGGCGTTCCACCAGCCCTCGTAGCCGCCCACCGCCGGTTCCCCGGGCGCCGACCGGGACAGCTGCGGTGTACGGGCGTCTCCAGCAGCTTCGGCCGCGCCGCCGCAGGCGCTCAACGAAACTCCCGCCGCGAGCATCACACAAACAGCGGCAAGCTGTGGCGCTCTGGCCGTTAAACCCACAATTACGTCCCCCACCATTGTCCCCGTCCGGCGGTGTCCGGCGCGGATGGGATGACCCTACCAGTCTCGTCACCCGGAGCCGGCGCCGGGGATGAACGGTGGCCTGCCTGGCAACTCCGGGCAGGTCCGCGGCCTACTTTTTCCCGAACAGGCCGCCCAGGATCCCGCCGATCCCGCCGTCGTCATTTTTGCGCTCCACCGGCTGGCTCTCCGGAAGGTCGACGTCGATCACCTCACCGGGGCGTGGGGCGCCGCCGGTGGGCTGGTCCTGCGGATAGGTCTGCGGCTCCAGCGAAGAGTCCCGTCCCGCATCAGGAACCGCATCGGGCACGGCTGCCGGCGACGACGGCTGGCCGCCGCCGAGCAGCCCGCCCAGCAGATCGCCAAGCCCGCCCATCCCGGCAGCGCCGCCGGCGCCGCCGCCGCCGGCGCCGCCCAGGATCCCGCCCAAAATCCCACCGAGGTCAATGCCACCGGCCTGGCCGGACCCACCTGCGCCGCCAGCGCCGGACGACTGTCCGCGGCCGCCGAGGACCTTCTTCGCCAGGTAGGACATCACGATCGGGGCAAGGATCGGCAGCAGTTTCTTGATCATGTCCCCGCCCACGCCGCCGAGTTGGGAGGCCCCGGCCAGCCGGCTAACCACTTGGTCCTGCTGACCGCCGAAGACATGGCTCACGATCTTTTCACCGTCCGCGGTATCCACCTGCGACACATCGACTCCGCCCTCGATCAGCCCGTTCTGGTGCTGGCTGAGCGCGGACTCCAGTGATGAGGCGCCGTCGGAGGCTTGGGCATTGCTGTGCATGCCTGCCAGCAGCGTGGGCACGGCGGCCTCCACTGCGGCCTGCGCGGTCTGCCGGTCCGTACCGAGCATGCCGGCGATCTGGTCCACCGGGATCTGGCTCAGGATGTCTTGGAGCTCGGTCATGGGTACTCCTTCAACCGCACCGCGGTGCGGGCCTCATAGAAAACGGCGCCCGCTCAGACGCCGCCGGACTGTTTGCCCTTGCATCGTAGTCCGGCCCTCCCGCACGGGGAAGGACGTTGCCCCGGTGCCCGGCAGTGCCGTCGGAATGCTGCCGGGTTTGCGGGTAATCTAGGAGAGTTCCGGAGCCTGCAGATCCACTCCGGAGGCGCACATGGCAGGAAGCAAAAGGCGAGGTTGATGGTCCACATCTGGAACGATCCGTCCGAAGTCCCGGCGGACTTCGGACCATCCGTCGTTACGTTCGGCAACTTCGACGGTGTGCACCGCGGGCATCAACAGGTGCTCTCACAACTCATCCGGGTTGCCCGCCTCAACCACGCCCGGGCGGTCGCCATCACGTTCGACCCCCACCCGGCGCAGGTGCACCGGCCCGAATCCGCTCCGGAACTGATCATGGGGCTGGAAGACAAACTGGCCGCGATCGGCGAGCTTGGCCTCGACGCCGTTCTCGTCATGAAATACTCCCTGGAGCTGGCCAGCCTCACCCCCGAAGAGTTCGTGTCCACCGTCCTCGTTGACGGTCTTAACGCGAGCCACGTGGTGATCGGCCACGACGCCCGCTTCGGCCGGAACAACTCCGGAGACCTCGAAACCATGCAGGAACTCGGCCGTAAGCTCGGCTTCGAGGTGCTGGTCATCAGCGAATTCGGTTCAGAGGGCTTTCCGCTGCACCCCGAAGAACAGTCCGGTGGCGCAGCCGCCGGTGGCGCCCGGGACGCCGACGGCGGGGCAAACCGCCGTTGCTCCTCGACCTGGGTGCGGGAGGAACTGCGGGCCGGCGACGTCGCCACCGCGGCCGCCGTCCTGGGAAGACCGCACCGGATGCGCGGTGAAGTGGTCCACGGTGCCGCCCGCGGGCGCGACCTTGGTTTCCCCACCGCCAACCTGGCCGCCAATGCCAGCGGCTACATTCCCGCGGACGGCATCTACGCCGGCTGGCTCGTGGACCAGGCCGGCACCCGCTGGCCCGCCGCCATCTCCGTCGGTTCCAACCCCACGTTCGACGGCGTCAGCCGGCAGGTCGAGGCCCATGTGATTGACCGGCCAAAAGAAGCCGTCGAGGACTTCGATCTGTACGGCCAGACAGTGGTCGTGGAATTCGTCGCCCGGCTGCGGGGGATGGTGGCGTACCGTGGCCCTGAGGCATTGGTGGACCAGATGCGGCTGGACGTCGTCCAGGCCCACGACATTCTGTTCGCGCGCTAGCGCGCTGAGCTGTCCGCACCCGGCCGCAGCGCTGGGCGTCCCGCCGGTTCGCCGGCAGGCCCGGTGATGGACGGCTAATTGGCCCAGGAAGGCAAAGACGTGACAATTGAGAAAAATACGCGGGAGCTGGACAAGGACATAGTCCGGGACTTCAGCTCCCGGATGAGCTATGCGTCCTACCTGCAACTGCCGACGCTCCTGAGCGCCCAGCAGCCGGTCAGCGCGCCGGAGCACCATGACGAGATGCTGTTCATCATCCAGCACCAGACCACGGAACTCTGGCTCAAGCTGGTGCTGCACGAACTCCGCAGCGCCGCTGCCTGGCTCCGCTCCGACGACCTCGGATCGGCGCTGAAGGCGATCGCCCGGGTTAAACACATCCAGAAGACCCTCACGGAGCAATGGTCCGTCCTGGCCACCCTCACCCCCACCGAGTACTCGCAGTTCCGCGGGTTCCTGGGCAACTCCTCCGGCTTCCAGTCCAGCCAGTACCGCGCGGTGGAGTTCCTGCTGGGCAACAAGAACCGCAAGATGCTGCCGGTGTTCGAGTCCGACGCCGAGGCCCATGGGATGCTGCTGGAAATCCTTGAATCCCCGAGCATTTATGACGACTTCCTTGCCTACTTGAAGCGGCAGGGCTTCGACGTCCCGGCGTCACTGTTGGAGCGGGACGTCACCCAGGCCCACGAGTTCTGCCCGGAACTGGTCCCGGTGTTCAAATACATCTACGAAAACGCCGCGGACAACTGGGGCGCCTACGAGGCCTGCGAGGAGCTCGTGGACCTGGAGGACAACTTCCAGCTGTGGCGGTTCCGGCACCTGCGCACTGTACAGCGCACCATCGGCATGAAGTCCGGCACCGGGGGATCCAGCGGAGCCGCCTTCCTGCAAAAAGCCCTCGAACTGACCTTCTTCCCCGAGCTCTTCGCCGTCCGGACGGAAATCGGCCAATGAGCGCCCTGCAGCCGGAAACAGCAGCCGCCGTTCCGCAGGACAGTGCCCTGCTCGAACGCGCCCGGGAACTCGACGCCGCCGATCCGCTCGCCGCCTTCCGCGCCCACTTCGTCGGCACCGGCACGGACCTGTCCTATCTGGACGGCAACTCCCTGGGCCGGCCGCTCAAGCGCACCGTCACGGACATCAGCAGCTTCATCCAGGACAGCTGGGGTGGCAGGTTGATCCGCGGCTGGGACGAGGAATGGCTGGATTTGCCGCAATCCATCGGCGACCAGCTGGGCAGGGCCGTTCTCGGCGCCGCTGCCGGGCAGACCATCATCGCGGACTCCACCACTGTGGTGCTCTACAAAATGATTCGGGCCGCCCTCGCCGCCGTCACGGACCCGGCGCGCACCGAAATCGTGCTGGACACCGAGAATTTCCCCACCGACCGTTACCTTGTCGAGGGCATCGCGCGCGAAGAAGGACTGACGCTGCGGTGGATCGACGCAGATCCCGCCTCCGGCGTCACCGTGGACCAGGTGCGGGCCGCCGCCGGCCCGGCCACCGCCGTCGTGGTCCTGAGCCAGATCGCCTACCGCTCCGGATATCTCGCCGACCTGCCGGCCATCACCGCTGCCGTGCACGACGCCGGCGCGCTGGTCGTGTGGGACCTGTGCCACTCCGCCGGGTCGGTGGAGATTGCCCTGGACGCCGCCGACGTCGACTTCGCCGCCGGCTGCACCTACAAATACCTCAACGGGGGACCGGGCTCGCCGGCGTTCGCCTATGTTAACGCCCGGCACCTGCCCGGCCTGCAGCAGCCGATCTGGGGCTGGATGGGCCGGAAGGACGTCTTCGAGATGGGGCCCGGCTACGAGGCTGCCGCCGGGATCCGCGGTTTCCTCAGCGGCACTCCGGCAGTTTTCGGGATGCTCGCCATGCGCGGCACCCTGGACCTGCTCGAGGAAGTCGGCATGCCCGCGGTCCGGGACAAGTCACGGCTGCTGACCGCCTTCGCCGTCGAACTCCACGAGGCCTGGCTCGCCCCGGCAGGGGTCGAACTCTCAACCCCGCGGGAACCGGAACGGCGCGGCAGCCACATCACCGTGGACCACCCGGCGTTCCGGGAAATGACAGCCGCGCTCTGGGACCAGGACGTCATCCCGGATTTCCGGGCGCCGCAGGGCCTCCGGATCGGGCTGTCCCCGCTGAGCACCTCCTTCACCGAGGTGTACCGGGGCATGGCCGCCATCCGGGAACGGCTGCAGCCGGGCGGAGCCGGGAAGTAGCAGGACCGGCCGTTTCGACAAGATTGGCGGCGTGCCGGTAAACTAGGCGTTGGATCCGGCTGCAGTCCGTGGCGGCTGGCTCTTGTTGTGTACAGGACATCCTCTCCTCGGAGGCGAACCACTTGGCGCAACACCCCCGGCAGTGAGTTACTGTTTCGGGCCTCACGGCACATCTCTAGGAGTTATCGTGGCACTTGAAGCCGCTGTAAAGCAGTCCATCATTCAGGATTTCGCAACGTCCGAGGGCGACACCGGTTCGCCGGAGGTCCAGGTTGCAGTCCTGACTCAGCGGATCAAGGATCTCACTGAGCACATGAAGGTGCACAAGCACGATTACCACACCCAGCGCGGTCTGCTGGCCATGGTTGGTCGTCGCAAGCGCATGCTGACCTACCTCAAGAACACTGACATCACCCGCTACCGTGCGCTCATCGAGCGTCTCGGCCTGCGCCGCTAGTCAGCTCTAAGGGGCGGCCCCTTCCGGATCGGAAAGGGCCGCCTTCTTCACCAATAACTCAACAGGAGGATCAACCGCATCGCGCATTCGCGGTCTTCGGTAGTGACTTCCGGGAACGGCTTCAAGGATTGAAGCCCAGGCCCGTGGGTCTCGATCGATGACCGGGTGCAGTGCAGGCCAGCAGACAGACGCTGGACTGGGTTGATGCGGCTGGGCTCCGTGAACCATGAAACGGAGGTGACTCTCTATGGAGGGTCCCGAAATCCAGTTCTCAGAAGCAGTCATTGACAATGGCCGCTTCGGCAAGCGTGTAATCCGCTTTGAAACCGGCCGCCTTGCCAAGCAGGCAGCCGGCGCAGCGATGGTCTACCTCGACGAAGAGACCGCCCTGCTGTCCGCCACCACCGCCGGAAAGCACCCGCGTGAAGGATTCGACTTCTTCCCGCTCACTGTCGACGTCGAAGAGCGCATGTACGCCGCCGGCCGGATCCCGGGCTCGTTCTTCCGCCGCGAGGGCCGCCCGTCCACGGAAGCAATCCTTGCCTGCCGCCTGATGGACCGCCCGCTGCGTCCGACCTTCGTCAAGGGCCTGCGCAACGAGGTCCAGATTGTCGTCACCGTGCTGTCCATCAACCCGGATGAGCTCTACGACGTCGTAGCGATCAACGCTTCCTCGATGTCCACCCAGCTCTCCGGCCTGCCGTTCTCCGGCCCGATCGGCGGCGTCCGCGTTGCCCTGATCGCCGACGAGCACGGTTCGCAGTGGGTCGCGTTCCCGAAGCACTCCCAGCTGGAGAACGCTGTCTTCAACATGGTCGTTGCCGGCCGCGTCAAGGATGACGACGTCGCCATCATGATGGTCGAAGCCGAAGCCACCGACAACTCCTGGAACCTCATCAAGGAACAGGGCGCCACCGCCCCGACCGAAGAAGTTGTCTCGGAAGGACTCGAGGCGGCCAAGCCGTTCATCAAGGCCCTCTGCGACGCACAGTCGGACCTGGCAGCACGCGCCGCCAAGCCCACCGTTGAGTTCCCGGTTTTCCTGGACTACCAGGACGACGTCTACGCTGCTGTTCAGTCCGCTGCCGCCGCGAAGCTGACCGCTGTCTTCCAGATCGCCGACAAGCAGGAACGCGACACCGCGTCCGATGCGCTCAAGGACGAGGTCACCTCTTCCCTGGCAGGCCAGTTCGAGGGACGCGAGAAGGAGCTGTCCGCAGCGTTCCGTTCCGTCACCAAGCAGGTTGTGCGCCAGCGCATCCTCACGGACCAGATCCGCATCGACGGCCGCGGCCTGACGGACATCCGCCAGCTCACCGCCGAGGTGGAAGTTCTGCCCCGCGTCCACGGCTCTGCCATCTTCGAACGCGGCGAGACCCAGATCATGGGTGTCACCACGCTGAACATGCTCAAGATGGAACAGCAGATTGACTCGCTGTCTCCCGTGACGCGCAAGCGCTACATGCACAACTACAACTTCCCGCCGTACTCCACCGGCGAGACCGGCCGCGTCGGGTCCCCGAAGCGCCGCGAAATCGGCCACGGTGCTCTCGCAGAGCGCGCCATCATGCCGGTGCTGCCGTCCCGCGAGGAGTTCCCGTACGCCATCCGCCAGGTCTCTGAGGCTCTCAGCTCCAACGGTTCGACGTCGATGGGTTCGGTCTGCGCGTCCACGTTGTCCCTCCTCAATGCAGGTGTGCCGCTGAAGGCCGCCGTCGCCGGTATCGCCATGGGCCTGGTCTCCGACCAGGTTGACGGCCAGACCCGCTACGCCGCCCTGACCGATATCCTCGGCGCCGAAGATGCTTTCGGTGACATGGACTTCAAGGTCGCCGGTACTGCTGAGTTCGTCACGGCCATCCAGCTGGACACGAAGCTTGATGGCATCCCGGCCTCGGTCCTGGCAGCCGCCCTGAAGCAGGCCCGCGAAGCGCGCCTGCATATCCTGGACGTCCTGAACTCCGCAATCGACACCCCGGACGAGCTCTCCGAGTTCGCGCCGCGTGTCATCGCGGTCAAGATCCCGGTTGACAAGATCGGCGAGGTCATCGGCCCGAAGGGCAAGATGATCAACCAGATCCAGGAAGACACCGGCGCCGACATCTCGATCGAGGACGACGGAACGGTCTACATTGGCGCCACGAACGGCCCGTCTGCCGACGCAGCACGGTCCGCCATCAACGCCATCGCCAACCCGCAGATCCCGGAAATCGGCGAGCGCTACCTGGGTACGGTCGTCAAGACCACCACCTTCGGTGCCTTCGTGTCCCTGACTCCGGGCAAGGACGGTCTGCTGCACATCTCCGAGCTGCGCAAGATCGCCGGCGGCAAGCGCGTGGACAACGTCGATGACGTCGTCTCCGTCGGCCAGAAGATCCAGGTGGAAATCACCAAGATCGACGACCGCGGCAAGCTCTCCCTCTCGCCCGTGGTGGCTGACGAGGCAGGCTCCGAAAGCGCCGACGCTGAGGTCTCCCTGGAGTCCGCAGAGTAGTCTTTCCAAACACAGCAGCAGGGCCGGTGGATTCATCCTCCGGCCCTGCTGCCGTTAAAGGCAGGTAGGATTGCAGGCAGATTTGGCATGGAACAATTGAAAGGCTTTGATGACTGTCGTCCCCCTGCCGCTTGAGCAGAACCAGCACGCTGATACCCTGATCCACGGCGCCGACGGCGGTTCCGAGGTGCGCCGGTCGGTCCTGCCCGGCGGCGTCCGCGTGCTGACCGAGGCCATGCCGGGGCAGCGCTCGGCCACCATCGGCTTCTGGGTCGGTGTCGGCTCCCGCGACGAGGCACCCGGGCAGCACGGGTCCACCCACTTCCTGGAACATCTCCTGTTCAAAGGCACCAAGCGGCGCACCGCCCTGGAGATCGCCTCGGCCTTCGACGAAGTCGGCGGGGAATCCAACGCCGCCACGGCCAAGGAAAGCACCTGCTACTTCGCCCGCGTCCTGGATACGGACCTGCCGATGGCCATCGACGTCATCGCGGACATGATCACGGGCGCCGTGCTGGACCCGCAGGAAATGGAGCAGGAACGCGACGTCATCCTCGAGGAGATCGCGATGGACAGCGATGACCCCACCGACGTTGCCCACGAACACTTCGTCGCCGCCGTGCTGGGCACCCACCCGCTCGGCCGTCCGATCGGCGGCACCCCGGACGCCATCCGCGCCGTCGCCCGCGACTCCGTCTGGGACCACTACCGCCGCTACTACCGCCCGGACGAGCTCGTCATCACCGCCGCCGGCGGACTGGACCACGACGTCGTCTGCGGACTCGTCGTCGATGCCCTGCATTCCGCCGGTTGGAGCCTCGAGCCCGAGGCCGCGCCGGTGCAGCGCCGCTCCACCGACCGTGCGGCTATCACCGGCACCGCAGGACTGCAGGTGGTCAAGCGGCCGGTGGAACAGGCCAACATCATCATGGGCTGCCCCACCATCGTCGCTACCGACGACCGCCGCTTCGTCATGAGCGTGCTCAATGCAGTGTTGGGCGGCGGCATGTCCTCCCGGCTGTTCCAGGAGGTCCGGGAGAAGCGCGGCCTCGTCTATTCGACCTACTCTTTCGCTTCTTCCTACGCCGACGCCGGTTACTTCGGCATGTACGCCGGCTGCACGCCGTCGAAAGTCCGGCAGGTGCTGGACCTCCTCGGCGCCGAACTGGACAACCTCGCCGGTGGCGGCATTTCCGAGGAGGAACTGCGCAAAGCCGTCGGGCAGTTGTGCGGCGGCATTGTGCTGGCCCTGGAGGACACCGGGTCGCGGATGTCCCGCCTGGGCCGGGCCGAACTGGTGTCCGGTGAATACCAGGACATCGACGAAACCCTGCGTCAGATCAAGGCTGTCACCGCCGCCGAAGTCCAGACGCTGGCCCGCGAACTCGCGGCCGCCCCGCGGACCGTCACGGTGGTCGGCCCCTTTGAGGAAACCGAGACGTTCGGGCTCTGACCGGCTCCCGCCGGGCGCCAGCGGTTTACCAACCGTCCGTCCCGCCGCCGTCCCGCTGCCTTTACATTCCGCCCGGCCCGGCGGAATGATTAGGGCAGGGGCACGGGAGCCTACTCGGAAGGACGCATGGAGCGGGAACTGCCAGGCAGCGCACCCGAGGCGCTTGAGGCGTTCCTCGGGCAGTGGAGCGGAACCACCCAGTGGGAAGCCACGGCGTGGGGGCCGGCCAGGACCGCTGCGGCCGGGGTCGTGTTTGCCCGCGCCGCCGCCGGCCTCGCTGTGACCATGAGCTACCGCCACACCGAGTCCGATGGTTCCCGGACCGACGGTATCGGCGTCTTTACGATGGACCCGGGCCGCCCCGACACCCTGTGGTACCACGTCAACAGCATGGGACTGCCGCCGGAGGCGCCTGCCAGGGCAAGCTGGCAGGGCGGAACCCTGACCATTGAACGGCGCAGCGACCGCGGCACCGCCCGCCACACCCTGACCGTAACCGACGGTCTGTTTACGCACGCTGCAGGCTTACGGCTGGGCCATGCCAGCGGATTCATTCCTTTCATGACCACCCTGTGCCGCCGGGTCGCGAACCCGGCGCCTGGTCCTGCCTGACCGCAGCCCCGGGCCACCTCCTTGACGGCAGTTTTCCTGCCCTGCGTGGTGCGCTGCTGCGCTTTTGCGCACCAACCGTGATCCATCGGCCGTGAGCCAGCACGCGACCCTTCAAACCGTTGACACGTGGCGACGTGCGCCCTAGATTTACTGTAATCTGAATCACCTTTCAGGTTCTACTCAGATCTCCTGTCGGATTTCGTGGATTCTCACCGAAAGGCATCCCGTGAAGGATACAAAGAAGTTCCTGATGGCCGCCGTCATGGCCACCGGACTGGCCCTCAGCGCCTGCGCGCCCACCGCCGGCAGTGCGGCGCCGGCGGAATCGGGCGGCACCAAGGCTGCCGAGCCGGTCAACGTCGGCATCATCTATTCCAAAACCGGACCCCTCGCGGCCTACGGCGCCACATACTATGAGGGACTGCAGGCCGGCATCGACTACGCCACCGGCGGCACCGGGGAAATCAACGGCGCCAAGATCAACCTCACGTACGCCGACGACGGCGGCGACCCGGATAAGGCTGTCACAGCCGCCAAGGACCTGATCGGCAAGGGCTACAAGATCATTGGCGGCACGGTCGTCTCAGGCATTGCGCTCAAGCTGTCCGAGCAGGCGGCACAAAACAAGGTGCTCTACATCTCCGGGCCGGCCGCCACCGACGCCATCCAGGGCATCAACAAGTACACCTTCCGCTCGGGCCGCCAGAGCCTGCAGGACGTGGCAACTGCCGGTACCTTCATCGACACCAAAGGCAAGAAGGTCGTCGTCTTCGCACAGGACAACGCGTTCGGCCAGGGCAACGTGGCGGCCGTCAAGGCCGTGCTCGGAGCCAAGGGCGCCACGGTCGAGGCCGTCCTGGTCCCGGACGGCCAGGAACTCACCCCCTTCGCCCGGCAACTCATCGATGCGAAGCCGGACATGGTCTTCGTCGCCTGGGCCGGGGCAACATCCGGCACCATGTGGCAGACCCTCAGCCAGCAGGGCGCCTTCGACGCCGCGCCGATCGTCACCGGTCTCGGCGATGCCGCCACCTTCAGCGCCTACGGCGAAGCCACCGCCAAAATCAGTTTCCTGAACCATTACTTCCCGGGAGCCGCCGGCACCGAGGTGGAGAAGAAGATGATCGCCGCGGTCGAGAAGGCGGGCGGGAAGGCTGACCTTTTCACCCCCGACGGCTTTGTTGCCGGCCAGATGATTGCCCGGGCCATCAAGGAGGGCGGCTCGGACGCCGACGCGATGGTCAAGGCCCTGGAGGGCTACAGCTTCGACGGGCCCAAGGGCAAAGAGACAGTCCGCGCCTCGGACCACGCCCTGGTCCAGGACATGTACCAGGCCAAGCTCGTCCAGACCGGCGGCACGTGGGCGCCGGAGCTCATCAAAGTGGTGCCGGGCGGGACGGTCGCCCCGCCGGAGAAGAAATAACCCGCCCACCGCTTCCGTAGACCGGCCAAAGACGAAGGATCCGAATGAATTCCCCAGCCCTGCCCGCCTTGGCGGTCGACGGCCTCGGTCTGCAGATCGGCGGTGCGCGCATCCTCCAGGATGTGGGCTTCGCCATCGGCGCCGGCGAAATGGTCGGCGTGATCGGCCCCAACGGTGCCGGCAAGACCACGTTGTTCAACCTGATTTCCGGTGTCATGCGGCCCACGGCGGGCAGCATCACGCTGAACGGCAGGGAGATCACGGCCGCGCCCATCCATCGCCGGGCCAAGGCAGGGCTGGGCCGGACCTTCCAGACCTCGAACCTCTTTCCCCGGCTCAGCGTGCTGGAAAACGTCCGGCTCGCCGCCCAGGCCAAAATTGGCGGCAGTTTCAGCCTGCTGCGCTTCCCGTCCGCCTCGGATGACGCCACCCGGATTGCCCGCGGCACCATCGCGGAAGTCGGGCTTACCAGCCAGCTGACGACGGCGGCCGGGGACCTCTCGCACGGCGAAAAGCGCAAGGTGGAGATCGCCGTCCTGCTGGCGACGGACCCCGCCGTCGTGCTCCTGGATGAGCCGATGGCCGGGGTGGCGTCGGGGGACGTCCCGTCCCTCACCGCGATCATCGCGGGACTGCACCGGGACCGTGGCTGCACCGTGATGATGGTGGAGCACCACATGGACGTGGTTCTGGGTCTCGTGGACCGGGTGGCCGTGATGCATCACGGCAGCCTGCTCGCCCTGGACAGCCCCGAGGCCGTGATGTCGGACCCGACAGTACAGAGTGCCTACCTTGGAGAACCCGTATGAGCACCGCCGCGGACAACCGGCCGATCCTCAGAATTGCAGGGCTCAACGCCCACATCTCCGGTCAACAGGTCGTGGAGGACGTCTCCTTCACGGTCCCGGCCACCGGCATCACCGCGCTCCTGGGCCGCAACGGCGTCGGAAAGACCAGCACCATCAAGGCCATCATCGGCTTGATCGACCGCACGGGCGCCATAGAGCTCGACGGCATGCGGATCGACAAGGAACCGACGTTCAGGATCATTCAACGCGGTGTGGGCTACGTCCCCGAGGACCGCGAAGTGTTTTCAAAGCTCACCGTGGCGGAGAACCTCCGTCTCGCCGAACGCGACGCGGCACCCCGGCGCCAGCTCGTTGAAGAACTCTTTCCGGACTTGCTGGCCCGTTCCGCCCAAATGGCGGGAACCCTGTCCGGCGGCCAGCAGCAGATGGTCTCCCTGGCGCGTGCGCTGCTCAACACCAATAAGATCCTGCTGGTCGATGAACCCACCAAGGGCCTGGCCCCAAAAATCGTCGCCGAGGTCGCCGAGACCCTCGCCGAGGCCGCCCGGACCGTCCCCATCCTTCTGGTCGAGCAGAACCTGCACGTCGTCCGCCAGCTCGCCGGCGGCGCAGTGGTCCTCTCCGGCGGCCGGGTGGTCCACACCGGCAGCGCCCTGGCATTCCTCGAGGATGCGGAGCTCACCCAGCGCTTGCTGGGTGTGTCCAGCGACGCCGCTCCAGCCGGACACCCAGCCGGACACCCAGCCGGAGAACCGGCCGGACAAGCCGCCGGGACAGGCGCCGCCCTGTGAGTACCGTCATCCTGCTGCTCTTCACCGGCCTGGGTCTGGGTGCCCTGTACTTCCTCGTGGCCGCCGGCCTGTCGCTGATCTACGGGCTCATGGGCGTCCTGAATTTCGCGCACGGTGCGTTCCTCACCCTCGGCGCCTTTACCGGCTGGGAACTTGCCCGCCGCACCGGTTCGGACAACTGGGGGACATTCCTGCTGTCCCTGCTGGTCGGGGCCGCCGCCGGGGCAGCCTTCGCCGCCTTCACCGAGTTCGTCCTGATCCGGCGGCTGTACCAGCGGCACATCGAGCAGGTGCTCATCACGGTGGGCCTCTCCCTCGCCGCAGTTGCCCTCTTTGACGGCATCTGGGGCACGGATCCGGTGTTCATTCAGGGACCTGCCTGGTTCAAGGACACCACCGAGATCCTGGGCGCCCGCGTCCCCAACGACCGGTTCGTCTGTATCATCGCCGCGGTGCTGGTGCTGCTGGCCCTCGTGTTCTTCCTGAAGAACACCCGGTACGGCATGATCATCCGGGCCGGCGTGGAAAACCGCTCCATGGTGACGGCCCTCGGCATCGACGTCCGGAAAGCCTTCACCCTCGTCTTTACCATCGGCGGTGCCGCCGCTGGGCTGGGCGGGGTCCTGGCCTCGCACTACTTTGGCTACGTCTCCCCGATGTTGGGCGGCTCGCTGCTGATCTTCGCCTTCATCGTCACCGTGATCGGCGGGCTGGGCTCGCTGACCGGAGCGGCCATAGCCGCCGTCGCCGTTGCCGTCCTGCAGCAGTTCGCCAACTTCTACCTGGGCGGCACCGGCGACTTTGTCGTGGTGCTCGCCTTGGCGCTCGTGCTGCTGTTCCGTCCCACCGGCCTGCTCGGGAGAACCTCATGACCACCGATACCGACGCCGCCGGCACCAACAAGGCCGGCACCACCAACGCTGCCGCCCCGGGAGCCGGGAGCGCCACGGAACCCCGCCAGGTGGCCGAAGCCACCCGGTCCGGCGGCCCCCGCCGGACACGGCCGAACCGCCGCAGGATCGCCGGCGCAGCAGCCGCGGCCGCCGGTACGGCCCTTCTGGTGCTCCTGCCGCTGCTCAACCTGTCCTTGCCCGGTGTACTGCCCGGACCGACGTACACGCCAGGATCGCTCCAGCTGCTGGCGATGTCCATGCTCATGGCCGCCGCCGCGTTGACTTACCACCTGCTGCTCGGTGTCGCCGGCCTGTTGTCTTTCGGGCATGCGCTGTACTTCGGCGCCGGAGTCTATGGCCTGGCCATGATCTTGCAGAACCTGGATATCCCGCTGCTGCCCGCGATGGGGCTGACCCTGCTGCTAGTGATTGTGCTGGCCCATGTAGTGGGGAGCATCAGCCTGCGGGTCAGCGGAATCCCGTTCGCCATGGTCACGCTGGCGTTCGCGCAGGCCGGATCGGTGATCGTGGGCCGCAACCCGAACGGCACCACCGGCGGCGACGAAGGCCTGACGCTGCGCACCGATAACCTGCCCGACTTTCTCGTGGGCGTGGTCAACACCCGCAACCTCTACTGGCTGGCCCTGGCGGTGCTCGTGGTGGTCTTCGTCGTGGTCACCTGGGTGCAGTCCTCCCGCGCCGGGCACGTCGCCGCCGCCGTCCGCGAGAACGAACTCCGCGTCCGCGTCCTTGGCCTGCAGCCGTACCTGGTGAAGCTGCTGATCTTCGTGGTCTCCGCCGTCCTGGTGAGCATTATCGGCATGGTGTTCCTGTTGCTGCAAAGCGGCGCCGTCCCGCGGGCCATGTCCGCCGACCTCACCATTACCCTGCTCGTCATGGTGGTGCTGGGCGGTGTCGGCTCGCGCTGGGGCGCCGTGATCGGCGGGGTCTTCTACACCATCCTGGACCAGCGCCTCACGACCTTGGCGAACTCCGACGCCATCGCCGCGCTGCCGGACATCCTGCGGGTACCGTTGTCTGAGCCCCTTTTCATCCTGGGAACCCTGTTCATCCTCGTGGTGCTCTTCCTGCCCGGTGGCTTGACGGGCACGGCGCAGCGGCTGGCCCGACGCCGGGACCGGCACAGAGCCCGGCCCGGCAGCCCCGGAGCCGGACCCGCGGGAACGGCAAGCGAAAGGACGGCGATGTCCCGCGAGATCCTGGCGGAATCGGCATGATTCCCGCCGACGGACTGCACACCCTGGGCCGCTGGACTACGGACCGCAGCCTGGCCACCCCGCAACGGATCGCCATCGACGACCGCGGGTGCACGCTCACCTACGGGGAGCTGGAACGCCGGGCGGACCGCCTCGCAACCGGTATGAAAACCGCCGGCTACGTTCCGGGGGACCGGGTTGCGACCCTCACCGGCAACAGCTCGGACCACGTAGTGGTGTTCTTCGCCTGCGCCAAGGCCGGCCTGGTCCTGGTCCCGCTGTCCTGGCGGCTCGCGGCCCAGGAACTCGCTGCGCAGCTTGAGCTCGCGGACCCGCAGCTGCTGCTGGTCGAGGACGAGCTCGACTCGCTCGCCGCGGCGGCGTGCATCCTGCTGGCGCACCGGCCGCGCACCGCGGCGCTCGGTCCCGGCGGCATTGAAAAGTCCGTGCCCCCGCCGTCCCGGACCCTCAGCCAGAGGCGGAGCGAAGCAAGCAGGGAAGTGCGGGACGAAGACCCCCTCCTGATGATTTTCACGTCCGGCACGGAAGGTGCCAGCAAAGCCGCGGTCCTGACCCATGCGAACTGCTTCTGGACCAACCTGTCGCTGTCCCGGACGATGGATCTGGGCAGCACCGACGTCGTCCTGGCCGTGCTGCCGCAGTTCCACGTCGGCGGGTGGAACATCCAGCCCCTGCTGGCCTGGTGGACCGGTGCCACCGTAGTCCTGGAACGCGGCTTCGAACCCGGCCGTGTCCTGCAGCTCATCGCGGAGCGGCGCGTGAGCATGCTCATGGGCGTCCCCACCCAGTACCTGATGCTGGCCGAACACCCCGATTTTGCGTCCGCAGAGCTTGGCAGCCTGCGGCACGCCGTGGTGGGCGGGGCACCCATGCCGGCGCCGCTGCTGCGGATCTGGCACCGCAGGGGAGTGGCGCTGAGCCAGGGCTACGGCCTCACCGAGGCGTCACCCAATGTGCTCTGCCTGCCCAACGAGGACGCCGCCCGGATGGTGGGGTATTCGGGAAAACCGTACCCGCACGTCGCCGTCGCGGTGGCTGATCCCGTGACCGGGGCGGTCCTCGACGGCGCCGCCACCGGCGAACTGCTGGTGGGCGGCCCGGGGGTCTTCGCCGGCTACTTCCGCGACCCGGCCGCGACGGCTGCCGTCCTGGCGGGGGACTGGCTGCGCACCGGTGACCTCGTGGAACGCGACGCCGAGGGGTACATCAAAGTGTTGGACCGGCTCAAGGACATCTTCATTTCCGGTGGCGAGAACGTGGCTCCGGCCGAGGTCGAGGCGGTGCTGCTGGCCCATCCTGCCGTTGCCCAGGCCGCCGTCGTTGGTGTGGAGGATGCGCGCTGGGGCGAAACCGGTGTCGCCTTCGTGGTGGTCCGCCCGGGCCTGGCGACAGACGGACAGGAACTCCTCGACCATTGCGCGGCGCTGCTGGCGCCGTTCAAAGTCCCCGCCCGCATCGAGATGGTCGGCGCCCTGCCCCGGACGGCGCTGAACAAGGTGCTGCGCGCCAGGCTGCGGCAACAGCTTGAGGGCCGCGGAACTGCAGGACGTCCCGACACCCCGGACACGCCCCCCGGAGCCGCGTCCGGGTCTGTGGCCTTCTCGCGTCCCGTGACCGGCGGCGGGCTGTGAGCGCCGTGCCGCGCACTGCGCGGGGCACCCGAACGCGCGCCAAGCTGCTGCAGGCGGCCGAGACGGTCTTCGCGTCGGTCGGGTACCACGAGGCCTCCATCGTCAAGATCACCGAGGAAGCGGGGGTCGGCCTCGGCACTTTTTACCTGTACTTCGAGGGCAAACAGGCCATTTTCGACGAGGTCGTCGAGGACTTGAACCGGCGGGTCCGGCACGCCATGACCGACGCCGCCCGCTCCGCCGGCAACCGGCTTGCGGCCGAACGCGCGGGGTTCCGCGCCTTCTTCAAGTTCACGGCGGAACATCCCGCGCTGTACCGGATTATCCGCCAGGCCGAGTTCGTCTCGCCAGGGGCTCTGCGGCTGCACTACACCCGGATCGTCAACGGCTACATCGAAGGACTTAAAGCCGCGCAACTCAGCGGCGAAGTCCGGGCGATGGATCCCACCGTGGCGGCCTGGGCCCTGATGGGCATCGGTGAGCTGATCGGCATGCGCTGGGTGCTCTGGGACGAGGAGGGCGTCGAACCCTTGCAGGGTGCCCGGCCGGACGTCCCGGAGGACGTCTTTGAGGAAATGATGCAGTTCATCGAACGGGCGCTCGCCCCGGCACCGGCGGACGTTCCTGTGGCCGGCCCCGCTCCAAGCACCATCCAGACCCAGGAAGGGACAGCCCCATGAGCCAGGAAACCAGCAATCCCAGCTACCGAACCACTGACGTTGAGGTCCGTGGCGGAACCCTGCACACCGCCCTCTGGGGACCCGAGGACCCGGCCGCCCCGACCATCCTCGCGGTCCACGGCGTCACAGCCTCGCACATGGCGTGGGCGGTGCTGGCCCACGAGCTGCCGGACATCCGGATCATCGCCCCCGACCTGCGGGGCCGGGGCCGGAGCAACGCGCTGCCTGCGCCCTACGGAATGCCGTCCCACGCCGGGGACCTCGCCGCGGTGCTGGGCGCGCTCAGCACCGGGCCCGTCGTGGTGGTGGGCCACTCCATGGGCGCCTTCGCGTCCCTGGTCCTCGCGAACCTGTTCCCCGAGCGCGTGCGGTCCCTGGTGCTGGTCGACGGCGGATTGCCGCTGCAGGTTCCGGCGGACCTGAGCGACGAACAGATCGTGGCCGCCGTGCTGGGTCCCGCGGCGGAGCGCCTGAACGCCACCTTCGCCAGCCGGGAGGTGTACCGCAGCTTCTGGAAACAGCACCCGGCTTTCAGCGCTGACTGGGGCCCCTTCGTGGAGGACTATGTCGACTACGACCTCACCGGAGAGGAACCGTTGCTCCGGCCGGCCACCCAGTACCGGGCCATGGCCGATGACACTGGGGAACTGCACCGCGGCGCCTCCCTCCTGAGAGCCTTGGACGAACTGGCGGTGGAGACCCTCGTGCTGCGGGCACCGCGCGGGCTGCTCAACGAGCCCGGCGGCCTGTACGCGCCCGGCTACCTGGACGCCTGGGCGGAGAAATTGCCGGCCTTGACCGTCCGGGAAGTTCCGGATGTCAACCATTACACGATCATTATGGGCGCGGCCGGAGCTGCTGCCGTCGCGGACACTGTCCGGGAGGCCCTGGCCGCAGCCTGAGCTCCGGCGGCCAGTGCAGCCGGACCGTCAGAGGGCTTCCTCCAGGATCCTGGTTTTCGGGGCGCCCTGGAGGGCAGGTGCCGCCGCCGGGGACGTCCAGACGTTCGCCTTCAGGTTGGCCAGCAGTGCTTCCGCCTGGGACCGAAGCGTGAAGTCGAGTTCGACCACAACGTAGTGCGGGTCCTCCACCGGCCGGCTAATCCGGTGCGCGATCACGCCCGACGCCGCCCGCCCGACGGGATCCCGATCAAACGCGCTCTTCCAGAGACCAAAATCCGCAATGCCGTGCTCAATCTGCAAGGTGTACATGCCAATCCCTCCTGCGTTGTCCTGTGCCCCCGAATGCGGGGATATTTCACCGTAGGCGCACCCCGGTGCCTCGGACATCCCAGAAATCTGGTGACGGCGGCCGGACTCAGCGCCGGGTGGCCGGGCGCATGGGCGCGGCTTGGAACATACTGAACTCATGACCACCAGCTGGGCGTTCAGCCGGAGCCTGGAGCGCCTGGGGCAGCTCTGCCGGGACATGCTCGATGACAAGGAGCTGCGCCGGGAAGTGCTTGCCGAACTCGGCGCAAGGGTGCCGTTCAGCGCCTACGCCTGGCCCCTGACGGATCCGGAATCGGCTACCGGCATCGCCCCGATGGCCCGGATCCCCTGCCCGGACAAACTACCGGAGCTCATCCGGCTCAAGTACGTGACACCGCAGGGCCGTTGGACGGCGCTAATGCGTTCGCCGCGGCCCGCAGCGACCCTCCTCACGGCCACGGGCGGAGATCCTGCGCGCAGTCCGTTATGGAGCGGGCTGTTGATCCACCACGGGGTGGCGGACGTGCTCTCAACCGTCTTTGCTGACAAACATGGCTGCTGGGGCTGGCTGGACCTCTGGCGTATCGGGAACGACGGCACCTTTTCCGCTGTGGAGACCAACTATCTCGCAACGGCCGCGCCGATGGTGGCGGCCGGCCTTCGGCGGAGCCGTGCAGCCCAATGCCGGCGGGACGCGGAGGCCGGGGGCACCGCCGCCGCCGTCCGGCAGCCACTGCCGCCACAGGCCGTGCTGACCCTGGACGAGGCCCTGGCCGTGGCGGGGCAGACGGTTTCGGCCGGGGAGTGGTTGAAGCTGCTGCAGCGGGGGCCGCGGCCGTACCAGGACGTGCCGGCGGAGGTCCTCAACGTCGCCGCCCAGCTGCTGGCCCGCGAGGCCGGGGTGGACACCCACCCTGCCATGTCGCGGGTCTCCGTCGGCGACGGCAACTGGGCGCTGCTGCGCGCCACCCGAATGGTGGGGGGCCGGTGGGGGGCGACTCCTCCGCTCGCGGTGACCATCCAGGAATGCCCGGCGGCGGACCGGCTTGAGGTTTTCGCCCGCTGCTTCGCGCTCACCCCGCAGCAGCACCGGCTGCTCGAACTTACCGCTGGGGGACTCAGCACGGCGGAGCTGGCCGCGGTCCTGGGGATCCGTCCCTACACCGTGCAGGACCAGTTCAAGGCTGTGTTCGCTGTCTGCGGTGTCCGGAGCCGCAGCGCGCTGCTGGGCCTGGCTCTAGGCACCGCAGCCAGGCCGGCCGGCACCGGCCCGGCCTCCGGGAGGTCGTAGGGCGCTGCCGCGGGGAGCCGGAACCGGCTAGCCGCCGGCGAAAGGCGGCAGGACGTCGATGACGTCGTCCGGTTGCACCGCCGCCGTCCGGGTCCGGACGGCCACCTCGTTGAGAAGGAAGCTGCTCCGGGACAGCAGGCGCGCCAGCGGCGGGGTCCCGGCGGGGGGCTCCGGCCGTTCGACGGCGAGGATGGCGTCCAGGAGCGCGGCGACCGTGGCGCCGGCGGGAAGCTCGAAGTGTTCCTCCTCGACGCCGGCGGCAGCGCGCGCGGCAGCGAAGTAACGTACGTTCACAGGTGGTTCAGCCTCCGATGGCGCTCATGCTGCGGTCCGGCTGGACGAAGTCCGGGGCGTCCAGTCCCACGTGGTCCATGCCGTGGGCCTTGGGCTTGATCCACATGGCGTCCTGCCAGCGTTCGGCAAGCTGTGCGTCGCTGGCGCCCTCCCGGAGCAGCCCCAGAAGGTCCACTTCTTCGCGGGAGAACAGACAGCTCATGATCTTGCCCTCGGCAGTGATGCGGGTGCGCCGGCAGTCGGAGCAGAACGGCTCAGTTACGGAGGCGATGATTCCCACGGTCCCCAGGACGGGTCCGGCGGCCTCGTCGGTGCCGGGAACCCTCGCCCGGACCTCGAAGCGTTCCGCCGGGGCGCCGTCGCGGTCCCGCGGATCGGCGCTGAGCACGTAGTCGACGGAGAGGAGTTCGCGGATCTCCGCGGCGGTGATCATGTTCCGGCGGGTCCAGCCGTGGTCGGCGTCGAGCGGCATCTGCTCGATGAAGCGCAGTTCATAGCCGCGGCCCAGCGCCCACGCCAGCAGGGACGGGGACTCGGCGTCATTGATGCCGCGCATCAGAACGGCGTTGAGTTTCACCGGTCCCAGCCCGGCGGCCCACGCGGCGTCCACGCCGGCCAGGACCTTATTCAGGAACGGCCGGCGCGTCAGCTGGGTGAACGTCTCCTCATGGAGCGAGTCCAGCGACACGTTGATGCGGGTCAGGCCCGCGGCCTTCAACGCAGCGGCCTTCTTATCCAGCCCGACGGCGTTCGTCGTCATGGAGATCGGAAGGTCGGGGTGGGCGAGGCGAAGTGCAGAAATGATGTCCAGCAGATCGGCCCGGACCAGCGGTTCGCCGCCGGTAAGCCGCAGCTCGCGAACGCCCAACGTGTCGACGCCGATCCGCACGATGCGGACGATCTCCTCGGCTGACATCACGGCCTGTTTGGAGAGCCACTCCAGGCCCTCCGCCGGCATGCAGTAGGTACAGCGCAAATTGCATTTATCCGTCAGGGAGAGCCTCATGTCGGTGGCGCGCCGTCCGTAACGGTCGACGAGGCCGGCGGGCATGCCGTCCGGCCGCCCGCCCAACTGCGCACTTGAGGAGCCCGCACCGGGGCTGTCATCCGCGCGGGGCTGGGGCATACCTAGCTGAACACTCATAAATTCAGGCTACGCCACCGCGGGGCCGGCAACACCGCCGCGGGCCCGATTCCGCCGGCAGCGTTCCATTCGCCGCGGACAAATCTATGCTGGAGGAGTGAACAGCACCCCGCATGATCAACCCGGCGCTCCGATCGGCACACCGCGGAGCGCCCGGCGCCTGGCTGAGGTCCCGCTTGCCGAAGTCCCGCCGGAGAGTGGGCGGCAAAGCCCGCAGCCGCCGGCCGGCGGGCCACCGGACAACGGGCGGCGCATTCGGGCCCGCTGGGCTGCCGGCGCCGGCGTCGTTGCCGTGGGTGCCGGCCTCGCCCTGGGCGAGCTCGCGGCAGGACTCATCAGTCCCTCACTCTCGCCGGTGACCGCTGTCGGCGGCGCGGTGATTGACACGGTCCCGCCGGGGGTCAAGGACTGGGCCATCGCCCTCTTCGGCACGGCTGATAAGGCTGCTTTGCTGGGCGGCATGGGACTGCTCATCGCCGTGCTGGCAGCACTGTGCGGGGTGGTGGAATTGCGCCGCCGTTTCGCCGGGGCAGCCATCATTGCCACCTTTGGTGCCGCGGGGCTCGTGGCTGTTCTGAGCCGGACGGAACTGACAGCCAATGCCATTCCCGCCCCGTTGCTCGCCGCCGCCGTGGGAATGATTCTGCTGCGCTGGCTGATCCGGCGGCTGGAAGAGTGGCGGACCGGCAGCGAACCGGACGTGCCGGTTTCGGGGGCCGCTGCCACGCCGCCCACCGCCGCGCGGCCCCCTGCCCGCCGACGGTTCCTGCAGGTGCTCGGCGGAACGGCCGCTGGCGCCGTCATTGCAGGGGTGCTGGCAGCGACAATCCGGGGAGCTGCCGCCGCCGTCAGCGAATTGCGCAGCAAACTGGTGCTCCCCGCGCCCGTGTCAACGGCTCCTCCGATCCCGGACGGCGCCGACGTCCGGCTTGACGGCGTCAGCCCGCTGGTCACACCCACCAACGACTTTTACCGGATCGACACCGCCCTGCGTGTCCCCGTGGTGGACCCCGCGCAGTGGACGCTCAAAGTCACGGGACTCGTGGAGCGGGACATTTCCCTTGACTTCGCCGCGTTGCTGGCCAAACCCTTGATCGAACGGCACATCACCATCGCCTGCGTATCCAATGAGGTGGGAGGGGACCTGATCGGCAATGCCCGGTGGCTGGGTTGGCCGGTCCGGGACCTGCTGGCACTGGCAGGCCCGAAGGCCGGCGCGGACATGGTCCTGTCACGTAGCTCGGACGGCTGGACCGCCGGAACCCCGTTGGGGGCGCTGACGGACAACCGGGACGCGCTCCTGGCGGTCGGCATGAACGGCGAACCGCTGCCGCTGGAGCACGGCTTCCCCGTCCGGCTGATCGTTCCGGGCCTCTATGGCTACGTTGCGGCCACCAAGTGGGTTACCGAATTGAAGGTGACGCGGTTCGCGGACGACGCCGGCTACTGGACACCCCGCGGCTGGACCGAGCGGGGACCCATCAAGATGTCCTCCCGCATCGACACTCCCCGGGACGGCCGCTCCGTGGGCGCCGGGACGGTGGCTTTCGGCGGTGTCGCCTGGGCCCAGCACACCGGGATAGCGCGCGTGGACCTGCGGGTCAACCGTGGCGTGTGGCAGCAGGCGGAGCTGGCTCCCGGGATTTCCCTCGACACCTGGTACCAGTGGAAGCTGGCGGTGCCGCTCACCCCCGGAAACTATGAAATCCAGGTCCGCGCCACGGACCGCAATGGCGTGGCGCAAGTGGAGGACCGCGCGCCGGTGGCGCCCAGCGGGGCCACTGGCTTTCACACCGTTAGAGTTGACGTGAAGTCCTAACCGGCCGGGCGAACCCGCCAGGCCGCCCGCCAGGCCGCCCGCCCGGCCGCCCGTCCGGCCGCCCGTCCGGTAAGGAAGCCGGACCGGCGAACCCGGCCAACGGCTCAGATGAGGGGTCACCACCGTATGCACCGCACCCAGGCAGGGCACGTCAGCGTGGAAGCACACCGGGAGTCGGTGCGTCACCTGCTGGCCCCGCTCCGCAGCCCGGACCGGATTGAACGGCTCCCGCTGCTTTCGGCCCTAGGCCGTGGCCTTGCCGCGGACGTCGTGGCTCCGCTGGACCTTCCGCCATTCGCCAATTCGCAAATGGACGGCTTCGCCATCCGCAGCGCGGACGTGCCCGACGGCGGCGCCGACCTGCACGTCGCCGCCCCCGTTGCCGCCGGAGCCATGGCTCCTGAACTTGCCGCCGGGACAGCCGCACCGATCATGACCGGCGCCATGATGCCGCCGGGAGCGGACGCCGTCGTGCCGATTGAACAGGCCGTACCCGATGTCTTCCCGGCCCCGGGCGTGCCCGCGACCGTGCGGCTGCCTGCTGCCCCGGCTCGGAGCTTCGTCCGCCATCCCGGCAGCGACATCCGCGCCGGTGAGCTGGCTCTTCCCGCCGGAACGTGCCTGGGACCGGGCCAGCTGGGACTCCTGGCGGCCCTGGGCTTCACGGAGGCGCCCGTTTTCCGTGCGCTGCGGATCCTGCTGGTCACCACCGGGGACGAGGTCGTGGAACCGGGCAGCCCGCTGGGCGACGGCAAGATCTACGACTCGAATGCCACCTTGCTGGAGGCGTCCATGCGCCAGGCCGGCCTTGACGTCACACGGACCGGGATCTCCACCGACCGCCCGGAGGAACTGGCTGCCCTGCTGCGCCGGCACGCGGCGGACGTGGACCTGGTGGTCACCACCGGCGGGGTCAGCAAGGGCGCCTACGAGGTGGTGCGGCAGGCGATGGCAGGTCACGACGTGCAGTTTTTTGCCGTCGCGATGCAGCCCGGCGGGCCGCAGGGGATTGGAACATTCGAGGGCGTACCGGTCCTTGGCTTTCCGGGAAACCCGGTGAGTTGCCTCGTGTCCTTCGAAATGTTCCTCCGGCCCGCGCTCGGGGATCTGTTCGGCTCGCCGGCGCCCCGGCCCGTGGTGAGGGCGCGGCTGGCCGGGGCGCTGACGTCGCCGGCCGGCAAGCATCAGGTGCGGCGCGGCACCGTCCTTCCCGACGGGACTGTCCGGCTTGAGGGTGGCGCAGGCTCGCACCTCGTCAGCGCGCTCGCGCACTCGAACGCCCTGATCCAGGTGCCCGAAGGTACCGCTGCGCTCGCTGCGGGCGCCGAGGTGGAAGTATGGATGCTGTGAATGAAGAGAACCCTCCAAAGATGACCCCCGCAGGGATGACCCCAGCAGGGAAGACCCCCGCAGGGAAGAACCCCGCAGGGAAGAACCCCGCAGGGGTGAACCCTGCACCGGAGGGCCCGGGCCTGACCCACCTGCGGCAGGATGGCACGGCCCAGATGGTGGACGTGTCCAACAAGGCCGAAAGTACCCGCGAGGCCACCGCCACCGCCACAGTCCGCAGCACGGAGGAGGTCCTGGCGCTCCTCGGCAGCGGAGACCTGCCCAAAGGCGATGCCCTGGCTGTCGCCCGGGTCGCCGGCATCCTGGCCGCCAAGAAAACCCCGGACTTAATCCCGCTTTGCCACCCGCTGCCGATCGCCAAGGTCACCGTCGACTTTGAGCTCGACGCCGACTCTGTCACCGTGTTCGCCACGGTGAAGACCCGCGGGGTTACCGGCGTCGAAATGGAAGCGCTGACCGCAGCCTCCGTCGCCGCCCTCAGCGTGTACGACATGATCAAGGCCGTAGACAAGCACGCGGTCCTGACCGATATCAAGGTGCTGGCCAAGAGCGGCGGCAAGAGCGGGGACTGGAAACTATGAGCATGCCCGAACCACACCGTCACGGTGAAGCCACCGGGCGGAAGGCCGGCGTCGTCATCGCCTCCACCCGCGCCGCGGCCGGAATCTACGAGGACCTGACCGGTCCCGTCATCATCGACTGGCTTACCGAACACGGCTTCGAGACCTATCCGGCCATGGTGGTTCCGGACGGCGACGCCGTGGGCGCGTCCCTGCGCGCGCTGCTGACCCAGGCGCCGGCTGTCATCATCACCAGCGGCGGTACCGGCCTCAGCCCCACGGACGCGACTCCGGAACAGACCCTGCCCCTGTTGGACCGGGAAATCCCGGGCATCATGGAGGGCATCCGGGCCGCCGGACTGACCAAGACCCCGACGGCGATGCTGAGCCGGGGCCACGCGGGTGCTGCGGGCCAGACATTCATCATCAATCTTCCCGGATCTCCCAAAGGTGTCATGGATGGGCTCAGCGTGCTGGACTCCATCCTGGGACACCTGTGCGACCAGCTGGAGGGCGGCCATGGGCATTGACTCAACCTTTGAAGTGGTCACCGCGGTACTCAGTGCCGACCCCATTTGCGTGGACCACGCCATCGCGGCCGTCGAATCGGACACCGCTGGTGCAGTGGTCAGCTTCAGCGGGGTGGTCCGGAACCACGACGGCGGCAAACCCGTCCAGCGGCTCAGTTACAGCGCGCACCCCACCGCGCACCAGGTGATGGCCGACGTCGTCGCGCAACTCGTCTCCGAACAGGCGGCCGGCAGCTCACCCGCCGGTTCCGGCGGGCCGGAACAGCCGGTGCGGATCTGGGTGGCCCACCGGATCGGGATGCTGGAGATCGGGGACCCGGCGCTGGTTTGCGCTGTCGCGGCAGCGCACCGCGGTCAGGCCTTCGCGGTATGTTCGGAACTGGTGGACCGGATCAAGGACCAGGTTCCGATCTGGAAGGAACAGTTCTTCACGGACGGCAGTGTCGAATGGGTTGGAGCGGGCGCCTAGTCCTCCCGGGCACCGTCTGCGACCCAACCCCGGGCACTTTCCGCCCCGCCCTGCGCTGGCCCTTGCATCGTCGTGACTGGCTCGTAACGCGTTGCCCCGGTTCAGGCGGGCGCCGGGCCCGGCGGTAGGGTGGATGGCATGATCGAACAACTCGCAGTCGCCGTGCTGGGCGCCAACGGGCGGATGGGCGCCGAGGCCGTGCAGGCCATCGAGGCGGCCGCAGACCTCAACCTTGTCGCTGCTCTGGGCCGGAACGACTCCCTGGAAACCCTCGTCGACGCCGGTGCGCGGGTGGTGGTGGACCTGACGGTCCCGGAAAGCACCGACGCGAATGTCACCTTCGCCGTCGAGCACGGCATGCACGCCGTGGTGGGGACGACGGGCTGGGATCAGCAACGGCTGGCCCGGCTCGAGGAGCTCCTCACCGGCCGGCCCGGCGTGGGTGTGCTGATTGCGCCGAACTTCGCGCTCGGCTCGGTGCTCGCCTCGGCGTTCGCTGCCAAAGCCTCCCGCTACTTCGAATCGGCGGAAATCATCGAACTGCACCACCCGGAGAAGGTGGACGCTCCGTCCGGAACCGCAGTGCGCACCGCGCAGCTGATCTCCGCCGAACGCGCAGCCGCCGGCCTTCCGCCCAGCCCCGATGCCACCAGGGGCGGGCGCCCTGGCGCGCGCGGCTGCGACGTCGACGGCGTCCGCGTCCACAGCGTCCGTCTCCGCGGTCTCGTGGCGCACCAGGAAGTTCTGCTGGGCGGTCCGGGCGAGCAGCTGACCTTCCGGCATGACTCCTTTGACCGGGCATCGTTCATGCCCGGGGTGCTGCTGGGTGTCCGCAACGTGGCTGCGAACCCCGGCCTCACCGTAGGCCTGGACGGCTACCTGGACCTGGGACTCTGAGCGCCGTGGCCAACGTCCTCACCGCCTTCAAAGCAAACCGCACCAAAATCTGGGTTGGCGCCGTCACGCTGCTCCTCGTCTTCTACCTCGTGGTGTCCCTGCAGCGCTCGGTGCTGTTGATGACGGACGCTAATCCGGTGGCTAAGGCACTCGGCGTGGCGTACCTGCTCCTGCCCGTGGTCGGCGCCTGGGCCCTGGTCCGCGAGCTGGTGTTTGGTGTGCGGACGGAACGGCTGGCAAAGATCCTCGAGGCCGAGGGCGGCCTGCCCGAGGACAATCTGCCGCGCACGCCCGCGGGACGGATCATCCGCGAAGCCGCGGACCGGGAGTTCGAGAAATACCGCACGGAGACCGAGGCGGCACCGGAGAACTGGCGCTCCTGGTTCCGGCTTAGCTGCGCCTACGACGCCGCAGGGGACCGCAAGCGGGCGCGGGCCTCGATGCGCGACGCCGTCCGGCTCTACCGCACCGGTTCCCGCCGGGGCTGAGGTTCGACGTCGGGGACCGCCGCGGCCGCTCAGCGAAAGCATGGCGGCGCGTTCCGGGGTCAGCGGACGCGGGCAGGCTGATAGCGGCCGAGTTGGTTCGCGGCGTGCGCCACCCACTCCAGCGGTCCGCGCCAGCCCAGGGCTGCGACGATGCCGCCGATGGCCAACAGCGCCAGGGCCTGCGCCCAGTACACGCCCTCAAGTGTCCACCCGGACGGCAAGGGCTGGCCGTAGAGGGAGGCCATCACGCACAGGTGGGCCGTGTAGAGGCTCAGGGTCATGGCACCGGCGCCCCGCAACGGAAGCAGCAGGTCCACCCGGATCCGCTCCACCAGCCGGCCCAGCAGCAGGCACGTTCCGACGACGGCGGCAGCCACTCCGGAGGTGTGCAGCAAGTCAAGGGTGGTACCGGAGTGCGGCGCACTTGAGGCGAGCCACCAGGGGGAGCCGGTTTGATCCACGCCGGCCAGGTTCACTTGCAGCAGGCTTTCCAGCGGATACGAGGGCTTCAGCAGGGACGCCTGGAGCGCCGCCCGGCCGCCCCAATCCTCCATCATCACCAGGCTGAACCACCTGGCCAGGACCGCCACGGCGGTTCCCGCTGCCAGCAGCAGCGCCGGGACTGCCGCCGTCGTCAGGGCCAGCCGGCCAATTGCGAGCCCGATCAGCAGGTAGGCGATCCACTGGAACACGGGATAGTAGCCGGTCAGGAAGAGGTCCCCGAGCAGCACGGCGGGGGTGGACAGATCCTCCCATTGCGGGTTGTGGCCCAGTTGCAGGGCCGGCGTGGCGGTGAGGAGCCATGGCCGCAGAAGAAAAGCGAGCGCCGGAGTGACAAGGACCCAGCCCGCGGCGAGGACCAGCAGGTGCCGGGCGTCCAGCCCGAGAAACGGCAGGATGCACAGGAACAACACGGCGTAATGGACCAGGATGATGGCGATGTTCACCTCAAGCCCGCCAATGGAAAGCCCCACGGCGGCGACCACGAGCGCCCGGAGCGCGACTCCGCGGCGCGCCGCCCACAGCTGCGGGCCCTGGAACGGCTCCTGTTTACCGGTGGATAACGCCAGCCCAATTCCTGCGAGCACGGCGAACAGAGCGGAGGCCCGTCCGGAAAATACCAGGCCCACCCACGTGGGGGTCAGTTGCGGGTCGGATTCGAAAGTGGGAAGCACATGAGTGGCCATCATGCCCAGGAGGGCCAATCCGCGGGCGGCGTCGATGCCTGACAGCCGGGTTCCGGATCTGCGGCCTGGGCTGCGGCCGCCGTTTCCCCCGGATTTTCCGGACCCGCCCCCGGGGCCGCTCCTGCTCCGGGCCGGCCGGGCCGGCCGGGGGAACGATGCCGTGTCGCGGGGAGTCATGCCTCGATGTTCTCATGTCCGGCCACCAGGGAGCTGTCCGGACGGGCGGCTCCGGCACCCTTGTGTTCGAATATATGTTCGAATACGATGGGCCCATGACCAACACACCAGAGCCCCTCTTCCCGGGGTCCACCCGGCCGGACCCGTGCGCCCCGGACCCGTCCGGAGTCCTCAAGGCCTTGAGCCCCGGCGTCGTGGACTTCCTCTTCCGGCAGTTGGTGGCCGGCGAATCGGCCGAGGACGTCCAGTGGCAACGTGAAGGGAAAGCCCTGTCGGCGCAGGCGCCGGGGGCCGAACTGGCCCGCCGACTGGCGGAGACGGACCTGGAGTCCCTCACGCCTACCGAGCTTTTCCACTACGTCCGGGCCGCCCAGCGGCTCGCTGCGTGGGCGGAGGCCCTGCGCCAAACGGCCGTCGGCCGCTACTGCGCCACACCGCCCGGCGGGTAAGGTTTTGCTCCCTGCCGGGCCGGCCCCGGCACCGGAAGAGCGGCCGGGCAGGGGCAGGACTGAGGCAGGAGCCACGGCGGGCTTGACCTTCATCACGGTGCCGCATTGTCGGAACACGCCGGGGACAGGGTAACGTTTTTCATATGGCTGACTCTCCCTCCCGCTCTTTTACGTTCGGATCCCTCGTGACCGCCATGGTCACGCCCTTTACGTCCGATGGTGAGGTCGACTACCAGCAGAACGCCGAGCTGGCCAACAAGCTCGTCGACGACGGCCATGACGCCCTTGTCATCTCCGGGACCACAGGGGAGACCTCCACGCTGGAAGACGACGAGAAGGAAAAGCTCTTCAGGGTGGTCGTCGAAGCCGTGGGGGACCGGGCCAAGGTCATTGCCGGTACCGGCACCAACCACACCTCCCACTCCATTGAGATGGCCAAACGCGCCGCCAAGGCCGGAGCCCATGGGCAGCTGATCGTCACCCCGTATTACAACAAGCCCAGCCAAGCCGGTATCCGGGCCCACATTGAAGCTGTCGCCGACGCCGCCGACCTCCCCGTCATGGTGTACGACATCCCGGGCCGGTCCTGCGTGCCGATCCTGCCCGAGACCATGATCCGGCTCGCGGACCACCGGAACATCGTTGCGCTCAAGGACGCGAAGGCAGACTTTGCCGCCATTACCCGCGTCCTCGCCAACACCGACCTGGATGTTTATTCCGGCGATGACGGACTGACGCTCCCGTGGATGGCTGCGGGCGCGGCCGGTCTTGTCAGCGTCACCGCGCATGTCGCGACGAAGCAGTTCCGCGCCATGATTGACGCCGCACTCGCGGGCGATTTCGCCACCGCCCGCACCATACATTTCGAACTGGACCCCGTGGTCCGTGCAGTGATGACCCATATCCAGGGTGCTGTTGCTGCGAAGCAAGTTCTTAAGTGGCAGGGAGTCCTGCCCAACTCGGTTGTCCGTTTGCCCCTCGTGGAGCCGGACGACGCCGAGACCGAAACCATCCGCGAGGACTTGGCGGAAGCCGGCATGGTCTTTTCCTGATCAGGTGCTTGATCCTGATGAGAAAAAATCCCGCCGGCAACCGCCTGGAAAGTAGTGCATTATGACCCAAACTGCCCTTCCCGGCCTCGTCACGCCGCCGAAACTGCTCAAGGACACCCTGCGGATTGTTCCGCTCGGTGGACTGGGGGAGATCGGCCGCAACATGACCGTTTTCGAGATCGACGGCAAGCTGCTGATCGTCGACTGCGGTGTCCTCTTCCCGGAGGAAACCCAGCCCGGCGTCGACTTGATCCTGCCCGATTTCTCGTACATCAAGAACCGCGTCGACGACATCGTGGCCGTCGTTCTGACCCACGGCCACGAGGACCACATCGGGGCCGTTCCCTACCTGCTGCGCCTGCGCGCGGACATTCCCGTGGTGGGTTCCCGGCTGACGCTGGCTCTCATTGAGGCGAAACTGCTGGAGCACCGGATCAAGCCGGTCACCCAGACCGTCACCGAAGGCCAGGTGCAGAAGTTCGGTCCGTTCGAATGCGAATTCGTGGCCGTCAACCACTCGATCCCCGACGCTCTTGCCGTGTTCCTGCGCACCTCCGGCGGCACCGTGCTGCACACCGGTGACTTCAAGATGGATCAGCTGCCGCTGGACGGCCGCATCACCGACCTCCGCCACTTCGCGAAGCTGGGCGAGGAAGGCGTGGACCTGTTCATGTCGGACTCCACGAACGCCGACGTCCCCGGGTTCACCACGGCGGAAAAGGAAATCGGTCCCACCCTGGACCGGCTCTTCGGCCAGGCCTCCAAGCGCCTGATCGTCGCCTCCTTCTCCTCCCACGTGCACCGCGTCCAGCAGGTCCTCGATGCCGCCGCAAACCACAACCGCAAGGTCGCGTTCGTCGGCCGGTCGATGGTCCGCAACATGGCGATCGCCGAGAAGCTCGGCTACCTCGACGTCCCGCCGGGCCTCCTGGTCGACATCAAGAACATCGACAACCTGCCGGACAACCGCGTGGTCTTGATGTCCACCGGCTCGCAGGGTGAGCCGATGGCAGCCCTGTCCCGGATGGCCAACGGTGACCACCGCGTGGTCGTCGGCCAGGGCGACACTGTCATTCTCGCCTCCAGCCTGATCCCGGGCAACGAGAACGCCGTGTACCGCATCATCAACGGCCTGCTGAAGCTCGGCGCCGACGTCATCCACAAGGGAACCGCCAAGGTGCACGTCTCCGGCCACGCCGCCGCGGGGGAGCTGCTGTACTGCTACAACATCCTTGAGCCGCTCAACGCGATGCCGGTTCACGGCGAAACCCGCCACCTGATCGCCAATGGCAAGATTGCCCTGGACTCCGGTGTCCCCGAAGAGAGCATCCTCCTGGCGGACAACGGCACGGTCATCGACCTTCGCGACCACCAGGCGGACATCGTCGGCCAGGTGGAAGTCGGCTTCGTCTACGTGGACGGCTCCAGTGTCGGCGAGGTCACCGAATCCGACCTCAAGGACCGGCAGACGCTCGGTGATGAAGGTTTCATCTCCATCATCACGGTGATCCACCGCGCCACCGGCAAGGTGGTCTCCGGTCCGGAGATCCACGCCCGCGGCGTGGCTGAGGACGATTCGGTCTTCGACGAGATCATCCCCAAGATCAACGCCGCCCTGGAAGAAGCCGTGCTGAACCGCACGGACCACACCACGCACCAGCTCCAGCAGGTCGTCCGCCGTGTGGTGGGCACCTGGGTCAACCGCAAGCTCCGCCGCAAGCCCTTGATCATCCCGGTGGTCCTGGAGGCGTAGGCCCTGGCGGCCCCAGCGCTTCTCTGGGCACACCGACGGCCTTTCCGGCCTGCTGCAGGCTCCCGCTTGCGGTGGACCGGGAAGGCCGTTTTGCGTCTCCGGCCCGCAACATGGACCCTGCGAAGGCCCGAAAATCCGCGGTTTTCGGCCCGGTGTCGGGTACCGTAGCGGGTATGGCGACACGTACTTCCTCCGCGCCTAGGGGAAACCCCAGCGGTAAATCAGGCAGCTCTTTGGTCCGGGGCTCCGGCCCCGCTGCGTCCAAAACCAGCAAGGCCCCGGGAACGGCGGGCACAGCGCGTACCCGCCAGCTGGCCGTCGTCGAACCCCAACAGCCCTGGCTGGTCCGGGCTGCCGCGGGAGCCTGGCTGGGCGTCGCACACGTCGTCGGAGCGGGTGTACGCCGGATCGGTTACGACGTGAGCGATCTCGCCCCCGGGGACCGCCGCGACGGCGCAGCCCTCTTTAACCTGGCACTCGGAGTCTTCGTCGCCACCTTCGCCTGGTGGGGGTTCCAGGGCTGGTTCCCGGACATGGTCTACGGAATCGTCAACGGAACCTTTGGCTGGATGTCGCTGCTCCTGCCGCTCATGCTGTTCGTCTGCGCCTTCCGGCTGTTCCGCCAGCCCGTGGACGGGCGCGGGAACAACCGGATCGGTATCGGCTTCCTGATCATGACGTTTGCCGGGTCGGGCCTGGCCCACGTCATCGGCGGGGAACCGAGCGTTGCCGAGGGATTCGACGGGCTGCGCCGCGCCGGCGGTATGCTCGGCTACCTCGCCGCGGCGCCGCTGGCGGCGCTGCACGCCGCCGTCCCGCTGGCCGTCTACGGCCTGCTTGCTTTCACGTCACTGCTGATCGTCACGGCGACGCCGTTCGGTGCCATCCCTTCCCGGTTGCGGGACGCTTACGAACACCTCATGGGCATCGACCTGCAGGATCAGGATGCCGGCTCCGACTCCGGCGCCCATGACCGCAGCTACCTCTACGAGAACGATTCCCCGGCTCCCGCGAAGAAGAAGCGCCGCCGCCTCTTCGGCAAAGAGCAGGAGGAGGACGCCGGACTCGAAGGCTACGTCGGCGACGAGGCCTTCGAACGGGCGCTCATCGCGGATGAGGAAGCCGAGGCCGCCCGGGCGGGCAAGGCCGGCAAGGACGCCCCGCCCCTCAAGCCCGGCGTGCGCCGGCCCACGCAGGCGGAGATCGCCGTCGAGAAGATCAAGGCGGCCCAGGGGCTGGGGAGTGCCGGCGGTTCGGCGGGGGAGAACGCCACCGAAGCCATTCCGCTCGTCACCCCGGCAATGGTGGCCGCAGGGTCACTGAACCCGGCCGCGCCGGCACCGGTGCCGGCCGCGGTGGCTGCCGCGTCCAAGGTGCCATCCAACCCCGTCACGCCCGCCCCGGCGCCCACTCCCATCCCGCAAAGGACCGAGCAGCTGTCCCTGGCCGGCGACGTGACGTACACACTGCCGGCGTCGGACGTCCTGACCCCGGGTTCCATTCCCAAGGAGCGCACGGAGGCCAACGACGCAATTGTTGCCTCTTTGACCGAAACGCTCAACCAGTTCAACGTCGAGGCCCAGGTCACCGGCTTCAGCCGCGGTCCCACTGTGACCCGCTATGAAATCGAGCTGTCTCCGGGTACCAAGGTGGAGCGCGTTACCGCACTCTCCAAGAACATCTCCTACGCCGTCGCCAGCTCGGATGTGCGTATCCTGAGCCCCATCCCCGGCCGGTCCGCAATCGGTATTGAAATTCCCAACACGGACCGTGAAACGGTGTCCTTGGGGGACGTGCTGCGCAGCCAGAACGCCCGGCGGACTGAACACCCCATGGTGATCGGCGTCGGCAAGGACGTGGAGGGCGGCTACGTCGTGGCGAACCTCGCCAAGATGCCGCACCTGCTCGTCGCGGGCGCCACGGGCGCCGGCAAGTCGGCATTCGTGAACGCCATGATCACCTCCATCCTGATGCGTGCCACCCCCGACGAGGTCCGGATGGTCATGGTGGACCCCAAGCGCGTGGAACTCACCGCCTACGAGGGCGTCCCGCACCTGATTACCCCGATCATCACCAACCCGAAGAAGGCCGCAGAGGCCCTGCAGTGGGTAGTCCGCGAGATGGACGCCCGCTACGACGACCTCGCCAACTACGGCTTCAAGCACATCGACGACTTCAACAAGGCGGTGCGGGCCGGCAAGGTCCACGCGCCGGAGGGTTCCAAGCGGGTCATCCGGCCGTACCCGTACCTGCTGGTGATCGTGGACGAACTCGCTGACCTGATGATGGTCGCCCCGCGCGACGTCGAGGACTCGATTGTCCGGATCACCCAACTGGCCCGCGCCGCCGGCATCCACCTCGTGCTCGCCACCCAGCGGCCCTCGGTCGACGTCGTCACCGGCCTGATCAAGGCCAACGTGCCCTCGAGGATGGCGTTCGCCACGTCCTCGGTCACGGATTCCCGCGTGGTCCTAGACCAGCCGGGCGCCGAGAAGCTGATTGGCCAGGGCGACGCCTTGTTCCTGCCCATGGGCGCATCCAAGGCTATGCGCGTCCAGGGTGCCTGGGTGACCGAATCGGAAATCCATAAAGTGGTGGAGCACGTCAAGGGCCAGCTCAAGGCCGTGTACCGCGACGACGTCGCCCCCGAGGCTCCGAAGAAGCAGATCGATGACGACATCGGCGATGATCTTGAGGTACTGCTGCAGGCCACCGAACTTGTTGTGACCACCCAGTTCGGTTCCACCTCAATGCTGCAGCGCAAGCTGCGGGTCGGCTTCGCGAAGGCCGGCAGGCTCATGGACCTGCTTGAATCCCGCGGCGTGGTGGGCCCCTCCGAGGGTTCGAAGGCCCGCGATGTTCTGGTCAAGCCCGATGACCTGGCGACGGTGCTTGCCGCTATGAAGGGCATGGAAGTGCCCGCCACCGGCGATTCCCACACCGCGGCCCTGAGCGAGAACGCCAACGCTAACGTCGCCCAGGGCGGCTACGCCGAGGACCTCGTGGCTTCTGACCTGGACCGCCGAAGCCAGAACAAGGAGTACTACGACGGCTCCGACGCAAACTCCGGAGGCGGCCCTGACGATGACGACAACGGGGCCGAGGACGCCTGGTCGCTCACCGGACGGTAGCCTAGGAAAGTGACTAGCGCCGAAGCAAACAGACCCGGATCCCCGCCTCGGATCTGGAACCTGCCAAACGTCCTGACGATGCTGCGAATCGTCATGGTGCCGTTCTTCGTCTGGTTCCTCATCCTTGATGCGCCCGGACTGGCGGCCCAGAACGGGCTGTGGCGTTGGGTTGCCGCGGCGACCTTCGCCGTTGCAATCTACACGGACAAACTCGACGGCGACATCGCCCGCAGCCGCGGACTCATCACCGACTTCGGCAAAATCGCTGACCCCATCGCGGACAAGCTCCTGATTGGGTCGGCCCTGGTGATGCTTTCGGTGCTGCAGGAGCTGCCCTGGTGGGTGACGATCCTGATCCTGGTCCGCGAATGGGGTGTCACCGCGCTGCGCTTCATCGTGATCCGCTACGGTGTGATGCCCGCGTCCCGCGGGGGCAAACTCAAAACCGTCATCCAGACCCTCGCGATCTTCCTCTACGTCCTTCCGCTTGCCCCGGTCGCGCCGTGGCTGGGAGGGGTGGCCTTTGCCGTCATGATGGCGGCCCTGGCGATCACCGTCTGGACCGGCGGCGAATACGTTGTAGAAGCCCTCAAACTGCGGGCCAGCGGCATCCGGACCCGGCAACAAAACACCCAGGAAGGCAGGCCATGACCAGTATCCACCGCTCCGGCGAGCGGCCTCCTGTGACCACTGCGCACCATGCGACAAACCTGCACCACCTGGCCGAAGAAGCAGTCACCGGGGCCATCGGCCGTGGCGTCACGGTCGCCACGGCCGAATCCCTGACCGCCGGCATGCTCGCCGCCGTGCTGGCGGACACGCCCGGCGCATCCGGAATGCTCCAGGGCGGTGTCGTGTCCTATCAGAACAGTGTCAAGGCCGACGTGCTGGGCGTTTCCCGGGAACTGCTGGACACCGTCGGAGCCGTCGATGCACGGGTTGCTGAGGCCATGGCTGAGGGAGCCCGCAGGATTTGCGGTGCCGACATTGGGATCTCCACCACGGGCGTCGCCGGACCCGAGCCGCACGCCGGCAAGGACGTCGGCTCCGTGTACATCGGCGTCGCCACCGCGGACGGCTCGACGGCGTACAGCTACAGCTTTACGGGCAGCCGGCCGGAAATCCGCGGACAGGCGTGTGCCGCGGCGCTGGAACGCCTGCTCGAAGCTCTGGCCCCGAAGGCTACCGGAGCGTAAAGTTGCCGGGAACAAAACATGATTCCTGTTAGTTGTTACATTGTGTCGTCTCCGAATAAGCGAGGCGCCTAGGATGAAAGCATCATCAGTGTCCGCTCTGACCAGCGGGCCCGACACAAAGAGGGAGCAAGGCGATACAGATGGTAAAGCAGCCCGTATCCGTTAACGGCGTTGTCCGCTGGAAGGATGTGGGCCTCGCCGATCAGGCTAAGAGCGAACAGAAGGAGCGCAAGATGGTTGTACTTCGTCACGAAATTGGTGATGTACTTCGCGATGTCCGCCAACGCCAAGGCCGTACCCTCCGCGAAGTCTCGCACAGTGCCCGCGTTTCCCTGGGCTACCTGAGTGAAGTGGAACGCGGCCAGAAGGAAGCCTCCTCTGAGCTTCTCTCCTCGATCTGCTCGGCCCTTGAGGTTCCGCTCTCCAGCATGCTCCGCGAAGTCAGCGACCGCGTCGCCGTCGCCGAGGGAGTCGCAGTGCCGGACACCGTTCCCCAGGAGTTCGCGGCGCGTTACGGCCGTGACCTGGACCGCGAGCTCAGCTCCGACCTCAACGACGAGTTGGCCACGGGCCTCCTCTCCGGGGCCCGCTAGCCCCGCTACGTTACTACTGGACAAAAGACCCCGGCGGTGTGCCGGGGTCTTTTGCGTGCCCCGTCTTTTGCGTGCCCGGCATGACGCGGTCCCGGCACGACGCGCTCCCGCCATGACGCGCTCCCGCCGGACGGAACACCCTAGCGGGGTTCGTCCCGGGGGAATCCGTCGTGCTCGTAGGTGGCGTTGAGTTTAGCGAGCGAGCTGGAGAGGTTCCGCAGCTCCGACGTCGGCCATTCGCCCAGGCGATCGCGGAACACTTCGCGCCGCGCGTCCTGCACCTCGTGCATCCTCTCCTCACCCGTGGGCGTCAAGCGGATCATCTGAGCCCGGCCGTCGAGCGGATCAGCCTCCTTGGAAACCAGGCCCAGGCGTTCGAGAAAGGCGACCTGCCGGCTCACCGACGGTTTCCCGACGCCGATGCTGGACGCCAGATCCGTCAGGCGCATGGCGCCCTGGTGGCGGATGACGGAGAGCAGGCCGTACGCGGCCGGTTCCATGTCCGGGTGTACCTGGCGGGAGAGATGATGGGAGATCGAACGCGCACGGCGCCACAGCAGGCTCAGCTGGTGTTCGACGGCGGTCAGCGCCGCGTCGGTGGACTCGTCAGTGCCGCCGGGGATCCCAGGGCCATCGGCGGGGTTGCTCATGGCAACCATTCTAGAGTCACGCCGCACCGTGAGAGACTCGAGGGGTGCGAATCAGTGACTTTTGGCGCCTTATGGACGATGAATTCGGAGCCGGGTACTCCCGGGTTCTCAGCAGCTCCCTGGTCCTGGCGGGCGTCGGCAGCCGGACCGCGGACCAGGCCCTAAGCGCCGGTGTGGCGCCCCGGCAGGTCTGGCTCGCCCTGTGCGAGGTCCAGGATGTGCCGCCGGAGCGCCGGCTGGGCCGGGACGTCAAACCGCGCTGACACGCCGGACCGATTGTTCGAATATCTGTTCGGATGGGACTATGCTTTTTTCAGAGCGTTTTCCACATACGCGCGGCGGGCGGGCACCGTTGTCAGTGGGTGGCAGTAGCTTCAGTACTGACCGAAATACTCTTTCCAAACTTGATATGACCACTGATCACGAACAGTCATCACCAGCGCTGATCACAAGCGCTGATCGCGAACACTCCACAGGGCCTGCAACGGCCCATCTCCAGCGAGAAAGCATTAGAGGTGTGAACCATGGCCGCAGCCCCGGATCGCCAGAAAGCGCTCGACGCAGCGCTTGCCCAGATTGACAAGCAGTTCGGCAAAGGCTCGGTAATGCGCCTGGGCGACGAAGTCCGCGCGCCCATCGAGGTCATTCCGACCGGCTCCATCGCCTTGGACGTCGCCCTCGGAATTGGCGGACTGCCCCGCGGCCGCGTCGTGGAAATCTACGGACCGGAATCCTCGGGTAAGACCACAGTGGCGCTGCACGCCGTCGCCAACGCCCAGCGCCTGGGTGGCATCGCCGCCTTCATCGACGCCGAGCACGCCCTGGACCCGGAATACGCCGCCAAACTGGGCGTCGACACCGATGCGCTCCTGGTCTCCCAGCCGGACACCGGCGAGCAGGCCCTGGAGATCATGGACATGCTGATCGGTTCCGGGTCCCTTGACGTCATCGTCATCGACTCCGTCGCAGCCCTGGTTCCCCGCGCCGAAATCGAAGGCGACATGGGCGACAGCCACGTGGGCCTGCAGGCGCGCTTGATGAGCCAGGCGCTCCGCAAGATCACCGGCCGGCTGAGCCAGACCAAGACCACCGCCATTTTCATCAACCAGTTGCGTGAAAAGATCGGCGTCTTCTTCGGCTCTCCGGAGACCACCACCGGTGGTAAGGCGCTGAAATTCTATGCGTCGATCCGCATCGACGTCCGCCGGATCCAGACCCTGAAAGAGGGCGCGGACTCCGTCGGTAACCGCACCAAGGCCAAAATCGTCAAGAACAAAATGGCGCCGCCCTTCAAGATCGCCGAGTTCGACATCATTTACGGCCAGGGCATCTCGCGCGAGGGCGGCATCATCGATATGGGCGTCGAGCACGGCCTGATCAAGAAGTCCGGCTCGTGGTTCACCTACGACGGAGACCAGCTGGGCCAGGGCATGGAAAACTCCCGCCGCTTCCTGCGGGACAACCCGGAACTGGCGGCCGAACTGGAACGGCTGATCAAGGAAAAACTCGGCGTCGGAGTGAAGGCTCCAGCCGAGGCCGAGGCATCCCCGAAGCTGAAGGCCGTTGACGGCTTCTAACAGCCGGCGGCGCCAGGGGGCAGGATCCCCGTCAGGGGACGCTGACCCCGGCTTGGCCGACGGCGCGGGGCCTGGCGCCGGGCCTGGCGCCAGGCCTGACGATTGGTCCGGCGACCGGCCGGAGCGCCGGCCCGGCACCCGGCACGGGAAGGGGAACCGTCGCGCGGGTCCCACCACCGAACAGGACGTCGACGCGGACCCGGCGGCGGTCGCCCGGTCCATTGTCCTGCGGCAACTGACCAGCTCACCCAAAAGCCGGCTGCAGCTGGCCCGCAAGCTCACCGAGCGCAACGTTCCGGACGACGTCGCCGAGGCCGTCCTGGACCGCTTCGAGGAAGTGAAACTCGTTGACGACGCAGAGTTCGCAGACCTGTGGGTGCGGTCCCGGTCGCAGAGCCGCAAGCTTGCCAAAGGTGCGCTCCGGCGGGAACTTGCCGAGAAGGGCATCGATACGGAGATTGCCGCTGTCGCCTTGGAGCAGCTCAGTGACGAGGATGAGGCATCCGCGGCCCGCGAGCTGGTTCAACGCAAACTCCGGGGCGTCACCGGATTCGAGGACCGGGCCCAGCGGGACAAAACCACGCGCCGCCTGGCGTCGATGCTTGCGCGCAAGGGCTACCAGCCCGCCCAGGCGTTCCGGATCGTGGGCGAGGTTTTGGACGAAGCCGTGGCCGGTCCCGGTGCCGGCTTCGAACCGGAATTTTGAGGACGCCCCGGCGCCGCGTCGACCCGGTACCCTTAACAGGTGAGTTTGACCATTCCCTCCCCAGCAGCCACCACTCCTTCCATAGCCGCTGATTCAGCGGCCGGCGCCGCATCCGGGCTCCCGAAGCCCCGCACCTACCAGGTGCGCACGTTCGGGTGCCAAATGAACGTGCACGACTCCGAGCGGATGGCCGGGATGCTCGAAGCCGCCGGCTACGTGCCCGCAGCCGGCGAACTTGCCGACGTCGTGGTCTTCAACACCTGTGCCGTGCGGGAGAACGCCGATAACAAGCTTTATGGCAACCTCGGCATGCTGGCGCCCGTCAAGGCCGCCAACCCCGGAATGCAGATCGCCGTCGGAGGCTGCCTGGCGCAGAAAGACCGCGAGACCATCGTCAAGAAGGCACCCTGGGTGGACGCCGTGTTCGGCACCCACAACGTGGGTGCCCTCCCGGCCCTGCTGGAGCGGGCGCGCCACAACAACGAAGCCCAGCTCGAAATCCTCGAGTCGCTCGATGTCTTCCCCTCCACGCTGCCCACCAAGCGGGACTCGGTCTATTCCGGCTGGGTCTCCATTTCAGTCGGCTGCAACAACACCTGCACCTTCTGCATCGTCCCTGCCTTGCGCGGCAAGGAGAAGGACCGCCGCCCCGGTGACATCCTGGCCGAAATCCAGGCCCTCGTCGCCGATGGAGCCATTGAAGTGACCTTGCTGGGCCAAAATGTGAACTCCTACGGCGTGGAATTCGGCGACCGGCAGGCGTTCTCGAAACTGCTGCGCGCCTGCGGCGACATCCCCGGCCTCGAGCGGGTCCGGTTCACCAGCCCGCACCCTGCCGCGTTCACTGACGACGTCATCGACGCCATGGCGGAAACCCCGAACGTTATGCCGCAGCTGCACATGCCGCTGCAGTCCGGTTCCGACAAGGTTCTCAGGGACATGAAGCGGTCCTATCGATCCACCAAGTTCCTCGGCATCCTGGACAAGGTCCGCGAGAAGATCCCGCACGCAGCGATTTCCACGGACATCATCGTTGGCTTCCCGGGCGAGACCGAGGAGGACTTTCAGGCAACGCTCGACGTCGTGGAAAAATCCCGCTTCGCCACCGCGTTCACGTTCCAGTACTCCAAACGGCCCGGAACGCCTGCCGCGGAGCTGCCTGATCAGCTGCCCAAGGCAGTGGTGCAGGAGCGCTTCGAACGCTTGACTGCCCTGCAGGACAGGATCGCCGCGGAGGAGAACGCCCGCCAACTCGGCCGGCGCGTTGAGGTTATGGTCACGGCCCACTCCGGACGCAAGTCCGAGGAAACGCACCGGCTCTCCGGCCGCTCCCAGGACCAGCGGCTCGTGCACTTCTCCGTGCCCGCCGGCGCCGAGGCACCCCGGCCCGGCGACCTCGTCACCGTAACCATCACCGAGGCTGCAGCCTTCCACCTTGTCGCCGATCCTGTGTCCGCGGAGGACTACAGCTTGCGGCGCTCCCGCGCCGGCGACGCCTGGGACAGGTCCCAGGCGGATTCCTGCGGTGCGCCGGCGCCGGTGTCCACCTCCGGCACCACGGGGGTCTCCCTGGGCATGCCCACCCTGCCAAGCCGCAGCCGCTAGGCCGTGTCCGCCCAGCAGGGTTTTCCGGCGGAGCTGCCCACGGCGGACGGCGCCCTCCCGGGACCGCCGGTGATCGCCGTCGTCGGGCCAACCGGTTCCGGAAAGTCCGATCTCGCCGTCACACTGGCGCTGGAGCTCGACGGCGAGGTCATCAACGCCGATTCCATGCAGTTCTACCGCGGCATGGACATTGGCACCGCCAAGATCACCAGCGCCGACCGCAGGGGAGTGCCGCACCACCTCCTGGACATCCTGGACGTGACCGCGGAAGCGTCCGTCTCGGACTTCCAGCAGCAGGCCCGGGCGCTCATCGCCGACATCCACGCCCGCGGCAAGCGCGCCATCCTCGCCGGTGGTTCCGGGCTGTACGTCCGTGCCGCCCTGGACGTCCTCGAATTTCCGGGCACCGATCCTGCCATCCGGCGCCGGCTCGAGGCGGAACTCGAAGCCGGCGGGTCTGCGCCTCTGCGGGCGCGGCTGGAACGTGTGGACCCGGTCTCCGCCGGCCGGCTCGGCGACGCGCGGCGGATTATCCGTGCGCTTGAGGTGTTCGAGCTGACCGGGCGGCCCTTCAGTTCGTTTATGCCCACCCGCGAGTACGTCCAGCCGGCAGTCCAGCTGGGGCTGGACGTCGACCGGGCACAGCTCCGGGAACGTCTCGCAACCCGCGTGCACACCATGGTGGACAGTGGGTTGCTCGAAGAGGTCCGGGCGCTCGACGGCGCCGGGCTTCGGCTCGGCCGGACCGCCCCGCGCGCCCTCGGCTACGCGCAGTTCCTCAAAGTTCTCGACGGCGAAACGGATGTAGCGCAGGCTGCGGAGGAAACGATCGTTGCCACCCGGCAGTTCGCCCGCCGCCAGCTCACCTGGTTCCGCGCCGACCCCCGCATCCACTGGCTCGACTGGCATGACCCGGCCCTTCCCGCCCGGGCAGCCGCGCTGAGCCGCGGTACGCGGTGACCCGGGACGGTAACCTTGGATCATGGACGAAACCCTGGCCGTGGCCCCTGACCGCACCTCATCCGGTGACACAGCAGCCTTGCGCGGACTCAAATTTTCCAAAGGCCACGGCACGGGCAACGACTTCATCCTGCTGGCCGATCCCCACGGCACACTGGACGTCACCGCCGAACAGGTCGCCGCCCTGTGCGACCGCCACCGCGGCATCGGCGGAGACGGACTGATCCGTGCCGTGCCGTCCCGCCTGCTCGCCGAGGGCCGGGAACTGTTGGCCCACACCCCGGATGCTGCATGGTTCATGGACTACCGCAACGGTGACGGTTCGCTGTCTGAGATGTGCGGCAACGGCGTCCGCGTCTTTGTCCACTTCCTCCTCACCGAGGGCCTTCTCGAGCTTCCCGCCGGAGAGTCACTGACCATTGGCACCCGGGCGGGGGCCAAGCGGGTGGTCCGCACTGCTGCCGGCTACGCCGTGGACATGGGCCCCTGGGAGTTCATTTTTCCCGGCGAAGCCACCGGCCGGGCCATGGACTCACTGGTCAGCGCGGCAGGGCTGGACGTCGCGCGGCCGGCCCTGTCCGTCAGCATGGGAAACCCGCACACCGTCGTGGCGCTGGCGGAGATCGCCGAGCTGGAGGCCACCGAACTCTTCACCGCACCGCACGTTGATCCAGCCCCGCCGCTCGGCACCAACGTCGAGTTCGTGGTCCCGTCGGAACCCCTGGTGCATGAGGGGGTAGGAACCATCACCATGCGCGTTCATGAACGGGGCGTGGGGGAGACGCAGTCGTGCGGGACCGGAGCGTGCGCCGCGGCCGTCGCCATCCGCCATTGGGCCGGCCAGGGCGCGCCCGATGTCTGGAACGTCCACGTACCGGGCGGCGTGGTCGGGGTGAAGTTCTTCCTCGGTGCGGAGGGCCACGAGCACGTCGAGCTCAGCGGTCCCGCGGTCATCGTCGCTAGTGGGATGCTTTCCTGACCCGAAGGATCCGGAAAGACTTCGAGGTGCTCTCCCGGGTCACGGTAAAGCTGCTGTCCAGCTCCGCTGCGAGCCAGCGCTGAAGGGAATCCGAGCCCAGGTTCTTCTGCACCACGAGCCAGGCCGAGCCGCCCGGCGCGAGCCGCGGCAACCACAGGAGCAGCAGGGCATGCAGTTCGTCTTTGCCGATCCGGATGGGCGGGTTGGACCAGATGGTGTCGAAGCGGAGCTCCGGGTCGATGGCGTCTGGGGTGCAGGCAGTGACGTTCCGCAATCCCAGCAGTCCCGCGTTTTCGTTGGTCAGGGTCACGCACCGCTCGTTGACATCCACAGCGTAGACGTGGGAATGCGGTGCCCGCAGGGCCATGGTCAGCGCGATCGGACCCCAGCCGCAGCCGATATCCAGCAAGGCGCCCTGCGGCGCGGGGGCCGGAGCTTCCGCCAACAGCACCGCAGTACCCTTATCGACGCCGTCAGGGCTGAAGATCGCCGAGGACGTCTGCAGCTGCCGGGGTTCGCCGGCCAGCTCCACTGTCAGTGGCTTGCGGGTGAACGGTCCGGCAGGCCGGGCGCTGAAATAGTGTGCAGACTCCATAACTGCCCAGATTAGTTGGCCGCCGGGCTCAGGCGAAACCAGGGCCGGGCGGCGGAAGCTGCCGGGACGTCTGCTAGGCTTAAAGACATGCTCTCGAACTTCAAGTAGCCGGCACGGGTCTTGTCCCGTCCCCGCAGCGACGCAGGTAGTTACCTTCCGCTCAGTGCGCCATCTCCGACTTTTCCGTAATGGAATTTTCTACCGGCGCCCCGAATTCCTTGAAGTCCGGCCGCGCCGGCAAGGCGCAGCCCGGCGGAGCGTTCCTTCCTCCTACAGGCCAGACGGCCTCATCATTCCCCACCGCACAAGCTCCCCCGCGGAGCCCACTCTCCGCCCGGCACCGCTGCCGCAGGCATCCCAGGAGGCCCGTTTTGACCACCAGTCGTCAGCCCAGCGCGAATACCGCCCCGGACAGCTCGGATCCGCACTATTCTGAAGTTGCCAAACCTCTAAAGGAGACCATGACCAGTCAGCCCAACACCGGACCCGATTCAGCAGCCCAGGACATGAGTCCTGCGGAAATCCAGGCTGTCATCGACCGGATCCTCGCCAAGGACACCCCTGCACGGAAAGCGGCCCCCGCTGCCGGCGAGCCCTCATCGGTGCTCGGCAAGGCGCAGGCAATCTCCGGGCTGAACGAGGAACACAGCACCTTCGACGGTGACCAGCAGGACCTTGAGGAACGCCACGCCCTGCGTCGCACCGCCGGGCTGTCCACCGAACTCGAAGACGTCACCGAGGTCGAATACCGGCAGTTGCGCCTGGAGCGTGTCGTCCTGGCCGGCCTCTGGACCGAAGGCACCCTCGCGGACGCGGAGAACTCGTTGCGCGAACTTGCCGCCCTCGCCGAGACCGCCGGTTCGGAGGTCCTCGACGGCATCGTCCAGCGCCGGGCCAAGCCGGACCCCGGGACCTTTCTCGGTTCCGGCAAAGCCCAGGAGCTCAAGGACATCGTGATGTCCACGGGCGCGGATACTGTCGTCGTCGACGCCGAACTGGCACCCTCGCAGCGCCGCAGCCTGGAAGACATCGTCAAGGTCAAGGTCATCGACCGCACCGCCCTGATTTTGGACATCTTCGCCCAGCACGCCAAGAGCCGCGAGGGTAAAGCCCAGGTGGAACTGGCCCAGCTCGAATACCTGCTCCCGCGCCTGCGCGGCTGGGGCGACTCGATGTCGCGCCAGGCCGGCGGCCAGGTGGGCGGTGCCGGTGCCGGCATGGGTTCGCGTGGTCCCGGCGAAACCAAGATCGAACTGGACCGCCGCCGCATCCGGACCAGGATGGCCAAACTGCGTCGCGAAATCGCCGCCATGAAGCCCGCACGGGAGACCAAGCGGGCCAACCGCCGTCGTCATGCCGTGCCGTCCGTAGCGATCGCCGGATACACCAACGCGGGCAAGTCCTCGCTGCTGAACCGGTTGACCGATGCCGGTGTCCTGGTGGAGAACGCGCTCTTTGCCACCCTGGACCCGACCGTACGCAAAGCGGAAACTTCGGACGGGCTGGGCTACACCCTGGCCGACACCGTCGGTTTCGTACGTTCGCTGCCCACCCAGCTCGTGGAGGCTTTCCGTTCCACCCTGGAGGAAGTCGCCGACGCGGACCTGATCCTGCACATCGTGGACGTCTCCCACCCGGACCCGGAAGGCCAGATTGCCGCCGTCCGGGCGGTGTTCAGCGAAGTCGACGCCCGCAAGGTGCCGGAAATCATCGTCCTGAACAAGGCCGACGCCGCGGACCCCTTCGTGATTGAGCGGCTCAAGCAGCGCGAACCGCGCCACGTTGTGGTCTCGGCGCGCACGGGCGAAGGCATTCCGGAACTGCTCAAGGCCATCAGCGAGGGCATCCCGCGGCCCAGCGTGAAACTTGAACTGATGATCCCGTACAACCGTGGGGACCTGCTGAGCAAGCTGCATGAAACCGACGCCGAGATCCTCAGCCTTGACCACGAGGAAGCGGGCACCCGTGCCGTGGTGATGGTGCGCGAAGGTTTCGCCGCTGAACTGGATTCCTTCATCAGCAATGACTGAGGCGGCGGTGAGCGGAGCGGACACGGACCCAGGCAGCAAGGGCGGGGGAGAGTTCGTTATTGAACTGCTCGACCGTGCCGTGTCCGGCATGGGCGGCCAGAGCCGCGAGGGCCAGCACGAAATGGCCCGGCAGGTGGCGCACGCGATTGACAGCGGCGACCACCTGCTGGTCCAGGCCGGCACCGGCACAGGTAAGTCCCTCGCGTACCTGATCCCGCTGATCGCGCATTCCCTGGTCAGTGAGAAGCCCACCCTGGTCTCGACGGCTACGCTGGCCCTGCAAACCCAGATTGTCGGCCGGGACCTGCCCCGGCTGTTGAAAACCATCACGCCGGCGCTGGAACGGCCCGTTAAGATCGCCCTGGTCAAGGGCCGCTCCAACTACGTGTGCCGGCACAAGCTCGAGGGTGGCTTCCCTTCCGAAGAACCCTCGGAAGGGCAGCTCTTCTCGCTCGGCGAGGACACCTCCGTGCCGCACTTTGCTGCCGCCATGGGCGGGCCATCCTCCCAGCTCGGCAAGGAGGTGGTCCGGCTTCGTGAATGGGCTGAGGACACCGTCACGGGAGACCGCGACGAACTCCTGCCCGGGGTCACGGACCGTGCCTGGCGGCAGGTGTCCGTCACGTCCATGGAGTGCCTCGGCGCGCAAAAATGCCCCCTGGCGGCGGAATGCTTCAGCGAGCTGGCCCGGCAGAACGCCGCGGACGCCGACGTCGTGGTTACCAACCACGCCATGCTGGCCGTCAGCGCCTTCGAGGGCCTTGCCGTGCTGCCGGAATACGACGTCGTGGTGGTGGATGAGGCCCACGAGCTCCAGGACCGGGTGACCGGAGCCGTCTCCGGGCAGCTCTCCGTCGCGATGGTCCACGCTGCGGCGTCCGGAGCCCGCAAGCACACCGGCATCACGGTGGACGCCCTGAACAATGCCGCGTCCAACCTCGAACTCGCCATCGAGGGCGTGCCCAGCGGACTGATGCCCAACGGCCTCAACAGCGAACAACTCGACTGCGTGGACCAGTTGCGGGATGCCTGCCGTGCTGCGCTCTCCGACTCAAAAGGGGACAGCGCCAACACGGTCGACGGCGGCCGGCAGCTCGCGCGTTCCCGCCTGATGGTGATCCTGGAACTTTGCGAACGGCTGCTCGCGGCGCGGGAGAACCGCGAGGTGGTCTGGTTTTCGCGCAACAGCACCTTCGACCCGCAGCAGGGGTACTCCCAGCCGGACGAGTCCGCGCCGGCCCTGGTCAATGTCGCGCCGCTGAGCGTCGCCGGCCGGCTCCGCGAGGGCCTGTTCGCCGACCACACCGTTATCCTGACCTCGGCCACCTTGGCGATCGGATCCGCCTTCGAGCCCGCGGCCGGAGGCCTCGGGCTGCTCGGACCCGGTGCGCCCAGCTGGACCGGCATCGACGTGGGCTCACCCTTCGAGTACCCCAAGCAGGGCATCCTCTACGTCGCCAAACATTTGCCCAAGCCTGGCCGCGGCACCTCACCTGAGGCCCTCGATGAGCTTGAAAAGCTGATCCGCGCCTCGGGCGGCGGCGCTTTGTGCCTGTTTTCCTCCCGGCGTGCCGCCGAGGACGCCGCCGAAGCCATGAGACCACGGCTGGACATGACCATTCTCTGCCAGGGTGACTCGACGATGACGGCACTCGTGAAGCAGTTCGCCGACGAACCGGACACCTGCCTCTTCGGCACCATGTCCCTGTGGCAAGGCGTCGATGTGCCGGGAACGGCCTGCCGTCTGGTGGTCATCGACCGGATTCCCTTCCCGCGGCCCGATGATCCCCTCATGACGGCCCGGTCCCGCGCGGTGGCCCAGGCCGGCGGCAACGGATTCATGAGTGTTTCCGCAACCCACGCCGCGATCCGCCTGGCCCAGGGCGCAGGCCGGCTCATCCGCACAACAACAGACAGGGGAGTCGTGGCAGTGCTGGATTCCCGGTTGTCCACTGAGCGCTACGGAGGATTCCTTCGGGCCGCCCTGCCGCCGTTCTGGCCGACTACGGATCCGGCGATAGCCCTCGCGGCCCTGGAACGGCTCGGAAAAAAACCCGGCCAGTCCGCAGACTGACCGGGTAGTTCGGGCGCGATGCCCTAAAGGGAGCGCATCACCGAGACGACCTTGCCCATGATGACCGCGTGATCGCCAAGGATGGGTTCGTACTGGGTGTTCTGCGGCAGCAGCCAGGTGTGGCCATCGCGCTGACGGAACGTCTTGACGGTGGCTTCGTCGTCCAGCAACGCCGCGACGATGTCGCCGTTGACGGCGTCGCCCTGCTGGCGTACCACCACCCAGTCACCGTCACAGATGGCGGCGTCGATCATCGAATCCCCGGCGATCTTGAGCATGAAGAGCTCGCCGTGGCCCACCAGCTGGCGGGGCAGTGGCATGACATCTTCCACGACCTGGTCGGCCAGGATCGGACCGCCCGCGGCGATCCGGCCCACCAGCGGCACCATGGCCGTGTCAGTTGCGCTTGCCAGCTCCGATACGGACAGGCCGCCGACGGTGCGCAGGGAACCAGACGTCGCCACCCCCGAAGTCTTCGTGGTCCCCTCATCCAGGGTCAGCGGTATCAGCACTTCCATGGCCCGGGGGCGCTTGGGGTCACGCCGCAGGTAACCGAGCTTTTCAAGCTGCGAAAGCTGGTGGGTGACGCTGGACAGGCTCGCCAGACCCACGGTGTCACCGATCTCGCGCATCGACGGCGGATAGCCGTTGTCCGTCACGGACCGCTGGATGGTTTCCAGGATCTTTCTCTGCCGGACGGTAAGGCTCTTGGGTGGCCGGGCCGCCTGCGGGCCCCGTGCAGGGGCCCTGCCGCCAGTGGCTTGTGCTGCCATGTTCGCCAACGCCTTTCCGTTCCGCCCGGCCACCGTGGCTGCGGCTGCCGGGAACTTCCGGCCTGAAATGTCAGACCCTGCTGATCAACTGCAGAAGTGGTTGTTCTTGAACACAAACGTAGGCCAGCCGCACCGCTTTTTCAAACATTTGTTCTAGCGAGTCTCGACAATGTTCGTTCATAAGTGCTAAAACAGAACAAGCGGGATTCGAATATGTGTTCTAGTTGAACACACGTATTTGGCCGGACGCGGGGAGAACCCGGCGCATCGTTCGGTTCTTTGTTCGAAGATTAGGCCGGTTGGCGGCGAGTACGTGGAGTACGCCGGGCGGCACAGTAAGGTCCAGGAGGGCTCAGTTCATGTCAGCATCAAGCGCGTTTTCCACCACATTGGCCCGCGGCGCATCCGGGCACGACGGCAGGCGCGAGGCCGCGGCCTCGATCAGCAGGCTCAGCCCCGCAGCTCAGAAAGCCCCGAGCGGCGTGCCCGCCTCCACCCGCCGCGGAGCCCGAACCACACAGGCACCGCTGAAGCTCACGCGGCGGGGACGCTTTGTCTTCATCGGCGTGCCGCTGATCCTGCTGGCCGCCCTCATCCTGTCCTTCAGTGGATTCTTCAATGCACCCGCCAAGGCCGCGGAGTCTGCTGCCGAACTCTCCCCCACCCCCTCGGTGACTGTCACGGTGCAGCCCGGTGAGTCCTTGTGGGCCATTGCCCGCTCGGTGGCCCCGGAACGGGATCCCCGAGACGTCGTCAGCGAAATCATCGAGCTGAACAATCTGGAGGCATCCCAGCTTGAGGCCGGCCAGGCCCTCTTCATTCCGTCGAAGTAGTGCCAGGGAACCCTGCCGACCCGGCCCGGTGGAGCACGTGGTTTCCCGGGTTGCGGCCGCGTCACTTAAACTAGGGACGTGACTGATCAGCTAGAGCGACTGAACCGACTTCCCCTTCGGACCAACTTGCGCGGCCTGACGCCGTACGGTGCGCCGCAGCTGGACGTTCCCATCCTGCTCAACGTCAACGAGAACTCCCATGGCGTTCCCGCCGAGGTCCGCGCCGCTATCTCCGAAGCCGTCACGATCGCCGCGGCGGGCCTGAACCGATACCCGGACCGGGAGTTCACCGAGCTGCGGGAGGCACTGGCGGAGTACCTCGGCCATGGACTGGGTGCCCGGAACATCTGGGCGGGAAACGGGTCCAACGAGGTCCTCCAGCACATCCTCCAGGCGTTCGGCGGACCCGGACGCACCGCGCTCGGGTTCCCTCCCACGTACTCCATGTACCCGCTGCTGGCTGCCGGCACGGACACCGAGTACATCGTCGGGGTCCGCGCCGGGGACTACGGCCTCAGCGCCGCATCGGCTGCCCGCCAGGTCAGGGAACTCCAGCCGAATATTGTCTTCCTTTGCTCACCGAACAACCCCACCGGCACCGGGCTTGGCCTGGACGTCGTGGAGGCCGTCTACGCGGCCGGTGACGCCAGCCAGACCATCGTGATCGTCGACGAGGCGTACCACGAATTCGCCCACGACGGCACGCCCAGCGCCCTGACCCTCCTCCCGGGCCGGGAGCGGCTGATCGTCTCGCGCACCATGAGCAAGGCCTTCGCCCTTGCCGGCGCCCGGGTCGGCTACATGGCAGCAGCACCCGAGGTCACCGACGCGCTGCGGCTGGTTCGGCTTCCGTACCACCTCTCAGCCATCACCCAGGCAACAGCGCTGGCAGCCCTCCACCACCGGGTTGCACTCATGGCAGACGTCAAGGACATCATGCGACAGCGGGACAGGATCGTCACCGAACTGCAGCGGATGGGGCTCAAGCCCGCCGTCTCGGATTCTAACTTCGTCTTCTTTGGCGGCCTCGAGAATCCGCATGAAGTTTGGCAGAGGCTGCTCGATGCCGGGGTGCTCATCCGGGACGTCGGCATTCCGGGGCACCTGCGGGTGACCGCCGGAACTGAGACGGAAACCACAGCCTTCCTCTCAGCCCTTGAGCGGATCCTGGCCGGCCGTGCAGTGCAGCCCGCCTAGACTTAACACCGGACATTCACATTGCCTGCCTGCCGGGCACCGTCGTCATCCAAAGGACACGCACATGAGCAACACCGGATCCACCGCTGGCGAGGGCCGGACCGCACGCATGGAACGGACCACCAGCGAGTCGTCCGTGCTGGTCGAGATCAACCTCGACGGCACCGGCGTCTCGGACATCAGCACCTCCGTGCCGTTCTACGACCACATGCTGACGGCCCTGAGCAAGCACTCCCTGATCGACATGACTGTCAAGGCCACCGGCGACACGCACATTGATGTCCACCACACGGTCGAGGACGTAGCCATCACGTTCGGTGAGGTCCTGCGCACCGCCCTCGGCAACAAGGCCGGGATCCGCAGATTCGGCGAGGCCACCGTCCCACTCGACGAAGCCCTCGCGCAGGCCGTCGTCGATGTCTCCGGACGCCCGTACCTCGTGCACGGCGGGGAACCAGCCGGCCAGGAATACCACCTCATCGGCGGACACTTCACCGGTTCCCTGACCCGGCACGTCTTCGAAGCTATCACCCTGCACGCCGGAATCTGCCTGCACATGAACGTCACTGCCGGCCGGGATCCGCACCACATCGTCGAGGCCCAGTTCAAAGCGTTCGCCCGTGCCCTGCGCGCAGCCGTCGAACCGGATCCCCGCGTCACAGGCATCCCCTCGACCAAGGGTGCGCTGTGACCGGCAAGGTGCTGCAGGACGGCGCCATCATCAACCCCGACGCCGGCAAAAAGCCCGCGTCGCCCGAGGGCAAGCCCACGGTCACCGTCCTTGACTACGGCTCCGGGAACATCCGCTCGGCAGTGCGCGCCCTCGAGCGCGCGGGCGCCGAGGTCATCCTCAGCTCCAAACCGGAGGACGTGCTCAACGCGGACGGACTCGTGGTGCCCGGCGTCGGCGCCTTCGAAACGGTGATGAAAGAACTAAAGGCTGTCGACGCCGTCCGCATGATCGGACGGCGCGTCGCCGGCGGCCGTCCCGTTCTGGCCATCTGCGTGGGCCTGCAGGTTCTCTTCGAGGCCGGCGTGGAGCACGGCACCGAAGCCGAAGGTATGGGGGAGTGGCCCGGCAAGGTCGAACTCCTCCCCGCCGACGTCGTCCCGCACATGGGCTGGAACACCGTATCTGTTCCGGCGGGCTCACGCCTCTTTGCCGGTGTCGAAAACGACCGGTTCTACTTCGTGCACTCCTACGGCGTCCAGACATGGGACTTTGACGTCATCCAGCCGCGCATGGCGGCGCCCCTGGTGACGTGGTCAGAGCACGGCGCCCCGTTCATCGCGGCCGTGGAAAACGGCCCGCTGTGCGCCACCCAGTTCCACCCCGAGAAGTCCGGCGACGCCGGGGCGCGCCTGCTGCGCAACTGGGTCGATGGCCTGCGGGAGAGCGCCGGAACAGCTCAACCCCCGGCAGCGGCAGCGGGGACCGCCTAGATGTGGTCCCTGGTGCTGATGGGGCTCGCCGGCCTGCTGGTTGGCGGCGCGCTGTCATTCCGCCAGCAGAAGAGCCCTCGCTGGGTCCAGATTGTTTTCTATCTCCTGGCCGCGATGGCGCTGGTCGCCGCGTATCTCCTGACATTGCCTGCCGCGTGAGGCTGCCGGCCACCTGACACTGCCTGCCGCTGCACCAGTGGCGGCGCCCCGCTGACCCGAAAGAGCTGAGGACCCACCATGACCACCGAAACCCCGCTGCCCGTGCTGGAATTGCTGCCCGCCGTCGACGTCGTCAACGGCCAGGCCGTCCGCCTCGTCCAGGGCGAGGCCGGCAGCGAGACAAGCTACGGCACACCGCTGGAGGCCGCACTCAACTGGCAGGAGCAGGGCGCCGAATGGGTCCACCTCGTTGACCTGGACGCAGCCTTCGGCCGGGGCTCCAATGCCGAACTGCTCCGCGAAGTCGTGGGCCGGCTCGACATCAAAGTGGAGCTTTCCGGCGGCCTGCGCGATGACGAGTCGCTCGAGAAGGCGCTCAGCCTCGGCGTCGCCCGGGTGAACCTCGGCACTGCCGCGCTGGAAAACCCGGAATGGACCGCCAGGGTGATCGAGCGTTTCGGGGACAAGATCGCGGTCGGACTCGATGTCCGCGGCACCACGCTGGCCGGCCGGGGCTGGACCAAGGAGGGCGGTGACCTCTGGGACGTCCTCGGCCGCCTCGAAGACGCCGGCTGCTCCCGGTACGTCGTCACCGACGTCACCAAAGACGGCACCCTTCAGGGACCCAACGTCGAGCTGCTGCGCCAAATGGTGGACAAGACCGGCAAACCTGTTATCGCCTCCGGCGGAATCTCCAGCTTGGACGACCTCAAGGTGTTGCGCTCCCTGGTGCCGCTCGGCGTCGAGGGCGCCATCGTCGGCAAGGCCCTCTACAACGGCAACTTCACGCTGCCCGCGGCCCTCGACGTCGCAGGCCGGCGCTAAGCCGGCCCGCAGCATGGAACAGCCTCCAGCGCAGAACACCACAGCTGATCCTGCCGCCGCATCCCGGCCCTTGCCCGGGCACATTGCAGCGGCTCTGGCCGGCGCCGGGGGACCGGCGGACTCAGCCGGCCGGCCGTGGGCCGGACGCAGCCTTACCGGCCAGGACGCCAGGATCCACAACTTCGAGGACGACGACGGCGCAGCGGACCCCGGCTACCTGGCGGCACTGGCAGCACTGCTCTCGGGCGACGGGGACGAGGCCGCGGTGGTGGCCTCGTTGGCCACGGCCCGGGTCTTTGTGCCGATCCTCGCCACGCTCGCCGAAGAGGGCGAAGGTGCCGGGGGTCTCCAGGCCGACAAAAAAGCCGACATGGCCCTGGTCACCCTCAAGGCTCCGGACGGCCGTACTGCCATGCCCGTCTTCACCTCCGCGGCATCGTTGACGGCCTGGCACCCGGAGGCCCGTCCGGTGGCCGTCTACGCTGCCCGCGCGGCGCTTTCTGCGGTTGCGGAGCACGCGGAGCTGCTCGTGCTCGACCCCGGGTCGGCATTGACGTTTGTGGTGCGCCGGCCGGCGGTCTGGGCCCTGGCGCAACAGCGGAACTGGACGCCGTCGTACGCTGACCCGGAACTGGCCCGCGGCCTCGGCGAGGCCGCAGTTGGCTTTCCCGCCGTCCGGCGTGTTGAAATTCATCCAGGCGGAGGAGTTGCTTCGCTCACGGCCGATGGCAGCCAGGTTCCCGGCGGTGGCTCAGGCCCGGAGCTCCGGGTGGTGCTTTACCTGGAAGAAGGACTCGATGCCGCCGGTGTCCAGTCCATCGTGTCCGGCCTCAACAGTGCCTGGGCGCGGAATGAAGAATTTGCTGAGCGGGTTGACTCCATCGAGGTCACATTGCAGCGCGCAGCACCGTAGCTGACGGCCAGCGGGGGAAACCCTGGTGCTGCCGGGAAGCAGGACCAGAAGGATGTCGTTTCGTGAATTTCGCGCTTTACCGGGAGCTGCTGGCCATTCGGCCCATCAGGAGGCTCCTGCTGGTGGGGATGGTTGCCCGGATACCGCACTCCGCAGCCGGGGTGCTCCTGACCCTGCACATCGTCCTGACCCTCGGCCAGGGCTACGCGGCAGCCGGGGCCGCCGCCGCCGTCATGACGATCGGCATCGCCGTCGGTGCCCCGTGGCGCGGCCGGCGGGTCGACACGGTGGGGCTGCGCCGGGCGCTCATCCCCTCCGTCATCTCTGAAACGGTCATCTGGTCCGTGGTGCCGCACGTCTCGTATGAGGTGCTCCTGCCGCTGGTGTTCGTCGGCGGCCTGCTGACGCTGCCGATCTTCAGCGTGGTGCGCCAGTCCCTGGGCGTCCTCGCCACGGGGGAGCAGCGCCGCACCGCCTTCGCCCTCGACGCCATCTCCACCGAACTGGTGTTCATGATTGGACCTGCCGCGGGCGCGCTGGTCGCGACGGCAGGCTTCTCGGTGCTCGGACTGACGATCGTCGGCATCGCCACCTCGGTCTCCGGGCTTTTCCTCATGTGGTTCAACCCGCCAACCCGCAGCGCAGAGTCTGTCCTTGGGTCCGATGCAGAGTCGGAGGCAGCGTACGTGGCGAGCCAGCAGGCCGCCGCAGGGGCGGCCGTCGTCGCCGCTGCCCCGGCCCACGTGCAGGACGCCGCCACCGAGTTCGCGCCCCTCGCCGGTGCGGAGGACAGGCGCCGGGAACGGTCCGGGCTGCGCCAGAAGGTCATCCACAATTTCGCCTGGTTTACCTCAGCCGTGGCCGCAGTCTTCGCCGTCGCGGCCGGAGCCGGGATGGTGCTCAGCGGCACCGACGTCGGCATCGTGGCGGCCCTGGAAACCGGTGGCCACCAGGCCGAGATCGGGCTGGTTTTCCTGTTCTGGTGCGCGGCCTCGGTGGTCGGCGGAGTCATCTATGGCGCCATGCACCGGCCCATTTCCCCCATCCTGCTGCTGCTGGGCATGTCGGCGTTGACCATCCCGATGGCCTTCGCCCAGGACACCTGGACCCTGAGCCTGCTCTCACTCCTGCCCGGCCTGCTTTGCGCGCCGGTGCTCTCGGCTGCCTCCGAGAAGGTCGCCGAGCTCGTCGAGGAGCGACGCCGCGGCGAGGCGATGGGCTGGTATGGCTCGGCGCTGACCGGCGGCGTCGCGCTCGGTGCCCCGCTTGCCGGTGTCTTCATCGATGGCATCGGGCCGTCCACTGGATTCGTGGCCGTGGGGGCCGGCGGAGTGGTGCTGTGCCTCCTGGGCCTCGGGCTGCAGCACCGCCGCCGCCGGCGGCTTGCGGGAGTTTGACCAAGCTGCAAGGCCGGGAACAATGCCTGGGGCACGAACGACGGCGGCGGCCGGACCGATATGGTCCGCCCGCCGCCGTCGTTACTTCTGGTGGAGCTCGGTGCTCTTGCCTAGTTGACTGCTCCGGTGTATTTCTCGCCCGGGCCCTTGCCCGGCGGGTCCGGAATGATGGACTCTTCACGGAAGGCCAGCTGCAGGGACCGCAGGCCATCGCGCAACGGTCCGGCGTGCTGGGAGCCGATCTCGGGCGCTGCGGCGGTGACCAGCCCGGCCAGGGCGGTGATCAGCTTCCGGGCCTCGTCGAGGTCCTTGAGTTCTTCGGCGTTCTCCTCGGCGGCGAGTCCAAGCTTCACGGCCGCGGCACTCATGAGGTGCACGGCGGCGGTGGTGATGACCTCGATTGCAGGCACCTCAGAGATGTCGCGGATCTGCTGTGAGACGTCGGCCGGGGCCCCGGCGGGTTCGTACACGTGTGAATTACTATCTGCTGTGCTCATGCTGGTAAGCTTGTCACAGACCGACTGATTGTCGTTATTTCGTTCCAGTTCAGATTCATCTGAACCGCTGGAGCAGAAAGACAACGGAACCCCGTTAGCAGCCAGCATGCACGTCATGCAGGTGCGCCGGACGGGATTTGTTCTGTACAATCGACTTTCAGTTTGCAAGCGGAGTTCTCTCCCACCCGCGTCAGCCGCTCTCCTTCGGGAGGCTTCCCAGGAAGCAAGGTTGCCGGGTACCTGGTCGGGCATTCCCGCGGACACCAGTCCGTGGAATGTATCGCCGTCTCATATGGGACAGGCACTTCCGATCTTCGAGGCCTTCGATTGCTCCGGCAATTGGGGGCCTTCTCTTTTTGCCGGTGGAATACCCCTCACGAACACAGGAGCTTTAACATTAGCGAGCCAAGAATCAATGAGCGTATCCGCGTCCCCGAGGTGCGGCTGGTCGGCCCTGCAGGCGAGCAAGTAGGGGTTGTCCGTATTGAGGATGCCCTGCGTTTGGCTGCCGAGTCCGATCTTGATCTCGTTGAAGTAGCACCCCAGGCCAAGCCTCCGGTGTGCAAGCTGATGGACTTCGGCAAGTACAAGTACGAGGCCGCCGTCAAGGCACGTGAAGCCCGGAAGAACCAGACCAATACGGTCCTGAAAGAAATCCGCTTCCGCCTGAAGATCGACACCCACGACTACGAAACCAAGCGCGGCCATGCGCTGCGCTTCCTCGGCGCCGGTGACAAGGTCAAGGCCATGATCCAGTTCCGCGGCCGCGAGCAGCAGCGCCCCGAAATGGGCATCCGGTTGCTCCAGCGCTTCGCGGACGACGTCGCCGAAGTCGGTATCGTCGAGTCCAGCCCGCGCATCGATGGCCGCAACATGGTCATGGTGGTCGGTCCCCTGAAGAACAAGGCCGAGGCCAAGGCAGAAGCACGCCGCGCAACGCAGCGTGCGGATGCCAAGGCCGAGAACGAAGCCAAGGCTTCAGGTGGGTCCCGCGTCGATACATCCGGACCCGAGGCGCCCCTGACCCAGTCGCTGGCCGACCTTCTTCCGGAGGGCTACCAGGTCCGGACCGAGCCCTCCGCGGCCGAAGTCACGGCCACGGAGGCTCCGGCAGCAGAGGCCCCTGCAGCCGAAACCGCTCCGGACGCCGTGAAGGCGCCGGCCGGCAACGTTCAGACTGACGCCGTAGAAACCACACCGGCTCCAGCCGTCACGGTGGAGGAGACTCCGGCTGCCAAGGCCACGGTCCAGGCAGCGCCCAAGCAGGAGGCTGCCAAGGCCCCCAAGGCAGAAGCTCCGAAAGCGGCCGCCAGGCCGGCAGCAACCAAGCCGGCTGCGGCCAAGGCTGCAGAGACCAGGCCGGCTGCAGCCAAGGCTCCCGCGGTTGACACCGCAGCCCCGGCTGCGGCACCAAAGCCGGTCGCGGCTCCCAAGCCGGTTCCGCGCCCTTCCGCGCCGAAGCCTGCTGCACGGCCGGCTGCCCCCAAGGCCGCCGCCAAGCCGGGAACCAAGAAGACCAACTAGTTCAGGGCCGCCGGACAGCAATGTCCGGCAGCAAGCAACCAGCATGCCGCCCGCAGGGGCGGCTGCACGAAAGACTGCAGACCTTGTCTGCGGATACGTAAGGAGATCGGTTACCATGCCGAAGATGAAGACCCACAGCGGTGCTAAGAAGCGCTTCAAGCTGACCGGCAGCGGCAAACTGCGCCGCCAGCAGGCCAACCGCCGTCACTACCTCGAGCACAAGTCCTCCAGGCTGACCCGCCGCCTCGCCGGCGACAAGATCGTCTTCAAGGGCGACGCCAAGGTTATCCGGAAGATGCTCGGCATCTAAGTTCCAAGTTCTCTGACTGTTGCCACCTGGCAGCGGTCAACTACCAAAAAGGCTTCTCAGGCCAGCCGGTTGTTCCGGCAGTAGATGCTTGGGATCAGATTTTCGAAGGAGTACGCACGTGGCACGTGTGAAGAGGGCGGTCAACGCCCACAAGAAGCGCCGGGTTATCCTTGAGCGCGCCAAAGGCTACCGTGGACAGCGTTCACGCCTGTACCGCAAGGCCAAAGAGCAGCTGCTGCACTCGTTTGTGTACAGCTACGGCGACCGCAAGAAGAAGAAGGGCGACTTCCGTCGCCTCTGGATCCAGCGCATCAACGCTGCATCCCGCGCCAACGGCCTGACCTACAACCGTCTGATCCAGGGCCTGAAGGCCGCTGAGGTCGAGGTTGACCGCCGTATGCTGGCCGAGCTTGCCGTCTCCGACGCCAACGCCTTCGCCGCGCTGGTCCAGATTGCCAAGGATTCGCTGCCCGCCGACACGTCGGCTCCGGCCGTCCAGGTCCAGGCTGAGGCTGCTCCGGCTGTCCAGGCGCCGGCCGCGAAGAAGGCTCCGGCCAAGAAGGCCGCTGCCAAGAAGCCTGCCGCCGACAAGGCTGCCGAGTAGTACCCGAGGTACTTCACGAACCCTGCGTTCAGGAACCGGCTGAAAAAGCTACTAAGGTTCTTGTATGAACGAAACCGGGCGCCCGCAAGATTTGATACTTTCCAACCCCCGAGCTGATCGGGTCCGGAAGGTGGCTCAACTTGCCGGGCGTCCGGCCCGTTTAAAGCGCCGCGAATTCCTCGCGGAGGGTCCGCAGGCGGTTCGTGAAGCTCTTTCACTGCATCAGAAAAGAGTTGCTGCGGGCGAGCCCGGCATCGTCTACGAGGTCTACGCCAGCGAATCCTGCCTGGACCGGCATCCTGACCTGGAGGCGCTGGCAGAGGGCACCACGGCGTTCCTCGCCACCGACGAAGTGCTGGCGGCAATGGCCGATACTGTTACGCCCCAGGGCATTCTCGCTGTCTGCGGTTTCCTGGACGTGAGCCTCGAACAGGTGCTCGACGCCGGGCCCCGCCTGGTGGCGGTGCTCTGTGAGGTCCGGGACCCGGGCAACGCCGGCACGGTGCTCCGGGCCGCTGACGCAGCCGGGGCGGACGCCGTCATCCTCACGGCGTCGAGTGTGGACATTTACAACCCCAAGGCCGTGCGCTCGACAGCGGGCTCGCTGTTCCACCTCCCGGTGGCGCTGGGCGCCGGGGTCGAGGAGATCGTCGCGCGCTGCAAGGAGCGCGGCATCGGCGTCCTGGCTGCTGACGGGCACGGCCAGCTCAATCTGGACCGGCTGCAGGATCAGAATGCCGCCCGGCGGCTCGGCGCACCGGCCCAGAGTGGAGGGTACGCCTTGGAAGCCCCTACTGCGTGGCTCTTCGGCAACGAGGCGCAGGGCTTGTCCGAGGATGATCTTGCCTTGGCCGATCACGGCGTTGCCGTCCCCGTCTACGGCGCTGCCGAAAGCTTGAATTTGGGCACCGCCGCTACGGTCTGCCTGTACGCCAGTGCCCGTGCCCAGCAGGGTCGCATCCCGGCGGCGGAGTAGTCGCCACGCTGGCGGGCGCCGAACCGCTCCACCGCCGTACCCCCGGGACGCCGCGGGGGAGTGCCCGGGGGCTGCACCTCCAAGGGCAAAAAAGTACGGCGGGCGTCCACCCGAAGGTGAGCTCCCGCCGTCGCTCGCGCAGCGTTAGGTGGTCTTGTTCCGTCCCGTGATGGCGCCGTAAATACCGGCAACCGCCAGGCCGCCGACAATCGCGAGAACCCAGGAACCGAGATTCCAGAATTCCATTCTGCCGCCGCCGAACAGCAGGTCGCCGATCCACCCGCCGACAATGGCGCCGACAACGCCAAGCACGAGGCTGGTGACCCAACCGCCGCCGACCCTGCCAGGCATGACTGCCTTGACGATTGCACCTACTATGAGTCCGAGAATGATCCAGCCTAGAAAGCCCATTACTCCTCCTACATATTCGTCGGCATTCAAAGAGTGAATCCCGATTATGGCTTCAAGCTAACATAGGCGGGTTTGCTTGTCAGCAGGATCACCCCCAATCGTTACCTGCCCCCTTGACCTGCCCTCATGGGCTGCCGTGGAGATGGCTCCGGCGCCCGGCGGCGATGCCCGGTGACCTCGATAACGGGTACGGTATTCCATGTGGACGCAGGCACCGGCCGGAGTCCACCATCCGGTCAAACCCCTAAGGAGAAGCTCTTTTGGCTGCAAACGGCGGTACCAAGGCGATAGTTGCAGCGCTTGCTGCCAACCTGACAATCGCCGTCCTGAAATTCGTCGCGTACTTCCTGACGTTCTCCTCCTCGATGCTGGCCGAAGCGATCCACTCGCTCGCCGACTCCGGCAACCAGCTCCTCCTCCTGGTGGGCGGCAAGCGCGCCAAGAAGGCCGCGAGTCCGGAGCACCCGTTCGGTTACGGGCGTGAGCGCTATATTTACGCTTTCATCGTCGCGATCGTGCTGTTCAGCGTGGGTGGCCTGTTTGCCTTGTACGAAGCGTGGGGGAAGCTCCAGCACCCGCACGCTATCGAGGGCGCGTTCTGGTGGGTTCCACTTGCTGTGCTGGTCGGCGCCATCCTGGCCGAGTCCTTCTCGTTCCGGACGGCGATCATCGAGTCCAACCACATCCGCGGCAAGCAGACCTGGATCAGGTTCATCCGCAGTGCCAAGCAGCCCGAGCTTCCCGTCATCCTGCTCGAGGATTTTGGCGCCCTGCTGGGCCTGGTCTTCGCGCTCTTCGGCGTTGGCCTGACGCTTTTGACCGGAAACGGTATTTGGGATGCGTTGGGCACCGCGATGATCGGCTTGCTGCTGGTGGCGATCGCCGCCGTCCTCGCCGTCGAAACGAAGTCGCTGCTTCTGGGTGAATCAGCCACCAAGGACGACGTCGCCAAGATCGAAGCGGCCATCGAATCCGACGGTACGTCGATCATCCATCTCAAGACCTTGCACCTCGGCCCCGAGGAACTGCTGGTTGCGGCCAAGATCCGCATCGGCCGCTCCGATACCGGCCAGGATATTGCCCGCGCGATTGACAGTGCCGAGACGCGGATCCGCGAGGCCGTTCCGATCGCCCGCGTGATCTACCTGGAACCGGATGTGCAGCGCGACAGTGCGGGGCGGCCCTCAGCCGTGGTTCCGGGGCCGGCACGGCAGGAGCCCGAGCCGGTGAAGTCCCAGCACCGCAATTGACGGGGGCCGCGGGTCCGGTAGACGCAGTACGCGCTACCGGACCAGCGGCCTTTTGCGTTCCACGAGTCCGCTGATGAGGGCAACTCCCAGGCCCAGGACCGCCAGCACAGCACCAACCAGGGCAGGAGCGACGTAGCCCCAACCCCACGCGATGACGAGTCCTCCGAGGAACGCGCCCAGGGCGTTGGCGACATTGAGGGCCGCATGGTTGAGTGAGGAAGCGAGCGAGGGCGCATCCGGAGAAGCGTCCAGCAGCCGGGTCTGGAGCGCAGGAACCAGCAGGGAGCCTGCGCCGCCGACGACGAAGACCATGACGTAGGCGGACCACGGCCAGTGCACGGCGACGGCGTAGACCACGAGTGCAACGGCGATGCCCGGCAGCACCCAGTAGATGGTTCCCATCACGGACTTGTCCGCGATCCGGCCACCAATGATGTTGCCGGCCACCATGCCCAGCCCGTAGAGGGCGACCACCAGCGGCAGCCAGGCAGCAGGGATGCCCGCCACGGAGGTCATGGTGTGCGCGATATAGGTGTAGGTCGCGAAGAAACCGCCGAACCCGACGATCCCGATCAGGATTGCCAGCCAGACCTGGAGCCGTTTCAAGGCGCCCAGTTCGCGGCGGAAGCTTGCATCGGCGTGCGGCTCTTGGAACGGCAGGAACTTGAAGAGCATCACCAGCGTGAGAATGCCGATCACGCCCACCAGCAGGAACAGCAACCGCCAGCCATAGGTCTGTCCCAGCCAAGTGCCGAACGGAACTCCGATGACGTTGGAGACGGTCAGCCCGGCCATCACCATCGAGATGGCCCAGCCACGCCGTGTCGGGGCGACCAATGATGCCGCGATCACGGCGGCAACGCCGAAGAAGGCACCGTGGGGCAGCCCGGCAGCGAAGCGGGAGATCAGCATGGTGCCATAGTCCGGTGCGATGAACGAGGCAAGGTTGGCGATGCTAAAGAACAGCATGAGCCCCAACGCAAGGTATTTCCGCGGCATCTTAGCGCCGATGGCCGCCAGCAGTGGTGCTCCGACCACCACACCAAGTGCGTAGGCCGAAATGAGGTGCCCCGCCTCCGGGGTGCTGATGTTGAGACCCTGCTCCACCTCCTTGAGCAGCCCCATCATGGTGAACTCGGTGGTGCCGATACCGAATCCGCCCATGGCAAGGGAAAGAATGGCCAGGGCAAGATGGCGGTTGGTGCTCTTGGCTGTCGCCGGGGCTTGTGCTGTGGTTGTCATTCATCTGCTTTTCAGGAACGTTCCCGGCTGATGCCAGGAGAATGCGGCAAGTTAAATCGGAGGTGGAGACTGAGGTGTCCAACGGGACAGGCGGGCACGGTATTCCGGGCGCTCAGGTAAGTGTCCACTCCTATTCTCCTTCATGCTTGTGCCGCACCTAGACTTGGGGACGTGAACGGACTGGTACAGGTTGTGGGCGGCGCGGTAGTGGATTCCTTGACGGGGCCCTGCCGGCTACTGGTGGCGCGCCGGACGGCGCCCCCGCAGTTCGCCGGGATGTGGGAGTTCCCCGGCGGCAAGGTCGAGCCGGGCGAGACCGCCGAGCAGGCCCTGCACCGCGAGCTGCTGGAAGAACTGGGCGTGAGCATCCTGCTCGGCACCGAACTGGACAGTGGGTCCGCTGAGGGCTGGCCCCTCAACGCCCGGGCAAGGATGCGGGTGTGGTTGGCGGAAGTACGTGACGGAGTTCCGCACCCACTCCAGGACCACGATGAGCTGCGTTGGATCGACATCCGCGACCGCGATGAGGTCTTGGGACTGCCTTGGATCCCGGCCGACCTGCCCATTGTCGGGGCCTTATTGGACCGGCTGCCGGCAGCGGAGACCGGACAGGGCATCCGTCCCGGGCCGAAAGAGTAAAAACTTCTAAAACAGAGTGGGCTGCGCGACCGGTGTGCCCGGCCGCGGTCCGGCGGGGGCCTCTGCCGCCTCAGGAATGCTGCCCGCGGGGTACTGCGCTTCCTCGTCCCTGGGGTCGCCGCTGCCGGCGGGGTCGTTGAGGCCGCGGTGGCCGAAGCCCTGCGATCCGAGAAAGCCATGGCGGGCTTTGAAGTACCTGATGCGGCCGGCCAGCCAATCGAAGTACTCCTTGGAGGCGTACGAACCTGATCCGTAGAGCCGGCGGTACTTGCCGGCGAGCTGCGGATGTTCCCTCGCGATCCACTGCATGAACCACTCCCGGGTGCCGGGCTTGAGGTAGAGCGCGCCGGCGGTAACGCCGGTGGCACCCGCCTCGGCCAGGGACCCGAACAGGGAATCGAGAGCTTCGTCGCTGTCCGAGAGCCACGGCAGGATGGGCATTGCCATGACCCCGCACGGCAGCCCCGCCTCCCGCAACCGGGTGATGAGCTTTAGCCGGGCCCGGGGACCGGGCGTACCTGGCTCCACCGCTTCGGCAAGCCGTTCGTCCGTCATTGCCAGGGAAATCCCTACGCCGACGGGAACCTGGGCCGCGGCGTGCTTCAGGAGGGGAATGTCCCGGGCCAGCAGCGTCCCCTTGGTCAGGATGGACAGGGGAGTGCCGGAGTCCGCCAGCGCTGCAATAATGCCCGGCATGAGCCGGTACCTGCCCTCGGCCCGCTGGTAGGGATCGGTGTTGGTGCCCAGGGCCACATGCTGCCGGCCCCACGACGGTTTTGCCAGTTCCCGGCGCAGGACCTCCGCGGCGTTGATCTTCACCACCACCTGACTGTCAAAGTCCAGCCCGGCGTCGAAATCAAGGTAGGTGTGGCTCTTCCGGGCGAAGCAGTAGACGCAGGCGTGGCTGCAGCCCCGGTAGGGGTTGATGGTCCACTCGAACGGCATCCGGGAACCGGCGGCCACTTTATTGAGCACCGATTTTGCGGTGACCTCGTGGAAAGTGACGCCGGCGAATTCGGGGGTGGTTACGGACCGCACCAGCCCTATGAGGGGTAGCAGGGCATCGGCGGCGGGCGCTGTCCCGGCCCTGCCGGGACCGAGGGCACCACCGACGGCAGTGTCCTCTTCTGTTGCCGCACTGCTGCCTCCTGCGCTGCCGGCAGGCGCCGGCCTGAGTGCTTGTGCGTCCCATCTCATCGCTCTATTCGAAGGTATGTTCGAGTTTAAGTCAAGGACCTTGCCGCTTTCGAATCCCCCCGGCCCCGCCCCGCAGGCCACCGCTGGTGCCCAGCACCCGCAGCCGTTGCTAGGCTGGGGCGATGATTTTGCTGACAGGATTCGAGCCGTTTGGCGGCGAAAGCACCAACCCGTCCTGGTCGGCCGCGAGGCAGGCTGCTGCCCGGCTCCGTGCGGAGGGACTGGACGCGCGGGCCGTGGAACTGCCGTGTGTCTTCGGGGAAGCGACCCGGGTCCTGGAAGCGGCGCTGGATCACTACGGACCGGATCTCGTGGTCTGCGCCGGCCAGGCCGGGGGAAGGCCCCGGATTTCGCTGGAACGGATTGCCATCAACTGCGACGACGCGCGGATTCCTGACAATGCGGGCAACTCACCCGTGGACCAGGCGGTGGTCAGCGGGGGACCGGCAGCCTACTTCAGCACCCTTCCGGTTAAGGCTGCACTCGCAGCGCTCCTCGCGGCGGGGATCCCGGCCGAGATCTCGCAGACGGCCGGCACCTACGTCTGCAACCACGTTTTCTATGGGTTGATGCATGCCCTGCGGCACCGTCCCGGAACGCGGGGAGGGTTCGTCCATGTTCCCTACGAACCGGCCCAGCTGCCCCCGGGGAGCAATCAGCCGTCGCTGACGCTGGAGCACATGACGGAGGCGCTCGCCGCCGTCGTCCGCACCACCCTGGGCACGACGGCGGACCTGAAGATCGCCGCCGGCGCCACCCACTAGCTGGACAAGCAGCGCGCGCCCGGCACGCGACCCGCCGGCTCAGTCGAGCAATTCCCACACCACGGAGACCGTGGCGGTGACGCTGGACTGGCCGGCCTCCACAGCCAGCGGCTCCACCGCGGCGGCCCGCTGCATCCTCGCGAGCGGGATCGGCGCAGGGTGCCCGGTTTGCTGCGCCAAGGAGACCACTCTGCCCAGCGATGTGCCGGCGAGAGAGGCAAAATGCCCAGCAGTGGTGAGGGCGTCCTGCCAGGCTGCTGCGCGGGCCAGCGCGGTGACCGCGGCGGGATCAGCGAAGCCGAGCTCCAGCCCGTTCAGCCGGACGTCGTTGCCGCCGGCCGAGACCGCCGCTGCGATGACGTCCGAGGATGAGCCCAGCTCCCTGATCCGTACACTGAGCGCACTGGAGGCCAGGTAGCCCGAGACCACTTGCCCCTGGCCTTCTTGCCAGTTCACTTCCGCACGGACGTTAAGTCCCGACGTCGTGATGTCCGGGTCCGCGATGCCATGGCGGCGAAGTGCGGCGGTCATGGCGGCGGAGACGCGGCCTGCCTTACCGTACGCCCTGTCCACGCCTTCCTGCCGGCACTCGACGCCGATCGAAAGGGTCAGCAGGTCCGGCGCTGCTTCCGCGCTGCCGGTTCCACTGACTGAGATGGTCCTGGGGCTGTCGGTCATGTCGTGCCTCGATCCGTTCGGGGGCCGCTGGGCCTGTGTGGGGAGTGGGCGTGCGTTGGCTCCGGATAGCCCCCGGCCCGGAGGCCGGCGTGCCGTTCGAAAACGTTGCGCGAGCCGGGGTTGCCGGTTCGGGCCAGGGACCAGCCTGCCGCAAGGAAGTACAGCGGCAGAAACGGCAGGCCCAGGCACCAGGCGTACTGGGTGCAGTGGCGCTCCTCATGCCCCAGCAGCACGGGGCTGGCCAGGACTTCCGCAGGTCCGGAGCGGAAGATCACCACGTTGCCCACCGTGAAGGCGCCGGCTTTGGGCAATCGCCAGCGGTATCCGGTGGCGATCAGCAGTCCGCGTGGACCGCCGCGGAGAGGGGTACGGGCACAGCCGGCCAGCAGCAACCCCAGCGGGGTGGTTCCGTTCACTACATTGGCCAGCTGCCGCAGCCGTTCTCCCGGCGTCATGGCCCCATGCTAACCGTGCGCCGTTCCGATTGGGTCGACCGGACGCGTTCACCGGGTCGGTTCAACTAGACTGAAGACGAGTGCCCGCCGGAGTTATTTGGCGAGCCCTGCCCTTTGTCGGTGCGCCGGTCCCTGCAGCTAATGGTCCCGTGCCGCCGGCATGAACCGACTCATAGCTAAGAACAGTAGATGACTGAAACTTTGCCGGGCGCCGGCGTCCCGAATCCCCTGGATGAAGCCGCCATCACCGCCGCCGTAGACCAGGCCGTTGCCGCCATAGCCGCCGCCTCCACGCTCGACGAACTTAAGGCCGTTCGCCTCGCGCACACCGGCGAGAAGTCCGCGCTGAGCCTCGCCAATCGTGAAATCGGTGGACTAGCCAAGGACCAGAAGGCCGCCGCCGGCAAGCTCATGGGCTCTTCCCGCGGACGGGTCAACAAGGCGCTCGCGGAACGTACGGTTGAACTCGTTGCGGAGAACGACGCGCGGATCCTGGTCGAGGAGACCGTGGACGTCACCGCCGCTCCGCGCCGCCGTCGTGCCGGTGCACGCCACCCGCTCTCCACCCTGCAGGAACGCGTCGCGGACATCTTTGTGGGCATGGGCTGGGAAATCGCCGAAGGTCCCGAGGTGGAGTCCGAGTGGTTCAACTTCGATGCGCTGAACTTCAAGCCGGACCACCCCGCCCGCGAAATGCAGGACACGTTCTTCGTGGAGCCGCCCGAAGCCCACTTGCTGATGCGCACCCATACCTCTCCGGTGCAGGTCCGCTCCATGCTGGAACGCGAACTGCCCATCTACGTCCTGTGCCCGGGCAAGGTCTTCCGCACCGACGAACTCGACGCCACCCACACGCCGGTGTTCCACCAGTTCGAGGGCCTGGCCATCGATAAAAAGCTCAGCATGGCGGACCTCCGCGGCACCCTGGAGCACTTCGCCCGGCAGATGTTCGGCGACGAGGCGCAGATCCGGCTGCGGCCCAACTACTTCCCGTTCACCGAACCTTCCGCAGAGCTGGACATCTGGCACCCGGGCGCCAAAGGTGGCCCCAGCTGGATCGAATGGGGCGGCTGCGGAATGGTCAATCCCAATGTGCTCCGTGCCGCGGGCATCGATCCGGACATCTATTCAGGTTTCGCCTTCGGCATGGGCATCGAGCGGACTCTCATGTTCCGCAACGAGGTCGGCGACATGCGCGACATGATCGAAGGCGACGTACGATTCAGCGAGCACTTCGGGATGGAGATCTAAGCATGCGTATCCCACTTTCCTGGCTGCGTGAATTCGCAGCAGTACCGGCCGAAGCGACAGCCGAAGACGTAATGGCAGACCTCGTCAAGGTCGGCTTTGAAGAAGAAGCAGTGCACCGGCCTACGGACGCGCTCCAGGGCCCCATCGTGGTGGGTCAGGTCCTGAGCATCGTCAAGGAACCCCAGACCAACGGCAAGACCATCAACTGGTGCCAGGTCCGGGTGGTCCCTGAAGGTCAGCAACAAAGCCTCACGGGTGAGGGCATCGACCCCTCGGGCGTCCAGGGCATCATCTGCGGCGCCCACAACTTCGTCGAAGGTGACAAGGTGGTGGTCACCCTTCCGGGTGCTGTGCTGCCCGGCGACTTCCGCATTTCCGCCCGCAAAACTTACGGGCACCTGTCCGCCGGCATGATCGCCTCCGTGCGTGAACTCGGCATCGGCGAGGACCACGACGGCATCCTGGTGTTGTCAAGGATCGGGCTGGACCCGGAAATCGGTTCGGACGCCATGGAGCTGCTGGGCCTCTACGACCAGGCCGCCGAAATCAACGTCACCCCGGATCGTGGTTACGCTTTCTCGATCCGGGGTGTGGCCCGGGAGTATGCCCACGCCACCGGCACGGCTTTCACGGACCCGGCAACCAGAGTCCAGGCACCTGCTGAGCTTGCAGGGGGCCACGGGGTGAAGCTCAACGATGACGCCCCTATCTACGGCAAGCCCGGCTGCGACCGGTTTGTGGTCCGCACCGTCCGCGGCGTCGACGCCACGAAGCCCACGCCCCCGTGGATGACCTCCCGGCTGCGGCTCGCCGGAATCCGCTCAATTTCGCTGCCAGTGGACATCTCCAACTACGTCATGCTGGAACTTGGCCAGCCCACCCACTGCTACGACCGGGACACCCTGTCCGGTGACATCGTGGTCCGTCGGGCGGTGGCCGGGGAAAAGATCACCACCCTGGACGACAAGGAACGCACGCTCGACGTCGAGGACCTCCTCATTACCGACGATTCCGGTGCGATCGGCATCGCCGGCGTGATGGGCGGGGCCGCCACTGAGGTGTCCGACTCCACCACCAACGTCCTCGTGGAGGCCGCGCACTTCGACGAAGTGTCCATCGCACGCTCCCGCCGCCGCCACAAACTCCCGTCCGAGGCCTCCAAACGCTTCGAACGCGGCGTCGACTGGCACGTCGCCAACATCGCCGCCCAGCGGGTCGTTGACCTCCTCGTGGACCTTGCCGGCGGCACTGCCGTCGCCGAGGGGACCGACGTCGGAACCGCGCCGGATGCCGTTGCCGTAGAACTGCCCGCAACCTTCGCCGCGGAACGCATCGGCATCGATTTCACCGAGAGCCAGATCCGCACCTCGCTTGAGGACCTGGGCGCCGTCGTCGACAAGAGCGACAGCGGCTACCTGGTGACGGCCCCGAGCTGGCGGAACGACCTGGAAACCAAGGAGGATCTGTCCGAGGAGATCGCCCGGCTGGTTGGTTATGACAAGATTCCGGCGTCCCTGCCGGTGGCGCCTCCAGGCCGCGGACTGACCCGCGTGCAGCAGCAACGCCGACGTCTGGTGCAGGCGTTGGCAGCGTCGGGGCTCACCGAGGTGCTTGCGTACCCGTTCGTCTCGCAAGCCGCCAATGACACTTTTGGCGTACCCGCGGCGGGAACCGCGAGGAAAGCGCTCAAGCTCGCCAACCCCATCAGCGAGGAGCAGGGCTACCTGCGCACCTCGATCCTGCCGGGGTTGATCGAGGTAGCCAAGCGCAACCATTCGCGCGGCTTCCGGGATCTTGCCTTGTTTGAGGCCGGACTCGTCTTCCTGCCGGGCGATACGCTGGGCACCGCCACGATCCCGCCACTGGGAATCCGGCCCACTGACGAGGTGCTGGACGGCCTGTACGACGGCGTCCCGGACCAGCCGCTGTACGTTGCCGCGGTGCTCACCGGACATGACTCACCCGTCGCCGCAGGCCACACGGCCCGGGCCTGGGACTGGGCCGATGCGCTGGACATCGCGCGGATCGCAGGAGACGTGCTCGGCGTCGAAATCGTCATCAGCCAGGGCAGCCACCAGGCCTTCCACCCGGGACGGGCGGCGCAGCTTGCGCTCCGCACCGGCGAGGTCCTGGGCTACGCCGGCGAACTGCACCCTAAGCTGCTGGCCGCGCACGACATGCCCGCCCGCTCCGTTGCGCTCGAATTCAACGCCGACGCGCTCTTCGAGGCCGCGGCCGACGTGATTGTCTCCCGGCACCTCTCCACCTTCCCGGTCGCCACCCAGGATGTAGCCCTCGTGGTGCCGCTGGACGTCCCGGCGGAAGAGGTGCTTGCCGCTCTCCGGACGGGTGCCGGTGGCCTCCTCGAGGACGTCGCCCTGTTCGACGTGTACGCGGGCCAAGGCATCGAGGAGGGCAAGAAGTCGTTGGCCTTCAGCTTGCGCTTCCGCGCCAGTGACCGCACGCTGACCGCCGATGAGGCGTCGGCGGCCCGTGAAGGCGCGGTTGCCGTTGCCCACGAGCGCTTCGGAGCAGTCCAACGCTAGAAAACGGCAGAACACTTGCCGCAGCCGGAATCACCGTCCGGTCCGTTCGTCTTGCCGACGTCGGACCGGACGGGTGGCCGGACGGCGGGGCAGTTCTCGACTCTGTGGAACGTGTACGGGCCGCCCGCATCGCGGACCCCCTCGTGCGGCACGACTTTCTCTCCGGCAGGATGGCACTGCGCGGATTCGCGGCGGAGATCCTCGGCGTACACCCCGAAGATCTGTCAGCGAACTATTCGTGCCCGGACTGCGGCACAGGCCCGGAGCTTGACCACGGCCGGCCCGGCTACCGGGTCGACGGAGGAGCCGCGTGTCTCACCCTCAGCCTGTCCCGCAGCCGGGGCTGGGCCCTGCTGGCCGCCAGGGGTCTGGGGGCGAACGGTGCACTTGCGGCCTCTGTCGGCGTCGACCTGGAGCACAGCGCCGGTGTGACGTTTCCCGGGTTCGACGCCGTTGCCCTCACACCGTCCGAACGGCAGCTTCTACGCGCCCTGGCGCCGGATACGGCGACTCTGTGGCGGGCGTCCGCGTGGGCCCGCAAGGAGGCCCTGCTGAAGTCCCGGGGTACCGGATTGCGGGTCGACCCGGCCACGGTGGAGGCATTTGTGGCACCCGGGAACGGCGGCCTGCTTCTGGACTTGGACGCTGTGGCGCTGGGACTGCCCGCGGGCTTCGTCGGCGCGCTGGCCGCCGTCGACGCCGCCTAGCAGGTTACGCCCAGCCGGGTACTTTGCAGCGGGAGGCGTCCTCCAGCGCTTCCGTGAGCCATCGCACGGCAGTCCAACGGGAAGGGGCTCCGGGTCAGTGCGTCGGGACGCGGCGACGATCCGGTTGTCGTCTCGTGGCAACGACAGCAGGGGTGCTGGGAGATGTCACGGTTGGCTTTTCGCGGCTACCGTCGCCGGTGGGTTCCGGCGGCAAAGCTCATCATCATCGGGCTCGTTGCGGTCCCGGCTGTCGGCATTTGTGCACCACGTGGTTGATAACGCTGTTGGGCGCACGACGGTGGCGGCAGATGCCGACGCCGCAGCAGAGCGGCGCTGGGCCGGATACGGCAGTGAACCCGCCGCAGCAGGAAACCCTGCCGCGCTGGCCGTGCCCCTTCAGCAACGCCCGGAAACGACTGCAGTGCTGGCCTTTTCTGCCCCGGCCCGGGCCTGTCTACCGGGGACGCCGTCGGCGTTGCAGTCGACTTTGCGGACGTGGCCAGTGATGCCCTGCGCCGTGGCATCAGAATCTGCTCAGCGGATCTGCTCAGCGGATCTGCTCGGCGGTCATCGAAGGGCGCGATGGAGGGCAGGACAGCGATCAACCTCGCCTGCGGGGTGATCATTGCGCAGAGCAGGTGCTCGCAGGAGGAAGCCTCCGACGTCCTTCCTCAGGCCTCGATCAGCCGCAACCAGAAGTTGCACACCATGGCCGCAGAGATTCTCAGGCGTTGCTTCGACACCGCCGGAACGACAACCCGTGGCCTAACAACCCGTCAAGCCGGCAGGACAGGTGCCTGGACGGGGTGCATGGATGGGGCGCAGATTTGAGCCGCGGATGATGGGGCCGACACGCCTCAGAGGATGCCCTGCCGGTTCTTCCCGGCGCTGATCCCGCCCCAGTTCGTGATCGATGATCTCCAGCATCTGCCGGCTCGTGAAGTTGTCGCGAGTACCGAGTAGCTCAACCATGTTGAGCAGGATTCGGCCCACGACCGGGGCCGAGAGTTCCGGAAGCGACCGCGCCGGGTCGAGGACTGTCGGCGCCATTTTCGTGCGCGGGTGTGGGGATTCTGCGGTGAGCCGCGCTTCTGAAACGGGTAAGGACGGGGCCGGGTCGCCGAATGAGGGATGCCGGCCGGACCGGTACGCAGAGGCGATGATGGGTTCGAGTCCGTTGAGGACAGTCCGGTTCCCGGGAAGAACCACGGGGGCCAGGAACTCCGTTCGAGGGTGGCGGTGTTTGCCGCCGCCGCTGCCGCCCAGAACTGATCGATCACCCATGGCTGTGCCTATCCCGACGTGGTTCTGACGTCACCTGCGGCGTGAGCCGTGTTTTTGGTGCGTACCCGTGAAGACGATCCGCTGCGACCGTAACCATCATGGGCCCGATCGGCACCGCTCCTTGGCGACGGAAGGAAGGAAGGGTTTCGATTCGGTCATATGGATTGCCGGTAGCCAAAGAACTCGTGGTCGTTGTTGTAACCGCCCAGCCCGCCCCCGATGTCCGCAAAGCTTTCGACGAACTCGATGGCTTGGATCCACTTCACCATTTTGAATCCGAGCTCGACTTCGTTGCGAAGGCGAAGCGGTGCCCCGTGGCCGAACGAAACGGGTGCGCCGTTCATGTCGTACGCGAGCATCGTGAGGTGGTAGCTCATCTGCTCGATGGCGTGGGCGTCATAGTAGAGACCGCCCTCCGGGCCGTTGGCGAACGAGTAGAAGACCACCCATCTGGCTTCGGGCTTTGGACGGACGGTGTCCAGGATCGTCTGCATGGAAATCCCGCCCCACTTTGCCACGCCGGACCAGCCTTGAATGCAGAAATGCTGCGTAATCTGCTCCTGATAGGGAAGTGCCCGGAGCTCCCCGAGGGACAGCTCGACCGGGTTCTCGACGAGGCCGCCGACAGCGAGCTTGAAACCGATGAAGCCATCCGCCTGGAGTTGCTTGTACTTTGCGCTGTCGGGGTAGTTGCCGTTGTGCCAGAAATAGGGCGAGACGTCTTTCTCTGTGTACTCGCCGGGTTTCGAGTCGACATGTTCGAACAGCCGCTGAGCGGGTCCTACGAGTGCGTAACCCAGGCGTTGCACGACCCGCGGATGGCGATACGTGAACGGGGTCGCGGCGACCCACCCGACGATGATCACGACCATTGAGGCGGCGAAAATCCAGAACCCGGTCCAGGATGCCGTGTTCTGCGAAGCGTAGATGTGGTTCAGATTGCGCAGGGCACCGGTGGTGAACACAAGAGCGACGTGAATGACGATGAAGAGGATGAACCAGCACAGCACGAAGAAGTGCAGGGACCGGGCCACCTGGATGTTGAAGAACCGGCTCACCCAACGGAACCGGGTGGACAACGCCGGGGACATGCCGAGCCCGGTCAGGAGCGCCACCGGCGGGGCGATGAACACCGTGATGAAGTACGCGAGAAGTTGCAGGCTGTTGTAGTTGTTCCACCCGCTCTCGACCGGCCAGCGCAGCGAGAGGTACTGAATCGCGACCGAAACGGCGTTCGGGAAAACATCCCACCGCACCGGGACCAACCGCATCCACTGTCCGGTGGTAAACAACAGGATGTAGAAGACGACGCCGTTTGCCAGCCACAGAGTGTCGATGCCCAGATGCCACCAGCGGGCCAGACCGATCGAATGCCGCCGACCCGGGAGACCGACACCGTCAGGCAGCGTGATGGAGTCCTGCTTCGCCGTATAGAGCGGGGCCGTGGGCACGGGCTTCTGCACCCGGAACCAGTCCTTGCCGGGCGTCGAGTGGCGGGTCCAATAGAGCCGCGGATGGTCTGCGAGGATCGTCACCCCGGAACGGATGATGAAGATCATGAAGAACATGTTGAGGAAGTGCTGCCAGCCGACCCACGCGGGCAATCCAACCGGAGCATTCGGCAGCGGCTGTGACTCGCCGGGATAACGCTGGAGGAAGGCCTCCACCTGAGGCAGTTCACGGATGCCCTGGGCGACCGCCACCCCGACGATTAGCAGCAGCAGCCCGATAGGGATCAGCCAGAGAAGGTTGAACCATTTGTTCTGTCCGATTCTGATTCTTGGCGCCACTCCGTATTGCGGCTGAACTCCGCCAGCCCAATGCTCGTCGACGGCAGAATAACGGGTGGCGTCGAGCTCGCTGCGGATGCTCATCCGTGCTGCCGCGCTGAACCCTGCGGCGGGAGGAGACGGTTCATTCGAAGGTTCACTCATACGCCCAACCTAGCCCTCACGCGAACAAGCGCTGCATCACTCCATATCCCAGCCTCCCGCCCGTCAAGGGGACGGGGGAGGGCTTCAGGGACCTGTCACCTCGATAGTTCTCCCCAGCCAGATGACAAATATGCTAGGGCGAGCCGTACGCAAGGGCCCCCGCGAAGGCCGTGCCGTTACGTCCGATAACCGGGCCGGGGACAGCCGGATCAACGTGGCCCCGGTGGGGCCATCGAAGCCGCCGCGGCATCCCGTCAGAGCGCGGGCCAGTTCGCGGGATCGTAGCCAAACCGTCCGCCGCAAGTTTCCCTTACTGTCGGCGCCGGGCGGTCCGCCGGAGGCTCTCGCGGGTCTTTCTGCCTGAGCGTCCGTGGTGCCGGACATGCACGCTGCCCGGCGGCGGCACCGGGTGCGTCCTGATCTGTGGACATGCGGATTCCCCCTAGTTCATGGACTGCGTGGACACCGGCCCGATACCTGGACCGCCGTGCACCTCACAGCACGCTAGTGGCCACGGGCGGCACCGTCATAGGGGCTTTGTGCCTTATCCTGCCACCGCGATGACGTTCTCCGCGGAGCGGTTGTTCTCATCGATGAGCGCCGGGTCGGCATAGTTGTGGATCGTCATCAGCCGGATCTGTTCGAGGTCCCGCTCGGAGCAGACCCCGTCCGATGGTGACGAGGGCTGAGACTTCCCCGGGGAAGCGGTTCACATAGTCCAGGCTGTCGATTCCCGCCAGGGAGTGGGCTATCAGGGCGTAGGAATCGTCCACACCCGGCGTCGAGAGTGTGGCATGCAGTTCGGTGGAGATGTTCTTCACGGTGCGGTGCGGTGCAGTGCGTGACATCCAGGTCGCTGTCGCCATATCCGGACCGTTAGATCACGAGAACGGTGGAAGCGTCGTCGAGCCCGCTTATCAGGGGTGTGACGTCCGGTACCGGCGAGGCGGTGTCGTCACCGCTGAGCAGCACCACGATCTGTTTGCCCTGCCCTGTCACGGATCCGTTGACCTGGCCCCCGTCTCTGCCGATCCTCTCGTTATACGGGTGCAGCAGATTCCTTACGATGCTTCCACGGGCGGTGCCAACGGCATCCGGTTTCGGCCGCCGTCGGCGGGCACCCGGGCAGGGCCCGAGCCGGCACGTCAGCGTCCCCGGCTAAGCGGGGTGTTCTCCAGGGAGCGGGCGGACGAGCGAAGCAGGAAAGCGAAGACCATGAGCAGTGCCCCGGTGAACCATCCGCCGACGGTGGACGGGACGGGCAGCCCAGACAGGAGGAGGACGCCTGGTACCACCAGTGCTGCGGACAGGACGGCGAACAGGCGCATGCCGTAGAGGAAGACGAAGGGGAGGTAGTGCGCCCCGACGATGACCATGCCAGCTGGAAAGAACAGGTCAGTGCGTCCGTCGAGCATGGCCACGATCACGAAAAAGCCGATCGGTACCGTGAACGCTATCTGCATCGCCAGGGGTGCCATCGGGTGCCCGGCCGGCAACGACGAGGGCCGTCCGGAAAGCCGAATGACGAGTGTCGTCAGCGGGTAGATCAGCATTCCACCGAAGAACAGTGCGCCGACAGCGGCCGGTGGAGAGAACCATGTGGCCGCCGCGGCGGCCACAAGCCACACCGCCCCGGACACCAGCTGACCGTAGAATCCGCCCGCATAGACGCGCCGCACATCGCGTTGGGCTGCGGCGATCGACACCTATCCGGCCCTGCCCGTCAGGGCGGATTCCACTGGGACCAGGTCGGTGTGCGCGATAGACCCGCAGGCCATCCTGACCCTGTCAATGTGCACGCGCGCTTCGACCATGATTCTTCCCCCGGATTCGGCCGTGGCGGCCGTTGGCCCCACTCTAGACCCCATGAGGTGTGGTGGCTCCGATGCAGGGCTGCAACCACAGGCACTGCAGCTGTGAGGGCCATACCGCCGGCGTGGAACCCGAGGACGCCTGACGCGGTGGCGTGCAGGGGTGGCGTCCTCCCTGGTTGGAGCAGGGGCGGGGTTCCTACTACTCCTGCTATTGACTGACGATGCTCGGTGGTGCTCCAGCTTCATGCCACCTTGAGGGCCGGGGCGCTGACCGCAGGGCCGGTCGTGGCGAGGCGATTGCGCAAGAACAGAATGTAGGGGATCATCACGGCCGCGATGATTCCTACCGTCACGGAGTCCCCGACCACGGAGTGCGCGGTAATCGTGCCGCTGATGTTGAACAGGATGTGGAAGGCAACGCCGGGCATGATGCTCCCGGTGAGCGCCACGCAGTATGCCAGGGCAATGCCGATGAGCACTGCCGCGACCACCTGCAGGGCCTGGTCAGTGGGCGAGTATCCCCGCAGGAGGTTAACGATGTGCCCCAGGCCGAAGGTGACTCCTGAAATGATGATCGCGCGGGTGAAGCTGCCGCGCGTCCGCAGCGCCTGGAGCAGGAAACCGCGGAAGAGGAGCTCCTCAATGAAACCCACGGCCGCCATCAAAAGAATCGCGAAGACGATGGCTTCCAGGTCAAGTCCGGGCGCGAATCCTTTGGTGTACGCCAGGAATGCGATCGCGAATAGAGGAAGGTAGAAGAGCGTGGGTGGCAGTGTGCCGGGCTGCACGGGACACACCCCGTAGAACGTAAGCCGGCCACCCACGCGCAGGTAGATGATGAGCACGATCGACAGAATAATCAGCACGATGCCCGTGAGGCCGGGGAAGCCGAGTGCTTCCCCGATGATGTCGCCGATGTTAACGGCGACGAGGTAGATCGCAATCCAGATCAGTGCGTGCCCGATGGGCTTGGTGTCCTTTAGCTTGCGCATGTGACTCCTCCGATGGGTGATCCGCGATAGCGGGTCTTGGCCGGACTATGTATCTTGCCGGGACTGGGTGAGCTGCCGGGGTTCGCGGCGTGGGGTTCCAGAGCAGATGGTGGAAGCGTTCAGGAAAAGCCGTCAACGCCCGCGCGTGCCGGCGGGGACGGAGTCGTTTCCCGGTGAGGGCGTTGCGTTTGCGGAAGGTTCCGGCGAGGGAGAGTTTGCCTGAGTATTGGATGGATCCGTAGCGGAAGAGGTGGACGGCGAAGCGGAGGATGAGGAACCCGATGACGAGGAACCCGATGACGAGGGTGGCCTTGAGGGTGCTGAGGGTCCCGATGCCGTTGCGAAGCATGGCGGTCACGGGGGTCGAGAGCGGGAAGTACGTGAAGATCTGCACGATGGGTGCCCGGTGGTCCAAGAGGATAAGAGTCACGGCGAAGAAAGGGGACGAAAATCAGGGCCATGAGAGGGGTCCGAAGATCGTTCCGGCGTCTTTGGCGGTGGGCATGATCGCGCCGATCGCGACGAGACACCGGTGAAGTCCGTGAAGCCTCCGATGAGCAGCAGCGCTCCGACGATCATGGTCCATGGTTCGAAGCTGAGGTGGGAGAGGTCGACGTCGGGGAGGGCGAGTTTTTCCCGGAAGAAGAGGTAGCCGATGACGACGAGGGTCTGAAAGACCAGGATTTGGGCGAGGCTGACCATGAAGCGGGCGATGACTTTGCCAACGATCAGTGTGGTGGGGTTCAGGGTGGTGAGGACCATTTCGGTGACCCGGTTCTCTTTTTCCTCCAAAGTCGAGTTGAGCATCTGGCTGGAGAGCAGAATGATCGAGACGTAGTCCTGAAGGTGTATCAGCGGACCGGCCGCGTCCCCCAACGTCATGCCCTCACTCTAACCGGGGTGCACAAGGGTGCCATGTGGCCCTGCCGCACGCTCCCGTGCCGTACCGTGAGCCCATGGACTCTCCCCAAAGACCGCGGCTGCGGGTAGTCGCCTTCATCGCTGCGGTGGTGCTCGGTACAACCGTGGTCATCGTCTTAACGCGCTGGGTGACTGGTTCCTGGTCCACCGGCGCGACGGCCGGAGTCATTGCCGGCACACTGTCCGCAGCAATGTACCCGCTCCTGTTTCGCAAGCGCTGACCGCCCCTAACCAACGGAAGTCACGCCAATCCATTTTCCCGACCAGGGCGTGGTCTGACCGCAACCACGACCGGCACCGTCACGACCGGCACCGTCACGACCGGCACCGCTGAGCCCGTAGCCGCACCGGTTCTTCCCGCGGACGACAGGGCAGGCGACGGGTACAACTGGGTGGACACCCTCGAAGTCACGCCGTGGTTTGGGCTGCCGGGGCAGCGAAGGCTGGGACGCCGGATCCTGGCCCTGCATCATCTTCGCCGTCGCCCGCACCCGCGATGAGGACGGGAACTTGTTCGGCTATGGCACCTGCGTCGAAGGCGACGTCTCCACGCACTGGTTCCGGGCCCAGGTCCCTTGTTGAGAAGCGATCACCGCCGACGTGTTCTTCCACTGGGCATCCGGCCAGTCCCACGGTCCGGACAACCTCCCGCCACCGCCACCGACCTGCCGGACCCGGCTCGGAAGCTCTACCCCGGCTGGACAGACTAAAAGTGCTCCGGTGCTCCGGCCGGGACACCCGAAAGGTACACCGACATCCGTGGACACAGCATTGAGATTCCTTCGCTTCGAAGAAGCTGACGAAGCGTGTGCTGTCGATTCCGTGTCTCCGGTGCCCCAGCAGCGGTGGGATCAGGATTGTCGGTGCCCCGGTTTAGTCTGAAGGTGTGAAGAGCGGGGAAGCTTTGAGCAGGGAGTGCGTGGAGGCGGTGGGTGCCGTTGCCGGCTCTGTTGCGGCGCTTGCCGCGATCTTCGGGGCGGACCTGCCCGGTGGGGGGCCGGGTTCCGCGGAGCCGGGCGGGGCGGGTGGGGATCTGTTGCGGGACGTCGCGGATGCGTGTCTGGAGGGGTTGGCTGAGGTGGCGCGGTTGGAGGCCCGGGCCGCGGCGGTGAAGGTCCGGTTGACCGGTGAGTATGTCCGGGCCGCGGAGGCACTGGCCCCGCCGGCGGTCTCGCCGCAGCAGCGCACCGCGTGGGAGATGGCGGTCGTGGCGGAGGTCGCGTGTGTGTTGACGGTCAGCGAACGTGCTGCCGGGGCTTTGATCTGCGAGTCCCGGGCACTGTGCTCGGGGTTGCCGTTGACTCTGGCGGCGTTGCAGGCCGGGGAGTTGTCCTGGCAGCACGCCCGGGTCATGGTCGGGGAGAGCACCGGCCTGGACCGGGGAGGGACGGCCGGGCTGGAAGCGCATTTTTTGGATCCCGCGGCGCCGAACCCGGCCCGGGGCTGCCCGGCCGGGGAGCTTGTCCCGGGCCGGTTCCGGGCCAAAGCCCGGACCTGGCGTGAACGCCACCACCCGGTCAGTATCGAGGCCCGGCACGCGACCTGCGTCGGGGACCGGCGGGTGGAGTTCGTCCCGGACCGGGATGGCATGGCCTGGTTCTCGGCCTACCTCCCGGCCGTGACCGCGTCCGCGGCCTGGGACCGGGCCACCACCGCCGCGCGCGCCCTTCAGGGCCCGGCCGAGACCAGGACCTTGACCCAGCTCCGCGCTGACATCACCGCGGCGTGGCTGCTGACGGGCGGGACAGATCGAACGGATGCCACGGGTGGAACGGATGGAACGGATGGAACGGATGGAACGGGTGGAACGGGTGGGACGGGGACAGGGGGTGTGCCGTCGCCGCGGGCGCAGGTCCTGATCACCGTCCCGGTGCTCTCACTGCTCGGTCTTACCGGGGAACCGGCGGTGTTGGACGGGTACGGGCCGGTTCCGCCGTCGGTGGCCCGCCGCCTGGTCGCCGACGGGTCCGGGTCCTTTTACCGGGTCCTGACCGATCCCCGCGACGGGGCACCGTTGGAGATCGGCCGGAGCAGTTACCGGCTCACCACCTCCCAGCGGCAGTGGCTGCGGCTCCGGGACGGGAAGTGCCCCTTTCCAGGGTGTAACAATGCTTCCCTGGACAACGAAGCAGACCACCTGTTGGCCTGGGCCGACGGCGGCACCACCGGGATCACGAACCTCGGCCAGCCCTGCCGCAAACACCACCGCCTCAAACACACCTCAGCCTGGACACCCACCGGGGCCAGCAAAAACCACCCGCCCGGATGGACCTCACCAATGGGACGGCGGTACCCCAGCGAATCCCAGGACTGGGAACCACCACCCTGGCCAGCCATCCTCGCAGCACTGACCCAGCCCCCGGACCGGGGCTCCCCGGCGGAGAAGACCCCGGACCGGCAAGCGGACCCGGGGCCGCCACTGGACAACGGCCAGGGCCGGACACCGCCCGCGGACGAGGAACACGACACGGACCTGGACTGGAACCCGCCACCGGACCAGGAACACGACACGGACGTGGACTGGGACCCGCCACCAGACGAGAGACAGGGCTGGGACCCGCCCGCGGACGAGGAACAGGACACGGACGTGGATTGGAACCCGCCACCAGACAAGAACCCGGGCTGGGACCTGGACGCGGAGCTGGACTCGGGACTGCCGCCGGACCCCGGCCCGGACCCCGACCAGGAACTCCCCGTCGACCCTCTACCCGCAAAGTACCAACCCGCGGCCTGAAAGGACCCTCGGCGAGCACGTGGAGAAAAGAATCCCCCGAGTTTAGTCGCTGCCTGGCAAGGGTGGCAGCGCTTCCTGATACAACCACGGGTGAAGGAGAGTTTCGGTGTCGAGCCCGGTCGCATGGTCAGCGGTAAGGATGAACTGCGCCGTCGAGACAGAGCCATGACGGTTCTGGCCGGCCCAGTCGTGGAGCAGGGAGAAAAATGCCAGGTCGCCGCAGCGCAGGCGCAGGGCATGCAGTGCCAAGGCGCCGCGTTTATAGACGCGGTCATCGAACATGAGCTCCGGTCCAGGGTCGCCCACCAGCAAGTCCTGCTTGCCGGCCTTGAGTTTCCGCCACGCACCTGCCGCGCGGCGCGCCACAGACATAATGCCGGCTTCCTCGGACCAGATCCATTCCGCGTAGCAGGCGAATCCCTCGTGGAGCCAGATGTCCTTCCATGAGGCCGCCGTCAGCGAATTGCCGAACCACTGATGGGACAATTCATGGGCAATGAGCCGCTGGGACTCCCAGTCCTGCGTCAAGTGGTTGGGACCGAAGATGGACAGGCTTTGCGCTTCCAATGGGATTTCCAGGTCGTCCCCGGTCACCACGGCCGTGTATTCCGAAAAGGGGTAGGGCCCGAAACAATCGATGAAGGTGCGCATCATCTCGGGTTGTCGCGTCAGCCCCGCGCGGGCCATATCCGCCAGCACCGCCGGAACGGCCGCATACTGCGGTACGTGGGATTCCGGATGGCCGGGATTGAGCACCAGGAGTTCATAGCGGCCGATTTGTACTGTGGCGAGGTAGGTGGACATGGGCTCGGTTTGCTCATAGATCCAGGTCTCGCGGCTCGACCGGCTGGTACGGGAGACCAGGAGGCCATTGCACACGGCCCGGTAGTTGGCGTCGGTGGTCACCGAAATCCGGTAGCTTGCCTTGTCCAGCGGGTGGTCGTTGCAGGGAAACCAGGACGGCGCGCCGTTGGGCTGCCCGGCCACGAGCACCCCGTCGGTCAGTTCTTCCCAGCCCACTTCGCCCCACAAACCCCGGCGGGGAGAAGGGTTGCCCTCGTAGCGGATATCCAGGATGAAGTCCTCGCCCGGGAGCAATGCGGCCTCGGGAACCACGACGAGCTGGTCGGCCCGGTGGCTGAACTTTCGAACCTTTCGGCCGCCGAGCTGAATCTTCGTGGCCCGGAGCCCGGTCAGATCCAGGACGATGGCCGACGTCGGCCGCTGGGTCACGCCGTGGACCACAGCGCGCCCGTTCAGGCGGTTGCTGCTGAGCTTATAGTCCAGCTCGATTTCATAACGGGTAACACGGTAGGCGTCGGTGCCATGCCCTGGCAAGTAAGGATCCGGAGAGACGGCGGGTTGATCGGAGGACGGGAGTCCTCCGGTGCCAGCGGCAGCGGTGGAACTCTGGGGGCTGGAACTCATCGAGGGACCTTCGGGATTGCAGGAGCGTATTGGGTTGGGGCTGGCTACTTCGACGTGGGGGATGGCGCAGCAGGCCCACCCCACGGACTGACCGGATTACCCATCCAGTACGTCCCGGCGGGCACCGTCTCACCCCGCATCACGAGGGACGCCGGGCCCACCGTGCCGCCCTTGCCGATCCGGGCCTGCGGAAGGATCACTCCGTGCGGGCCCATCGTTGCCCCATCTTCGAGCGTAACAGTGTCAATGCTCATCACGCGGTCGTGGAACAAATGGGTCTGGACGACGCAGCCCCGGTTGACCGTGGAGTTCTTCCCCAGGGTCACGAGGTCTGCTTCGGGCAGCCAATAGCTTTCGCACCAGGTGCCGGCGCCGATCTTTGCGCCGAGGGCCCGGAGCCACCAGACCAAGGCCGGTGTTCCGGTGGCGGAGCGGGCGAACCAGGGGGCGCTGACCATTTCGATGAACGTGTCAACCACCTCGTTGCGCCAGATGAAAGAGCTCCACAGCGTGTGCTCGCCGGGTTTGATGCGTCCCACCAGCAACCATTTCGCTACGACGGCGCTGCCGGCAGCCACGGCGCCGGCGATCAGGACCACGACGCCGCCCAAGAGTGCCGCGACGCCGTAATTGGAGACCGCGGCAAGCCAATCGAGGGCAATCAAGACGCCGGCCGCGATCGCAACCGTCGCCACGACCGGGACGAAGCGGCACAGTTCCCACAGCGCGCGGGCGATCTTTAGTTTCCGTGGCGGCTGGTACGTCCTGGTGTCATCGGAGGCGATGGCGGTGCGCCGGAGCCGGACCGGCGGGCTGCCCAACCAGGAAGTCCCGGACTTCGATTTTGCCGGGGTAGCGGAAAGCACTGCCACCAGGGAGTTCTTGGGCACACTGCGTCCGGCCGCGGTCATCCCGGAGTTGCCGAGGAACGAGCGTTTGCCGATCTTGGCGGGGGCGATCCGCAACCACCCGCCGTCGAGTTCGTAGGTGGCCACCATGGTGTCGTCGGCAAGGAATGCGCCCTCGCCCACCGTGGTCATCTTCGGGATCAGCAGAACAGTTGACGCTTCCACGTTTTTGCCGATTCTGGCGCCGAGCAGACGCAGCCAAACAGGCGTGAAGAGGCTGGCATAGATGGGAAAGAGCAGGTCTCGGGCCATGTCCAGCACCCGCTCGGTCGCCCAGACCTGCCAGCCGATCCTGCTGCGCACCCGGTAGTAGCCTTCGGCCAGCCCCGCGCCGAGAAGTCGGGTGGTGGCAAGGATCAGCACAAGGTTTAAAAGGAACCAGACCAGGGCTGCCGGCGGCAGAGACAGCAGGACCTGGGGGAGCGCGGCCGTCAGTGATTCGCTGCCCCGGATGAACGCGAAGACCACAGAAGCTGCCCCGGCAGCGGACAGAAAGGGGATCAGGGCCAGGGCGGCGGAGGCGGTGGCGAAGCCGGCGAACCAGAGCCGGCCGATCAGCGGATTCTCCGGGGGAGTGTCCGGCCAGGTGTGCTTGGCTTTGCCCCGCCGCTCAGCGGGAGACCCCGACACGAGTTGGCCGGCCTTCACCTTGCCCAGCACGGCCGATCCGGCGGCCACCTGGGCCCCGGCTCCGATGGTGGCACCGGGCATCAGAGTGCTGCGGCTGCCGACCGCAGCGCCGGGCCCGATGTGGATGGCGCCGATGTGGACGATGTCGCCGTCGATCCACCAGCCGGAAAGATCGACTTCAGGTTCAATGTTGCAACCGCTGCCAAGCGAGAGCAGGCCGGTAACGGGAGGCAGTGAGTGGAGCTGGACGTTGTGGCCGATTTTCGCCCCGAGGGCCCGGGCGTAATAGGGCACCCAGGGGGCGCTGGCCAGGCTGACCGCGCCTGCCAGGTCCTGGATCTGCTCCGCCAGCCAGAGGCGGAGATGCACCCGGCCGGAGCGTGGGTAGGCTCCCGGGACCACCCCGCGGAGCAGTAGGCGGGCGGCGGAGACGGAGATCAGCATCCGGCCGGCAGGGCTGACGAAAACGAGCCAGGAGGCCGCGACCCACCACCAGGACACGGTGGGCGCAGCCGTGAAACCGGCAAAGGAGAAGAGCAGGTTGTTAGCAGCCATGAGATATGTCAGCCAGCGCATGCCTACCAGGAGGTGCAACGGTATGCCCATGAGCGTCTGAAAGACCTGCGATTTGCGGGCCGTGGGCCGGACTGTGCGCTCCGGGACCGGAACCAGTCCTCCGTCGGGCAGCGACTGTCGCGCGGTGTCGATGAGCGCCCCGACCCGGGGGGTCGCGTAAATGTCCGCAACCGTGATGGTGGGAAAGCGCACGCGAAGGGCGGACACAAGCTGCGCAGCGGCCAGCGACCCGCCCCCGTAGGCGAAGAAGTCGGCGTCGAGGCTGGACACCGCATTCCCCAGCACCGCGCTCCACTGCTCCACGATCCACGAGGCATCCTCAGGAAGGTTCAACGGGGCCGCATCGGCGCCGGCAGCGCCGGCGCCGGCCAGCGGCCACGGCAGCGCACGGCGGTCCACCTTGCCGCTGGTCTTGGTGGGCAGCGAATCAACGACTGTCAGCAGCGGGATGAGCGCAGCCGGCAGGCTTTCACCGAGGGCTTCCCGGGCGGCGGCCAGATCGAGCCCGCGTCCCTCTGCCGCTGCGAGGTATCCGACGAGGATCTGGTTGCCGGCCGCCGTTGTCTGCACCGTCGCCGCCGCGCCGGCGACATCAGGCAGAGCCTGCAGGGCGGCATCGATCTCGCCCAACTCAATCCGGCGTCCACCGAGCTTGACCTGCTCATCGGCGCGGCCCTGGAAAATCAGCCCCTCAGCTTCATAGCGGACCAGGTCTCCGGAGCGGTACGCACGGGTCCAGCCCAGCGACGGCATGGGGGCATATTTCTCGGCGTCCTTCGCCGGGTCCAGGTACCGGGCCAGGCCAACGCCGCCAATGATCAGTTCACCGATCTCGCCTTCGCCGACAGGTACGGCGTTGGCGTCGACGACGGCGAGGTCCCAGCCGTCCAGGGGAAGGCCGATCCTGATCGGACCGGGACCGCCCATCCGGGCGGCGCAGGCGACGACTGTGGCCTCGGTGGGTCCGTACGTGTTCCAGACCTCGCGACCCTCGACGGCCAGCCGTTCGGTGAGCTCCGGCGGGCAGGCTTCCCCGCCGAAGATGAGCAGGCGGACGCTCTCCAGAGCCTCTACCGGCCAGAGAGCGGCGAGGGTGGGCACAGTGGAGACGACCGTGATGCCGTGGCTGATCAGCCACGGGCCGAGGTCCATGCCCGTCCGGACGAGGGCCCGCGGCGCCGGCACAAGGCAGGCGCCGTACCGCCAGGCGAGCCACATCTCCTCACAGGAGGCGTCGAAAGCAACGGACAGTCCAGCCAGGACACGGTCCTGCGGGCCGATCGGATCGTCCTGGAGGAAAAGCCGGGCCTCGGCGTCAACGAAGGCTGCCGAGGACCGGTGCCGCACCGCGACGCCCTTGGGGGTCCCCGTGGACCCGGACGTGAAGATCACCCAGGCGTCGTCCTCCGGGCCGGGGAGCCGGGGAGCGGGAAACGGGCGGGGGCGCAAGCTGTTCGTCACGATCTCGCCGCCGCGCAGGACACCGGCCACCCTCGCCTCACCGAAGACGAGTTTGGCCCGTTCATTGGGATCATCGGCGTCCACCGGGACATAGGCCGCCCCAACCATCAGGATGGCCAGGATGGAGACGTAGAGCAGGTTGGAGCCGGACGGAATCCGGACGCCGATCTTGTCGCCCGCTCCCAGGCCGGCGGCGTGGAGCTCCCGCGCCTTGGCCCGGACCGCTACCAACAGCTGGGCATAACTGAGCGACTGATGCCCGTCATCGAGCGCAGAGGCATCCGGGAAACGCCCGGCCGTGTCCTTCAGGATGTCAACGAGCGTCCGCTCCGGCGGCGTCGCCAGGGTGCCCGCAAGCTGCGCCTGGAAGGCCGCTCCGGCAGTGGCAGCAGCCCGCGGAAGGTCGCTGTGCTGGGTTTGTTGTTGCTCAGTCACGGGGAAATCGTCTCCGGCTTAGGTGAACGGAAGGTTATCCGGCGTCGCACGTGCGTTAACGGTGCCGCTCGTGTGTTAATACCGTGCGTCGGCCCGGACGAACGCACCAGAGTCCCATTATGTGCCTGGAATCTCAGGCGCGGACCCGGGGACCGGTTCAGGGAACCAGGAGGACTTTTCCAGTGGTGCGCCGCTGCTCCAGGTCATCATGCGCCTGGGCGGCTTCGGCAAGGTCGTAGCGGGCGCCGACCCGGACCTTGAGGGACCCGTCGGCAACCGAGGCGAAGAGCTCATCCGAACGCCAGCGGCGCTCCTTGGCGTCACGCAGGAAATGCACGATCGTCGGCCGCGTCAGGTACAGCGAGCCGCTGGCGTTGAGCCGCTGCGGATCGAAGGGGGGCACCGGACCGGACGCGGCGCCGAAGAGAACAAGGGTCCCGCGGATGCGAAGGGAGGCCAGGGACCCGTCAAAGGTGTCCTTCCCGACGCCGTCGTACACCACATGCGCGCCGGCGCCGCCGGTCAGCTCGCGGACCCTGACGGCGAAGCCCTCGTAGCGCAGCACATGGTCAGCGCCGGCTTCCCGGGCCAGCGACTCCTTCTCGTCGGTAGAGACGGTGGTGATGACGTGGGCACCCCGGGCTTTGAGCAGCTGGATCAGCAGGAGTCCGACGCCGCCCGCTCCGGCATGCAGCAGGACCGTGTGGCCCGGCTCCACTTTGAACGAGGAGTTGATCAGGTAGTGCGCAGTAATGCCCTGCAGCGGCAGAGCCGCGGCCGTGAAGTCGTCCACACCGGCGGGGACCGGCAGCGCCTTGTCCTCATCGATCAGGGTGTAACCGGCGTAGCAGTTGGCGCCTTCGGCCGTGGCCACCCGGTCACCGGATGAAAAACCGGTCACTCCGGCGCCGATCTCCGCCACAGTTCCGGAGGCCTCGGAGCCTGGGGTGAAGGGGTAACCCACCTTGTAGCTGCCGCTGCGTTTGTAGGTGTCGATAAAGTTCACGCCGATGGCGGCAACCTTCACCAGCAGCTGGCCGGGTCCCGGGACCGGGCGCTCCACCTCCGACAGCTCAAGGACCCGGGGGCCGCCGGATTCGCGGGCGACGATTGCATGCATCATGTGACTCCTTGCTGGGCTGGGATCCCTCGGCGCGGATTCCGGGCCGCAAATACCGGCCCTCATCCTGTCCCCATCCTAAGGACACCGGCACCAACGACGAAGTGACGGCCGCTATCCGGCCGTCACTTCGGGTCGAACTGGAAGATCACGTCAATTATTTTCGCGTCCGCGGAGGCGGGTAGCTACTTAGTATCGGCGGGTGACAGTAGCCATCGGGCACTCGAAATGGCGTCCGGCGGAGAGCCCGACGTCGTTGAGGTACCGGACGATGATGCCGTAGGACTGCAGAAGGGTGGTTTCCGTGTAGGGAACCTGGTGCTTCGCGCAGAACTCGCGGACAATCACGGCAGCCTTGTCGAGCTGGGGCCGGGCCATATCCGGAAAGAGGTGGTGCTCGGCCTGGCGGTTGAGGCCACCGAGGAGGATGTCCATGAACCGCCCGCCGGAAATATTGCGGGACGTGAGCACCTGGCGGCTGAAGAAGTCCACCCGGCTGTCGGCCGGCAGGACCGGCATGCCCTTGTGGTTCGGCGCGAAGGAGGCGCCCATGTAGAAACCGAAGACGGCGAGCTGCACACCAATGAACGCGAGCGCCATGCCCCAGGGCAGGAAGGTGAAAGCAAGCACCGGCAGCAGGCTCAGGCGGACCGCGAGGATCGGGATTTCAACCCAGCGGTGCGTGACCTTCGCGCGCTGGAAGATGAACTTGATCGAATCGATCTGCAGGCCCAGGCCCACGAGGAAGAGCAGGGGGAAAAACAGCCAACCCTGTTTGCGGGTTAAGAACGAGAACCGGCCCTGCCGGGTGGCTGCGGCTTCCGGGTAGAACGCGATCGCCCCGGTGGCGATATCCGGGTCCTTGGAAATGACGTTCGGGTGGTTATGGTGTGCGCCGTGTTTCTGCTCCCACCACGAGTAGCTGATCCCGGCGACGGACGTGGCGAGCAGCCTGGCAGCCCAGTCGTTGGCACGGCGGGACGCGAAGATCTGCCGGTGCCCGGCCTCATGGGCGAGAAAGCTCAGTTGGGTGCACAGGACACCCAGGGCGGCAGCGATAAGGAGCTGGAACCAGCTGTCGCCAATCAGTGCGAAGCCGAACCACGTGGCGGTCATCAGCAGGACCAGGACGGCGAACACCGCGATGTAGAAGCCGACGCGCCGCTCGAGCAGGCCTGCGGCCTTGACGGTTTTAAGGAGTTCGGAATAGCTCAGAACGACGGCGTTCGGCTGGCGGATCCGCGAAACGGGGCGATCCGGCGTAGCAGTGGTGGGGGTCATGGAGCACGTGCCTCGTAACTGTTACGGGCAACGCTGCAGCCGACAGTCGGACTGCACCCTCTGGATCACCCTTGGTCAAGCATACGCCCCGCCCGTCACCGCCCACTCCGAAAATGTCTTCGCGTGTGAACGCCGGTGGAGGGCCCGGCAGGCGGCGGGGGCACGAAACAGCGTATGCATAATTATCGGCATCTATGCATACTCTTGCTGTATAGTTCCTGCTATGACTCTTTCTGTTGCCGTCTCCGGCGCAAGCGGCTATGCCGGCGGCGAGGTGCTCCGGCTGCTCGCGGGCCACCCGAATGTCACCATCGGCGCCATCACGGCGCACAGCAACGCCGGTTCCAGACTAGGGGAACTGCAGCCTCATCTCCATGGCCTCTCCAGCCGGATCCTCGAGGACACTACGGTGGAGAACCTGTCCGGACACGACGTCGTATTTCTGGCCCTGCCGCACGGCGCCTCCGCGGAGATCGCCGCGAAACTGCCGGCCGGCACCCTGGTGATCGACGCCGGCGCCGACCACCGGCTCGAGGATGCTGCCGCCTGGGAAAAGTTCTACGGGTCGCCGCACGCAGGCACCTGGCCCTACGGACTGCCCGAACTCCCCGGCCAGCGCGAGGCACTCCGGGGTGCCAGGCGGATCGCTGTCCCCGGCTGTTACCCGACGTCGGCCCTGCTGGCTCTCACCCCGGGCTTCAGCAACCACCTGCTTCAAGCCGACGACGTCGTCATTGTTGCCGCGTCCGGTACCTCCGGGGCCGGCAAGGCTGCCAAGGTCAATCTGATCGGCGCCGAGGTCATGGGTTCGATGAGCCCTTACGGTGTGGGCGGCGGACACCGGCACACCCCCGAAATTGAACAGGGACTCTCCAGGGCGCTGAACGCTCCGGTGACGGTGTCCTTCACGCCCACGCTGGCCCCCATGAGCCGCGGCATCCTCACCACCGCTACCGCGAAGGTGCGGCCCGGCGTCACCGCCGAGGAACTCCGCCAGGCGTGGAGCGAGGCCTATGACGATGAACCGTTCGTGCACCTGTTGCCCGAGGGCCGCTGGCCCTCCACCAAGTCGGTCCAGGGCTCCAACCACGCCGTTCTGCAACTGGCGCTGGACAGCCACACCGGCCGCGTGATTGTCACGTGCGCCATCGACAACCTCACCAAGGGGACGGCCGGCGGCGCTGTGCAGTCCATGAACATCGCCCTCGGCCTGGCGGAAACCGCCGGCCTCGAACTGCAGGGAGTCGCACCATGAGCATTACCGTCCCCCAGGGATTCCGCGCAGCCGGAGTCACCGCCGGCCTCAAGACCTCCGGCAACCCCGACCTGGCCCTCGTGGTCAACGATGGCCCTGTCAAGGCCGCCGCGGCCGTGTTCACCTCCAACCGGATGGCCGCTGCCCCCGTGCACTGGTCCCGCGAAGTGGTCAAGGACGGCCGTGTGGACGCCGTCATCCTGAACTCCGGCGGTGCCAACGCCTGCACCGGCCCGCAGGGTTTCCAGAACACCCACACCACCGCCGAGAAAACGGCCGAAGCGCTCGGCGTCTCGGCCACCGACGTCTTCGTCTGCTCCACGGGCCTGATTGGTGAGCAGCTCCCCATGGAGAAGATTCTCGCCGGAATCGGTGCCGCCACAGCAGCACTCAGCGCCGACGGCGGACCGGAGGCCGCCACCGCGATCATGACCACGGACTCCGTGGCCAAGCAGGCGGTCTTTCTCGGCACCGATGCCGACGGCAAGCAATTCACCATTGGCGGCATGGCCAAGGGCGCCGGAATGCTCGCTCCGGGCCTGGCCACCATGCTGGTGGTCCTCACCACGGACGCGGACGTCCAGCCGGAAATGCTCGACGTCGTGCTGCGCGATGCCACCCGGGTGACCTTTGACCGGGCGGACTCGGACGGCTGCATGTCCACGAACGACACCGTGGTGCTGCTCGCCTCCGGAGCCTCCGGTGCCGTCCCGTCCGCCGTCGACTTCGGCACGGGCCTGACGCAGGTCTGCGCGGAACTGGCCCGGAAGCTGATCGGCGACGCCGAGGGCGCCAGCCATGACATCGCGGTCCGCACGTTCAACGCCTTCAGTGAAATGGACGCCGAAGTGGTCAGCCGGGCCGTGGCCCGTTCCAACCTCTTCAAGGCGGCGATCTTCGGTAAAGACCCCAACTGGGGCCGGGTTCTCTCCGCCGTCGGAACTACCGATGCGGCGTTCGAACCCGACCAGCTCAACGTGTCCATGAACGGCATCCAGATCTGCCGCAACGGCAGTATCGGCGATGACCGCGGCCTCGTGGACCTGGAACCCCGCGAGGTGCTGGTCGAGATCGACCTCCAGGCCGGCAACGCCGAGGCCACGATCTGGACCAACGACCTCACCCACGACTACGTCCACGAAAACAGCGCCTACTCCAGCTAGGGAACGCCAGTGCACACCGAGACCCGCGAAACCACGTCCATGTCCGACGCCCAGGACAAAGCCGGCACCCTGATCGAGGCATTGCCGTGGATCCAGCGCTTCGCCGGGACCACGATGGTGATCAAGTACGGCGGCAACGCCATGGTCAACGACGGGCTCCGCCGCGCCTTCGCGGAGGACGTCGTCTTTCTGCACCACGTCGGGATCCACCCCGTGGTGGTCCATGGAGGCGGCCCGCAAATCAACGCCATGCTCAGCCGGCTCGGGATCGAATCAGAATTTAAAGGGGGATTGCGGGTCACCACCCCGGAGGCCATGGACGTGGTCCGCATGGTCCTCACCGGCCAGGTGGGCCGGGAACTTGTCGGCCTGATCAACTCGCACGGCCCGTACGCTGTGGGCATGTCCGGTGAAGACGGCGGCCTGCTCCGCGCCGTCCGCACCGGCACCGTGGTCGACGGCGAAGAGGTGGACCTGGGCCAGGTCGGTGAGGTCATCGGGGTAAACCCCGAGGGAATCCTGGACATTATTGCAGCCGGCCGTATCCCGGTGATTTCGACAGTTGCGCCGGAGATCTTCGACGACGGAACTGGCGACCCGGGCGCAAAGCAGGCACAGACCACTGGCCAGGTCCTGAACGTCAACGCGGACACCGCCGCCGCCGCCCTCGCCGAAGCTCTGGGCGCCTCCAAACTCGTGATCCTTACCGATGTCGAGGGCCTCTTCGCCAATTGGCCGGACCGCACCTCCCTGATTTCCTCGCTCACCGCGACGGAGTTGCGCGAGCTGCTGCCGCGCCTGGAGTCCGGCATGATCCCGAAAATGGAGGCCTGCCTCACAGCCGTCGAAGGCGGCGTCGAACGGGCGCACATCGTCGATGGCAGGCTGCCGCACTCGATGCTCCTGGAGACCTTTACGACGGCGGGCATCGGCACCCAGGTCGTCCCGGACGAGGAAAACTCATGAACCAACTCGACATATCCCCCGAACTCGGCGAAATCGTCGGAACTGCCGGTCCCGGCAGCGGAGCCGACTGGCTGGCCCGCTACTCCACCTCACTGCTGGGCGTCTTCGGCACCCCGCAGCGCGTCCTGGTGCGCGGTGCCGGCTGCCTCGTCTGGGACGCGGACGGTAAGGAATACCTGGACCTGCTCGGCGGGATCGCGGTCAACGCCCTGGGCCACGCCCACCCGTTCGTCACCTCGGTTGTCGCCAGTCAGCTCGCCACCCTGGGGCACGTCTCCAACTTCTTCACCAGCCCCACCCAGATTGCGCTGGCCGAGAAGCTGCTGGAGATCACCGGGGCTCCAGCCGGGTCCAAGGTATTCTTCGCCAACTCCGGCACCGAGGCCGTCGAAGCCGCCTTCAAGCTGGCGCGGCGCAACGGTGGCATCGGCGATCCTGACGCGGAAGCCAAGCCGCGCACAAAAATCATCGCCATCGAAGGCGCCTTCCACGGCCGGACCATGGGTGCCCTGGCGCTCACCGCCAAAGAGGCCTACCGGGCGCCGTTCGCTCCGCTGCCCGGCGGCGTCGTGCACGTCCCTTTCGGGGACATCGACGCGCTCCGGGCCGCGGTGGATGAGACCACCGCAGCCGTCTTCCTTGAACCCATCCAGGGCGAGGCCGGCGTCCGGCCGCTGCCTGCCGGCTACCTGGCGGCCGCGCGGCAGGCCACCCGCGCCGCCGGCGCCCTGCTGATCCTGGATGAAGTCCAAACCGGGATCGGCCGCACCGGAAAGTGGCTCGCCAGCGCGGACGCCGGGATTGTGCCCGACGCCGTCACCCTCGCCAAGGGCCTCGGCGGCGGATTCCCGATCGGCGCTCTGGTCACCTTTGGCCCGGAGACGTCCGCACTGTTGACCGCCGGCCAGCACGGGACGACGTTCGGCGGCAACCCGGTGGCTACGGCGGCGGCACTGGCCACCCTGCACGTGCTCGGGACCCAGCATGTGCTGGAGCACGTCAGAGACGTGGGGGAGCACCTGCGGGCAGGCCTCACCGCCATCGAGGGCGTCACCGAGGTCCGCGGCGAAGGGCTCCTGATCGGATTCGACCTCGACGCCGACGTCGCCCCCGCCGTGGTGGCCGCGGGACTCGACGCCGGCTTCATCGTGAACAGCCCCGGCCCGCGCACCATCCGCCTCGCGCCTCCCCTGATCCTCACCACCGGGCAGGCCGACCGCTTCCTTGCGGCCCTGCCCGCCCTCCTCCGGACCGCAAAGGACGCCCAGTGACCGCCCCTTCGACTGCAGCCGCACCCACCCGCCACTTCCTCAAGGACACCGACCTCACCCCGGCCGAGCAGGCAGAGGTCCTGGATCTCGCCCTCCGGATGAAGGCCGCCCCGTACAGCATTCAGCCCTTCGCCGCAGCCGGGAGCGCACGCAAGACCGTGGCCGTAATCTTCGACAAAACCTCCACCCGCACCCGCGTTTCCTTCGCCACCGGCATCGCGGACCTGGGCGGCAACGCCCTCATCATCAACCCCGGCGAGGCCCAGATCGGGCACAAGGAATCAGTCGAGGACACCGCGAGAGTCCTCGAACGCATGGTGTCCACCATTGTCTGGCGCACCGGCGCCCATGCCGGTCTGGTCGCCATGGCCGGGAATTCCCGCGTTCCCGTTATCAACGCCCTGTGCGATGACTACCACCCCTGCCAGCTCCTCGCGGACCTGCTGACCATCAAAGAACACAAGGGCGGGCTGGCGGGACTCACCATGACCTACCTCGGCGACTCGGCCAACAACATGGCCAACTCCTACCTGTTGGCAGGCGTCACTGCGGGTATGCACGTCCGGATCGCCGGACCCGACGGCTACCTGCCGTCCCCGGAGATCATCGCGGCCGCCGAGGACCGGGCGGCGGAGACCGGAGGCTCGGTGCTCGTCACGGTGGACGCCGCCGAGGCGCTGCTCGGAGCCGACGTCGTGGCCACCGACACGTGGGTGTCCATGGGCCAGGAGGACGAGAAAGCGGCCCGGATGCAGCTGTTCCGCGGCTACGCGGTGGATGAAGCGGCCATGAAGCTCGCGGCGCCGGACGCCGTCGTACTCCATTGCCTGCCCGCCTACCGCGGCTATGAGATCGCCGCCGGTGTGATTGACGGCCCGCAGTCCGTGGTGTGGGACGAGGCCGAGAACCGGCTGCACGCCCAGAAGGCGCTGATGGCGTGGCTGATGCACCGCTCCGGCCTCGCCGTGGTCGATGGGCTGGCGCCGGTTGATGGGCTGGCGCCGGTTGATGGGCTGGCGCCGGCGGAGGGCCTCGGATAATGTCCGTCCAGCCAGCTTCGCCGGGGGCCAGCCCGGCCACGAAGACGGCCCGGCAGGCGCGCATCACCGCGATCCTCACCGGCGAGTCCGTCCGCTCCCAGGCGGAACTCGCGGCGCTGCTCGCGGACGACGGCGTGCAGGTCACCCAGGCCACACTGTCCCGCGACCTCGTGGAGCTCGGCGCTGTCCGGGTCCGCGGCAAGGAAGGCGTCCTCGTCTACGCGGTACCGGGAGAGGGCGGGGAACGCGCCGCCCGGAGCGGCGTCACCCAGGAAATCCTCGACGCGCGGCTGGCCCGGCTCTGCGGGGAACTGCTGGTCACGGCCGAGGCATCAGCGAACATCGCGGTGCTCCGGACTCCGCCGGGCGCGGCCAACTTCCTGGCCCTCGCCATTGACCACTCCGTCATGCCGTCCGTTCTGGGCACCATCGCGGGGGACGACACCGTGCTGCTGGTCAGCCGGGACGCCCTGGGCGGCGCGGCCCTGGCTGCGCGGTTCCTGCAGCTGGCTGAGGAAGCCGGCCAATGATTTTTCATCACACACCTAAGATTTCCCAAACAACTAAGGAGCAATTGAAGTGACTGAGCGTATTGTGCTGGCCTACTCCGGTGGCCTGGATACTTCCGTAGCTATCGGCTGGATCGGTGAAGCAACCGGCGCCGAGGTCATCGCCGTGGCGGTCGACGTCGGGCAGGGCGGTGAGTCCCTCGAGACCATCCGCCAGCGGGCCCTCGGCTGCGGCGCCGTGGAAGCCTACGTCGCCGACGCGTCCGATGAGTTCGCCAACGAGTACTGCATGCCGACGTTGAAGGCCAACGGCCTGTACCAGGGCCACTACCCGCTGGTCTCCGCCATCTCCCGCCCGGTGATCGTCAAGCACCTGGTCAAGGCTGCCCGCGAGTTCGGTGCCACCACGGTGGCGCACGGCTGCACCGGCAAAGGCAACGACCAAGTCCGCTTCGAAGTCGGCATCCAGACCCTCGGCCCGGACCTGAAGTGCATCGCACCGGTCCGCGACCTCGCCCTGACCCGCGACAAGGCCATCGCCTTCGCCGAGGAAAAGGGACTGCCGATCGAGACCACCAAGAAAAACCCGTACTCGATCGACCAGAACGTGTGGGGACGCGCCGTCGAGACCGGCTACCTTGAGGACATCTGGAACCCGCCCACCAAGGACATCTACGACTACACCGCCACCCCGGAATTCCCGCCGGCCCCGGATGAAGTCACCATCTCCTTCGAGGCCGGCATCCCGGTCGCGATCGACGGCGTGAAGGTCACCCCGCTGCAGGCCATCAAGGAACTCAACCGGCGTGCCGGTGCCCAGGGGGTGGGCCGGATCGACGTTGTCGAGGACCGGCTCGTCGGCATCAAGTCCCGGGAAGTCTACGAAGCACCCGGAGCCATGGCGTTGATCACTGCGCACAAACACCTCGAGGACATCACGGTCGAACGTGAACAGGCCCGCTTCAAGGCCACCGTCGGCCAGCGCTGGTCCGAGCTGGTCTACGACGGCCAGTGGTTCTCCCCGCTCAAGCGCTCCCTGGATGCCTTCATTGAGGACACCCAGCGCTATGTCACGGGCGACATCCGCATGAGCCTGCACGGTGGCCAGGCCGTCGTTAACGGCCGCCGCTCCGACACCTCGCTCTATGATTTCTCCCTCGCCACCTACGACACCGGTGATACCTTCGACCAGTCCATGGCCAAGGGCTTCATCGAGCTGTGGGGCATGTCCGCCAAGGTCGCCTCCGGCCGTGACATCCGCGTCGCAGGGCAGTAACCGGATGGCTGAGACGAATCCGAAGATGGACCCACGCCCGCAGGGGTCCCAGGCCGGGCAAAGCGAGGTCGGGGGGCGCTCGGGGACCAACACCGGTGCACTGTGGGGCGGCCGGTTTGCCGGTGGCCCCGCGGACGCCCTCGCCGCGCTGAGCAAGTCCACCCACTTCGACTGGCGGCTGGCCCGTTATGACATCGCCGGTTCCAAGGCGCACGCCCGCGTGCTGCACAAGGCCGGGCTGCTCGACGAGGCCGAGCTTGAGGGCATGCTGGCCGCCCTCGCCCAGCTGGATGCTGACGTTGCCTCCGGCGCCTACCTGCCGGCGGAGTCTGATGAGGACGTGCACGGTTCGCTGGAACGCGGCCTCATTGAGCGCGCCGGGAGCCAGCTCGGCGGGAAGCTCCGCGCCGGCCGGTCCCGTAACGACCAGGTAGCCACCCTGGGCCGGATGTTCCTGCGCGACCACGCCCGGATCATTGCCCGCGGCGTGCTCGCAACGGTCGATGCCTTGATCGGCCAGGCCAAGGCGCACCAGGGCGTGGCCATGCCCGGCCGCACCCACCTCCAGCATGCCCAACCGGTCCTGCTCAGCCACCACCTGCTCGCCCACGCCTGGGCGCTGCTGCGTGACGTGCAGCGGCTGGCGGACTGGGACAAGCGGGCGGGGGTTTCGCCGTATGGCTCCGGCGCCCTCGCAGGCTCCTCGCTGGGCCTGGACCCGGAGGCCGTCGCCGCGGAGCTGGGTTTCTTCTCCGCCACGCACAACTCGATCGACGGCACCGCATCCCGCGATGTTTTTGCCGAGTTTGCCTGGATCACGGCCATGATCGGTGTGGACCTGTCCCGGGTCTCGGAGGAAGTGATCCTCTGGGCCACGAAGGAATTTTCGTTCGTGACCCTGCACGATTCCTACTCCACCGGTTCCTCGATCATGCCGCAGAAGAAGAACCCGGACGTCGCCGAGCTGGCCCGCGGAAAGGCCGGCCGGCTGATCGGGAACCTGACCGGACTCCTGGCCACTCTGAAGGGTCTGCCGCTCGCGTACAACCGCGACCTGCAGGAGGACAAGGAACCGGTCTTTGATGCCGCCGACACGTTGGAAGTCCTGCTCCCGGCCGTCGCCGGCATGATCGCGACACTGACGTTCAATACCGAGCGGATGGAGTCCCTGGCTCCTCAGGGCTTCGCACTGGCCACCGACATTGCCGAATGGCTGGTCCGCCAGGGGGTTCCGTTCCGCGAGGCGCATGAGCTCTCCGGTGCCGCCGTCAAGCAGGCCGAAAGCCGCGGCGTGGAGCTGTGGGACCTGACGGACGCGGAATACGCCGGCATCTCCGAGCACCTGACGCCGGAAGTCCGCACGGTCCTGTCGACACAAGGTTCGCTGAACAGCCGGAACTCCCAGGGCGGCACCGCACCGGCCGCCGTCGAGCGCCAATTGCTGGCCCTCGAAGGTGAGCTCGCCGGGGTCCGCCGGTACGCCGGCTAGCTTCCGCCGCATCAGGGGCCATGCCCCACGCACCCCACGAGTTGGCACTTCGCGACATTGTTTTTCGGACACTGCCGCCAAGTGCCAACTCGCGGCGCTTAAGGTGGATGCATGAGTCAAACCTTCCGCCAGATGCTGCGCGCCCTGCCCGATTTCCCTGAACAGCTCCCGGACTTCGACCCGGCCACGGCCCCCGCGGACCCGGCGGTGCTGTTCCGGCAATGGCTCATCGAGGCCCTGGACGCGGGCGTGGCCCAACCCAACGCCTGCAGTCTGGCCACCGCGGATGGGCTCGGTCAGCCGTCCTCCCGGATGCTGATCCTTAAGGACATCGACGACGACGGCTGGCACTTCGCCACGTCCCGGGCCTCACGCAAGGGCCGGGAGCTAGCGGCGAATCCGCAGGCCGCGCTGAACTTCTACTGGCAAGAGCAGGGCCGGCAGGTCCGCGTCGCCGGCAGCGTTGTGGAGTTGTCCACTGCTGCGTCCGCGGACGACTGGCACGCCCGGCCCGGCGCCGACGGCAGCGACAACCCGGACTGGCAGTTGTACGCCGTTCAGCCGCGCGAAATTGAGTTCTGGCAGGCCCGGCACGACCGCCGGCATCTGCGCCACCGCTACGGCGCGGCGGCCTCTTAGTTAATCCGGATTCATCGAGAACGCTCGGTTAGGATGTTCGCCATGACTCCAATCACTCCGGAACAACTGCTGGACGAACTCCGCCGCGCCGCCGGCGCAGTGACGGACATTATCGCCGGACTGGCCGAGGACGACGTCAAGTCGCCCTCGGACCTGCCGGGCTGGACCCGCGGCCACGTTTTGGCCCACGTCAACGGAATCGCCACCGCGATGGCGCGCCAGGTGGAATTCGCGTCCCGCGGAGACTCCGTCGAGCTTTATGACGGCGGTTTCGAGGGCCGGACCCGGGCCATCGAGATGGCGGCCGGCCACAGCCTCGCGGAACACCGGGCCGACGTGGAGGCGGCCCTGAGCCGTGCCCTGCAGGCCTTTGGTGCGCTGGACGGCGCAGGCTGGCAGGCGCCGATCAGCTTCCGCGGGGGAGCCGCGTTCGACGGCGGGCTGGCCCTCTGGCGCGAGCTCACCATCCACGCCACCGACCTCGGTACCGGCCGCGGCCCGGAAACCTGGAGCCGGCCGTTCTGCGAGCACCTGTTCGACTTCCTGGCTGCGCGCGTTCCGGACGGGCAGCGGTTTGTCCTGCAGCCGCTCGGCCTGCCGGCCGTGGCCCTCGGCGCCGCCGGAGGCCGGTCGACGGCCATCAACGGAATGCTGACCGACATTGCAGCCTGGCTCGCGGGACGGACGCCGACGCTGGGCAGCCTGCGGGCCACAGCGGCGGCCGACGGCGTCGACCTCCCTGCGCTGCTGCCCTGGCCGGCGGGGGTGCCCGTCACCCGCTGAACGGTTCCCGGAGTGAGGCGCCGCGCCCAGGTGCGACACGGGCGCGGGCGCTTAGCCCGGCGCTGACGGGAGAAGTGCCTGCTGCCGTTCACGGGCCAGCAGGCTCTCCTTGATGGCCAGCCCCCAGCGGAAGCCGCCCAGGCTGCCGTCGGAGCGGATGACCCGATGGCAGGGTACGAACAGCGCCGCAGCGTTGAAGGCGCAGGCGCTGGCCGCTGCCCGGACGGCTTTGACGTTGCCGGACAGCTCCGCATACTCGGTGTACGTCACAGGATGTCCCGGCGCGACGGTGCGGAGCATATCCCAGGCGTGGCCGCGGAACGGACCGGACTTCTGCAGCACTGGAACCTGCATTGCAGGTGCCGGATTGCCGGCATAAAACTCCGCCACGGCTTCCGAGACGGCGCCCAGCCGGGGAACGGTTTCGTATTCGCCGGGCAGCAGGCCCGGGTGGATCTGCCCGGTCAGCTCACCGGGAACCGCGGTCCACCCGGAGGCAAGCACCACGCCGTCCCGGGCAATGATGGTGAAGGGTCCATCCGGGGTGGACATGGTCAACAACTGGGCTTTCATGGTGTCGCTTTCTTCGCAGGGGGTGTCGGTTTCCGCGCGGCGGCCTGGGCAGCGGCCGCCACGCGCCACAGGTGCATTGTGGCGTAGGAGCGCCAGGGGCTGAGCTCGCGGAAATCAGGACTCGAGCCGGCACCGGGGGACTCCGGCACGCGCCCAGGGCCTGTGGCCAGGGCGCGGATGCCGTTACGCACCGCGGCGTCGTTGGCCAGGAACACGTCGGGGGCGCCGATGACGCGCATCGCCACATAGCCCACTGTCCAGGGCCCGACGCCGGCAAGCGGCAGCAGTTTGGACTCCAGCCCTGGCAGGTCATCGCCGTAGCCGAAGTCGAGCGCACCCGAGGCCATTGCGGCTGCCGCCCCCCGGATCGCGTCAATACGGCGTTGCGGGCCCCGGATCAGTTCGAAACCGCCGGCGGCGATCTGCCCGGCTGTGGGGAACAGCCGGTGCAAGGTTCCGGAGGGAACCAGACACCCGCCCCCGGCGGCAGAGAGCCGCACGAGAGCGGTCCGGGCTGCGGCCACCGTGATCTGCTGACCGATCATGGCCCGGATCAACAGCTCCTGGGGGTCGACGGCACCCGGCAGCCGGATGCCCGGACTGGCCGCCACGATGGCTGCCAGCCGGGAGTCACCTCCCAGTGCGCTGTCGATGGCGACCGGATCGGCGTCGAGGTCCAGCAGCCTCCGGACCCGGCTGAGCAGGGATGGCAGGTCCCGGAGGTCAACGGCGCCGATGGTCAGCACCAGCGGACGGCCCGCTGCGACGGCGTCGTAGTCCACCCGGAACCGGGCGTCACCGTGGGCCAGGCGCAGCGTCCGGGCGTAGAAAGTGGGCGAGCCTTCCTCGATGCCGGGGATGGCGCGGACCGCCAGGAAACCGAAGACCCCCGGGTCGAACGGCTCGCGGTAGGGCAGGTTCAGCGTCAGGGCAGTGGACTCCCCGGCGGTTCCGGCGGGGAGGCGGTGGTGCCGGGCAGTGGCCCTCAGCGCCGAGGGCGTCATGGCGAAGACCCCGCCAATGGTCTCGTTGAACTGCCGGACGCTGTTGAAGCCGGCCGCGAAGGCAATGTCCGCGACTTTCATTGCCGTGGAGACAAGCAGGGTGCGCGCGGTCTGGGCCCGGCTGGCCCGCGCCAGGGAGAGGGGCCCGGCGCCGAGCTCGTGGCTGAGGATCCGGTTGAGCTGGCGGGAGGAGTAACCGAGGCTGGCCGCGAGCCCTTCCACGCCGTCGCGGTTGATCACCCCGTCGTTGATCAACCGCATGGCACGGCCGGCGACGTCGGAGCGGAGGTTCCAGGCGGGGGTGCCGGGAACAGCCTCGGGCAGGCAGCGCTTGCAGGCCCGGTAGCCGGCGTCGTGCGCGGCGGCGGACGTCTCGTAAAAGGTGACGTTCCCCGGTTTGGGGGTCCGCGCCGGGCAGGACGGCCGGCAATAGATGCCTGTGGTGCGGACCGCGGTGTAGAACTGCCCGTCGAACCGGGTGTCCCGGGCATCGATGGCCCGGTAGCGCTGCCAGAAGTCCATGCGTCCATCCTGCCAGCTTCCCGGCACCGCTGCTAGCGGGAATCGGACATGGCCGTGGAGGGGGATTAGGGGCTTTTGTTAAAGTCGGAGCATGATCATTCCGCCGCCCGGCAGCGCAGATCTCCGGACGTTTCTCTCCGCGGACGCCCGGCAAGTGGCTCCGTTGCTGCTCGGCGCGGTGCTGACGCACCAAGGGCATGATGGCCCGGTGTCGGTGCGGATCACGGAAGTGGAGGCTTACCTGGGCCCGCACGACTCGCTGCACCCGGACCCGGGCTCGCACACATTCCGCGGAGCCACCGCGCGCAACGCCCCGATGTTCGGCACGGCCGGCCATCTGTATGTCTACTTCACGTATGGCATGCACCACTGCGCCAACATCGTGTGCGGGCCGGCAGGCGTGGCGTCCGCCGTGTTGTTGCGGGCAGGGGAAATCGTCGCAGGCGGTGACCTGGCGCTCACCCGCCGGCCGACGTCGAAGTCCGCCAAGGACCTGGCGAGCGGACCAGCCCGCCTTGCCACGGCGCTCGGCCTCACGACGGCGGACAGCGGCCGGGACGCGCTGGCGGCACCGTTCCGGCTGGAACTGCCGCCGGCCCGTGCTTCAGAGATCAGCGCCGGACCCCGCGTCGGAGTCTCCGGCGCCGGCGGCTCCGCCGACTACCCGTGGCGGTTTTGGCTCACCGGGGACCCCACCGTCTCCCGGTACAAGGCGGCGAAGATACGGTTGCCCTGACGCCGCGGACATTCGGGGCCCGGCAAAAAGCGGGCAGGCAGAACCCCGTAAGGTTGACGGGTGAACCAACGCCAGATCCACCCCATCATGACCGCACCGAACGGCACTTCCCCGCACGTGGCAGGGCTCATCAACAGCCTGTGCGCCACCATCCCGGACCACCCCAAGCCCGGCATTGTCTTCAGAGACCTGACCCCCGTCTTCGCGGACGGGACCGCACTGCGGGCGGTGGTCAACGCTCTGGTGGAGCCATATGAAGGACAATTCGACGCCGTCGCCGGTGTGGAGGCCCGCGGGTTCCTGCTGGCGTCCGCCGCGGCGTACGCCAGCGGAACGGGCGTCATCACCGTCCGTAAAGCCGGAAAACTCCCGCGCGAAGTGGTCTCCGAGGACTACGCCCTTGAATACGGCAACGCCACCCTGGAACTGCACACCACGGACCTCGCTCCCGGCAGCCGCGTGCTGATCCTCGACGACGTCCTCGCGACGGGCGGCACGCTGGGCGCTGCGGTCAAGCTCTTCGAACGCTGCAGCGTGCAGGTCGCCGGCGTGGGAGTCGTCCTGGAGCTTGCTGATCTCCAGGGCCGTTCGGCGCTGGGCGGCCACCCGGTCAGCTCCTTGCTCCGCCTCTAGGCAATGTCCCTCCGCCGGACGGAAGCAAGCCGGACGGGAGCACTGGACGGGAGCGCTGGACGGGAGCGCTGGACGACTGCGACCTGCTCGATAGACTGCCTGCAAAAAACAGACATGTGCCGGTGGGAAGGCCGAAATGGTTGTAGAATGGTTGGTCTGTCTTTTTCGATAGGGGAACGTTCGATGCATGACGCTGATTTGGTCCATGAACGCGACTACGTGGCCGGACTTTATACCCGGTTGGATGAGTTGCGGGCGGAAAAGCGTGCCCAGCTGGCGCAGGTCCGGCGCGCAGGCGCGGTGGGCACCATGCAGAACGTTTCCGAGCGGGATGCGTTCGCGGCCCTGTACGAGGACCGCCTGGCGCAGCTGGACGCCGTCGACGACCGTTTGGTATTCGGCCGTCTAGACCTCGACTCGGGCGAAGCCCAGTACATCGGCCGGATCGGCCTGACCACCGAGGACCTCCAGCGTCTCATGCTGGACTGGCGTGCCCCGGAAGCCGGACACTTTTACCAGGCCACCGCGTTCGACCGGCAGGGTGTGCGCCGCCGCCGGCACCTCATCCTGCAGGGCCGCGAGGTTAAAGCGATCGAGGATGATGTCCTTGACGCGGACCTTCTCGCCGACAACGACTCCCTCCAGGGCGAGGGTGCCCTGCTGGCAGCTCTGAACTCCAAACGGACCGGCCGGATGTCCGACATCGTCGGAACCATCCAGTCCGAGCAGGACCGGATCATCCGGTCCTCAATCTCGGGCGCCCTCGTGGTCCAGGGCGGTCCCGGAACGGGTAAAACCGCCGTCGCGCTGCACCGTGCTGCCTACCTGCTGTATACCCACCGCGACCGGCTCAAGACCGCCGGCGTCCTGCTCGTGGGACCGTCGTCGTCGTTCATGAAGTACATCGAGCGGGTGCTTCCATCACTGGGTGAAACGGGTGTCGTGATGGCCAGTGTCGGCCGCCTGATGCCAGGAATCCATGCGGTCGCCGAGCCGGAATCCGAGGTCGCAGCCATCAAGGGCCGGTTGGAGATGGCCGACGTGGTGGCCAACGCTGTGGCCAACCGGCAACGCATACCCGCGGAAAACCGGGTCCTCGAGGTCGACGGACGCAAACTCCTCCTCACCCCCCGGCAGGTACGCCGCGCCCGGGACCGGGCGCGCTCCACCGGCAAGCCGCACAACGAGGCCCGCGTCTCGTTCGTGAAGATCCTGCTGCGCGAACTGACCGAGCAGATGACCGAACTCGTGGAAGCCGGCAGCATCGGCAACAACGCAGACCGCTCCTATCTGGCTGAAGACGTCCGCTCCGCCCGGGACGTCCGCATCGCTATCAACCTGTGCTGGATGCCCATGACGCCGGAGAAGCTCATCGGCGAACTCCTCACCCGGCCGGCGATCCTGGAAGCCTGCACCCCCCATCTCAGCCCGGCCGAGCGGGCACTGCTGCTGCGGCCCGCCGACGCACCGTGGACCGAAGCGGATGTGCCGCTGCTGGACGAGGCCGCCGAGCTGCTGGGCGAACTCGACGCTGCAGCCGGCAGGGGACTGGCCCAGCAGGAAAGCGACCGCGCACGCGACCTCGCCAATGCCAAGCAGACCCTGGTCAACATGGAAACCGCGGGCGTGGATGTCCTGATCTCCGCAGAGGAACTCGTGGACCAGAACCAGGAACGCGAGGCCCGGCTCACCGCGGCGGAGCGCGCTACGACCGACCGCAGCTGGGCGTTCGGGCACATCGTGGTGGACGAGGCGCAGGAGCTCTCGCCGATGCAGTGGCGGCTGCTGGTCCGCCGCTGCCCGCTAAAGTCCTTCACGATTGTCGGCGATATTGCCCAAACAAGCTCCGTGGCAGGTGCCAATTCCTGGCAAAGCGCCCTGGCGCCGATGTTCGGGGACCGCTGGCAACTCGAGGAACTCACCGTCAATTACCGCACGCCCTCGCAGATCGCCGAAGCTGCCGCCCGGATGGCCAACGCAGCTGGGCTTGTCGTATCCGCACCGAAGGCTGTCCGTGAGGGCCGCTGGTCACCGGTCATCGACCACGTCGAGCCTGGCCGGATCATCAGCAAGCTCGTGGAAGTCTTGCCGCAGGAGATCGAGGCACTGGAGGGGGGCCTGCTGGCGGTCATTGCCGACGGCGATCTCCTTCCGGAGGCTACCGCAGCCTTGCGCGCCGTCTACGGCCGGCGTGTCGGCACGGACGCCGGCAGCTATGAGCAGAACATCGTCGTCATCAGCCCCCGCGAGGCCAAGGGCCTGGAGTTCGACGGCGTCGTGGTGCTGGAACCGTCGGCGATGCTGAACCATGAGCACGGCCGGGTCGGCGACCTGTACGTGGCCATGACCCGGCCCACCCAGCGGCTGCGGCTCATCGCGTCCGCAGGAGTGCCGGCCGGCATCGAGGAGTAGGACCTGCCGGCTGCCGCCTGCCGTCCGGCGGCGGGTCGGCTGGGAGTCACACGCGCTGAGGGTGCCCTGAGCCTGCTAACTTAGATTCCGTGTCCCAGCTAAATGATCTCCGTTCCCAGCAGAATGACCCCAGCTTCGCCAACGTCTGGCAGGAGCTGAAATGGCGAGGCCTGGTCCACGTCTCAACGGATGAGGCAGAGCTGGAAAAGCTGCTCGCCGGTGACCCCGCAACGTATTACTGCGGCTTCGATCCCACCGCACCGAGTCTTCACCTGGGCAACCTGGTCCAGCTGCTGCTGATGCGCCGGATCCAGCTCGCCGGCCACAAGCCCCTCGGCCTTGTCGGCGGCTCCACCGGCCTGATCGGCGATCCGCGCCAGAGTGCCGAGCGCGTTCTGAACACTCCCGAGACCGTGGCGGAATGGGTCGGAAAACTGCAGGCACAGGTTCAGCGTTTCCTTAGCTTCGACGGCAACAACGCGGCCCGGATGGTCAACAACCTTGACTGGACCGCGCCGCTGAGCGCCATCGACTTCCTGCGGGGGATTGGTAAGCACTTCCGGGTCGGGACCATGATCAAGAAGGACATTGTCGCCAACCGCCTGAACTCCGATGAGGGAATCAGCTACACGGAATTCAGCTACCAGATCCTGCAGGGCATGGACTACCTGCAGCTTTTCCGCGACCACGGTTGCGTGCTGCAAACCGGCGGCTCGGACCAGTGGGGCAACCTCACCAGCGGCACGGAACTCATCCGCAAGGTCGAGGGCAAGCACGTCCACGCACTGGGTACACCCCTCATTACCAATGCCGACGGCACAAAGTTCGGTAAGAGCGAGGGCAACGCCGTTTGGCTGGACCCGGAGATGTGCAGCCCGTACGCCTTCTATCAGTTCTGGCTCAACACGGCGGACAGCGACGTCGCTGCGCGGTTGAAGGTCTTCACGTTCCTCACCCGGGCCGAAATCGAGGCCCTGGAGGCGTCCGTGGCCGAGAGGCCGTTTGCCCGTGAAGGACAGCGCAAGCTTGCTTACGAAGTGACCTCCCTGGTGCATGGGGTGGATGCCACGGAGAAAGTCATTGCCGCCTCGGCTGCGCTGTTCGGTAACGGAGACCTCGCAGTCCTGGACGAGGCCACCCTGAAGGCCGCCACGTCCGAACTTCCCTCAGCAACCGTCGCTTCGGACGGCTTGGGCATCATTGAGCTGTTGGTGGCTACCGGGCTGTCGGAGAGCAAGTCCGCCGCCCGCCGCACGGTGGGGGAGGGCGGCGCCTACGTCAACAACGCCAAGGTTGCGGACCCTGACACCGTGATTGAAGCCGGCCAGCTGTTGCACGGCCGCTATCTGCTGCTGCGGCGGGGCAAGAAGAACCTGGCAACCGTGGAGGTCACTGCGCCGTAACTGCGCCTTCCCGTCTACGCGCTCCCGCCCCGGTCCAGTTGCCAGGTCGGTCAGGAGCGTGTATTGTTTCTTCAGTCGCCACCGCAGAGTGGTGGCCAACCCCAACAAAATTAGAGAAGCGATTCTCCTGCCGCTGTCGTCTCCCCGGAGAACGATGCGACGGACGGATATTTACTTCTCATTCTGTTGGGAATAGTCAGTCCACTTAGTGAATTCCGAATGAATATCCGGATTTGCAAAGTGGATGTGAATGAAATAAGCTTGAAATATCGCAGCGAAGAAAAAGCGAAACAAAAGAATTCAATGATATTGAATGTTTTGATGATTACTTTGAATGTGTCTGTTGTTTGAGAACTCAATAGTGTGCCAAGTTTGTTGATACCAATTTATTGTATTGAATTGGTTGAATTGACTGGATTGCGCCACCCCGTGGTGTGGTCTGGTTTTTACAGCTGGTTTCAAATTTTGTGCAGCTGGCGCGTCCCGTTTTCCCGGGGGTGTTGGTTGTGTCTGTTTTACTTCAACGGAGAGTTTGATCCTGGCTCAGGATGAACGCTGGCGGCGTGCTTAACACATGCAAGTCGAACGATGATGCCAGCTTGCTGGTGGATTAGTGGCGAACGGGTGAGTAACACGTGAGTAACCTGCCCTTAACTCTGGGATAAGCCTGGGAAACTGGGTCTAATACCGGATATGACTCCTCATCGCATGGTGGGGGGTGGAAAGCTTTTTTGTGGTTTTGGATGGACTCGCGGCCTATCAGCTTGTTGGTGAGGTAATGGCTCACCAAGGCGACGACGGGTAGCCGGCCTGAGAGGGTGACCGGCCACACTGGGACTGAGACACGGCCCAGACTCCTACGGGAGGCAGCAGTGGGGAATATTGCACAATGGGCGAAAGCCTGATGCAGCGACGCCGCGTGAGGGATGACGGCCTTCGGGTTGTAAACCTCTTTCAGTAGGGAAGAAGCGAAAGTGACGGTACCTGCAGAAGAAGCGCCGGCTAACTACGTGCCAGCAGCCGCGGTAATACGTAGGGCGCAAGCGTTATCCGGAATTATTGGGCGTAAAGAGCTCGTAGGCGGTTTGTCGCGTCTGCCGTGAAAGTCCGGGGCTCAACTCCGGATCTGCGGTGGGTACGGGCAGACTAGAGTGATGTAGGGGAGACTGGAATTCCTGGTGTAGCGGTGAAATGCGCAGATATCAGGAGGAACACCGATGGCGAAGGCAGGTCTCTGGGCATTAACTGACGCTGAGGAGCGAAAGCATGGGGAGCGAACAGGATTAGATACCCTGGTAGTCCATGCCGTAAACGTTGGGCACTAGGTGTGGGGGACATTCCACGTTTTCCGCGCCGTAGCTAACGCATTAAGTGCCCCGCCTGGGGAGTACGGCCGCAAGGCTAAAACTCAAAGGAATTGACGGGGGCCCGCACAAGCGGCGGAGCATGCGGATTAATTCGATGCAACGCGAAGAACCTTACCAAGGCTTGACATGAACCGGTAATACCTGGAAACAGGTGCCCCGCTTGCGGTCGGTTTACAGGTGGTGCATGGTTGTCGTCAGCTCGTGTCGTGAGATGTTGGGTTAAGTCCCGCAACGAGCGCAACCCTCGTTCTATGTTGCCAGCGCGTTATGGCGGGGACTCATAGGAGACTGCCGGGGTCAACTCGGAGGAAGGTGGGGACGACGTCAAATCATCATGCCCCTTATGTCTTGGGCTTCACGCATGCTACAATGGCCGGTACAAAGGGTTGCGATACTGTGAGGTGGAGCTAATCCCAAAAAGCCGGTCTCAGTTCGGATTGGGGTCTGCAACTCGACCCCATGAAGTCGGAGTCGCTAGTAATCGCAGATCAGCAACGCTGCGGTGAATACGTTCCCGGGCCTTGTACACACCGCCCGTCAAGTCACGAAAGTTGGTAACACCCGAAGCCGGTGGCCTAACCCCTTGTGGGAGGGAGCTGTCGAAGGTGGGACTGGCGATTGGGACTAAGTCGTAACAAGGTAGCCGTACCGGAAGGTGCGGCTGGATCACCTCCTTTCTAAGGAGCACCTACAGCCACCTTGCCTCATGTATGTGAGTGTGGAGGGGTTGTCAGGAGTACGCCCGTTGCGCAGACGTAAGTTCTGCGGCGGGTGCTCACGGGTGGAATATCAACAAATAGCGGCCGCTGGTTTTTCCTGCGGCACTTAGTACGGTTCTGCACTTGTGTGGTTCCTGGAACGGTGTGCGGGGGGTGCTGGTGGTTTAGTGTTTGGCACACTGTTGGGTCCTGAGGCAACAGGACCGGTGGGGGGATGGCCTTTTGGGGTTGTTGTTCTGCCGGGACTTGTGTTTCTGGTTTCCTGGCTGCAGCGAGCACACGGTGTCGCCCCTTTTGCGGGGGTGCGTGTGGGGTGTGTGGTTTGGGGTTGTTGTTTGAGAACTACATAGTGGACGCGAGCATCTTTTATAAAGAAGCAATTTCCAAGAATATGAACCTGGATCTGGCTGCGCGTGGTGGCATTCCCTTTGTGGGGGTGTTGTTGGGTGTGGCTGGTTTTCGTGGTTCTCTCGAAAATTAGCGTTTTTGATCTTTTGTGGTCAAGTTTTTAAGAGCACACGGTGGATGCCTTGGCATTAGGAGCCGAAGAAGGACGTAGGAATCTGCGATAAGCCTGGGGGAGTCGATAACCGGACTGTGATCCCAGGGTGTCCGAATGGGGAAACCCCGCCAGGGGCGCGAGTCACCTGGTGACCCGCATCTGAACACATAGGGTGCGTGGAGGGAACGCGGGGAAGTGAAACATCTCAGTACCCGCAGGAAGAGAAAACAATAGTGATTCCGTCAGTAGTGGCGAGCGAACGCGGATCAGGCTAAACCGTTCCATGTGTGATAGCCGGCGGGCGTTGCATGGTCGGGGTTGTGGGACTTCCCATTCTGTCTCTGCCGGGACAGTGGGGTGTGTAGTGCAGGCATAGGTGAACGGTCTTGAAAGGCCGGCCAGAGAGGGTGTGAGCCCCGTAACCGAAATGTTGTGTACCGCCCGGGGAGTATCCCAAGTAGCACGGGGCCCGAGAAATCCCGTGCGAATCTGTCAGGACCACCTGATAAGCCTAAATACTCCCTAATGACCGATAGCGGACCAGTACCGTGAGGGAAAGGTGAAAAGTACCCCGGGAGGGGAGTGAAACAGTACCTGAAACCGTGTGCTTACAATCCGTCGGAGCAGCCTTGTAGCTGTGACGGCGTGCCTTTTGAAGAATGAGCCTGCGAGTTAGTGTTACGTCGCGAGGTTAACCCGTGTGGGGAAGCCGTAGCGAAAGCGAGTCTGAATAGGGCGTTGCAGTGGCGTGATCTAGACCCGAAGCGAAGTGATCTACCCATGGCCAGGTTGAAGCGACGGTAAGACGTCGTGGAGGACCGAACCCACTTCAGTTGAAAATGGAGGGGATGAGCTGTGGGTAGGGGTGAAAGGCCAATCAAACTTCGTGATAGCTGGTTCTCCCCGAAATGCATTTAGGTGCAGCGTTGCGTGTTTCTTACCGGAGGTAGAGCTACTGGATGGCTAATGGGCCCTACAAGGTTACTGACGTCAGCCAAACTCCGAATGCCGGTAAGTGAGAGCGCAGCAGTGAGACTGTGGGGGATAAGCTTCATAGTCGAGAGGGAAACAGCCCAGACCACCAACTAAGGCCCCTAAGCGTGTGCTAAGTGGGAAAGGATGTGGAGTTGCGAAGACAACCAGGAGGTTGGCTTAGAAGCAGCCATCCTTAAAAGAGTGCGTAATAGCTCACTGGTCAAGTGATTCCGCGCCGACAATGTAGCGGGGCTCAAGTACACCGCCGAAGTTGTGGATTTCAGATAGTAGCCAAGCCCTTGTGGTTCAGGCGTCTGGAGTGGTAGGGGAGCGTCGTGTGGGCAGTGAAGTCGCGGTGTAAACCAGCGGTGGAGCCTACACGAGTGAGAATGCAGGCATGAGTAGCGAAAGACGGGTGAGAAACCCGTCCGCCGAATGATCAAGGGTTCCAGGGTCAAGCTAATCTGCCCTGGGTAAGTCGGGACCTAAGGCGAGGCCGACAGGCGTAGTCGATGGACAACGGGTTGATATTCCCGTACCGGCGAAAAACCGTCCATGTTGAACAGGGGATACTAACTGCCCGAGACCTGCCTGACACCCCTTGTGGGTGGAGGGTTTTGGTGGAGCGCGGGACCTGATCCTGGGAGGCAAGCGTATTAACAGGTGTGACGCAGGAAGGTAGCCAAGCCGGGCGATGGTTGTCCCGGTCTAAGGATGTAGGGCGAACGGTAGGCAAATCCGCTGTTCATGATGCCTGAGACCCGATGGGACCCCCGTCAAGGGGGGATTTGGTGATCCTATGCTGCCGAGAAAAGCATCGACGCGAGGTTTTAGCCGCCCGTACCCCAAACCGACACAGGTGATCAGGTAGAGAATACTAAGGCGATCGAGAGAATTATGGTTAAGGAACTCGGCAAAATGCCCCCGTAACTTCGGGAGAAGGGGGGCCCCCATCGTGATGGACACCAGCTGTCCGGAGCGTGCAGGGGCCGCAGAGACCAGGGGGAAGCGACTGTTTACTAAAAACACAGGTCCGTGCGAAGTCGCAAGACGATGTATACGGACTGACTCCTGCCCGGTGCTGGAAGGTTAAGAGGACCGGTTAGCCGCAAGGCGAAGCTGAGAATTCAAGCCCCAGTAAACGGCGGTGGTAACTATAACCATCCTAAGGTAGCGAAATTCCTTGTCGGGTAAGTTCCGACCTGCACGAATGGAGTAACGACTTCCCCGCTGTCTCAACCATAAACTCGGCGAAATTGCAGTACGAGTAAAGATGCTCGTTACGCGCAGCAGGACGGAAAGACCCCGAGACCTTTACTATAGTTTGGTATTGGTGTTCGGAGTGGCTTGTGTAGGATAGGTGGGAGACGTTGAAACCCGGACGCCAGTTCGGGTGGAGTCATCGTTGAAATACCACTCTGGTCACTTTGGACATCTAACTTCGGCCCGTAATCCGGGTCAGGGACAGTGCCTGATGGGTAGTTTAACTGGGGCGGTTGCCTCCTAAAAAGTAACGGAGGCGCCCAAAGGTTCCCTCAGCCTGGTTGGCAATCAGGTGTCGAGTGTAAGTGCACAAGGGAGCTTGACTGTGAGAGAGACATCTCGAGCAGGGACGAAAGTCGGGACTAGTGATCCGGCGGTACATTGTGGAATGGCCGTCGCTCAACGGATAAAAGGTACCTCGGGGATAACAGGCTGATCTTGCCCAAGAGTCCATATCGACGGCATGGTTTGGCACCTCGATGTCGGCTCGTCGCATCCTGGGGCTGGAGTAGGTCCCAAGGGTTGGGCTGTTCGCCCATTAAAGCGGTACGCGAGCTGGGTTTAGAACGTCGTGAGACAGTTCGGTCCCTATCCGCTGCGCGCGCAGGAAATTTGAGAAGGGCTGTCCTTAGTACGAGAGGACCGGGACGGACGAACCTCTGGTGTGTCAGTTGTACTGCCAAGTGCACCGCTGATTAGCTACGTTCGGATGGGATAACCGCTGAAAGCATCTAAGCGGGAAGCTCGCTTCGAGATGAGATTTCCATACACCTTGTGTGTGAGAGGCCCCCAGCCAGACCACTGGGTTGATAGGCCGGATGTGGAAGCGAGGACTAACGACTCGTGAAGCTGACCGGTACTAATAGGCCGATAACTTACACCACACACCACCCGGGCAAACGATTCAAAAGCGTTTGCACCACCGGGAGGTACAAAGATAACAAGACTGCACGCGTCCACTATGTGGTTCCCAACCAACAAACCCGTTGCTTGCGAACACAACAAAATAACAACACCACAGTTGTAACCAAAAGTTTCCCACCACCACCCCCCCCACGGGGCCCCTGGTACGGTGCGGAGAAAAAGTTACGGCGGTCATAGCGTGGGGGAAACGCCCGGTCCCATTCCGAACCCGGAAGCTAAGACCCACAGCGCCGATGGTACTGCACCCGGGAGGGTGTGGGAGAGTAGGTCACCGCCGGAACACCATTAAACGGTCGAGAGCCCCTAACCACCAGGTCAGGGGCTCTCCCGCATTTAACCACCAAAACCAAACGGCACCCCGACAAGAACACCCCGGCACACCAGGGTCCCCAGGCCACACGTCTTGCCTGTGGCAATTTGTGCTTCCGGCCTGCTGGCGAGGGGTGATCGAGGCGCACTCACCTGCTTTGTGTGAGGCTTGACACCGGATGGTGCAGAAGTGCCTCCGCCGTTAGCCGGGCGCAGGGGTCTCGCTTAGAATTGACTGAGATATACGGACTTCGAAGCGCTTGATTTCGGGTTGCGTAAGGACGAAACACGGAATAGAGCGGCTGCGATTGCGCCAGTGGTCAGCTCATAACAGGAGGAATCCAGCATGGCTGAGCACAACGACGGTAACCGCGGCGGAAACGACCGCGGCAACTTTGGCGGCCGCTCTTCGGGTGGGGGAGGATTCCGCGGCACCAACAACTCCGGCGGCGATCCCCGGGGTTACCGTGCTCGCGATGACCGGGGCACTCAGGGAGAGCGCCCTTCCTCCAACGATCGTGACCGGAAGCCTTATGGTGACCGTGCCCCTCGTGAAGGTGGCGGGGAACGCCGCAGCTTCGGTGCCGGCGGCGGAGACCGGAAGCCGCCTTACAGCGGCGGTGCTGACCGTGACCGGAAGCCTTATGGTGACAGTGCCCCTCGTGAAGGTGGCGGGGAACGCCGCAGCTTCGGTGCCGGCGGCGGAGACCGGAAGCCGCCTTACAGCGGCGGTGCTGACCGTGACCGGAAGCCTTATGGTGACCGTGCCCCTCGTGAAGGTGGCGGGGAACGCCGCAGCTTCGGTGCCGGCGGCGGAGACCGGAAGCCGCCTTACAGCGGCGGTGCTGACCGTGACCGGAAGCCTTATGGTGACAGTGCCCCTCGTGAAGGTGGCGGGGAACGCCGCAGCTTCGGTGCCGGCGGCGGAGACCGGAAGCCGCCTTACAGCGGCGGTGCTGACCGTGACCGGAAGCCTTATGGTGACCGTGCCCCTCGTGAAGGTGGCGGGGAACGCCGCAGCTTCGGTGCCGGCGGCGGAGACCGGAAGCCGCCTTACAGCGGCGGTGCTGACCGTGACCGGAAGCCTTATGGTGACCGCGACAATCGCAAGCCGTTTGGCAGCCGTGAGGACCGTCCTGCACGTGGCTTTGACCGTGGCGAGTCCGGCCCGCGCCAGTTCGGTCGCGACCGCCCTGAGGACCGCCCGGTACGAGTGCCTAACGCCAGGGATCTCCGCAGTGCCAACCGTCCCGATCGCGAGCGGTCCCCGCAGATTGATGACGACGTCACGGGCAAGGAACTGGACCGCGCCACCCAGCACCAGATCAGGACCCTTGAGGACAACAGTGCCGAGTGGGTGGCCCGCCACCTCGTGATGGCTGGCCGCCTGATTGATGACGAGCCTGAGCTGGCGTTCCAGCACGCCCTCGCGGCCAGCCGCCGCGGCGGCCGCCTCGCCGCCGTCCGCGAAGCCGTGGGCCTCACCGCCTACGCCGCCGGGCACTACGGCGAAGCCCTGCGCGAGTTCCGCACGTACCGGCGCATCAGCGGGTCCAACATGCACCTGCCGGTCATGGCTGACTGCGAACGTGGACTCGGCCGGGCGGACCGCGCCCTGGAAATGGCGCGGTCTGAAGAAGCCAAGGACCTCGACGCCCCCGGCAAGGCAGAGCTTGCCATCGTAGCCGCCGGCGCCCGGACAGATCTTGGCCAGCTCGACGCTGCCGTCTCGGAACTGGAAATCGTCCAGCTCGACATCAACCGCGCTTTCTCCTACAGCCCGCGCCTGTTCCGGGCCTACGCTGAGGCTCTGGCCGCCGTGGGCCGCACGGCCGAGTCGGAGAAGTGGGAACGCCAGGCCGCCGTCGCCGAGAACGCCCTCGGTCTCGACGTGGCCGAGGACCCGGACATCATCGACCTCGGCTGGGATGAGGAAGAGGAAGCCCGTGAGGAAGCGCAGGAGCGCCGGCACCTCGCCGACCAGGCAGCCCAGCGTTCCGCCACGTCCGCTCAGGTTCCTGAGCACGAGGAGACGCCCCGAGCGGCCAGCGCCGAGGCGGTTGCCGGACTGCCGGAAGCAGCTGCCGCAGCCAGCGCCCTAGACGACGAATCAGACGACGGCGAATCAGATTTTTGGGAGTCCGACGACACGGAATCCGATGAGGATTCCGTCGAAAAGGACACCCTGGACCGCTCCGAGGTGCTCAGCGGCGATGACTCCGGCGAGACTGACTCCGGCGACGCTGACAGCAGCGATTTGTCTGAAGACCGTTCGCACGATGGTATCGACGGCGACGGCGACTCCCGCGTGCCGGACCGCTCCGAAGGCTGAGCGGGAATGGCAGACGCGGAGCTGATCGCGGCCTTCGATGCAGTCCTCTCCGACCTCGACGGCGTCGTGTACGCGGGCCCGCATGCCATACCGGGCGCGGTGGAATCGCTGCGCCGGCTCGCCGGGATCGGCGTCGGCCTGGTCTACGTCACGAACAACGCCTCCCGCACGCCCGCCCAGGTCGCGCAGCACCTGCGCGACCTCGGCGCGCCGGCGGCGGACCACCAGGTGGTCAGCTCCTCGCAGGCCGCAGCCGACTTGCTGGTGTCCCTGCTGCCGGCGGGTTCCCGCGTCCTGATCACCGGCGGTGACTCCCTCGCGCAGGAGATTGAAATGGCGGGGATGGTGCCGGTCCGCAGTGAGTCGGAGCGGCCCGTCGCCGTCGTCCAGGGCTTTCACCCGGACCTCGGGTGGAAGGACCTCGCGGAAGCCGCCTACGTCGTCGCCGGCGGAGCGCTGTGGGTCGCCACGAACACGGACATGTCCATTCCCCAGACCCGGGGCATGGCCCCGGGCAACGGCACCCTGGTCGCGGCGGTATCCGCAGCCACCGGGAAATGTCCCCTGGTTGCTGGCAAACCGGAAGCGCCGCTGTTCCATGCTGCCGCCAAACGCCTGGCAGCGGACCGGCCGCTGGTGGTCGGCGACCGGCTGGACACGGACATCCTTGGCGGCAACAACGCCGGATTCGCCACGGCGGCCGTTCTAACCGGCGTCGACACACGGGAGACGATCCTGGCCGCCCGCACCCTGGAACGGCCCACCTACCTCATCAACGACCTCACGGACCTCTACCGTCCCTACCCTGCCATTGAGCACGACGGCGTCCAGCACCGGTGCGGCGCGGCCTCCGCAGTCGTTCACGGGCGAAGCGTCCGCGTCAGCGGCGATCGCGGGGACCTCAACGCGTGGCGGGCGGCGTGCTCGGCCTGGTGGACGGCCAACCCGGAAACCTCCGCCGCCCTGGCCCCCGTCCTCGAATGGCCGGATGCCTAGACTGGAGACCATGACGGAGCCGAACCACATCCCCGAGACGGGCGCCAACGGGGACGAGCCCCGGGTCATCTGGCCCGCGATGCCGGGGGAGCGGGCCGATGCCTCCGGGCAGGCCACATCCGCAGACGCCGGGGTGGCCGCCGTGCTGGAGCGCCTCGGGACCCTGCCGGACCTGCCCGTGGCGCGGCACGGCGACATCTACGCCGGCCTGCACGACGACCTGCTGGCTGCCCTCAATGAGCCCATTACCACCACTGCCCGACGGGAACCCACGCATGAGCAGGCTTGACCAGGCCCTCGTTGGCCGTGGGCTGGCACGGTCCCGCACCCATGCCGCCCGCCTGATCGCCGAAGGCAAGGTCAGCTCGGCCGGTGAGGTGCTCGCCAAAGCCTCCCTGCAGGTCCACGACGATACGGTCCTCGACGTAGCCGCCGCGGATGAGGACAACTACGTCAGCCGCGCCGGGCACAAGCTGGCTGGCGCGCTGGACGCGTTTCCCGCCGTTTCGGCGGCAGGCAAGCGGTGCCTGGACGCCGGCGCCTCCACCGGAGGGTTCACCGAAGTGCTGTTGCGCCGCGGTGCGGGGCACGTTGTGGCCGTCGACGTCGGCCACGACCAGCTGGTCCCCGTGATCCGCAGTGACCCCCGCGTCTCCGTCCACGAAGGACTCAACGTCCGTTACATGACATCCGCGGAAATCGGGGGACCGGCGGACCTGACGGTGGCAGATCTTTCCTTCATCTCACTCACCCTCGTGCTGGCACCCCTCGCAGCATGCACCTTACCCGGCGGGGACCTGGTGCTCATGGTCAAACCGCAGTTCGAGATCGGCAAGGACCGGCTGGGCCGCACCGGCGTCGTGACCTCGGAGCGGGAGCGCCGCCTCGCGGTCGGCAAAGTCGCCGCCGAAGCGATGGACACGGGCCTGGAACTGAAGGGCCTCGCCAGCAGCCCGCTGCCGGGCCAGGATGGAAACGTCGAGTACTTCCTGTGGATTAAGCGCGGTTTTCGAACAGACCTGCCTAAGATCGAAGAGCGGGACGCAGCCGTTGCTGGGTTACTGCGAACGATCTGGCCCACCACACTCTGGCCCAACGACTAGAAGCACTAGAAGGCGGAACCCGATGAGCAGGCGTGTCCTCATCCTTGCCCACACAGGCCGTGAGGAGTCCCTCAAGGCTGCCTGGGAAGCGTGCGCCCGGCTCCACGGCTCCGGCATCGTTCCGGTGATGCTGAAGTCCGAACTCGGCGACATGGTCCGCTTCTTCGGACGCCTCGACCAGCCGGTCGAGATCCTCCACGACCACGTGATGCTGCCCGACGTCGAACTTGTGATGGTCCTTGGCGGCGACGGCACGATCCTCCGCGCCGCGGAACTGGTGCGGGAGGTCGATGTGCCGTTGCTGGGCGTCAACCTCGGACACGTGGGATTCCTCGCCGAAAGCGAAAGGGCGGACCTCGCCCAGACCGTCGAGTGGATCGCGAGCCGTGACTATACGGTGGAAGAGCGGATGACCATTGATGTCCAGGTCTGGGTCCGCGGCCAGAAAATCTGGCATACCTGGGCATTGAACGAGGCAGCGATCGAGAAGGGCAACCGGGAGCGAATGCTCGAAGTGGTCACCGAGGTCGACGAGCGGCCGCTGACGTCCTTTGGCTGCGACGGCGTCGTCCTGGCCACTCCCACCGGCTCCACCGCGTACGCTTTCTCCGCCGGCGGCCCCGTGGTCTGGCCCGAAGTTGAGGCGCTCCTGATCGTGCCGATCAGCGCCCACGCGCTCTTCGCCAAGCCGCTGGTGGTTTCGCCCAGATCCCGGCTCGCTGTGGAAATCCTGAACCGCACTGACGCGCAGGGCGTGCTGTGGTGCGACGGCCGGCGGTCTGTGGACCTGCCGCCGGGAGCGCGGGTGGAAGTCACCCGTTCGGCGACGCCGGTCCGGCTGGCGCGCACGCACCAGACGCCGTTCTCCGGACGCCTCGTCAGCAAATTTGAACTGCCCATCCAGGGCTGGCGCGGCCCCATGCCGCAGGCCGCCGCGATCCATACCGGGCCGGTGCCCGTGATCCGCACGCCCCGGCCGATGCCGCCGCTTTCGACGCCGCCGCCTGCCGGTCCGGGCGAGGCTTCCGATCCATCAACTGCGAAGTGAACCATGCTTGAAGAACTGAGAATCCGCGACCTCGGTGTCATCACCGACGCCACGCTGCCCCTCGGCCCCGGCCTGAGCGTTGTGACAGGTGAAACCGGCGCCGGCAAGACCATGGTGGTGACCGCCGTCGGGCTCTTGCTCGGCGCCCGGTCCGACGCCGGCGCCGTGCGCAGCGGCGCGAAGAGCGCCTCGGCCGAGGCAACGGTGAAGCTCGACGCCGGGCACCCGGCTGTGGCGCGCGCCCGAGAGGCCGGCGCTGACGTCGAGGAGTTCGACGGTGCAGCGGAGCTGCTGCTCGCCCGCAGCGTGGGCGCGGACGGCCGCAGCCGCGCATACCTGGGCGGACGCGCCGCGCCCGTGGGTGTCCTCGGCGAGATCGGCGAAACCCTCGTGGTGGTTCATGGCCAGTCCGGGCAGATCCGGCTCAAAAGCCCGGTGGCCCAGCGCGAGGCGCTGGACAAATTTGCGGGGCAGAACCTCGCGGCGGAACTCGGCTCCTACCAGGAACTTTATGCCCAGTGGAAGTCCAGCCAGGCCGAGCTCGACGAGCTGCGCAGCGCTGCCAGGGAACGCCTCCGCGAGGCCGAGTCCCTGGAGGCTGCCCTGGCCGAGATCGACGGCGTGGATCCGCAGCCAGGGGAGGATGAGTCCCTCAAAGCGGAGGCCGTCAAACTCGCCAATGTCGAGGAACTTCGGATCGCTGCTACAACCGCGCACCAGGCACTCATCGCCGAGGACTTCGGTGACGGCAATGACGCCACGGCGCTGGTCGATGCCGCTAAGCGCACCCTCGAGCACGTCGCGGAACACGACGAGGAACTCGGGTCCGCGGCCGGACGGCTGGCAGAGGTGGGGTTCCTGCTCAACGATATCGCCACCGAACTCGCAAGCTACCAGACGTCCCTGGATACCGAGGGCCCGGAACGGCTCGCGGAGATAGAGGACCGCCGGGGGGCCCTCGCGAAGCTGGTGCGGAAATACGCACCCAGCATTGACGAAGTGCTGGTGTGGGCCGAACAGTCCCGGGAGCGGTTCCTGGAACTCCAGGACGACTCCAGCCGGATCGAGGCGCTGGACGCCGCCGTGGCGAGTGCCGGGACGGAGCTGGTCAAGCGGGCCGCGGGAATCAGCAAGCTGCGCAAAAAGGCCTCCAAGGACCTCTCTGCCCGCGTCAGTGCCGAACTCAAGGCCCTGGCGATGGCCGACGCCACGCTCGTGATCACCATCGAATCCGGCGGGCAGCCGGGGCCGCATGGTGCGGACGAGATCGCGTTCCTGCTGCAGCCTCATTCAGGCGCCCCCGCCCGTCCGCTCGGCAAGGGTGCCTCCGGCGGTGAACTGTCGCGCGTCATGCTCGCCATCGAGGTGGTGCTGGCCGCCGTCGATCCTGTTCCCACGTTCGTCTTCGACGAGGTGGACGCCGGCGTGGGTGGGCGTGCCGCCGTCGAGATCGGCCGACGCCTGGCGATGCTGGCCCGGCATGTCCAGGTTCTCGTGGTCACCCACCTGCCGCAGGTGGCGGCCTTCGCCGACCATCACATCCGGGTCACCAAAACCTCGGTGCGGGGAGCTGACGGAGCAACGGCGACCGGCTTCACCTCCAGCGACGTCAAACTCCTTGACGCCGGTGAGCGCGTCCGGGAGCTGGCCCGGATGCTCGCCGGCCAGGAGGATTCCGAATCCGCGCAGGCCCACGCCCAGGAGCTGTTGGACGACGCCAGGCTCCTGCCGCAGCAGGCCTGACCACCGTAAACGGCGGACCCGTACGGCAACCACAATTCCAGCGGGATGCCGGCAACCGACTCTTGAAAGGCCGAATCGATGATAGGCTCGAACTCCGTGGTGCAGCGATCAAATTCCCGTGTAAATTCCCGGTTTCCGGGCTCGTCCAAGACGACCAAACACATCTTCGTAACCGGTGGTGTGGCGTCCTCGCTCGGTAAGGGACTGACGGCTTCGAGCCTCGGTCACCTCCTGCGGGCACGCGGCTTGTCTGTAACTATGCAAAAGCTCGATCCCTACCTGAACGTGGATCCGGGCACGATGAACCCCTTCCAGCATGGCGAAGTTTTCGTCACCGACGACGGCGCCGAGACGGACCTCGACATTGGCCACTACGAACGCTTCCTGGACGAGAACCTCGAGGGTTCGGCCAACGTCACGACCGGCCAGGTCTACTCCACCGTCATCGCCAAGGAACGCCGCGGCGAGTACCTTGGTGACACCGTCCAGGTCATCCCGCACATCACCGATGAAATCAAGCGCCGCATGCGGCTTCCCGCCGAGGGCAAGCACGCCCCCGACGTCATCATCACCGAAATTGGCGGCACCGTGGGCGACATCGAGTCGCAGCCGTTCCTCGAATCCGCCCGCCAGGTGCGCCAGGACATCGGCCGCGGAAATGTCTTCTTCCTGCATGTCTCGCTCGTGCCCTACATTGGCCCGTCGCAGGAACTGAAGACCAAGCCAACCCAGCACTCCGTTGCCGCGCTTCGCTCCATCGGCATCCAGCCCGAGGCGATCGTGATCCGGTCGGACCGGGACGTTCCGCAGCCGATGCGCGACAAGATCGGCCGCATGTGCGACGTCGACATCGACGCCGTCATCGGCTGTCCCGACGCCCCCAGCATCTACGACATCCCCAAGACGCTGCACTCCCAGGGCCTGGACTCCTACATCGTCCGCGCCCTGGACCTGCCGTTCAAGGACGTCGACTGGACCAGCTGGGACAAGCTCCTCGACGCGGTCCACAACCCCAAGCACGAGGTGGAGATTGCCCTGGTGGGCAAGTACATCGACCTGCCGGACGCCTACCTGTCGGTGACCGAGGCTTTGCGGGCAGGCGGCTTCGCCAACGACACCAAGGTCAAAATCCGTTGGGTGCCCTCGGACGAATGCGACTCCCATGAGGGTGCGCTCAAGGCCCTGGCGGGAGTGGACGCCATCTGTGTCCCCGGCGGCTTCGGCATCCGCGGACTGGAAGGCAAACTCGGTGCGCTCAAGTACGCCCGGGAATCCAAGCTCCCGGTCCTGGGTCTCTGCCTGGGCCTGCAGTGCATGGTGATCGAATACGCCCGCAACGTCGTCGGCCTGGAGGGTGCTTCCTCCTCCGAGTTCGAGCCGGCTTCCAAATACCCCGTGATCGCCACGATGGAAGAGCAGCTGGACATCGTCGACGGCAAGGGTGACCTCGGCGGCACCATGCGTCTGGGCCTGTACGAGGCCAAGCTGGACGAAGGGTCCGTCGTTGCCGAGACCTACGGCACCACCAAGGTCAGCGAACGTCACCGCCACCGCTACGAGGTCAACAACAAGTACCGCGAGCAGATCGCAGCCCATGGCCTGGTGTTCTCCGGAACCTCGCCCGATGGCAAACTGGTGGAGTATGTCGAACTTCCCCGCGAAGTCCACCCGTACTACGTCGCCACGCAGGCGCACCCGGAACTCAGCTCACGCCCCACCCGGCCGCACGCGCTGTTCGCCGGGCTGGTCAAGGCAGCACTGCAGCACCAGAAGGGCGGCGGCCAGCCGGCTTCTGCCGCCAAGGCTGCTGCCAAGGCGACTCCGGCAGAGTTAAAGTAACCTCCACCAGAACCGAAGGACGGCGCGATGCCCGGTATGTCTGAGACCCCCAATGCTGCACGGCTGGTTTTGGATGAACCGAGCCCGCGCCGTCTTTTGTCGTCGGAAACGGTCTACGAAGGCCGGATCTGGGACGTCGTCAGCGACACGTTCCAGCTCCACGACGACGGCGGTCCGCTCGTCCGCGACTACATCGAACACCCCGGCGCCGTCGCCATACTGCCGATGAATGCGGACGGGCACGTGTTGCTGATCAAGCAGTACCGGCACCCCGTCGGCATGGACCTTTGGGAGATCCCGGCCGGGCTCCTCGACGTCGAAGGCGAGGACTTTGTGGCCGGTGCGGCGAGGGAGCTCGCAGAGGAAGCGGACCTGGTTGCCGGCCGATGGAACGTGCTGGCAGACTTTTTCAATTCCCCCGGGTCCTCCAGTGAAGCCATCCGCATCTACCTCGCCCGGGACCTCAGTGACGTGCCCGGCCACGAACTCCATGTCCGCACCGACGAGGAAGCCGAAATCGAGCTCCACTGGATCCCCCTCGACGCAGCTGTTGTGGCGGTGCTGGAGGGTCGCCTCCACAACCCGTCCGCCGTCGTCGGGGTCCTGGCCGCCGCAGCCGCCCGTGCCGAGGACTTCAAGAGCCTCCGCCCCGGCGACGCGCCGTGGACTGCTCATCCCAGCCAGCGCTGATGACAGAACCGCTGATCACCGCACCGGAAGCCCCGGCCAGGACCCCCACGGCGATCGACCGCGCCATGACGGACTACCTCCAGCACATGGGGGTGGAGCGAGGATTGGCGGCGAACACCCTTTCCGCGTACCGGCGGGACCTGGCGCGCTACGCCCGGCATCTCGACCACACCGGCCGGCAGCGCCCTGGTGAGATCACCCGGCACGACGTCACCGGTTTCGTCCGCGCCCTTTCCGACGGCTCCGACGGCGGCTCTGCCTTGGGTATCCGCTCAGCGGCCCGGACAGTGGTGGCCGTGCGCGGGCTCCACAAGTTCTGGGCACTCGAAGGTCTCACGCCTACCGACCCGGCGAGTGACGTCCACCCGCCCATGCCCGGAAAGCGACTGCCCAAAGCCATCAGCGTCGACGAGGTCACCAGGATCCTGGAAGCGGTGGGCACCGATACGGCCACCGGCCTGCGGGACCGGGCCCTGCTGGAGTTCCTCTATTCCACCGGCGCCCGTATCAGCGAAGCCGTCGGGCTCGACGTCGACGACATCTCCCTCGACACCGCCGGGGACGAAGGGCCCCCGATCGTCAGGCTGTTCGGGAAAGGTTCCAAGGAGCGGCTGGTCCCGCTGGGCTCCTTCGGTGCCCGCGCGCTTGACGCCTACCTCGTCCGCGGCCGCCCCCTGCTGTCCGCCAAGGGAAAGGGGACCCCGGCGCTGTTCCTGAACGCCCGCGGCGGACGGATCAGCCGGCAAAGCGCCTGGACCATTCTCAAAACAGCTGCAGAGAAGGCAAACATCACCAAGGACGTCTCGCCGCACACCCTGCGGCACTCCTTCGCCACGCATTTGCTGGAGGGCGGAGCCGACGTCCGGGTGGTCCAGGAGCTGCTCGGCCATGCCTCTGTCACCACCACGCAGGTCTACACCCTGGTCACAGCCGACACTCTGCGGGAAATCTACGCTGCCGCCCATCCGAGGGCGCTGGGATAGGGCCACAGCACTCCGGCTTCGCCGGGCCCGCTATAGGCTGGATTCATGGCGTCCACTCCGGTCACACTTTGTTTCCTCCTCCGCGACGCCGGCTCCGGCACCGAGGTCCTCTTGGGCCTGAAACGGACCGGGTTCGGCACCGGCAAGATTGTGGGGGTCGGCGGCCACGTCGAAGCAGGCGAGACTGATGCCGAGGCCGTGGTCCGGGAAGTCCGGGAGGAAGCAGGCGTCGTCGTCCGGCAGGAAGATCTGGCGCACGCGGGACTGGTCGAGTTCATCTTTCCGGCACGGTCGGAGTGGAACATGTCGTGCCGGCTGTTCACCACCCGGCGCTGGGAGGGCGAGCCCGCAGAAAGTCCGGAACTCACACCGGAGTGGTTCGATGTCGCGGCCCTTCCGCTGCATCAGATGTGGCAGGATGCGGAGCACTGGTTGCCGCCGGCGCTGGCCGGCGGCAGGATCGACGTCGTGGTGGTCCTCAACGAGGACAACGAGACCGTTGCGTCGGTCCGGCATGCTTCGACCCGGGCTGAGCCCGGTATCCACTCAGACTCCTTCGGCGAGCCGTGATCCGCAGCGCTTCACAGTGCCGATAACCTGCAATCCGGACAACCAAGGCTACCGGGGGACTGACATGGACTTGACCAACACCCACACCAGCAACAGCAGCACAAGAACAGCCGCTTTCAGCGCTGACACACCGCCGCCTGGTTCCGCCGCCCCTGCAGCCGCCCGACGCCGGCGGCCCTGGATCGCGGCGTTCGCGGCCGGCGCCGTCGCAACGGTTGCGGCCGGTGCCCTGGTGGCCTGCGGCCCGGGCCCGGCGCCGGGCGTGACCGCCGGGAGTGAGGCGGTTCCTTCCGCCTCGGCGCCGCCCGCGGCGGCAGCGAGCAGTGCTGCCCCGGTGAGCCCGAGCGCCCGGCCAACCGCCAGCCCACGTGTTCCAACTGTCCTGCCCAGTGTCAGCCCGAGCGTCCAGCCCAGTGCCAGCCCGGGCGTCCAGCCGCCGGCGAGTGCAGTTTCCGGAACCACCAACGGGCGCTACGTCAGTGCCTCAGCCGGAGCCTCCTTCGCCCTGCCCGACGGCTGGACGGTGGAAGAGTCCGCAGCCCGGACCGCCGGTTCTCCGGGAACCACCATTGTTGTGTTTAACGAAGCCAGGATGCAGGTTGCCGAGCTCAACCACGGCAGAGCCGGCGGGGCCGGCGGGGTCGGCGGCGCCTGCGGCCCGGGCCCGTACCCGATGACCGAGTTGGACACGGCCCCCGTCCTGGACAACCCGTGGGCAACCGCGGCGGGTGTGCGGTTTTCCTATCGGGTGCTCGATCTGCAGGCCGACGGCGGCGCTTTCGACTACCAGATTGGGCTGGTCGACAACGTCAGCGGCCAGCTGCAGGACACCTGCCTGATGTACTCCTTCGTGGCCGGCGCGCCCCAGGGCACGCTGTCCTTTGCGGACCGGGCCTCCCAAAGCCCCCGGCACGATGATCCCATCTTCAACTCGATGGCCGAGGCGAAGGCCTACCTGCTGACACCCGAGTATCGGAAGCTCAAGGCCATGATCCTCAGCCTGGAGATGCAGAACTAGGAGCCGACGATGAACGGCCGGTCACCCGAGGGTGACCGGCCGTTCATCGTCGGCGCGCCGCCGTGTGGCTGGTCGGCGCTCACCAGGTGTTCGCGCCCTACTGCAGGTGCCGTTCCTCAACGCCGTTGTACTCGCTCAAGGGACGAATGAGTGAGTTCGAGTCCAGCTGCTCCATGATGTGCGCCGTCCAGCCGGTGATGCGGCTGGCGACGAACAGGGGCGTGAAGGTGGGGGTGTCGAAGCCCATGAGGTGGTACGTGGGACCGGCGGGGTAATCCAGGTTCGGCTTGATCGACTTGGCCTCGTCCATCGCCGACTCCAGACCGTTGTACAGCCCCAGCAATTCCGGCCGGCCGTAGTGCGCAATCATCTTGTCCAGGGCGGCCTTCATGGTGGGTACCCGGGAGTCGCCGTGCTTGTAGACCCGGTGGCCGAAGCCCATGACCTTTTTCTTCTTGGCCAGGGCATCTTCCATCCAGGCTTTCGCGCGGGTGGCTGCCTCGTCCAGGGACTCCTCAGGGCGGATGCCGATCTCGTCGAACGTGTGCATGACGGCCTCATTCGCGCCGCCGTGCAGCGGGCCCTTCAGTGCGCCGATCGCCCCGGTCACGGCCGAATGCAGGTCCGACAGGGTCGAGGTGATCACACGGGCCGTGAACGTCGAGGCGTTGAAGGAGTGCTCGGCGTAAAGGATCATCGAGACGTTGAAAGCCTCCACGACCTCCTGTACAGGCTCTTCGCCGAAAGCCATCCACAGGAAGTTCGCGGAGTAATCCAGGTCCTCCCGGGGAGCAACGACCTCCTCACCGTGACGGCGGCGCTGGTCATAGGAGACCACCGCCGGCATCGCGGCAAACAGATCCACGGCCTTTGCCATGTTGGCCTCGCGCGAGGAGTCCTCGGCCAGCGGGTGCCGGGCGCCCATCACGGAAGCCGCAGTCCGGCAGACGTCCATCGGGTGCGCGGTGGTGGGCAGCGCATCGATGACCTGCTTGATGACAGGATCCAAAGCCCGCCCGGCGCGTTCCCGGGCCGTAAACTCCGCCAGCTGTCCGGGAGTCGGCAGCTCACCGTTCCAGAGCAGGTAGGCGACTTCCTCGAAACTGCACTTGGCGGCCAGCTCCTGCACAGGGTAGCCGCGGTAGAGCAGTGAATTGGTGTCGGGGTTCACCTTGGAGACCGCGGTGTAGTCCACCACGACGCCGGCGAGGCCCTTTTTGATGTCTTGTTCAGCCATTGCTGAAACTCCTTTGTTCCTGTCGCCTGTCGAACCGGCCGGAGCCGGAAGTCCGATGCGGGGCTTAGTGGCCGGGGATCTGGAAATTGAAGACCCCGGTGTCGAAGCTGTTGTAAGCCTCGTAGTCGACGAGGTCATACAAACGCGCCCGGGTCAGCATGTTCCCGACCTGGGCCTCCTGGGTACCGTCAGCCTTAATCGTCTCCAGCGTACGCTCCGCAGCGCCCATGGCACTACGGAGCAAGGTCACCGGATAGATGACCATGTTGACGCCGACGCCGGCGAGTTGCTCCACCGTGAACAAGGCACTCTGGCCAAACTCGGTCATATTGGCCAGGATCGGCACGTCGACGGCGTCCCGGATGGCCTGGAACTCGCTAAGATCCTTCATGGCTTCCGGGAAGATGGCGTCAGCCCCGGCCTCAACGAGAGCCACTGCGCGGTCCTGCGCGGCCTTGAGCCCGTCGGTGGCACGGATATCGGTCCGGGCCATGATCAGGAAGTTCGGGTCCCGCCGGGCGTCGGCCGCGGCCCGGATCCGCTTGGTGGCGGTGTCCAGGTCCACGACGTTCTTCCCGTCGAGGTGACCGCAGCGCTTGGGATTGAACTGGTCTTCGATGTGGCAGCCGGCGAGGCCTGCGTTCTCGAGTTCCTGCACAGAACGGGCCACATTCATCGGCTCACCAAAGCCGGTGTCGGCGTCAACGATGCTCGGCAGATCGGTCATGCGGGCGATCTGCCCGGCACGGGTGGCCACCTCGGTGAGCGTGGTCAGCCCGATGTCCGGCAGGCCCAGATCGTTGGCCAGCACGGCACCGGAGATGTAGACCCCGGCGAAGCCCTTTTCCTCGATCAGCCGCGCCGAGAGCGGGTTGAATGCGCCCGGGAACTGCTGGATGGTCCCGGACGCCAGAAGCTCGCGGAACGTGATCCGCTTCTGCTCGGCGGTGACTTTCGAATACAGCATTAGAAGAGTCCCTTCGGTGCTGCTGCCAGGTCGATCACGCCGTCGGCAGCCCGGATGTTCAGCTGGTCCAACTCACCGGCGGCCAGTTCGGGCAGGCGTGCGGCGGCGGCCAGGAAGCGTTCAATCTCCGCTTCGTCGACAACGCCGGCGGCGAGGGTGCGGAACTTGTGCACGTACTGTTCCCGTGCGAACGGCCGGGCGCCCAGCGGGTGCGCGTCGGCGACGGCGATCTCATCGGTGATGACCGTGCCGTCCTTGAGGGTGATCACCACGGTGCCGCCAAAGGCCTTCTCGGCGATGTCCAGGGAGTGGTACCGGCGGGTCCATTCCGGATCCTCGACGGTGGTGACCTTGTGCCAGAGTTCCACGGTGTCCGGGCGGGCCGCGCGCTCCGGGGCGTAGGAATCCACGTGGTGCCAGGCGCCGTCCTGCAGAGCCACCGTGAAAATGTACGGGATGGAGTGGTCCAGCGTTTCGCGGCTCGCAGTGGGGCTGTACTTCTGCGGGTCATTGGCGCCGGAACCAATCACATAGTGCGTGTGATGGCTGGTCTTGATGAGCACGGATTCCACGTTGGCCGGGTCGGTAACCTCCGGGTGCCCGCCGTGGAGCTTGCGGGCCAGATCGATCCACGCCTGGGCCTGGTATTCGGCGGAATGTTCCTTGGTGTAGGTGTCCAGGATGGCCCGCTTGGCCTCGCCCGGCGTCGGCAGCGGCACGGTGTAAGAGGCATCCGGGCCGTCAAGCATCCACGCGATGACGCCGTCTTCGCCCTCGTAGATCGGTACTGGGGAGGTCTGGCCGCGCATGGCACGATCCGCGGCCTCGACGGCCATTTTGCCGGCGAACGCGGGCGCGTGTGCCTTCCAGGTGGAGATCTCACCCTTGCGGGACTGCCGGGTGGCGGTGGTGGTGTGCAACCCCTGGCCGACGGACTGGAAGATGGTCTCGACGTCGAGTCCCAGCAGGGTGCCGATGCCGGCGGCGGCGGAGGGGCCCAGGTGCGCCACATGGTCGATCTTGTGCTTGTGCAGGCAGATGGCCTTGACCAGGTTGACCTGGATCTCGTAGCCGGTGGCGATCCCGCGGATCAGGTCCCGGCCGGTGGAGCCGACGTGCTGGGCTACGGCGAGGATCGGCGGGATGTTGTCGCCGGGGTGGGAGTATTCCGCGGCGAGGAACGTGTCATGGTAGTCGAGTTCGCGGACGGCGACGCCGTTGGCCCAGGCTGCCCATTCGGGCGCGACGCGCTCTTCGATGCCGAAGACTTTCGAACCCTTGCCGCCGGTGGTGGGGCCGTGGGTCAGGGCCTGGGCGCGGGCGGCGACGATCGGTGCCCGGTTCAGTGAGGCGATGGCGACGGAGGCGTTGTCGATCACCCGGTTGATCACCATGTCGGTGACCTCGTCGGAGACGGCGACGGGATCCGCGGCCACCGTGGCGATCTTGAACGCGAGCTGGTCCTCGCGGGGCAGGTTTTCCTCGCTCTTGTAAACGCGGACGTGGTGTTCCTTGACCATGATGCTCCTTCGTTAGTGGGGTTCGTGGGTGGCTTTGACATGGGACAGACTGCGGTGCAGATGAAGGGTGGTGGCGGCCTCGGCGAGGCGCGGGTTTCCGGCGGCGATCGCCTCGGCAATGGCGGCGTGCTCGGCGGCGGCAGCTGTGAGCCGTTCGGCGTCGTCCGCCGCCAACCGCCGGACCCGGACCAGGTGGACACGCAGGCCGCGCATCGCCTGGGCGAGATAGGAGTTCTTGATGGCGGCGTCAATGGCGGCGTCCAGTCGACCCACCAGAGAGTAGTACTCATGCCGGGCGGGGTCATCGCCGCTGATCAGCGCGGGGGCCCGGCGCAGCTCGTCGCGGAGCTGTTCGAACGTGACGGCGTCGCCGCGTTCGGCCGCCAGGGCCGCGGCTTTGCCCTCGAGGGTTTCGCGCAGTTCGAACAGTTCGTCGATGTCCTCCAGTGAGATATCGGTGACGACGACGCCGCGGCCGCCCGCCGTCGTCGTCAGGCCCTCCGCGGTGAGCCGGCTCAGGGCCTCCCGCAGCGGGGTGCGGGAGATGCCCAGCCGTTCGGACTGCTCTACTTCCGCGAGAACAGTCCCGGGCAGGAGGCGCCACTCGATTATGTCCTCGCGCAGGGCCGCGTAGGCCTTGTCGCTGGCGCGCATCCGAACTCCTTTGGTGGGTGACGTTGTCCAGTGTATACACGGCCGCAACATTTGCCCACTATATCCGGACTGGAAGCGGAATTGCCGCATTCATGTATACAGACGTCTTGTCTTGGACGTACCGCCGGGACTACCATGAGCTCCATCACATCGTCGTGGACGGGACTCATCTTCATGGTTACCAAGAACTACCAGGACAGCTACGCACGCAGCCTGGCTACGCCCGAAGCATTCTGGCTGGAAGCCGCGGACAAGGTCTCCTGGACTACGCCGCCGCAGCAAGCGCTGGATTCCGGCAGGGCGCCGCTGTACAACTGGTTTCCCGACGGCATACTCAACACCTCCTACAACGCGCTGGACCGGCACGTCGAGGAGGGGCGCGGCGGGCAGGACGCCCTCATCTACGACTCCGCCATGCTGGGCACGCAGCAACGATTCAGCTACGCCGAGCTGACGGACCTCGTGGCCCGGTTCGCCGGGGTCCTGCGCAGCCAGGGCGTGGGCAAGGGCGACCGCGTCGTCATCTATATGCCGATGATCCCCGAGGCGGCCATCGCCATGCTCGCCACGGCCCGGCTCGGTGCTGTCCACTCCGTCGTATTCGGCGGATTCGCCCCCAAGGAACTCGCCGCACGGATCCGTGACGCGGCGCCCGCAGCGGTGGTCACGGCCTCCGGGGGAATCGAGCCCTCGCGCCGGATCGAGTACCTTCCCGCCGTCGCGGAAGCCCTGGGCCTGGCCGGGGTGCCGGAAACCCCGGTCCTGGTCAAAAGCCGGGAGGGTTTCCTCTCCTCCGCGGCCGACCACGCCGGCTGGCTCGACTGGGACTGCGCAATGGCCACCGCCGCCCCGGCCGCCCCGGTGGATGTCCAGGCCACCGACCCGCTGTACATTCTCTACACCTCCGGAACCACCGGCACGCCCAAGGGCGTGGTCCGGGACAACGGCGGCCACGCAGTGGCGCTCAGCTGGACCCTCGAAAACATCTATGACATCGGCCCCGGCGACGTGATGTGGACTGCCTCCGACGTCGGCTGGGTGGTGGGGCACTCCTACATCGTGTACGGCCCGCTGCTGGCCGGCGCCACCACCGTCCTCTACGAGGGCAAGCCGGTGGGCACCCCCGACGCCGGCGCCTTCTGGCGCGTCATCCAGGACCACAAGGTCAACGTGCTGTTCACCGCCCCCACTGCCCTGCGGGCCATCCGGAAGGCCGACCCGGAGGCCGAGCTGCTGGGGAACTACGACATTTCCAGTCTGCGGACCCTTTTTGCGGCCGGCGAACGGCTGGACACCGACACCTTCCACTGGGCCTCCCGGATCCTGAACGTCCCCGTGGTGGACCACTGGTGGCAGACCGAGACCGGCTGGGCCATCTGCGCCAACCCGCGTGGTTTGGACGGGCTGCCGGTCAAAGCGGGCTCGCCCAGTGTCCCGATGCCCGGCTTCAAGCTCAACATTGTCGACGGATCGGGGGAAGACGTTGAGGCCGGGACGGAGGGCAACATCGTCCTGGCGCTTCCGCTGCCCCCCGGCACGCTGACCACCTTGTGGGGCAACGACGAGCGCTACATTTCCTCGTACCTGCAGGCGTTTGAGGGGTACTACGCCACGGGAGACTCCGGCTACCGGGATGCGGACGGGTACCTCTTCGTCATGGGCCGCACGGATGACATCATCAACGTCGCCGGGCACCGGCTCTCCACCGGAGCCATGGAACAAGTGATTGGCCAGCACCCGGCCGTGGCCGAGTGCGCCGTGATCGGGCTTGCGGACCCGCTCAAGGGCCAGCGTCCCAGCGGCTACGTGGTCCTGAAGTCCGGCGTGGATGTGCCCGAAGAGATCCTCGTCAAGGATCTGATTGCCCTGGTCCGGCGCGACATTGGCGCCGTCGCGGACTTCAAGCACGTCACCGTGGTGGAGGCCTTGCCGAAGACCCGCTCGGGCAAAATCCTGCGCAAGACCATGCGCCAGATTGCCGACGGCGACGACTACGTCGTGCCCTCAACCATTGAGGATGCCGGCGTCATAGACCAGCTCCTCGGGGCCCTGCGGCCGTCACAGCCGATGATGCCCTAGCAGGGCGCTGCGTTGGCATCCCGACGGCGGGGGAGTCGGCGGCAGGGTCCCTATGCCCCCGGCCGGGTCCAGCGGTATTCGTTTTCCGGCCGCCCGGGCGCGCCGTAGCGTGCCATCCGGGACACAGTGCCGGCGTCGGCGAGGTATTCGAGGTAGCGCCGGGCGGTCACCCGGGACATGCCCAGTGCCTCCATTACCTCGCTGGCCGACACCGCGCCGGACTGGCGCTTCAAAAAGTCCTGCACGGAGTCCAGCGTGGACGCGGAGAGCCCCTTGGGCAGCGGCAGCTCAGACGGAGCCCGCAGGCTGGCAAATGCCTGGTCCACGTCGCTCTGAGAGGCGCCGGGACCTGCCGGTCCCGCGGCGGGGGAGGCCAGTTGCTGCCGGAAGAGCCGGTAACTGGTGAGCTTGTCCGCGAACGTGGCAAACGTAAACGGCTTGATCAGGTACTGGACGACGCCGGTGGCCACGGCGCTGCGGACAATCGTCAGTTCCCGGACGGCGGTGATGGCGATGATGTCCGCGAACAGCCCGGCAGCACGCATGCGCCGTGCGATGTCGAGCCCGTGCAGGTCCGGCAGATTCATATCCAGCAGCACCAGCTCCACCGGAGTGCCAGCGGCCGCGAAGTCCGTCATGAGGCGGAGAGCGGACTGGCCGTCCGGAGCCGAGCCGGCCAGGACAAACCCCTCCAGCCGGCCGATGTAGGCGGCGTGGGCCGCCGCAGCGATGGGCTCGTCTTCGACGACGAGTACACGGATCTCGCTCATTGCTGTCCCTCTGTGGTCACTGTCGCCGGCGATGCAGCCGGCGACACTGCCGGCGGCGCCGGCAGTGTGACGCGGAACAGGGCCCCGGCCGGGCTCGTGATTGTCATGGTACCGCCCAGCCGCTGGACCGCCTGCCGGACCAGGGCAAGGCCGAGCCCCCGCCCGAAGGGCCCCGGTGTTTTGGTGCTGAAACCGTGCCGGAAAATGGCCTCCACGGCCTGCGGATCAATGCCCGGTCCGCTGTCCTCCACCGTGATGTCCAGGGACTCCGCGCCCGCCTCCACGGTGAGTTCCACGAGTTTCGGAGCCGGCGACTCGGCGGCGGCGTCAATCGCGTTGTCCAGCAGGTTGCCCAGGATCGCCACGAGGTCCTGCACGGCCAAACCGGTCACAGCCGGTTCTCCGGTGCCGTTCCCCACGGTGTTGAGCGTCAGTTCGACGCCCCGCTCATGGGCCTCGGCGGCTTTGCCCATGATGAGGGCTCCCAGCACGGGTTCGTCCAGGGAGCTCACCAGGTCATCGGTCAGCCGCTGGCTCAGCTCCAGGTCCTGGGTGGCGAACGCCAGTGCTTCCGTGCCGCGTCCGAGCTCCATCAGCGACACGATCGTGTGGAGCCGGTTGGCGTGCTCGTGGGTCTGGGCGCGCAGGGCATCGGAGAGGGTGCGCATGGTCTCCAGCTCGCTGCCCAGGGATTCGATTTCCGTGCGGTCGCGGATGGTGGCTACAGTCCCGTAAACGGCCGGGCTGGTCCGTCCGCCGGCGGAACGGGGTCCGATGGCGGGACCCTGGTTCACCACGAGGATCCGCGGGCCGGTCAGGTGGATCTCGTCCAGCGTGGTCCGGCCGGACTCGAACAGCTCCCTCAGGCTGGGTGCCAGGGGGAGCTCAGCGAGCGACGGCGCGTCCCGCCCGCCGCCCTCGGACGCGCCGCCGGCGTCGGACGCGCCCGGCGGAAGTTCCAACAACTCCGCGGCCTGGTCGTTGTACATGACAACCTTGCCCTTGGGATCAATGAGAATGACGCCCTCCCGCACGGAGTGGAGCACCGATTCGTAATACGCGAAGAGCTGGGCGAGCTGCTCGGGGCCCCAGCCGCGCGTGACCCGGCGCAAATACCGCCCCAACAGCCAGGACGCCACCGATCCGCCGGCCAGCAGGGCCAGCGCAATCGCGATGAGAGCCGGCAGCCGGCCGGAGACGGCAACGTCCACGGTGCGGACGGTTACGCCCGCCGCCACCAGCGCCCGCACCGTGCCCTCGGCGTCCTTGACCGGAGCGATGGTCCGCACGGAGGGGCCCAGAGTGCCGGCCATGATCTCGGTAAACACCTGGCCCTGCAGTGCGGCGTCGATCGAACCAATGTACGGCCGGCCCAGTTCCTCTTCACGGGGATGCGTCCACCGGGTGCGGTCCGGTGCCATGATCGTGATGAAATCAGCGTCGGCGTCCGCCATCACCTTCAAGGCATACGGCTGGAGCAAGGCAGCAGGATCTGCAGCGCTCGCCGCGTCCAGCACCAGCGGGTTGTCCGCCACCGCCGTCGCGACGGCGGCCATCCTGCGGCCGGCTTCGTCGTAGGCATGGTCGCGTGCATCGACAAAAGTGGCCGTGCCGACGACGGCCGTCAAGCTGAGGATAAACAGCAGATGCGCCACGAAGAGCCGCCTGGCGATGCTCCAGCGGTGGATCATCAACACCCTCCATGACCAATATGAACGCAACGGTGATGCGCGTCACTGAATCCCCAATGATGGTGGAACACGCAGAACGGACGCGATGGGCCCACAGCCGGTGCCGCACCAACGTCCAGCCTATCCAAGGAGAACACCATGACCTCTCAACGAGGAGAGTCAGCGGCAAAGGTCGCGACGCCGGTCAAGAAGCGCAAGAGGCTCGACAAGTCCCATTATCTCTACATCGCGGTCATCGTGGCCGTCGTCCTGGGCGCCCTCGTCGGGCTGATGTTCCCGGAGGTCGGCAAGTCCCTGAAGCCGCTGGGTGACGGATTCATCAAACTCATCAAAATGATGATCGGCCCGGTTATTTTCTGCACCATCGTCCTGGGCATCGGTTCCATCGCCAAGGCGGCCACTGTGGGCAAGGTCGGCGGCCTGGCCCTCGGGTACTTCATGGTGATGTCCACCTTCGCGCTGGCCATCGGCCTGGTCGTTGGTAACCTGATCCACCCGGGCGAGGGCCTCAAGCTCGCACCCTATGACCCGAACAAAAAGGCGGCCACCGACAGCACGGTCGACTTCCTGCTGGGCATCATCCCGGGCGACATCCCGGTCCTGCCGACGCTGCTCGCCGCTCTGCTGGTGGGCTTCGCCCTCCAGCAGATGGGCAAACAGGGCGCTCCCATCCTCAAAACCATCGGGTACGCCCAGGCCCTCGTGTTCCGCATTTTGGTCATGATCATGTGGCTGGCCCCGGTCGGCGCCTTCGGTGCGATCGCCGCCGTCGTCGGCGCCACGGGCGTGCAGGCCATCTTCAGCATGGCCACCTTGATGATTGCTTTCTACATCACCTGCGCCCTCTTCATCGTCGTGATCCTCGGCGGCCTGCTCAAGATTGTCGCCGGCGTCAACATCTTCCGGCTGATGAAGTACCTGGGCCGCGAGTACCTGCTGATCTTCTCCACCTCATCCTCCGAAGCTGCGCTGCCCCGCCTGATCGCGAAAATGGAACACCTCGGCGTGTCCAAGCCCGTTGTTGGTGTCACGGTCCCCACCGGCTACTCCTTCAACCTGGACGGCACCGCGATTTACCTGACAATGGCTTCACTGTTTGTCGCCAACGCCATGGGCACCCCGCTGGACCTCGGTGCGCAGGTGTCGCTGCTGATCTTCATGATCATTGCTTCCAAGGGTGCCGCCGGCGTCACCGGCGCCGGCCTGGCCACGCTGGCCGCCGGACTCCAGGCGCATGCGCCCCAGCTCCTGGGCGGCGTGGGCATGATCGTGGGCATCGACCGCTTCATGTCCGAAGCCCGGGCCTTGACGAACTTCACCGGCAACGCCGTGGCCACCGTGCTGATCGGCACGTGGGTCAAGGAGATCGACGGCGGACAGGTCGAGCGAGTCCTCTCCGGCAACGAGCCCTTCAACGAGCAGACCATGATCGCCGGCCACGGTGAGATTGGCGAGGAAGCAGCGCCCAAGCAGCCGGTTCTGGCCAACGCCTGAGCCGCTCCGGACCGCACCGGACCGCCCGGACGCCGCAAGGCCTCCGGGCGGTTTTCCGTGCCGCGGTCGGAACGTTAGACTTCTACCAGAGGGTTGAGGCTCAGGCAAGAGCCGCTGTCAAGGTTCGTGGATTACCGTGTCGGGAGCTGTAACCTTGGGAGGAATAAGCTCCATGCTGGATCTTCAGCGGAGCGCTACAAGCACCACCATCACCGTCATCGAAAGTGTGGATAGATACGTGAGCAGCGAACAGGGTTCAGCAACTCTGGAAGGCACCGGACTCGATCTGGAAGACGCCGTCATGGGCCCCACGGGGCGCCCTCACCGCGAGTTTCCGGAGCCCACGCCACTGTCGTCCCACGGCCCGGCGCGGGTTATCGCCATGGTGAACCAGAAGGGCGGGGTGGGGAAAACCACCTCCACCATTAACCTGGCCGCCGCGCTGGCGGAATTTGGCCGCCGTGTGCTGGTAGTGGACTTCGACCCGCAGGGGGCTTTGTCCGCCGGGCTCGGCATCAACCCACACGAACTGGACCTCACGGTCTACAACGTGCTGATGGACCGCAAAGTGGACATCCGGGACGCCATCCACAAGACCGGCGTCGAGAACCTGGACCTGCTTCCGGCCAATATCGACCTCTCCGCCGCGGAAGTCCAGCTTGTCAACGAAGTCGCACGCGAACAGGTGCTGGACCGGGCGCTGAAGAAAGTCGAGGATGACTACGACGTCGTCCTGATCGACTGCCAGCCTTCGCTGGGGTTGTTGACCGTCAACGCGCTGACGGCCTCCCATGGCGTCATCATCCCGCTGATTTGCGAATTCTTTGCCTTGCGCGCGGTCGCCCTGCTGGTGGAGACCATCGATAAGGTCCAGGACCGGCTCAACCCGCGGCTCCAGGTCGATGGCGTCCTTGCCACCATGTACGACGCCCGCACCCTGCACAGCCGCGAGGTCATCTCCCGGCTCGTGGAGGCCTTCGGCGACAAGGTCTTTGAAACCGTTATCAAACGGTCCATCAAGTTCGCGGATGCCACCGTCGCCGCAGAGCCCATCACCAGCTACGCCGGCAACCACATCGGCGCCGACGCGTACCGGAACCTGGCCAAAGAGCTCATTTCGCGCGGCGGCGCACCCTAGTCAGGACCGTGGCAGAAACAGGCACTCCGGCGGCGGAGCTCGCTCCGGCCGGCAGGAAACCGGGTTTCGAGGTCCGGCTGGCCAACTTCACCGGCCCGTTCGACCTTCTGCTGGGCTTGATTTCCAAACACCAGCTGGACATCACGGAAGTGGCACTGTCCACCGTCACCGACGAGTTCATCAAATACACCAAGGGCCTGCAGAGCCTCGGTGCGGAATGGGCCCTCGATGAAGCCAGCGAGTTCCTCGTCATCGCGGCCACCCTGCTCGACCTCAAAGCAGCCCGGCTGCTGCCGGCCGGTGACGTTGAGGACGAGGACGACATCGCGTTGCTGGAGGCCCGGGACCTGCTTTTCGCCCGGCTCCTGCAGTACAAGGCGTTCAAGCAGGTGGCTGGCATGCTCGGTTCCACCCTCGAACGTGAGGCCGATCGATATCCGCGCCAGGTGGCACTGGAGGGACATTTTGCAGCGCTGCTGCCGGAACTGCTCTGGCGGCACACCCCCCGGCAGTTTGCGGCCCTGGCCGAGGCAGCGCTCCGGCCGAAAGAGGCGGCGCCCACCGAGGTGGGCCTGGCCCACCTGCACGGCAGCCCCGTCAGCGTCAAGGAACAGGCAGAACTGCTGGGCCGCCGGCTGCGGCGCGGCTCCCCGCTGACTTTCCGGGCCCTGGTCGCGGACGCCGAATCCACCCTCGTCGTGGTGGCACGCTTCCTGGCGTTGCTGGAGCTGTTCCGGGACCATGCGGTTTCGTTCGAGCAATTGCTCCCGCTGGGGGACCTGACAGTGCGGTGGACCACCACAGCCGGGGCCTGGAGCAGCGAACACGTGAGCGAAGAATACGGAGAACAGCCATGACCGATGCCCCCGCCCGCGCCGGATCCGATCCGGCAGAATCCAGGGGTCCCGGTGCGGAGACCCTCCCGGGCGGCGCCCGTGCGGCCCTTGAGGCTGTCCTGATGGTCATCGATCAGCCGGCAACCGCGACCGAGCTCGCCGCAGGACTGGACGTGACCGTCGACGCCGTCGAAGCACTGCTGGCGGACCTGCAACGGGAGTATAACGGCTATACTGTTAATGCCCCGGCTGTGGACGACGCCAGTTTCATCGGTTTCACCTCCACCCCCCGGGGTTTTGAATTGCGGAATATCGCCGGAGGCTGGCGGATTTACTCGCGCGCTGATTTTGCCGACATCGTCGGCAGGTTCGTGCTGGAGGGACAGAGTGCCAGGCTGACGCAGGCGGCGCTTGAAACGCTCGCCGTCATCGCTTACCGCCAGCCCGTTTCACGGGCGCGGGTGTCTGCAATTCGAGGAGTCAACGTTGACTCTGTCGTTCGGACGCTGACACAGCGGGGGTTGATCGAGGATTCGGGAACGGATCCCGAATCCGGGGCCCTCCTGTACCGGACGACGCCGCATTTCCTGGAGCGGATGGGAATCGGCTCGGTAGCGGACTTGCCGCAACTTTCCCCCCATCTTCCGGGGCTGGAGGGCATCGAAGAGTTTTATGACGCAGCAAGAATGTAGGCAGGAACTACTGCCTGCGCACGGAATCCACCGGGGCAGAAGCTTTTTGCCCCAGCCGGCGGGTGTTGTCGGGAGACAGCGGCCGCAGGCCAATAACGAAGGACGGGTCATGACACAGGCGGGACGCCAGGGTTCACCACGTAACAGTTCGGGACGCAACAGTGCCGGACAAAATTCGGCGCAGGGCTCAGGCCGCAGCGCGCAGGGCGGCGGATACCGCAGCGGCGGAGCCGGCTTCAAGGGCGGCAGTGACCGCCCCTTCAAGCGGCCCAAACCGCGCGAAGAGGCCTTCATCGACCCTGACCTGCAGGGCCCCGACGGTGCCGCCGCGGCCGGCCGTCCGGCCTCCGGGGACTGGAGGTCCAAGGCCCCTTCCGGCAAGGAAGCCGCCCGCAAGGCCGCCGCCCGCAAGCCCGGTTCCGGCAAGGCCCCCGGTACCCCCGGCGCCCTCAAACCCAAGCCGCGCACGGGCGCCGCTAAGTCCGCTGGGCCCCGCGCCTTCGGCAGCGAACGCTTCGGCCAGAATCTCGGACCGGTGCGCAAGCCGGCCCGTAAGCGCGGACCCCGCGCCGACGTGCCCCAGTCCGAGGTTCACGACCAGGACGGCACCCGCCTGCAAAAAGTCATGGCCTCGGCCGGCGTCGCGTCACGGCGCGTCTGTGAGGAGATGATCGCGGAAGGCCGTGTGGAGGTCGACGGCCAGGTGGTTACCGAACTCGGCGTCCGCGTCGACCCGAAGACCGCCGTGATCCATGTGGACGGCCTGCGCATCCAGCTCGACGAAAACATGGTCTACATGGTGTTCAACAAGCCCAAGGGCGTTGTTTCGACCATGGAGGACCCGGACGGACGTCCCTGCGTCAGTGACTTCGTCCGCAACCACCACGGCGAACGCCTCTTCCACGTCGGCCGTCTCGACGTCGCCACCGAGGGCCTGCTGCTCCTGACGAACGACGGCGAGCTCGCCAACCGCCTGACCCATCCCTCGTACGAAGTCCCCAAGACCTACCTCGTGCAGGTCCGCGGGCCCTTCCCGCAGGGCATCGGTGCCGAGCTCAAGGCCGGCGTCGAGCTCGAAGACGGCATCGCCTCGGTGGATTCCTTCAAACTCGTCGACTCCACCCCGGGACATGTGCTGATCGAGGTAGTACTGCACTCCGGGAAAAACCGGATCGTACGGCGTCTTTTTGATGCCGTCGGTTTCCCCGTGCTCCGCCTGGTCCGGGTCAAGGTTGGTCCCATCGGCCTGGGCGACCAGCGCCAAGGCAGCATCCGAAACCTCGGCAAGCAGGAAGTCGGCCATCTGCTGGCATCCGTAGGGCTGTAGGCGTGTCGGCCTTTCGCACCCACGGCCGCGGCCACCTCAGCGGTCCGGTGGTGGTCGTGGGGACCGGGCTCCTTGGCACCAGCATCGGGCTGGGGCTGCGGGGCCGCGGAGTGGCAGTGTTCCTCTCCGACCCCTCGCCCACCAACCAGGCTGTGGCCGTTGATATCGGCGCCGGCCTGCCTTTGGCGCGCCTTGACGGCGAACGGCCCGAACTTGTGGTCGTCGCTGCGCCGCCGGACGTCACGGCTGCCGTGGTGCAGCGCGCCCTTGCGGACTATCCCGAAGCAACGGTCGTGGACATCGCCAGCGTGAAAGCCGGCATCCTGGCCGAGCTCCGTGCCAGCGGTGCCGACCTCAGCCGCTACGTCGGCACCCACCCGATGGCCGGCCGGGAGAAGTCCGGCCCCGTGGCTGCCCGCGGTGAACTGTTCACCTCCATGCCGTGGGTCCTTTGCCCCGCGGAGGAGACGCTGCCCCAGGCCGTGCAGGCAGCACGTGCGCTGGCCGGAGACCTCGGCGCCGTCGTCTCCGATTTCGGGGCCGAGGAACACGATGCGGCGGTAGCGCTGGTCTCACATGTGCCGCAGGTGGTGTCCTCGCTTGTGGCCAGCAGGCTGCAGGCCACGCCCCTGCATGCGCTGTCCCTCGCCGGCAACGGGCTGCGGGACGTCACCCGGATCGCGGCAAGTGATCCCACCTTATGGGTGCAGATCCTCGGCGCGAATGCGGACAAGGTGGTGGAGATCCTGCACGGTGTGCGCGAGGACCTCAACCGGGTCATCGGCACCCTGGAAAACCCGACAGCCCCCGGCGCCCGGTTGGATCTCGCCCAGTTGATCAGCGAAGGCAACGCCGGCCAGTCCCGCATCCCGGGCAAGCACGGCGGACCCCCGCAGGCCTACTCCTGGCTGACCGTCCTGGTGGATGACACGCCCGGACAAATCGCCAGGCTCCTGACCGAGATCGGCGAAATCGGCGTCAACCTGGAGGACCTCCGCCTGGACCACTCCTCAGGACAGAACGTGGGCATGGTGGAAATCTCCGTCCTGCCCAGCAAGCACGAACTCCTTATCGAAGCTCTCAACGACCGCGGATGGCGGGTACTCCAGTAATGACCCAGGAACTTATCTCTTCCGTGGACGTCCTCCGCCCCGGAAAGAGCCTCGTCGTGGCCATCGACGGGCCGTCCGGTTCGGGCAAGTCCAGCGTCAGCAAAGAGGTGGCACGCCGGCTCAAACTGGCCTACCTCGACACCGGCGCCATGTACCGGGCCCTGACCTGGTTTTGCCTGGACGCCGGCACGGACCTGGACGACGGCGCCGCCGTCGAGGCAGCCTCCAGGACTTTCCCGCTGCAGATCAGCACGAGCCCGCAGGAAGAATTCGTCCGGGTCGGCGGCACCGATATCACCGACGCCATCCGGGAACCATCGATCTCGGCCGCCGTCAGCGCTGTCGCCACCACCCTTGGCGCCCGCACCGAACTGATCCGCCGGCAGCGTGAGCTGATCGAGAAGCATCACCACCGCATGGTGGTCGAAGGGCGGGACATCACCACCGTCGTCGCCCCTTCCGCCGAAGTGCGGATGCTGCTGACAGCTAGCGAGGAGGCGCGCCTGCGCCGGCGGGGCATTCAGCTCGGGGGCAGCCAGAACGCCGAACAGCTCGCGGCCCAGGTCACGGCCCGGGACGCCAAGGACTCCACTGTGGTGAACTTCACCCGGGCCGCCGACGGCGTGGTGACGCTGGACTCCTCGGACCTCGATTTCGCCGGGACCGTCGACGCCGCCCTCAGCATTGTTTCCCGCATCGTCAACCACGAAGCGCTCCACCGTGACTGAGGCCCGGCAGCGTCAACCGCTCCAGGCTCCCTCGCCGGCACCGGCCCGGGTGCCGGCCCGCTGGACCATGGCCTGGAGCCGGCCCGTCGGCTGGCTCCTGGACCATGTCCTCTACCGGACCGCGGTCACCGGGCGGTCGAATGTGCCGGCGACGGGCCCGGTGATCTTCGCCGGCAACCACATCAGCTTTCTGGACGGACCGGTGATGTTCGGGGCGTCCCCGCGAGCCATGCACATCCTGGTCAAGAAGGAAATGTTCGCTGGCTTCCTGGGCCGGGTGCTGCAGGCCTCCGGCCAGCTGGCCGTGGACCGCGCCGGCGGCCGGGCCGCCCTGCTTACGGCCAAGAGCGTGCTCGACGCCGGACGGTGCGTTGGCATTCTCCCCGAAGGCACCCGGGGGAGCGGAGAAGCCGCCGCCATCAACAATGGCGTCGCCTGGCTCGCCCTGAACTCCGGGGCGACCGTGGTCCCCGTGGCCATTCTCGGTACCCGAACCGGCGGCGAACACCTCGACGCCGTGCCGCGGTTCCGCCGCCGGCTGCATGTCAGCTTCGGCGGTGCCCTCAATGTCAGCCGCAGGCCCGGCGAGACGGGCCGTGTTTCAATGGACAGGGCCGGAACTGAGATCCGGGCCGCGCTGGCACACCACGTCCAGGATTCGATCCACAAAACCGGGCAGCCTTTGCCCGACGCGGATTCCCCGCAAGAACGTCATGAAGCAGTAGCCGGGACGCCGGCAGATCACCCCATAAGGAAAGTGCAATGAGCGATACGACTCAAAACTCCGGCCCGTCTGGCGCCGGCGAAGACGAATACACGCCCACCGGCACGGACCAGGTGGCCGAGAACCTCGCCGCCCTGGACGATGAGGAAGCTGAGCTCCGCGCGGCCTCCCTTCGGGCCGGCCTGGACGATTACGAACTCGATGATGAGGATGCCGCCCTCCTCAGTGGCGAGTACGACGACGAAGACTTCGACGGCCCGGTCAAACTGGACCCGGTCCTGGCCATCATTGGCCGCCCCAACGTGGGCAAGTCCACCCTGGTGAACCGTATCCTCGGCCGCCGCGAAGCCGTGGTCGAAGACACCCCCGGCGTTACACGCGACCGTGTCATGTACTCGGCCACCTGGAACGGGCGGAACTTCACGGTCGTCGACACCGGCGGCTGGGAGCACGACGCCCGTGGCATCCACGCCCGGGTCGCCGAACAGGCCGAGATGGCCGTGGAACTCGCGGACGCCGTGCTGTTCGTCGTCGACTCCGCCGTTGGCGCCACCGCCACTGACGAAGCCGTCGTGAAGATGCTCCGCAAGTCCAAGAAACCGGTCATCATGGTGGCCAACAAGGTCGATGACTTCGCGCAGGAAGCCGACTCGGCACGGCTCTGGGGCCTCGGCTTCGGCGAACCGTACCCGGTCTCCGCACTGCACGGCCGGGGCGTTGCCGACCTCCTGGACCACGTCATGGACACCCTGCCCGAGTACTCCACCATCGAAGGCCTGGAGCGCTCCGGCGGTCCGCGCCGCATCGCCCTGATTGGGCGTCCGAACGTGGGTAAGTCCTCGCTGCTGAACAAGCTGGCCGGTTCCGAGCGGGTTGTTGTGGACAACACCGCAGGCACCACGCGCGACCCGGTCGATGAATTCATCGAACTCGGCGAGCGTACCTGGCGTTTCGTGGATACCGCCGGCATCCGCCGCCGCCAGCACATGGCTCAGGGCGCCGATTTCTACGCCTCGCTGCGGACGCAGAGCGCCCTCGAGAAGGCTGAGGTCGCCGTCGTGCTTCTCGCGGTGGATGAAGTGCTCAGCGAGCAGGACGTCCGGATCCTGCAGCTGGCCATCGAATCCGGCCGTGCCCTGGTCCTGGCGTTCAACAAGTGGGACCTGCTGGACGATGAACGGCGCAGCTACCTCGAGCGTGAGATCGAACAGGACCTCGCCCACGTGGCGTGGGCTCCGAGGGTTAACATCTCGGCGAAAACAGGCTGGCACAAGGACCGGCTCGTTCCCGCCTTGGACACCGCGCTGGAAAGCTGGGACAAGCGCATTGCCACCGGCCGGCTCAACGCCTTCCTCGGCGAACTGGTGGCCGCACACCCCCACCCGGTCCGCGGTGGAAAGCAGCCCCGCATCCTCTTCGGCACGCAGGCATCGAGCCGTCCGCCGAAGTTCGTACTCTTCACCACCGGGTTCCTGGACCCGGGCTACCGACGCTTCATCACCCGACGGCTCCGCGAAACCTTCGGGTTCGAGGGCACGCCGATCGAGGTCAACATGCGCGTGCGTGAAAAGCGCGGCAAGAAGCGGTAATTCCGGCACGCCTTGCCCGTGAGAGGGTGAGAGTGTTCCGGGCACCCTCCGGAATCGTGTAAGCTTTTGGAGGTGGTTCGGCCGGACTGCTCAGATGACATTACTTGACACACTCAAGGACATGACATTGCGAGCGGAGAACGGCGGAACCAACGGGCTGTAGCGCAGCTTGGTAGCGCACTTGACTGGGGGTCAAGGGGTCGCAGGTTCAAATCCTGTCAGCCCGACCAACAGAAAGAACCCCGCCATTCCTGATGAGGGAATGGCGGGGTTTTTCTGTTGTCAGGAGCGGCCGGGACGGTGCGCCCACTTCCGACGGACGCTTACTTCAAAAAGCGGGACGTCCGCCGGTCGGCCAGTATTTTCCCGTGCGTCTGGCAGTGCGGGCAGTATTGCAGGGCCGTGTCCGCGAAGGAGACCTCGCGGACGGTGTCCCCGCAAACAGGGCAAGCCTCGCCTGTCCTGCCATGGACCCGCATGTTGCTTCGCTTCGTGTCCTTGAGTTCCGTGGGGGGCTTGCCGCCCGCTTCCTGCAGAGCCGTTCCAAGAATGCCGTGGATGGCGTCATACAGCCGTTGCACAGCCTCCCCGTCGAGTGACTTGGCGAGGGCGAAGGGAGAAATGCGCGCAGCGTGCAGAATTTCGTCGCTATAGGCATTACCGATGCCGGCTATCACGCTCTGGCTGCGCAGGACGCCCTTGATTTGCTGTGAACTGGCCGCCAGGATCCCGGCCAGGGCGCCGACGTCGAACCCGGGACTGAACGGATCCGGCCCCAACGCTGCAATTCCGGGGACCTCGCCCGGGTCCCGGACCACGTAGATGGCCAAACCCTTCTTTGTGCCGGCCTCGGTCAGGTCCAGGCCCAGCGGACCGGAACCGCCGGAGAACAGCAGCCGCGCAGCAATGTGCCCTTTACCCATTTTCAGGGGCGTGTCGTTGGGTGTGCTGGTGAAGCGGACCCAGCCCGCCCTCGCCAAATGGAAGACAAAATGCAGCCCGTCCGTGTCGAGGCTGACAAACTTGCCGAACCGCCGTACCCCCGTCACGGTCCGGCCCGCAAGTCCGGTGAAGGGGGGATCCGCCGTCTTGAGCACCGCGAAGGAGGCGATTTGGACGTTCGTAACCGCCGCGCCGAGCAGCTGGCCGGCTAAAAAGTCCGTCAGGGCTGCGACTTCGGGAAGCTCAGGCATGGCTAGCCGGTACCGGCTTGTTCCGTCATGGCCCCATCATGTCAGAGACCTGACCGGGCCGGACGGATATGCCTATACTTTCAGCGGCGGAGAGTTCACGTGACCGCCGTCGCAATTGGTGATTGACCCGATGAAAGGCCCATCATGAGCATCATTCCCGAAGAGCTGTCCTACACCGCGGAGCACGAGTGGGTGTCCTCCCCGGACGCCGACGGCGTGGTGCGCGTGGGCATCACCGACTTTGCCCAGGATGCCCTGGGCGACGTCGTCTATGCACAGATGCCCGAGCCCGGCACGACGGTCAAGGCAAATGACGTCATCGGTGAGGTCGAATCCACCAAGAGTGTCAGTGACATCTACGCGCCGGTGTCCGGTGAAGTCGTGACCCGCAACGAATCCCTGGACACCGATTCGGCCCTCATCAATTCCGATCCCTACGGCGAAGGCTGGCTCATGGAAATCAAGCTGGCGGAAGCCGACGCGATCGAGTCGCTCCTCAGTGCATCGGAGTACGAACAACAGGTAGGCTAATGCAAAGCCTCTTTAGGCCGGGGTCGTTGGGACCGGTGCTGGGAAACCAGCCCCGCAACGCCCCGGAGAAGGGCTGATTCCGGATTGGCACGGCTTTTCCGGACGGCATGCGTTGTTTGCAGGCGGGACACCTGCAGCGAATGGAGGAATCAATGTTTGGGCACGAACGGGACAACACCGGTGACGGCTATGGCGCGGGTGGAGTGAAGGCTTCGGAGACCACATCGATCAACCTCACCCCGATCCGCGAGGAACCCAGCATCGCCCCGAAGCTGGCCGCCGAAGAGCGGGCCGCTGTTGAGGCGTTGCCGTTCGGCTCGGCCCTGCTGGTGGCGCACAGCGGCCCCAACGCGGGGGCGCGCTTCCTGCTTGATACGGACGTTACGACGGCGGGCCGGCACCCGGACGCCGATATCTTCCTCGATGACGTGACGGTCTCACGCCGGCACGTGGAATTCCGACGCACAGCGCGCAGCTTCGAGGTGGTGGACACCGGAAGCTTGAACGGTACCTACGTCAACAACGACCGCGTCGACAGCGTTGAACTGAGGTCCGGTAACGAGGTCCAGATCGGTAAGTTCCGCCTCACCTTCTACCTGAGCCCTGCCCGCGCAGCAGGCAACGTCTGATTCCGGGGTAGCTGCCTGTGGGCATGGCACAAGCGGAACGGCGCGGACCCCAGATCCTGAACATCGGGGAAGTCCTGGCTCAATTGAGCGACGACTTCCCCACCATGACGGCGTCCAAAATCCGGTTTCTGGAAGAAAAAGGACTCATTAACCCGCAGCGGACCCCTGCGGGGTACCGGCAGTACGCCGAAAGCGACGTCGAACGGCTGCGTTTCGTTCTTGCCCTCCAGCGGGATCAATACCTGCCGCTGAAGGTCATCAAGGACTACCTTGACGCGATCGATCGCGGGGAACGCCCCGACAACCTGCCACCGGGCGTCACGGTGTCGCCGCGGATTGTCTCGGCGGAGCTGGCGTCGGAACTGCAGAACCGGGTCCGCCGGCTCAGCGAGGAGCAGCTGCGGGCCGAGTCGGGCGCCAGCGTCCCCTTGCTGGAATCCCTCCTGAGCTTTGGCCTGATCGGGCACGTCAACGGAAAATTCGATGAACACGCCCTTCAGGTGGCGCGCGCCTGCGTCCAGTTGGAGGGCCACGGCCTGGAACCGAGGCACCTGCGGCCGTTCCAGGCTGCCGCCGAACGCGAGTTTGGCCTCGTGGAGCGGGCCGTGTCCACCCTGAGCTCCCGCAAGGATGCCGCCTCCCACGCCCGGGCCGCGGAAGCCGCCCGGGAGATCAGTGAGCTGTGCCTGACGCTGCACCGGGCACTGGTCCAGGACCGCATCTCACGAATGGACATCTGATGATTGAGGTGGAGATTGTTGGAGTGCGGATCGAGCTTCCCTCCAACCAGCCACTTGTTCTGCTCAAGGAGATCCACGGGGAACGGCACGTGCCGATCTGGATCGGCACCCCCGAAGCCAGTGCCATCGCCCTGGCCCAGCAGGGCGTGGTGCCGCCGCGCCCCATGACGCACGACCTCCTGGTGGACGTCGTGGAAACACTCGGCCACACAATCGTCAGCGTCAACATTGTGGCGGTGGAAGACAACATCTTCTACGGGCAGCTCCAGTTCGAGAACGGGACCACCGTCAGCTCCCGCGCCTCCGACGCCCTGGCCCTGGCCCTGCGCGCCAAGTGCCGGATCTGGTGCGCGGACGCCGTGATGGAAGAAGCCGGTGTCCGGATCACCGAGCACGACGAGGGTGAAGACACCAAGCAGGGTCCCGCCGTCGACGAAGAGGGCGAGTTGCGCCGCTTCCGTGAGTTCCTCGACGACGTGGAACCCGAAGATTTCGCGGGCTGAGATTCCGCAAAGGTTAAAGTCGAGGATGAAAGTTTCGACACGCCCCGGCAATACCCCCAACGTCTTTGACCTTGGGCCCGCGCAGGCCTAACGTCGGGAGTACAAGTTCCCATTGCACGCAACGCACCGCTGAGGTCACACTGGAAAGTGCAGCCCGCACGGAATTATACGGATGAATTTTATCGGACCGTGTGTTGTACAGGACAGATGTAACCGGTTGCCGCATTTTCCGCAGGGAGCCACGACAAGGAGGATCCACGTGAGTCCTAAAGGCGAAGCGGGCGGGCTCACACAGCCCCCGGCAGCCGGTGTGGCTGTGCCTGCCAGCGGGGCCCAGGGCCTGCTGTTCACCGAGGATCTCCCTGTTCTGGACGAAGACGCCGGCTACCGCGGCCCTACCGCCTGCAAAGCCGCCGGAATTACCTACCGGCAACTGGACTACTGGGCCCGCACCGGACTCGTGGAACCCGCTGTCCGTGGGGCCGCCGGTTCAGGCTCCCAACGGCTGTACGGCTTCCGGGACATTCTGGTCCTCAAAGTCGTCAAGCGCCTGCTCGACACCGGCGTATCACTCCAGCAGATCCGCACTGCCGTGGAACATCTCCGGGAGCGCGGCGTCGAGGATCTCGCCCAAATCACCCTGATGAGCGACGGCGCGAGTGTCTACGAATGCACCTCCGCTGACGAAGTCATTGACCTCGTCCAGGGCGGACAAGGAGTATTCGGCATCGCTGTCGGCCGCGTCTGGCGCGAGGTCGAAGGCAGCCTTGCTGCCCTTCCCAGCGAACACGCCAGCGATCAGTCTTTCCCCGACGACGAACTCAGCAAGCGCAGGGTCACCCGCAAAATCGGTTAACATCCCGCTGGCAAGATAAAGGCCGGCTTCCCCGGGCATCGGTAACAACCAGGGAAAGCCGGCCTTTGCTGTGTGGCGGCCGCGGAGTTGCTAGCGGTTGGCGCGGTCCCGGACCGGCGCCGCAGGCACCCGCCCGTTCGCACCGAGCAGGTTGGCCAGCAGGGACCCGAACAGCACAGCGGCCTTCTTGGCGGACTCCCCGGGCCAGTGGTGGATGGCGTGCGCAGCGCCTTGGATCTGCTGCCAGTTGGCCTGCTCCGGAATGTGCGGGGTCAGCAGCAGCGGACCGAACATTGACTCCATCTCGGCGAGCCGGAAGGTGTGCTCCGCGGAGCTGGTCCGGACCCGGTTGGCGACGATGCCGGCGGAGGAGAGCCTGGGAGCGAACTCCTGTTTGAACAGCTGGATAGCCCGCATGGTGCGTTCCGTGCCCGCGACCGAGAAGAGCGCCGGTTCAGCGACGAGGGCCACCTTGTCGCTGGCGGACCACGCCATTCTGGTGAGTCCGTTCAAAGACGGCGGGCAGTCCACGAGGACCAGATCATAGGTGCCCGCGCCGGCCAGGACTGACGAGAGCCGGCGGAGGTCGCGGCGGCCGAGGTCGGGCCGGTCGTAGATGCCCGTATAGGCCGACCCGACGGCAACATCCAGGACAGGTGCCTGGCTGCCGGCGGACGCGCCGCCAATGGCGGCCTCGCGGTCCACCCAGCCACTGGCTACGACGTTCTCGGCCAGGCGGGTCCGCCGCGGAGACTTGAGCATCCGGCCAATGTCCAGCTGGGCTCCCGGCCGAACGCCGAGGGCTGTACTCGCATCGGCGTGGGGGTCAAGGTCGACGACGAGGGTGCGGATACCGGCGGACAGGGCCGCGGATGCCAGCCCAGTGGTCACGGAGGTCTTGCCGACGCCGCCTTTGAGGCTGCTGATGCTAACGACTTGCACTTGAGAAACCAATACCTAACGCCGGTTACCGGGACGGGTTGTGCCTGCTCCGGCATTCTTTCGGAGCCCGGGCGCGCATGCGCCACCCACCTGTTCATCATAGGGTGCGGGCCGCCTAAGACTGGTTCATCGGGTCCCCGGGGCGGCAGATCGCGGATATGCTGCACTCGGGGCCTGCACGCACCCCAGGTGCTGCCGCCGTCGGCAGCACCTGCCTAATCCGGCGAACGTGACGCGCACCGCTGTGACAGTCGCCACAATGATTTGTATTTCCCAGTACCGTTCTTAGACACTGTGACCAACTACTGACACACCCGCGATGATGCAGGAGAAGCATGTTTTCGAAGATTCTGGTGGCAAATCGAGGCGAAATCGCGATCCGTGCCTTCCGCGCCAGCTACGAGCTGGGCGCCAAGACCGTGGCCGTTTTCCCGACCGAGGACCGCAACTCTATCCACCGCCAAAAGGCCGACGAGGCGTACCTGATTGGGAACGAGGGCCACCCCGTCCGGGCCTACCTCGATGTCGATGAGGTGGTGCGGGTCGCCAAGGAAGCCGGAGCCGACGCCATCTACCCCGGCTACGGCTTCCTCTCGGAGAACCCCAACCTGGCCCGGGCCGCCGCGAAGGCAGGCATCACGTTCGTGGGCCCGCCGGCCGAAGTCCTGGAACTGGCCGGCAACAAGGTCGCCGCCCTCGAAGCGGCCCGCAAGGCCGGCGTGCCGGTGCTCAAATCCAGCCAGCCCTCCAAAGACGTCGACGAGCTCATCGCCGCTGCCGACGTCATCGGGTTCCCCATCTTCGCCAAGGCCGTCGCCGGTGGCGGCGGGCGCGGCATGCGCCGCGTCGATACCCGCGAGGCGCTCCCGGAAGCGCTGCAGGCCGCCATGCGCGAGGCCGACGCAGCTTTCGGCGACCCCACCATGTTCCTGGAGCAGGCCGTCCTGCGTCCGCGCCACATCGAGGTCCAGATCCTGGCCGACGCCGAGGGCAATGTCATGCACCTCTTCGAGCGTGACTGCTCCATCCAGCGCCGCCACCAGAAGGTCATCGAGATCGCGCCGGCACCGAACCTGGACGAAGGCATCCGCCAGGCGCTCTACCGCGACGCCGTGAAATTTGCCAAGGCGCTGAACTACGTCAACGCCGGCACCGTGGAATTCCTGATCGACACTGTGGGGGAGCGCGCAGGCCAGCACGTCTTCATCGAAATGAACCCGCGCATCCAGGTTGAGCACACGGTCACCGAGGAAGTCACCGACGTTGACCTCGTCCAGGCGCAGCTGCGCATCGCTGCCGGTGAGACCCTGGCCGACCTGGGCCTGTCGCAGGAGACGGTCCAGCTCAAGGGCGCTGCCCTGCAGTGCCGCATCACGACGGAGGACCCGGCCAACGGTTTCCGGCCCGACGTCGGCAAGATCACCGGCTACCGTTCGGCCGGTGGTGCCGGCGTCCGGCTCGACGGCGGCACCGTCTACTCGGGAGCCGAGATCAGCCCGCACTTCGACTCGATGCTGGTCAAGCTGACCTGCCGCGGCCGCGACTACCCGGCCGCAGTAGCGCGGGCCCGCCGTGCCCTCGCCGAGTTCCGCATCCGCGGGGTCTCCACCAACATCTCCTTCCTGCAGGCAGTCCTCGACGACGCCGACTTCATCGCAGGAAACGTCGCCACCTCCTTCATTGACGAACGTCCCGAGCTGCTGAAGGCCCGCGTCTCCGCGGACCGGGGCACGAAACTGCTGACCTGGCTCGCCGAAGTCACCGTCAACAAACCCAACGGCGAACTTACGGTCCACAGCGATCCGGCGGCCAAGCTCCCCGCCCTCGGCGAGGACGTTGCCGCGCCGGGTTCCCGGCAGCGGTTGCTGGAACTGGGGCCGGAGGGCTTCGCGAAAGCCCTGCGGGGCCAGGATGCCGTCGCCGTTACGGACACCACCTTCCGCGATGCCCACCAGTCGCTGCTGGCTACCCGGGTCCGTACCCGCGACCTCGTGGCGGCCGGACCGGCAGTGTCCAAGCTGCTGCCGGAACTGCTGTCCGTCGAAGCCTGGGGCGGCGCCACCTACGACGTCGCCTTGCGCTTCCTGGGCGAGGACCCCTGGGACCGGCTCGCGGCGCTGCGCAAGGCGCTGCCGAATCTCTGCCTGCAGATGCTGCTCCGCGGCCGCAACACCGTTGGCTACACGCCGTACCCGGAAGAGGTCACGGTGGCTTTCGTCAATGAAGCCGCAGCCACCGGCATCGACATCTTCCGCATTTTCGACGCCCTCAACGACGTCAACCAGATGGCCCCCGCCATCCGTGCCGTCCGTGAGACCGGCACCGCCGTCGCCGAGGTGGCCCTGTGCTACACCGCCGACATGCTGGACCCCGACGAGACGCTCTACACCCTGGACTACTACCTGGAGCTGGCGCAGAAAATCGTCGACGCCGGCGCGCACATCCTGGCGATCAAGGACATGGCGGGACTGCTGCGTCCCGCCGCCGCCGCCCGTCTCGTGGCAGCCCTCCGCGAACGGTTCGACCTGCCGGTCCACCTGCACACCCACGACACCGCCGGCGGGCAGCTGGCAACACTGCTGGCCGCCGTTGACGCCGGGGTGGACGCTGTGGACGTCGCTTCCGCATCCTTGGCCGGCACCACCAGCCAGCCCTCCGCCTCGGCGCTGGTGGCAGCCCTGGCCCACACGCCCCGCGACACCGGCCTGAGCCTGGCCAACGTGTGCGCCCTGGAGCCGTACTGGGAAGCGGTCCGCCGCGTCTACGCCCCGTTCGAGTCCGGACTGCCGGGCCCCACCGGGCGGGTCTACCAGCACGAAATCCCCGGCGGCCAGCTGTCCAACCTGCGCCAGCAGGCGATTGCCCTGGGCCTCGGGGAAAGGTTCGAAGCCATTGAGGATATGTACACCGCAGCGGACCGGATCCTGGGCCGGCTGGTGAAGGTCACGCCGTCTTCGAAGGTGGTGGGTGACCTCGCCCTGCATCTGGTGGGCCTCAACGCTGATCCGGCGGACTTCAACGAGAATCCGCAGAAATACGACATTCCCGACTCGGTGATCGGCTTCCTGTCCGGTGAACTGGGGGACCCTCCCGGAGGCTGGCCGGAACCCTTCCGCGCCAAAGCGTTGCAGGGCCGCACCGTGAAGGTCCGCGACGTCGAGCTCAGCGGCGAGGACAGTGCAGCGCTCAAGGGTGATTCCAGGACCGTGCAGCAGACGCTCAACCGGTTGCTCTTCGCCGGGCCCACCAAGGATTACCAGAAGAGTGTCGAGTCCTACGGCAATCTGTCAGTCCTTGACACCCGCGATTACCTCTTCGGGCTGCAGCGCGGCGCCGAGCACGAGATCGAACTCGAGAAGGGTGTCCGCCTGATCGCCTCACTCGAGGCGGTCTCCGAACCGGATGAGAAGGGCATGCGCACCGTGATGTGCACGCTCAACGGCCAGTCCAGGCCCGTCGTCGTCCGGGACCGTTCCGTTGTCAGCAACGTTAAGGCCGCCGAACGCGCCGATACCTCCCAGCCGGGCCACGTGGCAGCACCGTTCGCCGGCGCCGTCACCCTGACGGTCAAGGCCGGCGACGCCGTCAAGGCCGGTGACACGGTCGCCACGATCGAGGCCATGAAGATGGAAGCATCCATCACGACGCCGGCAGCCGGCACCGTCTCACGGCTCGCCGTAGGCGCGATCGAACAAGTCCAGGGCGGAGACCTTCTGCTCGTCGTCGAGTAGCTCAGCGAAAGGCAGCAGAAAAGGCTCCTCCGGCGTCGGCCGGAGGAGCCTTTTTCGTGGGGTGCGCCGCGCGGTGCGCCCGGTGGGACGGATCAGCCCTACGAGGGTCGCGGGGCTCCGTACATCTCCTCGATGACGTTCTCGAAGTCCTTCATTACCTGGGCGCGCTTGACCTTCATCGACGGCGTCAGGTGGCCGGAGGCCTCCGTGAAGTCGGCGGGAACGATCCGGAACGACTTGATGGCCTCCGCCTTTGAGACGGACTGGTTGGCGCCGTTAATGAGTTCCTGCACTGCGGCCTTGACCGCTGCGTTGTCGGTGGCCTCGGCGAGGGTGGTGGAGGCGGGCAGCCCGTGGCGGTGCAGCCAGCCAGGCAGTGCCTCCTCGTCCAAGGTCACCAGTGCGCCGATGAAGGGGCGGTTGTCACCGACCACCAGTACCTGTGAGACCAGTGCATCGGCCCGGATCTGATCCTCCAGAAGGGCCGGTACGACGTTCTTGCCGCTGGCAGTGACGATGATTTCCTTCTTGCGCCCGGTGATGGTCAGGAATCCCCGGTCATCCAACTGCCCGATGTCGCCGGTCCGGAACCAGCCGTCTTCAAAGGATTCGGCCGAGAGGTCCTCGCGTTTGTAGTAGCCGCGCATGACGCACACGCCCTTGGCAAGGATCTCGCCGTCCTCAGCGATTTTTACCGCGTTTCCGGGAATCGGGGCGCCGACGGTGCCGATCCTGATCAGGTCCGGGGTGTTGACGGTCACCGGGGCCGTGGTCTCGGTCAAGCCGTAGCCCTCCAGGATCTGCATGCCGATGCCCTGGAAGAAGTGCCCCAGGCGTTCTCCCAGCGGACCTCCCCCCGAGACAGCGTGGGCAACTTCGCCGCCCATCGCCGCGCGCAACTTGCCGTAAACCAGCTTGTCAAAGAGGGCGTGCTTCAGTTTCAGGCCCACACCGATTTTTCCGGCCTGGCGGGCACGGGAGAACTCGATGGCGGTGTCCGCGGCGCGGTGGAAGATCGCGCCTTTGCCGCCGTCCTCCGCCTTGGTCAGGGCCGAGTTGTAGACCTTCTCAAACACCCGCGGCACGGCAAGGATAAAGGTCGGCTTGTAGCTTTGGAGGTCCGGCAGCAGGTTCTTGATGTCGGGGGTGTGCGCCACCGTGACACCGGCCGCAACCGCCAGCACGGAGATGAAGCGCGCAAAGACGTGCGCGAGCGGCAGGAACATGATGGTCCGCGCCTGCTCGTGGACGATGCTGTTCAGCGACGTGGCCAATGCGTTTTCGGAGAGTTCCACGAAGTTGCCGTGGGTGAGCTCGCATCCCTTGGGGCGTCCGGTGGTGCCTGAGGTGTAGATGATGGTGGCGAGGTCGGCAAGGCCTGCGAGGCTTCGCCGCGCTTCCAGGTCCTCGTCACTGACGGCTGCGCCGGCGGCACGGACTTCGTCGAGGCCGGAACCTTCGAGCTGCCAGACGTGGGCCAGGCCCGTGAGGCCTTCGGAGGTGGCCGCCTGCCGGATGATGTCCTCGTGATGGGCGGATTCGCCGAAGGCAGCGACCGCGCCGGAATCGCCAAGGTTCCAGGCCACCTGCGAGGGTGAGGAGGTCTCATAGATCGGCACGGAGACGGCACCGGCGAACCAGATCGCGAAGTCCACGAGCACCCATTCGTAGCGTGTGCGGGACATGATGCCCACCCTGTCGCCTGCGGAGACGCCGCTGGCCATCAAGCCCTTGGCGAGCAGGGAAACATCGGCCAGGAAATCGGTGGCCCGGACGTCCTTCCACTGCCCGGCCGCGTCGAGGCGGGAGAACAGGGCCGGGTTGGAAGCCTTGGCGGCCTGCCGCAGGACCAGGTCTGTGACGTTCGTTTCCGGAGGGACGATGACTAGGGGCGGGACACTGATTTCTCGCACGGTAGCTCCTTTGATATCCATGAACCCGCGAGGGGTACGACTAAGACTAGTATGCGGTCCGGGGTATGTGTGTTGCACCACACCTACTCGTCGGTAACTTTACGATTTGGGGCGGCGGACGCCAAACCGGAAGCGTGCGGCTCCCGGAGCGCGCGGGGGTGGGAAGAGGAGCGGAATAGGATAGGGAATCATGCACACACCAACACCCGGGCAGCAGCCTGGCCCATACCGCCGAACGGGCGCCTGGCGGCGGCGGACCACGGCCGGCGTGGCGGCCGTGCCCCCCGGACAGGGGTTTCGCGAGCACCTGCGGCTTGGCCGCAAGGGCCTGGCCATCGGGGTGGATATCGGCGGCACCAAGGTGGCGGCCGGGGTGGTCGATGCGGACGGCAGGATCCTCGCCCAGGCGAGGCGCTCCACTCCCGGCAACGACCCCCGCGCAGTCGAACAGGTGATCGTCGAACTGGTTGAGGAGCTGGGCGAAGGCCATCGGATCTGGTCCGTGGGCATCGGCGCGGCCGGCTGGATGGACCTTGACGGCGGCACCGTCCTGTTCAGCCCCCATCTCGCATGGCGCAATGAACCCCTTCGGGACAACCTGCAGCGGCTGCTCCGCCGGCCTGTGCTGCTGACCAACGACGCAGATGCCGCAGGCTGGGCGGAATGGCGGTTCGGAGCCGGCCAGGGGCAGAACCGGCTGGTGTGCATCACGCTCGGAACCGGGATCGGCGGTGCCATGGTGATGGATGGCCGGCTGGAACGCGGACGGTTCGGTGTGGCCGGGGAGTTCGGCCATCAAATCATCTTCCCCGGTGGCCACCGCTGCGAGTGTGGAAATCGGGGCTGCTGGGAGCAGTACGCATCCGGCAACGCCCTCGGCCGGGAAGCCCGGGAACTGGCCGCCGCTAATTCCCCGGTGGCCCAGGAGCTGTTGAAAGCGGTGGACGGGCACGCGGAGCGCATCACCGGAGTGATTGTCACTGAATTGGCAAAAGCCGGGGACGCGACCTCCCGGGAGCTGCTCGAGGACGTCGGCGAATGGCTTGGACTGGGCCTCGCCAACCTGGCGGCAGCCCTGGACCCGGGAAAATTCGTCATAGGCGGTGGTCTCTGCGACGCCGGTGAGCTGCTGGTCGGGCCCGCGCGGAAGGCGTTCGCCCGGAACCTGACGGGCCGCGGCTTCCGGCCCGCGGCCGCGATCGAGCTGGCCGCCCTGGGCCCGAACGCCGGCCTGATTGGTGCCGCAGACCTGTCCCGGGTCAGCAGCCGAATGCACAGCTAGCTGCGGGCATGGCCGGATTCAGGCAGTACTAGATGCGGGCGCCGTCGTCGTGTTCGTCCTTCTCGCCGGGCAGCTGCATTATCAAGAACACCACCGACGCCGCGAAGGCAGCCACCATGGCGAGGATGGCCACCAACGGGGCCGCACGCCAGAACATTGCGCACATCACGAGCGCCACGGGAGCACCCACAGCACCCAGCCACGCCAGGACTGTCAGCGGGTCCGCGCCGGCGAGGCTGGGCGGTTCTTCCGGCACGAATTCGTCCGGGGCAAAGGGGTCGTCCGCCGCGCCCTCATAGTCCCGTGGGCCCCGCGGTGCCTCCGGTGCTGCGGAAGCTGCAGCGCCGGCACCCTCCGGCCGGCGCTGGGCGATCCGTTCCTCGGCGGAGAGTTCAATCGGAACTCCGGCGGACAGCCCCAGCGGATCGAAATCCCTGAAGGGCCGTGCGGAGGGGCCGCCGGTTCCCGCAGTGTCCGTGGCCGGCGCCTGTGCACTCTCCCGGTCCTCCCCGGGGGCGGGGGTGGCGGGGCCCGCCGGGCCGCTCTCTTCCAGCCTGGCCACCAGGTCGAGCCAGACCGCGTCATCCTGGTTGGCGCTTGAATCCGGAGAATTGGGGTCCGGTCTAGTCATCTGCCGTGTCCTTCTCGCTAGCGTGCGCGGCGTCCTGGACGCCCTCCGCAACCAGCGACCGGATGAACTCGGCCGAGCCGCGGAAGATCTCCGGCGCGTCATTGTCCATCGTCGCCACGTGATAGCTGTTTTCGAGCCGGATGACCTCCAGCGGGGCGTGGGTCAGGCCGCGGCGCAGGGCCACCATGCTTGAGTCCGAGACCACGTGGTCCACCGCCGAGCGGTAGACGCGGACGGGAGCGGTAATCCGGGGGAGGAGCCGGACGGTGTCCTTGAACATCCGGTCCAGCTCGTGCGCGGCCGCGACCGGTGTCCGAGGGTAGGCGCCCTCGTCGATGCCCGCTTTGAGGATGTCATTGGCGATGGCGGGGGTGCTCTTCAGCACAAATTTCAGGATGCCGGCGAGCGGAGCCCGGCGGTCGTCGATGACGAGACCCGGGTTGACCAGCACGGCGCCGGCGACGGGACGCGTGGCGGCGATACGCAGGGCCAGCGCCCCACCCATCGACAACCCGGCAACCACCACCTGGTCACACTCGCCGGCGAGCTCAAGGTAGGCGGCGTCAAGGGCTGCATGCCAGTCCTGCCAGCGTGTCCGGGCCAATTCCTGCCAGCTGGTTCCATGCCCCGGCAGCAGGGGCATCCGTACGGCGTAGCCGGCGTCGGCCAGGAATGTGGCCCAGTCCCTGACGCCGTGCGGGCTGCCGGTGAATCCGTGCGACACCACGACGCCGGTGCGGGTGCCGGTTCCGGTGAACGGGCTGCTGAACGGCGAGTGGTCCAGGGGGATGGTCATCGGGACTCCGGGATCGTGGGGGTGGGCTCAGTTGGGCCGGTTCCCGTTCGGGGGACGGGCCCTGCGTGGCGCAGGAAGAACTGAACGGATTGGTCAAAAATCAGGGGGGCGTCGACGTCGAGCGTGGCCACGTGGCCGCTGCCCGGCAGGCTGACCACGGCCAGCTCCGCGGACCCCAGCTTTCGCCGGATCAGCTGGACCGACGTGGGCGGAACCACGCTGTCGGTTTCGGACTTGAACACCAGCGCCGGCGCGGCGACGGCCGGCAGTTCGCGCAGCGTTTGATTGAAGAGCCTGCTCAGCTGATGGACCGCCGCCAGCGGGGTGAGCGAATAATCGCCGTCCGCGGTGGTCGCCGCCGTCGGATTCGCTTCCTGGGCAGGGACAGTGGTGCGTTGGAAGTGTTTTAACACACTGATGTAGCGAACCCGGCGGTCATAGAAGCTCAGCCCCGGGTTGACGACGGCGACGCCGGCGACGCGGTGGCGGGCCGCGGCACGCAAGGCGATGGTCCCGCCCATGGAAAGTCCGGCCACGTAGCAGCGGCTGGTTTCGGCGGCGAGGTCCAGGTACGCGGACTCGAAGGCCCCGTACCATTCCTGCCAGCTGCTGCGGGCAAGGTCCCGCCAGTGCGTGCCGTGCCCGGGCAACAGCGGAACGGACACCGCGAAGCCCTGCCCGGCCAAGTGCTCTGCCCAGGGAAGGATGCTCAGGGGACTGCCGGTGAAGCCATGGCAGATGGCCACGCCGATGCCCGCGTTCGCGCCATGGCCGGGATAACTGAACGCTGCGGGCGCCAGGGGAGTGCTTGCGGTCATGCGCCCATCGTGTCACTGTTCCGGACAAAACTCACTAGAGTAGGGTGTCATTGAAGTGCTGGCCGGGTCCGATGCAGGGCCGGCCAGACGCCTTCCGGAGAGGTACGCCACGTGTTTTATTGGTTCATGAAGACGTTTGTCCTGGGGCCGGTCCTGAAAACACTTTTCAGGCCCTGGGTTAAAGGCCTGGACAACGTCCCCGCCGAAGGTGCCGCCATTCTGGCGTCCAACCACCTGTCTTTTTCCGACTCCATCTTCATGCCGCTCATGGTGCCCCGTCCGGTCGTCTTCCTGGCAAAATCGGAGTATTTCACCGGCAAAGGCGTCAAGGGCCGGCTGACGGCGACGTTCTTCCGGCTCACCAACCAGCTTCCGATGGACCGCTCCGGCGGCGCGGCGTCGCTCCAGTCGCTCAATGCGGGCATGGACGTGTTAAAAAACGGCTCGCTCCTGGGCATCTACCCCGAAGGCACCCGCAGCCCGGATTCCCGGTTGTACCGCGGCAAGGTAGGGGTGGCGCGGCTGGTCCTGCAGGCGCGGGTTCCGGTCATCCCGGTCGCCATGATCGGCACGGACAAAGTCCAGCCCATCGGCAAGCGGATGCCCAACATCCGGCGCATCGGGATGATCTTCGGTGAACCCCTGGACTTCAGCCGGTACTACGGCATGGAGGACGACCGGCTGATCCAGCGCTCCGTCACGGACGAGATCATGTACGAACTCATGCGCCTCTCGGGCCAGGAATACGTCGATGAGTATGCCGCCGTCGTGAAACTCCGGCTCGCCGGAAAGGCCGCGGACGTGGCGAAGGACGGCCGCTCAGGCTCAGGTCCCGCCGGCGCCGGGCCTGAGTGAGAGGACCGTGTGACGGTGACGGCGCCGTCAATGACGGTCAGGAACCGACGATCGCCGGAGAGCCAACTATCCTTAGAGGGTGACTGAGCTATCTGCGCCTACGGCCTACCCCCTGAACAGTTCCCTGAACGGCTCACCCCTGGCGGGTTCGGCCCTGACCAGCACCGCCCAGAGCGGTGCCGCCAACTATCCCGGTCTGGACCGCTGGCGGGAGCTGCCCGCCTCGCAGCAGCCGACCTGGTCGGATAAGGCTGTCTTTGACGCCTCCGTTAAGGAACTCTCCGTCCTTCCGCCGCTTGTTTTCGCCGGCGAAGTGGACATCCTGCGCGAACGCCTTGCGGCGGCGGCGCAGGGCAAGGCATTCCTGCTCCAGGGCGGTGACTGCGCGGAAACGTTTGAGGCGGCCACGGCGGACAAGATCAGTGCGCGGGTCCGCACTATCCTTCAGATGGCGGTTGTTCTGACGTACGGCGCCGCCATGCCCGTCATTAAGATGGGCCGGATGGCCGGGCAATTCGCCAAGCCGCGTTCCTCCAACGATGAGACCCGCGAGGGCGTTACGCTGCCGGCCTACCGCGGCGACATCGTCAATGGCTATGACTTCACGCCGGAGTCCCGGGCGCACGACGCCGGTCGGATGCTCAAGGCGTACCACACCTCCGCCTCCACCCTGAATCTGATCCGCGCATTCACCCAGGGCGGCTTCGCTGACCTGCGGCTTGTGCACCAGTGGAACAAGGGCTTCACGGAGAACCCCGCCCACGCCCGCTACGAGTCGTTGGCCCGTGATATCGACCGGGCCATCAAGTTCATGTCCTCCTGTGGCGCGGACTTTGAGGCCCTCAAACGGGTGGAGTTCTACGCCAGCCACGAAGCGCTGCTGCTGGACTATGAACGCGCCCTGACCCGCATCGATTCCCGTACCGGCTTCCCCTACGATACGTCCGCGCATTTCCTGTGGATCGGAGAGCGGACCCGCGAGCTGGAGCACGCCCACGTCGACTTCCTCTCCCGGGTGCGGAACCCCATTGGTGTGAAGCTTGGGCCGGGCACCTCCGGCGACGACGCACTGCGCCTGATCGACAAGCTGGATCCGGACCGCGAACCGGGCCGCCTGACCTTCATCACCCGGATGGGTGCCGGGAACATCCGTGAGAAGCTGCCTCCGATCGTGGAACGCGTCACCGCCTCCGGCGCCCAGGTCCTCTGGGTCACCGATCCCATGCACGGCAACACTGTGACCTCACCCAACGGCTACAAGACCCGTAACTTCGACGACGTCATCGACGAGGTGCGCGGGTTCTTCGAGGTCCACCACACACTCGGCACGGTCCCCGGCGGCCTGCACGTTGAAATGACCGGCGATGACGTCGCGGAGTGCCTTGGCGGGGCCGACCCGGTGGACCAGGAAGCCTTCCTGGACCGGTACGAATCGGTCTGCGATCCCCGCCTGAACCACATGCAGTCCCTCGAGATGGCATTCCTGGTATCCGGGGCCCTGTCCAAGCGCTGACCCGGCCAGTCTGAGAACAAGAGAAGCTCCGCCCGGCTGGTCCGGCCGGGCGGAGCTTCTCTTGGGGCGGCGCTTTTATAGGTGGCTGAGCCACGTCAGAACTGGGCCGGATCCCTCACACCACGGTCAGGGTGACGACGGATCCCTCCGGGGCTTTGGTGTTCTTTGGATCCTGGTCCCGAACGGTGCCGAAGAAACCGCCCAGGAAATTCTCGACGCGGACCTCAAACCCCAGGTCCTCAAGTGCCTTGCGGGCCTCGCCGACCTGCTTGCCAATGAAGCTCGGAAGGTCAATCAGCTTCGGTCCCTTGGAAACGGTCAAGGTGACGGTGCCGCCCTTGGTCAGATTCCCGGAGGCCGGATCCTGCGAAACCACGGCGCCCTTGGGCACGTTCCGGTCAAAGACGGTGTCCGGTGCCACGGCAGCCTTCAGGCCGGCAGCTTCGATGGCCTTGACCGCGGCGGCCTGCTCCAGCCCGCGCACATTTGGCACCGGAATGGGTTGCGGTCCTTTGGAGACAGTGAGGCTTACCGGAGTGCCGTGCCGGACGGGGTTGCCGCTGCGGGGCGCCTGTCCCAGAACCGTGCCGGCGGGCGCGGATTCGTCGTATGTTTCAGATATCTGCCCCAGCGCCATTCCCGCGCCGTTGAGGATGGTCTTGGCATCCTCCAACGACTTACCGGACAGCTCGGGGAGCGCAAACAGTTCAGGACCCTTGGAAACAGCCAGTGACACCGGCTGGAACTTCCGGATGACTTCCCCGGCTCCGGGCTCCGATCCCACCACCAGCCCGGGGGCAACGTCGTCGTCGAAGACGTCCTGGATGCTGGACTGGAATCCGGCCGTGCGCAACAGCTGCTGGGCCTCGGCCACCGTCTTGTTCGCGAGCTGCGGGATCGTCCCGGGGGAGCCCGGCCCCATGCCGAAAAACCAGCCAGCACCGCCCGCCAGGAGCGCTGCAATCACCAGCAGGAGAATCCAGAGCAAACCGCGCCGGCGCGGATCTCCGTCATGCAGGCTCCGGACCGGCGTGGACGCCGCCCGCAGACGGGCTCTCTCCGCATCGCGGTCCTGCCTGCGCTGGATCCGCTTGCTGGCAGGAATCGCGCCGGCCTGCCCGGAGCCGATGTGCGGGGCGTAACTGCCGGGGTAGGGCTGCTCGGCGGGCGCGGACAGCGGGCCGTAGCCGGGGCGGCGCGGGGCGGACGACATCACGGTGGTCGGGTTGCTGCCGCGGGCGAGAAATTCCGTTGGCTGGGCTGGGTTGCCGATGACCTCGGTGGCACCGCCGCCGGCAGCGGTGCCGGCCCCGGAAGCCGGCGCCGCGCCGGAATCCGGGGTGCCGCCGGGCCGCGGGACTGGCCGGCCGGGCGTGGGCGGCAGGGCCGGGTGAGCGGCGGGGGGTCGCAGGTCGAGCTCGGCATCGCTGAGGTTCCGCCGGATGTGGCGCAACTCCGAGAGTAACGAGTTTCCATCGACCGGGCGGTTTTCCGGGTCGTTGGCGGTGCACCACTGCACGAGTTCGTCGATTTCGGCAGCGAGCCCCGGCACGTGCTCGGAGGGGGCGCCGACAGCGGAGTTGACGTGCTGGTAGGCGACCTGGATGGGAACCTCGCCCTCGAACGGCTGCCTGCCGGTGATCATTTCGTAGAGCATGATGCCGACCGAGTAGATGTCGCTGCGCGCGTCGGCCTGCCGGCCGAGCACAAGCTCAGGGGAGAGGTACGCCACTGTGCCGATCAGGGCTCCGGTACTGGTCGAGGTCGAAATGGCACGGGCCAACCCGAAATCTCCGAGTTTGATCCGGCCATCGTCCGCGATCAGCACATTCTCGGGTTTGATGTCGCGGTGGATGAGGCCCGCTTCGTGGGCGGTACCCAGGCCTTCAACGACCGGGTCGATCAGTGCCAGTGCCAGCCTCGGCGGGAGCGCGCCTTTGTCCTTGAGGACGTCGCGGAGGGTGTGGCCTTTGATGTATTCCATCACCAGGTAGGCGACGCCGCCATCTTCGCCCTGGTCCAGCACCCCCACGACGTGCGGGTGCGACAGGCGGGCGGCGGCTTTGGCCTCGCGGCCCAGCCGGTCGAGGAACTGCGGGTCCCCGGCCATGTGCGGGTGCAGCACCTTGAGCGCCACATCCCGTTCCAGCCTTTGGTCCGTAGCGACGTAGACAGTGGACATGCCGCCGCTGGCGAGCCTGGACTGAATCAGGTACCGGCCATCCACCAGGGTGCCAACGAGAGGGTCCGACGAATAATCCTGCACTCTACGATCCTAAGCGCTGGACAGAAACGGGCCCGAACCAACATGCGATCCGGACCCGTATCGTTATCCGCCGGGTTTTCCCGCAGGGGTGAATTCCCGCGGCGCGCCCCCGGGGCTTCTAGCCGAAAGTGTTCCGGTGCGCCTTAATCGACTGTACGTAACGCTTGGTGTCCTCGTACAGGCCGTACTTACTGACGGAGTACTGACCCTGGTAGTAGCCTGCGATGGCTGAGTCCAGGTTCGGGCTGGAACGGACCAGCTGGCGGATGATGGCGACGCCTGCCGTGGCGTTGTCATACGGGTCCAGCAAGTTCAACTTGCGCCCCACGAGGTCCGAGGCCCACTGGCCGGAGGACGGAATGACCTGCATGGTGCCGATCGCGTTGGCCGGGGACACCGAGCGGTGGTCGAAGCTGGATTCCTGGAAGGCGAAGGCCAGGGCGAGCGCCGGGTCCACTCCCATGCGGCGGGCGGAGTCCGTCACGATGGTCTTCATCTGCGCGCGGCTGGGGACCGGCGAAGCATTGAGCAGGGCCTTGTTCTGGTTGGCGGAATTGACCACGGCGGCCGGGTAGCTGTAGCCAAGGAAGGTGCTCGGAACGAGGGGAGTCACCGTGGCTCCGGGCTTCGTGGCGGCCGGTGCAAGGGACCCGCCCCGAAGCGCGAGCTTCTGGCCGGGGTAGATGATGCTGCTCATGCTCAGCCGGTTGGCGGAGAGGAGGTCAGCAAGCTTGATGCCGTTCCTGGCCGCGATGCCGGAGAGGGTATCGCCGGATTTAATGGTGTAGGAAGCCGGTGCCGGAGTGGCGGCCGGCGCCACCGGAGCTGGAGCCGAAGGTGTGGCCGGAGCAGAGGGGGCGGGGGCAGCACTGCCGCCGCCAATCCTGATCTTCTGGCCAGGGTAGATAGTGGAGCCCATGTTGAGCCCGTTCCAGCTAAGCACTTCCGAGAGCTTGGCACCGTGGCGGGCCGAGATGGCGCTGAGGGTGTCGCCTGATTTCACGGTATAGGAGCTGCTGGGAGCCGCGGGAACGGCCGGGGCCGCGGGAACGGCCGGGGCTGCCGCCTGGCCGCCGAGCGTGATCTTCTGGCCGGGGTAGATGATGGTGTTGGCCTGCAGCTGGTTCAGCTTCAGGATGGCATGGGTGTCCATGCCGAACTTGCCGGCGATCCCGCTGATCGTGTCACCGCGGGCAATCGTGTACTGGGCCGGAGCCGGGACCTGGGTGGGGCGGAAAGCGGACGGCACGGCGGCCGGAAGGAAGCCCGCAGGGATAACGGCCGGAGCCAGCGACCGGACAGTGTGGGACTGGGCCTGCGCCTGCATCGCTGCGGCAAGGGTGGCCGGGATGGCGCTGGGGCGCGACTCCGCCGCGGCCGGCTGGGCGATCGCCAGGGAAGACAGAATGACGGCGGGAAGGGCCGCCGTTGTGGCCGCGATCATGGGCAGGCTGGGCCTCGCGGCAGGTCTAGGCGAACGAAACGTCGTCATGGGAAAGGTCCTCTTCTCAGCGGCGAACGCTGGGGGTATGGCCGGCATTACTGGTGATACCAGTGTGACCAAAGTTATTGCTGTGGCGAATGTGATCTAGGTGAATCTCTCATGAATTGGGAATTAGCACAAGAACTGTTTGACAAAATACAAAGAGTTGTTTTGGGAGGTTCGCCCGGGCGGCCCGGGACCGGGCCCGAAGCGGTACGGGAACCGCAGCTGCCGGCGGCGACGCCGACTAGGCGCAGGGGTCCCCGGCATGGCAATCTTGATCCGTGAGTAATGTAGAAAGCCTTGTGGGCGAATGGCTGCCCCTGCCCGATGTCGCACAGCTGTTGAACGTATCGATTACCAAGGTCCACGCCCTCCTGGACGAGCGGGCGGTGGCCGCGCTGCGGGTCGGTGAGCGCCGGATCCGCTGTGTCCCCGCGGAGTTCATCCAGGACGGTCACGCCGTTGAGAGTCTCAAGGGAACCATTGTGGTCCTGGCCGATGCGGGTTATTCCGATGAGGAACTTATCACCTGGCTGTTCACCCCTGATGAATCACTGCGGGGCCGTCCGATCGACGCCCTGCGTGAAGGCCGCAAAACCGAAATCCGTCGCCGGGCACAGTCCCTGGCCTGGTAGCAGCCGCCGCCGGGACGATCACCGCACACGCTTTATGCGACGCAGGCCCTACACCTCCTATAGAGGTGCAGGGCCTGCGTCGTCACCGGCCGTTAAACATGTCGGGGCACCGGGGCTGGGCGAACGCGGCAAACGCCCCGACAGCTCAGGCGGCGCGGCTGACGGTGGCCTCCGCCAGCTTGCGGAGCGCCGTTTTCGGCAGCTCCTCCAGCGGCAGAAGATCCAAGGCGGAATAAGCGGCACGCCCAAATTCGTCAATGAGCGACTCTGTGGCCTGGAGCGCCCCGCAGTCCGCGATGATCCGGCGGATTTCGTCCACGTCGGTGTCGTCCAGGCCGGGGCGGCCCAGCTTTGCGTCAATGAACTCCGACTCGGCCGGGCTGGCCATGTCCAGGGCGAAGGCGATCAATACTGTCCGCTTTCCCTCGCGGAGATCATCTCCGGCCGGTTTGCCGGTCGTGACGGGGTCGCCGAAGACTCCCAGAACGTCATCACGGAGCTGGAAGGCCTCGCCGAGGGGGAGGGCGAACGCCGAGTAGCCGCGCAGCAGCTCGTCGTGGGCGCCGGCAAGGGCGCCACCGAGCGCCAGCGGGTGTTCAGTGGAGTATTTGGCCGACTTGAAGCGGATGATCGACTGGGCCCGGCTGACGGCACCGGCCCGGTCACGCCTCGGTCCGGCGACTTCCTCAAGGATGTCAAGATACTGCCCTGCCATGACCTCGGCGCGCATCAGGTTGAAGATCAGCCGGGCACGGGTTCCGGAAGCAGCGCTCGGGCCAATCTCGGTAAACGATTCCTCGCTGAAGGACAGGCACAAATCCCCGGTCAGAATGGCAGCCGCGTGCCCGAATCGTTCGCTGTCCAGCGCCCAATCCTGCGCCGCGTGCAGTTCGCTGAACCGCCGGTGCACGCTGGGTCCGCCCCGGCGGGTGTCCGAGCGGTCGATGATGTCATCATGAATCAGCGCCGCGGCCTGGAAAAGCTCCAACGCCGACCCTGCGGTCACCACCTCTTCGGCTCCGGCCGTCCCGCCGGCGCCGCGCCAACCCCAGTAGCACATGAGGGCACGCAGGCGTTTCCCGCCCGTAACGAGGTTGGAGATTGATCCCATCAATGGATCGATGTCCGGGGAGATCGAGGACATCACCGATTGGCGGGCGGTGAGGAACTCGGTGAGCTTTCCGGCGACGGCGGCTACGTAGGCTGCCTGTTCCAGGCGCAACTGCTCCGCGAGGGTCACTTGACGGACTCAGCGGCGACGTTCGCGCCGATGGTGAAGGTGGAAACGCCGGCGGCTTCGATCACGGAAAGATTGACCGTTTCGTTGTCGCCGCGGAGGAAGTCCTTGGACGGGACGGCGCCGACGGCTTCCCCCGGGACGGCCTGGAAGCCCTGGGCAAGAAGTTCCTTCGTGTAGAACGCCAGCACGTCGGCGGACGGTGCGGTGATGCTGCCCACCAGTGCCACGGTGGCTGGCGTAGTGGTCTTATCAAAACTGCTCGAGACAACTTTGGCGCCGGGCATCACCGGCAGGAGCGTCGCCGGAAATCCTGGTACCAGGGCGCCGACAGTGGCCGATGTGCCTGGTTCTGCGGAGGGGCTGGCGGACGCCGTCGTGGCGGGCTGGGCCGCGGAGGACGAGGCCGAAGCCGAGGGGGAGTCCGGGGAAACAGCTCCGGGGCCGGCGGGCGTGCATGCGGCCAGGGCCGCCATCGTGGCCGCCGCCACAAGGGCTCCCGCGGCGCGGTTGCGCTGTCCAAATACCTTCACAGAGACTGTCCTCCTGGTGTTGACGCCGGATGCAGCCTCCAGTTTAGTCAGTCCCCGGGCATAGGATTGAAGTCGTGCGGCCGGACCAGGATAAACAGCAGCGGGAGCAGTCTCCCCAAGGCACAGCCAGACGGTTCAGCGAAGAGCAATTGCGCGAGCTTCGGCGGAGCAGCATCATGCACGTGGACATGGACGCGTTCTATGTTTCCGTGGAGCTGCGCAGCCGCCCGGGGCTCGTTGGCAGGCCTGTCATTGTCGGCTACCCCGCCGACCGCTCCGTCGTACTGTCTGCCTCGTACGAAGCCCGCAGGTTTGGCGTGAAATCGGCCATGCCCATGGCGGTTGCCATGCGCATGTGTCCTGCCGCGACCGTGATCGAGCCCCGGCACAGGGTGTATCAGGAGGTATCGGGCCAGATCATGGCGATCTTCGGGTCGATCACCGATCTTGTGGAGCCACTCAGTGTTGACGAGGCCTTCCTCGACGTCGGCGGCGCCATCCGGCGGCTTGGCCCGCCCCGCCAGATTGGCGAACTCATCCGGACCCGCGTCCGCAGCGAACTGGGCATCACCGCATCCGTGGGTATAGCCGCCAGCAAGTTCGTGGCGAAGATCGCGTCCACCCGCTGCAAGCCGGACGGGTTGTTGCTCATTGGTCCGGAGGAAACAGTCCCGTACCTGCACAGCCTTCCGGTGAGCGCCCTCTGGGGCGTCGGGGCCAAAACAGTGGAGGTGTTGTCCCGGATGGGCATCCGGACCGTCGCCGACGTCGCGGCGTCTCCGCTGCCATCGCTGCGGAAAGTGCTCGGCGCTTCGGGAGAGCACGTATACCGGCTGTCGTGGGGGATTGACCCCCGCCCGGTGACGCCTGTCCGGCTTGAAAAGAGCATAGGTGCGGAAGAGACGTTTGCCGTGGACACGGCGGACGAGGCGTTGCTGCACCGGGAACTGCTGCGCCTTGCGCACCGCACCGCGGAACGGCTCCGCAGCGCCGGCATGCATGCACGCACCGTGGCCCTGAAACTGCGCTACGCCGACTTCTCCACTATCACCCGCAGCCGAACGGTGAACACCCCGATCGACAGCGCGCAGCTGCTGTACGCCGTCGCCGTCCAACTGCTCGAATCCCTCGGCGACCGTCCCATGACCGTACGGCTCGTGGGCATCCGGGCCGAACAGCTCGAGGAGGCAGCGCAGGCACCGCTGCAGTTGAGCCTTGACCGCCGGGACGACAACTGGCGCGCTGCAGAGCAAGTCCTGGACCAAGTGACCCGGAAATTCGGGACAAAGTCGGTGCTGCCGGCGCGGCTCCTGGACCCCGGAAACACGCCGGGCTGATGCCCGCAACCTGAGGTGCCGGGGCGGCGGGCGGAGGGGACCTCCGGCACCTTTCAGAACGGCGCGCAACAATCTATTCTTAGTTATACGTAAGTGTGACAATGACTGGATCGAGCGTTCGCCACCGATGCATGACCTGCTGAACACCCCGGAAGCGGCCGTTAAAATCCCCATTCGGCCAGCGACGGAGAAGGGGAACCACACGGTCTTCCCGCACGTTGTGGGGTTAAAGACACTGGCCACGTCAGTTGGACGCTGGTCGACTCAAGGAGGTCGTGATGCCGCTCTCGGAGCATGAACAGAAGTTGCTGGAGCAACTTGAGAAGCAGCTGCATGAGGACGATCCCAAATTCGCCAGTTCCATGGGCTCGGACGCCGGGCGGTCGTGGTCGACGCGCCATCTGGTGATCGGCGTTCTGGCCACGTTGGCCGGCGTGGTCCTGTTGCTCCTGGGCGTGACGATCCAAAGCATCCTGGTTGGAGTCCTGGGTTTTGTTGTCATGGGCGCCGGCGTTTATTACGCCACCATGCGTGGTGCCGGGGCCGGCACGGCGAAGGCTTCGGGACCGGCCGGGAAATCCGGCAAGCCCAGGAGTTCATTCATGAGCAATCTCGAGCAACGCTGGGACGAGCGGCACCGCGGCGAGCCCTGATCCGCCGGCCTTCGGCCAACCACTCCACTTCCCGCCACCGGCCGTACCCGGTGGCGTGAAAGACCCGCTTCGGCGGGCCTTTTTTGGTTAATGCCGGCGTCGGCCAGTTGATCAAGCCAGGAATTCCGCCCGCACAGCCTGCAGCCAGCCGGCCAACCCCGGCTGCCGGCAGTTGGCCGATAAAATTCCTCCACTTCGCCCCACCAGGCTGCGTGGCCCGTCGTTGCAGGGATCGTGCCGGCAGTTGCCCCATAAACAGGGGCGGCAACCTGCGGCGTGTCGTTGACTGTGGAGGGAAGTGGAGTACTGTGGAGGACGTAAGGTGGTAGTGGCAACACGGGGGACGTTGGGCTTCCTACGATCAGACAGGCGGTGGGCCGTGTTTCTCGGCACACATTCGCCGCGCCTGGACGAAAAAGGCCGGATTATTCTCCCCGCCAAGTTCCGCGAGGAGCTCGCGGGCGGACTGGTTCTCACAAGGGGCCAGGAACGCTGCATCTACGTCTTTAGTGAGGCGGAATTCGGCCGGGTTCACGAGCAGATGCGGGAGGCCCCTATCTCCAGCAAGCAGGCGCGGGACTACATCCGTGTGTTCCTCTCAGGAGCCTCCGACGAGGTACCTGACAAGCAAGGGCGCGTGACCATTCCCGCAGCGCTCCGGGAGTACGCAGGGCTCGGCCGGGAACTCGCTGTCATTGGCGCAGGAACCCGCGCGGAAATCTGGGACGCCGACGCTTGGACCGAGTACCTCGCTGAGAAGGAAACGGCCTTCTCGGAGACCGATGACGCAATACCGGGGATTCTCTAGAACCCCACCTGCAACAACCAGCAGTGCACCGTTCTTGATTGAGATCTCCAGCCGCCCACCCGGTTGTTCTCCTGGCTCACTTCCCCGGAGCCAGGCGAACGCGGGTAGGCGCGGATGGGGATCTGAATCAAGAAGCGGCACTGGCAGTCAGCCGCCCACCAATCATCAGCCGGACAACGAAAGGACGCAGGTATGACGGACGCCAACCAGTCGAAGCCCACGTCCGAACGGCATGTGCCGGTCCTGAAGGACCGGTGCATCAGTTTGTTGGCCCCGGGATTCGAGGCGGCGCGCCGCCGTGGCGAAACCCCCGTGGTCATCGACGCCACCCTGGGCATGGGCGGCCATGCCGAGGCCATGCTGCAGCGGTTCCCGGACCTGCACCTGATCGGGATCGACCGTGATGAGGAAGCCCTGGCACTCGCGGGGGAGCGCCTTCGGCCCTTCGCCGACCGGATTGACTTGGTGCACGCCGTGTATGACGAAATTCCTGACGTCCTGGAGGACCTCGGCTTTGAAGAGGTCCATGGCGTCCTTTTGGACCTCGGCGTCTCCTCGCTCCAGCTCGACGAACGCCAACGCGGATTCGCTTACTCGTTCGACGCCCCGCTGGACATGCGCATGGACATGAGCCGCGGCCAGACTGCCGCGGACGTCGTCAACAACTACAGCGAAGAGGACCTCGTCCGGATCATTCGGAAATGGGGCGAGGAGAAATTCGCCGGCCGCATCGCCAACCGCATCGTCACCACACGTTCCGAGAAACCGTTCACCACGACGGGAGAGCTCGTCGAACAAATCCGGGATGTCGTCCCGTCCGGCGCGGCCAAGTCGGGAGGACACCCCGCGAAGCGCACCTTCCAGGCGCTCCGGATTGAGGTCAATGAAGAGCTCGACGTCCTGGAACGCGCCATTCCGGCTGCCATCGCAGCGACCGCCGTCGGCGGCCGCGTGGTGGCGATGTCCTACCACTCATTGGAAGACAAGATCGTCAAAACGTTCTTCCAGGCAGGATCCAAATCCTCCGCGCCCCTCGGCTTCCCCGTGGAGCTCGAAGAGCACAAAGCCGAACTGAAAACTTTGACGAAGGGTACTGAGGTACCCACCGCCGACGAAATCGCAGAAAATCCACGTGCCGCTTCCGCCAGGCTCCGCGCCGTGGAACGCATCAAAGCCAGGAGGGCCGCATGAGCACCGCCGCTGTCAGCAGATACCCCGTTGCCTCAGGTGCGACGGCCCGAGCCCTGCCCGGGATTACTCCCGATACCGGCCCGTCCCGGAAAGCGCGCACCCCGCTCTCGCTGGTGAGGTCGGCGCCGCGCAAACGCCGGGCGCCGTTCGTGGTGCTTTGCTTCGGTCTTCTGGCCGTGGCCCTGATGGCCGTGCTGGTCCTGAACATCTCTGTTTCCACCGCCCAGTACCAGCTGGTCCAGCTGCGGAGCGAGCAGTCCTCGCTCACCAAGCAGAACCAGGACCTTGCGCAGCAGGTGCAGAACTTTGACGCCCCGCAGAACCTGGCCGCCAAGGCTGCCGGGCTGGGCATGGTGGCCTCCACCACCAAGGGCCAGATCGACCTGTCCACCCTGGCCGTCACGGGCAAGGCCAAGCCGGCAGTGAAGGGTGACGCCGCCGGAGCCGTTATTGCCGCGCCGGCGGTGGCGGGACAACTCAGCATCGTTCCGCCGGCCACCGTGCAGGAACCGCTCGCCAACCGGAGGCCCGCCGACGGGGCCGGAGACGGCGCAGCAGCGGGTACCGTTGGAGCAGCGCCCGCAGCGGAAACCGCACCGGCCGCCGTCGCGCCGGCAGCACCCGCGGCCGAACTCCACGGAGGGTCAGTACCGGCCCCCGCGCAAAAAGTCCCGGGACACTAACGCAGGACGGACCACCAGCCAGGCAAGCAGCAAGGATTTATCGTGGCGCAGAAGACCGGCAAGGCCGTCAAGACGAAAGCGCCGAGCGCGACGCGGCGCCTGCGGCTGGGGCTCGGCGTCATGCTGACGCTCCTGCTCGTCGTCGGCGGAAAACTCTTCATGGTCCAGGGCCTGGACGCAGGGGGCATGGCCGAGGCCGCGCTCCAGAACAGACTGACTCCCATTGAACTGCCCGCTGAGCGCGGCAGCATCCTTGACTCCAACGGAAACATCCTGGCCAGCAGCGTCATCCGCTACAACCTGGTTGTTGACCAGACAGTCAACACCAAAACCGAGTCGTTCCGCCGGCTGGAGCCGGTGGACGGCAAAGAAGAGCTCGTCAAGATCTCCCGCGACCAGGGCATCTCGGAGCTGGCCGACGTTCTGGGCATGGACGAAGACGCCGTCAAGACCGCCCTGACCGGGGACCAGCGCTATTACATCGTGGCGAAGGACCTCAAGCCTGACGTCGAGGACCGGATCTCCAAGCTCCAAATCCCCGGCGTCGTCACCGAAGGCACCAGCAAACGGGTGTACCCCAACGGCTCGGTGGCCGGCGGAATTGTCGGATTCCTGAAGGACGGCACCACCGGCCAGGCGGGGTTGGAGCAGACCCAGGACGAGATCCTCAAGGGCACCCCGGGCAAACGGCTGTTCGAGATCGGTGCCGACGGCCTGCGCATCCCGGTCGGGGTAGACCAGCTGACTCCGGCCGTGGACGGCAAGGACGTCAAACTCACCCTGAACTCCGACCTCCAGTACTTTGCCCAACAAGCGATCCAGAGCCAGCGGGACAAGCTCAGCGCCGAGTGGGGCGTCGTGATCGTCCAGGACATCAAGACCGGCAACATCGTCGCCATGGCGGACACCAACGCACCGGACCCCAACGACCCTGGCAAAGTCGATGCCAAGGACCGCGGTGTCCGCGCAGTGACCGCCGCCTACGAGCCCGGGTCGGTGGAAAAGATGATCACAGCTTCCGCCCTGATCGAGGAGGGACTGTCCAGCCCGCTGGACAAGTTCACCATTCCGCCCTCCTACACCGTCGATGGCCAGACGTTCAATGACGCCTTCACCCATGGCACCGAGGACCGGACCCTCGCCGGCATCCTCGGCTGGTCCATGAACACCGGTACCGTCATGGCCGGGCAACGGCTCAGCAAAGAGCAGCGCTACAACTGGTTGAAGAAGTTCGGCATCGGGGAAGCTCCGGACGTCGGCCTTCCGGCGCAGGCCCAGGGCATCCTGACCCCCTACGAGCAATGGGACGGCCGCCAGGAGTACACCGTTTTGTTCGGCCAGGGCGTCTCGCAGTCGACGCTGCAGACTGTCCGGGCATTCCAGAGCATCGCCAACAACGGTGTGATGCTCCAGCCGAGGTTGATCGACAGTTACGTCAATCCGGACGGCACCGAGGAAAAAGCACCTGTGCAGGATCCGCGGACAATTGTTTCCCCGGACACCGCCCGGCAGGTGCGGGACATCCTGGAGAGCGCCGTCACCGAAGGCCAGATCAAGGAAGCAGGACTCGACGGCTACCGGGTCGGAGCAAAAACGGGCACGTCGCAATCTCCCTGCGATGACGGGACCGCCGGCTTCTGCGGCTTCACGGCGTCCATGGTGGGGATGGCGCCGATGGATGATCCGCGGTTTATTGTTGAAGTGGTCCTGCAACGGCCCAAGGGCGATATCTACGGAATCTCGAACGGACCGGTCTTCCGGTCGGTCATGAGCCAGGCACTGCGGACTTACAACGTCCCGCCGTCCACCGGTACGCCCGCCCGGCTGCCGCAATACGCCAAGAAATAGCACCACCCCGCACGTCCGCGAACCTGCAGCGGGAAACTGGGCCAGTGGGCCGGAGCCTTCCTCCGCGCGCAACGCCAGATCCACCAGCACCACCAATGGAGATCCACTTGTCAGATCAGAATGCCCCCGGCACCTCCGCCGAGCCGGCCGGTCAAGGTTCAGCCCCGGGCTTCCGGCCCACAGCGGTCGCTGCAGTTCCGTTGGCCACCATCGGGGCGTCGATCGGCGTCGTGGTTCCCGGAGCCTCCGGCTCGGTACCGGTCACCGGGATTTCGCTCAACTCCCGCACCGTGCAGCCCGGCGACCTGTACGTCGCACTTCCCGGCGCCAGCCGGCACGGGGCCGACTTTGTCTCCCAGGCTGTGGCGGCCGGAGCCGCCGCCGTGCTGACGGACGACGCCGGTGCACGCCTGCTGGCCTTCTCGCACGACATGGCCGTCCCCGTGCTGCTGGCCGAGGAGCCCCGCAACCTGGTCGGCGGGCTGTCCGCCCTGATCTACCGCAGCAGGCCCGTCGATGCAGCGTCGCCGGCTCTTTACGGCGTGACCGGCACCAACGGCAAGACCACCACCACCTACTTCCTCAACGCCCTGTTGCAGGCCCTCGGCAAGAAGACGGGACTGATCGGCACCATCGAAATCCTGGCCGGCGGCGAGCCGATACCCAGCCTCCTTACGACGCCGGAGTCCACCGATGTCCACGCCCTCCTGGCGCTGATGCGTGAACGCGGCCTCGACGCCGCTTCGATGGAGGTCTCCTCGCATGCGGTCGCGTTCCACCGCGTCGACGGCGTCGAGTTCGACGTCGCCGGGTTTACCAACCTGACCCAGGACCACCTGGACCTGCACGGGAGCATGGAGGAGTACTTCCAGACCAAGGCGCAGCTGTTCACGCCCGGGCGGGCGCGCTCCGCCGTCGTGACGGTCGACGACGACTGGGGCGTCAGGCTCGCCGCGGCCGCGGGTGTCCCGGTCACCACGCTGGCCACACAGCCCTCCAGCCCATCGCGGGAGACCCCCGCAGCAGCCGACTGGGTGGTGCTTGAGCCGGCCCCGCGCGGACTCGGGACGAACTTCACCCTCCGGCACCGGGACGGCACGGCCCTGCGCGTCCATACCGGCCTGCCCGGAAGCTTCAACGTCGCCAACGCGGCGCTTGCGACGGTTATGGTGCTCGCCGGCGGCCAGGATGCCGCCACAGTCCAGTCCGCGCTCGACGCGGCCGACCCCTTCACCGTCGCCGTCCCCGGCCGCATGCAGCTCGTATCGACGGCGCCCGCAGCAGTGGTTGATTTTGCCCATAACCCGGATGCCCTGGCCCGCGCACTCGAAGCCGTCCGCTCGCCGGTGCCCGGGTCCCGGGTGATCGTCGTCTTCGGCGCCACGGGACAGCGGGACCAGAGCAAACGGCCCGCCATGGGTGCCATCGCAGCACGCCTGGCCGACACGGTTCTCGTCAGCGACGATGACCCGCACGACGAGGACGCCGCAGGAATCCGCGCCGACGTCTTGGCCGGGGCGGTGGAGGCCAAAGAACGCGAGGGGCTGGACTGCACCATCCTTGAGGTCTTCCCCCGCGCCGCAGCCATCCGGAAAGCCGCGGAGATTGCGGGTCCGGCCGACACCATCCTTGTCGCAGGGCGGGGCCACGAAATTTGGCAGGAAGTCAAGGGCGTCAACCTCGCCCTCGACGACAGGGTGGAGCTCCGCTCCGCCTTGACAGCCCGGGGATTCACCGTTCTCGAAGACCAGCGGATAGAGTCCTAAACCGAGATGATTGCATTTACCGCGGCGGAAATCGCCGACATAACCAACGGCCGGCTGGCCGCCGCACCGGACATTACACCCGGCTCGGTGGTGACCGACTCCCGTGCAGCCTCCCCGGGGTCCCTCTACGTGGCCAAGCCCGGGGAGAGGGCCGACGGGCACGACTTCGTGGCCGCGGCTTTCGAACGCGGCGCCATGCTGGCACTGGTCGAACACGAAGTTGCCGACGGCGCCGGGGGCACCTTTCCCGCCGTCGTGGTCCAGGACTCGGTCCTGGCGATGGGCGCCCTCGCTGCGGAAGCCGTCCGGCGGATCCGCACCAGCCGCGCCGCCAACGGTGAGCCGCTGACCGTGATCGGCATCACCGGGTCCGCCGGGAAAACCACCACCAAGGACCTGCTGGCCGGGATCCTCGGCGCGGAGGGCATGACTGTCGCACCGCAGGGTTCCTACAACGGCGAAGTCGGGGTGCCGCTGACCGTTTTCCACGCCGGGCTGGACACCCGGTACCTCGTGATCGAAATGGGCGCCACAGGAGTGGGCCACATCAGCTACCTCGCCGCGATGGTCCGCCCCGACATTGGAGTGGTTCTCGGCGTCGGCACCGCCCATGCCGGCGAGTTTGGCGGCGTCGAGAACATCGCCCGGGCCAAGGGCGAGCTCGTCGAAGCCCTTGCGGCCAGCGGCACCGCCGTCCTGAACCTTGACGACGCCCGTGTCGCTGCAATGGCTGCCCGCACCCGGGCCGGCATCCTTGGCTACACCGCCCAGCCGTCCCACGGCGGCCCGCCCCAACCAGCCGGTGCAGAGCTGGTCCGCGCCGACAGCGTGGAGCTCACGGCCGGCGGCTGCCCCGAATTTGACATGTTCCTGCCCGGTGACAGCGCAGCGCACCACGTCGCAGCCAAGCTGATCGGCGCCCACCACACCGCCAATTTGCTGGCAGCGGCAGCGGCAGCGCACGCGGCCGGCGTCCCCGCGGACCGGATCGCCGCCTCCCTCACCGCCCAGACGGCCGCCAGTCGCTGGCGCATGGAGCGCACCGAGCGGGCCGACGGCGTCACGATCATCAACGACGCGTACAACGCCAACCCGGAGTCCATGCGCGCCGCTCTCCGCACCCTTGCGGACCTCGGCCGGGGCCGCCGGACGTGGGCTGTGCTCGGAGCGATGCTGGAGCTCGGCCCGGATTCCATCCGGGAGCACATGATCGTCGGCACGCAGGTGGTCCGGCTGAATATTTCCCGGCTCGTCGTCGTCGGACGCGAGGCCCGGTCGCTCTACGTCTCCGCCGTCAACGAAGGGTCCTGGGGCAACGAGTGCGTCTTCGCGGAAACCGCGGAGGAAGCGTACGAGTTGTTGCAGGACGAGCTGCTGCCCGGTGACCTGGTGCTGTTCAAGTCTTCCAACAGCATTGGACTGCGTCATTTGGGTGATCGGATAGCATTGCCCCCACAAACCCCCGGAACTACTGCCGGACCCGACACCGGCGCGGCCGGACCTGGTGCCGGCCCCACTGCCGGAACCGCCACTGAAGGGAGTGCGCTGCTGTGATTGCACTGCTGATGGGCGCCGGACTGGCCCTGTTGTTCGCCTTCCTGGGCACCCCGCTCTTTATTCGCTACCTGGTCCGGAAGAGCTACGGGCAATTCATCCGGGATGACGGCCCCACCTCGCACCACACCAAGCGCGGCACCCCCACCATGGGCGGCACCGTCGTGGTTCTCGCGGTCCTGGCCAGCTACGGCATCACCCACTTCGTCATGTGGCTGATCAACCCTGACTCGCCAGGCCCCTCAGCGTCGGCCCTCCTGTTGCTGTTCCTGATGGTCGGCATGGGCCTGGTGGGATTCCTGGACGATTTCATCAAGATCTCCAAGCAGCGAAGCCTGGGCCTGAATGCCAAAGCCAAGCTCCTCCTGCAGGCTGCCGTGGGCATCATCTTCGCGGTGCTTGCCCTGCAGTTCCCGGACGAAAACGACCTCACCCCCGCGTCCTACCAGATCTCCCTGGTCCGCGACATCCCCTGGCTGAACCTGGCCTTCGCCGGCACTGTGGTCGGCGCCATCCTCTTCGTCTTGTGGTCAAACCTGATCATCACGGCCGCCACGAACGGCGTGAACCTCACTGACGGCCTCGACGGACTCGCTGCCGGTGCGTCCGTTATGGTCTTCGGCGCGTACACGCTGATGGGAATCTGGCAGAGCAACCAGGCCTGCGGCTCACCCAGGCAGGCCGGCGCCGGCTGCTACAGCGTCCGGGACCCGCTGGACCTTGCCCTGCTTGCCGCCATCCTCAGCGCGGCCTTGGTCGGCTTCCTGTGGTGGAACACCTCACCGGCCAAGATCTTCATGGGGGACACCGGGTCGTTGGCCATTGGCGGCGCCGTCGCCGGTTTCGCCATCCTGTCCCGGACCGAGCTCTTGCTGGCCTTCATCGGTGGCCTCTTCGTCCTGATCACCCTCTCGGTGATTATCCAGGTGGGCTACTTCAAAATCACCAAGGGCAAACGGTTCTTCAAAATGGCCCCGCTCCAGCACCACTTCGAACTCAAGGGCTGGGCCGAGGTCACCGTCGTCGTCCGGTTCTGGATCCTCTGCGGACTCTTCGTCGCCGCCGGGCTGGGCGTCTTCTACGCCGAATGGGTGGTACTCCTGTGAGCGGTCCGATTCCTGAACCCCTGACCACCTCAGCCCGGGTCGAGAACCTGACCAGCTGGGACTCCGGCTGGGCCGGACTCCGGGTGGTCGTCACCGGCATCGGGATCTCCGGTTTCGCTGCCGCGGACACGCTGATCGAACTTGGTGCCCGGGTGGTGGTGGTGGATGCCGCCACCGGTGCCAAGGCGCACGCCCAGGCGGACACCCTGCGGATCGTCGGCGCTGTCGATGTCCTGCTGGGTGAGGACGCTGTGGATACCGTGCCCAAAATCGACGGTGCGCTGCCGGACCTGGTCGTTACGTCACCGGGCTGGCGGCCTGACCAGGCCCTGCTCGCTGCCGCCGCCCGGGCGCACATCCCGGTCTGGGGCGACGTCGAACTTGCTTGGCGGCTGCGGAAACGCCAGGGACGCAAAACCGCCGACTGGCTCACCATCACCGGCACCAATGGCAAGACCACCACCGTTGGTCTGACCGAGTCGATGCTGCAGGCGGCAGGACTGAAAGCCATCGCCGTAGGCAATGTGGGCACGCCAATCCTGGACGCCCTGCGCGATCCGGTGGACTACGACGTCTTCGCCGTTGAACTCTCCAGCTTCCAGCTGCACTGGAGCCACTCGGTTTCGCCGGTGGCAAGCGTCTGCCTGAATGTCGCCGAGGACCACGTCGACTGGCACGGCTCCTACGCCTCCTACCTGGCGGACAAGGCCAAGGTTTACGAACACACCCAAAAGGCCTGCATCTACAACGCCGAGCAGATCGAAACCGAACGCATGGTGGAGGACGCCGACGTCGTCGACGGCTGCCGTGCCGTGGCGTTCACCACGCTCACACCGGCGGTAAGTATGCTCGGCGTCGTCGAAGGACTGCTGGTGGACCGCGCTTTCATCGCCGAGCGCAAGGACAGCGCCGCCGAACTTGCCTCCGTTTCCGACCTCGGCGCCGTCGCTCCGCGCCACATGGTGGCCAACGCCCTCGCCGCCGCAGCCCTGGTGCGCGCGTACGGCGTCGAGCCGGCCGCCGTCCGCAAGGGACTGCTGGACTACCTGCCGGGGGACCACCGGATCCAGCCGGTCGCCCGCCACAACGGCGTTCTGTGGGTCAATGACTCGAAGGCCACCAATCCGCATGCCGCGGCTGCAGCGCTGTCCGCGTTTACCAACGTTGTCTGGATCGCCGGAGGGCTGTCCAAAGGTGTCAATTACGGGCCGCTGATCCAGGAAAATGCCGGCCGGCTTAAGGCTGTGGTCCTGATCGGCGCGGACTCCGGGGATCTCCGCTCCGCTCTGCAGCGACACGCGCCGGATGTCCCCGTGATCGGAGCGGGGAAGGGCGAAACTGAAGTGGTGCAGACTGCCGGAACGGCCGACGCCGTAGCAGCGCCCCCGCCGATTCCCGGTGCGACTGTGATGGCCCAGGCCGTTGCGTTGGCAGCGCAGTTGGCTGCCTCCGGTGACACTGTGCTTTTGGCCCCGGCGGCTGCATCCATGGATCAGTTCTCTTCCTACGCTCACCGTGGCGACGCCTTCATCGAAGCTGTCCGCGAGCTCGTGGAAGGGCAGGCTCAGACCACCGAGGAGTAACAATGGTCAGCACGCCCACACGTACCCCCGCGGCCGCATCGGCCGCCCAACAGCGACCCGTGGCCAAGGCGCCGCTCGGGCGGCCGCGCACCAGCCTGCAATCGGCCGGTCGCAGCATCCGGGGCTGGTACCGAGGTTTTTGGTCCGCCCTGGAAGGTTCCGGAAAGTCGCGCAACGGCTCCACCTACTACCTGATCCTGGGATCCACCTTGGCGCTCACGGCGATCGGCATCCTCATGGTGCTCTCCGCCTCCAGTGTTGAGGCGATCGCGGCAGGGGAGTCGCCTTACTCGGCTGCCCTGAAGCAGGGATTGTTCGCCGGAATCGGTCTCTTTGCCATGTTCCTGCTCTCACGGGTGAACGTGGTCTGGCTCAAGCGCGGGGCCTGGATCGCCATCGTCGTGGCGTTCGTGCTGCTCGGGCTGGTACTGCTTGTGGGCCGCAGCGCCCTCGGCAACCAGAACTGGATCGACGTCGGCCCCTTCACATTCCAGCCCTCCGAGGCAGCCAAACTTGCGCTGGCCTTGTGGATGGCGACTGTTCTGGAGCGTAAAGCAAACTTGCTGTCGCAGGCGAAGCACGCGCTGGTGCCGGTCGTCCTCCCTGGCGCCGCCGGAGTGATCGGGCTTATTCTCATGGGCAATGACCTCGGCACCGCCATGATCGTCATGATGATCACCGCGGCCGCCCTGTTCTTCGCCGGCGTTCGGCTCTACCTCTTCGGACTCGCCGGCGTCGTCCTCGCCGCCGGTACCGTGGTGCTGGCCATCACCAGCCCCAACCGCATCTGCCGAATCCTGTCCTGGACCGGACAGACCTGCGCTGACGGCTCCGACGTAAACTACCAGTCCACCAACGGCCTGTACGGACTAGCCTCCGGCGGCTGGTTCGGCGTGGGCCTGGGCCAGAGCAGGCAGAAGTACAGCTGGATTCCCGAAGCCCACAACGACTTCATCTTCGCCATCATCGGCGAAGAACTCGGGCTCGTCGGAACCCTCGTGGTGCTCGTCCTTTTCGCCATCCTCGGCACCGCAATCTACCGCGTCGTGGTGGCCCAGAAAGACATGTTCCACCGTGTCCTGGCCGGTACCATCATGGTCTGGCTCCTCGGTCAGGCGACCGTCAATATGGCGGTGGTCACCGGTTTGGCCCCCGTGGTGGGAATTCCGCTGCCGTTTATTTCCTACGGCGGCTCGGCGCTGCTCATGTCCTTGTGCGCGATCGGCGTGGTCCTGTCCCTCGCCCGGGCCCAAATGGATCCCGGGCTCCAGCCGGACCGCCTGTTCAGGTTCGGGCCAGCCGGGCTGGCAACATCTTTGCGGAAGCGGACCGCGGCCCGGAGTGCAGCCCACGGCGTCGCCCGGACCACGGAACGTAGCGCGCCCCCAAGAACGGCCGGAGGCACTGCCCGGGATGCGGCCCCGAAAGCGGCCCCGAACGCCAGCCGGGGCGCCGCCCGGGATGCGGCCCCGAAGGCGGCCCCGGCGACCACCACACCCGGCAACCGCTCGGCCTCACCGGGGGCCGGCACCCGAAGGCCAGCCCCCGCCAACCCCGCACGAAAGCGTAAATAGGTTTCCATGAATACCGAGTCGTCACTGTCCGTCGTCCTTGCCGGCGGCGGAACTGCCGGGCACATCAGCCCCCTCCTGGCCATCGCCGGCGCCCTCCGGGAAGTCCGCCCCGACGTCCGGCTCCTGGCCGTGGGCTCCCCGGGCGGGATGGAAGCCCGCCTGGTCCCGGCCGCCGGGCTGGACCTCGCCACGGTCAACCGGGTGCCCTTCCCGCGCCGGCCCTCCCCGGACATGCTGCGGTTGCCCGGCCGGCTCGCCGGCGCCGTGAAACAGGCCGGCGCCATCCTCGATAAGGCAGAGGCTGACGTACTGGTCGGAGTTGGGGGCTACGTCTGCACCCCCATGTACGTCGCGGCCTGGCGCCGCAAGATTCCCATTGTCATCCACGAGGCGAACACCCGCCCGGGGCTGGCAAACCGTGTGGGCGCCCGGCTCGGCGGCCACGTTGCGGTGGCGTTCGCAGCAACAAAACTGGGCGCCGCCCGCCACGTCGGCATGCCGATGCGCAAAGAAATCTCCGGCCTTGACCGGACAGCGGCCCGGACAGCGGCCCGGGAAGCCCTTGGCCTCGACCCGGACCGCCCGGCCCTGATCGTCACCGGCGGCTCGTCGGGAGCTCAGAGCATCAACCGCACTATTGCGGCGTCTGTGCACGTCCTCGCCGAGGCGGGCATCCAGACCCTGCATATCACCGGCCGCGGCAAGGCAGTGCACGACGCCGGCGGCAAGCTCCTGACGGCCCCCGGTTACGTCCAGCGCGACTACGTCGACGGCATGGAAGCCGTGTACGCCGCAGCCGATGTCCTGCTGGCACGCTCGGGCGCAGCCACAGTCTGCGAGGTCGCCGCCGTCGGCCTGCCCGCGGTCTTCGTGCCGCTGCCGATCGGCAATGGCGAGCAGGCGCTCAATGCCGCGGGCCTCGTCGAGGCAGGCGGCGCCCTGCTGGTGCCGGACAGTACACTGTCCCCCGACTGGATCAGCGGCCATCTCATCCCCTTGCTGCAGGACCCCGACCGGCTCGCACGCATGGCGGCCAGCGCCGAAAAACTCGGCATCCGGGACGCCGACCGGCGGATGGCAGATCTTGTCCTGGACGCCGCTGCTGCCGCAGGCGCAGGCTCGCCGGCGGCAAAGTCCTCCAAGCACCACAGCAGGAAGCGGTAACGGAAATGACCCAGCCCGACCACCACACCGAATCCCTGACCACCCGCACCGGTGAGTCACTGGGCCGCGTCCACTTCATCGGCATCGGGGGAGTCGGAATGTCCGCCGTGGCCCGCGTCCTGGTGGCCCGTGGCCTGCCGGTCAGCGGCTCGGATGCCAAGGATTTACCGGTCATGGCCGACCTCGCCGCAGCGGGGGCCAGGATCTGCGTCGGCTACGACGCCGTGAACCTCGGTGACGCACAAAGTGTCGTCGCCGGCTCGGCCATCCGTGCGGATAATCCCGAGGTGGCCGCCGCCCACAGCGCCGGACTCCCGGTGCTGCACCGCTCCGAGGCGCTGGCAGCCGCCATGGCTGCGGACACCGCCGTCACCGTCGCGGGCACCCACGGCAAGTCCACCACGACGTCAATGATTACCGTCCTCCTGCAGGGCGCCGGCCTGGACCCGTCCTTCGCCATCGGCGCAAACGTCCCGGCGCTGGGGGTCAACGCCGCGAGCGGCACCACCCCGATCTTCGTCGCCGAAGCCGACGAGTCCGACGGCTCCTTCCTGAACTACCGTCCGCAGATCGCCGTCGTGACCAACGTTGAACCGGATCACCTTGACTACTACGGGACGGCCGAGGCCGTCTACGCCTCTTTCGACCGCTTCACGGCCCTGCTCCCGGCCGACGGGGTGCTGGTGGCCTGCGCGGACGACGCCGGAGCCAGCGCACTCGCCCGGCGGACTCTGGAGCGGGGCAACACCCGGGTGGTGCTCTACGGCACCGGCGCTGACGCCGATCTCGTCCTGCACGACGGCGGCCCGGGGGGCGTCTTCATCCGCACGCCCGAGGGACGCTTCCCGCTCGAGCTGCACGTCCCCGGACGCCATAACGCCCTCAACGCGGCGGCGGCCTTCGCCGTCGCCCTGGAACTCGGCGTGGATCCCGGCGTTGCCGCCGGTGCGCTGGCCCACTTCACGGGCGCGTCCCGGCGCTTTGAATATAAGGGCGAAGGCAGCGGTGTCCGGGTCTACGACGACTACGCCCACCACCCCACCGAAGTGCGGGCCGCCCTGGCCGCAGCGCGGTCGGTGGCCGGGGGCCATAAGCTGCATGTCCTCTTCCAGCCGCACCTGTTTTCCCGGACCCGGGAATTCGCAGCAGAATTCGCCGACGCCCTCAACGCCGCCGACTCCGCCCTCGTCCTGGATATCTATCCGGCCCGTGAGGATCCGATTCCGGGCGTAACCAGCCAACTGATCGCCGCGCACCTTGGTGCCGGCGGACGCCTCGTGGGCCCGGGGATTGAGGCTGTGCAGTCCGTCGTGTCCGCCGCAGCCCCGGGTGACATAGTGCTCACGGTCGGCGCAGGTGATGTCACGGCCTACGGGCCGCTGATTGTCGCAGCCCTGAACGCCGCCGCCCCGAACGGCGCAGCCCTGAATGGCGCAGCCCTGAATGGCGCAGACCTGAATGGCGCAGCCCTGAACGGCGGCGCTCCCGATGCCTAGCACCCGCAGGCCCGGCTATCTGCCGGCAGGGCGCAAGGCGCCGTCGACGGGCAGTAGTACGGCATCAGCCGACGTCATTACGGCGTCCAAGGACAGCGCGGGGACCGGCAACGCCGCGGGAAAGCCGTCATCGCAGGGCAACGTGCTGTCCTTTCCCGAACCCAGGGCCAAACGGCGCAGGCGCCTCGTGTTGGGAACCCTCGCCGCACTTGCGGTCCTCATCGCGGGACTTCTTGTGGCGGCCGTTTATTCGCCTGTCCTGGCGCTGACCACGGTCTCCGTGGAAGGCACCAAAATGCTGACGCCCGACCAGATAAAAACGGCGCTCGCGCCGCTGCAGGGCAAGCCTTTGCCGCAGATCAGCGACGACGACGTGACTGCTCTTCTGCAGCCCCTCGTTCAGGTCAAGGAAGTCACCACCGAAGCCCGCCCGCCCTCGACGCTGCAGGTCAAGGTGACCGAGCGGGTGCCGGTGGCGCTGGTCAAGCAGGGCCAGACGTACCAGATGGTCGACGTCGACGGTGTGAGGCTCAGCGACGCCGCCGACCCGGCGTCGACCCGCCTTCCGGTCATTGACGGCGGGAACGGCACCCTGCCCAAGGAGTTGTTCCGTGCTGTCACGGAGGTCCTGGGCGCGTTGCCCGCGGAAGTTCTCTCCCGGCTCGCCAGCGCCTCCGCTTCGTCTGTCGATGCCGTGGAACTCAAGCTCGTGGACGGCCAGAGGATAGTGTGGGGCAATGCGGGGGAGAAAGAGCTCAAGGCCAGGGTGCTGCAGGCCCTGCTGAAGGCCCCCGCGGATCCAAAGAATCCGGTCCGGATTTACGACATCAGCGTGCCCCGGCATCCGGTCACGCGATAGTAAGCCCTCACTTGATGAAGGGTCCGGGGCGCCGCAGAGTGGCGCCCGGGCCCTCCGCGAGGAGCGATTTTCGCGGTATTACGGCGACACGCGGGGCCGGTTATTGAATGTCGGCTGCATAGGAAATAGCGTCGACGCATGAGTTACTTGACATAACTATAACCCTCAAGTCGAAGGTTAAGGTTCAAAGCTTCAAGTACGACTCCATCAGTTTTCGCAATAGAACACGAACAAGGGACACGTAACGTGGCAGCTCCGCAGAACTACTTGGCCGTCATCAAGGTCGTCGGCATCGGCGGCGGTGGCGTGAACGCAGTCAACCGCATGATCGAAGTCGGTCTTCGCGGCGTCGAATTCATCGCAGTCAACACCGATGCGCAGGCATTGTTGATGAGTGATGCCGACGTCAAGCTCGACATTGGGCGTGAGCTGACGCGCGGCCTGGGGGCCGGCGCGAACCCGGACGTCGGCCGTCAGGCAGCCGAGGACCACGCAGAGGAAATCGAAGAGGTCATCCGCGGCGCTGACATGGTCTTTGTCACAGCCGGTGAAGGCGGTGGCACCGGCACTGGCGGCGCCCCGGTCGTCGCCCGGATCGCCCGGTCGCTCGGCGCGCTGACCATCGGCGTCGTCACCCGCCCCTTCACCTTCGAGGGCCGCCGCCGCGCGGGCTCCGCTGAAGCCGGAATCGACGCCCTCCGCGACGAGGTCGACACGCTCATCGTCATTCCGAACGACCGTCTGCTCTCCATCAGCGACCGCAACGTGTCTGTTCTTGACGCGTTCCGGTCCGCGGACCAGGTCCTGTTGTCCGGTGTCCAAGGCATCACCGACCTCATCACCACCCCCGGCCTGATCAACCTCGACTTCGCCGACGTCAAGTCGGTCATGCAGGGCGCAGGCTCGGCATTGATGGGCATCGGTTCTGCCCGCGGTGAGGACCGCGCGGTCAAGGCCGCCGAACTGGCCATTGCCTCCCCGCTGCTTGAAGCATCCATTGACGGCGCGCACGGCGTCCTGCTGTCCATTCAGGGCGGCTCGGACCTCGGCCTCTTCGAGATCAACGAGGCCGCCCGGCTGGTCCAGGAAGTCGCCCACCCGGAAGCCAATATCATCTTCGGTGCAGTCATCGACGACGCTCTCGGTGACGAGGCCCGCGTGACGGTCATCGCGGCCGGCTTCGATGACGTCAAGGCCACCTCACCCTCCATGGACCAGTCGCTGCCGCAGTCGGCACCGCAGCGACCCGCGGTGCCGGCAGCAGCTCCGGCCCCGGCCAAGGCTCCGTCCTCGGCCCAGGTGCAGCCCCTGCACGCCACAGTCGGTGCTTCCGGTTACGGCGGCTGGGGCCAGCAGCGGCCGTCCGCTGTCCCGGCCGACGCCGGCTTCGACGTCGACCTTCCCTCGGTTGTGGAGCCGGACCTGTCCGGCCGCCGCTCCGATGACCTGGATGTCCCCGACTTCCTGAAGTAGGGTCCGAAAGCACCATGGCACTGCCTGATGGCAGTGCCATGGTGCTTTTCTCATAAGATCGAAGTTCTGGAATCAACAGTGGGCGGTGTTCTGAGTGTTTTCGTGGCAGGCGGAGGTAAGGCCCGGAATCCGGGTGGCCTTCACGGACGCGGCGGCCGGCAACCTGGCGCTCCATGTCGGTGACGATCCAGCGGAGGTGAGGGCCCGGCGCCGCGATATTGAACTGGCGCTGGATTTCGGCGACCGGCGGTTCCACTACATGAACCAGGTCCACGGCAACTCCGTGGCAGTCATCGGGACTGCCGTGCCGGCTGAAGCCCGGGCTGCCGACGTGCCGACGGCGGATGCCTTGGTGTCCCTTGGGGAGCCCCTCGCCGTGATGGTGGCCGACTGCGTGCCCCTTGTCCTGATAGGGGACAGGCCGCGCGGGGAGGGCCCGGTCCTGGCCGTCGTGCACGCAGGGCGCCCGGGCGTCGCGTCCGCCGTCGTCCCTGCGGCCGTTGCCCGCATGCAGGAGCTCGGCGCATCCGCGATCGCTGCCTGGATCGGCCCGTCCGTTTGCGGGCAGTGTTACGAAGTTCCCGCCGACATGCGCGACGACGTCGCTGCCGTCGTACCCGCGGCCCGGTGCACCACCGCCAGGGGAACTCCGGGCCTGGACCTGCCGGCGGCTGTCCGCAGCCAACTGCAGGCCGCCGGCGTCGTGGTCGAGTACTCCGGCCACTGCACCGTGGAGGACCCCGGCCTCTTCTCCTATCGCCGGGACCCGTGTACTGGCAGATTCGCCGGGCTCGTCTGGGCTGACGCCGGGGCGGCACAGCAGTGAACGCCGTGGACGACACCCAGCCTGATGCCCGGCTGGAACAGCTGCGGGAGCGGCTCGCGGCGGTCATGCAGCGGATTGGGGACGCCGTCGAGGCAGCAGGCCGCCAGGCGCAGCCCCCCCAGCTGATTGTGGTTACGAAGTTTCATCCGGCGGAGGACATCCGCCGGCTCGCGGCGCTTGGGATCACGGATGCCGGCGAAAACCGGGACCAGGAAGCCGCCGCGAAAGCCGACGCGCTGCGCAGTCTGCGGCTCCGCTGGCACTTCATAGGACAACTGCAGTCCAACAAAGCCAAGTCTGTGGCCGGCTACGCCCACGCCGTGCACTCCGTCGACCGGCCTCAGCTGGCTGCTGCCCTGGCCAAGGCCATGGCCGCCGAGCAGGACCGGACCGGGCGGGCGCCACTGGAGTGCTTCATTCAGGTGAACTTGGACAAGGATGCGACCGGACGGCGCGGAGGTGCCCTGGCCGCGGACGTTCCGGCCTTGGCCGAGCAGGTGGCTGCAGCGGACGGTCTCCGGCTCGCCGGTGTGATGGCAGTGGCCCCCCTCGGCGCGGATCCGGCGCAGGCCTTTGAAAAGCTCGCGGAGTTGTCCGCCCGGCTCACCGATGCCCACCCCCAGGCTGCCGCCATCTCGGCAGGAATGAGCCAGGATCTGGAGCAGGCTGTCCGGTTTGGGGCGACACACCTTCGCGTCGGCTCCGATATTCTCGGTCCGCGTCCGGCGTTGCGGTAGGTTCGACGTATTGGAAGGTAATAGCGGGAATTCCAAGGCTGCTTAGTCACTGATCGGCCCGCTGACGGACACGATTAGGAGTCGACCATGGCCGGCGCTCTGCGCAAGACAATGATCTATCTTGGGCTCGCTGATGGCGATGAACACTACGCGTCCGAGCACCCAACATCGCACAAGGATGAGGACGAATCCATGGAGCATGACCGCGAGGAACGCCGTGCACCGGCACCGGTCCGCGAGGCCACCAGGGAAGAGCCCTACGCCGCTGAAGAGGAATATCGCGCACCTGTGACACCCATCAAGCGAGCGGCGTCGAGCCGCGAAGAGCACACCGGGCTCCGGCAGATCACCACGATCCACCCGCGGTCCTACAACGACGCCAAGCTCATCGGTGAAAGCTTCCGTGAGGGCATCCCCGTCATCATGAACGTCACCGATATGGGCGAATCGGACGCGAAGCGGCTCGTGGACTTCTCCGCCGGGTTGGTCTTTGGACTCCGCGGCAGCATCGAGCGCGTCACGAACAAAGTCTTCTTGCTCTCGCCGTCGTACGTCGAGGTCATCGGAGATGACAAGAAAGTCAGCGAGACGCAGGCGAGCTTCTTCAACCAGAGCTAGCCACGAATGATCACCACGGATGCCAGGCAGGGACACCCTGCCTGGCATCCTTGCTGAGATTTCCGTGTTGAAATAGAGGCGTAACTATCAAGAGGACACTGCGGTTTCCGGAATAGTCATGGAGATATGGGTTAGCTCATGGGAATTGTATTCGGACTTGTCTATATAGCACTGCTGGTGTTCCTGGTTGCCCTCATCATCCGGCTTGTCTTCGACTGGGTGCAGATGTTCGCGCGAAGCTGGCGGCCCCGCGGGGTGGCCCTCGTAGCGGCACACGCCGTGTATACGGTCACGGACAAGCCACTCAAACTGCTCAGGCGGCTCATTCCGCCGCTGCGGCTGGGCGGGGTGTCCCTGGACCTCGGCTTCCTGCTGCTGTTCATCGCCGTCAGCATTGCCATGTCGGTGGCCAAATACCTGGTGTACTCTCAGCCGCTGGCTGCGTAGCTACGGCGGACCGGGATTCGCGCCCCAAACGATTTATCCTCCGGTTTGACACTGCGGTGTTGAATTAGAGGAACCAGTCCATATTTAGGTACCGTAGTTTTGACGGCCGGAAGGCCTCCTGACGAACTAGACCAACGAGGTGACCAGATGGCTTTGACGCCAGAAGACGTTGTCAACAAGCGCTTTCAGCCGACCAAGTTCCGCGAAGGCTACGACCAGGACGAAGTTGATGACTTCCTGGACGAAATCGTCGTCGAACTGCGGCGCCTGAACCAGGAGAACGACGAGCTGCGCAAGAAGCTCGCCGAATCCGGCGCCGGCACGCCTGCCAGTTCCACCGCCGCGGCTCCAGTCGTGGAGAAGGTTCCCGCACCCGTCAAGGCCGGCAAGGAAGACCGCCCGAAGGCGGACGCCAACGTCAAGACCACCGAGGCTGCCGCGGCCAGCGAAGCCGCTGAAGCTGCCACCAAGAAGGACGCCGGGCAGGCAGTTGCCCCGGCACCGGCCGCCTCCAGCCCTGCGGCCGAGTCCGCCGCGGGCCTGCTGGCCATGGCCCAGCAAATGCACGACAAGCACGTCGCCGACGGTGAGCAGAAACGCGACAAAATCATCGCCGACGCGCAGATCGAGTCAAGCAGCCTGGTCAATGATGCCCAGGAGAAGTCACGCAAGATCCTTGGCGCCCTTGAGCAGCAGCGCTCCGTCCTGGAACGCAAGGTGGAGCAGCTGCGCGGCTTCGAACGGGACTACCGTTCACGCCTGAAGGCTTACATCGAAGGCCAGCTGCGTGACCTGGACGCCCGCGGCTCCGTGGCCGCCCCTGAGGTGGAAGCCACCAGCTAGGCTTTTACCAAGTATTCTGAAGGCCGGTGGCTGAGGATTCCTCGGCTGCCGGCTTTGGCATTAACCGCCGGAACCGTCCGCGGCCGTTGCCAAAGCTCCCGGTTCCCAGTCTCCGCACTGGCTCGTGAACGAAAGCCTTATGACTGACGCACCATCACCTGACGCCATGCCGCCTGCAGAGTCATCACCCGCAGGGTCCGGCCGCACAGCTTCCAACGGGACACGCCCGCGGCGGGCACTGCTGCTTTCCGTTTTCTTCGGCCTGGCGTTGTTCGCCTACCTCTTTGACCAGCTGACCAAACTCTGGGTCACCAGCACCATGATTGAGGGCGAAAGGATTCCCGTCCTCCCCCCGCTGCTGCACTGGTATTACATCCGCAACTCCGGTGCCGCCTTCTCCATCGGCGAAAACGTCACCTGGGTCTTCACCATCATCATGGCTGCCGTCTCGGTCGCCATCCTGTTGCAGCTGCGGAAGCTCGGATCCCTCTGGTGGGCGCTGGCCCTCGGTTTGCTGCTCGGCGGCGCCCTGGGCAATCTCACGGACCGGCTTTTCCGCGACCCCTCGTTCGCGATGGGCCACGTCGTGGACTTCATCCAGCTCCCCAATTTTGCAATATTCAACATTGCGGACTCCGCCGTCGTGAGCTCAGTGGTGATTATCTGCCTGCTGACGCTGCGCGGAACCGCCCTGGACGGCTCACACTTGACCAAGGACACAGTGAAACATGACTCCTGAGCACGGGGCCCCCGGACGCGGCAGGCCCGACGATATCCTTCCCGAAGACCCCGACGAGGCCAGCGACGGAATCAGTGACGAGACCGGGCCGGAAACCACCGCGACGGTGTCCTACCGCTTCGTGGTTCCGGACGAACTCGCGGGCACCCGGGTGGACGCCGGCCTGGCCGCACTGATGGAGATCTCCCGCTCGCAGGCCGCCGCGCTCATCGCCGAAGGCAACGTCACCAGCAAGACCAAGGCCGTCGGAAAATCGCTCAAGCTTACCCCCGGCGCCGTTTTGGACGTCGTCGTCCCGGGACGCCGGGACCCCCTGGAAATCGTGGAGGAAGTCGTGGAAGGCCTGAACATCCTGCTGGACGATGACGAGTTCGTCGTCATCGACAAACCCGTCGGTGTTGCCGCCCATCCCTCGCCGGGCTGGGTGGGGCCCACCGTCGTCGGTGGCCTCGCAGGCCTGGGCTACCGGATCTCCACGTCAGGCTCGGCGGAGCGCGCCGGCATTGTCCACCGGCTTGACGTCGGCACCTCCGGGGTAATGGTGGTCGCCAAAACGGAACGTGCCTACACCGCACTCAAGCGCGCCTTCAAGGAGCGCACCGTGGACAAGGTCTACCACGCCGTCGTCCAGGGCCTCCCGGATCCGCTGGCCGGCACCATTGACGCGCCCATCGGCCGCCACCCCGGCCATGACTGGCGCTTTGCCGTGATCGAGGACGGGAGGGACTCCATCACCCACTACGAGGTTCTTGAGGCGTTCGGCAAAGCCTCACTCGTGGAAGTCCACCTCGAAACCGGCCGCACCCACCAGATCCGCGTGCATTTCTCGGCGTTGCGCCACCCCTGCGCCGGTGACCTCACCTACGGCGCGGACCCGCGGCTTGCCGCCACCCTGGGATTGACCCGGCAGTGGCTGCACGCCCGTCAGCTGTCCTTTGAACACCCCGGGACGGGGGAGCAGGTCACGGTGACCAGCGACTATCCGCAGGACCTGCGCTACGCGCTGGAAGTCCTGGAGTCCGGGCAGGCCTGACCGCTCCGAAGTTCACGGGCCGGCCCACCCGTCCGCTGTCCGCCGGAGTGCCGCATGAAAATGCCGGTGCCCGGCACTAGAATGGATCGGTGACTTCCAGCAACGACTCGTTTGTCCATCTCCACAACCACACCGAGTACTCGATGCTGGACGGCGCCGCCCGGCTCGGTGAGCTCTTCGACGAAACCGAGCGGCTGGGCATGCCGGCCCTCGCCACGACCGACCACGGCTACCTGTTCGGCGCCTTCGACTTCTGGAAGCGGGCCACGGACCAGGGCATCAAACCGATCATCGGCGTCGAAGCGTACGTGACCCCCGGGACCGCCCGGGCGGATAAAACCCGTGTCCGCTGGGGCGAGGAGAACCAGCGCAAGGACGACATCTCCGGCGGTGGCGCGTACACCCACATGACGCTGCTGAGCTACAACAACGTGGGCATGCGCAACCTCTTCCGCGCCTCCTCCATCGCCTCCCTGGACTCAGTCTTTGGCAAGTGGCCCCGGCTGGACCGCGAGTTGCTGAACACGTACTCGGAAGGCCTGATCGCCACCACAGGCTGCCCGTCCGGCGAGGTGCAGACGAGGCTCCGGCTCGGACAGTACCGGGAAGCCGTCGAGGCGGCCGCCGAGTTCCGTGACATCTTCGGTGCGGAAAACTACTTTTGTGAACTCATGGACCATGGCCTGGACATCGAGCGGCGCGTCACGGGGGACCTCCTGCGCCTGGCCAAGGAACTGAACCTTCCGCTCGTGGCCACCAACGACCTCCACTACACGCACGAGCACGACGCGAAGGCGCATGAGGCCCTGCTGGCCATCCAGTCCGGTTCGACCCTGCTGGAGCCGACGTATGACAATGGCGGCTCGCGCTTCGCTTTTTCCGGCAGCGGGTACTACCTCAAATCACCGCAGGAAATGCGCGAGCTGTTCCGTGACCACCCGGAAGCCTGCGACAACACCCTCCTCATCGCCGAGCGCTGCGAAGTCTCCTTCAATACCGGCGCCAACTACATGCCCCGGTTCCCCTGCCCCGAAGGAGAGGACGAAACGTCCTGGCTGGTCAAGGAAGTGGATAAGGGACTGCAGTACCGCTACCCCCAGGGCATTCCGGACAAGGTGCGCACCCAGGCCGACTACGAACTCGGCGTCATCACCTCCATGGGGTTCCCGGGCTACTTCCTGGTGGTGGCCGACTTCATCAACTGGGCCAAGAACAACGGCATCAGGGTTGGCCCCGGACGCGGTTCCGGCGCAGGTTCCATGGTGGCCTACGCCATGCGCATCACCGACCTTGACCCGCTGCACCACGGCCTGATCTTTGAGCGCTTCCTGAACCCGGACCGTGTCTCCATGCCCGACTTCGACGTCGACTTCGATGACCGGCGCCGCTCCGAAGTGATCGACTATGTGACGCGCAAATATGGTGACGAACGCGTCGCGATGATTGTCACCTACGGCACCATCAAGACCAAGCAGGCGCTCAAGGACTCCTCGCGGGTGCTCGGCTACCCGTTCAGCATGGGCGAACAGCTGACCAAGGCGCTGCCACCGGCCGTGATGGCCAAGGACATCCCGCTCGCGGACATCCAGAACAAGGACTCCAAGCGCTACAGCGAAGCCGGTGACTTCCGGCAGCTGATTGCCACGGACCCGGAAGCCGCCAAGGTCTTTGAAACGGCTCTCGGCATCGAGGGCTTGAAACGCCAGTGGGGAGTCCACGCCGCCGGCGTCATCATGTCCTCGGACCCGATCATCGACGTCATCCCGGTCATGCGCCGTTTCCAGGACGGCCAGGTCATCACGCAGTTCGATTACCCGACGTCCGAGGGCCTGGGCCTGATCAAAATGGACTTCCTGGGCCTGCGGAACCTGACGATCATTTCCGACGCCCTGGAAAATATCACGATGAACCGCGGGATCGACCTCGACCTTGAGTCCCTCGCCCTGGACGACGTCGCCTCCTACGAGCTGCTCGCCCGCGGTGACACCCTGGGGGTGTTCCAGCTCGACGGCGGGCCGATGCGTTCCCTGCTTAAGCTCATGAAGCCTGACAACTTCGAAGACATCTCCGCCGTGCTGGCCCTCTACCGGCCGGGCCCCATGGGCGCCAACGCGCACACCGACTACGCCCTGCGCAAGAACAAGATCCAGGACGTCATCCCGATCCACCCGGAACTGGAAGAACCGCTCGCCGAAATCCTCGGCGGCACCTACGGCCTGATTGTGTACCAGGAGCAGGTGATGGCGGTGGCGCAGAAACTCGCCGGCTACACCCTGGGCCAGGCCGACATCCTGCGCCGCGCCATGGGCAAGAAGAAGAAATCAGAGCTTGACAAGCAGTTCGCCGGCTTCTCCCAGGGCATGCAGGACAACGGCTACTCCATGGCCGCCGTCAAGACGCTCTGGGACATCCTGCTGCCCTTCTCCGACTACGCCTTCAACAAGGCCCACTCCGCCGCGTACGGCGTGATCTCCTACTGGACCGCGTACCTCAAAGCCCACTACGCCCCGGAGTACATGGCAGCCCTGCTGACCAGTGTCGGCGACGACAAGGACAAGTCGGCGATCTACCTCAATGAATGCCGGCGCATGGGCATCACGGTGCTGCCGCCGGACGTCAATGAGTCCGCGCTGAACTTCACGCCTGTGGGCAACGACATCCGCTTCGGCATGGGTGCCATCCGCAACGTCGGTGTCAACGTCGTCGATGCCATGGTCACGGCACGCGAAAAGGAAGGCGCCTACACGTCCTTCAAGGACTACCTCATGAAGGTACCCGCGGTGGTCTGCAACAAGCGCACCATTGAATCGCTGATCAAGGCCGGAGCTTTCGACTCGCTGAACCACCACCGGCGTGCCTTGGCCATGATCCATGAAGAGGCGATCGACTCCGTTATCACGCTCAAGCGCAACGAGGCGATCGGACAGTTCGATCTCTTCGCCGGTTTTGACGAGGCCGAATCCGAGGCGTCCCTCAGCATCGAGATTCCGGACCTCCCCGAGTGGGAGAAGAAGGACAAGCTGTCCTTCGAACGGGACATGCTCGGCCTGTACGTCTCGGACCACCCGCTGCAGGGACTCGAGGGGGTCCTCAGCCAGCATGCCGACCAATCCATTACCTCGCTCATCGCCGAGGACGGCCCGCACGACGGCGCCATCGTCACGATCGCCGGGATGATCACCTCTCTGAGCCGGCGGATCGCGAAGGCCAGCGGCAACGCGTATGCCCGCGCCGAAATTGAGGATCTGGGTGGTTCCGTGGAGGTGATGTTCTTCGGCCAGGTCTACGGCCCCATCGCTTCGGTGCTCGCGGAGGACCTGATCGTCGTCGTCAAGGGCCGGCTCCAGCGCCGCGACGATGGCGCCGTCGCGCTGAACTGCATGGAACTCTCCGTCCCGGACCTCAGCGAGGGCCTCCACGGTCCGCTGGTCATTACCATGGCAACGCATAAGGCCACCGAAGCCGTCGTGACCGAACTCGGTGATGTCCTCAGGACGCACCGCGGAAAATCCGAGGTACGGCTCCACCTGCAGGGCGATGTCCGGGTGGAAGTGATGGGCCTTCCCGTGCACCTGCGGGTCAACCCGAGCCCGTCGCTGTTTGGAGACCTGAAGGTCCTCCTCGGTCCGACCTGCCTGGACAGCTAGCCGCCCGCCCTGCTTCGCCCGCCGTTTCGACGGTTCCCTGCCCGCTCGATGCCCGTAAGCGTCTGGCCGGCACGGAACCGTCGAAATGGCCGGAGCAGCTTAGATCTCGTAGTCGAGCGGTGCCGGCTGGCCGTAGGCGCCGGAGTGGTAGAGCAAGGGAGCGCCGACGGAACCTACTTCACCCTCCACGACTTCCACCACCACGACCGCGTTGTTTTCAAAGGAAAGCCGCATCTGGACCTTGCCGATCAGCCAGCCGGCGACGTCCTTCAGGATCGGCACTCCGTGGGGTCCGGGCTCCCAGTGATTGCCCTCGAAGCGGTCGCTGCCCCGGGCGAAACGGTCTGCCAGCGCCTGGTTCTCCAAGCCCAGCATGTGCACCCCGATGTAGGTGGCGTTGGCCACGGCGGGCCAGGATCTGGAAGTGCGGGCCATGTTGAACGTGAACCGGGGCGGCTTGGCTGAGAGAGAAGCCACGGAGGTCGCGGTGAAGCCGAAGGGGACCCCGTTGAGATCGGCGGTGATAATGGCCACGCCCGCGGCATGCCGGCGGAACATCTCCCTGAAAGTTCCTTCAAAGGCTTGGTCCTCTGTGGCCACTGCGTTCCCACTCCCTGCTGCACGTGTGTGTTGAACCTACCCTGTCAGCGTATTGCTCCGGCGAGGGGCTGCGGAACTTTGTTTACCCGGCGCCGTCATGAGGAACGTCACACAAGAACGCGCGCTCATGTGTCCGGCCGGCGGAAAGCTTGTTAAGGTTTGTTCCATGACACGCCCCGCAGTCAACGGCCAGCTTCCCCTGGACCCAGCGCAGGCCCCGGACGGGATCCCTGCACCCTTCCCGGTTCCCGGGACCCTGACGGGCGCTGCTTCGGGTCCGGCGCCGCGGGAGCCCGCCGGCCGCCCCGTGACCTGGCGCAAGGCGGCGGTCATGGCCGCTGCCGGTATCCCGGTGGGACTGCTGTGGTGGATTCTCGCACCGTCGGGACTGAATCTGCTCTCCGGTAATCCGGAACTGCGCAGCGGCGCCAACACCGAAGGGTGGCTGCCGCGGGACCTTGTACTGGCGGGGCTGTTCCTCCTGGCCGGCTGCATATCCGGGGCGGCCGCGTCCGGAACGAGGCACAACGGGCCCGACGGGCGCGCCGTCCTTCGGGCCGTGGCAGCAGCAGCCCTCGGCGCAGTGGCCGCCTGGGGGACAGGCGTGGTGTGCGGCCTGTGGTGGGGATTGCCCGGTGACACCTCAGCCAACGCCAGCATCGCCTTTTCCCTGCGGTCCCTGGCCGTCCTCGCCATCTGGCCCGCCGCCACCGCCCTGGCCATTTTCCTGAGCACCATCTTCACCACGCCGGCATATCAGGCCCCGGGCGCAGAACCTGCCGGGGCGGCACGTAAAATGGATAAGTGACCCTTTCAGCTGACAGCTCCGTGCCCGCCGCCACTGCGCCCCCGGCCGCCGACCTCAACTTCCGCACCGTCGACCTCCGCGGCCAGCGGCTGAGCCTCGCCGGTCTCCGCGCCGCGGTACCCCGGGCGAAGGCCGGCACCCTGGCTGATGCCGAGGCGAAGGTTTTGACCATCATCGAGGCCGTCCGTGCGCGCGGCTTCGAGGCGCTCAGTGAGCTGGCCCTGACGTTTGACGGCGTGGAACAGGCGCATCCCCGGGTGCCGGCGGAGGCGTTGACGGCTGCCCTGGCAGGCCTGGATCCCGCCGTGCGGGCTGCCTTGGAGGAATCGATCAAACGGGCCCGTCGCTTTGCCGACGCCCAGCGCCCGGCCGACGCCGATGTCGAACTCGGCGAAGGGGCGGTGGTGAGCCAGAAATGGGTGCCCGTGGCGCGGGTGGGCCTCTACGTTCCCGGCGGCCTGGCCGTGTATCCCTCCTCCGTCATCATGAACGTTGTCCCGGCCCTCGCAGCCGGAGTCCAGTCCATCGCGCTGGCGTCTCCTCCGCAAAAGGGCTTCGGCGGTCTCCCGCACCCCACCATCCTCGCCGCAGCGTGCCTGCTCGGCATCGAGGAGGTCTACGCGATTGGCGGCGCCCAGGCCATCGCGGCCTTTGCCTACGGCATTCCCGCGACGGACGGGCTGGCAGGGCTGGATCCCGTGGATGTTGTCACCGGCCCCGGCAACGTCTTTGTCGCCACGGCAAAGCGCCTCGTCAAAGGCGTGGTGGGTATCGATTCCGAGGCCGGCACCACGGAGATCGCGATTCTGGCGGATGCTACGGCACGGCCGGTCCTGGTCGCGGCGGACCTCATCAGCCAGGCTGAGCACGACCCCAAGGCCGCGTCGGTGCTGATTACGGACTCGGAGGACCTCGTCGCGGCCGTCCGGGCTGAACTGGGCCGCCAGGCGGCGGCAACGAAGCACGGCCTGCGGGTCCGTGAGGCCCTTTCCGGTCCGCAGTCCGGCGTCGTCCTCGTGGACAATCTTGACCAGTGCGTCGCAGCGTGCAACGCCTACGCCGCCGAGCACCTGGAGATCATGACGGCGGACGCGGCGGCGGTCGCGGCCCGGATCCGCAGCGCCGGGGCGATCTTTGTAGGGGACTACAGCCCCGTCAGCCTCGGGGATTATTGCGCCGGGTCCAACCACGTGCTGCCCACCAGTGGCACCGCGGCATTTTCCTCAGGACTGAACGTGACCACCTTCCTGCGCGCCATTCAGGTCATTAACTACTCCCGGGCCGCCTTGGCGGAGGTCAGCGGGCACATCGTCAGCCTGTCAGGGGCCGAGGATCTGCCTGCGCACGGCGAAGCGGTCACCGTTCGGTTCGCCCAGGCAGCACACCACTACATGTAGTAATTACAGGCTTGTTATTCCGCTACATCTAGTCATAAAATGAGGGCAAAGCCGGTCGCGCCTGAGTACTGTGCAGGCTCACACCCGATGCCGGGGTCTGGCTGGTCTCATTGGTTCGCAACAGGGGAGGAGGCGTCATGTATTGTCCGTTTTGCCGAAACCCTGACTCGCGCGTAGTGGACAGCCGGATCGCAGACGACGGCTCGGCCATCCGCCGCCGCCGCCAGTGCCCGGAATGCGGCCGACGCTTCACCACCGTTGAGACCACCAGCCTCACCGTTATCAAGAGGTCCGGAGTCGGCGAGCCCTTCAGCCGCAGCAAGGTTATCAACGGTGTCCGCAAGGCCTGCCAGGGCCGTCCCGTGACCGAAGACGATCTGGCCATGCTCGCCCAGGAAGTGGAAGAGGCCATCCGGGCCGCGGGCGCCGCAGAGATCGAGGCGCACGAAGTCGGTCTGGCAATCCTCAGCCCGCTGCAGCGCCTCGATCAGGTCGCGTACCTGCGATTCGCCAGCGTCTACCAGGCTTTCGACTCCCTCGAGGACTTCGAAGCCGCCATCTCGCTGCTCCGCCACGAGGCCGAGACGAAGGGCCGCGAGGGCCAGAGCCAGCAGAAAAGCCCGCTCTAGCAGCGGTTCAGGAGCGCCGGCGTACAGACTCCGGTGGTGGCAGCGGAGGGGAAGCCGCGGCCACCACCGGCACCAGGAACATGCGCCATCACTGAGGGTCGTTCCCAGCGTTCGAACGACCTTTCGTGATGGCGCATTTTTCGTTACTTGGCCAGCCTGTGTTTCAGCGCGATCTCCAGGGCAGCTCCCACGATTCCGGCGTCGTTCTTCAGTTCGGCCGGAACAATCGGCGTGCGCAGCTGCAGCCGCGGCAGGTACTCGTCGGCCCGCTTGGAGATGCCGCCCCCGACGATGAACAGCTCGGGGGAGAAAAGGAATTCCACGTGGGAGAAGTAGCGCTGCAGCAGCACGCTGTACTGCTCCCAGCTCAGCCCGTCCCTCTCGCGGGCTACGGCGGAGGCCTTGCTCTCGGCATCGAACCCGTCAATTTCCAGGTGTCCGAGTTCGGCGTTGGGCACAAGCTTGCCATCGAAGATGAAGGCGGAGCCGATCCCGGTGCCCAGCGTGATAACCAGCACCGTCCCGGCCACGGACGCTCCGGCGCCGAAGCGTGCCTCGGCGAGACCCGCGGCATCGGCGTCGTTGATGACCTCCACGGGCCGGCCCAGGCGGGCCGTCAGCATGGCATCGATGTCCATTTCCAGCCACGACTTGTCCACATTGGCAGCGGAGTGAACCACGCCGTGCTGGATGATGCCGGGGAAGGTGACTCCAACGGGCGAATCGGGGGCCGGGGCATCGGGCCGGGCGGAAAGTTCGGCCACAACCTGCGCCACGACCTCGGCGACGGATTCCGGCGTCGACGGCTGCGGGGTGGGGATGCGCAGGCGGTCACCGACCAGCTTGCCCTTCTTTAGGTCGACGATCCCGCCCTTGATGCCGGTGCCACCAATATCGATGCCGATCAGCGGGGCGTTCTTCTTCGACTTCTCGTCCTTCTTGGCCAATGTGGTTCCGTTCGTGGCAGGGGCGGAGCTAGGAGGGTGCGGGCCAGGGCCGGCGGGCGAAGACCGGGATCTTCAGGTGAAGCAGGAATCAGGGGAGCGTCAGCACCTCGGCACCGGACTCCGTGACCAGCAGGGTGTGTTCGAACTGTGCCGTGCGCTTACGGTCCCGGGTGACGACTGTCCAGTCATCGGCCCACATGTCCCAGTCCACGGTCCCCAGCGTCAGCATGGGTTCAATGGTGAAAACCATCCCCGTTTCCATGACTGTGTTGTAAGCCGGGGCGGCGTCATAGTGCGGGATGATCAGGCCGGTGTGGAAGGCCTCTCCCACGCCATGGCCGGTAAAATCACGGACGACGCCGTAGCCGAAGCGCTTTGCATAGGACTCGATGGTGCGCCCGATGACGTTGATTTCCCGCCCGGGAGCCACGGCGCGGATGGCGCGGTTCAGGGATTCCTGCGTGCGCTGGACGAGGAGCCGGGATTCCTCGTCCACGCTGCCGGCAAGGAAGGTGTGGTTGGTGTCGCCGTGGACGCCCCCGATGAAGGCCGTGATGTCAATGTTGAGGATATCCCCGTCCTGAACAACAGTGCTGTCCGGGATGCCGTGGCAGATGACCTCGTTCAGCGACGAGCACAAGGACTTGGGGAAGCCGCGGTAGCCCAGGGTGGAGGGATAGGCGTCGTGGTCGAGCAGGAATTCGTGCCCCACCCGGTCCAGTTGGTCCGTGGTGACGCCGGGCTGGATGTGCTTGCCCACCTCCACAATCGCCTGGGCGGCAATCCGCGAGGCGACACGGATCTTCTCGATGGTCTCCGGTGATTTGACCTCGGAGCCGGTAAATTTGGCCGGCGCGGGCTTCCCCACATATTCGGGGCGCGGGATCGACGCCGGGACGGGCAGTTGCGGACTGACAGCTCCCGGGACCAGGGTGCCGGTGGGTGCAGTCGAGGCGAGAGAAGGCATACATTGATCATATAAGGACCCGGCCGGAGGCACAGAAACAACCGCCACTTAACCGGCGTCAAATAGCGGGTGGCCGCCAGAAGAAGAGCTAAGGAGCAGGGATGCCGGAGTACTGGTACAACGTCAATACTCACGAGGTCGAAGAGGACGCCATGTCCGATTGGAGCCAGCTGATCGGCCCGTACAAGACGCGGGAGGAAGCCGAACACGCCCTCGAGAAGGTCAAGGCCCGCAACGAATCCTGGGACAAAGGCGACGAGGAGGACTAGTAGGGCCCCAATGACCGGGGTGATCCTGATCAACGGGCTGCCCGGTTCCGGAAAGTCGACGTTGGCGCGGGAGCTCGCGGCCACGCTGGACCTGCCGCTCTTTTCCAAGGACGCCTGCAAGGAAAGCCTGTGGACTGGCTCCCGTGCACCGGACCCCGCCGAGTCCAGCGCCCTTGGGCGGCGCGCCGTGGCACTCATGTGGGCCGCCATCGCCGCCACTCCGGGCCCGGCCGTGGTTGAGTCTTTCTGGTACGCGCCGCGTGATCTTCACCTGCTGCGTGCGGACCTCCGGAGCTCCGGCAAGAGCGTCGACGTGGAAGTGTGGTGTTCGCTGGCTCCGGCCACCGCGAGGCAGCGCTGCCGGACCCGGGAACGGCACCGAGTGCACCACGCGGCGGAGAACGACGGCGTGGTCTGGGCTGAGTGGGCACGGCAGGCAGCGCCGCTCGGCCTGGCGCCGGTACTGGACGTGGACACGGAAGAAAAGGTTGACGTCTTCCGGCTGTGCCGGGCGCTGGAACAGTTTACGTCCGGCCCACCGGCTGTCACCGGCCGGTGACAGCCGGTGGGCCGATGCCAACTGTCACCAGCTGTCACCGGCCGGCGACGGTGTCCGCCGGGGGAGCCGGCCGTGAAGTTCAGGCCATGGCCTTCGCTTTGAGGGACTCAAATTCGGTCTGGTTGATGGCTCCGGAGTCGAGCAGGGCCTTGGCCTCGGCGATCTGACCGGCCGGGCCGGACGTCTTCCCGGCGACACGTTGGATGTACTCCTGCTGGGCGGCCTGTTGTTCGGTCACCGCGGACAGTTGCCGCTCGGCCATGCTGCGACCCCGGGCGATCAGGTAGATGATGGCGCCGAGCCACGGCAGGAAGACCAGCAAGATCGCCCAGCCCGCCTTACCCCAGCCGCTCAGTGTGCTGTCGCTGAACATGTCGAACAGGCAACGGAACCACACCATCAGCGCCGAGATCCAGATAAAGAACCAGAAGCTCCACAGCAGGACGCTTCCAAAGTCCGTCGTAATCGAGTCCATCGATACTCCTCCACTAGTCTGCGTCCGGGCCTGGCCGACTCTTCAAGCACTAAGGGAAGGTCAGGACCGGAGACAGCTCTGCTGAGGCCGATGCAGGCCTGTAGTGGCCAGCCTGCCCGTGCAGGCGCCAGGGCACATCGCCCGCAAAGGATGAGGTGGCGACGCGGACCTTGCGGCCGGCTGCCCGCCCGGAAGAATCCGCCCCGGGAGAATCCGCTTAGAACGAGTGCTCCGGTCCGGGGAACTGGCCGGACCGCACCTCCTCGGCGTAGGCCTTTGCCGCGTCGCTGAGGGCGGTGCGCAGGTCCGCGTACTGCTTCACGAACTTGGCCATCTTTCCGCCGCGCAGACCCGCCATGTCCTGCCACACGAGCACCTGGCCTGTGGTGGCGTTGCCAGCACCGATGCCCACTGTGGGGACGTCGACGGCGGCGTTCACGGCCGCCGCCGTCTCCGCCGGCACCATTTCCATCAGGACGCAGAACGCACCGGCATCAGCGAGGGCGACGGCGTCCTCGATCAAACGCCGGGCGTCGTCCCCGCGGCCCTGGACCCGGTATCCGCCGAGAGCGTGCTCACTTTGCGGAGTGAAGCCAATATGTGCCATCACCGGAATCCCGGCCTGGACCATGGCCCGGACGGTCTCGGCGTAGAACTTGCCGCCCTCGATCTTGACGGCGTGGGCGAGTCCTTCCTTCAGGAACCGGACACCGGTGGCAACGGCCTGCTGGGCGGAGACTTCGTAGCTGCCAAAGGGCAGGTCCGCCACCACCAGCGCGCGCTTGGCTGAGCGGGCGACGGCGCGGCACAGCGGGAGGAGTTCGTCCACGGTGACAGGCAGGCTGGTCTCGTTGCCGAAGACGTTGTTGGAGGCCGAGTCGCCCACCAGGAGGACCTCGATTCCCGCCTGGTCGAAAATCTCCGCCGTGTACTGGTCGTAGGCGGTCAGCATGGCAAAGCGCTCGCCGTTGAGCTTGGCCTGGCGCAGGTGGTGCGTGCGGATCCTGGCCACCGGCTTCCGGGTGCCGGGTTCCCGGCCTGCGCTGGGGGACAGCTGGGCTGCGGGGGCAGCCGCCGGGCCGGTGCCGTAGGGGGCAGGAACTTCTGCGGGCATGCTGGAGTCAGAGTTGCTACGTGTGGCCATGGCACGAGCGTAGTGCGATACCGCGGGTCCTAGCTACCGGGCGCCGGCCCGTGGTCGGGTGAATCACATCACATCCCGCCGGCCCGGCAGGAACGGATTCCGGGCTGCCGGGAATTTCAGGCCCCCGGTGTTAACGCTGTGTTACGCGCCGCGGCCGCGACAGCAATCGGCGGCAATGATCAGTAAAGTGAACCGTGAGCAGCTGTGGACCTCGGCGTGATGGTCCCGGGGCACGGACGAAAGAATTGGAAAGAGGCCGGTATGGATCGCCAGCAAGAGTTTGTCCTTCGGACGATCGAAGAGCGCGACGTGCGGTTCGTGCGGTTGTGGTTCACCGACGTCGTTGGCTCGCTGAAGTCCGTGGCGCTGGCCCCGGCCGAAGTGGAGGGCGCGTTCGAGGAGGGGCTGGGCTTTGACGGTTCCTCCATTGAGGGCTTGGCCCGGGTGTTCGAATCCGACATGCTGGCGCAGCCGGACCCCGCCACCTTCCAGATCCTGCCCTGGCGCGGCGAGACGGAAGCGACGTCGCGGATGTTCTGCGACATCCTCACGCCCGACGGCGAACCCTCCGCCGCCGATCCCCGCAACGTGCTCAAACGCAACCTGGCCAAGGCCGCGGACATGGGCTTCACCTGCTACACGCATCCCGAAATTGAGTTTTACCTGCTGAAGTCCCAGCAGCCCGGTCCGGACGGGTCCCCCGTCCCGGTGGACGAAGGCGGCTACTTCGACCACGTGCCCGGCGGCGTGGCGCAGGACTTCCGCCGCACGGCCGTCACCATGCTGGAGTCGGTGGGCATTTCGGTTGAGTTCAGCCACCACGAGGCCGGCCCCGGCCAGAACGAGATCGACCTGCGCTACGCTGACGCCCTGCAGACCGCTGACAACATCATGACCTTCCGCACTGTGATTAAAGAGGTGGCGCTGCAGCAGGGAACCTACGCCACCTTCATGCCCAAACCGTTCACGGCCCACCCGGGTTCCGGCATGCACACGCACTTCTCGCTCTTCGAGGGTGATACAAATGCCTTTTACGAGGCCGGCGCGGAATTCCAGCTCTCCGAAACCGCGCGGCAGTTTATTGCCGGCATCCTCAAGCACGCTCCCGAGTTCACCGCTGTCACCAACCAGTTTGTGAACTCCTACAAGCGCCTCTGGGGCGGGGGGGAGGCCCCGAGTTACCTCAGCTGGGGCCACAACAACCGTTCGGCGCTGGTCCGGGTGCCGCTGTACAAGCCGGGCAAGGGCCAGTCCGCACGGATCGAGTACCGTGGCATCGATTCTGCGGCCAACCCCTACCTCGCGTACGCTGTGCTGCTCGGGGCCGGGCTCAAGGGCATCGAGGAGGGCTACCAGCTTCCCGCCGCGGCCGAGGACGACATCTGGTCGCTCAGTTCCGCCGAGCGCCGGGCGATGGGCCATGACCCGCTTCCGGCCAGCCTGCACGATGCCATCCGTTCGATGGAGGAGTCCGAGCTTATGCCCCAGATCCTTGGTGAGCAGGTCTTCGAGCACTTCCTGCGCAACAAGCGGGCCGAGTGGCAGGACTACCGTCTCCAGGTCACGCCCTACGAGCTGCAGCGCAACCTCGGCATCCTTTAGGCGGTCCGGGTGAGTCTGGCACGACGCCTCATTGCGGCTGGTTTCAGCGATCTGGACAAGGGGGAACGGTTCCTCGCCGCCCCGGAACTGGACGGCCTGGACCAGGACGTTTTGTTCGCAGGACTGCAGCTTGCCGCCAACCCCGACACGGCGCTGCAGTCCCTCGTGCGGCTGATCGAAAAGCACCACGACCTGCGGACCCTGGCGGTTGCGGACTTGGACCGCAGCGAGCCCATGTACCGGGTGCTGGGCGCCTCCGAGGCGCTCGGCGAGTTCCTGATCCGGCACCCCGAGCACCTGGACGCCTTCGAGGTGACCGCCAGCCCCGAACCACGTGCCGCGGACACCGCCGAGCTGCGCGGGCGGCTCTTGCAGTCGGTGCGCGCCGACCCGAAATCCGCCCGGCCGGTGGCTGCGCTCACCGGGCAGGAAGGGTATGAGGCGCTCCGCACCGAGTACCGCCGCGGCCTTGTGGAACTGGCCGTCAAGGACCTCTGCGCGGCCGACCCGCTGGACTTCCTGCCCGCTGCCGGGGCCGAGCTCGCGGACCTTGCCGGTGCCGCCATCGAGGCTGCCCTGGCCGTTTCCCGCGCCGAGGCGGCACAGCAGTTCAGCGCCGCTGAGGTGGCCGACGTCGGACTTGCCGTCATCGGCATGGGCAAGTGCGGAGCCCGGGAACTGAACTACATTTCCGACGTCGACGTCATCTACGTGATCGACCCCGGGGAACTCGACGATTCGCGCGCCAGCACCATCGGCACGGCCCTGGCCTCCGGCATTTCCCGGGCCATCATGTCCACCGGGCGGGAACCAGGGCTGTGGGAGGTCGACGCGAACCTGCGCCCGGAAGGCAAGTCCGGCCCGCTGGTCAGAACTCTGGCCTCGCATGAGAGCTACTACGCCCGGTGGGCTGAGAGCTGGGAGTTCCAGGCGCTGCTCAAGGCCCGGACCATCGCCGGGGACACCGTGCTCGGCGCCCGCTACGAGTCCGCCCTCGCGCCGCTGATCTGGTCTTCGGCCGGCCGGGAGGGATTCGTTGAATCCGTCCGCTCCATGCGCCGCCGCGTCACCGAGCACATCCCCGCCGAGGAGGAGCAGCGCCAAATCAAACTCGGGCGGGGAGGCCTGCGCGACGTCGAGTTCACCGTCCAGCTGCTGCAGCTGGTCCACGGCAAAGCCGACGAGTCCCTGCGGTGCCGGGACACCACCTCCGCGATCGCCGCCCTGTCCGCCGGCGGGTACATCGGCCGTTCGGACGCCGCCGAATTCGACCGCGACTACCGCTACCTCCGGCTGCTCGAACACCGGATCCAGCTGTTCCAGCTGCGCCGCACCCACCTCATGCCAGTTAATGAAGCCGCGCTGCGGGCCCTCGCCAAAGCCGCGCTGGGGCCCTTCTCCAGTGAACGGCCCAAACCCGATGCCCTCATGGGGGCCTGGCGGAAAACCAAGCGCTCGGTCCGGGAGCTGCACGAACGCATCTTTTACCGGCCGCTGCTGAACACGGCGGCGGCACTCAGCAGCGAGGAAGCCCGGCTCAGTCCGGAAGCCGCGCAGGGGCGCCTCGCCGCCCTCGGTTACCTCGACCCGGCAGGTGCCATGCGGCACATCGAAGCGCTGACCGGCGGGGTCAGCCGGCGCGCCGCCCTTCAGCGCCAGCTTCTGCCGGTTCTGCTCGGATGGCTCGCGGAGGGTGTGGACCCCGACGCCGGCCTGCTGGCCTTCCGCCGGGTCAGTGAAGCTCTCGGCACCACCCACTGGTACCTCGGCATGCTCCGGGATTCGACGGCGGCCGCCGAGCGGCTCTGCCACGTGCTGTCCAATTCCCGGTTGATCGCGGACCTCCTGGAGGTTTCGCCCGAATCCGTGGCCTGGCTCGGCTCGGATAAAGAACTCGTGCCGGTGACGTTCGAGGCGCAGTGGCTTGAGATTGCCGCCAAAATGTCCCGGCACGCGGATCCGGAAAGCGCCATGCGCCTGATCCGGCTGATCCGCCGGCGCGAAATCCTGCGGATCGCGATCGCGGACAGTGCAGGGCTGCTGGACCAGGACCAGGTGGGCGCAGCGCTGGCAGACACGGACCGGGCGGCGGTCCTGGGCGCGCTGCGCGTCGCGGAAACCGTCGTGGCGGCAGGGGAGCCACTCAAGACGCACGTGCTGGTGGTCGCGATGGGACGGCAGGGCGGCCGGGAGATTGGCTACGGCTCGGACGCGGACGTCATGTACGTGCACCGCGGGCTGCCGGGGATCCCGGATGATGAGGCCCAGCAGCAGGCGCTGCAGATTGTGGGACGGCTCTCGAACCTGCTGACCCAGCCGCTCAAGCCTGCCATCCTCGCCGAACGCGTCCTGCTGGTCGACGCCGACCTTCGCCCCGAGGGTAAGAGCGGGCCGATGGTGCGGTCACTGGAATCCTATGCGGAGTACTACCGGCGGTGGTCGCTGGTCTGGGAAGCCCAGGCGCTGCTGCGGGCTCGCCCGATGGCGGGTGATGACGAACTGGCCGCTGACTTCGTGGCGCTGATTGATCCCATCCGCTACCCCGAATCCCTCGCCGAGCAGGACGTTCGCGAGGTCCGGCGCGTGAAGGCACGGGTGGAAGCCGAACGGTTGCCCCGCGGAGCTGACCCCGCCCGGCACCTGAAGCTGGGCCGCGGCGGCCTTAGCGACGTCGAATGGCTGACCCAGCTGCTGCAGCTGCAGCACGCCGGAGAGCATCCCGGGCTGCGGACCACGTCCACGGTCGACGCGCTGGAGGCAGCGGCCGGCGCCGGGCTCCTGGAAGCGGGGGACGTGGTCATCCTCCTCCGGGCCTGGCGCCTGGCGAGCCGGATCCGCTCGGCCAACGTGATCTGGACCGGACGGGCGTCGGACGTGCTGGCGTCCTCCCGCCGGGACCTCGAGGCGGTGGCCCGCTGGTGCGGCTACGGACACGGCAACGCCGCCGCGCTGGAAGAGGACTACCTCCGGCTCAGCCGCCGGGCGCGGGGCGTTTTCGAACGTGTTTTTTATGGCCAGTAGCCGGCCACGCGGCGCCGCGGTGCGGCTCCCGGCGGGACTGCCGGGAGCCCGCCGGCGGAGGGCGCTGGCAAAGGGCGCTGGCAAATGCGGGTAGCCTCTAGGGGTACTTTGCCGGTCCTGTGACCGGTGCCGCACTTCACTAGGGGTTGTAAATCTTGCCCAGATTCCAGCAGGCCGGGACCGCCAGGCCGCGGACAGCCGCAATCGTCGGAGCGTTGCTGGCTTTAGCCGCAATGCTCTTCGGAGCCGCCGGCGCGGCCGCGTCCCCGGCTGAGCCGCCCGCCGCCACAGCCGCCGGTGCAGCGCACCAGGCGGCCGCGCCGTCGAGCCTTTCCGGCAAAACGTTCGTCATCGGCACGGACACCACGTTCGCTCCCTTCGAGTTCCGTGACGCGGGCGGTGAACTGACCGGCATCGACATGGACATCATCCGGGAGATCGCGAAGGGCCAGGGCTTCGCCGTTGAGATCAAGTCGCTGGGCTTCAACGCGGCCCTGCAGGCGCTGTCCTCCAACCAGGTGGACGGCGTCATCGCGGGCATGTCCATCACCGAGCCCCGCAAGCAGATCTATGACTTCTCGGAACCCTACTTTGAGTCGGGCGTCCAGATGGCCGTCGCCAAGTCCAACACGGACATCAAAGGCTATGCGGACCTCCAGGGAAAGACCGTCACCGCCAAGACCGGCAGCGAGGGCGAAACATTCGCTAAATCGATCGCCGGCACGTACGGCTTCACGGTCAAGTCCCTGGACCAGTCCGCCACCATGTACGAGCTCGTGAAGTCCGGGAACGCCGTCGCCGTCTTTGACGACTACCCGGTCCTGGCCTACGGGATCAGCCAGAACAACGGCCTCAAAGCCGTCTCCGAAAAGGAAAAGGGCGGCTCGTACGGATTCGCCGTCAACAAGGGCCGGAATCCGGAACTGCTGCAGGCGTTCAACACCGGACTGGCCGAGCTGAAGGCCAGCGGGACGTACCAGACGATTCTGGACAAGTACCTCAAGGACCCCGGGCAGGCGGCCCAGTCCAGCTTCTGGGACCTGCTGACCGGCAGCTTCCCGGCCTTGATGAAGGGCCTCGGCAACACCGTCCTGGTCACTGCGATCTCCTTCGTTCTGGCCATGCTGATCGGCCTGTTCATGGGCTTCCTGAAGATATCCACCAGCGTTGTGCTGCGTGGCATCGCCACCACCTTCGTCAGCATCTTCCGCGGCACGCCGCTGCTGGTCTGGGCCTTCTTCTTCTACTTCGGCATCCCGCAGCTGACCGGCCAGCCGATCGACATCTGGGTGGCCGGAGTGCTGACGCTCAGCCTCAACGCCGGCGCCTACATCACCGAAATCGTCCGGGGCTCAATCCAGTCCGTGGACCCGGGACAGCTCGAAGCCAGCCGCAGCCTCGGCCTGGGCTACGCCAAGTCCATGCAAAAAGTCGTGGTCCCGCAAGCTTTCAAGATCATGACCCCCTCCCTGATCAACCAGCTGATCATCATGCTTAAAGACAGCTCGCTGCTGCTCGCCATCGGCTTCGCCGAACTGCTCTACCAGGGCCAGCAAATCTACGCCGGCAACTTCCGGATCACCGAAACCCTGCTGATCGTCGCAGTCCTGTACTTTGTGGTGATCATGCTCCTGACCAAGCTGGCAAACGTTGCGGATAAGAGGTTCAACAAATGACCACGGCAGTCACTGCACCCAGCAAAATCTCCGTCCGGGAGCTGAAGAAGTCCTTTGGCTCCAATGAAGTTCTCAAGGGCATCAACGCCGAGGTGGCCGAGGGTGAGGTGGTTTGTGTGATCGGACCCTCGGGGTCCGGAAAGTCCACGTTCCTGCGCTGCCTGAACAAGCTCGATGACATCACCGCCGGCCACGTCACCGTGGACGGCTTCGACGTCACCGACCCCAAGGTCGACATCAATGAGGTCCGCCGGCACATCGGCATGGTCTTCCAGCACTTCAACCTGTTCCCGCACATGTCTGTGCTCGAGAACATCATGCTGGCGCCGGTTGAGTCGAAGAAGCTGGGTAAGGACGAAGCGAAGGCCAGCGCCCTCAAGCTGCTGGACCGCGTCGGGCTCGCGGAGAAGGCCGACGCCCGCCCCGCGTCCCTCTCCGGCGGCCAGAAGCAGCGCGTCGCGATCGCCCGGGCACTGGCGATGAACCCGGACATCATGCTCTTTGATGAGGCCACCTCTGCGCTGGACCCGGAAATGGTGGGCGAAGTGCTGCAGGTGATCAAGGATCTCGCCGGCGAGGGCATGACGATGGTACTGGTTACCCATGAAATGGGCTTCGCCCGCGAAGTGGCCGACCGGGTGCTGTTCATGGCAGACGGGGTCATCTGCGAGCAGGGCGCTCCGGAGGAGCTGTTCGGCAATCCGCAGCAGCAGCGGACCCGGGACTTCCTCTCCAAAGTGCTGTAGTGTCACCCGCGCTCCGCCGGGGGCTGACACTCCGGCGGAGCGGTGCTACTTTGTCCGCATGGCCAGAGAACTTTTTGTCAACCTTCCGGTCCGGGACCTCGACACGACAGTGCAGTTTTTCACCGCATTGGGTTTCTCGTTCAATCCCGACTTCACCGATGAGAATGCCACCTGCATGATCGTCAACGACGGGGCGTACGTGATGCTGCTGGTCGAGGCGTACTTCAAGACCTTCACGTCGAAGACTGTGGCGGATGCCTCCGGGGCTGCCGAGGTCATCATGTCCTTCTCCCTGGACAGCCGCGAGGCCGTCGACGAGCTCATCCGGACGGCGCTGACTGCCGGCGGGTCGCCGTCCCAGGAAGCGCAGGACTTCGGCTTCATGTACACCCACAGCTTTCAGGACCCCGACGGCCACCTGTGGGAGGTCTTCTGGATGGATCCGGCCGGGCCGCCCAAGGAGGCGGCGCTCTGACCTGAGCTCTTTGGCCGGGGGTCCTGGGGCCGCCCGGGTGGGTAGGCTTTTGTCATGCGTGAACATGTGTGGCTGCTGCCGCTGAAAGACCTCGACGAGGACGCCCGCGCTATTAAGCTGGGCGAAATCGCCGGGCTCGAACTCATCAAGGACCAGCGGCGGTTCGTCGGCGACCCGCTGCGGATGGTTCTGACGGGGCTGGAAGAAGACTCCCGGCACCCCTTTGCCATCGACACCAACGGATCCGCCGTCGGTGTCCTGACCCTGCAGACCGGTGCCGCGAGCCTGGCCGGCTGGGCCGACGACGACTCGGCATGGTTGCTGCGCGGTTTCCTGATCGACCGCAGGTCACAGGGCCGGGGACTTGGCACCCAGGCAGCGCTGGCCGGTGCCCTCGCGGCCGCGAAACTGACGGCGGCCATGGGCGGCGGGCAGACCGGCGTCGTGCTCTCTGTCAACGAAGAGAACCCTGCTGCCCAGGCGGCCTACCGCAAGGCAGGGTTTGAGGACCGCGGCCGGTATCTGGGTGGCGACGCCGGCCCGCAACGGACGTTCTACCGGGGGTTTGGCGCGGGCCGTTAAGCAGTTGACCCGGACGGCCACCTCGACGGGCGAAAACGGACCGGCAGGACATCACCCGAGCCTGTCAACTATTACTGACGGTCCTCCCATCGTCAACTAAAGTTGACGATGGGAGGTCGGGATGAAAACACTTATTGGCTCGATGGACGGTAAAGGACCTGCGGAGGCGCTGTACGCGGTGGCCGGGCTGCGCAAGGAGGTGGCCCGCGCAGAGACGGAGGCGGTGCTGCGGGCACGCCAGGCGGGTCTGTCATGGGAGGCCATCGCCATCTGTCTTGGCGTGAGCAAGCAGGCTGTTCACCGGAAGTACGGGAAGCGCTGATGCGCGGAAAGTGGCGGCAGCCCGACAGTCGCTGGGTTAAAGACCGGAGGCCCCCACCAAGAGGTGGGGGCCGCCGTCGAGCAATCCTGCGGCGGAGAGCCGCTACAGCCTAGACGCCGTAGTAGAGCTCGAACTCGTACGGGTTCGGGCGCAGCGAGAGCGGACGGATCTCGTTCTCGTACTTGTACTCGATCCAGGTGTCGATCAGGTCCTGGGTGAAGACCCCGCCGGCCTGAAGGAACTCGTTGTCCTCGGCCAGGGCGTCGAGGGCCTCTTCGAGGGTGCCGGGAGCCTTGGGAATGTCCTTGGCTTCCTCGGCGGGCAGCTCGTAGAGGTCCTTGTCGATCGGAGCCGGCGGTTCGATGCGGTTGCGGATACCGTCAATGCCGGCCATCAGCTGGGCAGCGAAGGCCAGGTACGGGTTGGAGGACGGGTCCGGCGCGCGGAACTCGATGCGCTTGGCCTTCGGGTTGGAGCCTGTGATCGGGATCCGGATACCGGCAGAGCGGTTGCCCTGCGAGTAAACCATGTTGACCGGAGCTTCGAAGCCCTTGACCAGGCGGCGGTAGGAGTTCACGGTCGGGTTGGTGAAGGCAAGCACGGCCGAGGAGTGCTTCAACAGGCCGCCGATGTACCAGCGGGCCATGTCGGACAGGCCGGCGTAGCCCTTTTCGTCATAGAACAGCGGATCTCCACCGTTCCACAGCGACTGGTGGCAGTGCATGCCCGAGCCGTTGTCGCCGAAGACGGGCTTCGGCATGAACGTGACGGACTTGCCCCAGGCATCGGCGGTGTTCTTGATGACGTACTTGAACTTCTGCAGGTCATCAGCGGCGTGCGTCAGCGTGGTGAACTTGTAGTTGATCTCAGCCTGGCCGGCGGAACCAACCTCGTGGTGGCTGCGCTCGACCTCCAGGCCGGCTTCGTCCAAAGCGATGCACATGGCGTCACGGAGGTCGACCTGCTTGTCGGTGGGTGCGACCGGGAAGTAGCCGCCCTTGACCGGAGTCTTGTAGCCGAGGTTTCCGCCCTCTTCTTCGCGGCCGGTGTTCCAGTGTGCTTCCTCGGAATCGATCTTATAGAAGCTGCCCTGCGGGGAGGACTGGTACTGGACGTTATCGAAAACGAAGAACTCGGCCTCAGGGGCGAAGAACGCGGTGTCGGCGATGCCGGTGGAGGCCAGATAGGCCTCGGCTTTTTCGGCTACGCCGCGGGGATCACGGTGGTACGGATCGCCGGTGCGCGGGTTCACGATCGAGAAGTTCAACGCAAGGGTCTTCTCGATGCGGAAGGTGTCGAGGAACGCCGTCGTGACGTCCGGGATCAGCTGCATGTCCGACTCGGCGATGCCCTGGAAACCGCGGATCGAAGAGCCATCGAAGAGCTGGCCGTTGACGAAGAAGTCCGCGTCAACGCTCTTGGCGGGCACGTTGAAGTGCTGCTGTACGCCAGGGAGGTCGGTGAAGCGAATATCGACGAATTTTACGTCTTCGTCCTTGATGAACTTGAGGACTTCGTCCGCAGTCTTGAACATCTATGCTCCTTATGCAAGTGAAAGATCTGGCCGTCAGGCCGAGTGGTCCAGCGCAATCCGACAGCGGGGAAGACGCAAAAGTTTGCCCCGCTCCTATGCCGCTAGCAACTGTTACCACCCTAAGGACACAGGATTTCCCTGTCGTGTCCGCTTTGTTTCCGGCAGGTTACAGAATGCCCTGACACGTAAACGGTAGTCGCTGTCCACAACGTGGCCTATCCGTGCCCAAAGTGTGGGCCCCATTTGTCCACACTATGAACAGCGCGGCGGGATGCGATACGGCTAGTCTTAGAGGGTGGTTGATCGTAAAGACATAGGGTCCTGGCTCAGTGGGCCGGATACATCCGGCATTTCAAAGTACCCGGGCGAGCGTTTAGGCCTGCCTGAGTCCGGCCCGGGATCCATAGCCCGCGCCGGACGGCGCATCGCCGCCATCTGCATCGACTGGGGCATTGCCTTGCTGATCAGTAATTACGCCTTCGGCGGTGACCCCTGGGCAACACTGGCCATTTTCGCTATCGAGCAGGCACTCCTGGTCGGCTCCCTGGGGTACAGCATTGGGCACCGCATCCTGGGAATCCACGTGGTACGGCCCGGCGGCGGCCCTGCCGGCCCGCTGGCGGCTTTGGTCCGCAGCCTGCTGCTCTGCCTGGTGATCCCTGCTGTCATCTTTGACCCGGATCACCGCGGACTCCATGACAAGGCGATGAATACTCTGCTGGTCCGAAGGTAGCGCGCGCCGGTCGCAGACACGCGGCCGGCCCGGCGCTGGGCGCGCTGCCTGCCGCAGTCCCGCTTCATCGGGCCGACGCCTCCCGCCACGAACGGCCGCTAAGCGGCCGGCGGTGTGCCGGTTCGCCACGAACGGCCGCTAACAGGGTCGGCGGAGTGCCGGTTCGCCACGAACGGCCGCTAACAGGGTCGGCGGAGCGGCCGATCGTGTCAGACCGAGTGGCCCGGGCCGGTGTTTTGCCCCCGTTGCATCCCGTGAAGGACGGCAGGGCCAAACCGAGAGGCTATACGCCGGCCCCCTGGCGGGCCTGAGTCGATGCCACCGGCATTCCCCGGGCGGTGAGATAACCGCGGCGGCCGGCCCACTGCTCGAATCCGAGCGTGGCGAACGGGACCACCGCGGACAGTCCGGCGAACAAGGCCACCCGGAACGGCCAACGCTGCAGATGCCACAGGCCCAGTGCTGCGATGCCGTAGCCGATGAAGAATGCGCCGTGAATCGGTCCGGCGATTTCGACGCCGAGCTCCGTGGTCCGGGCGATCCACTTCAGGAACATGCCGACAAGGAGCGCAGCCCAGCTGCAGGCCTCGGCGATGGCCAGGAGCCGGAAGATGCGGATCAGGGCCGGGGTTGAGGGACGTTTCATGATTGCTCCGGTTTCTCCCGGCCGAAGGCGGGGCGAAGGGACAAGAGGGAAGGACTGCCGCAAAGAGGCCGGGGGCAAGAGAAACGCCCCGGCTGCCGGCCTGGAAGGCGGTTACCGGGGCGTCCCTGGTGCTCTGGCGTGGGGCCTAGCGTCCGCGGGCTGCCTTGCGGTCCGGACGGGCCTTGTAAGGATCGATGCCCTTGGGGATGGGAAGACGGCTGCCGAGCGAGGAGATCCGCTTCGATACCGTGCTGACCTCAAGCTTGGTCAGTTCGTTCTTCATTTTGGTCATCTTCTTGGAGACCTGGCTGATGGGAACCTGGCCTTCGCCGCGTCCGCTTTCAATGACGTGGATGGTGACGTTGGGCAGGATCCGGGCCAGGCGCTTGCGTTCGGCGTCGAGCAGCGGCTTGACGCGGCTGCTGGGCCCCTCGCTCACGAGGACGACGCCGGGACGGCCGATGGCGCGGAAAACGGCGTCCTGGGTGCGGGGGTTCACCGCGACAGGCTGCTCTTCCACGATCCAGCCGCGCTTGAGCGTGCCCAGGGCAGCCCCGGAAGCGCCGGGCTGGTTTTCGATCCGCGCGAAGGCAGCCCGCTCAGCGCGGCGGGACAGGATGAACGTGGCCGCCAGGATACCCAAGGGGATGCCGATGATCAGGCCGGTGATCCAGTTGTCCAGCAGGAATCCGACGCCGAAGCTGACAGCCACGACGCCGAGGAAAGCCAGCAGCATGAGCCACGGAACCATCGGGTCATGCTGGCGGGTCATCTGGAAGACCTCGCGGATCTGCTTCAGGCGGCTCGGCTTCTTAACCTTGGCTGCCTTGGGCTTACGCGAAAAGAGGCCGCGCTTCGGCTCATCGGCAGAAGGAGCGGACGTGCTGGAATGAGGGGAATTCGCCATAGTGCCTTAATTCTACGTGATGCACGGCTCAGGGCCGGACCCCGGATTCCTCCAGTGCCGGCCCTGTGCCGCAATCGCTAGGACTTAATCAGGAATGCGCCGCGAGCAGTGAGCTTGCTTCCTGGCGGGTGCTGCCGGAGGACTCGATGTGGGCGAGCTGGGCCGGGATTTCCCAGCCCTTCTTGCGCATCGCGGTGGCCCAGAGCCGGCCGGCGCGGTAAGAGGAACGGACCAGCGGACCGCTCATCACGCCGAGGAAACCGATCTCGTCCGCTTCCTGCTGCAGGTCAACGAACTCCTGCGGCTTGACCCAGCGGTCCACCGGAAGGTGCCGCTCGGAGGGGCGCAGGTACTGGGTGATGGTGATCAGGTCGCAGCCGGCGTCGTGCAGGTCGCGCAGGGCCTCGGAGATTTCCTCGCGGGTCTCACCCATGCCCAGGATCAGGTTGGACTTGGTGACCATGCCGAGCTTGCGGCCCTGCGTAAGGACATCCAGGGACCGCTCGTAGCGGAACGCCGGACGGATGCGCTTGAAAATCCGGGGAACGGTCTCGACGTTGTGGGCAAACACCTCGGGCTTGGAGTCACAGATCGCTTCGATGTGCTCGGGCTTGCCGGAGAAGTCCGGAATCAGCAGCTCGACGCCGGTGCCCGGGTTGAGCTCGTGGATTTTGCGGACCGTTTCGGCGTAGAGCCAGACACCCTCGTCGGCGAGGTCATCGCGGGCCACCCCGGTGACGGTGGCGTAACGGAGCTGCATCGCCTGGACGGAACGTGCCACCTTGGTGGGTTCGAAAACATCCACAGGGGAAGGCTTGCCGGTGTCGATCTGGCAGAAATCGCAGCGGCGGGTGCACTCGGAACCGCCGATCAGAAAGGTGGCTTCCTTGTCTTCCCAGCACTCGAAGATGTTGGGGCAGCCGGCCTCTTCACACACCGTGTGGAGGCCCTCCTTCTTGACGAGTTTCTTGAGCTGGATAAACTCGGGGCCCATCTGGACCTTGGCCTTGATCCAATCCGGTTTGCGTTCCACCGGGGTGGCCGCGTTGCGCTGCTCGATACGCAGCATTTTCCGGCCTTCTGGTGCCAGGGTCACAGTAGAGCTCCTTCGTGGGTTGCAACTAGCGCTTCTTCATTGTTGCGCAGTTCCTCGATGATCCGCGAAACGAGGTCGGCGGGGGTGATGTCCCGGCCGATCTCCTGCGAGACCGTGGTGACGCCGGCATCGGAAATGCCGCAGGCGATGATCTGCCCGTACGGCGCCAGATCGTTGTTGCAGTTGATGGCGAACCCGTGCATGGTGACGCCCTCGTGGACGCGGATGCCGATGGCGGCGATTTTGCGTGCAGGGCCCTTCTCGTCCTGGTCGATCCAGACGCCGGCCCGGCCTGTGATCCGGACAGCGTCGATTCCGTAGTCTGCCAGGACAGCGATGATCACTGCTTCCAGCCGCTCTACGTAATCGCGGATGCCGGCTTTGTTCCTGAGCTTGATGATGGGGTAGCCAATCAGTTGGCCCGGGCCGTGCCAGGTGAGTTTGCCGCCGCGGTCGACGGGAACCACCGGTGTTCCGTCAAAGGGCCGCTCGTGGTCCTCGGTGCGTTTACCCGCGGTGTAAACGGCGGCGTGTTCGAGCAGCAGGACTGTGCTGGGAGCGGTACCCGCGACGACCTTCTCATGAAGTTTGCGCTGGAGGTCCCAGCCGCGCGTGTAGTCGACAAATTCCGGGGCCAGACCCAGCTGGGAGAACTCAAGAGTCATGGCATCCAGCTTAGACCCGGCGTGTCATGGCAGCTGATTTTGTGGTGAAGCTCTCACCTGTGGATAACTTCTGCAGGAAACGGCGGGATCCGCTATTCCTTGGTGATGGAAGACTTTCCTCGCTCCAGCGCTCCCGTGGTTCCCGGGTACGACGTCGGCCGCTGTCTGGGGCGCGGCGGTACCGCCGCGGTGTGGCTGGCCACCGAGCGCTCCACCGGCCGCGAGTACGCGTTGAAGTGTTTCACTGCCAGTGACGGCCCGGACGGGGGCAGCGCTGAGGATTCTGCGCGGCGGGAGGTGCGCGTTCTCTCCCTCTTGGACCACGCGCATTTAGTGCGGGCTTACGGCGTGGTGCCGGTTGCCGGTGGAACCGGTGGGAACCTGGCGCTGACCATGGACTACGCGGCGGGCGGGTCGCTGGGCCAGCTCGTCGCCAGCAGGGGAACCCTGGGGCCGGGGGAGACGGTGACTGTCCTTACGCCGATCGCCCAGGCCCTCGCGTACCTGCATGCTCAAGGCTTCACGCATGGCGACGTTTCACCTGGCAACGTCCTGTTTACCGCCCAGGGAAAACCGCTGCTGGCCGACGTGGGCGTGGCACGCATGGTGGCTGAGACCGGGGCGGGAGCGGGCGCGGGAACGGAGGGTTTCAGCGACCCGGCGCCGGTGGACGCCGTCCGTGCGGGGCTGCTGCCGGAGCGCGACCTGTACTCGCTCGCTGCCGTGGGCTGGTTTTGCCTCACTGGCCATCCTCCCGAGCCCGGAACGCAGCGGCCGCCTCTGCCGTTGCTGGTTCCCGGCGTTCCGTCGGCTCTCGCCGCGGCACTGGAGTCCGGGCTTCAGGAGGACCGCAGACTACGGCCCTCTGCCGCCGAGTTGGCGGCCGCCTTTTATCACAGTGCCCCGGCGGCGCCCCTGGACCTCTCGGTCTCGGTCCACCCCACGGTCATTCCGCAGTTGCCGACACGGCGGGCGCTGCCGGGCACCGGACAGGGGCGTCGGATCGGACTGTTGCGGGCCCTGCCGCGGCGGCTCCGCGGTCCCCGGTTCAGCGCGCGGCGTCAGGGCGGTGAACCGCAGCGCACAGAACCCGCAGACCCGCTGTCCGGCGCAGCGCCATCTGCCCGCGGGAGAGCGACCGGACGGCGGTCCTCACATCGGCCGCTCCGGCGCCCCCTCCCGGTCTTCGCGGCCCACTCAGCACGGCCGGCCGGTGCCCTGCGGGCGGCAGCCGCCACTGTTGCGCTTCTGGGGGCCCTCGTGGCGGCGTGGGCTGTCTACGGTACCTGGACGCCGGGGTCGGTTCCAGGTTTGCCAGTCACAGACGCCGTTCCCGCCAGGGACGCCGGAGCCGGGAAGGGATCGGCGCCGGACGCCGGCGCGCCGGCCACCGCTGCGGCCGGGCTGTCTCCCGAAGTTCTGGCGCAGCTGGCGTCGCCGGACCCCGGCGTAGCAGTCCGCGGATTGGCCCGGCTCCGTTCCCGGGCATTGAACTCGGGGGACTTCGACCTGCTGGCGGACGTCAACGTTCCAGCATCGGCCGCGGCCGCAGCGGACAGACGCATCATCGCTGCGTTGAAAAAATCCGGTCGGGTGCTTTCCGGTTTCGATACCGTCCTGACCCGGGTAGCCGCGGAGCCGGCTGCTACCACAGAGGCCCGCGGCAAGCAGGCCGTGGTGGCAGTCACCGCGAGGACGCCCCCGTACCAGGAACTCGACGCCGCCGGAACTGTGCTTGCCGCGACCCCTTCCACCCCGGAACAGCGGCTGCGGCTGGTGCTGGCCTCGGTGGAAGGCCGCTGGCGGATCCAGGACATTCTTCCCGCCGACCCCGCCGACCCCGCCGGCACCGTCGAACCCGCCGTCGGCGCAACGAGTAACTCTGCGCCGGCCGGCTGACGGCCGCAGGCGATCCCTAAGCGTCCGGTCCGCTGCCTGCGACCCAGGCGGCTGCCTGGGCCAGCGACGGGTGCTGCCATTGGAAGCCGGCCTCACTCAGGACGGCCGGTTCCATCCGCTGGCTGGCGAGCAGCAGCTCCTCGGCAAGTTTGCCCATGACCAGGCGAAGCACCGGGGCGGGAACGCGGAGCACCGCGGGGCGGTGCAGGGCGGCGGCCAGTTGCGCGATCAAGGAGTTCATGTCCGCGCTCTCCGGCGCGCAAAGGTTCACCGGCCCGGAGAGCTGGCTGTCCAGCAGGAACGCGTAGGCGCCCGCAACATCCGGCAGGGTGACCCACGGCCAGTACTGCCGGCCATTGCCCATGGGACCGCCCACGCCCAGGCGCAGCAGCGGCAGAAGCTTGCCCAGGGCGCCCCCGGATCGGCTGAGGACAACGCCCGTGCGGGGAGTGACCACCCGGACTCCGGCGGGAGCCTCGTGCGCGGCCGCCTCCCAGTCGACGCAGATTCCGGCAAGCACACCGCTGCCGGCGGGGGAGTTCTCCCGGAGCACCGCCGGTCCGGCGCTGCCGTAAAAACCTGAGGCGGACTGGCTCAGGAAGACTGCCGGGGGAGTATCGAGGCGCCCCATCGCCGCCGTCAGCGTCCGGGTCGCCCCCAACCGGGAGCTGCGGAGTTCTGTGATGCGCGAGGCAGTCCACGGCCGGTCTCCGATGCCGGCGCCGGAGAGGTTCACGACGGCGTCGGCTCCCTTGAGTGCGGTGTCATCAATGCTGCCCTCCCCGGGGTTCCATTGGAACTCGTCCGGTGCGGCTGGCGGACGCCTGACCAGCGTGCCGACGTCGTGCCCGGCACTGCGCAAAGTGCTTGAAATGGCCGTTCCGATCAGCCCTGAGGCCCCGGCAATGATGATTCGCATGGTCCATCTCACCATGCCCGGCGCAGCGGGTACACCTCCCGGCGGGACGGCCGGCCGTGACTATGATCAGACGATGACTTCTTCCAGCTACTTCCGTTTCCCGCATCTGCACGGCGACCTGGTCACTTTCGTGGCCGAAGACGACGTCTGGATTGCGCCCCTCGGCGGCGGCCGTGCCTGGCGGATTTCCTCGCTGCAGCTGCCCGCCCGCAACCCCCGCTTCACGCCGGACGGCAAGCGGCTGGTGTGGACGGTCATCCAGGGAACATCGCCGGAAGTTGTCACGGCCGAGGTCGACGGCGGCGGTTACCGCCAGTTGAGCTTCTTCGGCCATGCGAGCACCAGGGTCAAGGGGTTCACCCCCGACGGCGCCGTGCTGGTCACCAGCGCTTTCCGCCAGGCCGACAGTCGCCTCACGCACGCTTACAGCCTGCCGGTCACCGGCGGCTGGGCCACCGAACTTCCGCTGGGCCCGGTGGAATCCGTCGCCTTCGGGCCGGCCGTCGGCGACGAACGGCCCGTGGTCCTCGCCAGCGTCCTTTCGCGGGAACCGGCCTGGTGGAAGCGCTACCGGGGTGGCACCGCCGGCAAACTGTGGATCGACGCGGACGGAAACGGCGAATTCGAGCGACTCGCGGCCGGGCTGGACGGGAACCTGACTGACCCCATGTGGGTCGATGGCCGGATCGCCTTCCTCTCCGACCACGAGGGCTACGGCAACCTCTACTCGGTGCTTCCCGACGGATCCGATCTGCGCCGCCACACAGATCACGAGGACTTCTATGTCCGGCACGCGGCCACCGACGGCCAGCGGGTGGTGTTCGAATCTGCCGGTGAGCTATGGCTGCTGGCAGACCTCGGTGCAGAGCCGGTCAAACTCGGCATCACCCTGGGATCGGCCTCCCAGGCCCGCCGCGCCGCGCCGCTGAAACCGTCCCGCCACCTGGGCGATGTAGTCCCGGACCACGCCGGCGGCTCCAGCGCCGTCGAGGCGCACGGCACCCTGCACTGGCTGCAGCACAAAGACGGCCCCTCACGGGTAATCGAAGCAACCCCCGGCGTCCGGGCCCGACTGCCGCGCCCCTTCGGCGCCGGCCGGATCGCCTACGTGGCTGACCACGGCGGCGTCGAGGCCCTGTACCTGAAGGCTATCGCCGCGCCCCTGGGCTCCGCGCCCCGGGGCGCCGGATCGCTGGAACCCGGAAACACCGACGCAGGAACACCCCTGCCCAGCCCGGTATCGGCTGCTGCCCTCGCCGGACCGGCCACCGCGGATGACGCTGCCGGCACCGCCGGACCCGCGGAGGGGAACGTGCCCGCACAGCAGGGACCCGCCGGCCACCTAACCAGGATCGATTTCGCCAAACCGACCCGGGCCAGCGCCCTCGAGGCCAGCCCGGATGGCAACTGGCTCGCCGTCGGCACCGCCTTCGGCGACATCTACCTGGCCGACACCCGGACCGGAACGTTGTCCCTCGTCAGCAGCATTGGCGAGGGCAGCATCGAAAGCTTCAGCTGGTCCCCGGACTCGGCCTGGCTGGGCTGGTCCGAGCCGGTCACCTCGTTCGGGTCCCGCAGCCGGCTGCGCATCACCGCAGTAGATGTCGCAGCGGACGGCGCCGCAACGGAGGAAAACCGCACCATCATCGATGTCACCGACGGCCGGTTCCGCGACGAATCGCCCTCCTTCACCCCCGACGGCAAATACCTCGCCTTCCTCTCCAACCGCAGCTTCGACCCCGTCTACGACGGGCATTCCTTTGACCTGTCCTTCCCGAGCCCGATCAAGCCCTACCTGGTGGCCCTCGCCGCGGACACCCCCTCGCCCTTCGGACCGGGCGTTGACCTGCAGGACGACGGGACCGCTGCCGACGGCACATCCCCCGGGAGCACGTCCCTCGACGTCGCAGTGAAGGACCAGGTGCCGGCAGTTCGGGTGGATGCCGATTCCCTGGCGCACCGGGTCATCACCGTGCCGGTGCCGCAGGGAAACTACTCCGATCTCACCGCCACTGCCGGTGCCCTGCTCTGGCTCGACAGCGAACTCTTTGGCGTGACCGGCGACGGCCGTGCCAGCCTTGAAGACAAAAACGCCGCGCCCAGCCTCGTCCGCTTCGACCTCGCCCGCCGGAAAAGCACCACCCTCGTGGAAGCGCTGGACAGCTACCGGCTCTCCGGCGACGGCGAAAAGGTGGTCATCCTGCAGGACAAGCAGATCCGCGTCTCGCCCGCCAACGCCAAGGCGGACGAGGAATCCGGCCAGCTGGTCAAGGTTGACCTCGGCCGGATCCGGGTGCAGCTTGATCCGCCCAGCGTCTGGGGCCAGGCCTTCGATGAAGCCTGGCGGCTTCAGCGTGACTTCTTCTGGATCGAAGACATGGCCGGTCAGGACTGGAATTCCGTGCACGCCCGGTACCGTCCGATCGTGGACCGCCTCGGCTCACACGATGACCTCGTGGACCTGCTGTGGGAGCTCCACGGTGAGTTGGGCACCTCGCACGCCTACGTCCGTCCGGCCGCTGTCACCGAGAACGGCAGCAACGGTCAGGGCCGCCTCGGCGCCGATCTTGCCTTCACCGGCCAGGGCTGGGAAATTATCCGGATCCTCGCGGGGGAGTCCTCCGATCCGCTCGCCACTTCGCCGCTGACCCGCCCTGGCGCCGACGCGAAGATCGGCGACCTTGTTTTGGCGATCGACGGCCTCGAACTCTCCGAAGCGCGGACACCCGCCATGGCGCTGGTGGGGGCCGCGGGCCGCGCAGTGGAGCTCACGCTGCGTAACGGCGCCGGGCACGGAGGCCAGGCCGGCAAGCAGCGCCGCGTCGCCGTGGTTCCGGTCCGCGACGAGGAGCGGCTGCGTTACCAGGAGTGGGTGGCCGGCAACCGCCGCACCGTCCGGCAGGCGTCGCAGGGAACCTTCGGCTACCTGCACATTCCGGACATGATGGCCAATGGCTGGGCCCAGCTGCACCGCGACCTCGATACTGAAACAGCGCTCGACGGACTGATCGTCGACGTCCGCCGCAACCGGGGAGGCCACACCTCCCAGCTCGTCGCGGAACTGATTGGACGCAAGGTCACGGGCTGGAGCATGCCCCGCGGAGAGAAGCCGCGGACCTACCCCCATCACGCGCCGCGCGGCCCGGTTGTCATCCTGACCGACGAATTCGCCGGCTCGGACGGTGACATCATCACCCAGGTTTCCAAGCTGCGCGGGATTGGCCCGGTCATTGGCACCCGCACGTGGGGCGGAGTCGTCGGCATTGACAACCGTTTTGCCCTGGCCGACGGAACCGGTGTCACCCAGCCCCGCTACGCCACCTGGTTCTCCGGAGGGGTGGGGTGGGGCGTCGAGAACTTCGGCGTCGCTCCCGACATTGAAGTGGTCTTCCCGCCGCACGCCCACGCTGCCGGCACCGACCCGCAACTGGAGTTCGGCATCGGGGCCCTCAAGGACATGATCGAGGAACTGCCCGCCGACCGGCCGCCGCTGCGGGAGGGCTACCGTCGCCTGCGGCCGGCTCCGCTGCCTGCCCGCCAGGCAGGCGCCTAGCCCCGCGAAGCGCGCCGGGCGCGCAAAGGCCCCCGTTTCCTGCAGGTCAGGGAACGGGGGCTTTTGCTCTGGCGCGTCTGGGACTAGGAGGCCAGCGTGGCATCCAGGGTGATCTTGATGCCGGCCAGGGCAGCCGAGACCGGGCAGCCCAGCTTGGCTTCTTCAGCGATACGCTGGAATTCCTCTTCGGAGATGTCCGGAATCCGCGCGCTGACGGTCAGGTGGCTGTCCGTGATGCCGGTGCCGGGCACGAACGTGACATCGGCCTTGGTGTTGACTTCCTCGGGCGTGTGGCCGGCCTGGGCGACGGCGAGGCTGAATGCCATGGAGAAGCAGGCCGAGTGCGCGGCGGCGATAAGTTCTTCGGGGCTGGTCTTGCCCTCGGAAGCCTCGGCGCGCGCCTTCCATGTGACATCGAAATTACCCAGCCCGGAACTGTCCAGGGTGGTGTTGCCGGCGCCCGTCATCAGGTCGCCATTCCATACAGTGTGTGCGGTGCGTGTTGCTGCCATGTCCACTCCTCAAGATTGTTGTCATGCCACGGAACCGGCGCAGCGCCGGATAGTGCCGTGTCCCATCCTAGGGATTTAGCACTCCGGCCGCACCGGTGTCCGCTGTCAGTGGATTGTGGCCCAGCCGGGACGACGACGGCGGCGCACCCGCAAAGGGGGTGCGCCGCCGTCGTCAATCGGGGAACGGGCGCCTACTGCCACAGTGTGGCGACGGCCACGTTGAGCAACGCAAGGCCGCCGACGGCGTGGGCGAGGCCCTTGCTGACCGGTTGATCCTTCTTGTATTTGCGGCTGCCGATGAAGGCGAGCACGGCCACCACGAGGGCGATGGTGAACTTAACTCCGAGTTTGGCGTAGTTGGCATCCATGTTCAGGGCCGGAATGAGTCCCATCATCGCTATGCCGGTGATGAGCTGCAGGGCGGCGCCGTCGAACTGGCGGGGATGCACGGTGGGTTTCTTCATCTGGACGATCCAGATGCCCACGATCATGGCGGCTCCGATGATGTGCAGGAAGACCATGATGTTATAGACGATATTCATGGCACCAGTCTAGCCAGAAGGTTCTACGCTCCGTAGTAGGACCCGCCAGGGCCGGAACAGCAGGCGGCGGCATGCAAAAACGGCGACGGCGGCACAGGTCCCGGTGGTTGCCCCACCGGTGTCAGTGCCGCCGTCGCCGCTCTGGCGGGCCGGACGTTGTGCTAGAGCCCCAGGTCCGCTTCGAAAGCGCCTTCCTCAAGGCGTGCCTTCAGCGTCTGCAGGAAGCGTCCCGCGTCGGCGCCGTCGACCAGCCGGTGGTCGTAGGTCAAGGAGAGGTACATCATCGAGCGGATGGCCAGCGAGTCATCGCCGTTCTCATCGGAAACCACGACGGCGCGCTTGACGATCGCGCCGGTGCCGAGGATGGCAACCTGCGGCTGGTTGATGATCGGGGTGTCAAAGAGTGCGCCCACAGAACCGATGTTGGTGATGCTGAAGGTTCCGCCGCTGAGCTCGTCCGGACCGATCTTGCCGTTGCGGGTGCGGTCCGCGACGTCGGCGATCTTGCCTGCCAGACCGGCAAGGTTCAGGTTGCCGGCGTCGGCAATGACCGGAACCAGCAGGCCCTTATCCGTATCCACCGCAATCGCCAGGTGTTCGGCGTTGTGGTAGGTGATTTCCTGCTTGTCTTCGTCGTAGGAGGCGTTGACCTTGGGGTGCTGCTTCAGGGCCTCGGCGACAGCCTTGGCGATGAAGGGCAGGAAGGTCAGCTTGGAGCCGTTCTGGGCCTGGAAGGAGTTCTTGGCCTGGGCGCGGAGCTTGGCGACCTTGGTCATGTCAACTTCATGTACCTGGGTCAGCTGGGTGGAGATGTCCAACGACTCACGCATGCGGCGGGCGATGACCTGGCGGATCCGCGGCGCCTTCTGCACGGTGCCGCGCAGCGAGGACAGCTCGGCGGACGGACGCGCCGCCGGGGCTGCAGCGGGAGCCGGAGCGGCTGCGGCGGGGGCCGGTGCTGCCTTGGCTTCCGCTGCCGCCAGGACGTCCTGCTTGCGGATGCGGCCGCCAACGCCGGTTCCGGTCAGGGACGAGATATCAACGCCCTGCTGGTTGGCCAGTTTGCGGACAAGCGGAGTGACGTAACCGGACTCCGACGACGCTGCCGGGGCAGCAGCAGCGGCGGGGGCTTCCTGCTTGGGGGCTTCGGCCGGGGCGGCTGCCTTGGGGGCTTCCTGCTTGGGGGCTTCGGCCGGGGCGGCTGCCTTGGGGGCTTCCTGCTTGGGCGCTGCGGCCGGAGCGGCTGCCTTGGGGGCTTCCTGCTTGGGGGCTTCGGGGGCTGGAGCCGCAGCAGGGGCCGCGGCGCCGGAACCGATGACGGCGAGGACGGAGCCCACCTCCGCGGTTTCGTCTTCGGCGACCTTGATTTCCTGCAGGACGCCGGCGACCGGCGACGGGATCTCGGTGTCGACCTTGTCCGTGGATACTTCGAGCAGCGGTTCGTCGACCTCCACGTTGTCGCCGATGCTCTTGAGCCACCGGGTAACCGTGCCTTCGGTGACGCTTTCGCCCAGTGCGGGGAGGGTGACCTCGTGGCTTTCACCCGCCGGGGCGGGAGATTCCTGGGCAGCGGGTACTTCAGCTTCGGGCGCCGGTGCTTCGGCGGCGGACGGGGACTCGGCGGCCGCCGGGGCGGGCGCCTCCTCTGCGGGTGCTTCAGCGGCGGGAGCCTCGGCGGCCGCGGCATCTCCCGAGCCGGCGGTGCCGGAACCATCGCCGATGCGCACCAGCGGCGCGCCTACTTCAGCGGTCTCGTCTTCGGCGACGAGGATTTCCTCGATCACGCCGGCGATCGGAGAGGGGATCTCGGTGTCTACTTTGTCGGTGGAAACCTCGAGCAGCGGCTCGTCCACCTCTACCCGGTCACCTACCTGCTTGAGCCAGCGGGTGACGGTTCCTTCGGTGACACTCTCACCGAGGGCGGGCAAGTTAACGGATTCAGACATGTCGTCCCCGTTCTCCTTATTGATCTTTAATGCGGATGAATGCTGCCTTGGTCGAGCTTAGTGCACCCGGCTTTTGCGGCCGGGTGCACTGCGCACGAAGTTCTTGCGGTGGTGCGGGCGGAACTATCAGCCGTGCAGGGGCTTGCCGGCCAGCGCCAGGTGAGCCTCGCCCAGGGATTCGTTCTGGGTCGGGTGGGCGTGGACCAGCTGGGCCACATCCTCCGGGTAGGCTTCCCAGTTCACGATCAGCTGGGCTTCGCCGACCTGCTCGCCCATGCGGGAGCCGATCATGTGGACGCCGACGACGGGGCCGTCCTTCTGCCGGACGAGCTTGACGAGGCCGGACGTGCCCAGGATGGAGCTCTTGCCGTTGCCGGCGAGGTTGTATTCCTGGGTGATGACCTGGTCGTCACCGAACTTGGCCTTGGCGGCCTTTTCGGAGTAGCCGACGGTTGCGATCTCCGGCTCGGAGTAGGTGACCTTGGGGATGTTGATGTCCTCGACGACCACCGGCTTGAGGCCGGCGATTTCCTCGGCGACGAAGATGCCCTGCTGGTAGCCGCGGTGGGCCAGTTGGACGCCCGGAACGATGTCGCCGACCGCGTAAACGTTGCCGACGCCGGTGTGCAGGCGCTCGTTCGTGATGACGAAGCCGCGATCGATCGTCAGGCCCGCTTCCTCGTAGCCGAGGTTGGCCGTGACGGGGCCGCGGCCGACGGCGACGAGCATGAGGTCTGCCTCGAAGGTCTTGCCGTCCACGAGGGTGACCTTGACGCCGTCGGCGTTCTGCTCGACCCCCTGGAAGAAGGTACCGGTGGAGAACTTAATGCCACGCTTCTTGAAGGCACGCTCGAAGGCCTTGACGATCGTCGCGTCCTCGTTGGGGACCAGCGACGGCAGGCCCTCGATGATGGTGACGTCGACGCCGAAGGACTTCCAGACCGAAGCGAACTCGACGCCGATCACGCCGCCGCCCAGAATGATCGCGCTCTTGGGGATGAAGTCCATGGTGAGGGCCTCATCCGAGGTGATGACCTTGCCGCCGATTTCCAGACCAGGCAGCGAGCGGGAGTACGAGCCGGTCGCGAGGACAATGTTCTTGCCCTTGTACGCGGTGCCGTTGACAACGACGGTGTCGGTGCCCTGGAGCTTGCCTTCACCCTCAATGACGGTGATGCTCTTCTTGCTCTTGATCAGGCCCTGGAGGCCCTTGTACTTGCCTGCGATGATGCCGTCTTTGTAGGCATTGACGGCAGTGATGTCGATGCTGTCCAGCGTGACGTTGACGCCGTACTTGGCTGAATCCCGGGCATGGTCGGCCAGTTCGGCCGAGTGCAGCAGGGCCTTCGTGGGGATGCAGCCGTTATGCAGGCAGGTCCCGCCGAGCTTGCCCTTTTCAACCAGGCCTACGGTGAGGCCAAGCTGAACGGCCCGCAGGGCAGTTGCATAGCCGCCGCTGCCGCCGCCGAGTACCAGGATGTCGAATTCTTGCGCAGTTGCCTGATCGGCCACTAAAACGCTCCCTCGCGTGAACGATGACACGAGAGTACGCATCATCTGGTCTTGGAACGAACCCTGCCGTGAGTAATTCGGGCAGGAATGTTCCCTTTCGTTTGGAACTACCGTTGTTCACCTTAGCGAACCACTAATACATGCTCCACCTTGCCGTGGCGTTTGTGGAGAGCTTGTGTCCAGTCTCACGCACCCTGGTGACCGGGCCAGCGGGGCCCCGGCCACCAGGGTGCGCGGACACCTGGACGGGGGCGCTGCTAGGGCGTTTTGGCCAGGATGTCCTCGACGTACGCCACGAGGGTTCGCACCGTGGAGCCGGTTCCTTGCTTGTGGTTGTACCCGTACGGGCTGCCGTTGTTGAAGGACGGCCCGGCAATGTCGATGTGCGCCCAGGGGATCTGTTCGCCGTCCTTGTTCTTACCGACGAATTCGCGCAGGAAGACGGCAGCGGTCATCATGCCGCCGTGGCGTTCGCCGATATTGGCGATGTCCGCGACCTGCGAGTCGAGGCTGGGACGCAGTTCCTCCGGCAGCGGCATCGGCCAGACCAGCTCGCCGGCCCGGTCAGCGGCAACCTTGAGCGCACCAGTAACGGCTTCGGAACCCATGACACCGGCGGTCCGGTTGCCAAGGGCGATCAGCTGCGCCCCGGTCAAGGTGGCGACGTCGATGATGGCGTCGGGGAACTCCTGGCTGGCGGCCACAATGCCGTCGGCCATGACCAGCCTGCCCTCGGCGTCGGTGTTCAGGACCTCAACGGTCTTGCCGCCGAATATGGTGAGCACGTCGGCGGGCCGCTGGGCGGCGCCGGAAGGCATGTTTTCCGCGATGCAGAGCCAGGCGGTCGCCTTGACCGGCAGGCCCAGGCCCGCAATCGCCAGGACAGTGTTCAGCACGACGGCTGCGCCGGCCATGTCGGATTTCATGTCGCCCATGCCCAGGTGCGGCTTGAGTGAGATCCCGCCGGTATCGAAGGTGATGCCTTTGCCCACGAGGGCGACCTTGGCGGCTGCCCGGGCGGGGGAGTATTCGACCTTGACCAGGCGCGGCTGCCGGGTGGAGCCCTTGCCGACGCCGAGGATCCCGCCGAAGCCTTCCTTCTCCAGGCGCTTCTCGTCCCACACAGTCACCTTGACCGGCAAGCCCTTGGACAGTTCCTTGGCCGCGTCTGCGAAGGACTCGGGGTACAGGTGGCTCGGCGGCTGGTTGACCAGTGAGCGGGTCGCGTTGACGGCCCTGCCGATCAAGGCGGCGCGGTTCAACACCGGCTTCAGCCCTGCGTCGCCGGCAAAGTCGGTCACGATCAGGACGTTGTTGACCGGATCTTTCAGGCCGTCCCTGGACGAGCGGTATTCGGTGAAGGAGTAGGCGCCCATCGCCGCACCCTCGGCGATGGCGGCGACGTCGCCCAGTGACGACGTCGGGAAGGCCAGGGCCACAGTGCCGACGCCCGCCAGCTGGCGGACAGCCGATCCTGCTGCGCGGCGCAGCGCCTCCTCGGTAAGTGGCTGCGCCGCGGTGACTTTGCCGACGCCGGCAAGCACCAGAACCTTCGCCCCGGCCTCGCCGAGGCCCGGGAGGCGGTGGGCCTGGTCTGCTGCGCCGGTGATGCCAAGAACACTCAGTGACTCCGCGAGGGCTTCGGCGGCCTTGGCAGTCAGGGGGTTGCTGAGGAGGACGGGACCGTCCGTACCCTGGCCGACGCCGATGACAAGGGCGTCGCTGGGGTACTTTTTCAGGTCCCCTGCGACTGCGCTAAGTTTGACTTCCGTATTCTTGACCACGAGGACAGTCCTCAATTCTCTCAGAGATAAGGGCAGGAACTGCATGTTTTTCCGTCCTGCCTTGGAGCCTGGGCCGCTGTCTTTCCAGATGGAGCCCAGGAGTCTTCAGGCCGTTGTACGGCCAGCTCCGATCGTAGTCCGTCCCCGGCGCGGGTGTTCAATCAGGTGAGAGCTGGAGCACATCCCGATGAGGAATGCCGCCGAACTCCCGCGTGTTGTACCCCATATCAGCGCCGCCGCCCTGCGGGCCCCGTCCGGCTGCTCCCACTGACGACGACGAAAGGAACATGCCGTGCTTAAACGGATTTCCGGCTCCCTGCTGGACCCCGAATCGCTCTACCAGCGTGATGACGCGCTGTTCCAGGGCACCGACCTGCTCGGGCTGAACCTCGTCATGGGTTTCACCGGATTCGCCGATGCAGGACACGTGGTCCGGCAAATCACCACCGAACTGCTGGACACCGCGGATGCGGAGATGGTGGCCGAATTCGACGCCGACCAGCTCATCGATTACCGGTCCCGCCGCCCGCAAATCAGCTTTGTCGAGGACCACTTGCAGGACTACCAGGCGCCGCGTCTGGCACTGTACCGCCTGGTCGACGGGTTGGGCAGCCCGTTCCTGCTCCTTGCAGGATTCGAACCGGACCTGCAATGGGAGAGGTTCGCGCGCGCCGTCGTAGGAATCGTTGAGGACCTCGACGTCAACCTCGTCACCTGGATCCATTCCATCCCCATGCCCGTTCCGCATACCCGTCCGGTCGGCGTGACGGTCCATGGCAACCGCCCGGACCTCATCGAGGGCATCTCGGTGTGGAAACCGACCGTCGAGGTGCCCGCCGCCGTGGGCCACGTGCTTGAGCTTCGGCTCGCGGAGGCCGGGCGCAACGTCGCCGGCTATGTCATGCACGTGCCGCACTATCTTGCCGAGGCCGAGTACCCCACGGCCGCGGTCGCCGGACTTGAGTACCTGGGCGCAGCCACCTCCCTGATGCTGCCCACCGACCGGCTTCGGGAAGCCAGCAGGGACGTCATGCGCCAGATTGCCGAGCAGATCGATGCATCGGAGGATGTCCAGCAGGTGGTCTCGCGGCTGGAAACCCGCTACGACGAAAGCGCCGAGGGCACTGTCCGCCGGTCTCTGCTCGCCGACGAAAACGACCAGCTGCCAAACGCCGATGCCCTCGGGGCCGCCGTCGAGGCCTATTTGGCCAGTAAAGAACCCGGCGAATAAATACTATTTAGTCGGGACTTGGGCATAATAGAGGGGTGACTTCACCCCGAGCCTGGCTGATTTGGACGGTCGGGGTCTTCGCGTACCTCGTGGCGGTCAGCCAGCGCACGTCCTTTGGCGTGGTGGGTCTGGAGGCCACGGAACGGTTCCAGGCCAGTGCTGCCGAAATCTCTTTCTTCACGGTCCTGCAGCTTCTCGTCTACGCCGCTCTGCAGATACCGGTTGGCATCCTCGTGGACCGCTTCGGTTCCCGGGCCATGATCGCAGGAGGCGCCCTGCTGATGGGGCTGGGACAGCTCCAACTGGCTTTCGCTGACACCATCACCGGCGGTGTACTGGGCCGGGTGCTGGTGGGTGCGGGGGACGCGATGACCTTCATTTCGGTGATCCGGCTGATACCCCTGTGGTTCGCCCCCCGGCGCGTTCCGCTGCTGACCCAGCTGACCGGCATGTCCGGCCAGCTAGGCCAGCTCTTCAGCGTGGTGCCGTTTGCCATGATCCTGCACCTCGCCGGCTGGACCCCTGCGTTCCTGACGCTGGCAGCCATGTCGGCCCTCGCCGTCGTGCTCGTCCTGGTCCTGCTTCGGGACCTTCCGCCCGGGCACCCCGCACCGGAACCCGCCCAGGGGCTGCGCGCCACCGGCGTCTCGCTCGCCCAGGCCTGGCGGCAGCCCGGCACCCGGCTGGGGCTCTGGAGCCACTTCACTGTCCAGTTCAGCGGCACCGTGTTTGCGATGACATGGGGTTATCCGTTCCTGATCTCCGCGCAGGGCCTGGACACGACCACCGTTTCGGCGTTGATGACGCTGTACGTGGCGACGGCCATCGCCGCGGGGCCCTTGATGGGCAGATTCGTGGCACGGCACCCGCTGCGCCGGTCCACCATGGTGCTGCTGATAGCAGGCGTCACCGCGGCCGCCTGGGCGGCCGTGCTGCTCATCCCCGGACGGACCCCGCTGTGGCTGCTGGCCGGGCTCGTGGTGGTGCTGGCCGTCGGCGGACCCGGCTCCATGATCGGCTTTGATTTCGCCCGCACGTTCAACCCGGCGCACCGGATCGGCACGGCCACCGGCATCGTCAACGTGGGAGGGTTCATCGCCTCCCTCATCGCCATCTACCTGATCGGCCTGGTCCTCGACGTCCTCTACGCCACCGGATTCTCCCGCGGCGAGCTCTATGGGCTTGACCCGTTCCGGATCGCGTTGAGTGTGCAGTTCCTGCTGCTGGCTTGCGGGGCAGCAGCCATTGTCATCATCCGCCGGAAGGTGCGGAAGCAGATGGCGGCCCAGGGCGTGGTGGTTCCGCCGCTGCTGGCCGCGCTCGCCAGCCAACGCCGGCTCAGCGCGCAGCGGCGCCGCACGCCCTGAGGGCCGGCCGGCTTCGGGGCCATTGCCCTTGGAGCCAGTTGCTCGCTCCGCCAGCAAGCGGCCGTCCGGGAGTCTCTGGCCGGGTTATCCACATAGGACAGCCTGGCACTGACGCGGGCCGGCGCGGCGCGGGACGCTGGCTTCATGACAGCTCCCGATCACCTGAAAATCACCGGCCCGGAGGACATCCTGGGGTTCATTCCGCATTCCCTGGGCTATTGGCCCGCCCGCAGCCTCGTGGCCATGACCATGCAAGGAAAACGGCTCGGAGCAACCCTCCGCGTGGACCTTCCCGGCAGCACCGGCGGCCCCTGCGGGTCCGGTGCTGCCGTACCCGCAGGCTATGCCCGTTCCGTGGCGTCTTATCTCGAAGCCGACGACAAAGCGGACGGCTCCCTGCTCGCCTTTTTTACGGAGACCGACGGGGACCCGGCGCGCTGGGCGCCGTTCCTGGCCGAGCTTGAGAGCGCGCTCGCCGACGCGGGAATGCCGGTGCGTGACGCCTGGCTGATCGGCGCCGACTACTGGCGCAATGCCTATTGCCTTGACCCGTTGTGCTGCGCCCCGCCCGGGCGGCCGGTGGAAGAAATCAGGAACAGCCGGCTCAACGCCGAAATGGTCTTTCGCGGGAGCACTGTCGGGGCTGCCCCCGGCGCCGCCCGGATCGTTCCGCGGTCAACGCCAGATCCGGCGGTGACCGACGCTCAGGGAAATTGGGCGGCGCAGTTCTCCGTCCGCACGAGGGACAGGGGGCAGTTCCACCAGGTGTTGGACGTGTGGTCACGGGTGCTGCAGGCTCCGGCACCTGGCCCGGTGCTGACTCCGGCGCTCACCGGCTACCTCAGGGCCTCCCTGTGCGTTCTGCCCTGGCGCGACGCGGTCCTGGTGATGACCGCGGCAGGACGGGAATCGGCAGAGCGCGGCGCAGAGGACTTCGGGGTGCTCTCCGGCGCAGACCAGGGGCGCGGAAGTGATGGTCCGCGCCGCGGTTTCCCGCCGGCCGACCGCCCACCTGCGGCACTCCCGCCGCTGGAAGGGTTCCCGCCTCCGGGGCGGAGCGGAGGCAGGGAGGGCAACCGTGGCAGCGGCGCAAAAGCAAGCGGCGGAACGCCACGCGGAGGAAGCAGGGGTGCAGGGGGCGGGGCCAGGGCCGGTGGCGGGAAAGGCAAAGACGCCCGCGGCATGAACCGGTCCGGCCTGAAACCGCAGGATGTGGCCGGCTACGGCGAGGTCTTACTGGGCCTGGCGCCACCAGTGCCGGACTGGAGCCGTCTGGCGGGCCTGGAACGGGTGCTGGTGCAGCTGGGCGAGTCCGGCGGCGAGGCAGGAGCAGCAGCACTGACCGGGCGGGGCTGGATTGAATGGTGCCGGGGCAAAGGATCGTTTGCACACGAACTGTTCAGGCAGGCGGAGGCGGAATGTCCCGGCTACCGGCTTGCGGAGCTCCTGGAGGAACTCGTCCGGCGCGGGAATCTCTGCGGCTGGGCGCGCCGGAGCGAGACGGCCTGGCAGCGGTTTGACCCGGACGTAGCCTGACGGCAGGAGCGTACGGACGGGAATACCTGGCCGCGGATTTGATCGGCGCCGCGCGGGAAAGGACATGCAGGCGCTCGACCAGCGGACGGGAACCGGTGGCAGGAGCCGGGACAGGGCCGGGGGACGATCAAGGACAGGGCCAGAGGGCAGTACCGGCATGAGGAACGGCAGGCACGGCAGCCAAGAACGGCAGGCAGGAACGGCAGGCAGGCACGGCAGCCAAGAACGGCAGGCAGGAACGGCAGGCAGCAACGGCAGGGGGCGGGAACGGCAAGCAGCAACGGCAGGCAGGCACGGCAGCCAAGAACGGCAGCAACGGCAGGCGGGAACGGCAAGCAGCAACGGCAGGCGGGAACGGCAAGCAGCGGGAACGGCAAGCAGCAACGGCAGACAGGCACGGCAGGGGGCGGGAACGGCAAGCAGCAACGGCAGGCGGTCGCTGTGCCGCGGCGCAGGCGGCGTCTATAGCAGCGGCGGCGGCGGCAGCGGCCGCCCGGGACGGGGACGGCACGCCCCGCCACGGGGCGGTGACGATTTCAAAAATCGTGAGACAATGATTCCCGAGACCCGGTTGGGTCCGTGTATTGAGTGCTCGCAGTGAACCTTGGAAACAGGGAACATTTCGGTCGCCCCAGGAGTTCTACTTAGTGGCTCTGCTGGTCGTGATTGCACCTGATGTGAAACACGGACTTGACAGGGTCATAGTGGTGTTGCCCGTATGGTGATTCCACAGACCGCCGCTAGAAAGGTTTTCTGTGACCCCGTCTTCCGCGAAGAAGGAACCCGCCGACCAGGCCGTATTGTCCCCAGAGGAGAAGAAGGCGGCGACGAGCGCCAAGCGCGCCGCCACGCGAGCCGCCAACAAGGCTGTCAAAGACGCCGCCTCGGCCGATGGTGACAGCACCGCGTCGGCAGTCGCCAAGCCTGAGCCAAAGAAGCGCGGGCCCAAGCCCGGCGCTAAAGCCGCGGCGCAGGCCGCCGGCAAAGCCGCCAACGGTGATGACGACGAAGAAGCCGAGGTAGACCTCGACGACGTCGTCGTCGGAGCAGTCGAGCTCGGTGAGGACGGCGAGGAGATCCCGGCCAAGGCAGCAGCTGCTACCGGCTCCGGCTTCGTCTACTCCGATGCCGACGACGACGACGCGCCCGTGCAGCAGGTCATGTCGGCGGGCGCCACCGCCGACCCTGTCAAGGACTACCTGAAGCAGATCGGCAAGGTCGCCCTGCTGAACGCTGAGCAGGAAGTTGACCTCGCCCTGCGCATCGAAGCAGGCCTCTTCGCCGAGGAAAAGATCAACGCCGACGACGGAACCATGGATCCGAAGCTCAAGCGCGAGCTCGAATTCGTCATCCACGATGGCAAGCGCGCCAAGAACCACCTGCTGGAGGCCAACCTCCGCCTCGTGGTCTCCCTGGCCAAGCGCTACACCGGCCGCGGCATGCTCTTCCTGGACCTGATCCAGGAAGGCAACCTGGGCTTGATCCGCGCGGTGGAGAAGTTTGACTACACCAAGGGCTTCAAGTTCTCCACCTACGCCACCTGGTGGATCCGCCAGGCCATCACCCGTGCCATGGCCGACCAGGCCCGCACCATCCGCATCCCGGTGCACATGGTCGAAGTCATCAACAAGCTGGCACGCGTGCAGCGCCAGATGCTGCAGGACCTCGGCCGCGAACCCACCCCGGAGGAGCTGGCCCTCGAACTGGACATGACACCGGAAAAGGTCGTCGAGGTCCAGAAGTACGGCCGCGAACCAATTTCACTGCACACCCCGCTGGGCGAAGACGGCGATTCGGAGTTCGGTGACCTCATCGAGGACTCCGAGGCCGTGGTTCCGGCGGATGCAGTGAGCTTCACCCTGCTGCAGGAACAGCTGCACTCGGTGCTGGACACCCTTTCCGAGCGCGAGGCCGGCGTGGTCGCGATGCGTTTCGGGTTGACCGACGGACAGCCGAAGACGTTAGACGAAATCGGCAAGGTTTACGGGGTCACTCGTGAGCGGATCCGCCAAATCGAATCCAAAACCATGTCCAAGCTGCGGCACCCGTCGCGGTCCCAGGTACTCCGGGATTACCTGGACTAGGAAAAACGGCCAACGCGGGTCCTGTCCCGCCCATTCCCCGAGGTGAATGGGCCGGATGGGGCCCCGCGTTGATCACCAACGTGGAGACCAGACTTTGTCCAGGTCCAGCGTAGTGCGCCAACGGCGGGCATCCACGATGTCCGCTACAGCGGAAGATGTTCGTTAAAGCGGAAAAGCCCCTCCGGATCTCCGGAGGGGCTTTCCTTATATGGTCTAGTCGACCGGGACCGTCGGCTTCTCGTGAAGCCGGCCCGTCTCGTCGTGCCAGTCTGAGCTGAGCGGCCGTAGCGTCGGTTCCACGGCGCGGGCGTGGTGGCCGCAGAAGAGAAGCTCACCCCCGGAGGCGCCGAGAACAACCCGGACATACGCCTGTGCTCCGCAACGATCGCACCGGTCGACGGTGCTGAGTGTGCGGTCCGCAACTGCTGTTGTCATGTTCGGCCTCCTTGGTAGATCGATATACCTATATAACCAGCATTCGCAGCGAAACCATGGCTCGGATGGCCTACTTTCGCTGTCCGCGTATCACGTCTCGGTAACGTCGCCAGAGGCTCCCGGCCGTGCGGGGGTGGCAGCAGTGCGGATTCGGGCACTCCGACTAGGCTGGGAACAGCGTCAACAAGCAGTCCCCGTCCGACAGGACGGTTCCGTTCCTGAAGGAGTTTTCGCCCCGTGGCACCAAGTTCTGATTACACAGCCCGGCATCTCTCCGTGCTGGAAGGCCTCGAAGCCGTCCGAAAGCGCCCGGGCATGTACATCGGTTCCACGGACTCCCGTGGTCTCATGCACTGCCTGTGGGAAATAATCGACAACTCCGTCGACGAGGCCCTCGCCGGCTTTGGCCACGACATCAAGATCATCCTGCACGCGGACAATTCGGTGGAGATCCACGACGACGGGCGCGGCGTCCCGGTGGACATCGAACCGAAAACGGGACTGAGCGGCGTCGAAGTCGTCTTCACCAAGCTCCACGCCGGCGGCAAGTTCGGCGGCGGCTCCTACACCGCGTCCGGCGGCCTTCACGGCGTCGGCGCGTCCGTGGTCAATGCCCTGTCCGCCCGGCTGGACGTGGAAGTGGACCGCGGCGGCAAAACCTACAAAATGTCATTCCGCCGCGGCGAGCCCGGCCGCTTCAAGGACACCGGCACCCGGCCCGATCCCGCTTCAGTCTTCGGCCCGTTCGTTGACGGTTCCGTTCTGGACGTCATCGGCAAAGCCAAACGCGGCGTCACGGGCACACGGATCCGTTACTGGGCGGACCGGCAGATCTTCACTCCCGACGCAAAATTCTCCTACGATGAGCTGGCCGCCCGCGCCCGCCAGACCTCCTTCCTGGTCCCGGGCCTGAAGCTCACCGTCCGGGATGAGCGCAAGCTCCCCGGCACCCCCGGCGAATCCGGCCCGCACGAGGAAGTGTTCCATCACGACGGCGGCATCTCCGAGTTCGTTGACTACCTCGCCGCCGACCCTGCCGTCACGGACATTTGGCGGCTCCACGGCGCCGGGAAGTTCAAAGAAACCGTTCCGGTCATTGACGGCCAGGGCCACAGCCAGCTCACCGAGGTCGAACGGGACTGCGAGGTGGACGTCGCCCTCCGCTGGGGCATCGGCTACGACAGCACCGTGCGCACCTTCGTGAACATCATTTCCACCCCCAAAGGCGGCACGCACCAGACCGGCTTCGAGCAGGCGCTGCTGAAAACCTTCCGCAAGGCTGTGGAGACCAACGCCCGGAAGCTCAAAGCCGGCAATGACAAGATCGAAAAGGACGACATCTTCGCCGGACTCACCGCCGTCCTGACGGTCCGCCTCGCCGAGCCGCAGTTCGAAGGCCAAACGAAGGAAATCCTGGGCACCTCCGCCGTGCGGGCCATCGTCGTCAAGGTGGTGGAGCGCGAGATCAACGCCAAGCTGACCTCAGCGAACCGCAACGACAAAGCCCAATCCGCGCTGCTGTTGGAAAAAATCGTCAGCGAAATGAAGTCGCGCATCTCCGCGCGCGTCCATAAGGAAACCCAACGGCGCAAGAACGCCCTGGAGACGTCCTCGATGCCCACCAAGCTCGCCGACTGCCGCACGGACGACGTCGCCCGCTCCGAACTGTTCATCGTCGAGGGTGACTCGGCGCTGGGAACCGCCAAATTGGCCCGTTCCTCGGACTTCCAGGCACTGCTGCCCATCCGCGGGAAGATCCTCAACGTGCAGAAGGCCTCGGTGGGCGACATGCTCTCCAACGCCGAATGTGCGGCCCTCATCCAGGTGGTGGGCGCGGGCTCCGGCCGCAGCTTCGACATCGGCGCCGCCCGGTACGGCAAAGTCATCCTGATGACCGACGCCGACGTCGACGGCGCCCACATCCGCACGCTCCTGCTGACCCTGTTCTTCCGGTACATGCGGCCCATGATCGAGCAGGGACGCGTCTTCGCCGCCGTTCCGCCACTGCACCGCGTGGAGGTCATCAATGCCGGGCAGAAGGCCAACGAGATGATCTACACGTATTCCGAAGCGGAACTGCACACCCTGCTGAACCGCCTCGCCAAGGACGGCAAGCGGTACAAGGAACCGATCCAGCGGTACAAAGGCCTTGGCGAAATGGACGCCGAGCAACTGGCCGAGACCACCATGGACCCGCGGCACCGCACCCTGCGCAAGGTCGGCATTGAAAACGCCAAACAGGCCGAGGAAACCTTCGACCTGCTGATGGGATCCGACGTCGCACCGCGCAAGGACTTTATTATCGCCGGCGCGGCGAGCCTGGACCGGGAACGCATCGACGCCTGACGGAGACGAATGAGTGCGGCCGCGGCGGAACCACGCGCGGGGCTCAGCCCAGCAGGCCGGGGACGATCAGCAAGGCGGTCGGGACCGAGAGCAACAGCAGGCATGCCGCCAACACCGCTGCCCGCACGGGTTCCGGCAGCGGACACGGGGGAGAGATCAGGCGGCTGACCCGGGACGCCGTGGTCCGCGCTGAGCCGGCGCCTCCGGTGGCCCCGGGCTGGCCGGGCCCGACGTCGGAAAATTCCGGTTCTCCGAAGGCCATCCTGGTACCCCGGGCGCCGGAGGAGCCGCTGGCAACAATCGCGATCGCTTTGATCAGGGTGGCCCTGCTCTCGGTCTTCAGCGCGACGTCGTCGGCCAGCATCTCAATCAGCGAGCTGACCGCCTCCTGCGCCAGCCGGGTGGTGGGCAGCCACGGAAGCGCCTGCCGCCACGCCGCGAAAGCCCAGAGCAGCAGGTGATGGCGCTGGTCCAGGTGGGCGTTCTCATGGTTCAAGACCGCGCGGAGCTCGGCGGGTTCCAGCGCGGCCATGAGCCCGTCGGAGAGCACGGTGACCGAGCGGGCACCTCCCGGCAGGCAATACGCGACGGGGGAATCGACGTTGATCACCATGGTCCGCGGGCCATCAGCGGAGGGGGACGCCAGCAGGGCCAACAGTTCGCGGTGCCGCCGCCGCTGGCGCTGAATCTTGTAGTAGGTCAAAAGCAGGGTAAAAACCAGGTGGGCCGACAAGAGGGCCGCGGCTGAGAGGGCAAAGATATGCCAGAAACCCAGCGCGGTGGTGGGCGCATTGTGCAGGACCATTGCGGCCAGCGCTTTCAACCCCGCCAGAAGGTTGTCCCCGAGCGGCTCCAGTCCGTAGACCAGCATGGCGCCGATCATGGACAGCCCGCCGGCGAGGGCGATCGTTTGCCACAGCACCATGGCTGTGAACGGAGAGCGGGAGGGCCACTGGGCCCGCGACAACAGAACAGGTACAGGCCAGGCAAGCGCTACCGCCAGGACCGCCAAAAACCATGAGGTCCAGAACATGGGGCGTTAGCTGAGTCGCAGCAGCTTGCGCAGCGTTTCTGCCTCGGTATCGGTGACGGAACCAATGAAACGGGCCAGAACTGCCTCACGGTCCGGCGCAGAGCCCAGAACCTCATGCATCAGCTCAGCAGTGTGGTCCTCCCGGCTGGACACTGCCTGGTAGCGGTGCGGGCGGGTACCGCGTTCCCGCTCCACGAGGCCCTTGCGCTCCAAACGGGAGAGCACGGTCAGCACGGTGGTGACTGCCAGATCCTTGCCCTCGTAGCCGGCGGTGCCGTTCTCGGCGCGGGTACTCTGCGCGAGCAGGTCGCGGAGGGTGTTTGCTGTTGCAGCCTCATGGCCCGCCCAGAGCAGGTCCATCACTGCCCGTTCCAGTTCACCGAGACTCGCCATCGCGTACTTCCTTCGTGTGTGCCGCTGCGGCCGATCAACTCTGCTGCGCGGTCTATGAATACTTCTCTCCTAAATTTACCGCGTTTTGCCGATAGTTTCTACATGAGGTAGAAGTAGCCGGACCGTCGTGGTGCCGTCGCCCGGTGACGCTTCCGTCCCGCCTTCCCGCGGGGCTACCATGTCGGCATGGGACGCTTGCCTCGGCGTGGATTTCTGCTCGTTGCGACGCTGGCTGCGGGCCTATCGGCGGCAGTTCTCATCGGGTGTTCGGGCCCGGCGCCGGCTTCATTCACCGGAGCGTGGGGGCAAACCGCCACCGGCCAGCCCAACCTCACAATCGCCAGTGACGGCTCCTTCCAGGGAACCGACGGCTGCAACCGCCTGTCCGGCAAGGGTTCCATGGCGGAGGATGTCTTTACCTTCGGCCCCGTCGCGTCTACTTCCATGGCCTGCAGCGGCGTGGACCCGTGGCTGTTGCTGGCCGACACCGCCAAGGTGGAGGGGTCTGCGCTCGTTGTCTACCAGAACGGTGGCACCAGGATCGGGACGTTGCCCAAGCAATGACCTGCCGGCTGCGTGCCGTTTGCAGCCCCGGCGATTGATCATAGGGTGTCTTCTGCCTTCTGCCTTCAGCACGGCAGAAGGCGCGGCCGCAATCCGGCGCAAGGGGTCGTCAAAATGTTCTACACTCTGTAGAAGAAGCTTTCTACGGGACGTAGAAATTGCCCGCCCAGCAACGTTAGGGACTGCCTTGGACGCCTTGGAAATCGCACGCTGGCAATTCGGCATCACCACGGTCTACCACTTCATGATGGTGCCGCTCACGATCGGACTGGGCCTTGTGGTGGCCGTGATCCAGACAATGTGGCACCGCACCGGAAAGCCGGAGTACCTTCGGATGACCAAATTCTGGGGCAAGCTCTTCCTGATCAACTTCATCATGGGCGTTGCCACCGGCATCGTCCAGGAGTTCCAGTTCGGTATGGCCTGGAGCGAGTACAGCCGCTTCGTGGGCGACGTGTTCGGCGCCCCGCTGGCCATGGAAGCGTTGCTGGCATTTTTTGTGGAGTCGACTTTCCTCGGCCTGTGGATTTTCGGCTGGAAGCAGCTCAAGCCGGCCGTCCATCTGGCTTGCCTGTGGATCGCCGTGATCGGATCCGTCTTCTCTGCCTATTTCATCATCGTGGCGAACAGTTGGATGCAGCACCCGGTGGGTGTTGAGATGATCAACGGCCGCCCGGTCATGACCGATGCCTGGGCCGTTTTCACCAACAACACCGCCCTCGTGGCCGTCCCGCACACCCTCTTCGGCGCCCTCGCCGTCGCCGGCGCATTCCTGCTGGGCATTGCCTGGTACCACCTGTGGCGCCGCCGCCATGACGGGATCGACACCATCGGGCCGGACGGCAGCGTGGTTCCCGGTGAGTCAACGGTTCCCGGCCGTGACCGCACCGACCACGCCGTGTGGATCCGTTCCCTGCGGATCGGTGCTGTCGTTGCCATGATCTCCTTCGCCGGTACCGCCATCACCGGGGACCTGCAAGGCAAACTCATGTTCGAACAACAGCCCATGAAGATGGCCGCCGCGGAGGCGGCATGCCACGACGGCACCGGGTTCTCCATCCTGAGCGTGGGCAACGTCGGCTCCAAGAACTGCGACGACGTTGTTGCCGTCATTGAGGTCCCCGGCATCCTGTCCTTCCTGGCCAAGGGGGACTTCACCACCGAGGTCAAGGGCGTCAACAGCCTGCTGGACCAGTACAAGGCCGACTACGGCACCCACCTGCCGGACAACCCGATCTACGGGGACCGCGCCGGGCGGGAAATTCAGTACGTTCCAGTCATGGAAGTCACCTACTGGGGCTTCCGGATGATGATCGGGTTCGGTGCAGTAGCGGCAATGGCCGCTCTGGCCGCCCTGTGGGTCACCCGCAAGGGGACCGTCCCCGCATCCCGTGGCCTCATGCGCCTCGCCGTCTTCGGCATCCTGGCACCGTTTGGCGCGAATGCCGCCGGCTGGATCTTCACCGAAATGGGCCGACAACCGTTCGTCGTCGCTCCCAACCCCGATCTCAGCGGGATCGACCAGGTCTTTATGTTCACCGCCGCGGCGGTCTCGCCGGGCGTCTCGGCCGGTGAGCTCCTGACCTCCCTGGTGGTGCTCACCGCCGTCTACGCGGTGCTGCTGGTGGTCGAGGTCAAGCTCCTGGTCAAGTACATCCGCGGCGGGGTGGCCGGGGCCATGCCGGAGCTGGTCCACACCGCCGTCGACGAGAACGAGGACGCCACCCCCAAGGACGGTGGTCCCGGCAAACCCGGGGACTCCCAGGACGTCCTGGCCTTCGCCTACTAAGCCCGAGCCCCAAAAACGCAGAGGATACTCAGCATGGAACTGCTTCCCACCATCTGGTTCATCGCCATCGCGGTGCTGTGGACGGGCTATCTATTTCTCGAAGGCTTCGACCTCGGCGTCGGAATGCTGATGAAGGGCTTCGCCCGGAACAACACCGAACGCCGGGTACTGCTCAACACCGTCGGCCCGGTCTGGGACGGCAACGAGGTGTGGCTCCTGACCGCGGGGGGCGCCACCTTCGCGGCCTTCCCGCTCTGGTACGCATCCCTGTTTTCCGCCCTCTACCTGCCGCTGCTGCTGGTCCTCGTGGCCTTGATCTTCCGCGCCGTGGCTTTTGAGTACCGCGGCAAGGTGGATGATCCCGTGTGGCGTGCGCGCTGGGACTGGGCGATCTCGCTGGGCTCCTTCGTGGCGGCCTTCGGCGTTGGAGCCGCCCTCGCGCTGACCACCACGGGGCTGCCGGTCAACGCCAACGGTGACCGGGAGGGCGGCCCGTTCGCTTGGTTCAGCGCTTACGCTGTCCTGGGCGGCCTGGCCGTCGTGGGGTTCTCCCTGCTCCATGGCCTCGCGTTCCTTGCGCTGAAGACCGACGGCGACGTCCGGCACCGCGCACGCCGGTGGTTCGTCCGGCTGTTGCCGGTGCTGCTGCTGCCGATCGCCGGCTGGGCCGTGAGCCTGCAGGTGCTCAGCGGTGCGCTGTGGACGGTGCTGGCCGTCGTCGCCGCCGTGGCGGCAGCTGTCCTGGCGTGGAACTTCGCCCGGAAGGGGGCCGAAGGCCGTGCGTTCCTGTCCCTGGGTGCCTTCCTGCTTCTGGGCAGCGCTTCAATTTTCGGCGCGGCGTTCCCCGTGGTGCTCCCGTCCACGCTGAACCCTGATTTTAACCTCACGATTTCCAACGCCTCATCCTCGGACTACACCCTCGGTCTGATGAGCATCGTCGCCTGCATCGGGCTGCCGCTGGTGCTCGTCTACCAGGCGTGGACGTACTGGGTGTTCCGGCGCCGGGTCAGCGACGCGCACATCCCGGAGGCCCACAGCTTCCTGCCCGCCATCGCCGCCAAAGCCCTGGCGCCCAAGGACTAACACCTGATGAGACCGCAGTTTCCTGCCGGCCCCGCCAACCGCGCGGCCCTCTACCTGCTGGGCTTGCTCGCTGCCCTCAAGGCCCTGTCCCTCGTGCTGATCGGGCAGGCCGTCGCGTCCATGCTGGCCGGACTCATGGGCGGCATCCCGGCATGGGATGCGCAACTGTACTGGGGCGTCGCCGGAGTGGCGCTGCGCGCGCTGACAGTCTGGGCGCAGGCAGTCGCGTCCCGCCGGGCCGCGCTGGGCGTGAAAGAGGAACTGCGCTCGCAGCTGCTCGAGCGGGCACTGCGCAACGGCACCCGCTCCGCCGGACCCGCCGACGGCGGCCTCGCCATCCTGGCAACCCGTGGCCTGGATGCCTTGGACAATTACTACACCCAGTTCCTGCCGGCCCTGGTGAACTGCGCAGCCATTCCGTTGCTCCTGGGCGCGCGCATTCTGTCCGCGGACTGGATCAGCGCCGTCGTCATCGTCCTGACCGTGCCGCTGGTGCCGATCTTCATGATCCTGATCGGCCGTTACACCGATGACCGGGTCCGGGAAGCCCAGTCGGCCCTGGCCCGGCTCTCGGGACACATGCTCGAACTCGCCAAAGGCCTGCCCGTCCTCGTGGGGCTGGGCCGTGCCAGCGCCCAGCGCAAGGCCCTTGAGGACCTCTCCGAGGAATATCGCCGCCGGACCATGGGGACACTGCGGACAGCGTTCCTCTCCGCACTCGCCCTGGAACTGATCGCTACCATCTCCGTGGCCGTCGTCGCGGTGTTCATCGGCGTCCGGCTCGTCCACGGCGACATGGCGCTGGAGGCAGGACTATTGGCCCTGATCCTGGCCCCCGACTGTTATCTGCCGCTGCGCGAACTCGGCACCGCGCACCACGCCAGCGACGACGGCCGTGCCGCGCTCGCCGAGACCACCGCCGTCCTCCAGGCGCACGAGCCCATCCCGTTGCGGCCCGCCGGTCCCGCTGCAACCGCCGCCGGGGCGGACCCCGGAACCGGCCGTCCGCCCGCGTTGAGCGTGGCCGGACTGACCGTCCGCTACGGCGGCAGGACCGAAGCCGCCGTCGGGCCGCTGAGCTTCACCGCGGCCCCGGGCCGGATCACCGCCCTCGACGGCCCCAGCGGCGCCGGCAAGAGCACGGTCCTCGGGGTCCTGGCCGGCACCATCGGGACCGGCGGCGGCACGGACCAGGAAACCACCGTCACCGGACAGCTCGCAGGATTTACGACGGCGGACCTCGCCTGGGTGCCGCAGCATCCCGTGATGGTCGCGCCCACCGTGGTGGACGAAGTCCTGCTGTATCTGGGATCCGCAGCGCGCGGCCGTACCGACGCGCCGGGCCAGGCCGCGGCCGGGGCGACGGCGCTGCGCTGCCTGGCCGCCTGCGCCGCGGATCATCTCGCGGCGAAACATCCCGCCGAACTCAGCCCGGGGGAGCTGCGTCGCGTCGCCCTGGCCCGCGGGCTGGCACGGATCGAAGCGGGAGCCCGGGTGCTGCTGCTCGACGAACCCACCGCCCACCTCGACCGGGAATCCGCCAATGCCGTCACCAGCGCCATCACCGCACTCCGCGGAAAGGTCACCGTCCTGCTGGTCGCCCACGACCGGCTGACCCGGGAACTCGCCGATGCGCTCGTGGCAGTGGCACCCGGGGCCGCGCCGGCGTCCGCCGTCGCAGCATCCGGCCTCGAATCATCCGCCGTCGCAGCATCCGGCCTCCACGCCTCCACCTTTGAGGTGTCCGCCGCCGAAGCAGGGCTGTCCGAACGCCTGCTGTCCGAACGCCTGCTGTCCGAACGCCTGCTGTCCGAACGCGTGCTGACTGAACCCCGGCTCTCCGAACCCCGGCTCTCTGACGGCGGGCCGGCCGCCGTCGAGCCGGCCGGATTCCCGCCGGCCGGCAGCGGGGATCCCCGTGAGCCGCAGGCCCGGACCGGAGGACGCAACGCGCGCGGGTCAACGGCGGCCCGGTTCCGCCGGCTGCTCGCACCGGTCGGGCCGAAGTTCGCCGCCGCCGGAGTTGTCGGCACCCTGGCGGCCCTTTTCGCCGTCGCCCTCTCAGGGCTCTCCGGCTGGCTGATCATCCGTGCCAGCGAGCAGCCGCCCATCCTCTACCTGCTCACTGCGATCGTGGGCGTGCGCTTCTTCGGCATCGGCCGGGCCGCGCTGCGCTACCTGGAACGGCTGCTGCTGCACGACGCCGTGTTCGCTGCCCTGACCCGGCTCCGCGGCCGGCTCTGGGAATCGCTGAGCCGGCGGGCCCTGTCCCTGCGCCGGCTGCTGCAGGGCGGAAACGTCCTGGGCACCGTGGTGGATGACGTCGACACCGTCCGTGAACTGCTGCCCCGCGTGGTTCTGCCGCCGCTGACCGCCGTGGCCGTCGCAGGCAGCGCCGTCACCGGGATCGCCTTCCTGTTGCCGGCAGCACTCCCCGCCGTGGTTGCTGCCGCCCTGCTGAGCCTGGCGGCCGCCCCGGCGCTGGCACTCGCGGCGGACCGGATGTCCGCCGGCACCGAACAGCGGCTGCGCTCCGGTGTCCTCCGCCAGGTGGCAGCCGCCCTCGACGCCCGCGCCGAACTCCACGCCAACCACGTCGCCGCACCCGTACTCGCCGCCATCACCCGCGCCGACCGCGCCGCGACGGCCGCTTCCCGGCGCTCCGCCTGGGCCGAGGGTCTCGGCCAGGGGCTGACGGTACTGGCCTGCGGGACCGCTGCCCTGGCCAGCGCCGTGCTGGCCGCCCCGCTGGTCATCAGCGGAGCGGCCGAGGCCTCAACGGTCGCGGTTGTTGTGCTGCTCCAGCTCGCGCTCGTCGAGCCCTACGCGGCCATCACGACGGCGGTCCGCCAGTACCCGGCGCTGCGGGCGGTCCTGGATCGTATCGGCGAAGCCGGCGTCCTCGACGCCGGCGCAGCGGGTGGCTCCGGCGGCCTGGTCCCCGTGGCCGCCCGGGCCGGGGGTAAGCCCGGGATCGACCTTCGGAACCTCGCGGCCGCCTGGCCCGGCGGCCCCGAGGTCTTCGCCGGTGTGACCGCCACCGCCGAACCCGGGCGCTGGCTCGCCGTTACCGGGACCTCAGGTTCCGGAAAGTCCACCCTGCTCGCCGTCGTCCTCGGATTCCTCCCGGCGGCCAGCGGCCACATCGGGCTCACCGGGCGGGCCGCCTGGTGCCCACAGGAGGCGCACCTCTTTGACTCGACCATCCGCGGCAACCTGCTGCTGGGGCTTCCGGACGACCAGCGCGGCGAATCATCGGACGCCAGGCTGGCGGACGCCCTGGCCGCGGTGGGCCTCGGACCGCTGATTGGCCGGCTGGAACACGGCCTGGACACCCGGATTGGACCCGGCGGGGCCTTCCTCAGCGGCGGTGAGCGGCAGCGTCTCGCCGTGGCCCGCACCCTCCTGACCGGAGCCGACGTGATTCTGCTCGATGAACCCACGGCCCATTTGGATGCGGAGTCCGGCGCGGCGATGCTGGCCGAGCTCCGGCACGGGCTGCGCGACCGGACAGTGGTCCTCGTAACGCACAACCCGCAGGACATTGCAGCGGAGGACGACCGGCTGGACCTGGATCTGGCGGCGGCATGTTCCACCCCGGCGCCGGGGCCCAAGCGGCCAGCCCTGCTGGCACAGGGCTGGGCTGGAAGCTAGCCTGTTGCCATGAACGGACGCGCCGAGCCCCACACCAGCCTGGACCCCCGCCTTTCGTGGCGTGCTGCCGCGGCTGCGGATCTTGAAGGGTGGGCGGCGCTCATCGCCCGCACCGCCGCCGTCGAACGGCCCGTCTGGTTCGAGCGCCGCGCCGATCTGGAACAGGTTCTTGGATCGCAGAAGAACCCGGCCGCCACGAACACTGTCCTCGGCACCGACGTCGAGGGCGTGGCCCGGGCCTACGCCCGGATCACGAAGAACCCGGAGGGGGACAAAGCGGTGGGGTACGGCTGCGTTGATCCCGGATGGCAGCGGAAAGGGATCGGCCACGGGCTGCTGGGCTGGATGGAGGGCAGGGCCCGGCTGCGGTTTGCCGAGGACGGGAGGGCAGGAACCACGCCCAGGCTGCGGCTCCACTCGGAACAGCAGCACACCCACCAGGCCGCTCTGTTCGGAAGCGCCGGATACCGGATCGTCCGGTATTACCACGAGATGCACCGGCCGCTTCAGGGTGGACTCCCGGAGGTGGTGCTGGACGAAAGGTTTGAACTTGTGGGCTTCGGCCCCGAGCTGCGCGGGCCTGTACGGCTGGCGCACAACGACGCCTTCCAGGACCACTGGGGCAGCGAGCCCCGGGATGAGGAGGGCTGGGGTCTTGTTGTCAACGATCCTCTGGCCCGGCCTGACCTGAGTGCGGTGGTCCTGGAGCGGGCTACCGGCAAGGTGGCCGGGTACCAGCTCGCCAGCCACGACCCGGTCACCGCCGCCTCGCGGGGCTTCACGGAGGGCTATACCGACCTTCTGGGTGTGCGGCGGGAGTTCCGCGGCCGCGGCGTGGCCCGGGCCCTGTTGGCTGATGCGATGCACCGCTTCGCCGCGGCGGGTATGGAGACGGCCTCGCTCGACGTCGACTCCGAGAACCCCACCGGAGCCCTGGCTCTCTACGCCACAATGGGCTATGCCGCAGTCAACAGCAGCATGGCCTGGGACAAGGAAGTCTAGCCACGCGCCCCCACGCTAGCCATCCACATCGTGGAGGTGATGGACGACGTCGTGCAGGAAGTACTGCGAGAACGTCAGGACGGTGAATTCCGAGCCGTTGCTGCGGGTCCCTGTCCGGCCCCACTGATCCTCCGGAACCCGGCTGAAGGACGCGGCGATCTGCTCGCCCTCCGCGGTGAGTCCCGCGCTGACCTCGGCGGGATCGGCGTTGGCGTAGTCCTGCTCGACGGCGGTCGCGTCCTGGTCCCAGTCCAGGAACCGGGCATCCTCCTCGGTCAGCATCAGGTTCAGCCGGTGGTCGAACAGGCTGAAGACGTCCCGGACGTGGCAGGCGTACTCGAGTGCCGACCACGTGTCCGGATCAGGGCGGGCCGCCGCCTCCGGGCGCCGCAGAGCGACCCGCCAGCGGGGGAGCATGCTCGCCACGATCCCGGGCACTGTTGCGGGGGTCGCCGCTGACGCATCAAAACCGCACTCCGGGCAGGGCCGCTGCAGGACCCAGGTCCAATCCTTGACATCGGGAATGATAGGCATGGGAGCAGTCTAAGGGCCATTGCGTTCCGCTGCCCTCAAGGGCAGGGTACGCAACTGGTCAGGACCTCAATTCAGGTCCGTTTGCTCAACAGCCCATATCAAAGACGCTGGTCAGCAGAGCTCGCATTTTAGGCCGTACTAACGAATGTCTCCGGCGACGGTAGCCGCGGACAGTGGCCTACTTCTGCAGCCCTGCCGGCAGGGCTGCAGACCTCGAAGTCGAAGTCACAGGTGCCCCGTGGCATAGACACCGTTGTCCAGCCCGGTTCCGACGCGCCGGGGCGTCTCTGCCGGCTGTTCACCGCCTGCGATTCATCACAAATGGCCGCATAGCCAGGCTCCTTAACGGCCTGTTGTGGTGAATCGGCGGGCGGTCACAGTCATTCGTGGCAAATTGGGAAGCGGCAACGGCCACTTATGGTGAATCGGTGGGCGACGGGACGGCCCGGCAACCTCTTCTGTGGACGACCACCGCGCCCGGCCACCCGGGTCAAGGGAGCCTAGGCGTCCGGCGCCGGCGCAGGCACCCAGGACATGCTCGGGCCGATCGCGTCGATGGCCTGGGAGAGCGGAATACCGGAGCCGTCGCGGCGGCCGTGTTCCCCGGGGAGGGAGCGGGCCACCCCGGCCTGGGAGGATGCCTTCGCGGGGCCGTGGCCGGACCACGCCAGCAGCAGGGTGTCTTCGCCCTTGAGGAAGCGGTGTGCCCTGACTCCGGCCGTAGCGCGGCCCTTCGCCGGGTATTCGGCGAGGGCGGTGACCTTGGCGGCTCCCGGAGCGGTGCCCGGTAGCGCCCCCTCGGTGCCGGCGATGGTGACGACGACGGCCGCGTCATCGGCCGGGCTGGCGGTGCCGAAGAACAGCACCCGGTCCCCGGCGGCGACTTTGATCCCGGCCATGCCGCCGGCGGTCCGGCCCTGCGGCCGGACGGCGGAGGAACTGAAGCGCAGCAACTGGGCCTGCTGCGTCACGAAGACGAGATCGACGTCGTCGGAACCCGCCGGGGCCACACCGACCACGGCATCCCTGTCCTTGAGCGCGATGACGTCCCAATCCTCGCGGTTCAGCGGGTAATCCGGCTGCACGCGCTTGACCACGCCCTGCGCCGTGCCGATCGCCAGCACCTCATCCAGCGGGGCGAACGCCACGAGGGATTCGCCTTTGAGGAGGGTGATGAAGTCCTTGGCGGGCACGCCTCCCGCCATGTTCGGGGTGCCCGAGGTTGGCGGAAGCACGGGCATGTCCATCACCTGCAGCCGGAGCATCCGGCCCTGCGACGTGACAGCGGCGATCTCGCCGCGCGCTGAGGTTTTCAGTACCGACGTGAAGACATCGTGCCGGGTCCGCGGGCCGGACTCGGCGAGGCTGTCCTGGTTGGCGGTGCGGGCGATCTGACCCGAAACGGTCAGGATCGCCCAGCAGGGGTCGTCCGCAATTTCCAGTGCCAGGGGCGCAGCCTTGCCCTTGGCGCCCGGCGCGGCGGCCAGGGCTGCGGCGACGGTAGGCGAAACAGCCTCTGACTCCAGCAGCACGGTCCGGCGCGGTGTGCCGTACTTCTCGGCGATCTCGGCCAGTTCGGCGGACACCAGGGCGCGGAGCCGTTCGCCCGAACCGAGGATGGCCTCAAGCTCGGCGATCTCCCGGCGCAGCTCGTCCTGCTCCTTCTCAAGTTCGATCCGGGAGTACTTGGTCAGCTGCCGGAGCCGGAGTTCCAGGATGTAGTTGGCCTGGATCTCGGAGAGGTCGTAGATGGACATCAGCCGGGTCCTGGCCGCGGCGGCCTCGTCCGAGGACCGGATGATCTGAATGACCTCGTCGATGTCCACGATCGCGATGAGCATGCCCTCCACCAGGTGCAAGCGGTCCTTCTTCTTGCCCAGGCGGAAGGCGGTGCGGCGGCGCACCACAGTGATGCGGTGCTCCACATAAACGGAGAGCAGCTGCAGCAGCCCCAGGGTCTGCGGCTGGCCGTCGACCAGTGTGACGTTGTTGATGCCGAAGGAATCCTCCATCGGCGAGTAGCGGTACAGCTGCTGGAGCACGGCGTTCGGGTTGAAGCCGTTCTTGAGTTCGATGACCAGGCGCAGGCCGTGCTTGCGGTCGGTGAGGTCCACGATGTCGCTGATACCGGCCAGCTTCTTGCCGTTGACGGCGTCTTTGATCTTCTCGATCACCTTTTCCGGCCCCACCATGTACGGCAGTTCGGTGACCACCAGTCCGGTGCGGCGGGCCGAAAGCTGCTCGACTTCGACTTTGGCGCGGGTCTTGAAGGATCCGCGTCCCGAGGCGTACGCGTCGCGGATGCCGTCCAACCCGACGATCCGTCCGCCGGTCGGCAAGTCAGGTCCGGGGACGAACTTCATGATGTCTTCCAGCGTGGCGTCCGGGTGCTCGATCAGGTGCCGGGCGGCAGCGATGACCTCCACCAGGTTGTGCGGGGCCATGTTCGTGGCCATGCCGACGGCGATGCCGGTGGCGCCGTTGACCAGCAGGTTCGGGAAGGCTGCCGGCAGTACGTCAGGCTGGGTCAGCTGGTTGTCGTAGTTGGGAACGAAATCGACGACGTCCTCGTCAAGGTGGTCGGTCAGCGTCAGCGCGGCGGCAGCGAGGCGGGCCTCGGTGTAGCGCGGCGCCGCTGGGCCGTCGTCGAGCGAGCCGAAGTTGCCGTGGCCGTCAATGAGCGGAAGCCGCAGCGAGAAGTCCTGCGCCATGCGCACCATCGCGTCGTAAATTGCGGTGTCACCATGGGGGTGGAGCTTGCCCATGACCTCGCCCACCACCCGGGCGCTCTTGACGTGGCCGCGGTCCGGCCGCAGGCCCATCTCGCTCATCATGTACAGGATGCGCCGCTGCACCGGTTTCAGGCCGTCGCGGGCGTCGGGCAGGGCGCGCGAGTAGATCACCGAATAGGCGTACTCGAGGAACGAACCTTCCATCTCCGACGTGACGTCGATGTCGACGATGTTCTCTACGAAATCCTGGCTGGCTTCCCCTGCCGGGGACGGGGTTTGGCGGCGGGCCATGAGGCTGGTGGGTCCTTCTGAGGGGGCAGAACGAAAACTGGGTGAGTTTATGACTAGGCTAAGCCTATGGTGGATCAGCCCGTGGACGGCGTATATCCGGAATATTGGGAAGCCGATGTTGTGCTGCGCGACGGCGGCACCGCGCATTTGCGTCCCATCCATCCCTCGGACGCCGATGCGGTCCAGGCCTTCCACGTCGGGCAGTCGCAGAAATCCATCTACATGAGGTTCTTCGCGTTCAAGTCCAAACTCTCCGCGAAGGAACTCAAACGGTTCACCGAGGTGGACTACAAGGACCGGGTGGCGCTGGTGATCACCATCGGCGGGGAAATCATGGGGATCGGTCGCTACGACCGGCTTGACGACCCCGTGGAGGCCGAAGTCGCGTTCAACATCTCAGACGCGCACCAGGGCCGCGGCATCGGCTCGATCCTGCTCGAACACCTCGCCGCCGCCGCCCGCGAAAACGGAATCCGGAAGTTCAGTGCCGAGGTCCTGCCGGAAAACCGCAAAATGCTGATGGTCTTCTCTGACGCCGGGTATGACGTCAAACGCCACTTCGACGACGGCGTGGTCAGCCTCGAATTCAACATCGACCCCACGGACAAATCCCGCGCCGTGATGGAGTCCCGGGAACACCGTGCAGAGGCCCGCAGCATCCAGGAACTGCTCGCCCCGTCCTCCGTAGCCGTCATCGGTGCCAGCCGTAAATGGGGCACCGTGGGCTACCAGCTGTTGGAACACATCATTGAAGGCGGGTTCACCGGGCCGGTTTATGCGATCAATCCTGAAGCCTTTGAGCTCGCCGGTATGCTCTCCTTCGCCCGGCTGTCCGAGGTGCCGGGCCCCGTCAAGCTCGCCATCATCGCCGTCCCGTACGCCGAGGTCCCCAAAGTTGTGGAGGAATGCGGCGCCGCCGGTGTCAAGGGCATCGTGGTGGCCACCGCCGGGTACGCGGATGACGGCGAACGCGGCCTCGCCCGCCAGCGCGAGCTTGTCCGGCAGGCCCGTGCCAACGGCATGCGCGTGATCGGCCCCGCGTCCCTGGGCATCCTCAATACCGACCCGGCCGTGTCCCTGAACGCCTCGATGGCGCCCTCGCTGGCCCGCCGCGGCGGGTTGGGCCTGTTCAGCCAGTCCGCGGCGATCGGAGTCTCCCTCTACGCCGCCTCCAGCCGCCGCCGCGTCGGGCTCTCCACCTTCCTCTCGGCCGGGAACCGCGCCGATGTCTCCGGCAACGACATGATGCAGTTCTGGGAGGACGACGCCGATACCACCGCCGTGGGGCTCTACCTGGAGTCGATCGGCAATCCGCGTAAATTCTCCCGCCTGGCCCGGCGGCTGGCACGGACCAAACCCGTCATCGTGGCCAAGTCCGGTGCCATGGGCCTCGGACTGCCGCCCGGCCACGCTGTCCGCACCACCATGGCGCCCCCGGAAGCCCTCGACGCGATGATGCGCCAGGCCGGCGTCATCGGCGTGGAAACCATCGAACAGCTCATGGACATCGCCCAGATCGTCTCAAGCCAGCCCCTGCCCACGGGCCCCGGCATTGCGGTCTTCAGCAACTCGCGGGCGCTCGGCAAGGTCGTTGCGGACAGCGCAGCGGCGCAGGGACTTGGCGTTGAGCGCCTTGTCACCGACATAGACCTCGACGCCGGGATGTCCGTGGCGCTGCCAGCGCTGCGGCACAGTTTGCAAGAGGTCCTCACCGCCGACTCCGTCCACGCCGTCGTGGTTGCCCTGCTGCCGGCCCACGGCCTCACCGTGGAGAAAATCGCCGGGGTACTGGCCGAATGTTCCGTTGCGGCCGGTAAGCCCGTGGTCGCCGCATTCAGCGGTCTTTTGGACCCGTCCATCTACGTGGAGGGCATGGTCGGTGACGACGCCGGAACCACGGTTGTTCCCTGCTACTCCAACCCCGGCGCCGCGGTCGCAGCCCTGGGTGCTGTGGTCCGTTACGCGCAGTGGCTGGACCGGGACCAGGGACTGTTTGTGGAACCGGAGGGATGTGACGCCGACGGCACCCACGAGCTGCTCGAAGGCCTGCTGGACACGGTGGGCGGCGAGCAGCTGGTTCGGCTGGACCCCGGGACGGCCGCCGGCCTGCTCGCCCGTTACGGCATCCACGTGGTTCCGTCCGTCGGCTTCGAGACCGCCGAACAGGCCGTCGCGGCAGCGGACCGGCTGGGTTGGCCGGTGGCTCTGAAGACCACCGACCCCGCGCTGCGGCATCGCCTGGACCTGGGCGGGGTCCGGCTGGACATCCAGGACGCAGAGTCGTTGCGGCGGAACGTGCAGGAGATGCGGAAGTCTCTGGAGCGCTACGGCTCGCCGTCGCTGGAAGTTCAGACCATGGCCCCGGTGGGGCAGGCGTGCACCTTCCGGGCCATCGAGGACCCGCTGCTGGGCCCGGTGGTATCTTTCGGGCTGGCCGGCGACGCCGTGAACCTGCTGGAGGACTGGGCGCACCGGGTGCCTCCGCTCTCCGGCTCGGACCTGCACGACTTCATCCGGGCACCGCGCGCCTCGCGGAAACTGTTCGGCTACCAGGGGCTTCCGGCCGTGGACGGGCGGGCCCTGGAAGACCTCGCTGCGCGGCTGGCCCGGCTCAAGGACAACCACCCGGAGATCGCCCTCGTCGACTTCAATCCCGTCCTCGCCGGACCGGAGGGGCTCGCCATCCTCGCGGCGGACGTCCGGATCGCCAACGCGGCCCAGCGCACCGACAGCGCCCGGCGCGCCATGCGTAACTGACGCTGCCGGACGGCGGGGCAGATGCGCAGGGACGCGCAGACGGCAACGGTTAGCATGTGCCCAACCGATCTGTGAAAATGGAGAGCATGAGCTTTCAGACTCCAACACCCAAACACCCGGCGGCCGCCTCGGGGCGCCCGGGCGCGCACCCCCAGGGCCTGCATGACCACAGTGCGCAGGGTCAGAGCCTGGACGGAGCCCTTCAGCAAGCCGGTTTCTATCCGCCCCTCGTCGCCGACGTCGTCGCCGATGCCCTTGACGGGCGCGACTGTGTGGCCCACCTGGTGCACCTCGAGACGCACTTCGACCGTGCCGAGGTCCGACGCCACATCTCGGTACTGGTTCTGACCGAGGACATGCTGGTCATTACCCACGTCGATGACCAGCAGCTCGACGAGGCCGGCGAGCAGATCGTGGCGCAGGTCTCCACGGAATCCGTGCCCGTGACGCAGATCCGCTCCGTGGTGCTCAGCTATGTGTACGCCCAGCCCCAGGACTACAAACCTTCGGACCCGGTCCGCGAACTCACCCTGTCCATCGCCTGGTCCGGCGGCCAGCGGCTCGACATGGGACCGGCCAGCTGCGGCGACCCGCAATGCGAAGCGGACCACGGCTACAGTGGCAGCATCGTCCAAGAGGACATTGTGCTGCGGATCAGCGCCGAGGCCGACGGGCTGCAGGCCGTCCAGGACGCCAAGCTGTTCGCCCGCGGCCTCCGTGCGGTGAATACCGGGTCCTCTTCTCCGGTGCCTCATGCGGCCCCGGGGCTCCCGCCCCGTCCGCGCTTGGGCGTCTTCGGCAGCCGCGTCAGCCGCGGCCACCAGCGCTGAGATGACGCCGGTCGGCGTGCCCCAACCCCTCTCGTCCGCCGGGACCATTCCCGCAGGCCTGCCCGCGGCCCCGGCCTTCGGGAACCGTTCCATCGCCGAGGTCCTCACGAGCGCGGCGGCCAGCGTTGGCGTGCCCGGCTTCGATAACCGGCTGAACCTGCCCAACGCCAAGCGTATCTGCGTGGTCCTCGCCGACGGACTGGGACGGAACCTGCTGAAACAGAAATCCGCGCACACGCCCTTCCTGAGATCGGTGATGCAATCCGGCCAGGGGCAGGTTCCCGTCTTCCTTGACTCAGCCTTCCCCTCCACCACCGCGGCGTCTCTGGCCAGCTTCGGCACCGGATTACCGGCCGGACAGCACGGCATGGTGGGCTACGACGTGCTGGACCCTGACCAGGACCGGGTGGTGAACATGCTGGGTGGCTGGGACGCCGGAGTGGATCCCGAACGCTGGCAGCCGTTCCCCACCGTTTTCCAGCGGGCCGCCGAGCACGTGGAGGTCACCACTGTCAGCCTTCCGCAGTTCAGTGACTCCGCAATGACCCGGGCGGCGCTGCGCGGCGGCCGCTACGTTACCGCCACCACCTCACACGCCAGGACCGCGGCAGCGGCTGGGGCGATGGCCGGGGCAGGGCGGTCCCTGATGTACTTCTACGTCAACGAACTGGACAAGGCCGGGCACCGCCACGGCTGCCAGTCACCGCAGTGGGAGCACCAGCTCGAAGAACTTGACGCCACCGTCAAACGGCTCAGCTCCGCCTTGCCGGCGGGCACCACCATTCTGCTCACAGCCGACCACGGCATGCTCGACGTGCCGGCATCCCAGCGGATTGACTACTCCGCGGACCCCGCCCTCGTCGCCGGCGTCCGCCACACCGCAGGCGAACCCCGCATGGTCCACCTGTACCTCGAGGAACAGAACAATGAGGACGCGCAGGCGCGGCTGTCCGGGGCCTGGCAGGCCCGCTTCGGCGACCGGATCTGGGCCTTCACCCGGGGGGAGGCCATCGCCGCCGGGCTGTTCGGCGAAGTCCGGGCCGAGGTCGCTCCCCGGATTGGTGACGTGATGATTGCGGCCAGGGACGCGGTGGCCTTCTACGACACCCGGCGGGCGCGGCCGACCGCCCTCGAGGTGGTGGGCCAGCACGGGTCGTTGACTAAGGCTGAGCGCGAAGTCCCGCTCCTCTGCTTCCAGGCGGACGGCAAAAGGGCCCCCCGCGCCTGACCTGGCGTGAAAAGCCCCGAACCTTGACGGCTTGAGCTGGCGGCGCCTGTCAGTCCCCGCGGGCTCCGAAGACGATGTCATCCCAGCTCGGAATGCTGGAGCGCTTCGGCTTCGCCGGCTGCCGTTCAGGCTGCTCGGCACCCCGGTCGTCCGGGGACCCTGCGGGTGCCTCACGGGGCTGCCGGCGGGCGGATCCACCGCCGAGAAGCTCATCAAGACCCGGGCTGGAGGCCGCAATCCGGCCGCCCGGTGTTTCCTGCCTGGGCTTCGCTTCCTGCCTCGGCGTTGGTTCCTGCTTGCGCGTTGGTTCCTGCTTACCACTGGGACGCATCTGCGACGCAGCGATGGTAATCTCCCGGGTGTCGGTACTGACCCCGTCATGCAGTGTCAGGGCGTCATCCTCCGACTCCTGCCGGCGGGGAGCCAGCGAAATCCTGGACATGATCGAGGGCCGGCCGTCGCGGCGGCGGTCCCAGGGACTGGCCGCGGGACGGGGATCAATTTCGGCAGTTTCCCCGGATTCAGGTTGCGCTGTTTCCGCTGTGGACTCCGCAGGCCCCGTGTCTGCCGGGAGCTCCGCGAGAATCTCAGCGGGCCTCGGGTGAGCTGCGGGTACGGCGTCGGTCAGGAGCTTGGCAAGGGCGTCGTCGCCGTCTTCGTCCACGCCGAGGCGCTGCCCGCGGCGGGAGCGCAGCATGTCCAGCAACCCATCGGATTCCTGCTCCTGCTGGACGATCTGAAGCTGCGCGGTCGCGGTGCGCGCGGCAGCATCGGCGTCCGTTTCGAAATCAAAAGGACGGTCGTCGGACACAGCGGACAGCCTCCGGGCCGGGAGCGGGCCGTCGAGCGGTTCGAGTTCACTGAGCTGTTGCGCCCAGCGGTTGGCGTTCTGTAGGGATTTCCGAGCCGGGCTGAACGTCCACATGGCGGGCGGTTCCTCGCCGATGCCCGCCGGACCGCCGGGCTGCGCTTCGAAGCGCGCCACGACGTTCCAGTTGCCGTCGGGGCGCCGCCAGGAGTCCCACTCGACGGTGGCTGCATTGATTCCATGCGCACTGAGCCGGTGGGCCACCATCTCGCCGAGCGACGCCGGGCGGTCACCGAACACGGAACGATAGACGTCATGACCGGGGGCGGGGGCGGCCACTTCGACTTTTTGGGCCTGCCGGGCGACGTGTTCACGTTCGGCCAGCACCGGACCTTCATAGCGCTGGACTTTCGCCACCGGAATGCCGGACAGCTCGGCCACTTCCGCTGCCGTCGAGCCGCTGCGGATCCGCGCCTGGATATCGCGCGGGGACATCGAGATGGGCGCGGAAACAGCAGCGGCAGCGGACTTGGCCGCCGTCCGGCTGGCTGCCACCCGAAGTGCTTCATCGATTGGCAGCTGGAACATCTCGCCGCCGGCGCCGCTCAACAGGAGATGCTTCCCGTCGTCGTGGACGCCTACAAGCCGTAGATCCTGCATACAAATCCTCCACCCTGGCATTACTAACAAGCGAAAGTCTGCCATTGATGCGGGCCGATTCCGGTCAGGAAAGCGGGCGCGCCGTAACTTTCCGCGTCTTGCCGGGACTTTTTGGCTTGCTGGGGAGCCCCGGGGCTCCCGGAGGCCGCGGCAGGCTCCCGGCGTCCGGGACCGGACGCCACTGGTATTCACTGGGGGCTTAAGCAAGGATGACCCGACATTGGGCACAAAAACACGGTGTCCGGCGTTGTCACCGGTGAACCGCTTCCGGGGTCCCGGGGCTACCGCCGGCAGGGACCGCCCGGTGCCGGCGAGTCAATCGAACAATCGCGGAGTGTGAGCACGAAAATAATGGCAACAGACTACGACGCGCCGCGCGCAACGGAGGAGGACCTCGGCGAGGACTCCCTTGAGGTCTTGAAAGTAGGGCGCACGGACAAGCCTTCCGCGGTGGTCGACGAGGACGAATCGGACGTGGCGGAAGGGTATGAACTCCCCGGTGCCGACGTGTCGGGAGAGGAATTGCTGGTCCGGGTCCTCCCGGCGCAGGCCGACGAATTTACCTGCGCCTCCTGCTTCCTTGTCCGCCACCGTTCACAGATTGCCCGGGAAAGAAATGGCCTCAAATATTGCAAGGACTGCGAGGGTTAAGAGCTCAGCGCTGCAACCAGCTCATCCGGGTGCCGTGTCGAGGCCAGCCAGTAGGGAGTGCGGTCGGAGGGATCGGTAATCTCGACGCGGACCACGGGGTCAATCCATCCCCGGATGCACATATAGGCCAAGCCGTTCAGGCGGGTGCCGCGTTCCGCCGTCGCCTCCGTGCCGCGGAACGCGGACGTGGCCCCCACGTAACGACGCTCGATGGTGGCCCGGCCAACGCGCAGTGTCGAGGCGGTAACGGTGATGGCGGGGGTCGAGATGACCAGCAGCACAGCGATGATCACGAAGAGCACGACGGCGGCGATGATGCCCGCGGTCAGGCTGATGGGCGCGAACACGAGGATGCCTGCGCCTGACAGTCCCGCCGACACCAGCCAGATCCAAACGTTCGGCCAAAGCTTCTCGCTGTAAATTACGGGGGCGTCGCTGGGGGTGCTGTTGGGGGCAGGCACGGCTGCACTGGATTCGGGCATAGGCCCAGCTTTCCACTTTTCCCGGGCTATTTCACCTTGGCGGCAGCGCCGGGCCCGGGCACCCCCGCCCGCTGGACGCAGCTAGGCCGATCTTCCCGGCGGGCGTTAGAGTGGTGGACTGTGACTGAAGAAACCGCAGCAGTGGAAGAGTACGGCGCCCCCACCCTCACGGTCCAGCTGAAGATGCTCGACGACGGCCTGGAACCGCCGTCGTATGCTCACCCCGGCGACGCCGGAGCGGACCTGCGCACCCGGGAGGACGTGGTGCTTGACCCGGGGGAGCGCCGGCTGGTCCCCACGGGTGTCTCCATCGCCCTGCCTGACGGCTTCGTGGCGCTGATCCACCCGCGGTCCGGGCTCGCCACCAAGCACGGACTCACGGTGGTGAACGCCCCCGGAACCGTCGACGCGGGCTACCGCGGGGAAATCGCGGTGACGCTGTTGAATACAGACCGGCACCAGGCGATAGAGCTCAAGCGCGGCGATAGAATTGCACAAATGGTTATTCAGCGGGTGGAGCACGCCGCGTTCCTCCCCGTCCAGGAGCTCAGCGGCTCAGCCCGCGGCGAGGCAGGTTTCGGATCCACCGGCGGATTCGGCGTGCCGGTCTGACCGGAAGCCGGCGGGACCTGCAGTATTGCCTGCAGACGCATCAGCATTACCTGCAGACGCATCAGCCGGCCGTCGCAGCTGCAGAACGATTGCAGAAGGTATCCGGCCGGGAACGCACTGCGTCCCGGCGGCACAAGATCACAACTTCGGCGGCAAAAGATTACAACTAAGGAGACGAACCCATGGTTTTTGGGCGTGGCAGGAAAGCCAAGCAGGAACAGCTGACAGATCCCGGGGAAACCCCGGAGGCAGTTGCTGACGCTTCCGCCGACGATTCGGCCGTGGCCGCAACGGGTGCCCCCGTCCGGGGCGCTACCGGCCCCTTCGACGTCTCGGAAATCGAGGACCAGGACGGGTACGTGGACCTTGGCGCCCTCCTCATTGCCCCGGCGGAAGGCCTGCAGCTCCGGCTTGAGGTGGAGGAAGCCACCCAGCGCGTCGTCGCCGTCACCATGGACCTGAACGGCTCAAGCCTCCAGCTCCAGGCGTTTGCGGCGCCGCGCTCCGAAGGACTGTGGGACGAAATCCGCGAACAGATCGGCCAGTCTGTCGGCAGCCAGGGCGGCCAAATTGAGCAGGTCGAGGGCGGCTTCGGCACGGAACTGCTCGCCAAACTCCCGGCCAGCAGCGCCGACGGAAGCCACGGCTACCGGGTTGCCCGTTTCATCGGCGTCGACGGTCCGCGCTGGTTCCTTCGCGGCGTGTTCGGCGGCGAAGCCGCGGTGGACCGCGACGCAGCCGCCGGCCTTGAGGGGCTCTTCCGGCAGCTCGTGGTGGTGCGCGGCGAAAGCCCCATGCCGCCACGTGACTTGCTGCAACTCCGCCTGCCCAAGGACAACGCCGTGCCCGCACCGCAGTCCGCCCCGGACCTGGAACAGCCCGAACGCGGACCGGAGATTACCCAGATTGGCTGATTCCCCCCGGCAGGACCCGGCCTCCTCGGTCTCGGTGAGGGGGCTGCCGGACCGCGGCCGCGTGCTGTGCCACGGCTACATTGAGTCGGTCACCTACCCGCCGGCGAGCAACATTGCTGCCTTTACCGCTGTCGTCGTCGATCACGACGCCCCGGTCAAAAAACGCGGAGCAACGGCCGCCGCCGGCACCCCGGCGGCCGCGTCCGCTGCCCCCGGGGCACGGCACCCCCGCTCCGCCGTTCCGAAAGACCGGCTCCGGGTGGTCTGGCTGGGACGCCGCCGCATTCCCGGCGTGGACGCCGGGACGGAACTTCGCCTGCAGGGCATGGTGACGGTACGCGACGGCCTGCCAACCATGTTCAACCCCCGCTATGAAATACTCTCCCGCCAGGAGGAGCAATGACCGAGCCCGAGAAGCCCGAGCCCACGGCAGCTGAACCGACCGTGGCGCAACTCGCCGCCGGCTACGCCGCCAAGGCCGGGCTGCACCGTTCACACAACGGCAACGTCGACGTCCTGAAAAGCGCCGGCGGCGTTCAGGGAATCGCGGAGAGCATCCTCCCGGGCCTGGTTTTCCTGGTCGCCTTCACGCTCACGCGCGAGCTGACAACGGCTCTTGTGGCCTCCCTCGCCGTCGCCGCGGCCTTCACGGTGGTCCGGCTCGTCCAGCGCAAGCCACTGACGCAGGCATTGGCCGGCATTGTTGGCGTCGGCCTGTCCGCGTGGCTTGCCAACACCACCGGCAAGGCTGAGGACTTTTACGTTCCGGGGTTCTTCACCAATGCCGCCTACATCGTGGCGATGGGGGCGTCCATCGCCTTCCGCTGGCCGTTCGCCGGATTGATTTTCGGCTTTATCCGCAACGAGGGGCTGGATTGGCGGAAGGACCCGGCGCGGGTGCGGGCCTACCAGATTGGCACAGGGGTGATCATCGCGGTCCTGGCCCTGCGGCTGCTGGTCCAGGTTCCGCTCTATTTCCTGGGCGAGCCCGGTTTCGCGGCCCTCGCCACGACCCGGCTCCTGATGGGCCCGCCGCTGTACATCCTGGGTATCTGGGTCGCCTGGCTGCTGACCCGGCCCGCTGTTCCGGACGCGAACGCTGCGAGCGAAACACCGGCCTGAGCTAGCCGTCGAAGCCGTCGTCCGCGGTGACGGCGCGTTTGTCCTGGTCCTGCCCGTCCTCGCCGTGTGACTCCGGGGAGAGCAGGGCGCGCAGCTCATCCTCCGCAACGATCGTGGTGACGAAGAACAGCTCGTCGCCGCCGTCGATCACATCATCACGGCTTGGTGTGATCGGCGCCTGGTCCCGCAGGATCGCCACCAGGGTCGAATCCTCCGGCCACTCGATGTCGCCCACGGTCAGGCCGACCACATGCGAGTCGTGGGGAACCGTGAACTCGACCAGCGAGGACACACCGGTCTGCAGGGTCAGCAACCGGACGAGGTCGCCGATCTCCACCGCTTCCTCGACCAGCGCGGTCATGAGCTGCGGAGTGTTAACGGCGACGTCGACGCCCCAGGAGTCGTCGAACATCCAGTCATTCTTCGGGTTGTTGACCCGGCCCACCGTCCGGCCCACCCCGAACTCCGTCTTCGCCAGCAGCGAGACCACCAGGTTCACCTTGTCGTCGCCGGTTGCGGACACCACGACGTCGGCGTCCTCCAGTTTCGCGTCCTGCAGGGTGCTCAGCTCGCAGGCGTCGCCCACGAGCCAGTGGGCGCCGCGGAGTCCGCTGCGCCCGATGACCTCGGGCTTGAGGTCAATCAGCAGGATCTCGTGTTTGTGGGCCAGCAACTCGCGGGCAATCGATGAACCGACGCTGCCCGCCCCAACAATGACGACTTTCATTTAGGACTCCTTGGCGGGGGTTTTGGCGAGAATGTGGGCGACTTCGCTGCTGCGGTCCACGGCCAGCATGGCGTGGACGGTGTCCCCGTCCTGGTAGAGGGTGCCGGCCGCGGGCAGCATCCCCTCCCCGAACCGGGTCAGGTAGGCGACGCGGATCCCGGCGGCCTTCTCGATCGAGGTCACCGGATGGCCGATCCACTCAGCGTTCAAGTCCACCTCGGCGAGTACCAGCCGGCCTGACGGGTCCCGGTAGTCGCCGGCCAGGTGCTGCTCGGGCAGAATCCGCCGGAGCACCTGGTCTGCGCTCCAGCGAACGGCGGCGACCGTGGGGATGCCGAGCCGCTGATAGATCTCCGCGCGCCCGGGGTCGTAGATTCTGGCGACGACGTGCGGGACATGGAAGGTTTCGCGGGCAACCCGGGTGGCCAGGATGTTCGAGTTATCGCCGCTGGAGACGGCGGCGAAGGCGTAGGCATCCGCCACGCCGGCCTGTTTAAGGGTCTCGCGGTCAAAGCCGACGCCGGTGACCTTGCGGCCGGTGAAGCCGGTGCGGAGCCGCCGGAACGCCCGGTCGTCCTGGTCGATGATGGCCACGGAGTGGCCCGCATCCTCGAGTGTGTGCGCGAGGGTCGCCCCCACGCGGCCGCAACCCATAATCACGAAGTGCGCCAACCGTGCCTCCTCAAGCGTTTTGTGTCTGCTGCTGCGTGAAACTCTACCGGGCACGGGGCGCCGGGGAACCAGCCCCGCGGCGGCCCGGCCGTTCGCCCGGCGGCCGGGGCGGGGCCGCTGCCCTGCCCCGTCATGACATCGGGTGCGAATGCGACTAGCTTTGTGGAGTGCCGACAATATTCAATGCCGTGAAGCGGGTGCTGGTAGGCAAGCCCTTCCGGAACGAAAGCATGGCCCACACCCTGCTTCCGAAGCGGATTGCGCTTCCCATCTTCGCCTCCGACGCCCTGTCTTCTGTGGCCTATGCGCCCGACGAAATCCTCCTGACCCTGGCTTTGGCCGGCGTCAGTGCCGTGGCGTTCTCGCCCTGGGTGGGATTGGCCGTCATGGTGGTGCTGCTGACCGTGGTCGCCTCCTACCGGCAGAACGTCCACGCCTACCCCTCCGGGGGCGGCGACTACGAGATCGCGAACGAGAACCTGGGCAAATATGCCGGGCTGACCGTCGCTTCGGCACTGCTGGTCGACTATGTGCTCACTGTTGCCGTCTCAATGTCCTCAGCCGCCACCTACCTCACCACCGCTGTGCCCTCACTGCACGGACAGCAGGCTGCCATCGCCACGATCGGCGTGGTGATCCTTGCCCTCGTGAACCTGCGCGGCATCAAAGAGGCCGGCAGTGTCTTTGCCGTCCCCACCTATATCTTTATGGCCTCCATCATCGGCATGACCGCCGTCGGCGTCTTCCAAGCCGCCACCGGCCAGTTGGGGGAGGCGCCGTCAGCGGCGTTCACCATTGTCCCCGCGGCAGGCTTCGATGAGGGCTTGGTCGGCCTCGCCGGGGCGTTTCTGCTGCTCCGGGCTTTCTCGTCGGGCGCCGCAGCGTTGACCGGCATTGAGGCGATCAGCAACGGCGTGCCGAACTTCCAGAAGCCCAAGAGCAAGAACGCCGCCACCACGCTGCTGCTGCTCGGCGTGATCGCGGCTTCCATGCTGGCCGGCATCATCTACCTGGCCAACGCCACCAAGGTGCACATCGTGCTGGATCCGGCCAAGGAATTCCTGCTGGACGGCAAGCCCCTGCCGGAGGGCTATATCCAGAGCCCGGCGATCAGCCAGATCGCGCAGACCATTTTTGGCCAGGGTTCCATCTTTTTCTTCCTCGTGGTCGCCGCTACCGGCGTGATCCTGGTGTTCGCGTCCAACACCGCCTTTAACGGATTCCCGGTCCTCGGCTCGATCTTGGCCCAGGACGGCTACCTGCCGCGGCAGTTGCGGACCCGGGGTGACCGGCTGGCCTTCAGCAACGGTGTCCTGGCGCTGGCCGCCGGAGCCCTGGTGCTGATCATTGCCTTCAACGCAGACGTCACTAAACTGATCCAGCTCTACATCGTGGGTGTCTTCATTTCGTTCACCATCAGCCAGCTCGGCATGATCCGGCACTGGGGCCGGGAATTGAAGCTCGCCAAAGACCCGGCGCTAAGGCTGCGCATGGTCAAGTCACGCACCATCAACACCATCGGCTTCGGCATGACGGCGTTGGTTCTGGTGATCGTGCTGATCACCAAGTTCCAGCAGGGCGCCTGGATCGCGCTGCTGGCCATGTTCGTGCTGTTCCTGATCATGTGGAGCATCCGGGCACACTACGACAACGTGGCCAAGGAACTCGCCGTCGACGAGGACTCCTCGCCCCGGGCCCTGCCCACCCGCGTGCACGCCGTCCTGCTTGTCTCGCATGTCCGCAAGCCGGTGCTCCGGGCGCTTGCCTACGCCCGCGCGTCACGGCCCTCCCGGCTGGACGCCATCACCGTGGACATCAGCAGCGAGGAGACCGAACAAACGGTCCACGACTGGGAAAAGTTGGAGATCCCCGTCCCGTTAACGGTGCTGGCCAGCCCGTTCCGCGAAACGGTGACGCCTATCATGGAGTACATCAAGAACATGCGCCGCGACTCGCCGCGCGACCTGATCGTCGTGTACATCCCCGAGTACGTCGTGGGCAAGTGGTGGGAGCAGCTGGTACACAACCAGACTGCACTGCGCATCAAAACCCGGCTGCACTTTGAACCGGGCGTCATGGTTGCGAGCGTGCCGTGGCAACTGAAATCCTCCGAAGAAGCCAAGAGACTGCAGGACATCCAATGAGCGACACCCAGACCCAGGCCCACACCGAACTGACCGTGGACGTCGGTCCGGTCGCCCACGGCGGGCACTGTGTGGCCAGGCACGAGGGGCGCGTGGTGTTCGTCCGCCACGGCATCCCGGGCGAGAAGGTCCGGATCCGCCTGACCGAGTCCGGCGCCGACGCGAAATTCTGGCGCGGCGACGTCGTGGAAGTCCTGTCCGCATCGGAGGACCGGGTGGAGCATTTTTGGGACCTCGCGGATTCCGCACGCTCCTGGTCGCACCGGCACCCGCCTGTCGGCGGCGCCGAACTGGGCCACATCTCCCTCCCACGCCAGCGCAGCCTCAAGGCCGAGGTGCTGGCAGAGCAACTGCACCGCCTGGCCGGGATCGAGGGCCAGGTAACGGTGGAGGCTGTGGGGGAGCCTGGCGTGGCGGGGGCGGCCGGACTCGGCTGGCGCACCCGCACCGGTTTCGCGGTGACCCCGGCCGGCAAGCTCGGCATGCACGCCCACCGCTCCGATCTGGTCCTGCCGGTGCGGGAGATGCCGCTGGCTGTCGAGAGCATCAACGCACTCCGGCTGTGGGACATGGATCTCCAGGGCATCGAGCGCATCGAGGTCGCAGCCCCGGCCAACGGTTCCCGCCCGCTGGTGCTCCTTGTCCCGGCCGCCGGTACGCGGGCCAAACGCCTCAGTGCGGTCCTGGCGCAACTGCCGGAGGACGTGTCGGTGGCCAGCTTCGATCCGGTCAAAGGCGAAGTGCTGCGGCTGCGCGGACGGACCTACGTGCAGGAGGCCGCCGCCGGACACGAGTACCGTGTCACCGGCGACGGCTTCTGGCAGATCCACCGCAACGGCCCGGACACGCTGGTGGGAGCCGTGACCGGTTTCCTGCGGGAGGGCGGCTTCCTGGAACCGGGCGCCGCGGTGGCTGACCTCTATGCCGGGGCGGGTCTGTTCACGGCTCCGCTGGCCGACGCCGTCGGCGTCACCGGGTCGGTGCTGTCCGTCGAAGGCGCGCCCGGCACCAGCCGTGATGCCCGCAAAAACCTCCATGGCGCAACCCAGGTGGAGATCGTCCAGGGGCGGGTGGAACGGGTGTTGCGCGAGAAATCGCGCAGGTTCGACGCAATCCTGCTGGATCCGCCGCGGGCAGGGGCGGGCAAGGCCGTGGTGAACCAGTTGACCGCGTCCGGACCCCGGGCCGTTGCGTACGTGTCCTGCGATCCGGCGTCCTTCGCCCGCGATGTGGGCTACTTCCAGCAGTCCGGCTGGGAACTGGCGGGGCTGCGTGCCTTCGACCTTTATCCCCACACCCACCACCTGGAGACTGTGGCGCTGCTGACTCCCCGGGGCTGAGGCCACTAGGATGGGCGGAGTAGTCCGACGTCGCGCTCCGTAATCACGGCTGACCTCCTGCACCCTGCACCGATCCTTGTGTGAACAAGGCTCAGCGTTAGTTAGGCCGTCCTAACTAGCAAGGGGTCTGCGGCGCGACAAAGATGAAACTGTTGCGAGAGGAGTCCTGCGATGAGCATTGTGGACAGCTTCGGTTCAAAAGGCAAACTTAATGTAGCCGGTACCGAATACGAAATTTTCCGGTTGAACTCCGTTGAAGGTGCAGAAAACCTTCCGTTCAGCCTCAAGGTATTGCTTGAAAACCTGTTGAGGACCGAGGACGGCGCCAACATTACGGCCGATCACGTCCGAGCACTGGCCGGCTGGGACCCCAGCGCCGAGCCCGACACTGAAATCCAGTTCACGCCGGCGCGCGTGATCATGCAGGACTTCACTGGCGTGCCCTGTGTTGTGGACCTTGCCACCATGCGGGAAGCAGTGAAAGAACTGGGCGGTGACCCCAAGCGGGTCAATCCGCTGGCACCTGCCGAAATGGTGATCGACCACTCTGTGCAGATCGACGCCTTCGGCAACTCCGGCGCACTGGAGCGCAACATGGAGATCGAGTACCAGCGCAACGGCGAGCGGTACCAGTTCCTGCGGTGGGGCCAGACCGCCTTTGACGACTTCAAGGTCGTCCCGCCGGGAACAGGCATCGTGCACCAGGTCAACATCGAGTACCTGGCCCGCACGGTCATGACCCGTGAAATTGACGGCGTGGTCCGGGCCTACCCGGACACCTGCGTCGGCACCGACTCGCACACCACCATGGTCAACGGGATGGGTGTGCTGGGCTGGGGCGTCGGCGGCATCGAAGCCGAGGCTGCCATGCTGGGCCAGCCGGTCTCCATGCTGATCCCGCGCGTCGTGGGTTTCAAGCTGACCGGATCCATTCCGGCCGGCGCCACCGCCACGGACGTTGTCCTGACCATCACCGAGCAGCTGCGCAAGCACGGCGTGGTGGGTAAATTCGTGGAGTTCTACGGCGAGGGTGTCGCGGCTGTGCCGCTGGCCAACCGCGCCACGATCGGCAACATGAGCCCGGAGTTCGGCTCCACCGCCGCCATGTTCCCCATCGACGATGTCACCCTCGACTACCTGCGCCTCACCGGCCGGTCGGACGAGAACGTGGCCCTCGTGGAGGCTTACGCGAAGGAACAGGGCCTCTGGCACGATCCTTCCAAGGAGATCACCTTCTCCGAGTACCTTGAGCTGGACCTTTCGACGGTTGTTCCTTCGATCTCCGGCCCGAAGCGCCCGCAGGACCGCATCATCCTGACCGAGTCGAAGGACCAGTTCCGCCAAGACCTGCGCAATTATGTGCAGGAAGACCTGGCCGGCGGCAGCCTGGACGAAGCGATCGACGAGAGCTTCCCGGCGTCGGATTCGCCGTCATTCACCGCTACCGCCACGCACCTGACGGATGAGGCACCGCACTCCCACGGACCGAAGTCCAACGGGCGCCCATCCAATCCGGTAACCGTCAAAACCGCCGATGGCCGCGAGTTCGAGCTGGACCACGGTGCGGTGTCGATCGCCTCGATCACCTCCTGCACCAACACCTCCAACCCGTCCGTGATGCTGGCCGCCGCACTGCTGGCCCGCAACGCCGTCGACAAGGGCCTCGCCTCCAAGCCCTGGGTCAAGACCTCCGTGGCACCCGGGTCCAAGGTGGTCACCGACTACTACAACAAGTCGGGCCTGACCCCGTACCTGGAGAAGCTGGGCTTCTACATCGTCGGTTACGGTTGCGCCACCTGCATCGGCAACTCCGGCCCGCTGGACGCCGAGATCTCCGAGGCCATCCAGGCCAACGACCTCTCCGTCACCGCCGTGCTGTCCGGTAACCGCAACTTCGAAGGCCGGATCAACCCGGACGTGAAGATGAACTACCTGGCCTCCCCGCCACTGGTCATCGCTTATGCCCTGGCCGGTACCATGGACTTCGATTTCGACGCCGACCCGCTGGGCCAGGACGAGGCCGGCAACGACATCTTCCTGAAGGACATCTGGCCGAACCCGGTCGAGGTCCAGCAGGTCATCGATTCCTCGATCGATAAGGACATGTTCGCCCGCGGCTACGAGGGAGTCTTCGAAGGCGACGATCGCTGGAAGGCACTCTCCACCCCGGCCGGTGACACCTTCGCGTGGGACCCCAAGTCCACCTACGTCCGGAAGCCCCCGTACTTCGACGGCATGAAAGCGCAGCCGGAACCCGTCAAGGACATCACCGGCGCCCGCGTGCTGCTGAAGCTCGGCGATTCCGTCACCACGGACCACATCTCACCGGCGGGTTCCTTCAAGTCGGACACTCCGGCCGGGCAATACCTGCTGGCCAACGGTGTGGAGCGCAAGGACTTCAACTCCTACGGCTCACGCCGTGGCAACCACGAGGTCATGATCCGCGGCACGTTCGCGAACATCCGGATCAAGAACCAGATCCTCGACGGCGTGGAGGGCGGCTTTACCCGCGACTTCACCCAGGCTGACGGCCCGCAGGCCTACGTCTACGACGCCGCGCAGAACTACGAGGCAGCCGGTATCCCGCTGGTGGTCCTGGCGGGCAAGGAGTACGGTTCCGGATCGTCCCGTGACTGGGCAGCCAAGGGGACCGCGCTGCTGGGCGTGAAGGCTGTTGTGGCTGAAAGCTACGAACGCATCCACCGCTCCAACCTGATCGGCATGGGGGTTCTGCCCCTGCAGTACCCGGCCGGACAGAACGCTGCCAGCCTCGGGCTGACCGGCACGGAAACCTTTGCTGTCGAGGGCGTCACGGCGCTGAACGAAGGCACCACGCCGAAGACACTTAAGGTCACCGCAACGGCCGAAGACGGCACCGTCACGTCCTTCGATGCGGTCCTGCGCATCGACACCCCGGGCGAGGCCGACTACTACCGCAACGGCGGCATCCTGCAGTACGTGCTGCGCCAGATCTCCGTCAACTAGCGGAGGTCACTCCCGCAAGGGAGTAGCACGTGCCAGGCAAACGCCCCGGCCGGTCCCTGACCGGCCGGGGCGTTTGTGTGCCGTCCGCGTTTCCGGCCGGGTCCGGGCGGTGTCCCGGCACCAAGGGTTCACTTGAGGCGTTAGAGTTAAACGGCATGTCTACCATCCGAAGGAGGGGCCGTTGGGACTCTTGGAGACCATCCGGAATCCGCAGGACCTGAGCAAGTTGTCCGGGGCGCAGCTGAATCAGCTGGCAGCCGAGGTCAGGGAATTCCTGATCGGCAACGTCTCCCAGACCGGCGGACATCTCGGACCGAACCTCGGCGTGGTGGAGCTGACCATCGCGGTACACCGGATCTTCGATTCCCCCCGCGACAGCATCGTCTTCGATACCGGGCACCAATCCTACGTACACAAGCTCCTCACCGGACGCCAGGACTTCAGCACCCTGCGCCAGCAGGGCGGCATGTCCGGCTACCCCGACCGTGCCGAGTCCGAGCACGACATCGTCGAAAGCTCACACGCCTCCTCCTCGCTCTCGTGGGCAGACGGAATCTCCCGTGCCCGGCGGTTGACCGGCGACGGCGACCGCTACGTGATCGCCGTCGTGGGTGACGGCGCCCTGACCGGCGGCATGGCGTGGGAGGCTCTGAACAACATTGCGGCAGACAAGAAGCGGCGTGTGGTGATTGTCGTGAACGACAACGGCCGCTCGTACGCCCCCACCGTGGGCGGTTTCGCCGACTACCTCGCCTCGCTGCGGCCCACCATCGACTCTTTCCGCGCGGCGCCGGCTTATGAGGGCACCCTGGATTGGTGGCGGCGGAAACTGCAGAACGGCGGACCTGCGGGCCAGTTCACCTACCGCAGCCTGCACGCCATGAAAAAAGGCGTCAAGGACTGGTGGGCCCCGCAAGGCATGTTCGAGGACCTCGGCTTGAAATACATCGGGCCAGTGGACGGACACGACCTCCAGGCCATGGAGCACGCCCTGTCCACCGCCAAGAACTACGCCGGTCCGGTGATCGTGCACGCCATGACCGAAAAAGGCCACGGGTACGCGCCGGCCCGCGCCCACGAGGCTGACCAGTTCCACGCGGTCGGCATCATCGATCCGGAGACCGGCGAGCCCGCCGATGCCGGCGGTGCAAAGTCGTGGACTGCCGTCTTCGCCGACGAGATCGCCGACATCGCGGACGAGCGCACGGACCTCGTCGGCATTACCGGCGCCATGCTCATTCCGGTGGGACTGCACAAGTTCGCCGCACGGCATCCGGAACGGGTGTTCGACGTCGGCATCGCCGAGCAACATGCCCTCACCTCAGCCGCTGGCATGGCTTTTGGTGGACTGCATCCCGTCGTCGCCGTCTATGCGACGTTCCTGAACCGCGCCTTCGACCAGCTCCTGATGGACGTGGCCCTGCACAAGGCCGGTGTCACCATCGTCCTGGACCGGGCCGGCGTCACCGGGCCCGACGGTGCCAGCCACCACGGCATGTGGGACATGGCCATGGTCCAGATAGTTCCCGGGCTGCACCTCGCCGCGCCCCGGGACGCCAGCCGGCTCCGCGAGGAACTTCGCGAAGCCGTCGCCATCGAGGACGCCCCCACGGTGATCCGCTACTCCAAGGGCACGGTCGGCGCCGAGGTCGAGGCCATCGAACGGCTGAGCGACGGCGTCGACGTCCTCGCCCGCCGCCCGGCCGGCTCCACCCAGAACGACGTCCTGATTGTGAGCGTCGGCGCGATGTCCGAGCTCGCCCTCGACGTTTCAAACCGCCTGGGCGCCCAGGGCATCAGTTCCACGGTCGTGGATCCCCGCTGGCTGCTCCCGGTCCGGAAATCCATCGTCGCCCTCGCCTCCCACCACCGCCTGGTCATCTGCATCGAGGACGGGGTCCGCGCCGGTGGCGTCGGGTCCCGTATCCGGCAGGAAATGCGGGCCGCCGGGGTGGACACCGCCCTGAACGAGGTGGGCCTTCCGGTGGAGTTCCTTGACCATGGAACCCGCAGCCAGGTGCTCGAACGGGTCGGTTTGACCGCCCAGCAGATTACCCACGACGTCGTGGCCCAGGTCCTCGGGACCAAAGTTCCGTTCGCGCGTCCCCTCCCGGGCCAGGAACACCCCAGCACCGGCAGCCTTCCCATTCTGTGAGGACCCCCAAGGACTTGGCCGCGGGCGACCTGGTGGTTTCCCGGAACCGGAAGTGGAACGGCAAGGACCACTGGGTGGTACCCGGAACGTACCTCGGTGCGGACGAGCACGGCTGGTGGATCTTTCAGGGAGCCCATGAGTTCTGTTCCCGTCCGGGTGCGGCGTTCTACGCCGAATCCGATGCCGTGCTGTTGGTCCCGCGCTCCGGGGAGTACGTGGCCACTTTTTACGATGAGGCCCATCCCGCTGGCGTCCAGGTCTACGTGGACCTGGACGTCATCCGGACCGTGGACCGCGGAGTGTACGTCGATGATGAGGACGAGTTTGCCGAGCACCGGATCGACATGGACTACCCCGCTGACGTGGTGGACCGGATCACCGCGGCGTCGGACCAGCTTTACCAGGCCGTCAAGGCACAACAGCCACCTTTCGACGGTGCAGACCGCGAATGGTTCAGGAGAGGACGGGCATGAGCGGAATTATCCGGGTTTACAAACGCAACGATGAAGGAGTCCTGGAATTCAGGGAAGCCTGGTTTGACGAGGACTACAGCCAGTTCGTGATGAACCACGGCGTGGTGGGGCACCAGAGCAAGACTGACGAGACCGACGTTGCGGACGCTGCTGCCGCTGAGGGCCTGATGGATGCTTTCGCCGTGCAATGCGCCGAGGACGGCTTCGCCGAAATTCCCGAGGCGGAGCAGTCCTGGGTGGTGGCCCAGTACGCCCTCAAGACCAAAGACGGCACGGACCGCGACCGCTACCTCGAGGAAAAAGCCAAGGACGCCTTGATCAGCCACCTGGCATGGCGGGGCCTCGGAATTGTGGACCGCAGCGAGTTCAGCAATGCCCGGCTCAACATCTTCATCCTCACCCCGGACATCAACAAGGCCGTCAACGCGATCAAGGTCTGCATCCGCGGCGAAGACCTGGACTTCACAAAATTGAGCATCGGCGCTGCCGCGTTCGGTGAGACATCCTTCAAGCTCAAGCACTCACCGAAACCGGCGTCCGGCTTCACTTTGTAGCGGTACGGCCGTTATAGGCTGAATTCATGACTGAATACCGCCGCGTAGGAAATTCCGGACTGACCGTCTCCGCCGTAGGACTTGGCTGCAACAACCTGGGGCGGGCCACTACGGCCACCGAGTCGCAGGAGGGGACCGACGCCGTCGTCCACGCAGCCCTGGACGCCGGGATCACGTTCTTTGACGTCGCCGACGCATACGGACGGGAGCCGGGTCTCAGCGAGACGATGCTCGGCAAGGCCTTGAAGGGCCGCCGGGAGGATGCCGTGATCGGGACCAAGTTCGGCATGGACATGGGCGGCAGTAATGGAAACGACTTCGGCGCAAGAGGCTCCCGGCGCTACATCATCACGGCCGTCGAAGCTTCGCTGCGACGGCTCGGCACGGACTGGATCGACCTCTACCAGTTCCATACACCCGATCCGCTGACCCCGATCGAGGAGACCCTTTCAGCGCTGGAGGAGCTCGTGACCAGCGGAAAGGTCCGCTACATCGGCCACTCCAACCGGGCCGGCTGGCAGATCGCCGAGGCCGAATTCGTGGCGCGCGCCCGCGGTGGAGTGCGCTTTGTCTCGTCCCAGAACCACTACAACCTGCTGGACCGCCGCGCCGAACTTGAGGTCACGCCCGCTGCCGAGGCGTACGGACTTGGCGTCCTGCCGTATTTTCCGTTGGCCAACGGCCTGCTGACCGGCAAGTACGCCAAGGACTCCGCACCGGCGGGTTCGCGGCTCAGCCACACCCGCACCAACCTGGTCCACGACGCTGACTGGGGGCAGATGGCTGCCTTCAGTGCTTTCGCCGCCGAGCGGGACCTGACCGAAATCCAGGTGGCCTTCTCCTGGCTCGCAGCCCAGCCCTCGGTCAGCAGCGTCATTGCCGGCGCCACCCGCCCCGAGCAGGTCCGGCAAAACGCCGCCGCCGTGGCCTGGGTTCCCACCGCCGCGGAACGCGCTGAGCTGGATGATCTCTTCCCCCGGACACCGAAGGTCGCGCTGTTCTAACCGCACCCGTCCCGGGGTTATCGGCCGGCAGATCCGTAACGCAGCGGCGGCGGGCTTTTCGAATGCGAAAAGCCCGCCGCCGCTGCGTTACGCCGGTTCTACCGGGTGATCAGGCTGCCGGTGCGGACGCGACGCCCGGTGCCAGGAACTTCTTGCCGGTGACCCGCTCGGATGCACCCACCCGGTCCAGGTAGGGCGTGATGCCGCCGAGGAACATCGGCCATCCGGCGCCGAGGATCATGCAGAGGTCGATGTCTTCGGGACCGGCCACGACGCCCTCCTGCAGCATCAGTCCGATCTCCTCCGCCAGGGCGTCCTGCGTGCGGCGAAGCACCCCGTCGCCGGTGGACGGTGTGTCGCCAAAGGACATCAGCGCCATCGTCCCGGCGGGAATGACGGGTTGGCCGGCCTTGACCGAGGCGGGGTCCCAGATGGCCTTGACCCCGTTGTCGATCAGTTTCTGGAGGTTTTGCGAGACGGTGAAGCGGTCCGGGAACGCTGCGCGCAGCGATTCCTGCACATGCTGTGCGACGGGAAGGCCCACCATGGACCCCAGGACGAACGGCGTCATCGGCAGGCCCATCGGCCGCAGCGCATTGTCCGCGACGTCAGCGGGAGTGCCTTCGTCGAAGGCGGCCGTCACTTCGCCCATCAGGCGCAGCAGGATGCGGTTGACCACGAAGGCCGGGGCATCCTTGACCAGCACGGCGGACTTCTTGAGGCCTTTGGCCAGTTCGAATGCGGTGGCCAGCACGGCGTCGCCGGTCTTCGGAGCACGGACGATCTCCAGCAACGGCATCACTGCGACGGGGTTGAAGAAGTGGAAGCCGATCAGCCGTTCCGGGTGCTGCAGGTCCTCGGCCATGGCCGTCACGGACAGTGACGAGGTGTTCGTTGCGAGGATGCACTCAGCGGAAACAATCGCCTCCACTTCCTTGAAAACCTGCTTTTTGACGTTCAGTTCCTCGAACACTGCCTCGATGACGAAGTCGGCGTCGGCGAATGCCTCCTTGGAGACCGAGCCGGTGACGAGCGCGCGCGTCCGGTTGGCGGCGTCGGGGCTGATCCGGCCCTTGGCAAGCAGCTTGTCCACCTCGGCATGGACGTAGCCCACGCCTTTGTCCACGCGGGCCTGGTCGATGTCCGTCATGACGACGGGGACCTTGAGTTGGCGGGCGAAGAGCAGGGCGAGCTGGCTGGCCATCAGGCCGGCGCCTACGACGCCGATTTTTGTCACCGGACGGGCAAGCTTACGGTCCGGGGCACCGGCGGGGCGCTTGGACCGGCGCTGCACGAGGTCCAGGAACGCATAGACGGTGGAGCGGAACTCGTCCGTCTGCATGAGCTCCGCGAGGGTTTCGCATTCCAGTTCGGCGGATTCGGCCTGCGAGCGTGTGCGGTTGGTTTCCATCACGTCCAGGACCTTGGCCGGTGCGGGGGAGGCGTTGGAGGTCTTAGCTTCCACAAACGCCCGGCCGGCGGCGATGGCACTGGCCCAGCGGGCGGCGACCTCCGGAGCTGCCGGGTCGACGGCGTTGGCGCGTTCCGGCGTCACCGCGCCGGCAATGACCTGCGCGGCCCAGGCGACGGACTGCTCCACAAAGTCGGCCGGCTCAAACATGGCATCTGCGGCGCCGAGCTTGAAAGCCTGCGGTCCGGTGAGGGTGCGGTTGTTGCTCAGCGGGTTCTCGATCATCACCTTGACGGCATTTTCCGGGCCGATCAGGCGCGGCAGGATGTACACGCCGCCCCAGCCCGGAACCAGGCCGATGAAGGCCTCCGGCAGGGCCAGCGCACCGGCGCCGGTGGAGACAGTCCGGTACGTGGACTGCAAGGCGATTTCCAGTCCGCCGCCCAGGGCAAGCCCGTTAATGAAGGCAAAGCTGGGGACGCCGAGATTCGCCAAAGTGCGGTAGACATCATGGCCGAGCTGGGCCATCCAGAGGCCCTGTTCGCGGCCGCTGACCGACTTGACGGTGGACAAATCCGCTCCGGCGACCAGGAAGTAGGGTTTGCCGGTTACGCCGACACCCACGATCTCGCCGCGCGCGGCACGTTCCTTGAGCGCCTCGAGGACGGTGCCGAGCTCGATCAGGGTGTTCGGACCCAGGGTGGTGGGCTTGGAGTGGTCCAGGCCGTTGTCCAGCGTGATCAGGGCAAACGTGCCGGGGCTTTTGCCGCTGACGGCGGGAAGCTGGATGTCTTGGACGTAGGAGTGGGTGACCGACTCGTTCGGGAACAGATCGGCAAGTTTGCGGAAATCGGCGGCGCTCATGCGGCGGCTCCAGTCGTGGTGGTGGTGGTCTCATCAGTGGGGGCGAACGGCGTCCCGTAGCCGGTGTGGTGCGGGTTTTCCCAGATTACGGTGGCGCCCATGCCCAGGCCGATACACATGGTCGTCATGCCGAAGCGGACCGTGGGGTCCTCCTCGAACTGGCGGGCCAGCTGATTCATCAGGCGCACCCCTGAGGACGCGAGGGGATGCCCGACGGCGATCGCGCCGCCGTAGCGGTTAACCCGGGGGTCGTCGTCGGCGATACCGAAGTGGTCCAGGAAACTGAGGACCTGAACGGCGAAGGCTTCATTAATTTCGAACAGGCCGATGTCCCCGATGCCAAGCCCGGCGTTCTTCAGGGCCTTTTCCGTGGCCGGCACCGGGCCGATGCCCATCACTTCAGGCTCAACACCGGCGAAGGCGTAGCTGACCAGGCGCATCTTGACCGGCAGGCCGAGTTCCTCGGCGGCGTCGGCGGAGGCCAGCAGGGCGGCAGTGGCACCATCGTTGAGACCGGCAGCGTTGCCGGCGGTCACCCGTCCGTGGGCCCGGAACGGTGTCTTGAGGGCGGCGAGGTCCGACACGGAGGTGCCGGGGCGGGGCGGTTCGTCCACGGAGTTGACGGTCCATCCCTGGCCCGGCTTCATCGTTGCGACCGGCACCAGATCCGGCTGGATCTGGTCGTTGGCATAGGCGGCGGCCAGCTTGTCCTGGGACGCGACGGCATAGGCGTCGGTGCGTTCCTTGGTGATGGCCGGGAAACGGTCGTGCAGGTTTTCGGCGGTGTTGCCCATGTTCAGCGCCGCGGGGTCCACGATCCGTTCGGACATAAAGCGCGGGTTGGGATCGGCGCCTGCACCCATCGGGTGGTTGCCCATGTGTTCCACACCGCCGGCAATGACGACGTCGTACGCGCCGAAGCCGATGCCGCTGGCGGTGGTGGTTACCGCCGTCATGGCGCCGGCGCACATCCGGTCGATGGCAAAACCGGGCACCGTCCGCGGCAGCCCGGCCAGCAGGGCTGCGGTGCGGCCGATGGTCAGTCCCTGGTCGCCGGTTTGCGTCGTCGCCGCAATGGCGACCTCATCGATCCGTTCGGCGGGCAGGGACGGGTTGCGGCGCATCAGTTCGCGGATGCACTTGACCACGAGGTCATCGGCCCGCGTTCCGGCATAGATGCCCTTGTCCCCGGCGCGGCCGAACGGGGTGCGGACACCGTCGACGAAGACGACCTCGCGGAGGGTCCTGTTTGTTCCGATGGTCGGCTTTGCGCTGCTGTTGTTTCCGCTGCTCGGGTGCTGGCTCACGTACTACTCCTCATCGAGACCTGGTGCCGGATCCCTGCCCAACGCAAAGAGAGCGTGGGGCAGTTGTGATCCGGGCGACATCAAGCACCATGTTACTCATCAGTAACATAGCTGGCAAGGAGTCCCAGTGCCGGCGCGGACTAGGGGGCCGGTTCAGGGGCCGGGGCAGCCCTGGCTTCCTTGGGCGGGAGCGGCTGCGGGTTCTGGCATGCCTCGGCGATGAGCGGCGCCACGAGTCTGATCTGCCACTGGCGGGCGCCCAGGTTCGCCAGTTCCTCTGCGATGCCCTCCTCACTGGCTTCCACCGGAGGCCGCCAGCAGATGCGGCGAAGGTAATCGGGGGTCAGCAGGTTCTCCACCGGCATGTTCAGCAGCTCGGCCTGGGCCTGTAGCAGGGGCCGGGCCGTGGCGAGCCGGGCGGCGGCGTCAGGGTCCCGGTCCGCCCAAATGCGCGGGGGCGGCGGAGCGTTGGTGGGCAGGTGCAGGGGAGGAAGGTCGTCAAGTGCCCGGGCGGCGCTGATGCACCGGAGCCACCGTGGCGCCTCCCGCTGGGCCGCCCGGCCGTGGAAGCCCTTGGTGCCCAGCAGTTGGGGAACCGTGGCAGGCATGGCCTTCGCGGCCGCCACCAGGGCCGAGTCGGGGATCAGCCGGCCGGGAGCGACGTCGCGCTTTTGCGCCAAGGAGTCCCGTTCGAGCCAGAGTTCCCGGACGGCAGCGAGCTGGCGCCGGTCGCGGATCTGGTGCAGCCCGGAGGTCTTGCGCCACGGGTCGACGCGCGGCGGCGCCTGCCCGGCCGCCAGGATGGCGGCAAATTCCTGCTCGGCGAAGTCCAGCTTGCCATCAGCGAGGAGCAGTTCGATGAGCTCTTCGCGGAGTTCGGTGAGGACCTCGACGTCGAGGGCTGCGTAGCGCAGCCAGGGTTCGGGCAGCGGCCGGGTGGACCAGTCGGCCGCAGAGTGTTCCTTGGCGAGCCCAAAGCCCAGGAGCTGTTCGATCACAGCGGCGAGCCCGACGCGGGGGAGCCCGGCGAGGCGCGCGGCGAGTTCGGTGTCAAAGAGTTTATCCGGCCACATGCCGAGCTCGGACAGGCAGGGCAGGTCCTGGCTGGCCGCGTGCAGGATCCATTCGACGCCGCGCAGGGCGTCGTTGATGATGCTCAGGTTCCCGAAGGGTTCCGGGTCGATGAGCCAGGTGCCGGCGCCCTCGCGGCGGATCTGCACCAGGAAGGCGCGCTGGCCGTAGCGGAAGCCGGAAGCGCGTTCGGCGTCGACCCCTGCGGGGCCGTGGCCGGCAGCGAGGGCCGCGGCGCAGCGCTCCAGTCCGGACACGGTTTCAATGACGAGGGGCACGCCGTCGCGGGGGGCATCGAGGTCGATGACCTCAGGAACCAGGCTGTCAAAGCCATCCACCGCGATGTGGGCTGTAGTGTCAGCGGCCTCGGTCTCGTGGTGAGCGGCGGCTGCCGTGGTGATTTCCGGAATATGAGGGGTCATGATGCCTCCAGTTTAGCGACAACCCGGTGTGGCAGGCCGCTCCTGGTCCGGGCGGGCCGCAAGAAGCTGTCTATCGGGCAGTGGAGCTGAAGCTCCGTGGGCTGCACCCGAGCCAGCGCGCAGCACTTACCGTTCCAGCTCTGGAAAGCGTTTGGACCGGGGTCCGACGGCATCCGGGACAGCACTGTGATTCGTGGCATCGCTGATGAGCGGGCGGTCCTTTGCACGAATGTAGGTGCCCTTGTGGCGGCCGGGTCTATCCGGCCGCACGGCGGCCATAATAACGAAAGCCAGGATGACCGCGAGAACTGCAGCGATTCCGATGATGATGCCACTTTCCATACAGCAACTCTAGGCCCGGCACCGTCGACAGGGACCCGCCCTTGGCCATGTGTCCGACAATGTTCGGGACCCTGCCCCGCCAGTTGCGGCCGCCCCGGAGTGGGCGCTGGCGGACCGATCCTCGGGACAACCAGGCTACGCCGAGCCCCCGTGGTAACAATGGGTACCTCGGTTCGCAGACCTGGCTGGGCTAAGCGCGAGCATGTGGCTGCGGCCGAGGAGGCCTTGAAGGGGGATTCGAGGCGCAGACGGCTGCCACCGTGGGAGGGCCTGATATCAGGCTTGGCGTAGGGTGGAATTGAGACGATAAGGAGCACTTTATGAAAAAAATTCTCATGGTACTGACCAGCGTTTCCGAGATCGGCGACACGGGCGAGAAGACCGGCTACAACGTGGCCGAGGCAGCACATCCCTGGAAGGTCTTCAAGGATTCCGGGCATTTCGTCGACTTCGCGTCCATCCAGGGCGGCCAGCCCCCGCGCGACGAGGTGGACTCAGAAGATCCCATCCAGGTCGCCTTCACGGAGGACGAAACCACGCGCGCCGGGCTTTACAACACTGCCCGCGTCGACGTCGTCGATCCTGACCAGTATGACGCTGTCTACCTCGTGGGCGGCCACGGCACCATGTGGGACTTTCCGGACAGCGAAGGCTTGCAGAACCTGGTGGCCAGTGTCTACAACGCCGGCGGCCTGGTCGGCGCGGTCTGCCATGGACCGGCCGGCCTGCTGAACGTGGAATTGGCGAATGGCCTTCGCCTGGTCGAGGGCCGGAAGGTGGCCGCCTTCACCAACGATGAAGAGGTAGCGGCGGGGAAGGACAAAGTCATCCCGTTCTTCCTGGCGGACCGACTTGAGGAACAGGGTGCGACGCACGTCTCCGCCGAAGTCTTTGAGGAGAAGGTCGTGGTCGATGAGCGACTGGTGACCGGCCAGAACCCGGCCTCCGCGGCCGGCGTGGCCAAGGAGATGGAGAAGCTCTTCGCAGAGGTCATCCACCAGGAAAAGGCCGAGGAACAGCACGACGCTGATGCTCTGCGCGCCGAGAAGGACGCTGAGAAAGACGCCAAGAAGGCCGCCGCCGAAGCGGAACACTAAGGCCAGCGGCACACCGAAACTGGCGGTCACTCCAAGGTTGGAGTGGCCGCCAGTTGCCGTGCGGGCGTTGCAGGTTTCCAGAACGCCGGCTGGCTCTTGCCCGGGCTCCGGCCCTGGACTCGGAGTGGGGCTGGCTTCTTCCTGCTTCTCCCGGTGTCTCCGAGCCGGGGGCGCTCCCGGCTAGGCCGGCTTCAAGGCTGTCCGCCACGCCGCAACGGCTTTGGCGGTAAACGTCCAGGTGGCCGTGCCGCTGGCCCCCGCGGTGGCTTGCACCTTGTCCGCCAGTTCAGCGATCTGGCCGCTGGCGGCCTCCCAGCGTTCAGTCCAGCCGCTCGGGGCGGTTGCCGCGGGCGAGGAGCTGTCGAAGCCGACACCGCCGATCAGCATCGCCTTGTTGCTGGCTGTGGTGATGCTGGGAGCCGTGATGCTGGTGGCTGTATAGGTGGTGTTTGTCGCTGTGACCACACTGCTGTCCAGCGGGGTGCTGTTGTTGACGCCCCGGTAGGCCGTCATGCCTCCTCCCCATTTCACCGCGGCGCTTAGGGTCCAGCTGTAACTCCCCGGATCAGCGGCGCCTACCACGTGGTAATAGGCAAACACCCGCGCGCCACTGGTGATGTTGAGGGTGTTCACGATCGGGGTCCAGCCCGAAGGGGCGCTGGCCGTCGGATTCATGTCCGCCGTGAACGACGCGACCAGGACGTCGCCGGCCGCCGTCCCCGACGGTTTGCTCAGCGTGACGGCCGTGGTGGCCGTGCTGTTGTTCGTGGTGGTGGACGCGCCGACGGTGATGTCCGACGGCGGCGGGGTGGTGCCGGGGCTGACTGTGATGGTCTTACTGGCCGACGTCGAGCCGCCCGCGTTGGTGGCCGTCAAGGTCGCCGTGTACGTGCCCGCGGCAGCATAGGTGTGCGCTGGATTCCGGGTCGTGGACGTCCCGCCGTCCCCGAAGGCCCAGGCCCAGGAGGTCGGCGAGGCGGTGGACGTGTCAGTGAAGGTTACGTTTAAGGGTGCGGTGCCGGTCGTTGGGGTCGCGGTAAATGACGCCACCGGTGCAGCCGGCGGCGGTGTGACCCCGCCCAGCGTCCGGTAGGAGAACCAGTAGCGCTTGGTGACGTTGTTGCTGGCCAGCACCACCAGGCCGGTGGTGCTGTTGACGCTCTGCTTGCTGGTGGTCACATCATTCATGTTCGCGCTGGCCCCGTCCTGGATGACCGGGGTGCCGCGTCCGGAGGCGAAGACGGGGTTGTCCATGGAGGCCGTCTTCTCGTAGATGGCGCCGGGAATGCCGGAGTAGGCGCAGCCGCTGACACCGGTGCCGGGGGCCGTGTGGAACGCGTGCACCATGTTGTTCTGCGTGTCCAGGATGATTTGCGGTCGGGAAACGCAGTCACCGACCGTGGCGATGGTGGATGTTGAGAACGAGCCTGTTCCCGGTTTGAAAACGACCAGGATCAGTTGCGCCAGGCTCTGATTGGTCGAAGTGTCGTTCAGACTTGTCTTGATCGCGGCAAAGACGCGCCCGGTACTGTCGGACTGGAGCGTCTTGAGGTTCAAGTGGTCGTCGGCGAGTTTGTTGCCTTTGGCGGCGTCCTGGACCTTCCACGACGACGTCGCTGTGGGGCTGGTTCCGTCCGTGCGGGTTGCCCAGCGTACGGAGCCGGTGAGCTGGTCGCTCCACATGACGCCGATCTTGTTGCTGCCGAAGGCCACAATGGCCGAGATGTCATCCGGCGCAGGGTGCGGGTTCGTGACAGGAATGACAAACGGAGAGCTCCAGCTGGTTCCGCCCACTGCGGAGCGGTTGACGTAGACGGTGTTGGTGAAGCCGCTGGTGGAGTTGCCGGCAACCTGAGTCCAGGTGGCCCAGATGGCGCCCGTGCTGTCCTTGTCAATCGTCATCGACTCGCTGCTGTTGTTCATGATGGTGGTTGGAAAGCCACTGTCCAGGGTGAACTTCCCCGCAGCGAAGCTGTAGCGGTACAGCTTGGCCGGCTGCCCGGCGATGGAAGCCTTCGGTGTATCACCGGACACGGTCACCACATGGGAGGCAATGTACAGGTGGCTGCCGTCCCACAGGGTGTCGGACAGTGTGGAGGCGCGGGTGTCGTTGGTGAGGCCGGTGCTGACCCAGGTCTTCGTTGAAACGTCCAGGCGGTAGATTTGCCAGCCCGTGCCGGAGGTCCACATGTCGGCCCACCACGACCCGCCCGTGAACCACAGCTTGCTCTGCGGTTTATCCGAGGTTGGCGGGTTGCTGACTCCGGTGTAACTGATGCTCGGATAACCGTAGTTGGTAGCCGCCGAGGCACTGCTGGTGATTCCCAGCAGACCTCCTGCCACAATTAAGGCCATGACCAGGCTTTGACTAATCCAGCGGACAGTTTGTTTCATCGCGATCGCCGTTTCCATGATGAGCTTGCCAATATCTCCCGCAACAGAAATGCCAAGCGTTCTTTGCGGAAGAAAAGAGAATGCAAATCTTTAGTTCAAATCTCCGTCTATTGCGGCGGAGAAAAAGCTGGCATGGAATACGCGATAAGTTCTCCGCGTGCCGGACAAGCTGCACACGGCATCCCGATTCCCCCCTGGACGCGCAGCCGCCGCGTCACTCTCGCATCGGCTGCGGTGCGCCGGCCCGAGACCCTGCTTTCGGCGGCGTACTGTTTCAGTATCAAGACAAAAGCTCGGGAACTCAACGGATAGTGATACCTGATCTCCCGGTCGAGTACTTCGGTGAAGAACCACTCGCCGCTCCCGAGTAGCCCCTCCCGAAGATCCAAGTAGGGGCGCATTGACAGCACAGTGGGTACACGGACTGTCACGTACTACAGACACATGGCCCGCAGTGTGAGTGAACTTGAAGCTCACGGCCAGGTCACTCTGCGGTGTCTGCCGGGGGTTAGGTGTGGTGCAATGTTGGAGAAGTATTCCCTGCATTTGTCATTAGTTTCCTATTCGCCGCCGGCATGGCTGCTGGCGTCCAAGGCTTCCTGACATGGTGCGCCCTGGCCTTGGGTAAATTCACCCGCACGCGCACTGAGCGGGCGAATGTCTGAGGAGCCGTTCCCGCGGACGAATAATTATTCGGAGTCACGACTCAAGTGGCGCAGGCTCGCGGTTACACTCCGAGGACACCTTTCGGGGCGAGCCGCTCCATGACAGCAAGCCGACTCACTGGGCAGTGACGCGTCAGAGGATGCGCTAATCCCGAGGTGAGCCGTTCCGGGCGTGCCCGCGACGCCAGCGCGGCAGCGGGGTAACACCTTCAGGCAGCGGGGGAAGGCCCGCAAAGGTGCAGACCATGTCGGACCAGGCCTCGAGATGCGAGGTGATGTCGGGAGTGGCGGGAGTCCAGGAAGCGCGGAGTTCGATGTCGATCGAGTTGGGCCGGTCCGCGAGGGTTCCGAAGCTCTCGGAGAGCACACGTGTCGCCGTTCCGCCGGCGGACCGGTAGGGTGCGGCCTGGTTCTCCAGCGCATCGGCCAGCCATGTCCAGGCCACTGAGCCGAGCATCTCGTCGTTGCCCATTTCCGCTTCCAGCTGGGCACGGATGTACGTGACGATCCGGAATTCGCCCTCCCATATCTCGGAGCCGTCGGGGTCGTGCAGGAGGATGAAACGGCCGGTGGCCAGTTCGACGTCGTCGCTTCCGGAAGCGAGTGCCAGCGCTGCGGCTGCCGGGCCGTGGACGGCGCCGGAGGGGCGGGGTCTGCCGGGGGAGATGACTTCCGCCCCGAGGGCGACGGCGAACGGTGCCAGCCGCGCGGGGGCCGGGATCTCCTCCAGGCGCAGCTCACTCCGGGTCCGTGCCTGCCGAAGGGTACTCAGGGCAAACCGAAAATCTTCCGGAACCTGGTCGAGTGCGTTCACAATGGAAGATTATGCAAGGCTCGCGCCCAAGCCCGGCAGGCTCGCCGCCGCTGCCCGCTCCAGGTTTGGACGGGCGGCGGCGGCCAGCCGGTTGGGTCAGCCGGCAGCCAGCTCGTGCTTAATGGCGGCGATGAAGGAATCGACGTCCTCCTCGGTGGTGTCGAAGGAGCACATCCAGCGGACCTCGCGGGCGGCCTCGTTCCAGTCGTAGAAGCGGAATGACGTCCGCAGCCGGTCCGCTGCCCCGGCCGGCAGGATGGCGAACACGCCATTGGATTCTGTTTTTTGGCTCAGCTCGACGCCGGGAATTGACTCGACGCCGGCACGGAGCCTGGCCGCCATGGCGTTGGCATGTGCTGCAGAGCGCAGCCAGAGGTCACCTTCCAGCAGGGCGATGAACTGGGCGGACATGAACCGCATTTTGGACGCCAGCTGCATGTTCATTTTGCGCAGGTAGATTAGACCCTGGGCGGCGGCGGGGTTCAGTGCGATGACGACCTCGCCGAAAAGCAGGCCGTTCTTGGTGCCGCCGAAGGAGAGGATGTCCACGCCGGCGTCGCGGGTGAAGGCCCGCAGCGGCACGTCCAGGTGGGCGGCGGCGTTGGCAAGGCGGGCACCGTCCATGTGCAGTTTCATCCCCCGGGCATGGACGTGCTCGGCGATGGCCCGCACCTCGTCCGGGGTGTAGCAGGTACCCAGTTCGGTGGTCTGGGTGATTGATACGGCCAGCGGCTGCGCGCGGTGTTCGTCGCCCCAGCCCCAGGCTTCCTTGTCGATCAGCTCGGGGGTGAGCTTGCCGTCCACCGTGGGTACCTGGAGCAGCTTGATGCCCCCGATCCGCTCCGGGGCGCCGTTCTCATCCATGTTGATATGCGCCGTGGAGGCGCAGATCACCGCACCCCAGCGCGGCAGCAGGGATTGCAGCGACAGGACGTTGGCGCCGGTGCCGTTGAAGACAGGGAAGCACTCGATGCCTGCGCCGAAGTGTTCCTCCATCAGCTGCTGCAGCCGGGCGGTGTAGTCGTCCTCGCCGTAAGAGACCTGGTGTCCCTCGTTGGCGGCGGCCAAAGCCGCCAGCACCTCGGGGTGGACGCCGGAGTAGTTGTCCGAGGCGAAGCCGCGGACGGACGGATCGTGGAGCCGCGCCGTGCTGGCGGGGGCAGTGTCAACTGTGCTTGTCATCGATTTGCTCACTCTTTCAGTCTAGGGACGTCCGGGACCAACGGCAGCCGCCGGCCGTTGAGTTCCGCGGCGGGGGAGGTGAAGAGCCCGGCGGCGGCGGCGGCCAGATCGTCCACGTCAGTGAAGCCCGGGAAGGTGCGTTCGGGGGACTTGGCCCGCATGGCGGTGTCTACCAGGGCTTTCACCACGAAGATGACTGCTGCGCTGCGCTGCTCCTCGGGGACCGCGTCACTTCCGCGCCCGGCGGCGCCCGCTTGCTCCCGGTGAAACCCGTCGGCGACGGCCAGGGTCCAGGCCTCGGCAGCGGCCTTGGCCGCCGCGTAGCTGGCCCCCGCCGCTGTCGGCTGACCCGCGGCGGTGGAGGAGACCATGGCGAAGCGCCCCGCCCCGGAAGCCGCGAGGTCACCGTAAAACACCCGCGTGACGTTTCGAAGCGTCGTAATCGCGCCGCGTTCCAGGAAGTCCCAGTCCTCGTCGCTCTGGTCGGCAATGCCCTTGGCGCCGCGCCAGCCGCCGACGAGGTGGATGACGCCGTCGACGGTCCCGCCGGGTTCGGCCAGCAGCGAACGCACCGTGGCATGCAGCGACCGGACCTCGGCGAGATCGGCGAGATCGCACACCAACGGCGTGACGCCGCGGCCCGCCGCCGCGGCGGCCGCTTCGATCCGGGGCTCGTCCGAGCCCACGGTGAAAACTGTGAGCCCGGCATTGTGCAGGGCGCGGGCGGCGGCGATCCCCGAAGGGCCGCTGCCGCCCGTGACCACCACGTTCAGGGTGCGGCCGGTGCTCATCCGGCGTTCAGGGCTGTGCTGGCCGTTCCAGTGGAGGACGTGCCGGTGATTCCCGCCGTCGATTCGATGACAGGGCGCATCTTCTTCTCAAGGGCCTCGTAGAACATCGAGAGCGGGAACTCGTCGTCGAGCACCTGGTCGGTGAGGCCGCGTGGAGGACCGGCCAGCGGGAGTGCGTCCGGACCCTTGGCCCAGACGGAGGACGGGTTGGGCGCGAGTGTGCCGGAGATCAGCTCGTAGGCAGCCAGCCAGTGCGCCATCTTGGGGCGGTCGATGGAGCGCCAGTACAGCTCCTCGATTTTGGCGCCGAGTTCAACCACAACACCGGCTGCCTCGTCCCAGTCGATGCTAAGTTTGCTGTCGGTCCAGTGCAGGACATGGTGCTGATGCATCCATGCGAACAGCAACTGGCCACCCAGTCCGTCGTAGTTGCGGACGCGGCTGCCGGTGATCGCGAACCGGAAGATCCGATCGAAAATGACGGCGTACTGGACCAGCTTGGCGTGCCGGCGAGCTTCCGGGTCGGCGTCTTCGTCTTTTTCGATTGCCACCGACTCCCGGAAAGCGGTGAGGTCACAGCGCAGCTCTTCCAGGGAGTACAGGAAGAACGGCATGCGCTGCTTGATCATGAACGGGTCGAAGGGCAGGTCCCCGCGCATGTGGGTGCGGTCATGGATCAGGTCCCACATTACGAAGGTTTCCTGCGTCAGTTCCTGATCCTCAAGCAGCCCTGCGGCGTCTTCCGGCAGCTGCAGCGAGGTAATCTCCGCGGCGGCCCGGAGCACACGGCGGAAGCGGGCTGCTTCGCGGTCGGCGAAAATAGCGCCCCAGGTGAACGTGGGGGTCTCGCGGACGGCGACGGTTTCGGGGAACAGCACCGCGGAGTTGGTGTCGTAGCCCGGGGTGAAATCAAGGAAACGGATGGGGACGAAAAGTTTGTTGGAGTATTCGCCCTCCTCGAGCCCGGCGATGAACTCGGGCCAGATGACCTCGATCAGTACGGCCTCGACCAGGCGGTTGCTGCTGCCGTTCTGCGTGTACATGGGGAACACGACGAGGTGCTGCCGGCCGTTGACCCGGTGCCGTTGCGGCTGAAACGCCTGCAGGGAGTCCAGGAAGTCGGGAATACCAAAACCGCCGTCGGCCCAGCGGCCGAAGTCGGCGACCAGAAGGGTGAGGTAGTCGGCGTCGTGCGGAAGCGAGGGCGCCAAGGATTCGATGGCAGCTGAAATGGCGCGGACGTAACCGGCGGCGGCCTCGTGGTCGGCGGCGTCCGGTACGGAGCCATCCTGGACCTGAAAGGCCTGCAGCGCGGTAGCGGCAGCCTTAAGCTGCAGCCACTCCGGGGTGGTGGCCGAAATCGGGGCTGTGGTGGTGATTGCGGTGGTAGTCATCGTTAGCAGGCGCCTTTCTGTGTGCTGGGAGCGTCGCTCGTCAGTAGCTGAAACGAGCGTAGCAAGCAAACAGAATCCCTAACGCAAAAATGGTGCGAGCATAAGAAAGTCTGGGGCAAGTCGACGGCGCAGCCTCATTCAGCTCCAGAGGCCGCAGGGCTGCGCCGAGACTTGCCGATACTACTGGCCGGCGTCGTCCGCGGAGACGAGCTTCAGCGAGACCGAATTTATGCAGAACCGCTGGTCGGTGGGTGTTCCGTAGCCTTCACCCTCGAACACATGGCCGAGGTGTGAGTCGCAATGGGCGCAGCGGACCTCGACCCGTTCCATGCCCAGGGTGCGGTCGTGGATATATCGGACCGTGCCGTCCGCGAGCGGAGCCCAGAAGGAGGGCCATCCGCAGTGCGAATCGAACTTTTCCCGGCTCGTGAAAAGCTCCGTACCGCAGGCACGGCATTGGTAGACGCCGGACGTATGGGTATCCCAGTACTCACCGGTGTAGGGCCGCTCGGTTCCGGCCTGGCGGAGCACCCGGTACTCCTCGGGAGTCAATTCCTGCCGCCATTGCTCGTCCGATTTTTCCACGGGCGGGTTGACGGGGTCCGCCTCGGACCCGAGCGCGCTTTCACGCGCGGGGGCCGGGACGGGCGGTACGTTTGGCCTGTTGCTAAAGATGCTCATAGCCTCACTAACGCTCAGGAGTCTCCGATAAATCCCGATCCGGCATAAAGATGCAGGACCGGCAGTCCCAGCTTGTCCTGTGCCTGCGTGGCCCAGTCAGTGTGGAACGTGTCCGCGACGGCGTGCGGGCGCGTAATCACCACGGCCTGCCCGGCGCCGAGTTCCTTGACCCGGTCCACCATCGCCTCGACGGGCCCGCCGTCGACGATCTCGCCGGTCACGCCGCTGCCGAGGCCGGCCAGCGCAGCGAGCGAGACCGCCAGCGTCTCGGCGGCCTCGGCGCGTTCTTCTGCGGGGTCGGAGTGTGCCGTCAGTTCACGGAAGGCCTTGGAGATTTGCAGCAGGGAGAGGTTCTCCAGGAAGTCCACCAGCAGGTGCCGCTCCGTGCTGGCCGGAACCAGGACCACGAGCGGTGCATCACCGCCGGCCAGCAGGGATTCGATGTTGACGCGGTCGTCCGCGCCGAGGGGCTCTTCTGTCAAAATGACGATTGGATCACTCATGCCACCAGCCTAGTCGTGCGGAGCCCGGGCGTGCGCCGCTGGCTGCGCACCGATCATGGTGCCCCGGAGGCTCCGGGTGCTGCCGGATGCCGCGGTCGGCGGAGAGTTCGGTAAGAATGGTGCCATGGCTTCCTCCCCCCGCCTCCTGCCGGATCCGCGCCGGATCACCGCCGTCCGTGGACAGGCCAGCCGCGCTCCCGCCACCGGCCCGGCCGTGGTATCGGTCAAGGGCAGCGCCAAATGGGCTCTCGCCGGGATCATCGGCGGAAGTGCTGCGGCGGGCCTGCTGGCCGCCGGTTCCTCCGCACTCGCCCTCTATTTCGCACGCCGCGTCATCACCCCGGCCAAGGTCAAGGAGGAGGACCAGGAAATCCTCGCGGTGATCCGCGGCGGGCACCGGCTCCAGGTCATCCTCGCCGCTACACCCGAGGCCACCGTGGAGGGCGTCTACGGATTGTTCTTCGACGGCGGCCGTGGGCACGCCCGCATCGGGCGCATCATCTCGTATTCCCCGGCGGAGCGGACGGTGCAGCGCGAGGTCGAGGCCGTCTACAGCGGCGACCTCAGCACGGCCCGCCGCGGCTACTGGAACGGAGCGGCGTATCCGGATCCTGCCAGTATCGGCGTGTCCGCAGAAGACGTGGACATCGACGTCGACGGCGGGTCCGCCCCCGCGTGGCTGGTCCGCGCGCCGCAGGAGTCCGGCGTCTGGGCCATCATGGTCCACGGCCGCGGCGCCAGCCGGCAGGAGTGCCTGCGGGCTGTACGGACTGCCCTGGACCTGGGCATGTCCAGCCTGCTGATCTCGTACCGCAATGACGGTCTCGCGCCCCTGGCGCAGGACGGCCGCTACGGCCTGGGTTCCACCGAATGGCGCGACGTTGAGGCTGCCATCGAATACGCCGTCGCCCACGGCGCCGGCGAAGTGGTGCTCTTTGGCTGGTCCATGGGCGGGGCCATTTGCCTCCAGACCGCCGACCTGTCCCGTCACCACACCCTGATCCGGGCCATGGTGCTGGACGCCCCGGTCATCAACTGGGTCAACGTGCTGGCGCACCACGCCGAACTTAACCGGATCCCGTCGGCGGTGGGCCGGTACGGACAGCTGATGATGAGCCACAAACTGGGCCGCCGGCTGACCGGCCTTGCCGCGCCCGTGGATCTCAAGGCGATGGACTGGGTCTCCAGGGCGGTGGAGCTGCGGACGCCCACGCTGATCGTCCATAGTGTCGACGACGAGTACGTCCCGTACGGCCCGTCTGCCGCATTGGCGGAAAAGAATCCGGACATGGTCACCTTTGAGACCTTCGACCGGGCCCGGCATACCAAAGAATGGAATGTGGATCCCGACCGCTGGGAGCGGCTGGTCTCAGCCTGGCTGGGGCGACAGCTCGCGCCGCGCCAGAATCCCGGCCAGTCCAATCCTGAGATCCCTGCGCCCGTGTCAGCCGCACACACTCCACCCGCGACTGCCTTGCCCGCGACCGAGGCGCCGGTTCCGCCGAGTTAACACTCCACGGCAAGGTCGGCCGACAACAGTGCCAATAACAGCATCCTCAACGGGGGACACCGCTGCGGGGGAACGCCGGACGGGTGCGCCGCGATGTTGGACCAAACCGGCTAGTTCCTGCCGGTACCAATCCGCGCCGTCGTGGCCTGGGTGAGCCGGATAAGTTCGGCCGGACTCAGCTCGACGTCCAGCCCGCGCCGCCCGCCCGAGACCAATATTGTGGCCAGGACCAGTGCGCTGTCATCTACCACAGTGGGGGAGGGGTGGCGTTGTCCGAGGGGCGAGATGCCGCCCAGCACGTAGCCGGTCCGGCGTTCTGCGATGGCCGGGTCCGCCATTGCCGCCTTCTTGCCGCCCAGGGCGGCGGCCATCGCCTTGAGATCGAGGTTGCCGCTCACCGGTACGACGCCGACGGCGAGGCGGCCGTCGACGTCGACCATCAGGGTCTTGAACACCCTTCCCGGATCGATGCCGAGTACCTCCGCAGCTTCCCGCCCGTAGCTGGCCGCCGCGGGGTCATGGCTGTAGGGATGGACGACAAAAGGAACCCCGGCGGCCGCCAATGCGGCGGTGGCCGGGGTTCCCTGTGACGCCTGCTTGCGTGCCATCGTACCGGGGGTGACCGGCGGCTGTCAGGACTGCTGCGGCAAGGCAGCGACCTTGCGCTTGATCCGGCCCAGCATCGCCGTCATCCCGCGCATCCGCAGCGGAGTGATGGCCCGGGTGAGGCCCAGCAGCTCGGGCATGTCATCCGGGACAGCCAGAATCTGCGCCGGGCTTAGACCGTCCAGACCTTCGTGCAACACGCTGGCGAAGCCGCGGGTGGTGGGGGCCTCCGGGGGCGCCTTGAAAAAGAGCCGGACGGCGCGGGCCGTGCCGCCGTCGGAAGGTTCCGTCTCAATGGTCAGGAACAGCGGTGACTGGCACTCCACCACCTGCTCCATCAGTTCCGGGTGGTCCTTGAGCCGGTCCGGGAGTTCCGGGAGTTCACGGGAGAACTCGAGCAGCAGCTGGAGCCGCTCGGGTTCGGTGACGGCCTGGAAGTCATCAACAATTTCCGCCAGGGCGGTGGGGAGGGCAGAAGTATTCATCACCTCCAGCTTACGCACGCGTGCCGGTTGTGTCCTGGCCGGGCCCGCAGATGCCGGGTTAGTCGGTGGCCGGGACCGTGCCGCGTTCGGTGCCCTTGACGATCGGGACGCGGACCGCATTGCCCCACTCGGTCCATGATCCGTCGTAGTTGCGGACAGAGTCGAAGCCCAGCAGGTACTTGAGCGCGAACCAGGTGTGGCTGGAACGTTCGCCGATGCGGCAGTATGCCACCACGTCGTCGCCCTTTTTCAGGCCGGCCTCGCCAAGGTACAGGGCTTCGAGTTCGGGACGGGTGCGGTAGGTGCCGTCCTCGGCAGCGGCCCGGGCCCAGGGAATGGAGGCCGCGGTGGGAATGTGGCCGCCGCGCAGGGCGCCCTCTTCAGGGTACGCCGGCATGTGCGTGCGCTGTCCGGTGTACTCCTCCGCAGAGCGGACGTCGATCAACGGTTTGCCGAAGTGGGCCAGGACGTCGTCCTTGAAGGCGCGGATGGGTGCGTCGTGGCGTTCGACGACGGGGTACTCACCCGGGGTGGGTGCGGGTTTGTCGGTGGTCAGGGCGCGGCCCTCGGCGATCCACTTGTCCCGTCCGCCGTCGAGCAGCCGGACGTCTGCGTGTCCGAACAGCTCGAAGACCCACAGGGCGTACGCCGCCCACCAGTTCGACTTGTCGCCGTAGATCACCACGGTGCTGTCGCGGGAGATTCCCTTGGTCGCGGCGAGGGCGGCAAAGGCTGCGCCGTCGACGTAGTCGCGGGTGACCTCATCGTTCAAATCCGTGTGCCAGTCGATCTTCGCCGCACCGGGTATGTGGCCCATCTCGTAGAGCAGAACGTCTTCGTCGGATTCCACCACCACGAGCTTGCCGTCGCTGAGGGCGCCGGACTCGATTGCGGCGGCCAGCCATTCCGTGGACACGAGGCGTTCGGGGTGGGCGTAGGCGGCGAACTTCTCGTTCTGCTCGACGGGGTAGGGCATGGAGGTGGCCTTTCACTGAAGCGGTCAGGAGGCCGGGCCGTCGAAGACAAAAATGCGGCGCCGGGCCTTCCTCCACCCTAGTCATGCGCCGTCGGGATTGTCCCGCGGGGTTCACAATGGGGAAATATGGCCTTGGTCACGTGCGGTTTACCCGGGCCTCCGGCCCCGACAGGGTCCCCGCGCTTTGCCGGTAGTCTTTTCAGGGACTAGAGACCAGCAGAACGGACCACCTTGGTACAGATCGAACAGCTCGCCGCCCGCACTCCGGCAGTGTCAGTGGATGAACTCCTCAACGGATTCTATCCGTCGCCGCGCTTTGGTGAGGTGTCGTTTTCCAGCTACCGGCCGGATCCGGCGCAATCCAGCCAGGCCGCTGCGGTCAGGGCGCTTGAGGGTTTCGCGGCAAACGTCGGTGCGGGCGACGGCGACGGGCTTTTCAAACGTTTCTTCGGCAAGAAGGACACCTCACGCGCCGGGATCTACCTTGACGGCGGCTTCGGTGTTGGCAAGACGCACCTGCTGGCTTCCCTGTGGCATGCCGCCCCGGGTCCCAAGGCATTCGGTACGTTCGTGGAATACACCAACCTGGTGGGGGCGCTGTCCTTCCGCAAAACAGTTGAGGCGCTGAGCCACTACAAACTGGTCTGCATCGACGAATTCGAACTCGATGATCCGGGCGACACCGTCCTGATGTCCCGGCTTATGCGCGAACTGGCCGACGCCGGCGTCAAACTCGCGGCCACCTCCAACACCCTGCCGGGTTCCCTCGGCGACGGCCGCTTTGCCGCCGTCGACTTTGCCCGGGAGATCCAGGTGCTGGCGGACCAGTTCGACGTCGTCCGCATCGACGGCGAGGACTTCCGTCACCGCGGACTGCCCGCGGCGCCGCTGCCGCTGGCGAATGATCAGTTGACCCACCACATGCAGAATGAGTTTCACGGCAAGACCGTGGCGCGCGATGAATTCAGTACGCTGATCAATCATCTGGCCGGCGTCCACCCCAGCCGTTACCGCCAGATGCTGGACGGAATCGAGGGCGTGGTCTGGAAGAACGTGCACACCATCACCGAGCAGGCCGTGGCACTGCGGTTCGTGGTGCTCGCGGACCGTCTTTACGACAAAGACGTACCCATCCTGGCCAGCGGTGTGCCGTTCGACCAGCTCTTCACCGAGGAAATGATGACCGGCGGATACATGAAGAAATACTTCCGCGCCGTATCGAGGCTCACTGCCTTGGCCCGCGAGGGCCAGAACCACGAGGCGTCCTGACGTTCCCGCGCTGCTTCTTTGAATGCCGCTCAGGGTCGGCCGGCGTTTAAATGCCGGAGGTGCCGGCGCCGCCTCTCGGCGGGACCGGCACCTCGCTGACGCATCTGGGTCAGAGGCCTGGCTGGCGGGGTTCCCCGGCTACGGGGGGTTCACCGGCTCCGGGAGTCTGATCGGCGACCGGGGCCGTGTTCGGCCGGTCGTTCGCTTTCTCCACGAAGCCGGAAGCGCCCCGCTGCACGGCATCTATCTTGCTGGCATGCTTTCCGCCGGTCTTAGAATCGACGAAATCACCGGCCTTTTGGATGCCGTCCTTGATGGCTTGTTCGTTGCCACCAATGATGTGCTGAGCCTTGCCCTTTAGATCGTCAAGTAAACCCACGGGCACCTCCCTTCGGTCGCGGAGCCAGATCGCTCCTAGCGCTATCAACCCTAGCGTGGGGCGGCAGGAGAGCCAAGGGTGTCCGCCCACAGGGTAATGAGGGGCGGGGCCGGACATCCGGCGTCCGGTACCGGTGGGGCATAGAAAAAAAGCAGCTCCGGTGGAGCTGCTTTCGTGGTGGGCGATACTGGGATCGAACCAGTGACCTCTTCCGTGTCAGGGAAGCGCGCTACCGCTGCGCCAATCGCCCGCAACCGGAAGGATCCGGAGTGGATTTGTAGGTAAATAAGAGAGCGGACGACGAGATTCGAACTCGCGACATCCACCTTGGCAAGGTGGTGCTCTACCAGCTGAGCTACGTCCGCATTTTGTTCCATGCCGGCCGGGCCGGTGGTACTGCAACAAGCAAGTTACCTTGCTTTAGTGGGCGATACTGGGATCGAACCAGTGACCTCTTCCGTGTCAGGGAAGCGCGCTACCGCTGCGCCAATCGCCCCTTGCATCCGACAGAAGCCGGAAACCAGGGTTTTCACCGAGGTGGGTACGGGATTCGAACCCGTGTATACGGCTTTGCAGGCCGCTGCCTCGCCTCTCGGCCAACCCACCGTGTAAGTAGGATTCCGGAGAACCCTACCGTGACAGTGTCCTGCGAGCGGACGACGAGATTCGAACTCGCGACATCCACCTTGGCAAGGTGGTGCTCTACCAGCTGAGCTACGTCCGCAGTATTGTCTGCAATTCGCTGCCACAATCGGCATTTCCTCGCGTTCCAACGAGTAAGAACTCTATAGGAGGTTCAGGGAACTTACAAATCGCACCAGCGCCGTCGCCTCCGTTGGTGCCTGCATCCTTGTGTTCTAGGGGTTTTCTCTAATTACAGCCGTGTAATTTCGTCTGCGTTTTCTTCTGCGGCTGGCGCGGGCCCGGCGCCGCGGCTGCGGACGCTACGCCGGCTCCAGTGGCTCAGTGCGGTTCCGGCTGGTTCCCGCGGCGGGCTCGATTTCTCAATTGCGCCGGGTGTGGGCTAGCATTCAATGGCATTGGGGCGATTGGCGCAGTGGTAGCGCGCTTCGTTCACACCGAAGAGGTCACTGGTTCGAACCCAGTATCGCCCACCCAATTCATGGTCCGTTCCGCTCACTGAGCGGAACGGACCATTGTTTTTGCACTGTGTTTTTACTGTGTTTTTCCACTGTCACACCCCCGTGAAAGAGTTTTGCCATGACCGCCCCACTTCTTGCCCACGCCACGGACTACGGCCGGATGTATGCGCGCTCCACGTCAGAGCAGTTCTCCGTACCCTCCATCACCACGGTGATCGGGCAGCAGCCCCACGGGTTGGACGGCTGGTTCGGGTACATGGGAGCGAACAGCCTGGCCCAGGATCCAACGCTTCCTGGCATCCTCGGCAGTCCTGCGAAAGTCCGCCAGGCGGTGAGTCGAGCGGCTAAAGCAGCGGAGACCTACCGTGACGATGCCGCGAAGCGCGGTGACCGGGTGCATAACTACTGTGAGCAAGTTGCGCTGCGGGCTCTTGGCCGTCCGCACCACATGAAGGAAACCCGGGAGGCCCTGGCCGCCAACGGAGAAGAAGCTTTTGCTGCGCGTTTCGACGAGTGGTGGGAGCTTTTCCAGGTGGAGCCGATCGCACCGGAAATCACGGTCTGGAATAAGACCGTCGGCTATGCCGGCACCCTTGACCTCGTGGCCAAGATCAACGGCCGGACCTGCCTGATCGACTACAAGACCAAGGGCACCAGCCGGGACGGCACGGTTAAACCGTTGGATGACAAGGTGGTTATGCAGCTCGTGGCCGGCATGAAGGCCGAGGAAAGCCTGGTGGATCCGGTGGCAGGGGAATGGGAAGCCTGGCAGCACGGCGAATCGCCAATTCTGCTGGCCGTTGCCATCGGACAAACGGAGGTGCGGCCGCTGCGGGCCAACCCCGAAGTCCTGAAACACCACTGGTGGAAGTTCTGCGCCCTGCGCCGGGTCTGGGAGATGTCTGCGGACACCACAGCCGCCGGAACCGCTTTGCTCCCGCTGCTGCCGCCGCCCATCAACCGCTAAGTACCGCCAAACAACTATCACGCAGGGCCGGGCGCCGGGGCCGTCGCGGGGGACCGTCGCCGGTCAAGCCTTGGTACTCATTCATCTTCTTCAGGCCCAAGCCGGCGCGTTCGCCGCCCGGCGTGTCAGGCCAACCCCCGATTCAGCGTTACATCCGACACCCCCACGGAGTTACCTAGCGAACGTCGTTAGCTGGCGGTGGTGAGGGGTGCGGGTGGAAGTAGTGGTTTCGTTGGGGTTTTTGGCGTGGGTCGACGTGGGGTGGGGGGATGAACCAGGGGATGCCGGTGCGGAGGTGGATGGTCCAGTGTTCTTTGTGGATGATGTGGTGGTGGTGTGAGCACAGCAGGACTCCGTTGTCTGTGCCGGTGGTTCCCCCGCGGGACCAGTAGGTGATGTGGTGCGCTTCGCACCAGGGGGCCGGGATGGTGCAGCCGGGGAAGGCGCATCCTTGGTCGCGGGCGGTGAGGGCTTTGCGGATGTGCGGCGGGAAGATCCGGGTGGCCCGGCCGATGTCCAGGACCCGGCCTTCGCTGCCGAGCAGGACCGGGATGATGTCCGCGTCGCAGGCGATCTTCCGTGCGGTCGAGGCGGTGACGGGCCCGGTGAACAGCATCGCCCCCGTATGCGCCGGTGTTCCTGCGGAGGGGGAGCCGTTCGTGCACTCAGTGCCGTTGAGGGGTTCGGGGCCGTTGCCGGGTTCGTCGGTCCGGCGCAGGCGGGCCAGGAGGTCGCGGTAGTCGATGGTGACCATGACCTGGGGCCGCAGCCCGCCGGTGGCGGGCAGCAGCCCGGTGGTGAGCGCTGCTTTGCAGGCACCTACGAGCCCGTCGAGGTGTTTCTGCGGCCGTGAGCGCAAATCCAGCACAACACCGCCGCCACCACCGTCGCAGGCGCCATTACCGGTGCTGGTGCTGGTGGTGGTGCCTGGGAGTGCCCAGTCCAGGGTGCTGCCGGCCGGGCAGGCGGGGGCGGTGGTGGTCGGTGGTGTGGCCGGGGTGCGGGGGTTCGTGGCGGTGTTCATGACCGTGAGGAGGTGTTCGAATTGTTCGGTGGTCGCGAAGATTTCCAGGTGTTGGAGTCCGTGGCGGGGTTTGCGGATGAACAGGCCCTGGAGTTGGCGCAGGAGCTCCTCGGAGGGTTCGGCGCCGTCTTGATCGATCGCGTCCATCCAGCTCCGGGCGACGCGGGCGAGGAAGTCGGGGTCGTTCTCGGCCGCCGTTTGGGTCAGGGCGTGTTCCATCCGGTCCCGGGTGTCCGTGTCGCAGAGGTGCCGTACCCGGTCCAGGGCCAGGCTGATGGTGCCCGCGGGCCGGGACGCGATGGTCCCGGCAGCGACCGCGGCACCGAGTTCGGCGTGCACGGCAGGTAAGGGTTCCCCGGTGAAGCCCTGCCGGGGCAGCAGGTCCCCGGACAGGGACAGCCGGCGCCGGGCCTCCGCGGCGCTGATCCGCAACCGGGCCCGCAGGAACTCCCCGGTGTTCCGGTACCCGTCATCCACACCACACCCGTCGCCGGCAACAACCCCGGCCGCGCCCGCGTCCCCACCCGGGCCGGCTGGGCGGGGCGGGCCAGCAACCCCGGTCCAGCCGGCCGGGCCGGCTGGACTTGGCGAGCCAGCAACCCCGGCCGAGTCAGCCGGGCCGGCCGCGAATGCTGCGGCCGTGGCCGTGCCGGGGGAGCATGGGGTTTCGCGCCAGCCGGTAGTCCAGGAACTTGCCCGCTTCGCGGCGGTTGCCGCGGACTGCTTCCGGGTCCGGTCCACGGCGGCGGCCGCCACGAGCTGCAGGTACTCCACGACCCGGGAGGCTTCCTCCACCGTCCCGGCGAAATCAGACGCGGCCTGGAACCCCAGCAACGCCGCGTCCCCGACCGCCGTCAAACTCACAGCCCTAAGCGTGGCGAGGGCCTCACCCACGCCGGACTGCCCGGCCGGATCCGGTGTCCCGGACCCGGCAGCACCGCAGTTTGTGCCGGGCTCCGCGCCCCGGCCCAAGTCCTGAAACTCGATGAAATCCCTGATGACTTCCACACGTTTATTGTCTCTCGGGGCTACGACAATAAACCGATCCCGTCCTCAGCCCACCGAAGTGAGCCAGAGGTTCTTTGCCGCCCGCGCCCGAACCGGCGCCCGGCGCCCGAACCGGCGCCCCGCGCCCGAACCGGCGCCCCGCGCCCGGGCGCCTCCAGTGGAACCTTAAACGGCCGGCCCGCTCCAATTCCCGGGTGCGTCCTGCCCGGTGTCCGGCGTGCAACTAAACTGGACTGGATCCCATCGCCGCCCACTCTAAGGACAGATTGCACATGGCCATTTTGAATATCCGCATCATCGGCGATCCTGTGCTGCGCACAGTTGCCGATCCCGTGACGGATTTCGGGCCTGAGCTGGCGAAGCTTGTTGCCGATATGACCGAAACCATGGAGGACGTGGACGGCGCAGGTTTGGCCGCGCCCCAGGTCGGAGTCAGCCAGCGGGTTTTCACCTACCGCATTCGTGGCGTCGAGGGGCACATCATCAACCCGGTGCTGGAAAACAGCGAGGACTTCCAGCCGGACGAAGTGGAGGGCTGCCTCTCCATTCCCGGCCTCGGCTTCCCCGTCCGCCGGCACCGGCTCACCCGCGTCACCGGCGTGGACATGCACGGTAACCCCGTTGAAGTGGAAGGCGAAGGCATGTTGGCGCGGGCGTTCCAGCATGAAACGGACCACCTCAACGGCGTTCTCTTCACGGACCGGCTGGAAGGTGAGGACCGGAAGGCTGCACTGCGCGCCATCCGGAACGCCAACTACGACTCAATTACCGAGCAGACGACGGCGAAACGCGCCCGGACGGTCGGCACGAGCTTCGGCTCCGGCACGTCGGGGGCGGGAAGCGTCGGCTCCTTCGGTAACACCCCGTGAGGGTTCTCTTCGCCGGGACGCCTGCTGTGGCCGTTCCGTCCCTGGACGCGCTGGTTGCCGCCGGATTCGACGTCGTCGCCGTCCTGACCCGGCCGGATGCGCCGATTGGACGCAAACGGGTGCTGGCGCCGTCGCCCGTTGCGGCCCGGGCCGCGGAGTTGGGCATCAGAATCATCCATGCCTCGAAGGTCGACGCCGCGGTGACAGCCGAGATCGCAGCCGCTGCTCCCGACGCAGCCGCCATCGTGGCCTACGGCGGGCTTATTCCTCGGCCAGCCCTGGATGTTCCGCCCCACGGCTGGATCAATCTGCACTTTTCACTGCTGCCGGCCTGGCGGGGCGCTGCGCCTGTGCAGCGGTCTCTGATCGCCGGAGACGATGTCACCGGCGCTGTCACCTTTCTCTTGGAAGAGGGGCTGGACACCGGGCCGGTGTACGGCACGCTGACTGAGGCGGTCAGGCCCGACGACACCGCGGGCGCTCTGCTGGAGCGCTTGTCCCACACCGGTGCGGTGCTGCTGACCCAGACGCTGTCCGCGGTCGACGCCGGCAAGGCCGCCGCTGTGCCGCAACTGGGCGAGGTCAGCGTGGCCCCGAAACTCACTCTTGAGGACGGCCGGCTGGACTGGCAGCAGCCCGCCCTGGCGATAGGGCGTCGCGCCCGTGGGGTCACACCCGAACCCGGTGCGTGGACCACCCTGGACGGCCAGCGGATCAAGCTGGAACCGGTCGTTTTGCGACCGGGTGGGCCGGGGCTGGAACCCGGGCAGCTTGGCCTGGACGGCAAGAGCGTGCTGGTGGGAACCGGCTCACACCCGGTGGAACTTACCCGGATCCAGCCAGCAGGCAAAAAAATGATGGCCGCCGCCGACTGGGCGCGCGGACAGTCAACCCTTGAAAGCGTGGTGTTCGAATGAGCGAGTCCGGGACGAGCGGCCGGGGCAACGGCCCCAAACGCGGCGGGTCAAGCGGTCAGCGCGGTGCCGGCGGAGCGGCCGGACAGGGCGGCGGCGGCCGGGATGGCAGCTTTCGCAACGCGCAGGGCCGGGAACGCAACCGCGGACCACAGCGCGGTTTCACCGAAAACGCCCCCTCCCAGCGCACCCGCAGGGCTGATCCCGCCCGGCTGGTAGCCTTCGAAGTTTTGCGTGCCGTCGCGGCCGAGGACGCCTACGCCAACCTCGTCCTGCCCGCCCGTATCCGGCACCACGGACTGGACAAACGCGACGCCGGCTTCGCTACGGAACTAAGCTACGGCGCGCTGCGCGGCCAAGGAACTTACGACGCCGTTCTGGCCCGCTGCGTGGACCGGCCGCTGGATCAGTTGGATCCGGCTGTCCTCGACGCGCTCCGGATCGGCGCCCACCAGCTGCTGGCCATGCGCGTGCCCGCCCACGCTGCTTTGGATCAGACCGTCGGCCTGGCCCGCGCGGTGATTGGCGCCGGCCCGTCGGCTCTCATTAATGCTGTGCTGCGCAAGGTGTCCGCCCATACCCTCGAGGAGTGGCTGGACCTGCTGCTGGCCGAAGAGACGGACGAAACCACCAAAGCCGCCATCCGCTACGCGCACCCGGAATGGATCGTCCGGGCGCTGAGGCAGTCCCTGGTGGCCCACGGCCGTCCGGTCAGCGAAATCAGTGATCTTCTGGAGGCGGACAACGCCGCGCCTGTGGTCAACCTTGTTGCGCTGCCCGGACTCGGGAGCCTGGCGGAGGCCCTGGACGGCGGTGCCACGCCCGGCGAACTCGTCGAAGGTTCTGCGCTCTCCAGCGGCGGTGACCTCGGCAGGCTCACGTCCGTCCGCGAGGGCACCACCCGCGTCCAGGACGTCGGCTCACAGCTTGTGGCCCGCGCCCTGGCGGCTGTGGACCTCCGTGCCAGTGCCGGAGTGAGTGCCGGCACCGGCACGGACCCGGCCGCCGAGCGCTGGCTGGACATGTGCGCCGGCCCGGGAGGTAAGGCTGCGCTGCTCGGCGCCCTCGCCCGGGAACAGGGCGCCACGCTGTTGGCCAACGAGCCCGCACCGCACCGGGCCAAACTGGTCCGGCAGGCGCTTGCGGCTGTGCCGCACGAGGTCTGGCATGTGCGGACCGGCGACGGCCGCGATGTGGGCACGGAGATGCCGGAGAGTTTCGACCGTGTGCTCGTCGATGCACCCTGTACCGGGCTTGGCGCACTGCGCCGCCGCCCGGAGTCCCGGTGGCGCCGGACTCCCAAGGACTTGACGGACCTTGGTCCGCTCCAGCGTGAGCTGCTCAAGTCCGCACTGGCGGCCGTGAAGCCCGGCGGTGTGGTGGCCTACGTGACCTGCTCACCGCACCCGGCGGAAACTACCGCCGTCGTCAGCGATGTGCTGCGCAAACGCGAGGACCTGGAATTGCTCGATGCCGGGTCTGTGCTGGACAGCGTCAGCCTCACCGGCCATCTCGAAGCCGGTCACGAGCTCACCGCCCAGCTCTGGCCGCACGTGCACCGGACGGACGCCATGTTCCTGGCGCTCATCCACAAAAAGGCCTGATGGCGAGTGAATACTGAACCCTGAACGTCCGCGACCTCGCTGGATATCTCAGCAGAAAGACAAGGAATTTCCCATGGCCAAGTGCTGTATCAACCCGAGCATTCTCTCCGCCGACTTCGCCAACCTCGAATCCGAACTCCGCAGAATTGCCACTGCGGATGCGGTGCATGTCGATGTCATGGACAACCACTTTGTGCCGAATCTCTCGCTCGGGTTGCCCGTGGTGGCGCGCCTGCAGGAGATCAGCCCGGTGCCGCTGGATGCCCATCTCATGATCGAGCACGCGGACCGCTGGGCTCCCGCTTACGCCGACGCCGGGGTTGCCTCCGTGACGTTCCACGCCGAGGCGTCCAACGCACCAATCAAGCTCGCGCGGGAGCTCCGGGCCCGCGGTGCCAAGGCGGGCCTGGCCCTGCGGCCGGGCAGTGCCGTGGAGCCGTTCCTGGATATGCTCGGCGAGCTGGACATGCTGCTGATCATGACCGTGGAGCCGGGCTTTGGCGGCCAGGAATTCCTTGACCTCACGCTGCCGAAGATCCGCCGGGCCCGCGCAGCCATTGACGCGTCCGGTCTGGACGTGGCGCTGCAGGTCGACGGCGGTATCACCGAGGACACCATCTGGCGTGCCGCGGACGCCGGTGCCAACGTCTTTGTGGCCGGCTCTGCGGTCTATGGTGCCGAGGATCCGGCCGAGGCAATCGGAAGGCTCCGTGCTGCCGGCCAGCGCCGGTAGCGCTACTCCGACAGGACGCCTGCCGCAACATCAGGCAGAGGGGAATAGCCAACGCTGCCCCACAGTTGTGCCAGAATAGCAACACACATACGTGCTCCGGGGTCGGTGTAAGTCCGAACCGGCGGTTATAGTCCGCGACCCGCGAGCCGGCGCCTCCCTCGGGAGGACTGCCGGCAGACGGTTGAACCGGTGGAACTCCGGTACCGACAGTTAAAGTCTGGATGAGAGAAGCACGTACAGCTGTTACTGCGGTGCCCTCGCGGCGCCGCGGAAGTTCGCTGTCGTATACCCCGGGGCCATCGCGGCTTTTGCGGGAAGGAACGACACGCACTTATGTACTCTTTGCGATGGCTCTTCACCTCCAGGGTGTCCGAACATCCGGTGGCAGGTTGATGAGCAGCAAAAACTCGACCCCTGGGGCTGGCAACGAGTCCGCTGCGCTGGCGGATGCCACGTTCAGCCCGGCCGAGGCCGCCGCCATGAACGCGGCCCTCGCCGCTGCCCTGCAGGGTCCGCGCGGTGCGAACCCGCTGGTTGGCGCCGTGGTGATCGCCGCTGACGGAACCGGGATCGCCACCGGTTACCACCGGGGTGCGGGCACCGCCCACGCGGAAGCCGACGCTATCGATCGCGCCGCGGCCGCCGGCCACAACCTCGCCGGCGCCACCATGGTGGTCACACTGGAACCGTGCAACCACTGCGGGCGCACAGGTCCCTGCGCGCAGGCCATCATCGAGGCCGGCATCACGGACGTTATCTACGCTGTGGACGATCCGCACGATCCCGCGGCGGGCGGCGCCGCCACCCTCCGCGCCGCGGGCGTCCGTGTCCGCTCCGGACTTGGCGCCAGCTCCGCACTGGAGATGAACCGGCGCTGGTTCGACGCCGTCGCAGCCTCGCGGCCGTTTGTCACCCTGCACATCGCCCAGACCCTCGACAGCCGCATCGCCGCCAGCGACGGCACCAGCCAGTGGATTTCCAGCCCGGAATCGCTTGCCGACAACCACGCCCTGCGTGGCCGGATCGACGCGATCCTGGTTGGAACCCAGACGGTCCTGGTCGACAATCCCCGGCTCACGGCCCGCGGTGCCGACGGCAAACCCACCGGCAGCCAGCCACTGCGCGTCGTGATGGGCTACCGGGGGATTCCCGACGGCGCCGCCATTCACGGTGCCGACGGTAAAGTCCTGCACCTGCCTACGCGGAATCCCCGGGAGGCGCTGGAGGAGCTGTTCTCTGCCGGCGTCCGCCACCTCATGGTGGAAGGCGGCTCCCGGATCCTCAGCGCCTTCCTTGCCGCCGGGCTTGTGGACGAACTCATCGTTTACCTTGCCCCGACCCTTCTGGGTTCCGGAACCCCCGCACTTGAGGACCTCGGCATCACCACCCTGGCCAACGCCCAGCAGTGGGAGTGGGATGCCGCCGCCGGCGGGGCCGTGCAAATGCTGGGCCGCGACCTTCGCCTGCACTTGCGTCCCGTCCCCGCAGCGCCCACCAAGACCCCAGCCGTTTCAACCCCGTCCCGCCCAGGCGCGGACACTGCCGCAGGAGGCAATTGATGTTTACCGGAATTATCGCCGAACAGGGACAGGTGCTGTCCGTTGACCGCCACGGTGACGTCAGCGCCACCGTCCGGCTTCACGCGCCCGGCAGCACCGAGGGACTGGCCCTCGGCGGCTCCATCGCCGTCAACGGCGTCTGCCTCACAGCCACGGCAATCGACGGCAAGGACGTCACCGTCGACGTCATGGGCGAGACTCTCACCCGCAGCACCATCGGCGAACTCATTGCCGGCGCCCCCGTCAACCTCGAACGCTGCGTTCAGGCCGGCGGACGGCTCGACGGGCACGTCGTCCAGGGCCACGTGGACGGCGTCGGGCAGCTGCTCGAGCGGGAGGCGCTGGGCAACTGGGACCGGCTCCGGTTCGGCGTTCCCACCGGACTGGCCCGCTACATTGCGGAGAAGGGATCCATCGCCGTCGACGGCGTCTCGTTGACCGTGACGGCGGTGAGCCCGGCAGCCGAACCGGCGCCGTGGTTTGAAGTAGGGCTGATCCCCACCACCCTCGCCGAGACCGGGCTCGGCGCGAAGACCCCCGGCAGCCGGGTGAATCTCGAGGTGGACGTCCTGGCGAAGTACACTGAGCGTCTGCTCGCATTTTCAGCCGGAGGAGCAACAGGGGCGAAGGGGGCAGCAGCGTGAACAACGTCAAGGACATCCCTGCCCGCCACGCACTTCTCACCAACGCCGCCGACACCGCGCTGCCCGCCGGGGCGGCATCCGGTGCCGTCATTCCGCCGACGGGCCTGGACCTGGTCGAGGACGCCGTCCGTGCCATTGCCGCCGGTCGGCCGGTTCTGGTGGTGGACAACGAGGACCGCGAAAATGAGGGCGACATCATCTTCGCCGCCCAGCACGCCACGCCGGCACTGATGGGCTGGACCATCAGGTACAGCTCGGGCGTCATCTGCGTACCTCTCGACGCCGGACGCGCCGACGCCCTCGCGCTGCCCCCCATGGTCGCTATCAACCAGGATGCCAAAGGCACGGCCTACACCGTGTCCTGCGACGCCGCCCATGGCGTCAGCACCGGCATCTCGGCGACCGACCGCGCCCTCACAGCCCGGGTCCTCGCCGATCCGGCCAGCCAGCCGCCGGCGCTGACCCGCCCCGGGCATGTTTTTCCGCTCCGCGCCGTTAAGGGGGGAGTGCGGGAACGTCCCGGCCACACCGAAGCGGCTGTGGAATTGTGCCGGCTGGCCGGACTCCAGCCCGTGGGCGTGATTGCAGAAGTGGTGTACGACAACGGAGAAATGATGCGGGTTGACGGACTGCGCGGCTTTGCCGCCGAGCACGGCTGCCCGCTGATCTCGATTGCGGATCTGGTGGCATACCTCGACGCCGGCGAACCCGGCACTGCAACTGATCCCGTGTGATGGAGGAGAAAAGATGACCACGTCGGAAGCTCAAGAACACCGGTCGGCCGAACGCCGGCCGCACCCGGTCACCGCTGGACCGATCGTCCAGCTGCCCACTGCCTTCGGAGACTTCGTGGCGCAGGCCTGGACCGACCTCGCCACCGGTGCCGAGCACCTGGCGGTCAGCTCGCCGCTGCCGCCGATCGAAGGACTGGCGCCGCTGGTCCGTCTCCATTCGGAGTGCCTCACCGGTGACGTGTTCGGATCCTACCGCTGCGACTGCGGTGAACAGCTCGCCTACGCGCTGGAAATGATCAACGAGTTCGGCGGGACACTGTTGTACCTGCGCGGCCAGGAGGGACGCGGAATTGGCCTGGCCAACAAGATGAAGGCGTACGCGCTGCAGGAGGCCGGCTTCGATACGGTGGAGGCCAACGAACAGCTTGGCCTGCCGGTGGACGCCCGCAGCTACCAGGCAGCAGCCCAGATCCTCGCCGACATGGGACTCCACGAAGTCCGCCTGCTGAGCAACAACCCGGACAAGCAGGACCGGCTGGCACAGGCCGGCGTCCGGGTGACCGAAATGGTGCCCACCGAGGTTCCATCCCGCGAGCAGAACATCCGGTACCTGCAGACCAAGAAGGACCGGATGGACCACCGCCTGGTTCTGGACATGGAACCTGTTGCTCCGGCTGCCGGCGCGCTTGGATTCGACCCGGCCACGGAATAAGCCAACCCCCGAAAAAGCTGACCAACGGCCCGCACCGGACGGGCTGAGCTTTCGACCCGCATACGACGACTACGCAGAACAAGGACACCCCCATGAGCGGCCACGGCGCACCACAGATTGACCTGAGCACTTTCAAGCCCGAAGAGACCTCCCAGCTGAACCTGGCCATCGTGGCCGCGAGCTGGCACACCCAGATCATGGACGGGCTCCTGGACGGTGCACTGCGCGCGGCCAAAGATGCCGGCATCACCGAACCGACCGTCCTCCGGGTCCCCGGTACCTTTGAACTCCCCGTCGCGGCCGCCCGGCTGGCGCCGCACTTCGACGCCGTCGTGGCACTCGGTGTCGTCATCCGCGGCGGAACCCCGCACTTCGAGTACGTCTGCGAGGCGGCCACGCTGGGCCTCACCGAGGTCTCCGTCCGCACCGGCGTCCCCGTCGGCTTCGGCGTCCTGACCTGCGACACCGAGCAGCAGGGCATTGACCGTGCCGGCCTGCCGGGCTCCACTGAGGACAAGGGCCACGAGGCCGTTACGGCCGCCCTGGCCACTGCCGTCACGCTGAAGCAGTTCCGTTAGGCCCGTGGACGGTGGCCCGTGGACAACGGTCCCGGAGGGAGGGCCCTGCCGTGTTCCGCGCAACGCACGGCAGGGCCCTTTCCTGTGTAATCGCTCACATCGTTGCCGTCACGGAACGCCCCGGCGGGCGCCCGCCGCCCGCGAGCAAGTAGGCTTGAGGGCGTGAAGAATTTCGAATCGCTGTTCGCAGAACTGAGTGAGAAGGCCGCCGTCCGTCCGGAGGGCTCCCGCACCGTCGCCGAACTGGATTCCGGAGTCCACGGCATCGGCAAGAAAGTCGTGGAGGAAGCAGCCGAGGTCTGGATGGCTGCCGAGTATGAATCCGACGAAGCCACCGCCGAAGAAATATCGCAGCTGCTTTATCACCTGCAGGTCCTGATGCTCGCCAAAGGACTCAGCCTGGAAGACGTCTACAAGCATCTCTAGCCACGTCCCCGCCGGAATCCAACAGGGCCTGCCCCGACACCCGGCGACCGCGTGGCCCGCTTTGGCCTGTACTGATACTTCCCGGACGGACTGTTTGTGAACGGTCTGCGTCCCGACCAAGAAAGTCCTCCCATGCTGAGAGTTGCCGTCCCGAACAAGGGATCCCTGTCCGAAGCCGCTTCCGCCATGCTCGCCGAGGCCGGCTACCGCCAGCGCCGCGATACCCGCGAGCTGGTCATGGTGGACCCGGACAACGACATTGAATTCTTCTTCCTCCGCCCCCGCGACATTGCCGTCTACGTCGGCCAGGGAACGCTCGACGTCGGCATCACCGGCCGGGACCTGCTCCTCGACGCCGAGGTACATGCTGAGGAGCTGCTCCCGCTGGGGTTCGCCGCCTCCACCTTCCGCTTCGCCGGCCCGGTAGGCGACTTCACCGCCGTCGAACAGCTCGACGGCAAGCGCCTCGCCACGAGCTACGACGGACTCCTCCGCGGCTACCTGGCAGAACGCGGCATCCAGGCCACCGTGGTCCGGCTCGACGGCGCCGTCGAATCCTCGGTGCGCCTGGGCGTCGCGGATGCGATCGCCGACGTCGTCGAGACCGGGAACACCCTCAAGGCCGCCGGCATGGAAATCTTCGGCCAGCCCATCCTGCACTCCGAAGCCGTCCTGATCGGCCGCACGGGTGAGCAGAACCCGGCAGCGGACGTCCTGATCCGCCGGCTGCAGGGCGTCCTGGTGGCGCGGCAGTACGTGATGATGGACTACGACATCCGCAAGGAACTCGTCGAAGCCGCGGCAGCCCTCACGCCCGGCCTGGAATCGCCCACGGTGTCGCCGCTGCGCGACTCGGACTGGGTGGCCGTCCGGTCGATGGTGCCGAAAAAGCAGACCAACCGGATCATGGACGAGCTCTACGACCTGGGCGCCCGCGCCATCCTGGTCAGCACCATCCACGCCTGCCGCATCTGACCGGCGCCGCAACCCTTCCGCAACGAATCCCAGGAGAAGTCATGGCTGTAGCCGTCCGCGTTATCCCGTGCCTGGACGTTGATGCCGGCCGGGTGGTCAAGGGCATCAACTTCGAAGGCCTCCGCGATGCCGGTGACCCCGTCGAACTGGCGCACCGCTACGACAACGGCGGCGCCGACGAGTTGACCTTCCTCGATGTCACGGCCTCCTCGGGCAACCGGGAAACCACTTTCGACGTCGTTCGGCGCACGGCAGAGGAAGTTTTCATTCCGCTGACCGTCGGCGGCGGAGTCCGCGGCGTGGCCGAGGTGGACAGACTCCTGCGCTACGGCGCCGACAAGGCAGCGATCAACACAGCCGCCGTCGCCCGACCCGGGGTGATCGACGAGATCACCCGGCACTTCGGGTCCCAGGTCCTCGTGTTGTCCCTGGATGCGCGGCGCACGCGCCCGGGTTCCCAGCCCACCCCTTCCGGCTTCGAGGTGACGACGCACGGGGGACGCCAGGGCACCGGAATCGATGCTCTTGCGTGGGCCCGTGAGGCTGCCGACCGCGGCGTAGGCGAAATCCTGCTGAACTCCATTGACGCGGACGGTACCAAAGACGGCTTCGACCTGGAACTGATCCGCCTGGCGAGGACCGCCGTCAAGGTTCCCCTCATCGCCTCCGGAGGCGCCGGGAAACCGGAGCACTTCCCGCCGGCGGTCGCCGCCGGGGCTGACGCGGTGCTTGCCGCGTCCGTCTTCCACTTCGGCCCGCTGGACATGATCGCCCAGGTCAAAGCCGCGATCCGGAACGCCGGCTTCGAAGTCCGCTAGGGGCCCGGCGCCACCCGCTCAAACCAGTACGGGGTCACTGACGGCTCCTCCCGCGGGGGACCACAGGGGATACGCGATCCCGCGTTGTGGTGTTGTGGGGAGTGGGGTTTAGAGCCCGACTTCGGCGGACTGCAGGAGCGCGACGGCGTCCGGCTGGCCCTCGAAAGTCACCAGCGCGTGGCGGGTGCGGCCGTGGGCGTGCATGAGCAGTTCGCAGGGCTCGCCGACAATGGCCACGGATACCGGAGCGCGCTTGGCCACGTGCCGGGGGCCGGACGGGCGGACCAGCACGATCCCGAGGTCCACGCCGCGGTACAGGATGGCCGCGCGCTTGACGAGTTCGTCCCACAGGGCGTCCGAATACTCTTCGTCCAGGGCACGGGGCGCCCAGCGGTCCGCGGCCCGCCGTACGTCCTCGGTGTGCACAAAGTATTCGATCAGGTTGGCGCTTTCGTCCACGGCTTTAATCTTCAGGGGAGAAAAGGCGGACGGGCCGGCGCGGAAGGAATTCACCAGCTTGTTGTACTGCTCCGGCGTTTCCAGCTTGGCCGCCAGTTCCGTTGTGGCATGGTCGGATGCTTTGGCGAAGCGTTTGATCAGCAGGCCGAGTCCGACGGCGGCTTTTCGTTCGCGCAGGTACAGGTGCGCGGCAAGGTCCCTGGTACGCCAGCCCTTGCAGAGCGTGGGGGAGTCAGGGCCGGCCGCAAGCAGGGTTTCGGCCAAAAATTCTCGGGAGGGATCGACGAAATGCATCACTTGTGAAACTAGCACGAGACGGCCGCGCGTGTGCACCTGAACCGCCGTCGTTCTGGGCCTCCCGGGACCGACCTCCGGCACCTTGCCACCGACGTGCGGCGGGCCGCCGGGGCTCTGGGCGGCAACCGGCGTCGAGGCACTAGACTTGAACTGATGTCTGAGCAGCCTGCCCCCGCCCCGAACAACGGACTTCCCGCCGACGGAACCACCGTCACCGGAAACCCCGTCAGCACCGCCGCGCCCGGAAGCCCCCTCCCAGAGGGACTCGCCGCGGCCCTTAAACGGGACAGTGCAGGCCTGGTCGCTGCGATCGTGCAACAGTTCGACACCAACGAAGTCCTCATGCTGGGCTGGATGGACGACGAGGCCCTGCAGCGGACCATGACCAGTGGGCGGGTCACTTTCTATTCCCGCTCCCGCCAGGAGTACTGGCGCAAAGGGGACACTTCCGGCCACGTGCAGTGGGTCAAATCCCTCGCCATGGACTGCGACGGCGACGCCCTGCTGGTCCGCGTGGACCAGGTCGGCGCGGCCTGCCACACCGGGACCCGGACGTGCTTTGACGGAAGAGGGCTCGACGTCGTTACCGGCTCCGCCGGCTGACCGGGACCGGACGGGCCGTTGACGCGGTTCCCAGCGGCCTGCCCTTGCCCCGGGCGGCCCCCGCCGGGCTAAGACCGCCAGGGAAACCCCAGCAAATCAACCTTCAGCACCACTGAAAGATAAGGCGGGAACCATAGCCATGCAGGACCTAGGAATCATTAGCCCTGGCCTGGAAGAGTTCCGAAAACTCGCAGACCACAGCCGCGTCATCCCCGTCCGGCTGAAGGTGCTGGCTGATGCCGAAACCCCGATTGGGCTGTACCGCAAGCTCGCCCAGGGCCAGCCGGGCACATTCCTGATGGAATCCGCCGCAGTCGGCGGTTCCTGGTCGCGGTACTCATTCATCGGCGCCCGTTCGCGGGCCACCCTTACCACCAAGGACGGCCAGGCGCACTGGCTGGGCGAACCGCCCGTCGGCGTACCGCTCGGCGGCAGCCCCGTGGACGCCATCCGCGACACCATTGAGGCCCTCCGCACCGACCGATTTGAGGACTTGCCGCCCTTCACCTCCGGCCTGGTGGGCTTCCTCGGGTGGGAGACGGTGCGTCACTGGGAGAAATTGACCAGCCCGCCCGAGGACGATCTCGAGCTCCCCGAAATGGCACTGAACCTCGTCACCGACATGGCCGTCCACGACAACATGGACGGCACCGTGCTGCTGATCGCCAACGCGATCAACTTCGACAACAGCTCCGAACGCGTCGACGAGGCCTGGCACGACGCCGTCGGCCGGGTCAAGGCCCTGCTGGAGCAGGTCAGCACGCCCGTCAAGCATCCCGTCTCGGTCCTGGACCCCGCAGCCCTGGACTTCGCGTCCAGCGTGCAGGAACGCTGGAAAGAGACCGACTACCTCGCCGCCCTGGACCGCAGCAAAGAAGCGATCGTCGACGGCGAAGTCTTCCAGGTGGTGATTTCCCGACGCTTCGAAATGGACTGCGGCGCCGATCCGCTGGATGTCTACCGGGTGCTCCGGAACACCAATCCCAGCCCCTACATGTACATCTTCAGCCTGGAGGATCCCGCCGGCCGGCAGTACTCGATCGTCGGATCGTCCCCGGAGGCGCTGGTGACCGTGACCGGCCAGGACGTCATCACCCACCCCATCGCCGGGTCCCGGCCGCGGGGCAAGAGCGTGGAAGCGGACAAGGCCCTGGCCGAGGAACTCCTCGCCGACGAAAAGGAACGCGCCGAACACCTGATGCTGGTGGATCTTTCCCGCAACGACCTGTCCAAGGTCTGCGTGGCGGGGTCCGTCGACGTCACCCAGTTCATGGAAGTCGAGCGGTTCAGCCACATCATGCACCTGGTGTCCACCGTGGTGGGAAAACTGTCCCCCAGCGCCACGGCCTATGACGTGCTGAAGGCGACCTTCCCGGCCGGAACGCTGTCCGGCGCCCCCAAGCCCCGGGCCCTGCGGCTGCTGGACGAACTTGAGCCGCACCGCCGCGGGATCTACGGAGGAGTGGTGGGCTACCTCGACTTCGCCGGGGACATGGACATGGCCATTGCCATCCGCTCGGCTCTGCTGCGGGACGGCCGTGCCTACGTCCAAGCCGGCGGTGGCATTGTGGCCGACTCCGTCAACGCCACCGAGGCTTTGGAGACGGTCAACAAGGCCGCCGCCCCCATGCGGGCGGTCCATACGGCGCAGTCGCTGCGCAACATTACGGCAACGTCGATCTCGGACGCGGGGACCCCGGCATGAGCGGCACCACGGTCAAAAGCGCCAGCCCGGTGGTTCCGCGCTGGGCGCGCAAATCCACCCTGGTCCTCGCCGTCGCCGCCCTGGCGCTGGCCGTCTTTGGCACCACGACGCAGACCTGGCTCACCGTCCACCTTGATCCGGCGCAGCTCGGCCAGGCGGTCAGCAGTCAGGACGGCTTGCCCGTCCAGGGCAGCAAGGCCGCCACCACGGTGACGGCGCTGGCCCTGGTGGCACTGGCCGGCGGACTGGCGGCCTCGATCGCCGGCAGTATCGCGCGCTGGATCATCACCACGCTCATCCTGCTGGCCGCCGCCGGCATCGTCGGCGCGGCCGCCGTCGTCATCGCCGATCCGGTGGCAGCAGCCCAGGGTTCCATCGCGGCCGCCACGGGAATCACCGGCAGCGACGTGCAGGTGGACGTGACAGCGTTCCCGGCCCTCGCTGTCGCCGCTGGCTCGCTGCTGGGCCTAAGCGCCCTGCTGGTCATCCCGGCAGGACGGCACTGGAAATCGCGCACCAAATACGACACCGCAGCGGCGGGCAGCGCCGCCGGGGGGGCCGGCGAGCCGGCCGGACCGCAGGACGAGATCGACAGCTGGGACCGGTTGTCCCGCGGAGACGATCCCACCTGAGCCGATGCCGCGGGCGTGATCGTCACCACGTCAGGGACGGTGCCAGTAACCCGGCGAACAGCACTGCCAATAAATGGCAGAATGTAAGCAGTATTCACCCAGAGGAGATTCCAATGAGCAATGCCCCTGTTTCCGCACCCAAGCCCGCTGCCGGCACCGGTTACTCGTACGATGACGTTGACCACAGCGAACCGACCGGCCACGGCAACAGCCCGGCAGCCTGGACCACCGTCTTTGTCATGCTCGGCGGCGCCCTCATCATGTCCATCGCCTTCGTCATCGCCAACACCCCGATCTTCATTGCCGGCGGCGTCGTGATGGTGATCGGACTGATTCTCGGCTTCGTCATGCGCAAGGCCGGCTACGGTGTGGGCGGCAGCAAGCTGAAGAACTCCGGCCACTAGGGGTGAGCGTTCTCGATGACATCAATGCCGGTGTCAGGGAGGATATGGAGGCCCGCCAGCGCCTCGTGACGCTCGCAGAGTTGAAGGAGCACGCGGCGGCGGCGCCGCCCGCACGTGACGCCTGGAGCGCACTTGGCGGCGCCTCGGCGACGCGCGGGCAGTTGAAAGTGATAGCCGAAATCAAGCGCCGGAGCCCCTCCAAGGGCCACCTCGCGGGCATCGCTGACCCCGCCTCCCTCGCCGTGCAGTACGCCGACGGCGGCGCTGCCGCGATCAGTGTCCTGACCGAACAGCGCCGCTTCAATGGTTCGCTCACCGATTTCGACGCCGTCCGGGCAGCCGTGGACCTTCCGCTGCTGCGCAAGGACTTCATGATCGATGAGTACCAGATCTGGGAAGCCCGGGCGCACGGGGCCGACCTGATCCTGCTGATCGTCGCGTCGCTGGCCGATACGCAGTTGCGCGAATTCACTGCCCTCAGCCGTGAGCTTGGCATGAACGTGCTGGTCGAGACGCACACGGCAGAAGAAGTCGAACGCGCTGTTGCTGCGGACGCCCGGATCATCGGCGTCAACGTGCGCAACCTCAAGACCCTCGACGTCGACCGGTCCGTGTTCGCCGAACTCGCCGGCGGCATTCCCGCAGGCGCGCTCGTCATCGCGGAATCGGGCGTTCGCGGCGTCGACGATGTACGGCACTACGCCGCGAACGGCGCCAACGCCGTCCTCGTCGGCGAAGCGCTGGTCAGCGACGCGACTCCGCGGGAGCGGATCGCCGAATTTATGGCCGCAGGAGCAGAAGAAATCGCCGCACGCTCCTGAGTGTGCCGCCGGCCGGGCACCACGTGGCCGGCCGGCATTACCTCCGTGCAGCACCCAGATGTACTAACAGTGGAACAGGATGGTGAGACTGATGGTCGATGCGCCAGCAGCCGGCTCAGACGAAAGCACCGTGGACGCGTTCCTGCAGGGCGGACAATCCCTGCGGCATGCCCCCGGACCCTACTTCGGCCCCTACGGCGGCCGATGGATGCCCGAGTCACTCATCGCGGCCCTGGATGAACTGGAAGACACTTTCGAGAAAGCCAAAGCCGATCCGGAGTTCACCGCGCAGATCGCGGAGCTGAACAAGAACTACTCCGGCCGTCCCTCGCTGCTGACGGAGGCCAAGCGTTTCGCCGAACATGCCGGCGGCGTCCGGATCTTCCTCAAGCGTGAAGACCTGAACCACACCGGCTCGCATAAGATCAACAACGTGCTCGGACAGGCCCTCCTGGCAAAGCGCATGGGAAAGACGCGGGTCATCGCGGAGACCGGCGCCGGACAGCACGGTGTTGCCAGCGCCACCGCCGCCGCCCTCATGGGCCTCGAATGCGTCGTGTACATGGGCGCGGAGGACTGCCGGAGGCAGGCCCTTAACGTCGCACGGATGGAGCTCCTGGGGGCCACTGTCATCCCGGTGACCAGCGGATCCCAGACTCTCAAAGACGCCATCAACGAGGCCCTGCGGGATTGGGTGGCCAACGTCGACAGCACCCACTACCTGCTGGGCACCGCCGCCGGGGCGCACCCCTTCCCCGCCATGGTCCGGTACTTCCATGAGGTCATCGGCGAGGAGGCCCGCGCCCAGATGCTGGAACAAACCGGCCGCCTGCCCGACGCCGTGTGTGCTTGCATCGGCGGCGGTTCCAACGCGATCGGCATCTTCCACGGCTTCCTGGACGATCCCGCCGTGAAGATCTACGGCTTCGAGGCCGGCGGCGAGGGTGTTGAAAGCGGACGCCACGCCGCGACGATAACGCTCGGCAAGCCAGGTGTGCTGCACGGTGCCCGCTCCTATCTGATGCAGGACGACGACGGCCAGACCATCGAGTCGCACTCCATCTCAGCGGGCCTGGACTACCCCGGTGTCGGCCCCGAGCACGCCTACCTCGCAGACATCGGACGCGTCAGCTACGAGCCCATCACGGACAGCGAGGCCATGGACGCGTTCCAGTTGCTGTGCCGCACCGAGGGCATCATCCCGGCCATCGAATCTGCCCACGCCCTGGCAGGAGCCATCAAGGTGGGCCGGCGCCTCGCCGAAGCCGGCGACGCTTCCGAAAAAATCGTCCTGGTGAACCTCTCCGGCCGCGGCGATAAGGACGTTGCCAGCGCCGCCGAATGGTTCGACCTGCTGGACAAGGATTCGCCCGAGCACGAGATCGCCAAAGAGGGGGAGCAACTGTGAACCACGCCGTTCAAAGCGCGCCCGGTGCCAGCAAAGCAGCCGCAGCCATCGATCGTGCCAAAGCCCAGGGCCGGGCTGCCCTCATCGGTTACCTGCCTGCAGGCTACCCCAGTGTCGAGGACACCATCGCGGCCGGCATTGCCCTCGCGGAAAACGGTGCCGACCTGATCGAAATCGGCATACCGTACTCCGACCCGGTGATGGACGGCCCCGTCATCCAGGCCGCCACCACGGAAGCTCTCGCCTCGGGCTTCCACGTCAAGCAGGTTTTCGACATCGTCCGTGGCATCACCAGCCAGACCGACGCCGCCGTGCTCGTGATGACGTACTGGAACCCCGTCGTCCGCATGGGCGTGGATGAGTTCTCCCGCCAGCTGGCCGACGCCGGGGGAGCCGGACTCATCACCCCGGACCTGATCCCCGATGAGGCCTCCGAATGGATGGCAGCGTCGGATAAGTACAGTCTGGACCGGGTGTTCCTGGTGGCGCCGTCATCCTCACCTGCGCGGATGAAGCGCACCGTTGAGGCGAGCCGCGGTTTTGTCTACGCCGTCTCGATCATGGGCGTCACCGGCGCCCGCACCTCAGTGAGCTCCGCCGCCAAGGACGTGGTGTCCGCGGCGCACGCCGCCGGCGCCGAACGCGTCTGCGTGGGGCTGGGCGTGTCCAATGCGGCCCAGGTCCGTGAGATCGCCGCTTACGCCGACGGCGTGATCGTCGGTACTGCGCTGGTCGTAGCCCTCGGCGACGGCGGGGTGGACGCGGTAGCGTCCCTGACGAAAGACCTCAGTACCGGACTTACCAGGGAAGAAGCCTAAACGCATGCAGTCAGTCCTCCACGCGGCATCCATGATCCCCGCGAGCATTCCGAGCCCGGATTGGTCCGGATTCGACATTCCGCTGCCATGGGGGTCACTGCGCATCCACGCCTACGCCCTGTGCATCCTGCTCGGCATCATCGTTGGACTCTGGCTCACCTCCGTCCGTTGGGCCAGGCGGGGCGCCCCGGAAGGCAGCGTCTGGGACATTGCTATCTGGGCCATCCCCTTCGGCATTATCGGCGGCCGGCTCTACCACGTGGTGTCTTCCCCGGACGCCTACTTCGGCCCCGGCTTCGACGGCACCGGGGACCTGTCCCTGATCCCGCAGCTCCAACGCGGCGGTCTGGGAATCTGGGGCGCCGTACTGTTGGGTGCCGTGGGCGCGTGGATCGGTTGCCGGCGGGCCGGGGTGAAGCTCAGCGCCTTCCTCGACGCTGCGGCGCCCGGCCTGCTGCTGGCCCAAGCGCTTGGCCGCTGGGGCAATTACTTTAACCAGGAACTTTTTGGCGGCCCCACCACGCTTCCCTGGGGACTGCAGATCGACGCCGACAACCCGAATTTCCCGGCCGGCATGGCCGCGGACACGCTGTTCCACCCGACCTTCCTCTACGAATCCCTCTGGAACCTCGCCGGCGTCGGGATCCTGCTGCTCCTGGACCGCACATTCCGTTTCCGGCGGGCCCGGCTCTTCTGCCTGTATGCGGTCTACTACACGCTGGGCCGGGTATGGATCGAGGCGATGCGGATCGACGACGCAGAGCAGATCAACCTCTTCGGCATCACCACCCGGCTGAACGTGTGGACCAGCATCTTCGTCCTGCTGGGGGCGCTGGCCGCGTTCATCATCCTGGGCCTGCGCAAGCGCGCGGAACCTGACACCGTCTTCCTCCGGGGCCGCGAACCCGCGGAAACGGAACTGGCCCCGGCCGATGACGATGTCCGCCATTCGGATTCTGCTGTCTCAGATAGTGAATCGCGTGGTAATCTCCCTGATAACCAAAGCGGTCCAGGCCACGTTTCTGCCCCAGCTGAAACGTCAAAGGAATCCACAGGCGGGACCCTTCCCGTCACGGGAGCACCGATGGCCGGAACACCCGGCCGTCAGGCCACCGGGACCGCGCCGGACGCTGAGGGCAACCACTAGCCCAGCCCCGGCAAAACCGGCCGCGGAGCCACCCCTTCCAGAGCCAGATTCCACAGCGTCGTGGCAGCAGGGGCCGGCAGTAGGCAGCAGACATTGGCTGCCGTGTGCAAGCCCGGGCCGGTGGCCGCGTAACTGTTAGGGCAGGAAGCGGCGCTGACCTACAATTCGAATAAGAAAACACTTAGTTGTGCCCGTCACACCGGCGCACCGATGCGGGCCAACGTTGTCCCTCCCATACGCACGATCAGGAGGAAGGACGTCTCCCATGACCCAAACCCTGCACAGCCCCAGTTGGTCCGAGCCCCAGCCGGCCGCCACGTCACCGTTCCAGCGCTTCGCGGCGCTGCCCGAAGCGGCCGGGCTCTACAACCCGGAGCAGGAAAAGGACGCCTGCGGCCTGGCCATCATCGCGACCTTGCGGGGTGAGCCCGGTTACGACATCGTCGACGCCGCCCTGACCGCCCTGCGCAACCTCGAACACCGCGGCGCCGTAGGCGCCGACGAAGGCACCGGCGACGGCGCCGGTCTGCTCATGCAGGTACCGTACGAGTTTTTCCGGGCCATCACCGACTTCGAGCTCCCCGCTCCCGGCCAGTACGTGGTGGGCACGGCCTTCCTCCCGGCCGAACAGCGTGAATCCGACGCCGCCAAGGCCGGCATCGAAAGCCTCGCCGCGGACGAAGGCATGACCGTCCTCGGCTGGCGTGAAGTGCCGATCGTCGCCGACCTGGTCGGGGCCATGGCGCGGGCCTGCATGCCCTACTTCTCCCAGCCGTTCTTCGCGTCCAGCACCGGGGAAGTGCTGGAGCGCAACGAACTCGACTCACGCGCCTGGCGGATCCGGAAACGGGCGCAAAACAAGTACGGGGTCTACTTCCCGTCGCTGTCCTCCCGGACCATTGTCTATAAGGGCATGCTCACCACCGCCCAGCTCGAACCGTTTTACCCGGACCTCTCCGACAAGCGCTTCAAAACCAAACTCGCGATTGTCCACTCGCGCTTCTCCACCAACACCTTCCCCTCCTGGCCGCTGGCGCAGCCCTTCCGGACCATCGCGCACAACGGCGAAATTAACACGGTCAAGGGAAACCGCAACTGGATGCGTGCCCGCCAGTCGCAGCTGGCCAATCCGCTGCTCGGGGATTCACCCGAGGAGCTCTACCCGATCTGTACCCCGGGTGCCTCCGACTCGGCCTCCTTCGACGAGGTAGCCGAACTGCTCTGGCTGTCCGGCCGGCCCATCACGCACTCGATCATGATGATGATTCCCGAAGCGTGGGAGAACCACGCCACGATGGACCCGGCACGGCGGGCGTTCTACGAGTATCACTCGATGCTGATGGAACCGTGGGACGGCCCAGCGGCCGTTTCCTTCACCGACGGCAACCTCGTCGGCGCCACCCTCGACCGCAACGGCCTGCGCCCTGGCCGTTACTGGATCACCGAGGACGGCCTCGTCATCTTCGCCTCCGAGGTGGGCGTGATCGACGTCGAGCCCTCCAAGGTAGTGAAGAAGGGCAGGGTCTCACCCGGCAAGATGTTCCTGGTGGACACCGACGCCGGCCGGATCATCAGCGACGCCGAGGTCAAGGCGGAGGTCGCGGCGGCAAACCCGTGGGCCGACTGGGTCAAGGAGAACCTGATCGACCTCAAGAACCTGCCCGAGCGCGAGCACGTGCTGCACACCGCGGCCTCGGTCAACATCCGCCAGCGCACCTTTGGCTACACCACCGAGGAACTGAAGATCCTGCTGGGCCCCATGGCCCGGACCGGCGCTGAGCCGCTCGGCGCCATGGGGTCCGACACTCCCGTGGCCGTGCTGTCCAAGAGGCCGCGGCTGTTGTTCGATTACTTCGTGCAGTCCTTCGCGCAGGTCACCAACCCGCCGCTGGACGCCATCCGCGAGGAACTCGTTACATCGCTGACCTGTGCCATCGGGCCCAACGGCAATCTCCTGGACACCAAGCAGGTCCGCAAGCCACAGGTTGCCCTGCCGTTCCCCGTGATCAACAACGACCAGCTCGCCAAGATCGCCAACATCGAGACCGTCGCCGGCGACAGGGTCGCCATGAAGGTGCGCGGGCTGTACCGCCCCGAAGGCGGCGAGAATGCGCTGCGCGCCCGGCTGACCGAAATCTGCGAGCAGGTCTCCGGTGCCATCAACCGCGGCGTCCAGTACGTCGTTCTCTCAGACCGTGACTCCAACGCCCAGTGGGCCCCGATCCCATCCCTGTTGCTGGTCAGCGCCGTGCACCATCACCTGCTGCGCAGCGCCAACCGCACCAAGACCGCCCTCGTGGTCGAGGCCGGTGACGTCCGGGAGACGCACCACGTGGCCGTGCTGATCGGTTACGGCGCGTCCGCCGTGAACCCGTACCTGGCGATGGAATCGGTGGAACAATTGATCTCCACCGGCGACGTCACCGGAGTCACCACCCAGGACGGCGTCTACAACCTCATCAAGGGCCTGGGCAAGGGCGTCCTGAAAATCATGTCCAAGATGGGCATCTCCACCGTGGCTTCCTACACCGGAGCCCAAACGTTCGAGGCCCTCGGCCTCGGCCAGGACCTGGTGGACGAGTACTTCTCCGGGACGCACTCCCAGCTGGGCGGAGTAGGCCTGGACGTTATCGCCGCGGAGGTCGCGGCACGCCACCGGATGGCGTACCCCGAGAATGGCATCGAGCAACCCCACCAGGCCCTGATGGGCGGCGGCGAGTACCAGTGGCGCCGCGACGGCGAACCGCACCTGTTCAATCCGGAAACCGTGTTCCGGCTCCAGCACGCCACCCGTGAGCGCCGGTACGACATTTTCAAGGCCTACACCCGCGGCGTGGACGACCAGTCCCAGAACCTGATGACCCTGCGTGGTCTGCTGAAATTCAAGGACGGCCTGCGCCCGGCAATCGCGCTTGAGGACGTGGAGCCCGTCTCCAGCATCGTCAAGCGGTTCTCCACGGGCGCCATGAGCTACGGTTCCATCTCGCAGGAAGCCCACGAGACCCTTGCGATCGCCATGAACCGGCTGGGCGGCAAGTCCAACACGGGAGAGGGCGGCGAGGACGTGGACCGGCTGCTGGACCCGACGCGCCGCTCGGCAGTCAAGCAGATCGCGTCCGGCCGTTTCGGGGTGACCAGTCTGTACCTGACCAACGCCGATGACATCCAGATTAAGATGGCGCAGGGCGCGAAACCCGGCGAAGGCGGCCAGTTGATGGCGCAAAAGGTCTACCCCTGGGTGGCCCGGACCCGGCACTCGACGCCCGGCGTCGGACTCATCTCGCCGCCACCACACCACGACATCTACTCGATCGAGGACCTCGCGCAGCTGATCTACGACGCCAAGCGGGCCAACCCGTCGGCCCGGGTGCACGTCAAGTTGGTGTCCGAGGTGGGCATCGGCACCGTAGCCGCCGGCGTCACCAAGGCCAAGGCGGACGTCGTCCTGGTTTCCGGGCACGACGGCGGCACCGGCGCCTCGCCGCTGAACTCGCTCAAGCATGCCGGGGTCCCGTGGGAGCTGGGCCTCGCCGAGACGCAGCAGACCCTGATGCTCAACGGCCTGCGAGACCGTGTGGTGGTACAGGTGGACGGCCAGCTCAAGACCGGCCGCGACGTCGTGATCGCGGCGTTGCTCGGCGGTGAAGAGTTCGGTTTCGCCACCGCCCCGCTGGTGGTTTCCGGCTGCATCATGATGCGCGTCTGCCATCTGGACACCTGCCCCGTGGGCGTCGCGACGCAGAACCCCGAGCTGCGCTCCCGCTTCACCGGCAAGCCGGAATTTGTGGTGAACTTCTTCGAATTCCTTGCCGAGGAAGTCCGTGAGATCCTGGCCGGGCTCGGCTTCAGCACCATCGAGGAAGCGATCGGCCACGCCGAAATGCTCGACACCCGCGAAGCGATCAACCACTGGAAGGCCGAAGGGCTGGACCTGGACCCGATCCTGCACGGGCTCGAGTTCGACGACGACGCGCCGCTGCGCAACCTCACCGGACAGAACCATGAGCTGGACAAGCACTTCGACCAGCGCCTGATCGCGATGGCCGCAGAAGCTCTCAGCGACCGGGTTCCGGTCAAGATCGCCGTCGACGTCATCAACACGGACCGCTCTGTCGGCACCATGCTCGGCCACGTGGTCACCAAGACCTTCAGCACCGACGTGCTCGCCGCGGACACCATTGACATCACGCTGACCGGCACCGCCGGGCAGTCCCTCGGCGCGTTCCTGCCGGCCGGGATCACCCTCCGGATGTTCGGGGATTCCAACGACTACGTCGGCAAGGGCCTCTCCGGCGGCCGCATCATCGTCCGGCCGGACCGCACCAACGTGTTCCCGGCGGAACGGAACGTCATCGCCGGCAACGTGATCGGTTATGGCGCAACGAGCGGTGAAATGTACCTGCGTGGGCAGGTCGGCGAACGTTTCATGGTCCGCAACTCAGGGGCCACCGCGGTGGTCGAAGGGATCGGCGACCACGGCTGCGAGTACATGACCGGTGGCCAGGCCCTCATCATCGGGCGCACCGGCCGCAACTTCGGTGCCGGCATGTCCGGCGGTACCGCCTACGTCCTGGACCTGAAGAGCGAACGCGTCAATAAACAAGCCCTGGAAGCCGGTGAGTTGCAACTGCACGATCTGGATGCCGAGGACCGCGACATTGTTCACGGTCTGCTGCTCAAGCACTCCGAGGAGACTGAATCGCTGCTCGCGGCACGGCTGCTTGAGAATTTTGACGACACCGCAGCGCGCATCACGAAGGTGCTGCCGCGCGATTACGCAGCTGTCCTGCAAACCCGTCTGGACGCCATCGAAGAGGGCCTGGACCCCGATGGCGAAGAAGTTTGGTCTCGAATCCTGGAGGTGACCGGTGGCTGATCCACGCGGATTTCTGAAAGTACGTCAGCGCGAAACCCAGCCCCGCCGTCCCGTTCCGGTGCGCATCATGGACTGGAAGGAGGTCTACGAGGCGCAGGAAAAGGGGGTCCTGAAAGCGCAGGCCGGCCGGTGCATGGATTGCGGTGTGCCGTTCTGCCACCAGGGCTGCCCGCTGGGCAACCTTATTCCGGAATGGAACGACCTCATCTGGCGGGACAAGGGCGAGGAAGCGATGGAGCGGCTGCACGCCACCAACAACTTCCCCGAGTTCACCGGCCGGCTCTGCCCGGCGCCGTGCGAGGCCTCCTGCGTGCTGGGAATCAACCAGCCGGCAGTGACCATCAAGCAGGTCGAAGTCTCGATCGTGGACCAGGCGTTTGAGAACGGCTGGGTCACCCCGCTGCCGCCGGCCCGCCTCAGCGGCAAGACAGTCGCCGTCGTGGGCTCCGGTCCCGCCGGACTGGCCGTCGCACAGCAGCTGACCCGGGTGGGCCACACCGTCGCCGTATACGAACGCGATGACAAAATCGGTGGCCTCCTGCGGTATGGGATCCCCGACTTCAAGATGGAAAAAGAGCACGTTGACCGCCGCCTGGAGCAGATGAAGTCCGAAGGAACCCGCTTCCGCGCCGGTGTCGCTGTCGGCACCGACGTGACCTGGGAGCAACTCCGCCGCCGTTACGACGCTGTCGTGGTGGCCACCGGCGCCACGGTCCCGCGGGACCTGCCGATCCCGGGACGCGACCTTCAGGGCGTGCACTTCGCGATGGACTACCTGGTTCCGGCAAACCGTGTGGCGGCGGGGGAGAGCGTCGAGAACCAGGTCAACGCCGCGGGCAAGCACGTGGTGATTCTTGGCGGCGGCGACACCGGCGCGGACTGCCTTGGCACCGCACACCGGCACCAGGCCGCGTCCGTCACCACCCTGGCGATCGGCAAGCAGCCCCCGGCGGAGCGCGACGGCCACCAGCCGTGGCCGACGTTCCCCACGTTGTTCGAGGTTGCCAGTGCGCACGAGGAAGGCGGCGAACGAACGTACCTCGCCTCCACCGTGGAGTTTGTCGGGGAAAATGGCGTACTGACCGGCGTGAAGGTGGCTGAAACCGAATTCGTGGACGGCAAACGCATCCCGAAATCCGGCACCGAACGGGTTATTCCGGCGGACCTGGTCTTCCTGTCCCTGGGCTTCACCGGCCCGGAGCCGGCAGGGATCACCGAGCAGGTCAGTGCCGAGTTCGACGGCCGCGGCAACGTGGCACGGGACGGTTACTACATGACCAACACCGAAGGCATCTTCGTGGCCGGAGACGCCGGCCGCGGCCAGTCGCTCATCGTGTGGGCCATCGCGGAGGGGCGTGCCTGCGCTGCCGCCGTGGACAAGTTCCTGATGGGCAGCACCATCCTGCCGGCGCCCGTGGCCCCGACCGACCGGGCCATGGCCGTTCTGTAAGCCGTAATCGGTTCCGTCCGTACTTCCGCCGTTCACACGGCTACAACTTCATCCACACCATCGACTACTAAGGTAGGTATATGAGACGCGCTAAAATAGTGGCCACGTTCGGACCGGCAATCGCGAGCTTCGAGAACACACTCGCAGTGCTGGAAGCCGGCGTCGACATGGCCCGCATGAACATGAGCCACGGCGATTACGCCGTACACGACTCCACATACGAGAACGTCCGCAAGGCGGCCGGCCAGCTCGGCAAACCCGTGGCCATCATGGCGGACCTGCAGGGGCCGAAGATCCGCCTCGGCCGGTTCGTCGACGGACCGCACCTCCTGGCGGTGGGGGACACGTTCACCATCACCACCGAGGACGTCCCCGGCACCAAGGACATCTGCTCCACCACGCTCAAGAGCCTCACCGAGGACGTCAACCCCGGCGACGCGCTGCTGATCGACGACGGCAAGGTCGCACTCCGCGCGATCGACGTCGACGACGTCAAGGTGGTCGCCCAGGTGATCGTCGGAGGGTACGTATCAAACAACAAGGGCATCAACCTGCCCGGTGTTGCCGTCAACGTCCCGGCCCTGAGCGAAAAGGACGAGGACGATCTGCGCTGGGCGATGCGCCGCGGTGTGGACATGGTGGCCCTTTCTTTCGTTCGGGACGCATCGGACATCAAGCGCGTTCACGAAATCATGGACGAAGAAGGCCGCCGCGTACCGGTCATTGCCAAGATCGAGAAGCCGCAGGCTGTTGAGCAGCTCCCCGAGATCATCGACGCCTTCGACGCCATCATGGTGGCCCGTGGCGACCTCGGCGTGGAACTTCCCCTGGAAGAAGTGCCGATCGTGCAGAAGCGCGCCGTCGAACTGGCCCGCCGCTGGGCCAAGCCCGTCATCGTGGCAACCCAGGTGCTCGAATCCATGATCGACAACCCGCGCCCCACCCGCGCGGAGGCGTCCGACTGCGCCAACGCCGTGCTCGACGGCGCGGACGCTGTCATGCTCTCGGGCGAGACCAGCGTCGGCAAATTCCCGATCGAGACCGTTAAGACCATGGCCCGGATCATCGAATCCACCGAGGTCCACGGCCTGGAGCGTGTCCCGCCGCTGGGCACCAAGCCCAAGACCCGCGGTGGCGCCATCACCCGTGCCGCCGTCGAGATCGCTGATCAGCTGGATGCAAAGTACATCTGTACCTTCACCCAGTCCGGGGATTCCGCACGTCGCTTGTCGCGGTTGCGCCCCACCCGCCCGGTTTTCGCCTTCACCCCGGTGGAGCACGTGTGGAACCAGTTGGCGCTGACCTGGGGCATCCAGCCGGTCCTGGTCCCGATGGTGGGCCACACCGATGAGATGACCGCCCAGGTTGACCGCAGCCTGCTGAACATGGACCTCGTCGAGGATGGGGACATGGTGGTCATCGCCGCCGGTTCCCCTCCGGGAAAGGCCGGTTCCACGAACATGCTGAAGGTCCACAAGGTGGGCGACCTCGCCGACGCCGGCAGCCACGGCGGTACCGAGTTCACCAAGGACAAGGTGGGCCCCTGGCCGGAAAAGAAGAAGCGGAACAACAAGGCCTAAAGCTTCAGGGTTAAGGTCCTCAGTCCGAAATAAAAGGGAGGGTCCCCGCCGGTTTCACCGGCGGGGACCCTCCCTTTTTATCTTCGCTGCTGTGGCGCTGCTGTTACTGTCTCCGGGCCGTACTAGTTGACCTGGTTGATGATGGTCTCGGCGACCTCGCGCATGCTCAGGCGGCGGTCCATCGAGGTCTTCTGGATCCAGCGGAACGCTTCCGGCTCCGTGAGGCCCATCTTGGTGGTCAGGAGGCTCTTGGCGCGCTCCACGAGCTTCCGGGTGGCGAACTGCTCCTGCAGGTCGGTCACCTCGGCTTCGAGGGCCTTGATCTCCTCGTGGCGGGAGAGTGCGATTTCCAGCGCGGGGATGAGGTCTGCGGGGGTGAACGGCTTGACGACGTAAGCCATGGCGCCGGCGTCGCGGGCGCGCTCGACCAGTTCCTTCTGGCTGAACGCGGTGAGCAGGACGACGGGGGCGATCCGGGCTTTGACGATCTTCTCGGCGGCGGAGATGCCGTCCATGACCGGCATCTTCACGTCCATCAGAACCAGGTCCGGCTTGAGCTCCTCCGCGAGCTGCACAGCCTTCTCACCGTTGTCCGCCTCACCGACGACGTCGTAACCTTCGCCCCGCAGGATCTCGATGATGTCGAGCCGGATAAGGGTTTCATCCTCGGCGACAACCACGCGGCGCGCCGGCTTGGACGTGGGGTTTGACTCCGTCTGTTCTGACACGGGAACTCCTTGGAAAGGTACGGCGGGAACTAGACCATCTTAGGTTGTCACCGCTGCTGTACTGGAACCGGATACGTTCGATGCGGCGTCACTGGCGCGATTCTGGAATTCAGCCTATCTGCATGTAGAGTAATTCCGCGCACTGGAAGCGATCGCGTTGCTCACAGCACTGTGGCGGCGGGATAATGGCTCCGGTGTCTCCGCGCCCGAGTGGCGGAATGGCAGACGCGCCGCACTCAAAATGCGGTATCGAAAGGTGTGTGGGTTCGAGTCCCACCTCGGGCACAGTGTTTCCGCAGGTCAGTAGCTTTTAGAGGTGCTGAGTGTGGACAAAAGTACTTAAAGTGTGGACAGCGGCGTAGCATTTTTCCTATGGCCAGCATTAGAAAACGCACAAAAAAGGACGGTACAACGTCCTTTATGGTCTGCTGGCGGGACCCGGCCAACCGCCAGGAACAAGGCATCACGCTTCCCACGGAATCCGAAGCGATTACCCTGAAGCGCCTCCTTGATGCCAACAACCAATCCTTTGAGATCGCCCAGCATGCGATGCTCGCGAACCAGACCAAAGCCCCCACCGTCGCCGCCGTGATCCAAGAGCACATCGACCTTCTGGTCCGGCCCTCCGTTGGTACCGTCCACACGTATCAGACCATGCTGAAGCTGCACATCGCGGACGTGATTGGCCATATTCCGGTGGACAAGCTCGACTACCGGCATTTGACCTACTGGATGAAGACGATGCAGACCAAAGGCCGCTCGGCGAAAACCATCAAGAACAACCATGGCTTGATTTTCTCGGCGATGGAGACGGCGGTCCGTCTTGGCTACCGGAAGGATAATCCGTGCCGGGGCGTCCAGTTGCCGTCTGGCGAAAAGGCAGAGGATGAGACCAGGTTCCTGACGCATGCGGAGTTCGGCCTGATCCTGGAATGCATGGGGGAGCGCTACAAGGCCTTCACGGAGTTCCTCGTCATGACCGGTACCCGTTTTGGCGAGGCCACGGCCGTGACGGTGGCGGATGTGGACCTGATGTCCAGGCCGGCAACGATGCGGATCAATAAGGCCTGGAAACGCGGGTCCGAGTCCGAGTACTACATTGGTGCCACCAAGACAGGGGCCGGGAAGAGGACGGTTTCTTTGAATCCTCACTTGGTGGAAGTCCTTATTCCGCTGGTGGCCAGCCGGCCAGGCGCGGATCTTCTGTTCACCACGCCCAAGGGCGAGCGCATTGTCCACAAGCTGTATTGGCACCACTACTGGACTCCCGCTGTGAAAGCGGCCCAGGCGCGTGGACTGAAGAAGTCGCCTCGGATCCACGACCTGCGTCACACCCATGCGTCCTGGCTGATCCAGGACGGCGTCTCGCTTTTCACTGTCTCCCGCCGTCTGGGGCACGCATCCACGCGAACCACCGAGGAGGTGTATGGCCACCTGATGCCGCAGGCGCTCCAGGATGCCGCCGACGCCGTCGAGCGTTCCGCGGTTGTGTGGCGTGGATAGCGTCTGGGTGGATGGTTTACCTAAGAGTACTTTTGGCGGGCCTGTGCTCGCGTCCCGATCATGCGGACGGCCGGCGCCGTAGGGCCAACAGACCGGACTTCACGTAGCTCTGCAATCTCCCGGAGGTGGACCGACGTGAAGACAATCTTCCCTTTTCCCCAGACGGCGTGCGGGAACTCACCCTTGGCAGCCCCGTCCCTAAGCCATGCCTCTGAACACTTGAGCACAGTGGCAGCCTCGGCTGGTTCGAAGAATTCAAGTTTCATGCCCCTGTCCGATCCCTTCGTGGATTTGCGGCGAGGACCGTCGGCGCGAGTCCTGTCCCCGTCCATGTACGCCGGAAATCACGGCGGCATGACGGTGACCTGGAAACTCGCATTGAGGGCCGCGGCGTGGAGCTGCACCTGCTCGGCTGAGGCACTGAACTGAGTCGATGAGCGCTGCACCAGCCCGGCTTCGGTGAGCAGGCCGAGTTGCCTGCGGATGGCCGAAGGCGAGGCGCACAGTTCCCTGCCGATCTGGCCACAGGTCGAGGGCCCGTTCCTGAGCAGGAAGCGGATAATTCGGCTGCGTGTTCGGTTCATCAAAATGCTCGACATGGGGGACCACAACCAGGGGAATGGTGAAGGACTACTTCTGTAGACGGGTCTACAGCAGCAGGCTACTCCGGTTTCGGTCATGTTGGAAAGGCCCATGCGCGTCAATGAATCCCCAAAGGGATCGAGGATCAGGCCATGGCAGTCCACCCGCAGATCAGGGCCTTCGCCGAGGCGGCGCTACTGCTTCGTGCCGAGCGGTACTGGCATCACGGATCCGCAGGCGAGCAGGCCGAGTTCCTGCGTGCTCTGAGTGAAGTCCTGACCGAGGTCTGCTACCACCTGGACGCGAATGACGTACTCCCACTGGAGCTCCTCAAAGCCGGTCAGGACATGGCGGCCCCGGCGATCCGGAACCTGCCCCTGCGCCCGTCGGCCCAGCTTGTCCTGATGGCTTACGTGGACCGTCGGATTGAGCAATTGATTGCCGCACAGGATGACTCAGGCAATACTGGGGCAAAAGGGAGTCGGAGCGCCTGACCGGGCTTCCGGCCCCGCATCAGATCGAGGGGTGGGCAGCGCGGATGGATGAGGCAGGTCGCAGTGACAGGTTGTCTCCCCAGGCCCAGCTGGCCCGTCGTCTGAATCTGCTGCTCGACGTCGTGGTTGCCGAACGTGGGAAGCCCGTAACGTTCCGGGAGGTCCAGGCCGAACTTGAGGCGCGGGGCATCAAGTTGTCCCGCGCGCGCTGGTTCTATATGAAAGAGGGGACTGGTCGCCTGGTCAGCGATCCGGTGCTTTTGGCCGAGCTGTGCAACATCTTCAACGTCGACACCTCGTACCTGATCGGCGACAGCGCCGGCTTGCCCGAGCGGATCGATTCGCAACTCGAGTTTGTGAAGTCGCTTCGTGCGGCCAGGGTGAAGACCTTCGCGGCGCGGACGCTGGGTGATGTTTCTCCGGAGACGTTGAGGGCCATCTCTGAATACCTCAACAAGGACATAGAGCGCCATCCTGGAGCAGAAGAGGCAGCAGAAGCTAATCCTCCAGGAGATACTGAAGATGAGCCGACAACAACTCCTTGATCCGCGCGGGGTTGGCTGAATAGCGCGGCGAGCGGCCATGGCGCCGGCCCGGCTCAAGGTCCACCGCGATGGCGCCGGTCTCCTCAAGTGCAAGCAAGTGCTTGGCTACGCTCGGCTCGCCGGCGCTTACTGCTGCCACGATGTCACCGCGGGTCGCCGGACCGTGCGCGGAGAGGTAGCGGAGGATCTCGTTCCGTGATCTATTGCCAAATGTCGCGACAGCGGCCTCGACGTCGTTCGACCAGGCTTCGTCGTGAGGCTGCGTGATCCTGGGCATGGAACCATTCTCACCTAGCGATCCCCGAAAAGTAAGACCCGCAGTCTTGACGATACTTTAATTATCTTTGAAAATAGTTTGTATAGCTTTCCTGTCGTAGTGGTCGCCCTTGGGTTTCGCTGCCACTCTTAGAGCGCCGGTCGTGCCGGTGCCGGACTTATTGGAATCGTTTAGTTGAAGCGGTGAAGACCATGCGAGTCGAAGCCAGATTGAATCAGGCCCCACAAGATCATCCAAATGTAGGAAGTATCGACATCTCCCTGCGCGGTGCGCCGGAGTCCGCCGCGGTTGCCGTTCCGGTAGATCAAATCATGATCGCCGTTGACGGCGTTCAGCGGTACGTGGTTTCGCATCTCTCGCGGATCGGCCGGGCCTGCGACGTGGACGACGTTATGCAGGACATCCGGGTCGCGGTGTGGGATGGGGTGACCCGGGGGCATTACCGCCAGCTTCCCGGTATTCCGTTCGGTGCGTGGGTCCAGGGGGTGTGTGCGAACGTGTGCGCCGCGCACACCCGTCGGGAGCTGAACCATCAGACACTCCCGCTGATCATGGAACCAGGGAATGCCGACGGGCCGGCGGCATTTGTTCCTTTGGCGTTGCTGGGCATGGACCGGGGTGGAGGTCAAAGTGCCGAGCAGATTATTGACCAGCAATGGGCACAAATGATCATTGAGCTGACCCGGGCCAGCGTGCCGGCAGGAGTTTGGGATCTTGCCGTGGACAGTCTCACCGGGCCGCGACACTACGGTCCGCCGTCGCCACAGGACCGCCGGCGCTGGCACGCGGTGACCGTGGTGCGCAAGACGGCGAAAACCGTTCAAAATGCCCTGGATGTCGATCAGGCGGCCATTAGCAATATCGGAGACGTGTCCCGGCACGCAGCAGAGTGCCTGCCCACACCGGTACTCCGCAGAACAGCCGAAAGTATCGTTCGCCCCGGCCTTCGAGGACCCGAACGGAGGAGGGCTCTGGAAGTTCTGGCGGCCCAGTTGGGCGTCACTGAGCGCTATGTGGCCGTCCAGATCGGCTTTGCGCGCCGGTTGTATCGAACAGCTTGGAGGATTCTCCAGGCCGGGACGCGGACTGCCTACTAAGTCATGTTGTGGACCGATCCTCCCGCCATGAACGGCGAGAAGGAGGTCCGAATGTCCGTGATGCAGATGAACGCTCAACCTGGTCCAAGCAGCCGACGTCGATGGTGGATCGCAGCAGTCGCGCTCTTGGTTGTGGTCACGGCGCTTTTCGCTCTCACGCGGCCGTCGCCCACGCCCGCAGAGGCTCCGGTTGCAGCGCCGTCGACGACGCAGATCCCTCAGAGCCCGGCGAACGCTTCCCCTGGGACGCCGGCACAAACTCCCACGGTGGCTCCCGACGTTGTGATTGCCGATCCGGAGGGCGCGCCCCGCACTGCTGACTTCCGCCAGCTCGCCGCCGCGGCGGCGACAGCGATCTACACCTGGGACACGCGAACGTCGTCCTACTCGGAGGTCTACTCACGGCTCCGTGACTGGTGGGACGTGCTGCCGGACGGGTCCAATCCCTTGGCAGTGTTGGTGCAGGAGTTCGAAGCGACCGGGGTCAACGCGGGAAGCTATGCGACTTTGGCCGATCAGCAGGCGCACCGTTCGGCCGCGGTCGAATCCCTGCACTGCGACAGCGAGTTGGCCAAGGTTCGGGAGCGGCCGGCGCCATGGGAGGGACTGCATGTTTGCACAGTCTCCGTCAGCGTTCTGGATCAATCAATTTCTGCTCGCAACGCCTACACGGCACCTGTCAGCGTCATGGTGAACTGTCCGCCGGCTGTCACGGCCCCGGCGGATCACTGCGTCATGGTCGGCTTTTACGCCGCACCGAGCAGGATCGTCTATTGATGCCAGCCGCCATGGTGTTTGCTGGGCTGGTCAAGCGCCGGGCCTTTCTGCGGGTTTCGCTGGCCGCGGCCACCATCTTGATCCTGGTGGGTTCCATTGCGTTTAGCGCAGCCGTGGCGGTGCTCGGCGCGAGCGCGGCCGACACCCCGTCCGTCTGCTCGACGAGTGGCGCGGCTGGCCAGCCCGGCGCCGGCGAATCCGGCGCCCTGAGCATCCGCACAAGTAACCGGGCTCCGGTCAACGTGACCGCCAGGCAATTGACTGTCGCGGGGGACTACGTTTCCATTGGTCAGCAATTGGGTGTCCCGCGAGAGGGCCAGATCATCGCAATCATGATGGCTCTGCAGGAATCCAGCCTCAGAGTCCTCGCAAACGTGAACGTACCAGCCTCGCTCCAGTTCCCGCATGATGGCGTCGGCCGCGACCACGATTCCCTCGGCACCGCCCAGCAACGTCCGGCGGCGGGCTGGGGGACAGTTGAGCAATTGATGGATCCGACGTACAACGTACGGGCCTTTTACGGCGGACCGGCCGGACCCAACCATGGCAGCCCGCCGGGGTTGTTGGATATCCGAGGCTGGCAATCCATGAACAAAGGCCAAGCTGCGCAAGCCGTTCAGGTGTCGGCATTTCCGGAGTTGTATGCACGGTGGGAGGCTGAAGCAACGGCTATTGTTGAGGCGCTCGACGGCGGAATGTCACCGGCTAAGTGCGCCGATCCGCGGAATTCCTCTACGGACACGGTCGTGCCCGCAAATCTGAGCGAAATCCGCAAAGATATCCTGCGGTTCACGCAGGAAGGAGTCGGCGGTGCCTACGTGTGGGGTGGCACGACGTTCAAAGCGTGGGACTGTTCCGGTTACGTCCAGTGGATATACAGGCAGGCCAAGATCAACCTGCCGCGAGTGGATCAATGGAGGGTCGGTACGCGGACCGAGAATCCGCAGCCGGGGGACCTGGTGGTCCAGAACGCACAGGGGCCAGCCGACTGGGGGCATGTTGGCATCTATGCGGGGGACGGGATGATGTACAGCGCGCTAAATCCCGCGGTGGGTACTTTGCTGCATCCCATAGCTTGGAACTCCGACACGGCGTACTTTGATCTTTTGAAGTGACTTGTAGTTACGGCGAAAGTAGACACTCGAATTCAGGTCCCGGGGGTGGGGAAGGATCGGAAGAATTTTCGGCATGGGGCTCTTAGGGAGATTTCTACGACCCGTCGCCGGTTGGTTCGTCTCAGCAAAGGATCATATTTGAGACGCCCCATATGCGAGCGAGGGGCACAGCGGGGGCCTTGCCAAAAAGCGGCACTCGAGAAGCAACGGTGAGACAGCATACACACCACATGTCCAGATAGGTATGAAGAACGTCAAGGCCAAGTAATGGCCACTCGTGACAGGGAATGTTGCCGGGAATACTGTCGACTCCTGGAGCCGATGGCTCGAGTGCGAAGCCTACGACCAAGCGATGTTGAGATATGCCGTTGTTAGGGAAGTACCCCAAGTCCTCTGGGACTATGATCGCGCCCGTCGGGCCGTGAGCTCCGCCGAAAGAAGCCGCATTTCCAGGAACGGAGAATGTCGTGATTCGCAACAGGACGCGTCGCCCGGGATCTTATCGACAAAGCCAGCGGCTTATCTCGGTGGCCTCAATCGCCATGCTGGTTGTTGGCTTCCTGGCAGTCATGACACCGCCAGCAACCGCAGCTGCAAACGAAGTACTCATACTTGGCAGTACCGTGACAGGTGGCACCAACAGCATCGAAGCTAGCGAAGTGGCTGCTAGGGGCCTTACCCCGGTTGTTGTTGACGACGCTACCTGGCAGACGATGAATCAGGCTCAATTCTCCACATATCGCGCCATAATTCTAGGCGACGCGACCTGCTCCGATGTAATTCCCAAAACCGCGGAAGGCACCGTCGCTGCTTGGGGTCCGGCCGTTACCGGCAACGTGTTGATAGCCGGAACCGACCCCGTCTACCACGCCGCGCAGGGCGGTGATACCGTCACCCGGCGCGCAGTTGATTTTGTGGTGGATCAAGTAGGGAAAACTGGAGCGTATATCGCCCTGAGCTGCTATTACGAAGGTGTGGGAGCGAAGACACCGGTGCCATTGCTGGATGCATTGCGGCCGGGCGGGTTCACCGCGACAGGGGTCAACTGTCACAACTCGGCCCATATCGTCGCGACTCACCCGGCATTGTCGGGACTAACCGATGTCCAGCTCTCGGACTGGAGCTGCTCAGTCCATGAAGCGTTCGATACATGGCCGGCAGACTTCACGGTGCTCGCCATAGCGAAGGATTTCGGGGCAGCCTACACCGCGAGTGACGGCACTATCGGGACACCGTACATCCTGGCTCAAGGTTCTGGCCTCCGCAGCTTCCCGCTTTCTCTCGATCCAGTTTCTCAGACTCGCGCTTCTGGCACATACGCCGCGGCGACTGCACAACTGCTCGACGGGGTGACGAGCGCGCCCGTGAGCGGAACAAAGCTCGCGGAAAGAATTTCCGCTGGTCCGAATACAGGTGCAACCGTTTCATGTGGCACCTGCACGACGGACGCAGCTGGTCATGTGTCGTTTTCCTACTTGGGCGGCAGCGGCAAAGGAACAGACACTTTGCAAGCGTGGATCGATGTCGATGCCAATGGCTCTCCGTCAGCAGGGGAACCCCAGACCACCGCCGCAATTGTCTGGACCGCAGCTGCAGGCAACAAAGCCTATGTCGCTCTCGGAGACTCCTTTTCATCAGGAGAGGGAGCACCACCATTCGAGCCGGGAACCGATGTTCCCACCGATCGTTGTCACCGTGGTCTGGAGTCGTATCCGCATCTTCTAGCACGACTCCGCTCCCTGACCCTGACTGCTGACCGCGCATGCTCGGGCGCTGTTATTGCTCAGGTAATTGGCGAGGGTCAGTACGCGGATGAACCATCTGCCCAGATCACAGCTTTGACGCACGAGACCTCACTGGTGACCATTACAGTGGGCGGAAATGACATCAACTTTGGAGACGTGCTCTTCGATTGTCTTGTCCGTGTGACGAATTGTAAGACGAAGGATAGCAAGATGGTGGACACTCAGTTGTCCCGCCTACAAGCCAACCTCCCGGAAGTCTATCGTCGCATCCGAGCGGCAACCTCTCCGACTACCCGGATTCTTGTGGCTGGTTATCCTCAGATCTTCCCAGATCCAGACAGCGTCAATGTAGGCTCCTGTTCCGACGTCCGTTTGACGCCGCTCGAGAAGATCAACGGCGGAGAGATGACCTGGTTGCGAGCAAATACGGTGCGGCTTGATGACGTCATCAAGAAGGCCGCGGCGTCTGTTCCCGGAGTCACCTATGTTGACCCCCTCGGTTCCCGGTCTACCTTCCCGGGTCACGAAGTGTGCACCGGCCGTTCCTGGTTCAACGGTGTTGTTGACCCCTCAGGCCCGCTCAAAGTCTGGTCGTTTCATCCCAACCCACTCGGCCAGAGAGCTTACGCGCAGTTGTTTGCGGCTTACTTGTAACCGACCGCCGGCCTCGAAAGCGGAACCCGCGCCCGAACCTGCTCCTTCGCCCGCGTCAGTACAGCTCGTGGGACTGGCTCATTTTCGTAGCAGCCTGTGAAGCGACTGTCGGCCCTTGCACCGGCGACAGCGGTTCTGGTCGAAATGCACTTGGGCAAGCAATTTTAAACGGTCGATCGTATTTGAGATCCATCGAAGCTCTGGGACCAAACCCGGGTGCAACGGGTTGGTGCCGTCATACCTGGATGTTCCCATTGCTTGGAGACGGTTCTAGCGCCAAACTCTGGCGCGAACGAGGATTTGCAAGTTGAGATCGATCTTGGCATCCGAGAACTTGTTTATGTTGGGTTGCCGATTGCGGACGGGTGGCCCATTGATAGAAACCGGACGTCGAGACGGCCAACCAGCGGCACATTCTCACCACTGAATTCAGGTTGGCGGGCTCAGCTTTTGGGAATCGATGAATTCATACTTGCTCACTACCGCTGCTCCCGCGCGAATTAAGCGCGGGTTTTTTGGGAAGGCAGTCTCCGCCCGCAGCTCTTGAACTTCACGCTCGAGCTCCCTCAGCCGGGCCCGTTCAGAGACCGTCAGATCCGCCTCCGTGCCGCCGTTGGCCGCGCGGTACTTGACCAGCCAGTTGCGGAGGGTCTCGGGGCCGACCCCGTACGCGGTGGCCTCCGTAACGCGCTACGTTCTCGGCCGCCAATGCCAGCCCAAGATCGACAGCGCTGTCGCTCAACTTTTCGCTATCCGCCCATCTGGATACCGCTCCGGCAACTTGCCTCCGGATTTGCCTTGGCTGCTCGGACTCGTCGTATCGAGACTGCGCATACTTGACCACTTCCCCCAAACCGGCCCGAACTACAAGAAGCGGACCTCCTAAAGTGGCAATGGCCACCGTAGCCAAAGGTCCCGCCAAATCGCTCTGTTTCGACATGCGCTATCCGCCCCTCACACGACCGTCCTGGGCAGACGACCGTTGAATTTCTTCAACTGGGCCAAACCCTAGTTAGCAGGTTCAGCCTGCAATCCGATCCTTGTCAATCGTTGGAGCCGCAAACGACAATTTGGGGCACTGTCCGAGGAGACACGGCCACCCTTGAACCACGGGGTCCTTTGAATGAGCGCGGGGCCTATTTCTCTAAAATGAAGGATTTCGAGAAGGCTGCGAATCGAGAATCCTCCGGTCTGAGGACTTCGGCGCTTGCTGGCGGCATTCCGTTCTGCTTGGTGGCGCGAAGTCAAGTGCGGCACCGACCAGGTGCGTCAGTGATCACCTGATGGTTACTCGTCGGACCTGTGGCCGAACTCCTTACGGGCCTCATCTGCCAGCCAATCAAAGTCGTCCCAGTAACTCCGGGCAAGGGCATCAGGCATGTTGGCGCGGAAGCCTTGAATCATGGGGGCGCACACGTCGTGGCAACGAATGATGCTGGCTCCGTAGTTCTGGATGATCGGGCCCTTGTCGACAACCCCGCTTTTGAGCAGTGTCCCCACGAGGTCGTAGGAAGCTGACGCGTTGGAAGCAGTTGCGCGCTGCATCTCTGTCCATGCCGAGGCGGGAAGGGTGTTCAAGATAGTTAGGACCTCCCGCCTCGAATCACGGATATCCGGTCGCTGGAGGTAGTCCAAGACAGCGAGGAGAGATTGGGCGCGTGAGGCTGTCTGGGCAACGCGAACCTGCTGGCGGGCGTACAAGGCGCTCAGGGCGGCGGCCAGGAAAGCAAAAACCGAAACCACAACAGCTGCGATGTCCATGCCCCCAATGCTCGCAGACGGTGCTTCCAGCGGCTACAGGGGGCCCAGCTCAAAGACGCTTTGACGGGCGGCCACAAGTCAAACCCGCCCCGACAAAACCTCCGGGCCCATGAGAGCGAGGCCAGGACCCTCTGAACCTTCCCCAGAACGGGCACGCCGCCTTACCGCTGACAGAACAACGCCAAATACCGCTGCGATTCACAGGTCCTCGTAGCTCCGCTGGGGTTGCTCGCAAATCGTGGACAGTTGATCAGGCGGCTTGTGCCGGCTGAGGTTTGCCCGTGGTGAGGATTCGTTCGTGTTCCGCGGGTGTGGTGTAGCCGAGGGCTGAGTGCAGCCGGGCACGGTTGTAGAACTTCTCGATCCAGCGGCCCGTTGCCCGGATCGCGTCGTGTCTGGTTGGCCAGCGGTGCCGGTCGTAGAACTCGGTTTTCAGGGTGGACCAGAACGATTCCTGCATCGCAATCCCAGCACACGCCCGTCCTGCCGACGGATTGGCGGACGCCGAGTCCGGTGCAGACATCGTTGAGCTGGGCAGAGGTGTACTGGGCGTATTCAACCGGTCGAAGCAACAGTTGCTATTGGGACTGAGTGCCGCGGTCGGCGTGGAACACGACGCCGGCCGGGCCTCCGCCGCGCAGGATGTAAGCCATACGCAGTGCTCGTTCGACCAGGGCGGTGGTCTGGACCGAATCCATCGCCCACCCGATCACCCGCCGCGAGCAGGCGTCCCTGACAGCCCACAAATACACCCAGCCTCGCCTGACAAGACTCTCGGCGTCCGTGGCGCTTGGTGCACGTGACTTCGAAAAATTCACTGCTGGGCACTCGACTTCGGTTAAAGCGCTCGCAGCAGCCTAAGTCCCCGAGTCAACAAGAGCCCGGCAGTTCCCCCATCGAAGGCGCGTAGTAAGCTTCACCGATCAGAAGAAATGATTTCTTGGAAACGGGGCCCGCGCGGTGGATGTGTTTTGGACTGTCTTGGTCCTAGGCGGCTTGTTCGCACTAATGGTTTGGGGCTTCATCGAGCAATCCAAGGATCGGAGCGCTGCCCGGGATGCGAAAGGCAAGTTCCTCGAGCAGTTGAAGTCAGACCGCAACTTCGCGCCTTCACAAGTTCATGATGACAAAAACACCTACCTGGGAGTCGATTCCGAGAGGGGCAAGATCTATGTCGGAATCGCACCCCAGTGGAAGTCAATCATGGTCCCCGCCGAGAAGATCATGTCTGTCTCAATCTATGAAGATGGGCAGTCTATAACCCATGCTTCTCGTCTGCGCCAGATCGGCGGGGCTCTCGTCGGCAACGCGTTAGCGCCCAACAAAGGTGGTGCGGTTATTGGTGCTCTGGGAGCGAAGAACACCACAGTCGATGTCATCAAGTCGTTGGTTCTGCGGCTAGAAGTGGATGATCCGAAAAACCCCATTCTGGGCATCAGCTTTCTACGCTTCAACCAAGTCAAGCGGGGCGACGTCCTTCATCAGCAGGCAAGCGCTGAAGCTCGTGCCTTCAGCTCTCTTATAACCGCAATTATGCGACGGAGCGAACAGAAAGACGCCAGTCACCTAGAAACTCCGATTCCACTCTCGATCCCTCGAGTCAACAGACTGGATGAACTCAGCAAACTCGCTGAATTGCGAGACAAAGGCGTCCTCAGCGAGGTGGAGTTCGCCCAAGAAAAGGCACGCCTCTTGAACTCCCCTTCCGAGTAAGTCCCAAATACTCACCAACCTTTCACGCCGTACCCCGGTAGTCCGGGACTGCCTCGGATTTCGTTGACTCTCGGGGTTGAGTGGCTTTGAGGCCGGTATTTTTGGCTCTTCGTGGTTCGTGGGGAATTGATTCCGTGTCGTAGCTAAAAAAGGGGCCCGTGGCCCTGCTGGGATGAGTGTGTCTAGCATTCAACCAGGAACAGGACCACGAGCCTTGACTGAGCCTACCGTTGTGGCGTTCGACGCTGCCACCAGCATCTTCAACCTGCCCGACTACCGCGTCGTCTCCGCCACCGTGCTGGCTGATGGCCGGCGCCAGATCATCGTTAAAACAGACCAGCCACCGGGCTGCCCGAACTGCGGTGTCGTTGCGACTCGGCGGAAGGAACGACGCTTCCAGCGGATCCGGGACATCCCTGTCGCCGGCGCGCTCGAAGTGCTCTGGTCCAAGTACCGCTGGCATTGCGAAGAACGGGCCTGCCCGCGGCTGTCGTTCTTTGAATCCACTGCCCAGGTCCCGCACGGTGCCCGGTCCACCGGCCGGCTCCGGGACCACGTCGTTGATGCCGTCATCAGCTCCGGCCGTGCCGTGTCCGAGACCGCTGCTGCGTTTGCCGTGTCCTGGTGGATGGTCCGCGCGGCGCTGACCGAAGCCTGCCTTCTGACCCTGCCGGATGTGGATGAGCTCAGGCCGCGGATGCTGGGCATCGATGAACACCGGTTCCGGTCCGTGCGGTTCTTCCGGGACCCTGACTCGAGTGCATGGATCCGGCACGAGCCGTGGATGACAACCATCGTTGATCTGGACACCGGGCAGGTCCTGGGCGTGGTCGATGGCCGGGACCACAGGGGCGTCGGCGACTGGCTCTTCGCCCGCCCCTTGGAGTGGCGGCTGGGCGTGCAGGTCGTCGCGATCGACCCCTCGGCTGCGTTCCGCAAGGCGTTGCGGATGTGGATTCCCCGCCCCGCCGTCGCGGTCGATCACTTCCACCTGGTCTCACTGGCCGACCAGGCCGTTACTGAGGCCCGGCAGAACCTGTCCCAGCAGGTCAAGGGCCGCCGCGGCCGCGGAATCGACAAGGCCCGGGCGCACCGAATGCTGCTCCTGCGGGCCGGCGACACGCTCTCCGAACAGGCAGCCCACCGGCTGGCTGAGGTCTTCACCGCCGACGACCCGACCGGCAAGCTGCAAGCCGTGTGGAACGTCAAGGAACAACTCAGGGCGCTGCTGCGCACCGACTCCCTGGCCGACGCCGCCGCAGCGAAAGAGGAACTCAAAATCCTGGTTGAAGCAGCCGGACGGCCAGAGACCAACAAGCTCTACCGCACCGTCTGCCGGTGGTGGAACGAGATCGAAGTCCTCATCGTCACCGGCGCCACCACCGGCAAGGTCGAGGCCAACAACACCGGCATCAAGCACATCAAACGCACCGCCCGCGGCTACCGGAACCCCGGCAATTACAAATCGGTTATTCTCATGAGAAGTGCCGTCCGGACGGCGGCATGACACTCATCCGGGAATCCCGTTCCCCATGAACCGCGAAGAGCCATCAAACTTGTCACCTAGGCAGATTTTCTATCCTCCGTCGTGACGCGAGCCCTCGAACATGGTGAAGTCAAGCTCGATAATAGCTCGCACCAGAACTTCCCGGCGCTTCTTTGGGTCCTTTTCCGCGATCTCTTTCAGTGTGTTGAAAATGTTCCAATCACCCGATTGTGGACCAGAGTTGACGAGGCGGAAAAAATATCTCGAATCGTCATCGTCTTCGTCTGGTTCGATCATCGACAGAAGTCCTGCGGCCCGTAGGTGATGAGCCCAACGAAACAATTCCGGCCGACTGATATTCGTCTTTCCCACAATCTCTATATCTGAGGTCGCTATTGGTGCAGGCCTCTCCGAACCAAGGTTTTTCATCTCCTCGCCCTTGTCGAGAATGAAGAGAATCAGATCCCTTATGGCGACGGGTTGTTTTGCAACGTTGGCAACAAACTGCTCCATGTCTGCGGCAGATTGAAGTATCACTTTGTCGTTCTCATCAAAGTCCCGTAGTTCTTCGGCTCCGTACAGATTGCTTGGCAACAGGGGATCAATCTGGAGGGACGTATCCACCATGCGATCAAGGTTTGCCATGGCTTGACGATACTTAGCTTCGTGGTCAGATTTTATTTTCTGAACTCTTGAGACAGGGTAATCGGTTTCATTGTCCAGGTTGTCAACAACTTTATGGTGTGTGAGACAAAGCAGAACAAGGTTTGACTTGTCGCGTAGCGCCTCATTCGAAAGATTATGTTTTCCGCGCGCAGCCCCCTTTTTAACACCATGTATGTGTGCTACCTCGAAATTCAGGGTGCCGTCTGCCAGTAGTAGGGCGGCAGTGCACGGCTCATATGCACATATGTTGCCGGAGTACATGTAAAGCTCGCGTAGTGTCGCCGGTGAGGGTGCTAGACGCTTGCGTTCCTCTTCGGTTTCGCTTGCAGCATCAAAGTCCTCATTTATTTCACTCATAGGAACAAACGTATCCGAACCAGGATCAAAGCGGAGCCGCCTTGTAGTCCTCCTACCTCCGTAGCCCGGTACCCCGGAATGGGTGCCGCTCCCGTCAGTAAGGGACGGGTTCCGCCCTGCTGACACTTCACCCAACCGACGTTGCGTTTGAGTAAGCCCTGCGCAACACCGGCTGCACCCAAGGTTCCCCCTAACGGGACACGACAACGTTATGCCGTCGTGGGGCAGCTCGTGCTGCGTTCGGGCAAGGCCTTGATCGTGGACACCGTGCTGTCGGCGGCTGGTGACGCCGCCGGGTTCCGTTGTCTTCGTGTGGCTCTGCTAGTCCGCGGTCAGCGTCTGAAGGGTCGCTGCCCGGTCATGCAGCTGTCGACGCTTCCGCCCATGAAGGGGATGAACGGAGGTGGAATCGTTATGAGGCGCCTAGCGCCCGACAACCCTGCGCGGTCAGTCCCCGCACCGAGCGAGCGCATGACCACATGGCTGCCGCTCGGGGAGTCCAACGGCTTATTCAACTTTGTCGAGACAGATAACTGCCGCACCCTGTCAACGCTGGGTGCGGCAGTTTGGGGGAGGCCTCTGGTGGGGAGAATTGGGGGTGTGGACAGTGTCCACACTTTGGGTCCCGGACTGGGCCGTACCGGTGCCGGACTGGCCCGGATCCCGCATGTTTTCGGGACTTCCCAGTATTTCCGAGGCCCGGAACCCGGTTCGAGTCCCACCTTGGGCACAGTGTTTCCGCAGGTCAGTGGCTTTTTGGGTGTTTTTTCGTGTGGACAGTGTGCACACTCTTGCCTCTGATCTGATGTTCCGGGTGTGTGGGGTCCCGGAAACGGCCTATTCGGTTGTGTAGGGGAGCCTCTGGCTACGGCGGACCGGGTGCCTCCTCGCGGGGTCTGTTCTGGGTGTTCATCCTCGTTCGTCCTTTCCGTTGGGTTTTCGCGTTCACTGCTTCATGGTGGCTGGAACCGCGTACTACATGATTTGCTGATTATTCTTTAGGTCGACCTTGGGTTGCGGCCGGTCCGGATTGTCCGCTCTGATACTTGTTCATGGAGGACTTCGGGGGGAACGGCATGACATGGCCACTGATCCGGAGCTGATATGAGATCGCTGAGCCTGGCCAGTCGGCAGGTGCGGCCGGCTTCGAGGTCGAGTTCCAGGGACCCGGTGGGCTTCTGCCATGGCCTTCCCACCAGGTACCCCGCCGTCGGAGCCACATTTCCCGTCATCGCCGCATCCGGCGTCGCTGTCCTGGCTGTTTTGGCGGTGGGAGCTGGCCACGTTGCCCTCCATCAGATCGCACTGAGAGGCGAACGAGGCTGTGGGCCCAGGCCAAAGTGTGGATTCAAGCTAAGGCGTGTGGGGCTGCGAGGCTTCTTCCACCGGGGTTCCGGAAGCCGGTGCCACCGTGTCCTCGGCCAGGGCTTTACGCCGGCGGTAGATCTGGACCGCGATGGCTGCCGGTTTCACGACTAAGGCAGCCGCCCGCATCTAGGGACGGTCCAGGACCTGACCGGTGAGCGAGTCGAGGGGGAAGGGTCCGGGCCCTCCGATGGTGAACGACGCTGCCGCCAGGCCCAGTACCCGCGGGGTACTCGACCCTCCCTCTGTGGCGAAGAAGCCGTCAGGGGCGTGGACGCTGGCAGCGACGCCCATCCTGGCAGCGGCGGCGCCGGCGGCCGGAGTGGCCAGCCCCAGGGCGAGGGGAACACCGGCTCCCGCTTCACCCCCGCGAGGATGGCACTGGGTTTTGCTGGGCGGAAGCCCATGGCGTGCATGCCCTTGTTCGTTCCCCGGATGCCTCCTCCGCCGAACCATCCGAAGAGTTTCTGGGATCCGTGAGCGATGAGCACGCCTCCGAGGGCGACCCGGAACAGCGTCTGCGCTGCGGCGGCAGCCCCAGGGCTGGTCGTCACATGGCTCATAGGGGTCCTCCTGGGATGGGCCGGGGCGCTGCGCCGGCAGGCGCTCCTTGTCCAGCGCGACTCTACGCCGGCGGGACCAACCAGTCACCGGAAGGAACGTCAAAGAAGATTCTTCTCCCGCCGCAGGCGGCAACGGGATACACAGGTACTGCAAGGAAACGTGCAGCGACATTACAACGGGTCAGGCACGGCCGGCGGGTGGGGTTCCTGGTCCCTGATTTCGAAATCGAGGTCAAGGTCCTGCGGTGTTCTCAGCCGCCGCCGGGTGGATGCGATACGTGCGGTGGGCAGGGTTGAAGCGATGGGCATCCGGTCTACGGCGGTCAACTGTTCCAGGTCGAGGCCGGTCAGTGCGGCGATATCTCTGATGGGTACCTGGAATGTTCGGAACGGACCCAACGGGGGAGCGGTGTCGAGTGCGCCCGGGCGGGGTACGTCCGGGAGGTCCGACAGTTGTGGTGTCTGGTCCACGACGTATCCGATGGCCGCGAGGGCGCCTTGGTGCATGAACGCGGCAACTTTGAAGAATTTCAGCGGAATCTGCACGCCGCGGTAGACGGGATCGGTGTCACTGAAGATCGGACCCGTGAAGACGACGAGCCGCCGGCCGTAGTCGGCGGCGTTGTCCTGGAGGTAGGACTCCAGACCGAGCCAGAGTTCCATTCCCTGATTGAACTTCGCTGCCTGCGGGGCCGCGTTGGTGTAGTGGAACGTGTCAGCGTTGGCCCGGGCAGCTTCCGCCCTCGTCGCGCCCCAGACGGCGGATGCCCTGCGGACGAGGTGGCCGCGGTCAATATCGTTGCCGGCATAGACCGCCTCGCCTGTCTGCCGGTCGGGGCGCAGCCGCGGATCCAGTCTCCACTGGATCCCTGCCCGGTTCAGATCGATCAGCTTGGTGCCGTCCATTCCGAGAGCGGTCACAGCTGCCAGGCGCTTGTCCAGTCGCATGAGGACGGAAAAATGGGTGTAGGGGAGCAGGGCAGACTCAACGCCGACCAGGGCCGGAATACCGACCCGGACACCCAGAAACTCTTCATCGAACCCGGGACGCCCGGAAAGATCCTCCACACTCAATGCGTTCTGTCTTTGCACTGGTTCATCCATCGGCAGACCCTATCAGTGCCCCGGCGACAGAAGCTGGACGTATCCCGTGCCTCAGCCGAAACGATACCCCTTGAAGGATCTTCGCGCGCGGTGCTCCTTGTTTGGCAACTAATGCTGACTATCGACGATGTAGCGGACCCCAAAGAAACCGAGACTGCGAATGTGACGGTGAATATCCCCCGAGGGGCCGCGGAACCCGGTGCGAGCGGCGTATCGGGCGACCAGCTATGTCGACGGAATAAGATTTGGAGTCGTTTCGTGACGAAGGCGACCGAAACGGAGACCGGCCGTCGGGAAGCGGAACACAATGAGGGCGAGATGCCCCCGTTCTGGAGTGAGAATATTCCCGGAGGCCGGCGGCTCTAGGACAGCTGAAGAGCACTGCCGGCTCAGCCTTCACAACTGGTACAAGTGCATGGACATCCTGTGCCGGGCGAGCAATCAGTGGTGGTGGCCGAGTAAGCAGGATGAGCAGGTGAACGCGCCCTGTGCATGGTGATGATCCCGATGATGGGTTCTGCGCCCGAAAGGTCAGCTCCGGGGGAGTTCTATGGGTCGCGCGGCGATTTCCTTCGGGTTGGGCTTGCGCGCGCGACTACTTCGGAGCTGGGGGGGAAATGATGACGCTGGCGGAGGGTCCTGATCAGAACTATCGGCCCCGTGGTCGGGTTTTCGGGTGGAGGGCATCAATCGACGCGGTGGGTGACTGCATTTCTTGAGTGAGCCCGGCCACCGGGTGGGGTGTTAACTGGGAGGATGGATTCCCCATCGGTGGCGCGTACGCAGAGGCACGTGCTTTGGATAGCGATTCTCGCGTCCTTCGTGGCGTTTCTCGACAGCAGCGTCATCAACGTGGCGCTGCCAGCCATCTCGCGTGAAGTGGGCGGCGGCTTAACTACGCAGCAATGGATCGTCGATGCCTACCTCATCACTCTGGGTTCGCTGATCCTGGTCGCCGGTTCGCTTTCTGATTTGCTCGGACGCGTGGTGGTCCTCCGTGCAGGCCTGATCGGATTCGGTGCGACGTCAGTGATGTGTGCGCTGGCACCCACCGCGGAGGTGCTGATCTTGGCGCGGGCGTTTCAAGGCGTCTCTGGCGCCCTGCTGGTGCCCAGTTCCCTCGCCCTCATCACCTCAAACTTCGATCAGGCTCCGCGGGCGAAGGCGATCGGCCAGTGGACAGCTGGGACAACAGTGGCTTTCGTCGCCGGCCCCCTGCTCGGGGGAGTGCTCGTCGATTCGGTGGGCTGGCGTTGGGTCTTCGGGATCAACGTCCTGCCCATCGCGGTGACCTTGTACTTGTTGTGTGCGCTGCGGGCCAAGGAATTGCGCAGGGCGGGGGTGAGCATCGACTACCCGGGTGCTGTCCTCTGTGTGCTCGGGTTGGCGGGCCCGGTCTACGCGCTGATCGAACAAGGCAACTACGGGCCGGGGAGCCCGCTGATTCTGGCGCCCCTAATTCTCGGCATCCTATGCCTGGCCGGGTTCATTTGGCGGCAAAGAACCGCGGAGCATCCGCTCCTGCCTTTGGGTCTGTTCGCCGTCCGAAACTTCGCCGTCGGCAACGTGGCTACGGCCCTCAATTACGCCGCGTTGTCGATCGGGGGATTCATCATCGTAGTGTTCCTGCAGCAGGTTGCCGGCTATCGGGCGACGTTGGCTGCCCTGGCCTTGCTTCCCGTCAGTATCGTCAATATCCTACTTTCGTCATGGTTTGGTTCACTGGCCGGGCGGTTCGGCCCGCGGTGGTTTATGGCGCTTGGCCCGGTTCTTGCCGGCATCGGCTACTTCCTAATGCTCGCATCTGAAGTGCCGGTCAACTATTGGAGCCAACTGCTGCCGGGGATCCTCCTGTTCGCAGTTGGACTCTCAGCGACCGTCGCGCCGCTCACCGCCGCTATTCTCGGTTCAGTCTCCGAACACCGGGCCGGTATCGGTTCGGCAGTGAACAACGCCGTCAGCAGGGTTGCGGGTCTGATCGGCATCGCGCTGGTGGGCGTCATCGTCGGTACGGAACTTGACCTGGATGGATTTCACCGGATGTTAGCCGTGACGGCGGCGCTGTTAATACTCGGCGGCGTTGCTTCCGCCGTCGGTATCCAGAATCCGCGCAATCGGCCCGCCGACGGGACACGACACAAGGGCCCGTCTAGAGATGATGTGGACGCTTGAGTGGGGACCCATGCCGGTGTGGACGTCGTGTGTAAGGATGGAGCGACATCACGGGGATCGATGCCCTCGGGGTCCGGGGCATTAAGCCAATCTAATCCCCGAAGAAACCCCTCAGCACAGCCTCGCGGGAATCAGCGTGAGCGCTGGCATTTGTCCTGCCCCATGCGTAGTAAGTGAGCCGCACTTTTGCGGTTCCGGACCCGCGTGACGGCCCGGTGTACGGTGGTCGAGTATCAGCTGCTCCAGACCCCGGCCCTCTAACGCACCTAGCGGAACGAGCCGGCCAGGTCAGACACTCAATATGACTAATTTCTGTGGGAAGCAACCACCCCGGACACCGTCTCCGGCGTTCTGGAACGGGACTGCCTTTATGGCGTCTACGGCCGCCAGTGCGCCGACCCCGAGACCGTTGGTACGTGAGCTGGTACAAAACGTTCGTCTGCGCCCCGGAATTTGTCAAGGTGAATGAGGCCAGTGGGAGTTAGGCTGCGGCTTTGGTGTCGGTTTTCTCGGCTGGTTTGTTGATCCAGGCGCTGTCGGGGATGGTGATGATCTTGGGGTCGTTGTTGGTGGTGAATCGTTCGGGTGTTTTTGCCCGTGCGGCGGCAAGGGTTCTGGCGCGTTCAAGGGCTTTGCCGGCGGCCAGTCCGTAGTGCACGTCTGCCGGTGTGTTGAGGCCGATTCCGGTGTGGCAATGGGTGTGGTTATACCCGTCGACGAAGGAGCCCATGAAGGCCCTCGCGTCAGGCAGGGACCCGAAGCGTTCGGGGAATATGGGGGCGAACTTCAGCGATTTGAACCAAGCCTCACTGTACGGATTATCATTGCTGACGCGCGGACGGGAATGGGACCGGGTGATCTCCAGATCCGAGAGCAGCGCGGCGACTGTTTTGGACGTCATGGAGGTGCCACGGTCGGCGTGGACGATCTGCGGGATGCCGTGGATACCGAAGATCTCCTTCATCATTTCCACGGCCAGTTCCCCGGACTCGTGGGCATGGACGTAGGCGCCGACAATGTAGCGGGAATAGATGTCGATCATGACGTAGCAATCGTAGTATTTGCCCTTGATCGGGCCGGCGAGCTTGGTGATGTCCCACGAAAAAACTTGCCCAGGGCCGGTCGCGACCAGCTCCGGGACGGCCCGGGCCGGGTGGCGTGCCTGTCGGCGGCGTTCCTTGACCTGCCGGTTCTCCTCCAGAACGCGGTAGAACGTGGAGATTGAGCACAAATAGATGCCTTCATCCAGGAGCCGGGCATAAATCTGCACCGGCGGCAGATCGATGAAATCCTTCGAGTTCACGGTCGCCAGGATGTGAGCGCGCTCCGCCGCTGAGAGCTTATTTGCCGGTGCCGGGGCGGGCCGCGGGTCTTCCGCCGGGATTCGGACTTTGCGGGTCGCTGTGGCCCTGGGGACCCCGGCAATCACGGCTGCTTCCCTGGTTGGGATGTCCGCGCCGGTGAGGGCGGTGTAGGCAGACATCAGGGTTTCTTGTACCAGGACTGCTGCTCCGCGCTTTCGGAGATATCCTCCAAAAGCAGTCGTGCTTTTTCCATAATCGACAACGCAGCTTCAGTCCGTGCCAGCTTGCGTTCACTCACCTCCAGCTGCCGGCGTAGACGACCGATTTCCGCCTGTTCAGCAGTGGGCTTGCCGATCTTTTCCCCAGGCTTCTTGCCCTCCAGGATGCCGGCGTCGCGGAGCTTGCGCCACTCGGTGATTTGGGATGAATACAGGCCCTCGCGGCGCAGGTATGCCCCGCCTCCGGTGCCGTCGTCGCAGGCCCGTTGATACGCATCCAAGTGCGCCAATTTTTGTGCCGGAGTGAACGACCTTCGAGGGGACGGCCCACCGGCGCGGGGGCCAGAATTACTCATGGATCCATCTTCCCGCACCGGGGAAATCGTGGAGATAGACATTGGTGATGTTCCTGATTCTCGCCCTACAGATTAAGCGAAGTTGCTATGAGCCGCTGGCCTCATCCAACCCTGACGCGTAGGGCCCGCCCGAGCCGCCGCTCGATGCATCCCAAGACCTGGGCATCATCCCCAGCCGTCGCAGGTTCCACCTTTCTGAAGCCAACTCAACGTAAAATGATCCGCCCCGGCGCTCAGCGGCAGCTCAGCCGGTGCTAGCGAGGATCAGGCGCGCCGCTTCCGTTGGTTGGTCCCAGTGTGGGAAGTGACCGCAGTCTTCGAACCAGTGGAGTGTTGCATCCGGGAACAGTTTCGTGGCGCGCGCGGCCTCGCTGGGAGCGGTGACTTTGTCCTTCCGCCCCCATCCAATGACCATTTTGCCCTTGAGTGAGCCGGCTGGTGCGCCTTCCTGGTGGGGTCCGTGAATCAGCGCGTTGAGGGCCGGATCCAGACTGGTTGATGTCTTGAATCCGCGAAGCTCATGCAGGACCAGATCCTGCGGCAGCTTCCAGGGGTGGGCGGAGAACTGAGCCAACAGGGCCGTGCGGCCCACGGGGTTGCCCGGGAGGAAGGGGAGCGCCGGTTGAATGCGGCGCACCGGTGCGACGGATGCTTTGATGCTTGCACCAAAGATCGCTGCCTGGCGGTCATTCCGTGTGCATGCCCCCGTAGTAAAGGGACACCACGAGGGCGGCGGCGGCTGGATCATCGATGCCGATACCGGATATGGGAAAGGCCAGCCGTCCGTGCACAATGAGCAGAGCGAAGTTGACCGGGATGAAGGCGGCGTACACCCCGCAGCCGAACGCCGCCCAGGGACGGTCGGGTCCTTTGAGGCTGCGGTAGAGCGCGATCACCGCGGGGACTAGGAGTACGGTGGCGGCGAAAAACGTCTCGTCGGTCCAGGCCAGTGCCACCTCATGGGAGGAGCGCCACGCCAGGATCTCCGGGCCGGTCGCGGGCGGGTCGCCGGCGATGAATTCCAGGGCTGACTTCGTGAGGAACAAGGCTCCGCTTAGCACGAGCGAGATGCCACCGAGCCGGCGGTCAGTCAGGGCTCGTGTTCGAACCTGACTAACGGGTGGGCGTGACGCCGGATCGCCGCCACCCGGCTGGGTATGACTGCCATGCTCTTGTCAGAACTGACTACGGCCTCGGCCACCCTCAAGATTGCCTCCCCGCCAGCCCCAAAGATCCCGGCTCATCTCTCAGCGTAGTGGGGCTTGCAACCGCCGGTAGGGGCCCACGCCCCGACCCTTGCCCCCTGGCCCAGGGTCGCCACTGGGGATCGGCTTGGGCCGGCTGTGGGCTCACCGACCTCCACGCGGGGACACGATAGTTCCGGCACACAGCATGCAGCTGTTCGTCATGTGTGCCGTAGGCTGGCGGCCCTTCAACATTGGATGTGTCCGCGCCGACTTCCGAACCCCGGCGTGCGGCGCACCCGGGGGGACCAAATGATTGACCAGACACCTGCGCGCCAGCCGTCGGACCAGTGCGGCCCTGTACCGGCGCCGGTGCGGCCTGCCGGTATCGACACGGAAATCACTGCTGCGCAGTCCGGCGCCGATGCCCGCACAGCGGTGCGCGGCCGGGTGGCCACCGTGGTGCTGGTGCTGGTGCTGCTTGGGGTTAGCATCTTCGCCGTCTGGTCCTCACAGGCCACGTCCTCGGCGGCCCGTTCTGCTGATGAAGCGAGCACGTTGTCGGATTATTATGATCAGGCCGATCGTGCCGTCGCGGCGGCGGAATCTCTGGAACGCAAGTACCGGCTCGAGCCCGGTCCCGGGGTGCGGGCTAAATACGACGCCGCGGCCGCTGATCTGGTGAAGGCACTGGATCTCGTGAAAGAGAACGGGGACCAAGCCGACCGCGAGACGGAGTTCCGGCTTGATGCCGCGCACGAGTCCTATCTCGGATCAATAGGCCGCATGTTCGATGCTGTCGACAGGGGTGACACGCCGGCCGCCCTGAAAATCGACTCCGAAGAAGTCGACCCCAAGTTCGACGCCATTGCAGAGACCGTGCACGCGGCCGCTCAGAGTCGCCACGAGAACTCGGTGGCACACCTGGCACAGCTTCGGGAGTTGGAGGATCTGACCGGCTGGCTGACACCCTGGGTTTTCGTGCTCGGGCTGCTGATGGCCGCGGCGATGGCCGCCGTCACACGTGGCCATCGCCGGCTCCTGGACGCCGAACGGCGCCGGGCGTTGCACGACTCCCTGCATGATGCCCTGACCGGGCTGCCGAACCGCACCCTGCTCTTCGAACGCTGCCGCCAGGAGCTCTCTGCTGCCGAGCGCGGCGGCACGACGATCGGGCTGCTGCTGATCGATCTGGACCGGTTCAAGGAGATCAACGACACGTTCGGTCACCTCTACGGCGACGAGCTGTTGAAACAGGTCGGCACCAGGCTGCGTTTGGTACTGAACGTGACCCACACCATCGCCCGCCTGGGCGGGGACGAGTTCGCCGTCCTGCTCCCGGGCGTCACCGACGTCGGGGCGGCCACGGACATCGGAGCGAAGCTGCGGGACGCCCTCGAGGCGCCGTTCCTGATCGACGGGGTAGCCCTCGACGTCGAAGCCAGCATCGGCGTGGTGCTCTCCGGCGAGCACGGCACCGACCCGACGTTGCTGCTGCAGCGCGCTGACGTTGCCATGTATGTCGCCAAGGCCCAGGATCTCGGCGTCTTCGCCTACGACCCGGACGCGGACGGGCACAGCCCGGCCAAACTCGCCCTGCTCGGAGAGCTGCGCCGCGCCCTGACGGGCGACCAGCTCGTACTTCACTACCAGCCCAAGGTCAGCCTCGACAGCGGGGAAATCGTCGGGGCCGAGGCCCTGGTCCGGTGGCAACACCCCGACAGGGGGCTCATCTTCCCGGATGCCTTCATCCCGCTGGCAGAGCACACCGGCTTGATCGGCCCGCTGACCAGCCAGGTGCTGGACACCGCCCTCGCCCAGGCCAGGGTCTGGATGGACGACGGGCAGCCCCTGACTATGTCGGTCAACCTGTCGGCCCGCAGCCTGCTCGATGACGCCCTGCCGGGGCATGTTGCCGGTCTGCTCGCGTTGCACGGGGTGCCGGCCGGGCTGCTCGAGCTGGAGATCACCGAGAGCGCACTGATGGCTGACCCTGCCCGGGCCCAACGGCTGCTCGAGGCCCTCGCCGCGATGGGCGTCCGGCTGTCCATCGATGACTTCGGCGCAGGCTACACCAGCCTCGGCCAGCTCAAGGACCTGCCCGTTACCGAGATCAAAATTGACAAGTCATTCATCATCAATATGGGAACCGAGCCGAGCGATGGCCTGATTGCGCACAGCATCATCGACCTCGGCCACAGTCTGGGGTTGACTGTCCTGGCCGAGGGTGTGGAGTCCGCCGAGACGCTCAGGCAGCTGAGGAGGTTCGATTGCGACAATGTCCAGGGATATTACATCTGCCGCCCGGTGCCCGCAGCCGTATTCGATGCCTGGCGCGTCTCATATCTGACCAGCACGATGTTTCGTCCCGAGGAACCTGCGCCGGCCGAATAGCCGGTCTCAGGCAATAGGGATATCCGGCTAATGGATCCGGATCCGGCTTGAAGGCGGGGTGGTAGGTATGCCGCGGGAGCTGTTATTTTTCCAGTACCGCGAAGGTCAAGCCGACGGGACTGGGCATAGCTCACGCTCAGTGTGCTTGAACGACCCGTGACCACGGCAGGGGCCGCGGTCACGGGTCGTCTCGGGAACGGAGGGTCAGGGGCGGTTGGTCCCGCCGGTGCGTCCGGATCCGTTGTTTTTTGCTTTCCGGGCCCGCATGACACGACTGATGATGGCGGGCAGGAAGGCGAGGAGGATTTTCTTCATGGTGTGGTCCTGTTCTAGGGGTGCAGGTAGGGCGAGGATGAGACGACGGCCGGCCAGGGTCAGGGGTCCCGGGGAGTTGTTAGCGGTTGTTGAGGCCGGCTTTATCGACTTTGCGGTGGAACCGCATGCCCGCGAGGCCGCCCAGAACGGCGCCGCCGAGGGTGATGATGACGGCGGCGACCAGTACGAGGATGCCGCCGGTGCTTAGTTCATTTTCGTTGAGGGGAATCCGGGGGAAGCTGTTGAGGTTCGCGAGGATATTGAACCGGCTGCCGGCGATGGCCCCGGCGATGGCAACGATGATGGCAACGATGATGGCCCAAAGCCAGACGGCGATGCCCTGCTTGGCCCCGTCGAAGCGGGCCATCCGCCCGGCGACGTAGCCGCCGCAGTAGTAGGCCACGAACAGGACAACGGCCAACACGATCCCGCCGATGATGCTGACGGTCTGGGGGTCCCGGGACGCGGCCTGACCGGGATCGGTGCTGGTGGCCATTCCGATGCCTGCGCCGATGGCTGTACTGACTGCGGTGAGCAGGACGACCATACCGGTGGCGGTCAGCCAGCCGAAGAAGGCCGAGCCGAACTTCATGCCGCCGAATTGCTTCTTTTCTTCCGCCAGTACGGTCTCACGGCGGTTTTCCCGGACTTCTCCGGCGTCTTCGGGGGTTGAACTCATGATGGAATCCTGATTTTCGGGTGCGGCGCGGTGCGGTGTGGTGCGGTGTGGTGCCGGTTTGCCGGCGGCCTGGCGGGGGTCCCGTTGGATCGGGCTACCGTCGACAGGAGCCCGGATGCAGATAAGGTATATGGCTTTATGTCGGCGACGCGGCAGGTTGCAATGCCTCTGAGCTGTTCCGTGGCCAGATGGCGGCTTGTCAACGTTTCCTTCCAAGGGGCGGGGGCCGGGCAAGTATTACGCGGCACCGCTCTGTGGGAAGGATATTGTTTGCCGGTCTCGTCCGTCAGCGGGCGTCGCCGCCGACATGCACTCATCACCGGCTCCGGCGTTACCGGGTTCGCGTGGCCTGCGCGGACTTCAACCCGAGGGTGTTAGCGGTTCTTCTTGATGTCATTGCCGTCGGTGGTGATGTTGCTCGCAGAGGGGTTCTGTCCCGGGTACGGGACAGAACCCCTCTGCCGTAGGTTGAAGGCCGCCGTTACGCGGACGTCAACCCGAGGGTGTTAGCGGTTCTTCGGGGTGTCGTCGCCGTCGGTGGTGATTTGTTCCTTGCGGACTTCTTCGGTGACGGTCTGCTCGTCGGTGATGGTTTCCTTGCCCATGCGGACGCGTTCGACCGGGACGGTTTCCTTTGTCACGACCGGGCGTTCCTCGTGGAGGATCACTTCGTGTTCTTCCTCGCTGAGCTCGGGGCCGGCCATGGCGTCGCCGCGGTTCTCCTCGGTGATGGGTTCGCGTTCCAGGACGACCTCTTCGCGGCTGACCGGGACCGTGGTGGTGACGTTCTCGGTCACGACGTGCTTGCGCAGCCGCATCCGCCCGGCTTCGACCTTCTCGGTGCCGACGTTCAGGCGTTCCTCGGAGCGGGTCATGGCATCGTCGGTGGTCGGCCCGGAGGTGTCGTGCCCGACGGTGTCCCGGTCGGTGGATTCGTGGCCGGAGACGGTGTCCCGGTCCTGGAGTTCACCGGTTTTGGTGCCCGCGCCGCCGAGGTTGTAGTGGCGGTACAGCGCATCTTCCTCTTCCGGGGTGATGCTGCCGTCTGCTTCGACGCGGGGGGCGTCCTTGACCTGGTCCTTGGTGTAGGGGACGTTCAGATCGTTGCCTTTGAGGGAGGCTTCGGCGAGGGGCACGAAGGTCTCGGAGGTACCGAACATGCCCGTCTTGACCGTCGCGAAAGAGGGGTCCCCGCTCTGGTCATCGAGGTAGACCTGGCCGATGCTGCCGACTTTCTCTCCGTCGGAGGAGTAGACGGTGGTTTTCCCGGCGAGCAAGGTGTCGACGTCGTTGGTGCTGATCATTTTTTCTCCTGTTGATTGTGGCTTCGGGCGGGGCGCCTGAAGCCGTTTCTTCGCTGGATTAAACGATTGTGGGTGATTGGCCGGCCTCTCGGGCCTACAGGTAAGACGGGGCACGGACTGTAATCGTCACGCCCGCTGCCTGTGATCTGCGCCACAGGTACTGCCGGCTGTCAGGCCAGGTCGCCGTCGCGGATCAGTGCGGTGAGTTCCCGGTGCAGGGCTCCTGTGCGGAAGCGGGCCGGCAGCAGGCTGTGTTCGACCTCCTGTGCGGCCCGAAGTGCGTCCCGTCCGGGCTCGGTAATTTTCACCTGGTAGCTGCGCCGGTCTGTCGCGCTGCGGCACCGGCAGACAGAGCCGAAGGTTTCTATCCGGGCGAGTACCCGGCCCAGCGTCTGGCTCTGGACCCGGATGAGCGCGGCCAGGGCTTCCTGGGTCACAGGTCCGGCGTGGGCCAGGCCTTTGAGCGCGAGAACCCCGGCGTGGTTCAGCCCGACACGGGCCAGGGAGTAATCCCACCGCCGCTCTACGGAGCGGGCTGCCATGGACAGCAGCTGGTGGGTGGACCACCGGGGCCGCTCCGGAATCAGCGGGCCGTCGGGTTCGGGCGTGCGGGGTTCCGGGGTCCTGCCATTGGCTGCCACAGTGGATGTCCTTCGGTTGACTGCCGGCCGGGGGAGGGGAACTCCGCCCGTCCCGGTACGCCGGCCGGCAGGCCGGCGTACCGGGGGACAGGGGCGGGTTAGGAGCGGTGCGACCCGGCGCCCTTTGATGTATTGGCCGGCAGGTGCTGCTGCGCGGCGTCCTTGATCTGCTTGGTTGCCGGGGGGGCGTTCTGGGCCTGGGCCTTGATCCGGGGGGCCTCTTCTTCGGCTTTGTTCAGGTACTGCTCCCAGCGGGCTGACATCGGCTTGATCAGACCGCCGCCGACACCGACAACCAGGATCCCGACGATGGCCGCGAGCACGGCGATCAGGATCGGGGTGGTCACGGTGGTGGCGATATCAACCTGGTTCAGGGCCGCGATGATACCGATGCCGAGGATGAAGATGCTGGCGATGTTCGCCAGCGTTTTCCCGTAGGAGAGTCCGCCGAGGGATCCCTGGATGAGGGTCTTCACGGCGGCAGCGATCGCTGCGGAAATGATCACGATGATGATGGCCACCACGATGCGGGGCAGGAACGCGATGATCGAGGCGAGCAGGGTGGTGACCGGGTTGGGTCCGAAGACGCCGAACGCAAACTGGAGGACGAACAGCACCAGGGCGTAGTAAATGATTTTGGAGATGATGTCGCTGGCGTCGAGCGAGGAATTCGCCAGGGCCTTCTTGACACCGCCACGCTCCACAGCCCGGTCGAAACCGACCTTGTGCAGGAGCTTGGACAGTGCCTTGGAAATGGCCTTGGCAATCAGCAGTCCGATGATCAGGATGACCAGAAACAGGGCCAGCTTGGGGACGAAGTCCACGACGGTGGCCAGACCGGCCTTGAGTGTATCTTCCATTAATTTTCCTCAGGATCCAGGGTGGGGCGGTGCGAGCGGGAAGGAAAGTCTTCCGGGCAAACTAAACACGGCCTCCCCCACAAAAGCAAGCATGCTTAGTAATCGGCGTCCTGCCGCAGCATGATCCGGGCAACCCGCGAGCGACCGATGAAGGCCGGGCGCCGGGCGGGCGTTCACGGCCGCCGGAGGCGCGGCCCGGGGCGTACTGTGAAGGAAGTCACGGCCGCGCCGATATGTTGGCGTGGTCCGGGCGAGCGGAACCCTGCTCCCACGGCACAATGCCGGCAATTGGAAGGACATCCCATGACCGAAAACGACGCAAACCCGGTACCTGGCAGCGGTGAAAACGCGGCGGAAGCAGAGCGGAAGGCCCGCGGGACCGGATCTGACGGAACCATCCCGGTATCAGATGAGGGAATTTCGCTGACGACTACTGACGACGGGTCCAATTTCGACCCGGAAGAGGACGCCCCGGACGGGCCCGGCCAGGCCACGGCGGAGAAGTAGAGCCAGCGTGGCACCGGAACCCTTCGGCCCCCGCGAGGTTCCCTCGCTTCCAATCCGCGGTCCGGGCTTTTGGATTCCGGCGCTGGTTCTGCCTTTGCTGCTGTTGGCCGCCGCGGCTGCCATGTTCGTCCTCGGATCGGGCCTGGTCGCTGTCATTCTTGGCGGCGGACTGATGCTGGGAGCGGTATCGTCGCTGGTTTTCTTTGCCTCGGGCATTCGCCGACGTCGCCTCCGCAGGGCCCGGCACTGAATTGGCCCCGGCCAACCGCTCCCCAATATTGATGTGATACAGATCACGCCCGTGGTGGCGTGACGAACACCGGGCCGGGTGCGTCTTATTCACGTAGGCATCTAAGAGATGCACACCGGAACCTTGAATGACCATCTATTTTCAGGAGTGATTCTTTTGACGACTCAGCCCCAGAGCAAAACCCCCGCGGACCTGCGTCCCGGCTCCGCCCCCGTCCCGGCTAAAGCCGGTAAGGACGGCCGTGGAGCCACGACCATCGCCGATGGTGTGGTAGCGAAGATCGCCGGTATTGCGACCAAGGACATCGCAGGCGTTTATGCCCTCGGCGGCGGTGCGGCCCGAATGATGGGATCCCTGCGTGACGCGGTGGGCCAAAAGGATTTGACCCAGGGAGTCTCCGTCGAGGTCGGCCAGACCCAGGTCGCCGTCGACATCACCCTTGTCGTTGAGTATCCCCACCCGCTGCAGAAGGTCGCCGACGACGTCCGCGACGCTGTCTTCACCGCGGTCGAAGACCTGGTCGGCATGGAGGTCACCGAAGTCAATGTCACCGTGACCGACATCCACGTCGCCTCCGACGATGATGAGTCCGCGGACGAGAAGAACGCAGCAGCGACCCGCGAAGTGCGCGTCTCGTGAGCCCCACCGTTTCCGGCGTGGCGATCGGAGCGACCCTGGCGATCACAGCCCTGGTCTTCGGGTTCTGGGGATTCCTTCTCGTAGCCCTCTTCATGGCCATCGGAGCCGTCCTGGGCCGCACCGCTGAAGGCCGGCTCGATTTGACCGGGGTGTTCGATGCCCTGCGCGGCAAGCGCTCCTCCTCGTGAGCGCCGGGACCATTGCCCGTCCCGAAACCGCACCTGCGGCGCCGGTCACCGGGCGCCGTGCCGGCCACACCAGGATCACTTCGGCGGCGCTGCACCACACCGTCGAAGCGATCGCGGCGACGGCCTTCGGGGTTCCGGCCGGTGAGGTCAAGGCCCGTATCCATGATGATCAGGGACACTTGGCCGTCACCGTCGCGGTGGCGCTCACCGTGCCGTCCCTAACCGATGCGGCCCGGAACCCCGGCATCGTTGCGGCAACCGGCGGAACGCTCTATGAACGGGCCGAACAAGCCCGCACCAGGATCATCGACGACGCGTTGGACATTGCCGGGACCTCCGTAGCCCAGGTCGATATCCGCCTCACCGGCCTGCACCGGGGAGAAAAGGGGGGCACACTCCGATGAGCACCCAACTGTACATCCGTCGAATCGCCCGCCGGGAAACCAACCGGTCACGGGCGCTGGCGTCAATCATTACCGCGGTTGCACTGATCCTGGTGCTGCTCTGGCTGGGCACCGAAGCGGTGCTGGCCCTCACCGGGAACCCGGCGTTGTTGGTTTCACCGGATCAGGTCGGTCAATGGCTGGCCGGTCTGGCAACTGCTACGCTCCCGGCCGGACTCATCGCGGCCGGCATCGGCCTTGTTCTTGCCGGCCTCTTTTATCTGGTGCTTGCCTTGCGGGCCGGGCACCGGTCCCGCCACGTCCTGGCCAGTGACAGGGCAGCTGTCGTCGTCGATGACGAGGTTATTGCCGCGGCCGTGTCCCGGCAGGCCCGTACCGCTTCCGGTCTGGCCCCGGAACAGGTTTCCACCACCATAGGAAAACGCACTGTCGAAGTGCTGATCCATCCGAGCTCGGGGAACACCGCCGACGTGGCGGCCGCAGACGCCGCGGTCCGGGATGAAATTGACCGGTACGGGCTCTCCGCACCACCGCGGATCAAGGTCCGTACCAGCACGAAAGGAGCGTTGGGAGTATGAGCGGCACACCTCGCGGCCTGAATAGGCTGCTGCTGGGACTTTTCGGGCTTCTCCTGGCCGGCGCCGGCGTGCTCGTCGGCGCGGCCGGCCTGTATCCGGGCATCGCTGCGGGCTGGAACACTGCGGGAACCTCCCTGCGGGAAGACGCGTCGGCTGTGCTGGCCAGTGCGCCGATTCCCGGGACATCCACCAGTTGGTGGACGATCGCGGCCCTGGCGCTGGCCCTGATCATCATTGTCTTGCTGGTCGCCTGGATCGCATCCCAGGGTGGCGGGCGCACCAACCGGGTGGGACGCCGCGAGGATCCGGCCAAGAACGGGACCACTACCGTGGAAACCCCACTGGTCGCGGCTGCCGTCCGCGACGCTGTCAGCGGGGATGACCGGATCGTCTCCGCCTCTGTGAGCACCTGGAAAGTGAAACGCTCCGACGGACTTAAGCTGACTCTTCAGGGCCGCAAAGGCGTCTCTCCCAAAGAGCTGGCCGCCCGCGGGGAAGAGCTCATCAGGGGCCTCGATCATCTGCTCGGGGACCAGGGCCCGGTCCTGATACGCATCACCACCGGGTTGCGTTCCAGCCTTTCCGGTACCGACCGCGTCCGCTAACCCGCCAGCGAGTCCCACGCCGGCAACCCCGCACCCGCAACCGGAACAAAAACCACCCACTCACGAAAGGACACCCCATGGGTCTCGACGACAAAGCAGAATTCACCGCGCAGAACCACCTCGGCGCCGCCAAGGAAGATGCCGGGAAGATCACCGGTGACCGCGGACTCGAACGCGAAGGCCAGAAAGACCAGGCCGCCGCCGGCATGAAAGAAGCCGGCGAAAAAGCTAAAGACACCGCAGCCGGCATCGGCGAAAACATCAAGAATGCCGCCCGCAAGCTCAAAGAAGGCTTCAGCAAGTAACATGCTTCACCCACGGTCTCCCGCCCGCGGCCCCCATTCGCCGGGGCGGGAGACCGGAACCCCAGCCCCCGACAACGGTCGCGAACGGCCTGTCAGGTACCGGCCCCTACACCCAGAGGGAACATTTTGAGCGAACCCACGGCCCGTAAGGAAGCCCTCGCCGAGGCCAGCGATGACCTGCTCGCCCGGCGGGCCGGCGACGGAGACATGGAAGCCTTCGAAAACCTGGCGCGCAGGCACGGCACCATGATGCGCGCCTACGCCCGGCGCGTCCTTGGCTCGGTCGATGACGCGGACGACGTCGTTCAGGAAGCCCTCATCCAGGCCTGGAAGCAGATAGGTGGACTCCGGGACACGGCAGCCGTGCGACCCTGGCTGATGCGGATTACAGGCAACCGCGCCCTCGATCACCTGCGGCGCCGCAAGCCGCATACGAACATCTACCATCTTCCCCATCTTTCCGATCCCGCACCGGGTCCCGAAGCGGCCGCCCTGACCGGATCCCGGACACAGGCCCTGGAACAGGCACTGGCGGCCCTGCCGGAGGAACAGCGGCGATGTTGGATTTTGCGTGAACTCGGCGGGCAATCCTATGACGACATTGCCGAAGCCTTGAACATCAGCAAAGCGACCGTCCGCGGACGGCTTGCCCGGGCACGGACCACACTGGCGAAGGAACTGGAGGACTGGGGATGAACGACACGACCGACACCGGCTGCGGACGCACGATCGAAGACCTTAGCGACTACCTCGAAACCGGCAGCACCGAAGACCTGGACCACATCCGCGACTGCCCGCAGTGCCAGGCCGGCCTCGCCGCGTTGCGACGGCTGCAGAACGTGACACAGGACCTGCTTGCAGCCGACCTTGCCGACGCACACCAGGACGAGAGTCCCTGGCTGGAAAACATCCTCGCCAACCTGGACCTGGAGATCAAAGCGGGCCGCGATGTCCCACTCACCCCCGACCATCTCGAAGACCTCCTCTACCAGACGGAAGGCGCTCTCACGGGACTCGTGCGGTCCGTCGGGGACACCATCGACGGCATCATGATCGGCAAATCCCGCTTCATCGGGGACGTGACCGTCCCGGGCACGCCGGTCACCCTCGACGTGGACGTCTCGGCCCGCTACGGCTACCGGCTCCCGGACCTGGCCGAGACGCTGCGCCGGGAACTTGACACGGCCCTGGCCACTCACTCCGATCTCAACATCACCTTAGTGAACATCACCATCACCGAACTCCGGCCACCCTCCCCGCATGGATTGAAAGGACAGGACGATGACCGACTCGGCCCGACTTCGTAGCCTCATCCTGTCTCTGGACGGTGTCCACACCGTCTACCCGGCCGACCCCGCCTGGAAAACCACCGCCCGCCGGGTCCGGAACGCGCTGACCCCGGAGGACCGACCCACTGAACTGGAGTACGTACGCCTCCGCAGTGACACCACGTCACAGACTCTTATGGTCCGGGTCGGCGCCGACGGTACCGTCCCTACCACGCGCCTGGCACGCGCCATCGCGGCAGCCCTCCGCGCCGCCCTCGATGACGACCGTGCCCCCGGCCCCCTTAAGATCACCGTTGAAATCAGCTCCATCCGATACCCGCCGGCAACTCCTGGAACGGCACCGGCACCATGAGCCGGCCGCTCGTGTCAGCTCCCGCCGGCCCCGGAAGCGCACCGCGACGCCAACCCGCGGAAAGGCAGAGCGGCGGAACCTTCCTCCCGTCAGCGTATGCGCCCTCATCGGAAGAACCTATGGACCACCACCTCAACGCACGCCTCTGCCTGAACGCACTCCGCAGCACCGTCACCATCGATATCCGCGGCAGACTCACCAGCAACTCCCAGGAAACCCTCTCCGGAATCATCGACAGAATCCGGCAGCTGCGGGCCCGAACCAGTATCCATGTGCTCCTGTGCCACGCCGCGTTCGTGGACCCGGCCGCCCTCGCGGAACTCCGGACTGCTCCGTGCCCCACCGTGACCTATATACGCCGCAACACCGAAGGCGCCGCCCAGACCGTCACAGGCGCTGCCGCGTCGTCGCAAGTGACCCTGGCGGCAGCCAGCACAGGCGACGGACCCCGCACACCCCGACTGGTCCGTTCCAGCACTGATGACCTGCTGTCCGCCAGCGACTTTATCTTCGCGTGGCTCGACGACGAAAACGGATGCCCCGGAACGGACGTCCCCGAGATGATCGCCCGGTACGAGCTCATCGGCCAGGAGATATCAGCCCGGAACACCGACCCCTCGCCGCCCAACGTAAAGGGCAGGATCAGGCGCCGGCGTCCCGCGGCAACCCCCGCGCATCCTGAGCACCCTTCAGCTTCCGTGGTGCCGCCCTCCAGAATCCACGCTGACGCCAAAGCATCGCAGATCTGAGGAGTCGATGCTGACTTTCCACCTCACCTATGTCGCCACCCTACTCGTGGCCGGGCTGCTGGCCCTGGCCCTGGTTCTGGTATTCATCGTGCTGCTTCTGGTGGCAGTCGCGGCCCTCGCCCTGGGCAGGATTTCATCAGCCCTGCTTTCGATAGGGCGGAACCGAAGCCGTGAATGGGGCAACCACGATGGCAGGATCCGCAGCCGCCCGATGCCGGGGTGGGCCGCTGACGCCGGGGTGACGAAGTCCACCACCGGATCCCCGGCAAAGCAGGCCGCAGCGGGAACCGTCGTCTGAACCCGTTCATCGCAACCAGGCCAGTGTCCGTGATCCAATGTCAACGCTGGCTGCGCACGGGGCTGCCGCCGTCCTGACCTCCCCACTCGAAGTCTCGGACATCCTGCGACGGCCCGGCCACCATCGCGCTCCGGGTGGGGGGCACCGGCCCGGTACGCTGAGGTGGGGCTGGCCGCTGGGCCGGCCTGACACGACAGGGTAGGGAGTTCACTGTGGCAGGCAAGTACGAGGTTTACCAGGACAAGTCCGGCGGCTACCGGTTCCGGCTCAAGGCAGCCAACGGCGAAACCATCGCCTCCTCTGAAAGCTACACGGCCAAGGCTGGCGCTCTGGGCGGCATCGAATCCGTAAAGAAGAACGCAGACTCGCAAATCATCGACCTCACCACCTAATCCTTCGGCAGGCCGGCCGGGTGGCAGCACCGGGCACTGGCGAGCCCTTGCTAAGCAGGCTTATTATGTTGGGGCGGCCCAAATAGGCTGCCACCAATTCGAGGAGGGACAGCATGGGACTGGGCGACAAGATCGAGAACGCAGCACAGAAGGCCGGCGGTAAGGGCAAGGAAGCCGCCGGATCAGCCACCGGTGATGACAGCCTGAAAGCCGAAGGTCAGACCGACCAGGCCAAAGGCGACCTGAAGCAGGCCGGCGAAAAAGTCAAGGACGCCTTCAAAAAGGATTGATCCTCGACACCAGCTAATAGGTGCACTCCTGCGGGAGTGCACCTATCCGCTTACCCGCCGCTCTCCACTTCAGGCGGCAACATGATGCGTACCTCGTTGGGATGCTGACGCACCGGAACACTAGGGGCCTTCGTCGAGTTTTCGCATCAGTACGGTGCCACCCTGTCCTGCACAGCAAACCCCAAAATCGCCGTCTCATTCGCGGCCGCTTTTGCTGGCTGCAAAAATCGAATAAAGGGGAACTACACCCCGGGACGCAACTTCCAGCGGGCTCACCACCGCCCAGAGCAACCCGTTCACCATCAGCTAACGGCCGGCTGCCGACGCCACGACACCTGATCACTCCGGGACCACCGACCGACTCACGGTTTTGTTCACCGACGACGGGACCGCGAACTCCTGGACAACACTCCAGATAACGGGGCATCACGGTGAATATCGGCGTGGCGGTAGCAGTGTCGCAGGGGTGTTTCTTGCCGCGAGGGCTGCGGCAACCACGAGAACTACCAGTATTCCGAACTGAATCAACGCACGGCGCCGACGTCCGGGAACCGGACCCGTCACGGGGCGTCCCAGGCGCCGGCAGCAGGGAGCCGGTCTTTGTCCTCGGCCGTGCGGATGGCCCAGGCGGCGTTGACGAGGCCGATATGGCTGAAGGCCTGCGGGAAATTTCCGAGCAGCTCGCTGCTGGCCGGGGCGACCTCCTCGGCCAGCAGGCCCAGATCCGTGGCGAACCCAGCGGCCCGTTCGAAGACAGCGCGGGCCCGCCGGGTCTGCCCGGCCAAGGCGAGGGCATGGGCCAGCCAGAAGGTGCACAGCAGAAACGTTCCTTCCACTCCGGAGAGCCCGTCATCGGCCCGGTACCGGTACACCAGGCCCCGGTTGTCGGTGAGCCGATCGTCGATGGCCTCGATCGTTGCCAGCATCCGGGGATCATCGGCGGGCACGAATCCCACGATGGAGAGCATCAGTGCCGACGCATCCAGGTCCTCGGAGCCGTAGGCCTGGGTATAGGCGCCGGCTCTGGCGTTCCAGCCGTTCGCCCGGATCGAGCCGGCCAGTTGCGCCCGGGTCTGCACCCAGTGCGGAACCCGCGCTTCCGCATTCAGGAGGCCGGCGAGGCCGATGGCCCGGTCCACGGCCACCCAGCACATCAGCTTTGAATGAAGGTAGTGCCGGGGTGCGCCGCGGACCTCCCAGATGCCCTGATCCGTGGACTGCCAGCGCGACGCTGCAGCGTCGGCCGCATCGGCCAGGAAATGCCGCGTCCCGGGCTCCAGATCGTTCAGATACTCCGGGAGGGTCGCGGCGGCGTCGAGGAGTTCGCCGTAGACGTCGAGCTGGCGCTGGTCCCAGGCGCCGTTTCCCACCCGCACCGGGGCGCTGCCGCGCCAGCCCGGCAGGTGGGCCAGCACTCGTTCGGACAGGTCCCGTTCCCCGCCGATGCCGTACATGATCTGCAGCTCGCCGCCGTTGCTCAGCCGGCCGGCGGCAGCCGTCGCGAGGAACTGGAAAAACTTCCCAGCCTCGTCCGGACACGCAGCCACCCACAGCGCCTGCAGGGTCATGCTGGCGTCCCGGATCCAGGTATACCGGTAGTCCCAGTTCCGGGTGCCGCCGACGACCTCGGGCAGGGACGTCGTCGGGGCGGCGACGATCGCGCCGGTCGGATAGAACATCAGTGCCTGCAGGACCCTGCCGCTGGAAGCGACCAGGTCCTGCCACGGTCCGTCGTAGCTCTGGTGCATCTGCGACCAGCTCTCCCAGCCCGCCAGCGTGTCCTCCAGCCGGAGGGCGATGTCCTCCTGGTTCCAGAACACCGGCGGTACCCGCCCGGGATTTTGGTGGTGAAGGGCGAATCCCAAAACGTCTCCGGTCCGAAGGACTGGCTTCGCCCGCGCTTCACCACCCTCGAGGTCGAAGGCGACCTGGGTGGAAAAGGCCAGCACGTCGGCCCCGCCGCGGACCAGAAGGCCGCCGGGGGTTCCGTAGAGAAGAGGCCGGATCAGCCCGTAATCCGGCCGCGGCGTGAACATCACCTCCATCTCGACTTCACCGTCGATGCAGGCAACCTGCCGCAGCAATGTTCCGGGCGCCCCCGCCCCGAGTTCGTGGCCCCGGTTCCCATCTCCCAGGACCAGGGCATCGGTGACTGTCACGGTTCCGGCGGCCGTGGTGTGGACCGTTTCCAGCACCATCGTCGGCCCGAGGTACCGGCGACTCGAAGAGTGCGGGGCCGCAGGCCGGATCGACCAGTAGCCTGCGTCCTCGCCCAGGATCCGACCGAACACCGAGGGACTGTCAAAACGGGGAAAACACAGCCAGTCCACCGAACCCGCAGCGCTCACCAGCGCGGCGGAGCGGCAATCAGAGAGCATGCCATAGCTGGCGATGGGCTCACTGGTCATCGGTACACCCTGTCTGATTCATTCAGGACGGTCCAGAGCCTGGCACGGTGGAACGTCGGATACGTTCCCCTGGCTCTCATTAAGGACCCGCGGCCGGGGACGAGCAACATCAAAGTTCTTACATATCCCGAACGGCTTCCTCTATATACCGCAGTCAGGGCGCCGGTGCATATGGACGCAGAGCAGCCAGATCGGGGTTGGGGACCAGTTCGGCCGGAACCGGCATCACCTGTCGGTGGTGTCCGATAACGATCGTTACCGAACGCCGTGCAGCATAAGATCAGATATTTCACGAATTAGAAAGCCTGTGGGTAGACCCCGGTGGGTGTCTTCGGGTCAGTTGGTGGTTGCCGCGTGGAGGTTCAGGCTGGCGGAGAAGATGATCCAGGAAATGTACGGGAGTAACAACAGCCCTGCGGTCATGTCGTTAGGGCCGAAGCGGAGAACGGTCAGGCCCACTCCCAGGAACAGAGCGATATTGACGAAGAAAAGCCAGCCACAGGGCGGCGGTTCCGAGCATGGGATACATGCTGAAGAATGTCGGTGCCCAGGCCAAGTTCAAAGCCAGCTGGAGCCCGTAGGCTGACAAGGCGCCTCGGCGGGGGCCGACCGCTGGCGCCATATGAGCCAGGCGGCTACGACCATGGCCGTGTGGAGCACCGTCCAGACGGTCCCGAAGACCCACCCCAGTGGTCTCCAGAGCGCCTAGTTCGCTGTCGCGTACCAGCCGTGGGCGTTCGCGATGATCGCCAGGGAACCTAGGAACGACACCGCGTGGGATACGGCAGAGAACGCCAGTAACGCCGCGATCTGAGGGCCGGTGCCCGGCATTGGCTGCTCAGGCATGGGTTGTTCAGATTTCGCGGGCACAGGTAAACCTAGGGCAATTCCGGGGCGGCCGTCCACCCGGCCGCTACGCCGGGGACCAGGTGCCGCGTCCGGATGACGAGGCGATCCGCGCGGATTCAGCAGACGAGTTCGCCGCTGGACCTGGCCTCGCCCCGCCTTAGGCTGCACACACCATTGGCGCACCCGTGGCGCTCTTCATGCTCATCGCCGGGCGCCGGCTTCAGTGCCCGGACCGCTCCCGGACACGGGCCCTGGCCGGAGAGGAAGGCGCACATGCGCGATCGTGCCTGTGCGGGTACTGAACAGTACAACCAGGGCGCGGCTGCTGTTTGGTACCGAGACAACGGCCGGGTGTATCGGCAGCATCCTCTCGGACGAATCCTTTCTCGCGATATTCCTGGTTGTCGCAGGGTTCCCTGCGCCAGCAACGGCCTCCGGGACCTACTCCCGGCCGACGCCGCCCCGCCCCGGTCTGTCCGTCAGTAGAAGTTATTTCACACGGGTGCCTGCAGGCGAAAGCGCGGCAGTGGTGCGATCCCTCTGGCCGCACTTTCGTCCGACTGTATGTCTTAGTGCTTTTTGAAGGCGTCTTTGACTTTTTCGCCGGCCTGCTTCAGATCGGCTTTGACCTGGTGGCCTTTGCCTTCGGCCTTTAGCCTGTCGTTACCGGTGGCGTCGCCGGCGGTTTCTTTGCCCTTACCTTGGAGTTTCTCGGCGGCGTTGTGGATCTTGTCTCCCAAACCCATGGTGATTCTCCTTAGGTGGTGGCCGCCGGCAACGGAAATGCCGCGGAGGCCGATAGTCCATTGTAGGGACGACACCATCAGGAATGGGAGCGATGGACAATTGGATATCCACTGCCCAGCAGCCCGAACTGGCGGGCGTGGCCGGCCCCTGGGTCCGGGCCGGAGATTACCGCGGGCATTAGGGTGTGATTTCGGCGCTGGGGGGCAGGTCTGCTTCGGTGTTGGAACGGCCCTTCGAAGACAGAACATAGGTGAGGACCCGTTAGCAGCGCGGCTTCCGGCACTAGGCCGGGCAGACGGTGCGCGGCTGGGCCGGTGCGCCGGGGGCTAGAGATTCCCCAGTTCGGGGCCGGGAGTCCCCTGGTCCGCGATGGCTTCGGTCTCAGTGGCGCGTTTGATGGCCCGCTTGTTCCGGCGGCGGTCATTGAGCAGGCAGAGCCCGATGGCTGTGAAGAACAACACCAGCATGGGCACGGCCAGATAGAACATACTCGTTGCATCCGCGCCCGGCGCGGCCATGGCTGCGAACAGGCAGACCAGGAACACGGTGATCCGCCAGCTCTTGAGGAGTTGGGCTCCCTTGACCAGACCGGCCAGGTTCAGGCCGAACAGGACCACGGGCAGCAGGAACGCGATGCCGAAGGCCAGCAGCAGGCGCAGCACGAAGGAAAGGTAGATCTGGGCGCTGATGAAGTTGGAGCCCCCGGCGGGAGTGAAATCCGTCAATACCCGGACCGCGTTCGGTAGCACGAGCCAGGCCGGGCCACGCCGCCGAGGAACAACGGCACGGCCGCCGCGGCGAACGACAAGGCGATGCGGCGTTCCTTCTTATGCAGGCCCGGGACGATGAACGCCCAGAGCTGGTAGAGCCAGACGGGGCTGGCGAGGATCAGTCCCAGGAACACGGAGACCTGGATCAACAGGTCGAAGGAGCTCGCCACGCCGTCGAAATTCAGCGTTGCCTGCCGGCCCTCATGCTCGTTCAGGTCACGGATCGGCTTGATCAGCGCTGTAAGAAAGGGCTGATAGACGAGAAAGCCGACGACGGTTCCCAGCACCACGGCGATCGCGGCCTTGAACAGCCGGTTCCGCAGCTCTTTGAGGTGGTCCAGGAGCGCCATCCGCCCCTCGGGGTTGGACCGGCCGCTCTTACCGGCTGCCATGATGTCTTAGGCGCGGTCCGGCGGCGGAACATCGGTTGCATCACCGGTGCGGCTTTCGGCCCCCGCTGACTTCGGGTGGTTCACGGTTCGGCCCTTGACGGGTCCGGAGTCCGCGGCGTCCTTCTCAGGAGTGCCCTCCTCCTTCATCTCGCGGACTTCGGACTTAAAGATACGCATCGATTGGCCCAGGCTCCTGGCCATGCCCGGCAGCTTGGGTGCAGCAAAAAGCACCAGAACGAGAACGATGATGATGATCAGATGCCAGCCTTCAAGCCTCATGACGGGAGGTCCTTTCATGTTAGCGAATCCTACGTCCAACTTGATTCGATGTCGCGCACGGGACCGCGCACGGGACGGGCCCCTGGCCCCGGTCCGACAGAGGTAATTTTGGGCGACCATCAACGGGTGGACGGCGGTCCGCCATAGGACGGGGTGCACTGGAGACTCAGCGGCAGCAGAGTGGCGCTATGTCTCTTGATTTATCTGTTGGCCCCGCCGCTGCAGGCCTCGCCGGTCCGGGTATCTGCTGTCCACGCTGGAATGCTTAATCAATGCGGACAACCAAGGGTCTGCCGGGTCGGTGACGCCCTCGCTATTTTCCCCGGCAGTTGCTTCGATGCCACCCACGCTACCTGGTGGCATGGAACACTCCCGGCAACATTGTGGAAGGCGTGGCTGCGATTGTGCTCTGGCCGCTCGTGGCCATCTTCGGGGCCGATCTGCGCACCTTGATCTCCGGCGGGACGCGGATCAGCCCGGGTGACGCGCCGGCGGGCGCATGGGCCGTTCGGCCCCGGTCACGGCGGGCAAGCGCCCCCCGGGTGCCCGCCTGCCGTGTGGTCCATTTGTTTCTGTCGTGGGTGTGCTGGGGGTCAGGAGTTCGCCGCGCTGGTGTTGATCTGGCCGTTGACGCCCTCGGGGAAGAACCCGCCTTCGTGTACTGCTTTGGGAGTGAGGTAGGCGATGTTAAGGACCTGGCCTGGGCTGCGGCTGAAGGCGATGGCGTTCTGGTCCGTGGGGACGAGGTTGGCGGTGTTCTTAGTGCCGATGCCCTGGTCCAGGTCGGTGGAGCCGTCCAGGCTGTCCCGGGCGTCCGAGATGGCCTGGGCGGGCACCTGCAGATCGCACGCATACAGGGTGGTTCTGATGATCCCGGCATGGTATGCCTCGACAGCGAGGATACCAGCGGCGGCTTCAAGGTAGGTTTTGTTATCGATCAGCGGGGCGGCACCTTTGTAGGCGGTGACGCCGACGTCTTCGAAGATGAAGGCGCCCAACAGGAAGCTGGTTTCATCGGCGAAGGGGTTGAAGGTCTGGCCTGCCTTGATCAGGCCTGCGGCCATCGCCGCGGCGGTGAAGCTGGCTTCCAGGTCAATCTGGGGCCGGGACACGGCTGCTTTTCCCAGTGCGGTACGGAGGAATTTGACGTGGGCTTCTTCGTCGGCGGCTATTTCCTTCGCGTATTTCCCGATCAGGCTGCCGGGTTTGAAGGGAACTTTCGCTCCGCCGGTGACCCCGCCTTTGCGTCCCTTGCCGTCCGTGAGCGCGTCGTCCAGGCCCCGGCCGGTGACGGCACGCAGGTAGAACTCCGCCTCAAGGTATTCCAGGTTCAGCGCGAAGTTCAGGATGGCCCCGTCGCTGGGTCCCTTGCCGGAGTGCTCTTCCTCTCTGGATGCCTGGGCCGGTGAGCTGGTCAGCAGGGCCGCGGCCCCGCCGATCCCTGCGATCCCGGCGGCGCGGAACAGGATGCGCCGGTCCATCGGGTTTTCGGCGCTGCGGTTCAGTGCTTCGGTAATGAATTTCTGGTCGAACATTGGTGTGCTCCTGTCATGAGTGCGTTTTTGAGACCATGACAATTCGGAAGGTACTCCCACCGGCTCCCCGGCCGGAATCAGCGGCGCAAACCTGCAGCGTATGGGCATACCCATGGTGGTGATACTGGAGATTCGTTGTGATCCGCATCATGGATGGGTGGCCGGAAAGCCAATGGGCGTGGCGGGCCGATCAGCTTCGTGGAACTGTCGGTGAGGCCGGTGAGCTGGTCTATGAGCATGTCCGGGCTAGGGCATCAGTGGTTACCGGGTGAGCTGCGGGGGAGCGGGGCGGCAGGCGACAGTGAGGGACCAGGCCAAAGGCGACCTGAAGCAGGCCGGCGAAAAAGTCAAGGACGCCTTCAAAAAGGATTGATCCTCGGCACCAGCTAATGGGTGCACTCCTGCTGGAGTGCACCCATCCGCTTACCCGCCACTCTCCACTTCAGGCGGCAACATAATGCGTACCTCGTTGGGATTCTGACGCACTGGAACACTAGGGGCCTTCGTCGAGTTTTCGCATCATTACTCCCGGTCTTTGAAATAAAAAATGGATTCGCCGCCAACCTAGGTTGACATAACCATGGCTATCGGTTTTTATGTTCGGCGAGATCAACCTTTGCCCGAGACGCACAACCCGGCGACCGCGTTCTCAGCGAACGTCAAGGTTCGACTGGTCATAATGATTCGAAGCTCCGGTCAACCGCTATTTGACCGGAGCTTCGCCAATGAGGCCGGGCACCGGCCCTGGGAAGCCTCCGCCGGCTCGCCACAGGGGGGCAACTTCCCCGCATTTTAGGGCGTCTCACGATGCCGATAATGGATCTTTCGTCAAGGTACGTACCGGCAGGGCCTTCTTCGCGTCGTCCAGGGGCTTTGTGTCTGCGAGGGCAGGCATTAGCCCCCGCATGGGGCTGCCTGGGTTTAGGAGTATTGCCCCCCAGTAGGCCGGTTACCCGGCGTTTCGGAGTAGAACCCTGAGAGAGTGATGACCGGTACGGGACCGCCGTAAGGGTCGTTAAAATTGCCCTGGCAATATGCCTGTCCGGCTATGCGAGGCTGGCGTAGTCAATGCCTCCCTCTTCGGGAGTTGTTCCCAGTAGGTCACAGTAAGTCGCCTAGAGGTAGCGGAGGGATAGATAGAGGAAGCCCCAAAGGCGCCTAACCTTGCTTCTCGAGCTGGCTGGCGCGCAGCTCAGCGATTTGCGGTTGATTGTGTGATCGTGTCCACGTCTTGGCGCTGGATTCCGGGATCGGCAGAGCTTCGGGTATCGGAGACCGCGAGCCGTTCTTTGTGTTTGAAGTACTGGCTGAAGGTGGCGTAGGTGGTGCCGGAGATGATGAGGGCTACCGGTACGGTCCAAGCAAAATCCATGTGTGGGTTCCTAGGTCTCGTGGTTGTTCTACACGGGCGAGAGGCCCGTGCAGCCTGCGCACGTATTGTCACGCAGGCTGCGCAGCTGCAGAGGTCGGGCAGGTCGCGTGTTAGCTGGAGCGGTTCAGTAGCCGGGCGCGCAGGCGGTGGAGTTGGGGCATGATGCCGTAGATGACGATGGGTACGGCGATTGTTGCCAGCACGAGAGTGCGCAGGACCGGGTGGAGAGGGGCGAGCTGTTCACCGAAGAGCAGGTTGATCACTGTCAGGGTTGGGAAGACGGCGACCCAGATCATCAGTGCCAGCTGGTGTTTTGTCGGCGGCGTGGGACGGGCGGTCGTGGATGGGTTCGACATGGGTTCTCCTATATTGGTTAGCATTTTTTGTTGACGTGGAAAGTCGGGCTAAAAGCCCAAATTGAAGGCTGTGATGGAGTCCCGGACGTCCTCGTCGACGAGGTCCGCATTGATCGCCATTGCGGCTGCGGATCCTTCTCCGGCGGCGGTGATTACCTGGGCGCGGGGATTGGCTACATTCCCCGCTATCCACACACCGCGGATCGTGGTCTGGCCGGCGCCGTCTTTGACGGCCCACCCGGTTTCGTCAATCTGGCAGCCGAGACGGACGAGGAGATCATTGTTGGGGACGAAGCGCGGTGGAACGAACAGTGCCTCACGCCGGATGACGCTGCCGTCACGCATTTCGACGCCATGCAGGTGGTCATCTTCGGCCAGAATCCGGCTGACTTCGCCTTCGACGATTCCGATTGAACGGGCCACCAGTTCCGTACGTTGAGGTTTAGTTAGGGAGCCGGCCGGTACAAACAGCACAACGTCCTTGGCCCATTGACGAACAATCTGTGCGTAGCGAACCGTGTCTGGTGCGCCGCCAAGGACGCCGAGCTGTTGGTCGCGGACTTCGTAGCCGTGGCAGTAGGGGCAATGCAGAACGTCTTTTGCCCACCGGTCTGCAAGCCCGGGGATGGATGGAAGTTCGTCGCGCAGCCCGGTGGCCACGAGGAGACGACGTGTGGAAACGCGCCGTCCGTCTGAGAGTAATACGCAGAATCCTGGACCCGATGGGACCAGCTCGGTGACCGTGCCAGCCAGTATCTCGCCCCCGTAGCTTTTCACCTCGTCCCGGCCTAGGGACAGGAGTTCTTTGGGAGGGAGACCGTCGCGCGAGAGGAAGCCCTGCATGTGTGATGCCGGGGCGTTGCGCGGTTCCCCTGCGTCGACGACCAGAACTTTGCGGCGGGCTCTGGTTAGAACCAAAGCAGCCGACAATCCTGCGCCACCGCCGCCCACTATTAATACGTCGTAATCAGTCATGACTTCAGAATCGCCCTTGTGTCCTGTGTCGGCAACAAACGTTGCCGTTTCCGGGAATCGGGGGTTTGATGGTCCTGTGGAAGACCAAACAGCAGTGATCGCCTCAGCGTTGGATCAAGTGGGTGCCCGGCTCAGGCGCCTGCGTATGCAGCGTGATGTCACCTTGACCAGCCTCGCCGCCGCGACGGGCATCTCCAAGAGCACGTTGTCCAGACTGGAGACTGGGCAACGGCGCCCGAGCCTGGAGCTGCTTCTACCGTTGGCCCAGGCCTACCATGTGCCGTTGGATGAGCTGGTGGGTGCCCCCGAAGTCGGCGATCCCCGTATCCGCCTCAAACCCAGAAACGCGAACGGGCGCACCGTGATCCCCTTGACACGGCAACCCGGGGGGTTGCAGGCATGGAAGATTGTTATCCCCACTTCCAAAACGGAGCCCGCACTGAAGACTCACGACGGTTACGAATGGCTTTATGTCCTGTCGGGCCGTATGCGCCTCGTTCTCGGTGACCATGACCTGGTCCTCGGCCCCGGCGAGGTGGCGGAGTTCGATACTCACGTGCCGCATTGGTTTGGTAGCACGGGAGATCAGCAGGCAGAGGTACTAAGCGTTTTCGGAGGACAAGGCGAAAAGATGCACGTCCGAGCGAAAGCAAGCAAGAACCTCAACGAATAGCAACGAAACCCGCCGAAGCGTCTGAGCCTACGGCCGGTGCCGACCCGCATCAGCCCGTTACCCAACGTGACGCGTGAGGACGTCCCGAACCGGGACTTCGGTAGTGGGTGACGGGGATGTTAGACGCGCTGGGTGTCGCGACGGAAGGCAAGGGCGGCGCCGGCGCCGAAAAGGATGAGCCAGAGCAGAACGTTCCCTGCTGCAGCCCAATTGAAGGCATCCCCAGCGAGCGGAGCCCGGGCGATATCGCCAAGGCCGTAGGTGGGCGTCCAGACGCCTATGCGCTGCAATGCGGGCGTCATGGTTTTCAGGGGCTGAAAGAGGCCCCCGAAATACGCGAGGAATGCCAGGGCCGGCCCCATGAACTGCATGACGTTCTCGGAGGGCACCAGGTATCCGGCGAACAGGCCCAGCGCTGTGAAGACGAGGGAGCCGAGCCACGCGGTCAGCCCGGCGAGAATCCAGATGTGCAGTTCCATGCGGACGCCGAGAAAGATTCCGGCGGCGAACGTGCCGAGCACGGCGAGCAGTCCGGCGGCAAGGCCGCCAATTACTTTGACGGCGATATTGGCCGCGGGTGTGAGGGGCGTGAGCCGCAGCTGGCGGCTCCAGCCCTGCGCCCGTTCGATTGCCACGGCGCCACCGGCGGAGGTCGAGGCCAGCATTGCTCCGTAGACGGCCATATTGATCATGATGAACGCGGTCACAGAGGTTCCCCCGCTGCTGACCGGGAGTCTGGGGTCAATCGGAGTGTCTCGGTATTGGCTGCCGACGGCGATGAGCATCATGACGGGGAACGCGATCGTGAAGAAAAGGGTGCGCCTGTTCCGGAGACGGCGTTTGATTTCAATGCTCAACAGTGTCCTGTTGAACCCGCCAAGGCTTGGGCCCTGGCCTTCCGTCGAAGGAGCAAACGGGGCGGGGGCGGCGTTCATTTGGTGTCTTCTTCTGCTTGTCGGAACACGTCGGCATCACCGTCGTTATCGGTGGTGAGCGCAAGGAACGCGTCTTCGAGATTGTGGGAGGTGATTTCCAGGTCGCTGGCGTCGGTGTGGGCCAGGAGGTACCGGGCGGCGGCATCGGAATCTTTGGTGCGGATGGTCACCGTATCAGCGCGTGCCTGGACATAGTCCACCCCGGGTAGGGCTTTCACGAGGTCGGCGTCGAGGTTGCTCACGGAGGCCCGGATGGTGCGGCCGGCGGCAAGGGATCTGATGTGGGCGGCGGTGCCGTCGGCCACGATTCGTCCACGCCGAAGAAGAATAACCCGGTCGGCGTACGTGTCGGCCTCGTCCAGATAGTGGGTCGCGAAAATGACCGTCCGACCGCGGGCGGCGTCGGACCGGATAGTGTCCCAGAAATCACGCCGCCCCTTGACGTCCATTCCGGCTGTCGGTTCGTCGAGCACCAGCAGCCCAGGGTCCGAAACCAACGCCATGGCAAAGCGGAGCCTTTGTTGCTGGCCGCCGGAGCATTTCGCTACCAGACGGTCCGCAATCTCAAGTATTCCGGCGCGTATAAGTACATCGTTCTCCGGCTGGGTATCGGGGAACAGTGAGGATGTCAGGGCCAGGGTTTCACGCACCGTGAGGTCTTTGAGCAGTCCGCCGGTCTGGAGCACGGCGGAGACCTGTCCGAGCGCAATGGCGTGGCGGGGCGTGTGGCCGTAGATCCGCACATCCCCGCGGTCCGGTTTGGCCAGTCCCAGGAGCATATCGATAGTTGTGGTCTTGCCTGCCCCGTTGGGGCCAAGAAATGCCACGATTTCACCCGGCGCTATGTTCAGGTCGATACCGTTCACGGCGTGGACGTTGACGAACGATTTGTGGAGGCCGCGGGCATCCACGGCGGCGGCCGGGGTCCCGGCGTGGGCAACGGGCCCCCGGTGGGAGAGGACGGCATCGGACATTATGATCCTTTGATGTTGAGGGGACGGGTGTCGGGGCGATCCTGCCTACGCGGTGTTTGGGTTGGCCGCCTGTAGGCCGCCCTTCAAGGCGCCCGAGTTGAGGGGCCCAGCAGGGTGGGCGGGCCCAGGGAGCTGCTCGGTTTCCTTACGGCTTCGCCGGATAGCCGCTGTCGACCCGCGCGTGGTGAATGGGTTCGGCTTGCCGGGTCGTGGCTCCGCCGGCCTTGCTTCCGATTTCGTCCGTTACGTCGATGGCTTCCACGGAAATTAGGACAATGCTGAGGTCCCGGACCCTTGTCAGCAGCCCATGCAGGGCAGCCTGGTCGGCGACGGGACCGCGCAGGCTTGTGGTGCCGTCGTTTTCGCGGGTGAGAGTGAGGTGACCGAATGAGGCTGACCAGTGGTCATCGAGGTGGCCTTCGACCCGTAGCCGGTAGCCACCGGGCGTGTGGAATCCAGTCATGAGAGCCCTGCCTCGACCGTTGTCCGGCCTGTCCTGCCGCCGCTGCGGCGGACGATGACCTCCGCGGCAATGAGATTCACGGCCCACCCTGCCCCCAGCATGAGGTCCGTGGTCAGTTCGCTGACTCCGAAGACCGCGTTCCCGATGCCTTGGGTGAAGACCTGGGTGCCGGCGCCAAGAGCCAGCGCATAGGCACGTGTCATCCACGCCCGATGAAGTGTGACGTCAGCGCGTCGGATCGCCGCGAAGCCGAGGACGATGCTGGCCGCCATGCCGGAACCGAATGCAAGCCGGAAAAGATAGGCGAGCTCCCCGGTGCCGGGCTGCCTGGGGTAGAACTGCGTCATCCATAAGGCGGAGAACGCAATAGTGAGTCCCAGGACCACGAGGACGCGTCCGGCCGCGCGGTGCCAGGCCGGCCAGCGGCGCCGGAACTTCGGGGAGAACTGGAAGGCGCCCAGAACCGCATACGGGATCGCACTGACGATGTGAACGACCACGGGCACGGGGGAGTCCGTCATGCGGGTGTTCTCCGGGATGAGGAGTGGTCCGCCGGCCAACTCGATCAGGCGTAAGGAGCCGGCTGCGGCAGGGACCAGGACGAGGGCGACCAGCGCGAACGGCACCCACCCGGTCGATCGCACCGACCGGGCGGACCGTGCCGTCGGGTAGATGGTCACTTGGCGGCCGGATTGAGCGGGCGTCCTACGTTCTGGGGCAGTGATCGAATAGCCCCGGCGCGCTGGGCTCGCCATAACGAGTATCCGAGGCCCACCATCGCAACGCCGGTGGGGATGGCGAACAGCCTTTCGTTGATCTGCGGCAGCAAGGGGATGGCCAGGGTCGCCACGGAGCCGATGGCGAGCAACGCGGCGGCCCAGCGGGCGAGGACCTTGGCACGGAAAAGCGCAATTCCGAACAGGAGTCCGCCGCCCAGGAATGTAGCCGCGGCCGCGAGGTTAAGGACTTGCATTAGGCCGATGTCCCCGTTGGCGTGGCCGCCGGTGACTACGGCAAAGACGTCGTTGACGTATCCGGGTGCTGTGTGGGCGAGAGTCGAAAAGACAACGGCCCCGATCACCTCGACGCTCGTCATGATGAGGTAACCGGCACCGAAGACCAGGTACCCGATCAGGCCCAATACTCCGGCCTGCTTGACTTGGTGCAGGTACATTCCGGTGATGCCGGCCAGCGACAATCCGGCCAGGAGTACCTTCAGGCTTTGGCGGACCGTGTATTCGGTGGTGGTGGCGAACTCTGCGTCCAGTTGGGGGTGGTTGATTTGGACGCCGATGAATAGTAGGCCTGCGGCGATGGCGGACAGGCCGGCCGCCCGGGTGAGGGTGGTGGTGGTGATGGTCATCTTGGTCTCCTGGGTCTGGGTCTCCGCGTCAGGGCGGCGGGGAATGATTCAAACCTAAGGACAGGTCGGGTGAGCAGGCATCACCCCATGATGTGAGTGACAGGGTGAGATATGGTTCCCGGTTAGGTGAGGCCCCGGGCGCGCCCCTGGCGGACCGCACTCTGGCGGGTGGTGACTGCGAGCTTCGTGAAGATGTGCTTTGTGTGGGTGCGCAGCGTGTTGGGTGAGATGAACAGCGCCTGGGCGATCTCCGGACCGCTCAATTCGCTGCCGAGAAGCTGGAGTACCTGCAGCTCGCGCCGACTCAACTTCTCTTCTGCCGAGGAAATCAGCCGGTGCCCCTGAACGGGGGCTTGGGCTTTGGGCGGCATAGCCAGGGTCAGCAGTTGCTGGGGGTGGCCTTCGGCGTTCCCGTGGTTGGCAGCGTCCCGCAGCAGCTCCATCATCGGCGGCCCTTCGGCTAGGAAGAGCCCGGCATAGCCGGCAGGTTCGGGCGCCTCCGCGAAAGCCCGACCAAGCATCCCGCGGGCCTGCGCCCGGTGTCCCTGACCGGCCTGGGCAAGAGCCTGCAGCATGCGGATCTCCAGTACGCTCCCGGCGCGTCCGTCTGTTTCTGCTGACTTGAGCAGCCGTCCCAAAAGGTGATCGGCTTGTCCGGAAGCGCCGCTGTCGGGATGTTCCCGGTGCTGCGCTAAGAGCAGCCGCACGAGCGTGAGGTGGTCGAACTCGCTCAGGTAGCTGACTTCATCTGTTGCAGATACCCCTCGCGCCTGTGCCCACTCGGCGGCTTCCGATCTCTTGCCTTGGACGATCCAGATGCGGGCTCTCATCGATCCAATCGGCTGAACCTCGGGAAAGAATCCTGGCCGGTAGGTCTGCTCAGCGTGATCGAGAAGGTTGGTGGCTTCGTCCAGGTTTCCCTCGGCGCGAGCAATCAGCGCCCTCGCTATGAACCACCGGTGACGGCTCTCGGTCAGCGGCGCCCGCTCGAAGAACGCACTGGCGGTAGCGAGGTGCAGCGTCGCGGCAGCGAGGTTTCCAGCCTCCCGGTCAATATCGCCAAGACCCACATGCAACTCGGCGGTTGCCCGGGCGACGGGGTCACCCTCTGCGTCGGCCAGTTTCAGCGCTTCTTGGTAGAGCCCCCGCGCCGTGCCGGGCCGGCCTGCCGCGAGCCACATGTCAGCGAGGACGGCGGTGCTGCTGAGCGCATCAATGAGGTTGCCGGATGCGTGCAGGCTGGCAACCGCCTGCGCGAACGTCTCCAGGGCGGATAACAGCTCCCCCTTCGCCCAGGCGGCCAAACCTAGAAAGCCGGCGGCAGCGCCGCGTGCGAGATGGTCGCCAGGGCCGGCCAGGGCCAGGGCCTGCCGGGCGTGCCCGAGTGTGCCGGCCACGTCGCCCCGCGCCTGCGCCAGGGAGGCCCGGTAGACGGCAATGGTCGCCGATAGCGTCCGCAGCTCTTCAGTGTCGGTCCACGGCGCAGCTACCCCGGCCGGCACCGCAGCGAGTGCTTGTTCCGCGTCCTCAAAGTGCGCTTCCACCTCGTGGAGGTTACCGGAAGCCATGAGCATGAATCCGAAGAAGACACTCAGCACTGGGCTGTTCCTGACAGCGTCCGCCGGCAGTGCCGTGAGCCAGCCGAACAAAAGGGCCTCCTGCCGGTTACGCCTTATTATCGGCACGGCCATTTCCATCAGGCGGGCCGCGCGGTTAAAGTCCTGGGCTTCGAGGGCATGCCTGACAGCGTCTTCCAGCAGGCCGTTGCGCTCGTACCATGTACTGGCGCGCTGGTGCAGCATCGGGACCAACTCGTGCTGTTCACTAAGCAGACGCGCCCGCAACACGTCCGCGAAAAGGTGATGGTAGCGGTACCGCTCACGACGGTCATCCAACGGGATGATGAAAAGATTGGCCCGCTCCAGTGCCGTGAGCATCTCCGTCCCATCGCCGCCTCCTGTCAAAGCATCACAGAGCGGCCCACTGAATCGGTCGAGTACGGCTGTCAGCAAAAGGAAGGTGCGAACCGGCTCTGGTTGATGCTTCAATACCTCCTCGACCAGGTAGTCGACGATGTACCGGTCGTTACCGGCGAACCCGGCAATGAAACCGGCAACGTCCTCGCGGCCCTGGAGGGACAGCGCTGCCAGCTGCAGAGCTGCTACCCACCCCTCAGTCCTCTGCTCCAAAGCCGCGACGTCCCGAGCGGAAAGATCCAAACCCGCTACCTCGTTGAGGTACGCGGTGACCTCCCCGGACGTAAAGCGCAGCTCAGCCGCCCGGAGTTCGACGAGCTCGCCGCGCACCCGCCAACGGGACAACGGCAGCTCAGGGTCCGCACGCGTGCTGATCACAACGTGGACGTGGGACGGAATGTGGTCCAGCAGGAAGACCATCCCGTTGGCGACTTCGTGGCTGTCAACGAGGTGGTAATCATCGAGCACCAACCAGACATCGTCCGGCAGCATTGCCAGATCATTCAGCACCATGGTGAGCACGGGCTGGATCGAGACGTCGGACGGAGGAATGAGCTCCAAGGCAGACGGTCCGACACCAGGCATCGTTGCTTGTAACGCGGACACAACATAGGCCCAAAAAGACGCAGGGTCACTGTCCGCAGCATCGAGTGAAACCCACGCAATACGACGGTGTTCCTCCTCCATTCCGCCGAGCCACTCGGCAAGGAGTGTTGTCTTGCCGAACCCGGCCGGAGCAGACACCAGCGTCAATCGCGACTCGGTTGCCCGGCGCAGACTGTCCAGGAGTCTTGTGCGGGTCACCACATGGCGTCGCACTTTCGGGATGAACAGCTTCGTTGAGATCAGCGTGCGTGCCATACGAACCCCGTTCCAAGAGCGCACAGCAATTCGGCGAAGTGCGGCCATTGCCGACACAGGTGTGCGCATCCGACGCGTCTAAGACGGCCGATGCCCCAAATTTTACACTTGCGGAACTGGCGCGTCCTACTTACCCGGCCCGCCAGCCGCTCCTGGCCGCTGGGAGTCGTTGCAGGCCGACCCAGCAACCATCATTGGGCCCGCAGGCGAGGTCCTTAACTGCCCCGTTTCCCACGGCCGCCGCGGCATTCGGATCCGGGCTTTCGCTGCGGCCAGCTGCTGAGGCCCACGAAATACCCGTTCCCGGGATCGGCAACGTTGGTTGAGGATTCAGGGGGCGTGGGTCAGCCTTGAGCCATGGACGCGTCCGCCGAAGAGGGAGACTAAAGGATGAAAACCGTCGATGCCGCGGGATGGGACCGGCGCTACAGTGAATCCGACCGAGTCTGGGGTTCCGAACCCAACATTTGGGTTGCCAATGAGCTCAAGGGACTGGCGCCAGGCCGAGCACTCGACTTGGGCGCCGGAGAAGGACGCCACGCAATTTGGCTGGCTGAATGCGGGTGGCAGGTCCAAGCACTCGACTTCTCAGCGAAAGGATTGGAAACCGGTCGGCGGCATGCTGAGACTGCAGGCGTCGGCAACCGGATCGAGTGGACAGTGGCAGACGCATGCGAGATCGAGTCTCCCGCCGAAAGCTTCGATCTCGTACTGGTCGCCTACCTACAACTACCGGCAACTCAGCTCGAGGCCGCCGTGACTACAGCCGCCGCTGCTATCGCGCCAGGCGGCACCTTCCTGCTCGTGAATCACGATGCCGACAATCCTGAACACGGATCCGGTGGTCCACAGGACCCCAATGTACTGCAAAAACCGGACCAAGTAGCCCAATGGCTGCAAGAGGCAGGCCTGGAGATCCAGGTGGCAAACACGCGCAGCCGGCCAGTAGCCGGGGGGCTTCGCCCCGCACTCGATTGCGTCGTCCTGGCCAAAGCACAGCTATCTAACGTGGGTGAACGTTAGTCCCACGCGTTCAAAGTCAAGTAGGAATTACTGCTGAGCATGCCAGGCTTCGGCCCTGAGATCCTGCCCCGCCTCACGGGCCACTACGACCGCAAATGCGGCCAAAGTAAAACTCATATTCAGACGCTCCTGTCCTTGGCCCCCCGCCGCCTTAACGTCCGCTGGGCCATGCTCCGCGACGGTACCACCTACACCCCAGTCCCGGCGACGGCAGTCCAATTGCCGCCTGAGAATCCGAGCCGCCGTTCGATACGCACACAAAGGCCCCGGTAGGGGGCCTGTCGGTAGGAACTGCGATCCGTGGCCGGTGGACTGTTGCCACAGGCAAGTACCGGGGCTTGCGTTTTGTCACATGATCCCAACGGGGACTGGGGTTAGCGATGACATGACTGCTTGAAGCAACTGGTTTCAACATAGGACGGCCATCCTTCCCGCGTGTTCACCTTTGACGGGTCACGGGGTTGAGGACCAATGCTCGCGCGAGTCACCCTAAGCATCTTGTCGAGAAATGGGGATTGCAGACCCCCATCCCCAACGAGCGAATTACAGCGAAATCCACGTCGATAAGCCGTGTTGGGAAAAACGACGGAAAACCCTGGACGCAACAGAACCGACATCCTCAACTCAGGATCAAGATTGCCGCCAAATCAAGGAAGATCAATCACTGACGCCACTTTCCCGAGCATTGGTCCTCGCGCCCCAACTGGAGGTAAAGTATGGGCTGGAACAGCTCTCCACCGTGCACGCCACCCGCGGCTACGACCAGGCCGAGAAAGCCACCGCTGTCCGGGACGAGCGGGAAATGCACCGCTCATTCTTGGCCCGGAAAGTCCGCGCCAGCGCCAGTGCCTCAGCAACCGAAGCGGAGTTCGTGCGCCGCGCGCGGGACACCGGATTGCTGGTCCGGCCGCGCTACGCGAAGAACACCACGGATGTCGTTGTCGGGTACTCCGTGGCGTAACGTCCCAAGCTAGGAGAGCGCCCGATCTGGTTCGGCGGAGGCACCCTCGCTTCCGACCTGAAGCTCGGGGCTTTGCGCGAAAAATGGATGGACTAACCGCCCCTGGCTACCGAGGCTGCTGCGGAATTGAACGCAGCTGCACGCAACAAACGCACCGTGTCCAAGACCGGTCCCGAGAACGCAACCCCACCGGCGCAAATGTGGGTCGAGTACACCCGCAAACGCGACCGCGCTCGTTGAGCAGCTGCGCACACTGCTCCGTGATGACCACGCGACCCGGGCGAAAGCAGCGCGGGAAGTATCCGGTGCGTTCGCGGCATTGTCCCACCGGCTCGAACCGACGCCGGGTCGGCTGGCGGCTACCGCCGCCGAGCTGTCCCGCACCGCCCAGCTCCGGGCACCACGGGAACACAGCAAGCCCGTAGCCCTGCCGTCGATTGCCGGTACTGCCATGTTGTTCATGGCCGCGTCCAGTAAGAACAAGACGGCGGCCCAGTCGGCGCTCATGCTGCAGCTGGTGAACACTGCTTTCGCTATCCACGAGATGCACCAACAGCCCGGACGAACCCGTGAAGCGCAGCGGCTCCGGGCTGTCGTCACTGATCAGCTGAAACCGTTCGCAGCGACCATGCCCCGACCGGTCACCGTCGGTACACCGGAACAGGCAGCAGCGCCGAACTCCGTCGAACTCGGACTGCGCGGCATGGCGCCCGTCCGTCCAGGGTCAGCGGTACCGAGTACGTCAACGCCGGCCACAACCGGCCAGCACACGGGCCGGGATTCCGGCCCCGTGCTGGACCGATAGAGTCCACGACCAACAACGTAAGGAGCACGATGAGTGAATCAGACGGAATGGACGATGTTGTGGACGGCGGAATGCGGCAGTCGCTGATGATCGCCTCGCGCATTGCCGAGACCCTGGCCCGTCGCCGGCAGGAATCCCAACGGCAGCAGGAACACCCGGACGCTCAGGCAGCGCACGAAGCCCAGGGTCGCCTCACGGGAGACCGCAGTGCCGCCCACGCGGCGCTGGCCCCGGTACAGAAGGACCAGGGGTGGGACAAGGCTCAACCTGATGACATCGCCATGGCGCACACCGTCGCGATGAGTTGGAAGGACCACGACCCGACCGCTCTGGCCGCATCCGAGACGATCCGTCAGGAAGTCCTCACCCGCTACGGCATCGACACTCACGACGTCGGCGCGGACGGCGCATATCTGGAGTCAGATATCCAGACCGCCGCAACGGATAAGGCGCGTCAGGACGCGTTGGACCGCAGCTAGGAAGAGACACGGACGGCGGCCGCCGAACACGATAAGGCCATGTGCCTGCTCGTCGCGGCCCGCGCCGAAGAACTCCGCGTCCAAGCAGCGACACTGGACCCGGAAATGCAACGCCACAAAGTACCCGTGGAGTACCTGGCCAACCCCGAACTGGCCCGGGCGTTGCAGACCGCTCACACTGCTAAGACTCCTGCAGCGGTAGAAGTGGCGGACGCCATCGTGAAGGAACGAATGTTCCTCATTAGCAAGGACGGGGTCAACGGCCCCGACATCGATCAGCTGCGCAAAGAAACCACAGCGAACATCAACGGAGCCGGCGACGCGCACTTCGAGGATCCTGCGTTCGTGAAAGCAGCCAAGAATATGCACGAGGCCAGGCTTCTGGCCGAGGCCGGTGTCAAGAGCGAACAATGGGAGTACCTGGACCAGCGGTACGAACGAGCAGAAAAAGAACTTTTCGCCCGCATGGAATATGTCGGCTGCGAGATGGAGAACCGCGTCACCGGCAACGACAGCAGCCGACTCAAAGACCAGGGCCTGAAAACTGAGACGACGTCGGGAACACACCGGCGCGAATGAAACCCATAAACGCGGACGCCTCGCGGCGGAACGCAGCGAGGGAACACACCCCAGCGCAGCCGTCACCGCGGGCAAGGGTGCCACCAGGGCCAGGAAGACCCGCACGGGGTAGTAGTTGGCTCTGAGAAGGGCAAGAACGGCCTGGTTCGATAGTTCAGCGCTAGTGCAGGGGCGGCTGACTAAGTGAGCCCGATTCAGGGCCACTGCGACCCATCCAAACGACAGTTTGTTGACGAATTGGTTAGAGTCGGCGTGGTGCGCCGATCCCATCTCAGAGTTGGAGGCTTTTCATGACTGAAGTTACTGCCCATCACGGCCTGTTCAAGGACACGAACCTGCATGTCGAGGACACTGGGGGCACGGGCCGGCCGGTTGTCCTCATCCATGGATGGCCCTTGTCCGGGGAATCCTTCACAGCCCAGATCCCGGCGTTGCAGGATGCCGGCTACCGGGTCATCACCTATGACCGGCGGGGTTTCGGACGCAGCGACAAGCCCCACACCGGGTACACCTACGACATCCTCACCGAGGACCTGCACACCCTTCTGGAGGCGCTCGAACTCACGGACGCTAACCTCGTCGGATTTTCCATGGGTGGTGGTGAAGTTGCCCGCTACTTCACCAGGTACGGCAGTGACAGGGTGCGCAGCGTCGTTTTCGCCGCCGCCGTCCCGCCCTACATGATGCAGGGCCAGGACAACCCGGACGGGCCATTGACCAAGGACGCGGCGGCCGAGATGACTGCTGGCCTGACGAAGGACGAAAACTCCTTCTACGACGATTTCACCCGGCAATTCTTCTCCGTCAACGGGGAGTTGAAAGTCACCGAGGTCCAGCGCCAGGAAGCCCTCCGGCTCTGCAAGCAGGCTGATAAGAAGGCGGCGCTGGCCTGCATGGAAGCCTTCGGCACCACCGATTTCCGCGATGACCTGCCCAAGGTCACCGTCCCGGCACTCGTCCTGCACGGAGACGGCGACGGCACTGTGCCTTTCGCCGGATCCGGTGCCCGGACCCACGCAGCTCTGCCCGGCAGCGGCCTGCACGTGATCCACGGCGCACCGCACGGCTGCAACGTGAGCCACCCCGATGAGTTCAACCAGGCATTGCTGGACTTCCTGCAGAAATAGAACGTCCAGCACTACAGCTCAAAATCACCGTAGCGAAACCGGGTGAGGCGACCGCTATGGGCGCCTCACCCTTTTCTCACTCCCCATTTCTCGAGGCCTGGACCTTGCTTCGCGCCCGGGTGAGCCGGTGAGCGTGTTCGGCGCCGAGCCGCGCGTGAGAGACGGCGGGGGTTCTTGCGTCCATTGGCTTTAAGCTCCTGAATTGCGCGCTTCAGGTGCAGGCGGTTGAACATCGCAGGAATGAAGTTGAGCTCTTGGTGATCCGATTGAGTTTCTTCCGGGGACTGGGGTGGTGTGGTTGGGTAACGGGTTGGTGTCGGTTCGGTGGTGACCCATCCGGGGTGGGGTGTGCTCTCGAAGTACTCCTGACAGACCAAGCCGGACCCGCCCGAAAATGTCAGGCCGTGCATCACGGCCGCGGGATCGGCATCATCCACTGAAACACTTTCAAGGAGCACTCCCATGCGCACATCCATCAAGACTTTCCTCGGCGTTGCCGCTGCCGGTTCGCTCATGTTTTCCCTGGCCGCCTGCAGCCCGGCGGACAATGCTTCCTCCGCCCCGGCCACCTCGGCGTCCTCCTCTTCCTCTGCCGCGGCTGAGAAGCCCAAGCCGATGGCCTCGATCCCGGCACTGACCGGCACGTCCACCGCAGTAAAGCTCGACGCTTCCTTCGCGAAGGCACTGGAGACCCTGAAACTCACCCCGGGCACCGTCGGGACCGCCGCACTGACCGATGGTTCGTTGATCTTCCCGATCACCGGCGGCAAGGTCGACTACTACGACCCCGCCAAGGACTACCGCCCGTTTGTCCAGGGCCTGATCAGCCACGCCGGCTCCGGGTTCTCCCTCACCGCCGGTGACACCAAGGTCGAACTGACCAACTTCACCATCGACCCGGGCACTTCCAAGCTCTACGGTGACGTCGCAGTCAACGGTAAGACCGCCGTCAAGCAGGCCTACATCTTCAATCTGGACGGCTCCACCCTGAAGCCCCTGCAGGCCGCCGGTGACACCGCGGTCCTGGAAGGCACCCGCGTGCTGATCTCCGACACCGCCGCCGGGCTCCTGAACAAAACCTTCAACACCGACGCCGTGAAAGCCGACATGCTCGTCGGCATCGCCAAGATCACCGTCAATACCAAATAACACCCACCCGAAAAACCTGGGAACGCCACGGACCTTGGGGGTCCGTGGCGTTCCGGGTTGAGGTTAGTGTGGTTCCTGGCAGCCACGGAATGGTGAAGTGATCCGGTTATGCAAAAGTTTGATGGGCAAAGGCTCACTACAGCGTTGGCGGGAAAGTTTGCCTCCCCGACGCGCAGCACACGCCTGACTGTCGTCCTGGGCCGTTGGCTCGGAATAACTTTCACTATTTGCTTTTTGACCGGGCTCTTCAGTCATGGACTGCAAAATCCGCCGTCGTGGATGGTGTTCCCCACCAGGCCGGTATGGATCTACCAACTGACGCAGGGACTGCATGTCACCGCGGGAATCGCCGCGATTCCACTGCTGCTGGCCAAGCTCTGGTCGGTGTATCCCGAACTTCTGGCGTGGCCGCCGGTCAAGTCCTTGGTGCACGGTGCTGAGCGGGCTTCCATAGCTTTGTTTGTCGGCTCCTCGCTCCTGCAGCTGACCACGGGCCTTATCAATACCTACAAGTGGTATCCGTGGCCGTTTCCGTTCCGTGAGACCCACTATTGGTTGGCCTGGGTGATTTGGGGTTCGCTCCTGCTGCATATTGCCGTCAAGCTCCCGGTCATTGCAGGTCATTGGCGTCGGAACTCTCCGCGGCGCTTCGATGCATCAGAGCAGGCCGCGGCAGTCGGCGGAACGGCCGATGCTGAGCGCCCGGCGGACGCAGTGGCAACGGGTCCCGGCCGCTGGTCCCGGCGGGCATTGTTGACAGCTGTCGCGGCAGCCACCGGTGCCGTCGTCGTGACCACCGCGGGGCAATCGTTCTCCTGGCTGGCACCGGCCAACCTGTTCGCCCCACGGAAAATGGGTACCGGTCCCCAGGGCGTGCCGGTTAACCGGACAGCAGCCGACGCCAAGGTGATCGAGCTGGCGAAATCCCCGGGCTGGGCGTTGAAGGTCCGCTCCGGCGAATCGAGCCGTTCCTTTACCCTGGGCGAACTCCGGGCACTTCCCCAGCACACCCACGAATTGCCGATCGCGTGCGTGGAAGGGTGGAGCCAGATGGCTTCATGGCGGGGAGTACGTGTCGTCGATTTGCTCGCAGCCGTCGGTGCCCCCGCGGATTCACCCTTACGTTTCATCAGCTTGGAGCCGGAAGGTGCCTATCGCACGATGAATATGCCGGCCGAGTATTCGCGGGACGAGCAGACCCTGGTGGCCCTTGAACTGAACGGCTCGGTGCTTGATTTGGACCATGGCTACCCGGCGAGAATCATCGCTCCCGGTCGTCCCGGGGTGCTGCAGACCAAGTGGCTGCACAGCGTGGAGGTCCTATGAGAAAGTCCCTTGCGGTGAACGCCTCCCGTGCGGTGCTCGGCGTCGCGGGAGTGGCCATACTCGGCTATGGACTGCTGGAGCTGCCCACCCAGCTGGGTGCCGGGCAGCTCATGGGCCTTCTCACCTGGATGGCCGTGGCCATCCTGATTCACGACGGAGTTCTTGTGCCGCTCTCGACGCTCGCCGGCGCCGGGTTGACCCGGGCCGGTGCGAAACTTCAGCCGACGTCCGCCGCCATTCTACGCGGTGCACTGCTTCTCGGCGCCGTCGTGACCCTGGTGGTGGGGATCCTGATGAAGGCGCAGTCCGTCGCGCAGTCCGTGACGGTCCTTGAGGCAGATTACGCCATGAACCTTCTGTGGTTCTGGGTGTTCCTGGTGCTGGTTTCCGGCGCCGTCATCGTTGTCCTCGAACGCCGGGCCCGCAGGGTCGAGATCATCCGGTGCTGACCAGCCGGAGACCGGACCTGGTCATGCCGGTTCTCCGCGCAGGGGAGCGGCAGCAAATTCCCGCATGCCTTCTTCAAAGCCCACTGACGGGGCCCAGCCCAGTTCGGCCTTGATCAACGCCGAGGACGCAGTGACGTGGCGGACATCGCCGAGCCGGTACTCTCCGGTGATGACAGGAGCCGGGCCCGCGCTGAACATGCTCAATGCCGTGGCCACGTCACCGATCGTCCGTACCTCGTCCGCACCCACGTTGTAGGCCCGGAAACCCGCTGCGCCGTCTGAGAGGAACTCGGCGGCGGCGGTGTTGGCTTCGGCGATGTCCCGGACATGGATGAAGCTGCGCCGCTGTTGGCCGTCTTCGAAAACGCGCGGCGCCTCCCCGCGGGCCAGTGCCGAACGGAAAAGGGATGCGACGCCGGCGTACGGTGTGTCTTTGGGCATCCTGGGCCCATAGACGTTGTGGTAGCGGAGGGCGACTGCAGAGCCGCCAGTGCTGCGGGCCCATGCTGCGGCTAAGTTTTCTTGGCTCAATTTTGAGGCAGCATAGACATTGCGGGGATCCAGGGGGGCGTCCTCGGTGACCATGGCAGGGACAAGGACGGCGCCGGAATCCGGGTTGCGGGGATCGAAAATCCCGGCTTGCAGGTCAGATTCATCACGGGGCCCGGGCCGGACGGGAAGACCGGTCCGTGGGTCGGCATACGCCCCCTCGCCGTAGACCACCATGGAGGAGGCCAGGACAAGCCGGGTGATGTGGTGGCGTTCCATGGCGGCCAGCAGGATGGCTGTGGCGTAGTCGTTGTTGTGGATGTAGTCCGGTGCGTCGGCGAAGCTGACCCCCAGCCCGACCTTCGCACTCTGGTGGCAGACGATATCCACACCCTGTAGTGCAGAGTCGACCGCGGCCGGGTCCGTGACGTCGCCGGTCATGAGTTCCACCCGGGGGTCAAAGACCGGGGGCGCGGGGTGAAGCGCCGGGAGCAACGAGTCGAGAACCCGCACGGACCAGCCCTTGGCGAGGGCAGCCTGGACAATATGCGAACCGATGAACCCGGCGCCTCCGGTGACGAGGAGTTTCATTTGGCGTCCGCCAGTTCCCGGACAGCCGGGAGTGCCATGATCCGGCGCACCGCTTCCGGGTCCATCAGCGTCCGGGACTGGTAGTCCTCGCTGATGGCGGCAACTGTCGCTTCCAAAACGGCCAGCACACTGTCCTGGGCGTTTTTCAGCCGGGCGAAAACGGCGTCGGCAGTGACCGGTTCCGAGCCGTCGTGCCCGGTGTCTGAATCGGTGATGTATGCCAGATTCACGAACCCCATGTTGAGCTCAGCGGCCAGCAGGGGTTCGGGGTACTGGGTCATGCTGATAATGTCAGCGCCTCCGGTGACGTACCAGGCGGACTCGGCCTTTGTGGAGAAGCGGGGTCCGTTAATCACCACGACCGTTCCTCGCGGGACGAAGGCGATGCTGCGTCGTTTGAGGGCGGCGGCCACGTGCGTACGCAGGGTGGGGCAGAAGGGCTCGGATGCCGGGAGGTGCTGGACTCCGGCGGGCGGGACGCCGTCAACAACGGTGCCGTCGAAGAAGGTGTCCGCGCGTCCCCAGGTTCGGTCGATGAGCTGGTCCGTTACCACAAAGGTGTCCGGGCCGAAGCCTTTCCGCAGGCCACCCACGGCCGAGGAGGAAAGGACGGCCTCAACGCCAAGGCTCTTGAGAGCCCACACGTTGGCGCGGTAGTTGATCTTCTGCGGCGGCAGTGAATGTCCTCCGCCGTGGCGGGGGAGGAAGGCCACCGTCCGTCCGGCCACCTCGGCGAGAGTCACGGGAGCAGACGGCGGCCCGTAGGGGGTGTGAACGTCGATGGTTGCCGTCACCACCGCTCCGGGGAGTTGGTATGTCCCGGATCCCCCGATGATGCCGATACGCGCCGGCGGTGTGCCGGTGAGGGAAGTATTCATGGTGCAAGTCCTGTCTTTCGGGGGGCGGGCGCCGGGGGAGGGGTGCCGGTCAGGGGGTTGTCGCGGCGGGAATCGGCGTCGGTGACTCGAGGCCGGTGCTGGCCGCGAGCTGAAGTTGTTGATGGCGGCGCCACCAGACGCCGGCGGCGAGGGCGGCGGCGGCTAGACAGAGGGCCGTTTGATGCAGTGGAAGGCTGAAGGGGTCTTGGGTGGGAAGCATGTAGATGGTGTCCAGGGCGAGGATGACCGCGATGTATTCCCAGCGGCGGCTCAGGATAATGAACGGCAGCAGCATGAGGGCATACCAGGGATAATTCGGGCTGATAATTAGCAGCGTCAGTCCGATCATGATGGTCTGTTGTTCCCAGACGTTCCCGGGCCCGGTTCGCCGCAGCACACGAAACGCGACGACTGCCAGCGCCGCGGCGCTGAGCACCGGCGGCCAGGGGCCGGTGGAGACGAGTTGGGCAAGTCCGAAGCGGGTGCCGCCACTTTGGCTGTAGCCCTCTTCCTTGAGGTAGCCGGGCAGGAACCCGAGTACTCCGGCCCCGGCCGCGGCCAGGTAGGGCACGTAGAGGAGGGCGAAAGTTGCCAGCGCGGTGGCAATGAAACGGGCCGGGCGCTGGAACAGTAACGCGGGGGCGGCGATGGCCGGAATGAGTTTCGTGGCGACGGCAGCACCGAACGCTATTCCGGAGCGCAGCGGCTTGCCTCCGGTGAGCAGCATTCCTGCAGCCAGGATCAGGGCGCCGCTGAGGAGGTCGACGTGGGCGTTGTTCACTGCCTCAAGCTGCACGAACGGGCTCCAGCCCCAGACTGCGGCGAGATGAAGGGGCAGGCCGCGTCGGGCCAGGGCAACGAGCAGCATCAGTGTCACGGCAATGCTGATGACCAGGCCACCCAGCTGGAAAGGAAGGTAGCCAGCCGAGTCGGGGGCGGTGAACTGCACACCAAAGAAGTACATTTCTGCGGTGGGCGGATAGATCGTGGGCACGTGCGGCCTGTTGATGGCCGTGCACAAGGGATTTCCCGACGGGTAGCCGAAGGCCGGGACGGATTCCGTCCCGAACAGATCCTTGGCGCACACAGCCCTCCCGTCCTCGCCCGTCGCGCCGGGGGCGAACAGCCAACCGGGCCGAAGATCGGCCAGGGTCTCATCGACGGGGACGTAAGAGTAGGGGGAGATCCCCGCCTTTTGGACGATCCCGTCCCAGGCGTACCTGGCGGAATCGTTGCTGGTACGCGGCGGGGCACTGACGGCAATCAGACCGAGCAGCACAGTGCCTGCGATGATGACGGCACCCAGGCGGCGTGTCGGGACCCGCCGGAGGAGACTAACAGCGCCGATGAGTGCGCCCCAGGACAGGAAGGTACCGAGGATCGGTGCGGATTCGAAAGGGTTATGGGGGACGACCATCCACCACAGCAGGCCCGCGAGGACCAGGACCAGCACCGTCAGTGGGGCCGCGAGTCTGAGAAGGGAGTGTTGCGCGCCGTCCGGCGGCGGCGAAGGAGCAGCGAATCTCACACCGCGGTCCTGCCTGCTCCGGTGCCGGGGGAGAGCCGGCAAAAGACACGGCCCTGTAGCCGTTGTACGGACGATACTGTCCACTCACTGCGGCGGGCCCGGGACGCCAGACCCAGGCTTCCCGTCCGTGCCCAGCGGAAGGGTTCGCTCTGGTTTCCGTTGGAGTCCTCCAACACAGCGGAGTAGACGATGTCCAGGTCCTCGTCGTCCTCCACTTCAACCAGTAGCGTCCCGCGGGGGGCGATGAGCTGTCCGCAGCGCAGCAGCAGGGAGGTGATGCTGCCACCTATGCCGATGTTGCCATCGAGCAGAATGATGGATTGCCAAAGACCGGTCTGGGGTACCGGGGCGAACACCGATTGTTCCAGCGCCCGGGCTCCGCGGGCGCGCGCTCGGTGGACCGCCTCCGGGCTGGTGTCGATCCCCAGGGCCGGAATTCCCAGACCCTGCGCTGCAGCCAGTAGCCGGCCCGGTCCACAGCCGATGTCCAGGACCGGTCCCTTCAGACTCTGCAACAGGGAATGCTCGAGCGGGCTTGCGTCCCCACACCAACTTCGGACGTCGAAGTCCACAGCATCCGCGCTGTGTTTGCCGTCCGAACGGAGCGTGAGGGTCCCGGCGCCGTTTGCCAACGCTCTGGCGTAGGGCTCCGTGTGGCCTTGGCCGAAGTGTGTGGTTGATGCCACGCCTGTTGCCGTCACCGCAGGGCACCGGTCAAAAGCACTTTGTCGTGCATATCTTTAGCGGCGTCACGAACGGCGCGCGCGAAGTCGGTGCCGGGTAGGACCGAGGCGATGTTTACCGCGTCGGTGAAATGGTCCATATCCGCCAGCTCAGTCAGCGTGCCGACGCTCAGACCTTGAGCGATCAGACGGGCGAGCTGCTTTGCCCCGGTTGTCTCAGTTGACATCGGCACTCCCCGGATCAGTGACCCGTCGGGTCGGTACAGCGCGAGGGCCCAGAAACCGCCGTCCGTGGCCGGACCAATCCAGGCGGTATGACGTGGAGCGCCCGTGGACCAGTCGTCCAGGAGGGGCGCGACGTGGCGGGCCGAGAACTGCGGAGTGTCCATGCCGATGATGAGCAACGGACCGGTAGCGGCGTCGCAAATCGCGGCGAGCCGTTCATCCAGCCCCCCCGTGACTTGCGGTACGACTGTGAAGCCATCAGCATCTGCGGGCGTGGGTGTGCCATCAATGACCAGCATCCGGTTCAGCGCCGGGAGAACCCGGACCGTCTCCAGGGTGCGGCTCAGGCTCAGCTGGGCCAGAGCGGCAGCTTCTTCGGGGCTCAGCGGAGGGCTCAGCCGGGTTTTGACGCGGCCCGGCAGGCATTCTTTGGCAATGACCGCCACGGTAAGATCCAGGGTCTCGCTCATAGTAATCATTCGCTGCCGGGCCTCTTACGGACCGGTCCGGCAGGGGAAGCCGCCGCGGCGGCCTTGAGCTGGGCGGACATGTCCCGAACAGCTGTCACGGTTCCGCGCAGCGTTCCGGTCACCTTCGACTTGCCGGTGCGGGGGGCGTAGGGGACAGGTATCTCCACGATTCTCCACTTTCGCAGGCTTGCCTTCAGAAACATTTCCAGTGGATAGCCGCTGCGCCGGTCCTGGAGTTCGAGGGACAGCAACTCAAGGCGTCGTGCGGCCCTCATCGGTCCAAGGTCGCTCACTCGTTCCCCGGTCAGGCGACGGAGCCGCCAGGCGAGAACGATGTTGGCGATCCGGGCATGCAGAGGCCACGAACCACGCTGCGGCTGGCGGCTGCCCAGCACCAGCTCCGCTGTGCCATCGAGAACGGGGGCGACCAGGGCCGGCAGTTGCGCCGGGTCCAGTGAACCGTCGCAGTCGCAGAATGCGACGAGTTCAGCCGTCGCGGCGAGCAGGCCGGCATGGGCAGCTGCTCCAAATCCCCGCCGGTCCTCGTGGACCACCAGTGCGCCCAGGCTTGCGGCGAGTTCGGCGGAACCGTCCGTGGAACCGTTGTCGACCACGATGGCCCGGTACCCATCCGGCATCCGGGACAGCACCCACGGCAACGCGCCGCGTTCGTTCAGACACGGTAAAACAACATCAACCATGGCTCCGGTCATGCGAAACGCCTTTCAAAGCTACGGTTCCCGCGGGGCTCTTCGCCCGGGTTCCTACGGTACTCGAACAGAAAAGTGCCACGGACCCCAAGAAGGAGCCGTGGCACTTCCCGCCGGTGCAGAACAGGCATCCGGCAGGTTTTTCGGGTGGGTGTTATTTGGTGTTGACGGTGATCTTGGCGATGCCGACGAGCATGTCGGCTTTCACGGCGTCGGTGTTGAAGGTTTTGTTCAGGAGTCCGGCGGCGGTGTCGGAGATCAGCACGCGGGTGCCTTCCAGGACGGCGGTGTCACCGGCGGCCTGCAGGGGCTTCAGGGTGGAGCCGTCCAGATTGAAGATGTAGGCCTGCTTGACGGCGGTCTTACCGTTGACTGCGACGTCACCGTAGAGCTTGGAGGTGCCCGGGTCGATGGTGAAGTTGGTCAGTTCGACCTTGGTGTCACCGGCGGTGAGGGAGAACCCGGAGCCGGCGTGGCTGATCAGGCCCTGGACAAACGGGCGGTAGTCCTTGGCGGGGTCGTAGTAGTCGACCTTGCCGCCGGTGATCGGGAAGATCAGCGAACCATCGGTCAGTGCGGCGGTCCCGACGGTGCCCGGGGTGAGTTTCAGGGTCTCCAGTGCCTTCGCGAAGGAAGCGTCGAGCTTTACTGCGGTGGACGTGCCGGTCAGTGCCGGGATCGAGGCCATCGGCTTGGGCTTCTCAGCCGCGGCAGAGGAAGAGGAAGAGGAGGACGCCGAGGTGGCCGGGGCGGAGGAAGCATTGTCCGCCGGGCTGCAGGCGGCCAGGGAAAACATGAGCGAACCGGCAGCGGCAACGCCGAGGAAAGTCTTGATGGATGTGCGCATGGGAGTGCTCCTTGAAAGTGTTTCAGTGGATGATGCCGATCCCGCGGCCGTGATGCATGGCCTGACATTTTCGGGCGGGTCCGGCTTGGTCTGTCAGGAGTACTTCGGGAGCACACCCCACCCCGGATGGGTCACCACCGAACCGACACCAACCCGTTACCCAACCCCACCACCAGGCCGTCCCAGTTCAGGGACCTAACCGCGGGTTCCTCTTGGGCTTCTTCCTCACCGACGCGGGGCGTCTGCCGCCGAGGACCTCCCCGCAGTCGCCATTGAAGTGACCCGCCGCATCGCCGTCGCAGCATCCCGGGGGGTCAACGCGTGAGCGCCGAACCGACACCCGGCCGGAAACCCGCACGCCCGGTTCCGACCCGGACGTTGAAAGAAAAGTGATATTTCGATCTGATGAGCTCAGCCCTTACTTGGGCAAGAAGAACTCCAGCGCGATGCCGTCCGGGTCCTTGAAGTTCAATGCCGTTCCATACGGGGCGTCGATGGGGCCGCTGTGGACCACGCCGATCGTATCCAGATGCGCGGCCCATTCGGCGAGTTCGGCTTCGCTGGTTACGGAAAAACCCGCGTGGTCCAAGCCTGGGTTGCGTTCATTGAAGCAGCCGCCAGAGCCTGCGCGGTGCTCCGTGAGTCCCAGTGACGCCCCTCCACCGAGATCGAATTTACGCCGGATAAACGATCCATCGAGCATCGTCCCGGTGGGTTCCTTATCCCACAGACGGGAGTAGAAAGCGACGCTTATCTCAACGTCGGTCACGGTGAGAGCGATGTGGTCTATGGCAGGCAACGCGGGCATCAAGACTCCTAGTGGGGACTGCGGGGAAGAGCCCGCCGAGGTTAGAGTTCAAATCGTCTCACAGGCCTACGGGAGCCGATTTTTCCCGGCGGTCACAAATCCCCAGACGCCAGTTTTGAGGACTAACGCGGCAGGCCGCCGCACTACCTGCGCCTGATCCCGCCGCAACGGCTGTGAGGCTCTCGGCAAGCGCGGCATAGACTTCAACCGGGTTGCAGCGGGTTCCTTGGCTGACCTGCGGACAACACGTTCGATGACGAGAACATCTAGGCATCACGAATATCATCAGCAACCTCCGACGTCAATGCGCGCACGGCACAAAGCAGCCTCGCACCCCCGCGATAACCGGACAATCCCTGGAGCGCTGAGGCCTTAACCGCCAAACTTTAGCGGGTCAGAGCATTCGTCCGGCCCTCGGGTACCGTCTCCACATCGACGGACCCAGCATCTAGGATGCCGAAACGCGGTTCGCTTGTTCCGCCGGAGGCCTAATGGCCCGTATCGCATGGGCAAGGAGTCTGAGGGTCCCGGCAAGGGCCAGTAGGATCGCAAACGAGGTCAGCTGGCAGAGGAACATCAGCAGGGCTACCGCGAGGGTGCCCGTGTACGTCAGGTTAGCGGCCAGAGCGGATGGGTCTGATCCACTCATGCGCTGGAGCAATGTTCTGCGTGAACTCATGTGGTCCCCCGGCCGGTTTTTCAACATTCTTGGGCTTTCGTTTGCTCTATGCCTCAGGACGAACCACATCGGCCCGGGGGTGGGAGAGCGCGGGGGTGGGTGCCGGTACAGCGTCGTGCGTTTTTAGGCCGGCCAGGGCGGTTATCTCCTGGACGAAGCAGCCGCTGGCTGGATTCCGGCTGCAAGTAGTCACCGCCTGTGATCCGGGTGTCGCCCGATATGTAGGGGGTAGGAATGATCCCTTTGGTTAGTGTTGCTGCACGGCGGTGCGGACCGGCGGTTGGGGGCCGGTCCGGCCGGCCCGTGTCCGCCGGAAATCCGGTGGTCCTGCCTTTGGAAAGAGTGGTTTCGATGGAGCTTTTCCGCAGGTCCAGTGCGAACGGGGCCTCATGGCGAATTTTGTGGCTGAAAGGCTGGGCCGGCAGGGAGCCTGCGGGTTCCGTTCCGGGCAGAGCAGGGCAGGGCCGATGCTGAGGGGTGAGGATCCGTGCAACGGCTGGCACCTGGGCACGGTGGTGTCTATCGACGCGCCCTATGTCGGGTTCGGGCCGCCAGCGGGGCGCGGGCCAATGTCGGGTTCGGGCCGCCAGCGGGGCGCGGGCCAATGTCGGGTTCTATGACTTCCGGCAACTCAGGTATCCCGGCTAGTGGACGGGCTAGAGGATATGAGCTCAGCGAATCTTTCTTTGCATTTCCTGACCATCGCCGAAGTAGCAACTGCCATGCGGGTTTCCAAGATGACCGTTTACCGGCTGGTGAAGGCCCACGCCATCGCCGCTGTCCGGGTGGGCCGCTCATTCCGGGTTCCCGAGGACGCCGTCAGCGATTACATCCGCCGGTCCACCGAACCCGCCATCGCAGACGAGGACGAGACAACACCGGACTAAGAAGGTCCGGTTCGAGCCGGCCGGCGACCGGGCCGACGAACGACTTCTCCGGCTTGGTGAACCACCTCACGGCCGGCTTTGTCGGGCGTCATCGTGTAGTGAAACACCTCAAAATCCTCGTGCCGTGGTCAGCTTTAGGGAGAAACACTCTTGGACTGAAAACCGTTCGGGCCATGGGACAGGCAATCCCGTGAAGGGTCATTTTACGGTGATGGTGCCGTGCATGTTGCCGTGGAAGATGCAGTGGTACGGGTAGGTCCCGGGTTCGGTTGGGGCGGTGAAGGTGCCGGCGCCGGCTTTGATGGTCGTGTCGAATGCGGCGCCCGAGTCGGCGGTAATGCTGTGAGCTTCGATGTCCTCGTTGGTGACCGTGACTGCCGTTCCCGGGCTCACGGTTTCCGCGCCTTGGTACTTGAAGCCCTTGATTGTGATTTCTGCTGGGACCGCTGCTGTCGATGAGGATTCCGGGTTGGAAGGGGATGTCGTCATCGTGGGTGAAGCGGATGTGGACTGTTCTGGGACTGATGGGGCGGCTGCCGTGGAGGGCCCGGAAGAGCCAGCGCTTCCACAGCCGGAAAGGGCCAGCGCCGCCACCGCTGCGGCCGTTAGTCCGAGCGCCCAGGGTGTGTTGATGTTTTCCTTCATGATGAAACCTTTCGTGGGGAGAGCGTGGCCGCGGACTGCGGCTTGTCAGTGGTGTTCGACCCAGCAGGCCAGGATGGTGGTGGAGAGCTGGTAGGCGAGGGCGTTCCTGGTGATGTTGTTCGGTCCCAGGGTTGCGGGGAGGCCTGAGGCGTCTACGTGGAGGACGAAGGTGTCTTTTTGGAACACGGCTGACCCGTCGGCGGTTTCGTAGGCGGGGAAGCCGAGGTTCGCCAGGCCCTGGATGGGTTTGGCGTCTTTCGCCAGGGCCTGCATGGCATCGAAGTATGTGCGTGCTGATGCTTGGTCGGTGGCTTCCTGGACGGAGATTTCCAGGGCTCCCTCGGTGAGGTGGTAGGTGCAGGTGAAGGTGCTGTCGGCCCAGTTGTTTACGGTGTGCGGTTTTGTGTCCAATTTGAGGATGGAGGTGAGTCTGTCCATTGGCTGGTCCCCGCATACCATCAGGGCTGCTTCGCTGGGGCCCTGGGCTTGGGCTGCGGCCGGGGAGGGGGTGGAGCCGTGGTTGTGGCCCCCGGTGTGTCCTGGCTCCGCGGCGGCGGGGGTGGATGCGGAGGAGGACGAGGAGGGAAGGGCTACTGTGTTGGCTTGCCCGACGGATCCGGCGGCCGCAGCGCAGCCGGAGAGCAGCAGCGAAGCGGCGGCCAGGGCAGCCAGGGTGTGCTTGTGGTGTTTCATGTCCAGTCCATTCGCGCCATTTGCCGCTTCCGGTGGGAGAGCGGGAGTTCCGTGGGTCAGGCTTTGAGTTTTGCGTAGATGACGTAGTTGTCATCGAAGAGTTGGGTGGCGGGGTCGTAGCCGTCGCACGTGATGAGCCGGAGTTCGGCTCCGGGGGTGTTGCCGTAGACCTCGAGGGTGGGGAAGTTGTTTTTGTTGTACTGGGCGCCGTGATCGACCGTGAATACCGCCGTGGTGCCGTCGGTGCGTGCGACGTTGATCTCGGTGCCCGGGGTGAGTTTGCGCAGGTCCGCGAAGACTCCGGTGGCTCCTCCGAGTGCGTTGACGTGGCCCAGCATGACGGAGGGGCCGCGTTCCCCGGGGGTGGGGGAGCCGTTGTACCAGCCGGCAGGCGCGCCGTTGCCGGAATCCTCCGGGACCTGGAGGGAGCCGTTCTCACGGAGCCCAAGTTTCAGGAGCTCGGTCCGTAAGCCGATCGTGGGTATGTCCAGGGTCGCCGGTTCGGATCGGGCCAGCACCGCGGGACCTGCCACAGCAGCCGGACTCGGTGGGGCAGGGGCCGGCGGGGTGGAAGCGGGGGTGACGGGAGATGAGATGGCAGCCGAGGGTGTGGCGGACGCCGAAGGTGGGGGGCCGGCGTTGAGTGTTCCGCTGGTTCCTGTACCGCAGCCGGCCAGGGTCAGCAGGAGCAGAACCCCGGCCGCCGTGGCGGCACGGAGGCCCTCATGGCGGCCGGGATTCTGGGTTCTCATAGTAGCGATCCGGTCAGCCGGTGCTTAGGCCGCTGCACCGGCGGTGCGGCGGCGGACCACGTAGGCTCCGCCGGCGAGGGCGACCAGGGCGAGGCCGCCACCGACGGCGAGGGCGCCGGTGTCGGTCCCGGTTTCCTGGGAGACGCCGGTGTCAGCGCCGCCGGCCGGCATCTTCATCTGGCCCGCGGTCAGGGTCCCGCACAGTGCGGGGGACGTGGCGGCCAGCGGAAGCGTCGGGGCGAGGTCGGACTTGGCGGCCTGCCCTGCCGCGCTCAGGGTGGCCGGATCAAGGCCGTGGACAACAACCACGGCGGTGCCGGCTTCCAGGGCTGCCTTGGTCTCGGCGTTCAGTTCGAACGTCCGGTCAACGGTGTAGGAGGCGCCCTGGCCGCCGACCTTCAGGTCAAGGCCGGCCGCGGGGCTGGTGTCACCGCTGGTGGAGAGGGTGGTGACGATTCCGCCGTAGAACGGGGCGCCTTCGGTGGTGGAGATGACCTTGTCGCCGTCCTTATCCGCGGTGGGTGCCGGGCAGGTGCCCTGCGCTCCGCCGTGGATGTGCTGGACGTGCGGGTACGGGGCGTCCATGAAGGTCGCGGGCATGCCCGAAACCTTCAGGACGACGTGGGCCTGGTTGCCCGTGACATCGACCGTGATGGTGCCGGCGCCTGTGCTGCCGTTAACCTGGCCCAACGTGGACTGGTAGGACTGGTCCGCTGCCATTGCCGGGGAACCGGAAACCGCCAGGGCGGCCAGGGCCAAGGTGGGGACCGCCAAAAGGCGAAGGGTCTTGTTCATTTTGAAAATCTCCTCAAATACACGCGCGTGTGATGTAGCCGACGTCCCAAAGGAAGGCACAAAGGCACTTCGAAGCAAAACAGCAAAAGGATGGATATACAAGTGATATGGGCCACAAATAGAGCTTGAAGTTACATTGGCGTGAGTCGGGCAGGCCAAGCTAAGACGTGCGAGCCCGTAATTTTGGAATGTTACTCAGGTCCTCGAGGGGCGTGACGCCGGCCCTTCTACGCCGTTGGCCCGGAGTGGGATTTCCGCTGCCGCAGGACAAAGCCTGTCAGAGCCAGCGCTCCGGCGATGGCTTCGGCGACGGCGGTGATGGTCTTGGCTGTGTACCAGACCGGTTCGTACATCGATGGCAACGGCCCGAGGGCCGGGACCTGGACATAACGGTAGAGGATGACCGCGGCCAGGGACGAGAATCCCATCACGGCGGCGGCGGCGAAAGCTGTCTGGGAACCTCTGAGCAGCACAAACACCGCAGCCAGGGCTGCGGCTCCCGCCTGGACCAGAAACAGGGTCCCTTGACCGAGACCGCCGGGGGCTGCCTGCTGATAGCCCGGGGCGAGCTGGACATGGATCACCGCACTGACGGTCAGGGCCGCCGCGACACACACACGCAACACCCATAAGGTGCGGGTGCGGCTGGCTGGTGGTAGCTCCGGGCGGTTCATTTCACCACCAGCGTGCCGGTCATCTGCGGATGGAAGCTGCAAATAATACCGTACTCGCCCGGGGCGTCCGGAGCCTTAAACACCACCGTGCCACCGCCCGGAACTTCAACGTCGAAACCGCCCTTGTCCTTGGCAGTAAGCGTGTGCGGGGCGCTGTCCGCGTTCGTCACCGTCACCATCGACCCCGGCTTCACCGACGCCGGAACCTCATACTTGAAATTCTGAATGGTGATGACCCCTTCGGCGGCCTGCGCCGGCCCAACGGACGGGGCGGCGGAGGTGGCCGCCGGGGTTGCGGAAGAGTTTCCGCTTTGAGCCGCGCACCCCGTAATGGCCGCCAAGGACACGGCGGCAGCTGCGGTCAAGATGCGATTGATAGTTCTCATGGCAATCCCTTTCCCAGGGATAAGCCCTCCGCACGCCGAATTGGCGCGTCCATCAGGAAAATACCCCACAGCCTATTCGTAACCCCCGCCCTCCCGGACTGCCTACGAGGGAATCGAGAATGGCTTACTGGGCTCCTGTTGTCCGGTGGGATTTTTCTGAAGTCTGTGTGGGCTGGCCACATTCGCCACGGTACGAGCAGCGAAGAGTATCAGGACAGACCGAATCACCAGTCACGGCCGACCCCCGGCACAGCCATAGCTGTGCAGGGCCCCGAAGCGGGTGGCTCCGGTAGAACTATGAAGCGTTCCGGCATCCTTTGCAATGATCAATTAGGCCTTACTGTCTGCGGCGCGCCGCCGGGCGCGCAGATAAGATTCCATCAGCATCATCTGAAAGAATTCCGTTGGGGAAAACCATGTCAGGGACACGCAACACCTTACTTACACGCCGCGTTTGGATCTGGCTCGTCGTGCTGGGCCCCTTTGCAGCCGGCATCGGCATTTTTATCGGGTCCCAGAAGGTCGGCAATCTGTGCGGAAGCGTCTTCCGGGCGGACAACTTCGCAGCAACCTACTACGACTCGCTTGGTGGCGTCGGTGCCGAAGCCGCCTGCAACCAGTCCATTGCCGCGGCGGCAGTTCCCACATGGGTTCTCATCGTGCTCGGCATCATCCTTGTTCTGGCAGCTGTCATCCTCCGGACAGTCGGCAACGATGGACCGATTGCAGTTACGGGGTCTCGTAATCGGCGGCGGAGTGCTGGCCGCGACGGCAGGCGCACTGATTGGCAGTAACGGCCGTGAACGTTCGCGGAATTACCGATCCCCGCACATGGCCTCCCGCGGCCTGGGCAAGCGACATCGTCGCGCACCCGGCTTACGGCATCGTGACGGGCGTCACGCTGCAGGCAATCGAACCAGCCGCTGCACGCCCTTGGGCTCGAAGGGCGCAACAGGCAGACGTCCCCATGGGGCCTCCGCTCCGCCAGTCCCCCCGGACGTCCGGCTGTGGTACAGGAACCAGGAATCCGATTCCCGTTAAGGCGGCGGAGAGGCAATGAATGCCCGCTTCTCAGAGGGGGCAGTAGCCCGGTCCATGTCCGGCGATCATGTGGATATGGATGGCACCAGGAAACACCCGGCCCCAACACCCGGCGCTGGTGAGGAGCGCCTGCCCCAACCGAGGGCAGCATCGGCCAGGAGGGATTGGCGTGATGCAACGACAGTCCTAGTCCCATGGCCTGCGCGTCCTGATTCGTGCTGCGTTTCAAGGATAATGGGGTCAAAGGGCCATTATTGGCCTGGCTGTCAGTTTCACCCGGATACCGCCTCACTGCCGTTTGGTATGAGATGTGTTACTCAGAAAGTGAAGTGCTTTCTCGGTGTGACTGTGAGCCGGAGACCGGCCTTTTGCCCGAGCAGCTCTTTGAAGAAGTCCGGCACATCGATGCGGCCCCGCCAGCGGTTGGGTGTGTCATCGGTGTCCGTGAGCAAATCTGTGTCCCCCGGGTTCCAGTCCCGGATGGCAGTGGGGATAGTGCTGTTCCATGCTGCCCAGGTTCGGGGCAGGCTTCGGCCACTGCCGGGAGGTTCGATGTCGACAAGAAGGGTGTCCTGCCAGTCCTCTGTCTGTTCCATATGGTCATCAAAGAAGAACCTGCCCTGCTTTTCCTGGATCGACATCAGCCGTAGTTTGAGTGCGTGACGCAGAGTCGCTACCTGTTGGCCGCCCACCCGGGGGCGGGGGGCCTTGGAGGAGAGGAACGCGGTAAGCAAGGGCACAGGCGAATCGATTGGGTCGCCCTCCTTCCAGTGCTCAATCTGCACGGGACAGAAGTGAGTTGCACTTTGTTCGTGAACTAGGACAGGCAGGCCGCGGATGGCAAGGCCGACGTCCAGTTGGAACACGACGTCGCCTGGGGCATCGCGCCCTACGGTGAAACCGACAAGATCAATCTGGATTTTGAGATCGCCGAAGAGAAACCGCTGCAGGTTCTGGTATCCCTCTTCTGAATTTACTATGCCGTAACGGCCGCTGTGGCTCCGGTGGACTATGGCTAGGGGCGCACCCTTGACAGCAGCATTGTTGATTTGGACGAGCCCGTCACTGCGTGCTCCGACGGCTTTGGAGGACAAACCGAACGCGGCGTCATAGTCTTCCGGGTTGGAACCGACGAGGCAGAACAGCTCGTCCACGGGGAAACCATCCGCCGGCATCTCGGTTCCGATGAAGTCATCACGTGTCCGTGCCTGCCTTTGGGCTGCCGGTGTGAGGTAGTCATACATGCGGTCGGGGCCAAAGACGTCCGCACCGTGGATTCCGGTAGCGTCCCGAACGCGTTCGAGCAGCCCATAGCCGATAGCGAAACTGATGCCGCCGTGGGGCGTCGCGTAGGTGAATAGCCTGGCGACGTATCTGGTTCCGGCTGCCGGGTCAATGTCCCCATCCTCGCCGGCCTGGTTTTCGGGAATGACCCGTTGCAGGAGTGAGCGGCAGATCAGGCCGCCCATAGAGTGCGCCACGAGAAAAACCTTCGGCGCGCCGGTCTTCTCCAACACCAGCTTGATGAGGTCGAAAAGGTCCCGGGCGGCCTCTTCGAAGGAGAAACTCTCAGGGTCGTTCGAGAAAGTAGCCGCCGATTGATCGTAAAAACGATGGATCCATACTGACGCAGGATTGACGGCGCCGGTGTCTGCGCCTTGGAGGAACGCCCATTGGTCGCCATGCACGGGCACCTCGTACTTATGGTCGGTAATGAGCCGCAGCAAGGGCGATTCAAACTGATGGAATTTGGCTCTGCCGTTACTGTCGGCGCGGACATGGACGGACCCTTGGCTGAAGCCATAGAACGGATCGTCCACAGCACTGTTGATCGCGGAGCCGTTTCCGGCAAATCCACGGACGTAGATTACCGGAAGCCTGCCGTCATCGCCTGGATAGCCCATACCGTCACCCTCTCTACGAATTTGCCGCCCCGGATACGGAACCGGATGCGGGCGTGTGGCAAATCAAAGCAGGCTGGCCGTTACCGCGGTGTTACTGACCGGATCAGGACAGCCCACGGATCGCAGGGCGGGACTATCTCATAAACGGTGTATCGGGCAGTTTTCTTTAGTAGTTTTCAGCTGCCGGGAATCGGTCGCTGAAGGTGATGGCGAAGGCGTTCAAAGCGGGCTTCCAGCGCACGGCCCATCGGGTTCTGCCGGCACCGGTCGGATCGAGTGATCGGGTGACCAGATACAGGCGCTTTAGCGCGGCCTGCTCTGTCGGGAAATGACCCCGTGCCTTCACCGCCCGCCGGTACCGGGCGTTGAGCGATTCGATGGCGTTGGTCGAGCAGATCACCCGCCGTATTTCCACGTCGTAATCCAGGAACGGGATGAATTCCTCCCACGCGTTCTCCCATAGCCGCACGATCGCGCCATACTTCGTGCCCCAACGGTCCTTGAGTTCCTCCAACGCCATCCGGGCCGCCGCAGCATTCGGCGCCGTGTAGAAGGGTTGACGTCCCGCTTGAGTGCGTCCCAGTCCTTTTTCGAGGCCAGCCGGAAGGTGTTGCGGATCAGGTGGATGATGCACGTCTGCACCGTCGTCAGCGGCCAGACATTGCCCACCACTTCCGGAAGGCCCTTGAGTCCGTCGCAGACCAGGAAAAAGCTGTCTTTCACACCACGGTTCTTGATGTCGGTGAGCACGCTCATCCAGAACTTGGCACCTTCGCCCCCGGTGCCGGCCCACAGGCCCAGGATGTCCTTCTCTCCGTCCAGGGTGACGCCGATGGCGGCGTAGATCGGCCGGTTGGCCACCTGACCATCCCGAATCTTGACCACAATGGCGTCGATGAAGATCGCCGCGTAGACCTCATCAAGCGGCCGGTTCTGCCACTCATTCATCTCCTCGAGCACTCTGTCCGTGATCCGGGAGATGGTTTCCCTGGAAACGGAAGCCCCATGGATCTCGGCGAAATGGGCGCTGATTTCCCCGGTTGTCAGGCCTTTGGCGTAGAGCGAGAGGACCATCTCGTCCACCCCATTCAAGCGGCGCTGGCGCTTCCGGACAATGACCGGCTCGAACGTGCCCGCCCGGTCCCGCGGAACGTCGATGACCACCGGCCCGGTGGTCTCCGTCAGCACAGTCTTGGACCGGGTCCCGTTGCGGACGTTGCCGGTCTCTTTCCCGGCTGCATCGTGTTTCTCATAGCCGAGGTGCTCTGTGAGCTCCTCATCCAACGCGGTCTCTATGACCGTCTTGGTCAGCTGCTTGAGCAGCCCGTCAGGACCAGTCAGAGACAGTCCCTGTTCCCGGGCCATCCTCACCAGCTCACGGGCGGCCTCAGCCTCCGTAATTTCCTTTGGTTTCGCAGTGGTGTCCGCAGTCTTCACGGCATCTAGTGTCACCGGCATATCCAGCTCACTCCTGCCAAGCAGACCGCCTGGCGTGTCGAGCCGGATACACCGATAATTCCACAGTCCCCGCAGGGCCGACCAACGGTAACGCAGCTGTAACGGTTGCGCGGCTGTACTTGAACCGGAAAAGCCGGTCCCATAGGGACGTGCATACGCAGCGAAATCATCGACCCAAGGGGCACCCGTAGGCGAGGAGACGTTCGATGACGTGGTTTGGTTGGGAGAGCCTGGGCGGCACTGTGACGACGGGCCCGAGCGTATCGTCGTGGGCGCCGGGCCGACTGGACGCCTTTGTCCGGGGCACTGACTCGGCCCTCTGGCACAAATGGTTCCAGAACGGATGGTCCGGTTGGGAAAGCCTGGGCGGCGTGCTGACGAGTTCTCCGGGTGCAGCCTCTTGGGGCGACGGAAGGATCGACGTCTTCGCGCGCGGCACAGACTCGGCGTTGTGGCATAGGTGGTTCCAGAACGGGTGGTCCGGCTGGGAATCCCTGGGCGGCGTCCTCACCTCCGCGCCTTCCGTTTCCAGCTGGGCCCCGGGCCGTCTCGACGTCTTTGTGCGCGGCACGGATTCGGCCCTGTGGCATAAGTGGTTCCAGAATGGATGGTCCGGCTGGGAATCCCTGGGCGGGGTCCTCACCTCCGCACCGTCCGCCGTCTCATGGGGCAATGGCCGGATTGACGTCTTCGCCGTCGGAACTGACGCGGCGCTGTGGCATAAGTGGTTCCAGAACGGGTGGTCCGGCTGGGAGTCCCTGGGCGGGGTCCTCACCTCTGCACCTTCCGTTTCCAGCTGGGCCCCGGGCCATCTGGATGTTTTTGGCATCGGCACGGACGCGGCGCTGTGGCATAAGTGGTTCCAGAACGGGTGGTCCGGCTGGGAATCCCTGGGCGGGACACTTATCAGCGAGCCCGGCTCCGTGTCCTGGAGCCCAAACCGGATAGACATTTTCGGAGCGGGAACAGACAGTGCCATGTGGCACCGATGGTGGGCCATGCGCCCGACTGTGCGGCTTCACGCCAAGGTCCTTACCGCCCCAACGGTTGCTGTGGACACCGCAGTGCAGCGGATGCGGGAGGTCTACGCCACGGCCGGGATCGACGTTGAACTAGTGTCCACGGAGAGCCTCAATCTGCCCGCCCTCAATGACGTCGATGTTGGGGGCTGCGTTATGGGCCAGACAAGCGCCGAGCAGAACCAGCTCTTCACCAACCGCAACAATGCGGGCAGCAACGACATCGTTGCCTACTTCGTCCGCTCGACGGTTCCGCCGTTCAACGGTTGTGCAGCATTTCCCTCCGGCCAGCCAGGTGCAGTCATAGCGCAGGGCGCTACGCAATGGACCCTGGGCCATGAAGTGGGCCACGTCTTGGATCTGCGCCACGTTAGCGACAACGACAGATTGATGACGGGAAACGGCACAGGCAACATCACCAATCTCCCGCCAGACCTGATTAGCACCGAGGTCACTTCCATGATCAACAGCGCCTTCACCCAAGACCTATAGGAGCCCGCCATGAGCGTATCGATGAAGGCCGTACTTGAGGTCCTTGAACCCGACGAACCCAACTATGACCGAGCCGCAGCGCTGGGGCCCGAGGCGCTCCCGCACCTGCAGGCGCTCGTTGAAGGAGAGAATTCTTTGCTGGCTGCCAAGGCCGCCTTCGCCGCCGGTCTTCTTGAGGGCGGGCAGGGCCAGGATGTTGTGTCGGCCGCTGCTCGCAGCGAGACTGCGGCCATACGCATAGCAGCCGCTGCGGCGGCCAAAAACCTTCCGGCCGAGTCAGCATCCACCGTTCTTACCGATCTCATTGACGACGACGACTTCGGCGTCCGCAAGGTAGCCCTGGCCTCAGTTCCGTCCGACGCATCACCGCAGCTCGCCGCCAAGGTCGCGGGACGGCCAGGCCAGGCGGCTGGTGCAAGCGGCACGGGAGTTCAGGAGGAGGGAACAGGGCAAAACCCGCCCAATCCCCCGCCGGGTACCGGCAGCCCGATGCCAGGGGAAGGACAGAGCCGGATGCCGGGCGAGAAGCCGGCATCCGGGCTGATGCCCGGGGAAAAACCCCGTTCGTCCGATGGCGACCAACAGCGCAACGTGCCCAACCCGGGGAGAGCCTCTGAGAAGGCTGAACCATCCATTTCTGAAACCAGCCCTTTCAAGGAGTACGTAAGGACCGCCCGTCCACACTGCGACCTGAAACCGCAATCCCGCCCGGTGCTGAGGCCAGACCTATCCCCCCGCAGGGAACGTCTTATACGGGCGTTGCGGCTCAAATGGGTCAACGGCACCGTGTTGCACTACTGGTTTCTTGACGGGCCGGGGCCACAGCAGGACGCCGTGCGCAAGGCCTTCAAAGGATGGAAAGACCTGGGCATAGGCTTGGAATTTGCGGAGGTGGCGGATCGGAGCGAAGCCGAGGTGCGAATCGCTTTTGACCAGACGGACGGCTCTTGGTCATATGTGGGACGGGACATACTCAGTATCGGCGGCACCGACCCCACCATGAACTTCGGCTGGGACCTCACCGACGACTACGGCCGGACCACCGCGCTTCACGAAATCGGGCACACCCTGGGCATGCCGCATGAGCACCAGAATCCGTTCGCCGGACTCGTCTGGGATGAGCCCAAGGTATATGACTATTTCGGCGGCGCACCAAACCACTGGCCGCCGGATCAGACACTGAACAATGTGCTGCGGAAGATCGATGCCAGCGAAGTCGAAGGGTCCAGCTGGGACCCGGACTCCGTCATGGAGTACTGGTTCCCGGCCGGGTTGATCAAGGAACCCGCTCGTTTCCAAGGTGGCCTGAATCCACCGGGCGGACTCTCGGATGCGGACAAGGAGTGGGTGCTGAAATTTTTTCCGACACTGGCGCCGCTGGTTCGGGCCCTGAAGCCATTCCAGTCCGTTCCCCTTTCCTCGACCCCGGGAGGCCAGGCCGACTTCTCCCTCCAACCCGAAGCCTCCCGCGATTACGAGATCGCCACTTTCGGAACAGCTGACACCGTTCTGGTGCTGTTCGAGGAAGTCGACGGTCAACTGCGCTTTGTCGCCGGCGACGATGACAGCGGCGAGGCCCGCAACTCCCGCGTCTCAGCCAAGCTCTTTCAAGGCCGACACTACGTGGCACGAGTGAGACTCTACTGGGCGGGCGAATCCGGGCAGACAGCCATCATGTGCTGGTAGAAAACCCACAGCCGGGTGAGCGTACAGCAAGGGCAGCCCCGCTTCATCCCCTGACCATTGCTTCAAACCCGTCCGAACCGGCCGCCTAGCAAGCCACCAACGCAGCCCTGCCCCGCCGGCGCGTGGGGAACAGCTCCAGAAAGCAGCCGATTATGACCCCAAGCCTGACAGCAGCCCGGATTACCCCACTGCCCCAGCCAGAGCACCCGCTTCATCTCAAGAGCGGAAATCATCCACGGGTTTTCCTGCAGCGGGGCCACGCCCGCACGCCCCGACAAAGTCCACCGCGGTCCACAAGGGAAATCTTGTTCAAATCCTGGCCGAAGCCAAGCGGGCCCTGATTCTTGTGACGCAGGATTAGGGCAGCTGGCAACCCCGGGGTTCGAGTTCCATGCGTCCCTCATACCCAAGGTGCTGCTGCCAACTGACAACGGGGCCCCGAATACCGGAAGTCCGCCACTTTCATGATCGCCGCCGGAAAGCGGGGTGAACGCCGTGACAAGAAACCACCGTTCCGCAAAAACAGCCGATCGAGACGGCCCAGACCCCGCGCTGCCGGCAACGGGCACTCTCGTTATCCGCACCTGGTACGAACCGGACCAGGCCACCGGGTTCCGAGCCAGGATAACGTATGGCCTGACACGGGGACATGAACAGTACACTTTGTCCACTGCTGATCCTGGCGAAGTGCTACGGGTTGTGCGGGAGTGGCTGGCGGCCCAGCCAAGCGGGCCCGGCAAGAACTAGGCGCTCATTGGCGGTATGGGTCCTGCCGCCATGAACATCAGCGACGAGCCGCCGGAGCGTTTCCGAAGGCTCAATGCCCATGTCCTGCCTAAGTTGTCTCTGATACCTTTCGAAAGCCAGAAGGGCGGATGCGGTGTTCCCTTGGTGCATTTCGGCCTGAATGTAGAGTCCGACCGCAGTTTCGTAGAGGGGCTCGATTTCCACTGCTGCTACTGCCGCTTCCACGGCGGCCTCATAATCACAGCGATTGAGCGACTCGCGGGAGATCAAGGTGAAAGCGTGGAGCCTATCCTGGCGCAACCGGATCTGTTCAAACAGAACCCAGTCCTCATACCAGCCCGGAAGCAGTTCCGCACCGCGTAAGTCATACAGCCACGGGGCGAATTTCCCGTTGGGACGAATCCTGTCAAGGTCCCGGATTTGCGCCCGGACTCGGTGCAGGTCAACGTGGACCTCCTTGCTGAGTGACAGCACGTTCCCGTCCTTGACCAACAAACCAGGTACCTGCCTCGAGACCAGATGCACGCTCACGCGCAGGCTTTCCAATGCTCTGGTTTCGGGATACTCGGGCCACAACAAACCCACGAGATAACTTCGGAGGCTCGGCCCCCGGATCGCCAATACCGCGATGAGCCGCTGCTGGCGTGCAGCAACGTGCACAAGGTCCCTGTCACGCCGAAGTTGCCATGACCCAAGCAAATCTACCTGAAGATCTCCATAGCCGTCGTTGCCCATGGGTGGCCTGATTTCAGCTGGGGTCTGAAGAGATGAACACGTAGCAATGACGATCCTCACCTTGACCCGGCATGTCAATGGTCGCCCATCGTCTCCCGGATTCTCCGGTCAGCAGCCCGCACGGCCTTGGCAACCGTCCAGCATTGACATCAGGGCTTCCAGTTCATGCTGTGACCCCGTTTCCATTCTGCCCAGAACCTTGACCGCTGCAGCAGCTTCTCTTTCCCGGGCGTCCCTCCAGCATCCTAGCGCTGTGCCTTTTGCCCGTCAGGCGTGATTCTATGGAAGCATGACAGCTGCTCCCGACATAGTCAGCCAGGACCTTAGCAGGCTCAGCCCGGCTCTCGATGCCGTCATCGCGCCCAGAACAACATCGAATCTGCTGGTTGCCACATGGAATGTGAGGGCGTTTGGGGACCTCACTCAGAAGTGGCTGGCGATGGCAAAGGACTCACCCAAACGTGACTGGCATGCCGTGGCGTGCATCGCCGAGATCGTCTCTCGTTTTGACGTGGTCGCGCTGCAGGAGATCCGGCGGAGCACCGAGGCCCTTCAATTCCTGCTAGAGCGTCTCGGCCCCGAGTGGCGGGTCATCATCTCGGACGTGACCGAGGGCGCGGCAGGAAACGGTGAGCGCCTCGCGTTCCTGTACCGCGCCGACAGGGTCCAGCCCTCCGGGCTGGTCGGAGAAATCGTGCTCCCTCCCTTCGGTGACGACCCCCAGCGCCAGTTTGCCCGCACACCCTACGTTGCAAGTTTCAGCAGGGCCGGAATCGAGTTCACCTTGGCCTCCGTGCACGTGCTGTGGGGCAAAAACCCGGCCGAACGGCTCCCGGAAGTAACCGCCTTCGCCCAGTGGATGCGTGCATGGGCCGACCGTCGCAACGACTGGAACAAAAACCTCATGGTCCTCGGGGATTTCAACCTGGACCGCATCGGTGACCCCCTCTTTGAGGCCTTCGTCAACACGGGGCTGTGGCCCCCGACAGAACTAAACCACGTCCCGCGGACCATCTTCGACGATGACAACACCCGGCACTTCTACGACCAGATCGCTTGGTTCTCCCAGCCAGACGGTTCATCGCTCCTGCAGGACATGACCTACTCTCAAAAAGCGGGCTCATTCGATTTTATCCCTTACATAATGACCGGACTGACCCGAAACGAGGTCTCCTGGCGGATCTCGGACCACTTCCCCCTATGGTGCGAATTTCGCCTGTCCCCAAAAGCTGCGCCATCGGTATGAACTCATAGGCCAGGTCCGCTTGCCAGTAAATGGGCCCACCGAAGCGATTAACGGCGTCATCGAAACCACCCGCAGAATCGCTCGCGGCTTCCGCAACTTCACCAACTACCGACTCAGATGCCTACTCGTTGATTGTGGCCACCGGCCGTACCGGAGTAAACAGACCAACCTCACTTTCGTATCAAGCCATCTCTTCCGGGCTCCACTGGCAGCGCGCTTGGCAGCGGTCAAAGCGATGGCCGGGTACGGGCCGAGGTGGCCGGAGCAGCAGAATGGCACCCGGAATTTACCCGCCAGGTCCCCGGCATAGTCCCGCCACTCAGCTGACCCCGCCCGGCCGAAGGCACCGTGGATGGCCGCGGCATCGACGACGGCTGCACAGCCGTAGCCTTGGACCTCTGCCAGGGCGATGGGTCCGGTAACGCGGGAACGGTCGTTCCAGCAGCGAAGCAGCAGGGCCGCCAGCCTGAGCATTGTCCATTTGAGTTAGGTTAGGTTTACCTACTAAAGTGCTTCGGTGACCATTAAGCCAGTTTTGGCGGGTGTCTCGTTTGCCGCTCGCCTGGCTGCATTCGGAGACCGGACCGCTGTACACGTCCAGGGCGAATCTGTGAGTTACGGCGAACTCGCCGACCGGGTGGACGCTGCCGCCCGGTCCTTGGGGACGGTACGCCGCCTGGTGGCCCTCCAGGCAGACAATTCCCTGCCCTCACTTGTGGTGTATCTGGCGGCCCTGTCATCCGGACATCCGCTGCTTATTCTGCCGACCGGTGGCGGCCAGGCTTCTGAATCGCTTGTTTCTGCGTACGACCCGGACGTTCTGGTACGCGTTCAGGGTGGCGAAGCCATGTTTGAGGTGCGGCGAGAAGGGTCCCGCCACGCCTTGCACCCGGAACTGGCGCTCCTGGTGAGTACCTCCGGTTCTACGGGCTCGCCGAAGCTTGTCCGTCTCTCCGCCGAGGCTGTCCAGGCCAACGCGGCCGCGATAGCCGAGTACCTGCAGTTGCGCCCCGATGACCGGGCCGCCACCACTCTTCCCTTGTCCTACTGCTACGGCATGTCGGTCGTGAACAGTCACTTTTACGCTGGGGCCTCCGTGGTGCTCACCGACCTTTCGGTAGTTGACCCGTGCTTCTGGGAGCTGTTCCGCAGAGAGCAGGTGACTTCCTTCGCCGCAGTGCCCTACACATTCGATCTGTTGGAGCGGGTGGGCTTCGCGGACAAGGACCTGCCAAGCCTGCGCTACATCACCCAAGCGGGTGGCCGCCTGGACCCGGACCGGGTACGTGGCTACGCGCAGTTGGGCCGGCGCCGGGGCTGGGACCTGTTCGTCATGTACGGGCAGACGGAAGCCACGGCCCGGATGGCTTATCTGCCTCCTGACGTCGCGGCAGAACACCCACACGCTGTTGGCATCCCGATTCCGGGCGGCCGGTTCCGCCTGGCCCCGGTCCCTGGGCTGGATGATCGCGAACTTGTCTATTCCGGACCCAATGTCATGCTCGGCTATGCAGAAAAGCCCGAGGATTTGGTGCTGGGACGCACGGTCGCCGAACTTCACACAGGCGACTTGGCCCGCCGGACCGCCGAGGGTCTCTATGAGATTGTTGGCCGCCGCAGCCGATTCGTGAAGATCGCCGGTCTTCGGGTGGACCTTGGCCAGATCGAGCGGATCCTCAAAGACTTGGGTCTTTCCGCGGCGGTCGCGGGCACAGACGGCCAGGTGATCGCCGCCGTCGAGTCCGGGCATGACCTTTCCCTGATTGCCAAATCGGTCGCTCAGGACGTGGGTTTGCCGCGCGCGGCCATTTATCTTCACTCCGTGGCGGCTATCCCGCGATTGAGCAGCGGGAAGCCGGACTATCCCGCGATCCTGGCCCTGTACGCGGAAGGTGAAGAAGAAAGGGCAAAGGGCCGGGACGACGACCCGGAGGGGGCCTCCCAAAATGCGCGGGGCATTTTCGCGGAGGTCCTCGAACGGGACGACATCCGTGAGACGGACACGTTCGTTTCGCTGGGTGGCGATTCGCTGTCCTATGTTGCCGCATCAGTCCGGCTCGAGCGTGCGCTTGGAGGCGTTCCCCTTGATTGGCATCTGACGCCGGTGGGTGAGTTTGAACGGGCCGGCGTCATCGATGCAGATACCGACGCTGCAGGTCGCGTAGGGGCGGTCTTCCAGAAGTGGGGGAGGCGCCTGTTCGCACCCATGGACACAGGAATCGTGCTGCGCGCCCTGGGTATCATCTTCATCATCTCTACCCATATCCGGTGGTTCTCATGGGAAGGAATGGCGCACGTGCTGGTGGCCGTCGCTGGATTCAACTTTGCCCGGTTCCAGCTAAGTGGCCCGCCCCGTGTGCGGTTACGGCGGCAGTTGCGGACAGTCGCCCGGATCGTGGTGCCAAGCGTCGCGGTGATTGGCTTCGCGTTTGCGGTGACTGACACGTACAGCTGGGCAAATGTGTTCCTCCTCAACTCCCTTCTCGGCCCGGAAGGATGGACGGACTTCTCCCGTTTTTGGTTCGTGGAGGCGCTGGTGCACATCCTGCTCGGCGTGACTGTTCTCTTGGCGATACCCGCAGTCGGGCGCGCGGAACGCCGGTGGCCATGGGCCGTCCCGCTGGCTCTTCTCGGCGCGGACCTCCTGCTGCGTTTTCGCGTCGTCGACCTCCCGTACCCGGGCCAGGGTCCGGTGCTGTGGCTGTTTGCGCTTGGTTGGGCAGCAGCCGCGTCCCGAACACTGCCGAAGCGGACCCTCGTGACCGTCCTCGCCGTGCTGACCATCCCCGGGGTGTTCGACGACGAACTCCGAAACGCCACGGTCCTCGCCGGATTCCTCATCCTTCTCTGGCTCCAGACAATGCCAGTGCCCCGCGTGCTCCACTCGATCACAGGCCTCCTGGCCAGCGCCTCGCTCTACACCTACGTGACGCACTGGCTCGTTTTTCCACTTTTTGATCAAGCCAGCAAGGGCCTGGCGGTCGTAGCCTCCCTGGCGGTCGGCATCGCCTACTGGGCAGTGGCTACCCGGGTCATGGGCGCCTCCGAGCGCTGGCTTCGGAAACGGCTGGCCACCCGCCGTCACCGAAGGCAAGCAGCCCCCGGAGCCGCCCTTGAAGACCGGGACCGATCACCAGCGGCATCGATGCGTGAATAGTCCCCGCGGCTTCCGGCTTTCTTACAGGCCGATCCGTGATTGACAAGCTGGAGCTCAAACTGGCTGAGTGGATCTTGGGAGTCGCCGCATGCCCGCTGTCACCGGCGAACGCGGCGGAGATGACAGATACTCAGCATGCGCCAACACCGGCAAAGTTCCCGGGGCCAGTGCTGGGCCGGCCCCCGGGTCGAGTGTGGACGTGTCCCCGTATCAGCGTTGGTCGGGTGCCGAGGTGGTCTAGGACGGCCCGGGCGACGGCCGCCGGTGAATCTTCGGTGGGGATGTGTTTGCCGTCCACTTCGACGAGGTCCGATCCACCAATTTCTCTGACGTCGCGGCGGGCGAAGCTGATTTTTTGGAAGTCGTCCTCCCGGCACCAGACAAGACGGGTCGGTATTTGAACCTCCTGCAGCAGCGGGACGAGGCTCACGGTGTACCGGGCGTCGGTGTAGGCGGCCATCGCCATCCAGGACCTGTGCCGTGCCGGTTCTTTCCAGGGCGAAATATAGTCGGCCAGTTCTTCCTCGCCGAGGATGCGCTTAACGGCCCGCTGCGTGGAGACAGCGCGGGGCTTGTGCCCGTTTGGCAGTGGGGTGAGTTGCAGCCAGGAGACCAGGTTCAGGGCCAGGGCGGCGATGGTGGCCCAGGCCTGGTTGGCGGGGAAATCGAAGAACGGCAGCTTCCCGAGCCTGGTGTTCTTCAGGGTTTTGATCGGTTCTCGCACCGTCCCCGGGCCCGGTGCCGGGCATCCAGGGTGGGTCCGTGCCAGCGCGGGGAGTTCGTTCAGAACGCGGTGATGCGGTGCCCGTCCGCGTCCAGCAAGGTCGGCTGCGCCCCGGGGTGGGGGGTTCGGCACGCAGGTGCAGGTTTGTGTCCGCCGGGTAGTCGGTGAGCCCGAGGATCTCGGTGGCGTTGATAACCCACGCGTCGGTGCGTTCCTTGCCGTTCTGGTTTAGGGCGCGTTGCCAGTACTTTTTGTCGTTGTTTCAGCCGATCATGTGGGCCTTGAGCGCCGGTACCGGGTAGGACACCGTGAACTGCACACGGAGGGATGCGAGGTGGTGCAGGAATTTCCGGGACGCCCCGGCACTGTCGGTCCGGACCAGCACCTTCTCACCGATCAGCTGTCCCTGCTGGTCGTAGAAGGCATCGGGGAGCTGTTCGATGGCCCGGGTGAACACTTTGATGTGGTCCTCGGCGCTGTTGGCCCCGGCATTGCCCGGACGCATCACCGCAGCCAGGATCTCCCCGGTCCCGTTGCCCGCGCCGTAATCGACGCTGGCGATGAAAGGGGCGAAGCCATACCCGCCCTTGTACGTGCCGACGGCATGATCCTTGTCGCTGTGGGAGGTCACGAGCGTGGCGTCCAGATCCACGATGAGCGGATCCAGGGCGGTGGCCTTCAAGGCCGGGTTCCGGTCCCCGCCCGCTTCCCACGCCCGTGAACGCAGCTCCCGCGTCAAGGTGGAGAAACCGTAGCTGAAGACATCCGGGTTGGTCACGGTCCGTTCAAAGAACCGCGAGATCGTCGCGTTCGAGGTAACGTTCCCGAAAACCCCGGCACCGGTCCGCAGGATGTCCAGGTTGGAGACGTGTTCCCCGCCGCCGACGAGCATGACCGCCAACGACCCTAGGATCGTGCCGGGCCAATGCCCGGCCCCGGAGGGGCGAACTGGCCCAAACGGTCCTCGCACAAGTCCCGGAACCCCAGCGCATCCACAAAAGAGCTCACCACGTTCAGCCCGGCAAAGGAGTGGTCCTAGTGGTCAGCAGTAGCTGTCCGCGAGGTCCCGCCATCAGATGATTATGCCGGGGGCGGGCCGAGGCGGAGGTGTTCCCACGCGGGAGACGACTCCGGGACGGATGTACCGGACTTGTGCCGGTCGTAGTCGACGTCCAGCGAGCGGTAGCTCAGGGCTCCATGTCGGGTGCGTCTGATACTTCTGGATCTCCTTAGTACCCTCGATTTCCCGTTCGGGCTGGCCTCCGGAGCGAGGTCCTTGTGCACCGAAAATAGTGTGCCTTCGAGTGCCGTTTCGCCGGGCCGACGAGATGGGCTCCTATCGAGCAGGAACCCCGACTTCGCTACAGGGACCCTGCGCGACGTCCCGTTACGACGGAGCGCGCTGATGGAACGCTACTCCGACTCCCGGCCAGCGGTCACGCCGATACCGCGGGTGGGCCGATTCGCCACGAGCGGGTGGGGGCCGGTGAACCCATCACGGACGGCGGCGATTTCCATGATGCGGTCCCGGCAGAGGCGCCAGCCGAGCATCAGGAGCGGCACGATGACTACCAGGGACGCGATGGTCCACGTTCCCACAGGGGAGTCGAATGCCATCAGGATCAGCACCGCCAGGAGGAAGGCGAGCGTGACCCAGCCCGTGACGGGCGCGCCGGGCATCCGGAAAGTGGGCCGGCGCAGTTCCCCGCGGGCCGCGAGCCGGGCAAGCTGCATCTGGCACAGGACGATCATGGCCCAGGTGCTGATGATGCCCAGCGATGCCACGTTCAGAACGATCTCGAAGGCCTCGGCCGGGACGAGGGCATTCAGGATGACGCCCAGGACGGCCACGGAGGCGGTGAGGGCGATGCCGCCGTAGGGGACACCGGCCTTGTTCATCCGGGCTGCGAATTTCGGCGCAGAGCCTGAAATGGACATGGAACGCATGATCCAGCCGGTGGAGTAGAGGCCGGCGTTGAGAGAGGACAGGGCCGCTGTCAGGACCACGAGGTTCATGATGGCGTCCACGCCGTCGACCCCGGTGGAGCCGAAGAACGTCACGAACGGGCTTTCGCCGGCCTTGTAAGAGCTGTAGGGCAGCAAAACGGAGAGCAGTACGAGTGAGCCAACGTAGAACACCGCGATCCGGACGATGACCGTGTTGATGGCCCGGGGCATGATTTTTTCCGGGTTTTCCGTCTCGCCCGCCGCGGTACCGATCAACTCGATCGAGGCGTAGGCGAACACGACACCCTGCATCACCACGATCGCCGGCAGCAGGCCGTTCGGGAACATGCCGCCGTTGTCCGCGATGAGGCTGAAGCCGACTTCCTGGCCGTCGACGGGGGTGCCGAAGATGACGAAGTAGATGCCGACGAGCAGGAAGGACGTGAGCGCCACCACCTTAATCAGCGCAAACCAGAATTCGAGCTCACCGAAAACCTTGACGCTGACGAGGTTCAGGCCCAGGACCAGGACCAGGGCGGCCAGGGCCCAAGCCCACTGCGGTACGTCCGCGATCGGCGCCCAGTACTTCTTGAAGAAGTTCATGTAGAGCGCAACGGCGGTGATATCAACGATCGCTGTCATGGCCCAGTTCAGCCAGTACAGCCAGCCTGTGACGAACGCGGCCTTCTCTCCGAAGAATTCGCGGGCGTAGGAGACGAACGAGCCCTATGACGGCCGGTGCATCACGAGTTCGCCGAGGGCACGCAGAATTATGAAAGCGAAGAATCCGCAGACGGCATAGCTGATCGTCAGGGCCGGGCCCGCCGTGGCAAGACGGCCGCCGGCACCCATGAACAGGCCGGTGCCGATCGCGCCTCCGATCGCGATCATCTGCACCTGCCGCGGTTTCAGGCCCTTGTGGTAGCCCTGGTCCTCGGCGTGGAGCGCTGTTAACGCCAACCGAAAATAGGGCCAGAAACGCCAACTGAAAATAGGGCCACCGACCATCATGGAAGGTGATCAATTTGGATGATTGGGCGGGGATACGCCACCTGTTTTCGACGGGCAAGCACTCGAAGCGTGAGATCGGCAGGATCGTGGGGGTTTCCCGCGGAACGGTTGACCGGGCGCTGGAGTCGGACCGGGCTCCGAAGTACCAGCGGGCGGCCGGAGTATCGAGTTTTGATGCGTTTGCTCCCAGGGTGCGGGAGCTGTTGGTGAAGACGCCGACGATGCCGGCCGCAACGCTCGCGGAGCGGGTGGGCTGGTCCGGTTCCGCGTCGCTGTTCCGGGCGAAGGTCGCCGCGATCCGGCCTGAATATGCGCCGCCGGACCCGGCTGACCGTCTGGTCCACGAGCCGGGGTTCCAGGTCCAGTGCGATCTCTGGTTCCCGCACGAGCCGCTGCCCGTCGGTGCAGGCCAGAACGACACGCCACCGGTGCTGGTGATGACTTCGGCGTTCTCGGGATTCGTCCAGGCACGGATGCTGCCCTCACGGACGACGCCGGACCTTTTGGGCGGAATGTGGACTCTTCTCCAGGACGCGCAGGCTGTTCCGTCCCGGCTGCTGTGGGACAACGAGTCCGGCATCGGCCGGCGCCGGCCCACCCAGCCGGTGGCCGCGTTCGCCGGGTCCCTCGGGCTGGAGATCAAGCTGCTCCCACCTAGGGATCCGGAGTCCAAGGGCATGGTCGAGCGGATGAACAGGTTCTTCCGGCAACGCTTCATGCCGGGCCGGGACTTCCGCTCACCAGCGGATTTCAACGACCAGCTGGAGGACTGGCTGCCCAAGGCCAACCACCGGTACTCCCGGTCCCGCCACGGCCGCCCTGACGAGCTGATCGTCCTGGACCGGGAAAGGATGCGGGAACTGCCGCCGGTAAGCCCGGAAACGGCGTTCCGCAACGCGGTGCGGCTGCCACGGGATTACTACGTGCGGGTGTTCTCCAACGACTATTCCGTGGACCCGTCGTTCATTGGGCGGATCGTTGATGTCATCGCTGATCTGGACACTGTCTGGGTCACCCATGACGGCGTCATCATCGCCACGCACGTCCGGGCCTGGGCCCGGCATCTGGTGGTGACCGACCCGGCCCACGTGGCCCGCGCGGCGGTGATGCGCCGGGACTTCCGGACCCAGCGGGTGCGCCGTCCCGAACCGCCAGAATCTGTGGAGGTGCGGGATCTGGCCGCCTATGACGAGATCTTCGGCATCGACCTCGGCCAGCAGCCGAACCTGGTCCTGGAGGTGGTCTCATGACCGGGACACCGTCACAGATCGACTACTACGCCCGGGCCCTGCGCGCGCCACGGATCAGCGATGGGTTCCGCCGTCTCGGGGACCAGGCCCGGGACGCCGGCTGGTCGCACGAGGAGTACCTGGCCGCCGTGCTCTCCCGTGAAGTCTCCGAACGCGAAGCCTCCGCAGCGGCGACCCGGATCAAAGCCGCGAGGTTCCCGGCACACAAGGACCTCGAGGAGTTCAACTTCGACCACCAGCCCTCCGCGGACCGGAACCTCATCGCGCATCTGGGCACCGGCGTCTTCCTTGCCGAGGCCAAAAACGTGGTCCTCCTCGGGCCTCCCGGCACCGGCAAAACCCATCTCGCGGTCGGAATCGGCATCAAGGCAGCCAAGGCCGGGCACAGGGTCCTCTTCGACTCCGCGACCGGCTGGGTCGCCCGGCTGCAGGAGGCTCATTCCCGCGGGAAACTCGCCCAGGAACTGGTGAAACTACGCCGCTACGGGCTCCTCATAATCGACGAAGTAGGCTATATCCCGTTTGACCAGGACGCCGCCAACCTGTTCTTCCAGCTGGTCTCCAGCCGCTACGAACACGCCTCCATGATCCTGACGTCCAACCTACCCTTCGCCCGCTGGGGCGACGTCTTCGGGGACCTGACCATCGCCTCGGCCATGATCGACCGGATCGTCCACCACGCCGACGTCATCAGCCTCAAAGGCAACAGCTACCGACTCAAAAAACACCAACCCACCGCCGGTACGGCACAATAGAACGAACAACAAGTGGCCCTGTTTTCAAATGGCACTAATGGCCCTGTTTTGGGTTGGCGTTAACACACGCGCAGCCGGGGTCCAATTTCCATGGGATCCCTGACCGGTCCAGATCGATCAGTTTTGTGCCGTCCATGCCAAGAGCGGTGACAGCGGCAAGGCGCTTGTCCAGCCGCATGAGGACGGAAAAGTGGGTGTAGGGGAGCAGGACGGACTCGACGCCGTCCACGGCCGGAATGCCAACCGGGACACCCAAGAACTGTTCGTCGAACCCGGGACGTCCGGAAAGATCCTCAACATTCAACACATGCTGAACTGCGGGGGTTCATCCATCGGCAGACCGTATCAGTGCCCGGCGACAGAAGCACGGGCGCATCCTGATTTTGCTTCCGGCGTCCCGGCTCAGCAGCCTGCGTTGTCTTGGGGGCAACCTCCAGGGCAGTCAGGATTCCGCGGATCCGGAATAGTGGGGGAGCTGTCAGTTTGGGTAGTCGCCTGCTGCATGTTTTAGCTCTGCCGATGAGGGTTGGGGTATGCGGGGGACAGCGCTGGACCCGTTGCCGGTCAGTCGTGGGTGGGTTCGCCGGTGACTTTATGGTCGGCATGGTTCAGGCCTTCGTTTATTAAACGGGTCAGGTGCCCGTCCGTGAGGCTATAAATGACTCGGCGGCTGTCCTTTTGGGTGGTGACGAGGCCGCTGAAGCGCAGTTTGGCCAAATGTTGGCTGACCGAGGTGCGGGAGGCTCCGGTCTGCTCCACCAGCGTGCCGACGTCGGAGGGTTCCTGGGCCAGGAGCCAAAGCAGGTGTAATCGGGTGGTGTCCGAGAGCATCCGGAACGTGGCTGTGGCCGCGTCCAGTCGGCGGGAATCCGGCGCGGCGGGGTGGTGAAGGCTGGCGGCCGGAAGGGGTTGTGCGTTTTCCACCGGCTCAGCCTTTCATGGTCTCCGGTACGGGGCCGGTCCTTGTTCCTGCGGGCCAGAATCGGAACGCGGCAAGTGTACTGATTGTAGCTACGACGGCCAGAACGGCGGCTGCCACCGGCTGGCCTGCCGTGGCACCAACCCAGCCCGCTATCGGGTAAGTGATGATGAAACAGGCGTGGGAGAGGGAGAACTGGGCGGTGAAGATGTAGGAGCGGGTGCTGTCGGTTGCCGCCCGGCGCAGGAGACGGGCTGAGGGGGTGTTGATCATCGAGGTCCCGGCCCCAAGTACCACCCACAGGCCCAGCAATACCGGCCAGGTCCCCGGCACGGCCAGCAGGGCGAACGCCCCGGCCAGGCCGGCGGAGAGCAGCACCGCGCCGGCACGCATGAGGACCCGGTCCGACACCCGGTCCAGGATCCTGGGGGCGGTCAGCGCGACGAGCATCGACCCCGCACCGAAGCAGGCCAGGGCGACCGCGACGTCGGCGTTGGAACCGCCGAACATATCTCGGGCGTAGACGACGGTGTTCACCAGCACCAGGGCGGTCGCGGCAGCGACCGCAAGATTCAGGGCCATCAGGGCCCGAAGTTCAGGATGGCGGGCAAAGATCCGTGTGCCCAGGGTAGTCCGGTGCCACAACGTCCCTTCCTGCTTCGCAACCGGCGCCGCAGGAAGACGGGTGGTGACCACGAGGGCTGCGGAGAGCAGGAACCCGGCTACGGTCCCGAGGAACAGATCATGGAAGGACAGCACGGCCAGCAGCGCTGCGGCCAGGGCGGGGCTGACCAACGACTCCAGGTCGTACGCCAAACGCGAGAGGGAAAGGGCCCGGGTGTACTGGCGCTCATCAGGGAGGATGACCGGAATCAGGGACTGGAACGCCGGGGTAAACGTAGCCGAGGCGCTCTGCAGCAAGAACACCAGGACATAGATCTGCCACGCCTGGTCCACCAGTGGCAGCATCAATGCGATACCGGCGCGGATCAGGTCCGCCCCGACCAGTACCGCCTTTTTCGGCAGCCGCTCCACGAGCGCCGCCATCAACGGAGCAACGAACACATAGGCGAGCATCTTGATCGTCAGTGCCGTCCCCAGAACCGCACCGGCCTGCCCACCGGCCAAATCAAAAGCCAGCAGACCCAGCGCAACCGTCAGCAGCCCGGTGCCCAGCAGGGCCACGACCTGGGCCGAAAACAGCTTTCGGTAGGCCGGAACGGCCAGAACTTCAATCAAAATGACTCCTCGGGTCCATCACAGATGCATCAACAGGTGCGTACATGCGCACTTATTAGATTAGTAGACGTCCCCTCTGATCGGAAACGGCGCACAATCCGGGCCGCAATGCACGGTGAGGGCTCGTTCCCATGGCGAGATCGGGTGAACGGTGTCGTGATACAGAATTGCTTGAATACATCGGGCGCTGTACTTTGAAGGTATGGAAACGCTCACGCATGCTCCGGTGCTGGCGCGGTTCGGCTACGCAGTCTCTGACCACACCCGCGCCCGGATCCTCTTGGTCTTGGCGGAAGCGCCCGCTTACCCGTCGGATTTGGCTGATTCCCTGGGCGTGTCCCGGCAGAGCATCTCCAACCACTTGACGTGTCTTCGCGGCTGCGGCCTCGTCGTGGCTGTTCCGGACGGACGGCGGACGCGGTACGAGCTCGCCGATGCCCGGCTGGGCCATGCGATCGGTGACCTGCTCGGCGTCGTGCTGGCGGTGGACCCGGACTGCTGCGCGCCGGACGGGACGTGTCTGGTATGAGTACCTCCCAGCTCGCGCCCGCCCCGGTCCGGCGCGCCGTTCTGAGCCGCCGGATCCGGCTTTTCGCTGCCGCGACCATCAGCTACAACGTTATCGAGGCGGTAGTCGCGCTGTGGGCGGGCGGAGTGGCCGACTCCTCAGCCCTGATCGGTTTCGGACTGGACTCGGTGATCGAGATTGCGTCCGCCGTCGCACTGTCCTGGCAGTTCGCCAGCAAGGACCCGGAACGGCGCGAGCACCTGACCTTGCGGCTCATCGCGATCTCCTTCTTCGCCCTCGCCGCCTTCCTCACCTTCGACTCCGTGACCTCACTGGCGGGCGGCCGCGAAGCGCAGCACTCCACACCGGGCATCATCATCGCGGCACTGAGCCTGGCCATCATGCCTGTGCTGTCCTGGCTGCAGCGCCGCGCCGGACGGGAGCTCGGATCCCGGACCGCCGTTGCGGACTCCAAACAGACACTGCTCTGCACCTACCTCTCCGCCGTACTGCTGCTCGGGCTGGTATTGAACAGCATGCTGGGCTGGTGGTGGGCCGACGCCGGCGCGGCACTGGTCATCGCCGTGATCGCCGTCCGCGAAGGCATCAGCGCGTGGAGAGGCGACGTGTGCTGCACCGTCCCGCACGCCGCCGAGGCGAACGGCGCCGCAGCTACGGCCCCGGCGGCAACTCCCGCCGACAGCTGCTGCGAGGGCTGTGCTCACGTTCCAGAACTGACAGTCGTGACTCTCGGTCCGGAGCAGGGCCGCAGGAACTCCTGAACCATGGACTTTGAACTACGCACAATCCCGGGCTGCCCAAACAGCGATCCGGCTTTGGAGCTGTTCCGGGAGGTTCTTGCCGCAGAAGGAAAGGACAAGGAACCCCTGAGCGTGCGTGAGGTGGTCTCGGATACCGAGGCCGAAGACCTCCGGTTCCACGGTTCCCCCTCCTTCACCGCGAACGGGGGCGACCTGTTTCCGGCGGAAACCGCCCCGGCCCTGAGCTGCCGCCTCTACGACACCGGGCGCGATGTGGCGGGACTGCCCGTCCTCGAGTCCCTGCGCGCAGCGATCCGCAGCCTAGATTCCCAAAAGTGACCTCTCAGCGCCGCCATCCCACCGACCCACACACCCCGGAGACACACCCATGAGCGGTCACGACCACGACCTCGGCACGGCCGCGGCGGGCAATCGGCGCAAATTGATTCTAGTGTTCGCCATCACCTTCACCGTGATGGTCGCGGAGATCGTCGGCTCGGTTCTCACCGGCAGCCTGGCGCTTCTGGCCGATGCCGGCCACATGTTCACGGACTCGACCGGGCTGCTGATCGCCCTGATCGCCGCCTCACTGGCCCTGAAACCGGCCACGGCCAAACGGACGTGGGGGTACAAGCGCGCAGAGATCATCGCCGCGGCCGGGCAGGCTGCCCTGCTGCTGGGCGTCGGCGGCTTCGTCATCATCGAGGGCATCCGCCGCCTGATCGAGCCCCCCGAAGTCGGCGGGTCAACGATGCTGTGGTTCGGCATCATCGGCCTGGCCGGCAACGCCGTCGGGCTGATCGTTCTGGCCTCGGGCCGGAACCATAACTTCAACATGAAGGCCGCCTTCCTGGAGGTGCTCAACGACGCCCTCGGCTCCGTCGCCGTCATCGTGGCCGCCATCATCATCGCCTTCACCGGATGGGTCCAGGCCGACGCCGTCGTGTCCATCCTGATCGGCGTCCTGATCATCCCCCGCACGCTGAAGCTGCTCCGGGACACCGTGAACGTGCTGATGGAAAATGCCCCCCAAGGCTTGGACATGGCCCAGGTTCGCGAGCACATCCTTGCCGTGCCGCACGTCATCGACGTCCATGACCTGCACGCGTCCCTGGTCGCCTCGGGCACAGCTGTCCTTTCCGCCCACGTCACCGTCGAAGATACCTGCATGACCGACGGCCACGCTGCCGCCCTCCTGGCTGACCTGCAGAAATGCGTGGCCGAGCACTTCGACGTCAGCGTCGAACACTCCACCTTCCAGCTCGAACCAGCCGCCCATCGCGACCAGGAAAGCATCCACCACTGATGACACAAACCACGACAGCCCCCGCACCAGCGGACCCGGCCAAAAAGATCCGCTTGGTCCTCTGGATCCTCCTGGGCGTCATCGTTGCCGCCGGCCTGATCTGGTACGCCGTCTTCACCGCCACCAAAGTCGCCCAACCCCCGCCCCAACCGGTCGCCGACGCGCAGCTGGTCCGCGAGGACAGCCACCGCGTTACCGCGCCCGTGACGGAGAAAGCCCAACTGGTCGAGTTCCTGGACTTCGAATGTGAATCCTGTCTGGCAGCGCAGCCGCTCGTGGAGGACCTGAAGAAGGAATTCGGTGACCGGATCACCTTCGTCACCCGCTATTTCCCGCTTCCCGGTCACCGGAACTCCGGAACGGCGGCCTTGGCCGTGGAAGCCGCCGCGCAGCAGGGCAAGTACGAGCAGATGTACACCAAAATGTTCGACACCCAGCCGCAATGGGGCGAAAAGCAGGATTCCCAGGCACCTCTATTCAGAACCTACGCGCAGGAACTGGGCCTGGACTTGGCCAAGTACGACGCGGCCGTGGCGGACGAAAAAACTATTGACCGGATCCGTAAAGACGTCGCCGACGGCAAAGCGCTCGGAGTGACCGGTACTCCGACCTTCTTCCTCGATGGCAGAAAACTGACACTCAGTACCGAGGCGGACTTCCGGCAGAAACTCACCGACGCCGCCAAGTAGGCGTCGTTCCCGGCCAAGCGGCAGCCCGAGCCGACCTGCAAGAGCCGGTACCTGTGATGCGGATCTGCAGCCCAGTCCCACCTCTTTCGTGAAAGAACAACACCCTATGCGCGCACGATTCTCTTTCAAGACCCGCCTCCGCCTGGCAGCCATCGCGGCGATCCTGATCCCCGTTGCCACGGCCGCCTCCCCGGCCCTGGCGCACGACTCGCTCTCAGCAACCAGCCCGGCCTCGGACGCAGTGCTCATCCACACCCCGGAATCCGTGTCCCTGACACTGTCCGAGCCGCCGGCCGACTCCAAGAACCTGAACTTCAGCATCATCACCGTCACCGACGGCGCCGGCAAGACCGTCGGTGACGGCACCGTGACCGTCTCCGGCCCGACGCTGTCGACCAAGCTTGCCGGGGGAGACCCCGGAACCTATAAGGTGCTGTGGCGGACGGTCTCCTCCGACGGGCACCCGATCGAGGGAAACTACACCTTCACCGTCCAGACTCCGGCCGGACAAACGACCACCCCTTACCGGCCGCTGGCCCCGGCCGGGAACCGCTAAGCCACCGCCGCCATGGACCTCCGCCTCATCTCCCGGGTGCTGTTCCTGCGGGCCGTATGGCGGAGACGGGACCACTGGGACGCGGCCCGGATCACGGCTCATCAGGACCAAGCCTCGCGGGAGCTGCGCCACGCAGCCTACGCTGGCTCCGAGTTCTACCGGCGCCATCACGCCGGCCTGCACGATGCCCCTGCGGACCAGCTGCCGGCCGTGACAAAAGCAGACCTGATGGCCCACTTCGACAAAGCTGCCACGACAGCGGGGTGCGTATTGGATGGCGGTCCAGTGCAACTCACATAACGAAGTGATCGCCAATTTCTGCACACCATGGGCAGAGCGTCTCCAGCGCCGGAATTGCACCTGCTCGATTCGGCAAAAACGAGGGAACCGGTCATGCGGCCAGGGGCAGATCGGACCATGAAGGGATGAAGGGAGGTGGATTCGGTATGCAGAGCCTGGAGACTCAATGCGACGTGCGGGCGTGCCGAACGTCCGTACCGAGCGCGTGCAGAAGCCCCTTGCAGCCGAGATTAAAATTCACCAGCAGGTCAGGTCTTTCAGGGCAAAGAAGCACCGCACCCTGTCTATGCGGGTGCGGCAGTTTGGGGGCTCTGGCGGGGAGAACTGGGGGTGTGGACAGTGTCCACACTTTGGGTCTCGGATTGGGCCGTACCGGTGCCGGACTGGCCCGGATTCCGTATGTTTCGGCGGGAGTCCAGTGTTTGCAAGGGCTGGAACCCGGTTCGAGTCCCACCTCGGGCACAGTGTTTCCGCAGGTCAGGGGTATTTTTGATGTTTTTTCGTGTGCACATTGTGCACACTCTCGCCTCTGATCTGACGTTCCGGGTGTGTGGGGTCCCGGATTGACCTATTTGGTTATGTGGGGGAGCGGCTCTCTACGGCGGACCGAGTACCGTCCTGCGGGGCTTCGTCTGGAAGTTCATCATTGTTCTTCTTTTTGTTGGGTTTTCGCGTTCACTACTTCATGGTGGCCAGGGCCGCGTACAACATGATTTCTGATTATTCTTTTTACCGACCCAAGGGTTGCGGCCGGTCCGGAATTTCCGCTCTGATACCTGTTCAAGCAGGAGTGCGGGGGCAACGGCATGACATGGCAACTGATCCGGAGCTGACCATGAGCTCGCTGAGCCTGGCAAGCCGGTAGGCGGGGCCGGCTTCGAGGGCGAGTTGCAGGAACTGGTGGGCTTTGCTGGCATGGCCTTCCCAGCCTCGAAGCCCTGCGCCGCGGGATGCCCCGGTTGTCTGGAAACTCGACCGGCTCGGCCGGGACCTTCGGCATCTGGTTAGCATCGTCCGCGACCTGACCGAACGCGGCGTCGGACTCAGGGTCCTCACGGGCCAGTGCGCCGCCATCGACACCACCACTGCCTCCGGCAAGCTCGTCTTCGGAATCTTCGCAGCCCTCGCCGAATTCGAACGCGAACTCATCTCGGAGCGCACCACCGCAGGCCTCACCGCCGCCCGCGTCCGCGGTCGCCACGGTGGACGCCCCTGCAAGATGCCCCCGCCAATCTCCGGCTTGCCATGGCCTCCATGGGCAAGCCCGGAACAAAAGTCAGCGACGTCTGCACCGAACTCGGTATCACTCGACAGACCCTCTGCCTGCACGTCTTACCCACCGGGGGAGCTGCGCCCTGACGCTAAAAGCTCATCTCCCGATGAACGGATAGGGAAGGGCGCAGATGGCGTCCTCAAGAGCGCAGCACGAACAACAGACCCGCTGAGGCCACGGCGAAGGTGGAGTGGCGGCAGGATTAGGACATCGCCCGGTGACAGGATAATTGCATGACTATGGCCCGGTCAGGCCTGTTGATTGCGCTGGTGGCGGTCGCCGAGATATGCGGTGCCTGGCTGGTGTGGCAGGCGGTCCTGGAGGACAAGGCGTGGCGGTGGGCCGGGGTGGGGGTCATCACGCTGGGAATCTATGGTTTCGTCGCGGCCCTGCAGGCGGACGCGCATTTCGGCCGCATCCTCGCGGCATACGGCGGGGTGTTTGTCGCTGGGTCTCTTGCGTGGGGCATAATCTTTGACGGCTTCCGATCGGACCGCTGGGACATCATCGGATCGGGGATATGTCTGGCCGGCGTGGTTGTCATCATGTTCGGGCCTCGGGGCCTCGGGGCCTCGGATGACCGTTGTCCACCGGGGAGCCAGCCAGCGGTTTCAGGGCCGGCCCCGGCTCTCCGGGTACCGGATATTCAGCTGCTTGGCATGGAAGTCGAAGTGCAGAGTGGGGTAGGCGTAGACCTCCTGAAGCGTCATGACGGGCTTGAAGAACGGGTCCCACCTGTCGGGGAACGGCATTGAGCGGGCGAGGGATCGGGAGCTCTCTCTTTCCAGGGTCCCTGACAGGGCATTGATGGTTCGTTCCATTTTCCGGCCCATTCTCCGCCGGTTGTAGACGAGGGCTGCGGCCCGGGAGCCCCAGTAATTCACAGCATCGAACGGGCGGGTCCCCGCGTTCAGCGCGGCGGCAAATGCTTTTCCGGCAGGCCTGGGGAGTCGGCTGACGACCCGAACAAGGGGAAGCAGGGCGCGGACAACCATGTAGCCGAAGACCATGTGGAACAGCAGCTCTTCATTGGTCCACCGCGTGCCGTCGCTTTTGCGGTGGAGTTCAGCCGAGGTTGTGCTCGCGAGCCAGGTGTCGAGGAGGTGGGAAGTACGGCAGTACCCGAACGTGATCTCGTCCCTTGTTGGCTCCATGGCGTTCTCACCGCGCCTCAGGTTGGCGGCCCCACCCGAGGCCCGGCACCGCGGATTGCTGCGCGTAGGGGTTCCAGGTCTGGTTGTCCTACGAATCCGCGTCGGCTTGGATACACCCGGCATGTGAGGGCCGGCGCCGCGTTGGATGGGAAAAGATCTGTCCCGTCAATGATGAAGGAGGGAGATCCTCGAAATGACACTGCTGTCGCATCAGCGTCTGTGGTGATCTCCGTGACGGTGAGTGTCGCCGGATCGATGCCTTCCAGCTCCAACGCGTTGGCGAACAGTTCCCGGGCCGAGCGGCTGTGGGGGCAACCCGGAATGGTCAGTAGTTCAATGTGCATGGCCTCATTATGACCCCTGAGATCAACGAAGGGGGCGGAGGTCCCTCGACTGATCGTGGGCCATCTGATCTGCCGCCTATCCTGTCCTAGACAGGAGACCCGAAAGGGTTAGCTGACGGTGAGCTGGGTATACATGCCGGCGGCGTAGTGGCCCGGGAGATTGCAGGCCAGTTCATACCGACCTGGCGGCAGCGTGACGGTGACCCAGCCTGACGCGCCGGGAAGGATTCCTTGCCCGGAGCCTTCGGCGCAGGTGTTGGACGCTTCCCCGAGACTGCCGGCCTCATCGATTTTGGCGTCCCCGCCGATCGGGCGCGTGCCGGGGACCTGGTTCTCGGGAAGGGGAAGGATGATGAGTTCATGGCTGATGGTGCCCGCGTTGGTGACCAGGAAGGACACCGTGCCGTGGGCCACGGTGCTTCGGTCTGCGGTCATGCGCATGGCCCCGCCCATGGTGCCGTTTCGTGGGCCCATCATGGGCCCGCCCATGTTGGTCAGTGAAACACTGACAACCGGACCGGGAAGATTCGGTGCCACGCAGCGGGTCCGGGACAGAAAACCGGTGCCCCCGGGATTCACAAGACCGCCCACGACGCCGACTGCCACGAGGGACAGCGCGGTCAGAAGGACCACGGATGCGATCCCGAGGATAACCTGTCCTCGGCGGCTCAACTGCTTCACTCCTGGCGCCTGAGCGCCGTGCGCCGGGCGGTGAACTCCTGTTCGTCGATTTCCCCGCGGGCGAAGCGCTCAGTAAGAATACGCTCAGCGTCGTGGTGCGGCGGCCGCTGTGGGGCCGGTCCCTCACCCGGATGTGGGCGCCGGACCAGGAGCACAACGACAGTGACTACTCCGCCCCAGAAAATCAGCATCAACACGGCCATGGCTACCCACGCGCCGATACCCCAGCCATTCCAGTCCCAGCCATACATCATGATCAGACCTCCTCTGGCGAAACTACGTCGGTCCCGCTTCCCGGAACAGTGCCCAAAGGCCCGGCGGGTGTATGGCGGGTGTATACAGTCTGCTTCAGGGGCCGGCGGCGGCAGCCATGCTCCGATGCGCATGCGGACACAATGATCTCTTTTTCGCGTCCCATGAGCCGCCGGTCCGGAGGCCGGCCGGGTCTCAGGCGGTTTGAAGCTCTTTCAATGCGGCCCGGAGCCGGTCATCGGCTTCGCCGGCGACCAGGGCGACGGCAGGGGCGTCACTGAGCTTGACCATTGTCTCCGGGTCGATCGTTTGGATGACGGTCGCGTTGGCGTCGCTGCCGCGCCGGATGACGACGTTGCACGGAAGGAGCAGGCCCATGTCCGGTTCCGCGGTGAGAGCGCGCTGGGCCAGGGCGGGATTGCAGACGCCCAGGATGAGGTAGTCGCCCAGGGCCTTTCCGCTCTCCTCCCCGAGCTTGGCCTCAAAGGTTGAGCGGACATCGATCTCGGAGAGGACCCCGAAGCCCTGGCCCAGGAGCGCCTCCCTGGTCCGGCGCACCGCTTCCTCGTACGGCAGGGCGACGGTGATGGTGTGTGCGTAGCTCATGGATATGCTCCTTTATTGGGTTTCACGGTGAGTCATTGACGCCGCATCGCCGTGTCACCGGGATTCGATGAGGCCCATCATGCCGCTGTCCTCGTGGTCGAGGATATGGCAGTGGTAGACGGTCTTGCCGGTGAAATCATCGAACGCGATCCGGACTCGCACGCTGCTGCGGGCCGGGACGTTGACCACATCCTGCCACTCGGGGTCGGATACGGGCCGGCCGGCCTGTTCGATGATCTGCATGGGCCATACGTGCAGATGAAAAGGGTGGTCCATTGGGCTGGTGTTCGTCAGCGTCCACTCCTCGAGGGCCCCGTCCGGGACGGTGGTGTCAATCCGGTCCGGGTCGAAAGGTTTGCCGTTAAAGGTGAAGCTCATTCCCGACCCCATGCCCATGCCCATTCCCATTCCCATTGCGAAGGTCAGTTCCCGCCGTGCCGTGACCGCAGCTGACCGCAGGTCCCGGGGTGCAGGCTGGGCCGGGAGCGGCTCCGCGGACGGGGCCGGTCCGCCGCTGACGGCATAGGTGGCCAGGACGGTGCCGTTGGGGTCGGTCTGGGCCTGTTGGCCTCCGGTGCTGGCGCCCATCATGGATCCTGCGGTTCCCCTGTCCACCGCCAGGGTGCGCAGCACGGCCGTGCCGGTGGCCGCGGTGACGAGGAGGTCGGCCCGGTTGCCTGGAGCCAGCACCACCTCATCAACGTCCCGGGGGTTCTGATAGCGGCCGGAGTCGAGTCCAAGCAGCTGCAGGCGCTGGCCGTCGAGGCGCAGTTTCAAGTACCGGGCGGTGCAGGCGTTGATGATCCTCCACCGCTCGCGTTCTGCCGGTTTGGCCGAAAGTTGCGGGTTTAACTGGCCGTTGACCAGAACGAGGCTGCCTTCCCGGCCCATCATTTTCTCCATCGCCGACACCGCAGCGACGCTTCCGTCGCTGTTCAGCGAGATGTCCGAGATGACCATGACCCGGTCTCGTGCGACCGGGACAGGGTGCGGGTCCTCGACGATGATGGCACCGTACAGTCCGCCGAAGACCTGGTCGGCGACCGTGCCATGGTGGTGGGGGTGGTACCAGTACACGCCCGGAGGGTGGTCCGCGGGGAGGCGGTATTCGTAATCGAAGGATGTTCCGGGGTCAACGGAGAGGAGCACGTTGTCGCTGTTGCCCTGGGGGGAGACGTGCAGGCCGTGGACGTGCAGGTTGGTCGGATCCCGCAGGCCGTTCTCCAATGTTAGGTTCACCCGGTCACCGGGCCTCAGGAACATCGTCGGGCCGGGCACTGACCCGTTGTAGGTCAACACGGTGGCGTTCGTGCCGGCGATCCGTGCCTGAGCCTGTACCGCTCTCAGGCGCACCTGGAGCATCCCGTTGCTGCTGCGGAGGACCTCGGGTTCACTGAAGTCCTGTCCGCCCGTCGACCGGTACCCGGCTCCGGAGCCCCACAACAGGCCTGCCGCGCCCGTCAGTGCGGCTGCGGTTCCGGCGCCCCCCAGGATGAGGGCGGTGCGTCGGCGGACAGGCCGCATCAGCTGTCGCCCTTGAGGATTTTGAGACGTTCCTGGTATTCCTCCGCGGTCAGCTCGCCCCTGGCAAAGCGTTCATCCAGGATCTCCCGGGGTGTGCCTCCACTGCCCGCAGGCCCGGCGCCCCTGCCGTCAAGGGAGCCTGTGGGTCCGCCGCGGCGCCTCCCGGCCGAGAGAAACCAAATCCCGAGACCGGCAAGCAGCAGGACCCCGACGATCAGCAGCAGCCAGAACATCCCCGTCCAGCCCATGCCTGATCCGTATCCACCCATCACTACCGTCTCCTTACCCCGCAAAACCGGTACTGACCGGCCTGCGATGATCACTTTCGAGACTACACCCTCATACCCATGGGGGTATATGGCGGGGGCGCGGGCGGGCGTTTGATGCTCGCGGCTTCAATCCGGGAATTCGGTCCTCGACCGGCCAGCAGGCCTTCGCCCAATCAAGATACGACCGAAGCCCGGCCGGAGGATTCCCGTTAGCCCTCCGGCGCGCATGCCGGGGATGGCATGGCATGGTCCGCATGCCGAACCAGGCGTGCAGCGAGGCGGCCACCGCCGACGCCGGGGTGGAATGCCACCGAGGCCGCGCGTCCGGCGGCGTTAGGGTGGGTGCATGGGTGTCGAACCAGCGGTAATGAAGCGAATGTCGAGAATGCGTCCTCAGGCTCCAGCCAGCGTGCCCCGGGAGGTGGAGGGCGAACCGGATCTGGTAGCGGTGGACACGACATGGGGAGAGCTGCAGCCACTGCAGTGCGCACCCGGGGTGGTCACCCTCGGCGAACTCGAACTCCTGGAGCAGATCAGCGGCGGCGCCGTCCTGATCGACAGCCGCGTACCTGACTCCAGGTCCGGGGTCACGATTCCAGGCGCAGTCAACATCCCGCACGACCGGATTATTGGATTCAGGGATCAACTCGACGTTTCGAGGCTGAGTGTGTTCTTCTGTAACGGCCCGCAATGCCCGCAGTCACCGGCGGCCATCCGTGCGCTGCTGGAAACCGGGTATCCGGCATCCGGACTGGCCTACTACCGGGGAGGACTGCACGACTGGGTCACCCTGGCCATGCCCACGGAACAGATCACCTGACTTGGCCGGCGCCTGGACCATCGGGCGGTGCTTGATCTACCGCGGACTTGGCCGACCCCCGAAGCGCCGGGCCAAAGCGGGCCGGTCGGGGGAACTGATGACGTTGACGGACCGAGAATGAACTCCGATGTGACGGATCAGAAGCTGCCGCTGCCGCCGGAGTCATCGTCCCGGCCGGCGCCGCTATCAGCGTCGCCGCCGCGCAGGATCGAATCGATCAGGATCCCGCCCAGCACGGCTCCGCCGAGGCCCCCGCCGCATCCTCGGCTCCCGAACATCCCGCCGCCGTAGCCGCGGTTGGCCAGGCCGCCGAAGCCCTGCACATCGGACCGGGCGAGCTCTGCCGCCCGGGACGCCAGAGCCCCGGCCTGCTGCGCGTAGGCCAGGGAAGATCCAGGATTCGTCTGCTGGAGGGAGAGCGCGGTGTCCAGAATGCGTTGCGCTTCGGCCAGTCGTGTCCTGGCCCCTGGTCCCACACCGCCGCGCCGGGCGGCGATGTAGTCCGAGGCAACCGAGATCCGGGCCTGTGCATGCATGATGGTCTGCTGGAGAGCCTCCCCGGCGCGCCGCGCCTGATCTTGCTGGTTCCGCACCCCGGAGAGGGCCCGATCCAGGCCTTGGCGCGCCGCTTCAATGCGCTGCAACGCGGCGATCGGGTCGATCCTTCCTGACTGCAGCTGCTGTTGCACCTGGTTCAGGACCGCCTCGGCGCTTGCGGCGGGGCCCGCGAGGTCGGTGTGCTGCCCGGCCGCCATGGTGGCCGTGGCCTGGGCGAGGTCTTGGGCGGCGTCCGCCACTGCGCGGTCGAGACTAGTCCGGGCAGAGTCAAGGTCATGCCGGACCTTGCCGATGGCGTCAACCAGCACGTTGGTCTGATGCAGGCTTTCTTCGCCAGCGCGGACAGCGACGGCCGCGGCGCCCGGGTCGGCCTCAGAGAGCTTCTGCTGTGCAGCCTGCGCGGCGGTGTCCAGAAATATCAGTCGCTCCCGGGCTTGGGCGATATTGTCCGAGACCGGAGCCACCGCTGCATCGGAGTACCGTACGCACAGCTCGGTCATGTGGTGCTCCGCATCCGCTATCTTGGCCGCTGCCTCGGCTTGTCCGGCCCGGAGCAGTTCGAGTGCCCGTGGTGCGTTCTTTTCGAGTTCACGCAGGGAGTCGAAGGAGACTTTCTGTTCGGCCAGAGCCTGGCTGGCCGACTCGCAGCGACTGATGATCTCGGTATACGAGGCCTGCTGTTGCTCCTCGGTGGCCGGGATCGCGTCGTCCAGCTTCTGCTGGAGTTTGAAGGACTCACCCAGGTCTGACCTGGCATCGGCGAGGGCTTTCACAAAGGGCGCAACGGAAACGTCCCCGAACTGGGCCTGCGCGAATCCTGCTTCCTGCTCGCCGGAGCGCACGGCGTCGTCGGCTGCTATCAGAAGCGACACGGCCCGTTGCTTCAGCTCCGGAAGGCTCAACGCCACTGGCTGATCGCTCCGGCCGCCGCCGCGTGGATTTACCCCCGGCCCTTCCGGCTGGGTCCCCGGGCCGGTAAGCACCGCCAACCGGTCCCGGTATTCCTCCGTGCCCAGCTCACCGCCGGCGTATCGCTTATCGAGGATCCGACGTGCGTTGCTCCTGCCCGCGGCGGCGTTACGGTTCTGCCCCGGCGCTGATCCCGTTCCCCTTCGGCGGGCGCTACCGGACAATGCCCGGGCCGCGAGAGCCGCCACTAGAACGAGGACCGCGACCGGGAGTAACCAGAACAACCAGGACACGTCTACGCCGGACCCGTACCCACCCATCATGGGGTGACTCCTTCCACCGGCCCTACGACGCAGCCGTCTGATTCCAGACTACGCCAACATACCCCCGGGGGTGTGTCACGGACTCTGGCTCCGTCGGCGCCATGATCGGATCTGCGTGCATATATGACTGCTGCGCCCGGCCATGCCGCCGCCCCCAAGGAGTATTCCCGGCGCTCTATCCAGGCAAGGGACGAGAGTTGCACCAGCAACGGCCCGGACCGACCCTGTCAGGTCCGGGACGCGGCGCTGAGGCCCGCGGGCTACGGCGCCAGAGCTACTCAGGGGAGTGGGGTGGCGGGGATGGCGGCGGACAAGCATCCTTCGAGGCCACTACCCGAAGGTCAGCCTCGGAGGCTGACCCTGAGGCAGAACGTCACGGTTCTCCACCACGGCCAGCGGATCCCGCGGCGCTTGGCGGCGCTGTCCTGCCGGGAGGAGAGGACTGCGGCGTTGGTTTCGGGCTCCGTCAGCGGTCGGTTTCTCGTGTTTCATGGACGTCCTTCGAGTGGGTCAGATGCGCTTAGCCGTCGGTTCCGCCGGTGCAGGCGGCGCCGGGCTCGGGGGCTTTCGGGGACTGGGCGTAGCCGCGGATGAAGGCGGAGATACGCGGGTCCCCTGCATCCTGGACTGCCAGCTGCGTGCCCCAGGCGGTGGCGGTGACGGGGGCGGTTTGGTTCTTGTCCGGGCTGAGCAGGACATACGGCTTGGCTTTTGCAAGATCGGTGAGTCTGGCGACGTCGGCCGCCGGCAGGACAGGGCTGTAGGTGATCCAGACGGCGCCGTGTTCCAGGGAATGGACGGCGCGTTGTTCGTTGACCGGTTCTGTGTAGATGCCGCAGTTCGTCCAGACGGGGGAGTGCTCTCCTCCGACACCGGGTTCCTGGGGGTAGGCGACGGCGTCCTGGACGTGGTTGCGTGAGAGGCCGGTGAAGGTCTGGATCCCGTCGATGGGTTTCCTCGCTGCCTCGGCGGCGGTGTTCCGGTCCTGGACGGACCCGGTGACTGCGAGGGCGATTGCGGTGATGATGGCAGCCACGACCAGGCCGAAGCCGCCATAGACGAAGATGTTGAACCTGCGTTTTTTGGCCATTTGCCGGCTGCGGATGGCGGCGAGGATGGTCCGGTGTTCCTCGCGCGGCTTTCGGGTGTTGCTCATGCGGGGACTCATTGGCCGTGCGCGTCAGAGTCCTGGATGACGACTGGTGCGGGTGGGACGGCGGAGCGGGGACGGGACCTGAGCCGCTGGAAGAGGGCCAGGCCGGCGAGGAAGAGCAGACCTGAGACCCAGGTGTTGACCCGCAACCCCAGGATCGTGTTGGCGGGGTCCGAGCGCATCAGTTCGAAGACGAAACGCCCGGCGGTGTAGAGAACGATGTAGAGGGCGAACACGGACCCCGCGCCGAGCGTGTACCGGCGGTCCAGGAACATCAGCAGCGATGCAGCGGCCAGGCACCACAGGGATTCATAGAGGAAGGTGGGCTGGAAGTAGCCGAGTATTTCCGGGGTGCCGTCGGCGGCGGTCAGGGCCTGGCCGGTGGCCATGTCCATTTTGTGGATCTGGAGTTTCCAGGGCAGGTCCGTGGGTTCGCCGTAGAGTTCGTTGTTGAACCAGTTGCCCCAGCGGCCCAGACCCTGGGCCAGGAGCAGCCCCGGGGCGGCCGCGTCCGCGAACGCGGCGAAGGGGACACCGGCGCGGCGGGCGCCGATCCCGGCGCCGACGAGCCCGAGGGCGACGGCTCCCCAGATCCCGAGACCGCCCTCCCAGATCCGCAGCGCGCCCCAGGGGTCTGTGCCGGGTCCGAAGTAGAGCTGGTTGTCGGTGATGACGTGGTAGAGCCGGCCCCCGACGATGCCGAAGGGGACCGCCCAGGCCACGATGTCCAGGGTCTGGGCGGTTGTGCCGCCCCGGGACCGGAGGCGGCGGGCGGTGAGCCAGACCCCGACAAGGATGCCGGCCAGGATGGCAAGGGCGTAAAAGCGTATGGTCAACGGCCCGAGCTGGAAGGCGCTCACGGCCGGGGAGGGGAAGAACAGTTCTGTCGCGACAGGGGGGTTCATGGTCGGGGTCCCTTATTTGATGTAGGAGAAGACGCCCATCATGCCGCGTTCGGCATGGTAGGCGTTGTGGCAGTGGGTGAGCCACTGGCCGGGGTTGTCGGCGTCGAAGATCACTGTGACGGTTTGTTTGGCACGGACGATGACGGTGTCTTTGCGGGCCCCGCCGGCACCGATCTGGAACGTGTGGCCGTGCAGGTGCATGGGGTGCCACATGTCGGTGTCGTTGATGAATTTCACCTCGACGCGTTCGCCGGCCTTGATCTCAAAAGCGTTCTCGAATGGCTTGGTCATGTCGAAGCGGTGGCCGTTGATGCCCCAGTCGTATTTGGCCATGCCGCCGGTGAGGTGTACTTCGTGGGTACGGTCCGGGCTCTTGCTTAGCAGGGTGACCTTCGGGTCGGCTTTGAGCTGCCCGCCGTCCACGACGGTCCCCTCTAACGTGCCCGGCAGGGTGGCGGCAAGGGGCTGTTTGCCGGTGCCGGTGCTGATGAATCCGAGTGCCTGGCCGGGTTTTCCTTCCGGCAGTGCCATGGCGGGGGTGAAGCCTTCCTTGACGGTGAGGAGGGCGTCGATGCGTTCACCCATGCCGAGCACGACGGCGTCGACGTCCTGGTGGACGACGGGGAACCCGTCGGTGTGGGTGAGGGTGAGTTTCTGGCCGGGGATGCCGACGCGGTACGCGGTGTCGCCGGCGGCGTTGATGATCCGGAGCCGGATGACCTGCCCGGCCGTGGCGGTCAGGATTTCGGCCTCATCCGGGGCTTTTGAGTTGAACAGGTGGTACGGGTAGCTGACGTCGCCGGCGTCGCCGCCGAGGAAGTCGCTGCGGGAGCCCATGAGCATGTGCTTCATGCCCATCCCCATTGATCCCCCGGACATGCCGCCGGAAAGTTCCTTGAGGACCTCGTCCGGGGTCCCGGTGATACCGTCCATCCAGTCATCCAAGACGATCACCCAGTCCCGGTCATAGATGAGTTGTTCGGCCGGGTCCTCGATGATCAGTGCCCCGTAGAGGGCGCGTTCGCGCTGCATTTCGACGTGGGAGTGGTACCAGTAGGTGCCGGGGTGGGGGAGACGGAAATCGTAGGTGAACCCGGTGCCGGCGGAGACCGGGTCCTGGGTGACGTCCGGGACGCCGTCCTGATCGTTCCGCAGCGCGAGGCCGTGCCAGTGGATGCTGGTGGGATCCTTCAGCTGGTTAGACAGTGTTATCTGGAGCCGGTCCCCGGCCATGGCCCGGAGTGCCGGCGCGGTGAGAGCGCCGTTGTAGCCCCAGGTGGTGACTGGTTTCCCTGCAACAGTTCCCTGGAAGGATGCGGCGGTCAGGTTCTGGGTGACGGTCTTGCCGCTGAATGCCCGGCGGGCTTCGTAGTCGGCGACGAGAGGGTCAGTTGGCAGGACCCTCTCCGTGAGGCCTGGGGCGCCCTGGGTGTTGGTGCACGCGGCGAGGGCCGCCGCGGCGGCCGTTGCTACCGACAGGCCCAGGAAGCGGCGCCGGCCCAGGTGGTGATCGGGGTGGTGATTCATGTGAAGTCCTTCGCGGTGGGGCCCAGTGTCGGGCCGCGGTGTCAGATGGGTGTGAGAAAGGTTCCGGAGAGGTTCTGGAGCTGATAGATCCACGTCACCCAGACCCCGGAAACCATGAGCACGCCCAGGATGATGAGCATGGAGGCTCCGGCGATGTTGACGACCCGGATGTGACGGCGGACGAATGTCAGGGCTGTGCTGACCCTGTTCAGGCCCAGGGCGGTCAGGGCGAAGGGGATGCCCAGGCCCAGGCAGTAGGCGAATGCCAGCAGCGCTCCGCGTCCTGCACTGCCGGTGGTGACGCTCAGGGACAGGACAGCGCTCAGCGTCGGACCCATGCAGGGCGTCCAGCCGAGTCCAAAGACGACCCCGAGCAGGGGTGCCCCCGCGAGGCCTGTCTTGCGGCCGGGGGTGAGCTTTCGGGTCTGTTGCAGCCAGGGGACCAGCCCGAGCAGGGCTGCGCCCATCAGGATCACCACGATGCCGAGGCCGCGCATCAGGGCATCCTGCCAGCGCAGCAGCCAGGACCCGATGGCGCCGAAGGCGGCCCCGTAGAGGGTGAACACGGCGGCGAACCCCAGCACGAAGAGTCCGACCCCGGCCAGGACTCGGCGGCGGTTATGTGGCTGGGTCGGGTCGGTCAGCCCGGAGACGAAGCCCAGATAGCCGGGCACCAAAGGAAGGATGCACGGCGAGAGGAAGGACACCAGTCCTGCAGTCATGGCCAGCGGGATGGCGATGACCAGCGCGCCGGAAGTCACCATGGACGCAAAGTATCCGCCGATGTCCATCGGTTCAGTCGGCGTCGGAGGGCCGGAAAGTGGCCCCGCCGTCCGTGGAGACCACCACTCCGGTGGAGGTGGCGGCCCAAACCCTCGGGTTCCCGTCGGAGCCCTCCGTCGCGGCGACGGCCTGGACCGCACCGCTGATCTGGCCCTTCCTGGTCCAGGTTGCTCCGCCGTCTGCGGAGTAGTGGACGGTGCCGCCGGGTTCGACGCCGACGGCTTCCGTGGCGCTGGCGAAGGCGGCGAACTGGATCACCGGCGCGGCCTTGTCCAGCGCCCAGGTGGCACCGCCGTCGGTCGAACGCTGCACGCCGTCCTGGGTGGTGGCGAGGACGGTGTCGCTGGTGGGGATTCCGGCGAGGATGGCAGGGACGAAATCCGCGGGTACCGTGTTCCAGGTCTTTCCGTCCGGGCTGGTGCGCAGTGAGCCGTCAAAGCCGACGATTCCGGATTTGGTCGCAGTGAGCGCATGGAAGTCGGATTCACCCTGACGGGAAAGCTGCTCCCACGTTTTACCGCCGTCGCTGGTTTTGACCAGACCGAGAGGACTGGGAAGGGCTGAGCCAGCGCCGGGGTGTCCGGAAGCGTAGAACACGCCGTCGTCCATGGCAGCCGTGAAGCCCATGAGGTCATTGGTGGGTCCGATTTTCACGGCCAGCTTTTTGGACACGTCGAACAGGCCATCATGGGTGGCCAGGAGCACCTGGCCGGTTTCGCTGCTGACGCTCAAACCGTGAACATGCGCGTCAGGCATGGCGCTTCCGGTGTTTCCTGTAGGGGCGGGGCCTGCCGTGCCGGAGGACGGACTGCATGCCGAGAGGGCGAGGATGAGGCCGGCGCCGGCAGCCAGGACGGCTGCGGCGCGGCGCCGGGGACGGGAGGGGTTGGGCATGGGGACTCCAAGGATTCAGGTGGGGCATGGCAAGAGGGAATGGCGCCGGCCCCTCACGGGCCGGCGCCGGAGGACACCGGTCAGAGGCTCGCCAGCAGGCCCTTCATCTCTTGAATTTCGGTTGTCTGTGAGGTCACGATTGCCTTGCTGAGCTGGATCGCGTCGGGGTTTTTGCCTTGGCTGATTTCAGTCTGTGCCGTTGCGACGGCGCCCTGGTGGTGGGCGATCATCCCGGTCAGGAACAGCTTGGCCGCTTCGGCGCCCTGGGCGGCATCGAGCGTCTTCAGATCGTCATCGCCCATCATCCCGTCGCCCATGCCATGGCCGGAAGCCATCTGCGCAGGTTCGTTCCAGGTCTTGAGCCAGCCCGTCATCTGTTCGATTTCGGGTGCCTGCGCGGCCTTGATCTTGGTTGCAAGGGCCGTGATCCGGGCATCCATGCCCTGCTTCTTGAGCATCATGTCGGACATTTCCACGGCCTGGGCGTGGTGCGGGATCATCCCTTGGGTGAACATGGTGTCTGCCGCGTTGTGGTCCGCGGCGGCCGGGGCTGAGCTGGGGGACATCCCCATCCCGGTATGGCCCGTCCCCGGCATGGAGCTGGCAGGTGTACTTCCGGAGGTCCCCGCGCAGCCCGCGAGGGCTATGACGGAGGCAACGCCAAGGGCAGAAATGGTCAGAGTTTTCTTCATGGAGTTCAAGTCCTTCAATCATCAAATCGTCGTTGTCGCACGACTGCGGGGAACACGCCCATAACCGGCCTGAACGGCCGGCAGGTGCGTATCGGGTAAGCGGGGCGCGCCGGGCTGGACACGGCGCAGCGTGGCCGTTTACGTCCGGCTGATGGAAAGTTGGCCCGGAGAAAGGCTTCGCGGAATGAACCCGTACCCGGTATCGGGAACGCCGGTGATGGTCCCGCCGCTGGAAGTCAGGGCCGTGGCGCCCGGTGGCGGTGCTGTCAGGGTCGTGGTCCCGGGAGACGGGACGCAGTCCCCGCCCATTGTGGAGATCATCGTGCACCCGCCAGTATCGGCGCACGACGGCCCTGGTTCGGCCGTGATACCCGGAGTTGCGGTGGTGCCCGCGACCGCGGCTGCGACCGGGGTGGTGCCCTGGATCTTGGTGATGTCCGCGACGTGGGCGGGGTGCTCAGGTGCCGGCATGGCATGCGGTGCCCTGGTGTCATGACCGGTGGCCGCCGCCGTCGGCATGGCGTGCGTGCCGGTCATGATGTGCATGCCCAAAATGCCGGCGACGATCGCGAGCAATCCCGTCAGAAGGGCACCCCGGAGGAGAAGCGCCGTGGCACGCCGGGCTGAGATGGCGGTCATGGTGTTCCTCCTTCCGTGCGGTCTGGATGGTTTCTAGGTTACCGGCCCGGGACGGGCCCGGGCGGCGCCGGGTTCAGCGGACCTGGGCCGGGCTGAGTTTGAGCCGTCGCAGGAGCTGGGCGTTCAGGGCGACGACGATGGTGGAGATGGACATCAGCACCGCTCCCGCGGCGGGTGAGAGGACGATCCCTGCGAAGGCCAGCACACCGGCGGCCAGCGGGACGGAGATGATGTTGTAGCCGGTGGCCCAGATGAGGTTTTGCCACATTTTCCGGTAGCTGGCGCGGGAGAGGTCCACCATCGACAGCACTGCCCGGGGGTCATTGCCGGCCAGGACCACGCCGGCCGATTCCATCGCGACGTCGGTGCCGGCGCCGATCGCGATGCCGACCTCGGCGCGGGCCAGTGCCGGGGAATCGTTGACACCGTCACCCACCATGGCCACCTTCAGGCCCCGGGCCTGGAGCTCGGCCACCTTTTTGTCCTTGTCCGCCGGGAGGACCTCGGCGAAAACCTCGTAGATGTTCAATTCGGTGGCAACCGCGTGGGCCACCTGCCGGGCATCGCCGGTGATCATGGCAACCTTGATGCCCCGGTTTTGCAGGGCGGCCACAGCCTGTCGGGATTCCTCGCGGACGGCGTCTTCGAGGCTCAGGGCGCCCAGGACCTGGCGGCCCTCGACCACGTGGAGGACGGCGGCGCCGCGGTCCATCCAGGCCTTGGTAGTGGTGGCCAGTGCCGGCGGTTCTTCTGCTTCGAGGTCCCGGAGCAGGGCAGGGCCGCCGACCTGGATGGTTCTGCCGTCGACCGTGGCGCGGACACCGCGGCCGGTCATGGACGAAAATTCAGTAGCCGCCGGAATCTGCATGCCCTGCTCCTGCGCGGCACGGACGATGGCCCGGGCCACCGGGTGCTCGCTGTCGGCTTCGACGGCTGCTGCCAGCCCGAGGAGGCTGTTCCGGTCCACGCCCTCGGCGGTCGCGACGTCCTTGAGGGCGGGTTCGCCCTTGGTGAGGGTCCCGGTCTTGTCGAAGAGGACGACGTCGATGGTCCGCATCCGTTCCAGTGCCATTCGGTTCTTGATCAGGACTCCGGCCCGGGCGGCCTGTTCGGTGGAGATGGCGATGACCAGGGGGATGGCCAGGCCCAGGGCGTGCGGGCAGGCGATTACGAGCACGGTGACGGTGCGGGTGACGGCGTCGGGAATGCTCCCCAGCAGTGACCAGACGATGAAGGTGATGACGCCGGCGCCGGCGGCGAAGTAGAACAGGAACGCGGCGGCCCGGTCGGCCAGGGCCTGGGCCTTGGAGGAGGAGGCCTGCGCCTCGGCGACCAGCCGCTGGATCCCGGCCAGGGCCGTCTCATCCCCGACGGCGGTGACCTGCACGCGGACGGTGTTGTCGGTGGCGACTGTTCCGGCGATGACTTTATCCCCGGGTGAGCGGAGGACGGTTTTGGATTCGCCGGTGATCATCGATTCGTCGAATTCGGCCTGGCCGTCGACGACCATGCCGTCGGCGGGCATCCGGGCCCCGGAGCGGACCAGGACGGTGTCCCCTGCGACGAGGTCGCTGACTTTGACGGTTTCCGTGCCTTCGGCGGTGATCCGGTCCGCCTCGTCCGGCAGCAGTGCGGCGAGAGCGTCGAGCGCGCCCCGGGCGGAGCCGAGGGCTCGCATCTCGATCCAGTGCCCCAGCAACATGATCGCCACCAGCAGGGCCAGCTCCCACCAGAAGTCCAGGTCAAAACCGCCGATCCCCAGGCTCGTGACCCAGGAGGCGATGAAGGCGACGCTGATGGCCATGGCGATCAGCAGCATCATGGCCGGTTTCCGGCTCTTCAGTTCATCCAGGCCACCTTTGAGGAAGGGCTGGCCGCCGTAGAAGAAGATCACGGTTCCCAGCACCGGCGGGATCCAGGCCGAGCCGGGGAAAACCGGGGGCATGTAGCCGAGCAGATCCGCGAACATGGGGCTGAAGTAGACCACCGGCACAGACAGGGCCAGCGTGAGCCAGAACCTGTTCTTGAACATCGCAACGCTGTGGCCTGCGTGCTGGCCATGGCTGTGCACCATGTGCTCATCGTCCATGCCGCGGGCATGGCCGGCGTGCGTATCAGGTGCGTGTGCGACGGCGGACCCGCTGCGGGGAGCGGTTGGCTCCCCTTGCGCGGCTGTGGGTCCGTTGTGGTGGTCGTGGTCCATTGCTGTGCTCCTTAAGAATTGTTCCGGTGCCGGGCGGCCCTGGGAGCCCTCCCTTCACGGTACGCCGCCGGGATTACCGGCCGGGCGCGACGCTGTATCCGGCGCCGGTCACAGCGTCGCGGACCGCGTCTGCGCTGGCGTTCCCGGCTACCGTCAGTCGGGATGTGCCCCTGGCGACGAGCTCCACGGTTGCGGATTCCACTCCGTCCACGGAGGCGACGGCCTTTTCGACGGTCTGGACGCAGTGCCCGCAGGTGAGTCCCTCGATCGAGTACACGGGGCCGTCGGCCGCGGGCGGCGCCGTTGTTTGGGCCCCGGTCGAGCAGCAGCCGCAGCCGGACTGCTCCGGCGTGGCGAGGGGAAGTTCGGTCCTGGTGTTTGTTCCGCACATGTCAGTTTGGTCCTTTTCGAGAAGGAGTAATGGGGTGCTGGGGTTGAACGGCTGTGACGGCCCGCGAATTCCGCGGAGCCTGGACAAACCACTTCACTGACAACACACCCAACATACCCCTAGGGGGTATATCTGGCAAGCAGGATCGGACGTGATCTTGCCCTTATTCGATGCACCGAAACAGGGCGCCGGGTGAAATCACGGCGACGGTGTGGTCACCGTTCCGCGCTCCCCCCTGGCATCTCACCGAAGAGTGCCCGCTAGTTTCCGCCGCCCATGCCGGGCATTGAGTGGTCCATGGTTTGTGCTTCGAACCATGTATGCAGGGCGGCCACGAGGGCCGTATCACCGGAAGTGAAGGTGATCTTTGCACCCGTGGGTAGCTGCTCGTAGTGGCTCTGCATCCGGGACGCGCCGGCTTGCAGTTCCTGCAGGCCGGGCATGGCGGTCCCGTGGATAGCCACTGGGTCGCTGTAGTTACCCTGCGCGAACTGGTCGGCTTCCCTGCTTAGATGCTGCTGGATCAGGGTGACGTTGTGCTCGTCGCCGGAGCTGTGGGCGACGATCTGTTCGACCCCTCCATCGGGGGTCTTCGTGAAGGTGTGTGTGGTGGCGTTCAAATCGAACGGCATGACCTGGACGGCGTGGGCCACCATTGCCTGTGCCTCTCCGTTGGCGGCCTGATGCCCTGTGGCCATGCCGTAGCCGATGCTACCGGCCGCCAGGACCAACGCGGCGACGACGCCCGCAAGCCACCAGCGGTGACCCTTCCGGCGAAGGGGACGGCTGCTATCAGTGCTGGTCGGGGTATTCATGTGCTGCTTCCACGAGGAGGGTCAGGGCGTCTACTACGGTCTGGCGACGGTCAGCCGGGATGGCCTCCAGAAGGCTGGAGAAGCGTGCAGCCCGGGCGGCGGCCAGCTCGCCCGCGGCTTGGCGTCCAGCGTCGGTCACTTCCAGCCACACGAGGCGTCCGTCACCATCGCGTCTGCGGCGCTGCACCCAGCCGCGGGCTGTCAACTGGTCGACCAGACGGCTGACCGTACTCTTCGTCAGCCGTAGCCGCCCGGCGAGGTCGACTTGAGTGAGTGGACCGTCACGGTCCACCTCAGTCACCGCATGGGCCTCGGAAATCGATAAGGGCTGACCGCAGGGGGTTTGGTCCGGTTGATACAACCCGAACGCGCGCACGAAAGCGAAAATCCGCGCCTGCAGCACCACCGCATCCGACTCGCTATCCTCCCGCATGGTTGCATGATACAACCAACTCGTTCGATGGTACAACCATCTACCCGGAGTGGCCATCGAAGTAATCAGCCACAACTTATCGAGCGAAAGACCGCCTTGAAAGCGCGGGTCATAGTTTTGTCTAACAGCACGGTCCCTTACTGGTCCCGGCGCAGGCGACTTCTGACGGTGATGGTGGTAGTAGGCCGTGGGGCGGCGTGACTCTACTTCTGACTGACGCTTCTTGAAGCTGTCTTGTGAATGATCCGTCCGCCGTGCCACGGCCTGTAACAGACGCATCGGCCAGGCGGACATGACTTCATAGGAGCTTGACGAGAAGTCCCATCACCGTCTTGTCTGCCCACCTGGTCGACGCGAGCCCATCACTACGCTGCTGCGCGGAAGTCGAGGAGCCAGTCCCATCATGACAAATGAAATCATCAAAGTCATCGCCGGTATCAATACTCATGCCGATACCCATCATGTCGCCTGATTAGTCAGCGAGGGAAACATCTGGCCGACGAGAAATTCGCGGCCACCGGACCCGGCTATCGGGCCATCGTTGGGTACATCACCCAGTTCGGGCCAGTCATCGCCGTCGGAATCGAAGGCACCGGCAGTTACGGTGCCGGGCTGGCTCGCGTCCTGGCTACAGAGGGCTTTGAAATCGTGGAGGTCAACCGGCCCAACCGGCAGTCCCGCCGGTTGCGCGGGAAGTCCGACCCGCTCGACGCTTACCAAGCCGCCGAATCCGTGTTGGCCGGACGAGGCACATCAACACCAAAGACGCGGGACGGATATGTCGAGGCTTTGCGGGTTCTGCGGACAGCAAGGACAAGCGCGATCAAGGCCCGGACTGCTGTGCTGACCCAGATCAGTGGCATCCTGGTGTCCGCGCCGGAGGCCATACGTGCCAGATACCGGGGCCAAACAACACCTGCACGGCTGAAAGCGATGGCCGCCTTGCGCCCGGACAGCGATACAGCTGACCCGGGCGTGGCAACAGCGATCACGCTCAAGAGATTGGCCCGGCGCCACCAGCACCTCACCACCGAAATCGAAGACTGCCACACGGATCTGGCCCGGATCATCAACGAGAATGCGCCGGCTCTTACCCACGTCACCGGCATCGGCACTGCCGTGGCCAGCCAGCTACTTGTCACCATCGGCGACAACCCCGAACGCCTCGGCAGCGAAGCCCAATTCGCAGCCCTTACCGGCGTTGCCCCAATCCCCGCCTCGTCCGGGAAAACAACCCGGCATCGGCACCCCCGGGGCGGTGATAGAGCCGCGAACTCCGCGATCCATCACATCGTGCTGGCGCGCATGTCCACCGACCAGCGCACCAAGGACTACGTCGCCAAACGCACAAAGGACGGCAAGAGCAAGCGCGAGATCATGCGCTGCCTTAAGCGCTACATCGCCCGGGAAATCTATCGGGTGCTACACACCCCCCGGCCTGCTCCCCTCACGAATGACCTGCGACCACGGCGGTTGGCGCTTCACATCACCCAAGCCGCAGCCGCCCAGCACTTCAGCGTTTGGCCGACAGCCATCTCACGCATAGAACGCGGCTTATCCCGGGAACACGACCTTGCCAGCCGTTACCGCACGTGGCTGGACGAACAACCGCAAACCAGCGCGTGACAACCATAGGAGCATCAATGACACCGTATCCGTGGAGTGCCGCGTAACCTGGCCGTCCGTTAAGTTGGCCCAAAAGTCCCGCCTTATTCACCCTGCGGAACGACGGTTTGTCCAGGATCGACTCGCTGCGGGCGTTGATCAGCCTCGCGCCGATTTTGATGTCCCTGGCCCAGGGCGGAACCAGGCCCCAGCGGGCAATCAATATCCGGCGATCCACTGTGTCCTCGTACAGGCGCTTACCCGGGTGCGGCAACATGCGCTGCACTGCGGTTGGACGATCCGCGGATCAGCTCTTACAGTCTTGCGGTATCGAATGCAGGCAGACAGACACGACGTCCGGGAAGGGGGGCGCACATCACCGCTGACCAACGCCACCAACCCAATGTTTCATCCGCGAAAGCCCCTCCCTGAGGGGCTTTTTTATGTGCCGCGAGTCCCGCGGCGGGGCGGCGTTTACAGGCCGCCTGATCATGGGTCCCGGCGCGCCCCCGGCGACCCTCATCGAGGTGCCTGCCGTCAGCTGGCAGCAGCGGGCGCCCCGACTACGGTTCCCAGCGCCGGACCTATGCTTAAGTTAGCGCTTATCCGTTCCGCCGAAGGAGCAATCGAATGTCTCGCATCATTTCCACCGGCTTGGCCAAGACCGGTCTCCTGCTCGGCTACAAGGTCGCCCGCGATACAGGCAACCGGCAGGCAGGCGGCGCCATTTTGGCAGCCTGCGGCTTGGCCGCCTTCGCGGTTTGGAAAAACGACGCCGGCGCGGCCCGGGCTGCCGCCCTCACGGGCACGTATGTTACGGCCTTTGGCGCGTCCCACCCCTTGGCGAAGAAGATCGGCGCGTGGCCGGCAGTATTCACCGTCACCGGTGTCATGGCGCTGGCCTCGATGATCTTTGGCGGGCGCCGCAAGGAGTCCTAGTACTACAGGCGCGCCAGCTGTACCTAGCCAGCAGGTTGGTTACATCTGCTGATGGGCGGTCCTCCTCCGAGGGCGCTGACTTGTGGTCCTGGAGGCGGCGGGCTCCGCTGCACCGTTGGTGGTCCGTGGTCACCTCCTGGAGGCCGGCCGGGCCGTCGGTCGGTCATGCAGGTTGCTGTTTTCTTCTCCATGAAACGTTCGGAAAGGAGGAACCCGCAGCCATGATGGTCAGCGATTTTCAGCAGGAGGGCCGCCCAGTGCGGTGCTTGTACGCGGCCGGCTCGTTTCCTGAGGCCGGCCTTTCCTATCGGAGCGAAATCGAGCGCAATGCACAACCGACCCGCCCGGACGGCCGTTTAAGCAGCTTGGTTGGGGGCGGCGAAGCGGGCAAGAAGGAGGGTGTGCACAATGTGCACACCCTGGGCTTCGGACTGGGTCGTACTGGTGCCGGACTGGGCCGGATTCGGGATGTTTGGGCGGGAGGCCAGTGTTTGCAGGGGCTGGAGTCCGGTTCGAGTCCCACCTCGGGCACAGTCTTTCCGCAGGTCAGCGGTTTTTTGGTGCTTTTACCGTGTGGACAGTGTCCACACTCTTGCCTCTGATCTGATGTTCCGGGTGTGTGGGGTCCCGGAAACGGCCTATTCAGTTATGCGGGGGAGCGGTCCCCTACGGCGGACCGGGTACCGCCCTCTGGGGTCTCTTCTGGGTGTTCATCCTCGTTCGTCCTTCCCGTTGGATTTTCGCGTTCACCACTTCATGGTGGCTAGGGTCGCCTACAACGTGACGTGCTGATTATTCTTTAGATGGACCTGGGTTTGCGGCTGGTCCGGGTTTTCCGCTCTGGTACTTGTTCATGCAGGAATGCGGTGGGAACGGCATGACATGGCAACTGATCCGGAGGTGATCATGAGCTCGCTGAGCCTGGTCAGCGGGCGGGCCCCAAGGGCGATCTGCAGGAACTCCTGGGCCTTGTGGTCCTGGGCCTTTCCACGAGTTGCGGACGGTCGCGTGGGCGTCGTGACGTGTGCCAGAGTCCGACTGGCAAAACGACTATGTCGACTGCAAGCGGGTGTGAACCGTTCGATCAAACGAACGAGGGAATCCGCAATGGCCTGCAACAAGTATCCGTACCCGAGCCCATTCACCGCCCTGGACGCAATCGTGGCAGTGGGGGAGCCGGGGCAGGCATTCCGCCCGGGCCTACCCGTGCGAGCACTACCACCGCCGGCACCTGACCTCCAAGAAAGTCGCAGGCAGGAAGCTCCCGGAGTGGGAACGTTGCCAGGTCTCGCTGCCCGCGCCGTAAACGATCCCAGTCGCTTGTGCCTCCTCGTCCCGACATCGAATGTCCTCCGGTTGACGGCGGCCCGAAGCTTGTGATCGAACGGCACGACTCTCCGGGGAGCAAGTAGCGCGGCCGCGAGCGGGCGGATACGCCACTTCGGTCGGGGAGCCGCAGGTGTCAGACGCTCAGAGGTACTTCTCGGCGTCGTCCGCGGCGTAGTCTTCGTCGCCGTTCGTCATGTCGATGGCGCGGTCGAGGTTTTTGTTCGACTCGATGCCGGAGCGGACGCAGTTGCCGGACTGCGAGTAGGGCTGGCCGGCGCGGCCCCATCTTGCTTATAGTGCTCTCTTGCCCATTTTTCAGGAGAGGATTTCCATGGCCGCTGAGGACTACTTCGTCCACCGTCACCAGGACACCTTCATCGCGGAGGACCACCTCGATGTCTGGCGTCCCATTCCACACGGAGATAGGAACGCTGTGATCCAGATAGACCAGGCGGACGGGGTTACGGCGGCAGTCGACTACCGGGCCGAAGACGCGCCAGCCCTGGCCCGCGCGATCCTCGAAGCAGTCGGCCTGGACTCCCGGACTGAGTTCCTCGGCGAGCTGCCGGACCTGAACGCTGGGTAGTCCCTCATGACGCTGAGTGATGTCCGGTTCTTCCACAAAGTACTGCAGGTAGGAAAGCCCGAGGGCTACAGGCTGACCAGGAAACACACATGCGCCGTCCTCGCCTTGCGTTCTCAGTCCCCACGACAGACCTAGGCCTGGCTCAAGCCTGTTCCAGCTTCGCGAGAGGCTCGGCAATCGGGCTGCCGTCCCGGTACTGCTTTGGGCACGGCGCCAGCGACCCCTTCAGGACCGCGATCTCCTCATCGCACTGGCTAAACTTCCAATGGACGATGGTGGCCTGATCCGTGTATCCAGGGGCCGGTATGTCGCCCGTCGCATCCCCTTCGGCGCCTTGAATGGCTTTTGTAGCAGAGGACGAGCGCCCCTTTCGAGCTTGCCTTCGCGTTTGAACTGCTTGATGGGCTCAATGAACTTTAGGTAGTGGACGCCGTCAACCACGCCCCGCTTGAACTGGGCCGCCCGTTCACCGCCGCCGGCCAGGATCCTCCACGTAGCCGCATGTCACTTCCGCAGGAGCGAAGTCCTCTCAGTTATCCCTGTCTGAGATTTCCTTCGCTGTTCGCCGCAATCTGATAGCGGCAAGCCCGATGACGCTGCCTGCTGCGGCCAGGAAGAAGAACAGCACCAGCAGCGGACCAGACATCCCAGGAAAAAGCGGGTTCCGGCCGGTAAGGAAGATCGAAGCCAAGAGGCCCGCCATCGACACGCAAAACGCCAGCCCTAGTACCTTCTGCTTGCGGCCCTGGCGCATCATCGGCGATCTAGTTGAAGTAGCCATGAATATATTCTATCGTATTGAACGAACCCAATTTGACAGGGTTTGTAAATAATATGGGGGAAAATAACATGAAAGCTCGGAAGATTGTCACAATTTTGTCCACAGGGCTTCTCGTTGCCGGTGGCATCGTTGGCACCTCACTAGTGGGGCCGGAAGAGGCGAAGGCTTCGGTATGTGGTTACTCGCAAGAAATCCACACCTACAGTTCCATCCTCAGTCTGAACTTGCTTGGTCAGACCCTAGACCCCTTTGGCGGCCAGAAAGTCGTGTCTGTCTACGGTCACTGCGGTCCCACAAACGTTAGGATCGTCACCGAATCACCCAATGGCAACCGTTACGCATGCGTACCCCCGGGTGACAGCTGGCTCGGATTCGTGAACCAGGGCGACAGGATCACTGGCGCCTACTACGTCGGCCTCTGCTAAGGGGCAGGTCCAATGAGTCAGCTAAACGGTTTCAAGCGAGTTTGCGCCGCAATAACGACTGGGGCGGCTCTGGTAGTCTCCGGACTGGTAGTCACCGCCGCGCCGGCATCTGCAGCCGTGTGCGGTTTTCAGGGTGTTGTCACGTCGAACATCGGCGGCAACATACCGCCCTGGGAAGAAGCGATCTATAACCACTGCGGTCCAGGTAACGTCAAGATCAGAGTCCAGTACTACTACGCCGAACGCGACCTATGCGTGACCCCTGGAGAAACCCGCCTCTATGCAAACCCGAACTTGGGCGGCCTCAACTTTGCATATTACATTGGCGGCTGCTGACCAATACGAATCAGCCGATTCTCTGTAGGGCAAATATTTACTGTGTTACACAGAAAGTATTTATAACCTACTTCTAAATGAAAACTGAAGTGCTTCATCCCCACCGGGATACCCATCGCTCGTGGGTTTGCATTATGATGTTCCGGGTGTGTGGGTCCCGGAAACGTCCTATTCGGTTGTGTAGGGGGGGCGGCTGCCTACGGCGGACCGTGTACCGCCCTGTGGGGCCTCTTCCGGGTGTTCATCGTCGTTCGTCCTTCCCTTGGGTTTTGGCGTTCACTACTTCATAGTGGCCAGGGCCGCTCACAACATAATTTGCTGAATATTCTCTAGTTAGATCGACCCAGAGATGCGGCCGGTCCGGAGTTTCTGCTCTGATACGTGTTCATGCAGGAATCCGTCGGGAACGGCATGACATGGCCACTGATCTGGAGCTGACCATGAGCTCAGGGTGCGAACGGGAAGTCAGTCTGTACGTGATGCGGCCGAGGTCAGCTACCTCGAGCAGGCTGGGCAGGGTCGCCAGGCTGACGGACATGGCTCCGTCGTAATAGAACGGCCGCAATATGGACTGCCTCTTAACTCCCAGCGCCGTTAGCGCGCTGAGGGCCAGATCCTTATCGATGAGCATCGTCAGCAGGATCCTAAAGTCGATGTAAGGCACGAAACCGCCCGCGTGGGCCAGGATGAACTTGATTCCCGAGAACTTCTCCAACGCACCGGACGGGACCAAGCTGATAGCAGTGCCAGTGGTGTGGAGCAAGAAATCTGGAGCGAGAAATCTGTGGCACAGGTGGGTATGCCCGGCACCGCCGGGGCCGGCAGTTCACCGGGGTGGATGACTACCACGGCCCGTCGGTGGTGAAGGAACTGCAGCAGTGGCTCAAACCCCGGATCGCCGAGATAGCGGCCGTGGCTGTTGGCCAGCATCACGATCTCGTCCGCGAGCAGGATGTCCAGAGCGTACTGGGCCTCCGCCAGGCCGACTTGCACGCCCGGCAGCGTGACAGTCGCGAAGAACCTGAACCGCTCAAGCCGGGCCGCCACCACCTCTGCACTGTATTCGTTGACCTCCACGCGCGCCGCCGCGCCTCAGCAGCGTATTCGAAGTACACGCCGAGCGCTCGGACCCCGACGGCAGGCCAATGGCGCCCGAGCGGATGCCCTTTTCATGCATCCAGCGCGCATACCCAGGCGGAACGATGTGCTGGGGAGTGTCAATGCGGTACGGCAAACCCATCCGGATCCTTGTCTATGTGCTCGTTTCGCTTCTACGCCGGACCCTCAGTGGATGTGAACAATCTACTCGCAAATCCGACCCGTGAGCAGACCGCCGGACGGGGCCAGGGACTGAGCTAGACCGGTCCCTGGTTGGTCCGATTTTCGGAGGGCCAGGGTGGGATGCGAGGACCCTTCCGGGGCTGCGGCAGGCTTCCGTGGGTAAAACCGGGCGCGGGAGTTGAAGCTGTAGCGCCGTGCATCTACTGACAACGTCGGCCGACGTTGTCAGTATCCGGGTCCCGATCCGGTTGGCGGCTGTCGGTGATGGTCGAAAAGTGAGCCACTTTGACCACGAATGGCTCACTTCTTGACCAGCGCCGACAAATGTGCGGCGATGGCGCCTGCACGCTGACCAAATGACCGGTGGCACCGGGGATTGCCTTCCCCTCGAAGCCATGCATTTTCTAAGATGAAGTTAGGAAGTCGAAGGCGAACGGCAGTTGTGACCGGGCGGGTGTGACCATGATGGCGAAGAAGGCACTCAGGGAGGGCCGAGTTGGGGCGGAACGCTCGGTAGGCTCCACAAGCGCGCAATCGATGGGACTGTCCGCCGTTGTCCGTTCCATGAAAATCACTGAGGAGCAGATGGGCCTGATCCGCGCCTCTAAGGCCCCGCCTGCCCTCAACGAGGTCCAGGGTTCTAATTTTCTGGGGTGCTCTCTGCCTGAACCGGATAAGCGTACGGCGGGGCAGTTTGGCGGAAACAGCTCCCAGGGACTTAAGAAAGCGACGCGGGGGTGTGGCGGCGTCAGTCGTTGCCAGGCGATTCGCGGTGGAACTGCGAACGAAGGACGAATTCTGGCTTGGCCTGCGGCGCCGATCGTGTTGCCCGCTAACGGGTGCGCTAGTGCCGCTGTATCCCCCGGCGGATGTGAAAGGGACCTCGGCGTGAGATTTGGTGCCTGCGCGTTTCTAAGCCGTTCGCTGCGCAGGCCGTGGTGGCCTGAATTCCCACCAGGAGTAGATCACTTTCGGGGCTGCCACCTGAGGCCCCTCCCTGCGCCCAGCGTCCGGTCGGAAGGAATTGCGTGGTGACCGGGACGGGGCCTGTGGAGGGAGCCGCCGCAACGGGTGCGGTTCCCGCATCATCAAAACCAGGGCGGTACGGCCTGAGCCCCTACTTTATCGCGCTGGTCATGATGGGTGGAGGAGTCGGCGTCTTATCGCGTTATGGCCTTGGGCAAGCGTTGCCCTCCCCGTCGGGATGGCCGCTCGCTACGCTGCTCATCAATTTGTCTGGAGCCTGGGCTCTCGGGGCGTTGCTGGAAGGACTCCAGCGTCGCGGACCGGACGTAGGGATTCGACGTGCCCTTCGGCTTTTGCTCGGCACGGGTTTCCTCGGCGGTTTCACAACCTACAGTGCTCTGGCGCTCGACTCGGTGCTGCTCCTGGCGCTTGCAAATGATGCAGGTGCAGTGGCGTACCTGGCGCTAAGCCTGTTCGGCGGGGCTCTCGCCAGTTGGTCGGGGATCTGGTGCGGCGCGGCATACGAGAGAAGTTCCCTCGCGCGCCGCGTCGCCGCCGAAAAGCCGAATCCGGGGAATCGACCCCTCCTAAAGGAGGAGGAGCCATGATCATGTTTTTGTTGACTCTGGCCGGGGCTGCCGGGGCAGCCACGCGATTCATTGTTGACAGTTTGGTGAGGCCTAAAGTACCCACTCCATTGCCGTTGTCCACGATGGCCATCAACGTTAGCGGCTCACTATTGCTTGGCGTGCTCGCCGGCGCGATGTTGGCGGCCAGAGGTCCGGCAGAGTGGCAGACCATTATCGGCACGGGGTTTCTGGGAGGATTCACTACGTTCAGCACCGCCAGCGTCGAAACCATTCGACTGATTCAATCCCGGCGCAGCGGTCTGGCCGCTGTCTACAGTCTGGGAACACTGGTCCTGTCTTTAACGGCTGCAGCGACCGGCATGGCCCTGGGCCGGATCCTGTAGAACCGGGGTTGCCCGCCGGCTACCGGTTGTATCACACGGCGGTGTCATAGCCTCGAAGCAACACGTTGAATAGAGGGATTGCCGGTGGCGCGCAGGGCGTTAAGTCTCTCGGATCGCGCGGATATCGCGCTTAGAAGGGCCGAAAGTCCTTAGACCGCGGCGTAGGCGACGGCTAGCCTTTAGGTGAATACCAGCCACGGGGCCAGTTCGGCCAATGGGTCCCGTCACCCGGATCCACTTCGGGGAATTCCAATACTGCACCGCTTTTTCATATGTCGATGGAGTTGACATGGGTAGCGTGGGTTTGCTTTACGTAGGTGCTGTTCTGTTTGTCAATGGCCTGATGCTCGTGGGGGTCATCCCGGGAAAATCCGCCGCCATCCTTAACTTCTTTGTGGGAACCATGCAGGTGGTTTTCCCCACCATCATCATTCTCCAAGCCAACGGCAACCCCTCGGTCATTTTCGGTGCCGCGGGGCTGTATCTATTCGGTTTTACCTACCTCTACGTAGGAATTCTCCAGATGACCGGCATCAGCGGCGAAGGCCTCGGATGGTTTTCCTTGTTCGTCGCCGCCTGCGCTCTCGTCATCGGGGTGCTGCAGTTCACCCAGGTAGCCGACCCGGTCTTCGGCGTCATCTGGTTTGTGTGGGCTGTGCTCTGGTTCATGTTCTTCCTACTACTGGGGCTCAACCGGACGTCATTGACGAAGATGACGGGCTGGTTCACGGTCTTCATCAGTCACCTGACGGGCACCATTCCGGCGTTCTTCCTGCTGCTCGGCCGCTACGAGACGAACACGACCTATGCAGCCCTGGTCGCGGTGTTGGCCGCGATCTCGCTGACGGCTGCATACTTCCTAGGTCGTAAGTCAATGCGGAGCAGCACCCAGCCCCAACCCGGGCCAGCCGCGAACGTGGTCCGGCCCGCCTGACCCTGCCGCCTAAGCAGAGAGGACCCCTCCGTGGCCATCTATGAATACTGCTGCCCCGACGGCTCAGCCTTCGAAGCATCCCACCCGATCGGGGAGGCACCGGATGCACTGGCGTGTCCTTCCTGCGGGAAACCATCCCGCAGGAAGATCAGTGCTCCCCATCTGTCAAAGGCAGGTTCCCCAGCGTTCCGCCTCATTGACTCGACTCAGCGCAGTGCATCCGAACCTGAGATCGTGAACTCCCGGATTCCGGGCACCCCCCGGCGTGCCCAGCCGTATTCATCAAACCCGTTACATCGGAAACTGCCGCGGCCCTGACAACTTGGAAGCGGCACCTTCAAAGGAGATGAAATGCCAGCAAAGATATTTGCCCTGGACTCCAGCAAGAAGTTCGAGGATCAGGAAAAGATCGGCCATAACCGGTGGCACCCTGAGATTCCGCCAGTCTCAACGGTCAAACCCGGAGAATCCTTCCGGGTAGACTGCCGGGAATGGTTCGACGGGGCAATCGTGAATGATGACTCCGCAGAAGATATCCTCAACGCCCCGCTATTGACGGTTCACAAACTCAGCGGCCCCTTCGCTGTCGAAGGCGCCAAACCCGGCGATCTACTGGTAGTCGACATCCTGGACGTCGGCCCGATCCCGCAGGAGGATTCCGGCCCGCTGGCCGGACAGGGCTGGGGCTACACCGGCATTTTCGCCACCAACAATGGAGGCGGCTTCCTTACCGAACAATTCCCGGACGCGTACAAGGCGATCTGGGATTTCAACGGACAAATCGCTACCTCCCGGCACGTCCCGGGCGTTGCCTTTACCGGGCTGATCCATCCGGGGCTGATGGGTACCGCCCCCTCAGCCCAGCTGCTGGCGAAGTGGAACAAGCGCGAAGGGGACCTCATAGCTACCAACCCCAACCGCGTGCCGCCCCTGGCGCTTCCGCCCGAAGCCGGGCACGCGGTTCTTGGACACCTTGCACAGTCCGAATTCGACAGAGTGGCAGGCGAAGCGGCCAGGACTGCCCCCCCACGGGAAAACGGCGGAAACCAGGACATCAAGAACATGTCCAAAGGCACCCGCATCTTCTACCCGGTATTCGTAGACGGAGCCAACCTGTCCATGGGGGACCTGCACTTCTCACAGGGCGACGGTGAGATCACATTCTGCGGCGCCATCGAGATGGGCGGCTTCATTGATCTCAGGGTGGACCTGATCAAGGGCGGAATGGAGACTTACGGGGTGAGCGAAAACGCCATCTTCATGCCCGGCATCGTCGATCCACAGTTCAGTCAGTGGCTGGCGTTTTCCGGCACCTCGGTGACCCTGGACGGCGAACAGCGGTACCTCGACTCGCACCTCTCGTACCAGCGGGCATGCCTCCACGCCATCGACTACCTGAACAAATTCGGATACAGCAAGGAGCAGGCGTACGTCATCCTCGGTGCCGTCCCCATCGAAGGGCGCCTTTCCGGCGTGGTGGACATCCCCAACTCATGTTCCACGGTTTACCTTCCGACAGCGGTCTTCGATTTCGATGTACGACCGTCCGCCGCAGGACCCCACCAAATCGACCCGGGAATGGGAGTGCCAAAGGCCAACAACCGATGACCTTTTGATCCATTGCCCTGCAGAGGGCGCCCGGCCAACACGGCGCTGGCTGGGCGCCATCCTGAAATAACCGTTTCAAACCAAGTTGGGAATGCTCAAGGCTTTCAGGGCAAAGAAGCGCCGCACCCTGTCGATGCGGGGTGCGGCAGTTTGGGGGAGGCCTCTGGTGGGGAGAAATGGGGGTGTGGACAGTGTCCACACTTTGGGTGCCGGACTGGGCCGTACCGGTGCCGGACTGGGCCGGATAGCGGATGTTTCGGCGGGAGGCCAGTGTTTGCAAGGGCTGGAACCCGGTTCGAGTCCCACCTCGGGCACAGTGTTTCCGCAGGTCAAAGACGTTTTGGTGCTTTTTTCGTGTGGACAGTGTCCACACTCTTGCCTCTGATCTGATGTTCCGGGTGTGTGGGGTCCCGGAACGGGCTATTCGGTTGTGTGGGGGGAGCGGCTCTCTACTGCAGTCCGGGTACCGCCCTGCGGGGTCTCTGCTGGGTGTTCATCCTCGTTCGTCCTTCCGTTGGGTTTTCGCGTTCACTACTTCATGGTGGCTGGGGCCGCGTACAACATGACTTGCTGAATACTTTTTGATCGCTCTGGGGTTGCGGCCGGTCAAGGATTTCCGCTCTGATACCAGTTCATGCTGGAATGCGTCGGGAACGGCATGACATGGTCACTGATCCGGAGCAGGTCATGGGCTCGCTGAGCCTGGCCAGGTGGTAGCCGGGGTCGGCCTCCAGGGCGAGGTGTAGGAACTGGTGGGCTTTGCTGCCCTGGCCTTCCCGCCAGTTGATGAAGGCGATGGCGGTCAGGATGAGGGCGGAGTGTCCGGTGCTGCTGTGCGTGTAAGCGTGTAGCAGCAGGTGTTCAGCCCATTCGAGCAGGACCATTGGGGCTTGCTGCTCGTCTGGGCCAGGAGGACACGGTCCGGGTTCCAGGATTCCGGGAATGTCAGCCATGAGTTGATCCCGAATGGTGGGGAACTGGAGGCCCGCGATCAGGCCGATGATTTGTTCCTCGTTCGGGAAGGATTTTGCGTCCAGCACTCCTGTCCAGAGTGTCCGGGCCCTGTCAAGAGCATCTCAGATGTTCATGCACTGCATTGATTTCACGCCACTTTCGACGGCGCCCGCGGTCTGGACAAACAGCGAAGGTGCTTCTGGTCATTCATGGATGGATTTCGGTGACGCGGCGCGAGGGTACCACTCACGGTCATAACGCCAGCGACCAGCTACTGGATGGGACTGCTGAAGTCTTGGCTGACAAATGGTCAGGGATATCTTCAGCAAGGCGAGGCTTAGAACCATTTCCGACCTTGCGGTTGCGGTCGCCGTCTTCCACGGCGCCGGCACAGACCACAGACTCGCTGAAGCTGTGGCTGCCGTCAAGACGGAGGATGAGTGGAGTCTTCGGGCGGGCGGTGGCGATCGAACTACGGGTAGGGGAGACACCAACGTTCGTCGCGTTCGAGACCGGTACCAGGCCACAGGCATATGATTTCGCGGCACACGGTAGCTTTAGCCGTGTTTGATCCATTTCACCGTGCTCGTTTTTTGCGTGGATTACTCGGCGATGTCCTCTGCCCATAGTTCAGGGTGTTCGTCCTGGAAGGTGCGCATCATCTCGACGCATCGAGTGTCATTCAACACCACCACTTCGACGCCGCGTGAGCGGAGGAGTTCGAATTCGCCGGGGAACGTGTCGGCCTCGCCCACCACTACGCGCGGAATCTTGAATTGGATGATGGTCCCGGTACACATCGCGCACGGCGCCAGGGTGGTGTAGAGGGTTGTGTCCCGGTAGCTCTTCTGGCGTCCGGCGGCCCGCAGCGCAGACATCTCGCCGTGGGCGATTGGATCGCCATGCTGGACACGTTGGTTGTGGCCGCTGGCAATGACGGCCCCGCCACGGGCCAAGGCGGCACCGATCGGGATGCCGCCCTCTCGGAGGCTTTTTTGTGCGGCCTCGTAGGCAGCCTCGAAGGCCGGGTCTGTGATGGTTCGTTCAGTTTCGGACACGGGTGCAGTCTAATCCGCGAGCATCGAAGAATTGTTGGTACCCGCTGACGGCGGTGACATCGAGGCTATTCGGCCGGTGCCTGGCCAGCGGCCGCTTGCGCTGAAAGCCGTTTCACTGAGTTGCTCTGCTTCATCCCCGGTTTCAGCGTCTCTGGGGGGCGGGGTGGCAGGCGAAGGTGGGCGGCAGAGGCGCGTTGGTTCAACCACGATAGTCCGGGCGATCCGTATTCCTTTACTGGCAACAGCACGTGCGCTGCGCGTTCGATCGCAGAGGACGCCCTTGGGCGGAGATCCAGCCCTGCCGGCCGCATGTCGAAGCTCGTGGCAAATGTTCCCGGTCGATACTTGCTCCGGCGTTGCAACCAGCGCTCAGTTAGCTCGCCGGCTGCAGGGATGATGCCCGCCTGCCGCCAGACCTCGCGATCGGCCAGGAGCCTCACATTGGGGTCCGTTCGGTGGTGTACCTGTCTTGTGTCGTCGAATCTACGCCTCCTTGGCGTTGGTGCGGGTGGTGCTGATCATGGAATGCTGCCGCAGCAGTAGGGCGAGACGCTCGCAGCTCAGGCGCATGGCCTCCAGCTCACGCCGGCTGTACTCGTCAACAACGCGGTGGACCAACTCCGACAGTCCCCGGCCTCCGCGTCTAACTCGTGGTTGAGTGTGACCTGCGACTTGAAGATCCCGGAGCCGACGAACACGCCGTCGGGCGCCGAGCTGTACCGAAACTGCTAGCGCAGTACGACGGTCCTGCTGCCCTGAAGGAAAACGCGTCCCTCGCAGTGCCAGCGGACAGCGTTGGACAGTGCTTTCCGCTCGGTGTCCCGTCCGGCCGCCACGAGATCGTCGGCACCGAAGGTGTGGTCCACCTCCACCACCTGTTGGGAGATGATCGGGCCCTCATCGAGCTCTGCATTGACGTAGTGGGCGGTGGCGCCGACGGTCTTGACGCCGCGGGCGTGCGCCTGGTGGTACGGCTTGGCGCCCTTGAAGCTGGGCAGGAAGGAGTGGTGGATGTTGATGGCGCGGCCGTCCAGCCGGCGGGTCAGGTCGTCGCTGAGGACTTGCATATAACGGGCCAAAACCACCAGTTCGACGTCGAGCCGGTCGACGAGCTCCATCAGGTTCGCTTCGGCCGCGGGTTTGGTGTCCGCCGTAACGGGCACGTGGAAGAAGGGGATGCCGTGCCACTCCACGATCCCGCGGTGGTCCGGATGGTTGGAGACGACGCCGACTATTTCGATGGGCAGCTCGCCGATGCGGGCACGGAACAGCAGGTCGTTGAGGCAGTGCTCGAATTTGGAGACCATGATCAGGACCCGGCGTTTCGCCGCGTGTTCGCGCAGTTGCCACTGCATGCCGAATTTGTTGGCGACGGGCACGAAGGCTTCCCGGAGCGAATCAAGGGTGGCCGGTCTGTCGGGGGAGTCCCCGGCCGATGCGAAGTGGAGCCGCATGAAGAAGTGTCCGTCGTCCTGGGAATCGAATTGCTTACTCTCCAGGATGTCGCAGCCCTGTTCGAGCAGGAATCCGGACACAGCGTGGACGATGCCCCGTGTTTCCGGGCAATCGAGGGTCAGAACGTATTCAGCGGCGTCGCTAGTCAAGGTGTCCACAGTTCAGCACTCGATCACGTTCACGGCGAGGCCTCCGCGGGAGGTTTCCTTGTACTTGGATTTCATGTCTGCTCCTGTTTCGCGCATGGTCTTGATGGCTTTGTCCAGCGACACTTTGTGGCTGCCGTCGCCGTGCAGGCACAGGCGGGCGGCGTTGATGGCCTTGACGCTGGCAATGGCATTGCGTTCGATGCAGGGGATCTGCACCAGTCCGCCGACGGGGTCGCAGGTCAGCCCGAGGTTGTGTTCAATCCCGACTTCGGCGGCGTTTTCAACCTGCGCGGGGGTGCCGCCCAGGACTTCGCACAGCCCGGCCGCCGCCATGGAGCAGGCCGATCCGACTTCGCCCTGGCAGCCGACTTCCGCCCCCGAGATGGAGGCATTGATCTTGAACAGGATCCCGACGGCAGCGGCCGTCAGCAGGAAGCGGACGACACCGTCGTCGTCGGCGCCGGGGACGAACTTGACGTAGTAGTGCAGAACCGCCGGCACGATCCCGGCGGCACCGTTGGTGGGGGCAGTGACGATCCGGCCCCCGGCGGCATTTTCCTCATTGACGGCCAGGGCGAACAGGTTCACCCACTCCATGGCGAGCAGCGGGTCGGCAGGCACCTGGACCGGAGACGGGTTCCGGGCTTCCGCCTCGGCGCTGACCGCGGATGCTGCAAGCGTCCGGAACAGGGCCGGGGCGCGCCGCTTGACGTTCAGCCCGCCGGGCAGGATCCCATCGGCCGCGCAGCCGTTCTCCACGCACTGGCGCATGACCGCCCACAGCGTCAGGAGCTTCTCCCGGAGTTCGGCTTCGCCGTGCCAGACGAGTTCATTGGCGAGCATCACGTCGGAGATGGACATGCCCTCCCGCTGGCAGATGTCCAGGAGCTCGTCGGCTGTCGTGAAGGGGTAGGGCAGCACGGTGTCGTCGGCCACCACCTTGTCGCCGGCGTTGGCATCGCCGTCAACGACGAAGCCGCCGCCGATCGAGTAGTAGCTGCGCTCCTTGAGCACTGCCCCGGTGTGGTCCAGGGCCCGGAAGGTCATGCCGTTCGGGTGGGCCGGAAGGGACTTGCGGCGGTGCAGCACCACGTCCTCGTCCCAGTTGAAATCCACCCGGTGGTCTCCGCCGATCCGGAGTTCGGCGTCCAGGGCAGCGGCCGCGACCTGGTCATTGGCGGTTCCGGTGTCCACCGTCTCGGGGTCCTGGCCCTGCAGTCCCAGGACCACGGCTTTGTCCGAGCCGTGACCCCGGCCGGTGGCGCCCAGCGAACCGAACAGTTCGGCCTGCACCCTGGTCGTGGTGCTCAGCTGTCCGTCGCTTTTGAGTCCGTCGGCGAACCGTTTGGCTGCCCGCATCGGGCCGACCGTGTGGGATGAGGACGGCCCGATGCCAACAGAAAACAGGTCCAAGACGCTGAGCGCCATCAGGGGACCTCGGGGGAGGCGTATTCGCGCATGGCGTCGAGGAGCCAGCGGCCCAGGAACTCCGCGAACGAGGCCCGGGGGAAGAGCCGGAAGCTGTCCTCTGCGGTCTTTTGCAGCACCACCGGGATATTGCCGACCTCGGTGGTCAGCGCCATTCCCGGGGTGAAGCTGCGGGGGTGCAGGTCAAGGGCGCAGCCCTTTTCCAGGACTGCCCGGGCGCGCGGGCCGGTGAGCTCGAATGTGGTGCGGTTGGCGGAGAGGTCCACCACCTGGCCCGGGGCGTCGCCCAGGGCCTCCACGAGGGAGCCGATGAGGTTGCCCCCCAGGGAATCGTGGGCAGTTTCCGGTGCCACGGCCAGGAACTCGGAGGGTCCGAGCCAGAGGACGCTGATGCTGTCCGTGCCGGTGACTTCCCCGCAGCGTGCCGGTAGTCCGCCGGTCACGGCGGCGATCCGTGCTCCTGCCTCGGAGCGGGGGTCCACGCGGACGCCGGCCATGGTCTGGAACGGGCCCTCGTGGAGGACGACCTTGCCCGGGACGGAGCCGGCGGCCAGCGCTTCGGTTAGGTGGGAGGCGGGGCTGCGCCGGATGTCCCGGAGTCCATTGATACCTGTCGGTGCTGCTGTCTTAGCCATCTTTGCGGGTCCCTTCGGGGTCAAAAAGTACGGTTTCTGCGATAACGACATCAACGAACCGGTCGCCGGCGGCGGCCACGAGGGTTTCACCGATGCGGTTGCGGCCGTTCTTGATTAGTGCCAGCCCAAAGGAACGGCCCAGGGCGGCGCTGTGGTAGCTCGAGGTCACGAAGCCCTGCATGGGGACGGGGCCGTAGGCGGGGCTGGTGGGGATGCCCTTTTCCACGAGCTGGGTGCCTTCGGGCAGCCGGATCGTTCCGTCCACGGGAAGGACGCTGACCAGGTGCTTCCGGTCGGTGCGGCCGGCGTCCTTTCGGGCGTAGGAGCGCTTGCCGATGAACTCTTTGGCCTTGGACACGACCCATTCCATGCCCGCGTCCTGCGGGGTGACGGTGCCGTCGGTGTCCTGTCCGACGATCGGGTAGCCCTTTTCGGCGCGGAGCACGTGCATGGTTTCGGTGCCGTAGGGGGTGATGTTGAACTCCGCCCCTGCCGCGGCCACGGCTTCCCAGGTGTTCAGCCCGTACCAGGCCGGGATGTTGATTTCGTAGGCCAGTTCGCCGGAGAACGAGATCCGGCAGATCCGGGCCCGGACGCCGGAGGCGAGGGTGGTTTCCTTGAACGTCATGAACGGGAACGCCTCGGCGTCCAGGCCGTCGTCGGCAGCCAGTTCGGGGGCCAGCTTCGCGACGACGGCGCGGGATTTGGGTCCGACGACGGCGATCGTGGACCACTGTTCGGTCACCGAGGTGCAGTGCACGTCCAGTTCAGGCCATTCGGTCTGCAGCCATTCCTCCAGCCAGTCGAGGACCTTGGCGGCGCCGCCGGTGGTGGTGGTCATGAAGTAGCGATCCTCGTCGAGGCGCAGGGTCACGCCGTCGTCGAAAATCATGCCGTCGGCCATGCACATCACCCCGTAGCGGGCGGAACCCGGGGCGAGCTTCTTGAACGCGTTGGTGTAGATCCGGTTGAGGAACTCACCGGCGTCCTTGCCACGGATTTCGATCTTCCCCAGCGTGGTGGCGTCCATAAAGCCCACGGAGTCGCGGACGGCTGCGCATTCGCGTAGCACTGCGGCGTCCATGTCCTCACCGTCCTGCGGGTAGTACCAGGGGCGCTTCCACTGCCCGACGTCCTCGAACAGGGCACCCTTGGCGACGTGCCACGGCTGGATAGAGGTGAGACGTGCGGGGTCGAACAGTTCGCCGCGCTGGCGTCCGGCGAGTGCCGCGAACGCCACCGGGGTGAACGGGGCCCGGTAGGTGGTGGTGCCGATGTCGCCGATCCCGCGGGAGGCTTCCCCTGCCTGGCGGAGCGCGGCGGCGATGACCCCGATGGCGTTGACGCCGGAGGTTTTGCCCTGGTCGTTGGCGGTGCTGATCGAGGTGTAGCGCTTGATGTGCTCCACCGAGCGCATGCCGGCCCCGGTGGAGCGGAGCACGTCGGCTACGGACTGGTCGCGCTGGAAGTCGACGAAGTGGTGGTGCCAGTCATCAGCCGTGCCGGTCTGCCCGGGGACCAGCCACAGCTGGCGGGTGGTGGCGGAGGCCTTCGGATCCCGGAGTGGAGAAGGTGCGACGTTGGAGGGGAAGCCTGCGGCGATGGCGGCTGAGGCTCCGGCGGAGGTGCCCTCGGCCAGGCAGTCCTGGAGTTCGAAGCTGCCGCGGCCGGAGCCGATGGTCTGCTGGTTCGGGACCAGGGTGCTCGGCACGAAAGCGGCGAGCTCGTCGTTCCAGCGCAGCTTGCCCTGCCGCTGGGAGTGGAGGTGGACCAGCGGGCTCCAGCCACCGGAAACTGCCAGCAGATCACAGGCGATCTCTTCGACGCCGGAGGTGAGTTCGCCGTCGTCGTTGATGCTGCGGACGGTGACGGCGTTGAGCCGGCCGTCGCCGGAGTCCGGGGCGGTGGTGTTCGCTACCGCGCTGCCGATCAGCACCCGGGTGCCTGCTTCGACGGCGGCCGCAGCGACCGCGGTCAGCTGCGGGCGGCCGTCAACAACGGCCTCAAGCTTGACGCCGGCGGCGCGCAGGTCCGCAGCCAGGGCGTAGGCGCTGTCGTTGGTGGTGCTGATGACAACGCGCTGGCCCGCGGCAACGGCGTAGCGGTTGAGATAGCTGCGGACCGCCGAGGCGAGCATGATGCCGGGCCGGTCGTTGTTCTCGAAGACCAGCGGGCGTTCGTGGGCGCCGGGGGCAACCACCACCTGCTTGGCGCGGACGTGCCAGATCCGCTGCCGCGACACACCGGGGGCGGCCGGGCTGGACAGGTGGTCGGTGCGGTTCTGGACGGCGATGACGTAGTTGGCGTCGTAGGCACCGAAAGCCGTGGTGCGGTTCAGCACGGTGCTTTCGGCTCCCGAGACGAGCTCTGCCTCCACGTCCGCAACCCATTCCAGGGCCGGCTTGCCTTCGATAGTCTCGGCCAGCTGAGGCGCGGTGGACCCGGAAAGGAGTGATCCGCCCAGTTCGGGCTGGTCATCCATGAGGATCACGCGGGCTCCGGTGCGGACGGCCTCGCGGGCCGCGGCGAGGCCGGCAGGGCCGCCGCCGATCACCAGGACGTCGGTGTGGACGTACTTCTTGTCGTATTCGGCGCGGTCCTCCTCCGGGTCCAGCTTGCCCAGGCCACTGAGGAGTTCTGCTTTCAGGCCGTCCACCAGGGTTACCGTGGTGGCCGGGAGCATGGACTCGGCCACGTCGCCGGGGAAGCGCGCAGCAATTTTGACCATGGCGTTGGATTCCTCCACGCCGGCGGACATGATGCCCCGGGCCCGGTCCTCGTAGAGCGAGTTACCGGCGCCGATCCGGCCGTTCGCAATCAAGGCCGAGGCGAGGGTGTCGCCTGGGTGGCCCGTGAATTCCTCGCCGTCCACGGTGAAACGCCAGGCGATGGTGCGGTCGATTCGTCCGCCGGCGGCGAGGCGGGCGTTCTGGGAAGTCACTTGGTTGCTCCCTTCGGGGCGGTGGTGCTGGCCGGTGTCGCGGCCGGGGCGATGCTGGAAGCCGAGATACTGGGCGCTGAGGTCCCGGTGGTGGTGCTCTCAGCGTCGGTGCTGGCAGTGCCGGATTCGGCGGCGGCCGGGACCGACACATCCGGCCGGGGCGTGCCCATCGGGTACACGGCCTGGATGTCGTAGGTGACGGTGTCGCGGAGCATGTTGAACCACTGGCGGCAGCCGGTGCTGTGCAGCCAGCGTTCGGCGAAAATGCCTTTGGTGTTCTCGCGGTAGAACAGGAACTCGGCCCATTCCACGTCGCTCAGGTCGTTCGGGTTCTCCGGGTACGGGACGTGGGCCTGACCGCCGTAGTGGAACTCGGTCTCGTCGCGCGAGCCGCAGTTGGGGCATGGGATAAGCAGCATGTGCGTCTTCTTTCTAGGGGACGGCGGCTAGTGGGCGACGGCGGCGGCGCCGTGTTCATCGATCAAGGCTCCGGTCTCGAAGCGTTCCAGCGCAAACGGCTTGTTCAGCTTGTGCGGTGTGCCGGTGGCCATGGTGTGGGCGAAGGTCAGCCCGGCAGCGGGGGTGCCCTTGAATCCGCCGGTTCCCCAGCCGCAGTTGACGAACATGTTCTCCACCGGGGTGGTGCCGACGATGGGGGAGGCATCGAGGGTGGTGTCCACAATCCCGCCCCAGGTCCGGAGCACGTGCGCCCGGGCAAAAATCGGGAAGAGTTCGACGGCGGCGGCCATCTGATGCTCGATCACGTGGAAGGATCCGCGCTGGCCGTAGCCGTTGTAGGAGTCGACGCCTGCGCCCATGACGAGTTCGCCCTTGTGCGCCTGGGAGACGTAGACGTGCACGTGGTTGGACATGACCACGGTCGGGTGGACCGGTTCGTGGAGTTCGGAGACCAGTGCCTGGAGCGGGTGGGACTGGATGGGCAGCTTGAAGCCGGCCATTTCGGCCAGGACGGAGCTGTGTCCGGCCGCGCAGAGGCCGACCTTTTCGGTGTGGATGGTGCCCTGGTTGGTCTTGACGCCGGTGACCCTGTTGCCGTCCTTGAGAAAGCCGGTGACTTCGCAGTTCTGGATGATATCCACGCCGAGTTCATCGCATTTGCGGGCGAACGCCCAGGCGACGTGGTCGTGCTTGGCGATGCCGGCGCGGGGCTGGTAGGTGGCGCCCATGACGGGGTAGCGGATGTTGTCGTTGATGTTCAGGATGGGGCAGAGTTCCTTGATCTGCTGCGGGTCCAGCCATTCGGCGTCGACGCCGTTGAGCTTATTGGCGCCGACACGGCGGATGCTTTCGCGCACGTCGCCCAGGGTGTGGGCGAGGTTCATCACGCCGCGCTGGCTGAACAGGAAGTCGTACTCAAGTTCCTCCGGCAGGATTTCCCAGAGCTTGAGCGCGTGCTCATAAATCGCTGCGCTCTCGTCCCAGAGGTAGTTCGAGCGGATGATTGTGGTGTTCCGGGCCATGTTGCCGCCGGCGAGCCAGCCCTTTTCCAGGACCGCGATGTTGGTCATGCCGTGGTTCTTGGCCAAGTAATAGGCGGTGGCGAGACCGTGCCCGCCGCCGCCGACAATCACGGCGTCGTAGGAGGACTTGGGCTCCGGGTTGCGCCAAAGGAATTCCGGGTGCTCCGGAAGCTGTTCCGTGCTCATTATGCAACTCCGTTCGTGGTGGTTCCGGCAGTTCCGGAAAGGTTCGGGTAAAGCGGAAATTTCTCGGCAAGGACCGTGACCCGGTCGCGGAGCAGCACAGCCGACTCGTCGCTGAGTTCGTTCTCTGTTGCGGGTGAGGTGAGGGCGGTGGCGATGATGTCGGCGACCTCGGTGAATTCGGCGGGACCGAAGCCGCGGGTGGCCAGGGCCGGGGTGCCGATCCGCAGCCCGGAGGAGACCATGGGCGGGCGGGGGTCGAACGGGACGGCGTTGCGGTTGACGGTGATGCCGATTCGGTGCAGGCGGTCTTCGCCCTGCTGCCCATCCAGCTCGGAGTGCCGCAGGTCCACCAGGACCAGGTGGACATCGGTGCCTCCGTTAACCACCGAGATTCCGGCCGCGGCGACGTCGTCGGCCAGGAGCCGGGACGCGAGCAGGCGGGCACCTTCGAGCGTGCGTTCCTGGCGTTCCTTGAATTCGTCCGACGCGGCGATCTTGAACGCTACGGCCTTCGCGGCGATGACGTGTTCCAGCGGGCCGCCCTGCTGGCCGGGGAACACTGCGGAGTTGATTTTGCGCGCATACTGCTCCTTGCTCAGGATCACCCCGCCGCGCGGGCCGCCAAGGGTTTTGTGCGTGGTGGTGGTGACGACGTCGGCGAACGGCACGGGGTTCGGGTGCAGCCCGGCGGCGACGAGGCCGGCGAAGTGCGCCATGTCCACCATGAGGTACGCGCCGACCAGGTCCGCGATCCGGCGGAACTCCGCGAAGTCCAGCTGCCGGGAGTATGCCGACCATCCGGCCACGATCATCTTGGGGCGGTGTTCGAGGGCCAGGGCCTCAACCTCGGCCATATCGACCAGGTGGCTGCCCTCACTCACATGGTAGGGGACGACGTTGTAGAGCTTGCCGGAAAAGTTGATGCGCATCCCGTGCGTGAGGTGTCCGCCGTGTGCCAGCGAGAGCCCCATGATGGTGTCGCCCGGTTCCAGCAGGGCAAACATGGCAGCAGCGTTGGCCTGGGCGCCCGAGTGGGGCTGCACGTTCGCGGCTTCCGCACCGAAGAGGGCCTTGATCCGGTCGATCGCGAGCTGTTCGATCACGTCGACGTGCTCGCAGCCGCCATAGTAGCGCTTGCCCGGGTAACCCTCGGCGTACTTGTTCGTCAGGACCGAGCCCTGTGCCTCCATGACAGAGGCAGGCGCGAAGTTCTCAGAGGCGATCATCTCGAGCGTGGACTGCTGGCGGCGCAGCTCGCGGTCAATGGCCCGGGCGACGTCGGCGTCGGCACTGGCCAGGGGTTCATTCAGGGTGCCCGTCATGGCGGCCTCTTTCGGTTCAAGGAAACAGATAGAAAAATGCAACAGTGTTGCGTTGACTGCAACTCTAGAACGTCAGTGGTGTTGCGTCAATCACTTTTCTTCCAGCCCTGCATGCAGTCCCTGCATGTAGTCAGATTTCTTTTTAGTCCGCCACGAGACCCTTGACTGTGTTTCAGCTCACGCCTAATCTGATGCAACAGCGTTGCGTTCAATGCAACCCAAATTTTCATTGGTGGACATATGAGTAACGAACCAAATCAAGCGGTAACCGTGGCCGGTCCAGGCTCACAGCTGGGCCCGGGATCCGGAGATTCCCGGCCGTCCAGCGGACCGGGGCCTACAGTCAGTAAGGAAACCCGGCGGCGGGTGATCGCCGCCAGCTTCATCGGCAACTTCGTCGAGTGGTTTGACTATGCCGTCTACGGCTACCTGGCAGTGACCATCGCCGCAGTCTTCTTCCCGGAGTCCAACCCCCAGACAGGGCTCCTGCTGACTTTCGCCCTCTTCGCTATCTCGTTCCTGGTGCGGCCCCTTGGCGGCTTCGTCTGGGGACACATCGGAGATCGGGTGGGTCGCCGGACGGCACTGTCCCTTTCCATCCTGATCATGTCCGGAGCGACCTTCTGCATAGCCTTGATTCCGGGCTACGCCACGATCGGCATCTGGGCTCCGATCCTGCTGCTGATCATCAGGGTCGCCCAAGGCTTCTCCGCCTCCGGCGAATACGCCGGCGCCTCCGCCTTCCTGGTGGAGTACGCACCGGCCAACAAACGCGGACTCTACGCCGCCGTCGTGCCCGCCAGCACCGCCGCCGGCCTGCTGCTCGGGTCCCTCCTCGCGGGACTGCTGACCACCCTGCTCAGCGCCGACGCCATGCAGAGCTGGGGGTGGCGTCTGCCCTTCCTGCTTGCAGCCCCCATGGGCCTGATCGGTCGCTACATCCGAACCAAGCTGGAAGACACCCCCGTATTCCGCGAACTCGCGGCGGAGGACCAGACCATCAAGGCCCCCGTCTTTGGCCTCTTCCGCAACCACTGGCGGCTGCTGCTCAGGGCAGTTGGAGCCGTGCTGCTCAACGCCGTCGGCTTCTACGTCATTCTCAGCTACATGCCGACCTACCTCTCCTCGGAACTTGGCCTGGGCAAGACAGAATCCTTCCTCGCCACCACCATCGCGCTGGTCACCTACATCGGGTTCATCTTCCTGACCGGGATGCTCTCGGACCGCTACGGCCGCAAGAAAGTGCTCATCGCCGCATCACTCAGCTTCATCGTGCTGACAGTCCCGGCCTTTGCCCTGCTGGGAACCGGAAACTTCCTGGTGATCGTCCTTATTCAGGTCCTGCTGGGGGCCATGCTCACCCTCAACGACGGAACGCTGCCGAGCTTCCTGGCCGAAATGTTCCCCACCCGGGTCCGCTACAGCGGATTCGCGGTCAGCTTCAACCTCTCCAACGCGCTCTTCGGCGGAACCGCACCCTTCATGGCCACCCTCCTGATCGCCGCCACAGGCAACGACCTGGCTCCAGCCTTCTACCTGGTCGCGGCCGCAGTCATCTCCCTGGTCGCCGTCGCACTCTCCCGTGAAACCAGCAAAGAACCACTGACCCACGACTAAACCAGTCCGAGCCAATTCTCCTCACGAAAAGCACAGCACCGAAGAAAGGCATCACCATAATGACCAGCACAGCATCTGCCAACGCCTCGTCGATTTCCGAACTGGAGCGACTGAAAGTCCTGCACAACGGGCAGAAGGAAAAGCTGACCTTTTCAGACGCCGAATTTGAACGCCGGCTGTCCGGCCTTCGCCGCATCATGGCGGAAAAGAGCCTGGACGCCGTCGTCCTGACGAGCTACCACTCGATCAAGTACTACTCCGACTTCCTCTTCACCTACTTCGGCCGCTCCTACGCCATGGTGGTCACCAAGGACGACACCGTGACCGTTACGGCCAACATCGACGCCGGCATGCCGTGGCGGCGCAGCTACGGTGACAACGTGGTCTACACGGACTGGCGCCGGGACAACTACATTTTCGCCATCCAGGAGGCGCTCCGCACCCGCGGCATCAACCCCCGCCGGATCGGCGTCGAAGACGATTCGCTCCCGCTGGACAACCGCAACAAGATCCAGGCCGCCTTCGACTCGGCCACCCTGGTCGACGTCGCCCAGGCAGCCATGCGCCAGCGGATGATCAAATCGGCCGAAGAGATTGAGGTCATCAAGCACGGGGCCCGCATCGGAGACCTGGGCGGAGAGGCCATCCGCAACGCCATCACGGCCGGGATCACCGAATATGAGGTGGCCCTGATCGGCACCGAAGCCATGGTCCACGAAATCGCCCGGACCTTCCCGGACTCGGAAATCCGCGACACCTGGGTCTGGTTCCAGTCCGGCATCAACACCGACGGCGCCCACAACTGGGCCACCACACGCAAGATCCAGGAACACGACATCCTGTCCCTGAACTGCTTCCCCATGACCTCCGGCTACTACACCGCCCTGGAGCGCACCCTGTTCTACGGCGAACCCGACGCCCGCTCCCTGGAACTGTGGAACATCAACGTGGAAGTCCACCAGCGCGGCCTCGAACTCATCAAGCCCGGGGCCGTCTGCAAGGACATCGCCGCCGAACTGAACGAGATCTACGTGGGCCACGGACTACTGGCCAACCGGACCTTCGGCTACGGCCACTCCTTCGGAGTGCTGAGCCACTACTACGGCCGCGAAGCCGGACTGGAGCTACGCGAGGACATCGACACCGTACTGGAACCGGGCATGGTCGTCTCCATGGAACCGATGATCACCGTCCTGGACGGACAACCCGGCGCCGGCGGCTACCGCGAGCACGACATCCTCGTGGTCGGCGAGGACGGCGCCGAGAACATCACCAAGTTCCCCTTCGGCCCCGAATACAACATCATCGGCGCCTGACCGGCCCAAACCCCCCTGAAAGGGACGGACAGAGAAGCGGCGCCACGGTCAATGTGGCGCCACTTCTCGGCCCTCATACGGAATGATGGTAGACACCATGACCCCAGCAGAATCCCCTGACACCACCGGAAACGGCGACACCAAAGGCACCTCCGTCATCGTCAACGCCATCGCCGTGCTGCGGACGTTCACCGCCGATGAACCCCTGCTCGGCGTCACCGAGATCGCCAACCGGGTCGGCCTGCACAAGAGCACGGTTTCCCGGATCCTGGCCACGTTTGAACAGGAACACTTGGTGGAACGGGACCCGGAAACCCGCCGTTTCCGCCTGGGGCTGGGACTGATCGCCGTCGCCGGGCCGCTGCTGGCGGAACTGGAAGAACGGCGCGTGGCCTACCCCGTCCTGCGGGAACTCACCGAGCAGACTGGCGAAACCAGCGCACTGATGGTCTGGAACAGCGCCGAGTCAATGTGCGTGGAACAGATCGCCAGCCACCACCAAATCAAGCACACCACCCCGCTGGGAGCCCGCTACACGGACGCTATGAGCGCCTCCGTGCAGGTCTTCCTGTCCGCCGAACCCGTCGAACGTGTCCGCACCCTCCTGCGCAGCGGTGCTATCAGCTATCTGGGACTCGACGATGCCGGTCTGGATGGCTACCAGATCAAGCTCAAGGATGTGACGGCCCGTGGTTGGGCCATCAACTACGGCGAATCCTCCATCGACGAAGTGGGCGTGGCCGCCCCTGTCTACGACCACCGCGGTGACATCGTGGCGGCCGTCCTGATCTCCGCGCCCCGGTTCCGGGTTTCACGGGAAAGACTGCAAAGCCTGGGGGAGGCAGGCGCAGCCGCGGCCCGCAGGGTCACAACCCGTCTGGGCGGCCGGCCGCCCGGACGTTCAGAGCCAAGCCACAGCTAGGAAGTCAGCCGAGCCTAGAAAGCCGGAAGGCCAAGGGACGTGTGGACAGTGTCCACACTTTGGGTCTCGGACTGGGCCGTACCGGTGCCGGATCGGGCCGGATTCCGCATGTTTCGGCGGGAGTCCAGTGCTTGCGGGGGCTGGAGTCCGGTTCGAGTCCCACCTCGGGCACAGTGTTTTCCCTGTTCAGGGGCTTTTTGGTGTTTCGTCGTGTGCACATTGTTCACACGCTCGCCTCTGATCTGATGTTCCGGGTGCGTGGGTCCCGGAAACGGCCTATTCGGTTGTCTGGGGGAGCGGCTGGCTACGGCAGGACGGGTGCCTCCTCGCGGGGTCTGTTCTGGGTGTTCATCCTCGTTCGTCCTTCCGTTGGGTTTTCGCGTTCACTACTTCATGGTGGCTGGGGCCGCGTACAACATGATTTTCGGATTATTCTTTGGAGCTGGCTGGGGTTGCTGCCGGTCCAGAGTTCCGCTCTGATACCTCTTCATGCCGGAACGCGGGGGAAACGGCATGACCTGGCCACTGGTCCGGAGCTGATCATGAGCTCGCCGAGCCTGGCCAGTCGGCAGTCGGGGCCGGCCTCGGGGGGCAGGTCACCAGTTCCTGGTTGCGGTCTTCGTTCTGTTCGCGGATATGAGCGACGGCGCCACGATGTGCCGTGCTCCGCTCGGCCAGTGCACTACGCGGCGTGGTCCGGCGCTGTTGGCGGCCGCGGGCATACGCATCGGCACGGCTCAACTGCAGCTCTTCGCGGACCGGTTCGGAGTAGGACTCGGCAGGCATGAGGTCATTGTGGATGCTCGCACCCGGTTCCGCAACTACCCGACGAGACTCACGAATAGTGCTCGCGAAATGGGGTGCGTGCCTCATTTGGGAAATGCTCGCGAAACGGGTCCGGCTCCGGGTGCTGCTGGGACCATGATGGATGGGTCAGGGGTTGTCGTTGTCAGCGCGCAGGGAGATCACCAAGTAATCCGCGGCGGAGCACGCGCGGGCGGCCTAGAAGGACAAGGGCAGGATCCGGGACGATCTGGTCGCGGTCACCGGCTGGTCCCGGGCCAATGCCCGCCGCGCGTTGTCCACGGCGCTGAAGCGTAAGACCCCGGTCCGGAAGGCGAAGCGGAAGCCCCGGCCGCGGACTTATGGATACGACACGCTGACGGCCTTGATCAGGGTCTGGCTGCTGGCTGGCATGCCCTCGGGCAAGTATCTCGCGGCGACGATGGACCTATGGCTGCCGAGGCTGGAGGCCCTCGGGGAGCTTCGGAAGGCCCGATTCAGCCCCGAGGTCCGGGAGCAGCTGATGACAGTGTCCGGGGCGACCATCGACCGGCTGCTGCGGCCCACCCGGGCGGGGATGGCGCCGAAGGGATTGTCCGCCACGAAGGCCGGCAGCGAGCTCCGCTCGTCCATCGCGGTGCGCCGGGCAGGACAGGAACACGAGCAGGTTCCGGGGTTCATCGAGCCGGATCTGGTCGCGCATTGCGGCCCTGCGCTGGTGGGGGAATTCGCCCGCACGCTCACCGCTGCCGATGTGTTCACCGGCTGGACGGAGAACGTCGCGATCCGTAACAGCGCCTACAAATGGATCCTCGCAGCGATGGAGACCGTCGCCGAGCGTCTGCCGTTCCTGCTCACTGGTTTGGACACCGATAACGGTGGGGAGTTCATCAACCAGGCCCTCGTCGGCTGGGCAACGGCCCGGGACATTTACTTCACGCGGGCCAGGCCTTACAAGTCCAACGACAACGCCCATGTGGAGCAGAAAAGCGGTGACATCGTGCGCCGCCACGCTTTCCACTACCGGTACGACACCGCACTGGAACTGCAGCAGCTTAACGAGCTCTACGACCTGGTGCGGATCCGGTTCAACATGTTTACCGCGACGAAGAAAGCCATTGGCTGGCGGGAGAACCGGAACGGTCACAAGACCCGCGTCTACGACAAGCCCCGGAGCCCCTACCAGCGGGTCACCGACGCGGGTGTGCTCACACCCCCCAAAGCCGCTGAACTCGAGGCCGTGTTCAACTCCACGAATCCCGCCGATCTCACCCGCGGAATCACGGACATCCAGCTCCAGCTCATCAGCCTCGCCGCCGACAAGACCCAAGCAATACGTCAGTCGCCCACGCGAGCAAAAATACGTGAGGCACGCACAGCCGTTTCGCGAGCATCTTGACGTGAGGCACTACGCCGCTGACCTGTGTCATGTCCCTTAAGCCCCGCGCCACACTGGAACCTCCGGGCCTAGACTGTCGCTAAGAGGACAATTTCGCGGGAGGTGCCATGGCGCGACTGAGTATTTTGGACCGGTTCAGGCCTGTCGGTGCTCCCGGCCCTGCGGGCCCGGCTGGCGTGCCGGCCGCTGACAACCAGGGTCCGGCCGTCGAACTGGCACCGGTGTTCGCCGCACTCGCCCAGGACGCCGCACTTTGCGTGCAAGTCGTAGACCAAGCACGTCTGATCGCGGAAGAGGACGTGGCCCGGGCGCGCACCCAAGCCGCGGCGATTCTGTCCCAAGCCCGACTTGATGCCGGCGCGGCGCGCGCAGACGCCGCCGCCCGGGTCGAGAGGGAAACCTCGGAGAGGGACGCGGAGCAGCTGGAGCAGGCGCGCCACGAGGCAGCGGCGCTGGAAGAGTCTGGCCTCGCGCTTATCCCGGCCGCTGTCTATCAGCTCATCGACACACTGCTTGCTCCGCTGAACCCGGGACCGCCAAGTCCGGAACAGCGCAGCCCGGCAAGCATATGAAAGCAGACTGGGTGGCGGCCAGCGTGAGGGCCCGGTCCATGGCGCATCGCCGGGTGGGTGCCGGGGCGAGCCGCGTGATAGCAGCTCAACCCACCCTTGGCCGCGCCCTCTCCTCGCTGCAGGAATCAAGCTATGCGGAACGGCTTCGCGGGGCGTCCGGACTCGCTGCGGCGGAGCGCGCGCTTCAGGAGACTGTCCTGTGGCAACTGCGTGTGCTTGCCGGGTGGCTTCCCGCATCGGGCACCGCACTTGCACGGGCGGCCGCGGGGGCTTTTGAGATCGCGAACATTACGGCCTTGGCGCACCAGCTCGCCGGCGGTGCGAAGGCCCCCGAGCCCTATCACCTGGGTGCACTTGCCACCGCATGGCCGCGGCTTCGTTCCGCCGGGTCGGTTGAGGAGTTGGCGACTATCCTGCGCGCCACAGCCTGGGGTGACGTCGGCACTGCAGGAACCGGTTCGCTAAGGGACGCGCTGACCGTGGCCTGGCTGCGGCGGCTGGCCGCTGTGGCACCACCGGCGCGGCCGTGGTGCGGCGCGGTGTGCGCCCTTACGGCCGCCCGGATGCTGACGGTCGACGGCGTGAGGCCACCTGCGCCGGTCCGTCACTTGTTGCGCCCCGTCCTGGGCAGCTCCTGGGAAGCCGCCGCGAGTCTTGCCGAGTTCACTTCGGCGCTGCAGCCGTCCCTGCGGACGGTGCTGGTCGGTATTGCATCACCGAAGGACCTGTGGCATGCAGAGGCCCGCGTCTGCGCTGCCGTGGAGAAAGACGGTTTCCAATTGCTTCGTGCTTCGATGCCCGGACCGGACGTGGTTCTGGGCGCCATTGCCGTCCTGTCCACCGATGCGTGGAGGGTCCGAGCGGCCCTTACTGCCGCTGCTGCGGGCGCCGGGTCCAGTGAGGTGCTCGATGAAGCGGGGTGATTCGCCGGCCCCCGTCCGAATGGAACGGGTAGCTTTGGTAGTGCCTGAACAGGACCGGCACTCCATGCTCGTGGAAGTGGCGCGGAGCCGTCTCGTCGAGCTGGACCTACCGTACACAGCCGGCGACGGCGCCGAGGAACTGGATAAGGCAGCGGAAGCGGCTATTGTCTCCGGACCGTCGGCGGCGCTGGCGGGGTGGATGCCGCGGCACGCGATCCCGGATCTCACGGCCGCGCTCGCCCCGCTGGGGGCAGCGGTCGTCCCGTTGCCCCGGCCCAGGTGGATCCAACCGCCCACTATGCTCGGCGGCCGGGACGGCAGGCCGCCCGTCTCCCGGACGCTGGTGGATACCTACGGGACTGTGCCGTATGCGGACCTGGACCCGTCGCGCCTCGCAGGGATCGCCTATGTCGTGATGTTCGGAATGATGTTCGGCGATGTGGGGCACGGTGCGATCCTGCTGGCCGGCGGCCTCCTGTTGCGCAGCGGCCGGATCAAGAAACTGGCCAAACTGCAAAGGACCTGGCTTTTCGTGTGTGGAGCGGGGCTGGCCGCCATGTTCTTCGGAGCGCTGTACGGGGAGGCCTTCGGACCCACCGGTCTGGTGCCGGTGCTCTGGTTGGACCCCTTGGCGAATCCGGTTCCGCTTCTGGTTGCAGGACTGGGTGTCGGAGCATTCCTGCTTGCCGGCGCCTATGCCCTGGGCACCATCAACCGTGTCCGCGAGGGCGGCTGGGGATATGCGCTGTATGCCCGCTCCGGGGTGGCCGGGTCCCTGTTGTTCCTTTCGGTGGTGCTTCTCGTCTGGGGGCTCAGCACCGGCACCGGGCTGCTGATGGCGGTGGCAGCCCTCATGGCGTTTGCCGCGCTGGTTTTCATCTTCATCGGCCTCTTCATTGAGGCCGGGGGCGGGGCCCCCGCCATTTTCCAGGCGGTCATCGAGCTCGTGGATACCGTGATCCGTCTGGGCTCGAACCTGGTCTCCTTTGCACGCCTCGCTGCCTTCGGACTCACCCACGCTGCTTTGCTGATGGTGGTGTGGAACGGCACGACGGCGTTGTGGGCGCCCGACTGGCGCGCGGCCGCGGCTGTTCTGCTGTTCGTTGTGGGAAACCTCGTGACCTTTGCGCTGGAAGCGCTGGTGGCGGGGATCCAGGCACTGCGCCTTGAATACTATGAACTGTTCTCCCGCATCTTCCAGTCCGAGGGGCGCCCGTTCAGGCCGTGGTCCCCGGACATCACCGCCGCCACTGCACACCCGGCCACCGCGGCATCGGTCTTCCATACCACTCCACCGGCTGAAAGGCAGCTGCCATGAACCTTTGGTTCGGCGCCATCCCCATTTTCCTCATCGCTGCGACTGGAGCCATCCTTCTGGTCAGACGCTGGCGCAAGTCTGCGTTCAAGATCCTGGCGGCCCTTAACATCGCCGTGATGGGCGGAGCCCTGGCCGTTTTGGCCGGCGCGCTGAATGCAGCGCCGGCAGCAGCCTCCGGAGTGGCTCCGGCCCTCGCGGCGGCAGCAGCTGACACACCTGCGGGCGCCGGCGGCTCAGCCCTGATCGCCGCCGCGATAGCCGTGGCCGGTTCCTCGATCGGGGCGGCATTTGCCGTTGCTTACACCGGATCGGCTGCCCTCGCGGCGATGAGCGAGCGGCCCGAAATCTTCGGCCGGGCCATGGTTGTGGTGGGGCTGGCGGAGGGGATCGCCATCTACGGCCTGATCATCGCCATCATCCTTATCGGCAAAGCCTGACGGGGAGCTGGAGCGATGTTCGACACGATTGCCGCGATCGGCGAACAGGCATTGCTGGACGGGTTCCGGCTCGCCGGCGTCAGCGTCTTCGCCGGCTCCACCGATGAGGAAATCCTTCACGCCTGGACGGCGTTGCCCCGGGACACCGCAATCGTCATCCTCACACCCCGTTCCGCGCAGGCACTGGAGCCAGTCCTGGCCGATCCCCGCTCACCCATGACCGTGGTGCTGCCATCATGACCGGGCTCGCTCCGGAGTCCGAGGCGGCCTTGGGGCCGGTACGAATGGCGCTCAGGGCGGCGGCGGAGAAGCAGGCTGCTGAACTCCGGGACGCTGCCCGCAGCCAGGGCGATGCGCTGTTGGAAGCCGCACGGGCCGAAGCCGCTGGAATCCTCGCCGCCGCGGCTGACGAGGGTGCGGCCGCCGCCCGCTCGGAGGCCGCGCTGCGCTCGGCGCGGGCGCGCCGTGAAGCGCATGAGCTGGTCCTGGCACAACACAGTTCCCTCCGATTGGAACTCCGCCGCCGGGTTCGAGAGGCGGCGGTTGAACTCACGTCAGACCCCCGCTACCCAGGGTTGAGGGCACGGCTGACGGAACAGTGCCGGGAGTTGCTCGGTCCGGACGCCATCGTGTCCGAAAGCCCCGACGGCGGCGTCGTCGCCGAAGCAGGGTCACGCCGTCTGGACCTTTCCCTGCCTCTGCTTGCCGGGATGACCTTGGATTCGATGCCAGGGGCGGGTGAGCCGTGGAGCCGGTAGCGGGCCGGAGGGAGGGCGCTGTGGTGCGTGTCAGCGGGCCCTTGGTGGAAATCGAGGGGGTTGAAGCGCTGTCCATGCTTGAGCTGATCGCTGTCGGGCCACGACGTATCAGCGCCGAAACGGTGGCCATTGCCGGGACCCGGGCCACGCTGCAGGCTTATGAATACACGGGTGGGCTGAAAGCGGGCGATGTTGCTGTTCCGACCGGCGGGGAGCTTTCCGGGCTCATGGGCCCGGGCCTGCTTGGCCAGGTGTTCGACGGGCTCATGCGCCCGCTGTCGTCGGCCCCGATGTGGCTGACGCCCGAGCGGTCCGGGTCGGTGGGAGACCCTACGGCGCTGGCCCGCGAATGGACTTTCAAGCCGGAGGCGGTGGCCGGCACCAAGGTTTCTGCCGGCGACATCCTGGGCACCGTGCCGGATTCGGGGTCGGTGGTGCACCGGGTGCTGGTACCGGCGGGCGTGTCCGGTGAACTCAGCTGGCTCGCACCGGAGGGCCGGGCCCACGTCCTGGACACGGTCGCGGTGGTTGACGGCCTCGATGTGGCCCTTTCCGAACAGTGCGCGGTGCGCCGGCCGCGTCCATTCCGGGCCAGGCACACCGGGACCGTGCCGCTGCATACCGGGCAGCGGGTCCTGGACCTGATGTTCCCCGTGGTGCGGGGCGCCGCTGCCGCGGTTCCCGGTGGATTCGGGACCGGCAAAACCATGATGCTGCAGCAGATCGCCAAGTGGAGCGACGCTGACGTCATTGTCTATGTGGGTTGCGGGGAACGCGGCAACGAAATGGCTGACGTCCTCGACGGGCTCTCACAGCTCGAAGACGGGCGCACCGGGGGCAAACTGATCGATCGGACCGTCATCATCGCCAACACCTCAAACATGCCCATGATGGCGCGTGAGGCGAGCATCTTCACCGGGATCACGGTGGCCGAATATTACCGCGACATGGGGTACGACGTCGTCGTGATCGCGGACTCAACCTCCCGCTGGGCAGAGGCGCTTCGTGAATTTGCCAACCGCAACGGCGACCTTCCCGCAGAGGAGGGCTACCCGGCCAATCTCGCCTCCGAACTGGCCTCCTTCTACGAGCGGGCAGGCCGTGTGACCACGCTCGGCGGCAAGACTGCGTCCGTGACGGTCATCGGGGCGGTATCCCCGCCCGGCGGTGACATGACGGAACCGGTGACCACGGACACCCAGCGGTTCGTCCGGTCCCTCTGGATGCTGGACCGGGACCTGGCCTACTCCCGGCATTACCCCGCCGTGAGCTGGACCGGCTCCTTTGCCCGCGACGCCGAAGCCATCGGCGCCTGGCATGGGGACAACGGCGACCCGGGCTGGGCCGCCCGCCGTGCCCGCGCCGCTGCCCTGCTGGCCGAGTCGGACCGGCTGGCCGAGCTGGCGGAAATCATTGGAGCCTCATCGTTGCCGGGCCACGAACGGATGGTGCTGCTGGGCGGGCGCCTGCTGCGCGACGGCGTGTTGATGCAGAACGCGCTGAGCGCCAATGACGCGTTCTGTTCCCCGGAAAAAGGCGCCGCCCTGCTGGACCTCGTGCTCGACGTCGTGGACGCATGCCAGAAACTTGTGGAACGGGGCGTGGCCGCCACCACCGTGGAGCAATCCGATCTCAGCCCGGTCCTGCGGGCCCGTGAAGAAACAGGTCCCTCGGACGCCGCAGCCGTGAAGGCCCGCAGCTCCGAGGTGCTCAAGGTATTGGAGGCCCTGCAGTGAACCACCCGGAAGTCACGGCCAAGGTCAGTGTGCCTGATGCTGCCGGATCGCTCCCGCTGTCCTCCGGCTTCGCCGCACAGATTTCCCACGGAGACATCCGGGAGCTCCGCGGGCCGCTGCTCGTCGCTGGCGGGATAGACGGCGTGGGATGGGATGAATTTGCCACCATCGACATGGACGGCGGCGAGCGGCGGCATGGCCTGGTCCTCGAAGTGGACCGGGATCTCGCAACCTTGCAGGTGCTTGAAAGCACCGACGGGATGTCGCTGGGGGGAATCCGGATCCGTTTTGAGGGCCGCCCCCTTCACATCCAGGTGGGAACCGGATGGCTGGGGCGGGTCTGCAACGGACGCGGGGAACCGCTCGACGGTGGACCGCCGGTGACCGGCACGGCAACCCTGCCAGTCAGCGGTTGGCCGCTGAACCCGGTTTACCGGGAACCGCCGCAGGAACCTGTCCTGACCGGCATCTCGGTCATCGATGCCTTGACCACACTGGTCAGGGGACAAAAACTTCCCATCTTCTCTGTACCAGGTCTCCCGCACCTGACGCTCGCCACCCAGATCGCGGCACAGGCGACCTCGAGCGGCCAGTCATTCCGCGTGGTGTTCGCCGCCATGGGTCTGGCCCACGCGGATATCGCCTACGTCCGGGACCGTCTCGAAGAACGCTCTGCCGAGGGAGAGCTCGTTCTCCTGCTGAACGCTGCCGACGATCCGGTCATTGAACGAATCCTCACCCCGCGGATCGCCCTGACCATCGCCGAACACCTCGCTTATACCGAAGGTCACGACGTGCTCGTGATCATGTCGGACATGACGAGTTACGCCGAAGCGGTCCGTGAGGTGTCCGCAGCGCGGCGGGAGATCCCGGCCCGGCGGGGCTACCCCGGCTACCTCTACAGCGATCTCGCCACCCTGTACGAGCGTTGCGGTCGGGTCAAGGGCCACGACGGCTCCGTAACGATCGTTCCGGTGCTGACGATGCCGGCTGGCGACATCACCCACCCGGTGCCTGACCTGACGGGCTACATCACGGAGGGGCAGATTGTCCTTGCACCTGAGATAGCCGCGCGCGGCATCTACCCGCCGGTAGACGTCCTGTCCTCGCTGTCGCGGCTGATGCGCAGCGGCGCCGGCAAGGACCGGACCCGCGAGGACCACCTCGACGTGGCGGCCCAGGTCCTTGCGGCCATGGCGCGTGCGCGGCAGGCCACCGAACTGGCCGAACTGGTGGGTGCGGGCGCTCTGAGCGAAACCGACCGCAGCTACATCCAGTACCGGACGCTGGTTGAAGAAGGTCTCTTCAACCAGCGGCGTGATGAAATCCGGTCTTTGGACGATACCCTGGCCCGGGCTTGGGAAGCGCTGGCGGCGCTGCCGGAACAGGAGCTGACCATGGTGTCAACCACCTTCCTGGAACGTTACCTTCCCGGCCGGGATGACCATCCATGAGCAGCACGGGACGGGCAGGGAAGGTCCAGGTAGAGCGCCGGCTGCTGACCGCCCGGCACGGCGCACGACTGTTGGACCGGAAACAGCACATTCTGGCGGACGAGCTGGAACGGCTCCAGCTTCGTGCGGAGCTGGCCCGTACGGAGTGGGAAGGGCTGGCAACCGAAGCTGCGCTCTGGCTCCGTCGCGCTGCCGCCCTGGACGGAAGCGGACGCATTGGGATGGCCGCACCGCTGGCACCGGCGGGCGTCCGGCTGCGGTGGGGCAGCACCATGGGCGTGGCATATCCCGAAGATCCGGAGTGCCAGCTTCCGGCCGCGTCCCCGGCGGTCGGAAGCTCGGCCCTGTCCTACACAGCTACCGTCCATCGCAGCGCCCTTGAGGCCGGGATCCGGTACGCCGCCGTCCAGCGTGCGGAAAAGCTGCTGACAGCGGAACTTGCCGCGACCCGGACCCGGCAGCGGGCGGTTGAAAACCGCTGGATCCCCCGACTCGAGAAAGAACTCATGGATATCCGCCGGCAGCTTGACGCGCAGGAACTCGAAGAGAGCCTGCGTCTGCGCTGGGCCGCCGACCAGAACGCAGGCACATCACGGAGCGCTGCGCCCGATGCCGATAGGAAGGTGGGTCCATGAACGACGTGATCCTAGTGGCCGTGAACGACTCCCGGGCGGCGTTCCGGGCAGCCGAAGTGGCCGTCGATTATGCCCGCCGGCTCGGCGCGAGCCTGAAAGTGGTGACGGTAAGGGACCCCGCGGCGCTGGTCAAGCATCCCGGAAACATCGACCCGGCCGCCCTGGCGAAACATGCCGACCTGGCCGCCGAAGCCGCATTCAGGCATGTTGCCTCGCTGGCAGCGGCGGCAGGCGTGGAGGTGTCCTTCAGCCAGCGCTCCGGACGGGTCGCCGCGGAAATCCTGGCCGCGGCCCGTGAAGTCCATGCCGTGCTGATAGTCGTGGCCCTGGTAGACCGCCCCGCCAGTGCAACGCCTTATATAGGAAGCCACACCCTGCGCATTCTGGAGTTCTCTGGCGTCCCCGTCTTGGTGGTACCGCTGCGTGGGGCTACGTGAGAGCCCCACGGCAGACCCCCGAAGTTAGTTCGGTTTACGTCGGACCGATTGACGGGGCGATTTCCGTTGCCAGACAAAGGTGAGTCTCAGGGCGGAGACGGAGACGGAGATGGAGACGGAGACGGAGGCGGTGGGCGAGGTGCACAAAACAGGCGACGCTCTCCATGCGGTAAGCATCATGGCGGCGCGCCCTTCCAGCCTAGCTGTCGGTGAACACTGAATCGTGAGCGCTGGACAGCCAGCGGGGAACGAGCCAAGAATGAGCCAGAGGGTGACGGCGGGACTCCTGCGTTCCCGGCAGGGTTCCATCAGCCCGCCGATCTGATCAGGGGAGGCAGGACATGAAGGCAGTAGTTGTCGGGGCAGGCATTGCTGGCCTTGTCGCTTCCCGCCAGCTGGGTTTGGCCGGCTGGGAGGTCGAACTCCTGGAGAAATCTCCCGCTCCGCGCCCCGAGGGCTACATGATGGACTTTTTTGGTCCCGGAGTGGAGGCGGCGGAGCGGATCGGCCTCTACCCGCGGCTCTCAGCGGTGGCGTACCACGTAGAGGCAGCCGAGTATGTCGACGCCACAGGATGTGCCACCGCCAGCCTTGATTACGACCGGTTCGCCCGGCTTGCCGGCGGGAAGGTCCTGAGCCTGCTGCGCCCGGACATGGAGCTCGCCGCCCTCGCCGCCCTCGCCGCCCTCGAGGACGTGCCCCCGGGCCGGGTGCGGGTCCGCTACGGAGCGCCGGTTTCCCGGGTCTGGAGTGATGAGGACGGCGTGCGGGTCACCGTTGACGGCCCAACGGAGGTGACAGTCGCCGCGGACGTCCTCGTCGGCGCTGATGGCATCCATTCCGGGGTGCGGGCCCAAGTGTTCGGTCCTGAGGATGAGTACCTGCGCCCTTTGGGCATGCGTGCTGCCGCCTTCATCGTGACCGAACCGGACCTGAATGCCCGCTTCCGGAACCGGTTCGTCCTCACCGACAGCATCGACCGGATGGCTGGGCTATACAGCCTCCGCTCGGATGAGGTCGCGGCGTTCATGGTCTACCGGGATCCCGCAGGCGCCCCAGGACACCAGCGTTCCGGGAGCCCGCAGGAGCGGCTGCGCCGGGAGTTCGCAGGACTCGGCCACGCGGTCGACCGGCTGCTGGAACTGTGCCCCGAGCATCCGTACGACGATGTCGTCGCACAGATTGTCATGCCTGGCTGGCGGCGGGGGCGGATTGTCCTCGTGGGGGACGCCTGCGGGGCCGTGTCGCTCCTCGCCGGCCAAGGCGGCTCGCTCGCCATCGCCGGCGCCGCGCTGCTCGGGGATGTTCTGGGACCCGTGGGCTCACCCGGGGGAATCAGCCCGGCCCTCGCGGAATTCGAGCGGCGCTGGCGACCCCTCGTCGATGAGGCTCAGGCAGCCGGGCGGCGCGCGGCATCATCGTTCCTCCCTGCCAACCGGACCCGGCGCCTCCTGCGCCGGTGGATCATCCGGGCCACCCATCTGCCGGGAATCGATCGGCTGGTGGCCCGTCAGATCCTGGGCAGAATCGCAAAGTAAACCCGACCCGCACATCGGGGTGGAGTGCCGCCGGCAAGCGAACCGCTGAACATCCGCCGGGAGCTTGCTGTTCAGGAGGTGGCGAGATGCTGCGTCGGCGCCGGGGGCGCTGGGTGAAACTCAGGGGCGGGCAAGCCTGCGCGGCCTGAACGCCCAGACGTGCCCGCCCCAAGGTCTCGTGAACCGCGGCAGGCTACTGCGGCGTACGGGGCGCCGGATTTTCGAACTGCCGGGCGACGAGGACGTCGGTCGAGGAATGGGCCAGGATGGAGTGAGTATGTCAACCTGATTTAGGACCACTGAGACGGCCTGATCCAGGACCACCTGCCATTCCGTTGCAGGAACCTCGAAGGCTCTACGGAATAACTTCAGTGGTTTCAGGCAGCGCAGTTGATATGGCCTGTCGGGGCCACCCCAACTAGGGTCGTTCCATGCTCAAGTCGCTGATCGAACGCCCGGCCGTCTTAGTGTCGGAACTAGGGTTGATGCTTCTTGGACTCGTACTTTCGATGATTGGGATTACCAGTTTTGCTAGCGCTTTCACCGCTGACCGCCTTGCGTTCGCTGGTGCGTTCACTTTCCTTCTAGCTAGTGCCTGGTGCATCTCGGTGAGTCTGATTACGTTGCTGGGCCACCCCCGTTCAACTGTTGGAAGGGTTTCGTTGATGGTGGGCGGATGGCTGGGTGCGGCCTATCCTTTGAGTTTGGCCTTCACATACTTCGGCAACGCGTACATCGTGGCGCTACCCGTCTCGATTGCAGGCATGGCGTTGGCTCTTACCTCCTTAGGGAATAAGACAACGAGCGGCGCCAAGGTCTAACCTGCGGTTTGTTGGGCGAGGGTGTGGGCGAGGCGGTAGGAATCGGTACCGGTTTCGATGATGGCGCGGTTAAACGTCAGCCGATCGACGATGGCGGCGCAGAGGCGCGGGTCGGTGAAGGTTTTTGTCCAGCCGGAGAAGGATTCGTTGGAAGGCGATTGCGATGGAGTTCTTCTCTTCCCTTTCGGTGAGGAGCTGGAAGAGGAGTTCGGCGCCGCGACGGTCCAGTTCCATATAACCGAGGTCATTGATGCAGAGCAGGTCGACGCGGCCGTAGCGGACATGGTTTTGGCCAGCATCTTTTCATCGGCGGCTTCGACGAGTTCGGTTACGAGCCGGGTCGCGAGTGTGTATTTGAACCGGTAGCCCTTCTCGGCCGCGGCGGTGCCGAGCCCGATGAGCAGGTGCGATTTGCCGGTCCCGGAGTCTCCGATCAGGCACAGGGGTGAGCCCTTGCGGGTCTTGTCGCGGACAGCCAGCTTGGTCTGGCCGGCAGGGAAGTCGAGCTCCTCGAGAAATCGGTCGCCCCGCGCCCCGATGGCTACATGATGGACTTCTTTGGCCCGGGGGTGGAGGCGGCGGAGCGGATTGGTCTTTACCCGGCGGCTCGCGGCAGTGGCCTACCCTGTCGAGGCAGCCGAGTATGTCGATGCGACAGGGCACCCCATGTCCAGCCTCGATTACGACCAGTTCGCGCGGCTGGCCGGCGGGAACGTCCTGAGCCTGCTGCGCCCTGACATGGAGCGAGCCGCCCGCGCGGCGCTTGAAGACGTGGCGCCCGGCCGGGTGCGGGTCAGTTATGGGGCGCCGGTATCCCGTGTATGGAGTGACGACGACGGCGTTCAGATCGCCGTCGAGGGCTCCCCGGAGGTGACGGTCGCCGCGGACGTCCTCCGCTGACGGCATCCATTCCCGAGTGCGCTCCCAGGTGTTCGGCCCCGAAGCCGAGTATCTGCGCCCCTTGGGCATGCGGGCAGCAGCCTTCATCGTGACCGAACCGCTCCTGAACGCCCGTTTCCGGAACCGTTTCATCCTTCCCGACAGCATCGAGCGGGTGGCCGGACTCTACAGCCTCCGCTCGGACGAGGCGGCGGCATTAGTGGTCTAACGGGACGCTACCGGCACGCCGGAGGGCCAGCGGTCCAGGAGCCCGCGGGAGCGGCTGCGCCGGGAGTTCTCCGGACTCGGCCACGCCGTGGACCGGCTGCTGAAACTTTGTCCCGAGCATCCTTACGACGATGTCGTCGCACAGATTGTGATGCTGGACTGGCAGCGCGGCCGGACCGTTCTCGTGGGTGACGCCTGCGGTGCAGCGTCGCTCCTCGCGGGGCAGGGCGGCTCACTCGCCATCGCCGGTGCCGCGCACCTGGGGGACGTCCTCGGACCTGTGGTCTCACCGGATTGGATCAGCCAGGCACTTGTCGACTTCGAGCGACGCTGGCGGCCCGTGGTCGAGGAGGCCCAAGCCGCCGGGCGCCGCGCCGCGTCATCGTTCCTCCCCGCCAATAGGACCCAGCGGCTCCTGCACCGGTGGATCATCCAGGCAACCCATCTGCCCGGAATCGACCGGCTGGTGGCACACCGGATCGTGGGCCGGGTCGCAAAGTGAACCTGATTGACACATCACGTCGCTAATGGCATTGAATAGACCGCATCTGTGCCCCTCATCTAAGGGCCGATTTGCCTATCTGACTTGAGCTATGGGTTCCGGCACTTGCGGCTCCGGCCGGCAGGACAGTTCCGGCCTTCCGGAGGGCGGCCCGGCGCCGGGATGGCCCCTGAACTGAGACTGAAAATCGCTGTTGATAAAGGACCGGTGAGGTCGCTGGAACCAGGACCAATGCGCGCCACTTCGGTGGCTCAACTGTATGCCTCAGCAAAGTTGCGCTTGTAGATGGCGGAGGAGCATCGGGACGGGCGTGCCCGGCGGGAACGTGCTGGAGCCCAAGCGCAACGGGGCCCTCCCGTGGATGGACGCCCTACTTGTCGCCCGACGACGCTGACGGGCTCACGGTGGGAAGGAAGGGACGGTATGCCTGCAAGGTGCCGTCCAACACCGGGGTGGAGAGCTCTTTTTGCTCCGATCCTACGGTCACCGTAACCGGCAACCTGGAACCCGGAATTTCACTGACTGAGGAGAAGAGGAGCTGCCTGGTATCGAACCCGAGCTGCCCTTGTGACTCCACGCGAACGGTGACGTTGTCGTTCGCGTCGGAAAAGCCAACATCTACAGGTGAAGTTGACGTGTTGAAAAGAGTGCCTAGGAACCTCCCTGGCTTGTTTTCATCCTCTGAAACAAGGAGCAGACCGGAATTTGTCAAGGTGAATGAGGCCAGTGGGAGTTAGGCTGCGGCTTTGGTGTCGGTTTTCTCGGCTGGTTTGTTGATCCAGGCGCTGTCGGGGATGGTGATGATCTTGGGGTCGTTGTTGGTGGTGAATCGTTCGGGTGTTTTTGCCCGTGCGGCGGCAAGGGTTCTGGCGCGTTCAAGGGCTTTGCCGGCGGCCAGTCCGTAGTGCACGTCTGCCGGTGTGTTGAGGCCGATTCCGGTGTGGCAATGGGTGTGGTTATACCCGTCGACGAAGGAGCCCATGAAGGCCCTCGCGTCAGGCAGGGACCCGAAGCGTTCGGGGAATATGGGGGCGAACTTCAGCGATTTGAACCAAGCCTCACTGTACGGATTATCATTGCTGACGCGCGGACGGGAATGGGACCGGGTGATCTCCAGGTCCGAGAGCAGCGCGGCGACTGTTTTGGACGTCATGGAGGTGCCACGGTCGGCGTGGACGATCTGCGGGATGCCGTGGATACCGAAGATCTCCTTCATCATTTCCACGGCCAGTTCCCCGGACTCGTGGGCATGGACGTAGGCGCCGACAATGTAGCGGGAATAGATGTCGATCATGACGTAGCAATCGTAGTATTTGCCCTTGATCGGGCCGGCGAGCTTGGTGATGTCCCATGAAAAAACTTGCCCAGGGCCGGTCGCGACCAGCTCCGGGACGGCCCGGGCCGGGTGGCGTGCCTGTCGGCGGCGTTCCTTGACCTGCCGGTTCTCCTCCAGGACGCGGTAGAACGTGGAGATTGAGCACAAATAGATGCCTTCATCCAGGAGCCGGGCATAAATCTGCACCGGCGGCAGATCGATGAAATCCTTCGAGTTCACGGTCGCCAGGATGTGAGCGCGCTCTGCCGCTGAGAGCTTATTTGCCGGTGCCGGGGCGGGCCGCGGGTCTTCCGCCGGGGTTCGGACTTTGCGGGTCGCTGTGGCCCTGGGGACCCCGGCAATCACGGCTGCTTCCCTGGTTGGGATGTCCGCGCCGGTGAGGGCGGTGTAGGCAGACATCAGGGTTTCTTGTACCAGGGCTGCTGCTCCGCGCTTTCGGAGATATCCTCCAAAAGCAGTCGTGCTTTTTCCATAATCGACAACGCAGCTTCAGTCCGTGCCAGCTTGCGTTCACTCACCTCCAGCTGCCGGCGTAGACGACCGATTTCCGCCTGTTCAGCAGTGGGCTTGCCTATCTTTTCCCCAGGCTTCTTGCCCTCCAGGATGCCGGCGTCGCGGAGCTTGCGCCACTCGGTGATTTGGGATGAATACAGGCCCTCGCGGCGCAGGTATGCCCCGCCTCCGGTGCCGTCGTCGCAGGCCCGTTGATACGCATCCAAGTGCGCCAATTTTTGTGCCGGAGTGAACGACCTTCGAGGGGACGGCCCACCGGCGCGGGGGCCAGAATTACTCATGGATCCATCTTCCCGCACCGGGGAAATCGTGGAGATAGACATTGGTGATGTTCCTGATTCTCGCCCTACAGATTAAGCGAAGTTGCTATGAGCCGCTGGCCTCATCCAACCCTGACGCGTAGGGGACTGCGCACCTCTACTCCGCCGATGTCGGCATCGACACCGTTGGCGATGGCGTACCAGTCTTCGTCGGGGGTAGCGGTGCTGCACCCGGAAATACCTATGAGCGTCAGGCCGTCAACAAGGGAGCCGAGTAGTTGGCTGTGCTGTCTGTGGCACTTTCGCATCTTGGCTCCTGACTACGTTGCACCGAATTAGGTGACCTCTAAGGTCCAACCAGACTCCCACCTTGTTCATGGGTCAGCAAGGGCGGGACGAGCCGCCATATCGCGGTTGCTTACTGTCACGGAGCAGTGACAAGTGCACCGATCCGCCCAGATAAGGAGCGGGACAGGTGAGGTTCGGTAACTCGATGAACCCCGCGTACCCGCTAACGGGCTAGCCATCGGCGGGCCGGCAGGCCCTGAATTCTCTTTGGTCATTGACCCGGGATGGTTCGCTTAGGCGCTGATCGACGTTGTCATCATGTGTCCGGACGCGGCTGCACGGCCCGGGGCTCCGATCCGTCCGGACAGGTGGTGCTCAATCGGAGTGGTGCTGGGTTGAGGTCTCGTGTGAGGGTGCATCATTGTGGCGCCGGTAGCGCACCGCGAACCACTGGGCGACGGTAATCGCTGTGGCCACGACAACGGTGATCACTATGGTGAGCGGATCCGATTGCACTTTCACGAGCAAGAACGGCAGCAGCACGGCGATGTCGAGCACGATGGCCGTCCAAGGAATCCAGATCTTGGGCTCAATTTCGGTCCTGAGGTGGCGGATCACGCCGACGTGGACGGCGAGGTCCATGGCGAGGTATAAGATCGCTCCGAGAGAGGCGATCTGGGACAGGTCGAAAAACGCGGCCATCACCATTGCCAGCCCCGCGGTGATGAACAGCGACTGGTGGCCCTGCTGTCCGGGCAGTCCGGGGGCCTGCCCCATGTCCCTGAGCATGTCGTAGAGCTTCGATACGGAGAACAGACTCGCCACCAGTCCGGAGAGCGTGGCGACCACGGCGATCGCTACGGTCAGCGTCACGCCCCAGGAGCCGAACGTTGGCACGGCGGCCTCGGCCAGGGCATAGTCCCGGGCCTCGACGATCTGATCGACCGTGAGGCTGCCGGTGACCGCTACTGTAATCAGCAGGTACAGCGTGCTGCACAGACCGATGGCAATCATGATGGACCGGCCGATGTTGCGCTCCGGCTTGCGCAGGTCAGCTCCCTGGTTGGTGATCGTGGTGAAGCCCTTATAAGCCAGGATGCACAATGTGACCCCTGCCAGGAACCCCAGCCACCCCTGATCCGGCGGGGTGCGGTCCGCCACAGTAAACAGCCGGCCCAGGGACGACACACCGGCCGCAAGGATGCCCGCGATTGCCATCGCCGCGATCCCCAAGATCTTGATCGCGGCCGTAACCGTGGCCGAACCCTCGACCCACCGGTTGCCCACCAGATTCACCAGGGCAGCAACCGCGATTGCAGCCACAGCCAGGACCGGCACCCAGACGTTCGAACCCTGCAAACCGAAAGGCCGCAATAAGTAAGTGGCGAAGGTGCGGCCCAGCAGGGACTCGGCCATGATCATGGACACATACATGAACAAGGAGAAGGACCCAGCGATCACTCCGGGCCCGTAGGCGGCTTTGAGCAGCATGGCGATCCCGCCCGAGGACGGGTTGGTGGCTGAGTAGCGGATGTAGGAATAGGAGCTGAAGGCCACCACCACGGCCCCCGCGAAGAAAGCCCAAGGCACCCAGCCCCCGGCCAGCTCGGCGACCTGGCCTACGAGGGCGAAGATCCCCGCCCCGATCATCACCCCCGTCCCGAGGGCCACGGATCCGGTCAGTGACAGCTTCTGCTGCTTCCGTGGTGTCGAGTCTTTGCTCATGAGAGTCCTTTCCTCGGTAGTTTCACCAGCTCGCGACGGCGGGAACGCCCACCACAGTCCGTTCCTTTGCTATACGCTGGCCCAAACTGGGCGCCAACACGTCCGTTGTGCGAAGCCGGTGCTGTCATTGGTCCTCTAACCCGTGGGCGTCCCTGACACCTTTGAGGGTTGAACCGTTCCCGAGTTTGCTTTGGGGGATGACGCTGATAGTTCCATTGGTTTCAAGCACCACTGCCGCCACGTCGGAAAGGTCGCCGGATCCGGTGGAACGCACCGCCTGCAGCACCTCGGACTCGCTGAGGCGGTTCCTTCGCAGCTGGTCGTGTCGAAGTTCCCCGGAAATGACCAGGGCCACCGGCCGGGCTGTCACCGCAGCCCTGGCGCCTGGCACGTGCGCGGACGCCCAGGCCACGACGAACTGCAGCCCTGCCAGCAGCGCCAGCGCCGTCAGTCCTTCAAAGAAGGCGACGTCGGAACTGAGCAGGATTGTCGCCAGGGTGGATCCGATGGCGACTGTGACGATGAAGTCGAATGCGTTTAGCTGCCCGAGGGTCCTTTTGCCCGAGACGCGCAAGACCACCACCAGGGCCGTATATGAAACCGAGCCGATGATCAGGACGCGCAGGATCTCCGCCCAGGAATCAAACCACATAGGCTTCCCGCCCTATCTCCGGCATTATCGGGGCTTTCAATCGCATGGCACTCCTTCGATGTTGGAGGTTCTGGGCATATACCGCGGACAGAGGAACGAACTTGACAGTACGCTTAGTCTTTCCGGTTCAGCCAGCTTGGAGCCAACCGGACGGTACGGCTAACTACAAAAAGCTTTTCGGCGTCTGGCCCTCTCCTGAGAGTAGGAACCTATGACTGAGGCACCTGCAATGCCGGCGGTTTGTTCCCGATGACTGGCCGTGGCGCGCAATGGATGGATGCATTCCGGACACAGCTGTGGCCCCTTCCGACATTGGCGGTTGCCCTGGCTGTGGTTCTGGGGACGGTGCTGCCCGCACTGGACGCGGGACTTGAGGGCCAACTCCCCGAAAGCGTCACCGTCTTTCTCTTCAGCGGGGGACCGGAGGCGGCCAGGTCTGTCCTGCAGGCGATTTCGGGCTCCCTCATCACCGTGACGTCCCTGACCTTCTCGCTGACTGTGGTGACATTGCAGCTGGCCAGCAGCCAGTTCTCCCCGCGGCTGCTGCGTACCTTTACTTCCGACCGGTTTGTCCACGTCACGCTGGCCCTGTTCCTGGCTGCCTTCTCTTTCGCCTTAACTGTCCTTCGAAGCGTTCGCGACGAAAGCCTAGGAACCAGCCTCTTCGTACCTGAAATATCCGTCACCGTCGCGTTCGGGCTCGCTATTGCAAGTGTCATAGGGCTGGTGCTCTTCCTGGCGCACCTTACCCGGGAGATCCGGGTGGAAACCATGATGCGCAGGGTTAATGTGGAAACCCAGGAAACCATCGACCGGGTCTTCCCCTTGGACCGGCCCGCCCGTGGACCGGAACCGGTCCCGTCGTCCGAAACGATCCTCATCCACTCCACCAGCTCGGGATTCCTGACCTCGATTCATCAGGGCGCACTGATGCGGGCGGCCGAAGAGTCCGGCGCCGTGATACGGATAGACCGGGAACCGGGCAGCTCCCTGGTGGAGGGCGTTCCCTTCGCCACCGCCTGGAGCGTCGAACCCGGGGCAGCGTTCACCCCGACGGTCAGGGAAAAGCTGACCGAGGACGCTAATGCCGCTGTGGCCACCGGATTTGAACGCACGAACGTCCAGGACGTTGGGTTCGGCTTCCGCCAGCTGGTGGACGTGGCCGCACGTGCACTCTCCCCGGGCATCAATGACCCCACCACGGCGGTGCACGTCATCGGGCACCTCTCCGTTCTCCTGGGCCGGCTGGCAGAAAGAAACCCCGGTCCCGAGCACCTCACCGACGGGAACGGGAGGGTGAGGGTGGTGGTTTCGCTTCCCGAGCTCAAGGACCTGCTCGATATGGCGATGAACCAGCCCAGGCAATACGGAGCGGCGGATCCGGCCGTCGCAGGACGACTCATTGGGCTGCTTCAGGAGCTCACTTGGTGCGACCGGGAAGGCCATTACCGGAGGGAAATATTGGACCATTTGGGCCGTATGCGCGACGCCGTAGGCGCCGCTAACTTTTTGCTGGCCGAACGAAGAAGCCTGCTGGACCAGGCAGACTCCCTAGACCTTCTGCACGTAAAGAAACTGAACCCCGGAAACAACGAGAACCTATAGGACACCCGGTTGAGAACAGGACAGCCGGTACCGGGCCCAAGCCTGCGGCGCTGGGCCTGAGTTTGGCAGGGGCAACGGCCGCGTTGATCGCAGCCTCTGCCGCGGACGGGTGCAGGACCAGAGAGAGAAGGAGTCCGCCCGAGCTCTGCGCAAGCAATGGCGGGTGACTCCAACACCGTGGCCTCCAAAGTCGACGCGCAAAAGTAATACTCGTGAGATGATCTGAGCGGGCGCCCGAGGCTAGGCTGATCAGATGGTGTCCACCAGGAAGTGGCGATGGCCGCGCTGAGTTGGTCTAAGTTAGGAATGCTTCGCTGCCCAGTTTCGCTGCGAGGTGTACTTGTGTGGCTCCTGCTATCCCTTCTCTTGGCGGGAGCCGCGTCCTACACCCACGGCAGCCGATATGCCATCGTTCCCGGGCACGACCCCTTCCAAGCGGTGGCCGAACAAGGCCTTGAGCTAGTGCCCACGCGGGGGGAAACCGCAGCCAGTTCCGGCGACCCTTCCGCGTCGGTTTCCCAGATTGTCCGCGTCGTCCACGAGGTTGGCCCGTTCGTTGATCCTGAGGCGCTGCCGAAGGACCACTGCGAACGGCGGCAGTCCCCCCGCAGCGAACCGGCCCCCCTGAGGACCGGGGCGGTGGACCCGCCGTCCTTGACCCCCCGGCAGCAGCCCGGGGACGGGATTCTTTCCAGCGTTCTTCCTCCGGCGCCGGATCTGCCGGCGCTGACAGTGGTCGAGCTCTCCATCAGCAGGACGTAAGAACGGCTCGTCGTTTCACGTTACAGACACCTGCCGTATAGACCCTGGAGAGAGATAAAAATGACACACGTACAGTCCATGCTGGACACCTACCCCAAGGACTTGGGGAGCATCGATAAGGCCAAGCTTGTGGAGTGCATCCAGGCGTGCTTTGACTGCGCGCAAACGAGCACCGCGTGCGCCGACGCGTGCCTCACTGAAGATGTGGTCGCCGAGCTCACGAAATGCATCCGCACCAACCTTGACTGCGTCGACATCTGTGCCGCCACCGGTAAGATCCTGTCCCGCCATGCCGGCTACGACGCCTCCATCACCCGTGCAGTGCTGGAAGCGTGCCGCACCGCCTGCAAGGCCTGCGCCGAGCAATGCGGGCAGCATGCTTCGATGCACCGCCACTGCGAGGTGTGCGCCGAAGCCTGCCGACGCTGCGAGCAAGCCTGCGCCGACCTCCTCGCCTCACTGGGCTGAGCCAGGGGAGCGGCGGCAATGACACATTCACAGATTCCCCAGACCGTTCGTCGTCGAGGCCAGAGGGGAACAGCACGGGCAAGGCCCTCGGAGGATCCGCAGCTGCGCCGGATGCTGACCTCCCACATCCACTGCGGTCAACCCATGCAGCTGGTGACAGTAAACCCGGCGCCACCCGAAGAGAGGAACGACGGCGACCTGCTGACCTACAGCTGCGCATGCGGATTCAGCTTCGATCAACGGCAGGATTGAACCGGCCGGCGTTCAGCGGTCGAGGTGGCGGCGTTCATGGTCTACCGGGACACCACAGGCGCGACGAGCCACCAAGGATCGGGGAGTCCTGGAGCGGCTAAGCCGTCATGCCGGACCGGCAGAGCGGAGGGACCGTTCTCGTAGGGGACCAGGAGGCCCTTTCCCTCCTTGCCGGACAGGGCGACTCGCTCGCACTTGCTGGCGCACTGTTGATGGACATCCTCGGACCCGTGGTCTCACCGAGGGGATCAGTTCGGCGTTGGCGACCCGTGGTCGAGGAGGCCCAAGCCGCCGGGAAGCGCACCGCGTCATCGTTCCTCCCGGTCAACCGGACCCAGCGCCTGGTGTCCCCGTGTTGGCGGTGCCGCTGCGTGAGGGCTTCTAAGTGACACTGCGGGTCACCCCTGCCCAAACAGCGACAGGGCCAAAGGGACTGGCCGCAGGCGTAGGTTCGGTTCATGCTGCGCCGGGCTGCTGTCGGCGGTGTTGATACCGGACAAAGGCGAGTCTAAGGGCGGAGACGGAGGCCAGTGAGACTCCGATGAGCAGCAGGGTGGCCTGGTCGTGGAGGCTGAGTTGGATTCCCAGGACGATCAGTGCGCCGAGGCAGGCCAGAAAACCGGTGCCGCTGACCAGCCGGGGCCAGAACCCGGACAGGACCCGGGCTGCGAGGAGGTTTGTGGCTCCGAAGACGGCCAGGAAGACGGCCGATCCGAAGGTCAGCAGGGCCGTGATGTCCGGCAGCATGGCGAAGGCGGCGCCGAATACGGCCAGGAAGACCAGTGCGGTGACGGGCAGGCCGGCCCGGGTTCTTGCGAACACCGCCGGCAGCTCGTGCGCCAAGGCGATCTCGTGCATCTGGCGGGCCGTCGAGAACAGGGTCGCGTTGATCGCGGAACTCGCCGCCAGCAGCGCCCCGAGGCTCGCGATCCAGTACCCCGCCGTCCCCAGAGCCGCCTGGCCGGCCGCGGCGAACGCCACTTCTTTTTGGGCCACGATGACTTCGTCGCTGACCAGCATTTGAGAGCCGATCGTCACGGTGACGTAGACCAGGGTGACGATCGCGACCGAGAGGTAAAGCGCCCGTGGCAGCGTCCAGCGGGGCCGCACGAGGTCATCGTAATCGTAGGAGAGCAGCTCGAACCCCTCGTAGGCGACGAAGATCGACGCCGATGCCACGATGACACCGGCCAGGCCCTTGTCATCCAACGGGGTAAGCCGCTCCGGGGAGAAGTGAGCGAACCCAATGGCGGAGATCAGGGCAAGAACCGCGACCTTGATCATGACCACGAGGTCCTCCGACAGCGCCGATGCGCCCACTCCGCGAAGGTTGATCCCCAGAAACACCAGCAGGATCAGGATCGCGAAACCGTTCGCGAAAGCCCCCGGCAGACCGAGGGCATGTGCAGCGTAGTGCCCGAAGGTGAAGCCGTACACCGCTAACGCGATCAGATACCCGAACATCAGCAGCCAGGAGATGTAAGAGCCGGCACGCGGGTACCCGGCATGGTGCAGGTAGACGAAGAGGCCGCCGGAGCGTCCGGCCCGGGCCGAGAGCGTAGCGAAGGAATGCGCGGTCACCATGGCGATGGCCCCTCCGATCATGAAGCTTCCGACGGCGAGGTGTCCGGCAAGCGCGACGGTGACACCGAGGACGCTGAAGATGCCCCCGCCGATCATGCCCCCGACCGCCATCGCCAGCGCATCCCGCAAGCGGAGCCTACCCAGCCCCTTGTCCCGGTGCGCGGCCGTTCTGGGATGGAACGCCGCCTTAGGTGTCGGAGGTCCCGAATTCATGTCGTGCGCCCAATCTCTATGCCAGTAAGGACCGGCTGGAGTGCATGCGCCGACCGTAGCACTGACTCCGAACGGCGCGGGCACCTTAGGTCTAGGATGCTCATTGAGGCCAGTGAAAGGAAAGACGAATGACCAGTATCAGCACATTCACGATTGTGGTGGGGTTTGACGGTTCCGATCATTCCCAGACAGCTCTGAACTGGGCCATCGACGAGGCCCGGCAGCGCAACGGCCAGCTCCGCCTGGTCACAGCCTGGAACAAGCCGCCGATGGCCTGGTATCCGGCTGTGCTGGAAACGGCGGCCGGTGAAATTGCCGCCGAAGAGTCCCCGGAGCAAATCGCAGGCACGCTTCAGGCTGAGGCGCTGAAGTCCGCTGCAGCTGAGGGCGTGGCCGCCACCGGGCAGATCGTCCACAGTGATTCACCGGCGTCAGCGATACTCGACGCTGCCCAGGACGCGGATCTCGTCGTCGTCGGCTCCCGCGGGCACGGCGGATTCCCCGCTCTACACCTCGGCTCGGTCAGCACGCAGGTCATCAACCACGCACCATGTCCCGTCCTGGTCGTCCGACCCAGGCCCACCTGAGGCGTGAACCGCCGGCAAACTACTGAGGCGTCGGGGGAGGGCGGCTGTCGAATTGCCTGGCAACGAGGACGTCGGTCGAGGAATGGGCAAGGATGGACAGCACAATGACCAGCGCCACGAGATGAAAGAGCTCATCGGAGCGTTCGATGCCTGATTCGAGAACCAGGAGCCCGTAGACCACCGAGGCGAACCCTTTGGGACCGAACCACATCGCTGCGAGCTGTTCCTTGGCCGGCAGCCGTGTGCCGAGGAAGGAAACGAGCAGAGCCAGCGGCCGGGCCACGACGATGGCCAGCACAGCGAAGACCCAGCCTGTCCAGGCAATCTCTCCGAACAGGAACGTTGGCGTGATCAACGCACCAAACACCAGAATGGCCGCCAGCTTCAGCAGTTCTGACACCAACTCCCCGAACTGTTCGAATTCCTCCCGGAAGCCCGGTCCCGCGGTGGCGACCGTGATACCGGCCGAGAACGCTGCGAGGAAGAGGTTCGCCCCGGTCACCAGGCAGATGGCAAGCACGAGCAGCCCAATGGATACCGCCACCAGCGGTTGCAGGCCCTTGGTTGCCATCAGGAAGGGAAGGCGCTCCAGCCAGATGACGATCAGCGGGACCAGGACGCCAACAAGCAGGCCAAGAGAGATCTCTTCTGTGAGTACGCCAATCCCGACATCGGTTCCGCCGCCGAGGGCCAGGAGCACGAGAACTACGGGCAGGGCCAGCCCGTCGTTGAGTCCTGACTCGACGTTCAGTAGGTGGCGTAAACGCCCGGGAACTTCCTTGCGCCCCACAATGGCGGCCGCGAAGACCGGATCAGTTGGTGCCAGCACCGCACCGATCAGGAAGCACTGGAGCCAGGGAAGCCCCACAAGGTAATGGGCCAGCAGGGCGGTGATAAGAAGTGTCAGAGGCAGCCCGAGCAGCAGTGCCCGGCCGGGTAAACGCCACGCCCTGCGAAGGTCGGATAACCCCACTTTCATGCCGTCCGTATAAAGGACTGAGAACAAAGCCAGTTGGGCCAGGACCCCGACGACAGGCGAGCCGGGCGTTACCGGGACAACGCCGAGGACTCCCTGGCCCAGGACGAAGCCGCCGAGAAGAAACAGCACCGCCGTGGAAAGGACCGTCCGGCTCGCACGTTCGGAGATGAGGACGCCCGCCAGAAGTAGCACCGCAAAAGCGAGCGTGAGCATCGGTACCATTCGCATTCCCCATCTGCTTGCGTGCGTCAGACCTCTGGAGGCTTTGGCGTCAGGAATCAGGCACCGCTCTGGGGCCGGACAACCAGAACGGGGCATTGGGCGTGGTGCACGACCTGGCCGGAGACTGATCCGAGGAGAAGACCGGCGAATCCTCCTTGTCCCCGGGATCCCACGATGAGCAGGTCCGCGTATTTCGCTGCCTCCAGCAACGCGGTGGCGGCGGAATCCCGAACGAGCATTCCCTCGATGTCCACGCCCTCAGCGGCGACAGCTTTCAGCGCATCGGCCTGGACACGCTCAGCGGCGTGAAAGGAGTCGTTGCCCCCGCTGTCTTCCACCGTCGACGGCACAGGTGGATAGTGCCAGGCAGTGATGAGGAGGACCTTTCCGTGGCGAATGCCCGCCTCGTCCACGGCCCAGTGAAGGGCGGCGAATGACGGTTCGGATCCGTCGTCGCCGACCACGATCAGGAATGTACCGGCAGCATTCATTCGTCTCTCACGTCCTCTGTTCCGCGGCATCGGCCAGTGCCAGTCTGTGCCCGACGTGGTGAGCGGTCAAGGAATGCCTGAGCGCGGCACTGTCGCAGGCCGCACAGGGAGTTCGTTCATCCAAAAGGGCCCGGATGACGCCAGGGCGAATCCCGCGGGGGACGCTGCAGATACGTCATGTCAAGCAAGTGGCCCCCGCACCTGATGGTGCGGGGGCCACTTGTGCTCAACAGTTCCCGTGCGGATTTAGTGGAACTCCTTATGGCCCTCTTGTGCCTGAGTGGTCCTGTGGCTGTGATGAGGGGCCTTTGGTGAACTGCGATTCGACGGCCGCGGCAACTTGGTCGGCTACGTGTCCCTTGTATTGCTCCTCCAGGGAGTCCTGGACGTCTTCGGATACCTGGGCTGCCAGTTGCTCACGGGCCAGCTTCCGTTGGGCGCGCATGAGCATGGCGTGTTCCTGGTGGAAGGCTTTGGCCGTGGCGACGCACATCATCAGGATGACGACGCTGAAAGGCAGCGCGGTGAGGATCGCGGCGGTCTGTATGGCTTCGAGTCCGTTGGCCAGGAGCAGGGCGATTGCTACGGCTGCGGCGGAGAGTGCCCAAAAGATGCGGATCCAGTTCTTGGGTTCGACGTCCCCGCCGGTCGAGAGCATGCCCATGACCAGTGCACCGGAGTCAGCGGAGGTGATGAAGAAGATTGCGATCAGGAGGATTGCGCCGATGGTGAGGATGGTCCCGCCGGGAAGTCCGCCGAGCATAGCGAAGAGCGCCCCCTCGGTATCAACGGTTCCGTCCGGACCGACCAGGCCTCCGCCGCCGAAGATCTCGCGGTGGATGGCGGTGCCGCCCAAAACAGCGAACCAGAGGAACCCGACGGTGCTGGGGACCAACAGGACACCGGCGACGAATTGGCGTACGGTGCGGCCTTTGGAGATGCGTGCGATGAAGATGCCGACGAACGGGGCCCATGAAATCCACCAGCCCCAATAGAACGTGGTCCAGGCGGCCTGCCAGGCTTCGCCCTCGGCTCCGGAGAACGCGAGTGTGTTGAACGTCAGGCCGACAACGTTCTGAAGGTAGTTGCCTATGGCTTGCACGAACTCACGCAGCAGGAACAGGGTGGGGCCGGTGAAGAGCACGAACAGCAGCAGCGCACCGGCGATGATGAGGTTGGTGTTGGACAACCACTTCATGCCTTTGCCCACACCCGAGACGAGCGAGACGATGGTGAGGGTGATGATGCACAAGATCAGGCCGATTTGGGTCATCTGGGTGGCCTGCATGATGTTGGCTTCTTCGAGTCCTGCTGATATCTGAAGGACGCCCAGGCCCAGGGAGGTCGCCACACCGAAGAGGGTGCCGACGAGCGCGACAACGTCGATGAGGTTGCCCCAGCCCCCGGCGACGCGTCGGGTGCCCAGCAGGGGCTCCAGGGTCCAGCGGATGGAGATGGGCCGTCCTTTACGGTGAACGGCGTAGGCGATTGAGACGCCCACGACGACGTAGATGGCCCAGGCGTGCAACCCCCAGTGTAGGAATGTTTGTGTCATGGCCTGTTGGGCGATCTGGATCGGGGTTCCTTCGACCCCCGGCCGCGGCGAAGCGAAATGGTTCAGGGGTTCGGCGACGCCAAAAAAGACAAGACCGATGCCCATCCCTGCGGCGAACAGCAGTGCAAACCAGGACATGACCGAGAATTCCGGTTCATCTTCATCCTGGCCGAGCTTAATGTCACCGTAACGGCTGAGCCCGATCCAGAGAGCGAAGGCAACGAAAACGGCGATGGCCGCGACGTAGTACCAGCCGAACCACTTGATGACGCTGCTTTGGATGGAACTGAACATGTCTGTTGCTGTTTCGGGGAACAAGATGGCAAAAAGTGCGAAGACCAGGATGATGCTGGCTGCGGGCCAGAAGACCCACTTGTCGATGCTCTTGCCCGGCTGCGTCGAGTTGGCGGGCGGTTCCCGGTCCACCCGGGCGTTAACCGCGGACTCCTTCGATTCGTTCGGGGGACGTTGATCGGTACTGACGCCTGGTGTGGCAGACATTCCCATTTTCTCCTCATGCGCTGTTAGGCGCTCAGACTGCTCTGACGGATTTTTCTTCTGTGGGCGTTATGTGCAGCATGCAAGTTTACGGATCATGCCCCGCGCGGAGACCATCCGTAGCCGGAACTTCTGGTATCGATGCCCGATTGAGACGTGAACGCTGTCGGCCGTGATCGCGCAGCGCTTGGGCCTGTCTTATCCGGTCGACGCCGACCACGATTCCGAAGCCCCCGGGGAGACCGGTATGCACTCCGCCCACGGAGTCTTCTAACAGCGGCGGAAGGGGCTTCGGCAAGGATCGCTTTCAAGTAGCCGCCGCGGCCTCCTCGCCGATCCCGGAGTGGAAGCGAGAACCGTCTTTTTTGGCCGCGGGTCCGTCATCGACCCACAGGCATACTGCCGGGGCTCTGCCCGGCGGGCTGGGCTGGGGCGGGGTCGAGGATGCGGTAGGCGAGCAGTTTGATGCGGTCGCTGACCAAGGCCCAGATGATGGCGTAGCCCCAGACGAAGCCGGCCACGCCCCAGCCCAGCGGGTGCATGAACAGCCCGTTGACGGCGATCAGGGTGGCGATGATCTGGGTGCCGAGGACGGCGATCCATAGAATGTGGGCGGGGCGGAATGACCAGAACGGGCCGCGGGTGCGGGTGAGGAAGATCGTGAGGTGCCCGGCGACGGAGAGCATCAGATACATCATGGTCTGCAGCTCGGGGTGGCCGAGGTTGAAGACATGGTTCCCCAGATAGAACAGGCCGAACGCGGCGATCGGGCCTATGACGCCCAGGACGGTGGCGATGCCCAGCACGAGGCGCATGTTCCAGGCCTCGGGCTGGTCTTTGTAGTGGACGTTGTCGTAGGCGATGGACAGGATTGCGGCGTCGTTGAGGAGCGCCAGCATCACGATCATGATCGGGGTGATGGGGAAGAAGTCGTAAATCAGGATCGCGAGCGTGACGAACAGCAGCACGCGCAGCGTCTCTGCGATGCGATAGATCCCGTAGCTGTTCATCCGTTGGAAGATCTTTCGGCTTTCCTTGATTGCCTCGATGATCACCGATAGGCCGGGTGTCAACAGCACGATGTCGGCCGCGGCGCGGGCGGCGTCGGTGGCCCCGCTCACGGCGATGCCGCAGTCGGCCTTCTTCAGGGCGGGGGCGTCGTTGACACCGTCACCGGTCATGCCGACGATGTGTCCGCGTTCTTGCAGGACGTCGACGATGTGGTACTTGTGCTCGGGAAAGACCTGGGCGAACCCGTCGGCGGTCTCGATCGACTCGGCGACCGCCGGGGACTCGATCTTCTTCACATCCCCGAGCCCGGCGGCGTCGAGGATGCCGGTGCCGAGCCCGACCTTCTCAGCGGTCTCCTTCGCGATGGCCAGCGCGTCGCCGGTGACCATCTTGACCGTGACACCCATGTGCCTGGCAGTCGCGATGGTGGATGCGGCGTCCTCGCGGGGCGGGTCGAACAGGGGCAGCACCCCGAGGAAGGCCCATCCGCCGTCCTGGCCGGCGCGGGCCACCCCGAGGGCCCGGAAGCCGCGTGAGGCGAAGTCGTTGACTGCCTTGTCGACGGCGGATGTGATCTGCGCGGTGGTGGCGGGCAGAGCCAGGATCACCTGCGGGGCGCCCTTGGTCACGGTGAACATGGTTCCGTCGGCGGCGGTAACGGTGGCTTCGGTGCGTTTGCCGACCGGGTCGAAGGGCTGAAAGTGCGTGACGAGGTAGGGCTCCAGAGCTTTCTTGTCGCGGATGGCGCCGAGGACGGCCAGATCGATCGGGTCGTCGTTGTCGGCGCGGGAGGCCAATGCGGCGGCGACGATGAGCTGCCCGGGAGTGACCTTCCCGACGGTGAATGGTTCACCGAGAGTCAGCGCGTTCTGGGTAAGAGTGCCGGTCTTGTCGGCGCAGAGCACGTCCACGCCGGCGAGTTCTTCGATGGCAACCAGGCGGGTCACCACTGCTTGTTTCTTGGCGAGCAGGCGCGCGCCGACGGCCATCGTCACGGATAGCACGGTGGGCATCGCTACCGGGATCGCCGCTACAGTGAGGACAAGCGCGAACTCCAGCCTGGTCAGGATCGGGTCGCCTCGGAGCAATGAGGCCCCGATGATCACCAGTACGAAGACGCCGGCGAGGACGATCAGGTAGTTGCCGATCTTGAGGACGGCTTTCTGGAAGTGGCTGACGGTGTGGGTATCCTGGACCAGTTCCGCGGTCTTGCCGAAGTAGGTGTCTGCCCCGGTCGCATACACCAGTGCGCCGATCTCGCCCCTGCGGATGATGGATCCGGAGAAGACGGCTTCCCCGGCCGCGCGGGTGGCCGGCAGTGATTCGCCGGTAAGCGCGGATTGATCCACCTCGACCGGGTCACCGTCCAACAGCCGCGCATCGGCCGGGACGATGTCACCCAGGCGCAGCCGGATCACGTCCCCGGGCACCAGCTCGCGGGCGGCTGGCGTGGCCCATTCGCCGTCGCGCCTGACCCGGGCCGTGATCGCCAGTTTCGCTTTCAAAGCGTCGATGGCGTTGCCGGCTTGGCGTTCTTCGGTGTAGCCGACGATGGCGTTGGCCAGCAGCAGCACGAGGATGATAAAGAAGTCCGGCCAGTGCCCGACAGCGCCGGACAGGATCACCGCAACTTCGATCATCCACGGGATCGGGCCCCAGAAGTAGGACAGGAACTTCAGCAGCGGGTTCGTCTTGTGTTCGGAGATCTCGTTCGGCCCGTACTGCGCCAGCCGCATTGTGGCTTCGGCCTGGCTCAAACCGTCCGGTGAGCTGTCGAGTTGCCTCTCGACCTCCGGCATGGGCAGTGATTTCAGGTCGGGCTTCGGCTGCGTCCCGCTCATGACCACCTCGGACGGATTCGACCCTGTGGTGTCAGGGGTCATAACGGGGGGTTCACTTCCTCGAGATCGGCAGCCAGTGCTGAGCTGATTCTCTCTAACGACCCGCTGAGGCGCATTACGAAGTGAAACCGCTGGTGGTAGGGCACTCCCGCACGACGCCGGGGAAGAAGTTCATCTGCAGCAGCACGGGGTTCAGGCCATGACCTCTCATGGGTTTGACTCTCCTCGATCAGGGGACAACGTCCATAGGCGCTCGGCCGACTCTGTCCCCTGCTCACGCGTCACCCACTTGACGCCACCTCCAGCATTCATCCTCCCGATGCAGTGCGGGACGCGCTAGGGCCGAACGTCCCCATCCGCCTCGAGGAGGTTAGCTGGCGGGCAAGACTCCGTCCTCAGCAGGATCGCCGACAATTCCAGCGCTGAAGTGAGCTGAGCTTTCGTGGAAGGAACTTCATGGCACATCTGACTGGAGACGGGCAACAGGGAACCGTGCGCGCTGGGTAGCCGGCGGGTAAAGAGTCAAGAATGAGCCAACGGGGGTCGGCGGGACTTCTGGCCTCCCCGGCAGGGCTTCTCCTGCACGGCTGATCTGCTCGTTGGAGGCAGGACATGACGGCCGTGGTTGTCGGGGCAGGCATTGCGGGCCTCGTCGCGGCGCGCTAGCTCGGTATGGCCGGCTGGGACGTCGAGGTCCTCGAGAAATCGGCCGCTCCGCGCCCCGATGGCTACATGATGGACGTCTTTGGTCCCGGGGTGGAGGCCGCGGAGCGGATCGGCCTCTGCAGACGGGGCACCCCACCGCAAAAAACGAGACAACAGCACCCACAGCGCCGAACCGTGACGGGCCTCCGGCGCCCTCCCCCTGAAGCTCATCGACCGGAGCGCGCTTCATATACGTGGCCACCAGCAGCCCGGCAAGGACCGCTGTGATCCCCAGCACGGGGTACGCCCACCACGTAGGAGGGAAGGGGCGTTACCGGGCGTCATCTGTTTACTCCACTCATTTTGGGACAGACGTTGGCGGCGGCCCGGTGTCCCGGACCGCCGCCAACGCATGTCAATCAATCACTTCAGATGGTGCCTGGATCAGTTGCTGGCGAGGGACCCCAGCGGCTGCCGGGCTTCCCAGGCGGCGTAGCTGCCGTCGAGTTCGACGACGTCGTAGCCGGCGCGGCGGAGCGCGCTGGCTGCGACGGAGTTCCGTACCCCGCTTTGGCAGTAGGACACGATGGTGCCTTCGGTGGGGAGTTCGTCCAGGTTCCACATCACGCGTCCGCCGCTGAGCTGGTGGGAGCCGGGGATGTGTCCGGCGGCGTGCTCGGTGCGGTTGCGGACGTCCAGGACCATCGCGGCGTCGAAGCCGGCGAGGTCCTCAGGCTGGATCAGCTTCGGGGTGCTGATGGGCAGGCCCTGAAGGCTGGTGAGGTATCCGGCGACGTTGTCGATGCCAACGCGGACCAGATGGTCCCACATCTCCTGCGCGGCGGCCTGGTCCGGGGCCAGGAGCACGAGCGGGTTCGTATCGGTTTCGGGGTTGATGACCCAGGCGCCGAAGCTGGCCGTGGATTTGCCGGCCGGGATGTTCACGGACCCGGTCACGGTGCCCTGATGGACCTGGTCGTTGGGGCGGGTGTCGGCGAAGATCACTTTATCTGCGGCAAGGTCTTCTGCGACGGTGGCGGGGTCGAGTTCTGTCAGGGGTTTGCGTTTGCCCATCACTGCAGGGCCGTCGCGGTTTTCGCGTTTCATCCGGCCGAAGTAGGCGTGGGCGTCGGGCTGGCCGTCGAGGAGCTCAGCAACGAATCCTTCCTCGTCGTTCGCGGCGAGGTAGGGGCCCCACCAGGAGTAGAGCCGTTCGTAGCCGACGGTGGAGGAGGGGATGGCGCCGAGGGCCTTGCCGCAGGCGCTGCCGGCGCCGTGGGCGGGGTGGACCTGGACGTGGTCGGGCAGGGTCAGGAACTTATCGCGCAGGCTGGTGAAGAGCTGCTTCGCCCCGGCGAAGCGGGTGTCGATTCCGCCGGCAGCCTCATCGAGCAGGTCAGGGCGGCCGAGGTCCCCGGAGAAGACGAAGTCGCCCGAGAGCAGGTAGCCGGGGGTGTCGGTGAACGCGCCGTCGGTCACGAGAAACGAGAGGTGCTCGGGGGTGTGTCCGGGGGTGTGCAGGGCCTTGAGGGTGATGTTGCCCAGGGTGATCACATCGTTGTCGTTGAGGCGCTGGGCTTCGAAGCCGTACTGCCAGTCCGCTCCACCCTCGCCGGAGACGTAGGCGGTCGCGCCGGTCGCGGCGGCCAGTTCACGGGTGCCGGAGAGGAAATCGGCGTGGATGTGGGTTTCCGTGACGGCAACGATCTTCATGCCGTTCTTGGCAGCCAGGTCCTGGTAGACCGCGATGTCGCGGCGGGGGTCCACCACGACTGCCTCACCCTTCGCCTGGCAGCCAATGAAATAGCTGGCCTGGGCAAGGTCCTCGTCATAAATGCGTTCCAGAAGCATGGGGCTCTCCTTCGTTGGGCGGTGGGGGAGTTTCCGTAAGGGATCCTCGTTCTTCTAACCACAACGGTAATACCCCTAGGGGTATCTTGCAAATGGTCTGTGCGCGACTGGATGTCCGAGACCCGCTCCTAGCCGCTATACCCTCCGGGGTATAGAATTAGCAAAGTACCCACCACTTTTGGAGTCCGCCATGGAACTTGATTCGACAGAACTCACCCCGATCATTAACCGGCTTAAGCGTGCCCAGGGACAGCTCGCCGGCGTCACGCGCATGCTGGAGGAGGGGACGGACTGCAAGGACATCGTCACCCAGCTCGCCGCTGTCTCGAAGGTTCTGGACCGGGCAGGTTTCGCGATCATCGCCAGCAGCCTCGAACAATGCCTGGTCCGCGGGGACTCGAGCATGGACACCAAGGACCTGGAAAAACTCTTTCTGTCCCTGGCCTGAGGCACGCCGCCACCACCTTTGCAGGAGTAGCTATGAGTTTTACGCATACTGTCACCGTCCCGCTGGCCTGGGAGGAGGCCGTGCAGTGCACCCGCGCGGCCCTCGCCGGACAGGGGTTCGGCATCCTCTCGGAGCTCGACGTCCGCGCCCCGTTTACGTCCAAACTCGGCGCCCGCGCCGCCGAGGACCTCGGCGACTGCATGATCCCCGGCGCCTGCAACCCCGCCCTGGCCAGCCGGGCACTCTCCGCTGAACCGGACATGGGTGCGCTGCTGCCCCGCAACGTCGTCGTCCGCCGGGGCAAGGATGCGGCCGAGTCGACCCTCCAGGCCATCGATCCGCAGACCATGGTGAAGCTCAGCGACAGTCCGGCCGTCCGCGAGGTCGCCAACGACGCCGACACCCGGCTCCGGGCAGCCTGCACACTCAGCGGCGCAAAAATCCCCGGGAACTGAAGCGCCGACTCCCCGACGGGCTCCAGATAGCCTGCCGCAGGCCAGGCCGGAACGGCCAAGCGGTTGATTGGGACCGGAGAGAGATGATGGCAGCGGGACCCGGGGTGTCGTAATTGAGTCCCAGGCCAACACCACGCATGTCCAGTTCACTCCGGCGGCGTCTGAAGGGCGTCTAACACCGTAGAAGTACCAGGGAAACGGAGAAGAATCATGGAATTTGTAGCCTTTATGCGCGGCATGTCCGGCAGGGTTTTGCGGATAGCCGCTGGTCTGGTGCTGGCTGCGGTAGGAATTTTGGGAGCCGGCGGCCTATGGGGCATTCTGCTGGCTGTCCTCGGCGGAGTCATGATCGCGGCCGGAGTGTTCAACTTTTGCCTGCTGGCCCCGCTGTTCCACGCCGATCTCTGGGGCAGGCCGAAGCCAACCGGCCACTAGCGCCGCTGGAAGCGGGCGCCGGCGCACGAAGGAAGGGACCCTTTTTGCGCTCCTTGGCGATCGCGTCGAAGCCGGCACTGAAGACCGGGCGGGGCCACCTGGCCCGCAGGGCTCTCAACATCCGATGTGGTGCAGGAAGCTGCGGCAAGGGGTCGCCGACATACCCCCAGGGGTATATTGTGGTAGGTATCACGGGTTCGGACCACATGGAGGCGGCGTGGGCCCGGCAGCGGAGGCGAAGACGCACCCACTGCCGGCTACGCAGGGTTCGTGGCACGGTCACAACCCGATATGTCCGGCGTCGATGCTAAAGCGACGCTTCGATTCCTAGAGAGGCGCCTTACCAATGTCTATGCACCACGAGATCCTGATCATCGGCGGCGGCAACGCGGGGCTGAGTGTTGCCGCCCGGCTCCGCAATGCAGGGCGGACCGATATTGGTCTGATTGAGCCGAGCGAGCAGCATTATTACCAGCCGTTGTGGACTCTGGTCGGCGGAGGCGTCGCCAGCCAGGAGGAGACGGTTCGTCCGCAGGCATCCGTCATGCCCCAGGGTGTTGCCTGGATCAAGGACGCTGCGACGGACATTGATCCGGAGAGCCGCAGTGTCGCACTGTCGTCCGGCGGTTCCGTCACGTACGACTATCTGGTCGTCTGTCCCGGAATCCAGTTGGACTGGGACAAGATTCCCGGCATGGCCGAAGCCATGGAATCCCCGGCGGCGTCCAGTAACTACCGGTTCGACCTGGCGCCGAAGACCTGGGACATGATCCGCAACCTAAAGTCCGGGACGGCCGTCTTCACCCAGCCCTCGGGTCCCATCAAGTGCGCCGGCGCCCCGCAGAAAATCGCGTACCTGGCTGCCGACTACTGGCGTAAGCAGGGGGTGCTGGATAACATCCGGGTGGTCATGGTTCTGCCCACGCCGGGCATGTTCGGGGTGAAGGTTTTCGCCGATGAGCTGGAGCGGGTGGTTGAGAAATATGGCATCGAAGTCCGCTTCAACAGCGAGGTGACTGAGGTGGACCCCTCCGCGGGCACGGTGGTGATTACTGACAACGCGGCAGAGTCCAAGGAGTCCCTGGACTACGACTTGCTCCACGTTGTGCCGCCGCAGTCGGCCCCGGACTGGCTCAAGCACACGCCGCTGGCTGATCCGGCCAACCCCGCAGGCTACGTGGACGTCGATAAACACACCATGCGGCACAAGCGCTACCCGGAAGTGTTTGCCTTGGGCGACGCCGGGTCCACGCCGAATTCGAAGACCGGAGCGGCGATCCGCAAACAGGCCCCGGTGCTGGTGAAGAACCTTCTGGCAGCCATGAACGGATCACCGACGGCGGCCCAGTACAGCGGGTACGCTTCATGTCCGCTAACCACAGCGCGGGGAAAGATGCTGCTGGCTGAATTCGACTACACCCTCCAGCCCGCCCCCAGCATCCCCTTCATCGACACCACCAAGGAACGCAGCGACATGTGGCTGCTCAAGCGCTACGGACTGCCGTTTATGTACTGGAACCTGATCCTCAAGGGCCGCGCCTGAGGCTCGTGAGGCATCGGCCCTGAAGACAGCGCGCGTGGCCCGGGACAGTTCACCGTCCCGGGCCACGCGACCCTGTACCGGGATCGAGGACCCCGGAGCCGTTTGTACCGACCGCGCTTGGATCCATGCTCTGAGCCCAAACACCGAGCCATACCGGAAGGACTATGATCGGCCCCCAAAAGACCGTCCTGTTGTTCTCGGCTCAAGTATCGGCCGCGTTGGCCGGATCGCAGAAAATCATCTCATCCGGGTGACCTTGTTCCCTGTTGCGTGCCTGCATGAGGGGATTAACTGGCGCTGCGCCAGGGTCTGGAAGCGGGGGAACCATCCGGGACGCTCCGGTTTTCGCAGCACATCTCCGGGTTGTTACGAAAATTCACAGGAGGAAACGAATGAGTGAGCCATCAGCGCACGCTGCGGGCCCAAACGAATCTGCGGCCCACGGTGGGACTGCCGAATGTCCCTACTGCAGGGAGACGATCAAAGCCGGTGCCATCATCTGCAAACACTGCGGTTCCTTTCTCGGCTCGGAGTCACCAGAACATCAGGGACTTTGCCCGTTCTGCAAAGAGAGCATTAAACCAGGAGCGACTGTCTGCAAGCACTGCAGATCGCGGCTGGACCCGGGCGGCATGATGGGTCGGGGATGGGGGCCCGGCGGCGGATACGCCGGATGGCGCGGCCGTGGCCAGCCGGGATGGGAGGGCATCATCAATGTGAACACCATCGGCATTGGTAAGCGAGCCGGCAGAGGTTACGTGGCCCAGGAGCACGTTGCCGGGGTCAAAACCAAGCGCGTGGCCTTCCTTGGACTGGATTCCAGCTGGCCGCCCGGCCCGGCAGCCGCACGAAGGGATGCTTGAATGGCGCTTCGGCGGCCCGGCCGTCGAAGCGGCCGCAGCCTAAGGAAGTCTTTGCCCGTGACCGGCGGTCACTACTGCCCCCTGGAGTCCGGGACCATGTAACCCTGCACCACGAAGGAGACACGCACATGATGTATGGGACGGCAGTTGGGGAACCGGGGCATGGATCTTGATGGCGCTGGTGATGCTGCTCTTCTGGGGCGGTGTCGTCACCGTGGTGATCCTGTTGCTCCGCCGCGGCCAGGGTCCAGCAGCACCGGGCCCCTACGGACCTTATGCACCCCACGACGAGGCCGAACGGATCCTCAACGAGCGGTTCGCCCGAGGGGAAATCGACGAAAGTGAGCTCACCGCGCGCTGGCCAGCACTCAGGCGGAAGCAATGAGCTCCCGTTCCCGGGTCGAGCTGCTGGTCGGCATCCTCGCCGCCTTGGCAATCATCCCCCGCCCGGACACCCCGAAATGTCCGAGGAAACAACGGAGAGTTTGATGCAGGCGTCCTCGAGGAGTTTTTCGACCCGGTTCTTCTCCGCGGTCCTTGCCCCGATCAGATCCATCCGGTACCGGATCACGTCCCGCAACTGCCGGATCGGGATCGGGGGGGGTGTCCCTATGCTTTTAGTCAAGCGGCCGGGGCGGGTTTCTCTTCGTAGAAGGTGCCGTGTTTGAGCATGGCGTAGATGACGTCGCAGCGACGGCGGGCGAGGCAGATGACGGCGGCGTTGTGCTTTTTGCCCTGGTCGCGTTTCCTCCCGTAGTAGGCCTTGGACGCCGGGTGGTGGCAGCTGGCGATCCAGGCGGATCTGAAGAGCGCGTTCTTGAGCTGTTTGTTGCCCGATCGTGCGGGGAACTCGCCGCGGATCGAGGTGCCGGATCGCCGCGTCACGGGTGCAATGCCGGCGTAGGCGGCGAGGTGAGCGGCTGAGGCGAATGCGCTGGCGTCTCCGATGCTCAGGAGTATGGTCGCTGCGGTCTTGATACCGACTCCCGGCATGGACATCAAGACCGTGGAAAGAGGGAAATCGTCCAGGAGCCTTCCGACCTCGGCGGCCACGATGGCCCGCTGGTGTTTGAGTTCCTTGATCTGGCCTGCCACGCGTGGGATCACCAGTTCAACGGCTTCGGTGCCGATCACAGTGACACTCTGCTCGCCCAGGGCCGTGAAGACCGCGTCGATGAGCCCGGAGGGGTCTTTGCGGCTGTGGTTCCGGGCCCAGCGCAGCACGTGGCCGCGTCCGGCTGCCCGCAGACCGGCCGGTCCCGCATATTTGATGAACAGCTCCAGGACGAGTGCACGAGTCAGGACGGTGCCGGGGAAAACCCGCTCCAGGGCAGGGAAGATCTGCAACAGCAGGGACCGCAGCCGGTTGATCGCCCGGGTGCATTCATGGGTCAGGTCGGCGTCGAATCCGGACAGGACCTTCAACGCTGCGAGCACTTCGCTGTCCTTGTCGACCGCCCTGAGGGTGTGGGGCATCGCCCGTGCCGTTTCGGCGATGATGAACGCGTCCCGGGCATCCGTTTTGGACTTGCCCGGATACAGGTCCGCGGCTTTGCGCATCGCCAGTCCCGGCAGATAAGCGACCGTGCAGCCGCAGTCCCGCGCAACGGCAATCGGCAGTGCGCCGATGGTGTTGGGCTGGTCCACGACCACCAGGACTTTGCCGTGCTCCTGCAGCCCGGTAAACAGTTCGCGCAGCCGGGCCTCGTCCTGCGGCAGAGGCTTATCAAAAATCCGTCCTCCCGCCCGGTCCAGGGCGGTCGCGTGGTGTTCGGATTTTCCAACGTCCAGCCCGCAGAAAACAGCGATCTCCTCGTCCATGCCGGCGCTCCTTCGCGCTGTCTGGCCGCAGTCATGACACCCGATGCTGGCACCCACGTTACAAAGAGACCTCGCCCCGGAAAAGGGGCTGGCCGTGTCCCTATCAGCAGTCAACGTGTGTCTCCGGACCCGGCGACAACACCCCCCGGATCATGAGTGACAGGGCGAGAAAGTCATACCGGGTCCAGCGACCAAATCCCCGGCCTTCGGGGACTCAATAAATGTAACGGGGGGGTACGAAGCTGGGCCGCAGCATCTGCCGTTCTGCGACCTTGCAGAGCCAGACCGAATCGAGCACGTCGGTTTTGGGCCGCCCCGGAAGGTGCCTCACGTCGCGTGCTTTGACCAGCCACGGCTCGAGCCCGTGCGCCTCGAGCAGGTAGAACACCGGTTTCCAATATTCGCTGGTCGCCTCCGTCATCACCCGCTCGATACGCAGGTCGACCAGAGGGTTGGCCAGCTCCGCCAGCGACAGGGTTCTCGTTGAATGGGTATCCACCTCCTGCCAGCGCTTCTTCGGGTTCTCCCGCGCCGGGACCCGGATACAACACACGAGTTCGGCTTTGCCGACATCCAGGGCAGTGACCCTGGCGATAATCTGTTCGTCATCCTGGGATTCAGCCAGCACGGCCTTAGTCATCTCCTCATCAAACGCACCCGCTCTGATTGCATCAGCGACCGCCCGTGGGGATCACCGGGAAAAACGGAATCTAGCCCTCGTTCTCGGCAAAGAACAGTGAAGGGCCCCAAGCGTGATCCCCAGCACCCGGCTAGCGCACGGCCTGAAAGAACCGAAGAGACACGGCGGTGACAGTCGACCACGGCACCATTTTCAGCCCAGAGCGGGCGTCCGACGACGACATATTGGCTAGCGCCGGAATTGTACCTGGTCGATTCGGCAAGACTAGAGAATCGGTCATGCGGCTGTTGGATTTCCGGACCATGAAGGGAATGAGGGAGGTGGAATCGCTATGCAGAGCCTGGAGACTCAGCGCGCGCGGCGGGAGTGGCGGGTAGTCCGTAACGAGCGCGGGCAGGACTCCCGGTTGCAGCCGCGGTTGAACTTCTCCGGCAGGATCAAGTTTTGCAGGGGAAAGTAGCGCCGCACCCTGTCGATGCGGGGTGCGGCTTTTTTCGGGGAGGCCTCTGGTGGGGAGAATTCGAGGTGTGGACATTGTCCACACTTTGGGTCTCGGACTGGCCCGGATTCGGGATGTTTGGGCGGGAGTCCAGTGTTTTCAAGGGCTGGAACCCGGTTCGAGTCCCACCTCGGGCACAGTGTTTCCGCAGGTCAGGGCATTTCCTGGTGTTTTTCGTGTGGACAGTGTCCACACTCTTGCCGCTGATCTGATGTTGCGGGTGTGTGGGGTCCCGGATAGACCTATTTAGTTGTGTGCGGGAGCGGCCCTCTACGGCGGATCCGGTACCGCCCCGTGGGGCCTCCTATGGGAGTTCAACCTCGTTCGTCCTTCCGTTGGGTTTTCGCGTTCGCCACTTCATGGTGGTCGGGGCCGCTTACGACGTGACTTGCTGATTATTCTTTGGATGGATCCAGCTTTGCGTTCTGTCCGGATTTTCCGCTTAGATACCTGTTCATGCAGGTCTGCGGGGGGAACGGCATGACCTGACAACGGATCCGGAGCTGACCATGAGCTTGCTGAGCCTGGCCAGTCGGCAGGCGGGGCCGGCCTCGGGGGCGGGTTGTAGGAGTTGGTGGGCTTTGCTGCCATGGCCTTCCCAGGGGTCAATTTGACCGCCGCAGCCATTGTCCCCGTCATCGCAGCCTCCGGCTTCTGGGTATCCGGCATCGCTGTCCTCGCTGTCTTGGCGGTGGGAGCAGGCTAGGTTGCCCTCAATCAGATCCGGACGATCTCTGCCTCCGCCGGCGTCAACGCACGCTGGGCGAGCAGCGCGACGATGCCCCAGACCGGATCTTGACCGATCGCCTGTGCGATGGTGCGTTCGGAGATGAGTTCGCGTTCGAATTCGGCGAGGGATGTGTGTGCCCCGGACGGGTGGCTCTAACGCGGTCGGTCAGTGTCCGCACCTGACGATCAGTGCGCAGCGAGAAGGGCCTCATAGTCGAGCAGCGATTGCCGGGCGTAGCTGAACGACCAGTCGACAACAGCTTCGGTGGCGGCCTCGGATTTGCCCAGGTAGCCGAGAATCTGGCCTGCCGCGGGGCTTTGCGCGTGGGCGCGTGCGAGCAGGAGTGCGCACGTGCGTACGTAGTCGAAGAACGGGACAAAGTCGAGTCCCGCCAGGTCGATCGATCCTTTCATGTCATGGAACTGGCGCACGTAGTAGTCGCGTTCGTCGGTCTGCAGATGCCCGAGGAACGGATCCGACACTGCCTGCAGCACCCGTTGGAGCTGGACCACGCGGGTACCCTGACCATGCGCTGCCACATCCTGCGCGCTGCTGCTCGGCTGCGGGATGCCGCCGTAACGTTCCAGCACTGACTGCCCGGCCTCCTTCACCTGGAGCAGAAGCGCATCCCCGTCGGGGGACTGCAGCAATTGCAGGAAGCAACGGGTCCCTACGCTCCCGACGCCGACCACGCGGCGGGCCAGATCGGTGGGGGTGTACTGGGCCAGAACGGTGCGGACGTCGAGACTGACCGTGCGACGGTATTCGGCGAACAGGCGCGGTACCACGTCGTTTTTCTGCACGGACGCAGTCGTCATTGCCGGAGGCTGTTCAACGAAACGCAGGCGACCGTCGTCGTCCATCTGCGTGGTGCGACGCACGGCCCGCTGATTGGTGCGCTTCCTGGCCGTCCTGATCGCGTGGTGCAGCACCTTCTGGGCGTCCGCGCTCAGGAGGCTGCGGGCGAATTTGATGTTGCTATGCATGTAGTAGCGCTCGTACGGGTTTCGTTCCAGCATCGTCGTCAGTGCGCTGCGGTACGCCCTTACGGTCCCTTGTGCTGCCTTGCGCACCTCGCGTTCCGTGTACTCGGCGTGCATTCCACCGACCACCACGCTCGTGACGAGCCGTTTGAGGTCCCAGTCCCACGGGGCCACGCCGGCCTCGTCGAAGTCGTTGAGGTCGAAGACGAGTTTGCGTTCCGGGGAGGCATAGAAGCCGAAGTTGCTGATGTGCGCGTCACCGCATGCCGCGACCACGATCCCCGAGTGCGAGTCGCAGGCGAGGTCCATGGCCATCAGCCCGGCTGTCCCTCGGTAGAACGCGAAGGGGTTCTCGAGCATGCGCTCCATCCGCAGGGGCACCAGTTCCTGGTTGCGGTCTTCGTTCTGTTCGCGGATATGAGCAACGGCGTCACGATGTGCCGTGCTCCGCTCTGCCAGTGCACTACGCCGCGTGGTCCGGCGCAGTTGGCGGCCACGGGCATACGCATCGGCACGGCTCAACTGCAACTCTTCGGGAACCGGTGCGGAGTAGGGCTCGGCAGGCATGAGGTCATTGTGGACGCCCGAACCCGGTTCCGCAACTATCCAGAGCGAGGTGGCGATCAGCCAGCCCTCGTTGAACGCGTATGCATCCAGGACCACTCCGTGTGGCCGAACTGTCTGCGGCTGCGCCGCGTCCCCAGCGCCATCGGCGTAGCCTACCGATGCGCATGGGCAAACCCCTGGCTGAATCCCGGGGTGAGGTCGCCTACGGGGCCGAATTCCTTCGCTGGTTCTCCGAAGAGGCCGTCCGCATTTCGGGCCGCTACTGCACCGCGCCGGATGGCAGGTCCAGACTGCTGGTCACCAAACGCCCCGTGGGCCCGTGCCTCTTCATCACACCGTGGAACTTCCCGCTTGCCATGGCCACCCGCAAGATCGCCCCAGCCATTGCGGCCGGCTGCACCATGGTCCTCAAGCCCGCCAACCTCACACCCCTGACCGCACTGCTGCTGACGGAGGTCCTGATCGAAGCGGGCCTCCCCGCTGGTGTCCTCAACGTCATCCCCACCACCAGGCCAGGGGAAGTCACGGGCCCCTTGATCCGGGACAGCCGGCTGCGGAATCTCTCCTTCACAGGCTCCACCGGCGTCGGCAGGCAACCCATTGCCGACTCCTCCCACCAGATCCTTCGGACATCTATGGAACTGGGCGGCAACGTCTAGCGTTATCTCAAACATGCTTGTATGATTTAGTGAGTCGGCAGCCGTGACAGATATAGATCCCGTCCAAGTTTGGAACGCCGCCCGCACCCCCGAGTCCCTACTCCCTGGAGTTCCACCATGCCCGCAAACCTCGACCAGACCGCCGGTTCAGCCCCTGCCCAGCCCAGCCGCCGGCCTCGGCGCAAACGGCTCCTCCGCGCGACCGGGTTGATGGCGTTGGGCCTCGCCGGGTTGCTACTGGCTTCAACCGCAACAAACCTCATCGTGGAGAAAGTCGAAAAATCCAATGCCGTCGCATACGGAGAAAAAGTCCAGATCAGCGAGGGTGCTATCAACGTCACACGCACCGGCGATACAGGCCCGACGCTTGTCCTGATCACCGGGCTTGGAACCCCGGCCCCGGGACTGGATTTTGCGCCACTGATCCGGGAGTTGGGCGGCTATCAGGTCGTTGCCGTGGAGGGGTTCGGTTACGGCTACAGCGACATGACCGCCAGGCCCCGAACCGTGGAGAACATCACCGAAGAACTTCATGAAGTAATAGGAAAGCTCGGCATAAGGGGTCCCTATACACTCATCGGGCACTCGATTTCCGGTTTTTCGACTCTGTACTATGCAAACAAATATCCCGGCGAACTGAACGCAGTCATCGGCATCGATCCCACCGTCCCTTCCGGCAAGGCGTCGGTAGCAGCTTCGCCCGGCCCCGCGGAGGCAACCGCAACGGACTACTCGTGGGCGCACATTCCTTCCACGACCGGACTGATCCGGTGGGCCGCGGGTCTGGGCTACGGAGAACCCGGGGGCGACGGCTTCACCACAGCTGAACGTGAGCAAATGCGCCAGATGACCAGCTGGAATTTCGGCAACCAGGCCGTCACCGACGAAACGTTCCGGGTAGGGGAGAACGCCACGAAACTTCAGGCCGTCCGATACCCCAACGATCTTCCTGTGCTCGACTTTTTATCCCAGGAGACCATGAACCAGCAGCCGGACTGGCGCGCTGCGCATGAACGCCAGCTGGCCAACGTGACACGCCACGAGCTTGTCGTCCTCGACGGAGCACACTACCTGCACTGGACACATTCCAAGGTTATGGCAGAGAAAATTCGGGACTTTCTGAGCAAGGTGGGCGTGGTTTAGCACCCAAGCTCGCGGCCGGAGATTGCCAACTTAGGCCTTCGGCCGGCGCGCTCTCAGCGACGGCCCAAGTCGATTATGCATCTCTTCCCATTTCGCTTGATCGATGCGTGCCTCGAGAATCTGGCGGTGGTCCAGATGAGATTCAGCGCAGCGATGAGTTCACCTACCCTCGGCTGGTGCTGAGAAGATACGCCTTTGTGGGGGCGCCTTGGATAGGAGACTGTCGCAACGACTGTGTAATGGCCGAGGCCGTGGACGGGGTCAATCAGTCCGTCCACGGACGGGACACACAGCGGGGCGAAACTGCTCAGAATAAGCAGGCGGGTGCCCGGCTCAACCGGCCCTGAAATTCCAGGGACCCCTGAAGCAATCACGGGTCACTCGTCGAACCGGGCGGGCGGGAAGATCATGAGCACCGTTACCCCACCACGTGGGGGAGAACCCAGTTGCTATCGATGGTCGGAAGGACTTCGCCGGGCGCTCATTACTGTGCTCGAGCGGAGAGAAGATTTACCCCTAACGGGCAGGATGTGCCCGGTGAGAATACGTGAGATCTGGCGCCATGGGCACATGAGTATCCCCAGCCTAAACGCAGGAACCAAGATGCAGGGAAGGCTCCGGTGCCGTTGCTGTGTCCGTGCGTATCTAGGATCGCTCCTCTCGGGCCACCGGCCCAGCGTCCACGCATGATCGGCGGCAAATAGCTCTGCCGCCCGAAGGAACCAATGCTTGGCTGCGAGCGATGAACGGAGCCGTGTCACCCTGGCCAAACGGGTTCGACCCTGCTTTCTGGACAGCGTAAAGGCCGCACCTGGGTGCCGGTCGGGCCGTCTGGGTGGGCTCCAATCAAGTTGACACAATCATTCGTGGCGGGTGCCACCATCTTTTCGCTGTCAACGCTCTTGGCCGGTATTGCACCAAATGAGACCTTCCTGGTTGGTACCCGTGCGCTGCAAGGACTCGGTGCGGCCATTCTGAGCCCCGCAGCACTCTCACTTGTGCTTGGCGCTGATCGGGGATGGCTCTCTCTGGAAGTCATTTGGGGGACGGGTATCAGTGTGGGCCTCTTTGCGTACTTCCTTAGATGCGAGCGCCGGGCTGCCGATCCGATCGTTCCCTCGACCTTGTTCCGCGACCAATCGGTGGCGGTCGGTGCACTAGTCGGCTTCCTCGGTGGAGCGGTGTGTCAATGGCCCATAGTTTGTGCCCATGGGCGGCCAGCAAGAGTGCCCGCTGGGCGGGTTCAAGCGATCGTTGCTTCTTCTGCCGCGCACTGTTCGCGCGCTGGGTCCTGAGCGGACTTTGACGGTAGGGGCTGCTACTGCTGACAGGAGGCCACTTGTGGCTCTCTCGAGGGTCGTCGGACGTTTCATATTCAGTGGATGTATTGCCGGGTCTGCTTTTGGCCGCAGCGTGAGTCGCTTTGAGTTTCACACCATCCACGATGGCGGTGTTGCCGTTTTCAGCGCAATCATGGCGGCCGGAAGCCAAAGCGATTCGATAGAAAACGGATTCCGACGCGCATTCGCGGCGGCCGGCACGTTGGCGATGTCTGCAGCAATCATCGCTTTTCTCTTTCTCCGCCCAGTGAAAAGACACGTGGACCAGCCATCGAAGGTGCCCGCAACCGACCTTGGAAAAGCAACCGCGGGCGTGGGAAACGGGGATTGACGCCCCGGCAACTCGTCGCCACAACGTAGCGCGTCTCCAGTTATTTTAGGTCTCGCTCAACGGGTTGCGTTTGTCTGAATTCCGAATCGGCTCCGGGGCGGGAGTGAGAAGAGCGCAGATGGTTGACGGGAGGATCCTTGTTGCGTCGGCTTCGTTCAGACGTCCCGCCCGAATTTCGGCGGCCGCGCTATGGAGGATGGCATAGAAGCACGCCGCCTGCCACGCGAGAGGCTGATCGGCGCGGAAGAGCCCTTCACCTCGGCCTTTTTCCAGCACGAACATCACCCGGGCAAGCGGTTTGTCATGGTGCGCCCGGATCTGGTCGGACGACAAATAGCGTTCGGCCGCGGCCAGCAGAGAGTTGAACTGGTACAGGACCCGCCACGATGACTGGACGAGCTCGCTCAAGGTCATCCAGGTGTCCTGCTCAACGTCTACTGCTTCGAGTTCGGCTTCGGCGCGCTCCATGGTCCTCTCGAAGACGGCACTAACTAGCTCTTCCCTGGCTGTGAAATGTCCGTACAAAGTGACCCGGCCCACTCCTGCAACGCGGGCAATCTCGGACATGCTTGCCCCGGGATTTTCCCCCAGACAGATCAAGGCCGCATCGATGATGGCGTCCCTGTTCCGGACGGCGTCCACCCGCTTTGCTCGCTCTTTCTGTACATCAGACACGAGGCCCTCTTATCTCCACTACTCAAACAGTTTTGTTCAGTTTACCAGTGCGGTATGATCGGCGACCGTGAGACGCCTCAGGTACCAGCTGCGCTACACCAGCTCCATGAACCAGCCGCGCTTGTCTTCAATGGTCGTCCGCGCACAGCCGGTCAAGAGTGCCGCCCGGCGTAAGGGGATTTTCAGTTCCAGCATCGACCGGTAGGTGGCCATCAGTGTTTCCTGGACCGGGGCCCGTGCGGCAGATCCTCGGAGGCGCTCTCTAACAACGCCTGTAGTTTTCCCATCAGATCCAGGGCTGTCTCGGTCTTCTTCAACCGGCTCTCAGCCTTGATCCACCTACGGTAATCGGGGCTCCGTCGGCGGTTTAAACCGAGAATGCCTGTCTTTCGCGGAAAATGGGGTTTGTCTAGAACACCTTTTCACCGAAAAGAGTGAGCATAGGCCTGTGGGGGGCGATGTTCTTCGGCTACATGCCAGACCCTCCGGTCGTTGAAGACCTGCGGGTAGGCAGGCTCTTCATCTTCGCCGCAGCGGTGGCTTCCCTGGCGGCGGCTGCCTTGTCCGTATTTCTCAGGCATCCCCGCTGGGTTATTGCCTTCGTTGCTACGCCAGCCATCCTGGTCGGCGTAGCATCGCTCCTTGCACCCGCCAGCCTGATCCGGCACGTGGCCGCAATGGTCGCGTTTCCCCTGGCCATTGCCGGTCTCTACCAGGGGCTGCGGCGCCGGTCGCGGTCGAAGTGAAGGCTCCAGCGGGCTAGCTCAGGAACGGCTCCCACATGGCGCGCATGGTTGCCGTGCGCTCGGCAAGCCAGGACCGGACGGCCGGTTCGTCCTCTTCCGTCACCTTGGCCTCGACAGACTGGTTGTACGCTTTGCCCTGCATGATGAAAAACAGGGACAGCCGGTGGTGGGCCGTCGGAAACAGGTCCGGGTCGGTCCGGTGCAGCGCCGTCCATGACCTGCCGGTAGGGGCCTTGGAAGGCCCCTACGCGAGGTCCCAGTGGTAGTTGGTATCCCACCGCCAGGAGGCCCACACCGCGGCACCGAGGCAGATGGCTCCTAACAGGACGCGTACTGCTCTTGGGTTCACGCTTGCGGCAGGGCGCGATCGGCCTCATGGCTGGTCGGCATGGTCGGCATGGTCGCCGACGGTGCGGTGCGGGGCCAGGTCCAGGCGGCGCGCAGGATGAAGGCCAGGATCAGCACTTCGACTCCGATAGTGAGGGCGTAGTAAAAGGCGTAGTCCCAGGACGCCCCTGCCGCGTTGAACACCATGACGGGGATGTACAGCGATGCAACGACGAGGTTCGTGGCGCGGTTCACACGGGCGGGCAGCGTCATGGAGAGCATGATCATCAGGGCCGGGATCGCGATAATCACGAAGAAAATGGACATCAATGTCCCGCTGATGTTGAACTCGAAGATGACGCCACCGCGAATTAAGTCGATTTCGCCGGGCTGGTAGAGGTGGTAGTAGTCGATGTAAATGACGAGGAACATGAGGCTGGTCCAGGCTGCCGCGAGCTTGGCCTGCACGGGGATCGGTGGGTTGTCGAGCAAATTCGGGATTTTCGTTCGGATGGTCATCGGTTGGTCTTTCAAGAGGAGCGGTCCGTCCGCCGGAGTGGCGGCAGGTCTGGGAGTGCATACTTACGGGTTGGGTCGTTCTCGTCGGTCCGGTCCTAAGACGGTGATCACGACCTTCCCTCGGGTGTGGCCGGCCCCGACGTAGCGGAGGGCGTCCGCTGCTTCGTCGAGGGGGTAGGTGCGGTCGATGACCGGCGTGACCTGCCCGGTCGCGAGGAGGTCGGCCAGGGTGAGCAGGTCCTGGCGCTTCTCGACCGACAGGAAGGGCCTCAGCTGCTGACGGGTGAACCCGGACAGCACGCGCGCTTTGACGATCCGACCGAGGGGGCCGAGCCAGCGGCCGCCGCGTCCGCTGTTGGGGATGAGGGTGCCGGTGGGCGTCAGCGCTCGGCGGACATCCGCCAGCGGCTGGGCTTCCACATTGTCGAGGATGACGTCGTAGCGCTTCTCGGTGCGGGTGAAGTCGGTCCTCGTGTAGTCAACGACGTGGTCGGCACCGAGCGACCGGACCAAGTCGACGTTGCCGGTGCTGCACACACCCGTCACCTCGGCGCCAAATGACTTGGCGATCTGTACGGCGAAGGAGCCCACGCCGCCCGACGCGCCCGTGACCAGCACCGTCTGGCCCGGTTGAACGTTCGCGATCTCGCGCAACGCCTGTAACGCCGCCATGGCCGACGTGGGCACCGCTGCCGCGTCCACGACCGACACGTTGGCGGGCACGGACACAAGGTTGTCCGCCGGGACGCAGGCGTACTCCGCGAGCGTTCCAGCGGTGCTCCAGCCGAACACCTCGTCGCCGGGGCGGAGAGCGGTGACATCCTTCCCGACCGCTGCCACCACACCAGCGAGGTCCCTGCCAGGGATGCCGTGGCGCGGCCGGCGGAGCCCGAACGCCAAACGCACCACGTACGGCTCACCGGTCATGACGAAGTAGTCCCCAGGGTGTACCGAGGCCGCGCCCACGTGGACGAGCACATCGCCTCGACCGGGCAGCGGTAAGCCGACCTTGGACGACTCGAGAACTGAGGGAGGGCCGTAGCGGCGCTGAACGGCGGCCCGCATCGTCGCCGGCCCGGCCGGACTCGCCTCCGGCGCCCGGCGTGCTCCGGCATTCGATCGCTGTTCGCTTCCCACAGAGGCCTCCTCACGTCCGAGCCGCGACTCTCGCTGGCTCGTACACCGTACGTCGTACGCTGTACGGTATACTTTGATCGTACGATGTACTATTGTCAAGCCTTTCGAGCGAGCAAGGAGACCCGTGTCTGCGAGGGAACAACGCAAGGTCGCGTCAGACGCGGGGCTGAGCAAGCAGCGGTTGGTGGTCGAGGCGGTCCGGCTCGCCGACCGCGAGGGGGTCGACGGGCTGAGTATGCGCCGGCTGGCCGGCGCGCTCGGCGCGGGCGCGATGTCGCTCTACCACTATGTGGCGAGCAAGGAGGAGCTGCTGGACGCCATGATCGACATCGTGTTCGAGGAGATCGAGCTCCCACCCGAAGAGACCGACTGGCAGTCGGCGATGCGACGGCGGGCGGTATCCGCCCGGCAGGTTCTCGCACGCCACCCGTGGGCGATCGGCCTGTTGGAGTCGCGGACATCGCCGGGGCCCGCGAACCTCCGCCACCACGAAGCGGTCACCGCCTGCCTGCGAAGGGCCGGCTTCCCGGTCTTGATGGCGACGCACGCCAACTGGTTGCTCGACAGCTATGTCTATGGTTACGCCCTGCAGGCAGCCACCCTGCCGTTCGACACCGCCGACGAGCTCGCGGACATGGCCAAGGACGTCTACCTGCCCCAGCTTCCTCCCGACGAGTTCCCCTACCTCAACGAGTCCGCCGCTGCGCTCGTCGCTGCCGGCTACGACCCGGCGGAGGAGTTCATCTTCGGCCTCGACCTCGTCCTAGCTGCCCTCGAGCCCCTGAGAGCCTCCGCATAGCGACGCTCACGGACCGTCGCTCGGCCCTCTGCACCCCAGTTCCGATCCATAACCGCGCCGTGGTGTAGTTTCCTACACGACTCGGTGTCACGACTCGGTGTCACGAAACCTCTGTGTCTCGAATCCCATGGGTTGCAAGGCGGCAGAAACCGCCGCACCTGCACCGGGCGGTTTACGGGCCGGGTATACGGGAATTGGAGAGTACCAGCATGACGGCTTTCTCGAACGAAATATACGACGGCGGCGAGCTGGCCGTTGGGGGACCGGCTTTACGGGTGCGCGTCGGGGTGGCTGGGCGCCCGCCGCCCCAAGGAGAGGGGGTCTGCCCGCTTCTTCACTTGCACTGCATCGACGATGGGTTTCGCCTTCACCACTTCATAGTCGCCAGAGCCGTTGACAACATGATTCGCTGACTACTTTTTTGGATCGACCCAGGGTTGCGGCCGGTCCGGAATTTCCGCTCTGATACCGGTTTATCCAGGACTGCCGGGGGAACGGCATGACATGGCAACTGGTCCGGGGCTGATCATGGGCTCGCTGAGCCTGGCCAGTCCGGTAGCGGGGGTCGGTTTCGAGGGCGGGTTGCAGGAGCTGGTGTCCTTGCTGTTTCGGCGGTGGGAGCTGGACGGCCCGATCCGCGACCACGAGGGACGCTGGCAGCGACTGCTCTACAGGCCGAGCAAGGGACCTGGTTTATCCGCGCACTCTCAGACCTGATCGGGGATTACAGCTACGCCAACGTCTCAATCTCCTCCGGCAAATCCGGGCGCAGCCGCTCACACCAAGAGGGCACGGAGCGCATCTTCGGCACCTCCAACCTCGTGGAACTCGACCGGGGCTCCGACGCAGTGCTCAAGACCGGGGCACCCGCCACGTTGGCCAGTGTGCTGCCCGGTACACGGGCCCCACCAGGAAGCAACGGAAGCCTCCATCAAGGCGGGCATCTCACGCCGCCACGACGACGCCATGCTGGTACCAGCGTCCGAGACCGCTACTGCTATTTTGGATTACCAATTCGGCGAACTACGGGCAGAGGAAATCGTCGTGTTACGGGCCGTAAGCGGTCCTAGCCCGGCGGGACGGAGCGCGCCGGGCACTAAAAACAGCCTGGACCTGTGGATCCTGCCGTGGCAGTTTTTGTCCCCCGTTCAGCAACGCACCGGGGACCTCGAAGCTGTACACCATCTCATCGCTGGCCGCATCAACACTTACCCCGGCGTTGATCAGCACTCCATGCACACTGGCAAAGCCGGTCCGAAGTTCGGTGACGAGGTAGTCAATTTGGGCGTCCATGCTGAACAGGGCGTTCGAGCCCAGGGCCGATCCAGAATACACATGAGTGAACATCCCGGCGCGACGTGCCGCCGAGGTCCATTGGGCGAGGCCGGCGCCAGGCAGGCGGGGACCAGCCTGGTTCGTCCGTAGCATGATTTGTTCGGCGGTGAAGTCGGTGGTCACACCCGCGGCGGTGGCCGCCCGCATGGGGGTTGCCTCCGTGCTGCCCTCGATCCGGCTGGGCAGGATGCCGGATTCCGCCCAGAGGTTACCCACAATGCCGGCCGCCGCATTCACCGGATAGCCGTACCGAAGAACCAGCTGTCCCATGACGTAGCGCATCCGATCCTCCGTGGCAGTGTGCACCCAGTCTCCACCGGCAGGGATGACGGTGCCGGGAACAGGGGCGAGAATTTCCAAAACTCCGTTAACCGCGGACCAGTTGAGCGTGCCGCCTTCGAAGTCACTGGACCGGGAGGCCGCTCCGTCAGGATACTCGTCGCTGACAGGGTATCCCCATGCCCCGGCCGGGCCTCCCAGAGCGGACCAGTAGTACTCGCCGATGAGGCCGTGGGCTTCGTGCACACCGAAGACCGGATGCCAGGTGATGGCCGCCCCCTGGAACTCGAAGCGGTTGAATCTGCCGGCGCCCGCGGCCGTCTCATCACTGGCGGGATAACCGAGATAGCCAGTGGGGCCGTCCATTCTGTTGAAGTAGCGGTCCCCGATTAGGCCGTGCGTCTCGTGCACTCCGGCGGAGGGGTGGGCCGTGATCACCGCCCGTTGGTGCAGCCGGTACTCGCCGGCGCCTGCGGCAATGACGGGGCCCAGGGCCGGACCGGGATCGAATCCCGAGGCAAGCATCTGCGCGGCTTTTTGGTCCAGGAGAAGCTCGAAGGTCACGATCTCCATCCGTTCGATCGGTCGGTCATGGGCAAGGGGGTGAGGACGGTACGGAGCGGGATCCTCTATGGCGCCTCTCTTCGAGTTTCGAGTGGTGGATGCGTCGCCGCTTACTCATAATTGGCGGGCTCCACTACGTCGAAGCGCAACCTTCGTGCCGGCGGCGCCAAAAGGGAACGCCGCTGGCGCTGCAGCCACAACACCGGCAGACCGTTCATGTCACGGGCCAGCTGCCAGCGACGCTCGACCTCGATTCCATTGCCCGGCATAGACGACGGATTGATCCGGTGGATCTCTGGGCCGCCGCTAAGGACCCGCGATTGCGGCAGTGGCATGGGCTCGGGAACCTGGCGCGAGTAGTCCACCAATCGGCGCTGGATGAGCGCCCCCGCCTGGTCGAGGTCGTCGATGTCATATGGAATCCAATGCGGGGCGGCGCCGTCGCCGGGAAGATAGGCGTAGACGCGCCGCTGCGTCTTGTTTCCGTTTGGACTTCCCGCATTGAATCGGGCGGCCGGGCTCTCCGCCTGCCAGCCCCGTGACTGGTGGCCCTCGACAACCCGTTCCACCGCCCACAGCAAGTTGGATTCGTCATCCAGGCCGAACTGAACGCGCTCCACCGCGCCGCTTTCCAACGGAATTTCGGCCACATGCCATAGCAAGAGGTCCTCCGCGGCAAGGCCGTCCGTCTGGAATACTGTCCAGTCCTGCGGCGGCAGCAGGCCCGGCCAGAGCAGATTTCCTGCGCCGTCGGCATCCATGCTCGCGTAGTTGCGGCCGAAGCTGTCCTGCACGGCGGCATCGTGGATCGCCAGGAGAGACCCTGCAGTACCCATGACAGGGAAAACAAACCATTCGTCGCTGTGCGAGAAATAAAGTTCCGTCATGATCGCTGTGGCCGAGTGGGAACTGTCCGGAGCATAAGCGCCGATGTCCTGGGCGGGATCCTCGATTTCCCACCAGCCGGCCAACGGCGCGCCCGGGTATTCCAGCCGCGTCGGGACAGCTGAACGCGCCTCGTGGTCCACTGCAGGATCTGCGGCGCCGACGGCGTCGACGGAGTACCAGTCCATCCGGCCTCCCCGGTGTCCGCTGACCTGCAGAGTCAGCCCGGGTGCGGTGAAAGCTGATTCCGGCGTCTGCTGGTAGACGAGGTTGGAAGCGTCCCACGCCGGAATGGTTTCCGCGGGAACCGTTGCGGGGAAATCGGCGTCGGTCAGTCCCAGATCGGCACGCCGGCGCCACAGCGCGAGTCCGTCAACGAAGCCGGTGAAGTGCTCATAAGGGGCGGGCGGGTCCGCGAATCGCAGGCTGGCGTCGTCGGGAAGGTTCCGGGCGGAGGCTATAGCCGCACCGGCCCGGAGACGCCTGCCCATCGTCCACCAGTCGTCCGTCTCCGATTCCACCAGGGCTTCGGCGGGAACAACTCGCGGATCGAACGCCGGCACCGGATACTGCACAGGCCGGGAGGAGACGTCATAGTCCAGCCACACGGGGGTGGACGCATTCTCGCCCTGGTGCTCACCCATCTGCCATTGCCGGGCCAGAAACCACAGCGGGTCGTGGACTCGTGCGCCGATTCCGTCGGCGAAGTCGGGGGTCTGGGACCGTGGTTCGAACCGGACGTAGCTCGGGTAGCTGGTTCCCATTCCGTGCTCCTATTCGTAGAGCGGGAAGGGCTCGAGCCTCACCCGCGTCGGTCCGTAGTTGCGCAGCCAGGACGCCGGAGTCACAGCTTCGGCTTGTCCTAGCTGGTTGGCTTGCACTGTCCGTGCGACGGCAAGTTCACGGACCTCCTGGAGAATCCTGTGCAGCAGGTCTTCGTCGATCCGGGTGCCGGCGACGGGGGGCACGGCCAAGAGGATGGCCTGCTGCGCCCGCGCGGCCGGCGCGTTGAAGCCGAACGCTGCGTACGTATTGCGTTGCGGCATAGGCACCGACTCGCTGAAGGAATCGATGAGGCCGGCCGCGACTTCGGCTTCCTCCCAGACTTTATCCGGTCCGTAGGCAACAACCAGCCGTGGCATCCTTAGCGCCGCCGTCATGCCAGTGGCGCGCTTAGCCAGATTGTCCGCGACGGTTGCGGTCCGCCACGGGTCCCCGGGGGAACTCGACCATGCCGTCAGCGGAGCCACGGCCGGGTCCAGTTGGAGGGCCTCAAGGCGGGCGAGGGGGGCACGGGCGGCGGCCGCCACGCTGAGCCAGGCTGCGTCCAGCGAAGGTTCCACAGCGGGGGAGCCGCCAGCAGATAGTACCGTCACCGCGAGCAGTTCGGCGGGCTGCCAACGCGCCAGCACGGCCAGCTTGCCGGAGGAGCAGGCGAGCGTCGAAAGCGACCTTGCCAAGCTGGCGAGGCCGTCCGGAGTTCCGGCTGCTTTCAGGCCCAGATGATCTGGGACCGGGCGGTCTATTTTCTCGGCCGGGACGAGGTCGGAGGGATCCGGAAAGCCCGCCAGCCTGCGGGCGAGGGCGTCCGCAGCGGCGGCCGCGAGTACGTGCGGGGCAGTTCCGCCGTTCGGCGGGTCCTGGCCCAGGCAGGCGGCGTAGAAGGTGGCAGCGTCGGCAGGGGCCGCGACGGGCGTTATCCCCCAACGCGCCAGGGTAGCCAGTGCCTGAAGCTGCTCGGCCCGGCCCGCCTCCCCGAGGCCGGCCGCACTGTTGGCGACGTCCAAGGCGTCGGTGGCCGCGGCGTGGGTAGCGGTGTAGCGGCGAAGCAGGTCGGAGTACGCGCGACTCCCGGTATCGGCGCTGATGTCCCTCCCTGCGGCAGGTCGGGCTCCAAGGGCGGAACTGAGTTCGGCGCAGCGCTGCAGCTGCCAAGGCGCTTCCACAACCGGCAGGGCAATCCCGAGGGCGGCCCGTATGCGGCGGTGAAGTTCGGCTTCCCCCAGGCTGTCGAGGACGTGGCCGTCCAGACCGAGCAGGACGGAGTCGGCCATGCCCACAAGGTGGTCAAGCTCGTCGCGAACTGTCCAGAGCCTGCCGTCGGGGGGCGGTTCGACGTCGACAGCGGCATCTTCGGGGGCGCCGGCCGCCGTGCGGACCAATGTGGCAAGTGCTGCCGGATCGAGGCTGTCCAGCTGGGCAGGGTAGGCTCCGGTTTCGCGCAGGGAGACGGTCCCGAGGTCCGCGCCGTCGGCCGCGGTGAGCCGCCAGACGCGGTTGCCCTCCTGTCTTATGCTCACCACGGGCAGGCCCAGCCGGCGCCGGGCGAGTTCCTCGAAGTGCGCAGCTGAATGGTCCAGGGTGTCGACCGGTGCCAGCAGCAGTTCTTTGAGGGTGACCGTCCCCAGTTGCAGGTCGTTGTCGGCATTGGTCACAGTCCACAACCAGTCGCCCCCCAGCCGGTTGTCCAGGAATGCTGCCGCTGAGGCATCGGCCAGGCGTGCCGGCGTCGCCCCCGCAGGGGGGTCGGCCCAAGGGAGCACGGACAGCACTGTGGTTTCCAGCTGGTAGCCCGAGGGCCGGGTTCGGGAGAAAGCGAAGGACGGCGGGGGACCGAGACCGGCGGCGGCGTCCATCGCGTCGGCGGCCCGTGCGCTCTGGCGGCTCATGGAGTGAGTGACGCCGTCTGCCACCAGGAGGTCCGCGTATGTGTCCAACGACCGGGCCAGTGCTGTCAGGGCGGCCTGCTGGGACGCTGAGAGCGGAAAGTGCGCGTTGCCTGCGAGTAAGCCGGCGAGGGCGTTCTGTCCGTGGCAGACCTGCCGGGGGTGGATCCTATCCGCGTACATGGGGTAGGCCGCGCGGAGGTCGGCAAGCCGCTGGTAAGCGGACCGGGCTTCCCCCGCGGGCGGGTTGGCGCTGAGGATGTGCTCGATCCGACGTCCGACTACCTCGAAGATGTGCATGCCGGCACGGACGTCCTCTGCGATGTCCGTCGCTGCCCGGACGGTGGAGCCCGTCAGATTCATGGCCCACGGGTTCTGGCCGGCTTCGTTGAGGGTGCCGGAGCGCAGCCCCTCCCGGTATTTGTCCCGCAGCACGGTTGTGGTCAGCGTCTGGTCGTACGACGGTGTGTGCAGCCTGCCAGACAGGGTGGGGCCTGGTGTCCCGGGGAACGGGCCGTTGGCCCAGCCGTAGACCCCCAGCCGGTGGAAGGCACGGGTGCTGCGGGAGGTTTCGTCCAGGCGCTCCCAGGCGAACCCGGTGACCCACGGATCGATCCGGGTGGAGGCGCTGTCGAGGGTTGCGCTCAGGGCCCGTTCCAGCGCTGACCGCAGCCGGTCTGTCATCTCCAGGGTGACCTGTGGCCTTCCCGTTGCAGGGTCAACCTCCCGGCCTTCCCAGGGTCCGAAGGTGGAGGGGTCAATCCGTCGGGCGAGGTGCAGCGCCCCGTCGTGCTGCGCTTTCAGGACTCCCTCCAGAGTGCCCGGCAGCTCGCGGGACCAGCGATACGCGGTCTGCGTCGCGTGCAGGAGCAGCCGGATCAGGAGGGAGTCGGGCAGCACGTGCAGGCGGTACTCGGCGTGTTCCGTTTGGATGTAGCCGGTGAAGACGTGTTCGAGGTCGTAGTCGGAAAGATCAGCCGCAAACCTGCCGGGTTCCAACAGGTAATTGACCAGGTCGGGCAGCGGATACGTCAGGGCGGTGTTTTCCTGGTGGTCCTGGAGGTAGAGCATGCGGGTGGGCTGGACCAGCGGCAGGCGGGAGCGCGTGGGCAGGGTATTTTTCAGCGGCAGGCTCACGGGGAGCGGGATGGGACTTGGAGTGATCGGCGGAAGCCCCAGCAGGTCGAAGCCGCGCTGGAAATACTCGCCCATGATTCGGAAGGCTTCGTTGCGTTCGGCCGGAGTCTTGCCGAGGGCAGTCAGCGGCAGGTTGCCGTCGGCAAAAAGCCTCAATTGGTAGGCGGCCGAAATGCCGCTGTGGCCGAGGAGGGCGGCGAATCCGCGGGCGTCCCGGCCCCGGATGGTTCCGGTGGGCGAGAGTTGGCGGTGCAGTGACCGGCGGATCGCGCCCAACGCGGTGGCCAGGTGGGCCAGAGACGTGTTCCGTGGTTCCGGGTCGGGTCCACCGGGGCCGCGGCGGTCCGGCTGCCAACCATCCAGGAGGGTCACCGGAAGCAGCCCGCAGGGTTCAGATCCAAAACGGATCGGGGGGAGCGGACCCTCCGGATAGACGGTGTCCAGGGCCCAGTCCGTGACGGCTTCGCCGTGGCTGGCGGTTTTCCAGAATTCGAGCAGCCACTGACCCCATAATGCGGGCCACAAGGCCCGCACGATCAGGCGGGACAGCTCGGTCTGCGGTTCCTCGCGCGAGCCGGGGAAGTCCGGCAGGGCATTCTTGGCTCCCGCGACGTGCCGGGCGAGGCGTCCGCCTACGTCGTTCGGGGGTTCCGGTGCTCCCGCGACGCGCGCGTCGAGTCGAGCGGCCGCCGACTTTCGCCATTGTTCTAGCTCGGAGGTGGCCTCCCCATCGCTTTCGGCGGGGGGAGCGTTCAGTGCCGTGGGTGACCCGTTGACGCTGTTGGTGGCCGTGCCCAGGGCCACGTTGCGCAGCGACCCGAAGTTCACGTGCGAGGTGAAGAGTTCCTCGGCCGGGTCGTCGCCCACCCCGGTGACAGCGATGCCCTCAAGTTGTTCCGGGCCGAGGCCCTGGGGCAGCAGCCAGCTGCCGGCAACGCCGGCGCGGACTGCGGTGTCCCAGGAGACCAGCCAGCTCTGCCTGGCGGCCGCGGCATCAGTGAAGAGGGGCAGTTCCAAGTCGTGCGGATCGATCGTCCGGGCCGGGTCCACGGGCAGAACGCCGAGGGGCAGTAGTTGTGCCTGCGAATCGGCGTCAAAGGTCCAGATCGCCACCGATAGCCGGGGAGGCATCCCGCCAATCCGGTTCGGTTCGGACTGCGTGGGCAGGTCCGCGGGAACGGCGGTGTGGACGCCGCCCGCGTCCTCCTCTGGCGCGGTTGTTCCGACCAGCCACGCCGCCCGCGCCGGCCCGACGGCAAGTCCGAGCCGGGCAAAAGCCTGTTCGCCGGCGTCGCCCTCCAGCCAGGAGCCGTCCACGGGGACCGGGTGGAAAACCGCCGCCCAGAAGGCATCGAGTGCGGTGATCTCCTGGTCGCTGACATGCCTGTCCAGCCGCAGGATCGACGGCTCTTGCGGAATGATCCGCAGGGACAGTTGCCAGCGGCCAGGATCGCTGTTGTGCTCGGAGGCAGGTGGGTCAAAGAGAGTTTCGAGCCGCAGCGGCAGCAGAACGGCGACGTCGTCGAACGGATAGGGGCGTTCTGGTTCAGGCTGTGCCAGCCAGAGCCTGTGGCCGAGCACGAGTACTCCGTCCAGCGCCGCCTGGTTGCCCGCCAGAGCCGTCAGAACCTGGGCCTCGAGGCTGGGTGGGCGTAACCCGGCGGTGCGGGGAACGGCGTCGACGGCGAGGAGCTGGCCCTCGGTGGCCAGAGGCGACCGGCCCAGGGCGATGTTGACGGGATCCGCTTTCAGTAGGTCCAGCAGCGGTGTGGCCAGATCCCACAGTCGGTTAAGCCCGACGGCGCGGACCGTCGCGTCGGCCACCGTCCAGGATCCGGCCGACAGCGCCGCCCGCTCCGACTCGAGGTCGGGCCGCAGATCCTCCAGCTCCGGCGTTAGGGCCGCTGCGGCAGAGTCGAGATCGGCGATTCGGGCGTCTCGAAGCGTGAAGGTGGTCACTGTTGGTCCTCCTGGGCCATTTTGAGCAGCTCAGCTCCGCTAATGGCGACCCGCGTGGGTTCGTCCAGAAGGGCGGCCGCCAGGGCTGCGCTGTTGACGGCTATTTCGGGATTCGCGGGGATCCTGAACCGCAGCTCGGCCGGGGGTTCGTCGAGCACCAGCCAATAGTCGGCGAGAGTGGCAGGTGCGACGTCGAAGGTGAAGAACACGAGATCCGGGGTCAGGGTGCCGGCGAAGGAAGGCCCGAAGTAGATCCGGTTCCGGCGCCAAAGGTCGATGCCGCCGGGAGGGTTGTCGGGCATGTCCAGTTCGGGCACGCTTTTGAGCAGCGGGTCGGGATCGCCCGCCGGTGCCTTGACGAGGTACACGAGTGTGGAGGGATACCGCCGGAAGAGGGTGCTGTTGAAGATGATGACCAGCCGTTCGGCACCCACAGCCCCGGGCTCGGATGGTTTCATCGTCTGGTGGGCTAACGATCCGAGAGGCTCTGCCGGTGCCGTGGCCCACTCGAGGAAGGGTTCGACATCTGCGCGTCGGCAGTGTGCGGCGTAGTCCACCTGACCCCAGAACATCCGCAGGGGAGTGCACAGGCGGTCCACCGGCAGTCCGCGCCATCGCGTTTCGGCGAGGAACTGGGTGTTGATGCCCATCATGAACGCATCGATGAAGGTAGGGTTGGTTTGCAGCGCTGTGATGGAGTTCTTCGCGAGAGCATCGGCACCGGGCAGTAGCCACTCCCGGTCATACTGCCGCAACAGGCTCCACGTGGGGTAATCCAGACCGAGCGGGAACTGTACCGGCGCCAGCGACGTCAGGTCCACCCCCACCAGCCGGTCACCGATGCGGCGGCGTGCTGGACTGTCTGGCTGCCGGGGATCGAGGGCCGTGGAAAGCGCGTCCGCCAACCGGTCCAGATCGACGGGTCTGGCCCGTTCCGGGGCTTCGATGCCCAGGCCCCCGAGCACGTCATCGCAAAGCGTTGTGCCGACGTGGTCATGATTCCCCACGATCTGCTGGCACAGGCTACGCCCAACGCAGCGCAATACCAGTCCCTGCAGGACCCCGTACAGCAGTTCGTCCTCTTTCTCCCGTTCCAGCAGACCTTTGGCGAATTCGATCGACCCGCCGCCAACGGTGACCCCGGCCCTTTCCAGCAGTTCCGTGCCTTCGCAGGGTGCCTGGATTGCGGCAAGCGCTTCCTGCAGACTCCCCGCGAGTTTTTGGGCAAGTTCGACGGCAGCTTCCTGCAGTATTTCTGCGATGTGTTCGACGTTCCCGGAGTCGAGCAGCTCGCGCCGTCGTCGCCGGTATTCCACGCCATGCTCTCCAGCGAGCTCGGCCAAGGTGGCGAGCACTTCCCTGAGCCAGTCGAGGTCGATGCCGAAGGCGTCTTCCACCCAGCGCTCGCCGAGAACCTCCTGGCCTGCAGAAGCCAGGGAATCCCGATGTTCTTCGGCCCGGTCCGGACCCTGGTTAGCAGCGGCGAGGGCCGCCCCGTGGTCGAGTGCTCCCTCGGCCAGAGCGGCGGACAGCGCCCCGGGGCGCTGCAACCGCTGGGCGGCACTTGAGAAGAGCGAGGCATCGAGGAAGGTTCCCGGCCCGGTGAGGGCTGCCAGCGCTGACGCTGGGTAGGCTCCGTCGTCGGTGACAAGGCGGGCGGTCATGGTCCCGAGCACCCGAAGTCGATCCGCGTTGCCGGTAGGCAGGACCCGATTCCACAAGCTTCCAGCCGCCCATAACCCGGTGGCGAGCTGGTTAACCCGCGCGGCGGCTTCGTACAGCGCCCCGGCTTGTTCGACGGCTGCGCGCATCAGTGAATCCTGCCCTTCGACCCCCATCCACAATCCGAGGCCGGCCACAGCACGGTGCCGCGGGTCGTTGTTGAGGTCGACCGGCCAGCCGGAGGCCTCGCCGTCGGGCTCCGGCAGCCATGGCCGTCCGTAGTGCGGCAGGCCGATCGGCTTCGGCCCGGCGAGCTGGGACAACGCGTGGTTGATGGTGTCCAGGTCGGCCTGGATCTTCGCGATCTGTTCTGCCGCAGGCGTTTCTTGCTGCTGGAGCGAAGTCAGCGCGCCCCTGACTTCCAGAGGGGCGCCGAAGTCCTTGCCGGCCCGCCGGTACAGCAGACTGGCCTTGCCGACGTCCCCTGCCGGTGGCGTCCGGAGGGCTGCGGCGAGGGTTTCGAAATCACCTTCCTCTCCGGTGGCGAAGCGCCAGGAATGGAGCACCGGAAGGGCCATATCGGATGAACCGTCCCACTGGTCCCGGCCCGCAGCCTCGAATGCAGGCACGAGGGCTGCCACGTACTCTGTCTGGGCGGCCAAGGGGCGGAGGGAGACGAGCCTTGCCACGGTACAGGCTCCGTCGTCCTGCTGGTGCGCCCAGAGCCAGGAGGACGCGAGCGGGTAGTCCCGGAGCAGGGTGGCGGAAAAAGTGCCCTTCGCTCCGGAGACACTTGCCTCGGCCGCCGTTCCCACTAAGAGCACAAGCCACGGCCTAACGCCATGCGCGGTCGCAGGCTCCGGGGTATAGCGCCACGGCAGGTCCGGGTCGGTGAAATCCACGTGGACGCATTTGGTGGTTTCGGCGCCGCTGGCTCCGGCGGCCGGTGCCCGGTGGTGGATGGCGGCGGGGGTGAGGGCGGCGATGTCGGCAGCCGCCATCAGGGCGAAGGGCGCCTCCCCCGAAGCGGGTTGGGACGGGACGGCCGTATCGACAAGAGTGAGGGCGAGCGTGCCGTTCATGCGTCCGTTCACCAGGGTCGCCTGATCGAAGAGCGCGGAGCGGGTCCAGCTGGTGAAGGTCAGATCCGAGGCGGCCATGGTCAGAGCACTCCCGTGAGGTTGAGAATTGGCGAACCCGCCGGACTGGCCAGCGCCCCGGTCCGTGCCGCGGCTGCGGTCGCCTCCCCGGCGGTCAGCCCGGTGGCCATGTGGCCGTCCTTGTAGCTGGACCAGAATTCAGGCTGGATGGTGACCTTGGCTGACTCTTTCTTGACGGGGGCGCCGGCGAAGCGCTGGCTGAGTAGTTCGGACAGCCCGGAATTTGCAGAGAGCGCCCCGGCCATGAGGGCGAATCGGCTGCGGGATGGAAGCTTGACCAGGTTGAGCTGAACCTTCTTTGGCACTGCCGGGCCCTTTCTCGCGGCCGGGCCGCCGGCCAGGCGTAGTCCGGACTGCTCCTGAATGAAGCGGGTACTGTTGAGCGCCTGGGCGTCGCTGAGCTGGAGGAAGGTGCCCATCCCGAAGAGGTCGAATTCCTGCGTGGTGGGGGCCAGGTTGCAGGACAGGATCAGTTTGCGCCAGCCGCCCAGGTCGATTCCCTCGGCTTTTTGCAGGTCCAGATTCAGCGGCACGCGCTTCTGCTCCCAGACCAGGTCGCCGACGGCGCTCAGCAGCACGCCGGCGGCGGCGGTGGCCGCGAAGACGACGCTGGGGTCGGTCCCCTCAGTGCGCACGTTGGCGGGTTTGCTCAGTTCGCCCTTGAGATGGTCGGCGAGGTTGGCGATGGCGGGCTTTTGCTCCGGCGGGTTGTCATCCAGGGTGAGGGTGACGTCCTTGCTGATCTTGACGATAACCCGCACGCTCGCCTCGGCGTACAGCACCAGCGGGCCGGGACCGGACAGTGTGCCGCGCACTCGCACGCCGCAGAACGAGACACCCTCGAACTCGATGTCGAAGCCGGCGTCGACTCCTGCCTCAAAGTGGAAAGGCTTGAACTGGATGAGCGCATCGAAGCGGAACCAGCCGTGGGCTCCGAATGGTCCGATTTCCACTCCCGCTTCGGTGTTGGAGCCGAATTGGAAGGTGTTGGACGTGATCGCCAGGTACATTTCCTGTTTGAACCACACTATTCCCAGATCGAACCCGACGCCGGCGCGCGCCAGCCTGGGCAGTTCGAGGTTTCCCGGGTTGAACGAGGGGTGGAAACCGCCGACGCTAAAGAGAAAGTAGCCGTTGGCGCCGTACGCCATCCGCAGGGCGACGCCGCCGGAAATTTTGATGAAGCCCAGAATCTGGGAGTTCACGAGGGCACCGTCGAAGAACACGAGGGACTTGGTCAGGTCGACGCCGCCGACGAAGTCCAAGCGGAGGTAGACGAGGGCGAAGTCCTCCGAACCGACCACCAAACGGGCAGATCCGGCGACGAAGATCTTCCGGGGGCCGGGGAGTTCGATGAAGAGCCCGACGTCGAGAGTGAACAGGGAGAGCCAGTTCAGCTGCAAGGTGGGCCCGATCAGGAAGACGCCGTCCGCGGCGGGGAAGAACTGGCCCATGTCCCCGAGCAGCTTGGGTGCGTTGTGCATGGGGTTCTGGTTGAACAGCACATCACCTGCGGCGCCGCTGGCGAGCCGTTCTCGAAGCAGATCGGTGTTCGCTTCCCGGTTGATGCCGACCAGACCGCCGAACCCCGATACGGCGAAGCCAAAACCAATTTGAATTCCGGGCGGCGGCAGCCGGATGCCGATGAGCGCGACGAAGGACGGGCCACCGCCGGGAAGTGTCTTGTACAGCCCGTAGGCGAAGGCGCCGATGCCGAGAATCTTCAGCTGCAGCGCACCGCCGAATTCGTCGGGGCCGAGAACGGCCAGGAACCCGCCCCCGTCAACCGGACCGGCCTTGAGTGAGATGCCGATGCCTGTGGGCGGCAGCAATCCGGCGTTGCCGTTTGTCCACCGGCCCAGCCACACTCCGGCGCCGTCCATCGTGGCGGTCAGCGGTCCCAGCTCGGCGCTGGCCCCGTATCGGAACAGTGCCCGGAAATTTATGCCGCGACCTGCCACCGTGGCTTCAAGCCTGGTAGTCATAGAGTCGACTGACAGTCGGGCGCCCGGACTTCCCAGATTCAGGCCAATGTCCGTGCTGAACTGAATTCCGAGCGCTGGCGGGCTGCCCTGCCCGTCCTGTCCGGTGGGTCCTTTGCCCTGCAGGTAGCTGGTGTTCACCGCGGATTCGAAGGTGAGGAGCGCCGGGATCTTGATTCCGAAGTTGAGAAATTTCAGGAAATCCGGCGACACCGCGAATTCGACCGGAGCGAGCTGCACCGTGAAGCCAAACAGCGGGCCGGTCGGGTTAAAGGTGAGGCCCGCACGGATCACTTGGACGGCGAAGTGGGTCCCGTCAACAGCGCCCAGCAGCAGGGCGTACTTCCCGTCGGGTGCCGGGGTGCGCCCGAGCAGGACGGTCACCGTCCCGTCGGAGCGGGCAGCGGGGTCCGGTCCGCGGCTACCGAACTGGAGCCGCAGCTCAGTGGCCGAGTTCTCCGGGGTGTCGAAGGTGAGTTGCCAGCGGCCGCCCAAGTCCACCGACTTGGTCCTCAAGTCGGCTGGCTTCTTCAGCTGGACAACCACGGCGAGGTCGTCCAGTTGGTCGAAGGCCGCAGGGCCTTCCAGAGTGACGGTGCCCAGCGGGCCTTCCACCGGCGGCAGCGCCGCGGTCCTGAAAGCGTCAAGGTCCAGAGGCACGTCGAAAGGTAGCGGCAGGGTGATGGGTGAGTTGATCAGGTCCAGCAGTTGTTGCAGGTCCACGCCGGGGAGTCCGGGGATGGGAAGGGAGAGGAACCCCTGCTTCTCGTACTCCAACTTAAGCAGTGCCTGCGGTCCGGCAATCCAGAGCAGGATTAGCGCCTGGAGGGCTTTGACGTCGTCGATTTTCTGTATGGTCAGGAGTAACCTGTTCAGGACGGCGCTGCCGGGGTTGCGTGTTAATGCTGAGACGTAGTCCCAGTTGATCGAGAAGGAATGCGGGCCTGTACCGCCGTCGCCGGGCTCCCACTGCACGCCTATCGCGCCGGCCAGGGCGAGGGCTTCGGCTACGCGGGGCAACTTTTTCTGTAAAGCCCGGACCAGCAGGGTCTCGCGCAGGGCGACGTCGCCGGTGATCGAGCGAAGAGCCGAAAGCCAGCGTTCCAGGCCTTCGCCGCTGGGGTCGGCACTGACTATGAATAATTCTCCGATCCGTTGATCCAAGCCCGCCAGGATGGACGGTTTGGGTGGATCCCCTTCAAGGCAGTCGCGAAAGAGGCTGCTGAGCGATTCCAGCACGTTTGCCACCACAAAATCCTTTACCCAAGAGATCGATTAGGGCTGCCCAAGCGGCAGGTTGTGAGATGTGCGGGGCCCTTGGACTCCAGCGGAAGGAAGCCTGTCTGCCGGCAGGAGCGGCAGGCGCGGGGCGGTGAGGATCAATGCACTCCGTGCGTGTACCGTCCTGAGCTGCCCCAAGAGTGGAAGACGCGACGTTCGCGACTGCGAGGTCATCAGGGCCCAGTAGTTGCAAACCTGCCGGAGATGCAGGCGCGTCGACGCTGGCACCCAAATTGGAAAGAAAGCCGAATAGGCGTGAAATGGTCACTCGGTTCACACGTACCCCGCTTTCGACGCAGTTCCGGCAGTTCCGGCAGATCCAGGGAACGAAAATTGCCGAATGCTTCCAACTGAGGAGTTTGGCCCTCCCAAGCGGGGGAGTCAATGGGACGACGAGACCCACGATGAGGGTTCACGGAATGGTGTGCGTGCCTCATCGGCGAAATGCTCGCGAAACGTCGTCCGGCCCCGGGTGCTCCTGGGACCATGATGGATGGCACAGGGGTTGTCGTCGTCAGCGCGCGGGGAGATCGCCAAGCAATCCGCAGTGGGGCCAGTATGCGCGGGCGGCAAAGAAGGGCAAGGGACGGATCCTGGACAACCGGGTCACGGGCTGGTCCCGGGCTAATGCCCGTCGCGGGTGGTCCACGGCGCTGAAACATAAGATGCCGGTCCGGAAGCCGAAGCGGAAGCCCCCGCAGCGGACCCACGGATACGACACGCTGACGGACCGGAAAAGTAGATTGGCGGCGCGGGAGTACGCGTCGCACTCGTCGGACGCCTCGTCGGACTCGCCCAGCCTCGAGCCTCCACCGGGCTGTGCTACCAGGCCGTTGCCGAATCGATCGACTGGTGTAGCCACTGGCAACGCCAGAATAATGGTCGACGCGGTCGGAATTTGTCAAGGTGAATGAGGCCAGTGGGAGTTAGGCTGCGGCTTTGGTGTCGGTTTTCTCGGCTGGTTTGTTGATCCAGGCGGTATCGGGGATGGTGATGATCTTGGGGTCGTTGTTGGTGGTGAATCGTTCGGGTGTTTTTGCCCGTGCGGCGGCAAGGGTTCTGGCGCGTTCAAGGGCTTTGCCGGCGGCCAGTCCGTAGTGCACGTCTGCCGGTGTGTTGAGGCCGATTCCGGTGTGGCAATGGGTGTGGTTATACCCGTCGACGAAGGAGCCCATGAAGGCCCTCGCGTCAGGCAGGGACCCGAAGCGTTCGGGGAATATGGGGGCGAACTTCAGCGATTTGAACCAAGCCTCACTGTACGGATTGTCATTGCTGACGCGCGGACGGGAATGGGACCGGGTGATCTCCAGATCCGAGAGCAGCGCGGCGACTGTTTTGGACGTCATGGAGGTGCCACGGTCGGCGTGGACGATCTGCGGGATGCCGTGGATACCGAAGATTTCCTTCATCATTTCCACGGCCAGTTCCCCGGACTCGTGGGCATGGACGTAGGCGCCGACAATGTAGCGGGAATAGATGTCGATCATGACGTAGCAATCGTAGTATTTGCCCTTGATCGGGCCGGCGAGCTTGGTGATGTCCCACGAAAAAACTTGCCCAGGGCCGGTCGCGACCAGCTCCGGGACGGCCCGGGCCGGGTGGCGTGCCTGTCGGCGGCGTTCCTTGACCTGCCGGCTCTCCTCCAGAACGCGGTAGAACGTGGAGATTGAGCACAAATAGATGCCTTCATCCAGGAGCCGGGCATAAATCTGCACCGGCGGCAGATCGATGAAATCCTTCGAGTTCACGGTCGCCAGGATGTGAGCGCGCTCCGCCGCTGAGAGCTTATTTGCCGGTGCCGGGGCGGGCCGCGGGTCTTCCGCCGGGATTCGGACTTTGCGGGTCGCTGTGGCCCTGGGGACCCCGGCAATCACGGCTGCTTCCCTGGTTGGGATGTCCGCGCCGGTGAGGGCGGTGTAGGCAGACATCAGGGTTTCTTGTACCAGGGCTGCTGCTCCGCGCTTTCGGAGATATCCTCCAAAAGCAGTCGTGCTTTTTCCATAATCGACAACGCAGCTTCAGTCCGTGCCAGCTTGCGTTCACTCACCTCCAGCTGCCGGCGTAGACGACCGATTTCCGCCTGTTCAGCAGTGGGCTTGCCGATCTTTTCCCCAGGCTTCTTGCCCTCCAGGATGCCGGCGTCGCGGAGCTTGCGCCACTCGGTGATTTGGGATGAATACAGGCCCTCGCGGCGCAGGTATGCCCCGCCTCCGGTGCCGTCGTCGCAGGCCCGTTGATACGCATCCAAGTGCGCCAATTTTTGTGCCGGAGCGAACGACCTTCGAGGGGACGGCCCACCGGCGCGGGGGCCAGAATTACTCATGGATCCATCTTCCCGCACCGGGGAAATCGTGGAGATAGACATTGGTGATGTTCCTGATTCTCGCCCTACAGATTAAGCGAAGTTGCTATGAGCCGCTGGCCTCATCCAACCCTGACGCGTAGGGGGTCGGCGGGCGGGACGGAAGCGGTCAATGTCTCGACGATACGTTCTAGAGGAGCCGCCGGCGTACGGGCATGAGACAAGAAAAGGGGAGGGGAGACAGTCGACGACGGAGGCACTCGGCAGTCGCACAAGTTTGGAACGTCGTACTTGCACGCGTGCGTCCGGCTTTCGGCATCGTGGTCCTCGTCAACGTCGTTGATCAGGCAGGCACCGGCGTTGAACGACGGGTGCCGCAGTCGCGTGGCTCGTGGGCTTCAATCAATGCATTCTTGAAATCAGCCACAGGGATGGCTACCATTTGGCCATCGAGGTTCCCGCAATAACTGTAAACCTCCCAGTGGACGCGGTAACCGAAAGAACGGAAACGTTCATTGCGCTGCTCCTCGAGCATATGGGGAGTTCTGACGCCTCTCGGTGCACTGACCAGAGTGCGCTTTTCCCCATAGCCGCCATTGCATTGCTTCTACGAAGGGGAGCGAAATGGGCATGGAACCAGGAGACCATCTGTGGTACTACGAAACGGATGGTTTGACCTCGACCGAGGCTAGCATTCCCCGCCAAGCTTGGTTTCCCGGGTCTGCCAACGAAACGGACTTTCACGGACACGGCAAGGAAATATTCCATTACGTCTTCCATAGTGATGATGAGGTTCGCATGGGCCAGCCCCATATGAGATCCGGTGATGGTTCCTTCGCCTGGTTAAACAACAACCCTGGAAATCTCACCGGGCACCCGGGAGGTCCCGACTATGGACAGTATTGGGACAAATTCAGCTGGCATAACTTCTTGATATTCCCGTCCTTTGAGGCGGGTTATGCCGCGATCGCGTCTTTCCTGCAGAACCCGGGAAACAGCTATCTTGACCTGAACCTCATTCAGGCTTTCCAGCGCTATGCCCCGTCGGGAGATGGCGCCAACGACCCGGTGGTCTATGCGACGGATGTCGCGACTGCTGCCAGTGTCCCGACGTCGACGTTGATCGGAGAGCTGACCCCGGAGCAAATGGTCGCGGTGCAGGACAAAATCACGCAGATAGAGGGCAGCCGGGAGGGTACGATCTACCGCGGAGTCGACGAGCTGCCGGCTGCTGTTCAGGCCGCATATTAAGCATGAGCCAGGCACGTACCCCTCTTTGGGGCTGCCCACGACGGGATAGGCCGGAGGTCCGTCGACAGTCAACTGCGGAACCGGCAGCGAGCAGCGCCGACAAACACAGACCGCGTCCACGCCGGATGCATGGCGCAGGTCGGTAACGAATCAACCCATAGGGGAGCCTGACATGCCTTCTTTTGACTTGGATATGAGCAATCCATTTCCCGCCGGTTACACCCAAACCTATGGCGGACCCAACCAAGGCGGCCACGTGCCGCCCGAGTGGTACATCCAGTACGGCATGGATCTGGGCGCCGTTGGCGGAACGGAGATCCATGCCGCCTTTGACGGCCATGTCACCAAGCTGGACACCGCCAACGTCAACCTCTCCACGGGCAAGGTGTACGGGGCACAGCTGTTCATGCGCTCCAACAACGATGGTGTGGGCGCTTTTTACACCCATTTCAACGATCTGCCAGGCGGGCTGGGCCAGGGGTCGCAGATTTCCCGTGGCGACGTGCTGGGGCGGGTCGTTGATGCGCCTGGCTCGCCGCACCTCCATCTGGCCCTGGTGGAGATTACCAACGGTGCGTATCAGGGCGTGGATTTGTACGACCTGTTCCTCTCGACGGTGGGCACTACCGACATCTTCACCGTGACGTTCTACCAGGACGGTGCAACACCGCCGGCCCTCGCCGGCGGAGGAGGGCCGGGGCGCTTTGGGACGCTGTCCTCTGTGTATGAGATCCAGGGGGCTTTGATCGCCTTGGGCTATGACCCCGGGATGCAGGACGGAATCAGCGGACCTATAACCACCGGTGCCATCCGGGCCTTCCAGTCGGACTGTGGTCTGCCAGCGGACGGGGTGGTGGATTCCCCGACAAAGGCTGCGCTGGCCGCCGCGTTGGCCGCTGCGGGTCTGCTCTAAATCGAGGTGGTCAGGGCCGACGGTCACCGCCTAGCCAGACAACCTCGGGAACGTCGCAAGCCAGGTTCTCATGGCCGCCGCCGACCAGAACGCCTGGGGGACTTTAGGCATCTAGGTAGCCGGAGCGGTCGGCGTCGGTGATCTTGCGGATGACCTTGGCAGGTACCCCGAGCGCGAGGGAGTTCGGCGGAACGTCACGCGTCACGACGCTGCCGGAACCGATGACGGCGTTGTCGCCGATGGTGACGCCTTGGTTGATGGTGACGCCGCCACCCACCCAGACGTTGTTACCGATGTGCACGGGTTTGGCGTAGCAGGCGCCAGCGGCACGTTCGCGAGCGTCAAGAGCGTGGTTGGTTGTGTAGATGGAAACCCGCGGACCGAACAGCACGTTGTTGCCGATGGTGATGTCCGCTCCATCCAGAAGGATGCAGTCGAAGTTGGCATAGAAGTTTGTGCCGATGGAGATGTTGTAGCCGAATTCACAGCGGAACGCGGGCTCGAAGTGGGCTCCCGTCCCCATGGAGCCGAGGATCTTCGCGAGAAGTGGTTCCCGTTGAGCTGCAGCCTGACCGAAGCTGGCGTTGTACTTGTTGGTGGCGATGACAGTACGTTCTCGTGCATCCACGAGTTCCGGGGTGAGATCGTTGTACGTTGCGCCTTGGCGCATGTGGGCGCGTTGGGCTTCAAGGTCCATGTCGGGCTCCATTCTGGTAGTTCGGCAGCGGCGGCTGTGGGACGCCCCCCCATTAATAAGAGTGCGAGCTGACTCCCCGCGGGGTTTGGCAATTCACGCGATTGGGAGAGTGCTCATTCAGCGTGCAGCCCAGCCGACGTCTAGCTGTTGGCCCATGCCGTTTTGAACATTACTTTGGTTTTGGGGTCAAGGTAGATCATGGACATTCCGGCTGCGACGGATAGTATCGCCGCCAAACTGCGTGCGAAAGCAAGCGGCCAGGTCAGGTCTTCGGCTTGCCTGAGCGAGGGCGCCCGTTCGGATCGAAACCATCTGCGGCGCCCCGCGGAGCCGAAATCGCACATCCACGCGTAGTACCCCGGTACCACATGCACCTGCTGGGAAGTATCCCCTGGGCCGATGTTCGGGCCCCGGGCAATCCGTAGCGTGAAGAGCGACGCAGGGTGCACAGACGCTGGCAGCCCGCGCGTTCGCAGAATCGAGACACGCTCATGGCTTCCCGCTCACGACGTCTTTTCCCCGCCGCTCTCTCGGTGGGCTTATCCCTGACCGTTATGGCTGCGATGGCCTTCGCCGGCGTAACGGTGGCTGATGCACAAAGCCACGTCGCGCCGCCACAGCAGGGCTTGCAGGAATTCCCGGTGAACCGGCCTTTCTCCTCCGGCGCGATTGTTGTCGCCGTTGTCCTGGGCTCGTCGGGCACCGTGGGGAGCGACGTTCTGGCTCCCTACGAGGTGTTTGCCAGCTCCCTCGAATTTTCCGTTTACACCATTGCATTGCAGTCAGCTCCTGCGCCAATTGACGGAGGCCCCGCGATAGTGGCCACGTCCACGTTCGAGGACGTTCGATCGGGCAGGGCCCGACAGCCGGACGTCGTCGTTGTCCCAGCCGCCGGTGCCCCGGAGGGGCCGGAGGAAACCGCGATGCGGGCGTGGATCGTGGAGCAATCAGGCCGCGGGGCCCGCATCCTGGGCGTCCGCAACGGATCGAACGTTCTGGCCGGGACCGGCATCCTCGACGGGCACAAGGCGACAGGCCACTGGTCACGTCTGGGTTCGCTGAAGAAGAGCCATCCCCAGGTCCAATGGGCGGAAGGCCTGCGATACGTTCAGGACGGCATGATCACCACCGCAGCCGGTCTCACGTCCGGCGTTCCGGGCGCGCTGAAAGTCATGGAGGACCTCACCGGCGCTGACGAAGCCGAACGGGTCGGCCACCTGATGAACTACCCGGGCTGGTCGCTCACGGCGCCGGCAGCAATACCCGTCCAGTCCTTCGCCGCCTCTGACATCCCCGTCGGACTCAACGCCCTCGTCCCGTGGCTCCGGCCGACGATCGCCGTCGGGCTCTTGAACGGTGTAGGAGAAGCAGACGTCGCCAGCGCGTTCGAGGTCTACACCATGTCTTTCGCAGCCCGCGCCGTGCCTGTCGCCGCCACGAAGACGGTCACCACGAAACACGGATGGTTCTCCTCACCGTTTCGGAAGCACAGGCACCTCTTGCTTGAGCAGACCCCCAAGAGTCAACGTCGAGGTTGGCAGTCGACGGTCTAGATCAGCACGTCCCAGGTCCCGGGTCTTGAGGAGAAGTGTCGCTCGCCGATAGTCCAGAAACTGCTGAAGCTTTGAGCTTCCCTAACACGCGCGCTGTCCGTCGGACTGTGACAGCTATGGGCTGACCCGGTAGGACCGCTCTTCGTGGCCTCACCCGGTGAGTCGTATTCTCATCTTTCAGGGCGAAGACGGGAGACGGACGCTCACGCAGGAGCCTCGTCGGGTGCTCCCGGGCGAGGTACGTCCGGGAGGTCAGCCAGCTGGGGCGCCTGGTCCACGACCTGCCCGGTAACGGCGAGGAAGCCGTTGCCCGGCAAAACAGGGACCACCGGACGGCGTGATGGCGAAGCCGGTGCAGAGGAGGGTTCCGCCTCTGCACCGGCTGCTACCTCCCGGGTTCCTGGGTCAATTCCTGGCGGGAGACAATGCGGGAACCGCCGGTCAGCGGGCCAGGTACAGCTCGTGCTGGCGGTGTGCTTCGGCCACTTCGGCGCGGATCGTGTCCACGTCCTTGGCCTTGTTGCGGTACTTCGGCTGCATCTGCTCGATCTGCCGTTCTTCTTCCAGCAGGGCGGTGTAGATCCGTTCGCGCTCGGCGGGGTCCGCGGTGTATTCGAGGTCCAGGTAGCTGACGGCGTGCCGGCGGGCATTGTTGATGGCAGTCTGCGCCTTGCCGGCCTTGCTCACCAGCGATGCCACCACCGTGAAGACCAGAACGCCGATGATGACACTCAGGGACAGGCCCGTGCTGATCTCCACGACCGGGACCGGCTCGCCGCCGTTGACGAACGGCAGGTTGTTCTCATGCAGGGCATGAAGGATCAGTTTGACGCCGATGAAGGCCAAGATGGCGGCCAGGCCGTAGGCGAGGTAGATCAGGCGGTCCAGCAGGCCGTCGATGAGGAAGTACAGCTGGCGCAGGCCCATCAGCGAGAAGGCCGTGGCGGTGAAGACAATGTAGACGTTCTGGGTCAGGCCGAAGATGGCCGGGATCGAGTCCAGCGCAAACAGGAGGTCGGTCCCGCCGATGGCCACCATGACCAGCAGCATCGGGGTCAGAACCTTTTTGCCGTTCTCCATCGTGAACAGCTTGTCGCCGTCGTAGTGATCGGTGGTGTGGAAGATCCTGCGGGCCAGGCGGATGATGAAGTTGTCGGCCGTGTCATCGCCCTCGGGTTCGGGCTTGAGCAGGTTGCCGGCCGTGATCAGCAGGATCAAACCAAAGGCGTAAAAGACCCAGGCGAAGGAATTGATCAGTGCCGCGCCGAGGAAAATGAACCCGGTGCGGGCGATCAGCGCGAACACGATGCCGAAGAGCAGCACCTTTTGCTGGTCCTCGCGCGGAACGCGGAAGCTGGCAATGATGATCAGGAAGACAAACAGGTTGTCAACGGAGAGCGCCTTCTCGGTGATGTACCCGGCGAAATACTCCGAGCCCATATCCGGGCCGCCGAAGATCAGAACGAGAATGCCGAAAATGACGGCGATGCCCACGTACAGGCCGGACCAGAAGGCCGCTTCCTTCAGTGTGGGGACGTGTGCCTTGCGGATGTGGAAGAAGTAGTCAAAGGCCAGCAGGGCCAGAATGACGACAATGGTGATGCCCCAGATCAGGGGAGAAACGTTCAAGGGGGTTCCTGCTTTCGTAGGGTGGGTACAAGAGAGCTTCATAAGTCTCTCCGCCCGCCGTCCGGCTGGCCGCTGCACCCGGCCAGGCAACGGTGCCTGACGTGTTGACGATTGCAGCGCTTCGGAATACTCCCCTACGCACCTCCAGCCTAACCGGGATCACCGCCAGAACCCAATCAGCGAATCCGGCCCATCTCCTGCGAGTGATCGTCGTGCTGCCGCCCCTGCGCCGCGACCCGACGCGGGAAAGAGGGTTGTACCGGGCATCCCGGCGTTGGGACGGACCGTTCAGTCCAGCGTGAGCGATTATGGTGCCTGGTGTTTGTTCAGGGTCGGCTGGTTGAGGGCTCCATCCTCATATGGTTCGGGGCTGGAGAAATCCACGCGCGGGCGCGCCAGTCCGCCCTCATCGAAGCCGGGGGCCGCCATGGACTCACGAGTTTCGGCCTGCGTTCAGCAGGTGTAGGTGCTGGGCAAGCGGCACTATGATCAGCGCGGATCAGATTCAACCGATGGTCCCGATAGCTCCGTGCACGGGTCCTCCAAGTTCGCGATCAACGGGTGGTCACGTCCTGTGGTGCCCAGCGCTGCTGCTCCCTGCGGCGACCCCAACGCCTCGAAGAACTCGACGTTGGCCCGGACATAATCGGCCCATTCATCCGGGACGTCGTCCGAGTAGTAGATCGCCTCGACCGGGCAGACCGGGTCGCAGGCGCCGCAATCCACACACTCGGACGGGTGGATGTAGAGCGTCCGCCCGCCCTCGTAGATGCAGTCCACCGGGCATTCGTCGATGCAGGCCTTGTCTTTCACATCCACGCAGGGTTGGGCGATCACGTACGTCATGGCGCGCTACACACCCGTGTAGACGGTCTTGCCCCAGGTAAAGAAGTCCAGCGCGGACTTCCCCTGTTCGCGGAAGGTGTTGGTGGAGGAGTCCTTCACGCCGCCGAACGGGACGTTGAGGTCAAGGCCGGCCGTCGGCCGGTTGACCTTGACGACGCCGGCCTGGGCGCGCGCGGCGAAGTCCGTGGCGCGGGCCAGGGAATCGGTGCAGATGCCGGCAGTGAGGCCGTAGCGGGAATCGTTGATCGCGGCGAGTCCTGCCTCGTAGTCGGCGACTTCCAGCACGGCCACCACCGGCCCGAAGATCTCCTCGGTCACGGCGGCGTCGTCGGACGGCAGTTCGGTGAGGACGGCGGCCGGAAAGACCAGCGGCCCGGCGGGGTCGCCGTCGTAGGCGCCGGCCAGCAGCGTGGCGCCGCGTTCGACGGCGGAGCGCACCGCGGCCTGGTTCTGCTCGAACTGCTGTCGGCTCACCACGGCCCCCATGGCGGCGTCCATGCCGTCGCCCGGGGTGTAGGCGGCGGCCTCCTCGGTCAGCGCGGCCAGGAACTCCGCGCGGATGCCGGGGGTGACGTAGACGCGGGAGGTCGCGGTGCAGGCCTGGCCGGTGAGCCCGAACGCGCCGGCGGCGACCACCTTGGCGGCCTTGCGGGGATCGGCGTCGTCGAGGACCAGCACGCCGTTCTTGCCGCCCATTTCCAGCTGCACCCGGGCGCGGCGTGCGTTCAGGATTTCCTGCAGGCTCAGGCCCACCGCCGTCGAACCGGTGAAGGACAGCCCGGCAATGCGCGGGTCGCGGGCCAGTGCGTCACCCACCACGCGGCCCTTGCCGTGCACCACGTTGAACACCCCGGCGGGCAGTCCGGCGTCCTGCAGGGCGCGGGCGAGGTGGGTGGCGGAGAGGGGGGTGAGCTCAGCCGGTTTGATCACCACAGTGTTGCCGCTAATCAGTGCGGGGGCGGACTTCCACGCCGGGATGGCGATGGGAAAGTTCCAGGGGGTGATGAGCCCGACGACGCCGAGCGCTTCACGGCGGGTGGTGATGGTGGTGTCCGGAAGGCCGCTGGGCAGGACTTCGCCGCTGGCCGCCCAACCGAGGGAACCGAAGAAGCGCAGCACATCCGAGGCGCGCTTGACCTCGCCCTTGGCTTCGGCGAGGGTCTTGCCTTCCTCACGGACCAGGTCCTCGGCGATGGCGGTCTGGCGGTCAAGGAGCAGGTTGCCCGCGGCCATCAGGATGGCGCCGCGCGACGGGGCGGGCAGGGCGGCCCAAGCCGGCTGCACGGCCGTGGCGGCGCTGATCGCGGCGTCGACGTCAGCCGCGGTGCCGCTGGGGGAGAGGGCGGCGAGCTCGCCGGGGCGGGCCGGGTTCATCCGCTCGGTGTCCGCCTTGCCGAGCCACCCGCCGTTAATGAGGTGTGGGGCCGTGAGGAGCCCGCGGCCGGTGGAGGTGGTGTGGTCTGTTGCCGTGGAAGTCATGGTGTTCCTTTGGGTGGTCGGGAATGTGCACAAGAAAGTGCAGGGAAGGGGGTGCGGGAGGGCGGTTAGAGGCTGCGGATCAGGCCGCCGTCGCACCGCAGCGCGACGCCGGTGATGTACGACGCCGGGGCGCTGCACAGGAAAGCTGCGGCGGCGCCGAACTCCTCGGGTTCACCGTAGCGGCGGGCGGGGATGGACTTGCGGGACTCAAACCGGATTTCCTCGACTGTGGTGCCGCGCCGTTTGGCAGCGGCCTGGTCGAGTTCGGCCACGCGGTCGGTGCCGATCCGGCCGGGAAGGAGCATGTTCACCGTGACGGCGTCCAGAGCGACCTCGGCGGCGAGGGTTTTGAGGTAGCCGGCGAGGGCCGCGCGTCCGGTGTTGGACACGGCCAGGTTCGGCAGTGGCGTAACGACGCCGCTGGAGCCGACGGCGAGGATCCGTCCCCAGTGCCGTTCGCGCATGCCGGGCAGCACCTGCGCGACGAGCGCGTGGTGCGGCTTGACCAGCAGATCGAAGGCGGCGGCGATGTCGGCGGCGCCGAGGGTGGCCGCGGCTCCGGGTTTGGGGCCGGGGCCGTTGAGCACCAGGATGTCGATGGGGCCGAGTTCGGCCACGGTCTGTTCGACGGCGGCTGCCACGCCGTCCGGGGTCCTGAGGTCCGCCTCGATGGCGACGGCGCCCGGCCCGTATGCGTCTGTCAGTTCGGCAACAATCTCCTTGGCCCGGACCTGGCGCCGGCCGGTGATGGCCACACGCACACCCTCCGCGGCGAGGGCGCGCGCGATGGCGAGACCCAGGCCGCCGGTGGAGGCGGCCACGAGGGCGGTTTTTCCGCTGATTCCAAGATCCATCAGAACGCCCCCGCAGTAGTGAGGGCCGCCGGCGTCGACGTTGCCGGCCCGGCCGGCGTCGACGTTGCCGGCCCGGCCACCGTCAACGTTGCCGGTGCAGGCGGGCGTGCTTCCAGGGCCGTGGCCGCCCCCGCCAGATGATTGAGCATGCTCAGCCGGAGGACCTCGGGGAACGGTGCGCCGGGGGCGCGGACGCCGGCGTCCGCGATGAGCCCGCGCTGGCGCAGGCATTCCTTCCGGACCGGCAGCGCGATCCGGGCCTGCTGCTCGAAGTTGACCAGCGGCAGGTAGGGCAGCAACGCCTCCCGGGCGGCGCCATACCCGTCCGACTGCCAGGCCCGGACACAGGCGATGAGCGCTTCCGGGTAGGAGAAACCGGTCATGGCTCCGGCCGCCCCGGACTGGAGCTCGTCCAGCAGCCCCTGGCCACCGAGGCCGCCGAACACAGACACATCAAGCGCCCCGGTGAGCCGCGCGATGCCCACGGACGTGGGCGGTGCCTCCGCCTTGACCGCGATGACGAAGCGGCAGGCCTGCACCACGCTGATCAGAGACTCGGTGCTGATGCTGATACCGCTGGCCAGGGGATAGTCCTGCAGCACCACCTTGGCGCCGGTGGCCTGGTGGAGGGCGTTCAGGTGTGCGGCCACCACGGCGGGGTTCGCGCAATTGGCCTGCACCATCACGGCGGCCAGGCGCCCGCCGGCGGCGGCCTGCGCGGCGCGGACTTCCTCGACGGCGGTGCCGGTGTACAGCGAGGTCACGCCGACCACGAGCGGAAGGCTGGTCTCCTCGACGGTGACCTCCAGCACGAGACTGCGTTCTGCAGCGGTCAGCGCCGCGGCCTCGCCGAACACACCCAGAACCGTGAGGCCGGTGGCGCCGATGGATTCGTAGTGCTCCACGAGCCCGGCGAGGCTGTCGGTGTCGACGTCAAGGGTGCTGCCCTGGAACGGGGTGGCGACGACGCCCCAGACGCCGGGTGCGAGTGATTCCCGCATCGGATGCTCCTTCACTGGTTGTTCCTGAAATGACTGCATACTCAGCATCCCGGCCAAACGGGCGGGCGCTTTTCCTGGAAGGCGCGGACGCCCTCGGCCGAGTCCTCGCTGTCCAGTGCCGCCATGAGCGCCGGCAGCCGGAGCCCTCGCGCCTCGCTGGCGGTCAGATGCCCGGTCTGCGTCACCATCTGCTTCACGGCCCGGACGGAGGTGGGGGCGCAGGCGAGGATCTGGTCAACCCAGCGCTGCACCGCGGCGTCGAGCTCCTCTGCGGGGACCACCTCGTTGGCCAGACCCATCGCTTGCATCTCCGCGGCCTCGACCTTCCGCCCGGTGAGGAGCATGCCCATCGCCTGGGTGTAGGGGATGCGGCGCACCAGCTGGTGGATGCCGCCGTCGAGCGCCAACCGCCCGACGCGCGGTTCCGTCAGCCCGAAACGGGCCGTCCCCGCGGCGATCACAATGTCGGCGCCGAGCACAATCTCCATGCCGCCGCCGAGGGCGTAGCCGTTGACCCGGGCGATGACCGGGATGTCCAGGCTGGTGCGCAGGCTCAGGCCGCCGAAGCCGTTCGGATCCAGACCGGCCCAGTACTCGAGCCCGGTCTTGTCCACCCCGGAGGTGGACATGTCCGCCCCGACGCAGAACGCCCGGGTGCCGGCGCCGGTGATAACGACGGCACGGACGGCGGGGTCAGCTTCCAGCTGGTCCCAGATCTGGTTGAGCCGGGCCTGGGCGCGGCCGTCGATGGCGTTGAGCACGTGCTGGCGGTCGATGACCACCGTGGCGACGTGGTTCTCGATGCTGAGGGTGACCTGGTCCACGAGAGCCCGGGGGGCGCGGGATTCTGCCGTGGCGGTCATCGGAGCACCCCCAACTGCTGCAGGCGTTCGATGGTTTCGGTGTCGAAGCCGTTCTCCAGCAGGACCTCAACGTTGTGCTCGCCGAGCCGCGGCGCGATGCGGCGGACGGTCGGCGGGGTGGCAGAGAGCCGGATCGGCGCGTTGAGCATGCGCACCGTTCCCACACCCGGGTGCTCGGCCTCTACGATCATGCCGTTGGCCGCTGTCTGCGCGTCGGCGAGGGCCTGTTCCAGCGTGTGCACGGGCGCGTTCAATAGACCCTTGCCCTCCAGTCGGGTGGTCCAGTACTCGGTGGTGTTGGTCGAGATGCGCTCGCGGAAGATCGCCTGCAGCGCCGGCTTGTGTTTGAACTGCTCGGCCAGGGTGGCGAACTCGGGGCGGAGCGTCAGGTCCTCGTCCAGGCCCAGCGCCTCGGAAATGCGGGCCAGCGGGTCCGGAGTGAAGCCGCCCACCATGCAGACGGCGCCGTCGGTGGTTTCGAAGACACCGCTGAGCGGCATCGCACCCCAGTTGACCTCGTAGCCGCGGTTGAGCTGCATGCAGGCCTCCTGCATCTGCAGATGCAACATGGAGTCATACATGGTGACCTCCACCCTCTGGCCCACGCCGGCGGTTTCCCGGGTGCGCAGCGCCAGCAGGATGCCCTGCATCAGGTGCATGCCGGTGATGTAGTCGCACAGCGTGGTGGGGTAGATGGACGGCTTCATGTCCTCCGATTCGCGCCGCCACATCACACCCGAATAGGCCTGCGCGATGGCGTCCTGGCCGCCCTTGTGCGAGTAGGGGCCCTCCGGGCCGAAGCCCGTGCCGGATGCCCAGATGATGCCCGGGTTCTCCGCCTTGAGGTCCTCATAGCCGAAGCCCATCCGTTCCATCACGCCGGAGCGGAAGTTGCTGACCACGACGTCGGCGTCGGCCAGCAGGCGGCGGAGGACGTCCTTGCCCTCACTGGTGCGCGTGTCCACGGAGATGCTGCGCTTGTTCCGGTTGATGGACAGGAAGATCGGGTTGTCCTGACCGTCCTTGTCCGGGAACGAGTTCCGGGAGATGTCCCCGGCGCCGGGGCGTTCCACCTTGATGATGTCCGCGCCATAGTCGCCCAGGAGCTGGGTGCAGGACGGGCCCATGAACACTTGGGTGAAGTCCACGATCTTGATCCCGTCGAGGGGGAGCAGAGTGCCGGTGCGCTGACCGGAGGCCGCCGGTGCCGCCGCCGTGCCGTCCGCTGGTGCGCCTGCCAGCAGGTCTTCGATCACGGCGCTCATACCCCCACCACCGCATCCAGATCCAGGGTGGCGTTCGACGACGGGACGTCGCCGGGGTCCGCGCCGTGCCGGCGCATGCCCTGCTGGATTTCCAGCGGGGAGACCTCGCGAACCGTGATGCCCTGCTCGACCGCGATGGCCGCGGCGACGCCGACCGCCTGGCCCATAGCCATGCAGGGCGGGATCTCGCGGGACATCTTCTGCGCTTCCGGGGTGGCCGAGTAGTGCCGGCCCGCGACGAGCAGCTGGTCCACTTCCTTTGGCAGCAGCGAGCGGAACGGGTAATAGTAGTCGCGGCCGCGGGCGACGGTGTCCCCAAAGTGCCGGCGGGAGGTGACATCGTCCTTGGTCATGACGTACTCGCCTTCGAGCAGGCGGGTCTGCCGGACGCCCATCTGGGACGCGACGTCGAGCATGTAGCAGTTCTCGAAACCGGGCAGGTTGGCGCGGACGTAGTCCACGGCCTCGGAAATCTTGTCCCGGGCGGCGAACTCGGCGGCGGTCATGTCCGCGGGGTCGACGCCGTCGAACCCGGTCATGTGCGGGGCGTTGCACCAGACGACGCCGCCGATGGGAGTCTTGAGCCACCAAAGTTCCCAGGCGCCGCCAAGGAGGCGCTTGATCTTGCGGTTGATGGCGCGGGCTTCCTTCGGGTTGGCCTGCTCGAATGCTTCGGCGGCGTTGGTGTCGACGTTGCCGAGGCGGAAGACGAGTGTGGTGAGGTAGCTGTCCTTGACGTAGCTCGCGCCGGCCCGGGAGGCGACGTCGATGTCGCCGGTGGTGTCGATGACGATGTCCGCCATGAACGCCTGCGGGCCGGACTTGGTCTCGCAGATGACGCCCTTCATCACGCCCTTGTCCACGATGGGGCGGGAGAACCAGGAGTGCAGGCGCAGGTTCACGCCGGCTTCGCGGACGAGGTCGTTGGAGACGCGTTTCCAGCCGTCCGGGTCGAACGCCGCGGCGTAGCAAACCGGCTTCGGGCTGGTGTGGGAGTGGAAGTCGAAGGTGCCGTAGCGGCCCCACTTGTTCCACAGTTCCTCGGAGGTCTTGCGGTCATCAACCGGCGGCACAATGGCGAGGCCAAGCTTTTGCAGCCGTTCGACATACTCGGAGACGATGCCCGTCACGGTGATTTCCTGGCCGTTGATCATGTCATCGAGGACCAGGACCATGCCGCCGGAGGCGAGACCGCCGAGCGAGGAGTAGCGTTCCAGCAGCGTGACAGAGGCGCCGGAGCGGGCGGCCGTGACGGCGGCGGCCACCCCTGCGGGGCCGCCGCCCACTACCAGGACGTCGGAGCGGGAGATGACGGGGGCGGTGAGGTCCGACGTCGTGGTGCTGAGTTCAAGTGAGTTCATGGGGGGATCCTTAGTTTCCGACGAAGATGCCGTTGGTGCGGCGGGCGGCGAGGTAGAAGACGATGCTGAGGATGGACAGGACGGCAACATAGACCGGGAAGACCCAGGTGAGGTTCTGGGACTGGAGCCAGACCAGCACGTAGGAGGCGGTGCCGCCGAACAAGGCGACGCCGATCCCGTAGCCCAGCGCCACACCGGTGCCGCGGCAGTTCTTGGGCATCAGGGATGTGCTGACCACGTTGTAGAGCGTCATGTTCAGGACCAGGACCAGGGATCCGCCGAGGAGGACTGCGGCGAAGCCGCCGATGCCGGGCTGGACGTACATGAGCATCAGGAACACGGACGGGATCGCCAGGATGCGGGTGATCAGGAACCAGCGGGACATCGACTTGCCGTCGGCCAGTTTGCCGATAATCCAGCTGCCAACCACCAGGATCACGCCCAGGGCGGTGGTCAGGGCGAATACCGCCGTCGGGTCTTCCTTGAAGCCGCTGCGGGCGGCGCTGGGAAGGCCGACGTTCCACGCGTAGTTGTAGGCCTGGGCTGCGCCGACGACAAAGATGATGGCCAGGACGGAGAGCCAGTGCTTGCGGACCCCGGACCAGACGGCGCCGGAGGAATTGCTGGCCATTTCTTCCGGACGCATGGTTTCCGGGAGGGCCCGGCGCAGGTAGATGACCACGAAGCCGAAGACCGCGCCGATGAAGAATGGTACGCGCCAGCCCCAATCGGCCATCACGGCGCCGCCGAGGCTCAGGCTGCAGAGGAAGCTGACCAGCGAGGCGAGCAGGATCCCGATGTTGACGTAGAAGGACATGATGCCGGCGACATAGCCTTCACGGCCTTCCGGCACCAGTTCTACGGCGTGGGAGGTGGAAAGCGGGGCCTCAATGCCGGTGGAGATGCCCTGCAGGATGCGGCACGCCACGAGGATGATGCCTGCCCAGGCGCCGATCTGTTCGTAGCTGGGACAGACGGCGATGACCAGAGTGGTGCTGGCCATCAGCATGATCGAGAGCAGCATCACCCGCCGCCGTCCGATCCGGTCCGCGAGGGTGCCGAGCAGGATGCCGCCGAGCGGCCGGAACGCGAAGCCGACGGCGAAGACGGCGAGGGTGTTGAGCGTGGCGGAGAGGGGATCGCTGCTGGGGAAGAAGTTCGGGCCGATGAACGCCGAGAGGAGGCCGAAGACCATCCAGTCGTACCATTCGAGGGCGTTGCCGAGGCCGAGGCCCAGGAGGCCCTTGCGGACCTCGGGGGTGAGTTGACGGGATGCTTTTTGTGACTCGACGGCGGTGTCAAGCATGGCTTTTCCTTACTCTGGAGCCCCTCTATTGGGGAGGGGCAAATGAGGGTATGACGCATCGCCGTCCGGGGTTGGGGGACGGTGGCTGCGAAGGTGGCAAGGATTGTCAGCGGGCAGGTTCAGGCCCGGATAGTGCGGGAGAACGGTAACGGCGGCTTAGCGGTGCTGTTACCACGCGTGAGGTGCGTTGACCCAGATCGCTACGCATACCTCTTCGTAGCTGTTTTTGAACCAGTGCGGGGTGTCCGAGGAAAATGTGATGGAATCGCCTTCCTCGAGCGTGTAGCACTCGCCGTCCAGGAAGATGTCCTTCCGGCCGGAGAGAATGATGCCGAATTCCTCGCCGCTGTGGCGGAAAGGAGTGGCACTGGTGTCATGGCCGGGCGGACTGACAATCCATTGGGCTTCCAAGGCTCCGTTGAGGTCCGGCGTGAGCAGTTCATAGACCGCCTCGCCCACAGATTTCTTGGTAATGCCCTTGAGGTTGCGCCGATCGGCCTTGCGGACCACCGGGGAGCGCGGGTCTTCGTGGCCGATGAAGAATTTGCCGACCGGGATGTCCAGGCCGTGGGCCAGTTGTGCCAGGGTGGTGAAGGACGGATTCGCCAGGCCGCGTTCAATCTGGCTGACGATGGCCGGGCTGAGGCCCGTGATCTCCGAAAGCTTGGCGAGCGTCATGCCTTTTTCTTTGCGCATGGCGCGAACCTTGTTGCCGACCGTGGCCAGCAGCGCGCTGGTCGCAAGGGGTGAACTGCCTGTGACGCTCTCGGTGGTCATTCGATGTCCTTCACTGGGTGACCTGACTCACACAACTATAGTGAAGATTTTTAGCGGGTCAATGATTTGCTCTTTATTAAGATGAAAGAATTTGCCGCGGTGCGGTTGGATGTGGTGCGAAGTGCCCGCCGCTGCGGCGCCTGACCACCGTCGGGGTTGGACTATCAGTGAATGAGCGGGATCCTAACGTTGCGTGAGTCGCCGCTGGATCCAGCGTCAGGCGGCGTTCATGCGTTCTCCTTGTCGGAACGGGGCGGCCAGAGACCAGCACCAGCCGGCGTGCTCGCGGGTGATCGCAGTTTTGACCTTGACGGACATTTGCGCCGTTCATCGAAGATTTCCCACGTGTGGTCGAGCCGGCGGTTTCTTTCCAGGCCCCGATCTTTACGGCCAGACCGAACGCGGGTCGTAACTTTGGATGCCCCGCCGGCACATCAATGCCTCAGTCACCGGGGTGTAGCGGCAGGCCGCCGCCGTGGCGGCGACCTGTTTGTCGATGCGTGCCAGATGTCCGGCGAGTGGTTCGGTCTGTTCGACGCAAGCCAAGCCGGGACCTCCCAAACTTCACACGTGGTACTGCCATTGCGCCCCCGACGAGCCGCCAGCGTCAAAGAGAGTTATCGGCGGTGACCCGTGTTGTCCAAGCCCACCACGTGTGAATGGCCCAGAGTCTGTCCCCGGTGAAAATCACGAAGCTGCCGCTCTGACTCAGGGTCAGACCCCGTAGGCGGCCGCGACGATCTTCGGGAAATGTCCCGCCAGATTGCGGCGCCAATGATGACCAGTGCACTGATGCCTGGAACAATCCACTCCATCATTCCCCCTAGGCGGTCAGTGTATACAAACACCGGTCTGAGTGGAAGGACCGAAGTTGCCTGGCAGCCGGAGGAGATCAGGGCGTCTTTGAAACGGCCAACTGTTCTTCAACGTTGCCGGATCCGCACCGGGATCCAACTACATAGGCATGGTTCCCGGTGCCCCGGCCACTGAGTACCGGAGCAGCCGTGCGGTGACGTCCATATCCGTTGACAACATGATTGAGATCCCCTCGCCACACAGGCAACAGTCCGGGACGGAGTCTTTGACCTGCTTCGATTAGAGGTTGCGTCGTTCAGCTCCCGCATCACCACCGGCACAGCCGCTTCAGGGCCGGCCCCGGAATCCCTGCGTTGGGCGATGGCCAGCCACGGCTTTCAAGCCGTGACCGAGAGCTCGAAGTCCGTCGCCATCTGCGCTGTCCGCCCGCAACAGCAGGTTCAATGTGACCAACGTGGCGTGGCCTGCGAAGCCCTTCGCCGTAATGGCCTTAGAACAGCGGCCAGGGCACCGCCGACATCTCACCGCTCGGAGCCGGAAACCGCCCTGCCAGGCTCAACCGTGCGCAGCGCGCGGCGAGCGATGCGATTTCGTCGGCGCTAAGCAAGCCCGCCAGATTTCGGCCCAGGCCACCGTGCAGTCCTTCCCTGACACGGTCGATGCCGTCTCGTTCCTCGGCGGTCAGAGCGTCTCCCAGCCATCCCCACAGCACCGTGCGCAGCTTGTGCTCACGGTGAAAGGTGAGTCCATGGTCCACGCCGTGCCGCTGTCCGTCCGTCATTGCAAGAATGTGGTCGCCTTTGCGGTCGGCGTTGTTGACGACGACGTCGAACACCGCCATGCGTCTGAGCGCTGGCGAGTCTTCATGAACAAGGGCGACCATCCGTCCTCTCTCATCTCGTCCCTCGAGAACGTGTTTCCAGCCCGTCTCCGGCAAATGCTCCGCAGCGACCAGCTTCACGGCGCTTTGGGCGGGGTCTTGTTCCTGCCAGAGCTGCACCATTCCTTCGCCCATCGGACCATCGCGCAGCCAGGTGTGCGGCACGACGCCCCAGCCGAAGACCTCCGAGACCAGATAGGCGGCCACCTCCCGGTGGGCCAGGGTGCCGTGGGGAAAATCCCACAGCGGACTTTCGCCTGCTATCGGCTTATAGACGACGGACACGTCGCCGATGCTGCCCAGAAAAGTAGCGTTTGAGGCCGTCGTGATGCGGCCGGTGAGCGTCAACTCGGCTGTCACGAGGTCCGGCGCTGGCATCAGAGCTCGGGAAGGGTGCAGATGTGCCCGTCGGCGTCCATGGGGTAACCGCAGAGCGAACAAATCGGACGCCCGGCGCCCACGATCTCACGGGTGCGCTTGGCGAATGCGCGGGCGGTGCCGACCGGCATTCGCACCAGCAGCATTTCGGGCTCGTCAGAGCCGTCCTCATCAAATGAGTCGCCGTTAACATCAGCATCGGCATCAGTGATGGGGTAGGCCTCTATTACGACCTGGGCCGTGGTTGGGTCCCAACCTAAGCTCATGGCGCCGGTGCGAAACTGCTCCTGAACGGCCTCGAGCTGGTCATTGTCGACAAGTTCAATGGGAGTACTCGTGGGAACGCTGAAGGGGTTGCCCTCGACGGTGATGAGCTGGTCGAGAATTTCGTCGATCTTCTCCGCCAGCAGAGCCGACTGCTGCTTCTCCAGGGCAATACTCACGATCTGCGTCCCTGCGCGCACCTGCAGGTAGAACGTCCGCGCCCCCGGAAGGCCAATGGTGCCAACGACGACCCGATCAGGCCAGGCAAACTCATGAACACGTGTAGGCATGTCAATATTTTAGTCACATGTGGTTCATGGCGCCTTCTGCCCTGCACCGCCTCCCACCGGCGCATCGCCAGAGTGGATGCCCTCCGCCAGCCACGACAGATCACCCGCGTCGGTGTTGGTCGCGTAGACGCTCGGCCGACTAGCGCCGTAGCGCACGATCGATACCGAAGCGGGGCCCACGTTAATGCGCTGGAACAGGTCGAGGTGCATGCCGAGCGCGTCGGCGAGAATTGACTTGATGATGTCACCGTGGCTCACCGCCACCCACACGGACCCTGGCCCGTGCTCGGCTTCGAAGGCTGCATCGTGGCGTCGAATCGCTGCCACGGCCCGAGCCTGCATCGCGGCCATGGATTCACCGCCGGGAAAGACGACGGCGGACGGCTGCGACTGCACAACCGGCCACAAATCCTCCGTTGCGAGATCACTGAGCGTGCGGCCCTGCCACTGGCCGTAATCGCACTCAGTGAGATCGAGATCGACCGGCGCGTACGGTGTGCCGGCCTGGCGATCGAGGATGAGCTGGGCGGTCTGCTGACAACGTTCAAGAGGGCTCGACACCACCCCGACGACGGGCACGGCTGCGAGCCGGTCGCCGGTCAGAGCCGCCTGGTCCCGCCCGATCTGGTCCAGACTGACGCCGAGGGCCCGACCGGCCAGCAGTCCAGTCGCATTGGCTGTGGTGCGGCCGTGCCGCACGAGAATAACTGTTGCCATCCACCCAGCCTAGCCACCCGCTCTATGGCGGTGTGAACCGAAACGGGTCGCATTGACCAGTTCACCGCCGACGCAGCAAACCCCGAAGATCCGGCACAGACGAAACCCGGGTCAAAGTCGACCGCCGCATGGAGACGTCCTGTACCCGCTCCGCCCGCACGTCTGCCCATAGTCGGGTGGCGAAAGCATGAGGATTGTGACTCACGGGCTGGGGAAGATGCGCGGAAAGCCCCCTCTGCAGTTTCCCTGTGCCGTCCCCGGCCTTTTGGTGCTGGAGGAAGGCGGGCGTTTGGAGGTCCAGGTCGGCTGGTTCCAGGACGCGGCTGAGGGTGGACCAGTTGGGGGGACCCTGGAATCCGAATTCGGAAACGAATCGTGGATTCCAGTTTGCGTAATGTGAATAGTCTTCCTGGTTCCAGACATCCCAGATATGTACGTTCCCGTGCCTTGGGTCGTTAGGGTGCAGTTCAGGGTCCCCGGAGTAGGGGCTGCCATTCCAGTACGGTCGGGTGGGATCCAGTTCTGTTACGAGGGCCGGCAGGAGTTCGGAGTAGTACCGCCATCCCCAGTTCCGTCCGTCGAGCCCGGGCTTCCAGTCCCAGTCCCAGAACCCCCAGACGCACTCGTTGTTTCCATTCCAAAGCACCAGGCTCGGGTGGTGCATGAGCCGTGTCACGTTCTCCCGCACCTCGCCGGCGACCTCTTCGTAGAGCGGTCCGTCCTCCGGGTATCCGGCACAGGCGAAGAGGAAATCCTGCCACACGAGAACGCCCATGCGGTCACACAGGTCATAGAAGGTATCGGATTCATACACCCCGCCGCCCCAGACGCGGAGGAGGTTTATGTGGCCGCCGTGGCCTGAGAGAGGCGCTGGTGCAGCTGATTTTCGGTGATGCGGGAGGGGAAGCAATCGTCAGGGATCCAGTTGGCGCCCTTCACACGGTTTAGGTACACCCGCGCGCCGGTACCGGCACGCGCCACACGGACCCAGGCATGGTCACGATCATCGAGGGACTGGCGTTCACCAGGCTCCGATCGAGCGTCGTACCGACTCACAATGACTGAAGCGCTGAGACGAAGCACCCCGGTACCGACCTACTCCGTTGTCCCTCGAGATCGTCATGTCCGCAACCGCTTTCCTTGGGGTGCCGGTGTATGTGGCAGGGTGGTCAGCGTGTCAAAGACGACGGAGCGTTTAGACTCATAGGCGCCGATAGTGGAGCCGGCGAACCGGTGCCGGTCACCGATCTCGACGGCGAGACCGAACGCGGTCAGGGTCGAGATCCCGCGCGGGCACTCCAGCGACCGGACCACGGACGTGTATTCGCTCTGATAGTCATCGCTGTCATGGTCTCGTCCCGCCGGATGGTCTACGACGCCGGGGGGCTGGGAACAAGTGCTGCCCGCCTGGCCGCACCGCTTCGGCGAATTAGCACCGGACACTCCGCCGCCGGTCCGATTTGGTCAAGTGCTGACGGCTCCCGGGATCTGCGGGAGAACCCGGACGCCGCCATCACTGCGGGCTTGGACGCCGCGGACGCCGCCGCCTGGGACTACTGGACCCTGTGACGGCAATCGGCCCTTCATCGCCCACAGTCCGGATGATGACAGCTACCAGAACCAGGATGACAGCGAGAACAATGAGAATCCAGGTTGGAACTGCCGCCGCGGCGATGGACTGGTTGCAGGCGGCTTCGGCGCCGATGCCGCCAAGCGAGTCGTAGTAGGCCGCTGTGAAGTTGTCCGCCCGGAAGACGCTTCCGCACAAACTGCCGACCTTCTGGGACCCGAGAAAGATGCCGGCGCCGGCTGCCAAGAGGCCAAGGACGAGAAGCCAGGTCCAAACGCTGCGTGTGAGTGAGGTGTTGTGATTCCCGGACATGGCTTCCCCAATGGATTTGTTCCGAATGATGCTGGGGAAATCATATCGGCGCGGACGGCCTGGCGCCGCGCACAGAAGGTTATGCCCTACAACAAGCAATCGAATTTGCCGGCGAGTCCAACGGCGGCCAGGAGGAGAGCATTGAGGAAACCCATTTCACACTCCGGCCAGAACATGCACATCAACCTTGAAAACTGCGCGTTCGGACTGGAGCGATCTGCAGGGAAGAGACTTAGGCGAGGCGGGAGTGCTCGTTGCTCGTTTGTCCATTTCAGTAAGCTCCGGCTCAGGAAACCCCGTCGTGGTCTATAGCCGCTCGTTTTTCTTTGCGCTGGGCACGGAAAGGTTAGGGTGGGGGTAGTGACACGGGGTGCTGTCCGCCTACGGAGCAGCTGAGAATCCACACCCGTTGAACCTGATCTAGTTCGAACTAGCGAAGGGATGTCGCGAATGGCTATTCGCTATACATCGGCTGACTGTGCTCAGTTGCTTGAGGAATTGAGGGTCCAAAGCCCTCTGGTTCAGTGTCTGACCAATGCTGTGGTCAGCAACTTCACGGCGAATGTCCTGCTGGCCATCGGAGCGGCGCCGGCGATGGTGGACATTCCTTCCGAATCCGGGGAGTTCGCCTCCGCGGCCTCCGCGGTCCTGATCAATCTGGGGACTCCCCGAGAAGAACAGCGGGCCGCGATGGTCGAAGCCGCTCGGGCTGCCGATGCTGCTGCAACCCCCTGGGTACTGGATCCGGTGGCCATCGGAGCCCTGTCTGTCCGCACCGCGTTGGCTCATCAGCTTGTTGGACTTCGCCCGCGTATCATCCGCGGCAACGCGTCCGAGATTTTGGCTTTGGCTGGAGCGGGCTCCGGGGGCCGGGGAGTGGACTCGACTGAGGGTTCCTTGGCGGCTCTGGGGGCTGCGAAACGTCTGGCTGCTTCCTTCTCCTCGGCGGTGGCGGTCTCCGGCGCTGTGGACTTGATCGTGGGGCCCGACGGGGAGGCCGTGGGTGTGGCGAACGGGCACCCCCTCCTGACCAGGGTGACCGGTGGTGGGTGTGCTTTGGGCGCGGTGATGGCCGCCTTCGCTGCCTTGACGGACGATCCGCTGCTGGCGGCGACGACAGCCACTGGTGTTTATACCGTGGCCGCAGAGCAGGCAGCGGTGCGGGCACAAGGCCCGGGAAGTTTTGCTTTGGAGTTTGTGGATCGGCTGTCGGGCATCACTTCCGATGACGTCATCGCGGGACTGAACCTCCGCCGCGACGTCGCGGCGGATGGCCTTCGATGACGCGGCCGGGCACCGGAACAGGCACCGGACAGCACTGGACGCCAGCGTATAGGGCTCGACTAAGACGATACCTGCCCGTGTACCTAGTGACTGATACGAACCAATGCGGCCCGCGGACGGTGCCTGCTGTTGTGGCATCGGCGGTGGCGGGGGGCGCAACTCTTGTACAGGTGCGCGACAAGGAAGGCTCCACCCGGGAGCTGCTGCATCTGCTGATAGCCGTTGCGGAATTGGTTGGCAACCGCGTCCCTGTGCTGATTAATGACCGCGTAGACATTTTCCTGGCCGCTCGGGCGGCAGGAGCACTAGTGGCCGGAGTCCATGTCGGCCAGTCCGATCTGCCCGCCGAGCTCATCCGGACCCTCGTGGGTCCGGAAGCTATCGTCGGATTGAGCGCGGCAACCGATCTGGAGATCCGGACGGCGCACGAGCTAACGGCGGGGACGGTGGACTATCTGGGAGTCGGCGCCGTCCACGCCACCGCCACGAAGGCCGATCATCCCCGACCGGTGGGGATCGACGGCTTCGGCGCCCTGATCGCTTCAAGCACTCTCCCGTGCGTGGCGATCGGCGGGATCACCTTGGCTGATGTACGCCCACTGCGTGACGCCGGCGCTGCCGGGGTCGCCGTCGTCTCCGCAGTCTGCGCATCCGATGATCCCCGGGCCGCATCCGGACTGCTGAAGGAGCAATGGTGTCTCTAGAGAGTTCAATTCCACGCGTCCTAAGCATCGCCGGAACAGATCCGACCGGGGGTGCCGGAATTCAGGCGGACCTGAAGAGCGTGGCCGCAATGGGCGGGTACGGGATGGCGGTAATCACGTCGCTGGTGGCACAGAACACCCGCGGCGTCCGCTCCATGCACACACCGCCCGCACAATTTCTCAACGAACAGCTCAACGCCGTCAGTGATGACGTCACAATCGATGCGGTGAAGATCGGCATGCTCGGAGATGCCGCAACGATCGCGGTCGTCCGGGACTGGCTCCGCCGTGTGCGGCCCCCACTTGTGGTTCTGGATCCCGTCATGGTCGCCACCAGTGGGGACAGGCTCCTGGCCGCCGACGCCGAAGCCGCACTGAGAGAACTCGTGGGGGAGGTAGGCCTGGTGACCCCTAACCTTCCCGAGCTCGCCGTCCTCGTCGGCGAACCAGTCGCCTCCAACTGGGCGACGGCAATCGGGCAGGCCAGGAAATTGTCCTTGGTCTGCGGGATCGTGGTGCTCGTCAAGGGCGGCCATCTGAGCGCCGAATCCAGTCCCGACGCACTCGTTGACGCCACCGGCCAGCTAAATGGTACCGACGGGGTAGTCGTGGAGTTCGTATCCCCCCGGGTGGCCACGAAGAATACGCACGGGACCGGGTGTTCGCTGTCTTCCGCCGTCGCTACGGTCATGGCCCGCACCGGTGATTGGACAGTTGCTGTTTCCCAGGCGAAAGACTGGCTGCAGGACGCTCTCAACCATGCTGATGAATTGCACGTCGGCCAAGGCAACGGGCCGATCCATCACTTCCATCGACTCTGGACCGTAACAGATGCAACACCAGGTGTCCCGCCGCAGCCACCATCACGAAACCACCGGAAAGATACAGCGCACGTATTCGAGTCCGCCATCCCGAAGAGGCCTTCTACTGGGAGCGAACCCGATCGAGCGAAAGAATAGGCCCGGAATGCCGCTGCACGTGGTTGAAGAGTTCGATTGGGAAAGACGTGGGCCTTCGCAAGAAAAGCTAGATAAAGCGCCACAATCCCCGCTAGTGCCTCAAGAGCAGAGCGACGCCATAAGCGTCACTCATGGCGACCAGTATTGGGGCAGCTAGGAGGAAGGCTGAACTGAGTCGGGAGGTTCTGTAGCTGTGACCCCGCAGAGAGGTCGCCCAGCGAACGGCGTAGACGACGTTCGCGATCATGTAGGGGATCGATCCGACCGCGTAGAACAGCGAGAACATGATGCCAAAGCCGACTCCGCGAAGCCCTCCGGGCTGGTACATGCTTGCCGGGAGAGCGAAGCTGACAGAAATCCCAATGAGAGCCACTGCACCAAGCCCACCAAGGGCCATCAGGACTGTACGGAAGGTCCCCGCCCACATCGGCAACGCGTTCGAGGTGGGCGGGGCGGCGTAGGCAAAGCCGTCAGGTTCGTTCCACGGGGCGGGACCGTGAAGATCAAGATCCCCAACAGCGCAGTGGCGCCCCTGCACGGTCGACGAATGGCAAGGGGGTTTGGGCGCGGGCATTCAACCCGAATTGGCCGAGATATTGGCGGCAACCGTCGTACCATACGGTGGACGTAACCAGAGAGAGGACCCCACATGGCCTGCGAGGGCTGCACGACATCTTCACAACTCGACTTCGATTTCAGCATGGCCTTTCAACCGATCTACGACGCCGTTGCCGAGCGCGTATGGGGCTACGAGGCGCTGGTCAGAGGCTTGTCGGGCGAGGGTGCTTTTGACGTCTTGTCAAAGGTCTCACCGGAACAGAAGTACCGCTTCGATCAAGACTGCCGCGTCAAAGCAATCGAACTGGCATCGCGCCTGTTTCCTGCAGGCGAGGATTTAAAGCTGTCCATCAACTTCATGCCGAACGCGGTCTACGAACCGGCTGCATGCCTTCGTGCGACCCTGCTTGCAGCCGGGCGATGCAGCTTTCCGACGTCGTCAATCATGTTCGAGTTCACGGAGAATGAGGAGGTCGCGGACACCGCTCATCTTCTGAATATCATTACCGAATATCGCAAGCACGGTTTTACCACCGCCATCGACGACTTTGGTGCCGGTCATGCGGGCCTGGGGCTCTTAGTAGACTTCCAGCCAGACTTGATCAAGATCGACATGAAGCTTATCCGGGGAATCGACGCCAGCCCTGCGCGTCAGGCCGTTGTTGCTGGCATCGTCGGCATAACCAGAGAGCTCGACATCACGGTGCTCGCTGAAGGCATTGAAACCGAAGCTGAGTTCCTGGCTCTCAAGGAAACCGGCATCCGCCTCTTCCAAGGATATTGGTTTGCAAAGCCAGCATTCGAGGCGCTTCCGAGGGTACATTCCGATGACATCGCTGCCGTCTAGCGTTCAGCGGATACCTCCGGCGGAGAACGTGAACGCCGGCCTGGTTTTTCGGCAGAGAATGAATGAAATCGGGGGAGCAGCAGCTCGCTTAGGATGCTGGGAGCCGCGAGATGACAGGTGCAACGTTGATGATCCATAGGACTATTCCAGCGGCGATCAACACCAGTAACAGGCCTAAGCCAAGCAGGATCAAGGGCGCGTTTTCACGGGTCCAAAAGCGGTGTCTGCGCTTTGGTGACATCGATTACACCTCACTGTCAGGGTTCTGGGCGGGCGGATTTACTGACCCCTCCGCTGGGCGTGGTGGTCGCGCGGTTTCGGGCCTGCTGGGCTCCGTCAATAGCAGTCTGTCCACGAGGCACTGAGGAAATTGGTGCTCTGCGTAGTGCCGCACTGCAACAGCGAAAGCCATCGCAGCGAACCACCGGCACTCCGGTAAGTCGTGTCCGCCGCAGTATCCGCGGCTACACCAGTTCAAACCATGCTGGGCTCGCCGACTGTGTCCTCCATGGGGATCCCCTGTGGAACCGCTGTGCAAACGGCTCCTTGAGGTCTGGTTTTGCGCGGACTCCTGCCGCAAAATGCCTAGGTGAGCCACGCAGGCCGCTGTTGCCCTTAGGCCATGCCGGGATGGACTTTGGTCAACCTCGGGAGCGGCCGAGTTCGCTACCCGCCCGGTGAATCGTTAGCATCTGAAATGGCAGTGCGGGTGGGCTTTCCGGCGCCCGACGGCGGCGGGTGATCAGGAACGAGGCATGTGTGCGATCTCAAAAGTCAGACCATGGGGATTTGGAAGACATCTATCGGGAACTTCACCGTCACCCGGAATTGTCGTTCCAGGAGCACAACACCGCTGCATTGGCAGAGAGGGAACTCCGCGGGTTAGGGTTTGACGTCATTGCCGGGGTTGGCGGCACCGGTGTTGTCGGCATCCTCATGAACGGCGATGGACCCACGGTGATGCTGCGCGCTGACATGGACGCCCTTCCGGTGAATGAGCTGACCGGGCTCGACTATGCAAGCCTGGTGCGGGGAGTCGATCAGGAGGGCCGCGACGTTCCAGTGATGCATGCGTGCGGCCATGACATGCACACCACGTGTTTGATTGGGGCAGCGAGACGGCTGGCGGGCGAAAGTGACACATGGACCGGGACATTGGAAGTCTTGTTTCAGCCAGCCGAGGAACTCGGTGCAGGCGCAGCGGCGATGTTGAGCGAGGGATTGTTTGACCGAATCCGGCGCCCTGAAATTGTCCTCGGCCAGCACGTCTCGCCTCTTCCTGCCGGCGTAGTCGCCCTCCAGCCGGGGCCGGCGTTTGCTGCGTCCGATGGCATCCGGATTACCCTTTACGGGCGCGGCGGGCACGGATCCCGACCAGAAACCACTGTTGATCCCATTGTCATGGCCGCGTCCACCATCCTCCGGCTGCAAACAATCGCGTCCCGGGAAATTGCCGCCACTGACACCCTTGTGCTGACCATCGGTTCGGTCCACGCGGGAACGAAGAACAACATTATTCCGGACTCTGCGGAGATCCTCGTTAGCTTGCGGTCCTTCGACCCCGCAGTTCGGGATCGTGCCATCGCGGCGATCCGGCGGATTGTCCACGGCGAATCAGTGAGCGCGGGGGCACCCAGGGAAGCGACCGTCGATATCTACGAGAGTTTCCCCAGCGTTTACAACGATCCCATTGCCGCCGAGCGAACAGGTTCAGCCCTCGCCGGTGTCTTCGGTGAGCAGAATGTGTGGGAACCCGGGCCGGTCACCGGAAGTGAGGATGTTGGAATGCTGGCTCTGGCCGCCGGGGCGCCGTGCAGCTACTGGTTATTGGGAGGAAGCGACCCGGCTCTGTTCTCGGCTGCGGAATCGGTCCAAGACATGAGGAGGATCGTCGGTCAGCAACCCTCGAATCACTCTTCCCACTACGCACCGGCCATTCAACCCACCCTCAGCGATGGCGTCGACGCCTTGGTCTTCGCCGCCCGCGAGTGGCTGACCCCGGTTAACCCCAAGGCCGCTTTGCCGTGAGGTAGCGGCTGCGTGAGCGAGGTTACGCCGTCCAGCACGCGGACTGGAAGGCCCGCATGGCCGTGCGGCTTCCGCCGAAGTGTGCCGAGGAGATCCCGCTGGATCTTCTCGGTCTCATCACCGGACTGCCCGCTGGGGCTGCGCAGATGCCCTGGGATGGCCCGAACGTGCGGATCATCGAACACCAGGCCCATGCCCCGGGCCATGCAGCGCTGCTGATCGAGGAGCGCGGTGTCCTCATCTCCGGCGACATGCTTTCTGACATCCTGATGCCTGTCCTCGATCTGGAGGCCGAGAATCCGATCGAGGGCTACCTTGCCGAGCTGCTGCTGTCGGAGAGCGTGGCCGACGACGTTGTCGCCGTCATCCCCGGTCATGGCTCAGTCGGCGGAGCTGAGCAGCTACGCGCACGAGTCAAACAGGATCTCGCGTACGTGGGCGGCCTGCGAGACGGCGGTGTTCCCGGCGACCCGCGGGTTGGACCATCGGCCCCGTTGGAATGGGCTGCCTGACGTGCATCGATGGCAGCTTCAGCGGCTCGCCCAAAAAAACAGAATGGGTCGCCCGAAATATTGTCTCTGACCGGACAGGGCACCCTATGGGCTGGCGCGAAAGTGCAACTGCTGGCGCGGCCGCGCCGGAGGGTGTTCGGGTCCCGGCTCCGCCTCGACGTTTAGAGGGGGCCGTAGCTCATGTTCCCGTAAGGATCCCGCCACCTGGACAGATCATCTTCCACGGCCCTGCGAAGAGCCGGGTCTTTTTGGACCCTTCGCCGGAGGGACTGCCGGGCCCGGCCCATCACCACCGAGGGGACAAGGATGCAGGCCGCCAAGAGAGCCACTATCAAGAGGTAGGCACCAACCACCGTCACAAGCGAAGACGGTCCCCTCGACGCGATCCCCGGCCAGGCCGTGACCAGCATCCCGCCCAGGACGGTGGCCAGAACGGATACCATCAGCATGCCCCCGCGTGCCGAGCCTGGACCCCGGCTGATCAACAGCCTGTCAGTTTTCGGCAACGTGGCGCGCGCCCGCTTCCAATAAAACACTCCAAGGACCGCTAGAGCGGCTCCCATCAGGCCGAGGAGCAGGACCCCGGCAGGGTCGCCCGATATGCCGGAGACGAACGCGCCACTCAGCATCAGGACAAATCCGCCGCCGATCGCGCTGCTCCAGGCGGCAGCCAAGGTGCCTTGAACGTCGGCTAATTGCCGCAAACGGGACGGGGCACTCGGCGGGCTGATCCGGGCAAGCTCCGTAGAAAGCCAGTAATCGAGAGGATGTGCTGGCTGGGCGGCAGCGAGGGGAGTTGAAGTCGTCATGCCGGCCTGGAGGCCCGTCTCCTGGCCCAGCCGGTGGTCCAGGTCTTTTTCAGGGAGGGGAGGAAGCGCTCGCGCATTGTGGGGCAGCACCGGCCTGCTACCGACGGCCGGTCAGTCCGGCAGTTCGCGCGGCAAGAATTGCCTTGGCAGCGAAGACCACTCCGGCAAGAAGGAGGACGACGGCCGTTACCACCTGGTACCACGCGCCGTCGGACGTCAGTGCGGTGTATACGCCGATGAGAGAGAACATCATCGCCGCCAGCGACCAAATGAGGGTTGCCCTCTTTGTGTTTTCCATGCGCCCAGCCTAAGCCACAATCTAAACGGGGCGGCCGCAACGTCACTCTCACCCCGGCGTCCGGGGGCCGCACGGGGGCTTATGGCCCGTGACAGTGGAATCTCCGGCCAGGAGAATTGGCCGATGACAAAGCCACGAAACATGAGTCAGGCTTTTATGCTTGCGTCGGTGTCCGCCGGGCTGGTCACTTCGGGCTTTCTGTTCCGGCGCTTCCAATTGCGCTGGGGTGCCACCGACGCCGAAGCCGACGGCGGGCTCCCGGGCGACCGCTTCCTGCCAGTTGCCGATCTGCAGTCAACGCGCGCGATCACCATCGCGGCTCCGAAGGATAGCGTGTGGCCCTGGTTGGCGCAGTTGGGGCAGGGGCGCGGCGGACTCTACAGCTACGACGTCCTTGAAAACCTCGCGGGCCTGGACATCCACAGCGCTGATCGTGTCCACCCGGAGTGGCAAGACATCAAGGTAGGGGATCGCTTTCACCTGGCCCCGGCTGCGTCCGCTGATCTGGAGGTGGGGTTGGTGGAGGAAGGCAATGCTCTTGTGCTGCGCGTTCCTCCGGGTTCCCCGCCCGGGCCGTTCGATTTCTCCTGGGCCTTTGTCTTGCGGCCACAATCCGACGGCGCAACCCGGCTCGTGGTGCGCGAGCGGTATGCATACCGGCAGTGGTGGGCCGGGTGCCTGGTGGAGGCGGTGGAGGTTGCCAGTTTCATCATGTCCCGGCGAATGCTCCAAGGGATCAGGACCCGCGCGGAGGGCAAGTTTCAAAAGCCCTGCCCATAACTGCCGCGGCGGCACCTGGACATTCCCACTAGGTGCACCGATCCGCCCGGGCCCCGGGTGAGAGGCGTCATGTGGCGCCCCCGCGAGCCCGCTCAAGCCCGTCACCAGGCAGTGCAGCGAGAAGCCCAAACCGCTCATGCATGAGTGCATGGCCCGCGCCGGGCACGTGCCCGGCACAACACGGCTGCGGTGGCGGCGGGCGGTGGCCCGTGTGCACAACGAAATCTCCGGGGTAACTGCGGCGTTGCTCAGGTTCGAGTTCACCGTACGCGTCAGCGTCCTGAGAACTCACCCGATGTCCGGAAGGTGCTGCGAGCGCTCCGCGGCGGGGCATGGCAGCAGCGTTCGTCGCTGCCAGGGAAGTCCCACTCCCGGGGACGCTGTCCGTTGCCGCCCTGGGGCCAGAGGTGTATAGGTGGCTGTAACGGTTGCACGAAATAGCTTCCGGACATCTGGGGTGTCACGAGTGGGTCGGCTTACCGGCGTGTCGCTACGGAGGTACCTGATGATGGATGAACGTGAGCCGGATCTCGGTCAACAAGAGGATATCGAGAACATTGAGTGGGTTCTTGATCCGACGGATCAGGCACTGAACGCAAGTCACAACCGGAACGGACTGCCCGACCCTTTCTGTGGCGAGGTGTGACGACGCCTGCTTCTGGCTGAGATGCAGTTCAGCCGCTGGATGGTGAGGCGCGTGGAAGAGGTGAGTTTCGATCAGGACCGCAACGTGACGCGCCGCCTCACAATCGACTTCAATGTTCGCGCCGACGCGCCCGTCGTCACCGACAAGGTGGGCGACCGGTTCTGGATTGTCCCGATAGCGCTGATGAGACGGCGCACATTAGTGAACATGCGGATTACTGACGAGATCGGCCATGGCCTGCCGACACCGGGGATCCGTTTCACGCAGCAACTTGACGAATCCCAGCGAAGTATCCTCCGGTCTGGTGCCACTCGCCGAGAGTTCCGTCGTTCGGGCCGTCGTCCATCTGCTCCGCAGGAACTTTTCCCTTTACGTATTCCTCCCCGCTGGCACCCCGTGCGAACCGGGAAGGCGGCATCGGCTCCTCAACCTTGAGTTCAGCGAGCCCACAGGGTGGAACCGCATGACCCCGAGCATGCAGCAGGTCAAGGGGGTCTTGCAGTACGAGCATGACCATCGGACTGCTCCTGGCACCGGATTCGTTGCCAGGCACACGTGGAGACTCGGACAGGCGTGGCGGAAAGTCTGGACGAGTGTTCCTGTTGCCCTGGGGCTGAAGCCAACGAGCATGCGGTTGCAAGTACCTGGGGCCGAAAACGCCGCGAGTTATCATCTCGAGCTCACTGCCCCCGCAGGGGTCGAAGTGGTTCGCGCCCGCCTGCTCGCCGGCCGGCCCAACGAGGAAGGCCCCCGCTTCACGAACGACCACGTGGTCGGCCACACTGCAACGGTCGGCCTCCGCGGAGTAGAGATACCCAACGGCTCGCTCTGCCTGGCACAAGTCGACTTCAGGGTTACCTCGCGGGGGTGGCTGACTAACGCGGTTTTTTCGTGCGCGCTGGTTACCGCGGGTCTGCTATGGCTCTCAATCCTGGCTTCGCGGCATTCCATGACATGGTCGGCGGCGCAGGTTACAAACATCATCGCTGTGCTTATCACGACGGCTGCAGCAGTGGGCGCTACGATCGCACATTCAACATTTACGGGAGTGGCGGCGCGCATGGTGGCCCGTCTTCGCGGCCTCGCAGCGGTGGCGGTCGCGCAGCCGATCATAGCGGCAGGGGCGCTGGCGTTTGCAGATGAGACCAGCAGCGCCGCCCCCATGGTCCAGTTGCGCCAAGGTACCCTCATCACTCTGTGGACGGCTATGTATGTCGCTTTCATTGTTTTCTTGCTCATCGGCGGGGCGCTGGGCCTGAGCCTAAACTGCGAGCGGAAAGGCTCCAAGATGGCCTCACCATGGGATACGACGACGGACGATGACAGCGATGAGGAGTCCCCGCCGAACTATCGAGACGCCCTCGAATCGTGCGGATTCAAAACGCCCGCCATTGGGATACTCTCAGCCGAGGGCTGGCACGAGCGGTACGGGTGGACCAATGAGAAACAGGAAGCGACGGTCCGTGCGCTTCAAAGGCCAGCCGCGGGCTTAGCCCGTAGACCCTCCACCTGCGACCGAGGACACACGGTATGCGCCACTCAGCATTTGTGCCCCTACGAAATACTCCGACCAGACGCGCGACGCGTCCTGAATTGAAGCTTCAAGCCGCGCATCTGTTGCTAAGGACATGCCTCAGCGGCGCGCACGAGCCAGTGTTCACCACCCGGCCGTGCCCGGGCCACCCTTGAACGGACCAACGATTCGTGTGGTGATCCAACCGCCGTAAAAGTCGCCGTCTTGGAAGGTGACCTGTTCGCCGTCGACCTCGCAGGAGTCCATGTGACCGGGGTAGAGCGCCACTCGGGTCCTAAGCGCCTCGAAACCCCGAGTGGGTTCCGGGTAGGTCCACCCGGCACGGGAACCAACCACTCCGCCGGCGACGACGTCGAAGTAGTGCGCTTCGCCCTTGAACTCGCAGAAGCTGGTGCCCTCAACTGGAACGAGTACGCCGGCGGGGAATGAGTCCAACGGCAAGTAATAGACGGGCGGATGACTCGTCTCCAGGACGCGCACAGCGTCGGTGGTGTCCGCGATCACCTGCCCGCCAAGCCGAACGATGACCCGTTCAGATCGTGGCTCCACCCTCGGCGGGCGCGGGTAGTCCCACACCGATTCTTGACCGGGCTTGGGTTTGATGGGCTGGGGACGCCGGAAGAAACCGGAAAATCCGTCGGCAGGAGTCATGCTTCCATGGTGCCACCTTCTGCTGGGATGCCAGCATGAACGCCGTGGGGAGCCCGGAGGGCACCTCTGGCGGAAACCCGCCTCACGGGCAGGGCTTTGTTGCCCAGGATTAAACCGAAGGCTCCTCCGCGTCGAGCACCCGCTCCTGGGACATTCGACCGCAGGCCATCGACGTTATTGTGACTCTCTTGGCCATGTCCAATCCACAGGGTATGAATGAACGGAACTCTGGGTATCCGCGGGAGGTCCTCCCCGGCACCCGGAAGTCGTGCTGGCCAACTGCTTGTTGGCCAGTGTTGAAGGGGGCCCGAGCATCTAAACCTGACCCACGAACGAGAGGACGACCGATGAAGACGCAACGCAAAGTGGCGGTGCTGGGCGCAGGCATCATGGGGGCAGCCATGGCCCGGAACCTGCTGAGGGCCGAACATGAGGTCCACGTGTGGAACCGGGACCACGCCAAGGCGGCACCTCTCGCCGACGCCGGCGCCCGGGTGGCTTCCTCCCCGGCCGAAGCCGTCGCCGGCGCGGACGTGGTGGTCACAATGCTCTACGACGCTGCCGCGGTGACCGAAGTGATGAGGCAGGCCGCCCCGGGAATCCGGCCGGGCACTGCGTGGGTCCAGTCAACGACCGTCGGGGTGAACGACGCAGCTGCCCTCGCCGACCTGGCCTACCAGGTCGGCGTCGACTTGGTCGAAGCGCCCGTTTCCGGCACCCGTGAGCCCGCTGAGGCAGGCCAGCTCCTCGTCATCGCCGCCGGACCCGAGGCAGTGCGTGAGCGTGTGGCACCGGTTCTGGACGCAATCGGCGCACGCACGGTCTGGACTGGTCAGGATCCCGCTGAGGGCTCGGCCACCCGGCTCAAACTTGTTGTCAACAGCTGGGTCATCGCTGCCTCGAATGCCGCCGGCGAGATCCTGGCCCTCGCCGAGGCCCTCGGGGTGGATCCCCAGCAGTTCTTCAACCTCATCGACGGCGGCGGTCTGGATCTGCCGTTCCTGCGGACAAAGGCCGCCCTTATTCTTGAGGACCGCTTGGAGCCGGCATCCTTCGCGGTCGATACCTCGCTGAAAGACGCCCACCTTATCCTCGACGCGGCCCTCGAATACGGTCTGCGGCTCGACGGCGCCGAGGCGTCAGCGGCACGTCTCGGACGGGTCGCTTCTCAAGGCCGCTCCAAGCAGGACATGGCCGCCGCTTACTACGCCAGCACTCAATAAGATCCAGAATGGTCGGAAAATCTCGTCGACGCATGGAACGAGTCAGGATTGCCCTGTTGGTTGATCGTCAGTGACCGAGCCCGCCAGCGAAGGCTACCGAGACGTCGGGTGCTGACGTCAGGGAATTGTGCACGGTGCAGTGGGATGCGACAGCAAGGAGAGGCCCGCGGCGCTCGACGGGGACGCCGGCCGGGACGGTGATACGCACCTCGATACGGGCAACGCGTGCAGGGCGTGAGCCCATGGCGAACTCCGCTTCCACGGCCAAGCCGTCGGTGGGCAGCCCATGCCGTTCCAGATAGCGGCGTACGTAGAATGCCACGCAACCGGTGAGGCTTGCAACGAACAGTTCTGTCGGAGTGGGGCCGGTGTCCTCGCCGCCGTCGCTGGCTGGCTGGTCCGTTCGGATGATATGACCACGGACATTGATGTCAAAGCGGTCGCCACCCCGGTGCACGGCGCGTACCGGGTGGGCTGCGCCGACGGCGCCACTGAGGGGCGGCGAGGCACTGCCTGAGGTGGTGACTGGGTCGCTGCGCATGTGTCCTTCTGGATCTGTCGGTTCGGCATGGCTGTGGCCCAGGGACGGGTCCACTGAGTACTTAGGATGCGGGGGCGGTAGCCATTTTCGTCCGGACCTCTTCCATGTCCAGTTCCTTGATGCCTGTGATCAGCTGCTCCAAAGCGGTCGCGTTCATCGCTCCCGGCCGGGAAAAGACAAGGATGCCGTCGCGGAAGGCCATAAGGGTGGGGATGGAGGTGATGCGGGCGGCGGCGGAGAGTCCTGCCTCCGCCTCAGTGTCCACTTTCGCGAACACGATATCGGTGTGGGTCTCGGAAGCCTTAGTGAAAGTGGGGGCAAACATCCGGCAGGGGCCGCACCAGGCAGCCCAGAAGTCCCCCAGCACGATGCTGTTGCCGGTAATAGTGTCGTTGAAGGACTTTTCAGAAACATCAATGGTGGCCATGGCTAAATTCTATACCCCCAGGGGTATCTGTTCAATGGGGCGTGGACAGGTTCTCAGTTTGCATTTATACCCCCGGGGGTACCAAGATGGAAGAGCAGTCACCCACCGAGCTTGCCGGTCCGTACCCTGTCCAAATCCCCGTAATTCTCGGTCCAGCAGTGTTAGCGCCCCGTCCTACCGAAAGGTCCAGCCCATGGAAATCACCCCGCAGCAGCTCGCGGAACAGCTCAAGAGCGGCAGTGACGCCCAGATTGTGGATGTCCGCGAATCAGCTGAAGTCGCCGAGGGCATGATCCCCGGTGCCAGGCACGTCGCCCTTGGTGAGCTGGCCGGCCGGCTCCACGAACTGGACAAGGCCCGGCCCGTCATTGCCATCTGCCGCAGCGGGCGCCGCAGCGCGGCGGCCGCGGATCAGCTCACGGCGGCGGGCTTCACTGCCTACACCGTGCCTGGCGGAATGCTCGATTGGACGGCCGCAGGCTTTTCCACCGTTTGACCCCCCAGGGGACCCGGGCGGCATGTCTTCGTGTGCTGCCCGGGCTTCCACTTGCCTGGTCCGTGTTTTCTCTGCGGCTGACGGGCGGTGGATGGCGGACTCGCGCAAACGCGGTGCCGCCGCTAAGACATGTTCCACGATATATCGAAAGTGATGATGACTTCCTTGAATACGACCACCTCCGCTGCCTCCGCCCCGCAGTCCATTGATGCGACCACTCTGAAGGCGTGGGAAGAGAACCATGATGATTTGATGGTCATCGACGTGCGCGGCGGCGCGGAGTTCGATTCCCTGCACATCAAGGGTTCCTACCATGTGCCGCTTCCCATGCTCAGTGAGCACACCGAAGAGTTCGCGGCGAAAATGGGCACCCGCGTAGTTCTGGTCTGCCAGTCCGGGAACCGGGCCGAGCAGGCCCGCAAACACCTGGATTCCGTCGGCCTGGCCAGTGCCAGCGTCCTGACCGGGGGAGTGCCCGCCTACGCCGCCGCCGGCGGCACCGTGGTCCGCGGACGCGGCCCGTGGGCCATGGAACGCCAGGTCCGGATGACCGCGGGCTCCCTCGTGCTCGCCAGCATCGTCGCGTCGAAATTTCTCTCCCCGAAACTCGGCCTGGTCGCCGGGGGTATCGGCGCGGGCCTGACGTTCTCCGCAGCCACCAACAGCTGCGCCATGGGCCAGGTCCTCTCGAAGATGCCGTGGAACCGCTCCGCCAACGAGCCCACCGCGCACCAGGCCCTGCAAAACCTGGACGCCAGGGCATGATCCTCTCCGCGGCGGCGTTCGGGCTGATCGTCGGCGCCCTGCTGGGCCTGGTCGGAGGCGGCGGATCGATCCTCGCCGTCCCCGCCCTGGTCTACGGGGTCGGACTGCCGCTTGCCGCGGCCATCCCGACCTCACTCGTCGTCGTCGGTGCGTCCTCCGCCGTCGCGGTGCTGCCCCGGCTGAAGAACGGGGTGAACTGGCGGCTGGCGCTGATCATCGGCGCCGCAGGAACCGCCACCGCCTACCTCGGCGCGGCGGTCAACCGGCTCCTGGACCCGAAGATCCTGCTGTTGGCCTTCGCCGCGATCATGGTCTTCGCCGGCATCCGGATGCTGATGCCCTCCACAACCGCCGGCGGCTCCTGCGCACTGCCCGACGGCGGGGTCAACTGGCGCAGCTGCCTGCCCAAAGCCATCGCCACCGGCGCCGTCGTGGGCTTCCTGACCGGACTGCTCGGCGTCGGCGGCGGCTTCCTGATCGTCCCGGCCCTCACCCTGGTCCTCGGGCTCCCGATGGCCCTGACCGTCGGGACCTCCCTGGTCATCATCGTCATCAACTCCGCCGCCGGCTTCGCCGCCCACCTCGGCGACCTGCAAATCGACTGGGCCGTCACCGCAGCCTTCGCCGGGACCGCGATGATCGCCTCCCTCGCAGCCGGGCGCATCGGCACCAACATCCCCGACAAGGCACTCAAACGCGGCTTCGGCATCCTCGTCCTCGTCATCGCCGCCTACGTCACCGTTCAGGCACTCCTCACCTAAGAGTGCCTGCAAGGGAACAGGGAAGCGCCGGAAGACATATCCTCCGGCGCTTCCCCGTTTTCCAACGCCTGTGCCCGGGCATCACGCCAGAACGCCGGTCCCCGGTCCCCGGTCGTCAATGATGGTCGGTGTTGCGCATCCGGACGGCCACGAGGATTCCCGATCCTGCGGTGAGGGCGCCGACAACGGCGACCGCAGCGGGGATGCCGTAAGCATCAGCGAGGATGCCGGCGAGGAGGGCGCCGACGGCGAATCCGCCGTCGCGCCAGAGCCGGTAGATCCCGACTGAGCGTGCCCGCCAGGCCGGGTGGGCGACGTCGCCGATGGCGGCCAGCAGGGTGGGGTAGACCATGGCCGTTCCGGCGCCGAGCAGGACCGCGGCGGCCAGCCAGAGCCCGAAACCTGTCCCGAGGGCGACCATTGCCAGTGCCACTGCCTGGACGAGCATGCCGCCGACGATCAGCCATTTACGGCCGTACTTGTCAGAGAGTGCGCCGGTGACGAGCTGGCCTGCGCCCCAGACGGCGGGGTAGATGGCGGCGAGGATGCCGATCTTTTCGATGCTCAGTCCGGCGGCGGCGAAGAGCACGGGGAAAAGGCCCCAGGCGAGGCCGTCATTGAGGTTGTTCACCATGCCCGCCTGGCTGACGGAGGACAAGGATCTGTCCCGGAAGCTGGTCAACGTGAAGATTTCCCGGTTACTCAATTCTCCGTGGGCGGCGGCGTGGGCAGAGGTGTGGCTGGCGGCCTCCAGCCTGGCGTGGCCCCGGGTTTCCTTGACGGCGAAGACCGAGAGACCAAGGCCCAGGGCGATGTAGGCGGCGCCGAGCAGGAATGGTCCGGGGCGGAGCCCGTAGTTCGCGGCGATGTAGCCGGTGGCCAGAGCAGTGCCCGCGACGCCGAGGTAGCCGGCGGCCTCGTTCAGTCCCATGGCCAGGCCGCGGCGGGAGGGGCCGACGAGGTCCATCTTCATCATCACGGTGGTGGACCAGGTGAGGCCCTGGCTGATGCCAAGGACGACGTTGGCCGCGACGATCCAGCCCCAGGACGGTCCGAAAATTAGCAGCAGCGGGACGGGCAGGGCGATGAGCCAGCCTGCGATGAGGACGGGTTTGCGGCCGTAGCGGTCCGAGAGGGTACCGGCGAAATAGTTGGTGGCGGCCTTGGCGAGCCCGAACGCCAGGATGTAGGTCAGGGCGGCGGTGTAGAGGTCCAGGTGGAAGACCTGTCCTGCCAGCAGCGGCAGCACGGTGCGTTCCTGGCCGAGGGTGCCCCCGACGAGGGCGTTGACGGCGACGAGGAGCATGAACTGGGCCAAGTTTTGCCGCAGCCCCAGCGAGAGGCCGGCGCGTCGCGGGTTCTCCCGCCGGACCGCACGGTCCTGCGGTGAGGGGGCGTTACCGGGCGTCATCTGTGTACTCCACTTATTTTGGGACAGACGTTGGCGGCGGCCCGGTGTCCCGGACCGCCGCCAACGCATGTCAATCAATCACTTCAGATGGTGCCTGGATCAGTTGCTGGCGAGGGACCCCAGCGGCTGCCGGGCTTCCCATCCGGCGTAGCTGCCGTCGAGTTCGACGACGTCGTAGCCGGCGCGGCGGAGCGCGCTGGCGGCGACGGAGTTCCGGACCCCGCTTTGGCAGTAGGACACGATGGTGCCTTCGGTGGGGAGTTCGTCGAGGTTCCACATCACGCGTCCGCCGCTGAGCTGGTGGGAGCCGGGGATGTGTCCGGCGGCGTGCTCGGTGCGGTTGCGGACGTCCAGGACCATCGCGGCGTCGAAGCCGGCGAGGTCCTCAGGCTGGATCAGCTTCGGGGTGCTGATGGGCAGACCCTGAAGGCTGGTGAGGTATCCGGTGACGTTGTCGATGCCAACGCGGACCAGATGGTCCCACATCTCCTGCGCGGCGGCCTGGTCCGGGGCCAGGAGCACGAGCGGGTTCGTGTCGGTTTCGGGGTTGATGACCCAGGCGCCGAAGCTGGCCGTGGATTTCCCGGCCGGGATGTTCACGGACCCGGTCACGGTGCCCTGGTGGACCTGGTCGTTGGGGCGGGTGTCGGCGAAGATCACTTTATCTGCGGCAAGGTTGGCCGCGACGTCGGCGGGGGCGAGTTCTGTCAGGGGTTTGCGTTTGCCCATCACTGCAGGGCCGTCGCGGTTTTCGCGTTTCATCCGGCCGAAGTAGGCGTGGGCGTCGGGCTGGCCGTCGAGGAGCTCAGCAACGAATCCTTCCTCGTCGTTCGCGGCGAGGTAGGGGCCCCACCAGGAGTAGAGCCGTTCGTAGCCGACGGTGGAGGAGGGGATGGCGCCGAGGGCCTTGCCGCAGGCGCTGCCGGCGCCGTGGGCGGGGTGGACCTGGACGTGGTCGGGCAGGGTCAGGAACTTATCGCGCAGGCTGGTGAAGAGCTGCTTCGCCCCGGCGAAGCGGGTGTCGATTCCGCCGGCAGCCTCGTCCAGCAGGTCAGGGCGGCCGAGGTCCCCGGAGAAGACGAAGTCACCGGAGAGCAGGTACCCGGGGGTGTCGGCGAACGCGCCGTCGGTCACGAGAAACGAGAGGTGCTCGGGGGTGTGTCCGGGGGTGTGCAGGGCCTTGAGGGTGATGTTGCCCAGGGTGATCACATCGTTGTCGTTGAGGCGCTGGGCTTCGAAGCCGTACTGCCAGTCCGCTCCACCCTCGCCGGAGACGTAGGCGGTCGCGCCGGTCGCGGCGGCCAGTTCACGGGTGCCGGAGAGGTAGTCGGCGTGGATGTGGGTTTCCGTGACGGCAACGATCTTCATGCCGTTTTTGGCAGCCAGGTCCTGGTAGACCGCGATGTCGCGGCGGGGGTCCACCACGACTGCCTCACCCTTGGCCTGGCAGCCAATGAAATAGCTGGCCTGGGCGAGGTCCTCGTCATAAATGCGTTCCAGAAGCATGGGGCTCTCCTTCGTTGGGCGGTGGGGGAGTTTCCGTAAGGGATCCTCGTTCTTCTAACCACAACGGTAATACCCCTAGGGGTATCTTGCAAGTGGTTGGTGCCCGGCCGGTATCTCAAGCAGTAACTGTCAGCGCAGAGGAATGAGCCGCCCTTGACTACCTTGCGGGGCACCGGGGCCTGCCGTGGGTCCAGGCTTGCGTCGCGGACACCACCCCGCGGATTGACCGGGGCGCAGCAACCGTCGCCGGCGTCGTGCCGGTCGTACCAGTCGCTGGTCCACTCCCATACGCTTCCGGACATGTCATAGAGCCCGTAGCCGTTCGAGGGGAAGGAGCCCACCGGCGTGGTGGAACCGTAGCCGCGACGGGTACGCCAGGGGAAGTCGCCGTGCCAGTAGTTCGCGCGCGGGGCCGTGGTGGTCTCGGCGTCATTCCCCCAAGTGAACCGCGCCCTGTCCCGGGACAAGGTTTTCCGCCGGTGCGCCCGGAAAGAGGCCCGGGTCCAGGGGACGCTCCGCGACCGTGCGGTATCCGGTCTCGCGTACGAAGCGCACGAACTCGCGGTTGGTGACCGCCGTCGGGCTGATCCAGAATCCACCCACGCGCACCCGGCGCGCCGGCGCCTCCTCCGGGTAGTGTTTGTCCGAGCCCATGGTGAACTCACCGCCGTGGATGGAGATGAATCCCTCGGGAACGGCGGTCGACGGCGTGGAATGACGGCTCAATCGCCGCCCGCCAGAAACGCTTGCAGTTTGTCCACGGCCTGGTCGATGCTGAAGCTCGCCGCACGCTGGCGCGGGGGGAACTCCTCGAATGTCGCCAGGAACTCCGACATCAGCGCCTGGGCCGCGAGGACGAGATAGGCGTTCTTGAAGAGCCAGTCGAAATATGTGTTGGAGGTGACGTCGGCGCGCTCAAAGGGGTCGGTGCGCAGGTTGAACACCTTCGGGATCCGCAGCTGCACAAAGGGCTCGAACCACACCTGAAGCGTTCCCCGTACGCGTTGCTCCATGAAGACAACTTTCCAGTTGTCGTACCTCATCGCGAGCACGTCTCCGTCGTCGGAGAAGTAAACCAGGCCCTGGCGGGGGCTCTCTGTGGCTTCGCCGGTGAGGTACGGCAGGAGGTCGTAGCCATCAATGTGCACCTTGTAGGTGCGGCCGCCGATTTCCTTACCCCGCTTGAGGTCTTCGACCGTGGTCGTGTCGCCGGCGGCCGCAAGAAACGTCGGGAGCCAATCATGGTGCTGGATGATCTCATTCGACACCACGCCCGCCGGGATGTGCTCTGGCCAGCGGATCAGCTCAGGAACCCGGAAGGCGCCCTCCCAGTTTGTGTTCTTCTCGCTTCGGAACGAAGTCATAGCGCCGTCGGGCCAGCTGTTCATGTGCGGCCCGTTATCAGTCGAGTAAATTACGATCGTGTCGTCGGCTATGTCCAGTTCGTCCAGGTGATCGAGGGGCACTGAATTCATCGTCGACGGTTTCCATGCGCTTCTTGGTCAGTGGGCCGGTGTCCTCAATGCGCTGACGGCCCCGCCGTCCGAACCTCCCGTCCACGGTGTCGTCGTCGTTCTCCGTTGCCCAGGAACGGACTACACCGCGGGGACGGGCCCGCTCATTAAACCCGGGGAAGTCCTCGACGCTGGGCCAATTTGGCGATTCCGGTTCCTCCTCGGCGTTGAGATGGTAGAGATTGCCGTAGAACTCGTCGAAGCCGTGCACGGTGGGCAGGAATTCGTTCATGTCACCCAGGTGGTTCTTGCCAAACTGCCCGGTCACGTAGCCGTGGGGCTTAAGCAACTCCGCGATGGTCGGGTCCTCGGCGCGCAACCCAATGTCAGCCCCTGGCATGCCAACCTTGCTCAGCCCGGTGCGGAACACACTCTGCCCGGTGATAAAGGACGCCCGCCCCGCGGTGCAACTTTGCTGGCCATAGGAGTCAGTGAACCGCATCCCTTCCTCGGCGAGGCGGTCGATATTCGGCGTCCGGTATGGGGCTTGAGGACCAATGCTCGGGAAAGTCACGCTAAGCCGGTGGGGCCAAGTGTTAGAGGGTCTGCTCGGCACCGCTGTTACGCCGGGTCACGGCGCTGGGGTGGGTCGCCGCCGGATGCATGTTTCGTTGAGGTGGCCGTAGATCGTGGAGTGCGGGACCTGAAGCGGATCGGCGATGCGCTGAACGGTGTGGGCGCCGGCGTCGTAGAGCTGTTGGGCTTGGTGGGCCTGGTCCGCCTGCCGTTGGCTGTGGGTCGCTTCTTAGGACGAATGCGCTCCGGGATGAATCCGGCCAAGAGGAGGGGGTGCGCTTTGTCGCACCTTGGTATGTTCAGAGCGGGGTCTTGGGTTGAGGACTCCGTGTGACAGGACAGCTGACTTTTTGTCATGAAAATGACAAGCCTGCTTCTCTGGTCAACTTGTGAGACTCAAACGTAAAGTGAGCGGCATCACTCACTTCCAGGTCTGGGGCTAGGATGTTTATTGGGGGAAAGCGGCGTACGCCGCCATGTTCGAATCGATCTGCCGGTGGCCATAGGCCGCCGGCTTTGTTGTTCCGCGGCGCCATCGCCTCGTGCTCGGGCATCGGGCTGCTGGCCGGGACGGCAGGGCCCGGCTTGGCCATCGTGCCGGTACCCATGGTCATACCGGGGGCCTCCTCCGGAGCGCAGACCACCATCGGCGAACTCGGCGCCCGGCCGGCTGCCACGCGGCTGCCGTTACAGATCTCGGACCAGGTCTCCGGTTCGGTCGACGTCGGCACCGGCAACCTGATGCTCTCTGTTTCCGGGCTAACCCTGCCGGGGGTCAACGCTGACGTTCCGCTGGGCGCCGTGTTCAATTCCCAGTCCACCGACACAACGCAAGGGGATGCCGCAGCCCGCTGGATCCTGAACTTCGGCGGCGCCGGCTCACTTTCCTTGACCCCGTCCGGTGTCCTCCACACCGGCGGGGACGGGTACTCGTCCTTGTTCACGCCGGTGTCCGGATCCACGTCTGCGTTCACGGCGCCGGCAGGCACGAAAGCTGATCTGGTGAAGAACGCCGACGGCACCTACACACTGACCTCCCGGACCAGCGCCTCGGTGGTGATTTTCAACTCCGATGGCCGGGTGAAGTCCCTCGCTGACCGCAACGGCAACACGACGGCGTTCACCCCGGCCGCGGGAAAGATCACCGGAATCACGGCCACCAGGGGTGTGGCAGGTGCCCACACTGCCCTTCTCTCCTACGACTCGTACACGGGCACCCTCGCGTCCATCTCACAGACCAGCGGTACCGCAACCCGGTCGGCGTCCTTCTTCAATGACGGCTACGGGGCATGGAGCAGGGTCACGGATCCGGCCGGGAAGGTCACGACCTTCGGCTACAGCGGCGGGCGGATCTCGGCCATCACCCCACCCACCGGAGGCAAAACGAACCTAAGCTACGACGCCACGGGCCGGGTCACGCAGATCGAACGCGTCAACACCTCGGCCGGCTCCCCGGGGAACTCGATCACCCGGATCACCTACCCGTCATCCGCCCAGACCCTGGTCGCGGGCCCGAACACCGACCCGGCCGTTGCGGTCGCGTCCGGACCCCGCACCACCTACACGCTAAACACCGGCGGACGCGTCACCGCGGCGACGGACCCGATGGGACGGGCCCAGGCGGCAACCTACACCGGGGACTTCGACACCCTCACCGCCACCCAGGGCACCGGAACGACATCCGGGACCACGACGAACACCTACGGGGCCAACACCGGGCAGTCCATCACCGCATCCACCTCCCAGGGCGGCGCATCCGGGCAAGCCGCTTACGCCAACACCGCGGCGAACACGAAGTACCTGGCCTCCTCGAGCACGGACGACGCCGGGAACCAGTCCCTCTATACCTACAACGGGGCCGGGAATGCGCTGACCGCCTCGGACGCCCTGGCCGCGAAGGCTGCCCTGGAAGTAAACCCCGACGGCACGGTCAAGACCGCCCTCGCGCCCGGAAACGGTACGAACAAGACCCAATACGGCTACGACACCGACCACCAACTCACGGCACTGACCCCGGTCGCCGGCTCCTCCCTCGGGGCCAGAGCGTTCACCTACGACGCCTGGGCCCGGCCGGCGACCGCCACGGACGGGCGCGGCAACACCGTCACCTACTCTTACGACGCCGTTGGACGGCTCGCCGGAACCAGCTTCTCTGACGGCACTCCGGCGGTGGCCTACACCTACAACGCCATCGGCCAGGTCCTTACCCGGGTCGACGGCTCCGGAACCACGACCTACGGCTACGACCAGATGGGACGCCTCACCTCCCGGGTCAATACCGCCGGCGGCGGGACCATCGCCTACGCCTATGACAAGGCCTCCAACCTGGTCTCCACCACGGACAGCCGCGGCACCACCTCCTACGCCTTCGATGCCTCCGGTGTCATGACCACGATGACGTACCTCCACAACGGCGCACCCCAGACCCTGGCCGTCGCGACCGATGACCGGGGACGACGGACCGACACCTGGCTGCAGGCCAACGATGACCGCACGACCTGGGCCGCGCACACCCACACCGACTACGACCGCACCGGCCGGATTACCCGCGTCCTCGCCGAACAGGGGTCAGGAACCGCCAGCAACTCCAACGTCGTGGACCTGACCTACTGCTACTCCGCCGGCTCCACCGCACCGACCTGCCCGAGCAGCACGACAACGGACCGGTCCAAGATCCAGTGGGTCAAGAACAACCTCACCGGCGCCGTCACCGCTTACACCTACGACAAGGCCGGACGCCTCACCAAAGCAGCGATCACCGGCGGCCCGTCGCCGGCGACCTACCTCTACACCTACGACGCCCGCGGCAACCGGCTCACCGCCAGCGGCGGCACCATGCCCAGCCAGAACCTCACCGTGAACGCCGCCAACCAGATCACCAGCCCCAACTACAACTACGACGGGACCGGGAACCTCACTGCCGACCCGAACGGCAGCTACGGCTACAACGCGGCCCAGCAGATGACCTCGGTCACCAAGGCCGGCACCACCTACAACTACACCTACGCTGGAACTTCACAGAACGAAGTGCTGTCCCAGACCACCCCGAACGGGACCTACCGGATCACGTACGGGCGCACCGACGCCCAGGGCCAACCCGTCATCGAGCAATACAAGAAGGACAACGCCACGGCCTACGTCGAACACGACCCCGCCACCGGAGAGGCCCTGATGCTGCGCACCAGCTCCGGGATGCAATCCCTCTACGTTTACGACGGCACCGGCAACCCCGCGGCACTCATCACCAGCGGAGCCTACCGGGCATTCGCCTACGACTACGACCCCTACGGCGTCCCGGCCATCACCGCGGACTCAGGCGGCCTCGGCACCACCCAAAACCCCTACATGTTCAAAGCCGGAATCCAGGACCGCGTCACCGGCTGGGTCAAATACGGCCAACGCTGGTACAACCCCACCCTCGGCCGCTGGACCCAACAAGACACCCTCGACGCGCCCCTCAACCCGGCCAACGCCAACCGCTACGCCTTCGCAGCCAACGACCCCATCAATAATGGAGATCCATTAGGACTACTGACGTTGGGTTCGGCGGTAGGGTTCGGCATAGGGCTAGCGTTCTCCGCAGCCGTAACTGGGGTCTTCTGTGCAGCTACATTGGGCGGATGTGGGTTCGTTGCAGTTGCGGTGGTCGGAGCTGCCAGCGGTGGTGTCGGCGGCCTGACAGGTGGCGCAGTTGGTGCTGCCATTGATGGACAAGACGTAAATACCGGTGCTTTGGCCGGAGGAGCACTAGGGACATTCACGGGGGGCCTCGGTTCGCCCGGCATATTCCTGGACGCGATTCACGCTGCCTTCAGCTTTTAGCCAAGAAAAAGTCATGACGAGAACGAGGGCAACATGAGCGGCAAGAATGCAATTACGGGAAAGACGATCCTCGTCTTCATTGCCATCGGGATAGGAGTCGGCATCCTTGTCGGTGCCCTCTTCGGATGGCAATACTCGATTCTTGGTCTGGGAGCTGCGTTAGGACCATGGGTCGGAGCGTATTTCGGCAACAAAAAGGCCCATGAAGTTGATAATTACCGAGATGAACTCATCAGAGGCCGAAAGCGCCTCCCGAAGGCAGATGACCCTTCCGGCTAGGCCTCTTATTGCATGCCATTCTAGGTGAAGGCTCGGACTGGCCACCGCTGTCGCACCTCGGGCACCAGGAGATCAATGTGCTTATGGGACCATCACCTACGGCTACGACCAGATGGGACGGCTGACGGCCCGGGTCAACACCGCCGGGGGCGGGACCAGGGGCTTGAGGACCAATGCTCGGGAATGTCACGCTAAGCCGGTGGGGCCAGGTCGCTGTTGGTGACCGGCCATCGCCATCGCCTCCAACGAATCCTTCTCCGGATGGACCAAAACCTTCACCGACCCACGCTTGTGCGCCGCGATCGTTGACCGTCTGACCTTCAATGGCACGATCATCGAAACCGGCACCGATTCATACCGGCTCGCTGCCACACTGGCCCGACAGACAGTCCGATAGGAGGTTGCCTAGAAGCCCTGCAAGTCTCCGGATTCACACCCGGGCAGCCATGGGTTCAGGCGGAGCAGGTCAGATTCGTCCGTGGCCAAACGCATGCCTTTAACGGCAGACCGGGGGCCTGACAAATGTCAGGCCCCCGGTCTGATCTGACCGCTCACGATGGAGTTGGCTTGTGGGCCAACGTTGGATTAGCCCACGGCCAGGCTGCCGCTACGCGATTTGGACGATGTAAACGCTGACCAGAACCGAGAATCGGTAGCACGTAGTGAGCGGGTTAACTGGACCTCGCCATGGGCTCCAGTAGTAGGCATTGCTCACCGTGGCGTAGTAAATGCGGCCCATGTTGTTGCCGGGGCAAAGCTGCGACACTGCGTTGATGTAAGTGTTGGTGGACCCCGCATATGCGTAGCAGTACTGAGAGCCATCCGAACGGAGCACGCCGTAGAACTCTGTGCTGAGCGAGCAGTTGGCCTCAACAATCATGGGCTTTGGTGCAAGCTCGGCTTCGCGCTGGAGCTTCTTAATTTCCGCCGGATGATTATGGCAGTTTGAATGGAGACCACTTCTGCAGTTTGAATCGAGCCCACTTGGCGGCTCGCCGGTCGAGAAAACGCAGTTTGAACTGAGCCCACCCCACCGTTGATTTCATCAGGGTTGTTTTTCCAACGTTGGAAGGCAGTGATGGGGTTGAGGGTGGAGCTTTTTGCAAGGATCCGGCGGGACGCACGCGTCAAGGGATGGTCGATCCGCATGCTTGCCAGGGAGCATCATGTTTCCCGAAGGACTGTCCGGCAAGCCCTCGCAGCTGCTGAGCCGCCGACCCGCAGGATTCCCGCCCGCACGGCGCCGAAACTGGACAGGATCAGGGACGTGATCGATCAGATGCTTACGGCTGATCTTGATGCTCCGAGGAAGCAGCGCCATACCGCCCAAAGGATCTTTGACCGTCTGGTTGATGAGCATCAGGCGGTGATTTCGTATTCGACGGTGCGCCAGTATGTGAAGGCCCGCAGGGCCGAGATTGCCATCAAGGTCGGGCGGGCCCCGGTGGAAGTCTTCGTACCTCAGGAACATGCCCCGGGCGCGGAGGCCGAGGTCGATTTCGGTGATGTGTGGGTGGACGTGGCCGGCGTCCGCACCCGTTGTTACATGTTCGCTTACCGGCTCTCTCACTCGGGCAAGGCTGTACACCGCGTGTACCTTACATGCGCGCAGGAGGCATTCCTGGAAGGCCATATCGAAGCGTTCAATGCTTTGGGCGGGGTCCCAACGAAGCACATCCGGTACGACAACCTCACGTCCGCGGTCACGAAGGTCGTCTACGGTGCCGGCCGGCAGCGCGTGGAGAATGAACGGTGGGTGTTGTTCAAATCCCACTATGGGCTGGATGCCTTCTATTGCGAGCCAGGACTCAAAGGCGCCCACGAAAAGGGCGGGGTCGAAGGAGAAGTCGGACGGTTTCGCCGGAACTTCCTGACCCCCGTCCCGGCCGTGGATAGCTTAGTGGAGCTCAATGACCAGATCCGGGTCTGGGACGAGGCCGAGGACCGCCGCCGGATTTCCCAGCGGCTCCGCACGGTCGGGCAGGACTTCGCCGTTGAGCAGCCCTTGCTGGCACCGTTGCCGGTCGAGGACTTCGACCCGGGCCTGGTCCTGACACCAAGGGTGGATCGGTCATCCCTGGTGACGGTCCGCTCGGCGAAGTATTCCGTTCCGGTGCGGTTCATCAACCGTAAAGTCAGGGTGTCCCTGCGCGCTACCGAGGTGAGGATCTTCGATGGTAGAACCCGATCGCCAAACATCCCAGGACCGTGGCCCGCGGCGGGCAATGCGTGCAGCTGGATCACTATCTTGAAGTACTCAGGATAAAGCCAGGCGCCTTGCCCGGGTCCACAGCCCTGGCACAGGCCCGCGAATCAGGTGAGTTCACCCCCGCCCATGACGCTTTCTGGGCTGCGGCCAGGAGGACTGACGGTGATGCTGAGGCCACCCGTGAACTTATCGATGTTCTACTGCTCCACCGGAGCATGGACGCGCGTGACGTCATCGACGGGATCACCGCGGCGCTTCGTGTCGGTGCCGTGAGCGCAGACGTCGTCGCGGTGGAAGCCAGGCGTGTGGCATCCGAAAGCAACAAAGGGTGGGTCCGGCCCGATTGCCATCCCGGCGCAAAAGACGATGTTCTCGAGCACCGCATTGTCAGTCTCACCCAACGTCGCCTGGCGGACCCCGCGGCAGTGATCGCAGGTCTCCCTCCGGACAATCGCCCGCTTCCCTCGGTGGCCAGTTATGACGACTTACTCAAATTCCGTGCCCAACAATCATCCACCTCTCCGTCCAAGGAGCAGATTTCATGAGTCCCACCGCACCCGTTGTTGTTTCCCAGACCCTCCGGCGCCGTCGTGGTTTGACCGAGCAGGCCGCGGTCGCGGCCGTGGACCAGGCCTGCCGCCGGCTGCGCCTGCCCACCATCCGCGCAGTCCTGGATGAGGCCCTGGCAGTGGCAGGGAAGGAACAGCTCTCCTACCAGGGATTCCTGGCCGAGATCCTGCTGGCAGAGTGTGATGACCGGGACCGCCGCTCCTCCATCCGGAGGGTGAAATCAGCGAACTTCCCCCGGGATAAATGGCTTGGGGACTTCGACTACGACGCGAACCCGAACATCAACCAGGCAACGATCAATACCCTGGCCACCGGGGACTGGATCCGCAAAGGCCAGCCCCTGTGTCTGATCGGGGATTCCGGGACCGGGAAATCACATCTGCTCATCGGACTCGGCACGGCGGCCGCGGAGAATGGCTTCCGGGTCAGATACATCCTCGCCACCCGGCTCGTGAACGAACTCGTCGAAGCAGAAGACGAGAAGATGCTCGCCAAAACCATCGCCCGCTACGGGCGCGTGGATTTACTTTGCATCGACGAACTCGGCTACATGGAACTGGACAAACGCGGCGCCGAGCTCCTCTTTCAAGTCCTCACCGAAAGGGAAGAAAAAGCATCCGTGGCGATCGCAACCAACGAATCCTTCTCCGGGTGGACGAAGACCTTCACAGACCCACGCCTCTGCGCAGCCATCGTGGACCGGCTCACCTTCAAAGGCACCATCATCGAAACCGGCACGGACTCCTACCGCCTCGCCCACACAAGAAACCACCAATCCAGGTCTTGAGTAGGATCCGTCAGCCGATAACGCTAGCAAGATTTCCATTTCGGGGGTAGCAGTTACGTTCAGTGCAAATATCTGCAGATTTTCTGACTGACGCGCAGTCCGCCGGGTACGAGCGGTTCAGTGGTGTGAGATCAGGGAGGCCTACGGTTTCAGGGTTTTCGAGGACGCCTCTGCCACGGAGGACTTCCGCAGGTTCCAGGAGGGCCGGACCTGGACGCATGCGGAAGGGTCCCGGAGCCATGGTTGATCAGGTGGCGGGATGGTTGCGCCGCAACCGTGTGTTGTTACCGGGATCACCGTGCTCACACGCGTGATCGGCAGTATCCGCGACCGGCCGCTGACCGGACGCATGGGTTGCTCGCCGCAGCCGCTGAGGCGGTGGATCCGATGCTGCCCGCGCCATGGGTTGGAGCGCATACTACGTCAACAAATGGCCCCACGGCATCGATAAGTACCGGGATGAGCTCATCAGGGGCCGACAACTTCTCCGAAGTCAGATGAGCGATCCGGTGAGTCTCAACGGTGTTGGCTATTTGCATGACGTTACGAAAGGCTCAAAATTCAGTTGCACCAGGCTCTGCCCCCGATTGCGATGCACAATCGGGGGCAGGATGCGGCGGCTACTTCTTTGACGCTTTTCGTCGGAGCACGATGAACCAAATGACAGCACCGGCGAATACCAGAAAGCTCAAAGCCCATAGAGTTGCCTGTAGTGGCGGTGTGGCTTCGGTTAGATTACCGGCATCTATTTCGTAAGTCCGTATCGTCCAACTCACGGATACGACGACAAAAATCAGGAGACTAATTACTCCCAGAATAATAGGGGCGGCCTGTCTTTTCATTGAGCCCTGACTTTCAGTGAGCTACCAGTTGCACCGATAGGTGATGAAGTCTACCGGGTTGGATACGACTCTGCGCCATCCTTCCAGATCCCATGTGTTGTTGGGCGGCGGCTCGAAGAAGATCAGGAATTTTCCATACGAGTGGCAGACCCATTGCTGCCAGTGCGTCTGCTGGTTGACCCGGCCCCCGGTCTTGGTCTTAAGTTCATCCCAGCCTGGACCTGCCGCGATTGACTCATTCACAGCGCCCATCATCGGGGTGACATGAACCTTGATGTCGTTTCCGTACCAGTAGAACCTGTCGATCAGGTCGACTCCCAGCCATGGATCGGCAACAACGGGGTATGCATAGGGTTGGGACCGGTGGTCGACAACCTGCGTTAGAGAGAGGCCCTTGAGTTCGTAGTGGGTGGGCACGGCTTTCCCTGTGGCGTCCTTCGCCCAAGCGGGGGCAATTACCCCGGCGAAGGTTCCGCTGGCATCAAACATTTCGACAGCTCCCCGATCGTTCAGAGTGGCTGTTCCGCCTTTCGGCACTGAGAGATCGTAGTCGAAGCGGGAGGGTGAGGACGGGTCAGCAAGAACAGTCACGGCCGCTACGCTGTTGCCCTCCTCGGAATTTGTCAAGGTGAATGAGGCCAGTGGGAGTTAGGCTGCGGCTTTGGTGTCGGTTTTCTCGGCTGGTTTGTTGATCCAGGCGCTGTCGGGGATGGTGATGATCTTGGGGTCGTTGTTGGTGGTGAATCGTTCGGGTGTTTTTGCCCGTGCGGCGGCAAGGGTTCTGGCGCGTTCAAGGGCTTTGCCGGCGGCCAGTCCGTAGTGCACGTCTGCCGGTGTGTTGAGGCCGATTCCGGTGTGGCAATGGGTGTGGTTATACCCGTCGACGAAGGAGCCCATGAAGGCCCTCGCGTCAGGCAGGGACCCGAAGCGTTCGGGGAATATGGGGGCGAACTTCAGCGATTTGAACCAAGCCTCACTGTACGGATTATCATTGCTGACGCGCGGACGGGAATGGGACCGGGTGACCTCCAGGTCCGAGAGCAGCGCGGCGACTGTTTTGGACGTCATGGAGGTGCCACGGTCGGCGTGGACGATCTGCGGGATGCCGTGGATACCGAAGATCTCCTTCATCATTTCCACGGCCAGTTCCCCGGACTCGTGGGCATGGACGTAGGCGCCGACAATGTAGCGGGAATAGATGTCGATCATGACGTAGCAATCGTAGTATTTGCCCTTGATCGGGCCGGCGAGCTTGGTGATGTCCCATGAAAAAACTTGCCCAGGGCCGGTCGCGACCAGCTCCGGGACGGCCCGGGCCGGGTGGCGTGCCTGTCGGCGGCGTTCCTTGACCTGCCGGTTCTCCTCCAGGACGCGGTAGAACGTGGAGATTGAGCACAAATAGATGCCTTCATCCAGGAGCCGGGCATAAATCTGCACCGGCGGCAGATCGATGAAATCCTTCGAGTTCACGGTCGCCAGGATGTGAGCGCGCTCTGCCGCTGAGAGCTTATTTGCCGGTGCCGGGGCGGGCCGCGGGTCTTCCGCCGGGGTTCGGACTTTGCGGGTCGCTGTGGCCCTGGGGACCCCGGCAATCACGGCTGCTTCCCTGGTTGGGATGTCCGCGCCGGTGAGGGCGGTGTAGGCAGACATCAGGGTTTCTTGTACCAGGGCTGCTGCTCCGCGCTTTCGGAGATATCCTCCAAAAGCAGTCGTGCTTTTTCCATAATCGACAACGCAGCTTCAGTCCGTGCCAGCTTGCGTTCACTCACCTCCAGCTGCCGGCGTAGACGACCGATTTCTGCCTGTTCAGCAGTGGGCTTGCCTATCTTTTCCCCAGGCTTCTTGCCCTCCAGGATGCCGGCGTCGCGGAGCTTGCGCCACTCGGTGATTTGGGATGAATACAGGCCCTCGCGGCGCAGGTATGCCCCGCCTCCGGTGCCGTCGTCGCAGGCCCGTTGATACGCATCCAAGTGCGCCAATTTTTGTGCCGGAGTGAACGACCTTCGAGGGGACGGCCCACCGGCGCGGGGGCCAGAATTACTCATGGATCCATCTTCCCGCACCGGGGAAATCGTGGAGATAGACATTGGTGATGTTCCTGATTCTCGCCCTACAGATTAAGCGAAGTTGCTATGAGCCGCTGGCCTCATCCAACCCTGACGCGTAGGGCCTTGGGCACCAGGACCGAACTCGTGCCGTTCTGATTGTCGAAAACGACAGTTCCGTCGGATTGCTGCTCTCCGTCAACTGCCTTTTCGTTGAACGGGAGACCCAGCTTGATCATTACCCCGTTTGAACCCCTGACAGCGACTGGGTCCCCGGAATTCGTTGGCAGTTCTCTTGAAGCGGCAGTGGTTCTGGCCTGCAAAGCGCTGAGACCGGCGCCTGAACGCGCGCCCAGCGCCGGGATGAATCCCGGCGCTGCCCTTTCAATGGCTCGGACTGCAGGATTGCCGGAATACTCGTTTTCAGCGGCAACGCCCGGAGACATTGTTGATACTAAAAGTAATGCAATCAAAGAGACCGAAATTGTTATCGAAGTTGGCTTGGACTTCAAAGTTCCCCCTGGTTAGTGGTGCAGCAGGGGAATGTCGAGCCCCCACTTGACAAGCTGACTGTAGCTCGTCGAATAGGAATTGACTATGGACTTTACTAAATAATTCTTCGTGGGTTGGTCGTGACGGCAACGTCCGGCACGGCACCGGCACCGACACATTTTCGTACTTTTGTGTTTAGGCAGACCCACCGATCATCCACACGGACTACAGGTCCGCAGGAAATTGCTTCCGCCGTGCAGTCCCGGACCAACGGAATCGTGGACACCACCACCGCGCACGGCAAGCTCGCCTTTGGTATGTTCGCGCTGATGGCCGAATACGAAGCCGGGTTGATCCGTGAACGCACCCAGGCCGGACTGGCCGCCGCACGGTCCGGTGGCGGCAAGCGTGGACGCAAGCGGAAGATGACCCCAGAGCTCATCGGCAATGCCCATGTACGACGCGCAGCAATTCACCATGGCCGAGATCGCCGAGTCCTGCGGTGTCACCCCATGACCATCTACCGCAACATCCGGACCACCAAACCGACCCCGAACACCCTTAGCACTAACGGCAGCACGGATCATACTCAACCCCCAATCCACCAGCGCGACTGCCTGAGTGGACTCAAACCAGACTGCCATCGTCTCCGCAGCCTGGTTAGAGGTGGGTCCCGACCAAGCTGCGATTTCCCACGAAAGTGGGCTCAAGTCAGATTGACAAAATCAGTCGGAGTTTTTTCGGGAAAGTACTGCCGTATTTCCTATACGGTTTTGCCGGCAGCGATCATGCGGTCGATAGGCATGAGCTCACGGACTTCGGCATCAGTGAGCTTGATGCTGTTCGACGGGTCAATAATTTCTTCGGCAATGACCTGTGTGGTTTCGCTAACGACGCGTCCTGGACTTGCAACAGCCCCTGTGGACCCAGCCCCCAGAGCCAGAGCCAGCAAAGCGACAACGGTTCCGGTCCGCAATCCCCATTTTTTCATTTCTATTCCCCCAATATTTTTTTGATGTCAAAACTTTGCCGCATACGGCAGTCAGATTAATTACACAGAGCAAAGTATCAGCCCGCCGATGGGGCGAGCTGATGTCTAAAATGGATTCTTCTCTAGGAAGATGAAACGCTCTTCTACTTACCCTGGGGCGAGTACTCCGGATAGTAGCGTCGGATCTCCTCGACGGTCTTGCCAGCTTTGACCATTCGCTCTACCGGCATCAGTGCCCGCACTTCATCGTCGCTTGAGCGGACGCTGTTCCATGGGCCTATCGTCTTGAAGCAGAAGTCATTCGGATCGTTTAACTTGGCCGGGTCGTAGCATTCAGGGTGATCTGAGCCCACTTCGGACGTCACCGCCGGCGAATTATCCTTCGAAGGGTGCTCCGCGGAAGCGTAAGCCGCGGCTGCGCCGAGGCTCAGCGTCGCCGCGAGCCCAATACTCAGACCGACGAGCTTGGTGTTCTTAGTCATCATTCCCCCAATACATCGATAACCTACCTCGAAAAAGCGAACCTACCATCCCGGAGCAAGGGCGTCCATTGCCGTAATTCACTCGTGATGTTTCGCCGAGGTGAATGGCGCGTGCCTAATGCATCGATTCACCGGGCCGAGTAGGACGATCATGGCCACGACATATCACCCACAGTCGTACGTGACCTCGCGAACAACTCCACTCTTGACCCCATCCCGGCTCTCCTGCACTTGACCCCGACATTGATGGGATCAACGCTCACAGGTGGGTGCCATTCAAGCCGTCATTAGGTCCGGTACGTCGCTCAGGTGGGTACCGTTCGGGCCGTCCTAGTGGGCGCCGATCAAAGTTGACACATTCAACCGGTGCACAATCGGCAAGAGCAAGTAGTGCGGAAATCGAAGCGCCACACGGACCGGTTTCCGGTACGCTCGGCGGCACATGGCAGTGATGGAACCAATCCGGGGGAACGGACACTATCAGGTATGAGCACCGACGAAGAGCTGTGGCGAAGGGCAATTGAGGGGGATTCCCTGGCGTTCGGGGAGATCTTCGACCGGCACCACCTGCGCGTCCTCAGACACAGCTTCCGTGTCCTGGGCGTCAAGGAAGACGCTGAAGACGTCACCGCGATAGTTTTCCTGGAGGCATGGAGGCATGGAGGCGACGGCGTCACGTCCGTATCGTCAACGGCTCACTGATCGCCTGGCTACTCGTGGTCGCCCACAACACCATCAGCAATTCGATGCGCTCCCGGCGCCGCTACCAGCAGATGTTGGCGCGGCTGCCCGAGGGAACACATGAAACGGACCCGGCCGACGACATCACGGACGGGCTTGCGAGGGCCCAGTCGGCCGCCGCCGTACGTTCCGCCTTTCATGGTCTTCGACGTCAGGAACAGGAGATTCTGACCCTGTGCGTGCTCGAGGGGTTCTCAATGGCTGACGCCGGTCAAGCGCTGGACATCCCCGCCGGCACCGTGAAGTCCCGCCTCAGCCGGGCAAAAGCAAAGCTCGCGGAGAAGATGACCTCCCTCCCCCACAATGCAGACCTTGCAAGGAGCACACCATGAGCTCAGAAGTTCAGTTTGATGAAAAGCGCAGGCGCGTCGTCAGGGGCCTCCTGGTGGCAACCGTCAGGAAAGACACGGCCCAGCCAAGGAAGCGTCGCATGTTCGCGATCGGTCTGATCACAGCAGGGTCCTTGGCGTTGGGGACCGGAGCTTTCGCAACTGCCGGCCAACTCGGCTGGATTGCACTGCCGTGCACCAGCCAGGAAGCATGCTCACCCTCCTACGCGCCCGTCCCGTCATGGCCGGTCAATGACAGCGGGCAGACCTACGGCGTGCAGGGTGACAGCCCGGTGGCTCCGGTCCTCGTGCGCGTCATGGCGACGAACGGCAAGGAAGGCTATGCGTTCTCTATGGAGTTGCAGGGCCCCCAGCCAACCAGCCCGGAGGACGCAGCAAAGAATTTCTCCACCCCGAGACCAAACCGCCAGGTTCCGGTTTACCTCAGCGACGGGAGAACGCAAATCGGAGTTTTTCAAGCCGGATAAAATAAACTCGATGTAGGTATTGTCAGAACATCTCCTGTTTCGATACATTCTCCACACCACACTGGTGGTCATATCGAAACATGGGGGGAAATTGAAAATATCCATCAAATTCGTGCTGCCGCTTTTATCTGCATTCATTGTCGGATTCCTCGGCCTGCTCGGCGTCGGCGCCGCGCAGGCTACTACGGTCCCATCAGCGGCTACAGCTACAACAACTGGTCAGAGGTCTACGCCAGCAGCCGCACCTATGCGGTCGCAAGGGTCCGGACCACCGCTTCATCCGTTCCGGCGGGGTACATGTCGGCCAATGCGCGGCTGTTCCTCTCCAATGGGACTCTGTGCAGGGAAACAGGTCATGTCTACACAGGAGGAGCTGCTAAAGAGTTCTCCCTAGGTACGAACTATTCCGGTTGCGCTCTTCCCTCCGCCTATTACGGATGGTCCGTGACCGGTGCGTGGAATGGCGGCGGATATAACTACTACTACGCACCCCAGAGCCCCTGGGTAAACGGCGTTTAGGGGGAAATGTCATGATAAAGAATGTGAAGAATCTTTCACTTGGCGCCGCGCTCGTCGCCTCACTGGCATTGGGAGGCACCGCAGCTTTTGCAGCCCAAGACGCCCTTCTGGTTCAGGTTCCTGGCACCGGATCACCGGCCGCACCGGAGTTCGCCCGCAATGCAGCTGGCCTTACCTACGGGTCGGCAGCCAAGGCTGTTTCTCCAGAGACGGAACCTGACCTCATCCAGGCACAGGGAGAGGGCGGGGTTGAGGGCTACGTTTTCAAGCGTGACCTCGACTACCAGCCGACGTTCAAGAGCCCTGCAGAGGCAGCTGAGTGGCAGAACGCGAACGCCGGCAAGCATGTTGCCATCGGGCTCTACGATTCCTCGGGGACAAAGCGCGTGGGCACCTTTGTGATTACACCTCCCACACAGGAGGAGATCGACAAGGCCCGGCGCTAGCCGGTGCCGACGGCCGCCCGGACAAAGGAGCCGTCCCGACGGCATTGATTTATGGATCGAGATAGCGCCCACTGACGAGTGGGCGCTATCTTCCCGTCAGACGCCAAGGGGCGACGTGACCTGGGAATCGGCAGCGACAGCCTTCATCACGGCGCCGATGGCGCATGGAAGGGCATCCTTGGAACTGACACGGCTCACCGGCCGCCCACGCCGGTGCATATGCAGCCCAGCTGCCCATCCGCAATCGTGACCCCCGCAGATCTATCCAGGGAACCACACATGGACCAGAGGACCATTCGGGCATACTTGCGCCGAACGTACGACACCTCAATGCCTTCCGGGCTGGACGACAGCCAGTCCATCTCCTGGCCGCTGGTGCCTGTGAAGGCGGCTAAGCCGATCCCTAGTGGTAACGATGGTTGCCTCGGTTCGTTGAGCCTGTATGGCTAAACATAAATATTTGACTGCGGCCGAGGAGGCCTCGTACGGGAGATTCGAGGCGCAGGCCCCGGAACAGGCGGTGTTGGAGCGGTTTTTCTTCCTGGACGACGCCGATCTGGACCTCGTCGCGAAACGGCGCGGTGATCGCAACCGGCTCGGGTTCAGTCTCCAGCTGGTAACCGTCCGACACCTGGGCACGTTTCTGGAGGACCCCCTCGACGTACCGACCACCGTGGTGGATTATGTGGCCGGACAAGTCGGGGTGGCGGATCCGTCGTGCGTGAAGGGGTACTTGGAGCGGCGGCCGACGCGGTTTGAGCATCAGGCGGAGATCGCCGAGGTATACGGTTATGTCTCCTACGCCTCGGCGGAGGCGGAGTTTATCGGCTGGTTGGACGGACAGGCGTGGACGACCGGTGATCAGCCGAAGCCGCTGTTCTACGCGGCGGTGGGATGGTTACGGGCGCGGAGAGCGCTGCTGCCGGGGGTCACGACGTTACGGGACGAAGTGGCCAGCGTCCGTAAGAAGGCGGAGACCAGGCTATACGCCGCCCTGGCGCGGGCGGTGACCGGCGAACAGGCCCTTGAGCTGGAGAAACTGCTGCAGGTGCCCGAGCGTAGCCGTTGGTCGCAGTTGGAGATGTGGCGCAAGGCGGGAAAGAACACAACCGGGCGCGGCATGGTCATGGCGCTGAACCGGGTATCGGAGATCGCCGGGCTGCACCTGGGCGAGGTGGATGTGGCCGGGGTGCCCAAACGGCGGTTGATTGCCCTGGCGAAGGAGGGCAAAAACGAGACGGCGACCAAGCTTGACCGGTTGCCGTACGAGAAGAAGATCGCCACGCTGCTGGCCACGGTGCGGTGGCTGGAAGTTAGCGCCACCGACGACGCCCTGGAACTGTTCGACGTATTCATGTCCAACGAGCTGATCGGGCGAGCAAACAAGGCCGCGGAGAAGGCCACGCTAAAGCGGGCGCCGGTGGTCGCCCGGCACGCCCGGGTACTCAAGGCGGTGGTGGAACTTCTGCTCGAGGCCGAGGGGGCGAGTGAGGAGATTCCGTTGGGCCTGATGTGGGCGATGATCGAGCACCAGGTGGGCTCCCGGGCGCAGATCGCCGCGGCGGTGGAGGGAATCCAAGAGATCATCCCGCCGCCGCAGGCCGAACCGGAGGGGCAATGGCGGGAGGCGGTCGTGGAGCGGTACGCCACCGTACGCGGCTTCGCCAAGGTGCTATGCGAGGTAGTCGGGTTCGCGGCGACCGCCGACGCACACAAGATCCTTGCGGCGATGCAGGAGCTGGCGCATCTGCTGGACCTGCGGGAGACGGTGAAGGTGCCCAAAGGGTACCTCGATGCCCGCAAGGTCGACCTGTCGGTGGTGCCGAAGGGCTGGTGGCAGAAGCTGGTGTTCCCCGCCGGCAGACCCGAGGAAACGGTGGACCGCAACGCCTACGTGTTCTGCGTTCTGGAGCAGTTCCACACCGCGCTCAAGCACCGCGACATCTTCGCGGCCACCTCAGACCGCTGGTCAGATCCCCGGGCCCGGCTACTGTCGGGCCCGGCGTGGGAGAACGCGAAGGGCCCGGCGCTGGGCGCGTTGCTGCTGCCGGAGCAGCCCGACTCACTGCTCGCCGAGCATGCCGGGACCTTGGATGCAGCATGGCGAACGGTGTCCGGCGGGATGACCGCCGGCGGGGACATCACCGTGGACACCGACGGCCGGATGCACCTCGGCAAGGACGACGCCCTGGAGGAGCCGCCCAGCCTGAAAGACCTGCGTCCCCGTGTAGCGGGCATGATCCCGCGCGTGGATCTGTCCGAACTGGTGCTCGAGGTGATGGGCTGGCACCCGGACTTCACCGCCTCCTTCACCTCCGCAGCCGGCCGGTCCTCCCGGCTGACCGACCTGCACGTCTCGGTCGCCGCGCTGCTGACCGCGCACGCGCTCAACATCGGGTTCGGACCGGTGATCGCCGACGCTCCGGCGCTGACCCGGGACCGGCTCTCCCACGTCGACCAGCACTACCTCGGCTCGGACTCCTACGCCGCAGCCAACGCGGTGCTCATCGATGCCCAGGGCGCCAGCGACCTGGCGCAGGCGTGGGGCGGCGGGTTGGTCGCCGCCGTCGACGGGATGCGGTTCATCGTGCCGGTCCGCTCCGTCGACGCCCGCCCAAACCCGAAGTACTTCCACCGAAAGAAGGGTGTGACCTGGCTGAACATGATCTCCGATCAGTCCGTCGGGCTGGCGGCCAAGGTGGTGTCGGGCACGCCGAAGGACACCCTTCACTTCGTGGACCTGCTCTACAACCCAGACGGCAGCCAGCGGCCCGAGGTGCTGATCACCGACCAGGGTTCCTACTCCGACATCGTGTTCGGACTGGTCACCTTGCTGGGGTTCGACTACCGGCCGGTCCTCGCGGACCTGCCCGACGCCAAGCTGTGGCGGATCAACCGGTCAGCCGACTACGGCCGGCTCGACAGGACCGCCCGGGGAAAGATCGACCTTGAGAAGGTCCGCCGGCACTGGCCGGACATCTGCCGGATCGCCGCTTCGATCCACACCCGCGAGGTCTCCGCCCACGATGTGATCCGCATCCTCCAACGCGACGGACGTCCGACCGATCTGGGCGAGGCGGTGGCTAACTACGGCCGGATCTTCAAAACCCTGCACGTCCTCACCTTCGTCGATGACCCGGCCTACCGCCGGGAGATGAAAGCGATGCGCAACCTCCAGGAGGGCCGCCACGCCCTAGCCAGGCACATCTTCCACGGCCGCGAGGGCAAGCTCCACCAGGCGTACCGTGACGGGCAGGAAGACCAACTCGGCGCCCTGGGCCTTGTCATAAATTGTGTGACGTTGTGGAACACGGTCTACCTCGACCACGCCCTGACCGCGCTGCGGGAACAGGGCCACCCGGTGCTTGATGCCGATGTCGTCCGTCTGTCGGCGTACGTGCGCCGGCACATCAACGTCCACGGTCACTACTCCTTCCAACTTCCGGACCTCGCCGGCGGCCGGCGCACGCTGCGCGATCCAGACCACCGCGACAGCAACGAGGAGTAAGAAGAGCCTGAGAGGCAACGGAACACAACCGGCATTAAGGGGTGTCGAAAAACGACCATCTACCGACACCCCGACACTGCCGGCGACACGCCGCGAAATCCATGTCGAAAACCCGCGCCGGAAATCAACGTCGGAAACCCTGTTGTACAGGTATTCTCGACACATGTTGATCGGATATGCGCGCGTCTCCACCGCAGACCAAAACCCTGACCACCAAACGGACGCCCTCGCCCGCGCCGGCGTCGACCCGGCCAACATTTACCTCGACCACGCCAGCGGCGCCAAAGCCAGCAGGCCCGAGCTCGACAAAGCCCTCGCCTCGGCCAACCGGGCCGGCGACCAGCTCGTCATCACCCGCCTCGACAGACTCGGACGCTCAGTACTCCACCTCGTCACCCTCGGCGCAGCTCTCCGGGACCGTGGCGTGGGATTGCGTGTCCTCGAGCAAGGCATCGACACCACGACCGCGGAAGGGCGGGCGATGTTCGGGATGCTCTCGGTCCTCGCCGAACTCCAACGAGAACTCATCATCGCCAACACCCGCGACGGCCTCGCGGCCGCCCGCGCCCGCGGACGAACCGGAGGAAGACGCCCCAAACTCACCCCCGACCAGGCCCACCACGCCCAACAGCTCTACGACGCAGGGGACCACACCGTCCAGCGCATCGCCGACCTGCTTCAGGTCCCGCGCTCCACGATCTACGGCCACCTCAACAAAACAAGCATCGGGCGACGCCCCACCCCAACGCCGTGACCCGGCGTAACAGCGGTGCCGACCAGAACCTCTACTACCTGGCCCCACCGGCTTAGCGTGACTTTCCCGAGCATTGGTCCTCAAGCCCCGGTATCCCATTAATCCGTCGCTGTAGCAGCTTAGATTGGTGATACCAATGTCATCTCCCCAAATGACCAGAATGTTCGGCTTACCGTTTGGCATGACATTCTTTCCTGGGCCGGCTTCATTGCCCGGATGGCGCCATCTCAAGGCCACACCCCTTGTGCCCGTCATGCTGGCGGGGCCGCCGGCGGGTGGGAAGACCCCGAGTTAACTCCTCACAGGATCTCCCCGGGCCCCGGCGGGATGGCGTTCGGCGAAACGTTCGAGACAGGATTTGCAGGCCTACGGTTGCTAACCTTGGCGACTTCCTCGGGGATCGCGATACGAACGAGGACGAGACCAGCCGCGAAGAGGCCCGTGAAGAGGACGCCCGCGATGGCTGCCGATCGGGGGTGGTCAGGCGGCGGAACTGCGTCAGGGCCCGGGGTGGCCCGGCCACGCTTTGCCCACCCAGGGGTCATAGTCAGCAATGAGCTCATCCTGAGCCGGACGATCTTTTTCGGGAACATGCTGCAGGTTCACCCGCACCCGGTACCAGAGCGAACTCGATCCGCGCATTCCGTCAACGAGAATGTCTGCAGGGTGCAGGGCCGCGGTGACGTCCTTATGCCGGCTCTTCCATTCCTCGAGCGCCGCCAAGGCTTCGGGCTTGGTCTTCGTGCGTGCCAGCTCAATCAGGGGCATCACCGACTGCCGCCGGCCCGAGCCGTCCCCGCCGCGCGGCGGTTTCTCGGCGGGGCCCAACTCAGCGGCCAAGGTGAGGAGTCCTTCCAAGGAACCGACGGCGTCGTCGATCCCGGCGTGCGGGTCCCCGAGCGCGGCGAAGCGCTTGGGCACGGTGAGGACCGTGAACTCTTCCGGCCGGGCGGAGCGGACTTCGCCCCAGGTGAGCGGCGTCGAGACCCGGGCGTCGGGCAGGGGCCGAATGGAATACGCCGACGCCACGGTGCGGTCCTTGGCGTTTTGGTTGAAGTCGACAAACACACTCTCGCCGCGCTCTTCCTTCCACCACCGTGCGGTGGCGAGGCCCGGCGCGCGTTTTTCGACCTCGCGGGCGAGCGCCTCGGCGGCGAGCCGCACGTCGCGGTACGACCACCGGGGTGCGATGCGCACCAGGATTTGGAGTCCCCGCGAACCGCTCGTCTTCGGCCAGCCCACCAGCCCGGCGTCGTCGAGCACCTCCCTCACGACGTAGGCGACGTCAACGATCTGCGACCAGTCAACCCCCGGCATCGGATCGAGGTCCACCCGGAGTTCGTCGGGGTGCTCAAGGTCTCCGGCACGCACGGGGTGAGGGTTGAGGTCCAGGCACCCGAGATTCACCACCCAGGCCAGGCCTGCAGCATTCCGGATGACAGCCTCTTCGGCGGATGTCCCGGACGCGTAATGCAGCGTCGTAGTGTCGATGAAGTCGGGGTGGTTTTCCGGCACCCGCTTCTGAAAAAACGGCTCGGCGCCGATTCCTTTGGGGAAGCGCTTGAGCACCATGGGCCGTCCACCGGCGCCCCGCAGTGCACCATCAGCCACCGCGAGGTAGTAACGCACCACGTCGATCTTGGTCAGCCCCGGCCCGGGGAAAACCACCTTGTCCGGGCTCGAGATGCGAACCTCGGCGCCGTCGATGTCAAGGATCTCGGCGGGCGTCTTCGACGGATTCATGCCGATACGCTAGCAACGATTGGATGCTCCAGCTAGGGCTGTGCTGCTGATATGTTGGGCTGTTGCCCGGCGTGGCGGTGTGGGCGAGTCAGGAAATGCGCGTAGCTTAGCGTGCCAGGGGGGTAACGTGGAAAATTTTATGATTGCAGGCGGTAAGGGGAGGCTCCGCGTCGCCGGACCCGGGTTTTACCATGTGGTCTGGGCGCCCGGGTCGCACGTCGACGCCGATGACGCCGCCGAGTGCATCGAGTTATTGCATGACCTGAGCGATGGCCGGGCGCTGCCCCTGCTGGTGGAAATCTCTGACGTGACCATGAGCGCCGGCGCAAGAAACGCCCTCGAACGCGCCCGGGCCGTCTCCGCTGTCGCCTTGCTGGGATCGACGGTGGTCGACAACGTCGCCGGGGCCGCCCTGGCGCGCCACGACTTTTGCCCGCACGCCTACTTCACCTCGCGGGCAGAGGCGTTGGAGTGGTTGGGCGGTTTTGTCGGCGCGGGCGAACACCATGTGCGCGGAGGAACGGGGACCCACTCCGCCGCCCGTTCGGTTCAGTCCTAGGATCAGGCCACCTGCCAACCGACCGGCAGCGCCGTCAACCCGTAGACAATGGTGCTATCCATGCGTTCCAGATCTTCTCCCGGGGAGAGTGCCAGGCCGGGCAGCCGTTGTAGGGTTTCTTCCAGCGCGGTCCGCGCTTCCAGCCGTGCCAGCGGAGCGCCGAGGCAGAAGTGAATGCCGTGGCCGAACGCCAGATGCCGGTTCGGGTTCCGGCCGACGTCGAACGCGGCAGGTCTCGGAAATTGCCTCTCGTCGCGGTTCGCAGAGCCGATCCATGCCACGAGCGGGGCGCCGGCCGGTATCGGAACGTCACCCAGCACGGTGTCAGCGACGGCCACCCGGTACATGGATTGGACGGGGGACCGGAAGCGGAGCACTTCTTCGATGGCCTGGGGAAGAAGAGACGGCTCCTTCACTAACCGTTCGATGGTGCCGGGCACTTCCAAGAAGCAGAGAACGGCGTTGCCGATCAGATTGGTGGTTGTCTCGTTTCCCGCGACGAGCAGCAGGCTGCAGAATCCCAGCAGTTCTTCAACGCTGAGTTTTTGCCCGTCGATCTCGGCGGAAAGCAGGTTGCTGATCAAATCATTGCCCGGGCGGCGTCGACGCTGGGTGATCAGGTCCAGGAAGTACTCCGTCATCTCACGGTTAGTCGCCTGGTGGTCCTCGTCAACCGCGCCCGTCCGGGTTTGGCTGACAATTACGTCGGACCACAGCTTGAAGCGGTCGCGGTCCTCGGCAGGAACGCCCATCAGTTCAGAGATCACGATCACCGGCAACGGATATGCCAGTGCGTGGATCAGGTCGGCCGTTCCGAGTCCGGCGATGCCCGTCAGAAGCCCCTCCGTCAGGTGAGCAATGCGGGGCGCAAGCGCGTCCACGGCTTTGGGTGTGAATGCCTGCGTTACCAGGGAGCGCAGCTGCCGGTGGCGCGGCGGGTCGGTGGTGATGAGACTCGCTGAGAACAAGTGTCCCGACTCGGACGGATCGTCGCCGCCCATCCGCGAGGAAAACCGGGCGTGTTCGGACAAAACCCGCTGCACGTCGTCATATCCGAAGACATGCCACGTCCCGGACTGCTCGTCATAATATACGGGTGCGGACTCCCGCATTTTCTTGTAATAGGGAAACGGGTCCAGCGGGTTCTCGGTGGCAAAGTCCATGGCTGGCCTCTCTCTGCTCAGCCCGGCGATCTATCTGTCCTGGAGACCGTCGGGGCGTCGACTTCGTGGACCCGGAGGACCTTGATATTAGCGGACGCCGGCGCCGCAGGACAGTGGTTCACAGCGATCCGGCCCGTGACACGCCAACTCCTATCCGTCGTGATGCCGACGCACCATCTCGGTGATCCAGACGGGAGCGAACGGGGATGTGCAGCCCCGGGGAGTCGGGTAGTCCTTCAAAACACCCAGGCGCTCACCGATGTCCAGTGCCCGTGCGCGGTATTCTTCGTGCTCTACCCCAATCTGGGCCAGGCAGTGGTTCATTGCCCACGGCAGGGGATCCGGGGCGTTTTTCATGTCCGCTTCGACCGTATCGAGCAGACCTGCGAGATCAAGGCCCTTGGGGGTTCTCCGCCACGCGTTCGGTGGTCAGGGCCCAGCCGGCACTGCTCGTTAATCGCGCGTGCTTTCGGGTCCTCCAATGCGGCGAGCTCGGCTTGCGCCTGGGCAAGCGTCGTCGCGGCCCCTCTTGTTTCGGCCACCCCGGCCTCCTGTCCAACAGGCGTAAGTCACAGCCTAGTAGCCCGGGGACCCGGACGGTTCAGCCTGGTGATGAACAGCCGTGTCAGAATCAGGTATGTCCCACCGACTGATGCTGCTCGACACCGCGTCGCTGTACTTCCGTGCCTTCTACGGCGTTCCCGATACCATTCGCCGCGCCGACGGTACACCGGTGAACGCCGTCCGCGGTCTGCTCGACATGATTGCCCGCCTGACGACCGAGTACGACGCGACGCATCTGGTGGCGTGCTGGGATGATGACTGGCGTCCGCAGTGGCGGGTGGATCTCATTCCCGGCTACAAGGCGCACCGGGTAGCAGAGGCAGTTGCGGGAGCGCCCGACCTGGAGGTGGTACCGGACGCGCTCGAGGCGCAGCTTCCACTGATTCGCCGGGTGCTGGACCTGGCGGGCATCGCCGTCGTGGGGGCCACCGGGCACGAAGCGGATGACGTCATAGGCACCTACGCCAGCCACGCCGACCTACCCGTGGACGTCGTAACGGGGGACCGCGACCTCTTCCAAGTGGTCGACGACGCGCGCGAGGTGCGGGTCATCTACACGGCGCGCGGCATGAAGAACCTTCAGATCCTCACGGAGGTGACCGTCGTCGGCAAGTACAGCGTATTGCCGCAGCAATACGCCGACTATGCCACCCTCCGCGGTGACGCCTCCGATGGGCTGCCCGGGGTGGCCGGCATCGGTGAGAAAACCGCGGCGTACCTGCTCGGAGAGTTCGGCACGCTCGACGGACTGCTCGCAGCCGCGGCGGAGGCGGACAGCGGCGTATCCCGGTCGGTGCGGTCCAGACTGGCGGCGGCTACGGATTACCTCGCGGCCGCGCCCGCCGTCGTCAAAGTGGTGCGCGATCTCGAACTGCCGACACTCGAGGAGGCGGGCGCGCAGTTGCGCCCCGTCGCGGGTGACCCGCGGGCAGAACTCGAGCGTCTCGCCACCGACTGGAACCTGGGCGCCTCGGTTACGCGTCTTCTCGGAGCGCTCGACGGGCGGCGTTGAGGCGGGATCGATCGGACGGACGGCTCGTGTGCCGGTGTGGGCCAGGGCGCGATCGTGGCCCTTGTCGTCAATACACTGCTCAGCGCGGTCCCCAGGCAGTTGGCCGGCGGCGTCGGTGCCTGGCGTGGATTAGTGCACAACTTTTTTGGCGTCGGTGCCGCTGTGGCCAGCGCATTCGCCGTCGGCATGCTGATCGCCAGCAGCGCGGCCGCGCACCCGGAGTTTTCCGACCAGGTGCTTTCCCGAGTGAACATCAACGACGCCAACATCATGACCAGCGAACCGGACGACCCCGACGCTCTGGAACCGGAATGGTGGGCAAAAACATCATCTACGACTCCGGCGGCGTGAGCCTGAAGGCCCGGGACCCGATGCACCTGCTCCTGAACATGGATAGGGGCGGTGCAGCCTCCGTGCCGTCGGCCTTCACTGCACTGCCGGGCTGCACACCACCGCGAACGTTACGGGCTTCCTGATGTGCACGGACAACATGCCCTCAGGTTCCGCGAACATACTCGGGGACGTCCTCACGGCCCGCAATGGAAGCACCATCGAGATCAGAAATACCGACGCCGAGGGCAGGCTGCCCGTCCAGCCCAGCTGCGAACCCTCGGAAGCCGTGTCAAGACACTGGGCAGGTGGACCTCTCCGGGCCGCTGGCGCTCAACCGTCTCTGGCGCGCGCTGCCTGAGAAGACGAGAATGGGCTGGTGCGAGACCTTCGCCGGAACACCCCGACGGACCCCATGAACGCCGGCGCCCGGACCATTCAACGCATCTATCTCACGTTGACGCTGGGCAATACCCTTGCGGCGTCCTTCATTTGGGGGATCAACACCCTCTTTCTGCTCGACGCCGGTCTCAGCAACCTTGAGGCTTTTGCCGCGAACGCCTTTTTCACCGCCGGGATGGTGCTGTTTGAGGTCCCCACGGGAGTTGTCGCTGACAGTTGGGGGCGCCGCACATCGTTCCTGCTGGGCACCGCGACGCTCGCTCTCTCTACGTACCTTTACTACCTGCTCTGGCAGCTTTCGGCCGCGTTTTGGTGGTGGGCGCTCGTGTCGGTCCTGCTGGGTCTGGGCTTCACTTTCTTTTCCGGAGCTGTTGAGGCATGGCTCGTTGACGCGCTGCGTTTCTCGGGATACGAGGGCGACCTCGAAACCGTGCTCGGCCGCGGACTGATGGTGTCGGGCGTAGCCATGCTCACCGGCTCGGTGGCCGGAGGCGTCGTCGCGCAGGCCACCAACCTCGGCGTGCCGTTCCTCTTGCGTGTGGGGGTACTGGTGGTCATGTTCATCGTGGCGTTCAGGCTCATGCGTGACGTCGGTTTCACGCCGGAACGCTCGGCCCGTGCGCTGGAAGCGGTCCGCGCCGTGCTGTCGGCCTCCATCGAGAACGGCTTGAAAAATCCGCCGGTACGGTATGTGATGCTGGCCGCGCCGTTCACCGCCGGCGTCGGGATCTACGTATTTTACGCCCTCCAGCCCTACCTGCTGGAGCTCTTCGGTGATCCGCACGCCTACTCCGTTGCCGGGCTGACGGCAGCCATCGTGGCCGGCGCGCAGGTGCTGGGCGGATGGCTGGCGCCGCGTGTCCGGCGTCTGGTCCGCCGACGCACGACGGTGATGCTCATGAGCAGCGTTGCCGGTTCCCTGATTCTGGTGGCCCTGGGGTCGAGCCGCGTGTTCTGGGTGGCGCTGGTTCTGTTGACGGTCTGGGCGCTGGTCTCGTCGGCAGGCACTCCCGTGCGCCAGGCCTACTTGAATGACATGATTGCCTCCAAACAACGGGCAACAGTCCTCAGCTTCGACTCGCTCATGGGATCAAGCGGTGGAGTGGCCGTGCAACCGTTGCTCGGCCGGGCGGCAGACGTCTACGGCTACGCAGCCTCACTGGCGATTGGCGGCATCATTGAATTGATTGCGGTGCCTTTCCTGCTGGCCAGCCGCCGGCAGCGCAACCCCGCCGATCAGGCCACTGTCCCCGCCAGCAGAACGAATCCGGATACACAGCCGTCGTAGCCGGCTCCACACGCTGCGACGCCGACGGCCGGTTCATCGACGTATTGACTCTCCAGCCCCTGAGCCTACGATGGTGCGCATCAGCACCTGCGCCGGGTGGGCGCCGGACGGCCATATAGATGGCGGGTAGCGGCTGGGGTGGCTGCCGGAAACCCGATCAAGGCTGACCAAAAAGGGAGAAACCATCATGTTGAAGGATCTTGATGTCATAGCAGTCCTTCCTGCGAAGGACATCGTCCGGGCGAGTAACTTCTACCGCGACGTGCTCGGTTTGGAGCCGGCGGAGTCCATGGACGAGGAAAACCTGATATACCGCTGCGGCACAGGCACGGCGTTCCTTCTCTATCAAACGGGCAATGCCGGGAGTGCCAAGAACACCCAGATGGGGTGGGAAACAAACGACATCGAGGCCGAGGTCGAAGACCTGCGCGCCCGCGGTGTTGTCTTCGAGGAGTACGATTTTCCCGGTCTGAAAACAGAGAACGGCATAGCTTCGACGCCGGTTGGCAAGGCCGCGTGGTTCCTCGACAGTGAGGGCAACATTCTCAATCTGTCTCAGGGCCAATAGTTCCGGCCTCGGCGGTGAGCGCAGCGGGCGGGCGCTCCTGAGCGCTGACGGCCTCGCCAGGGAGCCGGCCGGTCATAAACAATCCCGCGATCGCCAGCAACGCGCTCAGGGCAAGAGCCGTCCGCAGGGCGTCCAGCCGGGAGACGGAGTTGACGGACATGACGGCATCAGCCGTCGTCTGGTCTACGCCGGCGCGATCAAGCGCGCCCCGCAGCTGGGTGTCGGACAGGAAGGGGACGCCGCTGGCCAACTGGACCTTAGCCTGGTCCTGCACCTGGCTGGGAACGGCGGGATTGTCCTGGATACCTGCCATCAGTGAGGTGCCGAGGGTGGCGATGAGCACCGACCCGATCAGCGCGGTGCCCAGGGAAGCCCCGAGGTTGGTGGCAGTGTTCTGCAACCCGCCGACCTCTGCCGATTGGGAGTCCGGTACGGCGGAGACCGTGACAGCACCCAATTGGGACGACAAAGCCCCCAGCCCGAAACCCATGAGCAGCATGGGCACGGCGACAATGCGGGCATCCGCGCCGGGGTCCATCCCGGCCACGAGGACCAGGATGCCGGCGATCATCAGGAAGAACCCCAGCCGCACCACGCGGCGGGGGCTGGCTTGCGGTCTGACCTTGGGGATGCCGACGGCGGCCAGTATCAGGGCAACTGACAGTGGAAAGATCCGAATTCCGGTCTCCAGCGCGCTCAGTTCCAACACGACGGACAAGAAGAGCGGGATGGTGAAAAACACCCCGGCCTGCACCAGGAACTGAGCGAAAAAGACGCTGAGGCCGCCGGTGAGACGCGCGTTTCGAAACAGCCCGGGGTCGATCAACGGGTCGCCACCTCCAGACGCCAGGTGCGTGGTCCGCCGCAGGAACAGATACAGGACGAGCATCCCGCCGATCAGCAGCCACACAACGGGGGAGAGGCCAAGCAGAGTCGGTGCTCCCGGCTTGGCCTGTACCCAGCCCCACTCGCCGGAGCGCAGCACGCCGTAAACGACCGTTCCGAGTCCGAGGATGGACAATCCGGAACCCGCCAGATCCAGCCGGACCTTGGCCGGAGCAATGTCCTCGACCCGGCGCAGGACCAGCAGGATCAGCAGGACCATGACGACTTCGCCGACGAAGACATACCGCCAGGAAGCAAAAGTCGTCACGGCGCCGCCGATCAGCGGGCCGGCGGCGACCGCCATGGCGCCTGCCGCAGCCACAAGTCCGTAGGCGGCGGCGCGGCGCTCCGGCGGAAAATTGGCCGCGACCAGCGAGACGATGGCGGGCATGATCAGGGCAGCGCCGATCCCCTCAAAGAGGGACCAACCGATGAGAAGAACGGCGAGGTTGGGGGCCAGCGCCGTGGTCGACGAGCCGACCGCGTAAATGACCAAACCCAGCGCGAACGCCCGGCGGCGCCCGAGGATGGTCCCCACCTTGCCGCCGGTGATCATCAGTGATGCCATGACCAGCGTGTAGAGGGTGATCGCCGTCTGGATGCCGGTGATCGTCGTTCCGAGGTCGGCGGCCACCGTGGCCATCGAAACGTTCATCACCGAACTGTCCAGCGTCATCAGGAACTGGCCGCTACCCAGCACCCCCAGCACTAGCCCGGAGCCTCTCCGGGCCGTGGTTGACACCCCGGAACTCACGGTTCCAGCCAGTCGCGTGTGCCCGACGTCCTCGCGCGCATGAACGCCATGCTCCGCGCACCCGGGCGCACTGTCAAGAACCCGCGGTGACTCACCTATAGTGCTCGCGAAACCGGGTGCATGCCTCCTTTGAGAAACGCTCGCTAAATCGCGGGCCGCTTCGGGCACGGCGGTGACGATGAGGGATGGACCTGTCGAATGGCAACGCGTAGGGAAATCACGCAGAAGGACGCCACAGATTATGCGAAGTCGTCGAAGACTGCGAAGAGGTTGATTCTGGACGAGCTGGTGGCTTTGACCGGCCGGCACACCCTTGATGTGACCCTTCTCGTTGGTACTGACATAAGGCAACAGGGAACCGCACCTTACTTCGGGTGGCCTTCGTGACCTAGAGTGGGGCCTCAAGAACCGTCGTCAGGAGTGGTCCATGATTACGCTGCAGATTGAACACCGGGTCCGGGACTTCGGCATGTGGAGGAGCGCATTCGACAGTGATCCGCTAAACCGTCAGGCCTCCGGGGTGCGGTCATACCGGATCTCCCGCCCGCTTGACCAGCAGGACTACGTGATGCTGGAGATGGACTTTGATACGCAGGAAGCCGCGGTGGACTTCCTGGGGCGGCTGCAGAACGACACGTGGAAGACCGGAGTGACGGCGCCGTCACTGGTGGGTGAGCCGTCCACCAGAATCGTAGAGACGGTGGCCATCGAGGAAGTGGTTGCCGGCGGTTCCCCGGGATAATCTTGGGGTATGACTGCCGCAGCCGAATCCACCATCAGTTTTGACGGCCTCTTTGCCACCGAGCTGGGAGAGATGTCCATCCCCTGGCAGGCGGAGGTGGCACCGGACCCGCGGCTTCTGGTTCTCAATGAGCCGTTGGCCAGGGAGCTCGGCTTCGACCCTTCGTATCTTACGGGGCCGGACGGGGTGCGGTTCCTGATCGGCAATTTGGTCCCCTCCGGCGCCACTCCGGTGGCACAGGCCTATGCTGGCCACCAGTTCGGTGGATTCGCCCCCCGGCTCGGCGACGGGCGTGCTCTCCTGCTGGGTGAAATCACGGACGCCGGCGGACGCCTCCGCGACATCCATCTCAAAGGCTCCGGACGCACCCCCTTCTCCCGCGGCGGAGACGGCCAGGCCGCTGTCGGTCCGATGCTTCGGGAATACATCATCAGTGAGTCCATGCACGCGCTGGGGATCCCCACTACGCGGTCGCTCGCTGTGGTGGCCACGGGACGCCCCGTTGCCCGCGAAACCATGCTGCCAGGAGCAGTGCTCACCCGGGTCGCCAGCAGCCACCTGCGCGTCGGCAGCTTCCAGTACGCCCGCGCCACGGGTGACCTACAGCTGTTGCGCCGCCTTGCGGACCACGCAATAATGCGCCATCACCCCGGCGCTGCCGGGGCCCGGAACCCCTACCTCGCCCTGTTCGAAGCGGTGATGGCCGCGCAGGCGTCCCTGGTGGCTCAGTGGATGCTGGTCGGGTTCGTTCACGGCGTCATGAACACTGACAACATGACGATCTCCGGTGAGACCATCGACTACGGTCCCTGCGCCTTCCTTGACGCCTTCGACCCCGCCGCGGTCTACAGCTCCATCGACGAGACCGGACGTTACGCCTACCGCAATCAGCCCGTTATCGCAGAATGGAATCTCACACGGCTTGCGGAGGCCCTTCTGCCCCTGCTGCACGACGATCAGGAGCAGGCGGTGGTCCTCGCGCAGGAGTCTCTTCCCAGGTTCCGCCAGCAGTACAGCGCCGCCTGGACGACGGGCATGAAGGCTAAAATCGGCCTTGCCGACGACCTGGACGACGACGTGGCAGCGTCAGTCATTGACGGGCTGCTTGGACTCCTCCAGGAGGGCCAGCCCGACCACACCTCCTTCTTCCGGAACCTCGGCGCAGCCGCGCGCGGCAACTCTGATCCCGCGCGGAACATGTTTTCGGATCCGGCGGCGTTCACCGCGTGGGCGGAGCAATGGGCCGCCGTGAGCCCCGATGCCGACGCAATGGACCGGGTCAACCCCGTCTACATCCCCCGGAACCACCTGGTCGAGGAGGCGCTTGATGCCGCTACGGAGGAAGACCTGGTTCCGTTCCAACGACTCCTTGATGCCGTGACCAGCCCCTATGCCGCGCGTCCGGGCCAGGAGAGGTACGCGGCAGCGGCACCTCCGGAATTCGGCGCGTACCGGACATTCTGCGGAACCTGAACCGGGCCTGCTCCTGCCCCTCGGCGGCCAGCTGCCGTCGGCCCCGGAGCGCGCAGCTTGGTTTGCCGGCGGAGACCGAGGTGGTCGCGGTCGGCTCGCACGACACAGCTACCTGCGCATCGTCGGCGAATTCTGGCTGCTTAGCAAATGCCAGCGGGCCTGGTCGGCCCAGGGCCGCACGGAGTGACTGGGTGCCCTTGCTGGACGGCGCAGCAGCGTTGCCGGCCGGCAGACCGCAGGTCAACGCCGACGACCCGGCATTCTCGGTCCCCGGCAACATGCCCGAGCGGATCCGCGCCGCAGCCCGCGAAACCGGTGCCGTCGTTCCGGACGAGCCCGAGGCGGTCGTTTGCTGCATCCTGGACAGCCTCGCGGCCGGTTATGCCAGGACCATCAGCGAGGCCGAACGGCTCACCGGCCGTCGCCGTCGTCGCCGGGCCGGTCGAAGCCACTGCCCTTGGGAACGTGCTGGTTCGGGCCCGTGCCGCTGGTGCTGTCCAGGGCGGACTGGCTGAGCTGAGGAAGCTGGTTGCCGGCGGCGCACTTCTGTGCTGCCGCCCGTCACGCCCGGTCCGGGGTAGGTGACCCCGGACCGGTACTCCGGGCATAGGTGCGGGACCGCTGGCTGGAAAGGGCGATGATCAGGAGGATGTCCAGGGAGAGTCCGACAAGGTTCGTCTCGAAGGTGACACGGGGGCCGCCGTTCAGCACGGCTGCGGCCTGTGCGGTAATAGCGACAACGCTCAGCAGCATGGCAGTGTCCCTGGCACGGTTTCCGCCCCTGAGGATGAACCATGCCAGCAGCATCTCACCGAAGCCAAAGACCGCGATGACGGTGGCGGTGACCGGCAGCGGCTCGTCGGCTGTCGTCGCCGTAGCGGCGGAGGCGTCGCCCAGCAGCATTGACGCGGCGAGGACGACGGCTGCGATGCCACGGAGGAAGACGAGGCAACCGCCGAAGAGCGTGGGAGCCGGGCGCGTGCTTCGACTGCCGGTCCGTGGGCGTTGGCCGTCCGCGCTGGCCCCTTTGACCCGCGTCAAGTCGACCACCGGCAGGTGCCCGTCCGTCGAGATGGTGTCACCACCACCGTTACGTGCGTGGTAGCCGGTGGAAAAATCGCGGAGCACCACGACGCCGGCTTCGGGGACAGCCCGCCGCAGGGAGGCCAGCACGTAATCTCTTTCGTCGTCGGTGTTCTCCTCGATTTTGTGGGTGATCTGGAGTGTGAACAAGGACAACCCCACCGCGCGGTCATACGTTCCGGCCGCCAGCCAATCAACCCGGACTCCGCCCGGGAGCACCCATCCTGGCGGGCAGCGCCAGAAGCGGATGTGGTGCCGTTTGCCGGGATTGCCGTCGACCTCCTGCTGGTAGGCGAAGTCCTGTTGCCGGCCGAAGAGGAAGAGCGGACTGACGGGTGCTTCGTCGTAGCTTCGGCGCGTGAGGGTTGCGGTGATGATCCGCCGGCTGCTGGCCAGGTCGACGTCGTCGGCGAGCGTCCAGCCTGATCGTCGCATGGCGGCATGGACGTGGTTGTCGGTCCCAAGCAGCGCAAGGTTGACCGGGTCCCCCAACAGTCCGTCGCTGGTCCGGGCCCGGCCAATGAAGTAGTCGGGGAGGTAGATGCGTGTCAGGATCCGGTGCAGCCGGGGCAGCACCAGATAGGCGAGGACGGCCCAGAAAACGATCGCGAACCACAACCTGCCCCGTTGCAGGCTCTCCTCAAGCAGGATGGTCGCCAGCCAGACGGCGGCCACGCCGCTGAAAACGAACAATCCGGTGTCCAGCACGGTGTCCGTGTCCGGGTTGGGGTGTTGGCCCCGCCCGGACGTGCGCTCCGCTGTGGTCACGGCGTCGGCCCCTCGCCGGGGCGCCTGGCTGCCCGCGGAGACACCGTGATGGAGGCCACGCGTTCCAGGTGCGGGTGCAGGTGGTCTCCGTCATGAACCACCCCCGTCTGCCACCACAGTTTCAGCCCCTCCGACGACACTTCCAGGTTGGCAAGGTTGTTATCGAACCAGGGGCCCTTGATCCCGGACCAACGAAATGGCGGGTCCGGGACTTTGGCGGAGCGCGCCACCAAGGCCCCCACCGGCGTTGCCAGGCCGTAGGACATGACGGCCGCGAAGGACCTCATCAGCCGGGGAAGCGGGTTGCGGATGGGGGAGCAGACGGCCTGCACAATCCGGCTGCCCGAGGAGCGCTCCACCTCGGATACATACGAGTAGTGCACGTCCCCGGAGAGGAAAGCGATGGTTTCCGGTGCAGGCCCGCGCTTGCCGTCCGCAACATCGGCCACCATGGCCGCGACCTCCCGGAAGCTGTTCTGGAAGGCGCCCCAGTGTTCCAGGTCCAGCGCCTGGCGCAGTTTCTCGCCCACCCGGGCTGCGCCTTTCCCCCAGGCGCCCTGGGATAACGATTCATTCCAGGATTCGACGTAGTGCAGACCCATCGGCAGCAGAAACGGCAGAGATGTTGCCACGAGTAGGTGGCGGAAACCACCCCGCAACCGGCCGTCGAGCCAGGCCATTTCGGCCTGATCGACAAGGGCGCGGCGGGTTGGCGCCAGGTCCCGGGCGGCGCGCGAGTCCACCACGATCAGCCGGGTGTCCCCGAAGTCCCGGCTGTAGCTCCATCGGTAGGACTGCGGGTCCTGGTCGGCCCGGTCCGCGAACCTGTCAAGTTCCGCGCTTATGTCAATCTCGTCGTCGCCAGTGTGCGCCTTGATCTGCTGCCAGACGGCATCCGACGCCCGTTCCTCCGGCGACAGGTTCCCCAGATGCTGGTAGACCCAGTACGAGGCAAGCCCCGCGACGATCCGCTCATGCCACCAGGACGTGGCCTCCATCTTCTTCTTCCAGCTGTGCGAGGTGTTCCAGTCATCGCGGATGTCGTGGTCGTCGAAGATCATGGCGCTGGGCAGGGTGGAGAGCAACCACCTGTTGGTCGGGTCTGACCACGCCAGATAGTAGAGGTGGGCATATTCGTCGTAGTCCTTCAGTTCCTCCCCGGGAGGTTCGGTGATATCGCGTCGGGTGCGGATGAACTCCTGCATCTGCCCGCTCGTCAGGTCCGCGTAGACCTGGTCCCCCAGGAAAGCGATCAGGTCCGGCCATGGCAAGTCACCGCCGGAGGCCATCCGCAGGGCGTACGCGCGCAACGAGTCCACACCGTGGGTGCGGTTACCGGCCGCATCATGCGGGACACTTGTCCGGCAGGAGCCGAAGGCCATCCGCAGCGGTTTGCCCGTCTGCAGCGTCGCAACGGCCGGCGGCGGGAAGTCCGACGCGGGATCGGGCCAAGACTCGGTTCCGTCGACCTCGACGACGTACGGCGTGACGGTCCCGGGCTCAAGTCCTTCCAGCTCCACTAACGCGTAGTGGTGTCCGTGGACCGAAAAAGTTGCGGCCTCCCAGGACGTGTCTCCGCCGCGTACAGAAACCCTGCCAGCGGCACGGGTCTCGACCCAGACGCTGGCCGAAGTCTCATCCACGTAGCGCATCATCGGGCCGAGCACCAAGGGTGAGGTCGTCATGTCTCATTTGTACCTGCTCGGCCCGGACGCTGCCATGGTCAGCCGGAAATGGTGCCCGGGCCCGCCGGCGCGGCGCCGGGGTGGGGGCCGGGTTAGCGGGGGTGTCAGCGCCGGGATGCCAGGGCGTAGGTTGCGGTGGCGTAGGCCAGGGCGGCGGCCATGTCCTTGAGCAGGACCGCGTCGATATTGCCGGTCGTGTCGCAGGCCTGGTGGTAGCAGGAATCCAGGACCTTGCCCGCAACCCCGCCAAAAGACTGCACCTGGGCGCGGGTCTTCTCCTCCACATCGCCGCTGAACAACCCGCCGGCGGGAATACCGGCCTGCAGGAACGGATCGTAATCGGACCCGCCATCAAAGACCGTGCTCTCCGCCGGCAGCGAATTCGCCTGGAAGAACCCGAGGAACACCTCCTCGATCTGCTTCGACCCGGCCGGGCCCGCGTCGCCAAACTCCGACCCGTCACCATCATGCACCGACCGCACCCCGTTCGGGGACGCCATCATGTCCACGTTCAGGTTCGCCATGGTCTGGCCCTTTTCCGCTGTACTCAACTCATCAACGTAGTGCTCGGACCCGTACAGGCCATCCTCCTCACCGCCCCAGAACGCGAACCGGATCCGGTTCGCCGGGGTAAACCCGGTCTCCTTCATCCACCGGGCAATCTCCAGGATCGCCGCGACCCCGGAGCCGTTATCGTTAATGCCCGGCCCCTCCCGCACCGAATCCAGGTGACCGCCCACCACCACCGTGTGCTCCGCGCTCCCGCCGGTATCGGCAATAATGTTGAAACTCTCCACCTGCTTCCGGTTCCTCCCCTCACCCCGGAACGAGAACGTCTGCCGAACCGGGGTGAACCCGGCAGCACGCAACTGCTCCTCCACATACCGGCCCGACGCCTCATACCCCGACGTCCCCGACGCCCGGTTCCCGCCATTATCATCGGCAATGCGCTGCAACGCCTCCAGATGCACCCCCATATCCCGGCCCCGAAACGCCGCCAACACCGCCCCCGCATCCACCCCACCCGCAGGCTCCAACCGCGAAGCCGTCTCTTTGGACGCTTCGGCTTTACTGGTCGGCCCGCTGGATCGTTTGCTGGTCTCACGATCTGACGGGGAACTTGGCGGTGCACCCGCCGCGGATTCGGAGGTACAGGCGGTCGCTGACAACAGCAGGACGGCCAGGACCGACGGAAGTAGGTGCTTGCGCAGAGTCAACATGCTGGGAAACCCGTCATTAGTCCGTTTTAAATCGAAGAGTTGGACGCTACCCACTGAGCCCCGGTCCGCCGCGGTCATTGTTGGATCCGTGGGAGACCCTCTCAGCTGCCATCATTCTTGTTGGTATGGCTGTATGTTCAATATTCCTTCGCTGTGAAACTGCTGTGCGAGTTGGCTTCCGCATGAACTCCTGCGGCGGATCCTCCTCCCGCGTTGACGCGGACAATTCCGATGGCGGCCTGCAGTCGGCAGAGTACCTCGGCGGGCGTGCCGGTCGCCGGAACGCTGATGATGCGGGCGAACTCGGGAAGTGATTGATACGCGCGGTGCAGGGACTCGAGGTCTTCCAGGCGTTCGGTGTCCGTGCCCCGCGCGATGACCCGGCCATGTGCCTCGCGGGGGTCAATCTCCAGATAAATCACCACGTCTGGCGGTGGGAGGGCTTTGATAAGAAACGGCAGGAAACGCCCGCGGGGAAGCCCGTGCATGCTGCGCAGCGCGAGCTGGCAATGAAAGTGCCGGTCCATGACCACCAAGCCCCGGAACTTCCTGGCGCGGCAGTGCGACAAAAGGACATTGCAGGTACGGACCACGGTTTCGACGAAATCTGCCAGCCGGAGCGGAAGCCGGACCCCCAGTGAGGCGCTGACCAGCGCCATCGTACGGCGGCCTGCATAATTTCCCAGAAAAAGGGCGCCCTCCCCGGTCTGACGCGAAGCGAGGACCAAGTCCCGGGCGGCCGTCGTCTTTCCCGAGCCGTCAATGCCGGTGAGCACGATCAGCAAGAAGCCTCCTTCGTCAGGACCGGATGTCAGTGCACTACCTGTCCCAACGATTGAGGGTGCTGCTTGATCCCCTGCTGGCCACGACCGCCTCAAGTGGATTCGCATTGAAGGCCTCCGTGCGGCCGTGCTCAGAGGTTGTGGGCCAGCAACTCGAGCCCGATGACCAGCAAGCTCAACAGCACTTCAGCAAACACAATGACGGCCTTGTGGTGGGCCGGCAGCTTGAGTCTGCGGATGGCCAGGTAGCCGATAACGAACAGCGTGATAACGAGGATGGCCACGGACCATTGAAGAGCCACAAGTGTCGACCAGAGCCCAAGGCCGGCCGCGGCAAGGAGCAGGAGCGGAGTCACCAGGACGCTGAGGGCTTCGGTGCTGACGGCGATCATATGATGCAGTTCGGGACCGCTGGGAAGCTTCGCGTGAACCGTGAGGTGGCTCAACAGGTCGGCGACGAAGATCCCCAACAAGGAACCGACGACCACGATGCTGAGGGTGGCCGCCGCGGCGCCGGGCGTCGTCTCGTCCGCGTGGCTGCGAAGAGCCAACACCACGGCCAGGCTGGTGAAGCTGATATAGACGCGCTCTTTAAGGCTCTCCGCGCGTTGGCGGGCCGAGGGTTCGCGCTGGCCGGACAGTTCAGTGGCGTTCATCGAAGCCCTCTCTCTGGTTGGTAGTGCCGCCGACTGGCGCCTGGCCGGCACTGGCCTGCGACAGCGAAGGAGGCGCCCGGGGCCAGCCGTCAGGTGGAAAGGCTTTCCAGGTGCCGGACAAGCGCGTCGAGGATCGGCAACTGCCCGCGGACCAGCTTGATTCGGGCCTCGGTCTCCGGCATCCAATCGGCGGCGTCGATTTCCGGGTAGTCCCGTACTGTGCCGGATCCCTTTGGCCATTCGAGCGGAAACGTATTGCTCACGATACTCGCGGGTGCGACGTCTGATTCGGCCGCGAAGACCGTGATCACCTTGCCTGAAGGCTGCCGGAAAGCCCCCAGCGAGAAGTATGCGGCGGAGGGTGCAGGGTGACCCGTTTCCTCGGCGAACTCGCGCCGGGCGGCGGCCAGGGGGTCCTCCTCAGGGAGGTATTCGCCCTTCGGAATCGACCAGCCACGGGCATCCTTGCGCGCCCAGAACGGTCCTCCCATATGGGCTATCCACACGTCCAGCTCCACGCCGGTTCCGCGGCGGTACAGCAGAATGCCTGCGCTCTTGACGGTCATGGGCGTTGGCTTGGACCGGAAGAGCCGGATCCGGGGTTGAGTTCCGGAGCGTACACCCGCTTGAAGACCCGGTTCAGGTGGAGCCGGAGAGACTGCGCCACGGACTCGCGCCGGCACGGCCCGTTCCAGATGATGAAGTTGGCGAACCGGTGTGCTCCGGGGTGGCCGGCAACCCGGGCAGCAGCGTCCCGTATTGCCTGCAGATCCCCGGCAGTCATGGGAAGAGGCGACTCGTCAGGGTGAAAGGTTGAGCCGAGCGGGAAGTCCCGGAATGGCCGGGACGGCATTTCGATGTGGGCGCCGAGAACAGCCGTGACCGGACGGGCTGCAGCAAAGTCGCTGAGAACCCGCAGCGACCGTTCGAACACCGGAAAGTCCTGCACATACAGCCGGCCGGGATAGACAGTGTCCCCGGTCAGCAGGATGCCGGTGTCCCGGTCGTAGAAGGCGACGGCGGAAGGATGGTGGCCCGGCGTCGGAATCACTTCCAGCACCCGTCCGCCCAGGTCAAAGCTGGCTGTGCCCTGCGGCCAGTCGAGACGGAAGAACGCGGCGACCTCTTCCGTTGAGTGTCCGACGACCAAGGTGTTGGGGCGGTCGCTGAATTGTCCGTCGGCAGCGACATGGTCCCCGTGGGCGTGCGAGTGGGCTACGACGAGCCCGTACCCCTCCCGTGGATGCCCGCGCAGCCACCCCGCCATGAGCATGTCGACGGTTTCCCGCAGGGGGAATCTGGTGGGATCCCCAGTAGCGCCCGTATCGAGGAGCAGTGCGCGTTCATCACCGAAGAGCAGGTAAAGAAAGGGCGCCTCGAAGTTGTCGGTAATGTTCTGCCGGAGCAAGACGGTGTTCGTCGCGGCGTGGTGGACTTGGATGGGCGGCGCTTCATTGCGCCGGCCGGGCCGTACCCCCGCGTACCAGCGGACGTTCAGGTCCAGAGCCGTCACCGCGCAGGCCATCGACCGTGGACAGTAAAGAAATCATGGCCGGGTGCCGGGTCCGGGACAACGGTATATACCTTCATACAAGTACCCTACTTTGGGCTCAGGCCCGAAGGGCCGACGGCGGCTGGGGGAGAGAACCCCGGTCTCAGAGGGCTCTCAAGCACCGCCGACCCCGTCCCGCGCCGGAAACGCCCAGTTCCGGCAACCTTGGTGAGGCTGACCCTCGCCATACGCGTACGCGGACTCACTACTATTCAACACCCTGCGGGCCAAATCGGGGAGGGTGAATCTGATGTCCATGGCACCGGGCGGATCACACAGTGGGACCGGCGGGAGCATGCGGGCCACCCGGCCGGCAATTCACTCCGCGCGGATGAGGAACCACCTATGGCTCAGCGCCGAGACTGGTTGTACCGGCGAGTGGTCAGGCTGACCGTGATGACCCGGCCGTTCCTTGGTTCCCTCGCGCGGGTTGCGCGCAGGTTCACGAGCCGCATCACTGGGAGGTAGGGAAGCCACATGAGTTACTGGGCGAACTTCTGGGACATCTTCTGGTGGTTCCTTAGCGTCTACGCCTTCCTCGCCTTCCTTTATGCGCTGTTCGCCGTCGTAGGCGACATTTTCCGCGACCAGCGGTTGAGCGGCTGGGTGAAAGCCGTGTGGATCGTATTGCTGGCCGTCTTTCCTTTCGTGAGCGTGCTGGTGTACCTGATTGCGCGCGGGAGGGGCATGACCATGAGGTCCCTGACGAGGGCACGGCAGGAGCCGGAGGCTGCCGATAACCACATTCGGAAACTGGCCTCGGCGAGCCCCAGCGAGGAGATCTCCAAAGCCAAGGCGCTGCTGGACGCGGGAACCATCACTCCGGCCGAGTTCGACAAGATTAAGAGCAGCGTGCTCGCCTGAGCGTGCTCCCGTGCTCCCGTGCTCCCGTGCTCCCGTGCTCCCGTGCTCCCGTGGTCCAGCCGGATGCCGCGGCAGGCGTTGGCTCAGAGACCGGCGATCGTGGAACCAAGGATGAAGAGCCCGATTATCAGTGTCGCGGCAGCCGTAATCGTCCGACCGTGGCGCTCGAGCAACGTGTAGATGGCGGTCAACGGCGCCTCAGCCCGGCCCGGCGAGTGCAACCATACGGCGATTGGCACGACGACGGCGGACTGGGTGACGGCTGCGAAGGCCAATACAAACAGGGTTCCCTCGAGTAACGGCAGGTCCCTGACACTGATCAGGGCCCCGGCCGTCACTGCCAGCACGATTGCCTTAGGTCGCAGGTTGAGCCCCACGCCCAGGACGACGAATTCCCACGGACGGGCGGTCCTGAACTTGGACTTCATTTTGCCCAGCAAGGCGTTGTCGGTCTGGCTTCGGTGCCAAAAGAGGAACCCGGCATAGCCGACCAGGAAAGCGCCGACTATCAACCCCAGCCACGTCAGGAACGCATCCTGATCCAGTTCCGGCCGGCCCGGCAGATAGTGCATGCCGACGGCGGAAAGGCCGACAATCACAATGGAACCGGCCATGCTGCCCGTCAGGAAGGGCACTGCTCCGCGCCGCGGATCGGGCGAGAGCAGGATCATCATGGTGATGCTCACCGGGACAGTGCTGATCGCCCCGGCGATGGAGAACAACACCAGATTAACGATGAGGCTCAGCATGTCCCGGTGACCTGCCCTGGGCGGAACCCCGGCAGCATCTCACGCCTTCGGGGTGCTGCCGGGATCCGGCAGTCCCGGTCCCCGCCGGGCTCGGCGGGCGCGGATCGCGTCATCTTCGTGCTTAAGGATTGCTTCCAAGTCCTTTTTGTCTCCGGTCATAGGCCGCCACCAGGAGACGGATGGGTCTGAGTCGAGGAGGATCGTCCGGACAAGGAGAGTCAGCGGCACGGCGAGGATGGCGCCGGCAGGGCCCAGGATCACGGCCCAGAACAACACGGAAAGGAAGGTTATCGTCTCGCTGAGCGCTACGGCATTGCCCACGTATTTGGGCTGGATGATGGACTGAATGATGGTGTTGATCCCGCCGTAGATGACGATGATGGCAAGGACTGTCGGCCATCCGCCGGTGAGGAAACCGAAAAACAGCGGAGGAACGATCGCGATGAAGTAGCCGATGTTGGGGATGAAGCTGCAGATAAAGGACAGTAGTCCCCACAGCAAGGCGCCTGGAACCTGCAAGGCAACCAGGACTAGCCAGTTGAAGAGGCCCTGGGCCACGCCGAGAACGGTCGTGGCGATCATGTACCGGCGGACGCCCCCGGCGAAATCGTTAAATGCGGCCACCAGGACGGGCCGGTGGAACTGCAGGTGGGTCAGGAGGGCAGGGATGCGGGACCCGTCCACGGCCATGAGGATGAGCATTGTCAGGATGATGACGAGGCTCCCCACCAGGCTGACGACGTTCCCCAGGAGGCCTCCGAGGAACCCGACAATGCGGACCGGCGTCAGCCCGTCCACGACCGCTTGCGTCTGATCGCGGCCGAAGCCCGCGGTCTCCAGCAGCCCGGAGATGGAGGCGCCCAGCTGCGCCATCTGAGGGGCGAACTGCGGCAACAGCGCGGAGAACTGCGCGAGCGAGGCGACCAGGATTGCGGCGAATCCCGTGAGCAACGCGAAGACCGCCGCGACGGTGGTTCCGGTGGCGATTCCCCGGGGCACGCCGCGGCCCTGCATCCACCGTCGCAGCGGATGAACGCAGAGCGTGAGCACAAAGGCGAAGAACACGGGAGTGAAAATTCCGCGCATCGCCGCGATGCCAAAGGCCACAATGCTCGCGCCGGCCAGGGCAACGAGGATGATGGCGGAGCGGGGAAAGACAGGCTCCGGACCAGGTCCCGCTGGTTCCTGCCCCATTGAGCCCTCCTTCATTGACCGTGGGAATAGCCTGGAGCCCTGAAAACCAGATTAATAGCGCCGGATCGCCGGGAAGGCTTGGGGAAGGCGACCCCTCCGGACAAGTTCGGATCTAACACTTAATCTCCGTAGCGAGATCGCTCAGGGCGCCCTGAACGATCGCGGTTTCGTCCCGCAGAGAGTCGATCGCTTCGGTGAGGGTGGCGTCGCTCGGTACGTCGTTGACTGCGGTGGCAAACGCGTCTTCGGCCGCAGTGACGGCGGCCACTCGCTCTTTTGCCAGGCTCCCGACCTCCTTGATCAGCGCGTCATAGGACGTGGCGACCTGATCACGTGCGGCACGGACCTGATCCAGGGTGGGGCCGGCCCTCAGGGTGTCCTTGAACCCCGTCAGGGCGGCGGCAAAAGCATCGGCTGCGGGGCAGACCGGTGACCCGGTAGGCTGCGGACTGGCGGTACCGGCAGATGAGCTGGACATGCCCGATGGGGCGCTGGAACTTGCGGTGCCCGCCGGGGGACTGGCGGTGCTGCAGCCGGTGAGCAACGCGACGGCGACACAAAGCGTGAGCCATGGGACGGCTACTGGTTGCTTTCTTGACACGGAGGCCTCTTTCGGACGTGCATTCGCCTGGTGGGCCAATCATTGGCAGGTAGACCCATCGTTAGCCTCCGCCGGGGGCGATGTATCACCCGCGGGGGGTGATATCAGGCACCCCCCGCTACGTCGGGGCCCGGGAAACGCCCCTCGCTTCCGCGATGTTCCCGATAAGAGGTGTGCGCACGATTCGGGGCGGAAGCCTGTTCCGGAGCGGAACGGATTATGGGACGATGCGGGCATGCGGGCCGAAATGCTGTCGAAATCGCGAACATTCTGTCAACCCCGGGCGAGTTCTCCGCCGCCCTTCCACGATGGCGGCCGGCCGTGAAAACCCTGCCGGGCGCGGCCCACAAGGACTCGATCGCCCGGGCTCAAGCCGCTGGGCGTGCGGCCCGCGATTCGCTGCCTCGCCGCAGGTCCGCAGCCTTGAATTTACCGGAGCGGGACCCCGTCGGAATCCTCGAAGGACAGCACGCCGACCGCGTCCCGGATCTCATCCCTGTGCGCGTGGGGCGGATGCTGGAATCCCCGTTTTCCTTCTACCGCGGAGCCGCAGCTGTCATGGCGCACGACCTGGCTGATGCCGCGGTCAGCGGCCATATGCTGATCGCGAGCGGGGACGCGCACCTCGCAAATTTCGGACTTTTCGCCAGCCCCGAGCGGCGACTGATCTTCGACCTGAATGACTTTGATGAGGCCTACCCGGCGCCCTGGGAGTGGGACGTCAAGCGTCTCGCGGCGAGCATTTGGCTGAACGGGCGCAACGGTTCCCATACGGAGGAGCAATGCCGGACGGCCGTAAAGTCCTGCGTCCGCAGCTATCGCCAAGCGCTCAAGACCCTGTACAGCCAAACCGCAACTGAACGTTACTACTTCCAAGTGGATGCGGAATATTTGGCGGCGCGACGGACAGGGGCACGCAAACGAATCCGGACCGAGGAGAAAAAGGCCCGCCAGCGAACATCCGAACAGGTTCTCGCCAAACTGACGTCGAGCACGGAGTCGGGTGAGCCGCGGATTGTGGACCAGCCCCCGTTAGTCCGTCATCCTCAGGTCGTAAACTTTGCGGCTATGCAGAACCTCGTGGAGCTGTACCGGAACACGCTCCGGCCGGATACGTCCTTGTTGCTCAGTCAATACCGCCTGGTGGACTTCGCGCGGCGGATCGTGGGGGTTGGCAGCGTGGGGACCCGGAGCTGGGTGCTCCTATTCGAAGGTCCCGCAGGAGAGCCTTTGTTTCTGCAGGCCAAGGAAGCCGGGAAGTCCGTTTTGGAGACCCACGGCCGCGCACCCCAACCACCGGAGCTGATAGCGCAGAACTTGATCACTCGCGGGCAAGGATTCCGCGTGGTGGGGGCGCAGCGGATCCTGCAAGCGCAGTCCGACCCGTTTTTAGGCTGGATCAAGGACGTGAGGGGGGAGGACGGCCTGCAGCGCGACTTTTACATTCGACAGTTCCGGGATATGAAGGGGTCTTTTGCGCTGGCGGAAATGAATGTCCAGGAGACCGCGGACTACGGAGTGTTGTGTGGCTTCATGCTGGCACGGGCCCATTCCCAAAGCGCTAACAGCGCCTTCATTTCGGGGTACTTGGGCGGCAGCGAGGTCTTTGATGAAGCGCTGGCGGAATGGGCCAGGGGCTACGCGGACCAAACAGAAGCTGATCACGCGTCCTTGGCTCAAGCGGTCAAATTAGGGCGCCTGCCCGCGGAGCGGGGCGTGTGACTCCGGTTCATGCCACCACTCCGGCACCGTGGTTGAAAGGAAATTACGTGAATTTCTGGGACTTCTTTTGGCTGATGATTTCGTTTGTTCTTTATGTTTCGTATCTGGTGGTACTTTTTCTGATCGTGAAAGACATCTTTGCTGATTCGACCAGACCAGGCTGGAGCAAGGCTGTCTGGGTGGTTGCTCTGCTCTTTCTTCCCGTTATCGGCGGTCTGGCGTATCTGATTGCCCACGGACAGTCCATGGCCCTGCGGCAGGAAGCCCGGGGCGATGTGGCCCGGGAGGATTTCGAAGACTACGTCCGCCGTGCGGCCGGAACAAACCAAGCTGAACAGATCGCCCAAGCCAAGACATTGATGGATGACGGGGCATTGTCGGCCGAAGAATTCGCCGCACTGAAAAAGCGCGTGCTTAGCCAGTAATTCGCGTCCTTCACCAAAGGACGGTGACCCCGGCCCAACCGGGCGCACAGGCAACTGCGAGCGCCGTGGTTGATCGCCGCGGCCTTCTTGCCCGGGGTTCCTATGGGAGCGTCTGCGGTGGGGCCGGACCGTCCGCACCGTCACCGGTCCGAGAGTCCTTGGCCCGCTCAACGACGGCCGGCCTGCACAGAAGTTCGATGAGCAGAGTCCCGAGCCCGGCAAGGACCGCCGTCCAAATCGCAACGGCCGCCGTCGGGAAAGGCCAGAGAACAAGTACCAAGACAGCAGCGCCGATGACGCCGCCCTCAAGGATCCGCCGGACGCGGGCCAGCGCGTGTTGCCAGGGTTTGGCTTTGGTTGTTCCGGTCTTTCCGGACAGGTAGTCTCCGGTTCGCGCGACCCCCAGCCTGACCACCTGGGCGGCGCGGGAGTGGCCGCTCAGCAGCGCAGCCGCCGCAATCAGCACCGCCACCACAAAAACAAACCGCACGCCGGTCCGGAGTGGCGCTACGAGGGCCTCCACGAGTGTTCCGGCCGCCGCGGAGGAGACTGCCGTTGCCGGAATCGTGCCGAGGAAATAATTGGCCCCAACCGCAATCCCCAGGGCAAGCGCAGCCATGGCCGCGGCGATGCCTAACCCGACGTCGGAAGTAGCGCGCCGTTTGCGACCTCGTGGCGCCACTGCAATGGCGCCCAGGCCGCTGAACACCGTCAACCAGGCCAGTACCGGTGCCGTCCGGTCCAGCGTTCTGATGGCCCCGGCCGCCTGACCCAGTTCGGGGGACTGCAGGAGAATGATCTGCGCCTCGACTTCAGGGATCCTGGCAGCGATCTCCACTCCTTGTTCAACGAGGAGAGCTTTGACGCCGGCAATGATTTCTTGAGTGGAGACTGTTACGGTGCCGCTCTGGTCAATGCTGACGGTGCCCTCCGAGCCGCCCGATACGAGGTTGACTAGCCCCTGGTGCCCCACCCGGTTGACCTGGATCCAGAGATTCTCAAACCCTGGGCCAGCAACGAACTTGGAGACGGCGGAATGGATGAGGGCTTTAGTCTGCGACGCAATAGCCGGCGCCAGTCCGGTGAGTGCGGCGGCGGCACGGGGAACGGCAGTGCCCAGCTCCGCCACTGCATCCCGGGTGATGCCGTCGATGTCTGCTGCGTCGGCGATCTGGGTGGTGACTCTGTTGGCAATCTCTGCTTGGATCGCTGGATCCGAAGCCAACGGTGCGATAGTGGCGACGTAGCGGTCAGTATCAAGCACCTGGCTGCGGAGGTATAGGGCCGGCACCGCGGCAAAAACCAGGATGGCGGTCAGCCCCACGAGGAAAAGAGCGATAACCCGGCCAACGACGCCCGGCCCCTTTTTCTCTTCCGCGCCGGTGGGATAGCGGCCGGTCCTTGCGGCAGCATCCCGTTCGAGCTGCAGGCGGGCAACTTCGGCGCGGAGCCGAAGTACTTCCTCGTTCTCGGCCCTGCCCGGGCTCCCGGCGTCATCGGTGAGCGACATCTGAGCCCTCCGCACGCGCGGCGCACGAATCCGGCCGCGCGGCGCACGAAGCAGCCGCCGATTGATTGGCCGGTTCATGCAGCCCGGTCCGGCCACCTCTGGTACATGGCATCGGAGGATCCCCTGTCTGAGTGTTCAGAGCGTTTCGTGGCGACGCCGACTACTGGGACAGCGAGGGCGGCGGTGTTGTGTTATTGTCCCGACGGAGCATCATCCCCGCCCCATCCGTCCGAGGTGATCTGCGGTTGCGGCACCGGATGTTCGGAGAAGCGACAGTCATTTGCGCAAACTCCGCCGCGCTGTGAAGAAGGCGGCCTTCGCAACCAGGACCAGGGCGCCCAGCCCGGCGATCATCTGGATCGTAACGACTGCCCGCGCGAGCTGGCTGACGGGAGTGATGTCCCCGTACCCTACGGTGGCGAACGTGACAGTCGTGAAATACAGTGCGTCCAACCGGTTCAGAGGCTCGGTGAACGCGGATGGGTCTGTTGCGGACATCGACGTGTAGAGCAAAGCGAAGAGACAAAGAAACATCAGGATGGTCTCCACGACGGCTTCGGCCGCGCGGACCTGGGGTACTTCTGCGCTGCTGATCATGCGCAGTTGAAGAGCCAAGGCGCTGAGAAACACGAGCAGGACACCCATCAGGCGGATCCATGCCGCAGCGGGGTTGTCGTCGTTGAAACCGTTCACCGGCAGGGTGCTGTAAAACCAAAGGATCAATGCCAGAAAGGCGACGAGCCGCAGGATTGTAACTATGACGACGTGGCGCCGGGTGGTCCTATCGAGCTGACGGACAAACACCGGACCTTTCCGGCTCTCCTGCATAGCGGCCATGCCTGATGTTACCGCCGTTCCCAGGCTCCGCGCCCTTCACGGCGGCGGTAGCCGAAAGCGTTTTCCCGCCGTCATGTGACGCTGCCACAAGGACCAAATGGCACTGTCCGGCCGACGTGCACATCCCTACGATGAATGCCGTGGTACAGCCGAAGATCTCCGCAGGGGTCCATGGTCCGCGGTCTAGAATCCGGCCGCCCCTGCGCGCCCAGGGGGCCTTGGAACGTCCGCGCCTCGAAGATGCTGTGACCGCTGCCACGGATTCCCACAGGGTCACCGTCGTTGCGGCGCCAGCCGGCTACGGCAAGTCCACGCTCCTGGGTGATTGGGTGCGCAATAGCGATCTGCCGTGCGGGTGGTTGGCGCTGGACCGGTTCGACACCCAACCAGCCCGGCTCTTTCATGGAGTTGTTGGGGCGATCCAGGCCGCAGCAAGCCCGCAGCCGTTGCCGGGCAACGATGCCCTGCTGGCGCTGAGCCAAAATCTCGCCCTCGACCGGGCGGCGTCCTATGACCTCTTGCTCGGCGCACTTGAGCAACTCACCGAGCCGGTGGTGCTGGTCATCGATGATGTCCACCTTGCCGGCCCCGGACTTTCCAGCGGAATCGTCGGCGTGCTCGCAGCCTCCGCGCCGCCGGCGTTGCGTCTGGTTCTCTCCGGGCGCGGCCACCCCGCTATCCAGTTGGAGAAGCTCCGGTATGGGGAAGGCCTCGGCGAGGTGGGCGGCGCCGAGCTCGCATTCACACGCGCGGAGGTCGCCATGTTGGCTCACGCCCTGGGACACGATGACAACGTCGAGGCCGGATCCCTCTGGGGGATGACTGCCGGTTGGCCGGTCGCGGTCCACGCAGGTCTGAGCTCCTTATCGCCGGTAAGCAACCTGCCCGGTCGGATCCCCGGCTTCACGACAGACCACCTGCGTCTTGCCGATTACATCGCTGAGGAGGTCCTTGACCAATTGGACCCGTCCCTGGCGGACTTCATCCTTCGAGCCACCACGTGCAATCGGCTGGGCCGGGGGCTCGCCGTCGAACTGCAGGACGGGCCCGACGGAGGCAGGCGGCTGGAAGCTTGCCTTCGCGACGGTCTGTTCATCGAGGAGCACGAGCGCCAGGACGGTGAATCCCTCTACCGCTGGCACGGCCTATTTGCGGCGCAGTGCAGGCGGATACTGGAGCGGAGGGACCCGGTTCTCGCCGAAACCCTGCACAGTGTGGCCGCACGCCACTTCGAGGACGCCGACGTGACGGAATGCCTGATGCAGGCGCGGCAGGGGCATGCTCCGGCGGTAGCTGTCGAGTCGCTGGGACGGCACTGGCTTGCATTTTTGCTGCAGAATGGCGCGGAGGCCCTCGAGAAAACGTGCCGGGACCTGCCAGCCCCGTGGTGCGAAGACCCTGAAGTGTTGATGATCAGGTCGGTCTGCCGCACCCTGGACGGCGACCAGCCTGCCGCCTCGGAACTCACCCGCTTTGCCCTGACACGCACCTCCACGCTGGATTCGGTTCGCCGCCGGATATTTGATCAGTGCCGGGCGCTTTTTGAGCCCGTCACAGCGGATGGAAATAGCCATCTGCGCGTCCCGGCTGCCGACGTCGGTTCATATGCCGAGGTCACATCGGATGGCCGTACCACCGGTTCCACCGGACTATTCCTCGCAGCCCAGGCCGAATTCCGGTTGCACCGGGTGGCGGACCAGGCCACCGTCCTGTTGCAGTCCGGTGCGGAGGCAGGCGCCGAAAGACGCCTGGAGGCTCTGGAAGCCGGCTCCAAGGGAGAACTTGCCCTGGCTTGGGTGGCGGCCGGTGATGTGACCGTCGCCGACGACGAAGCGACGCAGGCGCTCGAGATCGCGGACGGGCTGGGCTCACAGGAGCACATGGCGGCGGCCTGGCTGGCCCGCGGAATCGTGTTTTATTGGCGGGACGAGTTAAAGGGCGCGCGGGCTCACCTTGCCAAGGCCCGGCGGCTGGGAGGCGCAGACTTCCCGATAGCGCCGTTGGGCGTCGTCTACAGGGTCCTGGTTGACTGCGCCCTTGGGGACCGAACCCATCTTGCGGAGTCAACCGCGGCGTTGGAAGCCCACCACGATCGGGGGCTCTTCGGTGGGTCCTGGCACGCCTTCCACACCGTCGCGAAGGCGAAGATCGCCGAAGCCGGGGGTGACCTGGCGGGCGCTTTGGTGATTATCCAGCCTCTGGGCGCCGGCGGACATGCGCCTCTGGTGGACGCACTTCTGGCTGAACTCCTGCGTCGAGCAGGCGACGCAGAGGCCGCCCAACGCTGCACCCAAGCTGTGACAGACCGGTCTCGCAATCGGTATATCGATGCGAGCTTGAGCTTGACGGAGGCGCTCCTTGCCCACGGGAACGGGGACCAGGCGCTGGTTCACGAGCGGATTGAACATGCCGCCCATCGGGCCGAACCCCAGGCAATCCTCCTGCCATTCGCCGAGCGGAGCGACGAGCTGGCGGAGCTGCTGATCCGGCACGCTGTTTGGGGCACCGCCCACGAAGCGTTCATTGCAGCGCGGGTGGCACGCCACGCACAAGCCCACCAACACCTCCGGAACCGTTCCTATTGGACGCTCACGGACCGTGAACGGGAAGTGCTGGCATACATGCGGTCTGTCATGACGGCGGCCGAAATTGCCGAAGCGCTGTACATTTCCGTGAACACGGTCAAAACGCATGAGCGGTCTATTTACCGCAAACTCGGCGCAGCGGGGCGTCGCGATGCCCTGAAAACGGCGGCGGAGCGGGGGATCGTCTAAAGCCGGTTGGGGCAGTTGTCCTTGCTGTACCGGTGTCATCGAATTCATCCGCTGGGGGTGAGGTGGACGGCGGACGTTGGCCGAACACTGAATACGCCACACCATTGGAAGGCGGGACAACCACATGAGCTACTGGGCGAATGGGTGGGATATCTTCTGGTGGTTCCTGACGGCGTCTATCCTCTTTGTTTTCCTTTTCGGCCTGTTTGCCGTTGCCGGCGACCTCATCCGGGACCAGGGTATGAACGGGTGGTGGAAGGCGGTGTGGATCTTTTTCCTGGCATTCCTGCCCCTTCTCACCCTGCTGGTCTACGTGATTACGCGCGGTGACGGCATGGCGGAGCGCTCCATGGAACGGGCCCGGCGGGACCAGGAGGCCGCCACTGCGGATATCCGCAGGGCCACGGCACCGAGCCCAACCGAGGAGATCTCCAAGGCGAAGGCACTTCTGGACGCGGGAACCATTAGCACGGAAGAATTCGGAAAAATCAAGAGCCGGGTGCTCGTCTGAACGCGCCGGCGGTCCAGCCAAGCCAGAGCGCCTGCGTCGTTCCCGGCGGAGAGGGCCGGGCGTAGCGGTGGGAGAGTTTCTTCGGCACCCGGAAACGATCGCTGCCCTGCTGCTGGCGGCCCATGTCTTCCTCGTGGCGGCGGCAGCCGTCCTCGTCTCGGTAAACCGCCGTCCTGCTTCCGCCATCGCTTGGATTCTCGCCATTATTTTCATCCCGCTACTCGGCGCCATCACATTCTTTTTCGTCGGGTACGCCAAACTGCCCAAGAGCCGCCGGGACAAACAACGCGAGGTCAATGCTCTGGTCCTTTCCCGGACGGCGGGAAGCCCGGTAGTCAGCAGCGGCCACGACTGGCCGGAGTGGCTGCATTCGGCGGTCGCGTTGAACAACAACCTGGGGGCGCTGCCCATGGTCCGGGGCAACAGCGCTGAACTGTTACCTGACTACAACGGGGCCTTCGACGCCATGATCGCGGACATCGATATGGCCAGGGAGTACGTGCACGTGGAGTTCTACATTCTGGTGCTTGATCCAACCACGCTCCCGTTTTTCCAAGCTCTGGCGCGCGCCGCCGCACGCGGCGTGGCCGTTCGGGTGCTGTCCGATGATCTCGCCGGGCTAATGTTTCCGGGCCGGAAGGAAACCGTAAACTATCTCCAGGAGATCGGAGCCGAATACCACCCGATGCTGCCCCTGCGGCCGTTCCGGGGGCAGTGGCAGCGGCCGGACCTGCGCAATCACCGGAAAATTGTGGTGATCGACGGCCGCGTCGGGTTCACCGGGTCCCAGAACCTCATCGACGCCAGCTACAACAAGAAAAGCAACCTAAAGCGCGGCCTCCAGTGGCACGAGCTGATGATGCGCGCCGAGGGCCCCATGGTCCGCGAGCTCGACGCGGTGTTCGCAACGGACTGGTACAGCGAGACGGACGTACTGCTGTCGCTGGATTCAAGCTCCGCAGCCGCCGGCCAGGGTCCGGCGGTCATTGATGCCCAGGTGCTCCCCAGCGGTCCCAGCTTCGATAATGACAATAATCTCAAGCTGTACGCCACCCTCATCCACAAGGCTGAACGACGGATTAGTATCACCAGTCCCTACTTCGTTCCGGAGGAATCCATCCTGATGGCCATTGTCACAGCCGCCGCGCGGGGGCTGAGCGTAGAGCTCTTCGTCTCCGAAGTGGGGGACCAGAGCATGGTCTACCACGCGCAGCGTTCCTACTACGAGGCGCTGCTCCGGGCCGGCGTCAGGATCTACCTCTACCGTGCCCCGAAGGTGCTGCATTCCAAGCACTTCACTATCGATGAGGAGGTAGCCGTCATTGGGTCCAGCAACATGGACATCCGCTCCTTCACCCTGAACATGGAGGTATCGGTACTCGTCCACGGCAGGACGTTCGTGGACGCCGTCCGCGAAATAGAAGACGGCTACCGGGCCAACAGCCGTGAACTGGAACTCACAGACTGGACCCGGAGGCCCGTCTCGCAAAAGGCGTTCGATAACTTGGCGCGCCTCACGGCGTCCCTCCAGTGACGTCCTGCCGGCGGACGACCACTTCGCACCCCTTTTCTGCGCTGCCCGCCGGGCCGGCCGCAGCATCGGCTGCGAGGAGTACAATCAATTCTGCAATTGCTCCGACATACCAAGGCCGGGCGGTTTGACGACCAAGGATTATTCCGGCTTGTACCAGTTCCGGGAGTCGCTGAGGCCGCAGGCCTGACGGCTGCATTGCCGGGCGCTTACCCTCCAGTCCGGTTGGCTGGAGGTTGCTGCGCGTACGTCTTTCCAGATCGGAATCACCCTCGAGCCGCATTCACCGCAAAGCGGCTCCACGTGAGCGCGTCTCTGCGCTTTGTTCATCATGTCCCCCCAAAGAAACTCCCAGAAATATAGCCCTAATCCAACGACTGTACAAATTGAATCCGGCTAAGGCTGCCCGTTTTACGGCCAGTCGGGATCCTCCCCCGGGGTGCGGCCCCCATGGGTCCCGCGGCGCAGGGAATACCGGAGCAGTCCCGTCTGTTGATGTCTATCCCAGTAGCAAATCGAAGAAGAGAGATACACCCCAGTGGCAACCGATTACGATGAAGTACGCTCCGACGTCAAGGAATCGCAGGACAGGTCCTTGGAGGCGCTGCAATCCGAGAACGCACCAGACGCCCGCAGTGTTGTGCGTGACCTGGACGAGGCCGATTCGCTGGACGGTTCTATCGCCCCGGGCGGAGAATTCGTTGCCGAGGAACTGATCGTTCAGGTCATCCCGCAGGCAGAGGACGAGTTCACCTGCTACTCCTGTTTCCTGGTCCGGCACCGCTCACAGATCGCGCGCGAAAAAGACGGCCACGCTTATTGCATCGATTGTGAAGGCTGACCGGAGGCAACCGTCGGGGACGGCGTCTGAGGCCCCTGAAGCCCTGTGACGAAATCGCCCCGGATTCTACAATCGGTGCATGACCGTTGTGGACTGGCTGCTCGATTCTGATCCCGCGCTTCGCTGGCAGGTGCTACGTGACCTGGCCGGCGCATCAGGCGACGTGGTCGCGGCGGAGCGCGCACGCGTGGTCACAGCGGGCTGGGGGGCCCGGATGCTGGCGTTGCGCGGGGACGATGGCCAGTGGGCCGGGGGTGCCTACTTTCCTTCGCTCCGGGAAGGCCCCGACGTCGGAACCCCCAACGACGGCAGCCAGCCCTGGACAGCCACCACCTATTGCCTCCTGCAGTTGCGCGACTTCGGGGCCGACCCCGGGAGTCCGCAGCTGCGCAACACCGCTGCGCTCGTGCGGGACAACTGCCGTTGGGAGGAAGGCGGACAACCTTATTTCAGCGGCGAGGTTGAGCCCTGCATCAACGGCATGGTGGTGGCGCTCGGCGCCTACTTCGGTCAGGACGTGGAGGGCGTGGTCGCGCGGCTGCTCGGAGACCAGCTTGACGACGGCGGGTGGAACTGCTGGGCGGAGTACGGCGCGGTGGTCTCTTCGGTAGCGACCACGCTGAACGTGCTTGAGGGGTTGCTTGCGCAGGAACAGGCAACAGGCGGTTCCGCCGAATCCGCGGCGGCCCGCCGGCGCGCTGAGGAGTATCTGCTCGAACGGCGGCTCTTTCGGCGCCAGAGCACGGCGGAGATTATTGACCCCCGCTGGCTGGAGTTCAGCTACCCGAACCGATGGCACTACGACGTCCTGCGGGCCCTCGATTACTTCCGGTCCGCGGGGGACCCGCCCGATCCGCGGCTGGCCGAGGCAATCGGGCTGCTTCGCTCCAAACGGCGGCCGGACGGCACCTGGCTGTTGGAGAATACCCATCCAGGGCAGATCCATTTCGAGCTGGAGGATGGCGACGGCCACCCCAGCCGGTGGAACACCTTCCGGGCGCTTCGGGTCCTCAAGTGGTCCGAGAACGGCGCGGTCCCGTAGACCTGCCGGCGCGCCGGCAGGTCCTAGGCGGCCCCGGACCACCTCGCTGCTGATGCCGCCCGCCGGATTGTCGCGGCGCGGGTGTGAAAAGTATCCGCCCGCCGGTGCCAGGTCTGACGGACCGGCAGGGGACCGGCGGAGCGGGCCGATTCAGAAGGCCCGCTTTGCGCACGTCCTTCCCCGCAAAGATCGGTGATAAGCCCCATGCCGGCGCACTCGCGCACGGCGGCGATGCCCGTGACAGCGGCGGCCTTGTCGCTGAACGCCGCCGACACGGCCAGCACCATCCCGTCCGGCGCCCTGAGCCGGAACCGAAAATGGGACTTCTCATCGAGAAACACTTCAAACATGCCTGCCATGACAACCCTTTCGGTTTCCGGGTCCGACCCGGCATCGAGCCGCGGACCAGACAGGAACGCATCGCTGCGCCCCATCGCACTTCCTCGTCCAAACCCCCGCCGCAATCGGTTCGCTATATAACGAGTCTGGTGAAGCGGCCGTGCCGCAGCAAGGTGCGGGACGTAAACGTTGGGTAAAACCTGTGCAACACCGCCACCGGGTGAACACCGCCACTGGGTGGACCCGCACCCCGGGCGGAGCCGCCGGTGCCTTTACCGGATGACATATTTCGACATGGAAATGCCGCCGGGTGATGACCGGTCCGTAACATTGGAGAATATTCGGTCCAAAGCTTGCCAGGTTAATTGAAAAGGACTATGAAGTGCCACTCGAATCATTGCCCGTACTGGACTTCTCCCGTTTGACCGCAGGCCCGGAGGAGGCCTCCCAGTTCCGGGACGAACTCCGCAACGCCATGCACGAGGTTGGGTTCCTGTACCTGTCCGGTCACGGTATTCCCCAGGAGCTGACGGATGCCATGCTCGACGTGTCGCGGCGTTTCTTCGAACTTCCCGACGAGCAGAAGCTCGCTGTCGAAAACGTTCACAGTCCGCAATTCCGCGGCTACACCAGGGTGGGCGGCGAGCTGACCGACGGCGCTGTTGACTGGCGCGAACAGATCGATATCGGGGTCGAGCGTGCGGCACTCAAGCCGGGACCCGGCGTCGCCGACTACTGGCGACTCGAGGGGCCCAACCTCTGGCCGGACGCGCTCCCCGAAATGCGCGACATCGTCTCGGAATGGACCGAGAGGCTCAGCGCCATCTCGCTGGCCCTCCTGCGTGCCCTGGCAGTTTCCCTGGGTGCCCCCGAAGATACCTTCGACGCCGCTTTTGCCGCCCGGGCCTTCCCCCTGCTCAAGATCGTGCGGTATCCGGGGGAGTCCGATCCGGAACCCAAGCAGGGGGTGGGCGCCCACCGCGACGGCGGAGTCCTGACGCTGCTGCTCGTGGAGCCCGGCAAGGGAGGACTGCAGGTGGAATACCGGGGGCAATGGATCGACGCCCCGCAGGTCCCGGGGACATTCGTCGTAAATATTGGCGAGATGCTCGAACTGGCAACCAACGGATACCTTAAAGCGACGCTGCACCGCGTGATCTCACCCCTGCGCGGCACCGACCGCGTGTCCCTGCCTTTCTTTTTCAATCCGGCGTTGGACGCCACAATGCCTCAGCTCGCGGTGAATCCTGACTTCCAGGCCAGAGCCCGCGGCCTCTCGGTTGATCCTACGAACAGCCCTATCCTGGAAACGTACGGAGATAACGCCTTGCGCTACCGGTTGCGCGCCCACCCCAACGTCGCTGCAGTACACCACGCCGACCTCATGCAGGGCTGACCAGTGCGGGTTGCACTCAGCGTCGGGTGCCCGGGTGTCATTTCCAGCGAAGGGGCCGGGGTGCCGAGGTACGCCAGGTCCGGAAGAACCGTTCGCGAGATTCATCGCCGGTCCGTTGTTCCAGGGCGTGCAGCCGCCCGTAGGTGAAGGCGCTGGCGCCAGGGTTGTCGGTGGCCAGCCGGCGCAGAAGGTCCCGGGTGACGACGCTGTCATGGTGCTCACCCAAAATCTCTTGAATCTCCTCAGCGGCCCGGGCCTGGGCTGTTGCCCGCTTGCCGAATACAGGTGCCGACGCTTCCGCGGCGTAGCGCAGGCGCTTGGCCCGCTTACGGACTTCGTGCAGTTCGAGATCCAGGGCCGGATCCACGGTATCGAGGTCGAGGGCAGCCACCTGCTTCTTGAGCCTTTTACGTTCCTTCGAGAGCAGAGGGCCTACCGTCGGCAGGGCGTCCCCGCCGGCGGTCTCCGTCAGTGGCGGGTTGGCAAGGAAGTCATCCAGCGCATCGAGCAAGCGGAAGTAGCGTGCACTGTTCAACGCTGTGCTGCCCTTGGCCCGCGCACTCTTCGCCACCACCCTGAGGTGATCTTCGATCTGCTGCATCACCTGCCCCGTCACCAGCTCCGCCGGTTCGGCGCCGACCAGTTCCCTTAGCCGCGAGGAGATCACCTCATTGTCCCGGGCCTCACCCACGGTGCTGGCGAGCCACTGGAGATCCGAACGCAGTGAACGGGCAGCGGATCCGTCGGCAAGCTTCTGGAAAGTAGCCAGTGCGGACCGGATCCGCCGTGCTGCCACCCGCAGCTGATGAACGGCGTCCACCGCGCCCGTCCGGACTCCCGGGTCATGTTTCTTCAGTGCTTCGACCTGCTGATTCAGGTAGGACAAGAGGACTGCCGAGGCGGGCCCCCGGGGATCCGGATCAGGGGCCGCCGTCCGGTCGGGGGGATACATCCCGCCCAGGCTACGGGCGAGTTTTGACGGAAAGGCGGAGGGTTCGTGCCGGCCCGTTGCGACCACCAGCGCGTCGGCGGACTTGAGCAGCCCCTTGGGACCGTCATTAAGTTCTAGTTCCCATTCCCGCCACGTGGCGCGGGCCGGGGGCTCCAGCAGGTTCAGGGAGTCCACGCGATCATCGCTGAATTCGGCCAATGTTGTGCCATCGGCCGCAAAGAGGCGCTGGACAGTTCGCCGGGTTTTTAGCCGGGCCACGGGAATCAGGTCCTGGTCCCTCGTGTGGACCCGCACAAGCTGCCGTAGACGCCGGGGCACTGACTCCGGCTTCTTGCCGAGGGGCGCCGAGATCTCCCGCCGCTCACCTGCCGCCACAGGGAGCTTTAAGTGCCATCCGGCATCGTGGCCCCCGGTCCGCCGGCGCAGGGTGATCCGGCGGGAAGCAAGCGCCAGCCCTGCGGTATCAAAGTAGACGGCCTCAAGGGACTCCTCCTCCGGCGGACCAACGCGGTCCACTCCCGCCAGCGAGTCCAGGGCCGGCAGTTCGTCGCCTTCTGCAGCCTCGTATTTTCGTTCCACCTCGAGTGTCTCGGAGCTTGCCATGTCTTAGCATAGGCCCGTCAGATACGGTTTGGCGGGAGTCGAAGGACCCGCGCGCGCATCCCGACGGACGGGACGCGCGCGGTTTTTTGTAGGCACAATGGAGGCGTGACTTCTCCGGCCGTGCCACCGACCTCTACTTTCGTGCCCTTCGACCTCTCGGTCATTGGGTCCGGCCTCGTATTCGCGCAGTCGCTCGGCGAGCTGGCTGACGTGCTGCGTGCCGGAGGTTCCGGTGCCACCGCCGTGGTGCAAGCGCCCCCGGGTACGGGTAAGACAACGCTTGTCCCGCCGTTGCTTGCCAACCTCCGGCTAGCCGGGGAGCGGCAGGACGGACCCGGCACCGTGTCGCGCATCATTGTCACCCAGCCCCGCCGGGTGGCCGCACGTTCGGCTGCGCGGCGCCTTGCCACGCTTGACCGTTCCCGGGTGGGGGACCGGGTGGGGTATACGGTCCGCGGCGAACGGCAGACCAGTCCGGGCACCCTGATCGAATTTGTCACCCCCGGCGTCCTGCTCAACCGCTTGCTCGCGGACCCGGGACTGGAAAACGCCAGCGCCGTCGTCCTGGACGAGGTGCACGAACGCGGTCTCGAAACCGATCTGCTCCTCGGCATGCTCACCGAGGTGCGTCAGCTTCGCGGTGACCTTGTCCTAGTCGCGATGTCGGCCACCCTGGACGCGCCACGCTTCGCTGCCCTCATCGGAACAAGTGACAGCACCGGAGACGAGGGCGGCTCGGCGCCCGTCGTCGATTGCCCGTCCGCGCTCTATCCGCTGGAGGTGGACTGGGTGCCCGCCGCTGTGCCCCGGCTGGATGAACGGGGGGTAACGCGCGCCTTCCTGGACCACGTGGCGGACACCGCGGTGGCGTGGCATGCCCAGGCACTCGCGGCAAGCCGCGATATTGATGCCCTGGTTTTCGTCCCGGGGGCACGGGAAGTGTCCTATGTGGCCGGCCGGCTCCGCGTCCGGACCCGCGCGGACGTCCTGGAGCTGCACGGGCAGGTCGGCCCTGCCGAGCAGGACCGCGCAGTCTCCGGTCGGAAATCCGGCGGCGGCCCGCGGATCATCGTATCGACGTCGCTCGCCGAATCCTCCCTGACCGTACCGGGGGTCCGGCTGGTCATCGACTCCGGGCTTTCCCGGGAGCCCCGGCGGGACGCGGGCCGGGGAATGACAGGACTGGTCAACGTCTCCTGCTCCCGGGCATCCGCCGACCAACGTGCCGGACGCGCGGCCCGGCAGGGACCCGGGCGGGTGGTGCGCTGCTACGACCAGAAGACCTTCGGCGCGGCCCCGGCCCATCAGACACCGGAGATCGCCGTCGCCGATCTCACCGGGGCGGCCCTGGTTCTCGCCTGCTGGGGATCGCCCGCCGGGCGGGGCCTGGCGCTGCCCGACGCGCCGCCACAGGCCGCCCTGGACGACGCTGTTGAAGTGCTGCGCGACCTCGGCGCGGTGGACCGGGACGGTCACGCGACCGATCTTGGCAAGGCGCTGGCGAGGGTTCCGGCCGATCCACGGCTGGCCAGGGCCCTTTTGGACGGGGCTGCCGCCGTTGGCCACCGGACTGCTGCGGAAGCTGTGGCCGTGGTCGCCGGGGACCAGCGGGCTCCCGGCGCGGACCTCCCGCGTCTTCTTGCCACGCTCCGTTCGGGAGTCGATCCAGCATCCCGGCGCTGGGCGGAGGACGTCCGGCGGATGGAGGCGATCGCCCGCAGGGAGGGGACCGGGGTGACCTCACCGTCCATGCCGCGGGTGGACAACGCGGCGGAGTCCGTCGGCGTCGTCGTGGCCCTCGCCTTCCCCGACCGCGTCTCGCGCCGGGTTGCCGGCGAAGGCCCGGAGCGGTACCTGCTCTCCTCCGGAACGCGCGCCGGCCTGCCGGCGGGAAGCTCGCTGTCCGGCCACGAATGGCTCGCTGTGGCCGAGGTCTCCCGGGCACAGGGGCGCGACGCGGCCGGCACGGGCGCCGTCATCCGGTCCGCAGCACCGCTGAGTGCAGACACCGCGGAAGCTGCCGCCCGGCACCTGCTCACCGACACCGTGGCGGCGCGGTTCAGCCAGGGCCGGGTCACCGCCCGGAAGGAACGCAGACTGGGTGCGATCGTCTTATCTTCAACTCCGGTGCGTCCCTCGGCCGCGGAGGGGCGCAGGGCGGTGGCCCAGGCGCTGGAAACGGACGGGCTGGGAACCCTCGCATGGTCCACGGCGGCGGATGCGTTGCGCCGGCGTCTTGCCCTCCTGTACCGGGAGCTCGGGGACCCCTGGCCCGACGTGTCCGAGCCGGCGTTGCTGGCCCGGCTTGACGAGTGGCTGACGCCGGAGCTTGAGGCGCTCGCCGGGGGCGCTGCCGTGAGCGGGATCGACCTGGCAGATCCGCTCCGTCGTCTGCTGCCCTGGCCCGACGCCGCCCGGCTGGCGGAGCTGGTTCCGGAACGGCTGGAGGTGCCGAGCGGTTCCCGGGTCAGAATTGACTACCCCGGGGTGGGCGACGACGGTGGCCGCCCGGTGGTGGCAGTGAAACTGCAGGAGTGTTTCGGCTGGGACCGGACTCCGCGTGTTGTGGCGGGCAGGGTTCCTGTGCTCTTTCACTTGCTCTCACCCGCCCGACGGCCTTTGGCCGTGACAGATGACCTCGCCTCGTTCTGGTCCGGCCCCTACGCGCAGGTCCGTGCCGAGATGCGGGGGCGGTATCCGCGGCACCCCTGGCCGGAGGATCCCTGGACTGCGCCGGCGACCGCGCGTACCAAGAAAAGGAGCTGACGCGGGCCTGCTGTTACGTGATTGTGACGCCGTTCACGTCGGTTCGTTATTCTGGAAGCGGTCAAGCAAGCGGCCAAACATGCTTCAAAGGGATTTTTTCACTATGACCAGCAAGCTCGGCATTACCGTCGCGTTAGATCTCAGTTCGGAAACTGCACGCATAGCACCGGAGGGCCGGCTCACTGTCGGCAACGCCCCAAGCCTCATCGCCGTTGGCCGCCGGGCCAGCTCATTCGGGCACGGACTTGAAACGATCATGGACCTGCGGAAGCTGTCCGCCGCCGACCCGGAAGCAGTGGCCATGATCCGCGACTCTGGATGGCAGGGAAGCCACCTTCTGTGCGGCCGCACCGGCGGCTGGGACCGCGCAGCATGAGGCCCGAACCGGCCGCCGGCTGCGGTTCGCACACCCGGACAGCAGGCGCAGAGGCGATGTTCGATTCCTTCCGGCGCTGGCCCCTGGTTCCCTCCGCGCAATTGGTGCGGCTCCGCTTGGCACTGCTGCAGTGCGTCGAGTTGGCCTCCCCGGACAACGGCAGGGACCTCTCGGAGTCAGCCGGAAAGCTGCTGCAGCTCATCAGCGACGAGCTGGACCGGCGGTCCGGCCCGTCCTTCCCGCCGGCAGCGGCGCCGCTGGGATCCCGGCACGCAGGGCGGCCGGTCGGGCGGGCAGCCGTCGGGCGCGCCCACGCAGGTGGAATGCCCGCCGTTTCGCCATCATCTGCCCGGTAACGGTCCCGGGCCGCCTCCGCCGCCGGCACGGTCCGGCGTCAATGGCGGCGGATGCGCCCACGCTCTTCAGTTCCGCGCCGGTTGGGGGGTAGGTTGTCACCATGCCCAAGGAAGTAGCCTCCATCACTGTCAACAGCGCCGGCGGCGACCGTGAACTGCGGATCTCGAGTCCCGGCAGGGTTCTGTGGCCAAAGCTCGGTCTCACCAAGCTGGACCTCGCCCGGTACATCGTCGACGTCGGGGACGCCTTCCTGGCAGCGAACGGCGGCCGTCCCGTGACGCTTCAGCGGTTCGGGGACACCGTGGACGGCGATCAGTTCTTCTCCAAGAACCCGCCACGGGGTGCGCCGGACTTTGTGCGCTCGGTGATCGTGGTCTACCCCAGCGCGCGCTCGCACCCCCAGCTGGTGATTGATGAGGTGGCCGCCGCCGTGTGGGCCGTGCAGATGAACACGGTGGTCTTCCATCCCTGGGCGTCCAGGGCCGGCAACCCGGACAACCCTGACCAGCTCCGGATCGACCTTGATCCGCAGCCGGGCACCGGGTTCGAGGACGCAATTCCGGCTGCGCAGGAACTGCGTTCCGTGCTGTCCGAGGCCGGATTGGACTCATTCATTAAGACTTCCGGCAACCGGGGACTCCACGTGTTCGCACCCGTCGAGCCCAGCCATGAGTTTCTCGATGTGCGGCACGCCGTGATCGCCGCCGCCCGCGAACTGGAACGGCGGATGCCCGAAAAAGTCACCACTGCGTGGTGGAAAGAGGAGCGCGGCACCCGTATTTTCGTCGACTTCAATCAGGCGAACCGTGACCGCACCATGGCTGGGGCGTACAGCCCGCGCGCCCTGCCCGGGGCCACCGTGTCCTGTCCTATCGGCTGGGACGAACTGGAGCACATCAGCGCCCAGGATTTCACTATCACCACGGTGCCGGAGCGGCTCAAGAAGACCGGAGACCCCTGGGCGGACATGCACGCGACGCCGGGCACCATCGATGGTCTCCTGAAGTGGTGGGAGCGTGACCTCGCCGCCGGGCTGGGGGAACTGCCCTTCCCGCCGGACTTTCCGAAGATGCCGGGCGAACCGATGCGGGTGCAGCCCAGCAGGGCCAAGAGCAAGGATTAGCCGGGCCCGGGGCCCGGCCGCATCCGGTACCGCCGCACTCCCCGACAGGTGCCGCAGCGTGCGGAGCATCCCACCCAAGCACCTGGCCCGCCGAACCATCAGGGCCATCCGACACCTGTCCACCCGCGGAGTGCCGAAATAGATTGGAATTTCGGAGGAAGCGCATGACGCCGCAGCAGAGAAGAGGCCAGAATCATGACGAAACGGACCGGGGTGGCGCCGCGGCTTGCTGAGGTACTGGCTGTTGTCCTGGGCACGGAAGACATCCCGCTGCGGCTGAGGGCCTGGGACGGCTCGGAAGCGGGTCCGGCCGGCGCGCCGGTCATCGAGTTCCGGTCCCGGCGGGCGCTGCGCCGGATGCTGTTCTCGCCCGGGCAGCTTGGCCTCAGCCGCGCCTACGTCGCCGGGGACGTCGATGCGCCCGGCGACATCTTCGCCAGTTTCTCTGCCCTGAGCGCCACCGGAAAATTCGCCGAACCGGGACCATTCCGCCGCCCCACGGTGCGCGACATCGGGATAATACTCAAGAACGCCGCCCTGACCGGCGCCCTGGGCCCGAACCCTGCTCCGCCGCCGGAGGAAGCCCGGACTGTCCGAGCTGGCCGGCGGCACACCCGCACGCGCGATGCTGCCGCCATCTCCCATCACTACGACGTCGGCAATGACTTTTATGCACTGGTCCTTGGTCCGTCCCTGGTCTACTCCTGCGCAGTGTGGGAGGCGGAAGGCACCGGATTGGAGGTGGCCCAGGACGCCAAGCTCAGCCTGGTCTGCCGCAAACTGGGACTACAGCCTGGCATGCGGGTACTGGACGTCGGCTGCGGCTGGGGGAGTCTGGCGCTGCACGCGGCCCAAAACTACGGAGCCGACGTCGTGGGGGTGACCCTTTCGGCCGAACAGGCCGCCATGGCGGGAAAACGGGTTGCGGAGGCCGGCTTGACCGACCGGGTAACCATCCGGGTCCAGGACTACCGCGACATCGAGGACGGGCCCTTTGACGCAATCAGCTCGATCGGCATGTCGGAGCATGTGGGCAAGGAGCAAACGCCCGCCTACGTCGCCAAGCTGCACGGCCTGCTCCGGCCGGGCGGCCGGCTGCTGAACCACGCCATCTCCTGGAACGCGGGACCCACTGCCCCTGATCCGGACTCATTCATCCCGCGTTACGTCTTTCCCGACGGTGAGATGCTCCCCCTGGCGGACATGATAGATGCCCTCGAATCCGGCGGGCTGGAGGTCCTCGACGTTGAAGCCCTGCGGCGGCACTACGCATTGACCCTCCGGGCCTGGGTGCACAACCTCGAGGACCACTGGAGTGACGCAGTGCTGCTGGCAGGTGAAGGCCGTGCCCGGGTGTGGCGGCTGTACATGGCCGCCAGTGCTCTGGGTTTCGAAGCCGGCATCACCGGCGTCAACCAGATTCTGGTGCAGCGCCCCGGTGGCGCGGAGCCACCCCTGCGTCGGACAGCCTGGCTCTGAAATCCGGGCGGCGGCCCGGTGACGCCTCAACGGGGACCGCGGGCTGAGATGAAGGCTGCCGCGGCCCCAGCCAACGACGCGCCGACGTCGTCCGCGTTGCGCTTGGCCCCCGCGACATCGAAAGTGTGGTTGCCGCCCGCGAGCCACTCCAGCGTCGCTGTCGGACCGATCCGGGCCACCACGGCCTCCAGCAGTTCGGGTGTGGCAAACGGATCGCGGGTGCCCTGCAGGAAGATCATCGGCAGGGTCAGACCGTACAGGTGTTCGTCCCGCAGCTTCTCCGGCCTGCCCGGAGGGTGGAGTGGGTAACCAAGGTAGATGAGTCCGGCCGCAGGCATCCCTTCAGCAACCGCCATAGAGGCCATCCGGCCGCCGAAGGATTTCCCGGCCGCCCAGAGCGGCTCGCCCCCGGACCGGGCCGCAGCCTCGGCCATGGCCGCGCGCCAGGCAGCGATGGCTGCGGGAGGCCGGTCCGGAAACTTCCGGCCCGCCTCCCGGTAGGGGAAGTTAAAGCGCAGCGTGGCGATGGCCAGGCGGTTCATGGCGCGCGTGAATCCGGCGAGGAACAGGTGCTCCATGCCTGCCCCGGCGCCGTGGGCGACCACCACGGTGGCAGAGGGCTGGGCAGGGCGGGCGTAGATGCCCGAAACGCAGGTGTCTCCCACAGCGAAAGTGACCGGCAACTCGTTGAGTGTCATACCTCCATCATGAGGCGCGCTGGCACGCTGGTGCGGCGAGCGTGCGTTGATCGCTAGGCTGTCCTCATGAGTAATACCGAGGTGGCTCCGCAGGAGATACTTTGCGCATCTCACGGCAGCCGTGCCGGGGTCGAAGTCCTGGTTCCCCGCCAGGTTCCGCTCGGCGGCCCGCGTGCCATGGACGTCCGGCGAACGTTGCCCCAGCGCCAACGCAGCCTCATCGGGGCCTGGTGCTTCCTGGACCACTACGGCCCGGACCGGGTCGGCGAGTCGGGGGGCATGCGCGTTCCGCGCCACCCACACACGGGGCTGCAAACGGTGAGCTGGCTGTTTACCGGCGGGATCGAGCACCGGGACTCGGCCGGTTTCCACGCTGAGGTGCGGCCCGGCGAGGTCAACCTGATGACGGCCGGCCGCGGAATCAGTCACTCGGAGTTTTCCACGCCCGCCACCGATGTCCTGCATGGTGCGCAATTGTGGGTGGCGCTGCCGGACGGGGCACGCCGGATGGCACCAACGTTTGAGCATTACCAGCCCGAGCCGCTGGCGGGACCCGGTTGGAGCATGCGGGTCTTTCTGGGGTCCCTCGCCGGTGCCGTGTCTCCCGTCACGACCCACACGCCTCTGCTTGGCGCGGAAATCATCGTGACAGCAGGGTCCTCGCTGAGCGTGGACACGGACCCGTCCTTTGAGCATGGTGTACTTGTGGACACCGGGACCCTCACCGTGGAGGGCCACCCGGTCGCCCGGGACCACCTTGCCTACCTGCCCGTCGGGCGCACCACCTTGACCCTGGCGGCCGGTGACGAAGCCCTGCGCGTGTTGCTGATCGGCGGCGCACCTTTGGGCGAACCGATCGTAATGTGGTGGAACTTCGTAGGGCGCAGCCACGAAGAAATCGTGGAGTTCCGGTCCATATGGCAGGCGGAAATTGGCGCTGAGGTAGCGCCCGCCGGCGCCGGAACGGAAACCACGTCCCGGTTCGGCCCGTTTCCCGCAGGAGAACCCGCACCGCTTCCTGCCCCGGCGCTCCCCAACGCCAGGCTCCGGCCCCGGGCCTGACCCCTTTCGCCGATCCGGTCGCTGCCGCCCCTGAGGAGACGAACAGATGCCCAGCTCACCTACGATCCGCCACAACCCCGCCCGGCTGCGATATGAGCTGCTGGACGGAGAAACGGTTACCGGCCAGGCGGCCTATATCGACGACGGCGGCGGGCACCGGATTTTTTACCACACAGTCGTTGACGAGGAATTCGGGGGCCGGGGGCTCGCCGGCCGGCTCGCTGAACGGGCGCTTCAGGACACCGTCGCCGCCGGCTTAAAGGTCGTCCCGGTTTGTCCGTACATCAAAAAGTATCTCCAAAGCCACCCCCAGTACGCGGCGAGCGTTCAGGTCCCCACCCCGGCACTGCTCCGAGTTCTCGACGGCGCGTTGCCGCAGCGCGGCCGGCGCTGAAGCAGGGCACGGGTTCCTATCCCGGGACTGGCCGAAGGGCGACTCTTAGCTCATGCAGTCAGCGCAATACGAGTGGCCGGCCTTCTCGCGGGCGAGCTGCGAGCGGTGTCGGACGAGAAAACATGAGTAGCACATAAACTCGTCGTCCTTCTGCGGGATGACGGTTACCGTTAATTCCTCGCCGGAGAGGTCGGCTCCGGGCAGTTCCACACCCTCGGAAGTGTCGGCTTCGTCGAGCTCACGGGTGACGCTGCGGGCGTCCGGCGCGTTCGCGGACCGCAGGGCTTCCAGTGAGGCGTTGCGTGATTCCGCAACGTCGGATCGGACTTCGTCATAATCGGTTGCCACCTGGTTGATTCTCGATTCCGTTTGTTATGGGTTTACCGGACTTGAACCGTACAGTACGTACCCGTTAATTCGCTGGGTGTAGGGGGACTGCGGACAGTGACTCTGCTAACACCGTCAGACGGTGGCAGCCGGGCGGGATCTGTTGGCTGATTGTCGCGCCGAATTCATGTGCCGTTCACAGCCCGGTCCTAGGCTGGTGCTTCACAGACCATCCGCCAGAAGGGATCCGTGATGGCAGATATAGCAGCAGTGCTCGGAAGGCTCACGCCGGAGGAAGTTGACCACATCCGTTCTCTCGGGCCCGCGGGGCACCTGCCGCGGCAGCTCACGGATGCCTTTGACCGCGCAGCTGGCGGTCCGGGCGCGGGTCGCGGATACTACGTGGCCAGCGGCAGCGTCAGCGCCACGGGTGGGCCCCATTTTGTGTTGCGCAGCGACGTCTCTGGCTGGTTTTTTGGGCCCGCAGCCCATGGGTCACCGCCCCTCCGGGACGGTGAGGCAAGCCCGCGGTCACCGCGCCGTTCCCTGCCGGGTTCTTAGCCCGGGACCCGGATAGAGAGCGGGTCCATCGGCTGCCCGGCAGCATATTGGCCGTCGAAAAGCTCGGATCCTTCCGGGGAGACGACGACGTCGACGTTTTTCCACACCAAGGACCCGGCGTCGACTCGCGGAACGGACGGGGCGAGAAACCCCACGGTAGCCCGGTCGTGGCGGCCGCCGCCGGTGCTGATCGAGAGCACTCCGTTGCCGCCGGTGAAGGTGATCCAGGGGTCCAGGAGACGCACCAGCAACATGCCGTGGTGGCCGGCGAGCCGAACGTCGCCACGGAAGCGGAGTACGCCGGCGCCCCGAGCAACATCGTAGTCTGAAGCTCCGTGACTGAAGGAGAACAAGGAACAGTCCGAGACGGTGGCCCCGTCGGTCGCGGAAACTGCACCGTCCGGCAAGCTGGTGATGTAGTCGATGAAGCTGCGCTTGATGCCCCAGCTCAGGCCCATCGCGGGCTGCGGATCGGGTGAGGCGGACGCTGGGTTCACGTAGGTTCTCCTGAGGGTGAAAAGTTGGTCTCCTCCGAGCCTAGCGGCGCATGTCTTCCAGGATGAACTGCAGTCTGGCCGCCGTGACATCCGGCGTAGTCCGCCGGGGCGGCAGGGGCGCCCGGCCCTGGCGGGCGATGCCTGGCCGCTGGCGGTGAAGAGACCGCCAGCCGCGCCGGGCCGCGACAGAGGCAAAGTGTCGAAGCAAGGGGAATGGATACTTGCCCCGCTGTCCGGCTACGCAGAATGGTGCCCTCAGATACTTGGCGCCATGACGAGGTGTACCTGAGTTTCGGTACGGCAAAGGATCGGGTAGTTACATTCCTTGTTGTGCATTGTCCTGCATGCAACCGTTTGTCTAAAGGGCGGATGGAAATGCGTCGGGATATATCCCGCAATTCTTTTTCGGCTCATCGACAATCGATTATGAGGTACCGGAAGGAGGTAAAGGTGAAGACTCCGGGCATTTCCAAACCGGCAATCTCCGTTCAACTTTTTGGAACATTCGAAATCCGGCGCGATGGCGCGGTGCTCCGGGCCGCCGACCTCGGTGGCTGCAAGCCCCGGCACATTCTGGAAATCCTGCTCCTGAACCTCGGTACGCCTGTTTCCAAGACGCGCCTGGTGGAGATCCTGTGGGGGTCCCGGGCCAGTGCGGGGGCGGTGGCCACTCTTGAGAGCTACGTCAGCGGCCTGCGCCGCGTGATCCAGCCCGGCAACACGAAGTGCGGCCCCCTCCGCACCGCCAACGCCGGCTACGTCCTCGATCCCCAGTTGGTGGAGCTGGACCTGTCTGAGTTCCAGGACCTGGTCCTCGTGGCCCGGCGCTCCCCGCCGGCTGAGGCCCACGGACTCTCGATGCGGGCGCTGGAACTGGCGGCAGAGCCGTTGCTGGGCTTTGAACTCGTGGCTGACTGGGCGGAGGAAGCCCGGACCCGGCACGCTGCAGAGAAGGTCGCCACACAAATTCTGGCCGCTGAGACGGCGGCGTTCCTGGACAAATCCGAGCTCGCCATTTCGTTGGCTCAATCGGCGGTCCGGTCCGAGCCACTCAACGAACGGGCGTGGACGGTTCTCGTTGCGGGTTACGAGCAGGCGGGGCTGCCGGTCGAGGGACTGTCCGCATATGAACGCTGCCGCCGGTTGTTTGACCGGGACATGGGGTGCGCTCCGGGGCCCGCGCTGCAGGCGGCGTACTTGCGGCTTTTGCGGCAGCGCGCCGAGGGAAACACGGATCTCTCGGAAGCCCTGGCAGCTCTGCTATATCTCGCCGAGCGGCGGCACGGACCCAAGCGTGGCCCGCTCGCCGCGGAGGAGTCCCGGCGCAGGCAGGAGAACGCCGGCCGGGTTCTGGACTCGTTCCTGCGCCAGGCGCTGTCCGTTGCCATCTGAAGTCCGGCGGTGCCACCCCGGCCCGCGTCCTGGATCATCCAGCGGCCGGAGGCGAATGCGGTGCCGGTTGTGCCTGCGCCCCCGTGGTGCACCACGGCAGCCATACGCGGGAACAACCGCAGGTAGTCCACATCCTCCGCAGCAAGAACGTCATCACCTTGTACGCGGTTGTCCAGGCCTCCCCATCCCGCGCCGATCACCAAGCGTTTCCCTGCGCGGCGTGCGGCTTCCAGGACCAGAGCGGTGCTGCGCGCGAGGTCTCTGCCGGACATTGAGCCGAATCCGACAAACACCGGCGGGTCGCCGGCTCGAAGGAAGTCCTCGACCTGGGGTGGCAGCGCCTCGTCCGAGGGCGGGAGGAACCAGTAGCCGGTGGTGTGCACCGAGTCCGGCCAGTCGCGCGGCGGCGACAACACCGAGGGACTGAAAGCGTGCAGCACCGTAGCCTGCCCGTTGTCCGGTCGGCGCAACGGGTCGTGCCGTCCGCGGCGGCGAGGGAGACCGAGGGTGTCCTCGCGCCACCGGTCGACGACCCGGCCGAATATCGCCGCCGGCGCCTTCATGCCCAGGAACGTGGCCCGATTAGCCAGAGCAGGCAGCCTGGCCGGCATGCCCACGCCCGGCCAGGGAAACTCCCTGGCCGGCATGTACATCGGTATCGGCAAAGCCAGCACCGCCGGGATACCCAGCTTCTCGGCCACGTGCTGCCCGGCGATGATCTGGCCGTTGTGAACCACGACATCAGCGCCGGCGCCCGCGCCGTGTGAAGCGACGGCCCAGCAGTCCACCAGCGTTTGGGTGAACACCGCCGGCATGGTCCGTGCCTGCCTCAGCCGGGCGCGCAGTCCGCCCTCGAGCACCGCGTCCGCAGCCGCCGGGTCGTCCATCAACCGCATCGGGCCGTCGTCCACGCCCGCGAACGGCACCCCATGACCGGCGGCGAACCCGGCGAACCGCTGCGGCGCGGCGAGCACCACCTCGTGCCCTCCAGCGAGCAATCCGCGTGCCAGCGCCACGAACGGCTGGACATCACCGCGCGTCCCCAGCGTCATGATCAATACCTTCAACGGTGACTCTCCTCTCAGATGAGGCCGCGTGGCCTGGTGGCGTTGCTGAGGTTGTCGCACCAACATACGATCTCGAACACGCATGGGATTACGGGGATGGGCACCGCTGGAAACCTGCAGCCGTAGGCGGTGGCCGCGGCGGAAGCGTTGTGCTGCCGGCCAGAGCTGGATGTGGACGATTCGGACTCCGGCAGGGCCCGGTCGTGCGTTGGCGGGTTGCAAGCGGATGATCCCGTCGCAGCCGTTGAGTGACCGGCCGTGGGGCCGCACGTCGCAAAGTGTGGCATGGAAGTCTGTGTTTTCGAGGCTGGAGCGTATGTAAAGCGTCGCTCTCGCGGGTCCGATGGTCTCGAGATCGGTTTCCAGCCGGTCGTTGGTGAAGGTCAACACGTCCGGACGGGCTTCGAGTTTCCTGTTGTCTTTGATGCCGGCTCCAAAACCGACGATCGCGCCGCCAACCGCGGGGGTGGGGTTGGCCGGGTCGTAAACGTTACGGGAGGGCGGCCGCCGGGGGCCAGCCGGGCAGGTCGGTCCAGATGCGGGTCCCGGTGACCCTGACCGGCAGGTCAGTTCCGGGCAGGTTCCGGTTCATCAGGGCGTGGTCCGGGGTGGCGAACGCATCGCGCTGGTAGGCCCGGAGTGCCATGTTCCGGCCGTGTGCAGCCGAGCTGATGAACAGGCGCACGCATCGGCCTGTATCTCTCAGCGCCACGTAGTCGGAAAGGACGTTGGACAGGAAGAAGTCCCACCACCCTCGGGCCAGATGCACCACAGGAGGCAAGTTCGATGCGTTGGCGCGGTAGTCCATTGCTGCCCAGTACCCGTCATAGCGCTTATGCCGGATCCATTCCTGGAAGTAGCCGATCTTCTGACCGGTGGCGATCCTGTCCGCTTCGTTGACCGGCAACTGGTTCACGGCGCGCGCGAGACGGGCCTTGGCGGTGAGGGCGGAAATGGCTTGGGTCCTCAGGGACTGGTCCGGGTCAAGCATGCTGTTGGCCAGTCCTGGCCCCGCATCCAGTCGATAGCCGCCGGCCCGTCATCGCGGGTGATCGTGAATCCGTTGCAGGTCCCGCCGGAGCCGTCGGTGCCGCGCAGACTCTGGATAAGGACTTGGTAGCCGCGCTCTGCGGTCCGCCGCGACGGGATGACGTTGGCTAAGCCCCTCCCGTAGGGTGTGCGGATCAACACCACCGGCGCCCGTACGTCCCTCGCCGGAAAATATCGGTCCGCCAACAGCACCACCCCGTCCCGGGCGGGATCGCCAGATCACGCTGAACCTGCACTGACGGCGACCGCACCGGCGGAAGACCAAGCAGCCAACCCAGAAGCCGGCCTGACGCGCTCATCGCCTCACCACACACACGGTTCCACGAAAGGACCTCCTTAGTCTTCGCCAGGGTTTTGGTCGAACACGGACGGTCAGAGCCTCTACGGCTGGAACCTGTACCCGATGCCCGTTTCGGTCATAAAGTGGCGGGGGTTACCGGGTTCTTGTTCGAGCTTGCGGCGGAGCTGAGCCATGTAGACGCGCAGGTAGTTGGATTCCTTGATGTAGGCGGCCCCCCAGATCTCGGTGAGGAGCTGCTGCTGGGTGATGAGTTTTTCGGGGTTCCGGACCAGTATTTCCAGGATGCCCCATTCCGTGGGGGTCAGGCGTACGTCCTGTCCGTCGCGGGTTACGCGTCTCATGGCCAGATCGACGGTAAAGGAGGCTGTGGTGATCACGGGCGTTTCGTCGGTTTGGATGGTCCGGCGTTGGACGGCCCGCAGTCTGGCTAGAAGCTCGTCCAGTTCGAAGGGTTTGGTGACGTAGTCGTCGGCTCCGGCGTCCAGTGCCCTGACCTTGTCGTCGGAGCCGTGCCGGGCGGAGAGGACCAGAATAGGGACGTGGCTCCATTGCCGGAGCCGGGTGATGACCGTGGTGCCGTCAAGGTCGGGCAGGCCAAGGTCCAGGACTATAACGCCGAAGGGGTGCTCGGCTGCTGACCGGAGGGGGGATTCGCCGTCGGGGGCTGTCGCGACGATGTATCCGTGGGCTTTCAGGGTGATTTTGAGGGCTCTGAGGATATGGGGGTCATCGTCGACCACAAGGATGTCGTTCATGGCGTGCCCTCCGTGGTGGACGCGGGCTGGGTGTGGTGTCGCCGCAGGAGGGCTGACTGCGGCTGAAGCGGGGCCTGGGCGGCATCTTGGTCGAAGGCGGCGCCAGCGGAGAGTGGCAATCGGACCACCATGGTTAGTCCGCCCGCTGGTGTCTCTTCCGCGGTGAGGGATCCTCCCATCGCCTCGGTGAATCCTTTTGCCACGGCCAGGCCGAGTCCGACGCCGGTGGCCTGAGGGACGTCATCGAGGCGCTGGAATGGTTGGAACATGCGCACGACGCTTTCAGCCGGGACGCCCTGGCCGTGGTCGATGACGCGTAGTTCTCCCGCGGGACGGCCGCCCAGGGTAGCGTGGCTGAGCCCGCCTGCTGATCCGACGAGAACGACCTCGGAGTCCGGGGCGTACTTGACGGCGTTCTCCACGATGTTCGCGATGACTCGTTCAAGCATTCCGGCGTCGGCATCGATTTCGGGCATATTTCCGGGCAGCTCGACCCGTACCCTGCCGGGGGGAATTCCGTGCAGGGCGGCCGGGATGACTTCGTACCAGCGAACGGGTCCGATGAGCGGGTTGACGGAATCGGAGGTGATCCGGGACATGTCCAGAAGGTTGCCGACCAGAGCGTCCAGCCGGTCGGAGCATTCGTCGATCGTGGCGAGCAATTCTTGGTCCTCCTCGGCGGTGTAATGGATGCCGGGCTGTCTGAGGGCTCCGACGGCGAGTTTGATGCCGGCCAGCGGCGTGCGCAGGTCGTGGGAGACCGCGCGCAGGATGGAGGTGCGCATGGTGTTGCTTTCGGCCAGCCGCAGGACTTCGCGGCGGCTGGCTGCCAGTTGCTGGCGTTCCAGCTGGGCGGCCAGGTGCACGCCGAACGCTCCGAGCAGCCGTCGGTCGCTGGCCGGAAGGGTCCGGCCAGTGAGGATGAGCCAGGTGGTGGGGGTGACCTGTTCGATGTTTTCTGCAGCCTCCGGTGCGGCGGGAGGGGCTATGCCGACATTTGCGACGAGTTGCCAGCCGCGACCCCCTGCTGTTCCTGTTCCGGTGTCCCCGGCGGACGTGTAGAGGGCAGCACCGCTGATTTGGAACACGTCCAGGGATTGTTCCAGGAGTCCTTTTAGGGTGTCCTCGGCACGGGCTGCGCCGCGGGTGAGGTCCCCCAGCGTGGCGGCTTCGGATCGGGCGCGGGCGGCTTCTTTTGACCGTCGTGCGGAGAGGTCAACGACGACGGCGACGGCGGAGGAGACGCCGACGAAGACTAGCAGGGCGAGCAGGTTCTGGGGGTCGCTGATGGTCAGGGTACCGACCGGAGGGGTGGAGAAGTAGTTGACCAGCAGACTGCTCCAAAGGGCGGCAAGGAGGGCTGGCCAGAGTCCGCCGACGAGGGCGACGGCGACGGATCCGGCCAGCTGGACCAGTGCTGCGGTGGCGACGTTCCGGTCCGGGTTCAGGGAGAGCAGCATCTGCAGCAGCACCGGGAGTGCGACGGCCAGGACGAAACCGGCGGCGACCCGGATGCGGCCCAGGTCCCTTTGCCGGCGCGGGCCGGGACCTCGGCCGCCGAGCGGGTGGGAGACCATGTGGACGTCGATGTCGCCGGAATCGCGGACCACCCTGGTGCCGACGCCTCCGCCAAGCAGGTCGTTCAGTAGGCCGTGCAGTTTCGTCCGGCGCGAAATGCCGACGACGATCTGGGTGGCGTTGACGCTTCGGGCGAAGTCCAGCAGCGCTGCGGCCGGGTCCTCGCCGGTGACGATGTGGTAGCTGCCGCCAAGGTCCAGGATCAGGCGGCGCTGCGCTTCCAGCGCCTGTGGTGACTCCTCCGCGATGCCGTCCGCGGCGCGGACGTGCACCGCCAGGAGGTCTCCGCCGTTGACGCGGTTGAGGATCCTGGCGCCGCGGCGGATGAGCACCTCCCCTTCCGGACCGCCGGTCAGCCCCACCACGATCCGCTCGCGGGCGGGCCAGCTGGTTTCGATGCCCTGCTCGGCCCGGTATCTGGCCAGGCCTTCATCCACACGATCGGCCAGCCACAGCAGCGCCAGCTCCCGCAGGGCGGCGAGATTCCCGAGGCGGAAGTAGTTCGCGAGGGCGGCGTCGATTTTCTCCGCGGCGTAGATCTTTCCGTCGCCCAGACGTTGGCGGAGCAGTTCGGGGGAAATGTCGACCAGATCGATCTGGTCGGCGCGGCGGACGACCTCATCCGGGACCGTCTCTGCCTGGCGGACGTCGGTGATGGCGCTGACGACGTCCCCGAGGGACGCCAAGTGCTGGATGTTGACGGTCGAGAGGACGTTGATGCCGGCATTGAGCAATTCGTCCACGTCTTCCCAGCGTTTGGCGTGGCGGCTGCCGGGGATGTTGGAGTGGGCGTATTCGTCCACGACTGCCGTACCGGGTGCACGGGCGAGGACGGCGTCGAGGTCCAATTCCTCGAACTCAGTGCCACGGTAGGGGAGGCGTCGGGGCGGGATGACTTCGAGACCTTCAAGCACCGCCCGCGTTTCGCTGCGCCCGTGGTCCAGGGCGAACGCAACGACTACGTCCTCGCCGCGCTTGCCCAGCCGGTGCGCCTCTTCGAGCATCTCGTAGGTCTTGCCGACCCCGGGGGCGGCCCCCAGGAAAATACGCAGCGTTCCATGTGCCATGCCGTCAGTCTCTCACTTGGATTGTGCCTGCGGCGTCGCTGGTGAGTCGGTGGCTAAAGCCAGGTTCAGGGCTGTCACGTTGACGGACGGCCGGCCCAGAAACGCCGGCAATCCGGTGCTGGTGTGCCGTTCCACGAGCGATGACACCGCTTCGGCGCCCAGGCCATGCGCTGCTGCCACCCTGTCTACCTGCAGTTTGGCGTACTCCGGCGAGATGTGCGGGTCCAGCCCGGAGCCGCTGGCCGTGACGGCGTCGGCCGGGACCTCGGACTCGCTGACGCCTTCCGCGGCAGCGATGGCGGCCCGGTAGGCCTCAACTGCCGCCAGGAGCTTGGGATCATTGGGTCCGAGGTTGCTAGGCCCTGACGCCGCCGTGTCCCAGCGCACTGCCGACGGCCGGGCATGGAACCAGCGCGGATCCTGGGCGCCGCCGTCATCGGCGCTGGCCTGGGCGATCAAGGCGGACGCCGCCGGGGCGCCGGTGGAGTCCTTGATGATCGAGCCGTTGGCCTGGTAGGGGGCGATGAGCTGCCCGACGCCGAAGACGGCCAGGGGGTAGGCCACGCCCAGGACGAGGGTGGCAAGGACGAGGAAGCGCAGGGCGGTGCCTGCCTGCCGGAGATAGCCGGTAACTGTGTTCATGGGGGCGTGCTCCTAGCCGATTCCGGGAATGAGGGAGATGATCAGGTCGATGATCTTGATGCCGATGAAGGGCGCGATCAGCCCGCCGAGCCCAAAGATCAGGAGGTTCCGGCTCAGGGCCTGGTTGGCGGACACAGCACGGTACTTCACTCCGCGCAGGGCCAGCGGGACCAAGGCGATGATGATCAGGGCGTTGAAGATCACCGCGGACAGGATGGCCGAGGACGGGGTGGCGAGTCCCATGATGTTCAGCAGCCCGAGCCCCGGGAAGGCGGCGGTGAACAGGGCCGGGACGATCGCGAAGTACTTGGCGACGTCGTTGGCGACGGAGAAGGTGGTGAGGGCCCCCCGGGTGATCAGCAGCTGCTTGCCGATACCCACGATGTTGATGAGCTTCGTCGGGTCCGAGTCGAGGTCCACCATGTTGGCGGCGTCCTTCGCGGCCGGGGTGCCGGAGTTCATCGCCACCCCGACGTCCGCCGCTGCCAGGGCGGGGGCGTCGTTGGTACCGTCGCCGGTCATGGCCACGAGCCGGCCGGCGGCCTGCTCCTTCTTGATGACCGCGAGTTTGTCCTCCGGGGTCGCTTCGGCCAGGAAATCATCGACGCCTGCCTCGGCGGCGATCGCCTTGGCGGTGATGGGGTTGTCGCCGGTAATCATCACGGTCCGGATGCCCATCTTCCGCAGTTCGGCGAAGCGGGCGTGCATGCCGGGTTTGACGACGTCGGCCAGATGGATGGTCCCCATGACGTCGGCCTTGCCGTTCCTGTCAATCTGCGCCACGAGCAGGGGTGTGCCGCCCTGGGCCGAGATTTCCTTGACCCGGTGGTCGACCTCCGCCGGGGTGTGGCCGCCGAATTCGGCGACAAAGGCCGCCACGGTGGAGGCGGCGCCTTTACGGATCTGCAGCCCGTCAAGGTCCAGGCCGCTCATGCGGGTGCTGGCGCTGAAGGGGACCACGGCAAAGTCACCGGAGCTGCGTTCGAGCGTGGCCAGATCAGCCCCGGTCACGCCTTTCTCCGCGGCGAGGTCCACGATGGAGCGCCCCTCGGGGGTTTCGTCGGCGAGGCTGCAGATCCTGGCGGCCTCGATCAGGTCGGTGCGCTCCACGTGGTTTGCGGGGTAGAAGTTGACGGCGCGGCGGTTTCCATAGGTGATGGTTCCGGTCTTGTCCAGCAGGAGGGTGGTGATGTCCCCGGCGGTTTCCACTGCGCGGCCGGAGGTGGCCAGCACGTTGTGTTGGACCAGGCGGTCCATGCCGGCGATGCCGATGGCAGGGACCAGGGCACCGATGGTGGTGGGGATCAGACAGACCAGCAGGGCCACCAGCACGATCGGTGACGGTGTGGCCCCTGCGAGGGATGCGAACGGGGCCAGGGACATGGTCACGGCGAGGAACACGATGGTCAGGGACACCAGCAGCACGTGCAGGGCGATCTCGTTGGGGGTCTTCTGCCGCACGGCGCCCTCGACGAGCTTGATCATCCTGTCGATGAACGTCTGCCCCGGCTCGGCGGTGATGCGGACCACGATCCGGTCCGAAAGGACCTTCGTTCCGCCGGTGACGGAGGAACGGTCACCGCCGGATTCGCGGATGACAGGGGCCGATTCGCCGGTAATCGTCGATTCGTCGACACTGGCCAGTCCTTCGATGATTTCGCCGTCGGAGGGGATCACGTCCCCGGCTTCGCAGATGACGACGTCGTTGAGCCGCAGCTCGGTTCCGGGGACGTCCTTGGTGGTGCCGTCGGGCTGGCGGAGCCGGGCCTGGACGCCTTGGCGGCTGGCGCGGAGGCTGTCGGCCTGGGCTTTGCCGCGGCCTTCGGCGATGGATTCGGACAGGGTCCCGAAGAGGACGGTGAGCCAGAGCCAGGCCGTGACCGCGATGCCGAACACCGAGGGCCGGTACAGGGAGATGGCCGTACACAGGGCGGCCCCCACCAGCACGGTGAACATGACCGGGGAATGGATCATCTGCCGCGGGGAGAGTTTCCGGACGGCGAGTGGCAATGCGGCGGCGACGGACGTGAGCGTCAGTTTGGCCGGTGCCTTGGTGTGGTGCTTGTGCTCGCCGGGGGTACCGAGGGGGTTGCCGTCGGCGTAAGTTTGGGCGGCGGTATCCGATGCTGATGCCGCGCTGGACCGGGTCATGTGAGGAGTCCTTCTGCGAGGGGGCCCAGGGCAAGGGCCGGAAAGTAGCTCAGTGCGGTCAGGACCACCGTCACGCCGAGGAGCAGGCCGCCGAAGAGGGGGCCGTGGGTGGGGACGGTGCCGGCGGAGGCGGGAATCTTGCCCTGCCGGGCGAGGGAGCCGGCGAGGGCGAGGACCAGGGCAATCGGGAGGAAGCGGCCCAGCAGCATCGCCAGGCCCATCATGACCGAGAGGTAGGGGCCCGAGGTGGTGATGCCGCCGAACGCGGAGCCGTTGTTGTTGGCCCCGGAGGTGAAGGCATAGAGCACTTCGCTGAACTGGTGGGGGCCGGTTGCCGGGGCGTTGGTCATGATGTCCGGCAGCAGGACGGTGATCCCGGACAGGGCCAGCACCAGGACTGGGGTGACGAGGATGTACAGGGCGGCCAGTTTCATTTCCGTGGGACCGATTTTCTTGCCCAGATACTCCGGTGTCCGGCCGACCATGAGCCCGGCGATGAAGACGGAGATGATGGACAGGATCAGCATGCCGTAGAGCCCGGAGCCGGTTCCGCCGGGGGCGACTTCGCCGAGCATCATGTTCACCATGGCCACCCCGCCGGCGAGTGGTGGGAGGGAATCGTGGGCGACGTTGACGGCGCCGGTTGAGGTCAGCGTGGTGGACGCGGCGAAGATCGCGCTGGGCACTGGGCCGAAGCGCTGTTCGAAGCCTTCGCCAAGTCCGCCGGCCGCCGCCGTCGCGGTTCCCTGGCCGGAAGCCACGGCCCAGCCCATCAGCGAAACCGATGCCAGCCACAGGGTGCCCATCACCGCGGCCACTGTGTAGCCCTGCTTCTGGTCGCCGACCATCCTGCCGAAGACGTAGGGCAGTGCCGAGGGAATGAGCAGGAGCAGGAACACCTCAAAGAGGCTGATGAAAACATTCGGGTTCTCGAACGGGTGGGCCGAGTTTGCATTGAAGTAACCGCCGCCATTGGTTCCGAGCTCCTTAATGGCCTCCTGGGACGCGACCGGCCCGCCGGGAATGGTCTGGCTGATCCCGGCCGCCTGGTTGGTGACGTCGGTGGGCCAGAAGTTCTGCACCACCCCGCCGAGGACCATCACCACTGCTGCGACAAACGCGATCGGAAGCAGGATCCGGAACGACGTCCGGGCCAGGTCCACCCAGAAGTTGCCCAGCCGCTGCGTCTTGGTCCGGGCGATGCCGCGGATGAGGGCGACGACGACAACGATCCCGACGGCGGCGGAGAGGAAGTTCTGCACCGCCAGCAGGGTCATCTGCGCGAAAATGCCGATCGTTGTCTCCGGTGCGTAGGTCTGCCAGTTCGTGTTGGTCACAAAGGAAATCGCGGTGTTCATCGCAATCCACGGATCCACCGCCGGCAGGGAACCGCTACCCGGCAGGATGCCCTGCAGCCGCTGGAGGCCGAACACGGCCAGGATGGAGACGGCCGAGAACGCCAGAACGCTGCGCAGGTACACCGACCAGGTCTGCTCGGTGCGGGCGTCGATCCCGGCGAGCCGGTAGAACAGCCGCTCGGGCCGGCTGGGCGTGGTTCCCTCGAAAACCAGGGCGAGGTAGATGCCCAGGGGTCTGTGCAGGGCGGCCAGAACCACCACCAGCGCAGCGACCTGGACAACAAAGGATGCAGTATTAAAGGTCACGTCCTGCTCACCACTTTTCCGGGCGGATCAGGACGGCCAGCAGGTAGCCGAAGAGGGACAGCCCGGCAATCAGCAGGACGAGCCACATGATCGCGTCGGCGTTCATTGTCCGGCCTCTGTCCGGTCACCGGCAGAGCCGACCATTCCGGCCAGGACGTGGCCGATCCACATGACGAACCCCATGGACACCATGAAGATTCCGATAACAGCCAGGTCGGCCATTGCAGGTTCCTTTCATCCGCGCCCCGTTTGCGGGGCTACTGACAGTCAACTCCTCCCAGCGGGCATTGACCCGGTTCCTGATGGTTTCTTAACGCCCGGAGGGCGGATCCTGACGCCGTCTTAACGTGCGAGGCAGTTCCCGCACCGACCCCGCATTCATGCTCCGTGTATTCGGCAGCGGCCGACACGGGCCTGCCGAAAGTTCGCAGTCCAACACTCGGTCGCCGGCCCGGCTGCCCTCACCGGTTCAGCCCACGGGTCCAGGCCGAAAACCCGGGCGGTGCTCGAAGTGGAGCGGATGAGTCCGAGCCGTATCCCGACGTCGTTGACCTGCCGGCGTCGTCAAGTCCCCGGAAGCCGTGTACCTCGCCCCGGGCAACGGTCCGACCAAATGTCGTCGTCCTCCGGGTGGTATCGACAGCCGGAGATTCCGCGGGCCCGGCCGGTAGGTTCCTCGGTCGCAGTGCCCGGAGCGGTCGCCAGAGCATTCTTCCGGACGTTCTCCGCGTGCGGCCGGCGAGACTTCCCGGAGCTCCAACGGAGGGCATATACAAGCAGCGCTCAGGCGGGGAGGATCGCCAAACGGTGGGCTCGGATCCGGACGCTAAGAACCCGTTAAGACCGCCGGAATTCGTATTCTCCGGTGTTAGCGTCGTGTTCATGGAGCCGGTTCAGCAACCGGCCGGAACATTGGTGACTGCCAGGAGAGGGACCAAATGATGCCCGCGATCGGCAGCGTCGCCCCGTGTATGGCCCTCACCGACGCGTAGTCCTCCCCTCAAGCCATGCCGCCTCGATGTCGGCAGACACGGTCCGGGCCGATCGTCAGGCCAGGGTCATGTCTCCCGGCGGGTCGTCCGAGGGAACGGGTCGTCACCGCGGCATCGCTTCCTCGTAAGGCTGTGGCCAGGGCTGAGGCGAGACCCTCTTGAATACCGGATCCGGCAATAGGAGGCTGACCGGGGCAGTCCCCTTCGCACTGGGCACTTCCGGACAGCCGCAGCAGTGATCCTGAACAATCCCGTCAGGGATGCCCGGCTGCACCCGGTCCGCTCGGTGCCGCTGGCATTCCTGGCCGTGATCCTTTTGGGTGCAGGGCTGCTGGTCCTTCCCCTGTCGCGGACCGCGCCGGAACAGGAAGCGTTACTGCCCGCCCTGTTCACATCCGTCTCGGCTGTCTGCGTTACCGGACTCATCACCGTCGACACGGCAACGTACTGGACGCCCTTCGGTCAGGGTGTGATCCTCGGACTCATCCAGGTCGGAGGATTCGGGATCATGACCCTGGCCACGCTGCTGGCGTTGATGGTCCGAAAGACCATCGGGCTCCGCGGCCAATTGGTGGCGCAGTCGGAAACCAGCACCTTGAATTTCGGTGACGTCCGCGTTGTCGTGTTCCGGGTGGCCCGGATCATGGTCGTGTTCGAAGCCGTCACCGCCGCGATCCTCACGGCCCACTTCTGGTTGGCCTACGACGACAACCCTGCGACAGCCTTGTGGCACGGGATCTTCCACGCGATCTCCGCGTTCAACAACGCCGGGTTTGCGCTCTACAGCGATAGCCTGATCAGTTACGCCGGGGACCCCTGGATCATCATCCCGCTCTGCGCGGCAGTCGTCGCCGGAGGTCTCGGCTTTCCCGTGCTTATCGCCCTCCTCAAGGGTGGAGTGCGACTCAAGGACTGGGCAGTGCACCTGCGCCTGACCGTCTACGGCACCGTGCTGCTCCTGGTTGCCGGCTTCGCGCTGTTTGCAGCCTTTGAAGGGAACAGGGAGCAGACTCTGGGCCCCATGCCTGTAGGCGGGAAGCTCCTGGCGACACTGGCCGGGGCGGTGTTCCCTCGCACGGCAGGATTCAACAGCATCGATTACGCCGCCGCGTCGCCCGAGACCCTCATGACCACCGACATACTCATGTTCATCGGCGGCGGTAGCGCCGGAACGGCCGGCGGCATCAAAATCACGACCTTCCTTGTTTTGGGCTTCGCGATCTGGAACGAAATTCGGGGCCGGGATCAGGTCACGATCGCCCACCGGTCGATTAGTTCCTCAGTGCAGCGCCAGGCCCTTTCTGTCGCGCTGCTGGGCGTGGCCTCGGTGATCATCGGCACCCTGTTGCTCCTGATGTTCACAGACCACAGCCTCGACAAAGTCCTCTTCGAATTAATCTCCGCGTTCGCGACCGTGGGAGTTAGTACAGGAATCACCTACGATCTGGCGCCGAACGCCCAATGGGTGCTCATGGTCCTCATGTTCACCGGACGCCTCGGAACTATCACCGTAGCCTCCGCGCTCGCGCTGTCCACCCGCCCTCGCCTCTACCGGCTGCCGGAAGAACGACCCATCATCGGTTAGCGATCGGGCGAAGGCACCTTCCGCCGCATTGGGGGAGCATAAGCCGTCGACCGACTTGGAGGAGCCGTTCAACCCGGGCGGCGGCGCAATTTGCGTTCGGGACGCCAGTCAAAGACACCTGTCCGCACGGCAAATGCCCAGGTCAAACCCCTAAAGCTGCCCAAGTACTAATGGGAATATATGTTCGATGCCTCCACTGTAGCGTCCCGCTCATCGGAAGGGGGCCTGCCAACGTTCTTTACCGGCCCTGGGGCTCCTGCCAGGGATCCCGAACCGGGCGGCGTCGACTGGCCGCCTTAGACGGGCAGGCTGACGAAATATTCCTGTTGGACGGGCCGGCGGCCCAGCTTCTGCGCCGTGCGCAGCGACGGCAGGTTTCCGGCATGGATGTGGCCCCAGACGGTGTCCGCCCCCGAGCGCTGGCCGGCCAGGAACCAAGAGTGCATAACCGGTGCCAGGCCGGTGCCGCGCAGCCGGTCCGCCAGGAATACATCCAGCATGCAGACCGCGCGCCGGCCAAACAGCGGGGCGATCGTGGCGGCCGCCAATCCGGCAAAGCCGTGACGGTCCCGCAGCGTCATCAGCAGGCCGAGGTCCGCCGCGGCCTGGAGCGCCTCCTGGCTGGATTCGGAGACGAACGGGGCGAGCCCGGGGGCATCGGCCCGCCAGGCCCGCTGTTCACGGTGGTAGCCGGGGATCAAGTCTGTCGCGTCGTCCGGCCAGAAAGCGGTCAGCGGATGTCCCGGATCCTGCTCGGCGCCGGCGCGTGTTGCCGTCTTCACGGATCCGGCCATGACTGTCGCCCAGTTTTCCGTGCCGGCGAAATCCAGGCCTGGTTGCTCCCAGAACGTGAAGCCCCGCACTCCGGCGCCGCGGTAGGACTGGGAAACCCGGGCGGCCAGGACATCCACAGCTTCAGCGTTGTTCACTCTGGCCGTCGTCTTCACCGCCACGAACGGAAAAGCAGGATCGAGGTTGCGGTGCCTCAGCCCGGCGATGACATCCGGGGCGCCGGTGTTTTCCAGAAGTCGCTCGGTCAGGTCCCGCCTGCTGACGTCGGCTCCCAGCCGATCGATCCTGGCAGCCACGACGTCCGGTGACGCCAGTTCGGCGAGGGAGCCGACGTCGTCGATCTCGGCTCGCATGGCTGCCTCCACGTCGTAACCGGCGGGAAGGTATCCAAGCACCGGGCGGCCGAAAGCGGTGACCTGTTGCTCTGATAATTCGAAGGGGTTCATTAGGCCTTAGGCTACCCGCCAGCGCCGCCACATCCGGGCAGGGTTTCGGTGAAAGCGGCCTTGCCGGTTTAAGGTGGTGACGCAGCGGCAAAGTTAGCTTCATCACGTACCGGGCCGTCGACGAAATTCCGGGCGCGGCGGGCCCCATACTTGGATTGACCCCGGCGGCCAACTTCCCTCCGCCAGGCATGAGGAGGGTCCGTGAAAACTCTAAGTATTGTCAAAAGCGCCGTCAGCAACGAGTACTTCCCCGCGGGTGCGGTCCTGGCCGGAGTAACCCTGTTTTGGGTCCTCGGGCTCTTCGGAGGGCTGTCCCTGCTGAGCGACCACCAGACGCTGCTGACCACTCTGGCGTGGCTGCTGTTCGTCTACGTGGCGGCGGTGCTGACGCCGCTCGCCGGACTGATCGCGGCGATGGACCTCTCCCGGCGCTGGCTGCGGAACCGGGCGTCAACCGCCGCTGGTGCGCCCGATACCGCGTCCAAGTAACGGCGCGGGCCCGCTATTCGAAGCGGGACGGGTCGCCCATGCCGCGCCGGACGATTTCAGCTGTGCCGCTGGAGTAATCGATCACCGTCGTCGGCTCGGCACCGCAGTCTCCGGAGTCAATGACGGCGTCCACCACGTGCTCGAGCCGTTCCTTGATTTCCCATCCCTGCGTCAGGGGCTCGTCCTCGTCCGGCAGCAGGAGTGTGCTCGAAAGCAGCGGCTCGCCTAATTCTGCCAGCAGTGCCTGGACCACCCGGTTGTCCGGGATACGTACGCCGACGGTCTTCTTCTTCGGGTGCAGGAGACGCCGGGGGACTTCCTTGGTGGCAGGCAGGATGAACGTGTAGCTGCCGGGAGTGACAGCCTTGAGGGTGCGGAACACGTCGTTGTCGATTTGCACGAACTGTCCCAGCTGGGCGAAGTCCTTGCACACCAGCGTGAAGTGGTGTTTATCGTTGAGATGGCGGATGGTTCGGATGCGGTCCAAGGCCTCCCGGTTGCCGATTTGGGCGCCGAGTGCATAGCAGGAGTCGGTGGGATAGGCGATTAGACCTCCGGACCGGACAATCTCCACGGCCTGGCTGATGGAACGCGCCTGCGGGTTTTCGGGGTGGACATCGAAGTATCTCGCCATGGGACGAGCTTACGCGCCCGACGCCGGCCCGGGCACGCCGGCGTGCGGACCCGCCATGAGCGTCACTGTTGCGGCCGTGGTCAGGGAAGTTCCGGCAGCCCCAGTCCTGCCAAGCCTCGCGGGTCGCGTTGCGTTACGCCGGTGTCGGTGCTAACCCTTGTGGGGGAAGACGATCAACGCACGCACCGCCATCAAGAGGAGTACCACATGACTTTGCCCCGGGACGAAGACAGCACACTGCGACACTGGAGTACCCGTCTCATCCAGGCGCTGCAGATTCTTGATCTGGAAATGGACCACGAGAAAATCGTCCAGGTCGCGGACGAGTCGCTCAAGGCCGTCGGGCCCCACGCGGATGCCATCAGCGCGTTCATCGTTGGCTTCGCTGCGGGAACAGCCTCGACCAACGGCAGGAAGAGCGTTGACGAGGCAGTCCACGCAGCATCAAACAAGGTCCTGGAGCTGTGTGAGAACGGCGAGGCTGGCGGCCCGGACGAAGAGGGCTGGAGCAAGCGCGCCCAGTAAACCGGCGTAGAAAAAAGGGCATGTCCCGCGGGTGGTGAACCCCCCGCGGGACATGCCCATTCGTTGTCCCCGGGGGGACGTCCCGGGGTTGGAGCCACCGGCTGTTGCCGGTACAGGGCAAGTCCTGCTGGGGGGAAACCCCGCAGGACCCGCCCTGCGCCGGCGGGACTGCTACTGCGTCTGGGCCGCAACAGAGACCGCGGCAACCGTGCCGGCCGGCGCCTGGTCCTCGCTGGGCTCAAGCCGCACGATGACGGCCTTGGAAACCGGAGTGTTGCTGCCGTCGGCCGTGTGGTTCAGAGGCACCAGCACGTTTGCTTCCGGGTAGTAGGCGGCCGCACAGCCACGGGAGGTCGGGTAGGAGACCACCCGGAAATTGCGAAGCACGCGCTCCGCGCCGTCCTGGTACTCGCCCCGGATATCGACGAACATTCCGTCGGCCAGGGCCAGCTCCGTAATATCCTCCGGATTCACAAAGACCACATGCCGGCCCTTCTTAATGCCCCGGTAGCGGTCGTTGTGCCCGTAGATGGTGGTGTTGAACTGGTCGTGGGAGCGCATGGTCTGCAGAATCAGCGTGCCTGCGGGCCTCTCCACGTGTTCCAACTCGTTGACGGTCAGCACGGCCTTGCCGGTCGGGGTGGGGAAGGTGCGCGAATCCCGCGGCCCGTTCTCCAGGACGAAGCCGCCTTCATGCCGGATCCGTTCGTTGTAGTCCTCGCAACCACCGACGACCCGCGAAATGTGGTCCCGGATGGCGTCGTAGTTCTTCTCGAAGCCGTCCCAGTCCGCGTTGATCTTGTTCCCCACCAGCGCCTTGCCGAGCCTGCTGACAATCACCGGCTCGGACAGCAGGTTGTGCGAAACCGGTTCCACACGGCCCCATGAGGGGTGCACGGCGCACACGGTGTCCTCCACCGAAACGAACTGCGGTCCTGATTCCTGGATGTCGATTTCCGTGCGGCCCATGGTGGGCAAAATCAGCGCTTCGGCGCCCGTGACCGTGTGGGAGCGGTTGAGTTTCGTGGAAATCTGCACCGAGAGTTCCGTGCTCTCCATGGCGGCCTCGGTGGCATTGGTGTCCGACATGGCGCCCACGAAGTTGCCGCCGAGCGCGACGAAAGCCTTGATCCCGCCGTCGCGCATCCGGTTGATCGTTTCGACGGCGTCTACGCCGTGTTCGCGGGGCGGCTCAAAGCCGAACTCCTCCCCAAGGGCCTCCATGAAGGACTGCGGCATCTGCTCCCAGATGCCCATGGTGCGGTCACCTTGGACGTTGCTGTGGCCGCGGATGGGGGAGGCGCCGGCTCCGGGCTTGCCGATGTTGCCGCGCAACAGGAGCAGGTTAATGATCTCCTTGATGGTCGCCACGCCCTTTTTCTGCTGCGTGATGCCCATGGCCCAGGTAATGATGACCTTTTCGGCCTTCAGGTAGCGCGCGGCAAGTTCATCGATGTCCTCGGTGCGCAGCCCCGTGGCCGTCAGGACCTCGGCGTCGTCTACGCGGCTGAGGTGCTCCCGGAGTTCCTCCAGCCCCTCACAGTGCTCGTCAAGGAACGCCTGGTCCAGGACCGTGCCCGGGTTGCGCGCCTCGGCCTCAAGCACCCGCTTCGAGACTGCCTGCAGCAGCGCCATGTCCCCGCCAATGCGGATGTGCAGGAACTGGTCTGCAATCTCCGTGCCGCGGCCCACAATACCCTTGACCTTTTGCGGGTTTTTGTACCGGCGCAGTCCGGCCTCCGGCAACGGATTGACGGCCACGATTTCGCCGCCGTTCTCCTTGCACGCCTCCAGTTCGGTCAGCATGCGCGGGTGGTTCGTGCCCGGGTTTTGCCCCATGATGATGATCAGGTCCGCGTTGGCGTAGTCGTCGAAACTGACGGTGGCCTTGCCGATGCCAATGGTCTGGCCCATTCCCCAGCCGGAGGATTCGTGGCACATGTTGGAACAGTCGGGCAGGTTGTTGGTGCCATAGCCGCGCACCATGAGCTGGTAAAGGAAAGCTGCCTCGTTGGAGGTGCGCCCACTCGTGTAAAAGGCGGCCTCGTCCGGCGAGTCCAGGCTGTTGAGCTTGTCCGCGATGATCCTGATCGCCTCCGCCCAGGACACCGGCTTGTAGTGGTCCTCGCCGGCCGGCTTGTACACCGGCTCAGTGAGCCGGCCTTGCATTCCCAGCCAGTATTCACTTTTGGTCCGCAGTTCGCTGACCGAATGCTCGGCCCAGAACCCGGTGCCGATCACCACCGGGGTGGCCTCCCAGGTGACGGCCTTGGCGCCGTTCTCACAGAACTCGAACGCCTTGCGATGATGCGGGTCCGGCCACGCGCAGCTGGGGCAGTCGAAGCCGTCCTTCTGGTTCATCGCCAGCACGGTCTTGCGCGTTCGATTCACGCCCATGTGCTCGATGGCGGGCTTCATGGAGTGCAACACTCCGGGAATGCCAGCTGCCCAGTTCTTGGGACCATCTCCGACAACGATGTCCTTTTCGTCGTTTTCCTCGACGTGGGGATTCTTGCGGGTCATGTGAACTTCCCTTCTACAACCGCCGCCTGCTCAGGCCGGCGCTTCTCTTCTACTAAGCACACTACCTTTCGGCCAGCGCCACGCCTATCAGTGGGGCCGGAGCGCCGCGAGGGATCCGGCGTCGACGGCGGCGCCGCAGTTCCGTAGCATGTGCGGTACCGGGACGGCTGCAGTGTAGGGACGGTGACCGCCCGGAACCGAGAGGGCCCTGCATGGCGAAGCAACAGGAATCATTGGCCGGTTTCACCGAGTCGACCTTCCGTCACGGGAACATCCGCCACCAGGTCTTCCGGGCAGGTGCGGGCCCGGCGGTGATCCTGATCCACGAGGTCCCGGGTATCCACCCGGGGGTGCTGGACCTCGCCCGCAGGCTGATCGGCCGGGGCTACACCGTGTACCTCCCCTCCATGTTCGGACGTCCCGGCGGACCAGCCGGGAAGGGCATCGTTCAGTCCATTGCGAAGGTCTGCATTTCGCGGGAATTCGCGGTCCTGGCGAACCGGAGCAGCCCCGCGGCGGGCTGGCTGCGGGCCCTCGCCGGCCGGGCCCACCAGGAGTGCGGCGGCCCAGGCGTCGGAGCGATCGGAATGTGCATGACGGGCAGTTTCGCCCTCGCCATGGCGCTGGAGCCGGCCGTGCTCGCGCCGGTCATGAGCCAGCCCGTGCTGCCGGCGGGCTTGACCGCCCGGAGACGGGCCGCCGTCGGCCTGGACGAGACCGAACTGGCGCGCGTCAAGGACCGGACCGCCCAGGGGCTGCGGCTCCTCGGCTTGCGCTTCAGCAATGACCGGGCGTGCCCGGCGGAGCGTTTCGCCACGATGCGGCGCGAATTCGGTGCGGGTTTTGAAGGCATCGACATCGATTCCTCACCCGGGAACCCGTTCGGGATCCCGCAGTCCGCGCACTGCGTTCTGACAGTTGACCTCGTGGATACACCGGGCCACCCGACGCAGGCTGCCCTTGATCGGACCATCGAATTCATCGGCGAGCGCCTGCGCCCCAAGGCGCCAACCCCGGAAACAGAGGAGAAGTAGAAGTCATGAAATTGAAGACACTGGTGTGGACTTCCGCCGCGACTGCGGCGACGGCCGCGGCCGGCGGAGTGGCGACGGACCCGGAAAGCAGCTGGTACCGGGCGCTGCGTAAACCGGACTGGCAGCCGCCCGCCATCGCGTTTCCGGTGGTCTGGACGGCGCTCTACGCGGATCTCGCCGTGAGTTCCGCCGTCGCGCTGGACAGCGACGAGGGCTCCGACACCCCCGGACACACAACGGCGGCGCAGGAACTGCGCGCCTACCGGGGCGCGTTGGCCGTGAACTTCGCCCTCAATGCCGCGTGGAGCTGGCTCTTCTGGCGCTCCCGCCGGCCGTGGCTGGCTGCGGCTGAGTGCGCTGTTTTGACGGCAAGCAGCGCAGACCTGGTCCGCCGAACCTACCGGCTCAGCCCGGGAGCCGGCGTATCCCTGGCTCCCTACGCGCTGTGGTGCGGCTTCGCGACGGCTCTGTCCACGGCGATCGCGCGGCTGAATCCGCAGGCCGCTGACCGGCGGTAACCCGGATCAGCGCCCGGCCACGAGGGTGTCCCGGATCTCGCGGCGAAGGACCTTGCCGATCAAGGAACGCGGAAGCGAATCGAGCACCACCACTTTGCGCGGCACCTTGTAGGCGGTCAGGTGTTTGCGGGCGAAGGCCAAGAGCGCGTCGGGCTCGATGGCGGCGCCCGGGACAGGAACGACGGCGGCGACGACGTCCTCGCCGCCCCCGGGCCGGGGGAGACCTACGACCGAGACTTCCGAAACGGCCGGATACGTGGCGAGCACATCCTCCACCTCACTGGGTGAGACATTGAAGCCTCCGGTGATGATCAGTTCCTTGATCCGGTCGCGGATTGTCACGAAGTACTCGTCGTCCACCGAGACGATGTCGCCCGTGCGGAACCAGCCGCCGTCGAGCAGGGCTTCCTCGGTCTCCTCCGGACGGTTCCAGTATCCAGTGAACACCTGCGGCCCGCGGATGAGGAGCTCGCCCTCCTCGCCCGGGGCGCGATCCACGGCGGCGTTCCGGGGATCGACGACCCGGATGTCGGTCAGCGGGAAGGGCACGCCCACGGTCCCGGGTTTGCGGCTGGGACCGAAAGGGTTGCCGATTGCGATCGGCGAGGTTTCAGTCAGTCCGTAGCCCTCGATCAGATAGCCGCCGGTCGCTTTCTCCCAGGTCTCCACCGTTGCCGTCGGCAAATTCATGGCGCCCGAGATCGAGAAGCGGATGCTGTCCAGCCCGATGCCGCGTTCAGCGGCGGCGGCGGCGATCCGGTCATAGATCGGCGGCACGGCCGGCAGGAACGTCGCCGGGGACTTCTTGAGCGCCTTCAACACGAGGTCGACGTCGAACTTCGGAAAGAGGACCAGCTTCGCACCGATACTCAGGGCGAACGTCATGCAGAGGGTCAGGCCGTACGCGTGGAACATCGGCAGTACGGCGTATACGGTTTCCCGGCCGTTCTTGAGCCCCGGCACCCAGGCCCGGCCCTGCGCGGCGTTGGCCTGCAGATTGGCGTGGCTGAGCATGGCTCCTTTGGGGAGCCCGGTGGTGCCGGAGGTGTATTGGAGGACGGCGAGGTCCTGGGCCGCGGGGCGCGGGTGCTTCTTCCTTAGCTCGCCGGCGTCGAGGAGACCCGGCCAGGGCAGCACGGGCCGCACAGCCGGGGTGGGCCGGCCCTTCGGCTCGTGCCGGCCCACCGTCAGGGCGGCGCGGGCTTTGCGGGCCGCGCCCACCGGAAGCCGGAGTGCCAGCCGCTGCAGCAGGGGCATGGCCGGAATGAGTTCCACGGAGACGATGCTCCGGAGCCCGACGTCGGCCGGCAGTTGGCGGACCTTTTCCACAGCCTTGTCCCAGACGATCGCGACGACGGCGCCGTGGTCCTCGAACTGGTGGCGCAGTTCCCGGTCCGTGTACAGCGGGTTGTGTTCGACCACCACGGCGCCGAGGCGCAGGACGGCATGGAAAGCAACGATGTGCTGCGGACAGTTCGGCAGCACCAGTGCGACCCTGTCACCGGCCTTGACACCCAATTTCTCCAGTCCCGCAGCCGCGCGGCTGATCAGCGCGCCCAACTCGCGGTAGCTCGTGCGGGCGCCGAAGAACTCCAGCGCCGTCTTGGACCCGTACCGCCGCACCGAGTCGTCCACGAGGTCCACGAGCGTCCCCGTTGGAAGCGCCAGGTCAGCCGGCACCCCCGGACTGTAGGAACCAGTCCACGGACGGTCGCCGGTGGACTGACCGGCCCGCTGCGCCGGTCTGCTGCGCGCCGCACGTGAGGGTTTGTGCTTCATGATCCATCCTTGCCACTGGTATCCGCCGGGTGCGCCCGGGAGGGTGTCGCCGGGCCAAGGAGCCCGCCGGGAAAAGCCTACCGGTGCCCGGGCCAGCCGGCGTGCGGACAGGCACCCGCCAGCCCGCGGGACCCGGCTGGACCGGCTGGACAATTGCGGCGGGCAACGATTTGACTTTTATGAGAGTTTGACAGCCCGGGGAAGACGTTCTCTGATAGCGTGCCCGATATCTCGGCAGGCTCATCCGGACAAATACTCTCTCCGGCCCGCAGCCTGCCATCACTATGGAGGAAAAATGCACAAATGGACACCGCTCTTTGGGGGGTGCGCGGTGGGCATCATAGCCTTGGCCGCTTGTAGTCCGCCGGCGCCCAGTCTGCCGACTTCGTCGGGATCCTCGCAGTCGCCGCAGCCGTCGGCCTCGACGGCAGCCTCGAGTGCAGCGGCTGTTTCCAGTACAGCACCGCAACCGACGACCCCTGCGCCGGCAACCGGGGTGCCTGCGCCTTCGGCGCTCGCCTCCGACGCTCTCAGCGACGTCACATGCAGTCCGGACGCTGCAGGCTCGTGGTCCTTCTCGGGCACGCTGAGCAATCAGGGTTCCACCGACGTCACCTACACGGTGGCGGTGGCCGTGGGCGCGACCAGCAGCCCTGCCGGCCACGCGTTGATAGAACAACGAGTAACGGCCGGCGCGTCGGTGACGGTCCGGGCCGATAACTTCGCGTCCGGCGCACCGGCCGGAGCTGCCTGCGAGGCGGTGGTCTCCAAATGAAGCCGCTGTTCAAAACCTCCCGGAAATCCGCGGCCGCTGGCGTCACCCTGTCGGCGCTGCTGATGGCCGGCCTGGCGGTTCCCGCCCAAGCGACGACAGCCACGCCGACGCCCGTCCCGTCCGCACCGCCAAGCCGGATGGTCGCGCCATCACCCTCGGCCACGCCCTCGGCCAGCGCGAATCCCACCGCTCCGGTGCCGGCTGCCCCGGCCACGGCAACCCCGGCTGATTCCGCACCGACGACGCCGGACGCTACCCCGGCGCCAACGCAAAGCGGGACCGCGCCCGCGCCGGTGAGCTCCGCGCCCGCCGCCAGAGGCAGCAGCGAAGATGCTGCCCCTGTTCCTTTCGGTGCCATCGGCGCTAAATGGCGGGAACTCGGCGGCGCCGCAGGTCCGCTGGGCGAACCCACCGCCAACGAAAAGTGCGACCCCGCCGGACTCTGCGTCGAGCCTTTCACCTCGGGCGAGATTTACTACACCCTGGCAACGGGCGCCAAAGCCGTCCTGTTTGCCGCCGGAAAGACCGGACCCCAATGGAAGTCCCAGGGCGGGATTGCCGCTTTCGGGTATCCCATCGCCGACGAGAAATGCGTCGCGGACGGCTGCGTTCAACGGTTTTCCCGGGGTACTGACCTCACCTGGTCAGCAGCCGGCGGCCACCATCAGGTGTGGACCCGGGGTGCCATTGGCGCCGCGGTCTACAAGGTGTACGGCGGATACGCGGGCACGGGGTATCCCACCTCGGCGGAAACTTGCACGCTCAAGGACCAAGGCTGCGCCCAGGATTTTGGGCAGTTCAAGATCATGTGGTCGGCGAAAACCGGTGCGTTCGGGGTCTGGGCCCCCGGAGCGGTCGGCGGGCTGTACAAAGACGCAGATGCCGAGCGTGGAAAGCTGGGTTTCCCCACGTCCAAGGAAACCTGCGGCCTCAAAGCCAAGGGCTGCTACCAGAATTACCAGGGCGGTGCGATCGTATGGTCGCCCGCAAGCGGAGCCCACATCAGCCAGGGCGCCATGCGCCGTGACTGGGCAAGCCGCGGCTACGAGAACGGCGGCCTTGGCTATCCCACAACCGAGGAAGTCTGCGGCCTTCCCGGGTCCGGTTGCCGCCAGGAGTATCAGGGCGGAACCATCTTCTGGTCCCAGGCCACCGGGGCCCGGTCGGTCAACGGTGCCATCAAGGGACGCTACCAGGATCAAGGTGGCGTCACCGGCTATCTCGGGTACCCGATCGAAAACGAGATTTGCAACCAACCCAGGGGCGGCTGCTACCAGTGGTTCCAGGGCGGAGTGATCTTCTGGTCCCCGGCGACAGGCGCCCAGCCTGTCCGTGGCGGAATGAAGACCAAGTACGAGTCCATGGGCTGGCACCTGAGCTATCTCGGCTATCCGGCAGCACCCGAAGTGTGCACCGGCGGCGAGTGCGCGCAGGCGTTCCAGGGCGGTTACATCACCTGGACGCCGACGACGTCCAGGGACTACGGCCGTTCGGAGTGCTCGAACCTCAACGAGGGGGGCGTCAAATACACTGCCGGCGGCGCCAAGCATGTGCTGCTGACCTACGCCGCGGACTACGGGCAGTCGTATGCCGCCGTCGTTTACTGCAAGCGGGTTGCCGGAACCTACGTGATCGACTGGAGGACCGACGGACGGGTTGGCGCCAGTGGCTTTAAGCCGCCGGGAGTACCTTCCGGACCGACACGCTACAACTTCTCGCCCACTGGCTCCTACTCGGTGACTGAAGCGTTCGGACTCGGCAATCCCGGGACGGCACTTCCCTACAAGCTGCTGAATCCCAACTCGCGCTGGGGCGGCAACCCGTGGACGGCCACCTACAACAAGTACCATGAATCCACGTCCTGGGTGGGTTGGGATGAGAACATGTGGTACTTCGCCACAGGCCGGTCCCACGACTACCGCCAAGGGGCTGTGCTCAACTACAACCGGCCGCCGGATTCGGAAATTGTGCAGGACGCCGGTTTCGCCATCTTCCTTCACGAGCACAAAGTTCCCACCGCCGGCTGCATTGCGCTGGATGACTGGGCGGTAGAGGATTACCTCCGGAAATCTGTTCCGGGAGACAGGATCATCATGGGGGTGGCCCGGGATATCTTCCGGTAACCAGCACCTGGCGGCCCTGCCTGCCAAGCAACGAACCGCCGGTGGTTTCGGAGTCCTTCCGAAGCCGCCGGCGGTTCTGCGTGGGCGGACCGGTCAGGACCTCGGCCCTTTCCGGCGACGGCCGGTGGTGACCTTTGGCCCTAGGTCCCGCGGTGGTACGGATGGAAGCTGGGTGCATCGCCAGTACCGGCCAACGGCGCCGTTTCGCCTCGCTGCATGCCATTTCAAGTGCGTCATGCGGGATCGGAAGCACCATGACAGACCATCAGCCCACCCTCCGTTTCCTCGGCGCTACGGATACCGTCACCGGCTCGAGGTATCTGATCGAGGCGGGCGGCAAACGCATACTCGTGGACTGCGGGTTGTTCCAGGGCTACAAACGCAGCCGGGAACGCAACCGGCTGCCCTTCCCGGTCCGGCCGGCCTCCATTGACGCCGTGGTCCTGACCCACGCGCACCTGGACCACACCGGCTACATCCCGGCCCTCGTGCGGGACGGATTTACGGGGCCGGTGATTGCCACTGACGGCACCACGGACCTCTGCAAGCTGCTCCTGCCCGATAGCGGCTACCTGCAGGAGGAGGAGGCCCGCTACGCCACCCACACGGGGTCAAGCAGCCATCACCCGGCGCTTCCGCTGTACACGGCTGCCGACGCCGTGACCTCGCTCAACAGCTTTCAGGCGCTCGGCTTCGACGTTCCCCGCGACCTGGGCGGAGGAATGGAATTGACGTTTGTTCCCGCCGGCCACATCCTGGGCGCTGCCCAGGTCCACGTCCGGATCGGGGCGCTCGCGGTGCACTTCACTGGCGACCTGGGCCGGGTGGATGACCCGCTGATGAACCCGCCCCGGCCCCTGGGCGGCACCGATGTCCTGGTGACGGAGTCGACGTACGGGAACCGGAAACACTCCGCGGCGGATCCTGAAGGGCAACTGCGGGACATTATCAACCGGGTCGCGAAGCGCAACGGTGTGGTCTTGTTCGCGGCGTTCGCCGTCGGCCGCGCCGAGACCTTGATGCTGCACCTTTCCCGTCTCCGCAGCAAGAACCTGATTCCCGATATCCCGGTCTACCTCAACAGCCCGATGGCCATCGACGCCTCCGGAATGTACCAACGGCACCCCGAGGAGCACCGCCTCAACGCGCAGGAATACCTGAACATGTACAAGGTGGCGAAGCTGACCCGTTCCGTCGACGAATCCAAACTGCTGAACCTCCGCGGGGGGCCGATGATCATCATCTCAGCCAGTGGCATGCTGACCGGAGGAAGGATCCTCCACCACCTCGCCGCCTATGGCCCCGATCCGAAAAACGCCGTGATCCTCAGCGGTTACCAGGCCGGCGGCACCCGCGGTGCGATGCTGGCGGCCGGCGAACGCGCACTGCGTATCTACGGCGAGGACATCAAGATCCGGGCCGAGGTGGTCCAGATGGAAAACTTGTCGGCGCACGCAGACGGCGACGGGCTGATGGCGTGGATGAAAGCCGCGGAGAGAGCACCCAGGATGACGTACATCACCCACGGCGAACCGGACGCCTCGGACGCCCTCCGTCTGCGGATCAAGCGCGAGCTGGGCTGGCGCACCCGCGTCCCCGAACACCTCGAAACGGTCTCCATCGCGGAGCCCCGGTGACCTCCGGCGTCGGGAAAGCCCCGGTACTGGCGGAAATCCACTCGCTGGCACGTCCGCTGAAGACCGACCGGGACCTTGACGGGCTGGTCCGGCGCGCCCGGGACTGCCGGTTTGTTGCCGTCGGTGAGGCGTCCCACGGCACCCACGAGTTCTACACGTGGCGGGACACCGTCAGCAAGCGCCTCATCGAAGAGGACGGGTACAACTGGATCGGTGTCGAGGGGGACTGGCCCGACTGCTGGCGGATCAACCGCTGGGTGCGGGGCGAGACCGGGCAGGACCAGGGTGTCCACGCCCTGCTCGCCGGCTTTGAACGCTGGCCTACCTGGATGTGGGCAAATGAGGAAGTGGCGGCGTTCCTGGACTGGCTCCGCACGTGGAACCTCCGCCGTCCAGCCAGCAGACGGGTCGGTTTTTACGGCCTCGACGTGTACTCGCTGTGGGATTCGCTGCGCGCGATCATCGGCTGGCTCCAAGAGAATGCTCCCGACGCCGTTGCCGATGCCATGCGTGCCTGGCAGTGCTTCCTGCCCCACCAGGAGGACCCGCACAAGTACGCCTGGAACACCCGGCTGGTCCCAGCGTCCTGCGAAGCCGATGTGATCGCGCTCCTCACCGAGATCCGCCGCCGCGCGTCCAGTCCGGACCGTCAGGACGAGGCAGCGTTCGACGCCGTGCAGAACGCCGAGGTGGCAGCCAACGCCGAACACTATTACCGGATCATGGTCCGCGGAGACCGCCAGTCCTGGAACGTCCGCGACCACCACATGGCCGACACCATCGACCGGCTCAGCCGGCACCTGGGTCCCGGTTCAAAGGGCATCGTCTGGGAGCACAACACCCATGTGGGCGATGCCCGCGGCACGGACATGGCCCAGGACGGACTCATCAACGTGGGGCAGCTGCTGCGCGAACGGCACGCCGCGGAAGGCGTGATGTTGGTGGGCCTGGCCGGCCACCGGGGCCACGTCATGGCGGCGGATGCCTGGGGCAGCGCGGAGCGGATCATGCCGGTTCCGCCGGCGCGGCCGGGCAGCCACGAGGATCTTCTGCACCAGGCGCTGGGGGTGCCGTCAGTACTGGAATTCGGGGAGGACAGATCGGGCCCGTGGCTTTCCAGCTGGTTTGGCCACCGTGCGATCGGCGTTGTCTACCATCCGGAGCGGGAGTCCGGGAACTACGTTCCAACCCGGATCGGCGAGCGCTACGACGCGCTGATCTGGCTGGAGAGCACCCATGCCCTGCGGCCGGTGCACCATGAAGGACCTCCGCGGGACCCGGAATTCGAGACGGAACCGACCGGCTACTGAGCCGCCGGCATAGTCCGGCCGGCCGGTGGCATCTTGATCCGCAGTAGGTCCGACGGAGTCCAGGGCCCGGGGATTTTCGGACAGTTTCCACCTCCGGGAAAATGAGAGCAGGGCCGGGTACGGGTGGACCCCGAAACCGCCGTCGGGTTGCCGGCCGGACAGCGGCGAGGAAACGCTCCTGCCGCTGTTCACAGGGCCACCCGGCCACCCGGCCACGGGGCGGCAGGGAATTCCAGATGCGCCGCCCGGCGGACGGCCCGTTCCCCGGAGGCCGCCTACCACGCGCTGGCGGCCGGCAAAGCACCCGCTGCATGGGTTGACGCTGCGCAGGGGACCCCTGGGGAGTGGAGGGCTTAAGCCCCTAACCGGTGGGGCTGGGCCCGGTGCACACTGAAGTGCCGGCGGATGCCTGGGCTGCCCCCGGAGAGTGCCGGGCACAACAGACCGCGCCATGGAAAGAGCAGGGTTCAGAATGAGTAAACCAATCGTCGTCGGTATCAACGAGTCCCCCGGAAGTGAGGCCGCACTCGCGTGGGCCCTGGAGCGGGCGGCCCGGCAGAAGCTCCCGGTCACGGTCATTCACGCCGTGGATGACCGCTGGATGTCCCCGGACTTTCAATACCACGAACTCATCAGGCAATCCGGCATGGAGCTTCTCCAAAAGGCGCAAGCCAGTGCCAGCGAGCAGACGCCCGGCGTGAAGGTGGACATTCAACTCCGTCACGGCAGCGGCGGCTCGGTCCTTCGGGAAGTCTCCAAGGAGGCTTCCATGGTGGTTGTGGGTGAGCACGACAAGCACTGGATGGACGGCGGGCCCATGACCGACCGTGCGCTGCAGATCGTATCGGCTTCGGAAATCCCTGCAGCGGTGATCCCGCTGAACCGCGGCGCCGGCGGCCACGGCGTCGTGGTGGGTGTGGACGGTTCCGAAGAGTCCCTGCAGGCTGTGGAGCTCGCCGCGGCCGAAGCGGACCGGGGAGGGGATGAGTTGACGGTCATCCTTGCGTTCCGCAGGCCGGCCCGTTGGCTCGAAAACCAGCTGCCCGACAGCAGCCTCGCCGGGACCATCCTCGAAGAAGACCGGGTGGTCCTCGCCGAATCCGTTGCCGGGCTGGGCGATAAGTACCCGGACCTGGTGGTCCACCAGCGCCTGGAGTCCGACGCCGACCCCGCCAAGGCACTGGTCGAGGCTGCCCGGACTGCCCGGCTCCTGGTGATCGGCAGCCGCGGGCGCGGTGGCTTCTCCAGGATGCTGCTGGGCTCCACAGCCCACGCCGTCCTGCTCAGCTTGCCATGCCCCACCATCGTCACCCGGGTGCACAAGGTCAAGCACGGGGACTGACCGGAGCAGTAACACTCCCCGCTGACGGGCCCCTCCAGGGAGGGGCTTTTCAGCGGGTAACCCTTGAGCCCGCCCGGGCCGGATGGGAGGATGATCCAGTGGAGCACCTCTTCGAATTTGCCGGCCACTTCTGGTGGCTCATCTTTCCGCTGAGCGGTCTGTTCGGCGGCTGGGCGCGCTCCTGGTCCAAAGCCAGCGAACGCCGGCACCGGCGAAAAGTGGAGCTTTACACCCTCCGAAACCAGGCAGCGGCAGTGGATCGGGTGACCCGGTCCGAGGTCGTGCAGCTCATGGCGGCCCACGACGACGTGAACCGGCGGTGGCTCGACTACGAACTGGACGCGGGAAAGCTCATCGACTTTCCGGTTATGACCGACGTCCGAGAACCTTTGACCGTGGCCTTCCTGCGGTCAAAGCGCACCGCTGACGCGATGCGGCCCGGTGCCCCGGAGGACATCACAACGACGGCTCGGCTGTCGGAATACCGCGGGGCCGTGAACGCTTTCGAACTCGCCTTTGACGTTGCTGAGCGGGAAGCCAGACGAATCAAGGACGGAAATTTCAGCGCCCCGGAGCGGGTGCGCCTGGCGACCGCCAGGAAGCTGCTGAGGATAGCCGCCGATGCCGCCGCCACACCGGCGGAGCGGCAAACCGCCTATAAACGGGCGCGCCGCGAACTGGACGGGCTGATCGTGCTGCCCGACGCCACCCTCGCCGCCTTGGAGGGAAAAATCGCCGGAATGATCGACGCCGGACGGGCACCGGAGCTCCATCAGGGCTGACGGGAGCCGGCGCCCGGCCCCGCGGCACGGCGGGTTGACCGGTCGTTTTGCCCTGCCCCCTTTCCACCGTACGATTTAAGCCGTCAAGCTACTTTGCTGAACGCTGCGCGTCCTCCCGGTAACTCTGGATGAATATTGCGGCAACGGGGAATGAAACTGCTGACCGTCGACTCTGCAGATTGGGCAACAGGTGGAAATCACCATCATGGTGGCGCTGGTAATTGTGCTGGCGCTTTTTTTTGACTTCACCAACGGATTTCATGACACGGCCAATGCGATGGCCACGCCCATCGCCACCGGCGCCATCAAACCCAAAACGGCAGTAGCCCTCGCGGCGGTGCTGAATCTGGTGGGGGCCTTCCTGTCCACGGAAGTGGCGAGGACCGTATCCGGTGGAATCATCAAGGAAGGCTCCGACGGGATCCAGATCACTCCGGACATCATCTTCGCCGGGCTGATGGGCGCCATCCTGTGGAACATGATCACATGGCTGAAGGGCCTCCCGTCGAGTTCCTCGCATGCGCTCTTCGGCGGCCTGATTGGTGCGGCCATCGCCGGCATCGGGATCCATTCGATCAACTTTGAAAGCCTGATGCAGAAGGTGATCCTCCCTGCCGTCTTCGCGCCCATCATCGCAGGCGGAGTCGCGTACCTGTGCACCAAACTCGCTTACGGGCTCACGGCCCGGCACGATCCGGAGACCGGCAGCAAGCTCACGCAAAAGCGCGGCGGCTTCCGGAATGGCCAGATTTTTACCTCCAGCCTCGTTGCCCTGGCGCACGGCACCAACGACGCCCAGAAGACCATGGGCATCATCACCCTGGTACTGATCGCCGCCGGTACCCAACAGCCTGGTTCCGGTCCGCAGCTTTGGGTTATCGCCTCCTGCGCCCTCGCCATTGCGATCGGCACGTATTCCGGCGGCTGGCGGATCATCCGCACCATGGGATCCGGGCTCACCGACGTCAAGCCTGCCCAGGGCTTTGCCGCTGAAAGCAGCACGGCGTCCGCCATTCTGGCGTCTTCGCACTTAGGTTTTGCGCTGTCCACCACCCAGGTGGCCTCCGGGTCCGTCATCGGTTCGGGGCTGGGCCGCCGCGGTACCACCGTCCGCTGGGGCACAGCCGGAAAGATTGCCCTGGGCTGGCTGTTCACCCTGCCCGCTGCCGGAATGGTGGGCGCCCTGACCGCCATCCTGGTGAAGACCGGCGTCGTGGGCATTGTGATTGCCGCCGTGGCGGGCACCGGTGCGGTGCTGTACATGTTCCTGCACTCGAAGAAGTCGCATATCGGCCACCACAACGCTGTTGAGGTCGAGGAAGCCGGCGCGGCCGTGAGGTTCCGCAAAAAGAAGGCGCTGGCCGTCAGCCGCGCCAACAACAAGCCGGAGGGCGAACTGTAATGAAGTGGCTGGAACTGGTCCAAGTGGCAGGCGCCACCCTCATCTCGGCGGTGACCGTGGTGGTGCTGTACTCCCTCGGGGTGCGCCTCACCGCCATCGCCGGTGACGTTAGTGAGAGGAAGCCGGCCTGGGTCCGGCCGCTCGCCGTCGTGTGTTTCGGCTTGTGCGGGCTGGCCGTGCTGTTCGGGCTCTACTTGATCATTCCCTACTTCAGCAAGTAGTGCGGGGGATGGGAACCCAGGCCGGAATTAGCTAGGCTGTGCCCATGGCCGGCTTCCAGTATTTCGTCGCGTCCTCGCTGGACGGGTTTCTCGCCACCGCCGATGACGGACTTGAGTGGCTGCTGCAGTTCGACGGGTTTGCCGGCGGCAAGGAAAGCTATGACGCTTTTCTGGCAGATGTCGGATGCATCGTGATGGGCGGCGACACGTACGCCTGGCTCCAGAAGCATGAACCGGACTCCTGGCCGTATCCCGCGACGCCCTGCTGGGTGTTCACCCACCACGAACTCTCGGCCCCCCGGGGCGCCAACGTGACCTTCGTCCGCGGTCCTGTCGCCGAATTCGTCGAGGACCTTCGAACCGACGCGCGGGGCCGGAACGTATGGATCGTCGGCGGCGGAATCCTGGCGGCCCAGTTCGCCGATGCCGGTGCGCTCGACGAGATCATCATCTCAATCATTCCCGTGGTTCTCGGCCACGGCAAAGCGGTGCTGCCCCTGTCGAGCCCCACGCCGCCCTTGGAACTGTTGTCCTCGCACACGATGGGGCGGGGCATCGTTGAGCTGCGCTACCGGTTGGTCAGGGGCCCGGCGTAGGCCCGCCCTCGGCGGCTACTGTCCCGTGTCCCGGATCAGGTTGGTGATGCGCGCCGTGGACAGCCGCCGCCCTTGCTCGTCCGTCATAACGATCTCGTGCGTGGTGAGGGTGCGGCCAAGGTGGATGGCGGTGCATGTACCGGTCACGGTGCCCGAGGTGACGGCCCGGTGATGGGTCGCACTGACGTCGATACCCAGCGCCTGGCGCGTGGGACCGGCGTGCATGCCGGCGGCAAACGACCCGAGCGTCTCGGCGAGCACTACGTGGGCTCCGCCGTGGAGGATTCCCGCCACCTGCGTGTTGCCTTCCACGGGCATGGTCGCCACGGTGCGCTGGGGGCTCATCTCCAGGAAATGGATTCCCATCTTCACCACCAGCGCTCCCACACCGAACTGGCCAAGCCAGTCGTGCATGTCCTCGGGAATCCCGGCAGCTGCGAGTTCGGCCGCGTAAGGGCCCGGCGTGAAATTGTCCGTCATGGGAACTAGGCTGGCACCTGTGAGCGAAACTACCAAACCGGCCCCTTCCCTTCTTTCAACGGACACCGCGGACGGCTTTCTTCCGGTTCCCGGGACCGGGGCAGCGGGTTCCTCTGCTCCCGCCCGGACATCCCGTACGGCGCCAGCGCCGGTTTCCGCCACCGAAGCACCGGTTGTTCCGCTGACTGACCAGCCCCGCCTGCTGGTCCTGGACGGTCACTCGATGGCGTTCCGGGCGTTCTTCGCCCTCCCTGCGGACAAGTTCTCCACCGCCTCAGGACAACACACCAACGCGATCCACGGGTTTACCTCCATGCTCATCAATCTGATCAAGGAGCAGAAACCCACCCACGTCGCCGTCGCTTTTGACGTCTCCGACGACACTACGCACCGCAAGGCCGAATACAGCGAGTACAAGGGCGGACGCAACGAGACTCCCCGGGAAATGAGCGGCCAGATAGACCTGATCGACAAGGTCATGGGCGCGTGGGGCATCAAAACCATCAAAATGCCCGGCTACGAAGCTGATGACATCCTCGCGACCCTCGCCGCCATGGGCGAAAAGGCCGGCTTCGAGGTGCTCCTGGTCTCAGGCGACCGGGACGCTTTCCAGCTAATTACAGACAACGTTTTTGTGCTGTATCCCCGTAAGGGGGTCAGTGACATTCCCAGGATGGACGCTACGGCCATCCAGGATAAGTACTTTGTCAGCCCCGCCCAGTACTCGGATCTCGCAGCCTTGGTCGGAGAGACCGCGGACAATCTTCCCGGCGTTCCCGGTGTCGGACCCAAGACGGCGGCCAAATGGATCAACCTTTATGGCGGTCTGGAGGGGGTCCTGGAGAACCTCGACGCCATCGGAGGCAAGGTGGGGGACTCGCTGCGGGACAACGTGGACGAGGTCAAGCGCAACCGCCGCCTCAACCGGCTGCACACCGACCTCAACCTTCCGGTGACCCTGGCCGAACTCGCGGAACCGCGGCCGGACCAGGCCGCGCTCGAGGAACTGTTCGACGAGCTCGAGTTCAAGACCATCCGCACCCGGCTGTTTGCCCTCTACGGCAGTGAGGTGGCCGAAGCGGAGCGGGAAAGCCTTGAGACCCCTAATTTCGTGACCCCCCGGGACGCTGCCGAACTGACCGCGTTCCTTGCATCCGGAACGGGCCAGCGCGCAGCCCTCGCCGTTGACCTGGTCCCTGGCCGGATCGTTGAGGACGCCGCCGCCATCGCCATCGTTCACGACCACGGGGCGGCATACATCGACCTCGCGAGCCAGGACGCCGCCGCCGAAAACGTTTTGGCCGGCTGGCTCCGGGATGCCGGTGCGGCCAAGGTGCTGCACGGTTACAAGGCGGCCCTTAAAGCCCTATCCAGCCGCGGCCTGGGCCTGCAAGGCGTGGTGGACGACACCTCGATCTCCGGTTACCTCATCCAGCCCGACCGCCGCAGCTATGAACTCGCCGAACTGGCCCAGCACCACCTCAACATCAGCATTTCAACCGACGTCGCCAAGGCCGGACAGCTGGAGCTAACGTTCGACGGCGATGATGCCGCCGCGGCCGGCGAACTGGTCCAGGTGGCTGCCGTCGTCCAGGCGCTGAGCCGGTTCTTCGAGACAGAACTGGCCGAACGCAAGGCCCAGGAGCTGTTGACCACCCTTGAGTTGCCCGTCAGCCGCGTTCTTGCTGACATGGAACTCACGGGCATCGCCATCGACATGCCGCGGATGGACGAACAACTGGCGGATCTCGCCAAGGTGATCGACAACGCCCAGGAGCTTGCCTTCGCCGCGATCGGCCATGAGGTCAATCTTGGCTCACCCAAGCAGCTGCAGACGGTGCTCTTCGAAGAGTTGGGGCTGCCGAAGACCAAGAAAATCAAGTCCGGCTACACCACCGACGCGGCGTCCCTCAAGAATCTGCTGGAAAAAACCGGGCATGAATTCCTGGTGCAGCTGATGGCGCACCGTGAATCCGCGAAATTGCGGCAGATGCTGGAGTCGCTGAAGAAGTCCGTGACGGACGACGGCCGGATCCACACCACGTACGCACAAAACGTGGCAGCCACCGGCCGGATCTCCTCGAATAACCCCAATCTCCAGAACATTCCCATCCGCAGCGAGGAAGGCCGGCGCGTCCGGGGCATCTTTGTGGTCAGCGACGGTTATGAGTGCCTGCTGTCCGCAGACTACTCGCAGATCGAGATGCGCATCATGGCCCACCTCTCCGGAGACGCAGGCCTGATCCAGGCCTACCAGGACGGTGAGGACCTGCACCGCTTTGTGGGCTCGAACATCTTCCACGTCCCCACGGACCAGGTGACCAGTGCGATGCGCTCGAAGGTCAAGGCCATGTCCTACGGCCTTGCCTACGGCTTGACGTCGTTCGGGCTGTCCAAGCAGCTGGAGATCTCCGTCGATGAGGCGCGGACGCTGATGAAGGACTACTTCGACCGGTTCGGTGCTGTGCGCGACTACCTCCGCGGCGTTGTGGACCAGGCCAGGATCGACGGCTATACCGCCACCATCGAAGGCCGCCGCCGCTACCTCCCGGACCTCACCAGCACTGACCGCCAGCTGCGCGAGAATGCGGAACGCATTGCCCTGAACTCGCCCATCCAGGGCTCGGCCGCTGACATCATTAAGCGGGCCATGCTTGGTGTCTCCGGGGCCTTGGCTGACCAGGGCCTGAAATCCCGGATGCTGCTGCAGGTCCATGACGAACTCGTCCTCGAGGTGGCGCAGGGCGAGCGCGAGGCAGTTGAGAAGCTGGTGACCGAGCAGATGGGCTCGGCCGCCAGCCTGACCGTTCCGCTGGACGTGCAGATCGGCATCGGCACCAGCTGGTACGAGGCGGGGCACTAACGCCCGAGGGCCGGCACGGCAAGGCCTTTTCAGTTCTTTCAAAGTCGCAGGAATTTTCAGGGGGAAGCACGTGGCAGAGCAGTACGAGATCAGGCGGTTCAAACCTGCGGCCAAGGACGACCCGGCGTACCCGGACTGCGTCGCCTGGATGCGCGCCGTGGCCTTCGGCTTCCATGACGCCCGCCGCAGCGACGAGCGGGTGGACAAGGGCATCGAGATGCAGCGCACGGACGGGCGGGTGATGACCGGCGCCTACCAGGCCGGGCCCGTCGCCGGCCATTCCCTCGACGCCGATGTTCCCGTGGCGACCTTCGGCACGCTGGACAAGACGCTGAACATCGGCTTCGGGCGGCTCCTCGACACCCGGCTCGTGACGGCCGTGACCGTGCGGACCTCGCACCGCCGCCGCGGGCTGCTCCGCCGCATGATGGCCGAGGAACTGGGGCTGGCACGGGGGGAAGGTCTGGCGATGGCGGCCCTGACCGCCTCGGAAGCGTCCATTTACGGCCGCTTCGGGTTCGGCGTCGCGACCCGGGAGCAGTCGATCAAGGTCGACACCAGCGCCCGCTTCGTCGTAAACCACACCCCGGTCGGCAGTGTCGAGGTGGCCGATCCCAAAGTCCTCCTCGAACTGGCTTCGGCGGTCTTCGACCGCCTGCACCGCCTCACGCCGGGCTCCATCGGCCGGCACGAGTACTACCGTCAGTTCGCGTCCGGTGCTGTGAGCCGCGAAGACGGGGAGGACGCAAAAGTCAAGGTCGCGCTGCACTACGGCCCCGACGGCGGCGTGGACGGCTACGTGTCCTATAAGTTCGGCGGCTGGTCCAGCACCCCTTACACGATGGAGGTCCTCGACCTGGTGGCGGCCACCCGGGCCGGCTACCTTGAACTCTGGCAATACCTCGGCGCCATCGACCTCGTCGAACGCGTCACCTGGGACGAGGCGCCGGTGGACGATCCGCTGCCCTGGGCCCTCGAGGACCCGCGCTGCGTTGACGCCTCAGGGGCCCGGGACATGCTCTGGCTGCGGATCCTGGACGTGCAGAAGGCCCTGGCCGCCCGCCATTACCCGGCCGACGGCCGGCTAGTGCTCAAAGTGGCGGATCCGCTCGGTTTGACCGGCGGCACGTTCGCCCTGGACGTGAACGGGGGTGCCGCCGTCGTCACGGAAGCGGGCGACGCGGTCGTCGACCTTGAACTGGACGTAGCGGCGCTGTCCTCGGTCTACCTCGGCGGTGTGCACCCGGTCACGCTGGCCGCGTCCGGGCGGATGCAGGAGAAGACAACCGGCGCGGCGTTCCGCGCAGCCGGGATGTTCGCGGTTGAACGCCCGGCGCACTGCCTCACGCACTTCTAGCAGCCGCGGCGGAAGCGTCCGGCGCGGCCGCGGCGCGCTTTGACCGGCGTTCGCGTGTACGACTAGACTGAGCGGGCGTGTACTACGTGCGCGCATCTTCAATCCACAAATCAGGATGACCCGGCACTACGCCGTGTTCTGTGCCCGTGTCGCCGACGCGGGCGCAGCGGTTTGCCTGACCGACTCACTATCCACAACGGAGCCCCTACTACATGACCATCACCTCCACCGAGAAGCCCGGTACACCCGTAGTCGCCATTAACGACATCGGTACCGCTGAGGACTTCCTCGCAGCAGTCGACGCCACCATCAAGTACTTCAACGACGGAGACCTCGTCGAAGGTACCGTCGTCAAGGTCGACCGCGACGAAGTTCTGCTCGACATCGGTTACAAGACCGAAGGTGTCATTCCCTCCCGCGAGCTGTCCATCAAGCACGATGTTGATCCCGGAGACGTCGTCTCCGTTGGCGATCTCGTCGAAGCCCTGGTGCTCACCAAGGAAGACAAAGAAGGCCGCCTGATCCTCTCCAAGAAGCGCGCTCAGTACGAGCGTGCCTGGGGCGACATCGAGAAGGTCAAGGAAGAAGACGGTGTTGTCACCGGTACCGTCATCGAGGTTGTCAAGGGTGGTCTTATCCTCGACATCGGCCTGCGCGGCTTCCTGCCCGCATCCCTCGTCGAGATGCGCCGTGTGCGCGACCTTGCTCCGTACATCGGTCAGAAGATCGAAGCCAAAATCATCGAACTGGACAAGAACCGCAACAACGTTGTGCTGTCCCGCCGTGCATGGCTCGAGCAGACCCAGTCCGAGGTCCGCTCCACGTTCCTCAACAAGCTGGAAAAGGGCCAGGTCCGTCCCGGCGTCGTGTCCTCCATCGTCAACTTCGGTGCCTTCGTGGACCTGGGCGGCGTAGACGGCCTCGTCCACGTTTCCGAGCTGTCCTGGAAGCACATCGACCACCCGTCCGAGGTTGTCGAAGTTGGCCAGGAAGTCACTGTCGAGGTCCTCGAGGTCGATCTGGACCGCGAGCGCGTGTCCCTGTCGCTCAAGGCCACGCAGGAAGATCCGTGGCAGACCTTCGCCCGCACCCACGCCCTCGGGCAGGTTGTGCCGGGTAAGGTCACCAAGCTCGTTCCGTTCGGCGCGTTCGTTCGCGTTGAAGACGGCATCGAAGGCCTGGTCCACATCTCCGAACTCGCCGTGCGCCACGTTGAACTGGCAGAGCAGGTTGTCTCGGTAGGAGACGAGCTGTTCGTCAAGGTCATCGACATCGACCTCGAACGCCGCCGCATCTCGCTGTCCCTCAAGCAGGCCAACGAGGGCGTCGACGCCGAGTCCACCGAATTCGATCCGGCTCTCTACGGCATGGCCGCAGAGTACGACGAAGAGGGCAACTACAAGTACCCGGAGGGCTTCGACCCGGAGTCCAACGAGTGGCTCGAAGGCTACGAGACGCAGCGCGCCGCCTGGGAGCAGCAGTATGCTGACGCCCAGACCCGCTGGGAAGCCCACAAGAAGCAGGTTGCTCAGCACGCTGCCGATGACGCTGCAGCTGCAACGTCCGGTGAGAGCGATTCCGGCACCACCAGCTACTCCTCCGAGCCGGCTGTGGCCGAGTCCAACACCGGTGGCGGCACGCTCGCTTCCGACGAGGCTCTTGCTGCTCTGCGCGAGAAGCTGACCGGCAACTAATTGCCCTCCGGTCCGGCGGAGTCCGCTCCCCGGGCCAGGCAGTTCGTAGCTTGATCCAGCACCACGAAGGTGGCCGTCCCCAGGGGCGGCCACCTTTTCGTTGTGGGACCGTTCCTGCCCCAACGTCCAGCGCGGGGCCCGCGCTCCTGCGCCTGCTTCCGTACCCGGGGAATCCTTGACGGCAAGGCATCGTCCGCCCAGACTGGGCAGACTGAGTACACGGCACGGTGGGGAGAAGTCATGGCGGGGAATTCGAACGGTCCGGAGACGGCCGGGGCAGTGTTTGCCAGACCCTGGCCGGGCGGCATCGGTGCCATCACATTGTTCGTGGAGGACCTGCCAGGGACCAAACGCTTTTACGGTGAGGTCTTCGGGCTGCCCGTGGCGTTCGAGGATGAGGCGTCCGTGGTCTTCAGATTCGGGAACACCCTGGTTAACCTGTTGGCATCGGCGGAGGCCCCCGAACTCATCGGACCGGCCCTGGTGGCATCCCCGGAGTCAGGTGCCCGCACGCAGTTCACCCTGGAAGTGGACGACGTCGACGCGACGTGCGCCGCCTTGGCCGGCCGCGGCGTCGGGCTCCTCAACGGCCCAATGGACCGCCCCTGGGGCATCCGGACGGCCACCTTCCGTGATCCGGGCGGCCACATTTGGGAAATTGCGGCTCCAACTACCTAACCGCCGGTGGGCATGTCCCGTGGCGGGAGGCGGGAATGGGCATGACAGGATTATGTCCAGCGGCCCAGGTCAGGGGAGGGCATGTCCCGTGGCGCAGGTCAGGGGAGGGCATGTCCCCTGTGCAGCGCAATCCGGGCCCTGACGGGGACGGCGGCGGCTTCGGAAGCATCGCCCTCCTCCAGCTCCGCCCCGGCTGAGCGCAGCAGGACCAGGGCTGCAGCATTCCCGGCGGTGGTGTAGGCCTCCAGCACGGCAGCTCCGGACGCCGTGGCCCGGCCGATCACGAGGCGAAGCGCTTCGCGTGCCACTCCCTGGCCCCGAAAGCCGCGGCCCAGCCAAATTCCGGTCTCCAGCGAGTCCGCTCCGGTCCGCTTGAGCCGGATCGAGCCCGCCAGTTCCCCGCCGGCGTTGATGGCCCATGTTTTCTCCTGGGCGGGCCCGTCCAGCGCTGCCGCCGCGAGGTGGTATTCCCGGAACCAGCTGATCCGTTCTGAATTCCAGCCCGTGGCGCTGCCCGGGGGAGGCGTCACCTCGTCCGCGTCGGCATCCTGGATCGCCACTGTCAGGAGTTGCTCCAGAACCCGGCCGGAGACGTCAATCAGCAGGACAGCGGGAGGATAATGCTCAGCTGTGGGGGACATCGATCCACTCCGTTCCGCCAGGCACCAACGTGGCAGTTCCGGCAGAGAGGGCAGCGAGCCGTTCGCCGGCCCGGGCCAAAACCACCGGGTCATCCGAAAGGGACAGCCGCAGGACTGTCGTGGCCGCCGAGTATCCGGTCGCGGCCATCACGTATCCGGCGGCACGCAAATCGTTCTCCAGCCGCCCGGCGGCCGTGTGGGCAACGGGTACCGTGCAGATCCGCAGCCGGCGGCGCTGCACCAGGGGCGCCTGCGCCAACGCGGCGGCCACGGACTCCGAATAGGCCCGGACAAGCCCGCCCGCGCCCAGCAGTATCCCGCCGAAGTAACGGACCACCACCGCGGTGATATCGCTAAGGTCGGTGATGCCGGGCCCGGTTTCGCGTTTCAGCAGCGCATCAAGCATCGGGGCGCCGGCCGTGCCGGAGGGCTCACCGTCGTCATGGGACCGCTGCACATCGCGGTCCGGGCCGAGCACGAAGGCGGAGCAGTGATGCCGTGCGTCATGGAATTCCCGGCGCAGCCCGGCGAGGAACGTACGGGCGCTCTCCTCATCCGGGGTGCGGTACAGCACGGTGATGAAGCGGGAGCGCTTCACCTCAAGTTCCCGCCGGAACGCCGGCCCGGCTGCCAGGGTGGTGTACACGGCGGCCCTGCTCTCCGGGAAAACCGCATCTTCAGCCACCGGATCAGTTTAGTCTGGTGGAGTGCTGAAAATAGGGTTGACGGGCGGCATCGCCGCAGGCAAGTCAGTGGCCGCCTCGCGCCTGCGCGAACTCGGGGCGGTGGTGATCGACGCCGACGCCCTGGCCCGCGAAGTCGTCCACCCCGGAACGCCGGGACTCGAGCAGGTCGTGGCGGCCTTCAGCAAGGCCGTCCTGGCGCCCGACGGCGGCTTGGACCGCCCGAAGCTCGGCGCCCTGGTCTTCGGCGACCCGGAACGCCTGGCCGTGCTGAACGGCATCATTCATCCCCTGGTCCGGGAACGGGCCGCCGCGCTGGCCGACGCCGCACCGAAAGGCGGCATCGTGGTCCAGGATATTCCGCTCCTGGTGGAGACCGGCCAGGGACCCAACTTCCACCTGGTGGTGGTGGTGGACGCCCCGGATGAACTCCGGGTCCAACGAATGATGCAGCACCGGCACATGTCCGCCGCGGACGCCCGGGCCCGGATGGCCGCGCAGGCCAGCCGGGAGGGCCGGCTCGCCGCGGCCGACGTCGTTCTCGAGAACTCCGGCTTCAAGGAAGAACTCCGGGACGCCGTGGACCGGCTTTGGAAGTTTCGGCTGGCGCCGTTCGCGGACAACCTGGCCAGGCACCGCATGGCACCCCGGACCGACGGGCCGGTGCTGGTGCCGTCCAACCCGGACTGGCCCCGGCAGGCACACCGGCTCATGGCGCGCCTCCAGGCGGCCGCCGGGAAGGAAGTCCTCGCACTCGATCACGTCGGTTCCACTGCCGTTCCCGGACTCGCCGCCCCAGACGCCCTGGACCTCCAACTCGGCGTCGCGGACATGGCCGCTGCGGACCGGATTGCCCCGCTGCTGGCCGACGCCGGGTTCCCCGCGCGGCCCGGCGTCGTTGCTGACACGTCCAGTCCGACGGACCCCGACCCTGCGGGCTGGCAGCAGCGGCTGCACGCCAACGCGGACCCCGGCCGCACCGTTAACCTCCACGTCCTGGCCGTGGGATCTCCGGGCTGGGGGTCCGCGCTCTGCTTCCGGGACTGGCTGCGGAATGACGCGGCCGCCCGGGCGGACTACCTCACCGAGCAGCGCCGGCTTGCGAGGATACACGCCGCGGGAAAGTCCACGGCAGGGACCGCCGCGGACAAGGACGCCTGGTCCACCGGGCAGGCAGCGGAACGGATGGCGGCGTGGGCGCAGCGCACCAGCTGGCAGCCACCGCCGTCCACGGGCACAGGACCTGAGCCTGCCCCGGACGGAACGGCCCCAGGTACCGCCCAAAGCTGAATCACAGTGAACCGTCGGACCCCGGCGGTAGATTAGAACCATGAGTCTTGCCCAGCAAATCAACCGTGTCGTGGCACCCTTTGAGGTCATCAGCGAATTCCAGCCGGCAGGCGACCAGCCGGCCGCCATCGGGGAACTGACCGAGCGCATCAAGAACGGCGAGAAGGATGTCGTGCTGCTCGGCGCCACGGGCACGGGCAAGAGCGCCACGACGGCGTGGCTGATCGAACAGGTGCAGCGGCCCACCCTGGTGATGGTGCAAAACAAGACCCTCGCCGCGCAGCTCGTCAACGAATTCCGCGAACTGCTGCCGAACAACGCCGTCGAGTATTTCGTCTCCTACTACGACTACTACCAGCCGGAAGCTTACGTCGCGCAGACGGACACCTTCATTGAAAAGGACTCCTCCGTCAATGAGGAAGTCGAACGGCTCCGGCACTCCGCCACCAACGCGCTCCTGACCCGCAGGGACGTGATCGTCGTGGCCACCGTGTCCTGCATTTATGGCCTCGGCACGCCGGAAGAGTACATCGCCGGGATGGTGACGCTGCGCAAGGGCGCCCAGATGAACCGCGATGACCTGCTCCGGAAGTTCGTTTCCATGCAGTACGCCCGCAACGACATGGACTTCCACCGCGGTACGTTCCGGGTCCGCGGCGACACCGTGGAAATTATTCCGATGTACGAGGAACTCGCGATCCGGATCGAGTTCTTCGGCGACGAAATCGAGAACATCTACACCCTGCACCCGCTTACCGGGGAAATCATCCGGGACGAGACCGAGATGTACGTCTTCCCGGCGTCCCACTACGTGGCTGGTCCCGAACGTATGGGCCGGGCGATCAAGCGGATCGAAGACGAGCTTGCCGAGCGGCTCCAGGTCCTGGAAAGCCAGAACAAGCTGGTGGAGGCGCAGCGCCTCAGGATGCGCACCACCTACGACCTGGAAATGATGCAGCAGATGGGCTTCTGCAACGGCATCGAGAACTACTCCAGCCACATCGACGGCCGGGCCCGGGGCACCGCGCCGCACTGCCTCATCGACTATTTCCCGGACGACTTCCTCCTGGTGATTGACGAATCGCACGTCACGGTTCCGCAGATCGGCGCGATGTACGAAGGGGACATGTCCCGGAAACGGAACCTCGTGGACCACGGCTTCCGCCTGCCCTCCGCGATGGACAACCGCCCGTTGAAATGGGACGAATTCCAGGACCGCGTAGGCCAAACGGTCTACCTCTCCGCGACGCCGGGCAAGTACGAGCTCGGCAAGGCCGACGGCTTCGTCCAGCAGATCATCCGGCCCACGGGCCTGATCGACCCCGAAGTGATCGTTAAACCCACCAAGGGCCAGATTGATGACCTCCTCGGTGAAATCAAAACCCGCACCGCGAAGGATGAGCGCATCCTGGTCACCACGCTGACCAAGCGGATGGCGGAGGACCTCACCGACTATCTGCTGGGGCACGGCGTCAAGGTCGAATACCTGCACTCGGACGTGGACACCCTGCGCCGTGTGGAGCTGCTCCGGGAGCTCCGGATGGGCGTCTTCGACGTCCTGGTCGGCATCAACCTGCTCCGGGAAGGCCTGGACCTGCCCGAGGTCTCCCTGGTGAGCATTCTGGATGCTGACAAGGAAGGCTTCCTGCGCTCGGCGACGTCGCTGATTCAGACCATCGGCCGTGCCGCCCGCAACGTCTCCGGCGAGGTCCACATGTACGCGGACCGGATCACCGACTCCATGGCGAAGGCCATTGACGAGACCAACCGCCGTCGTGAGATCCAGGTGGCGTACAACACCGCAAACGGAGTCGATCCGCAGCCGCTGCGCAAGAAGATCGCCGACATCACGGACCAAATCGCCAAGGAAGACGCCGATACCCGTGAGCTCCTCGCCGCAGCCGGCAAGGCACGCGGCAAGGGGAAGGGCTCGGCGAAGGTCCGGGCGGACGGCCTGGCTGCGGCGCCGGCCGAGGACCTGGTGGGCCTGATCGAACAGCTCACCGAGCAGATGCACGCCGCCGCCGGTGAACTGCAGTTCGAGCTCGCCGCCCGGCTCCGGGACGAGGTGGGCGAACTCAAGAAGGAGCTCCGCCAGATGCAGTCCGCCGGGCACGCCTAGGCCAAGGTGGGGCGGACGTAGGGGAGTATCCCAAGCGCTACGATCCGCACCAGGCACGGCATCCATGCCCTGCCGGGCGCAGCGGGCGCAGCGGGCAGCCACGCTGTACCTGGCAGGCACTACCGGACATGCGGCCAGTCGGAGAGACTTATATCGCACCGTCTCATCCTGCGAGAGGTATTTCCGTGCCCGAACTTCCCATCTGGTTTGAGATCGGCTCCTTTGCCGTCCTCGGCATCATTCTGGCCATTGACCTGCTTTTGGTCCTCAAACGTCCACACGAGCCTGCCATGAGGGAAGCCGGTCTGTGGGTGTCGTTTTACATCGGGCTTGCGCTGGTTTTTGCCGGCGCCATGTTCGTCTTCACGGGCCCCGAGTACGGCGGCCAGTTCATCGCGGGCTGGGTGACGGAATACAGCCTCAGCATGGACAACCTGTTCGTCTTCATTATCATCATGGCCCGCTTCTCTGTACCCCGGAAGTACCAGCAGGAAGTGCTCATGGTGGGTATCATCATCGCCCTGGTCCTGCGCGGGATCTTCATCCTGCTGGGCGCAATTGTGATCGAACAGTTCAGCTGGGTGTTCTACATCTTCGGCGCCTTCCTGCTGTGGACCGCCTGGAAGCAGGTCCGGGACGACGGTGAGGACGAGGAGGACAAGGAAAATCCGTTCATCGCCCGGGTCCGCACGGTCCTGCCAATCTCGGCGAAGTTCGACGGCGGCAAGCTCCGCACCGTGCTGGACGGCAAGAAGGTCTTCACCCCGATGCTGATCGTGTTCGTCACCATCGGCCTCACGGACCTGCTCTTCGCGATGGACTCCCTTCCGGCCATCTTCGGCCTGACCCAGAGCGCGTTCATCGTGTTCACCGCCAACATCTTCGCCCTGATGGGCCTGCGCCAGCTGTACTTCCTGCTCGGCGGCCTGATGACCCGACTGATCTACCTCAAGCATGCACTCTCCGTGATCCTCGCCTTCATCGGCGTGAAACTGGTCCTGCACGCCATGCACGTCAACGAACTGCCCTTCATCAACGGCGGCCGGCCCATCGAATGGGCACCCGAGATCCCGACGTATGTCTCGCTCGGAGTGATCGTCGGCACGATTATCATTGCCGTCATCGCCAGCCTGGTCAGGTCCGGTTCGTCGAAATCCAAGCTCGATGCCCGGCTGGAGGAGGACTCCCGCAAGAGCCTCAGCGACGCAGAATAGCCTTATCGGTTCGGCTAAGCTCGGACCGTGAAAGTCTTTGACGCCAGACCACCGACCGGTACGGCGCTGGACCCGCAAGGGGTCCAGCGCCGTACCGTTCGGATCTTAAGCGCAGCCCAGCTCCTCAGCGGGGTGGGCAACGGTGCCAGCCTCTCCGTTGGGTCGCTTCTGGCCGTGCAGCTGTCCGGCTCGAATGCGTGGGCCGGTGCTGTCACCACCACCATGACACTCGGGGCTGCTGCAGCCGCCCTGCCCCTGGCCGGCCTGGCTGGGCGGCGGGGCAGGCGGGCTTCCCTCGTCACCGGCCTGCTCGCGGCCATGGCCGGAGCGCTGTTGGTGATCGTGTCCACAGCGACGGGCAGCTTCCCGGTGCTGCTGCTCGCTGCCGCGTTGCTGGGGCTCGGCACAGCCGCCAACCTGCAGGCCCGGTTCGCCGCGGTCGACCTCGCCGAGCCCGAACGGCGGGGCCGGTCCCTGGCGATCGTGGTGTGGTCCGTGACCATCGGCGCCGTCGCCGGTCCCAATTTGATCCGCCCGGGGGCGCTGGTGGGGGAGGCCCTGGGCCTGCCGGCGCTGGCCGGACCCTTCGTGTTCTCGACGGCGGGGCTGGCGGCGGCCGCCCTGCTCCTCCTCCTTGGCCTGCGGCCGGACCCGCTGCTGCTCGCCGCCCGGCTCCGGTCCGGCGGGGACCCGCCAGCGGCCGGCGCCGCGGCCGTCCGGCGGCCGGGCGGCCTGCGCCACGGTCTGGCCGCTGTCCGGGCCTCGCCCCGGGCCCGGCTGGCCCTTCTCGCCGTCATCACCGCGCACGGCTGCATGGCCGCCGTCATGTCGATGACGCCCCTGCACCTGCAGTTGCTGACCGAGGGGCCCCTCGCGGACATGCCAGCCAGCCACACCCACGCCGCCAGTACTGATGTCCTGGTCCTGATCGGCTTCACCATTTCGCTGCATATCGCCGGGATGTACGCGCTCTCACCGGTCATGGGCTGGCTAACGGACAAGGCGGGCCGGCTGCCCGTCATACTGCTTGGCCACGGCCTGATCCTGCTCTCGGCCCTCGTTGCCGGGTTCGGCCAGGCCCAACCCGTCCTCGTGACCGTGGGCCTGGTGCTGCTCGGGCTGGGCTGGTCCGCAGCGACAATCGCCGGGTCCACGATGCTGGCCGAAAGCGTCCGCGCGGACGACCGCGTCCTCGTCCAGGGCGTCTCGGACACTCTGATGGGCGTCGCCGGCGCGGTCGGCGCAGGATTCTCCGGACTGGTGATGAGCGGCGTCGGCTATCAGGGCCTGAACCTGGCCGCGGCCGTCATCGCGGTGTCCGTTCTCGCTGTCGTCGTCTCCGCCGCGGCCCGCGGCCGCGCCCAGCCCGCACCCGCCTGAGCGGGGCGGCGCGCCGGGTCACCGCAGCCGCACAGTTCCCCGGGCGCCCGATCTCCGCAGCTGCCCAGTGCCGCAGCCGTCCAGTGCCGCAGCCGTCCAGTCCTGCAGTCCCTTGCCCGCCTATGTCCGCGCGGAGCGGGTCATGCCCAGGAGCCGGGCGAAGATGCCCTCGCCGTCGTCAGCGATGCCGTCATGGTGGAAGTCCGCGGACTCCCACACCTGCAGGCCGCGGACAGCCGAGGCCGTCTCCAGCGAGAACGCGCGCTCAACGTAAATATCCGCGGAGTACACGGCGGCGGCTACCGGCACGGTATTAAGGGCCAGACGTTCGGCATCGTAGAGCGGCGGCCAGTCATCCTTTTCGGCGAGGAGCTGGGCAACGTTCCGCAACGGCCTGAGGGCGGGATCCTGGTCGAAGTACCACGGGTAGACCATCTCGCCCGTGAGCAGGGGCTCAGGAGCGTCGGGGGAGAACTCCGGAAAGTCCTGCAGCACCCGCCACGCGGCCCAATCCGTGGACTCGCCCTGGCCATAAATGGATTCGTGCATGAGGGCGTACAACGGGTTGGTGGACCGTGAGGCGAGGGCGCGGACCTGCTCCAGGAAGGTGTCGGAGAGCCGGTCCCCGGCGGCGGTGCCTGCGAAGGCGTCCTCCAGCAGGTGGTGCAGCGAGTCCATCCGGGTGTTTCCGCCGAGGAAGGACCCCGCCATCTGGAAGCGTTCCACGGTGAGCCGTTCGCCGTCGGGCAGGAATTCTTCGGTGTCGCGCAGGTGCCGGGCGATCCGGGTAACCGCCGCGCGATCCTCGGGGTACCGGCCAAAATACTCGGCGTTGCGGGCCTCGACCCGCAAGAAGGTGGCCTGATAGACCCGGTCCGCGGGTCCCATCAGCGGTGCCAGCCCGCCCGTCACCAGGGCTTCCCGGAGACCGTCCGGGGCGAAGGAAAGGTAACTGAGTGCACAGAAGCCGCCATAGCTCTGGCCGTAGATCGTCCACGGACCGGAGCCGAGCGCCCGCCGGATGGCCTCCGCGTCCGCGACGATGGAGTCGGCCCGGAAGTGCGCGAGGTAGGCGGCCTGGTCGGCGTCGTTCCCGCGCAACGGCAGGGTGTTGCGGTCGACGGCGGATGACAGGCCGGTGCCGCGCTGATCCAGCATGAGGATGCGGAAGTCCTTGGCGGCGGCTTTGCTCCAGCCGCCGAGAGCGGGAAAGCGGTTGCCGCGCCCGCCGGGGCCGCCCTGCAGGTAGAGCAGCCACGGGAGCTGGGCGGATTCCTCCCCGGTGTAGTCAGCGGAGACGTATTCGCGGGCAAAGACGGTGATGGTCTCGGCCGGGGGGCCGGCGCTGAAATGATCCAGCGGAACTTCGAAGTAATGCTCAACGGTGCGCATTCCGCGGTAGGCGTGCCGGGCCTTGACCGTGTGGGGGACAGGGGGCAGGTCAGCCACGGGCCGGCACCCCGCGGGTGCCGAAGGCTTCCAGCGCCTCGCCGGTGAGCCGGAACGTGGACCATTCCTGCATCGGCTGGGCATCGAGATTCTTGTAAAAGTTGATGGCAGGCTCGTTCCAGTCCAGGACGCTCCATTCCACGCGCGCGTACCCGCGGTCCACGGCGGTTTGCGCCAGATGCTGCAGCAGCGCCTTGCCGTGCCCTTCACCGCGGGCCTCGGGGCGCACGTAAAGGTCCTCGAGGTAAATGCCGTGGACACCTTCCCAGGTGGAGTAGTTCAGGAACCAGAGCGCGAATCCTCGGACCTCGCCGGCCTCGTTCTCAGCCATGGCGGCAAACACCCGCGGGTTCCCGCCGAAGAGAGCCTCGCCCAGCATCTCCGGGGTGTTCCGGACGGCGTCGGGTTCCTTCTCGTAGAGGGCCAAGTCATGGATCATTTGCAGGATTGCGGGGACATCGTTCGCCGTAGCGGGCCGGATTACACTCATTGTTCGAGTTTACTGGTGCCGGGCCTAGAGTCGGTTGACGTCCGTGACACGGACGACGGCGGTGCCGGATTCATCCGATGCCGCGAGGTCCACCTCTGCGGAGATGCCCCAGTCGTGGTTGCCTGCCGGGTCCTCGAAGATCTGCCGGACCTTCCATGTGCCGGTCTCCTCCGTGATGATCAGCAGACCCGGTCCGCGGGCGTCCGGGCCGGTGCCGATGTCGTCGTGTTCGTCGAAGTAGTCATCGAGGGTGTCCTCCCAGCGTTCGGCATCCCAGCCGGAGCCGGCGTCGAGCTCGCCCAGGGCGGTGGCGTTCTCGTCCGCGAACAGTTCCACCCGGCGGAACAACTCGTTGCGGACCATCACGCGGAAGGCGCGGACGTTGGAGGTGAGCGACGGCGGCGGGGGCGGCGGGGCGTCGTGCGGGGTCGGGACCTTGCCGGAGGTAAGTTCCTCCCACTCGTCCAAGAGGCTGGAGTCAACCTGCCGGACCAGCTCACCGAGCCAGGCGATGAGGTCTTCGAGGTCCTCGCGGAGGGCGTCCTGGGGGACGGTCTGCCGCAGGGCCTTGAAACCATCGGCAAGGTATCGCAGCACGATCCCCTCGGAACGGGCCAAACCGTAGAACTGGACGAACTCGCCGAAGTTCATGGCCCGCTCGTACATGTCCCGAACAATGGATTTCGGTGCGAGTTCGAAGTCGCCGATCCACGGCGCGGCCCTGCGGTAGACGTCGAAGGCCTCGCCGAGAAGTTCCGCCAGCGGCTGCGGGTAAGTGACGTCGTCGAGCATGGCCATGCGCTGGTCATAGTCGATCCCGTCGGCCTTCATCGCGGCGACTGCCTCACCGCGTGCCTTCTTCAGCTGGGCGGACAGTATCTGCCGTGGTTTCTCCAGCGTCGACTCAATGACGGAGACGACGTCGAGGGCGTAGGACGGCGAATCCGGATCCAGCAACTCCAGGGCCGCGAGTGCGAACGGTGACAGCGGCTGGTTCAACGCGAAGTTGGCCTGCAGGTGCACGGTCAACCGGACGGTGCGCCCGTCGGTACCCTGTTCCGCCGCCGGAATCCGTTCGACGACGCCGGCCGCCAGGAGCTCACGATAGATACCGAGGGCCTTTTTCATCAGCTGCAGCTGGGAGGACCGGGTCTCGTGGTTCTCGGTGAGCAGCCGGCGGGCCGCCTGGAACGGATCCCCCGGGCGTTCCATCAGGTTCATCAACATCGCATGGGTCACGGTGAAACTGGACGTCAGTGGATCGGGCACCGAGTCGACCAGACGCTTGTAGGTCGGTTCCCCCCAGGACACGAAGCCCTCCGGCGGCTTCTTCTTCACCACCTGGCGCAGCTTCTTCTGATCATCACCGAATTTGGCCGTGGCCTTGGCCATCGCCTTGACGTTCTCGGTGACGTGCTCCGGGGCCTGCACTACGACGGTGCCGGCGGTGTCGTAGCCGGCACGCCCGGCGCGGCCGGCGATCTGGTGGAACTCACGCGAATTCAGCACCCGGGTGCGGACGCCGTCGTACTTGCTCAAGGCGGTGAGCAGCACGGTGCGGATAGGCACGTTGATGCCCACGCCAAGGGTGTCCGTACCGCAGATGACTTTGAGCAGCCCGGCCTGGGCAAGCTGTTCCACCAGCCTCCGGTATTTCGGCAGCATGCCCGCGTGGTGGACCCCGATGCCGTGCCGGACCAGCCGGTTGAGGGTCTTGCCGAACCCTGCGGCGAAGCGGAAACCGGCGATGAGCTCCGCGATTTTGTCTTTCTCCTCGCGGGTGCAGACGTTGACGCTCATGAGGTTCTGGGCCCGGTCGATCGCCTCGACCTGGCTGAAGTGCACCACGTACACCGGCACCTGCTTCGTGGCGAGAAGCTCCTCGAGCGTCTCGTGCACGGGGGTCTGCTCGTAGTAGTAGTGCAGGGGAATGGGGCGTTCCACCGAACTCACCGTCGTGGTTGGGCGGCCCGTCAACTCGGTCATACCGGCTTCGAAGCGGCTGACGTCGCCCAGCGTGGCGGACATCAGCAGGTACTGCGCCTGGGGGAGTTCCAGCAACGGAACCTGCCAGGCCCAGCCGCGCTGCGGGTCGGAGTAGAAATGGAATTCGTCCATGATGACGGCGCCGAGCTCGGCGGCAGCACCTTCGCGGAGGGCGATGTTGGCCAGGATTTCGGCTGTGCAGCAGATGATCGGGGCGTCCTGGTTGACGCCGGAGTCTCCGGTGATCATGCCGACGTTTTCGGCGCCGAAGATCTCACAGAGAGCAAAGAACTTCTCCGAGACGAGGGCCTTGATCGGTGCCGTGTAGTAGCTGCGCTGGCCGCGGGCCAGAGCCTGGAAATGAACGGCGATCGCGACGAGGGATTTTCCCGACCCGGTGGGGGTGGCCAGGATGACGTTCGCACCGGAGGCAAGCTCCATGATGGCTTCGTCCTGGGCGGTGTAGAGGGCCAGCCCGCGGGTCTCCGTCCACTCGACAAAGCGGGTGTAGAGCTCGTCCGGGTCAAGACCGGTCCGGCCTGGGACCCGGGCGGACGGGGCGGGGAGCTGATCAACTAGTTTCATTGCCCACCAGCTTAGTAGCCGGATCCGCCGCGGCCCGCCGAAGGCCGCCGCCTGCCGCGCGCCTCCCCGGCTGCTGCACCCGGCCGGGGTTAGGCTTCCGACGGCGTACAGTCGCCGGCGACTGGAGGACAACAATGATGTGGGACCCCGGCAAGTACATGCAGTTCGGGGATTACCGTGACAGGCCCTACTTCGACCTGACCGCCCGCATCCGCGCCGGCACTCCGCGGCACGTCGTGGACCTCGGCTGCGGTCCGGGGAACCTGACGGCCACCCTCGCCGCACGCTGGCCCGCAGCACAGGTCGTGGGCCTTGACTCTTCCGGTCAAATGCTGGCCCGTGCCGCCCGCTATGCGGACCGCCTGCCCAATCTCTCTTTCAGCCAGGCAGACATCGCCGGGTGGATGCCCACCGCGGAGACCGACGTGGTGGTGACCAATGCCGCACTGCAGTGGGTCCCCGGGCACCGGGACATGCTGCGGCGTTGGCTCGCCGCGCTCAGGCCCGGGGCGTGGTTCGCGCTGCAGGTGCCCGGGAACTTCGACGCGCCCTCGCACGCGCTGATGCGCGGGCTGGCCGAGTCAACGGCGTGGGCGGGCCGGCTGTCCGGTGTCCTGAGGCACGCAGACGCAGTGGGCCGGCCGGAGGAGTACCTGGAGATCATGCTCGACGCCGGGTGTGAGGCGGACGCCTGGGAGAGCACCTGCCTCCAGGTCCTGCCGGGTCCGGACCCCGTGCTGGAGTGGGTCAGGGGCACCGGTCTCCGGCCCGTGCTCGCCGACCTGTCCGCCCGTGACGCGGCGGAGTTCGAAGCCGACTACGCTGCCCTGCTGGCGGACGCGTACCCGGCTGGCCCCCACGGCACGGTGTTCCCGTTCCGCCGGGTCTTCGCCGTTGCCCGCAAGCTCGAACATGGGGGGACGGGTGTCAACGCCGGGGAACCGGCGGGGAACGAGGGCCGCGGAGAGGGCCGCAGGAAAAGGAACGCCACATGAGAACCCGGCACGGTGTGAGCGTGCTTACAATGTCGAGGCGGCGCGGGGGGCGGCCGCCTCGATCTCCTGCGATCCATGCCCCTCACCTAGCGATGGAGGTTCGGTGCTCATTGGCCTGACGGGCCGGCTTCTGGCCGCCCACAAAGGTGCCGTGCTGGCTATCGTGGCGCTCCAGCTCATCCAGACGATGGCCACCCTCCTCCTTCCCACGCTGAACGCGGCCATCATCGACAACGGAATCGTCGGCAGGGATGTATCGCAGATCGTGGACCTGGGCTCCTGGATGGCGGTGACCGCCGGCGTGCAGGTGGTGGCGGCCGTTGCGGCCGGCTATCTCGGCGCCGTCGTGGCGATGGAGCTTGGCCGGACGCTGCGCGAGGAATTGTTCGCGAAAGTCCAGTCGATGTCCTCCCAGGAGGTCACTGCGTTCGGTGCCGCCAGTCTGGTGACCAGGACCACCAACGACGTCACGCAGGTGCAGAACCTGGTGGTCCTCGTCTTCACGATGCTGATCGCAGCGCCCGCCATTTTCGTTGGCGGGATCGCGCTCGCCGTGCACCAGGACGTCGTCTTGTCCGGCATCGTCATCGCGGTGGTTCCGGTGCTCGCCGTGATCATGGTGCTGATTGTCCGCCGTCTCATCCCGCTGTACCGGCAGGGCCAGGAGCTGATCGACGGGATCAGCCGGGTGCTGCGGGAGCAAATTATCGGAGCCTCCGTCATCCGCGGCTTCGGGCGGCAGGGGCACGAGGAACGGCGCTTCGACGGGGCCAACAAGGAGTTGACCCACAACAACCTGCGCTCGGCACTGCTGGTCGCCTCAATGATGCCCATGATCATGCTGGTGGTGAATCTCTCCTCCGTCGGCGTCGTCTGGTTCGGCGGTCACCGGATCCAGTCCGGCGACATGCGGCTGGGCGCCTTGACGGCGTTCATCGCGTACATTTTGCAGATTCTGATCGCGATCATGATGGCCATGTACGTCTTCATGACGGCTCCCCGCGCTGCCGCGTGCGCTGAACGCATCCAGGCGGTCCTCGACACAACACCGGCGGTCACCGACGGCCCGGGTGTCGGTGACCCTGGCGGAAATGCTGTGGAATACCGGAACGTCTCCTTTGCGTACCCCGGCGCTGAGCAACCCGTCCTCGACGGCGTCACGTTCACGGCCGCGCCCGGAACCGTGACAGCCATCATCGGTGCCACAGGCACCGGCAAAAGCACTCTGCTGAATCTTCTGCCCAGGTTCCTGGATGCCAGTGGCGGCGCCATCAGCATCGGCGGAAGCGATGTGCGCAGCCTTAGCCTTCGGACGTTGCGGAGCCTGGTCGCCGTCGTTCCCCAGCACTCCTACCTGTTCTCCGGAACCATCGCCGGAAATCTGCGGATGGCTGCTCCTGCGGCGACGGACGCAGACCTGTGGCGGGTGCTGGGAAGCGCGCAGGCCGAGGAGTTTGTGCGGAAATCCCCGCAGGGTCTGCACTCGCCGGTGAGCCAGGGCGGCACGAACTTCTCCGGAGGCCAGCGCCAGCGGTTGTGCATCGCCCGGGCCCTGCTCCGGGAGGCGGCCGTGTACCTGTTCGACGACAGCTTTTCGGCGCTGGACTATGGCACCGACGATCGTCTCCGTGGAGCGCTGCGGCCGCTGCTGCGCGCAGCCACCGTGCTGGTCGTCGCGGAGCGGGTCGCGCCGATTATGGACGCGGACCTGATCCTGGTCCTCGAAGACGGCCGGGTCGTAGCGCAGGGCACACACCGGCACCTGATGGCGTCCTCGCCGAGCTACCAGGAGATCGCCGCCTCCCAGCTCGTGCCCGAGGAGACCCCGTGACGCCGCAACCGGACCCCGGCGCCGGAACCGGCACGCCCACCGGCGTCCGGGACCAGGCACCGGAGGACCGGCCGTCGGCAGGCCGCATCAAAACCCTGCCGGCCGCAGCCGTCACGGACCGCAAGGCGCCCGGCCGGTTCCGCTGGCGCACGGCCGGGCGGCTGCTCGGTCTGCTCCGCCCTTCCAGGTGGCTGATGGCCGGTGCGGTCGCCGCAACGTGCGCCTTTGTGGCCCTGAACGTCGCGGCACCGAAACTCCTGGGGGACGCCACCGACGTCATCGTCCGGGGGGTGGCCGGCGGAACTTTCGACCAGGGAAAGCTGGCCGTCCTGTTGGCGGTTGTGTCTGTTTTGTATCTGGGGGCCTCTGTCTTCAGCTGGGTACAGGGCAGCCTGACCGCCGTGGCGGTGCAGCGCCTGGGCTACGGGCTGCGCACCTCGGTGGAAGTCAAACTCCAGGTCCTGCCGTCCAGTCACTTTGATGAGCAGCACCGCGGCGACGTGTTGAGCCGCGCCACCAACGACGTCGACAACATCGTCCAGGCCCTGAACCAGTTGCTGAACCAGCTGATCCTCTCGCTGCTGATGCTCTCCGGAGCCCTGGCCATGATGCTGTGGCTCTCCCCGGTCCTGGCCGGAATCGCCCTGGTGTCCGTTCCGTTGTCCGCCCTCATCACCATCGTGGTGGCCCGGAAGTCCCAGGCCCATTTCGCGGAGCAGTGGGACAGCACGGGCGGCCTTAACGCGCAGCTGGAGGAGTTCTTCACCGGCCACGAGGTGGTCAAGGCCTTCGGCTGGCAGGACGCGGCCGCGGCCAGCTTCAGGGAAGGCAACGACAAATTATGCCGCGCCAGCACCTCCGCCCAGTACATATCCGGGATCGTCCAGCCCCTGATGGTGTTCGTCGCCAACCTCAACTACATTGCCGTTGCCGTTGTCGGGGCCTTACAGGTCCTGTCCGGCGCCGTGACCCTCGGCGGGCTGCAGGCCTTCATCCAGTTCAGCAGGCTCTTCAGCCAGCCGATGGGGCAGATCGGCGGCATGTTGACCCTCATGCAGTCCTGCCTGGTCTCGGCAGGGCGGGTCTTCGACCTCCTGGACGCGCCGGAGATCCCGCCGGAAACCCGGTCGCGTGGTGCCCGCGGCTCTGAGCCGGCAGCGGCCACGGCGGCGGACCGGGCCTGCGGTCCTGGGACCGGTGCCGCCGGCCCTGTGGTGTTCGAGCGTGTCACCTTCGGCTACGCCGCCGGATCACCGGTTATCCAAAACCTGAGTTTCGCGGTCGAACCCGGGCAGACCGTGGCGATTGTGGGACAGACCGGCGCCGGCAAGACCACCGTGGTGAACCTGCTGCTGCGCTTTTACGAACCTGATACCGGGCGGATCACCATCGGCGGCAGGGACATCGCGGAGTTGACCCGGGACGAAGTACGGGCCAACTTCGGCACGGTGCTGCAGGAAGCCTGGCTGTTCACCGGCAGCATTCGCGACAACATTGAATACGGCCGCCCCGGAGCCACCGACGCCGAGATTGTCGCCGCCGCAAAGGCCAGCCATGTGGACCAGTTTGTCCGCGCCCTGCCGGGCGGCTACGCCACCATCCTCGCCAACGACGGCGGTTCGCTCAGCCGCGGACAGCGCCAGCTCATTTCGATCGCCAGGGCCCACCTGGCCGGACGGGACATCCTGATCCTGGACGAGGCCACGAGCTCGGTGGACAGCCGCACCGAGGTGCAAATCCGGCAGGCCCTGGAGCGGTTGCGGCAGGGACGCACCAGCTTCATCATTGCCCACCGCTTGTCCACCGTCCGGGACGCTGATCTAATTCTGGTCATGGATCAAGGACGGATCGTTGAACAGGGAACCCACGAACGACTCATGGCTGGAGGCGGCCGGTACCTGGAACTTTACGAAGCACAGTTCGCCCGCCGCGAACACAGCAAGCCCGCCCGGGAGCCCGGACTGTGACCCCTCCGGCAGCATCAACCGCAGTGTTCCCCGGTGTCTGGCGGCCCAACCCGGGGAGCTCCGTCGCCTTGTTTGACCAGCTCCGGCTCAGCATCATCGAACGCGCCGACGACGGCACCCTGGCGCCCGGGACCAAGCTCCCCGCCGTCCGTACCCTCGCCGGCGAGCTGGGCGTCGCGCCCCACACCGTGGCCCGCGCCTACAAGGAATTGGAGGCAGCCGGCGTCGTGGTGACCCGGGGCCGGAACGGGACGGTGGTCTGTGCCCGCGACGAGGCCTGGAGCTCGCTGTCCGCTGCCGCCGCCGACTTCGCGGAAGCCGCCAAAGCGCAGGGTGCCAGCTTCGCGGAGGCGGTGCAATTGTTCGCCGCCGCCTACGACCGTCACTGACTCCCCGATAGCACAGAGTCGGGGATTTCGGGGCCCGGGACACTGCCCGGAATGGATATTCGAAGAAGTTTTCGATTAGCATTGGAAGCGTGCCTAAAGCCGTAGCTGAAGATCCAGCAGTTGATTCCCCGTCCGCCGTCGTTCCGCTGAGCTCCGCCAGGCCGGGCCGTGCAGACGACGCCCGCCCCGCTGTCACACGACCGGACATGTCCCGGCTGGTGGTCAAGGGCGCGCGCGAGCACAACCTGCGCAACGTCGACCTGGACCTGCCCCGGGACTCCATGATTGTCTTCACCGGACTCTCCGGTTCCGGCAAATCCTCCCTTGCGTTCGACACCATCTTCGCCGAGGGCCAGCGGCGCTACGTTGAGTCGCTCTCCGCCTACGCCCGGCAGTTTCTGGGCCAGGTGGACAAGCCCGACGTCGACTTCATCGAGGGGCTGTCTCCCGCGGTGTCCATCGACCAGAAGTCCACCAGCAAGAACCCCCGCTCCACGGTCGGCACCATCACCGAAATCTATGACTACATGCGGCTCCTGTGGGCCCGGGTGGGCCGTCCGCACTGCCCCATTTGCGGGGAGCCGGTCGCGAAGCAGACCCCGCAGCAGATTGTCGACCAGCTGCTGGAACTGCCGGAGGGTACCCGTTTCCAGGTCCTGGCCCCCGTGGTCCGTGGCCGCAAGGGCGAGTTTGTCGAACTGTTCAAGGAACTCACAGCCAAGGGCTACTCGAGGGCCCGGGTGGATGACAAACTGATCCAGCTCAGCGATCCGCCCAAGCTGGGCAAGCAGTTCAAACACACCATTGAGGTGGTGGTGGACCGCCTGGTGGTCAAAGACGGCATCAGCCAGCGCCTCACCGACTCCGTTGAGACTGCCCTCGGCCTGGCCGAGGGCCGGATCCTCGCCGAGTTCGTCGACCTCGACGCCGACGATCCGGAACGGATCAGGGCCTTCTCGGAGCACCTCGCCTGCCCCAACGAGCATCCGCTCGCCATCGATGAGATCGAACCCCGCTCCTTTTCCTTCAACAATCCCTTCGGTGCCTGCGCCGCCTGCAGCGGTATCGGCACCAAACTGGAAGTTGATGAGGAACTCATCATTCCCAACGGTGAACTCTCCCTCGCTGAGGGCGCCATCGCCCCGTGGTCCCTGGGTACAGCCACCACCGAGTACTGGAACCGTCTGCTCGGGGGACTCGCGAAGGAACTCGGTTTCTCGATGAAGACCCCGTGGGACGAGCTCTCCCGGGACGTACGCCAGACCGTCCTGCACGGCAAGGACCACAAGGTGGTGGTCCAGTACCGCAACCGGTTCGGCCGGGAACGCAAGTACAGCACCGGCTTTGAGGGCGTGATTCAATACGTTCACCGCAAGCACGTCGAGACGGACTCGGACAAGGCCCGGGACCGCTACGAGGAATATATGCGGCAGATCCCGTGCCCTGCCTGCAACGGCGCCCGCCTGAACCCGGCGTCGCTGTCCGTGCTGATCAACGGCAAGTCCATCGCCGAGGTCGCGGCGCTGCCGATGCGCGAATGCGCCCACTTCCTGGACAACCTGGTGCTCACCGGCAGGGAAGCCCAGATCGCCAACCAGGTCCTGAAGGAGATCCAGGCCCGGCTGACCTTCCTGCTGGACGTCGGCCTGGAGTACCTGAACCTGGAACGGCCCTCCGGAACGCTCTCCGGCGGCGAAGCCCAGCGCATCCGGCTGGCCACGCAGATCGGATCCGGACTCGTGGGGGTGCTCTACGTCCTGGACGAGCCCTCGATTGGCCTGCACCAGCGGGACAACCGGCGCCTGATCGAAACCCTCACCCGGCTGCGCGACCTCGGCAATACCCTGATCGTCGTCGAGCACGACGAAGACACCATCCAGGAAGCCGACTGGGTCGTGGACATCGGACCGGGCGCCGGCGAACACGGCGGCATGGTGGTGCACTCCGGTTCCTACAAAGACCTGCTGGAAAACACGGAATCGCTCACCGGTGACTACCTGTCCGGCCGGAAGCGGATCGAAGTACCGAAGAAGCGGCGGAAGTACGACAAGAAGCGTGAAATCAAGGTGGTCGGCGCGAAGGAACACAACCTCCTGAATGTGGATGCCGCTTTCCCGCTCGGCCTGTTCACCGCGGTCACGGGCGTCTCCGGCTCCGGTAAGTCCACGCTGGTCAACGAAATCCTCTACAAGGTGCTGGCCAACAAGCTCAACGGCGCCAAGCAGGTGGCAGGCCGGCACAAGTCCATTCAGGGTTTGGAACACCTCGACAAGGTGGTCCACGTCGACCAGAGCCCCATCGGCCGGACCCCGCGGTCCAACCCGGCCACGTACACGGGTGTATTCGACAACATCCGCAAGCTCTTCGCCGACACCACCGAAGCCAAGGTCCGTGGTTACCTGCCGGGCCGATTCTCTTTCAACGTCAAGGGCGGCCGCTGCGAGGCCTGCTCGGGCGACGGCACGCTGAAGATCGAAATGAACTTCCTTCCGGATGTCTATGTGCCCTGCGAGGTGTGCCACGGCGCCCGGTACAACCGCGAAACCCTGGAAGTGCATTACAAGGGCAAGACGATCGCCGACGTGCTGAACATGCCCATCGAGGAAGGTGCCGAATTCTTCGCGGCGTTCTCGCCCATTGCCCGGCACTTGCGCACCCTCGTCGACGTCGGACTCGGCTATGTACGCCTGGGCCAGCCGGCGACGACGCTCTCCGGCGGCGAGGCCCAGCGCGTCAAGCTCGCGGCCGAACTCCAGAAGCGCTCCAACGGCCGCAGTATTTACGTGCTGGACGAACCCACCACCGGACTCCACTTCGAAGACATCCGGAAACTGCTCCTGGTCCTTCAAGGCCTTGTGGACAAGGGCAACACCGTCATCACGATCGAGCACAACCTGGACGTCATCAAAAGTGCCGACTGGATTGTGGATCTCGGCCCGGACGGCGGATCGGGTGGCGGTCGCATCATCGCCTCGGGAACGCCGGAGCAGGTGGCTAAGTCCACCGAAAGCTACACGGCAGCGTTCCTGGCGGACATCCTCGCCTGAAACCGGACCGGACCGCGGCTGCCGCCCACGCGGCGGCCGCGGTGCCGCCGCCGATACATTCCTCTCCGGGCATGGGAGTTTCTGGCATCCGGAGACTCATGAGAAACTAAGCCGGTGACGCAAATAACAGTGCCCGTGCCCGCCGACCAAACCCTGAACGAGGTGCGCAGCGATGGCAATGTTTGATGCGATCCGCTGGACCACCCGGGGCCTGGTCAGCTCAACCTGCCGGCCGACGGTCATCGGACTGGACAACGTGCCCAAAGAAGGTCCGTTTATTGTGGCCCCCAACCACCTGTCCTTCCTGGACAGCGTGATCGTCCAGGCGCTGATGCCCCGGCCCGTGGCGTTCTTCGCGAAAGCGGAGTACTTCACCACGGGCGGGGTCAAAGGGAAGGTGATGAAATCCTTTTTCGAAGCCGTGGGATCCATTCCGGTGGAACGCGGTGAGCAGGCCGCCAGCGTGCAGGCGCTTAAGACGCTCTTGGACATTCTGAACTCCGGCAAGGGCGTCGGCATCTATCCGGAGGGCACCCGGTCCCGCGACGGCATCCTCTACCGCGGCCGGACCGGAGTGGGCTGGCTTGCTCTGACCACCGGCGCCCCCGTGATCCCGGTCGGGTTGATCGGCACCGAGCACCTGCAACCTGCGGACAGCAAATCCGTCAAGCCCCAGCACTTCACCATGAAGGTCGGGGAACCCTTGTACTTCGACAAAACGGGGCCGGACCACTCCCTGCCCGCGCGCCGTCAGGCGACCGACCGGATCATGGACGCGATCGCCGAACTCAGCGGCCAGGAACGCTCCACCAGCTACAACCAGAGCAAATCCGTCGACTAGTGCAACCCCTGCCCGCGGCGGAACCGTCAAGGGCACGGGCGCAGGCTCAGTAGACTTGAACCGTGGCAGATCCAGCAAGTTACCGACCCCAGACGGGTGAAATACCAACCAATCCGGGTGTCTATCGCTTCCGCGACCCGCACGGCAGGGTCATCTACGTCGGCAAAGCCAAAAACCTCAGGTCCCGGCTGAACTCCTACTTCGCGAATCCAGCCGGGCTGCTCGCCAAAACCTACGCCATGGTCCACACCGCCAGCAGCGTCGAGTGGACCGTCGTCGGCAGCGAACTGGAATCGCTGCAACTGGAATACACGTGGATCAAGGAATTCAAACCCCGGTTCAACGTGATGTTCCGGGACGACAAGAGTTACCCCTACCTCGCCGTCACGATGGGGGAAAAGTACCCCCGCGTCCAGGTCCTCCGCGGTGACCGGCGCAAAGGCACCCGCTACTTCGGCCCCTACACCGCCGGGGCTATCCGGGACACCATGGACACCCTCCTGCGCGTTTTCCCGGTCCGCAGCTGCAGCGCCGGGGTCCTGAAACGCGCTGAGGCCAGCGGCCGTCCCTGCCTGCTTGGCTACATCGACAAGTGCGCCGCGCCGTGCGTCGGCCGTATTTCCGCTGCGGACCACCGCGCCCTCGCCGAGGACTTCTGCACCTTCATGGGCGGCGAAGCAAAGCCCTTCGTCACCCGGCTGGAGAAAGACATGGCCGCCGCCGTCGCCGAATTGGACTACGAGCGGGCGGCACGCATCCGCGATGACATCGTGGCGCTTAAAAAGGTGTTCGAACGCAACGCCGTCGTCCTGGCGGAGGGCACCGACGCCGACGTCTTCGCCTTGCACGAGGATGAACTCGAAGCCGCCGTGCAGGTCTTCCACGTCCGCGGCGGCCGCATCCGCGGGCAGCGCGGCTGGGTGGTCGAAAAAGTGGAGGACTCCACCACGCCCGAGCTCGTGGAACACCTGCTGCAGCAGGTCTACGGCGAAGAAGCCGGCCTACAGGGCAGGCTGCCCCGCGAAGTCCTCGTCCCGGAGGAGCCCAGCAACGCCGGCGAACTCGCGCAATGGCTCAGCGGCCTGCGCGGGGCCAGGGTGGAGGTCCGTGTACCCCAGCGCGGCGACAAGGCCGCGTTGCTGTCCACCGTCCGGGACAACGCCGAGCACGCCCTGCGGCTCCACAAGTCCCGGCGGGCAGGGGACCTGACCATGCGGTCCCAGGCCTTGCAGGAACTGCAGGAAGCCCTCGAGATTCCGGTCGCGCTGATGCGGATCGAATGCTTCGACATCTCCCACGTCCAGGGCACCAACGTGGTCGGTTCCATGGTGGTCGTTGAGGACGGGCTGCCACGGAAGTCCGACTACCGGAAGTTCTCCGTCACCGGCGCCGCCGCAACGGACGACACCGCAGCCATGCACGACGTGCTGACCCGGCGTTTCCGGAACTACCTTCAGGAGAAGGAGGTCCAGGCCGACGCCGCCGGGCAGCCGGGCCATCGGGCCATGCTCAACGCCGTGGCCGACGCTGCCGTCGCCGGACCGTCCGCCACGGTGGCGGACACCACCACCCCGGCGCCGCGGACCAAGTTCGCCTACCCGCCCAACCTCGTCGTGGTCGATGGCGGCAAGCCGCAGGTCAACGCGGCAGCGCGGGCCCTGGCGGAACTGGGCATCGCCGACGTCTACGTCGTCGGCCTCGCCAAACGGCTCGAGGAGGTCTGGCTGCCGGACAGTGACTTCCCGGTGATCCTGCCCCGGGCCTCCGCCGGGCTGTACCTGCTGCAGCGTATCCGCGACGAGGCCCACCGCTTCGCCATCTCCTTCCACCGGCAAAAGCGCGGCAAGGCGATGACAGTCTCCGCGCTCGACGGCGTGCCCGGCCTCGGCGATTCCAAGCGCCAGGCGCTGCTCGCCCAGTTCGGTTCGGTCAAAAGCATTAAGGCGGCCACGGCCGAGGAACTGACCGGTGCCAAGGGGATTGGCCCGTCCCTGGCCGACGCCATCGTCCGGCACTTCGCCGACGGCGGCGACGCTTCCACGGTGCCTGCCATCAACATGACCACCGGCGAAATCCTGGAGACTTAGCTAGCACCAGCAAACTTAGCTAGGGTTAGGACTTGGGAAATGGCCCGCGCAACACTTCGGTGCGGCCCCTCCCTGTCCGCGATAGAGCACAACAGCACAGCAGAACGGGGCTTCACTGATGGCAGAGTCGACGGCAGGATCCGGTACGGAGTCGGACGGCATGACGCCGGTCAAACCCGTTGAGGCCGAACTGCTCGTAGTGACGGGCATGTCGGGAGCCGGCCGGAGCACAGCTGCGGACGCCCTCGAGGACCACGGCTGGTACGTCGTGGAGAACCTTCCCCCGCAGATGCTCGGCACGCTGGCGGAAATCGTGTCCCACGCACCGGGGTCCATCTCGAAGCTCGCCGTCGTGATGGATGTCCGCAGCAAGGAACTGTTCGTGGACATCCGCACCGCGCTGCGCAACCTGGAAGCCAGCGGCGTCGCATTCCGGGTGCTGTTCCTGGATGCCAACGACGACGTCCTGGTGCGCCGCTTCGAACAGGGCAGGCGCCCCCACCCCCTGCAGGGCGGCGGCAGGATCCTGGACGGCATCGCCGCCGAACGCGAGCTGCTCCACGAACTGCGCACCTCCGCCGACATCGTTCTGGATACCTCCACACTGAACGTCCACGGCCTCGCCACGGCGATTACCGAACTTTTCAGCGAAACGGGTCCCGTGGCCCTCCGCCTGAACGTCATGAGTTTCGGCTTCAAGTACGGGCTGCCGGTGGACGCCAACTTCGTTGCCGACGCCCGCTTCATCCCCAACCCGCACTGGGTGCCGGCGCTCCGCCCGCACACCGGGCTCGACGACGACGTCAGTAGCTACGTGCTCCAGGCGCAGGGCGTCAGTGACTTCGTGGAACGCTACGTGCTGGCACTCGAGCCCGTCCTGGACGGCTACCGGCGGGAGAATAAGCACTACGCGACCATCGCCGTCGGGTGCACCGGCGGCAAGCACCGCTCCGTGGCTGTTGCGGTGGAACTCTCGCGGCGGCTCGCGCAGTACCCGCGTGTCACGGTGACCACCACCCACCGGGATCTGGGCCGCGAATAATGGCGCTCCTCACCGGTCCGCTTCCTCTCGTCCCACCCGCCAGTGCTGCCTTGTCCAGCCAGCAGGACAAGGGACCCTCCGTCGTCGCGCTCGGCGGCGGCCACGGCCTTTCGGCCTCCCTGTCAGCGCTGCGCCTGCTCACATCGGAGCTGACTGCCGTCGTCACGGTCGCGGACGACGGCGGCTCCTCGGGACGGCTGCGCGAAGAGTACGGGGTGCTGCCCCCCGGTGACCTTCGGATGGCTCTTTCCGCGCTCTGCGACGACACCGACTGGGGCCGCACCTGGCGGGACGTGATGCAGCACCGGTTCGCGCCCGGCAAAGGCCGCGGCGGTTCCCTCGACGAGCACGCCATGGGCAACCTGCTGATCGTGACACTCTGGGAGCTTCTGGGCGACACCGTGGCGGGCCTCAAATGGGCCGGTGCGCTGCTCGGTGCCCGCGGCGACGTCCTGCCGATGTCCAGCATCCCGCTGACCATCGAAGGCCAGGTCCGGGTCCCCGCTCCGGACGGCACCGCGGTGCTGCAGACCCTGACCGGCCAGGCAAAGTGCGCCGTCGCCGGAACCCTCGAACGCGTCCGGCTGCTGCCGGAGAACGCTCCGGCCTGCATTGAGGCGCTCACCGCCATCGAGCTCGCGGACTGGGTGATCCTCGGCCCGGGCTCCTTGTACACCTCCGTCCTGCCGCACCTGCTGCTCCCGGAAATGCGTGAGGCGCTCTGCAGCACGGCCGCCCGCCGGTGCCTCACGATGAACCTGGCCATGGACACGAAGGAGACATCCGGCATGTCCGCGGGGGACCATTTGCGGGTCCTCCGGGAGTACGCGCCGGACTTTACGGTCGACGTTGTGCTGGCCGACCCGGCGTCCGTCGCCGACGTCGCAGACTTCGAACAGGCGGCCGGGATGCTCGGCGCCGAGGTGGTGTTGGGTAAAGTGGGGGCGTCGAGCCGCCGGCCGGTCCACGACCCACTGCGTCTGGCAACGGCGTACCACGACATTTTCGGGAACAGGTAGGAAGGTGCCATGGCACTGACAGCATCAGTCAAGGAAGAACTTTCCCGGCTGGATATTAAGAAATCTTCGGTCCGCAAGGCTGAAGTGTCCGCCATGCTCCGTTTCGCCGGTGGCCTGCACATCATTTCGGGCCGGATCGTGATCGAGGCCGAAGTTGACCTCGCCTCCACCGCGCGGCGGCTGCGCGCCGCCATCGCAGAGGTCTACGGGCACCAGAGCGAAATTATCGTTGTATCCGGCGGCGGACTGCGCCGCGGCAGCCGCTACGTGGTCCGGGTGGTGCGCGACGGCGAAGCCCTCGCCCGCCAGACCGGCCTGCTGGACGCCCGGGGCCGCCCGGTGCGCGGGCTGCCCTCCGTAGTGGTGAACGGTTCCGCCGCCGACGCCGAGGCCGTCTGGCGCGGCGCCTTCCTGGCTCACGGATCCCTCACGGAACCCGGCCGGTCCTCGGCCATGGAGGTCACCTGCCCGGGCCCGGAGTCCGCCCTGGCGCTTGTCGGCGCGGCCCGCCGGCTCGGCATCCAGGCCAAGGCCCGCGAGGTCAGGGGAGTGGACCGTGTGGTCATCCGCGACGGCGACACGATCGCGGCGCTCCTGACCCGGATGGGCGCCCATGACGCGCTCATGGTCTGGGAGGAACGGCGGATGCGCAAAGAGGTCCGTGCCACCGCCAACCGGCTGGCCAACTTCGACGACGCCAACCTCCGCCGATCGGCGCAGGCAGCGGTAGCCGCCGGCGCCCGGGTGGACCGCGCCCTGGAAATTCTCGGTGATGACGTGCCGGACCATCTGAAGTACGCCGGCGAATTGCGGGTGGCCCACAAGCAGGCCAGCCTGGACGAGCTCGGCCGCCTTGCGGACCCGGTCATGACCAAGGACGCCATTGCGGGCCGGATCCGCCGGTTGCTGGCCATGGCGGACAAACGCGCCCAGGACCTCGGCATTCCCGGCACGGAAGCCAACGTGACGCCGGAAATGTTGGACGAGTAGACCCGCCGGCTCAGCCCCTGCAGAATCGGATCGGGCCGGTGGGAATACCTCGGGGGGACCGGAGGCTATGCCCAGTGGATGCCAATCCAGGAATTTCCGGGTGCCAAACCATCCGGATGCACAATCCGAGAGTTACCAAACGGACAACCAGTCCACGACATTGGAGGATTTTGTGACCGAGTACGTACTGCCCGAACTGGACTACGACTACGCCGCGCTGGAGCCCCACATCTCCGCGAGAATCATGGAACTGCACCACAGCAAGCACCATGCCGCTTACGTGGCCGGGGCCAACAACGCTCTCAGCCAGCTGGCCGAGGCCCGCGACAAGGGTGACTTCGCCAACATTAACCGCCTTTCCAAGGACCTCGCGTTCCACACCGGCGGCCACGTGAACCACTACGTGTTCTGGAAGAACCTTTCCCCGGACGGCGGCGACAAGCCTGAGGGTGAGCTTGCGGCTGCGATCGACGACGCGTTTGGTTCCTTCGATGCTTTCCGGGCCCAGTTCACGGCCGCGGCCATGGGCCTGCAGGGCTCCGGCTGGGGCTTCCTCGCCTACGAGCCGATCGGCGGCAACCTGGTGATCGAGCAGCTGTATGACCAGCAGGGCAACGTCGCACTGGGCACCACCCCGCTGCTGATGCTGGACATGTGGGAGCACGCTTTCTACCTGGATTACGTGAACGTCAAGGCGGATTACGTGAAAGCGTTCTGGAACATCGTGAACTGGGCCGACGTCGCCAAGCGCTTCAACGCCGCGCGCACCAGCGCCACAGGGCTGATCACCCTCTAGCAGAGCCGGGGCACTTCTGCGTGGCGAAGTCCACGCACCCGTAGCAAAGTTCACCGTACGGGCCGTTCAGCCCGAATCGTGGACGGTCCGCCCCCGCACTTGCGGGGGCGGACCAAGTTAAACGTAAGATGGATCACGGAAGGCGGCTAGCCTTCAGCAATGTGGCTGGTCGCCCTCCGATCTGTAATCATCTCTGCCCAATGGCGTGCGGGATCTGTTAGTTGGCTTGAGCGCCTTCTCAACTAGTCGTGCTTGCAAGAGCACCAAGGAGACTGAAAACGTGACCACCCGTATTGGTATTAACGGCTTCGGCCGTATTGGCCGCAACTACTTCCGCGCCGCACTCGCCCAGGGGGCGGATCTCGAGATCGTTGCAGTCAACGATCTCACCAGCCCGGAAGCACTCGCCCACCTCTTCAAGTACGACTCCGTCGGCGGGCGCCTGGCCGAATCCATCGAGGTCAAGGACGGCAACATCGTCGTCGACGGCAAGACCGTAAAGGTCCTGGCCGAACGGGACCCCGCCAACCTTCCCTGGGGTGAGCTCGGCGTCGACGTCGTAATCGAATCCACCGGCTTCTTCACCAAGGCCGCCGATGCGCAGAAGCACATCGACGCCGGTGCCAAGAAGGTCCTGATCTCCGCCCCCGCGTCGGACGAGGACATCACCATCGTGATGGGCGTCAACGAGGGTCTCTACGATCCGGCGGCGCACCACATCATCTCCAACGCCTCATGCACCACCAACTGCCTCGGCCCGCTGGCCAAGGTCATCAACGACTCCTTCGGCATCGAGCGCGGCCTGATGACGACGATCCACGCCTACACCGCGGACCAGAACCTGCAGGACGGTCCGCACAAGGACCTCCGGCGCGCCCGGGCCGCTGCCATCAACATGGTCCCCACCTCCACGGGTGCAGCCAAGGCGATTGGCCTGGTCCTGCCGGCGCTCAAGGGCAAGCTCGATGGCTACGCCATCCGCGTACCCGTGCCCACCGGCTCCGCCACGGACCTGACGGTCGTCGTCTCCCGCGAAACCACCGTCGAGGAAGTCAACGCCGCCCTCAAGGCCGCGTCCGAAACCCCTGAACTCAAGGGCCTGCTGACCTACACGGACGAGCCGATTGTCTCCTCGGACATCGTCGGGGACCCGGCATCCTCCATCTTCGACTCCGGCCTGACCAAGGTGATCGGCAACCAGGTCAAGGTCGTTTCCTGGTACGACAACGAGTGGGGCTACTCCAACCGCCTGGTGGATCTCACGGAGCTCGTCGCAGCCAAGCTGGGCTAGGGTAAGACTCATGACATTCCACACCCTCGACGAATTAATCGCTGATGGTGTCCGCGGGCGGTACGTTCTGGTGCGAAGTGACCTGAACGTGCCGCTCGACGGCTCTACAGTGACTGATGACGGCCGGATCAAGGCCTCCCTCCCAGTGCTGGCGAAGCTCACGGACGCCGGCGCCCGCGTGCTGGTCACAGCCCACCTCGGCCGCCCCAAGGGTGCGCCCGAGGACAAATACTCGCTCAAGCCCGCCGTCGCCCGGCTGGCCGGGCTGGCCCCGTTCAAGGTGTCCCTTGCGGGGGACACCGTCGGAGACGCCGCGAAGGCTGCAGCTGAGGCGTTGCAGGACGGCGAGGCCCTTGTCCTGGAGAACGTGCGCTTCGACGCGCGGGAAACGTCCAAAGACGACGCCGAACGGGGTGCCTTCGCGGACGAGCTCGTGGCCCTCACCGGTTCCGGCGGAGCTTTCGTGGACGACGCCTTCGGCGCGGTGCACCGCAAGCATGCGTCCGTCTACGACGTCGCGACCCGGCTGCCGTCCTACCAGGGCGATCTGGTCCGCACCGAAGTTGAGGTGCTGCGCAAGCTCACCACCGACACCCAGCGGCCCTACGTCGTTGTGCTGGGCGGTTCCAAGGTCTCGGACAAGCTCGCTGTGATCAGCAACCTCATCGGCAAGGCAGACACCATCCTGGTCGGCGGCGGCATGCTGTTCACCTTCCTTGCCGCTGCAGGCCACAAAGTCGGTGGAAGCCTGCTCGAAGAGGACCAGGTCCCGGTGGTCCAGGACTACCTCAAACGCGCGGCGGACGCCGGCACCGAATTCGTGGTTCCCACCGACGTCGTGGTCGCCGGCAAGTTCGCTGCCGACGCCGACCACGAAACGGTGCGCGCCGACGCGATTGAAGAGTCCGGCTTCGGTGCCTCCGGTATCGGTCTGGACATCGGACCGGAATCGGCGGCCGCGTTTGCGGAGCGGATCAAGGACGCGAAGACGGTGTTCTGGAACGGTCCCATGGGCGTGTTTGAGTTCCCGGCGTTCGCTGCCGGCACCCGCGCCGTCGCTGAGGCCTTGACCGGAACGGACGCCTTCACCGTCGTCGGCGGCGGCGACTCCGCCGCTGCGGTCCGGACCCTCGGCTTCGCCGATGACCAGTTCGGGCACATTTCCACCGGCGGCGGCGCCAGCCTGGAGTACCTCGAAGGCAAGGAACTCCCGGGCCTCAGCGTCCTGGACCGCTAACCCGTCCAGCCGGCAGGGCACCCTGTCCCCGGACGGGGCGCCCTGCCGGCTTTTTTCACTGCTACCAACTTTTTGGAGACCACGTGACTACGTCAACCAACGGCACCTTCGACCGCAGGCCCTTCATTGCCGGCAACTGGAAGATGAACATGGACCATGTCCAGGGCATCACTCTCCTGCAGAAACTGGCCTGGACTCTGTCCGATGCCAAGCACGATTACACCCGGGTGGAGGTGGCCGTTTTCCCGCCGTTCACCGATCTCCGCGGCGTCCAGACCCTGGTTCAGGGCGATGAGCTCAACGTTGTCTACGGCGGACAGGATCTCTCCCCGGCGGACTCCGGCGCTTACACCGGTGACATCTCCGGCCAGTTCCTCGCCAAGCTGGGCTGCAGCTACGTCCTGGTCGGCCACAGCGAACGCCGCACCATCCACCACGAGGCGGATGACGTCCTCAACGCCAAAACCAAGGCGGCGTTCAAGCACGGCGTCACCCCGGTACTGTGCGTCGGCGAGGGCCTGGAAATCCGGCAGGCCGGAACCCATGTTGATCACACGCTGGCGCAGCTCCGCGCCGGCGTCGAAGGCCTCACCGCGGAGCAGGCAGCGGAGCTCGTCGTCGCCTACGAGCCGGTCTGGGCGATCGGAACGGGTGAAGTCGCCGGTCCCGGGGACGCTCAGGAAATGTGCGCTGCCATCCGTGCCGAGCTCGCCACGCTGTTCGGAGGGGACGTCGCCAACAAGACCCGGCTCCTCTATGGCGGTTCTGTGAAGGCGAACAACGCCGCGTCGATTCTCAAGGAACGCGACGTGGACGGATTGCTCGTGGGTGGCGCCAGCCTTGATGCCGCCGAGTTTGCTAACATTGTCAGGTTCGAGAGTCACCTGTTGACCGATTAGTTCGGACACCGTCGTGGCCCCCGCAATTTACCTCTTCTGAAAGGCCGTCGTGGACGTTCTTCATGTCATCCTGCAGGTCCTCCTGGGCATCACCAGTCTTTTGCTGACCCTGCTCATCCTGCTCCACAAAGGCCGCGGCGGAGGCCTCTCGGATATGTTCGGTGGCGGTATGACATCGGGCCTCAGCTCCTCCGGCGTGGCCGAAAGGAACCTGAACCGCTTCACGGTTATCCTCGGCGTCACCTGGGGTGTCGTGATTATCGGGCTGGGCCTGCTCATGCGATTCACCGGAGGCGGCGACTCCTAGCACCGGGACTGTAGACCCTGGAAGACTGCCTGCGAAGGCACAGGGTTAAAAACTTCATCTAGGGTCCTGTGGCCCTCCCCGCATCGGGAACTCCAGATTTACACTGTGGCATTGCCCGCGTGGCTGATTGCACGCGTAACATGTCCGCCGAGTAGCCAGGAGTTCCCGATGCTGCATTCTGCCCCCGGTTTTCGGGGTATCCGTGTAGGAGCCACCGAGGGGGCTTCCCCGCGGCACGAGCCGCCCGACGGCATCCGCACCCCCCGCATCCAGGTGATCTACCGCTGCGCCAAAAGCCACGAGACTCCGCTGATCTTCGCTCAATTGCCGGACGAACTGATCCCCGGGGTCTGGGACTGCCGCCGTTGCGGTGGAACGGCCACCCGCGACGAAGCCCAGTTCGCGTTAGAGGACTTTCCGGCAGACGGCTTCAAGAGCCACCTGGAATACGTTAAAGAGCGGCGCTCCAGCCAGGACGCCGACGACGTCCTGGCCGGAGCGCTTGAGCGACTTCGCGCCCGCCGCGGCCTCCCGGGGGGATAGCAGCGCGGACCACCCGGCAGGCGCTAGCTCTTCCGGACCAGCTGGGCCGGAACCCGTGCGGCCGCGTTCTCGTCGATCAGCCACAGCGTTTCGTTGCGGCCGCGCGGGCCCGCAGCCGGGACCTGCACCGGGTTGGCGCCGGCCAGGGCCAGGCCGACGGCCCCGGCCTTGTCCTCGCCCGCCACCACCATCCAGACTTCGGACGCGGTGTTGATCGCAGGCAGGGTCAGGGACACCCGCAGCGGCGGCGGCTTGGGGGAGTTGCGGACCCCGACCACGGTGAGTTCCTTCTCCCGGATGCCGGCCTGTTCCGGAAACAGCGACGCGATGTGCGCATCCGGCCCCACGCCGAGGAGGACGATGTCGAAGCGGGGGAGTGCAGCCGGCTGTTCCGGCCGGTCATCGGACATGTCCGCAGCGTGTTCGGCGGCTGCGGCCCCGGCCAGCCGCCGGGCGTAGTCCGCGGCAGCCTGCTCCGCAGAGTCGAAGTCCGCAGTGGATCCGGGCACGTGGATCCGGGCAGGGTCCGCGTTGATGTGCGCCAGGAGTGCCTCGTGGGCCTGGCCTGCGTTGCGTTCGCCGTCATCAGGCGCGACGAAGCGTTCGTCACCCCACCAGAAGTTGACCTTGGACCAGTCGACGGCGGGGGCCGCCGGGGATTCGGCCACGGCCTTCAACGAACCGATGCCCATCGACCCGCCGGTAAGAACCACAGTCGCCTCGCCGTGTTTGTCCTGGATGTCCACCAGCTTGGTGATCAGGCGGGCTGCGATGGCGGCCATAAGGACTGTCGAGTCGGGATGGATGCTTACTCTGGGCTCAGCGCTCACTGGGACGGACACTCCTTAGATTGGTACGTGGCAGTCCAATAGTAATCACTTCACCGAACACTTCGTCCGGGTCCAGGCGCCGCAACTCCTCCGCGAGGCAGTCCTTGAGGCTGCGGCGCGGCAGCGAGATGCGCTGCACCGGCTGGCCCGGCTGGCTCAGCTCTGCCACCGTCAGGCCCGGCCGGAACAGCTGCACGTCGCCGCCGGTCCGGGTGAGCCGCACCCGGCGAATGCCGGTGCCGGCCGGATCCGCGACGATTGTCACCGGCGCGTCCAGCGCCAGCGTAAGCCACGCCGCGAGCAGGATGGTGCTCGGCGAATCGGAGGCACCCTCGACGGCGACGGCCGTCACCGGGGAGCTGTCCACCTGGTCCAGGACCGCGGCCAGCTGGATCCGCCAGTTGGTCAAGCGGGTCCAGGCAAGGTCTGTGTCGCCGGCCTTGTAGGTGCGGCGGATGTTCTCCAGCGCGCGCTGCGGATCCGCCTCGTTGCCCGAGTCCGTGATCCGGCGGTGCGCGATCCCGCCGATGGAGGTCTGGCAGGCGTTCCTCGGAGCCCCGTGCGGCCACCAGGCCACGATCGGCGCATCAGGCAGCAGCAGGGCGGCGACCAGTGATTCGCTTTCCTCTGCGAGTTCCCCGTAACCGCGCAGCACGATGACCTCGGAGGCACCGGCGTCGCCACCCACCCGGATCTGTGCGTCGAGGCGGGTCGGCGCCTCGGCTCCGGCGTCGGCGAGGACGATAATCCGGCAGGGATGCTCCCGGCTGGCCTCGTTGGCGGCTTCGATGGCTTCCTCTTCCAACCCGGACTTGGTCACGACCACGAGGGTGAGCACCCTGCCGAGCGCGATCACACCGCCCTGCTCGCGCAGGGCCATGATCTTCTTGGAGACCTTGGAGGTGGTGGTGTCGGGAAGATCTACAATCATGGCCTTCTCCAGGTTCGTCCGTCGCGGGCAAGAAGTTCGTGGGCGGAGGCAGGTCCCCAGCTGCCGGGTGCATAGGGTTCGGGCTGTTGCGCCAGGGACGCCCAGTATTCCTCGAAAGGATCCAGAATCTTCCAGGACAGCTCAACTTCAGCGTGTCGGGGGAAGAGCGGGGGCTCGCCAAGAAGCACGTCGAGAATGAGCCGTTCGTACGCCTCCGGGCTGGACTCCGTGAACGAGTGGCCGTACCCGAAGTCCATGGTGACGTCGCGGACTTCCATCTGCGTGCCCGGAACCTTGGATCCGAAGCGGATGGTAGCACCTTCGTCCGGCTGGACCCGGATGACGACGGCGTTCTGGCCGAAATCGTCCTCGCCGTGGTCGGTGAAGAGCAGGTTCGGCGCGCGCTTGAGCACGACGGCGATCTCGGTCACCCGGCGGCCCAGGCGCTTGCCGGCGCGCAGGTAGAACGGCACGCCGGCCCAGCGCCGGGTGTTGATGTCGACCCGGATGGCGGCAAACGTTTCCGTTTTGGAGTCGGCTGGAATGCCGTCCTCCTCCAGGTACCCTGCCACCTGCTCGCCACCCTGCCAGCCGCCGGTGAACTGCCCGCGGGCCGAATGCGTGGAGAGGTCCTCGGGGAGCCGGACGGCCGCGAGGACCTTTTCCTTCTCGGCGCGGAGGTCGTCGGCGTTGAAAGAAATCGGCTCTTCCATGGCGGTCAGTGCCAGAAGCTGCAGCAGGTGGTTCTGGATGACGTCGCGGGCTGCACCCACGCCGTCGTAGTAACCTGCCCGGCCGCCGGTTCCGATGTCCTCGGCCATGGTGATCTGGACGTGGTCCACGTAGTTGGCGTTCCAGAGCGGCTCGAAGAGCTGGTTCGCGAAGCGCAGCGCCAGAATGTTCTGCACTGTCTCTTTCCCCAGGTAGTGGTCGATCCGGAAGACCGCGTCCGGTGGAAAGACCGACTCCACGATGTCGTTGAGCTGGCGTGCCGATTCAAGGTTGTGGCCAAAAGGCTTCTCGATGACCACGCGCCGCCACTTGTTACCCTCGGCCTGGGCCAGTCCGTGCTTGGACAGCTGCCGGCAGACGATTTCGAAAGCGTTCGGAGGGATGGACAGGTAAAACGCGTGGTTGCCGCGAGTGCCGCGCTGTTCGTCCAGTTCGTCGATGGTTTCGCTCAACCGCTTGAAGGCGTCGTCGTCGTCAAACTCGCCCTGCACGAACCGGATGCCTTTGGAGAGCTGCGTCCAGACCGTCTCGTCGAACGGGGTGCGGGCGTAGGCTTTGACCGCCGCCTTCACCTCCGCGGCGAAGTCCTCGTTTTCCCAGTTCCGCCTGGCGAAGCCAACGAGGGCGAAGCTCGGTGGAAGCAGCCCCCGGTTGGCGAGGTCGTACACGGCCGGCATGAGTTTCTTCCGGGCCAGGTCCCCTGTGACCCCAAACAGGACCAGCGACGACGGTCCTGCAATACGGTTCAGGCGCCTGTCGCGCGGATCGCGGAGCGGATTGCGCCCCGGCCCCGAGGAAGGACGGCTGCCGTTGTATTTTTCTGGCATGGTGACGTGGGTGCCTTAGCTTTCGGTGGAAGGTGCGGCGTGGCCGGCCAGCGTGGAGACGAGTTCCTGGAACTGGCGGACACCAGCCCCGCGGTCCGTGAGGTGCAGCCGGAGAACCGGCCGGCCGTGGTCGGAAAGCACCTGGGCGTCTCCGGCGGCCTGGGCTGAGATCAGCTCCCCGAAGGTGAAGGGGCGGTCAGGGATCGCCAGGTCGGTGGCGGCAGCGGCAGTGACCTGCAGAAAAACGCCAATCGCCGGGCCGCCTTTATGGAACTGGCCGGTGGAGTGCAGGAACCGCGGGCCCCAGCCGAACGTCACCGGACGGCCGCTGAGGGCTGCCAGTTCGTCACGGACGCCCTCCAGCGGCGCGTAGGCCAGACGGTCGAAGTAGGCCTGCACGCTGAGGTAGTCTTCCGGGCCCAGCTCGCCGAGGAGCGCGCTGACGGCATCAGCCGCGGTGCTTGCTCCGCCGAGCCAGTCTCCACCGCGGACTTCGATGGCACCGTCGGTGAAGGCCGCCGGCGTCGGTTCGGGCTGCGCATCCAGCAGACCGCGCGCCGCCACCTTGGCGGCCTCGACATCCGGCTGGTCATAGGGATTGATCCCGAGGAGGCGCCCGGCCACCGCCGTGGCGAACTCCCACGTCATCATCTGGGTGGGCAGGCCCCCGGCGATGGCGACCTCATTCTCACCGAGTTCGACGTCGGCGTCCGCCGCGACGAGACGGACCACAAGGACGTCCGGTGCGCCGAGGGTGGCTTCGGGGGAGCGCGGGCCGGCGACCACCGGCAGCACCCCGGTGCCGAGCTTGCCGGTGGATTCGGCGATGAGCTGTTCGGCCCAGTCCGCAAAGCCTTTGATACCGGAGCCGTCCTCGGCGATGACCACCTTGTTGCGCAGCGGGCTGGTGCCGCCCAGCGCGGCGCCGAGGGCGAGGCCGATGTTTTCCGCGCCGTCCTCGTTGAGAACCTCGGCGGCCTCCTCCGCTTCGTCAAGAAACGCCTGGATGTCCACACCGGCGAGGCCGCAGGGAACCATTCCGAACGCGGTGAGCGCCGAGTACCGGCCGCCGACGTTGGGGTCCGCGTTGAAAACAGCCCGGTAACCCGCCTCACGGGAGGCTTTGTCCAAGGGCGAACCCGGATCGGTGACGATCACGATGCGGCTCTTCGCGTCCAGTCCCGCCTCGGTAAACGCGTGCTCAAAGATGCGGCGCTGGGAATCCGTTTCCAGCGTGGAACCGGACTTGGAGGACACGACGATCGCGGTTTCGGCCAACCGGTCTGCGAGGGCAGCGGCAACCTGTTCCGGGTCGGTGCTGTCCAGCACTGCCAGCTCGACGCCCGCGGTTCCGGCGATGACTTCGGGGGCCAGCGAGGAACCGCCCATGCCGCACAGCACGATCCGGCTGACGCCCTCGGCGCGCAAGGCGTCCCGCAGGGCCAGGATGTCCGCGACCAGCGCCTGGGAGACGGTGGCTGCCTCAACCCAGCCGAGCCGGACGGACGCCTCGGCCTCGGCGTCGGGGCCCCACAGGGTGGCGTCCTTCGCGAAGATCCGCGTGGCGACCTTTTCTTCGAGCAGGGCGGGCAAGTGCTGGTCGTGGGCCAGGCGGGCGGCGCCCGTGGCGTCGTAGCTGAGAGTGGTCATGGGACTATGCGTCCTTCCGTGCAGCGGCGAGGGCAATCTCGACGTCGGCGAGCAGTTCCTTCCAGCTTGCCACGAACTTGTCGAGTCCTTCGGTCTCAAGCAACGCGACAACTTCGTTGTAGGAGATTCCGAGGCCGTCCAGCGCGTTCAGCGTGGCGTTGGCGTCGTTGTAGCCGCGGCTGATCGTGTTGCCCGTAACGGTACCGTGGTCGAAGGTCGCGTCGAGTGTCTTTTCCGGCATGGTGTTCACGACGCCGGGGGCGACGAGTTCCGTGACGTACAGGGTGTCCGGGTAGGCCGGATCCTTGACGCCGGTGGAGGCCCACAGTGGACGCTGCGGGAGGGCTCCCGCGTCCGCCAGGAGGGCCCAGCGTTCGGTGGCGAACAGCTCTTCGTAGACCTGGTAGGCCAGCCGGGCATTTGCCAGGCCCGCTTTGCCCTTGAGGGCGCGGGCTTCGTCGGTGCCGATTGCGTCGAGCCGCTTATCCACTTCGGAGTCAACGCGGGAGACGAAGAACGACGCCACCGAGTGGATCGTAGCGAGGTCGTGGCCGTTGTCCTTGGCCTGCTCCAGACCGGACTGGAAGGCGTTGACGACGGCCCGGTAGCGCTCCAGCGAGAAGATCAGGGTGACGTTGACGCTGATGCCGGCGGCCAGGGTGGCCGTGATCGCCTCCAGGCCCTCCAGGGTGGCCGGGATTTTGATCAGGACGTTGTCCTTATTCACGCGTTCGTAGAGTGCCTTGGCCTCGGCAATGGTGCCGGCCGCGTCCCAGGCCAGGCGGGGGTCCACCTCGATCGACACCCGGCCGTCCACGCCCTTGGTCGCGGCGGCCACCGGGGCGAAGAGGTCGCAGGCGTCGGCGACGTCGGTGGTGGTGATGGAGAAGACAGTCTCTTCGACGCTGTTGCCGGCGGCCGCCTGCGCGGCGATCACGGTGTCGTAGTCGTGGGCGACCGCGAGGGCTGACTGGAAGATGCTCGGGTTGGTGGTGACCCCGACGACGTTCTTCTCTTCGATCAGTTTGCGCAGGGTGCCGGTATCCAGGCGTCCGCGGGAGAGGTCATCGAGCCAGATGGAGACGCCGGCATCGGAGAGCTGCTGCGTGGGGGTAGAGCTGGGGGTGGTGGTCATAGGTCACTCCTGGAGTCTGGGGCCGCCGCCACGGAATGGGACGGCGGCCCAAAGAACGAAAAAGGTGCTGGTTAGGCCTTAAGGCCGGCGAGGGAGTCCCTGGCGGCGGCCGCTACGGCCTCCGCGGTGATGCCGAACTCCTGGAAGAGGCGCTTGTAGTCCGCCGAGGCGCCGAAGTGCTCGAGGGAGATGGATCGGCCGGCGTCGCCGACAAATTCCTTCCAGCCCAGGGCAAGTCCGGCCTCCACGGATACCCGGGCCTTGACGGCGGCAGGGAGCACCGCTTCGCGGTAGGCGGCGTCCTGGGCGTTGAACCACTCCACGCACGGCATGGAAACGACGCGGGTGGGAATGCCCTGGGCCTGCAGGGCTTCACGGGCCTCCACCGCGAGCTGGACCTCCGATCCGGTGCCGATCAGGATGACCTGCGCCTTGGCGGTGCGGCCGTCGGCTGAGGCCTCGGCCAGGACGTAGCCGCCGCGTGCCACGCCGGCGGCAGAACCGAAGGTGTCACCCTCGGCCTCTGACGTTCCGCGGGCGTAGGTGGGGATGTTCTGGCGGGTCAGCACGATCCCGGCAGGGTTTGCGTGGTTCTCGAGCATGACCTTCCAGGCTGCCGCGACCTCATTGGCGTCGCCGGGCCGGACAACATCCAGCCCCGGGATGGCGCGGAGAGCGGCCAGCTGCTCCACCGGCTGGTGCGTTGGTCCGTCTTCGCCGAGCCCGATTGAGTCGTGGGTCCAGACGTAGAGGGACGGGGCACCCATGAGGGCGCCGAGCCGGATGGCCGGGCGCTGGTAGTCGCTGAAAATCAGGAAAGTGCCGGAGAACGCGCGGGTGCGCCCGTGCAGGCTGATGCCGTTGACGATCGAGGCAGCGGCGTGTTCGCGGATGCCGAAGTGCAGCACGCGGCCGTAGGGGTTTCCCTTCCACGCCGCCGTGGACCGGGAGACCGGAATGAAGGAGGGCGAACCCTCGATCGTGGTGTTGTTGGACTCGGCGAGGTCGGCCGAACCGCCCCACAACTCCGGCATGACCGGGGCGATTGCGTTCAAGACCTTGCCGGACGCTGCGCGGGTCGAGACGTCCTTGCCGGCTTCGAACACCGGCAGTGCGGAATCGAGTCCGGCCGGGAGCTTGCGCGCTTCAACGCGCTCAAGCAGCGCGGCGGCCTCGGGGTTCCCGGACTGCCACGCCTCAAAGGCCTGCTGCCATTCGCTGCGCGCAGCCGCGCCGCGGTCCGCAGCTTCGCGGGCGTGGGCCAGAACCTCGTCGTCGACCTGGAAGGTGCGCTCCGGGTCGAAACCGAGGATGTTCTTCAGTGCGGCGACTTCCTCGGCGCCGAGGGCGGAGCCGTGGATCTTGCCGGTGTTCTGCTTCTTCGGGGCCGGGTAGCCGATGATGGTGCGCAGCGAAATGATGGACGGCTTGCCCGTCTCAGCCTTGGCCGCGACAAGTGCGGCGTGGAGCTCCTGCACGTCTTCCTTGTATTCACCGGTGCGGGTCCAGTCCACACGCTGGGTGTGCCAGCCGTAGGCCTCGTAGCGCTTCAGGACATCCTCGGTGAAAGCGATGTCGGTGTCGTCCTCAATGGAGATGTGGTTCTCGTCGTAGATAACCACGAGGTTGCCGAGCTCCTGGTGCCCGGCGAGAGAGGAAGCCTCAGCCGTGACGCCTTCCTGCAGGTCGCCGTCGGAGGCGATAACCCAGACGGTGTGGTCGAACGGGCTGGTGCCGGGGGCGGCATCAGCGTCGAACAGGCCGCGTTGGCGGCGCTGGGAAAATGCGAAGCCAACGGCCATGGCCAGGCCCTGGCCGAGCGGGCCCGTGGTCACTTCCACGCCCGCGGTGTGCTTGTACTCCGGGTGCCCCGGAGTCAATGAACCCCACGTGCGCAGCGCCTCAAGGTCGGACAGTTCCAGACCGTAGCCGGAGAGGAAAAGCTGGATGTAGAGCGTAAGGGAGGTGTGGCCGGGGGAGAGGACAAACCGGTCGCGTCCCAGCCAGTCAGGGTTCTTCGGGTCGTGCCGCATCAGCTTGTGGAAGAGAAGGTACGCGGCCGGAGCCAGGCTCATGGCGGTCCCGGGGTGCCCGTTGCCGACCTTCTCCACGGCGTCCGCGGCGAGGACGCGGATGGTGTCCACGGCGCGGTCGTCCAAGCTGGTCCATGACAGTTCTTGCTCTTCCAAATGTGGCACGAAAACCGGGCCCCTCTCTGTGCTGACGGCGGGCGGTAAGGGCAGTCCCGTCCGGGGCACAGTGTGGTGCCCGCTGCGGTACGTCCCAGCCGTTCACCATCGAAACGTTGATCTATCCTTCAGCCGCGAATGGGCATCTGCGGTAATAGCGGATGGACACCTCAGACAGTGGGACCGCCGCTGTGGCCGTCCCGTGCGCGCTGATCTGCAGACAGCTTAGCCCCATTCGCCCGGGCAGGCGCGGTATATCTCACCAAATGGACCGGATTTCGCCCTCGAGTGAACCGCCGGCCGCCGGGTCGGCTGTGAGCACTCGTTAATCTGAGTGACCTCCGGGAGCGGTATGATGGGTCGTGGCTACCAACGGGGGCGGGAACACGGCTGTGCGCTGCTCGTGGACCTTTGCGAAAAGCAACCCGTGTTGCGAAAACAAGCCGGACTGAACAGCCAGACAGAACAGAGTGACTGCCACCGTGAGCACAACACATACGCCGCTGACCGCTTCTCTTCCGCGCGGACGGGCCGGCTTCGCCCGCAAAGCCAAGGCCTACCTGGCGCTCACTAAACCCCGCGTCATCGAGCTGCTGCTCGTCAGCACCCTGCCTACCATGATCTACGCCGAGCGTGGCTTCCCATCCATCGGCCTGATCCTGGCGACCCTCGTCGGCGGCGCCTTCGCCGCCGGCAGCGCAGGAGCGTTCAACTGTTACATCGACCGGGACATCGATAAACTCATGCACCGCACCGAGAACCGGCCGCTGGTCACCGGTGAGGTCACGCCCCGGGAAGCGCTGGTGTTTTCCTGGCTGCTGGGCGCGGCGGCAATTGCCATTCTCTGGTTCGGGGCCAACCCGCTCGCAGCGTGGCTGGGGCTCGGGGCGATCGTCTTCTACGTGGTCATCTACACCATGATCCTCAAACGACGCACCGCACAGAACATCGTCTGGGGCGGCGCCGCCGGGTGCTTCCCCGTGCTGATCGCATGGGCCGCGGTGACCAACACCGTCGAGTGGCCCGCCGTCGTGCTTTTCATGGTCATTTTCCTCTGGACACCGCCGCACTACTGGCCGTTGTCCATGCGCTACGGCGAGGATTACCGCAACGCCAAGGTCCCGATGCTCGGTGCGATCGCCGGCGCCAAAGTCGTATCCGTTCAGGTGGTCCTGTACGCATGGGCCATGGTGGTGTGCTCGCTGCTGCTGATTCCGGCGGGCGGCGCCGGGTGGGTCTACACCGCCACCGCCGTACTCGCCGGAGCCTGGTTCCTCTACGAATCGCACGCCCTCTACAACCGGGCGCAGGCCGGGGACGTGTCCAATAAGGGAGCCATGAAAGTCTTCCATGGCTCGATCAGCTACCTGACCCTGCTCTTCCTCGCCCTCGCGGTTGATCCGTTCGTCGGTTCCGCCATCATGGGAAGCTGACCGGCTTCCAGCAAACAACAACGCTTTGTGTGATCCCTACTTCACCGGGCTGCTGCGGGCGAGGTCGGCTGCGTTGACAGCCGCGCTCATGAGAAGTGCCGAGCCGAGCATGTGGGCGGCGACCAGAAGCGCCGGGATGCCGTTGTAGTACTGCGTGAAACCGATGACGGCCTGCAGCACAGTGACGCCCAGCAGCAGAGCGACGGCGGTGCGGAACGCACCCGAAATCCTGCCCCGCACTACGAGGAACACCGCGAACAGCGCCCCGGCTGTCACCAGGTAAGCCGGAACCGCGTGGATGTGCGAGAACAGGTCCCAGTCCAGGTCGTTGCGGGGGGCGTCGGCGTCGCCAGCGTGCGGACCTGCGCCGGTGACCACCACACCCAGGCAGACCGCCACGGCGGAGAACAAGGCAACGGCAGTCGTCAGCGGACGCGCCACACCCGGCAGGGCCGCGAGTTCGGCGGTGCGGAACTTCCCGGTCCGGCCGAATGCGCGGTTGACCAGCAGCGTGGCCACCACCACGAGGGCCATGGAGACCAGGAAATGCAGGCCCACCACCCACGGGTTGAGCTGGGTCAGCACGGTGATGCCGCCGATCACGGCCTGCGCCGGGATGCTGGCGAGCAGGGCCAGGGCCAGCAGGAAAAGGTCGCGGCGTTCCCGGCGCAGATTCCACAAGTACACCAGCATGGCAACGGCGACGGCGGCCAGCGCGAACGTCAGCAGCCGGTTGCCGAATTCGATGATCCCGTGGATCCCCATTTCCGGGGTATTCACCAGCGAGGAGTCCGTGCACCGCGGCCACGTGGGGCAGCCCAGGCCCGAGGCGGTGAGACGGACGGCGCCGCCGGTGACGATCAGGAGGGTCTGGCCGATCAGGGACAGCACCGCCAGCCGCTTGACCGCCGTATTAACGGTGTCAGGCAGCCACGGGATGGTGCGGGAAGTGGTCCGGGGTGTGCGGGAGGCCGTACTCACAGTTTTCTCAATTCCATTTGAACCAGCGGGTTGCTGCGGTGCCGGCGACTGCCGTCCAGAGCAGCAGGACAAGGACCGGGGCGGGGTGGACGCTGCCGGAAAGAAACGCGTCCCGCAGGGCCTGCCCCAGGGCCCCGGACGGGAGGAAGTGCACGACGTCCTGCAGGAGGGCAGGGAGCCGCTCGGCCGGAATCACGATGCCGCCGAGGGCGCCGAGCAGGATCCAGAGCAGGTTGGTGATGGCAAGGGTGGCCTCCGGGCGGACGGTTCCGGCGACGAGCAGGCCCAGCGCGGTGAACGCCGCGGCGCCCAGCACCAGCACGGCTAGCCCGGGAACCCAGCCCGCCGGCTCGGGCTGCCAGCCCAGCAGGAGGGCTGCCGCCGTGACGACCAGTACCTGCAGTGCCAGGACGGCGAGGACCGCGAGAATCTTCCCCGCCATCAGGCCCGTCCGGCCCAGCGGGGTCGTCGACAGGAAGCGCAGGACCCCGTACCGGCGGTCAAACCCGGTGGAGATGCCTTGGCCGGTGAAGGCGGTGGACATGGCACACAGCGCGAGGATGCCCGGCACCGCAACGTTGATCCGGCTCGACCCGAAACTGTCCAGCAGGGGGGTCACGGTCAGGCCCACCATGGCCAGGAGCGGCAGGACGATCGCCAGGATCAACTGCTCGCCGTTCCGGAGCATGGTGGCCGTCTCGTATTTGCCCTGCTGGAGGATGCGGCGCAGCAACGGCGCGGGGGCGCTGCCAAGGGGGCGGACCGGCGGCGCGCTGCCGGCCGGTACGTTCCCTACTGCGGCACTGTCGCGGGTCATCGAATTTCCCTTCCGGAGATGTCGAGGAACACGTCTTCCAGGCTGCGGGCCTCCAGGCTCAGTGAGCGCGGCATGATGCCCCGGGATGCCCACTCCGCAGTGATCGCGGCAAGGTCTGCCGCGGTCATGGCGCCGGTGGCGGCGTAGCTGCCCGCCCGCGCCTCGGTGACGGTGACGCCGTCGGCCAGCACCCCGGTGAAATCGAGGCCGGGCTCGGTCTCGAACAGCAGCGTGCGGACGTGCTGCTCGCCGGCGCCGGGCGGCAGGGGGTGCTGCAGGAGCTGGGCCACCGTTCCTTCGGCAACGTTGCGGCCGGCGTCGATGATGTAGACGTAGTCCGCCAGCCGCTGGGCGTCGTCCATGAGGTGGGTGGTCAGGATGATCCCCATCCCGCGGTTCCGGAGCTCGGAGATGAGCTCAAACACCAGTTGGCGTGACTGCGGATCCAAGCCGGCGCTGGGCTCATCCAGGAACAGCACTTCGGGATTGCCCACCAGGGCGGCGGCAAGGGCAAGCCGCTGTTTTTGGCCGCCCGAGAGCCGCCGCACCGAGGTCCGGCTGAAAGCGTCGATGCCGAGCCGTTCGATCAGTTCCTCGACCGGCCACGGGTCCTGGTACATGCCGGCCACATGCCTGAGCAGGGGGACGGGACGCGCCGACGGCGGGAGCCCGCCGTCCTGGAGCATCACCCCGACGCGGGCCCGCAGCCCCGCCCCGGCCGTGTCCGGGTCCTCACCCAGAAGGCTGATGCTGCCGGAAGTGCGCTTCTGCAGCCCCTGGGCGCATTCGATGGTGGTGGTTTTGCCTGCGCCGTTGGCCCCCAGCAGGGCCGTGACCTGTCCGCGTTCGGCTACGAGGGAAAGCCCGCTGACCACCCGCAGCATTTTGCCGTCGAGAGTGGGCAGTGGACCAACATCCTTGACTAGCCCGCTGATGGTCAGGACGGGGGATTCGGGGGATCGCACCACAGCATTCTACGTGATGTAGTACGTCCTGTTCGGGCCGGAGGATAGTCATGCCTTACTGGATGCGGGGACTAAATTAGGACATGATTGTGTTGTGTATTCCATGAGCTCTCCTTCTGTTGCCCTCGCCGGGCCCGGCCGTCCGCGCAACGCGCCGGCCGCCCCGGCCGTGGCGGCCGCGTTCCCGGCGGGCGACGCCGAGGAACGGACCCGGGACCGCGTGCTGAATGCGGTGCTCGAACACGGGCCCATCAGTGCCGCCGAACTCGGTGAGCTGCTGGGTTTCACGCCGGCCGCGGTCCGCCGGCACCTGGACCACCTTTCCCGCGACGGGGTGATCGAGGTCAAACGCGCAGCCCGGGCAGGCGCAGGTGCCGGGCGTCCGGCCCGGCGTTACGTCCTCAGTTCCCAGGGCCAATCCACGCTCGGGAACGATTACCTGGACATTGCAACGCTGGCGCTGCAGCGCCTCAGTGAAATGGCCGGTCCCGAGGCGGTCCGCCAGTTCGCCGTCGAACGCTTCGGTGACATGGAACGCCGTTACGCGCCGGAAATCGACGCCGCCGGTCCGGACATCACTGCCCGGGCGCAGGCGCTTTCCGAGGCGTTGAGCCGCGACGGGTTTGTGGCGTCCACCACGTCCATCGAGGCCAGGGCGCCGTTACCGGCGGCACTCTCGAGTGTGCAGCTCTGCCAAGGGCATTGCCCCATCCAGCAGCTCGCCGCGCACTTTCCGGTGTTTTGCGACGTCGAGACGGATGTCTTTTCCCGGCTGGTGGGCGTCGACGTCCGCCGGCTGTCCACGCTGGCCCGGGGCGGCCACGTCTGCACCACCCACATCCCTACAGGCCGTCCGGCGGCCGCGGTGCCAACCGGTCCCGCCCTTCCGGGCAGCCTGGACGAAATATCCAACCATCTGCAAGAAAGGCCGTGATGACGGACCAACTATCAGAGAAGAAGGTTGCTGAATCCACTGTGATTTCGGAGATTCTGGAAAAGAATCCCGAGCTCCACGGAATCGGAACCTATGAGTACGGCTGGTCCGACAAGAACGACGTCGGCGCCAACGCCCGCCGCGGCATCAACGAGGACGTCGTCCGCGACATTTCGGCGAAGAAGAACGAGCCGGAGTGGATGCTGGACCTGCGCCTGAAGGGTCTGAAGTACTTCGACCGCAAGCCGATGCCGACCTGGGGTGCTGATCTTTCCGGCATCGACTTCGACAACATCAAGTACTTCGTCCGGTCCACGGAAAAGCAGGCCAACACCTGGGAGGACCTGCCCGAGGACATCCGGAACACGTACGAGAAGCTGGGCATCCCGGAAGCCGAGCGCAGCCGCCTCGTCTCCGGTGTGGCCGCACAGTACGAGTCCGAGGTGGTCTACCACCAGATCCGCGAGGACCTGGAACAGCAGGGCGTCATCTTCCTGGACACGGACACCGCGCTGCGCGAGCACCCGGAGATCTTCCAGGAGTACTTCGGCACCATTATTCCGGTGGGTGATAACAAGTTCGCGTCCCTGAATACGTCCGTCTGGTCCGGCGGTTCGTTCGTGTACGTGCCCAAGGGCGTCCACGTGGACATTCCGCTGCAGGCCTACTTCCGCATCAACACGGAAAACATGGGCCAGTTCGAGCGCACCCTGATCATCGCCGACGAGGATTCCTACGTCCACTACATCGAAGGCTGCACGGCGCCGATCTACACCTCGGACTCGCTGCACTCCGCCGTCGTGGAAATCGTCGTGAAGAAGGGCGCCCGGGTCCGCTACACGACCATCCAGAACTGGTCCACCAACGTGTACAACCTGGTCACCAAGCGCGCCATCTGCGAAGAGGGCGCCACGATGGAGTGGATTGATGGCAACATCGGCTCCAAGGTCACCATGAAGTACCCGGCCGTCTACCTTGTGGGCGAGGGCGCCAAGGGCGAGACCTTGTCCATTGCGTTCGCCGGCGAGGGCCAGCACCAGGACACGGGCTCCAAAATGGTCCACATCGCACCGAACACCAAGAGCTCGATTGTGTCCAAGTCGGTGGCCCGCGGCGGCGGCCGCGCCGCATACCGCGGCCTGGTCCAGGTCCGTGAAGGCGCCAAGCACTCGGCCAACACTGTCCGGTGCGACGCGCTGCTGGTGGACACCATCAGCCGGTCGGACACCTACCCGTACATCGACATCCGCGAGGACGATGTGACCATGGGGCACGAAGCCACGGTCTCGCGGGTCAGCGAAGAGCAGCTGTTTTACCTGATGTCCCGCGGCATGCGCGAAGACGAGGCCATGGCGATGATCGTCCGCGGCTTCATCGAGCCGATCGCCCGTGAGCTGCCGATGGAATACGCCCTTGAGCTGAACCGCCTGATTGAACTGCAGATGGAAGGATCGGTCGGTTAATGACTGACATCACTACTGAAAAGGCCCGCATCGGCGCGCCTTCAGCCCAACCGTTCATCAACGGTTTCACCGAAGAGGGCGAAAGCCTGTCGCCGTTGAACACCGCGGAGTCCAAGTCACCGCTCGCCGGGGAAGCCGTCAAGGCCCACTCGCATGGCGGCGGCGTCGGCGTGCCCGACAGCTCCCGCGCCGGGCGCCTGGCGTCCTACCAGCTGGCGGACTTCAAACCGCTGACCGGTATGGAGGAAGACTGGCGGTTCACTCCGCTTAAGCGTCTCCGCGGCCTGCATACCGCAGTCCTCAATGGACCCGCGCCGGCCGTGGCCGTCACCGCCCCGGACAATGTCACCGTTGAGACGGTTGGCCGGGACGACCGTCGGATTGGTTCCGCTGCGATTCCGGAAGACCGCGTCTCTGCGAACGGCTGGGAAAACTTCACCGAAGCCACCGTCATCACTGTTCCGGCAGAGGTCCAGGCCGACGGCGAGATCAGCGTCGTGCTCACCGGTCAGGGTACGGAGGCGTCCGCGCAGCACGTGGTGATTGTCGCCGAAAAGTTCTCCAAGTCAGTCGTCGTCCTGGACCACCAGGGCACCGCCGTCGTCTCGGAAAACATCGAAATGCTGGTAGAGGACGGCGCGCAGCTCACCGTCATCTCGCTTCAGGAATGGAACGACGACGCCGTTCACGCGTCCTCCCAGCAGGCGAAGCTGGGCCGCGACGCCAAGTTCAAGCACATCGTCGTCAGCCTCGGCGGGGACTTGGTGCGGGTCACGCCGTCGGCACGCTTTACGGCCCCCGGCGCTGAAGTGGAACTCTTCGGCCTGTACTTCGCCGACGCCGGCCAGCACCTGGAGCAGCGGCTCTTCGTGGACCATGCCGTCCCCAACTGCAAGTCCAACGTCCTGTACAAGGGCGCCCTGCAGGGCCGCAATGCGCACACCGTCTGGGTGGGAGACGTCCTGATCCGTAAGGAAGCAGAAGGCACCGACACCTACGAGGCGAACCGCAACCTGGTCCTCACCGACGGTGCCCGCGCCGACTCTGTGCCGAACCTGGAAATCGAGACCGGCCTGATCGCCGGCGCCGGCCACGCCAGCGCCACCGGACGGTTCGATGACCAGCACCTGTTCTACCTGATGGCCCGCGGCATTCCTGAAGAGGTGGCCCGCCGGCTCGTGGTCCGCGGATTCCTGAACGAGATCATCCAGCAGATCCGGGTGCCCGCGATCGAGGAGCGCCTCACGGCCGCCGTCGAACGCGAACTCGCGGCCACGGACAACTAGTGCGCAGCACCGGAAAACACAGCACCAGAGAACACGGAAACCTTCCATGACTGAACAGCCAAAGGGCGAACTGGTCTGCAACGCCAGCGAGATCCAAGTTAAGCAGGCGCTCCGGATCCTGATCGACGACTATCCGGTCGCGATCGTGAAGGACTCGATGGGCGAGATCCACGCCATCGGTGACACCTGCTCGCATGCGGACATCTCCCTCTCCGAAGGCGAGGTGGAAGGCTGCAAGATCGAGTGCTGGGGCCACGGCTCCCAGTTCGACCTGCGCAGCGGCGAGCCGCTCCAGCTGCCGGCCTACGATCCGGTCCCTGTCTTTGCCGTCACCGTCCTGGATGACGAGGTCTATGTGGACTTCACCAACGTCCTGAACGGCGCCGAGGCTCCGACCTTCAGCTAGCTGCCCGCAGCCGGCACCCGCACAACTGAACTTATCGACAAGAAACCGCACAGTGCCGGAAGGCACCGTGCAGAGGAGAACAAGGCACATGTCTACTCTTGAGATCAAGGACCTGCACGTCAGCATTGACACCGAGCAGGGCACGAAGGAAATCCTGAAGGGCGTCAGCCTGACAATCCGCACCGGCGAGACCCACGCGATCATGGGCCCCAACGGTTCCGGCAAGTCCACCCTGGCGTCCACCATCGCCGGGCACCCCCGCTACAACGTCACCTCAGGCACCATCACGCTGGACGGCGAAGATGTCCTCGCCATGAGCGTCGACGAACGGGCCCGCGCGGGCCTGTTCCTGGCCATGCAGTACCCGGTGGAGGTCCCCGGCGTCAGCATGACGAACTTCCTGCGGACCGCCAAGACCGCCATCGACGGCGAGGCTCCCAAACTGCGCACCTGGACCAAGGACGTCAAGGCCGCCATGGCCCAGCTGCGCATCGACGCTGACTTCACCCAGCGCAACGTCAACGAGGGCTTCTCCGGCGGCGAAAAGAAGCGCGTGGAGATCCTCCAACTCGAACTCTTCAAGCCGAAGTTCGCCATCCTCGACGAGACCGACTCAGGACTCGACGTCGACGCGCTGAAGGTCGTCTCCGAGGGCGTCAACCGCGCGCACGCGGAAGGCAACATGGGCACCCTGCTCATCACGCACTACACCCGGATCCTGCGATACATCAAGCCGGAATTCGTGCACGTGTTCGTTGACGGACAGGTTGTTGAAGAAGGCGGCCCGGAGCTCGCCGACCGCCTGGAGGAAGAAGGCTACGACCGCTACGCCACCGGCGCAGGGGCAGCCACCATCGCTGCTGCTTCCGCTGCAGCACAGGCCTAGATAGGACAACGCCATGACCGAACTCAATGTGGCCCGCACGGGCCTCGAGGACGTCGAAGAGGCCCTCAAGGATGTCATCGACCCGGAACTGGGCGTAAACATCGTTGACCTGGGTCTGCTCTACGGCCTGAAGTACTCGGACGACGACGGCGCGTTGCTGATCGACATGACGCTTACCACCGCTGCCTGCCCGCTCACCGATGTGATCGAGGAGCAGGTTGGCCAGGCCCTGGAAAGCGTCGTCGACGAATGGCGCCTCAACTGGGTGTGGATGCCGCCGTGGGGTCCGGAACGGATCACCGAGGACGGCCGCGACCAGATGCGTGCCCTCGGCTTCAACATCTGAGCCGCACCGCACCCGGCGCATTCCACAGGGTGCACCGTAGACGGCGCACTTACGACGGCGGCCGGTCTCCTTCCACTGAGAAGGGGACCGGCCGCCGTCGTACCCTCACCGGGTTCTTGGGGTCAGGGGGTGGCAGCGCCGAACGTGTCGCACTGGTTGATATCGCCGCTCTTGTAGCCCTGGTAGAACCATTTCTGGCGCTGCGCGCTGGAGCCGTGGGTCCAGGCCTCCGGGGACACCCGGCCGGTGGCGGCCTTCTGGATCCGGTCGTCGCCGACGGCCGAGGCTGCGGAGAGGGCGTCCTGCAGGTCCTGCTCCTTCAAAGGCTCCAGGTACGGGACCCCGGTGTTGGGATCCTGCTGGGTCGTGGCGTACCGGACCCACAGGCCCGCGTAGCAGTCGGCCTGCAGCTCCACCCGGACGCCCCCGGATTCCGGACCCTGGGGATCCTGCTGGGCGCGGTCCAGGTTCCCCAGGACGTTCTGGATGTGGTGGCCGAACTCGTGGGCCACCACGTACTCCTGCGCCAGCGGACCGCCCGAGGAACCGAACCGGTCCACGAGCTCCTGGAAGAAGCCTGGGTCAAAGTACGCGGTCGTGTCTGCGGGGCAGTAGAACGGACCCACGTCCGACGTCGCCGCGCCGCAACCGGTGTTGGTTGCCGCATCGAAGATCACGGTTTTGGGCTGCGGATACTTGGTGTCGTACTGGGCCAGGTACGCCGGCCAGAACGCGTTCAGGCTGTTGACGGTGCCGGTGATGCGGCAGTCGAGCCTGGCGTCTGCGTCGGCTCCGGTCTTGCAGGCCGGCGCCGTGCTCTGGCTTTGCGAACCGGATTCCTGCGTACTGGACCCCAGACCCTCCAGGAGGGCGGGGTTAATGCCGAGGAGGGCGGCGATCAGCAGGACAATCCCGCCGCCGATCCCGCCGCCCACTTTGACGCCGCGGCCCATGCCGCGGCGGTCCTGGACCTGGGACGGATCCAGCTGGACGTTGTCGTTAAAACTCATGGAGTCACAATATCGCGGACCGGCCGCGGGAGCGGTTCCGCCCGGTAAAGTTGGGCTGATGCCTTTCCTGAACAGAGTCCAGCGCTGGGCCCGCGACCGCCCCGACGGGACCGCCGTCGTGGTGGCCGGGCAACGCCTGAGCTGGGAAGCGCTGCGCGATGCTGCCGCCGGGCTGGTGCCCGGCTCACCCGCCGTGACCGTGCTGTCCGAGGGAAACTCCCCGCACTTTGCCGCCGCGTTCGCCGCGGCCGTCGCGGGGGAGCGGCAGTGCGCCGTTTTGGACCCGACGTGGCCGCAGGGTCTGCAGGACGGGATCAGGGCGCGGATCCGGGACACCGTCCGGGCCGCGGTTTCCACCGCTGCCTCCCCGGACCTGGCGGACGGGCCGCCGGACACGCCCTTTCTGATCGGACTGACCTCCGGCACCACGTCCGTGCCCAAGGCCTTCAGCCGCTCGCGCCGGTCCTGGCAGCAATCCTTCGAGGCCTCGGTCGCCTTCTTTGGCCTGACCGCGGAGGACAGGACGCTGGCACCGGGCCCGCTTGCGGCCAGCCTGAACCTCTATGCCTTGGCCGAATGCCTGTACGCCGGGTCCGAGTTCCACACCCTGGCCCGGTTCGACGTCGGCGACGCCCACACCGCCGTCGGCCACGACGGCATCACCCGGCTGGTCCTTGTCCCCACGATGCTGCGGATCCTCAGCGAACGCGGGTTAAGCGGCGGTGTCGACGCCTCCGGGATCCGGAGCATCATCTGCGCCGGCTCAAAGCTGGACGCGCGGACGTTGGAGGCGGCCCGCCGCTGGGCGCCCAACGCAACCATCTTCGAGTACTACGGCGCTTCGGAGCTCAGCTTTGTCGCCGGCGCGGGGGTGCTCCCCGGGCAGCAGCCGGATGCTCGCGGAACCAGGATCGGCAAACCGTTTCCCGGCGTTGAGATCCGCATCGTCGACGCGGACGCCGGCGGGGTTCCGCTGCCCGACGGCAGCGACGGGACCATCTGCATCCGCAGCGTGATGGTCAGCGACGGGTACCTCTGGGGCGACGACGGCCGGGCCCTGCAGAGCTTCAACGGCTGGCACACCGTGGGGGACCAGGGCTACCTCGACGGCGGGGCGCTGCACCTGCTGGGACGCCGCTCGGACCTGATTATCACCGCCGGCACCAACGTCTACCCGCATGAGGTGGAGCTGGCCCTGGCTTCCGTCCCCGGTGTCGCCGCTGCCGTGGCCGCCGGTACCGCCGACGAGCTCCGCGGCCAGCGGGTGGTGGCCGGGGTTGTGCCGTCCCATGGCGGGCTGAGCTCCACCCAGCTGAAGGCGGGCATCGAAGACGTGCTGCCCCGCAACAAGCGCCCGCTGGAGTACTTCGTGCTGGCCGAACTTCCCCTGACCGACCGCGGCAAGCTCAGCCGGGAGCTCATGCTGAACTGGATCGACCGCGGCGATCCCCGGATCCGACGCCTTGCCTGAACGTTCCCTCCCGGTGCTTCCCGACGACCGGCAGCCCGTCATCATCGCAGCGCTGCGCACCCCGATCCGCCGGGCCAACGGGGCCCTGAGAACCGTCCGGGCCCACGACCTGCTGGCTCCCCTGCTCGGCCGCCTGCTCCGTGACACCGGCGTGGAGCCCGGCCGGGTGGCGGATGTGGTGATCGGCAACGCCGTGGGCGGCGGAGGGAATGTAGCCAGGCTGGCGGCGCTCGAGGCCGGGTTGCCGGTCGGCGTTCCCGGCCTCACGGTGGACCGGCAGTGCGGGTCCGGGCTCGACGCGATCGCCCTCGCGTCCCGGTTCGTGGCCGCCGGTGGTGGTGGTCTGTACTTGGCCGGTGGAACGGAAAGTATCAGTACCGCACCGCTGCGCGGCCACCTGAACAGCGCCGGCTCTCCGGAGTTCTTTGCCCGGGCTCAGTTCGCACCCGCCGGCTACGGCGACCCGGACATGGGTGTGGCGGCGGAAAACGTCGCCGCCGAGTTCCGGATCAGCCGGGAACGGCAGGACGCCACGGCGCTGCGCAGCCACCAGCGTGCGCTGGCTGCGGCCGCAGCCGGCTTCTTCGACGCCGAGATTGTGCCCCTCGCCGCGGAGTCCGGTCCGGACGGGGCGGGCGTGGTGCGTTCCGACGACGGACCGCGCCGGGGGCTGACCCCGGCCGTGCTGGCCCGCTTCCCGCCGGCCTTTGCTGCCGAAGGCACCGTCACCGCAGGAAATTCCTGTTTCGACGCGGACGGGGCGGCCGCCGTCGTGGTCACCTCCCTGGCGCACGCCCGCGAGCTTCGCGCGCATGACGGATTGCTCGTGCTGGGCACCGATACGGCCGGCGTGCACCCGCAGCTGCTGGGTCTCGGGGCGGCGGCCGCTGCCCGGCGGCTGCTCGAACGCAGTGGTGTTTCTGCCGCGGAGCTGGGTCTGGTCGAGTTCAACGAGGCCTTTGCGTCCCAGACGCTTGCCTGCCTGGACCAGCTCGGCATCAGCCCGGAGCGGGCAAACCTCGACGGCGGTGCCCTTGCCCTGGGTCATGCCTATGGCGCGTCCGGTGCCGTTTTGGTGACGCGGCTGCTGGCCCAGGCGCGGCGCACCCCGGTTGAGGGCCAACTGGCACTGGCGCTGATCAGCATCGCCGGCGGCATGGGTACGGCAGCGCTGCTGGAGTACCGGAACTTGTCCTAGCGGCCTCCGGGGCACCCTGCCCAGTGGACATGTCCATCCCTGGGCCCGGCCAATGGACATGTCCGGTCCCAGGATCAGCCAATGGGCATGTCCGGATCTGGCGGGGACATGCCCAATTTAGGATCCAGCCAATGGACATAGTGGGTTTATGTCCATTGGCCCGGGCGAAGGGTGGGCATGTCCGGTCTTAGGATCCAGCCAATGGGCATGTCCGGTCCTGGCGGGGGCATGCCCAGTTTAGGATCCAGCCAATGGGCATGTCCGGTCCTGGCGGGGGCATGCCCAATTTAGGATCCAGCCAATGGGCATGTCCGGTCCTGGCGGGGGCATGCCCAATTTAGGATCCAGCCAATGGACATAGTGGGTTTATGTCCCCTGTCCCGGGCGAGGAAAGAACATGTCCGGTCTTAGGATCCAGCCAATGGGCATGTCCGGTCCTGGCGGGGACATGCCCAATTTAGGATCCAGCCAACGGACATAGTGGGTTTATGTCCCCTGGCCCGGGCGAGGAAAGAACATGTCCGGTCCCAGGATCAGCCAATGGGCATGTCCGGATCTGGCGGGGACATGCCCAATTTAGGATCCAGCCAACGGACATAGTGGGTTTATGTCCACTGGCCCGGGCGAAGGGTGGGCATGTCCGCTGGCGGACGGGCCGCCGGACAGGGATCTAGTCGTCAGGGTCAGCCTCGCCCAGGCCGCGTGCCGCGAGGGCGTCTCCGGTCTGCCGGGCGAAGGCGACTGTGGTGATGAAGACCGGGAGGATGAGGGCCCGGGGGTTGCGCTCAAGCCCGCGCGCCCTTGCGGCGTCGCGGACATCGCTGTAGGCGCCGGCGATGAACGGGAGGCTGCGCAGCATGATGGCGATGGTCAGCGCGAAGCGTTCGGGATCCGCGCCGAAGCGCTCGAAGGGCCGGGCCAGGGATGCCACCCCGTCCAGTAACCGTTGCACCGGCGTAGTGGCGGTGAGGATGGACGCCGCCACGATGCAAACCAGCACGTTGAGCACAATCCGGGCCGCGGTGGGTCCGCCGAGCTGCCACCACTGGAACACGCCGATCGCCGCCAGAACCGGAAGCACCGGCCGGACCGCCCGCCACAACCGAACCGGACCCGCCCCGCTGAGCAGGAAAACCCCGCACAACGAGGCCAAAGCGGCGGCTGCGGCGGCCCAGTCCACCACCAGGAACGACGCCATGCCGCAACCGACCACCAGGAGGAACTTCAGCCACAGCGGCGCCCGGTGCACCACGGAACCCCCGGGCGCATAGTTGGCGAGCAGGAAGCCGTGGCCGCTCACCGCCGCCCCAAACGCGAATCCGTGGACGCGGGGTCCGCGGGATAAGAATCCTTGGCAACGGGACCTGTCGAACCGGAATCTGTCGGACCGGAATCTGTCGCACCGGGATCCGTGAGTCTCGGATTGTCCGGCTTCGTCCCGTCCCGGGGCGGCCGGCCCGAACCCGGGTTGGAGCCCGGGCCCAAGCCCGGGCCCGAATCCGGGCGAGGATCGGAACCCGGCAGTCCGGCCGCGCACAGCTCCCGGTAATAATGGACGGCGGCGGCCGGCAACCCATCGAACACCACCGCGCCCGCGTCAACCACGAGGACCCGGTCCAGGTCCAGAACGAGTTCAAGATCATGGGTGGACAGGATGACTTGCTGGCTGAGTCCGGCCAGGGTCCGCCGCAGCAGCTCACGGTTGCGCAGGTCAAGCAGGGTGGACGGTTCGTCCAGCACCAGCACGGCCGGGTCCACAGCGAGGACCGCCGTGAGGGCAAGGAGCTGGCGTTCCCCGCCGGACAGTTCATAAATACTCTGGTCAGCCAGCGCCAGCAGTCCGAAACGGGCCAGCGCCCTTTCCGCCGTCGCCCGGCGTTCCCGGGCGTTCCGAACAGAGCGCCGGAGGGACAGTTCCACGTCCTCGCGGCCGGTCGGCATCACGAGCTGGGACAGCGGGTCCGTGAAGACGAAGCCCACGCGCCGGCGGACATCACGCACGGACCGTACGGTGTCCCAGCCATCCACCGTGACGGTGCCACTGCTCGGCGCCACCAGGCCATTCAGCAGCCGGAGCAAAGTGGATTTGCCGGAGCCATTGGCACCTATCACGCCGATTCGCGGTTCGGTCAGCTCCAGGGACAGCTCCTCGAGGAGGGTTTTCGGGCCGGCGCGGCCGTCGACCGCCACCCGCACCGCAGCCCGGTCCAGCACGATACTGCTCACGGCCGGTGATTTGGCGTGGCGTTGGGGCGCCCGACGGGTGCCGCAGTGCCGACCGCTCCGAAGGTTCGGACCCGGCGGACCAGCAGATCCGGAAACGCCTTGTGCAGGGCCAGGGCAATCATTACTGCCAGTATGTTTTTGATCACGTCACCGGGATAGAACACAAGGTCCGCCAGGAACGCCTGCGAGAAGGCCAGCTTGGCGTTGACCATCATGCCGAGGATGCCGAGACCGTGGACAAAGATGACACTGCTCACCATCGCGGCCGCGAAGAGAAGCACCGCACGGAGCTTGCCCGGTCGGCCCGCCGTCCGGCGCAGCACCACGGTGGCCAGCCAGCCCGCCGTCGTGGCCGCCAGCACGAATCCAACGATGTAACCCGCAGAAGGGCCCGCCAGGACCGCCAGCCCGCTGCGCCCGCCGCTGAAGATGGGCAGTCCGGCCAGTCCAAGGAGAACGTACAGCCCGACGGCGGCAAACGCCCTGCCGGGGCCCAGCGCAAGGCCGGCGAGCATGACGGCGAGGGTCTGCACCGTAATGGGGACACCCAATCCCGCCACCGGAATGGCCGCGACCAGCGCGGAGGCACCTACCAGGGCGGCAAAGACGGCAATCAGTCCCAGGTCGGTGGCGTTCCAGCGGTGCCGCTGCCGGGCGGCGGTGGCGGCAGTGCCGCCGTCAGTCTTCGTCATGGGAGTTCCTGTCACGGGTAAAGGGCTGGCATCTGATTCCGACTCTACGAGCATGCCGGGATCGGATTTTTGTAGGAGCCCTACCAACCCGCCGCGCCGGAACTGGAGGGCAGGCCCAACGGCCACCGGCGATAACGGCTATGCCGGGCGCCACCGCCGCCGGCCGTTCACCGCGGGCGCCTGCCGGCCGTTCACCGCGGGCGCCTGCCGGCCCTTGTCAGCAAGGCGAGGCTGGGCCGGTAGACTGGGGAAGGCCGAACTCTCGGCCGTACTGCCCCGGCACCCCCCAAGCTTCCATCCGTTGTGCCGCGGCGTTCCCCGTTGTGAAAGGCCTTAGCTGCATTGATTACCGTCCAGGATCTCGAACTGCGCGCCGGCGCCCGCCTCCTTATGGACCAGGTGAGCTTCCGGATCGACAAGGGAGACAAGATCGGCCTGGTAGGCCGTAACGGTGCAGGCAAGACCACGCTCACCCGGGTGCTCGCCGGCGAGGGCCTGCCCGCCGGAGGGAAAGTCACCCGCAGCGGTGAGATCGGCTACCTTCCCCAGGACCCCCGGACCCCCGACATGGAGCAGCTGGCCCGCGACCGGATCCTGGCCGCCCGCGGCCTGGACATCGCCGTCAACAAGCTCAAGCAGACCCACGAGGACATGGCCAGCGACGACGCCGAGGTCCAGCGCAAGGCCATGAACCGGTACGACCGGCTCGAGTCCGAGTTTCTGGCTGCCGGCGGCTACTCCGCGGAAGCCGAAGCCGCCGCGATTTGCTCCAACCTGGCCCTCCCGGACCGGCTGCTGAACCAGCCGCTCAAAACGCTCTCCGGCGGCCAGCGCCGCCGCGTCGAACTCGCCCGCATCCTGTACTCGGACGCCGAGACGATGCTCCTCGATGAGCCCACCAACCACCTCGATGCGGACTCCATCGCCTGGCTCCGCGAGTTCCTGAAGAACCACCAGGGCGGCTTGATTGTGATCAGCCACGACACCGAGCTGCTGGAGGCCACGGTCAACAAGGTCTTCCTGCTGGACCCCAACCGCGCCCAGATCGACTTCTACAACATGGACTGGAAGCGTTACCTCCAGCAGCGTGAAACGGACGAGCGCGCCCGCAAGCGGGAGCGCGCCAACGCGGAAAAGAAGGCCCAGGTCCTCTTCGACCAGGCCAACAAGATGCGCGCCAAGGCCACCAAGGCCGTCGCCGCGCAGAACATGGCCAAGCGTGCCGAGCGTCTGCTCGGTGGCCTCGAGGCCGTTCGTGCCACCGACCGTGTAGCAGCGCTGCGTTTCCCGGATCCGTCGCCCTGCGGCAAGACCCCGCTCACCGCCGACGGGCTCAGCAAATCCTTCGGATCGCTGGAAATTTTCACCGACGTGGACCTTGCCATCGACCGCGGCTCCAAGGTGGTCATCCTGGGCCTGAACGGCGCCGGCAAGACCACCCTCCTGCGCATGCTGGCCGGCGTCGACAAGCCGGACACCGGCGAGGTGGTGGCCGGCCACGGCCTGAAGGTGGGCTACTACGCCCAGGAACACGAGACGCTCGACGTCGACCGCACTGTTCTGCAGAACATGCGCTCCTCCGCTCCGGACATGAACGACGCGGAGGTCCGCAACATCCTGGGTTCGTTCCTGTTCTCCGGTGACGACGTCGATAAGCCCGCCGGGGTCTTGTCCGGCGGCGAGAAGACCAGGCTGGCCCTGGCCACCATTGTGGCTTCCAGCGCTAACGTGCTGCTCCTCGATGAGCCCACGAACAACCTGGACCCGGCCAGCCGCGCGGAAATTCTAGGCGCGCTGAGCAACTACACGGGCGCCGTGGTGTTGGTCAGCCACGACGAAGGCGCCGTTGCGGCCCTGAATCCCGAGCGCGTCGTGCTGCTGCCCGACGGCATTGAGGACCACTGGAACGAAGACTACCTTGACCTGATTACGCTGGCGTAGGCGTCGTCGCGCCTCGGCGCATGCGGGCAGATTACCGGTATCAGCGCACCGGCATGACCTCGGCCCCGGTGATCCTGCGCAACTCCCCGTAGCTGATCGAGAACATCGAGTGGTTCTCTCCCGCGCCTGCCCAGAGGACGGGGTGGGCCGCGAGGGACTCGTCCAGCAGGGTTCTGATCTTTGCCGGATGCCCGACCGGGGCCACGCCGCCTACCTCCTGGCCGGTGTGTTCCAGCACGAACGCATGGGCGGCCCGGCGGATCGTGCCAGTACCCAGTTGGCCGGCGACCTTGCCGACATCCACCCTGGCTGAGCCGCTGGCCAGGATCAGCAGCGGAACGCCGTCATGGTTGAACACGAGACTGTTGGTGATGGCTGCGACATCGCAGCCCAGCGCGGCGGCCGCCGCTGCCGCCGTCGGGACCGCCGACGCGAAGCTCATGACGGTGTCCTGAGCACCGAGGGCGCCCAAGGCACGCTTCACCCGGGCCACTGGCTCTGGAACGATGCCGGCCACCTCAGAACCCCTGGGCATCGAGGATGGCATCTTCTTCTTCCTCCGCGGTCGCGTTCCTCCGTCTCCGCGGCGCAGGACGGCGGCGCGCGGCCGGGCCGCTGGAGTGCATGAAGGCGCCATCCCCATCAACGGCCTGGGTTTCGGCGTCCTCGGCGTCAATGGCCGCGTTGCGCGCCTGCTGCCGGGCCGCGTATCCGAAACCGATGAACATCAGCACGCCGAACGCGAACCACTGCAGCGAGTACGACAGGTGGGTGCCCTCGTCAGTCGACGGCTTCGGAAACGGAAACGGCATGTCCGCGGCTGCCGGATTTTCTGACGCCAACTGGCCGTACGCACCCGTGAGCAGAGGATATCCAAGCTGGGCGGAGTATGTTTTGAGGTCGATCGAGGCCAGCTGGCCGTCGGGGGCACCCCGCTGGAGCTCCGGCTCAGCCGGCTTCAAGCGTGCGACGACGGTCACGGGGCCTTGCGGGGGCGCCGGGACCGAGTCGGGGCGGCCCGGGTTGTTGTTGCCGATCGGGAGCCAGCCGCGGTCGATCACGACGGTTTCCCCGGTGTTGACCTTGAAGGGCACTACGACTTCGTACCCGGGCTGGCCGTTGAGGGGACGATTGCGGACGATCCTCTGCCCGGCGACGTCATAACTTCCCTTCAGCTCCACCTGGGTCCATTCGCGTTCGGCCGCGAGGGTGGTGAACTGGTCTTTCACCTGGGCGAACGGGACCGGGGTGGCGGAGTAGTTGGACACGACGCGGTTGATGCCGGCGAGGGTCTCAGCGCGGCGGTCCATCTGCCAGCGGCCCAGGCCAACGCAAGCCGCAGCAAAAATCGCAGCCAGCAACAAATACCCCAGCCACTTACTGGAGAACAGAAAACGGTACATTCAGCGTGCCTTGCCTGCCGGGTCCAATGCCACAGTGTCCTTCCAGAGTCCACGGGTCTGCAGATAGTCCTCGAGCCAGGCCCGATGCTCTCCGCAGGCCAGCCAGATCTTGCGCCGGTCCGGGGTATGGATCTTGGGGTTGTTCCAGAGCAGCTGCCAGTCGGCGCCGTTCCGGCATGCCTTGCGGGAACAGCGGGCGTCGGCCGGTCCGGCTGCGCTCCCATTCCCGGTGAGGTCAAAAAGGTTCATGACGCAGCCCGCCCCGAATCGTCGCCGCGGCGCCCGGGGACGTCCTGCGGGGACTCCTCATCCTCAACGACTTCGCCCTGGAGCAGCGTCACGGACGGATCCTCCGGCGCCGGTACACCAGTTTCGGGGGGAACGACGGGTGCGGCCGGTGCATCGAGCTGAGCCAGCGGAGCGTAGTCCAACAGCGAATCGGAGTGAACCTCCGCGGCGTCGCCGCCGTTGGCGATGATCACCGCAAACCAGGGCAGGAACACGGCCCCGATGACCGGGAGGATCTTCAGCCAGCCATCCACCACAAAAATTAGAACAAGGCACACCATGCGGATGCCCATCGCAATGGCGTACTTGATCATCCGCTGGCGCATCTCTTCCGAGTGCGCTGTGGCGGCGTCCGTAATGCTGTGAACCTCAATGTCACCGGAGGGAAGCTCCGGATTCCCGGGCACAGGTACACCGGGTCGGTTTTTGAGTGTCAAGGCTGTTCGATCACGCTCCCAAGGCTTAGAACAATTCTCTCACCAACGGCAGGGCCACCCAAACGCGGACCAACCGGGCGCTAAGATCGGAGGCAGCAAAAATTCCGCCCCCAGCGCGGCGCCGTCCCGCCGCAGAATTCCGGAGCCCCACCATGCCTGAAGCAGCAACCACCGGCCGCAGCGTCCTGATCACCGGCGGCAACCGCGGAATCGGCCTTGCCATCGCCGAGGCCTTCCTCGCCAACGGCGACAAGGTGGCCGTGACCTACCGCAGCGAATCGGCCCTCCCCGCCGGCATTCTCGGCGTAAAGGCCGACGTCACCGATGAGGGGTCTGTGGACGCCGCGTTCGCCGACGTCGAAGCGGCGCATGGTCCCGTGGAGGTGCTGGTGGCGAATGCCGGCATCACCAAGGACACGCTCCTGATGCGGATGAGCGAGGATGATTTCACCTCGGTCATCGACACCAACCTCACCGGCGCCTTCCGGGTGATCAAGCGCGCCTCCAAGGGAATGATCCGGGCACGCAAAGGCCGGGTGGTCCTGATCTCGTCCGTATCGGGCCTTTACGGCGCGCCCGGCCAGATCAATTACTCGGCCTCGAAAGCGGGCCTGGTGGGCATCGCCCGCTCGCTGACCCGCGAATTGGGTGCCCGCGGGATCACCGCCAATGTGGTGGCGCCGGGGTTCATCAACACCGACATGACGGCGGAACTGCCGGAGGCCACGCAGAAAGACTATTTGTCCAAGGTGCCGGCCGCGCGCTTCGCCGAGGCCTCCGAGGTCGCCAATGTGGTCCGCTGGATCGCCAGTGACGAGGCCGCGTACATTTCCGGGGCCGTGATCCCGGTGGACGGCGGCCTCGGCATGGGCCACTAGCCGGCCACCACGGGACCTTATGCCCTAAGCGCCGATCCAAGCCGGGTGTGTACTGGGGCTAGAGTCCCTGACCACACCATGGCAGGGGCATGGCATCAGGAGGACTATCGTGGCAGAGCTAAACAAGTGGGTGCCGTCGGACGTGCTGGAACCCTTCAAGCGTTTCATGGACGGCGACCTTACGATGACCCCATCCATCAAGGTCGAGCAGTTCGTGGACGGCAGCACCCTGGTGGTGCGTGCCGAGGTGCCGGGGATAGACCCGGACAAGGACGTGGACGTCTCCGTCAGTGACGGCAGGCTGCACATCAAAGCCGAACGCGAGGAAAAGTCCGAGCAGAAAAGCAAGGACGGTTACCACTCCGAGTTCCGCTACGGCTCGTTCACACGCAGTGTCGCTCTGCCGCCGGGAGCCAGGGAAGAGGACATCACCGCCACCTACAAAGACGGCGTGCTGGAGGTACGCGCCCCCGCCGCCCCCGCCGCCCCGCCGGAGGCAACCAGCCGGAAAATCCGGATCGACCACGCGTAGCCTGCGCCGGGGCACTAACCGGCCGCGGCGAGCGCTTCGCGGCGCCGGCGTCGAATCCTCCGTCACGCCCCGCGGCGTCGGGCCCTGACGCCGCTCGACTGCCCTTGCCGTCCTCGGGTCGCATGCTCCAAAACGCTGCTCCGGGGCACGGGGCCGGCACTAGTCTCGTGCGGCTTCTTTGTGGAACCCGGACAACCGAAAAGACCCGTGGCGCTGGCATGATGGACAGCAGACCCACCGTTTTTTGGACGTTTGGAACAAAGGAGCTCATATGGGACTGCTGGATAACAAGACCGCAATCGTGACCGGTTCGTCACGGGGCATCGGCGCGGAGGTGGCCAAGTTCCTCGCCGCCGAGGGCGCCGCCGTCGTAGTGAACTACCGTCAGAAGGCGCCCCGCGCCAACAAAGTGGTCGCGGAAATCGAAGCCGGCGGCGGACGTGCCGTGGCCGTCGGAGCCGACCTCACCACCCAGGAAGGTGTCCAGGCCCTTGCCAGCGCCGCGATGGAGAACTTCGGCTCGCTCGACCTCCTGGTGCTTAACGCCTCCGGCGGGATGGAATCCGGTGTCGAACCGGACTACGCCCTCAAGCTCAACCGCGACGCCCAGGTGAACATGCTCAACGCAGCCGTACCGCTGATGCCGGAGGGTTCCCGGGTGGTGTTCGTGACCAGCCACCAGGCCCACTTCATCAACACCGTCCCCACCATGGAGAACTACGAGCCGGTGGCACGCAGCAAGCGCGCCGGGGAGGACGCCCTCCGCGAACTCATTCCGAACCTTGCCGAAAAGAGCATCTCCCTCGTCGTCGTCTCCGGGGACATGATTGAGGGCACCGTCACCGCCACCCTGCTGGACCGCTCCAACCCGGGCGCCATCGAGGCCCGGCGGGCAGAGGCGGGAAGGCTGTATTCCGTCAAGGAGTTCGGGGCAGAGGTCGCTAAAATGGTGGCCGCCGACGTCGAAAGCGGCCACACCGAGTACGTCGGCGGAGCCGATTACTTCGACAAGAGCAGCAGCTAAACAACAGCCGCTTCGAGCGGACCAGGGAGATGGCCGGGGCAGGTGCCCCGGCCATTTCTGCTGGGCCAGTCTGATCCTCCGCCTACGGTGAGCTTCAGACGCCGGCGATGTACCGCACGGCGTCGAGATAGGGCATGTTCACCGCAGCGTCCGCCGCGGCCCGGACAGCCGGTTTGGCGTTGAACGCCACGCCCATCCCGGCAGCTGAGAGCATGTCGAGGTCGTTCGCGCCGTCGCCGACTGCAATCGTGTGCTCCAGCGGGATGCCTTCCTCGGCAGCCCATTCGCGCAGGTACCTCTCCTTGGCCGCCCGGTCAATCACCTCACCGACCACCTTGCCGGTCAGCGCGCCGTCGACGATCTCCAGCTCATTGGCAATCCAGTGGTCCAGCCCCAGCCCGGCCGCAATTGGCCCCAGGATCTGGTTGAAACCGCCCGAGACCACGGCCACCACATGTCCGGCGGCCCGGAAAGCGGCCACGAGCTCCGCCGCACCCAGGCTGAGTGTCACTTCGGCCCGGACGGAATCCACGACGTCGGCCGGCAGTCCGGCGAGCACCGCCACCCGGGCGTGCAGACTTTGGGCAAAGTCCAGTTCGCCGCGCATGGCGGCCTCGGTCACGGCTGTGACCTCGGCGCGTTTGCCGGCGTAGGCCGCCAGGAGTTCGATCACTTCCTGCTGGATCAGGGTGGAATCCACATCCATCAGGAGCATCTTCCGGGCCGCACCGCGAAGGGCCGCGGGGACGATGGCCGTGTCGACGCCGTCGGAGCCGATCCCGGCCACCGCCCGGCGGAGGTCCGCCAGCGTTCCGTCTGCGACCGGGGTGCCCGCCGCGCCGAAACCAACGTCCGCCGTGTAGACCTCGAAGCGGGAGTCCCCGGTCCGGGTTTCGGCGCCCAGCGCCAGTCCTGCCCCAGCGAGCAGCGAACGGAGCCGCTGCACCTGGGGATCGGTCAGTTTCGGGGCATAGCTCACGGCGGTTCCGAACAGGTTCATGGCTGCAATCCTAACGAGGATGCGGATAGCCGCCGGAATTCGTTGCGCTCCAGTGACCGCGCGGAACCCCGGCGGTGCACGCGCGGTGCTCCCCGCCGGTTATCAGTCGTCCGCTTTTTTGTCCTAGTGTCTACTCCTATGAGTGATGTTCTTGAAATGGCCGCCGTCAGCGTTGTACGCGGGGCAAAAACCCTCCTGGACAAGGTTGACTGGCAGGTCAAGGAAGGCGAGCGTTGGGTGATTCTGGGCCCCAACGGCGCCGGTAAGACCACTCTGCTCCAGCTTGCTGCGGCGCGGATCCATCCCACGAGTGGCATGGCCGGCATCCTGGAGGAAGTCCTCGGCGCCGTCGACGTCTTTGAACTACGGCCCCGGATCGGCCTGTCCTCGGCCGCGCTGGCCAACCAGATCCCGGAGCACGAGAAAGTCCTGAACGTTGTGGTGACGGCCGCTTACGGCGTGACCGGACGGTGGCGGGAGGGATACGAGAAAGACGACGAACGCCGCGCCTTCGCGCTGCTGAACGAGTGGGGCATGGGACCGCTGCTCAACAGGCCCTTCGCCTCGCTGTCCGAGGGGGAGCGCAAGCGCGTTCAGATCGCCCGCGCCCTGATGACGGACCCGGAATTGCTCCTGCTTGATGAACCGGCCGCCGGACTTGACCTCGCCGGCCGCGAGGATTTGGTGTACCGGCTCAGTGAACTCGCCCGCGACGAGGCAGCCCCGGCCATTGTTCTGGTCACGCACCACCTTGAAGAAGTCCCGCCCGGCTTCACCCACGCCCTGCTCCTGCGCGATGGCGCCGTGGTGGCCCAGGGTCCGATCGGCAGCGTCCTCACGGCCGCACACCTGAGTGAGACGTTCGGGCTGCCGCTGGATATCAGCGTCAACGCCGGCCGGTACGCCGCCACCGCACGGCGCTGATTGGGTCGTTGACCGAGCGTGGAATTCTTCAATAGCGTCCTCATTTTCTTCGCAGGCCTGTGGGCCGGCACCATCAACAGTGTTGTCGGTTCCGGTACCCTGGTGACGTTCCCTGTCCTGATTGCCCTGGGCTATGCGCCCGTCACCGCCTCCATCAGCAACGCGATGGGTCTGGTGGCCGGGAACGCAGCCGGAGCATGGGGCTACCGCAAGGAACTGACGGGCCGCGGCAGGCAGCTCCTCAAACTCCTGCCGGCTTCGCTGCTGGGCGGCATTACCGGGGCCTATCTGCTGCTGCACCTGCCCGAGAAGGTCTTCCACTACGCCGCGCCCGCCCTGATTGTGCTGGCACTGCTGATGGTGCTGTTCCAGCCCAAGCTGCAGCAGTGGGTCCGGAACCGGGAACAAAACCCCGAACACGCCATCCGGGACCGACGCCACGGCGTCGTTCTCGTGGTCCTCGTCTACCTGGCCGGCGTCTACGGCGGATACTTCGTGGCCGCCCAGGGCATCCTGCTGGTCGGCATCCTGGGAATCTTTATGACCGGGACCATCCAGAACGCCAACGCCATGAAGAACATCCTGGTCCTGGGCGTGAACGTTGTGGCGGCAGCCTCGTACCTGCTGTTCGCCTTCGGCCGGATCGACTGGCCGGTCGTGGGGCTGATCGCTGTCAGCTCACTGATCGGCGGAGTGGTCGGCTCCAAAGTAGGCCGCCGGCTGTCCCCGGTGGTCCTGCGCGGGGTGATTTTTGTCCTGGGCCTCGTCGCCCTGGGTTTCATGATCGCCAACCTCTTCAAATAATCCGCTCCGTCGCCATCGAAATGACACACCCGTGACCTTCCACCGCCTCAACGCCGCCGATGACCCCAGGGTTTCGGACTACACCCAGCTGACGGACGTGCACTTGCGCAAGCTCCGGGAACCGGCCGAGGGCATGTACATCGCCGAGTCCTCCCGGGTGCTCCGCCGGGCATTGGCGGCGGGACACCGACCGCGGTCGTTCTTCCTCGCCGAGAAATGGCTCGAGGACCTCGCCGATGTCTTTGCGCAGTATCCGGACGTTCCGGCGTACATCGGCACCGCCGGACTCCTGGAGGACATCACCGGCTTTCATCTGCACCGGGGTGCGATGGCTGCCATGCAACGGCCGGCCCCCGTGCCGCTCGCCGAACTCCTCGCCGGCGCCCGGAGGGTGGCTGTGCTCGAGGACATCGTGGACCACACCAACGTCGGGGCGATCTTCCGCTCCGCCGCGGCGCTGGGCGTCGATGCCGTCCTCGTCTCACCGCGCTGCGGGGATCCGCTGTACCGGCGCAGCGTCCGGGTCAGCATGGGAACGGTGTTCCAGGTGCCCTGGGCCCGGCTGGAGGACTGGCCCGGGGACCTGGAAGTGCTGCGCAGGCACGGGTTCACTGTTGCCGCCATGGAACTTACCGACGACGCCGTGAACCTCGATGAGCTGGCCGCACGCCGGCTGGATAAGCTCGCGCTCGTACTGGGCACCGAAGGCGCGGGCCTGGGCGCCGGTACCCTCGCCGCCGTCGACCTCGCGGTGAAGATTCCCATGCGGGCCGGCGTGGACTCGCTCAACGTGGCGGCGGCCTCCGCCGTCGGCTTTTGGGAATTGCGCCCGCCAGCCTCCAGCGCCGGCCCGCATCCCTGACCCGCATCCCCGGCCGCGCCGTCGGCCCACAACGCCGGCCCACTGGACCCGGCAGTCCGCAACGGCCCGGAGTTTCGGCTATGATAGGTAGTTGGCCGTCCGGTGCATTCCGCCGGCCATCCCATTCATACCTGGCAGCTGGCAAAATCCAGCTGTGCGAACAAAGGCCCAATTATGAAGTCTGATACTCACCCGAAGTACGAAGCTGTTGTTTTCAACGACCTGGCTTCCGGCGTCAAATTCCTGACCAAGTCCACCGTGTCTTCCAAGAAGACCATCGAGTGGGAAGACGGAAACACCTACCCGGTTATCGACGTCGAAATCTCCTCCGAGTCCCACCCGTTCTACACGGGCAAACAGCGCATCATGGACTCCGCAGGCCGCGTCGAGCGCTTCAATGCTCGCTTCAAGGGCTTCGGCGGCAAGAAGTAACCTCTTCTCCCCAAGGTCTGTCGAAAAAACCCGCACCGTTACCGGTGCGGGTTTTTTCGTCCTGCGCGGAACCGCACCGGTATCCGCAGCCGGGGCCCTCACTGCGTGGCAGGATTAATGCCATGACAACCCCCACCCCGGCCACTGACCCCCGCAGCTCTGACGCCGGCGGCACCCGCCACCACGGGGAGTACAAGGTTCCCGGCGGTAAGCTCGTCGTCGCCGATTTCTTCGTCGCCGACGGTGTACTCGCTCAGGTCTCCCTCAGCGGTGACTTCTTTCTGGAGCCGGACGAGGCGCTGTCCGGGATCAATGCGGCGCTTACCGGCCAGCCCGCGAATGCCAGCGCGGCGGAGATCTCCGCCGCGGTGTCCGCGGCCCTCCCTGCGGACGCTGTCCTGTTCGGGTTTTCGGCCGACGCCGTGGCCGTCACCATCAGGCGCGCCCTGGCGAAGGCCACCGGCTGGGCGGACCACGAGTGGGACATCATCGCTCCGACCGTGCTGCCCACCCACGTCAACGTGGCGCTCGATGAGGTCCTGGCCGAAGAGGTCGGGGCGGGGCGCCGCAATCCCACCTTGCGTTTTTGGGACTGGAAGGAGCCGTCTGTGGTGATCGGCAGTTTCCAGTCCGTGCGCAACGAGCTGCACCCGGACGGCGTGGAACGGCACGGAATCAGCGTGGTCCGCCGGGTCAGCGGCGGGGGAGCGATGTTCATGGAGGCCGGTAACTGCATCACTTACTCGCTGTACCTGCCCCAGAGCCTGGTGGACGGCATCAGCTTCGCGGATTCTTACGGCTTCCTGGATTCCTGGGTGATGGCAGCCCTGGCGAAGATGGGGATCAGCGCGTTCTACGTGCCGCTCAATGACATCGCCACCGACCAGGGCAAGATTGGCGGCGCCGCGCAGAAACGGCTTGCCAACGGCGGGATGCTGCACCACGTGACCATGAGCTACGACATCGACGCGGACAAGATGGTCGAGGTCTTGCGGATCGGCAAGGAGAAGCTTTCGGACAAGGGAACCCGGAGCGCCAAGAAGCGCGTAGATCCGCTCCGCCGGCAAACGGGCCTGTCCCGCGCCGACATCGTTGCCACGATGATGGAGGTCTTCACCGAACGGTATTCCGCAACCCTCTCGGAACTTACCGCGGCGGAGCTCGCCGCCGCGCGCCACCGGGTCGATGCCAAGTTCGGCACCCCGGAATGGCTGCACCGGGTGCCCTAGCGGCCAGGGCCGCTGCGGAGCAGTCGACGGCGGTTCGTGCGGGTTATGCCGGGGAGGCGGTCCGGGCCTGCGCCGTGAGGGCCCGGTGCAGATGGCTGCGCTGTTCGATGATGATGCGGCGCAGCGCCCGCGGGGCCGCCGGATGCCCGGCCAGCCAGCGGTCTGTCCGGACGATGACTGGGTGCGTATCTGCAGTGCCGTCGGCCAGGTCCTGGCCCGACGGGTAGAGACCGCGGACTATCCGGCTGGCGATTTCGATGCTGCGCCCCGCCCAGACCTCTTCGAGGCAGTCGAAATAACGGTCGATGAAGCCGCGCAGCAGCGCTGCCGGGGCCGTGGTGAAACCGGCGATGGTGGCGCTCAGCAGCTGGTTGGACAGCGCGGTGCCGTGCACCGCGTCCTGCCAGGCTGCCTCCTTGACGGCCTCGTCGGGGCGGGCCGCGAGAGCGGTGGCATGACCGGACTTGCCGGCTGCCGTGTTGTCCAGGGCGAGCTCCGCGTCGAGCTGGGCCGCGGTGGCTTGCCCGTTCGCGGCCAGGGCATGCCACAGAGTCCAGCGGAGCTCAGCATCAACGGACAGGCCGGCAATGACCGTGCTGCCGTCCAGGATGCCGCGGAGCAGGTCAAGGCGGCTGTGGTCGTAGCGGCTGGTCGCGGCGACCGTGCGGGCCCACGCCAGCTGCTGGTCCGAGCCGGGTGCGGCGCTCTGCAGCTGATCCGCCGCGAGGTTAAGGAAGCCGGAGCGCAGCCCGGCCCGGGCGGCGGCGGGAACGTAGCGTTCAATCGCGGTGGAGGCGTTGCCCAGGACGTTCAACAGCACGCCAATGCCGGACTCGGAGGGTCCGAACCGCGTGACGGCGTCGACGTAGAGCGACGCCGGGGTGACGGCGTCGCGGGCCGAGTTCCAGAGCGCGGTCCAGCACAGGGCGCGGGCCATCGGGTCGCTGAGCGCGCTGAGGGAACTGCGGACAGCAGCTTCAGAGCGCGGGTCCAACCGGACCTTGGCGTAGCTAAGGTCCTCGTCATTGACCAGCAGCAGCGCGGGACGGGCCTTGCCCGACAGCGCGGCCACCGCTGTCCAAGTGCCGTCGAGGTCCGTCTCAACGCTGTCCGTGCGGACCAGGGCACCGGCGTCGTCGAAGTTGTACAGTCCAATCCGGAGCCGGTGCGGCCGGGGTTCCTGCCGGCCCGTCGTCGGGTCCTCGGCGTCCTGGCGGACCCGGACGGTGCCCAGGACGCCGTCGTGCTCCTCGATTTCGGTGGTGAGGGTGGAAATGCCGGACGTCTGCAGCCATTGCCGGGCCCAGTCCGTGAGGTTCCGTCCGGAGGCGGTGCTGAGGGCGGCCAGCAGCTCGGCCAGGGTGGTGTTGCTGTAGGCGTGGTCCTTAAAGTACTGGCGGGAGCCGGCCACGAAGGCCTCGAATCCAACGTAGGCGACGAGCTGTTTGAGCACCGAGGCACCCTTGGCGTAGGTGATGCCGTCAAAGTTCTGCTTGGCGGCCTCAAGGTCGGGGATATCCGCGACGATCGGGTGCGTGGTGGGCAGCTGGTCCTGCGTATAGGCCCAGGCCTTGCGGTTGTTGGCGAAGTTCACCCACGCGGTGGCCCAGTTCGTGGTGCGGTCCACACCCAGGGTCCCCATGTAGTCGGCAAAGGACTCCTTGAGCCACAGATCATCCCACCACTGCATCGTGACGAGGTCCCCGAACCACATGTGGGCCATCTCGTGCAGCAGGGTGTTCGCCCGGCCCTGGTACTGGGAGTCAGCGGCGCGGGAGGTAAAGACGTAGCTTTCGGTGAAAGTCACGAGCCCGGGGTTCTCCATGGCGCCGAGGTTGTACTCGGGCACAAACGCCTGGTCGTACTTTCCCCACGGGTACGGGAAATCGAAGAGCTCATTGAAGAAGTCCAGGCCGTTTTTGGTCAGCGTGAACAGGGCCTCCGGGTCGAAGGAGGGCGCCAGTGAGCTGCGGCAGTAAAGGGCGAGCGGGACGTCCAGGGTGGTTCCGTCCTGGAGCGTCCGGCTCCAGGAGTCCTCGGCTTTGAAGTAAGGGCCGGCCAGGACCGTCGTGATGTAGGTGGACATCGCCTTGGTGGGAGCGAAATCCCAGCGGCTGGTGTCCGGGTCGCTCGTCAGGAGCGTGCGCTGGGTTTCGATCCCGTTGGAGGACACCTGCCAGGCCGACGGTGCCAGCACGTGGAAGGTAAATTCCGCCTTCAGGTCGGGCTGTTCAAAGTTGGCGAACACCCGGCGGGCGTCAGCGGGCTCGTACTGGGTATAGAGGTAGCACTGGCCGTCGGCCGGGTCGACGAAGCGGTGCATGCCTTCCCCGGACGTGCTGTAAAGCGCGGTGCCCGTGACGGTGACCTGGTTCTCCGCCTGGAGGTTGTCGAGCCGGATCCGGGAACCGTCCACGACGTCGGCAACGGGGAGCCCTTTGCCGTTGAGGAAGACGCTGTGGACATCGCTGCTGATGAAATCCAGGAACGTCGAGCCGCCGGGCTCACTGGCCGAGAAGGTGATGACGCTGCGGCTCGGGTAGCCCGGAATGTTTGGATCCTCAGCCCGCCGGACGTCCAGGGAGACGTCGTAGCTGTGCGTGGTGATCAGGGTGGAGCGGGTGGCGGCCTCATCGCGGCGCAGGTTCTGGTTCGACACTCCGCTATCTAATCATGAGGAACGCGGCGCCCAGGCCCAGCGCCGCAATCAGCACCCAGGATGCCAGCGCCGCCAGCAAAGCCCGCAGCCCGGTGTGCAGCAGGTGGCGCACCCGCACAGCCGAGCCAAGGCCAAACAGCGCCATGCCCAGGACCAGGTCCTGTAGCACCGCGGCGGCGTCGAGGATGTCGGGGGAGAGCCAGCCCGTGGTGCGCAGGGCTGCCAGGGCGATGAATCCCAGCACAAACAGGGGAACGATGGGCGGCCGCTTCAGCCCGTCGCCGGCCCCGGCACGGCGGCGGTGATGCAGCCCTGCGGCGGCGACCATGGGCGCCAGCAGGATTACGCGGGTGAGTTTGACGACGACGGCGACGGCGAGCGCCGAGGCCCCCGCTGTCTGCGCCGTGGCGACCACCTGCCCCACATCATGGACCGATGCCCCGGTCCAGGCACCGAAAACTTCCGGGCTGAGTGCCAGCGGCTGGATGAGCAGCGGCAGCACTCCGATGGCGAGGGTGCCGCAGAGTGTTACGAGGGCCACCGGAAGGACTGTGTCGTGCTGACGGATCCGGCGCACGGCGGCCATCGCCCCGATGGCCGAGGCCCCGCAGATCGCAAACCCGGTGGCAATCAGCAGCGATACCTGCGGCGGCAGCCGGAAAAGCCGGCTGATGCCATACGTTCCGGCGAAAGCGGCGAGGACGACGCCCGTGATCAGCAGCAGCGCGCCCCAACCGAGGCCCAGCACGTCCACCAGGCTGATCTTCAGCCCCAGGACGACAATCCCGGCACGCATCAGGCGCTTACCGGCAAAATCGAGCCCCGGGCGGCCTGGCCCCGCGGCCCAGCCGGCCGGGCCGGGGACGTTCGCGGCGAGGAGTCCGAAGGCCACGGCCAGCGTCATGGCCGGCAGCGCCGGCACCAGGGCGTGGCCGGCGAGGGCCAGAACAACCGCGGCCGCGGCGGCCAGCAGCCCCGGCAAGAGGCCGGACTGCCCGCCCGGGGGCAGGCCCGGGGCGGGGGTCGGCACTGGCGGCGGTGGGGGAGTGGACGGTGGCACGTCTCCACCTTGCCGCAACCATCCGCGAAAGCCGTCACCGCCACGGTGGCCTCCGCGCGGGCGGCCGCCGCTGCCGGGCCGCTGGACTGTCCGTTTCCGTCCGGCGCGCCTGCGGGGCTGGAAATGATTTCGCAACAAAAAAGTGGTTGTCTTGGAACCATGTCAGACCTATTCCAGGATTACTCCGTAGCCGCCGAACGCTCCGGCGCCTACGACGAGATGTTCACCCCCGGGCAGCTGGTCCGGGAGTCCTACGGGCAGATTGCCGGGGCCCTGCGTGAACTGTCGCTTGCTGATGTCACCGCCCGCGCCGATTCCATGGCCCGGACATTCCTGGACCGCGGCGTGACCTTCGACTTCGCGGGGGAGGAGCGGCCCTTTCCGCTTGACATCGTGCCCCGGGTCATTCCCGCCGATGAATGGTCCGTCCTGGAGAAGGGCGTGGCGCAACGGGTCCGGGCACTGGAGGCCTTCCTCAATGACGTCTACGACAAGATGACGGTGGTGGCCGACGGCGTCATTCCGCGCCAGCTCGTCACCACCAGCGCCCACTTCCACCGGCAGGTGCACGGCTTTGAACCGGCCGGCGGTGTGCGCGTCCATATCTCCGGCATCGATGTGGTCCGTGACGCCGCCGGAACCTTCCGGGTCCTTGAAGACAACGTCCGCGTCCCTTCCGGCGTCAGCTACGTCCTGGAGAACCGCCGTGCCATGGCCAAAGGGCTGCCGGAGGCCTTTGGCCAGCAGCTGATCCGGCCGGTCGAGGAGTATCCGCGCCGGTTGCTGTCGGCGCTGCGCAAGACAGCACCGACCGGCGTCGACGACCCCACCGTGGTGGTCCTCACTCCGGGTGTTTTCAACAGCGCCTACTTCGAGCACACCCTGCTCGCCGGCCTCATGGGGGTGGAGCTCGTTGAAGGCCGCGACCTGATCTGCCGCGGCAACCGCGTTTACATGCGTACCACCGCAGGAGAACAGCGCGTCGACGTCATCTACAAGCGGATCGACGACGAGTTCCTCGATCCGCTGCAGTTCCGGGCCGACTCCATGCTGGGCTGCCCGGGACTGGTCAACGCGGCCCGCGCCGGCGGCGTCACGATCGCGAATGCCGTGGGCAACGGCGTCGCCGATGACAAGCTGGTCTACAGCTACGTTCCGGACCTGATCCGCTATTACCTCAATGAAGAACCCGTGATCGCCAACGTGGACACCTTCCGGCTGGAGGAAAAAGAGTCCCGGGAGGAGGTCCTGGACCGCCTGGCCGAACTCGTCGTCAAGCCGGTGGACGGTTCCGGCGGCAAGGGCCTGGTGATCGGACCGGATGCTTCCAAGGACGAACTTGAGGCTTTGCGGAAGCGTGTCGTCGCGGACCCGCGCGGGTGGATCGCGCAGCCGGTTCTGCAGCTGTCCACCGTTCCCACGCTCAGCGGCGACAGGTTCGGTCCCCGGCACGTGGATCTGCGGCCTTTCGCTGTCAATGACGGCGACGACGTCTGGGTGCTGCCGGGTGGCCTGACCCGCGTGGCGTTGAAGGAGGGCTCACTGATCGTGAACTCCAGCCAGGGCGGCGGGTCCAAAGACACCTGGGTTCTGGCGGATTCCCCCGAAGTGCCGGTGGAGACCCTGCCGCGCCCGGCCATCACGGTCCGGGACCGCGTCTCCGTCTGGCCCGTGGAGAGCAACTGGCGAGACAGCCAGAAGGAGCAGCAGCAATGACCCCGGCCACGGTGCCACCGGATTTTCCGCCGGTCTGCTCTTTTTCGAATTTCGATGCGCTGGAGGTAACTGCGAATGCTTAGCCGAATCGCCGAGTCATTGTTCTGGATCGGCCGTTACGTGGAACGGGCTGACGGTACCGCCCGGATCCTTGACGTCCACCTGGAACGGCTGAACCACCTGCCCATGGAAGAACAGCGCAGCGTAGCGCAGGAACTTCTGGCCGTCATGGGAGCCCGGGCGCAAAGCGAGGACTTCGGCCTGCCCGAACTGCTCAACGCCCTGGCGTACGACAAGCAAAGTGCCACCTCCATTGCCGGTTCCCTCGGTGCTGCCCGGGAAAACGCCCGCAGGGCCCGCGAAACCGTGTCCTCCGGCCTGTGGGAGAGCCTCAACACCACGTACTACGGCCTCAACCAGCACCGCAAGGACGTGGTCGGCACGTACCGGTTCTGCAACTGGGTACTGGAACGCACCGCCATGGTCAGCGGCCTGGCCGACACTACGGTAAGCCACGACGAAAGCTGGCAGTTCCTGGTCCTGGGACGCTCGCTGGAACGCGCGGACATGACTGCGCGGATGCTCTCGACCCGGGACGTTCTTTCCGCCGGCATGTCCTGGGTGAACATGCTCCGGTGCGCCGGGGCGTACGAATCGTTTCTGCGGACCCGCCGGGCGGCCTTCGGCGACCAGCACGCCGCGGAGTTCCTGCTCCTGGACCGGCTGTTCCCGCGGTCCATCGTGTATGCGCTGCGGGACGCCGACGAGTGCCTTGCCAAGCTGGACCCGTCGGCCCAGCGCGTCGGTTTCATCAACGACGCCCGCCGGATCGTGGGCCAGGCCCGCACCTTCCTGGAGTTTCACCGCACCGAGGACCTCATGTCTGAACTTCCGGAGCACATGGAGCGCGTGCAGAAGGCTGTCTCACAGGCGTCGGATGCCATTTCCCGTAAGTACTTCAATCAGGCAGACGAACTGGCCTGGGTGGGAGAAGTTTCATGACCCGGCTCAGCATCATCCACAAGACCGCGTACAAGTACAACAAACGCGTCACGCTGTCCTACAACGAGGCCCGCATGACCCCCCTGACCGATCCCCAGCAGGTGGTCCTGGAGTCCTCGCTGAAGGTCTCCCCGTCCCAGGCTGCCCTCAGCAGCTACCGGGACTATTGGGGAACCCGGGTCACGGCGTTCGACATGCAGATGCCGCACGAGCACCTGGAGGTCCTCTCCACCACCACCGTTGAGGTGCACCGGGTGGAGCGCATCCCGGCGGAGCCGAACATCGTCACCTGGGACGCTCTGGGGGCCGCGGAGACCGTCAACACGTTCAGCGACTGGATTCCGCAGTCGCAACTCACCGGGCCCGGCACCGAGGTGCTCGACATCATCCCCGGCGTCGTCAACGGCCGCAATCCGCATGAGGCGGCGCTGGCGGTCTTTGACTGGATGCGCGGTGAAATGTCCTACATGTCGGGCTCCACCGGAGTCACCACCAACGCAGAGGAAGCGTGGAACCAGCGTCAGGGTGTCTGCCAGGACTTGGCACACCTCGCCATCGGTGCGCTGCGCAGCCGCGGCATCCCCGCACGGTACGTCTCCGGATACCTGCACCCCCGGTCTTCTGCGGAACTCGGCGAGACAGTCGCAGGGCAGTCCCACGCCTGGCTGGAGTGGTGGGACGGCGAATGGCGCAGCTGGGACCCTACCAACCACAAACCGGCCGGTGACTTCCACGTGACCGTGGCGAGGGGCCGCGACTACCGTGACGTACCGCCGCTGAAGGGGATCCTGTCCGGCGGCGGCGGCTCAGCGCTCAGCGTGACCGTGGAGATCACCCGCCTCGCCTGACCCTGATGTGCAGGCACCGGCACTGGCAGGCGTTATTCGAACCCGGAACGGGTAGCGTCATCCAGGGGTGTCCACCAGGTCAGGGGCGGCACCACCTTGAAGCGGCGGCCGGTCACGGTGTCCGGCGTGATCCGGACAAAGTGCTCTTTCTTGCCGGCCTGCCACGGGAACAACAACAGGCCTACTGTATCCAGGATTTCCTGCTGGTTCTGCACCGGCGCTGCCTGCCCTTTGATCACCACACTCCACGCAATGCCGGTGTCGGCGTCCACGCCGTCGGCCTCCACCGCCACAGGGGTGTCACTGGTGGCCGCCTGCAGTTTGGTGCCTTCCGCCGTGCGGAACACCAGGGTGCCATGGTCCACCTTGTAATTGATCGGAAAAATGTCGGGGTGGTCATCCACCCACACGGCCAGTCTGCCGACGGTGACGCCGCGTAACAACCGCCAGCATTCGTGGTGGTCCAGGTTCTCAACTTCATGTGCCGGCTGGTGCTTCCCCGGAGTCGAATCAGTGCTCATGTTCGGGAGCCTACGCCGTCCCGGCGGCCGCAAGTAGGGCAAAAGGTCACAATCAGGCGCAATATCATCGGGCCCACCGGGTCTTTGTCCCCACATCGGGGGTAGTCTGGCATCAATCGTCAGCGCGGATGATCGCTGTCTTCGATGGATCGAATTGGGGCCATGAGCATGCATTCAATGGGGGAACGCCCGGACTACACCGCCATTGAGCAACAGCCAATGATCGACGGTGTGATCAAGGGATTCGTTTCCCGGGCCGAGGAACTGCTCCAGTCGCAGGAACGCATGGCCGGGCTGCTGGAGGCCGTGGTCGCCGTCGCCGAGGACCTCAGCCTGGACGCCGTGCTGGAACGCGTAGTGCAGTCCGGCTGCCGTCTGCTGCGGGCCCGGTACGGCGCTTTGGGCGTCATCGGCGATGACAAGGCACTCAGCCACTTCATCAGCGTCGGCATCGACGAACAACTGGCGCACCGGATCGGGCCGCTGCCCACCGGCCACGGCGTCCTGGGACTGCTGATTTCCGATCCCCGCCCCCTCCGCCTCCACGACCTGCGCAACCATCCCGAAGCCTACGGCTTCCCCGGGAAGCACCCGCCCATGAAGTCCTTCCTCGGCGTCCCCGTGCGCGTCCGGGATGTGGTCTTCGGCAACCTTTACCTGACGGAGAAAGAAGACGGCAGCGACTTCACTGACGAAGACGAAGGGCTGGCCGTGGCGCTGGCTGCCGCCGCGGGGGTGGCCATTGAGAACGCGCGGCTCTACGACGACGCCCGCCGCCGGGCCCGATGGCTGGAAGCGTGCATGGACGTCTCCGGGCTGATGCTCGGCACCGACCGGGACTACACCGCCGGCGGGCTGGATCCCATCGCGAACCGGGCACTTCAGGAGTCGGGCTCCCAGCTCGCACTGATTGTGGCGCCCGGCACCGATGGCCACGGCCACGTGGTTGCCGGAGCGGCCGGTCAGAACGGCTCGCTGTTTTCCGGCCGTCCGCTGGCGCTGGCTTCGCCGCTGCTGGAAAGTGTCCTCGACGGCGGTGAGCCCGTCGTGCTCGATGACGCCTCCGAACTGTTTGGGACGATCGACGGCGCGATCACCGGACCGCTGCTGGCGGTGGCGCTCAGCACCCAGGGAGCACACCACGGTCTCCTGCTGCTGGCCCGGGATGCAGACGCGCTCCACTACTCACGGACGGACATTGAAATGGGGGCTGTTTTTGGTTCCCATGTGGCCCTGGCCCTTGAGCTTGCCCGCGTCCACCGCCTCCGCGAGGAACTGCTGGTGTTCACCGACCGGGACCGGATTGCCCGTGACCTGCACGACCTCGTCATCCAGCGGTTGTTCGCGGCCGGGCTGAGTGTCCAAAGCCTCACCCGCTTCACGAAGGACGAGCTCGCCACCGAACGGATCCGCAACATCACCGGGGAGCTGGACGAAGCAATTCGCAGCCTGCGGGACACCATCTACTCGCTCAAGACGGGCAGCGGCGACACGGAACTGCTCAGCGGACGGATCCGGCGGGTGACCCGCAGCTCGGCGAAATCCATGCCGTTCACGCCCCGCCTCACCCTCTCCGGACCCGTGGACGCCGTCAATCCGAACAAAGCCGACAACGTGGTGGCGGTGGTTTCCGAGGGTCTGAGCAACGCCATCAGGCATTCGGGGGCGGACAGCATCTCCGTCTCCGTCGGCGTGGTCAAAGGCCGGGTAACGGTGGTGATCACGGACAACGGAGCCGGCTTCGCGGACCCCGGAACTCGCCGGGGCCTGGCCAACCTGGAAGACCGGGCGCGCATGTTGGATGGGGATTGCCTTGTCACCAGCGCTCCGGACGCCGGCACCAGCCTGGAATGGTCGGTGCCGCTTTAGCGGACAGTGCGGGGGTGGAGGGCGTCGGAGTGGCTGCCATGCGGCGCCTGCGTGGCGGGTCCGGCGATGAAGACGGCAGCCTGGGTCCGCCGTTCAAAGCCCAGCTTGGCCAGCAGGGAGGAGACGTAGTTCTTGACAGTCTTTTCCGCGAGGAACATCTCTGCGGCAATCTGGCGGTTGGTGAGCCCCACGCCCACCAACTCCAGCACCCGGCGCTCCTGGGGTGTGAGGGAGGACGTCCGTGGGTCGACGTCGTCGGCCTGGACCAAACTGTCGACAATGCCGGCGGCGACGCCCTCTGCGAAGAGTGACTCGCCGGTGGCGGCCCGGCGCAGGGCTCCGATGAGGTCGGTCCCACCAATCTCCTTGAGGACGTAGCCGCTCGCGCCAGCCAGCACAGCTCCCCGCAGGGCCTGTTCGTCGTCGAAACTTGTCAGGATGATGCAATTCAAGGAAGGGTCCACCGAGCGGACATCGCGGCAGACTTCAATTCCCGTTCCGTCCGGGAGGCGGGCATCGAGAACGCAGACATCCGGATGCAGCGCGGGAATCCGACGAGTGGCCTCAACAGCGGAACCCGAACTTCCCACCACCAGGAACCCCTCACCCTCGAGGAGTTCCTGCAACCCGCGCCGGACGAGTTCGTGGTCGTCCAGGATGAAGACCCGGATAACCGCTGGTGTCTTGTCGGCTGCAGTGAGACCTGCGTCTGCCCAGGCAATCATGATTCTCCAGTCCGGCGGCCTGCGCTGCCCTATGCGGTGCGGTGCCCCCCACCGGGCTCCGCAGTGTCCTTGGTTGGCTCCCTGACGAAAGCTGTCCCCACAGTCTGCGCCAGACACCGGTTCTTTCCCAACCAGGACCATTCTTCTCCTCATCCGGGAGCCCGGCTAGGGACCTAGGTCCTGACAGGACCGGCGGAGTGCGGCCCCGTGACTTTTGGCCCTTGCCGATTTCCCCGCGGGTGCGGCATTCTGGGCCGGACACACGAGCCGTGCGCCGACACGTAGCGAGAGACGCACTCTACGAGACGCGCTGAATGAGACGCGCTGTATGAAGGGACCTGTTATGACCGAAGCCAAAGACATCCGGAAGATTGTGGTGGGGGTGGACGGCTCCGACGCCTCCGTGGAGGCCTTGCGGCAGGCCCAGCATCTCGCGGTACAGCTGTCCGCGAAACTCGTGGCCCTGGCCAGCTGGGATGTCCCTCCGGTCTATGACGGCTACGTCGCAATGGGCATTGACGATTTCGACGTCCGCGCCGGCGAGATCCTGCAGGAAACCGTCCAGAAGGCGCTGGGGGAGCCGACCCCGGGGAACGTCGAAACCCGCCTCGTCCAGGGGCACCCGAGGCACACCCTGATGGAGGCCAGCCGGGACGCCGACATGGTGGTGGTGGGACGCCGCGGCCACGGCGGCTTCGGCGGAATGCTGATCGGTTCCGTCAGCTCAGCTCTGGTGGCCCATGCCCATTGCCCTGTGCTGGTGGTTCATTCGCCGGAAACCAAGGCGGGCAGGTAGCTTCGCCAATATCGCACGGGATCCCGGGCCGCGGGTATTCCCCGTACAGGCGAGCCCCTATTCGAATGACTTCCGGCGGGGATCGGAGAGCCGGGTGTTCCAGAGGTCGGGGTTATTGACTTTGAACCGGCGTCCGGTCAGGGCGAGGGGGGACAGCCGCACGTAGTAGTCCTTGTTTCCGGGCTGCCAGGGTTCAAGAAGGCGTGCGTCGACGGCGTCCTTCTGCTCCTTGTCCTCGATCAGCTGGGCCTCACCGCGGGCCACGACGCTCCAGGCCTGCTGTTCATGGGAGTCGTAGCCGTCAATCTCAAAGGCAACGGGTTTCGCCGTCATGGCGGCCCACAGTTTGGTACCTCCGGCGGTACGGAAAACGATCGAGCGGCGTTCCAGGGCAAAGTTCACCGGAAAGATCTCCGGGTGCCCGTCCACTATCAGGGCGATCCGGCCAACAACCTCCGTGTCCAGGAGCACCCAGCACTGGTCAAGGGATATTCCGAAGTCGGGGCCAGGCGTCGTCTCAGTATTCATGTGGACCCACGTTACGCCCTGCGCCGGCCATCCATTAGGGCCATAGGGCCCCAGGCCGCTGCCGGCAGTGTTGTGGCGACGCGCCCAAGGGTCGGGGTACCCGCCCTACCAGGGGCTCGGCTTGTAATCCTTCAGGAAAACGCCAAACTGGTCCTCACCGGCTTCGCCGAGCACGATCGGATCGTAGACCCGTGCGGCGCCGTCGACCAGGTCCAGGGGGGCGTGGAAGCCCTCCTCCATTAACCGGACCTTGGTGTAGTGCGGGCGCTCATCCGTGATCCAGCCGGTGTCGACGGCCGTCATCAGGATGCCGTCCGCGTCGAGCATCTCCTGGGCGCTGGTGCGGGTCATCATGTTCAGCGCTGCCTTGGCCATGTTGGTGTGCGGGTGGCCGGGGCCCTTGTAGGCGCGGGAGAACTGGCCCTCCATGGCGCTGACATTCACGATGTATTTCCGCCGCGCACTGGAACGCTTCATCGCCCCGCGCAGCCTGCTGACCAGCAGGAAGGGCGCGGTAACGTTGCACAGCTGGACCTCGAGCATTTCCAGGGGATCCACCTCATCCACCACCTGCGTCCAACTGTTGATGCTGGCCAGGTCCGGGACCAGGCCGCCGGCGTCGATGGCGGTGCCTGCCGCGATGCGCTCCAGTGACGCGGAGCCTGTGGACAACGCCAACGAGGTGACCGCGTCACCGGCCAGCACGGGGTGTTCCAGGACGGTGCTTGCCAGGGCCAGCGGGTGTTTGTCGTGGGCGTGGCCGAACGTGACCAGTTCCGGACCGCCGTTGGCCGGCTCCAGCGCAGCGGGGAGAGGCTCGTCTTCGGCGTCGACCAGTGGCTTGTACGCGTTCCCCGAGCGGCGCACCGTTTGCGCGGCATTGTTGATGATGATGTCCAGCGGCCCCGCTGCGTCCAGGGAGTCCGTCAGTGCCATGACCTGCGACGGGTCCCGCAGGTCAATCCCGACGATGCGCAGCCGGTGCAACCACTCGCCGCTGTCTTCCATGGCGGCGAACCGGCGGGCGGCATCCCTGGGGAACCGCGTGGTGATGGTGGTGTGGGCTCCGTCGCGGAGCAGCCGCAACGCAATGTACATACCGATCTTCGCCCTGCCACCGGTCAGGAGGGCACGGCGGCCGGTCAGGTCTGTCCGGGCGTCGCGCTTGGTGTGGCTGAAGGCGGCGCACTCCGGGCATAGCTGGTGATAAAACGCATCGACCTGGGTGTAATGCTGCTTGCAGACGTAGCAGGGCCTGGACTTGATCAAGTGCCCGGCGATCTCGCCGGTGGCGGACGGCGCCAGTTTGTTGCCCCGGGTCTCGTCGTCGATCCGGTCCGGGGCCGCCGTCGCCGTCTGGGCGATCACGGCGCGGTCGGCGTCGGCGATCAAATCCCGCTTGCTGACCCTGCGGTGGCGTTTCACGGCCTTGAACATCTTCCCGGTGGCGCGGCGCACCGACACGTAGTCCGGGTGCTCCTCGTCATAGACGTGGATGCTGTTCAGGACCTTCAGGCAGGACCGGATTTCTTCGGGGGTCAGATCAAACGGCACATCGGAGGAGCTCATTGCCCCAATTTTACAGCCTGCGGGGAGCCCGGCCCGACGCCGGCACCGGACTCCCCGCCGCGGCTCCCGCTTAGTGGGCGCCGGCTGTCCTCGGGGCAGGAGCGCCGACGGCGGCGGCCTGCACTTCCGCGGCCCGGTCCACGGATTCCCGCAGGGCCGGCCAGTTCTCCGTGGCTGCCCTGACCGCGTGGGGGACCAGAATCAGGTTGGCGGCGGACAAGGCACGCTCCGCGTCCCCGGGTTCGGGGACGTGCTGGCCCTTGGACAGAACGGTGATGCCGGATTCGGTGACCTTGAATCCGCGGGCCCGGTCCAGCTCGTGATCGAGCCCGATCGCCGCTCCCGCCGGGACCTGGACGTTCTTGTCGATGATGGCTCGTTTGACGACGGCGCCCGCACCGATGTTGACCTTGTCCATCAACACGGAGTCGAGCACCCTGCTGGACGTTCCGACATAGACGTCATTGGAGAGCACGGAACCTTCCACGATGCCGCCGGAGATCACGGTTCCACTGGAAACAATGGAATCCAGCGCCGTGCCGACGGTGTTCTTCTCGCCCCGGACGAACTTGGCCGGCGGCGAAACGGTCTGGCGCGTGTAGATCGGCCATTCCGAGTTGTAGAGGTTGAATACCGGCACGGGTGAGATGAGGTCCATGTGGGCGTCATAAAAGGAGTCAATCGTGCCGACGTCGCGCCAGTAGGTGCGGTCCCGTTCCGTGGAGCCGGGGATCTCGTTCAAGGTGAAGTCGTAGACACCGGCCTCACCCTGGTCGACGAAGTAGGGAATGATGTCCCCGCCCATGTCGTGCTTGGTGTCGAGTCGTTCGGCATCGACGTGCAGGGCCTCGACCAGCGCGTCCGCGTTGAAGACGTAGTTGCCCATGGACGCGAGGAATTGGGTGGGATCGGCGGCCAGTCCTGGCGTGGAGGATGGCTTCTCGACGAAGGCGGCGATCTTTTCGGGGTTGTCCGGGTCCACTTCGATCACGCCGAACTGATCGGCCATGTGCAGCGGCTGGCGGACGGCGGCCACGGTTGCCTTGGCACCGCTGGCGACATGCTGGTCCACCATCTGGCCAAAGTCCATCCGGTAGACGTGGTCCGCACCGACAACAACGACGATGTCCGGGTTCGCGTCGTGGATCAGGTTCAGGGACTGGTAGATGGCGTTGGCGCTGCCGAGGAACCAGCTCTTGCCCACGCGCTGCTGCGCGGGGACGGAGGCGATGTAGTTGCCCAACTGGGTGGACATCCGCCAGGTCTCGGAAATATGGCGGTCCAGGCTGTGGGACTTGTATTGCGTCAGAACAACGATCTGCAGGTAGCGGGAATTGACCAGGTTCGATAACGCGAAGTCAATCAACCGGTAATTGCCTGCGAAGGGCACGCCGGGTTTAGCCCGGTCCGCCGTCAGCGGCATGAGCCGGTTTCCCTCGCCACCGGCAAGGACTATGGCCAGAACTTTCTTATTCGGCATGGTGATCGCTCCTGAACGCCTTTGTACTACCCCAAACAGTCCGGCACGCCCGAACGTCTTCACACTAGATCAGTTCCACCGTAACGACTACCTTGGGGTTTGTGCGTATAGACATTGTGACTAAAGAATTCCCGCCCGAGATTTATGGCGGCGCCGGGGTCCACGTGGCCGAACTCAGCCGGGTGCTCGCCCAGCACGTGGATTTGCAGGTCCGCGCTTTCGGCGCGCCCCGCGAGCCCGGGTACCACGGTGCGACGGTGACGTCCTATGCCGTACCGGAGGACCTCGGCGGGGCGAACGCCGCGCTGCAGACCCTGGGGGTGGACCTGCGGATCGTTCCGGACATCGCCGGCGCGGACGTGGTCCATTCACACACCTGGTACGCCAATATGGCCGGCCACATCGCCTCCCTGCTCCACGGGATTCCGCATGTGCTCAGCGCCCACAGCCTGGAACCGTTGCGCCCGTGGAAGGCCGAGCAGCTCGGCGGCGGCTACGCCTTGTCGTCCTGGGTGGAGAAAACCGCCTACGAGGCGGCTGCGGCCATCATCGCCGTGTCCGAGGGCATGCGCCAGGACATCCTGCGCAGCTACCCCGACGTGGACCCCGCCAAGGTCAAGGTGGTGCACAACGGCATTGACGTGAGCCTGTGGAACCGCGATGAGAACGACGACGTGGTCCGTGCGCTGGGCATCGACCCGGAACGGCCCAGCGTGGTGTTCGTGGGCCGCAACACGCGGCAGAAGGGCGTGCCTTACCTGCTGCGCGCAGCAGCTAAGTTGCCGGCGGACGTTCAGCTGGTCCTGTGCCTCGGGGCCGCCGACACCCCGGAGCTCGCGGCCGAAACGGCGCGCCTCATCGGGGAATTGCAGACCCAGCGCAGCGGTGTGATTGTGGTGGAACGGATGCTGCCGCGCCATGAGCTCATCCAGGTCCTCAGCCACGCCACTGCCTTCGCCTGCCCGTCCATCTACGAACCCCTCGGCATCGTCAATCTTGAGGCGATGGCGTGCGGTGCGGCCGTCGTGGCCAGTGCCACCGGCGGCATCCCCGAGGTGGTCCAGCACGGTGCGACCGGATTGCTCGTTGATATTGAGCAGGTCACGGACGGCACCGGCACCCCGCTGGACCCGGAGAAGTTCGTCACGGAATTCGCCGCCGCACTGACCGAGGTGGTGTCCGATCCCGCCCGGGCCCGTGCCATGGGCCAGGCCGGCCGCCGCCGTGCTGAGGAACACTTCTCCTGGGAATCCATCACCGAAACCACTCTTGAGGTCTACCGCTCGGTGCTTCCGGCGGGCTCCTGATCCCGGTTTGTAGCCCGGTACCCCGGAACTGACGACGACGGCGCCGCCCCGTAAAGGGGCGGCGCCGTCGTCGTTTCTGCTTATCCGGGGTCAGGCCCTGGCCGTCTTCGTTCCGTGGCCCTTGCGGGCCAGCAGGGTTTTTTCGTCCACCGGGGCATCACCGCTGGCGCGCTGGCTGCGGAAGTAATCCCGCGCCTCGTCCTGGCGTCCCCTCTCAGCGCCTGAGGCGATTTCGGCACGGAGGTGCTCGGGGCCGAACCCGAAGGCGCCCACCAGGTCCAGGGCGTGCGGGCGGATCTTGGTGAGCAGACGGTTGATGTAGCCGCCCACGGTCCGGGCACGCTGCATGGAGATCCTGCCGTTCATCAGGTACCAGGAGAGGTTCTCCTCGATCAGGGAAAGGCCGAAGAGGTCGCGCAGCCAGGTGAGCACTTTCCTGGTGCCCGGGTCCGTGACCTTGCCCAACGCCTCGGTGAAGGCTTCCCACTGCAGCAGCTCGGCGTGGGCCTGGGCGGCCTCGATAAGTTCGTTCTGGTGGGTGTTGAACAGGGCCGCGCCCTGCTGCTGCGGCAGCTTACTGGCGCCCTTGAGTGCCGAGCCGACGTCGGCGACCATGGTCTGCACCCGGTCGGTCAACAGCGCGCGCTGGCTTGCTTCGTCCTTAATGGCGATGGCTGCCTTCTGCACCGAACCGGTGTCCGCCATGAACTGGGCGACGCCGCGCAATCCGGTCCGGTGGATCGCGGCACCGGTCGCCTGTCCCACGACGTAGCGCGCCAGCACGCCGAAGTTCACGGTCCGGAATTCCTTGGCGTAATCGGCCAGCAGCCGCTTGGCGACCAGCTGCAGCAATACGGTGTTGTCGCCTTCGAAGGTGGCGTAGACGTCGAGGTCGGCGCGCAGCGACGCAAAGCGGTTTTCGATCAGGAATCCGGCGCCGCCACACGCCTCACGGCACTCCTGCAAGGTGTCGAGTGCGTGCCACGTACTGAGTGGCTTGAGGGCGGCGGCAAGGGTTTCCAGGTCCTGCCGGTCCTCGTCCGTGTCGGCCCGGCCGGAGAAGACGTCGTCGAACTTCTGCAGCAGCTGCTCACTGGCAAAACCCGCGGCGTAGGTGGTGGCGAGCCTGGTCAGCAGCCGGCGTTGGTGGCGCTGGTAGTCCATCAGCACTTCCTCCTCAGTGGGCGAGGAGGCATTGAACTGCCGGCGTTCCGTGGCGTACTGGATCGCCGTCTTCAGTGCCAGTTTCGAGGCGGTGACGGCTGCGCCGTCAAGCGAAACGCGGCCCTGGACGAGGGTGCCGAGCATGGTGAAGAACCGCCGGCCAGGGCTGGCGATGGGGGAACTGTAGCTGCCGTCGGCGTTGACGTTGCCGTAGCGGTTCAGCAGGTGGGTGCGGGGGATCCGGACCTGGGTGAAGTGCAGCCGGCCGTTGTCGATGCCGTTCAGTCCGCCCTTGACTCCGTCGTCCTCGCCTCCGATGCCGGGCAGGAATTCCTTGGTGTCCGGGTCGCGGAGGTCCATGTAGAAGGCATGAACGCCGTGGTTCACGCCTTGCGTCACCAGCTGGGCGAACACGACGGCGGCGAGGCCGTCCACGGCGGCGTTCCCGATGTAGTCCTTCCACGCCGCGCGGAAGGGAGTGTGCACCACGAATTCCTCGGTGGCGGGGTCGTACGTGGCGGTGGTGGCGATGCTGGCGACGTCGGAGCCGTGTCCCGTCTCCGTCATGGCGAAGCAGCCCGGTATGTCCAGGTTCATGATGCCCGGCAGCCACTTCCGGTGGTGTTCGGCGGTACCCAGGTGGTTCACGGCGGAGCCAAACAGGCCCCACTGCACACCGGCCTTGATCTGCAGCGAGGGGTCGGCGATGACGAGTTCCTGGAACCCTGCCACGTTGCCGCCGTGCTCGTCGGCGCCGCCGACCTCCGCCGGGAAGGCGCGGTGCACGGCGCCGTTTTCGACGAGGATTTTCAGCTGGCCGAAGACGCGCCGGCGGTGCTCCGTGTGGGTCAGGCCCTCCGTCTTATGCAGTTCCGGACGGCCCGCGAGTTTGCGTGCTTCACGGCGGGTGTCGGCCCACTTGCCCAGGAGCAGCTCGCCCAGCGCGGCCACGTCGACGGCGGGAGCCGTTGCGCCGGTTGGGGCCCCCGGGCGGAGAGCGGCCGGGGCGGGGGTGGTCCGCGCGGAGCCTGCGGTGCGGTGGGCTAGTTCGGTCATGTCGATTCCTTCGTTGGTTCTGACAAGGTCGGGGCTGTGGGGATCGTTCCAGCGGGGTCCGTTCCAGCGGGGTCCGGGGCTGCCGGGTCCGGGGTTGCCGCGCGGAGTTCGGGGGCGATGCCCACGCAGAGCCAGTCGGTGATCTGGCGTGCCATGGCCTCCTGGTCGGGCTTGGCAGGCGAGGCAGGACTGGCGAGCCATTGCTCGCCGGCGTTCCTGACCAGGCCGATGGCCGCGTTGGGCCAGTATCCGATCACCGACTCCCGCCCGGCGGAATCACCAAGATGGCTGCGCATGGGCCGGGCGATCATGTCGCTGATCGCGGCAAAAAAATGGCCCAGAGCGCCGGCCGTGGCGATGCTGCCGCCGGCGGCAGCTGCCTCGCCGGGGGTGTAACGCGTGACGAAGGTGTAAACGCTGGGGCTGGTTTCGGCCATCTGCAGGTAGGCCGAAACCATGGCGAACAGTCCCTCGCGGGGTGTCTGCGCGCTTTGGGCGGCTTCCAGGATGCGGCGCTGCATTTGGCTCAGCACAACTTCGCCAACAGCCTGCTGCAGCCCGGCCTTGTCCCCAAAGTAACGGTAGAACACAGACTTGGAAGTGCCTGCCGCGGCGGCAATCTCCTCCATGGACGCATCACTGCCCAGCCTGTGCACGGCTTTCCGGGCTGATTTGATCAGCTCCCTGCGCCGCTCTTCGCGGTGCGACTGCCAGCGCGAGTCGCGGCCGTCAACACCGCTGCCGCTGGCCGCGTCGGAGCTGGCCGCGTCGGAGCCGGCCGCGCCGCCGGGAAGGCTTGTCTGGAGGAGGTTCACGATACCCAGCGTATCAGGTACGCTGGGTATCGGTAACCGCTTTGATCAAAGGAGACAGCCCATGTCCGTCAACGGACAGTCCGCACCCGGACCCAAGGAATCGACCCCCGTGGCCAAGGTCCCTGCAGGAGACACGGCAGGGGCCTCCTTCGGGAACGCACCGGAAACCGCTGCAGGAATCCGCCCGGCCGGATCAGCAGGACCGCGGCTGCGCAAAGCTGTCATCGTCGGCGGCAACCGTATTCCGTTTGCCCGGTCCGGCGGTGCCTACACGAAGTCCTCCAACCAGGACATGCTGACCGCAGCCCTCGATGGTCTCATCGCCCGGTTCGGTTTGCAGGACGAGCGCATCGGCGAAGTAGCCGCCGGTGCCGTGCTCAAGCACTCCCGTGACTTCAACCTGACGCGCGAGGCCGTGCTCGGCTCCGCGCTGTCCGCCGAAACCCCGGCTTATGACCTGCAACAGGCGTGCGCGACCGGGTTGGAAACGGTCCTTGGCCTGGCCAACAAGATCAAGCTCGGCCAGATCGACTCCGCCATCGCCGGCGGCGTCGACTCCGCCTCTGATGCCCCCATCGCCGTCAGTGAGGGCCTGCGCGAAGTTCTCCTGGACCTTAACCGGGCCAAAACGTTGCCGCAGCGGCTCCAGGTTCTGGCCCGCCTCCGGCCCAAAGACCTCACCCCCGACGCTCCCGGCACGGGAGAGCCGCGCACCGGACTGTCCATGGGGGAGCACCAGGCCCTGACCACCGCGCAGTGGAAGATCACCCGTGAGGCGCAGGACGAACTCGCCTTCGGCAGCCACCGCAACCTCGCGGCAGCATACGATGCCGGCTTCTTCGATGACCTGCTGACCCCGTACCGCGGACTCACCCGTGACTCCAACCTACGCGCTGACACGAGCCTGGAAAAGCTGGCCACGCTCAAGCCGGTGTTCGGCAAGAACCTGGGTTCCGAGGCGACCATGACGGCTGGAAACTCCACTCCGCTCACGGACGGCGCGTCCACCGTCCTGCTCGCCTCGGAGGAGTGGGCCGACGCCCATGACCTGCCCAAGCTGGCCACCGTGGTCGACGGTGAGGCGGCGGCGGTCGATTTCGTGCACGGCAAGGACGGGCTGCTGATGGCGCCGGCGTTCGCTGTGCCGCGCCTGCTGGCCCGCAATGGTCTCAGCCTTGAGGACATTGACTTCTTCGAAATCCACGAGGCCTTTGCCGGGACCGTACTCAGCACCCTCGCCGCCTGGGAGGACGAGGAATTCGGCCGCACCCGGCTGGGCCTCGATGGAGCCTTCGGCAGCATCGACCGCACCAAGCTCAACGTCAACGGGTCCTCCCTTGCCGCCGGCCACCCTTTCGCGGCGACCGGCGGACGCATCACCGCCTCGCTCGCGAAGATGCTGCACGCCAAAGGCAGCATCAACGGCCGTCCGGCCCGCGGGCTCATTTCCATCTGCGCCGCCGGCGGCCAGGGCGTCGTCGCCATTCTCGAAGCCAGCTAGGAGCGTTCCATGACTGACAAATACACCGCACTGGTGAGCCGGGGACTCGGCCGCGATCTCGCCAGGAAGCTCGGGCTGCCCCAGCCGGTGGTGCTGCGCCGCCACCACCTGGGCCAGCCGCTGATCAGTGGACCCGTCCTGGTTCAGGGAGCCGGCAGCGGCGCCGATCAGCTCGCCGCGACCCTGCTGTCCTGGAACCTCGATGTGCGCCGCCACGCCGTGCCTAAGGAGAAGCTCGGCGCCATCATTCTTGTGCTGGACGAGCTGACCCGGCCCGAAGACCTGGAGAAGCCCGTCCTCACCGCCGCCACATCGCTGCGGGACCTCGCTCCGAACTCCCGGGTGATAACGGTCTCGCGCAGCGCTGCGGACACCGCGGACCCCGCTGCCGCGGCAGCCCGACAGGGCGTGGACGGGCTCCTGCGCTCACTCGCGAAAGAGCTCCGTGCCGGTGCCACCGCCAACGGCATCCTGCTCGCCGACTGCGCCACCGCCACGAGCCCCAGCACTCTTGGCGCGCTCCGGTTCTTCCTCTCCGGCCGGTCCGCGTATATCGACGGGCAGTTCCTGACGGTGTCCTCGGACGCCGGGCAGCTGCCGGCCGATGCCGATCAGCCCCTGGCTGGAAAGGTTGCCGTGGTCACCGGAGCCGCCCGCGGAATCGGTGCTGCCATCGCCCGCGCGCTCCGCCGCGACGGAGCGAGGGTCGTCGTGGTCGATATCCCGGCCGCCGGAGACCACCTCGCAGCGGTGGCCAACGAGGTGCACGGCACCGCCCTGCAACTGGACATCAGCCGGGACGACGCCGGGCAACGGATCATCGATCACGCCGTGGAACGCCACGGCCGGCTGGACATCGTCATTCACAATGCCGGCATTACCCGGGACAAGCTGCTCGCCAACATGGACCAGGGCCGCTGGAACTCCGTCATCGCCGTCAACATTGCCGCCCAGCTGCGGATTAACGCGGCCCTGCTGGCCTCGGAGCATTTCCGGAGTTCACCGCGGATCGTCTCAGTCGCTTCCACCAGCGGGATCGCCGGGAACCGGGGCCAAACCAACTATGCCGCTTCCAAGGGCGGTGTCATGGGCATGGTCCGGGCCACAGCACCACTGCTCGGCGAGCACGGCGGCTCCATCAACGCGGTGGCTCCGGGCTTTATCGAAACGGAGATGACCGCGAAGATTCCTTTCGCTACCCGTGAGGTGGCCCGCCGGCTGAACTCGCTCCAGCAGGGTGGCCGGCCAGACGACGTCGCCGAGGCCATCGCATTCCTGGCCAGCGACGCGGCCGGGGGCATATCCGGCGAGGTGCTGCGGGTGTGCGGGCAGAACCTGGTGGGAGCATGACGCCCTCGCCCGCGGTCATCCTCGGCGAGATGCCGTCCTTGTCGAAACTGTATGTCAACGCGGCGGCCACCGCTGCCCGCCGGAGGGTACTGGGCGCGCACGCAGCCGCCGGGCTCCCGGAGACGCCGCACGAGGTACGCGGCGTCCTGGCATCGGTGGAAAACCTCACGGCGTTCCAGCACCTGATCGGCGACACCGCAAGCGATGTCCTGCCGGCGGGGTTCGTCCATGCATTGGCCTTTCCGCTGGCCATGAGCGTGATGAACCGGGATGACTTTCCGCTGCCGCTGCTGGGGATGATCCACCTGGACAACCACGTGGTGCAGTCTGCGCCGCTGTATTTCACGGACCCGCTGGACATCCGGGCCTGGGCGGAGAATCTGCGGGGCCACCGCTCCGGCACCCGGCTGGATCTCGTCACCGAGGTCCGACGTTCGGGGGAGGACGCTGTCAGCTGGCGCGGCGTTTCCAGCTATCTTGCCAAGGGCGTGTTCCTGCCCGGAACCGACAAACCCTCGGGCGTGCCGGCTCCGGCGGGTTTTACGCCGCCCAATCCGACGGCGGTCTGGCAGCTTGGCGTGGACACCGGGCGGGCTTATGCGTCTGTGTCCGGTGACTTCAACCCGATCCACCTCAGCGTCCTCAGTGCCAAAGCCCTCGGCCTGCGGCGTTCCATCGCCCATGGCATGTATCTGGCCTCCCGCGCCCTGGCCGACGTCGGCGCCGCGAAGGGCGACGCGTTCAGCTGGGATGTGGCCTTCGAGGCCCCGGTCTTCCTTCCGGCCCGGGTAGCGCTGGATATCAGCACGGTCCAGGGCGAAGACGGTGCCTGGAGCCGTTCAGAGTTCGTGGCCTGGAGTCCGCATTCGGGCCGCAGACATTTCAGCGGATCGGTGTCCTCGCTGGCGTAGAGCCACCACCACCTGCCGCGGCGGCCGTCCCCGCGTTTTCCGGGGGCGGCCGCTGCTGTGCCAGGCGGGCTGCCGCGGCGCCGGCCCCGCGCGGTCCTGAGCCTAGGTGGTGCCGGCGGACGAGGCGTCCGGTGGGTGGCCTGCCGACTTCGCGGCGCGCAGCATCCGGTGCAGCGTCAGCAAAACCGATTCGACGGCGCTCGGGGCACCCTCGGACAGGTCCTCGGCCGCGACCCGGGCGATGAAATCCTTCACCGCGGCGTCGGCAACTTCGACAAGTTCGGCCTGCCGTTGCGGTTCTTCCTCCTCGGCGGCACGCAGCACGTCACCCACCATCGTCATGGCGTTCGCGAGCGGCTCCGCATAGTCCTCCGGGATCACAAACGGCGTGTCTTTGGCCCAAATGACGTCAGAGAGCACCTGGGTCACATCCTGAACGTGAAAGGTGATCTGCTCCAGATCCCGCAGGTTGCGGTAGTCCTGCTCAATGTCGCGCGGATGGAGCCGGCGGCGCGGATTGGCCCGCCGGCTGGCGTCGGCCTTTTCCACCGCCAGGCGCACAGTGCGGGCGGACGCCGCGAGCCCGTCAGACCGGCTGGACCAGTTCTCGTGTTCCGGCGGCCAGGATTCCTTGAGCGCCTTGGCCATGTCCCGGAGCTGCTGGGCGAGCGCCAGTCGCAACTCAGCGATGCTCAGCTCGGCGGCGCGGAAGTGCAGCGGCGGGAACACCACAAGGTTCACCGCAATACCCACCGTGACGCCGGCGCCCATTTGAAGGAGATAGCCGAAGGAGAACTGGTCCGGGTTGTGGCCGCCCACCAGCAGAACCAGGAGCGCCGCCGTCGGAATCCAGTCCCGGCCTGCGCCAATTTTTGGGAGGCCGGCAAGGACAACGCCGAAGGCCATGACGATCCCGACGGTCAGTGGTGAGGGACTGCCCAGGACGAACAGGACGAAGGCCAGCCCGATCCCGATTGCCAGCCCGCCGAGGGCCTGCACGCCCTGGCGCATGGAACCGGCGACGTTCTCGTACATGGCCACCAGTGCGCCCAGCGGTGCGTAGTAGGGGTAGGCAGCCGCGGAGCCCGGCATCAACGGTGCAATCGCGAACGCAATGCCCGCGGCCAAGCCCGCCTTGATGGCCAGCTGCAGCCGGGGCCAGAGCAGCACTGCGGAGACGTTGCCCGCCACGATCCGCCAGAGCCGCCGAAGCAGTGCGGGGCGGGTCGTCTGCGGTGCCTCGTCTGTAGTAGCCATTCGGTTCACCCTAGGGCCGCGGTGTTGCTGCTACAAGTGGACGAATCGCCGGGGACGGCAGAGGTGCACTCAGCCGGAGGCTGCGCAGGCCTTACGTACCGCCGCGGATAGCCGTTGGGCTCTCCCCTCGGTGCGTCCTTCCTCGCTTCGCCGGGGCACGTAGCCGAAGCCGATCCCATAGCCGGGGTCGGCGTAGCCCAGGGCAGCGTTGGCGCCTTCATGGCCGAACGCAAGGTAGCTGCCGAAGTCCCGGCCCGGCTGCGGCTTCATGAAGACCACGGCGAAAGCGTCGTCCTTTCCGGAGCAGCGGTCCAGGCCCCACACCTGCTCCTCCGCCATCATTGCGATGGTGGCGGGAACCCGAACAGCCGGCAGACCGTCGACCCCGGTAGTGGCGGCGGCGTAGGCCCGTGCAAGTCCGTCCGCGGAGCCGATCCCGCCGGCGCTGGGCCGGCGGAGTCGCGCGTCGTAGAGTTCCTGCAGGCTGCGCCCGGCGACCCGGCGGCAGAGCTCCTCCATCAGGATTCCCATCGTCAACGCATGGTAGCCGAAGGCGCTTCCCGGCCGCCACAGCGGGGCGGCGGCGGCCAGGCGGCGGGCTGCTTCCGGCGTCGGGAACTCCTCCAGCGCAAGCCCGCCTGCGAGGCCGGGCACCCCGGCCTGGTGGGAGAGGGCTTGCCGGACGGTGAGCCGTTCCTTGCCGTGAACCCCGAACTCGGGCCAATACGATGCCACGGTGGCGTCCAGGTCCGGCAAACTCCGGGGCGGCCGTTCCGACGGACAGCCCCGGGGCCGCCGCCGCGGCGTGTGGCGCGGGAGGAAGCTCCATTGCCCCACCCTGGCGCCAGCTTTCCTCGGGCCGGGCAGACCGGCCTGCGCATCCTGACCTCAGCTGGCGCCGTGTCCGGCGGCGATTTCCTCCCCGGGCCGCACGGGCCCGGGGGCTGTGCCGTTACCGAAGGGCCGCCCGCCGAGCGCTTCGCGACCGTGGGCTGAGAGCCAGCCGCCCAGCTCCGGCCCCTTCGGCACGATGCCGGTGGGGTTGATGTCCTCGTGGACGATGTAATAGTGCTGCTTGATCTGCACGAAATCCGTCGTATCCCCGAACCCGGGGGTTTGAAACAGGTCCCGGGCGTATGCCCACAGCGCGGGCATCTCGCTAAGTTTTTGCCGGTTGCACTTGAAATGGCCGTGATAGACGGCGTCGAACCGGGCAAGCGTGGTGAACAGCCGCACGTCTGCCTCGGTGATGGTCTCGCCCACCAGATAGCGCTGCCCGGTGAGCAGCTCCTCAAGCCAGTCCAGGGCGGTCCAGAGCCGGTCATAGGCGGCGTCGTAGGCTTTTTGCGAGCCGGCGAAGCCGCAGCGGTAGACACCGTTGTTGACCTCGGTGAACACGCGCTTGTTGACGGCGTCGATTTCCTCGCGCAGGGCTGCCGGGTACAGGTCCGGGGCGCCGCTCCGGTGGAACTCCGTCCACTCGGTGGAGAAGTCCAGCGTAATTTGGGGGAAGTCGTTGGTCACCACCTTGCCGGTGGAGACCTCCACCATGGCTGGGACCGTGATACCGCGGGGGTAGTCCGGAAAGCGGCGGAAGTACGCTTCCTGGATCCGTTCCATGCCCAGCACCGGGTCCTTGCCCCCCGGGTCCAGGTCAAACGTCCAGGAGCGGGCATCGTGGGTGGGGCCGGGCTGGCCGAGGGAAATGGCATCCTCCAGTCCCAGGAGCCGCCGCACGATGACGGTCCGGTTGGCCCACGGGCAGGCGCGTGCGGCAATCAGCCGATAACGGCCCGGTTCCACCGGCCAGCCCGGCTCGCCATTGGCTCCGGCTGCGCCGTCGCGGGTGATCCGGTCTTCGATGTAGTTGGTGTCGCGGCTGAACTCCTCGCCGCCGGTGACATAGGCACCCTTTGTGCTGAATCCCGGGTTCCGGGTCTGTTCTGCGCTCATGAGCCCACCCTATGCCGGGGAGCCGCCGGCTCCGCGCAACGATGCCCCCGGCAGGGACGCGAACGCCTGCCCCATCGGCTGCCAGGCAAACCAGCAGGCAGCGCCGACGACGGCGGCGAACAGCATGATCCACACCATAGCGGGGATGCCGCTGGCCCGGGAAAGCAGGTGCGCATCCGAGGTGGCCAGCCGGTCCCGGTGCCGCAGGTGCACCTTGATCAGCTTGCCGAGGTCGCGGACAGCGGCGACCAGCAGCGCCAGGCCAAGCACGATCGTGACGTGGCCGTTGAACTCCGGCGGGACGAAGAGCACGAGCATCGCGGCGGCCAGTACCGCGGCGGCGGTAATGAGCAAACCCACGGCGTTACGGATGAACAGCAACGAGGCCAGCAGGATGAGTGTTCCCAGGGACATCGCCGCCGGACCCCAGCCGTTGAAGCCGCTCCACACCATGGCCGCGCCCACGACGGCCGGCACCGGGTAGCCCCAGAACGTGGACCAGATGGCTGCGAGGGGGCGCCGGCTGTACGTGGTGGTGGTGCCGGAATGATCCAGGCTCAACCGGATGCCGCCGAGGCGCTGTCCTGTCATCAGGGCCGCGAAGGCGTGGCCGAGTTCATGGGTCACGGTTGCCAGGAGCCCGAAGTACCGCCAGGTGGCGCGCGGCAGCGAGAGGACGACGGCGAGCAGGACCACCAGCGCAAGTTCGGTGCCGGTGACGTGCGGGACGGGGGAGTGGGTGAACCCGGCGACAATGCGGCTCCACCAGGTTCCGACGGCGTCGGTCATGAGGTGGTCCCCGGTTTCGTTCCGCTGGGGCCGGCAGGACCGGAACTGTGCCGGATGCAGAAGGGCGTCCACGGCCTGGCTTCAAGCCGGCCGTGTGCAATCTGCTCACCGCACACGGCACAGATGCCATACGTGCCGGCGTCGATCCGTTCCAAAGCTGCCTCGATCTGGATGAGGCCCTGCCGGCTTTGCTCCAGCAGGGCCGAGGCCTGGGACAACTCAAACGCGATGGTCGTGCCCTCGGGATCGTGTTCGTCATCGACGTTAGAGTCCTGCCGGGCGGCATTCACCGCGGTGATGTCCCGGCTGAGGGCGGGCAGGAGGGTCAGTTTCCGGCGGCGCTCCTCCTGGAGGAGAACCCGGAACCGTTCGACGTCGATCATAGGCTGCAAGGCTAGCGTGGACGGGGGAGCCGCTCCTAAAACTGCCGGGAGCCGGCAGCAGCGTCTAGAGTGGCCCCATGGTTGAGGGTATGCACGACAGCAATGGTCCTGATGCAACGGCACTGCTGAGGAAACTCGCGCAGGCCCACGGGGTGGGAATTTCCTATTGGGGCTGGGACGGCGTCGAACGTTCAGTCGCAGATCATACGCTCCGCAGCGTTCTCGCCGCGCTGGGCATCCCCGCGGGTGACGCGGATGAGATGGAGCGCTCGCTGGCTGAGGCCAGGCTGGCGCCGTGGCGGCGGCTGCTGCCGCCGGTCGCTGTCGCCCGCGAAGGGCAGGAGCTGTTAGTCAACGTCCATGTACCGCACGGCAGCGCCGTGCGGGTCTGGATCACTGCAGAGGACGGCGGCAGCTACGAACTCAGCCAGCGGGAGAATTGGGAGGCTCCGGTGGACCTGGACGGCGTCCTCACCGGCCGGGCCACCTTCGCGGTCCCTGACGTGGTTCCGCTCGGCTGGCACACGCTGCTGGCGGATAACGAGGGAACGGTGGCGCAGTGCCCGCTCATTGTCACCCCGCAAAGCCTCGGTACCACCCGGGCGCTCGCCGGCCGGCGGAACTGGGGGCTGACCGCGCAGCTTTATTCCGTGCGGTCCTCCCGTTCGTGGGGCATTGGCGACTTCACGGATCTTGCGGACCTCGCCGCCTTGACGGGGCAGGAGGGCGCAGGGTTCCTGCTGGTCAACCCCCTGCACGCCGCCGAACCCCGGCCACCGGTCGAGGATTCGCCGTACCTGCCGACCACCCGGCGGTTCGTTAACCCCCTCTACCTCCGGGTCGAGGAAATCCCTGAGTACGGTTATCTCGACTCGAGGGGCCGGGCTGAGGTGGCACGGCTGGCCCACGTCCAGCACGCAGCGAACCACAGCACCGGCCTGTTGGACCGGAACGGAAGTTTCGGCGCGAAACTGGCAGCGCTCGAGCTGGTGTTCGCTGTGCCGCGGGGCCCGGCCCGTGACCTCCAGTTTGCGGACTTCTGCACCGGCCAGGGCCAGGGACTCGACGACTACGCGCTCTGGTGCGCACTCGCCGAGAAGCTGCCCCCGGGCGCCCGGCAATGGGCTGCGGAAGCCTCCGGCCCCGACACCCCCTACTGCAAGGAGCAACGGACGCTGCTGGCCGGCCGGATTGAGTTCCACCGCTGGCTGCAGTGGCTCTGCGACGCCCAGCTGGAGGACGCCCAGCGTACGGCCCGCCAGGCGGGCATGGAGATCGGCGTCATCCACGATCTGGCGGTGGGGGTAAAGCGGGGCGGCTCGGACGACTGGTCGCTGGCAGGAGTGCTCGCCAGGGACGTCACCGTCGGGGCGCCGCCGGACATGTTCAACCAGCAGGGACAGGACTGGACCCAGCCGCCCTGGCATCCGGGGCGGCTCGCGGAATCGGGGTACGCCGCCTACCGGGACATGCTCAGGACCGTACTGCGCCACGCGGGCGGCATCCGGGTGGACCACATCCTGGGGTTGTTCCGGCTGTGGTGGATTCCGGCCGGCGCCGGGCCGCAGCACGGCACGTACGTCTATTACGACCACGAGGCACTGATCGGCATCCTGGCTCTGGAAGCACAGCGGGCCGGCGCGATCGTCATTGGCGAGGACCTGGGCGTATTCGAGCCGTGGGTCAGGGACTACCTGGCCGAACGCGGGATTTTCGGCACCTCGATCCTGTGGTTCGAGCACGACGCCGACGGCCCGATTCCGCCGGAACAGTACCGGCAGCAGTGCCTGACGAGCGTCAATACCCATGACCTGCCCCCGACTGCCGGGTACCTGGCCGGCGAGCACGTCACCCTCCGCGAATCGTTGGGCCTGCTGCAGCGGCCCGTGGCGGAAGAACGGGCCGAAGCCGCCGCCGAGCAGGAGGCAGTGCTGCGCCTGGTGCGCGACCGTGGGCTGCTGCCTGAGCCGGGCCACGTGGATGTGCAGGGCACGGTCGAGGCCTTGTATGCATTCACTGCGCTGGCGCCCTCGTCCCTGCTCGGCGTCGCCCTCGTCGACGCGGTGGGCGAAACCCGCACGCAGAACCAGCCCGGAACCAGCACACAATATCCCAACTGGCGGGTACCGCTGGCCGGACCCCGGGGGCCGGTCCTGTTGGACGCCCTGCCGACCGATAGCAGTTTCCGTTCCCTGGTGGGCACCATCCGGTCCGCGCTGCGTCCGGGCAGCGAGGGCAGCGGTGCCGGCCGGCCCTAACCGGCACCCCCGCACGCAGCTGACCTTGCAGGCCCGACCTTGCTGACCTGACTTTGCTGACCTGACTTAGCTGACCTGACTTGGGTTGGCTGGGCGCACTGGCGCCCACCTGACGGGAAGAGTGTTGGGAATCCCCTCGATGAACTGAACCGGCACCCCGCCGCGGAACTCTGGCCGGAGCCGGGCACGGGCGGCGGCTGACCTGCAGCCCGCCGGCCGGACCCGGGTTTCCGGCGGGCGTTCCGGCTGAGAGTACGAATTGTGGTGAAGGACAGCCTGAGCCTGCCGACGAAGATCATCGGCAGGCTCAGCCTGTTGGGCGGTTCTGATGAAAACTACGGCTCCAGCACGCTCTTGGGCAGGTGGTGGACCGTGACTGCCCCGATGGGTGTGAACGGATGGAGCGGGTCCGGGACCGCCGAGCCGGTGGGACCGCCGAGCCGTGAGTGCCCGACTGCACTGAGCACGGCGTACGCGTCGCCGCGTTGCCAGCCGTGGTCCGTGACGAGGAAATCAAACATGTCCTCGTAACCGCGGGTGATGCTTTCCTGGACGGGGTCGCCCAGGCCGACGAATATCCATTCCTCTTCAGTCTCGATTCGCGGGGCGCGCAGAGTCATCGCTTTTGCCAGTTCGACGCTGATGATGGCGGTTCCCTCGGCTTCGATGGCCACAAAAGAAGACTCCCCTTCCGCCATCAGGGCGTGGATGTCGCCGATGGAGAGATAGGCGCCGTTCACCATGACGGGAAGGTAAACCTTTGAGCCCGGCCGGCACCCGGTGAGGTCCATGTTGCCGCCGCCGGCGAAACTTGGCATGACCGTGGAGTTTCCGCCCCCGGCCGGGGCCGTGCCAATGCAGCCGATCATGGGCTTGGCGTCGAAGGTGTGCCTGTCGGTGACGTGCACGCCGGCTGCGTCGATGGGGATCCGACGGGTGAACATCTCCGTGCCCATCACATGGCTCAGGGCTCCGGTCCCCGGCAGGCTGACCGACCAGCCAACATCTTTCAGGAGGATCTCGTGAATGGTGACGATCAAAGCGTCGCCTGGCTCCGCTCCTTCCACGAAGACCGGCCCGGTAACCGGGTTGATACCAACGCTGAGCTGGTCAAGGTCGTGGTGTTCGTGGAGTTCCGAGTAAACAGCGTCGCTTGTTTCGAAGGCGATTCGCTCCCCGGTTCCGGGAGTGATTTTCAGCGCAGGTTCCTCGCCCGAGGAGAAGGAGAATTTCCCGTGCGATTTGTTGAGGAAGTAGTCGGCGGTAGTCACAGCTGGGACTCCGTTCCGCTGAGTGCCGGCTCCGGGTTGCTGCTGCCGTCATCCGTCAGGTTCGTCGTCCGGCCGGTGAACTTGTAGTAGGCGAAGACCGCGGCGCCGACGACAAGCCAGATTGCGCCTCCGATTTTCGCCTCCGGCGCTGCATTGAGCAGGACATAGCCAATGATCAGGAAGCCGAGGATGGGCACCACAAGATGCAACAGGTAGTTTGTCGATTTTTTCCGCACCACATAGTGAACGATTACCGAGAGGTGCAGGAGCATGAACCCGAAGAGTGCCCCGAAGTTCACGAGAGCGGAAATGACGTCGATTTGTCCCACAAAGAACAGGACGAGCACCGCGGAAACGGCCGAGACCAGGATGATGGCATTCCGGGGCACCTGGCGGGTGTCGATCCGGGACAGGAACTTCGGCAACTGGCGGTCCCGGCTCATTGAGTACAGGAGCCGGGAGGTGGCGGCCTGCGCGGCCATGGCGTTTGCAACACCGATCGCAAGCACATTCACGACGAAAAAGGCTGTCATCCAGCCCGTGCTTGAGGCGGCCTCAACGATGGTGAAGAACGCATTGCCTACCTCATCGTCATTGAACGAGGCCCGTCCTGCTGCCAGTGCACTCGCGAGCCAGGTCTGCACGATGAACAGGAAAGCAACGAGGAAGAGGGCCAGGATCATGGCCCGGCCAGCGGCATTACGGCCGCCGGTCGCTTCCTCTGACATGGTGGAAATGCCGTCAAATCCGAGGAAGCTCAACACTGCGATCGAGAGCGCCGAGGCGATCAGGGGTCCTGTTACTTTGCTTGCGTCCCAGATCGGGTTCATCGTCAGTTCAGCGCCCGGCACGGTGTGCGTTGTCAGGGCGTTGATGGCGATGATGACGAAGATCACCACAAAGATCAGTTCAATCGCGAGGAAGATCCGGTTCATTCGCTTGATCGAGCTGATTCCGAGCAGATTGATGGCGGTGTTGACCGCCACGAAAATCAGCGCCCACAACCAGCGCGGCGACTCGGGGAAGATCCCCACCATCGATTCAGCCGCGAACACATACAGCAAAGTCGGGACGAGGAGGTAGTCCAGCAGGATTGCCCAGCCGGCGAAGAACCCGGCCGTGGGATGGATCCCCCGGCCTACGTAGGAGAACACCGAGCCTGCGAGCGGAATGGACCTTGCCATCTGCTGGTATGCCAAGGCAGTGAAGATCATGGCCACAAGGCCGATGAGGTAAACGAGCGGGACCATGCCTCCCGCCGCGTTGTACACGACGCCGAAGATCGCCCAGGGCGCGATAGGCACCATGAAAACGAGCCCGTAGACGAGCAGATCCGTGGTGGAAACAGAACGTTTCAGCTCCTGTTTGTAGCCGAAGGCCTCGAGTTGCTGTTGGGGGCTGAGCTCGGGGGAGCTGGTGGAATTTGCCATCGGGATCTTTCTGCGAGGGGTTGGTTGTTGTGGTGCTAGGGGTGGTCGTGGCGGGCCAGATGGTTGGCGATGACGGCCCGGAACGCCTCGGGCTGTTCCAGGTGTGAGCAGTGGCTGGCCCCGGGAAAGACATGACTGGCGGCACCGGGAATATTGGCGGCGAAGGGTGCCCAGGTCGCGGGGGTCGCCTCGTCGTATTCGCCGGCGACTACCAGGGTCGGGGCCGTGACCCGGTGCAGTTGGTCGATGATGGTCCAGTTGCGCAGCGTCCCGATTACATGGAACTCGTTAGGGCCGTTCATCGTGTGGTACACCGTGGGTTCGGCCTCCATCTGGGCTTCGCTCTCATCCAGGTCACGGGGAAAAGGCGTGAGACGGCAGACGTGGCGCTCGTAGAAGGCCAGGGTCGCGGCAACATACTCCGGGTCCGTTACCGTGCCGGCGTGCTCATGGCGCACCAGCGCATCCTGGGTCTCCCGGGGCAATTGGCCCCGGAGTTCAGTTGCGGCCTCTGCCCACAGCTCCATTGAGGCAGGTGAGTTGCAGATGGAAAGACTCGCCAGCCCGGGTGGCCGGCGCACCGCAATTTCCGCGCCCAGCATCCCGCCCCAGGACTGTCCCAGGATGTGGAAGTCACCGATCCGGAAGTGGGCGAGAAGATTATGGAACTCTTCAACAAACAACCGGGGAACCCAAAAGTCGGCGGGAGCCTCCGGCAGATGTGTACTGTTTCCGCAACCCAGCTGGTCATAGAGGATGACCGTGCGGCCGGTATCCGTCAGCTCCGCCAGGTTCTTCAAATAGTTGTGGGCCATGCCCGGGCCCCCGTGAAGCACGATGAGGGGGAGCGCGCCGGGCACGGGGACGTCCGGGTCAAACAGCGCGGCCCACGTCTCCCAATCGCGGAATGGAATTCTGTGGGTAGTGAGTGTGGTCACACGGGATCCTTCAGTCGGCGGTGAGGATCATCTTCGCCCATAAATGGTCTGATTCCAAGACCTTTAATAAATTTCGATAGGTTGGTTCCATGGGCAAGAGCAAAGACGACGGTCCGGAAGGGGCGCTGGGCGTGCCGTTGGCCGCCATGTCCCGGGCGGATGAAATCACCGACCGGCTAATCACGGCAATCGCCGTGGGGGAGTATCTGCCGGGTGCGCGCCTGCCCTCGGAACGGGACCTGGCGAAGTCCCTGCAGGTGGGCCGGATGACGGTGCGGGCGGCCCTCGGCCGGCTGGTTGACCAGGGCCTGCTTTCCACCCAGCGCGGCCGCGCGGGCGGCTCGTTCGTCCGGGAACAGTGGACGACGGCGTCCAGCGCATCGGTGCACAGGACGCTTTCGACGCGCTGGGAATCCTTGCGCGACACCTGTGAGGCCATGGTCCATTTACACGGGACGATCGCCCGGGCAGCGGCAGAGAACCGGACGGATGCTGATGCTGCTGTCCTCCGGGAGCGGCTGGAAGCCTACCGGGCGGCAGACTCGGGCAGCGCCTCGCAGAAGGCCGATGAGCGGCTGCATATGGCGATTGCCGAAGCGGCCCACAATGTGACCTTGCCACGGATCCTTCTGGAGCTCGAGGCCCAGATCGGGCTTGCCGCCCCCGCCCATCTCTGGGGCTTTCCCGAGGGGATGCGCGAGATGGAGCTGCGCGCCCTGGCTGATCATGAACGGCTCGTCGACGCCATCTGCCTGCAGCGCGCGGCCGAAGCCGGATCGATCGGCCTGACGCATGCACGGATCGATATCGAGCTCCTGGAGGCGGCGCTGAACAGAGCCCGCGCAGGCGGAGTCTCCTGATTCAGGCGGACAGGCCACGGACTGAATTTGACGCGTTCGAAGGCGTCCAGGACAAGATGGTCGAAAGAACAAGACCAGGCAGTTGCTATTGCCTCACGGCCACCCATCGGCCGGCATGCAGGCCGGGTTCGATCGCCCGTTGTTATCAAAATGAGAATAACCCTGCTACCTTGTTATTATCAGATTGATAATAATGAAGGGAAGATCATGAATGCCCTGTTGAACTGGATGAACTCCGCAGCGATTCCCAACCTCCTCGGCAACCCCGTGAGCTGGATCGAACTCATCGGCTTTCTCACCGGCGCCGCATGCGTCTTCGGGGTGGCACGGCAGAAAGTGTGGAACTGGCCCGTCGGTATTCTGAACAACCTGGCATTCCTCATCCTGTTCCTGGGCGCCGGTCTGTACGGTGACACGGCGCTGCAGGTGGTTTTCGGCGTCGTCGGCGCGTATGGCTGGTTCAACTGGGCCCGCGGCAACAAGGACACTGCGGGCAGAGACGACCTGCGGATCCGGGGCGCCAGCCGCGCGGAAGCCAGCTGGGGGGTCATAGCCGCCCTGGCCGCCACCGGCGTCGTAGGCGCCGTCCTGGCCGCTGAAACCAACTCCACCGTCCCCTGGCCAGACGCCTTTGTCCTGGCCGCATCCCTTGTCGCCACTTACGGGCAGGCCAAGAAGATCCTCCAGCACTGGTACGTCTGGATCGTCGTCGACCTCGTCTCCATTCCGCTGTACCTCACCAAGGACCTGACGTTGACCGCAATCCTGTACGCCGGCTTTCTTGCTCTTTGCGTCTACGGGCTCTTCGACTGGAAGCGCACCCGCCGGACGGTAGCGACGGCAAGCGTCACGCCCGGGAACTCCTCCAACGCAGCCGTTACGGCAGGTGCCTGAGATGTTCAAGAACGCCATGGTCATCGGAAAGTTTTACCCGCCCCACGCCGGTCATACCCATTTGATCCGAACCGCAGCCGGACAGTCCGAACACCTCTCCGTCCTGGTCCTGGGTAACCGCTTTGAATCCGTCACGGTCGCTGACCGCACCATGTGGCTCCAGGAGGAGTTCGCCGGCGCCAAGGGGGTGCAGATCGTGGGAATGCGCAACGACTGCCCGGAGGACTACTCCTCTGCCGAGATCTGGAAGGCCCAGACCGAAGTGATGCGTCTGGCCCTCAAGAGCCGCGGGGTCACCGGTATCGATGCTGTCTTCACCTCCGAGGACTATGGTGGCCAGCTGGCCAAGGCCTTCGACGCCGAGCACGTCCTGGTTGACCTGTCCCGGGCCACGTACCCGATCAGCGGAACCTTGTGCCGCGAAGACCCCGGATCCGCGTGGCCCTGCATCATCGCCCCCGCCCGCCAGAAACTGGCGACCCGCATCATCGTCGTCGGCGCGGAATCAACCGGCACCACCACCCTCACCGGCCAGCTCATGGAGCACTACCGGCAACAATTCCCGCGGCTTGCCGGCGTCCCTGAATACGGCCGGCAGTACACTTACGACAAATTTAAGGCCCTCCGCGAAGGGAAGCCCGGGGCCGTGCTGGCTGACATGGTCTGGACGTCCGAGGACTTCGCCCGCATCGGAGCCCGGCAAAACGAACTTGAGAACAACGCCGCGGACGCCAGCCCCCTGGTCATCGCCGATACCGATGCCCTGGCCACCACGCTGTGGGAGCGGTATTACCTCGGGGAAGGCAGCTTTGGCTCCTACAACGCTGCAGACCACCTCCCTCCCCGGGATCTCTACCTGATCACCGACCACGTCGGGGTGCCCTTCGAAGACGACGGCTGGAGGGAAGGCGAGCACCGTCGTGCCGACATGACAGAGTGGTTCAAAGAGACGCTCACCGAAGAAGGCCATTCCTGGATCCTGCTGACCGGAGACAAAAGCACCCGCGCCAGGACGGCCATCCAGATAACTGACCTTGTGCTGGCCCAGCGCAGCAGCTTCACCTCCCCGCCCTGGTCCCGCCGTACCCTCGTTGAAGGAGCAAGCGCATGAGCCGCGATGCGAGCAGCGAGAAGCAATTCCTCAGCACCTACCAGCCCGGCGACTACCCCGCGATCGCCCTGACAGCGGACCTGGTGGTGCTAGCCGTCGCTGGCGGGAAACTGCACACGGCGCTGGTACACCGCGGAGGGCACCCGTTCAAGGGCACCCTGGCGCTGCCCGGAGGGTTCGTCGGTCCGCACGAATCCGCGGAACAGGCGGCCCACCGGGAGCTGGCCGAAGAAACGGGTCTCGAACTCCGGCGACTGCCGGTGCACCTGGAGCAGCTGGCCACCTACAGCGCCCCGGACCGGGATCCGCGCATGCGGGTCGTTTCCGTCGCACACTTGGCCCTGCTGGCAACCGACGGCCAACAATTGCCGGCGATGATGGCCGGTACCGATGCCGTGGCCGCCGAATGGCACCCCGTGCATGAAGTCCTCAAGCAACCGCTGGCGTTCGATCACGCGATCATCCTCCGCGACGGGCTGGACCGACTGGCGGGAAAAATGGAATACACCACCATCGCTGCCCGGCTGGTGCCGCAGGAGTTCACCATGACCGCACTGCGCGCCGTCTACGACGCGGTCTGGAACACCACCATGTCCGCCGGCAATTTCACCCGCAAGATGCTCCCTCAACTCGAAGACTCCGGCCGGAAGTCCAGATCCGCTCCAGGGGCGCCGGCTGCCTTGTTCACCGCCAGTGCCAGGCACATCCATCCTCCGCTGACCAGGCCGAGGCAGGGCTAACCCGGACGCAGGGCGCCTGCATCTTCCTGTTTCCCGGACGGCGCCGGCTCCCGTGCATCCCGGCATCGTGCCGGGCCCGCCCGGCCCTACCGGGACGGTGAGTGATGGCCCTATCGTGGTCCTGACACAGGCCGAAGGAGAGGGGCGACGATGTTCACCCTGCAGATCAGCTATCCGGTCCGGGACTACGAGAAGTTTAGGAAAGTATTCGACGTTGATCCCGCTGGCCGTGCCGCCTCCGGGGCCCGGTCTGTCCGCCTGCTCCGGGATGTAGACGATCACAACAGTGTGGTCGTGCACCTTGACTATGATTCCAAAGACGCTGCGAGCGCCTTCCTGGCACGCCTCCGCAGTCAGGTGTGGGAAAAGCCCGAGGTAATGGGGGATCTGATGACAGCGTCGCCAACAGCGATAATTTTTGAGGGGATGGCCCGCGAGGGTCAGGGTTCGCTGAGCGGCTAAGTCCATTAAGTGCGGAGGACGGGCCGGGGTCTTCCAAGGGCGGTGAACACGCTGCCCGCGCCGCCGGCTGCTGTCTCCGGGCGGGCGCGAGTCTGGGGCCGCAGGCCACCCCTTAACCCTCAACCGGGACCTGGCCGCAGGCCCGGGAATCAGAAGGAAGAAGCACTCATCGGCGTATAAAGCGGTGCCGGCCGGACCGTGCAGTTCGGGTCAGGTGACTCTGACGGGGAGGAGGTCGTAGGTGTTGTCGCAGCCATCGCGCGGCGGCGTGCGTCCGATCGCATACAGCCGGTCGCTGATGGACTGGTCCGGTTTGGCGGCGACGACGCGGATCCGGGGGAGTGGGGTTGGTGCGTTGTCGGGTTGGGCGTACGGCCGGGCTTGCGGAACAAACCACCGGCCGGAACCGTCGTGGGTCACCGGTACCGGGTCACAGCGGTCGTTGACGCCGAAGCAGGCGGAGACGGACGTGCCGGCGGGCAGGGCTGAGAGGTCGAGCTCGACCGGGCCAAGGTTGACGAAGCCCACGGCGGGGCAGACGATTGGGTCCGGAGTGCAACCGGACGCAGTGAGCACCAACGTCGGGAGCACCAACAGCAATGCCGAAGACTTGGCCTTCATGGCATCAGCGTAACGCCGCCCTGCACGAATGACGAAGGCTTCCGGCAGCCGGTCAGCCGTCCCATGTCATGCGTGCGGACCCGGGACCGGCCCCTCAGCGCGCCGCGAGAGCCCGGAATTCCTCGACGAGCTCCGGGTCCCGCACAAACGGGTGAACGCCTCGATGCGCATCTCGATCTCCTTGCCCAACAGCCAAGCGCCGACCGGCTCTGCGATAGGCCGCAACCAGGCCGGGCGGCGAGTGCATGTATATTTCCGGAGAGCGCCGTCGAGCCAGCCCTGCGCACCGTCCGGGCCGACCAGCTGGCCATCAATAGAGTCCTGGAAGCCGTCGACGTCCGCTGGTGGTCCCACAGCCCGGTCCGCGCGGTCTTCGTCGTCACCGAGATCAGCCCGCCGGGAACGGCATGCTGGCCGTGACGTTCTCCACTAAATTCGGCATGGAGCGCACCCGTCTGGTCCGCCCGGACCGCCGCTTCCCGGTGGCCCAGCAGTAACGCCCGCAGCACCGGAGCCGGCCGATGCTGCCTTCGACACCGACTGCCGCAATTGCCTTCAATCCCACAAAAATGACTGACTGGATGGTGGGCCAGATGAGCGCGCAGGTGTCGTGGACCCCGGACAAGGACATGACGCGGTTTACCACGTGCGGACGTCATCGAGGCGAAAGGGTCGGAGCGTCACTCCGAGCACACCAGATGTCCACACCACTTCAGCCGGGCAGCCTGCGCCGTCGGGCGGTTCAGCACCTGTAATCTGACACCGAAACCACTACCTATGGGGGACCATTGACCGAGAACATTCCGCCGATCCCGTCTGCGCCGCAACCCGAGGGCTACGCGTCGCCTGCACCCTTCGGCCCCACCGCCGGCAATGCGCCTCCCTACGGGCCGCCTCAGCCTGGCGTCCAGGCGCCGCCGGCACCCTACGGCCAACAGCAGTACGCGCAGCCCCAGTACGTGCCGTACCCGCCGCAGCAGTACGCGCCCCCGGCGCCGTGGAAGATGGGTCCACCGAAGCCCAAGTCCTCCGGCCACCGGGTAGCTTCCGGCATCGTCGGGATCGTGCTCGGTGTCTGGCTGTTGATGCCGTCCATCGCAGGATTCAGCAACGGCAGCAGCACGGCGTTCATGGCGTTCCTCGTCCTGGTCGCAGCTCTGGGCAACCTCACGGCCGGCATCATCCTGCTGGCCAACCAGAGAGGCCGAGGCCCGGGCGCGCCGATAACTTCCCTGAGCTTCGCAGGGTTCGCCCTCCTGCTGGGCCTCATCGGACTCGCCGTGTCCTATTTTGGTGCCGCCCTGTTCCTGTCCTCACTGATCCTGGCCGCCCCGGTTCTCATCGTCATGGGTATCGGTCTTTCACGGGAGAAGCGCAGCGCCTGAGCCTGCAGCCGGCACCTGGCACCGGTCGACGACGAGGGCTGCTTAACTTCCCACCATGGACCCATGTGCTGACACAACATCAATCCACGAATTGATGAAGGACGAGACCCGGCGCGGGACGTTATCGTTTATCCACGGTGAAGGCTCGCTGCCGTATTACGAGGCACTCCGCAAAGAGGGGCCCATGAAAGAAGCTGACACGGCGGCCTATGCCTCGCTGACAGCAAACCGTATGCCGGACGCTGTCCCCGTTCTCTCATCAGGCGTTCAACCTAACGGGCAGGGGGCCCGTGGCGTCCGTCTCCTTGGACAGCCGGGCCGACAAGGAGCAGATGATCAACGAGGCCATCGTACGGACGCTGAAGGGCAACGGGCTGGTCGCGTGACCATTGCGTCAGCAATGGGGCAGCCCGGCATCCCTCGGTAGCGTCGGATCGTATATCCTCCGACCGTAAGCAGCGAGATGTGGTTCTTGATCATGCGGGACACTGTGTAGACGCCCCGGTAGTGAGCCTTGACGCTCTCCAGTGCTGAGTCGATGTCGTTGCCGTGCGCCTTGAGGACAGTGCGAAGCAACGTGGCGCTCTCTTCGGAGTCCAGCGTCCGCGTGGGTGATACGGGAGCTCGCGTGGGCGGGGACAGGAAAAAACCCCCGGAATCCTTGGATTCCAGGGGTTTTTTCTTTGTGCGCGGAGGGGGACTTGAACCCCCACCCCCTTTCGAGGACTAGCACCTCAAGCTAGCGCGTCTGCCATTCCGCCACCCGCGCAGGTGGTATTCGGTGAACCTTTTCGCCTTTCAGCGTTTCGGTTTTCTCCGAAGCAGCGAGAAAGACTCTAGCATGAAGTTTCCGGAAACAAATAATCGGGGCCCGGCGGGACATGTGGGTAGGCTGAAGCGAGCAACCGACCCGATGCCACGAGGAGCGAGACATGACTGAAATCAGGCCCGAGGACGAGGTCGTCAGGATCTGCCAGGAACTCATCCGGATCGACACCTCCAACTATGGGGACGGCTCCGGCCCGGGGGAGCGGGCAGCCGCCGAGTACACCGCGGGACTGATGACGGAAGTCGGACTGGACGCAGAAATCTTCGAGTCCGCCCCGGGCCGCGCCAGTGTGGTGACCAGGCTTGCCGGCGAGGACCCATCCGCCAGCGCCCTGGTGGTCCACGGGCATCTGGATGTGGTTCCGGCGCTGCGCGATCAGTGGTCGGTGGATCCCTTCGGCGCGGAACTCAAGGACGGCATGATCTGGGGCCGCGGCGCCGTGGACATGAAGGACATGGACGCCATGATCCTCGCCGTTCTGCGGAACTTCGCCCGCACCGGGCGCAAGCCCAAGCGGGACCTGATTTTCGCCTTCTTCGCCGACGAGGAAGCCGGCGGCACCTACGGGGCCCGGTATGCCATCGAAAAGCGGCCCGAACTGTTCGACGGTGCCACCGAGGCTATCTCCGAAGTGGGCGGCTTCTCCGCCACCATCGGCGGCCAGCGCACCTATCTGCTCCAGACCGCCGAGAAAGGCCTCTCCTGGCTCCGGCTCGTCGCCCACGGCCGGGCAGGGCACGGCTCACAGATCAACACAGACAATGCCGTCACCAGGCTCGCCAGTGCCGTCTCACGGATCGGCGAATACCGCTGGCCGGTGGAGTTGACGCCCACCACCCGGCAGTTCCTTGACGGCGTGACGGAACTCACCGGCGTGGAATTTGATCCCGATGATCCGGACAAGATCCTGAAAGAGCTGGGGACCGTGGCTCGCTTCGTCGGGGCTACGCTGCAGAACACCACCAATCCCACCCTGCTCAAGGGCGGCTACAAGCACAACGTCATCCCCGAATCGGCCGAGGCCCTGATCGACTGCCGCACCCTTCCCGGCCAGGAACAGCAGGTCCTGGAAACCGTCCGCGAACTCGCCGGCAAGGGCGTGGATGTGAGCTACGTTCACAACGACGTGTCCTTGGAGGTTCCCTTCGCCGGCAACCTCGTGGACTCCATGATCGACGCGCTGCATTCCCAGGACCCGGGCGCCAAGGTACTGCCCTACACCCTCTCCGGCGGCACGGACAACAAGTCCTTGAGCCGGCTCGGCATCACCGGTTACGGCTTCGCGCCGCTGCAATTGCCCGATGAACTGGACTTCACCGGGATGTTCCACGGTGTGGACGAGCGGGTTCCCACCGAGTCGCTGAAATTCGGCGCACGGGTGCTCGATACCCTGCTCACCAACTACTGAGTCCGGAGACACGGCATCCATGCGCCCTGAGGACATCCTGCCCGACGCCCTGCTGGAACGGATCCGCGGCCGCGCGGCCGGCTACGACCGGGACAACACCTTCTTCCATGAGGATCTGGCGGAGCTGTCCGCAGCCGGCTACCTGAAGATCTTCGTTCCGGAGTCCGACGGCGGCCTGGGGCTCGGGCTCGCGGCCGCGGCGCAGCTTCAGCGCCGCCTCGCGACGGCCGCTCCCGCGACCGCCCTGGCCATCAACATGCATCTGGTCTGGACCGGCGTCGCCCATGTCCTGGCGGCACGGGGCGACGCGTCGCTCGGCTTTGTCCTCCGCGAGGCTGGGCAGGGGGAAATTTTCGCGTTCGGGAACTCTGAGGCGGGGAACGACTCCGTCTTGTTCGATTCCCGCACAGCGGCCGTACCGCAGCCTGACGGCGGCTACGCCTTCTCCGGCCGCAAAATCTTCACCAGCCTCTCGCCGGCCTGGACCCGGCTGGGGATCTTCGGCAAGGACACCTCAGCCGGAAACGGGGGCGGGCAACTGGTCCATGGTTTTATCACCAGAGACACCCCCGGCTACGAAATCCTCGCCGACTGGGACACCCTCGGCATGCGGGCAAGCCAGTCCCACACCACCGTCCTGAACGGTGCCGTGGTGCCGGCCGCGCGCATCTTCCGGAAACTGCCTGTGGGCCCGAACGCGGATCCACTGATTTTCGCCATCTTCGCGTGCTTCGAGACACTTCTTGCGGCTGTCTACACCGGCATCGGAGAACGGGCCCTCACCCTGGGGGTGGAGGCGGTCAAGCGGCGGACCTCTTTCAAGAACGGCGGGAAGAGCTACGCCCAGGACCCGGACACCCGGTGGAAGGTCGCCGATGCGGCCATGGCAATGGACGCGCTGTACCCGCACCTTTCCAGTGTGGCTGCGGACGTCGATGCTCTGGCCACCCATGGCGGACAGTGGTTCCCGAAGCTGGTGGGACTCAAGGTCAGTGCGACTGAGACGGCGCGCACGGTGGTGGACCTTGCTATCCGGGTGTCCGGGGGATCGAGCTACTTCCGCGGTTCAGAACTTGAACGGCTGTACCGCGATGTGCTGGCAGGGATGTTCCATCCCTCGGACGACGAATCGGCGCACAACACCGTGGCGAACGCGTGGCTGGGGTCGCTGGAAACGTCCTAAACAGTCCGCTGGACCTGTGTCACCCGGCGGCGGAGCCAGAAGCGGCGGCCGCCGCCCAGGTACAGCACACTGCGCTGCAGTTCCCACTTGCCATACTCGGAGTGTTCAACCAGACGGCGGCGCGCTTCAGGGAGGGAGTCGTCAGGGCTTACGGTCAGTACGAGGTACTCGTACTGCTGCGCGTAGTCCCGCTCCCGACGGACTGAACTGCTGGGAAAATGTTCTTTCATTGCTCTCCATTTTCTCCTTTTTGCGGCTAACGTGAAGTCATGAGCATCGATCCGCGTGTCGCGCTTGAAACGCTGACGGCGGCCCTGGAAGAACACCTGGCGGCTGTGTCGTCCCGCCGGGGAGAAGAAGACCCGGCAGTCGAGGCCGCGTTTTTCACGGTGGCTGAGGCCTTCGAAGTTTATGAGGACGCACTCTATGAGGCGTACGGCGAGGTGACCGGGCTGGGGATCATCGAAGACGAGGACGACGACGAGGACGTCGACGACGAGGAAGACCTCGAAATCCTCCGGGACTAGTCCCAGCAGGCATGCCGGGCCGGAGCGCCGCTAGTCGGGGTCGGAAACATCCTCAAGGGCTTGGGCAATTTGCGCCGGAAGCGGCGCCAGGGTGGCAGCCAGAATTTCCTTGAGTTGCACGGGCGTGCGGGGGCCAACCACCGCAGTCGCCACCCCCGGCTGGGCCAGCAGCCAACTCAGGGCAACGTCCACCGGGGTTCGGCCCAGTCCCTTCGCGGCCATCGCAACGGCCTCCACGACGCTGGACGCGGAACCAGACAAGTACCGCTCCACGTACCCGGCCAACCCTGCCTGGGCTGCGCGGGAATCCGCGGGGATGTGCCCGCGGTACTTACCGCTTAACACCCCGCGCCCCAGCGGGCCCCACGCCATCAGGCCCAGTCCGGCGTCCTCGATGGCGGGAACGAGTTCGATCTCGGGGAAACGGCGCAGCAGGGAATATTCCGACTGGTTGGCGACCAGCGGAAAACCAGCCAACGCGGCGGCCTTAGCCGTCTGCCAGCCGTTGAAATTGGAGACACCCGCGTAACGTGCGCGACCCGTGCGGACGGCGAATTCCAGCGCGGACAGAGTCTCCTCCAGCGGCACGTTGGGGTCCCAGGCCTGGGCGAACCACACATCGACATAGTCGGTGCCCAGCCGGGCAAGGCTCGCGTCCAAACCGGAGAGCATCCCGTTGCGGGAGGTATCGACGTTGCGCCGGCCATCCGAGGCCGTCAGCCCGGCCTTCGTGGAGATGACCACTTCCGAGCGGGCCACCACGTCACCGAGCATTCCGCCCAGCATCGCCTCGGCCTGGCCATCCGCGTAGGACGCTGCTGTGTCGACGAGGCTCCCGCCGCCGTCAAGGAAGGTGCGGAGCAGTGTGGAGGCGTCCTGCTCGTCTGTTTCCCGCGCCCAGGACATGGTGCCGAGAGACAAAGAGGACACGCGCAAACCGCTGTTGCCGACATATCGCTGCTGCATGTCAGTTAGCTTACGGGGATTGCAGAAACCTTCATGACGTAGGGTCTATAACCGTGAACTGGTTTGAAGCGGCCTTTCTGGGCCTTGTGCAGGGACTGACAGAATTCCTCCCCATCTCCTCGAGCGCCCATCTGCGGATCGTCGGCTCGTTCCTGCCCACCGCAGCGGACCCCGGCGCCGCGTTCACGGCCATCACCCAACTCGGTACCGAGACCGCCGTCATCGTGTACTTCTGGCGTGACATCGTGCGGATTGTCAGGGCATGGGCCCGCTCCCTGGCCGGAAAAGTCCCCCGGAACGACCCGGACGCCCGCATGGGCTGGCTGGTCATCCTGGGCAGCCTGCCCATCATCGTGCTGGGTCTGCTGTTCCAGGACCAGATCGAGTCCGTCCTCCGCAGCCTCTGGATCGTCGCCACCATGCTGATTGTCTTTGGCATGATCCTCGCCGTCGCCGACGCCGTGGGACGCCAGGAACGCGACCTGACGCAGCTGACCTACAAGCACGGCATCCTGTACGGCCTGGCCCAGGCCATGTCCCTGATCCCTGGCGTCTCCCGGTCCGGCGGCACCATCACCGCAGGACTGCTGATGGGCTACACCCGCGAAGCCGCGGCCCGGTACTCCTTCCTGCTGGCCATCCCCGCGGTCTTCGGCAGCGGTCTTTACCAGCTCTATAAGGTGGTCTCCAAGGACGGCATCACCGGTCCTTACAGCCTCCCGGAGACGGCCCTCGCCACCGCCATCGCCTTTGTGGTGGGGTACATCATCATCGGCTGGTTCCTGAAGTATGTCTCCACCCACAGCTACCGGCTGTTCGTCTGGTACCGGATTCTCTTGGGGATGGCCCTGTACCTGCTGCTCGGTTTCAACGTCATCAGCGCCTAGCACTAGGCTTGGGCTGTGAAGTCTTGGATCTCCCGCCCCGTACCCCAGCTCCCGGGCAGCATGGCTGCCCTCCGCCTCTTCGACACCGCCGCCGGCAGCGTCGTCACCCTCGGGGCAGCGGGCGAACAATCAATGTACGTCTGCGGCATCACCCCGTACGACGCCACCCACATGGGCCACGCGGCCAGTTACGTCGCGTTTGACCTGCTCAACCGTGCCTGGCGGGACGGCCGCCAGCAGGTGTCCTACGTCCAGAACGTCACCGACGTCGACGACCCCCTGCTGGAGCGGGCCACGGCCACCGGCGTGGACTGGCGCGACCTCGCCGCCGGCCAGATCGAACTCTTCCACACCGACATGGAAGCGCTCAACGTGCTGGCCCCGGACCACTATGTGGGCGCCGTCGAAGCAATCCCGCTGATCGTCCCCGCCATTGAATCGCTCGTCCGCCGCGGCCTGGCGTACCGCGTCGCCGGAACCACCGCGGGCGAACCCGACGGGGACGTCTACTACGACGTCGAGGCCGCCGGCAAGCACACCACCGAAGCCGCGGACGCCTGGAGTCTGGGGTCCATCTCCGGGCTTTCCCATGCCGAAATGCTGGAACTGTTCGCGGAACGTGGCGGCGACCCCGGCCGGTCCGGCAAACGGCAGGCCCTGGACCCGCTGCTCTGGCGGGTCGCCCGGGAGGGCGAACCGAGCTGGCCCGGCGGCGAACTGGGCGAGGGACGGCCCGGCTGGCACATCGAATGCACGGTCATCGCCCAGAAGTATCTCCCGGCCCCGTTCACCGTCCAGGGCGGCGGCTCGGACCTGATTTTCCCGCACCACGAGATGGGCGCCGGGCACGCCTACTCCCTGACCGGGGTACCGCTGGCCCAGCACTACGCACACGCCGGAATGGTAGGCCTCGACGGCGAGAAGATGAGCAAGTCCAAGGGAAACCTGGTCCTGGTCTCAAAGCTCCGCGCAGCCGGCGAGGAGCCGGCCGCGATCCGGCTCGCCATCCTCGCCCACCACTACCGCAGCGACTGGTCCTGGACGGGCGCCGGATTCGCCGAAGCCAAGGAACGGCTCCGTACCTGGCGGGCCGCCGTCGCGGTGGCACCGGAAGGGTCAGCCGCAGGACTGATCCCGCGCCTGCGGGCCGAATTGTCGAATGACCTTAACGCGCCCGGCGCTGTCGCCGCCATGGACGGCTGGGCCAGGTCGGCGCTCGACGCCGGACACGCCCCGTCTGCGGCGGACGCCGCCCTGGCCGGGGATGCAGTCAACGCCCTCCTCGGCGTCGAGCTCTAGCGCAGGAGGGCAGCTGCCCTGGGCGCTGCCGACTAGGGTTTGTCTTTCCCGCGGCGCTTGAGATAACGCTCAAACTCCCGGGCGATGGACTCGCCGCTGGCCTCCGGGAGGTCGGCAGTATCCTTCGCCTCCTCGAGCTGGCGCACATACGCCGCGATCTCGGGGTCCTCGGTGGCAAGTTCGTCAACTCCGCGTTCCCAGGCGTCCGACTCCTCCACGAGGTCCTGGGTGTCGAAGGGAACCTGCAGCAGTTCCTCGATCCGGTGCAGCAGCGCCAGCTGCGCCTTGGGAGAGGGCGCCTGCGCCACATAGTGCGGCACGGCAGCCCAGAGGGAGACCGTCGGCAGCCCGGCAAGCAGCGCCACCTCGGCAAGGACCCCGACGATCCCGACGGGACCCTCGTACTGTGAGGCCTCCAGGTCCATCCGCTCCCGCAGGGCAGCATCGTCCGTGGACGTACTCACCGGAATAGGCCGGCTGTGCGGCACGTCGGCCAGGAGCGCCCCCACCAGGATCACGTAGTCAACGTTGAGCGCCTCGGCATGAACCAGCAGCTCCGCGGTGTAGGCCCGCCACTTATAGGACGGCTCCGTGCCTTGGACAAAGATGACATCGACATTGGAGCCAGGAGCACTGGCCTGGTAGATGCGGGTTGACGGCCACTTGATTTTCCGTTCTCCGGAGGCGGTGCGGCGGATCGTGGGCCGGGTGAACTGGAAGTCATAGTACTCATCGGCGTCAACCGAACCGACCTTTTTGCCGCCCCAAAGCTTGTTCAGGTAGCGCAGGGCATCGCTCGCAGCCTCGCCGGCGTCATTCCAGCCCTCGAAGGCCGCGAGCATCACCGTGATGCGCCGGCCCTCGGGTACGGGCTGCAGCAGCCGTTCCGGCTCGGGCACGTCGCCCGTTTCCACGGGGTCTCCCTCGAAGCTATTCATCTCCTCACCCTACGTCCAAGCACCCGGCCCCCGCAGGCAATGAAGCGCCGGGAATCGCCGGTCCGGCGGCCATATTCGCCCAAGGCGTACTCCCCGGGGACGTACAGGACCGCACCGTAGACTGGCAAGCATGCGATCCTCAGTTCCCCAGCCCCTTCTCAAAGCCGCGCTCTGGGACATGGACGGCACCATTGTTGACACCGAGCCGTACTGGATCGAGGCCGAACATGCCCTGGTTGCCGCACACGGCGGGCAATGGTCCCACGAAAAGGCCATGCAGCTGGTGGGCCAGTCCCTGGTGTTCTCCGCGGGCATCCTTCAGGACGCCGGCGTGACATTGGAACGCCGGGAAATCATCGACATCCTCACAGCCCATGTCATCAGCCAGGTCCGCACCGCCGTGCCTTGGCGCCCGGGGGCGCGCGAACTGCTGGAGGAACTCCACACCGCGGGCATCCGTTGTGCCCTCGTGACCATGTCCGAGGCTCCGCTGGCCCGCGAAATCGTGGCAAGCCTGCCCAGGCCCTACTTCGAATTCCTGATCACGGGCGACACCGTCGCGCAGGGCAAACCGCATCCCGAGGCCTACCTCAAGGCGGTTGAACTTCTCCAGGAGCAGGACCCCGGACTGGGCCTTCAGCACTGCATCGCCTTGGAGGATTCCGGGCCCGGAGTGGCCGCCGCCGTCGCCTCCGGCGTCCTGACCGTCGCCATTCCGCACATCATGGCTTTACCGCATAATCCCCGCCACGCCGTGTGGGAGACCTTGGCCGGGCGGACCGTGTCCGACCTCGAAGAACTCGTCGCCTTGCGCCACGAATTCCCGGACGCCACCTTCGGGACGGACCGCAGCGCGGCGTTGGAACCGGCCCATGACTGACACCGACACCCGCGGCCGCCGGGATCCGCAGAAACAGGGCCGCAAGGAGGGAATCGCGCTGGGACGCATCGGCGGTGTCCCGGTGATCCTCGCCTACTCCTGGTTCATCATTGCCGCGTTCACGGTGATCGTCTACGGCCCGGTATTGCAGGGGGACTACCCCCGGCTCGGCGCCGCCGCGTACCTGGTGGCGTTTGCGTACGCGGTTTTACTGTTGATTTCGGTCCTGGTTCATGAGCTCGCCCATGCGCTGACCGCCAAAATGTTCGGCTGGCCCAGCGAGAAGATTGTCCTGAACCTGTGGGGCGGCCACACCCAGTTCGAAAGTTTCACCGCCTCTCCCGGCCGGTCCGTCCTCGTCGCAATGGCGGGGCCGGCCGCCAACTTCGTCCTCGCCGCCGCCGGCTGGCTTCTGCTGACCGGAGCCGACCTGACCGGGGTGGCGGGCATCCTGGCCAACATCTTCGTCTGGGCCAATCTCCTGATCGGCGTCTTCAACGTTTTGCCCGGACTGCCGCTGGACGGTGGCCGGCTGGTCGAATCGGCCGTCTGGAAGTTGACCGGCAGCCAGGAAAAGGGCACTGTGGCGGCCGGCTGGGGCGGCCGGATCATTGTGATCGCCCTAGTGGCCTGGTTTGTGGCGCTGCCATTGCTCAGGGGCACCCGGCCCGACATTTCGCTGATGCTTATCACGGCACTTGTTGGCAGCTTCCTCTGGATGGGCGCCTCCGCGTCCATCCAGCAGGCGCGGCTCCGGGGACGTCTTCCGCTCGTGGAAGCCGGGGCACTCGCCGAACCGGCCGTGGGCCTCCCGGAGTGGGGCACCGTCGCCGACCTGCTGGCGCTGGCCCCGGACCCCGGCACGGGGGCTCCTCCCGCCGTCGTGCTCTACCGTCCGGACGGGCACCCGGTTGCCGTGGTCGACGGCGGTGCGGTCGCCACGGTGCCCGCGGACGCCGCCGCTTCCACGCCTCTCACGGCCGTGTCCTACGCGCTGGGCGCGGGGGCCTATGTTCCCTCGTGGTCCAAGGGGGAGGAACTCATCCAGTACCTGGCCAAGCTCGAAGGCGCCGAATACGCCGTTGTGGACCGGGCCGGAACCATTACCGGGCTGCTCCGGCAATCCGCTGTCCTGGGTGCTCTCACCGGCAAGGTTCCGGGGACCGGCAAGCGGATGTTGGGCCAAAGCCGGTAGAGTTACCTGCCGGTCGTGTATTGCCCGCCAGCACTTCCAGCACGGGGTTCACCGCCCGTGGCACCAGCAGCCGGAGCGCCGGCGACATCCGCGGCCACACAGCTTTCCACGAGCGAGGACTATTTCATGAGCAGCGACACCGCCGCGAGCACCAGCCCGGACGACGCCGTAACAACCGACGCCGCAGCCACCCCAGCCGTCGGCACCACGCCCGTCGACACCACAGCCGGCACCACTCCGGCTCCCGCTGCGGGCGTGGCCCGTACCGCCGCCCCCGTCGGGGCAGCCCGCCGCCGCGGACCTTTCCGGGAAGGCGAACGCGTGCAGCTCACCGACGAACGCGGCCGGATGAACACCATCAGCCTGGAAGTGGGAGGCGCGTTCCACACCCACCGCGGCTTCCTGAACCACGACGAGATCATCGGCAGGCCGGACGGCTCCGTGGTGGTCAACAACGTCGGACAGCAGTACCAGACCCTGCGGCCCCTGCTGTCGGACTTCGTTCTCTCCATGCCCCGCGGCGCGGCGGTGGTCTACCCCAAGGACGCGGGCCAGATCGTCACCATGGCTGACATCTTCCCGGGCGCCCGCGTCGTCGAGGCCGGAGTCGGCTCCGGCGCCCTCTCCATCTCGCTGCTCCGCGCGGTGGGTGACAACGGCTACCTGCACTCCTTCGAGCGCCGGGAAGAATTCGCCGACATCGCCCGCGGCAACGTCGAAACGATCTTTGGCGGTCCGCACCCGGCCTGGCAGATCACCCTTGGCGATTTCCAGGAGCAGGTGCTCCGCACCGAAGAGCCCGGCTCCGTGGACCGCGTGGTCCTGGACATGCTCGCCCCGTGGGAGTGCCTGGACGCCGTGGCCACCGTCCTGGCGCCAGGCGGGGTGTGGATCAACTACGTCGCCACGGTGACGCAGCTGTCCCGGACCGCGGAGGCCATCCGCGCCGACGGCCGCTTCACCGAGCCCGACGCCTGGGAGTCCATGGTCCGTGGCTGGCACCTTGAGGGCCTGGCAGTGCGCCCGGACCACAGGATGGTCGCGCACACCGGCTTCCTGCTGGTCACCCGGCGGCTGGCCGACGGTGTCACGGGCATCTCCGTGAAGCGCCGCCCGTCCAAGACCGACTTCAACGAAGAGGACGTCAACGCCTGGACACCCGGGGCTGTGGGGGAGCGGGCCGTCTCGGACAAGAAGCTTCGCCGGGCAGCCCGGGACGCCATCGCGGGGACCCACGTCAAGGACGATCCGGACATTACGAAGTAGTCCGTATTTCGGAAGTCTTCCCCGTCACCTTGCTTCGTGGGGCTAATGTCTTAATAGACGCGTAGGAAGGGGCTGATGCACGATGGAGACTCCGAACACTGATCCGGGCCTGACTCCGGCAGAGGATGCAGGGCAGGGGCACGCTACCGGCGGGGACCCCTATCCGGCCACCGAACTGTCCGTGGCCGAGCGGCAGGTCAATATCCTCCGGGACAAGCTCCGGCATATTGACCGTCAGCTCGCCGCCGCCACGCAGAACAACTCCAAACTGGTGTCGATGCTGGAGACCGCTAAAGCGGAAATCCTGCGGCTCAAGAGCGCACTCGACCAGGAGGGCCAGCCGCCGTACAGCTTCGGAACGGTGCTGCAGCTGAACCCGAAACGCCATTCCTCCGCCGGCAACGGCGGGCAGGCCGCCACCGAGGAATCGGTGGACATCTTCAACGCCGGCCGGAAAATGCGCGTAGGGATCAGCCCGCTGGTGAACATGAGCCAGCTGGCCGCCGGCCAGGAAGTTCTCCTCAACGAGGCACTCATGGTGGTCGCCGGGCTGGGATACGAACGGGCCGGGGACCTCGTCACGCTGAAGGAATTGCTGGGCGCGGACCGCGCTCTGGTGGTGGGGCGGGCGGACGAGGAGCGCGTCATCCGGCTCTCCGGGGCTCTGCTCGCACAAAAACTCCGGGTGGGCGATGCCCTCTCCATCGATTCACGCACGGGGTACGCGCTTGAGAAGATCCCGCGCTCGGAGGTGGAAAACCTTGTCCTCGAGGAAGTTCCAGACATCACCTACCAGGACATCGGCGGCCTGGGCCCGCAGATCGAACAGATCCGCGACGCCGTGGAACTGCCCTTCCTGCACCCGGACCTGTACCGCGAACACGGCCTCAAGGCACCCAAAGGCATCCTGCTCTACGGGCCGCCCGGCTGCGGCAAAACGCTCATCGCCAAGGCAGTGGCGAATTCCCTCGCAGCCCGCGCCGCCGAGCGCACCGGCAAAACGGACATGAAGAGCTACTTCCTGAACATCAAAGGACCGGAACTGCTGGACAAGTACGTCGGTGAGACGGAACGCCACATCCGGTTGATTTTCGCCCGTGCCCGCGAAAAGGCCTCCGAGGGCAGCCCGGTGGTGGTCTTCTTTGACGAAATGGATTCCCTGTTCCGCACCCGGGGCACCGGCATTTCCTCCGACGTCGAAACGACCATTGTGCCGCAGCTGCTCAGCGAGATCGACGGCGTCGAGCGGCTCGACAACGTGATCGTGATCGGCGCCTCCAACCGTGAGGACATGATCGACCCGGCAATCCTGCGGCCGGGCCGCCTGGACGTGAAGGTCAAGATCCACCGCCCCGATGCCGAAGCCGCGGCGGACATCTTCAACAAGTACATCACCGCCGACCTTCCCTTCCACGAAACGGATCTCGCCGAGCACCAGGGCGACGTCCAGGCCACTGTGGATGCGATGGTCCAGCGCACGGTCGAGGCCATGTACTCCACCGACAAGTCCAACGAATACCTCGAGGTCACCTACGCCAACGGCGACACCGAAATGCTCTACTTCAAGGACTTCAATTCCGGCGCCGTGGTGCAGAACGTGGTGGACCGGGCTAAGAAGTACGCCATCAAGGACCTGCTCACCGTGGGCCAGCGGGGCATCCGGATCGACCACCTGCTCCGCGCCGTCGTCGACGAGTTCCGCGAACACGAGGACATGCCCAACACCACCAACCCGGACGACTGGGCACGGATCTCCGGCAAGAAGGGCGAGCGCATCACGTACATCCGCACCATCGTCCAGGGCAAGGCGGGGCAGGAGCCCGGCAAATCCATCGAGACGATGCCGAGCACGGGCCAGTACCTGTGACGCCGGCTGTACCCGGGAAGCCCGCCGGCGTTTCCGGCGGGCTTCCCGTCGGCGGAGCCATGCGGGTGATGGGCTCCGAGACCGAGTACGGCATCCACGCGCCCTCCGCCCCTGGGGCGAACGCCACCATGATGTCCGCCCGGGTGATTCAGGCCTACGCCCAGGTGACGCGCCAGCGCGCCGCCGGCGGAGCCGAAACCCGCTGGGATTACACCGATGAGGAACCGCTGCATGACGCGCGTGGCTGGACCCTGGAGCGCAGCCACGCGGACCCGGACCAACTGACGGACCAGCCGCCCGTCCTCGATGCCGAAGCCATTGCTCTGGCTTACGGGCGGCAGGAACTTGAGGCCGACGGCGAGGACGAATCCGGCAGTCTGCTGATGAACATGGTGCTTGGCAACGGAGCCCGTCTCTACGTGGACCACGCCCACCCCGAGTACTCCAGCCCGGAAGTGACCAACCCGCGCGACGCCGTCGCCTGGGACGCCGCCGGAGACCTCGTGGCCCTGGCCGCGGTGCGACGGCTGGCCGCCGACCCGGACCTGCCCCCGATCAACCTGTACAAGAACAACACCGACAACAAGTCCGTCTCCTACGGGTCGCACGAGAACTACCTGATGCCCCGCACCGTCCCGTTCGGCGAGATCGTCCGGGGTCTGACCCCGTTCTTCATCACCCGGCAAATTATCTGCGGTGCCGGGCGGGTCGGCATGAAGCAGGACGGTTCCCGCCCCGGCTACCAGATCAGCCAGCGGGCGGACTTCTTCGAAACCGAGGTGGGCCTGGAAACCACGATCCGGCGGCCCATCATCAACACCCGCGATGAACCCCATGCGACTGCGGACAAGTACCGCCGGCTGCACGTCATCATCGGCGACGCCAACCTTAGCCAGGCCTCAAACTACCTCAAGTTCGGTGCCACCGCGCTGGTGCTGAGCCTGATTGAGGCCGGCCTGGCCCCCAGACTCGAAGTCCATGAGCCGGTCGCGGCGCTGCAGGCCGTCAGCCACGACACCGACCTCGCAGCCACCCTGCGGCTGCACGACGGACGGCGGATCACCGCCCTTGACCTGCAGTGGATCTACTTCGAAGCGGCCGCGAAGCACGCCCAGGACACCGGCGTCGCCGACGCCGTGGACGGTGACGGCCACACCCACGATGTGCTCGAACGCTGGTCCTCGACGCTGACGTCCCTGGGCAGCGACCGGGCAGCCGCCGCGTCCTCGGTGGAGTGGCTGGCCAAACTCGCGCTGCTGGAAGGTTACCGGGACCGCGACGGGCTGGACTGGGACCACGCGCGGCTGGGCCTCGTGGACCTGCAGTGGGCGGACATCCGGCCTGAAAAAGGGCTCTACCACCGCCTGCTGGCCCGGGACCGGATGCAGCGGATCGTCGACGACGGCGCTGTCCAGCGCGCGGTGACGGAACCGCCGTCGGACACACGGGCCTATTTCCGGGGCCGCTGCGTCAGCCGCTTCGGAGCGGACGTGGTGGGAGCCAGCTGGGACTCCGTGATCTTCGATGTGCCCGGCCGCGGCAGGTTGCAGCGGGTCCCCACCCGCGAACCCCTGCGCGGAACAGAGGCCCTCACCGGCGCACTTTTCGCCCGGCACCGCGACGCCGGGGGGTTCCTTTCGGAACTGCTCGGACTCCCACCCGGGTCCTAGGACCAAAGAGCCCCCGCAGGGGCTCCGGGCGTGGCAATATGGCTTACAGGAAGTCCCTCGCGAAGGAGGGGCGGACAGAAGGAGAAAGCAATGGCAGGCCAGGAGCAGCAGCAGCCGCAGTCGCGCGACACCGAAGTTGACGAGGACGTTCCCGCCGCGCCGCCGGCACCCGCGGAGGCACAGGCGTCGGCCGCCACCCAGGGCGTCGATGACCTGCTGGATGAAATCGACGGCGTTCTGGAGTCCAACGCCGAAGAGTTTGTCCGTGCCTTCGTCCAAAAGGGCGGCCAGTAGCGGGCCGGACACCACCGCCCAGGGTTGCGCCGGGACGGGGCTGAGGGCCGGAAGTCGTTGATTCACTACGTTGAGGGAGTGCACCAGTGCAGGAAACCACCGCCAACCAGGTAGCAGCCAACGCCACGTCCTCCTTCACTGAACATCTTCAGCGCCAGCGCCCCGATTTATTGCCGTTCGGACAACATGCGGCCGGCCAGCACGTCCAGACGGGCGGTCCCGGGGTGCCTCTGCAGGCGCCCCACGGAACCACCATCGTCGCCCTGACCTACGCGGGCGGGGTGCTGATGGCCGGGGACCGGCGCGCCACCATGGGCAACGTCATCGCCAGCCGGCACATCGAGAAAGTCTTCCCCGCGGACCAATACTCCGTGCTTGGCATCGCCGGGACCGCCGGAATCGCCCTGGACATCACCAGGCTCTTCCAGGTCGAACTGGAACACTACGAGAAAATCGAAGGCACCCTGCTCAGCCTCGACGGCAAAGCCAACCGGCTCGGCGCCATGATCCGCAGCAATCTTCCGATGGCCATGCAGGGCCTCGCCGTCGTGCCGCTCTTCGCGGGCTTCGACCGTCCGGCGGGAAAGGGCCGGCTCTTTTCCTACGACGTCACGGGCGGACGGTATGAGGAACAGGAGCACCACACCGTGGGGTCCGGCTCGATGTTCGCGCGCGGCGCGCTGAAGAAGCTGTGGCGGCCGAACCTGCCGGAATCCGACGCCGTCGCCGTCGCCGTCGAGGCGCTCTACGACGCCGCCGACGACGACTCCGCGACCGGCGGCCCCGACCCCGTGCGGCAGCTCTGGCCGGTGGTCTACATCGTTAACAGGACGGGTGCTTACCGCGTCCCGGAGCGTGAGCTTGCGGCAGTCGCCGGCACCATCATTGAATCCAGGGCCGTGGCCCAGCGGGAGGCCTGAGATGACCCAGCAGTTTTACGTGTCGCCGGAACAACTCATGAAGGACCGCGCGGATTTCGCGCGGAAAGGCATCGCGCGCGGCCGGTCCGTGGTGGTCATCAGCTGCCGTGAAGGGATTGCCCTCGTGGCCGAAAACCCGTCGCCCTCGCTGCATAAGATCGGTGAGATCTACGACAAGATCGCGTTTGCCGCCGTGGGCAAGTACAACGAATTTGAAAGCCTCCGCCAGGCCGGGGTGCGCTACGCGGACGTTCGCGGCTACTCCTACGACCGGGAGGACGTCACCGCCCGGGGCCTCGCGAGCGTCTACGCCCAAAGCCTCGGGGCGGTGTTCACGGCGGAGCAGAAGCCCTTCGAAGTCGAACTCGCCGTGGCCGAAGTCGGTATCTCCCCGGACGAGGACCACCTCTACCGCCTGACCTTCGACGGGTCGATCGCGGATGAGAAAGGCTTCATTGTGATGGGAGGCCAGGCGGACAAGGTGTCCGAGGCTGTGGCCGCGGGCTGGCAGGGCGAACTCGACTTCGCCGGCGCCATCAGGCTGGCCCTGGCCGGGCTCGTCGCGGACAAGGAAGCCGACACCCTGCCGGCGTCTGCGGTGGAAGTGGCGGTGCTGGACCGCGGCTCCGAAAGCAACAGAGGTACGCGCCGCGCTTTCCGCCGGCTCGACGACGCCGACATCACCGCTTCGCTGGGAAGGGAGAACTGAAATGGACAAGCGCATTTTCGGCATCGAAACGGAGTTCGGAATTTCCTATTCGAGCCCTGAGTCCCGCCCGCTCGCCCCGGAGGAGGTAGCCCGCTACCTGTTCCGTAAAGTGGTCAGCTGGGGGAGGTCCTCCAACGTTTTCCTGACCAACGGCTCCAGACTGTACCTCGACGTCGGATCCCACCCGGAGTACGCCACCGCGGAATGCGACGACCTCGCCCAGTTGATCGCGCACGACCGGGCCGGGGAACTCATCCTGGACGACCTCGTCGACGAGGCCCAGGAACGGCTCGCGGCCGAGGGCTTCAACGGCACCGTCTACCTGTTCAAGAACAACACCGACTCCGCCGGGAACTCCTACGGCAGCCATGAAAACTACCTGATCCCCCGGCGCGGCGAGTTCTCCCGGCTTGCTGAGATTCTCATACCGTTCCTCGTGACCCGGCAGCTGATCGCCGGAGCCGGCAAAATCCTCAAGACCCCGCACGGGGCCACGTTTGCGTTTTCCCAGCGCGCCGACCACATCTGGGAGGGCGTCTCCTCCGCCACCACCCGGTCCCGTCCCATCATCAACACCCGCGACGAGCCGCACGCGGACGCAGAGTTCTACCGCCGGCTCCACGTGATCGTTGGCGACTCCAACATGTCCGAGACGACGGCCCTGCTCAAGGTCGGAACCGTGGATCTGATCCTGCGGATGATCGAGGCGGGGGTGATCATGCGCGACATGCGGATGGAGAACCCGATCCGCAGCATCCGCGAAATCTCCCATGACCTCAGCGGCCGGGCACTGGTCCGTCTTGCCAACGGCCGGCAGCTCACCGCCCTGGAAATCCAACGCGAATACCTGGCCAAAGTCACAGCGTTCGTCGCGGAGCAGGGGGCCCATAACGCCCATGTCCTCTTGATCCTGGACCTTTGGGAGCGCACCCTTGACGCGATCGAGAGCGGGGACACCAGCAGGATCGACACGGAAGTGGACTGGGCGATCAAGAAGAAACTCATGGACAACTACCGCGAGCGGCACAACCTGGGGCTGGACGCGCCGCGGATCGCCCAGCTTGACCTGACCTACCATGATATTTCCCGGACCCGCGGGCTGTACTACCTGTTGCAGTCCCGCGGGGCGGTCCGCCGGGTGGTCGATGACACCGCCGTCAAGGACGCGGTGGATGCGCCGCCGCAGACCACCCGCGCCAAACTCCGCGGCGACTTCGTCCGGCGCGCGCAGGAACTGGGCCGGGACTACACCGTGGACTGGGTGCATTTGAAGCTCAACGACCGCGCCCACCAGACCCTGTTGTGCAAGGACCCGTTCCGCAGCGTGGACGAGCGGGTGGACGCCTTGCTGAACTCTATGGGCTGACACCCAGCTTTCCGCGTTATTCTGGAGGGGTGCCGTTCTGCGGCCAACGCTTGCTTTGCTGCTGGCCTGTGCCCGGCAAAGCGTCCACCCTGCCCCGACGAAAGTTTCTACGTGCGCCGACTATTAGCAATTCTTCTTCCCGGGCTGCTGCTCCTGACCGCCTGCGGCGGCGGGGAGCCAGCGGCTCCAGAGCCCACCAGCCAGTCCGCCGGCGATACCGCCAAGCTGGACTCCCTCAAGCTGACGGAGAACGGCGACAAGAAGGCGCCGGGTGTTGATTTCACCAAGCCGCTCGAGGTTACTGAACCTACTGTCAAGGTGGTTACGGAGGGCGACGGCGACCGGGTCAAGGCAAACCAGGTCGCCTCGATCTCCATCATTGCCCTCAGCGGCAAGGACGGTTCCACCCTGGAAGACACGTTCCCGAAGGATCCCGAAGAGCTCGAACTGAACGACGAGCTCAAGACCAGCAGCGGCGTCATTTACAACGCCTTCGTCGGCGCGAAGACCGGCTCGGTCCTGGCCCTTGCCGTTCCCGGCAAAGCGGCCGCGGAAGGCGCAGAGGCACAGCCGACCCAGCTGCTCGTCGTCAAAGTGGTCTCAGCCAAGGATGCGGCCCCGGTCCTGGACAAGCCCGAAGGTGAGTCCGTCACCCCGCCGGCGGGCCTGCCCACCGTCAAGGACAATGACAAGGGCGTTCCGGAAATCTCCGTCGACGGCGTCGCCGCCCCGACCGCCCTCGTCTCCCAGGACCTCATCAAGGGCAACGGCCAGGTGGTCAAGGAATCCGATACCATCACCGTCAACTACGTAGGCGTCGCCCTCGCCGGCGGCAAGGTCTTCGATTCCAGCTTCGACAGCGGCAAGAAGGCCACCTTCCCGCTCAGCGGCGTCATCAAGGGCTGGACCCAGGGCCTGGCCGGCAAAACGGTCGGCTCCCGCGTCCTCCTGGTGGTCCCGAAGGACCTCGCCTACGGCGAAGAAGGCAAGGGCGACGCGAAGGGCGACCTCGTCTTCGTCGTCGACATCCTCGGCGTCAAGTAACCTCCGCTAAAAAAACCACAGCCACGCAAGAAGGAGCAACCATGTCATTTGGACAGCGAAACATTGACCGCCAGAAGCCGGAAATTGATTTCCCCGACGGCGCCGTGCCCACCGGGCTGGTCATCACCGACCTGATTGAGGGCGACGGCGCTGAAGCCAAGGCCGGCGACACCGTCTCCACCCACTACGTTGGCGTGGCCTGGTCCACCGGCGAAGAGTTCGACGCCTCCTGGGGCCGCGGCGCACCGCTCGACTTCCGCGTCGGCGTCGGCCAGGTCATCCAGGGCTGGGACCAGGGCCTGCTGGGCATGAAGGTAGGCGGCCGCCGCCGCCTGGAAATCCCCTCCGAGCTGGCCTACGGCCCGCGCGGCGCCGGCGGGGCGATCGGCCCGAACGAGGCCCTCATCTTCGTCGTCGACCTCGTCGCTGTCCGCTAAGGCGGACAGCGAACCCGGCGGGCGCGGGCCCACCACCAGTGCGTCCCCCGACACTGAGCGCGGTAACAATCGGACAAGTTCTTCCGGCTGTTACCGCGCTTTTGTCCGTTTCAGGCAGGGACTTTAGTACCCTTGCGGGGTGTCAGCCTCACGTACCGAACGCCTCCTGAACCTGCTCATTGCCCTGCTCAACACCACCTACGGCCTGCGCCGCGGCGAGCTGCGCGAGAAGGTCTACCACGACACCACCAGCACGGACACCGCCTTCGGCCGGATGTTCGAACGTGACAAATCCGAGCTGCGGCGGTTCGGATTCGAGGTGGAGACCGTGACGGACACCGGCTGGGGATCGGATGACCCGGCCACCACCCGCTACCGGATCGGCAAGGACTCCAACCGCCTTCCCGACGTCAGCCTCAGCCCGGCAGAGTGCACAGTGCTCATGCTCGCCGCCCAACTCTGGGAACATGCTGCCCTGGGCTCCGCAGCCCAGAACGCGGTGCGCAAGCTCCAGGCGTCCGGTGGACTGGCTGACACTGAACTCCCGGGCGGCCTCCAGCCGCGGATCCGGCCCGCGGGCCAGGCCTTCGAGGACCTTGTTGCCGCCATGCACGCCCAGCACCCCGTCAGCTTCCGCTACCTCGCCGGCAGCACGGGCAAGGAGGAGACCCGGCACGTGGAGCCCTGGGGGCTGGGGAGCCGCTTTGGCCAGTGGTACCTCGTCGCCCACGACAGGGACCGCGGCCACAAGCGGTTCTTCCGGCTCTCCCGCCTCACTTCCGCCGTGACCGTCCTGGCGAAGGAGAGCTTCGTCCCTCCCGCCGACTTCAACGTACGGGCGGAACTTGCCGGTCTCGCCGAACTGCCGGTCCTGGCCGCCGTCGTTGACGTACAGGCCGGCAGCCTGCGCGGGCTCCGAAAACGTGCTCTCCCGGACCCGGTCCCCGGCCCTGGCGCCGGACAGCCCGCACCGGGCCGGGACCGGCTGAGCGTGCCGTACCGGGACGCCGAGACTCTCGCGGAGGAATTCGCCTCCTACGGGCCCCGGATCCGGGTGGTGTCCCCGCCCGAACTCGTCACCTCAGTGCGCCGGCGGCTGTCCGCTGCCGCTGACTTCGCCGCCGCGCCCGTCCCGCCGATTAGCTTCCCGGCGGTCTCCTCCCCGGCAGCCGCTGTCCCTCCGGGGACCCCGCCCCACGGCCGCAAGCGGACGTCCGAGGACCAGCTGAGCCGCATGCTGCAGCTGGTACCGTTCCTGGTGCACAACCAGGGCCTGCACATCAGCGAAGTTGCGGCTAAGTTCGGCATTACCCGCAGTGAGCTCGAAGCGGACCTGCGGATCCTGATCTGCTCAGGCCTGCCGGAAGGGTACCCGGATGACCTGCTGGACATCCAGTGGGACGACGACCACGTCACCATCAGCCAGGACCTCGACCTGACCCGTCCCGTGCGTTTCACCGTCGAGGAGGCTTGCGCCCTCCTGACCGGGCTGGAAACGCTCAATGGACTCCCCGAACTGGCCGAGGGCAGCGCGCTGGACTCCGTCACCCTCAAGCTCATGGCGGCGGCGGGGGAGGAGGGCCTTAAAGCTGCCGCCCTGTCCGGGCCCGAAGTGGGACCCAGCAATTCCGCGGTGCTGGCAACGGCCCGCGAAGCCATCGGGACCGGGGTGCAGTTGCGGTTGCGTTACTTCTCGCCGCTCCGGGACACGGTCTCGGACCGTGACATTGATCCGCAGCGGCTCTACTCCCTGGACAACACCTGGTACCTCGAGGCTTACTGCCATTCCGCCCGGGCCCTGCGGAACTTCCGGCTGGACCGGATCGAAACCCTGGAACCCAACGGCCTGCCCGTCTCGGCGCCGGCGGCGGCGGACGGCAGCGTCCCGGTCAAGCTGTTCACCCCCAACGACGACGACACCGTCGTGATAGTGGAACTCACGCGCCGGGGCGCCGGCCTGGCCGATGAATACTATGCGGAGCGGACGGCCACCTTGCCCGGGGGCGGGCTGCTGGCAGAGATCCGCTTCGGCAGCACCGGCTGGCTGCCGATGTTCGTGGCCCAGCACGGCGGGACGGCACGCATCCTGGCGCCGGATGCGCCCGCTGCCGCTTCCCGCGACTGGCTCGCCGCTGCGCTGGCCCAATACGATGCGTAGCCGGTGCGGCGGATAGACTACTCAGCATGCCTTGGTGGTCCTGGATCGTAATCTGGATAGCGCTCGTTGCGCTGTCCCTGCTGTTCTTCCTCGTGCTCGGGGTCCGGTTGTTCCGGAACTTCATGGGTACGGTCAAAGAACTCGGCGCGGCGGAGGAGCGGTTCTCCACCCTGCCGTCGCCCGGCGCGGAGCTGGCGAGCCACGCCGGCCGGGTCACAGAGCAGGAACCCGGATCCGCGGTTTTCGCCTCACCCGTGCGGATGGGGCATGATTACCGCGCAGGCAAATCCGCCCGCCAGGAGAACCGCCGTCAGCGCCGCGTCCAGCGCAAAATGGGCCGCGGCCAGCCCCAGCGGCTGAACGACATTGAAATCAGTTAGACGTAGGATTGAACTCAAACGAAAGGACCTCCTGTCATGAGGCTTGAAGGCTGGCATCTCATCATCATCATCGTTCTGGCATTGGTGCTTTTCGCTGCACCGAAGCTGCCCGGCATGGCCCGCAGCCTGGGCCAGTCCATGCGAATCTTTAAGTCCGAAGTCAGGGAAATGAAAAAGGACGGCGCCACGGACACCGCCGACGGCGCCGAGCCCGTCGTGGGCCGGGTTGTGAACCACCCGAAGTCCGCCGGGGCGGAAACCCGCACCGCTGACGGAACCGACGTTCCGCCGCCGAACCGCGCCTAACACCGCATGGCAGTAAACATGGGCCGCCGGTCGAACCCCGAGGGGAGGATGGCGCTCCTCGATCACCTCAAGGAATTGCGGAACCGCCTCTTCAAGTCCGCGATAGCCGTCGTGCTGGGAACCGTCGTCGGGTTCCTCGTCTACCAGCCGATGCTCGCTGCGCTGATCAAACCGATCACGGACCTTAATGCCCACGAAGGCCGTCAGGCAACACTCAACTTCGACGGCGTCGCGAGTTCGTTTGATTTGATGATCCAGGTGTCGGTGTTCCTGGGCCTGATCCTTGCCAGCCCGGTGTGGCTGTACCAGCTGTGGGCGTTCATCGTGCCCGGCCTGCACAAAAAGGAACGCCGGATCGCCCTGTCGTTCGTGGCTGCCGCCGTCCCGCTCTTTGTGGGCGGTGTCCTGCTGGCCTGGCTGGTGCTTCCCAACGCCGTGCGGGTGCTCACTGATTTCACTCCCTCCGGCGGCTCCAACTTCATCAGCGCCCAGGTGTACCTGTCCTTCGTACTGCGGCTCCTGCTGGCCTTCGGCATCGCTTTTCTGCTGCCCGTGGTCCTCGTCGGGCTGAACCTGGTGGGAATCGTCAAGGGCAAGCAGCTCGTCAAAAGCTGGCGCATCACCGTCTTCCTGGTCTGCCTGTTCGCCGCCATGGCCGCGCCCGGAGCCGACGCCATGAGCATGTTCTACCTTGCCGGGCCCATGCTCCTGCTCTTCTTCGCCGCCATCGGCCTCTGCCTGCTTAACGACCGCCGGCGGGACCGCCGCGCCATCAAACGCGCTGCCGAGACGGAGGCCACCGCGGACCAGGCGACTCCCGGCGCAGAGCTGGAGAATCTCTAGCTCCCGGCGCATTAGGCTGGAAGCATGTCCTCACTACCCGGGCCGGAATCTCCGTCTGAACGCTACCGAGCCAGCGCCGAACGGGCCGCAGAAGCCAAAACGCACCTAGGCGGTTTCATCCGTACCCTGGCGTTCGAACTCGATGACTTCCAGCGCGAGGCCTGTCTGTCCCTGCAGGCCGGGCGCGGTGTCCTGGTGGCTGCCCCCACAGGCGCCGGCAAGACCATCGTGGGGGAATTCGCCGTCTACCTGGCGCTGCAGCGCGGACTCAAGGCCTTCTACACCACCCCGATCAAGGCACTGTCCAACCAGAAGTATTCGGAGCTGGCTGATAAGTACGGTGCCGACCGGGTGGGGCTGCTGACCGGCGACACCAGCATCAACGGCGATGCTCCGGTGGTGGTGATGACCACCGAGGTGCTCCGGAACATGCTCTACGCCGACTCCAGCACCCTGGGCGATCTCGGCTACGTCGTCATGGATGAAGTCCACTACCTGGCCGACCGCTTCCGCGGCGCCGTCTGGGAGGAAGTCATCATCCATTTACCCACCGAGGTCCAGGTCGCCTCGCTGAGCGCCACCGTTTCCAACGCCGAGGAATTCGGCGCCTGGCTGGACACCGTCCGTGGCCAGACCGACGTCATCGTCTCCGAGCACCGCCCCGTGCCGCTGTGGCAGCACGTCATGGTGGGCCGGAAGATCGTGGATCTCTTCGCCGGCGACACCAGCTTCGATGAGATCGCCCCGGCAGGTGAGGCAGCGGCGGCAGCCGCCAGCACAGCATCCGCTGCCGTGGATACCCGGCCGGACTTCGAGGTGAACCCCGAGCTGCTCTCGATGGCCCGCGCCGAAAGCCAAATGAACTTCCGGGGCCGGTTCGGGCACGGTGGCCGGAACCAGCGGCGCCACAGCGGCCGGCGCGACGAGGTCCCCCAAGGCGGCCCGCGCAGCCCCGTCCGGAAGGCCAGCCGTCCCCAGGTCATCGCCAGCCTGGACCGGCAGGACTTCCTGCCGGCCATCACCTTCATCTTTTCCCGCGCCGGCTGTGACGCCGCCGTCGCCCAGTGCGTTGCTGCGGGTCTGTGGCTGACCACCGAGCAGGAACAGCTCATCATCGCCCGTCGGGTTGATGAGGCGGCCCAGGACATCCCCCCTGACGACCTGGACGTCCTGGGCTTCTGGAGCTGGCGCGACGGGCTGCTCCGCGGGCTCGCAGCACACCATGCCGGGATGCTGCCCACCTTCAAGGAAGTGGTGGAGAAGCTCTTCGTTGACGGGCTCGTCAAGGCCGTTTTTGCGACGGAAACCCTGGCGCTCGGCGTGAATATGCCGGCACGGTCCGTCGTGCTGGAAAAACTGGACAAGTTCAACGGTGAAGCGCATGTGAACATCACTGCGGGGGAGTACACGCAGCTGACCGGACGAGCGGGCAGGCGCGGGATCGACGTCGAGGGCCACGCCGTGGTCCTGTGGCAGCCCGGCACCGACCCCGCGGCCGTGGCCGGCCTCGCTTCGCGGCGGACGTATCCGCTGAATTCCAGCTTCAGGCCCACCTACAACATGTCCATCAACCTGCTGGCGCAGTTCGGCCGGCCCAGGGCCCGGGAGATCCTCGAATCCTCCTTCGCCCAGTTCCAGGCGGACCGCTCAGTGGTGGGGCTGGCAAAGCAGGTGCGCGGCCGCGAGGAGTCCCTGGCCGGCTTCAGCAAGGCGATGCACTGCCACCTCGGCGATTTCACCGACTATTCCCGGATCCGGCGGGCACTGTCCGACGCCGAGAAGAACGCCTCCCAAACCAGTTCCCGGGCCAGGAAATCGGTCACCGAGGATTCCCTGAGCCGTTTGCTGCCCGGCGATGTGGTGGATGTTCCCACCGGCCGGGCGCCCGGACTCGCCGTCGTCCTGAGCTCCGACCACCACTCCCGCGAGCCCCGGCCCGCGGTCATGACGCTGGACAATCAGCTGCGGCGGATCGGAACCCAGGACGTGGAGGGGCCGCTGAGCCCCATCACTCGGGTCAGGATCCCCAAATCCTTTAACGCCAAGGTGCCCAAGTCGCGACGTGACCTGGCGTCATCGGTCCGAAACGCACTCCGGGAGAACCGGCCCCCCGCCCCGCCGAGCCGGAACGACGACTTCGGCCGCGCCGCTGCCCAACCTGATCAGGAAAAACGGATCGCCGAGCTGCGCCGCCAACTCCGCGCCCACCCGTGCCACGGCTGCAGCGAACGGGAGGACCACGCGCGCTGGTCCGAACGCTACTGGAAACTCCGCCAGGAAACCGACGGTCTGGTGCGCAACATCCAGGGACGCACCAACACCATCGCCAAGACCTTCGACCGGGTGTGCGGTGTGCTCTCCAGCTACGGCTACCTGGAAACGTCCGACACCGGAGCGCTCACCATCAGCCCCGACGGTCAACGGCTGCGCCGGATCTACGGCGAAAAGGACCTGCTGATCTCGCAGTCCCTGCGGCTGGGCGCGTTCAACGACCTCGACGCCGCCGAGGTCGCTGCCCTCGCCAGTGTCCTGGTTTACCAGGCCAAACGCGAGGAACGCGGACTCCGGCCCAAGATGCCAAGCGTCTCGCTGGAATCGGCTGTCGACATCGTGGTCTCTGAGTGGTCCGCGCTGGAAGATGTTGAGGAAGCCAACAAGCTGCCGCTGACCGGAGAACCCGAGCTCGGCCTGGTCTGGCCGATCTTCAAGTGGGCCAGGGGCCGGCACCTGCAGGACGTCCTCAGCGGCACAGACCTGGCGGCCGGCGATTTCGTCCGGTGGGTGAAGCAGGTCATTGACCTGCTGGACCAGCTCGCGAAAATCCCGACGCTGGACCCGCGGGTCTCGCGGCTCTGCGGGGAGGCGATCAAACTGATTAAGCGCGGCGTCGTCGCCTACTCCTCCGTGGCGTGACCGCCCCGGCCACCCGGCCCGTCCCCACCGTCGTCTCATCCGTCCGGCCTGTGCCGGGCACCAGTTGCAAGGAGTCCCAGAGTCATGACCGATTTCCCGGCCACCCCCGCGCCGCACAAGGTAACGCTGTACCGGAACGGTTCGGTCTACACCGCCGCGGACCCCTTCGCCACGGCCATGCTGGTCGACGGCGACACCGTTGCCTGGGTTGGTTCCGAGCAGGCTGCCACCTCGATCGCCGACGCCTCCATGGACGTCATTGACCTTCACGGTGCGCTGCTCGCCCCCGGCTTCGTGGATTCCCATATCCACCTCACCGAGACGGGCATTGCGCTGGACTCGCTGCAGCTCGCCGGTGTGCGTTCTGCCGGGGAACTGCTCGACGCCGTCGCCAGCGCCGCCGGCTCCAGCGCAGGCGGCACCGTCCTGGGCCACGGCTGGGACGAGACCCGGTGGCCGGACCCGGCGCTGCCCTCCCGCGGGGAACTCGAACGCGCGGCCGGCGGACGGAACGTCTACCTCTCCCGGGTTGACGTGCACTCGGCCCTGGTGTCCTCCTCACTGGCGGCGGCAGCAGACCTGGACGGCGCCGACGGCTCCGGTGCCGGCAGCCAGGTCAAACGTGCCGCGCACACCGCTGCCCGGCTCGCGGCCCGCCGGCTGCCCGCCGCGGCGTTGCGCGGATACCAGCAGCGGGCCCTCGCCGAAGCGGCAGCCAACGGCTATGTGGCCCTTGCCGAAATGGCGGCACCGCATATCGGCAGCGTCCAGGACCTTCAGCTGGCCTCCGCCTGGAACACGGGACCGGACGCGGTCCCGGAGATTTTGCCGTACTGGGGCGAGCTGGCCACGTCGGCAGATCATGCCCGGTCCATTCTCGACGGCCTGGGTGTTCCAGTGCTCGGCCTTGCCGGTGACCTCAACATGGACGGCTCGATCGGTTCGCGGACCGCGGCGCTGCGCGCCGACTACACCGACGCCCCAGGGGAGCGCGGCAGCCTGTACCTGTCCGTGGCGGAGGCCGCGGCCCACCTGGCCGCGTGCTCGCTGCTGGGCGTCCAGGCCGGATTCCATGTGATTGGCGACGCCGGACTGGATGCCGCGCTCGACGCCCTCGACCTGGCAGCGGCAGAAGTCGGAGAACAGAAAGTCAGATCCGCCGGCCACCGCCTCGAACACGTTGAACTCGCCGACGCCGAATCCATCCGCAGGCTCGCCAGCTACTCCGTGACGGTCAGCGCCCAGCCCGGCTTTGATGCGGCCTGGGGGAGGGCAGACGGTCTCTACGCCCGGCGCCTTGGGTCCCGGCGCGGTGGCATGAACCCCTTCGCCTCCATTTACGCCGCCGGAGTCCCGATCTGCTTTGGCAGCGACAGCCCGGTCACGCCCTTGCGGCCCTGGGACAGCGTCCGGGCCTGCCTGCAGCACAACAACCCCGCGGAACAGATCTCGGCCCGTGCGGCCTTCCTCGGCCACACCCGGGCCGGCTGGCGGGCTGCCCGGTACCGGAACCCGATGGCCGGCCAGCTGGTGCCCGGCGCTCCCGCAAGTTTCGCCGTATGGGAAGTGGAGGAGCTCATGGTCCAGGTAGCCGACGGCCGGGTCCAGTCCTGGAGCACCGATCCCCGCGCCCGCACGCCGCTGCTGCCTGCCCTGGATACCGGCACCGAGCCGGCCTGCCTGCAGACCGTCCGGGACGGCCGGGAACTGTTCGCCAGCGGCTCGCTCCGGGCCTGACCAAGGTCCGGGCCGGCGAGGTCCGCCCCGAAACTTCAACCGCGCGGATGCCGCCCTGACCTGCGGCAATAGAAGAATCGGCAGGTCACGGAGCGGTTGACAGATCACGGCCTCCCCGTAGCATTGAGGGTCAACGGAGGGTTTGCGGACGACGCATCCTCCGGACGTCCCCCGGTCATTTGGATTTGCCACCATCGCGGTAACTCGTCTTGGTCGTGGGTACCCCCAGGGGGCGGGTCCACTTCGCAGCAGAAAACGGTTCCGGCGGCGCCTTCGGCTGGCTGCCGGAACTGGCCCGAAGCGGGTGGACCTGCCCGGAAACCATGTGGGCTCAACAGGTCCGGCGATTGCCTATAATGGAGAGTTGCGCCCGGCGTCGGTTCACTGACGCCCGGCGTTCGACCGCTCCCTTCAAGGAAAGGCCCCGCTGTGCGTGTCCTCACGATTATCCCGACCTACAACGAGCTGGAATCGTTGCCCAAGACCCTCGGGCGCCTGCGCACTGCCGTGCCGCACTCCGACGTTCTGGTGGTAGATGACAACAGCCCCGACGGCACCGGGCAGCTGGCGGACCGCTTCGCCGCTGAGGACAGCCAGGTCCACGTCCTGCACCGCGCAGGCAAGGCCGGGCTCGGCGCCGCCTACATCGCCGGATTCAGGTGGGGCCTCGACGCCGGTTACGACGTCCTTGTCGAGATGGACGCCGACGGTTCGCACCAGCCGGAACAGCTTCCCCAGTTGCTGGAGGCTGTCGAGCAGGGCGCCGACCTTGCCATGGGCTCCCGCTGGGTGCCCGGCGGCAGCGTCGTGAACTGGCCGCTGTACCGGCAGGCCATCTCCCGGGTCGGCAGCACCTACGCCCGGCTTCTTCTGGGCCTGCAGATCAAGGACGTCACCGGGGGCTTCCGGGCGTTCCGCCGGAGCACTCTGGAGAAACTGAACCTCGACGCCGTCGACTCGGTCGGCTACGGTTTCCAGGTGGATCTGGCGTGGCGTGTAGCGAAGCTGGGGCTGACAATCGTCGAACGCCCCATTACCTTCGTTGAGCGCGAGCTCGGCGCTTCAAAGATGAGCGGCAACATCGTGGTCGAGGCCATGGTCAACGTGACGAAGTGGGGACTGGCTGCCCGCTGGAACACCCTCGCCGGGAAACTCAGCCGCAGCAAATCCTGAACCGGACGGCGCACGCAAAGGGCCGGATCCGTATCCCGACGCGGGAATGCGGATCCGGCCCTTTTGTGCTGTGACGGCGGCTGTGGCCCTAGGCCGAACGGCGTTCGCCGCGGCGTTCACGCAGGATGGTCAGGCGGTCCTCGAGAATCTGCTCCAGCTCGGGCAGCGAACGACGCTCAAGAAGCATGTCCCAATGGGTGCGGACTGCCTTTTCATTGAGGTTCACCGGGCGTTCGCCGTCGACGAGCAAGGCTTCCTTGCCGGTTTTGGATACCCATACCGGAGGGATTTCGGCTTCCGAAGAGAAGGTCACGAACACCTGCTCGCCGTCCGCGCAACGGTACTCGACGCGCTGGCGCGGGGCCGGCTCAACGCCGGATTCGGTTTCCATGCTCTGTGCGCCCAAGCGCATACCCCGCAGGCTGCGATCGCTCATCTTTTCTCCCTCTATTCGGTTCGCAGGGTCACGCCCTGCGTTCGCCGGGGGCCGTAAGGCCGCGCCGGACAACTGTCTGCATCGCGCCGTCTCACGGAACCCACACCGGATGTATCGTTACTGGATAAAACGCTTTGCGAAGCTTAAATGTTCCGCCGGACTGAACCAGCCGGACAAATACTCAACTATACGGGAACGAACCTCCGCGGGTAAAGCCCGCCCGGCCGCGGACAGCGCAAAGGGAGGCGTCCGCCGGGCGTACGCCTCCCTCAGAAGGCCCAGCGGCTAGGCCTGCGGCTGAACGCCGATGCCCGCCACGGGGTTGGTGCTGACCGGCTTGGTGCTGACCGGGGTGGCGGCAGGAGCCGCCGAATGGGTGGCCGCGGGGTCCGCCGCTGCGTCGGAGCCGGGCCCAAAGAGCCCGTCGTTGAGCTGGCCGTCCTTGCTGCCGCCCAGTGCATTGCCGATTCCTTTGAGCGCCTCGCCGACTTCACTCGGGATGATCCACAACTTGTTCGCGGAGCCTTCCGCGATCTTGGGGAGGGTCTGCAGGTACTGGTAGGCGAGGAGTTTCTGGTCGGGGTTGCCCTTGTGGATCGCGTCGAAGACCTTCTGGATGGCCTGGGCCTCGCCGTCGGCCCGCAGAATCGCGGCTTTGGCGTCACCTTCCGCCTTGAGGATCGAGGACTGCCGCTGGCCTTCGGCGGTGAGGATGGCGGACTGCTTGGTGCCTTCCGCGGTCAGGATGGCGGCGCGGCGGTCACGCTCAGCGCGCATCTGCTTTTCCATCGAGTCCTGAATGGAGTGGGGCGGATCAATGGCTTTGAGCTCCACCCGGGAAACGCGGATGCCCCAGCGGCCGGTCGCCTCATCCAGCACGCCGCGGAGCTGGCCATTGATCTGGTCGCGTGAGGTCAGAGCCTCTTCGAGGTTCAGGCCACCGACGACGTTTCGGAGCGTCGTCGTGGTGAGCTGCTCGACCGCCTGGATGTAGTTGGCGATCTCGTACGTGGCCGCACGCGCGTCCGTTACCTGGAAGTACACCACCGTGTCGATCGAGACCACGAGGTTGTCCTCCGTGATGACCGGCTGAGGCGGAAAGGACACCACCTGTTCGCGGAGGTCCAGCAGCGGCAGCAGCCGGTCCACGAACGGAATCAGAATCGTCAGGCCGGGGTTCAGCGTCCGCTGGTACTTGCCGAGCCGTTCGACGACGCCGGCGCGGGCCTGCGGGACAATCCGCACGGACCGGACCAACACGATTATTACGAACGCAACGAGCACCAGCAGCACGATGGCGACTGCGATATCCATACATCACCTATTCCCCAGATTGGTCTTGCTATGGTGTGCGGCGGTGTCCCGCCGCGTCCCCGGCGCCGGTACCGGCGGCCGGAATTCCTGTGCGGGCTACTGGATGGCGGTTTCCGGCTGCTGGGCAACGACGGCGGTGGCGCCGTCGATGGCACTGACGATCGCATGCTGGCCAGGTGCCAGGACGCCGTTCTCTGACCGTGCGCTCCAGACGTCCCCGCCGATCTTGACGAGGCCGCCGTTGGCGCTGACCGATTCCATGACGAGGGCGGATTCACCGATCAGCCGCTCGATGTTGCTGCGGCTGTCGGCGGGGCCCTTGTGGAGGTGCTTGAGGGCCACGGGCCGGATGAAACCGATCATCAGCAAGGACACGACGCAGAAAGCTACGATTTGCAGGCCGAGGTCGGCGCCGGCGAAGGACGCCACCAGCCCGGCGAGGGCTCCGCCGCCAAGCATGATGAAGAACAGGTCGAGGGTGAGCATTTCCACCACGGCGAACACCAGGAACGCCGTGAGCCACAACGCCCACCAGTTTTCAGGCAGCCATTCCAACATCTTTTCCCCTTCGCCCCCGGGGCCTGCGTGCGCAGGCCCTCAGTAACTGTGCTTCCATCCTAAACCGAACGGCACCCGGCGCCGAGGGAAGCGGACAGCCGTTGTTGAATGTACCCAAGTCGTTACCACCGGAACAGCCGGCGGTCAGCCCAACGGCCGGAAAACGCCGATCCGGAACCGGGCCGTCACGGCTGTCAGCGGGCGAAATCCGGCGGCGAGCGTCGCCAGCGCGGTCCGGTCCAGATGGTGACCGGCCGGGCCCATAAGAGCCAGCCGGGTGACATCCTCCGGGGCGAGCCGGAGCGGGACATCAAGGTCCTCGGTGGAAACCGGAGAAAAAGAACCGCCCAGCGACGCCGCGAGCCGTTCCTCCTTGGCCGGATCGATCCCCAGCATGCCGGCCCGGCCAGCAACCTCCTGAAGGTGGCCCGGTCGCGGTGTGACGACTATCAACCGGCCGCCGGGTCGCAGCACCCTGGCAAACTCACCGGCGTTGCGCGGGGCAAAGACGACGGTGACGACGTCGACGGCGCTGTCGGCCAACGGCAGCGGCTGCCAGACGTCACTGACGAGGTTCACGGCTTCGGGGTTCAGTTTCGCGGCCCGGCGAAGAGCGAATTTCGAGATATCCAGGCCGACCGCCTGTACGGGGGCCGCCTCCCGCGCCGCCTGGTCCAGGACCGCGCGGAGGTAGTGTCCCGTCCCGGTGCCCGCGTCCAGCACTGTCTGCGGCGTGTCCGGAGTGCCACCGCCGAGGGCCCGGACTGCGCAGTCCGCCACCGCGTCCGCGAGCGGGCGGTAATGGCCGGCGGAGAGGAAGTCGAAGCGTGCCGCGACCATGTCGGCCGTGTCCGCTTCAAAGACAGTGCCTTTTCCCACCAGCAAGTTGTAATACCCCTGCTTGGCGGCATCAAAACTGTGACCGGCAGGGCACCCCAGCGTCCGAGTCCCGCCCGGGGTGAGCCGGTCCCGGCAGACCGGGCACAGCAGCGAAGAAGCGCGGGCGGGTGGCATAGTGTCCATCCTAGGCTCGGCGTGATGTCTGCGGCCCGGTCGGCGCCGCAAACCCGCCGACGTGAGCTATTTCACTGCCGCAGGAACTGGGGTTAGGCTCGCACACGTGAAATCCGATCATTTGCCCCTGCTGAATTCCGTGTCCACCCCTGCCGTGCATCCGGACGGCCGGCGCGCCGTGGTCTCCGTGACCAGGCCTGACTTCGACGCGGATGCGTACGTAGGCCAGTTATGGACCGTGCCGTTGGACCCGGGGCGTGCGCCACGCCGGCTGACCCGCGGTTTCCGCGACACGGCCCCCTACTTCTCGCCGGACGGGCTCGTGCTCGCATTCCTGCGTGCCGCCGCCGGCGGCCAGCCGCAGCTGCACATTGTGGAGTCCGGCGGCGGGGAGCCGCAGCCGGTCACCGACGCGCCGCTGGGCGTGCTCGAGTTTGCGTGGTCCCCCGACTCCCGGCGCATCGTTTATGCCGCCCGGATCCCGGCGGCCGGCCGCTACGGCAGCATCGACGGGGTCGGCGCCGGCAGCGAGGACGCCCGGCTGATCACCGACTACAAGTACCGGATGAACGGTGTCGGGTACACAGCCGACAAACCGGCCCAGCTCTTCGTCGTCGACGTACCGGAACTCGGCGCCGAACCCGGGGTCGTCCCGCGGGGACGCGCTGCGAAGAACGGCCCCGCCGCAGCTGCCTCCGACGGGCGCACCGACGGGGCAGCCGCGTCCCTCCTGCCGGCCGCAGAGCAGCTGACCACCGCAGGCACCGACCATACCGGCGCAAGCTTCGGGACCGACGGGCGGTCCGTCTACTTCACCGCCGCCCTGCACGAGGGCAGCGACGCCGATCTGGCAAGCGGCATCTACCGTCTTCCGGTCGGCGGAGCGGCGGGGGACAGCACCGGGGGCGGGGATCCGGTGCTTCTCGCGCCGGCGAACACCGGCAGGCAGACAGTCCACGCTGCGCGCCAGTCACACGACGGGAAGTGGCTGTTCTTCCTCGCCCAGGACCTCGGACACTCGGGGCAGGACTTCGTGGCACGCAACACCGCCCTGTACAAGATGCCTGCCGGCGGTGGCGACGCTACGCTGCTCAGTGACGTTCAGACCATGGACCTGAGCTGCGACGGCAGGCTTGAACTGGCGGGCCCGGACTCGGCCCTGCTGCTGAACAACGCCCGGGGAACGGTCGAGCTGATCGAGTTCAGCGCCCTGGGGGACCACCGGGTACTGGTCCATGGCAGCCGCGTAGTCACCGGCGCCGCCGCGCACGGGGATTCGCTGGCGGTCAGTTTCGCAGACGCGTCCACAGCCGGCGATGTGGCAATGCTGGAGAACGGGCAGCTCCGGCTCCTGACGGACTTCTCGGCACCGCTGCGGTCCGGCGCCGGCATCCTGGAACCGCTTGAGCTCACCATCCCGTCCACCGACGGCTATATTGTCCACGGCTGGCTGGTGAAGCCACCGGGCGAGGGCCCGCACCCGGTCCTGCTGAACATCCACGGCGGTCCGTTCGCCCAGTTCACCGGGGCCCTTTTCGATGAAGCCCAGGTCTATGCCGACGCCGGCTATGCGGTCCTGATGTGCAACCCCCGTGGTTCTGCAGGTTACGGACAGGACCACGGACGGGCCATCAAGGAGAAGATGGGAACCCTGGACATGCAGGACGTCCTGGCGTTCCTCGACGGCGCGCTGACCTCCGACGAGGGGCTCGACGCCGGCGCGCTCGGCATCATGGGGGGCTCCTACGGCGGCTACCTCACCGCCTGGACCATCAGCCACGACCACCGCTTTCGGGCCGCAATCGTGGAACGCGGTTTTCTCGATCCCGTGAGCTTTACCGGGTCCTCAGACATCGGCTGGTTCTTCGGCGGGGAATATACCGGCGGGACGGCCGAACTCATGGCAGCCCAAAGCCCGATGGCCTGCGTGGACCGGGTGCGCACCCCCTCCCTCATCATTCACAGCGAGGAGGATCTCCGGTGCCCGGTGGAGCAGGGCCAGCGCTATTTCACTGCGCTCAAACAGCGGGGGGTGGAGGCTGCATTCCTGGTCTTTCCGGGGGAGAACCATGAACTCTCGCGCAGCGGGACACCGCACCACCGCAAGCAGCGCTTCGACCGGATCCTGCAGTGGTGGGCCCGGTACCTTCCGACGGCCGCCAACCCGGCACCCGCGGCCCGGGGCTAAGGGCCGCCGCTGACACCGCCGGTCCGGCGTGATCAGCGGCCCTACCCGCCCGGCAGGAACCCGAGTTCCTGCCGGGCGAGGCTGATGTCGGGGTGCGCCCAGCGGGCCGAATACTCTGCATTGGTGGTGAGGGAGCGCAGTTCGGAGCGGTCCAGGTAAAGAATGCCGTGCAGGTGGTCGGTTTCGTGCTGGACGATCCGCGCTTGCCAGCCGAGGAATTCCCGCTGCTGCGGGCTCCCGTCGGGAGCGGTGAAATCCAGCAGCACCCGGGCGGGCCGGGCGACGGCGGCCTGGAGCCCGGCCAGGGACAGGCACCCTTCGTAGAACGCCGCAGTGGAATCGCCCTGGGGCTGGTAGCCCGGGTTGAGCATGGCGAAGAATGGCAGCGGATCCCGCCCGCGCACCGACGCGACGGCAGCATCGACGTCGTACTGGTCTTCCAGCACTGCCAGCTGCAGCGGTACGCCCAGCTGGGGCGCCGCCAGGCCCACGCCGGGCGCTTTGTGCATCACCCGGCGCAACAGGTCAATGAACTGGGAGAGTTCGGCGTCGCTGAGTTGCCCGTCGTAGGGAGCGGCGATCTGCCGGAGCACGGGATGCCCCGCCTGGACAATGGCGGGGAGTTCCCCGCCCGCCAGGAGCTGCTGAACGGCTTCCTGGATGCGGGCGGCACTGAAGTCCGTCGGCTTGGCGTGGGAGGGCGTGGCAATCGAAGGCATGGAAACAGACTACTGGCGTCCGCAGGCCGTTGTGAGGAAATCGTAAAGGCGACCGCGCAGGAGTGCGCCGGCGTCGATTTTCAGGATCCCGTCCCGGCCGCCCGCGGAGACCCTGAGGGGCAACAACGTGCCCACTTTGTCGTCCGCTATGGCGTGGGGATCGCAGCGTGCGGGCCTGATCCCCAGACGGACCCGCAGGGCGGAATCCCCGGCACGGACCGAAACGGACCGCGGCCAGGGCACCTCCGGGTCCTCGTCGAGGAGGGTGGTCCCGTCGATCCGGGCAAGTGTCAGGCTTTGCGTTGCCGCGGGGGAACCGGCGCCGGGCCGCGGCGTGATGGACAGTGTGAGGACGGCGCTGTGTGCACCGGCAGCAGCCTCCAGCTCGGGCAACAGCCGGATGTCCGCGACCTCGGCCACCGCCTGTGCGAGGCACATTTCCGTGTTGTTCCGGCTCATCACGCCATAAGGATCGGTGGCCCGCACCGTCCCCCCGGGTCCGGCACCGCTGCCGTCGGCCAGGCGGAATGCCACCGTTGCCCCCGGGTCCGTCGGTGTTGCCCGCGGGCTGCACACGGGTGTCCGCAGCTGGGCCGGCAGAATCTTGGTCTGGCCCGGCGGAAGCTCAGTCCCGCCCGGTGCCGCCTGCCATTCGATGGTCCCGGCGAAGAGCGGGCTGGCCACGGCTGCGCTGAGGACCGTCACCGGGCCGGCGGTGTTGTTCGTCAGCTGGACGGCAATGATTTGGCGGCTGTAGTTGTCGCGGAGCTGATTGATCCCGGCGGTGACCGGGGCCACCGGCGCCGCTGCTGCCGGCGGCGGCCCCGCTGCTGGAGCGGGCGGGGCGACGGCACCGGAGGGGCCGGCGCCGCAGGAGACGGTCAGGGCCAGGGCTGCCGCGGCCGCGGCAAGTCTGCCCGGCCGGACGGATCGGGGTCCGCCGGCCAGGGGGCGCAGCGGGGCGGAACGGTAGCCCATGAGCCCAGTGTATTCCCGGCCGGAATCGCCTCGGCCGGCCGCGTCAGTGCATGGTGAACCGGCGGGCCACGAAGCCGTTGACAGCGGGGACCGAAGCGGCCGCAGCGAGCGCACGGTTGCGCAGCGACCAGGGTGCTGCCGGCAGCGGCCGCCCCAGCGCCATGTTGATTTCGGCCTGGCGGGCTGCCCGGTCCGCCGCTCGCGTGCGGGCCAACTCGAACGCCCGCAGATCCGCCGCCACGTTTGCTCCACCGAGCGCCGAGAGAACCAGCGGCGCCAGGGCAACGGCGTCGAGCCAACCCAGGTTCATGCCCTGGCCACCGATCGGGCTGATTTCGTGGGCCGCATCGCCGATCAGCACGATCCGGCCGGCCACCATCCTGTCAACCAACCGGGAGCGCGCGCCGAAACGGCTCAGCATGGTGTTCCCCGAGGCATCAACGTCGATTCCTGTCCGTCGCCGAATCAGGTCTGCCAGCCCGATGGCGTCATCCGTCGCTTCGGTGTCCGCCACGTTTCCGGCGTCCAGCGGGTTCCCGGCGTCTGCAAGGCGTACCACCCAGCGCCGGCGCGCCCCCGGCAGCGGGAAGGACTCCACGATGCCCCCGCTTTCCAGGAACAGCGCCGCGTCCGGACCAAATCCGGTGGTGTCGGCAAAATCGCCCATCAGGTAGGTTTCCGGATAATCCTTCGCCCGTACTGCTGGTCCAAGCTGGCCGCGGACGGTGGACCTGACACCGTCGGCGGCGATGACGATGGACGCCGTATACCGGACTGTCTCTGCGGCTTTCGTCGCTTCCGCGGTGACCTCGCCGGCACCGGCGTGCAGGCCGGTGACCTGGACACCGCGGTGAAGGGCCTCAGGGTCCAGCCGGCGGACGCGGTCTTCGAGGTGGGCTGCGGTCCTGGACTGCGGCAGGGCGAGGACGAACGGGTAGCTGTCCGAAACGCCGGCGAAGGACATGCGTGCCAGGGTCCTGCCGCCGGCGACGGCGACGCCACACCGGATGGGTACTCCTTCATCCACCAGGGCCTGCGCCACGCCGGTTCCCTCAAGCGCTTCAAGCGCCGGGGGGTGAATGCCGATGGCCCGGGAATGCAGTTCGGGTGCAGTCCGTCGTTCCAGGATGCGGACGCTGGCACCCCCCTGGAGCAGCAAGGCCGCCATGAACAGTCCTACCGGGCCGCCGCCGATCACCAGGACGTCAACCACCTTGGGCTGCCTGGGCCCCGGTGCCGTTGGTGAACACCAGCAGGTTGCGGAAGGGAGCCCGGGGTTCGACCCGCCAGCCAGGCGGAGCAACGGTCCGGAGTTCCGCGGCGGTGTAGCTGCGGCGGATGGAGGTCAGCCCGTCCTGCCTGATGTAGGAGCCGGTGAAGGGCCAGGAGCCGGCGAAGAACAGGGCGTACGCGGCCGGGCTGCGGCGCAGGTCGCTGTGAATGACTGTCCCGCGGCACAGCGCCGCGGACTCGGACAGGAACCCGGGAAGCTCAGCCTGGCCCAGATGGTGCAGCACATGGTTGGACACCACCAGGTCGAAGCTGAGGCCCTCGCCGGCCAGCTCAGCCGCCGTGGACCGGCGGAACGTTACGCCGGTTCCGGCATGCCGCTCCGCAGCGAAGCGGCTGGCCCGGGGATCAGGATCAATGGCTGTGATGTACAGGCGGAGCCCGTCCGTGGCCGCCCAGCGGGAGAGCATGACCGGCACGTCGCCGCCGCCGCAGCCGATGTCCAGCAGGGTAGCGGGGCCCCGGCGCAGGCGTGGCCGGATTTGGCGGCGGTAGATGCCGCGCCAACCCGAGACTGCGCGGTTAACCAGGGCAAACTGGGCGTAGGTGCGGTCCAGCCGGTCCGGGTCGCAGCCGGGCAGGTCCATTTCCTCGACGGCGTGCGCCGCACGTTTGCGCAGTAGGAGCACCGGGGCTCACGCCAGCGCTGACGCAGGCTGCGCGGACGAGAAGTCAGCGGCCGCGTTCCCGGCCAACACCGGCCGCCCCTCGCCGAGCGGGCTGCCGAGCTTGGTGAACAACGCGGATTCCACCGTCAGCCCCGGCCCGAACGCCATCGAACAGATCCGTTCGCCGCCGTCGCTGTCCGCTGCCGGCGGCAGATCCAGGATGTGCTTGAGTACGAACAGCACGGTGGCGCTGCTCATATTGCCGAAGTTCCGCAGGGTCTCCCGGGCGGGGATCAGCTGCTCATCGCTCAACTCGAGCCGGGACTGGACCTTGTCCAGGATGCTCCGGCCACCCGGGTGGATGGCCCAGTGCCGGATGTCGCTGTACGGCAGTCCCCGGAGAGCATCGTCGCGGGAGAGCAGCGGTTCCAGGGCGCCGATGATGTGGTCATCGATGATGTGCGGGACGTAGTTGCCGAGGACCATTTCAAAACCCTCGTCACCGATATTCCAGGCCATGGATTCCTCGCCGACCGGAGTCAACACGGTCTCGAAGTGGTCCAGCTGCAACAGCGCCGGTTCTCCGGCGTCCTCGCGGGCAGTGATGACGGCGGCAGCGGCGCCGTCGGCAAACAACGCGGATCCCATGATCGTGTCGGGGTCGTTGGAGGTCCGCACGTGCAGTGAGCAAAGCTCGGCGCTGACCACCAGGACCACCGCGTCCGGGTCGGCTTCGCAGAAGGATTTGGCTGCCCGCAGTGCCGGGAACGCGGCGTAGCAGCCCATGAATCCCAGGTGGTACCGCTGCACGGACGGATTCAGGCCAAGTGCACGGACGATCTTGTAATCCGGACCGGGGTTGAAAAACCCGGTGCAGGAGACTGTGATGAGGTGCGTGATGCTGGTTGGAGGGAGCCCCGGGCAGGCCTCAAGGGCCTTCCGGGCCGCTTCGACGAAGAGTTTCGTGGCCTCCACCGCGAAGATTTCGTTGCGGACCTTGGTACTCGGGCTGAGCAGGAGCCCCGTTCCGGCGTCGAAGAATTTCGGATTGTCCGTGGTTTGATCCTTGGTCAGTTCCTCCACGGCGGTGTGGCGGGTGTCGATTGCGGCGGAATCGAAACATGTGCTGATCAGCCGGGTTCCGAGCCTGGTGAGCCCCGGCTGGGCCGCGAACACATCCCGGGCCTCCGATTGAATCAGCACCGTAGCGGGGACAGCAGTTTCCAGGGACCTCACGTAGACCGTCATGGTTCATTCTTATTGAGGCCGGCACAGAAGACAAATGTTTGCGGCCGCAAATCCGGGTCCTAAGCTGGTTGAATTTAGGCACCACGAGCCGCCGGTGCAGATGGAGAGACGATGAGTATGGCCACGACGCCGCAGACGCAGTCACCTTCGCGGCATGTTGCCGACACCCACGATTTCCTTCGGGTGGTCGGTGCGCGGGAGAACAATCTCAAAGATGTCACTGTGGACATCCCGAAGCGCCGGCTGACGGTGTTCACCGGCGTTTCCGGCTCAGGCAAGAGCTCGCTGGTGTTCGCGACGATCGCCGCGGAGTCGCAGCGGATGATCAACGAAACCTACAGCGCGTTTGTGCAGGGCTTCATGCCCAACCTGGCACGGCCCGACGTCGACTTCCTGGAGGGGCTGACGACCGCGATCATCGTTGACCAGGAGCGGATGGGCGCGAATCCCCGCTCGACGGTTGGCACGGCCACGGACGCCAACGCGATGCTCCGGATCCTCTTCAGCCGGCTGGGTTCGCCGCGGGTGGGTCCGCCCACGGCGTTCTCCTTTAACGTGCCCACCCGGAAGGCGAGCGGGGTCATGAGCACGGAAAAGAGCGGCCGGGTGGAGAAAAGCGTCGTGCAGAACGCCGTCTACCTGGGCGGCATGTGTCCACGGTGCGAGGGCATGGGCGCGGTCTCCGACTTCGACCTCACGGCGCTCTACGATGCCACCAAGTCGCTCGCCGGGGGTGCCCTGACGGTTCCCGGCTACAGCATGGACGGGTGGTACGGCCGGATCTTCAGCGGTGCGGGATTCGACATGGACAAGCCGATTGCCAAGTACAGCAAAAAGGAATTGGATGACCTGCTCTACAAGGAGCCGACCAAGATCAAGGTCGAGGGCATCAACCTGACGTATGAGGGCGTGATTCCGAAGATCCAGAAATCGATGCTGTCCAAGGATGTCGACGCGATGCAGCCGCATATCCGCGCGTTCGTCGACCGCGCCATCACGTTCCAGGCCTGCCCCGAATGCAACGGGACGCGGCTCAGCCCGGAAGCCAGGTCCTCGAAAATCCAGGGCAGGAATATTGCTGAACTGTGCGAGATGCAGATCAGCGATCTGGCCCTCTGGGTCCGTGCACTCAACGAGCCGTCAGTCGCCCCGCTGCTCAAGGGCCTGCGGCACCTGCTCGAGTCGTTCACCGAAATCGGGCTGGGCTACCTTTCGCTGGACCGGCCGGCGGGCACGCTGTCCGGGGGAGAGGCCCAGCGGACCAAAATGATCCGGCATCTGGGTTCGTCCCTCACCGACATTACTTACGTCTTCGACGAACCAACGATCGGCCTGCACCCGCACGACATCGAGCGGATGAACCAGCTGCTGCTGCAATTGCGGGACAAGGGAAACACCGTGCTCGTCGTCGAGCACAAACCGGAGACCATCGCCATCGCTGACCACGTCGTTGACCTTGGCCCCGGCGCCGGCACCGAAGGCGGCCGCGTCTGTTTCGAAGGAAGCGTGGTGGGTCTGCGGGGCAGTGACACCATTACCGGCCGCCACCTCGATGACCGGGCCGCGGTCAAGGACGCCGTGCGCACGCCCACCGGGATGCTTCAGGTGCGCGGCGCCTCAGCGCACAACCTGAAGGACGTCGACGTCGACATCCCCCTCGGCGTGCTGTGCGTGGTCACCGGTGTCGCCGGCTCGGGCAAGAGCTCACTGATCCACGGTTCCGTTGCGGGCCGGAACGGCGTAGTGGTGATCGACCAGGGCGCCATCAAGGGGTCCCGGCGCAGCAATCCGGCGACCTACACGGGCCTTCTGGAGCCGATCCGCAAGGCGTTCGGCAAGGCCAACGGCGTGAAGCCGGCGCTGTTCAGCTCAAATTCCGAAGGCGCCTGTCCCACCTGCAACGGCGCGGGTGTCATCTTCACCGAGCTGGGCGTTATGGCCACCGTGGAGTCCACCTGCGAGGACTGCGAGGGCCGGAGGTTTATGGCGTCGGTCCTGGAGTACAAGCTGGCCGGCCGCGACATCGCCGACGTGCTGGCCATGTCGATGACCGGGGCCGAGGCGTTTTTTGGCACCGGCGAGGCGAAGACGCCGGCGGCGCACAAGATCCTCGGCCGGCTTGTGGACGTGGGGCTGGGCTACCTCACGCTCGGTCAGCCGCTCACCACCCTTTCCGGCGGCGAGCGGCAGCGCGTGAAGCTCGCCACCCAGATGGCGGAGAAGGGTGAGGTGTATGTCCTCGACGAGCCCACCACCGGCCTGCACCTGGCGGATGTCCGGAATCTGCTGGGCCTTCTCGACCGTCTGGTGGAGTCGGGCAAGTCGGTCATCGTCATCGAACACCACCAGGCCGTCATGGCGCACGCGGACTGGATCATCGACCTCGGCCCGGGCGCCGGGCACGACGGCGGCCGGATCGTTTACGAGGGTACCCCGGCCAGCCTCGTCGCCGCGCAATCAACGCTCACCGGCCAGCACCTCGCGGCGTATGTCCACCGGTGACCGGCCACCGGTGACCGGCCACCGGTGACCGGCCAGCGGTGCACTGGAGGGCCCGCGGGAGTTAGGCCTCCGCCCCCGCGGGTGCGGCGGCCAGGTTCCGTTTGAGGATTTTTCCGCTGGGCCCGAGGGGGAGCTCGGTGAGCAGCCGGATGATCCGCGGGTACTTGTAGGCCGCCAGTTGCGCGCTGGCGAAGGCGATCAGCTCGGCATCGGTGGCGGTGGCTCCCGCGTCCAGCACGATCGCTGCGGCGACTTCCTGGCCATGGACCTCGTGCGGAACCCCGTAGACGGCGGCGCTGACCACCTGCGGGTGGGTCAGGAGGATTTCCTCCACTTCCCGGGGGTAAACGTTGTAACCGTTGCGGATGATCATGTCCTTCTTGCGGTCCACGATCCGCAGGTAGCCGTCCCCGTCCTTGGTGCCAAGGTCTCCGGTGCGGAACCAGCCGTCGACGATCGCCTCGGCGGTGGCCTCCGGCCGGTTGAGGTAGCCCTTCATGAGCAGGTGTCCGCGGATGACCAGCTCGCCGAGTTCGCCGCGGGGCAGCAGGTCGATGCTTTCCACGGTTTCGGCCCGGGCGATTTCAATGTCGACACCCCAGATGGCGGTTCCTATCGTTCCGGGGCGCGGCGGTGTGCCCACGTGGTTGAACGCGGCGACGGGGGACGTTTCGGTCAGGCCGTATCCTTCGTGGATATCGATGCCGAAGACGTCGAGGAATTTTTCCATGACGGCCAGGGGGAGTGACGCTCCGCCGGAGATGCCGTAGCGCAGGGCGGACGGACGGACCTGCGACGTCTTGGCTGCTTCCAGAAGCGCCACGTACATGGTCGGCACCCCCAGGAAGATGTTCACGTTGTGCCGATCCATCAGCTCCAGGGCGCCCTCACCGCTGAAGCGGGGCATCAGGACGACGGTGGCACCTGCCCGCAGTCCCGTGTTGAGGACCACTGTCTGGCCGAAGGTGTGGAAGAGCGGCAGACCGCCGAAGAGCACGTCGCCGGGTTTGAAATCCATGACGCTCGTCAGCAGGACGGACGTCTGTTCCACCAGGGCGAAGTGCGTGCCGAGGGCGCCCTTGGGTTTGCCGGTGGTGCCGGAGGTGTACAGGATGGTGGCCGTGTCGGAGGGACGGCAGGGAATGTAGGTGTCGATGGGTGCGGACGCGGCGGCTTCGGCTTCGAGCCGCCGCAGGCCGCCGTCGTCGGGCGCCATCACGGTCAGGACGTCGATCCCCGTCCCGTGGGCACCTGCTGCGCCCTCTGTCAACAGGGGGGCGGCGCAGATCAGCAGCCGCGCGCCGCTGTCCTGGAGCACGTAGTCGATCTCGCGGGCCTTCAGCAGGGCGTGGACCGGAACCACGACGGCGCCCAGCGCCAGGATGGCGTAGTACACCCGGGCGAAGTCCGGAACGTTGGGGATCAGGACGGCGACGGCGTCGCCGGGGCCGATGCCACGCGCCCGCAAAGCCCCGGCGTAGGCGCGGGTTTCATCCCAGAGGCTCGCATAGGTGATCTCATCGCCGCCGACGATCAGTGCCGTGCTGTCCGGCGTCCGTCGAGCGGATTCGGCCAGGATGGCTGCTACGGAGATGGTTCCGAAGTCTGTGGTGCTGGTGGTGGTCATGTCCTGCTTCTTCGTTGGGAGGGTCATGCTTTGAGGATCAGGGCGTCGCCCTGGCCGCCTCCGCCGCAGAGAGCGACGACGCCGGTGCCGCCGCCGCGGCGTTTGAGCGCCAGCGCCTGGTGCAGGACGAGTCGGGCGCCCGAGGCTCCGACCGGGTGTCCGAGGGCGATGGCGCCGCCTTCGGCGTTGACGTCGTCGACGGCGATTCCGAGGTCGTTGGCGGACTGGATGAGGACCGACGCGAAGGCTTCGTTGATCTCGATGAGATCGAGTTCCTGGGCGGTGAGTCCTTCCAGTTTCAGGGCGCGTTCGATCGCGCGGGCGGGCTGGGAATGCAGGGAACCATCGGGCCCCGCTGTCTGGCCGTGCGCGCCGATTTCGGCGATCCACTCGAGCCCTGCCGCCTCGGCCGCCGCTTTGCTGGCGATCACCAGCGCTGCGGCGCCGTCGGAGAGCGGGGAGGATGAGCCGGCGGTAATGGTTGCCGTCTCCTCTTTCGAGAACGCCGGGCGGAGTTGCGCCAGGGACTCTTCAGTGGTGTCGGGGCGGATACCCTCATCGTGTTCGAGGGTTACGGCCGGACCCTTGCGCTGGGGCACCTGGATTGGCGCGATCTCTTCTGCGAGCACCCCGGCTGCGCGGGCCGCTGCGGAGCGCTGGTGGGAGCGGGCGGCGACCGCGTCCTGTTCGGCGCGGGCAATGCCGCGCTCGGCGTTGCCGGCGTCGGTGGCCGCGCCCATGAGCGCACCGCTCACCGGATCCTGCAAGCCGTCGTGGTTCAAGGAGTCCAGCATCGGAGCGTCGCCGATGACGACGCCGGCGCGGAGCCCGGGGACGAGGTGGGGAGCGTTGGTCATCGATTCCTGGCCGGCCGCGACGATGAAGTCCGCTTCCCCGGCCCGGATCATCCGGGCGGCGTCGATGACGGCCGTGAGGCCGGACAGGCAGAGCTTGTTGATGGTCACGGTCGGCACATCCCAGCCGATGCCCGCGGCCAGACTGGCCTGGCGGGCGGGCCCTTGGCCGGCGCCGGCCTGGATGACCTGGCCCACGATGACGGCGCCGATTTGTTCCGGGGCCACTCCGGTCCGTTCCAGCGCGGCCCGGATGGCGTGGGCACCCAGTTCGCTGGAGGAGAGGGGCGTGAGGCCGCCGCGGAAGCGTCCGAACGGCGTGCGGGCGCCGCCAAGGATGACGGGGATGTTGGCGTCTTGGTTCACAATAAGTCCTGTCTGGTTGTGGCGCACGGCGGAACTCACGCGAACGCGGAGATTCCGGTGATGCCGCGGCCGATGATGAGGGCCTGCATCGTTTCGGTGCCTTCGTAGGTGTGGATCGCCTCGATATCGGCGAGGTGCCGGGCGACGCGGTTCGCCAGCAGGATGCCGTTGCCGCCGAGCAGGTCCCGGGCGTTGGAGGCGATGGTCCGGGCGATGCGGGTGCAGGTGTACTTGGCCAGCGAGGCTTGTTCGGGTGTGAGGTTGCCTCCTTCGTCAAGGCGGGTCATCTGGACCACCATCAGCTGCATGGTTCCCAGTTCGCTGAGCATCCGGGCAAGCCGTTCCTGGACGATCTGGGAGGCGGCCAGCGGCCGGCCGAACTGCTGACGCTGCAGGGCGTATTGCACCGCTGTTTCGTAGCATGCGGTGGCGTGTCCGACGGCGGACCAGGCCACCCCCAGCCGGGTGGCCAGCAGAACGCGCGCGGTGTCCTTGAACGACTGCGCCCCGGGAAGGACGTTCTCTTCCGGAACAAAGACGTTCTCCAGCCGGATGTGCGCCTGCCAGATGGCGCGCAGGGCCAGCTTGCCCTCGATTTTGGTGGCGGTGTAGCCGGGGGAGTCCTGCGGGACCAGGTATCCGTGGACCTGACCGTCCGCGCCGCGGGCCCACACCACGCTGACGCCGCCTACGGAGCCGTTGCCGATCCATTTCTTCTCGCCGTTGAGCAGGAAGCCGCCGGCCGTGCCGGTGGCCGTGGACTCCAGGGCCACGGCGTCCGAACCATGGGTGGGCTCGGTCAAGGCAAACGCAGCGAACTCCCGGCCCGCAGCGATGGCCGGGAGCCAGCGGTCCTTCTGCGCGGCGGACCCGCACTCCGCGATGGACCGCAAGGCCAAGCCGCCCTGAACAGCGATCATGGTCGCAACCGAGCCGTCACCGCGGCTGATTTCCATGGTCACCAGCCCGGCGGCCATCCTGCTCATCCCGGCGCACCCGTCCACGGGGACACCGTCCCGCAGCAGATCCAGCTCGCCCAGGCGCCGGAGCAGGTGCACCGGATACTCCGCGCGTTCCCAGTAGCCGTCGATCACGGGGAGAACCTCGTCCTGGACGAAGTTCCGGGCCCGGTTCCAGTACTGCCGGTCCTCCTCGCCGATGGCGGCAAAAACGGCGGCAGGATCGGTGCCCAGGGCCTCGGTGAGGATGTACCCGGGCTCCACCGTCCCGGCGGGGAACGGGGCCGGTGTCTCGGCGGTGAACCCGGTATCGGGCGACGTCGTCGTCATGTCAGTGTCCTTGATCTCGGGGGCGGGCGGCGCACCACGCGTGGCGTGGCTCACAGCACACCCCCTAAGAATGCACTGAAACGCAGTTCCACGTCAAGAAACTAAGTGTCAGCAGTTGTGCGGGAGATCAGGGGAGTGCGTCACGGACCGCCTGGACGATCGCTTCCCGGTCGGCGCCGGCTGCCAGTACTGTCACGACGACGGACGGCGCAGCCCGGGCGGGGGGTGCGGTGCCGAGCAGTGCGGGCCGGAACAGATCGGAGATGGCGCGTAGTTCGACCGCCAGGGCCGCGGATCTGGTCCGGTCTGCGGTGGCATCTTCTGTGCTGTCCGGCGGTGTGCGGAGCCACTGGCGGAGGAAGGCGTTGTGGACGGCAACCGTAGCTGCCGCGAACGCCACCGCCGTATGTTCACGGTGCGCGCCGTCGGGCAGCCTGTCCATTAAATGGAGCAGGAAGGCGCGCTCATAGCGGTGCGAGGTGACCAACTCACGGTCCCGGAGCGCCGGAACGGACAGCATGAGTCCATGCCGGGCGCGGGAGGTTTCGCGGTTCCGCAGGTGGTGGTTGAAGACCAGCAGGGCCGCGCCCTCGATGGCCGCGAGCGGTTCCTGCGTCGACTCCGCAAGGCGCTCGGTGACCAGTCCGAGAATGCGCTCGTGGTCGGCAAAGACGACATCTTCCTTCGAACCGAATTTTCTGAAGAAGGTACTGCGGCTCATGCCGGCCGCGTCCGCGAGTTCCTCCACGGATGTGCCGTCATAGCCCCGTTCGGCCAGCAACCCGATGGCCGCGGCAGTCGGCCTGTCGGCGTCGTGGTTAGCGGGGCGCGGGATCATGGGCCGAAATCTAACACAACCGACGGTGCGGGACCGTAATTGCGGTGCGCACGCCAGCCCCGACCAGCCCCGCTGTAAAACGCCGATAATCAACATTATGTTAAGTAAAGGTTATTTGGGCGCACGATTGACGGTCAGGATCCGCTGACACGTACTCCGCATCCTCTTCGACGGAGTGGGCAACGCTGTACCCAAAAGCCGGAGGGGCTGCAGTCTTCGCTGAGCGGGCGTTCAAACCTCCGGTTTCTTTCCTCGTCGGTTCTGCATGCCCGCCGCCGGCGCAACGAGCGCCGCAGGGTTGAGTCTGGCATTTGCCGGGGATTGTCTGCAGCCTTTCCCGGATGTTTCCGCGACGCCGGCAGCAGCGGCATTTTCTGTTGCTGATGGCCGCACTCAACCCGCGGGGTGAAGGAATCCGTCCGGACCAATGGCGTCATGACGGTCATCGAGGTATCTGACCTGGTACTGGTCGTCGTTCCCGTCGGCCTGATGTTCGGCCGCGGTGACGGGGATGCTTCCCGCGTCCTGGATTTTAATCCCGGGGTCTCCCCCGGCGCAGGCAATCTGGCCGCTTCCCCGCAGGGGTATTGCTGACAGCCCGCGGCATCTACATCCTGATTGGTCCGGCATCCTTGGCAGCCCGCCTCCGGACGAGATCAATAGTTCCTCCGGACCTTTGCTGCAGGTGACGGGTTTCGGAGTGCCTGACTGGCTCTTTGGACCTGTCGCATTGATGGCTGCAACCAACGGTGGGCTGTTGACGATGATCATGGCGAGTCGATTGGCCTATGGAATGGCTGAACAATCGCTGCTGCCGCCCGTGCTGGGCGGTCTGCTCCCCCAAGGTGTACGCCTTGGTCGCGATTCCCGCCACCACACTGGCTGCTGTACCGCGCACGGCGACCGGAGACCTTGGCTCACCCGCTGAAAAGGTGGTGCTCTTTCTGCTCTTCGTCTTCATCAGCACAAACACGGCCGTTGTGGTGCTGCGCAGGGACAAAGTTGAGCACCAGCACTTCCCTGTGCCGATCATCGTCCCAATTCTTCGCCAGAAAAGGCTGGTCCTCACTGCGTCCGCTCCCCCGGGCGCAGCTGCATGAACCGGAGGCAGCAACGGGCGGTTATTTCGGGACAGCTGTGGGCGCATTGGCCGCCCAGGAGGCCGGCAATGTGAGCCGCTCGGCAGACCGGGACCCGGGTTCGGCCGTGTAAATCATCAGGACCATGCCGGGATCTGCGGTCAGGAGAAGTTCTTCGGAGGCGTGAACCAGTTCTCCTGCAATGGGGTGGCGGAAGCGTTCAATGCCCGTGCCGTGGATCCTGACATCATGCCCGCCCCAAAGTCTCCGGAACGTCTCACTGCGGGTGGAGGGTTCCCCTACGAGATCCTGCATAACCTGCTCGTGCGGATTTCTGCCGGCCTCGGCCCGCATGTTGGCCACGCACACTCCAGCGAACATCTCCCAGTCAGCGTAGAACTCCTTGGAAGCCGGGAAGTCCTTACCCAGTGAATACGTGAATTGCCCGGGTTAAGAGGCTTTGTCGAGGGGTGTACCGGCAGCGGACCCCAACGCCGGCTGCTTCGAACCAGCCGGTGCGAGCGGAATTCCGGTAAGCCACCTGTGGGCGCCGCCCGCAAAAAACTTAGGAACTCCATGGCCGATGCCCTCGAAGCAGATCCCCGCCGAACCCACACTCTTTGCAGCGCTCCCGCTGCCCGGGGCCGCAGCAAGTGCCGCCCCGCAGAAGCCCGCCGCCTCTTTGCTTTCCACTGGGGCCACCGCCGCCTCCGCCGCCCCCACAGGTTCAGCATCGACGCCCGGTCCCGTGGATCCGGGGACCGGTGGAACGCCGGCCGCACAGGAGACCCGCGTGGACTGCGCGCCGTATGTGATCATCGCGGCGGTCATCCTGGCAGCGGCCGCCGCTGCGGCTGCGGCCATCCCCTGGCGGCGCAGCCAGGCGTCCACAGCAAAGCCCGCGGCCGGGTCCGACCTGTCCAGGTGACGGCGGGACCGGCGGGCTGGTCCTCACATCCGGGACGTGGGGGTAGTTAACCCGATCCGGCGGGCTGTCTCCGCCGGGCGCTCTCCGATGCTTGACAGAGGCGTACCACGGCCCGCATACTCCCAGGACGCCAGCCTCAGGCAGGTACCGTCCCGAACTTAGCCGGAGCGAGCCATGAACCACCATCGCCGACCCGCAGCCGCCCTGCTTGCCCTTGCCGCTTTGACCGGGCCGGCCCTGCTCGGGTGCGGGCCAGGTCCGGCCCCCTCCCGGTCGGAGCCTCCAGTCCCGGGAATGGACTCCTCGCTCTCCCGGCCGGATCTGCCACCCGGCGCCGCTCCCGCCGGTCCCATTGCAGCGGCGGTCCGTGAAACCGATGACTTTGCGGGATCCGGCGACATCGCCGACGACTCCGCTGTCTGGGTCGATCCAGCGGCGCCGGCGAACAGTGTGGTCATTGCCGATAACAAAGCAAAGTCGGGCGGCGGCATCGCTGTCTTCGATATGGGCGGAAAGCTCCTCCAGTTCAGGCCGGACGGCATGATCGGCAACGTGGACCTGCGAGGCGGGTTCCCGTCGTCGGGGTCCACGATTGTTCTGGTCGGCGGGAACAACCGCTCCGACAACACGGTGGCGCTCTGGTCCCTGGACACCGCAACGAGGACCCTGTCGCCGGTCGCTGCCCGCAGCATCGGGACCGTGGCGCCCAACTATGGGTTCTGCATGTACCACAGCAAGGCCAGCGGCAAGTTCTTCGCTTTCGTGACGCCCAATGGTCCAGGCTCGATCCAGCAATTTGAGTTGGCGGACGACGGCGCCGGCAAGGTTGATGCCACCCTCGTTCGGACACTGCCGATCAGCAGCATCACCGAAAGCTGCGTCGCCGACGATGACCTTGGGTACCTCTACGTCGGCCAGGAGGACGTCGGGATCTGGAAGTACGGAGCGGAACCGGACGCGGGGGCGGCCCGTACGTCGGTCGACACTGTGGGGGCAGGCAGGTTGGAAGCGGACATTGAGGGCATGGGTCTTACTTACGGTCCGGACGGAGCCGGTTACCTCTTCGTGTCCAGCCAGGCAAACTCCACCATCGCCATCTATAACCGCTCCGGAAACAACGCGTTCCTCAAGACCTTCGAGGTGTCCGGTACCGGATCAGTCGACGCCGTGACTGGAACGGACGGGTTGGACGTCACCGCCCAGAACGCCGGACCGCAGTTCGAGCAGGGTCTGCTGGTAGTGCATGACGAATCGAACTCCGGCGGCGCGACGTCCAATCTCAAGTACGTTCCCCTCAGCGCGGTTCTCCGCTGAGCCGGCCCCGCCGAACCGGCGCGTCCGACAGCCCGATCCGTTTCGACCGGCAGCCCGGCTAGGCTTGAGATATGCATCCCGCCACTCCCCCGCACCCACCCGCCACCGGCAATGGATCAGGAGCCTCGGCCCGCCGGTCCGCGGTGCTGGCTGCGTGTGCCGACGCCGCGCTGATCGTCCTGTTCGCGGCGATCGGCCGGGACGCCCATCAGCGCGGAGAGATCATCACCGGTGTGCTGTCCACGGCCTGGCCGTTCCTGGCAGGAGCGGCGCTGTCCTGGCTGACATTGCGGCTATGGCGGTCGCCGCTGGCGCTCTGGCCGGCCGGTGTCGCCGTCTGGCTGGGCACGGTAACTCTCGGGATGCTCCTGCGGGCCCTTACCGGGCAGACGGTAGTGCTGCCGTTCGTCATTGTGGCGCTCCTCAGCCTCGGACTCCTGCTGCTCGGATATCGCCTTGTAGCCGCAGGGGTACGGCGGGTGCAGGCACGCCGCAGCAGGGCGTGATGGACTAGGCTTACTGGGACAAGGCCAGGGGTCCGGACAAGCCCATCCGGGCCGCCACCTGGCCGGCAACGGCGCAACAGATCCGGAAAGGCTCACACGTGGTCACCGCTTTCGTCCTGATTAAGACAGACGCTTCCCGCATACCGGAGACGGCAGAAGAAATCTCCGCTCTTACGGGCATCAGCGAGGTGTACTCCGTGACCGGCGAATGGGATCTGATTGCGATTGCCCGTGTTCCACAACACGAAGACCTTGCAGAGACCATCGCCGACAAGCTCTCCAAGGTGCCCGGCGTCATGCACACCACCACCCAGATAGCCTTCCGCGCCTATTCCCAGCACGACCTGGACGCTGCCTTCGCTTTAGGCTTCGAAGAGTAGGGTCCGCCGCCCGCGTCCACCACCGGAGCATGGACGGATTGCCTGCTGACCTCCAGCGCCTCAGCTGCGGGAGAGCGCGACCCAGCGGTCCAGGACGGCCGAGGCGGCGCCCGACTCGATGGAGTGTTCCGCGCGCTTGAATGCCGCTGCCATCCGCCCGCTGAACGGGCCGACGGCGTCAAGATCGAAAGCCACGAGCCCTGCTGCGGCATTGAGCAGCGCCGCATCGCGCGCGGGGCCGTGGGCACCGGAGAGCACCGATCGCACGACGGCTGCATTGGCTGCGGCGTCCCCGCCGCGCAACTCCGCCAGGGTTGCCTGGCGGATGCCGAGTTCGCGCGGGTTGAACATCTGCTCCGTGACCGAGCCCTGCCTGATCTCCCACACCCGGGACGGGCCGGTGGTGGTGAGCTCGTCCAGTCCGTCGTTCCCGCGGAAGACGAGCCCCCTGCTGCCGCGCTTGGCCAGCACACCGGCCACGAGCGGAGCCATCCGCTCATTGGCCACGCCCACCGCTGAGGCCTGCACATGGGCCGGGTTGATCATTGGTCCCAGAAAGTTAAAGGCCGTGGGCACGCCGAGTTCACGGCGCGCGACGGCGGCATGCCGCATTGAGGGGTGGAAGACCTGGGCGAAGCAGAAAGTAATGCCCGCTTCTTCGGCATTAAGGGCCACCCGTGGGATGGGCAGGTCAAGCCGGACTCCGAGGGCCTCCAGCACGTCCGCGGAACCTGAGGTCGAGGACGCCGCACGGTTCCCGTGCTTGACCACCTTGGCCCCGGCGCCGGCTGCTATCAGCGCGGCCATGGTGGAAATGTTCACAGTGTTCTGCTGGTCTCCGCCGGTTCCGACGATGTCCAGCTTCTCCCCGACAATGTCAATGCGGCTCGCGTGCGCGATCATCGCTTCGACCAGTCCGACAAGTTCATCGACGGTCTCACCCTTGGACCGCAGGGCGACCAGGAAGCCGGCGACCTGCACGGGGGTAGCATCCCCGCTCATGATCGAGTTCATCGCCCACTCCGTGTTTCCGGCCGTGAGGTTGGTCCCGTCCATGAGTGCCTTGATGAGCCGCGGCCATGTATTGCCTGCCGCCTGTACAGATGCCTGAGAAGTCACGTCCTGATGCTATCGAGGTGCGCACCGCAAAGACCAATGTGAACCGGCCAGGGAACTTTTCCGCGCGAATTCGCGTCTTTGTAGAAAAAGTCCTGCCAAAACGCGGTTTGCGTTGGGCAGCAGGGAGTTTTATAGACATAATGTCTATGTGACATCTGCGACCCAAGCCCCCAGTACCCCGGCGCACCCGACGCTGAATCGCCCGAACATGGTTTCTGTTGGAACCGTGGTCTGGCTCTCCAGTGAGTTGATGTTCTTCGCCGGTCTCTTCGCCATGTACTTCACACTCCGTTCGACTTCCGGACAGATGTGGGCCGAAGAGACAGCCAAGCTCAACTTCCCCTTTGCGCTCGTCAACACGATCGTCCTCGTGGCCAGTTCCTTTACGTGCCAGATGGGCGTTTTCGCCGCTGAGCGGCTTCAGCCGCGTCGAAGCGGCGGCCTCCTCAGCTTCACCCGCTGGGGAATGAACGAGTGGTTCACCCTCACGTTCATCATGGGCTCGTTCTTCGTTGCCGGCCAGGCAACTGAATACGCCATGCTGGTCTCCGAGCACGTTTCACTCTCCTCCAACGCCTATGGTTCGGCGTTTTACATGACCACGGGCTTCCACGGCCTGCACGTCATCGGCGGTCTGATTGCCTTCCTTCTGATCATGGGCCGCTCCTTCGCAGCGAAGAAGTTCGGCCACTTCGAAGCAACCTCAGCGATCGTCACCTCGTACTACTGGCACTTCGTCGACGTCGTCTGGATTGGCCTCTTCCTGGTCATCTACGTCCTCAAGTAGCTACACTTGCCTCATTTTCTACAAGAGGTAGAATCTCAAGAAGTGGCTCCCGGAGCCAACGCAGGATCGAATAAAGGAACCACCACGTGAAGGCACTCTCGCAGAAGCGACGTCACCCACTGGCAGCGATTGCACTGCTGCTGATGGGACTCTTGGTCACTGGTGGGCTTTACGCCGTTGCCACCACAGTCAACCAGGCCAAAGCCACCACCAGCTTCAGCGCCAATGACGCAGAGGAAGGCGGAAAGCTTTTCGCCGCCAACTGCGCCACGTGCCACGGCATGGGTGCCAGCGGGTCCCAGGCAGGGCCGTCCCTGGTAGGCGTCGGCGCTGCCGCCGTCGACTTCCAGGTCGGTACGGGCCGCATGCCCATGCAGATGAACGGTCCGCAGGCTTATAAGAAGCCGGCCCAGTTCAACGAAGAGCAGACCCGCCAGCTCGCCGCTTACGTGGCTTCGCTCGGCGCAGGCCCCTCCATTCCCGAGGCCGGCGTGCTCGACGGACAGGGCGACGCCGCCAAGGGCGGTGAGCTGTTCCGTACCAACTGCGCCATGTGCCACAACGCCGCAGCAGCCGGCGGCGCGCTGACCCGCGGCAAATTCGCCCCGGCTCTCGCCGATGTCTCCAGCAAGCACATCTACGAAGCCATGGTCACCGGTCCGCAGAACATGCCCGTTTTCAGTGACGCCAACATCGGTCCCGACGGCAAGCGCGACATCATCACCTTCCTGAAGCAGATCGAATCCAACGGCTCTCCCGGCGGCGCTGACCTTGGCGCCCTGGGTCCCGTATCGGAAGGCCTCTTCGTCTGGATCGCCGGTTTGGGTGTCATCATCGCGTTCACCATCTGGCTTACGTCCCGGACGTCCTAGCCCACCATTTTCACCTGTAAAGAATTTTCTGCTGACGCGTCAGCAGTTTGAATTGAAAGCTAACCCGGCATTAGCCGGGACGAGAGAGGGATGAGGCGAATTATGGGCAACCATAGTGACGGCAGTCCGGACCACTCGGGCACCGTAGCTACGGCTGGTCAGAATGAGGTGGAGAAGTTCCAGGATCCTGGAATTCCCCCGCACCGTTTGCGCCTGGCCGACACGGACCCGAAGGCAGCAAAACGAGCAGAACGGCAGGTAGCCCTTCTCTTCGGAATTTCAGTCGTCGGCACCCTGATTTTTCTGGTTGCCTACTTTGCGATCGACCTGGGCGGCGACACTGCAATCGCAACCGTCCGCCTGCAGAACGCACTGCTCGGCATCGGTACCGCTTTTGCGATGCTCGGCATCGGCACTGGCATTGTGCACTGGGCCAAGGCGCTCATGCCGGACCACGAAGTCTCGGAAGAGCGCCATGCGATCCGCACCGAAGAAGACCGGTTGGCTGCCGTACGTATCGTCGACGACATCGTCGAGGAAACTGGCATCAAGCGCAGGCCGCTGATCCGCAACACCCTTCTGGGCGCCGTGGCACTCGCACCCCTGCCGGCCCTCGCCGTCTTCGGTGACCTGGGACCGCGTCCTGACAACGCTCTGGCCCACACCATGTGGGCACCCCAGGAAGGCAAGCTCAAGCGCCTCACCCGCGACCCCGATGGAACCCCCATCAAGGCCTCGGACGTCACTATCGGCTCGGCTTTCCACGTCATCCCGGAAGGGCTGAACGAACTCACCGAAGGCAAGCTCAATGAGAAGGCCAAGGCCGTCGTCTTGCTCATGCGGCTGAACCCGGAGTCCCTCAATCCCTCCGCAGGCCGTGAGGACTGGGGCTATAACGGAATCGTTGCGTACTCAAAGATCTGCACCCACGTCGGTTGCCCTGTTGCCCTGTACGAGCAGCAGACCCACCACCTGCTGTGCCCGTGCCACCAGTCGACCTTCGATCTGACCCAGGAATGCAAGGTCATCTTCGGCCCCGCCAGCCGTCCTCTCCCGCAGCTGCCAATCGCAGTAGATGCCGAGGGCTACCTCGTCGCCACCAGCGACTTCCATGAACCTGTTGGACCTAGCTATTGGGAGCGTGATGAGCATGAGCGCAACAACAACGCCTGATGCCCCCGTCTTCGTCGCTAAAACTAAAGGCGGCCGCATCACCGACTTCGTCGACCAGCGCGTCGGCGGCTCCGGGATCCTCCGGGAATTTGGCCGCAAGGTCTTTCCGGACCACTGGTCCTTCATGTTCGGCGAAGTGGCGCTCTACTCGTTCGTCATCCTCCTCCTCTCGGGTACGTTCCTGACCTTCTTCTTCGATCCGTCCATGGCGGAGACGCACTATGCGGGTTCCTACACACCGCTGAAAAACGTCGAAATGTCGGTAGCCTACAGCTCCTCGCTCAACATTTCGTTCGATGTCCGTGGCGGCCTGTTCATGCGCCAGGTCCATCACTGGTCCGCTCTGTTGTTCGTAGCCTCGGTCTCAGTGCACATGCTCCGCGTGTTCTTCACCGGCGCTTTCCGCAAGCCCCGTGAAATGAACTGGGTGGTGGGCGGCGTGCTGCTCATCCTCTCGATGGCTGCCGGCTTCACCGGCTACTCGCTCCCCGATGACCTGCTCTCCGGCAACGGCCTGCGCATCATCGACGGCGTCATCAAGTCCATCCCGGTCATCGGCACCTACATCTCCTTCTTCCTCTTCGGCGGAGAGTTCCCCGGAACGGCCATCATCGGTCGTCTGTACATGCTCCACATCCTGCTGGTGCCGGCCCTCATTCTCCTGATGATCGTGATGCACCTGTTCATGGTGGTCGTTCACAAGCACACCCAGTACCCGGGTCCGGGACGCAACGACGGCAACGTCGTCGGCTACCCCCTCGGCCCCGTCTACGCGGCTAAGGCTGGCGGGTTCTTCTTCATCGTGTTCGGTGTTGTTGCCCTCATGGCCGGCTTCTTCACCATCAACCCGATCTGGAACTACGGGCCGTACGACCCCTCCCCCGTTTCGGCTGGCACCCAGCCTGACTGGTACATCGGATTCGTCGATGGAGCCCTGCGCTTGATGCCGGGCACCATCGGTAACTGGTCGGTCGAGCAGGTGTGGTTTGGCCACGTCTTCACGTTCAACGTTCTGCTCCCGGCCCTGGTACCTGCCGGCATCCTCTTCACGGTGCTGTTCACCTACCCGTGGATTGAACGTTGGATCACCAAGGACAACCGCGAGCACCACGTCCTGGACCGTCCGCGGAACGCTCCCACGCGGACCGCAATCGGCATGGCCGGTTTCGTCTGGTACAGCGTCATGTGGGCTGCTGCCGGCTCGGACCTCATCGCCACGCACTTCCATGTGTCCCTGAACGACGTGACTTACTGGTTGCGTGCGCTGTTCTTCGTTGGCCCGGTCATAGCTTTCATCGTCACCAAACGGGTGGCCCTGGCGCTGCAGCGCAAAGACCGCGAGATCGCCTTGCACGGACGTGAAACCGGCCGCATCGTGCGCCTGCCGCACGGTGAGTTCATCGAGGTCCACGCCCCGTTGGATGAGTACAAGCGCTACAAGCTCGTCGGCTTCGAGTCGCCGTCGCCGCTTCCCGCGGTGCCGAACGCCAACGGCGTGGTCGACAAGACTGAAAAGCGACGTGCGAAGCTGTCCCAGTGGTTCTTCGAGGACCGGGTTGCCCCGGCAACGCCGGCGGAGCTTGCGGCGGCCCATGGCCACCACGGCGCCCATGAGGTTGTCGAAGCTGGAGAATCCCAGAAGACACTCAGCCGCTAACTTGCTGCGATGAACACCAGAAAGGCCCGGTCCCCCAGGACCGGGCCTTTCTGCATGTACCGTCAAGATCCACCGTGGACGCGCTGGCGTCCCCGCCGTCATCACACCACAGAATGCTGCGGTGTCATCAGGGTCTGTAGCCCGAAGAATAGTTTCGGGTCGGACGGACCCCGGGGCGCTGCAGCGGGACCCAGAGTTTATAGCGGTCGGCTCGATAGTAGGAAACCGAGTAGTCAACCATGGCCCGAGCCACGAAGGCGTGGCGCTGGATCTTCAACAGCGGCGAGCCCACTTCGACGTTGAGTAGACGGGCTGTCGACGGCGACGCAGCGGTCGCCTCGATCATGTCCTCGCCCCATTCCATCACCAGGCCGAAGCGTTCGCTGAGGACGTTGTACAGCGACGTGGGCGGTTCGCCGTCGAGCAGGCCGGGAACGCGGTGGGCGGGAATGAAGTTCTCGTCCACGCTCATGGGTTCGTTGTCCGCCAGCAGCAGCCGCCGGAAGCGCACCAACGCAGTCCCCTCCTCCAACTGCAATTCCCGGGCCAGGAACGCGCTGGCCGCGATCTGTTCAAAACTCAACACCCGCGCTGCAGGGACCATGCCGCGGCGCTGCATTTCCTCACTGTACGAGGTCAGCTTCACCTGCAGGTCCAGTTTAGGTTTCCGGACGAAGGTGCCCAGACCCACGACGCGCTCGATGACTTCCTCCCCCACCAGGGCGTCGATCGCCTGCCGGACGGTCATGCGGGCCAGGCCGAACCGTTCGGCGAGGTCCCGCTCCGAGGGCAGCGCCGAACCAGGCGGGCAGGCAGTTCCAATATGGGCGCGAAGGATTTCCCGTAGTTGGACATAGATGGGCGTGCCGCTGCGCCGGTCAATCTCGCCGGCCATCCGCGCCGCGTCAGAGGGCGCCACTGTACTGCCGTCCGGGAAGATTCATATCTTCAGGTTAATCCATGAGGAACCCTGGTCTAGACCACGGCGCATTGCTTGTTCGCCCGGGACGCCGGCCGCGGTTAGGCTTAAATCACCGGTCCTCGCCGGTGGATACGCCCCTGAGAGATAAAGGAACAACAGTTGCGAGTTCGGACCGCGATCGTCCAAGCCCCGGTGGGGCTGCACGCCAGGCCGGCGGCCCTCTTTGTCCGCGCCGTCCAGGCAACAGGGCTCCCCGTCATCATCAGCAAGGCGGGCCGGCCGGGAGTTGATGCCCGGTCACTGCTGGAAGTCATGACGGAAGACTTCTCCTGCGGCTGCGAAGTCGAACTCGCTGTCCCCCCGGGGGCCGAATCGGACCGTGTCGGCCCTGCCGGCGTCGACGACGCCCTGGAGACCCTCATAACGCTCCTGGAGTCCTCCGGGTCAGCTGGGACGCTCAGAGGCCCGCGCAGGTAGCTGTACCGGTCCGAACGGGAACCACCGGAACGGGGTCGGTGACAGCACGGGCCGGTCCGGAATCATCTGCGGCGACGGCTCTACGGCCCATTCAACGGTGGACGCGGCACAAACCATACCGGTGCCGTCCCGGCGGGCGTTGGGCTTCGCGGCGAGAGCGTGCATCCGATGCGTCGTGAAACCGGTGCGCAGGCCGGCCTGCGGGGAATCACCTCGGCAGTGGGTGTGCACGCACTCACAAGCCTGCCTAGCACCGCCGCGACGTCCGGCCGCACCGGTAGTGCGCTCAGCCGGTCCGACGCTCATATGCCCAACCGCCCTGCACCCGTCCTCCCGGTTCCTGCCGGCGGATCTCCGCCGCTGAAACCGTGCCCCTGCTCTACCAACGACGGCGGGCCCCACCGAAGGTGGGGCCCGCCGTCGTTATGGACTGTTTCGTCCGGTGGGACGTTAGTGCGCGTGGTCTCCGCGGCTGTATTCGTAAACCCAGCCAACCAAGGCGACGACCGCGAGCCCGCCGGCGATGAACACAATCCAGAAACCCACAGCCAGGCCGAGGAAGCCGCCTGCGCAGGCCAGGCCAAGAACCAGCGGCCACCAGCTCCAGGGGCTGAAGTGGCCCTGTTCGCCGGCGCCTTCGTGGATCTCAGCGTCGCTGCGGTCCTCCGGGCGCATCCCGACGCGCTTGCCGGTGAAACCGAGGTAGGCACCGATCATGCCCGCGAGGCCGGCTACCAGCAGGAGGGCCAGGTAGCCCACCGGCTCAGTCCAACCGGTCACAAAACCGTAGACGATGGCGACCGGTACGAAGAAGAAGACTCCAAATCCAAAAATCCGTGATTCGATTTTCACTGGGCTTGATCCTTCTGGTCGGCGTTACCGAGGGTTGCTGCTGCCGGGCCGGGGGACTCGGCGGTGTAGGTCTGGGCGAGCTCCGGGTGGTGCAGGTCCAGCGCCGGACGCTCTGACCGGATCCGCGGCAGCGACGTGAAGTTGTGGCGCGGCGGCGGGCACGAGGTCGCCCACTCGAGGGAAGCACCGAAGCCCCACGGGTCATCGACTTCGACCCGGTCGTTGCTGCGCCAGGTGATGTAGACGTTCCAGAAGAACGGGATCAGCGAGGCGCCCAGCAGGAACGAGGCGTAGGTGGAGAACTGGTTCATCCACGTGAAGTTGTCCTGCGGCATGTAATCCGCGTAGCGGCGGGGCATGCCCTCAACGCCGAGCCAGTGCTGGATGAGGAAGGTGCCGTGGAAGCCCAGGAACAGCATCCAGAAGTGGATCTTGCCCAGGCGTTCGTTCAGCATCTTGCCGGTGAATTTTGGCCACCAGAAGTAGAAACCGGCGAACATTGCGAACACCACGGTGCCAAAGACCACGTAGTGGAAGTGCGCGACCACAAAGTAGGAGTCGGACACGTGGAAGTCCAGGGGCGGTGAGGCCAGGATGATGCCGGTCAAGCCGCCGAAGAGGAACGTTGCCAGGAAGCCGATGCTCCAGAGCATGGGGGTTTCAAAGGTAATGGAACCCCGCCACATGGTGCCGATCCAGTTGAAGAACTTCACACCCGTGGGGACGGCGATCAGCATCGTCATGAAGGAGAAGAACGGCAGCAGAACTGAACCGGTGACGTACATGTGGTGGGCCCACACGGTCACGGACAGCGCGGCGATGGAAATCGTCGCGTAGACCAGGCCCTTGTAACCAAAGATTGGCTTGCGGCTGAAGACCGGGAAGATTTCGGAGACAATGCCGAAGAACGGCAAGGCGATGATGTAGACCTCCGGGTGCCCGAAGAACCAGAACAGGTGCTGCCAGAGGACGGCGCCGCCGTTTTCGGGATCGAAGATGTGGGCACCGAAGCGGCGGTCCGCGCCGAGGGCGAACAGTGCGGCGGCCAGGGGCGGGAACGCCATCAGCACCAGGATGGCCGTGACCAGGATGTTCCAGGTGAAAATCGGCATGCGCCACATGGTCATGCCCGGGGCGCGCATGCAGATGACCGTGGTGATGAAGTTGACAGCACCGAGGATGGTACCGAAGCCGGAGAGCGCCAGGCCGAAGACCCAGAGGTCACCGCCCACGCCCGGGCTGAAGGTCGTGTTGGACAGCGGCGCGTACGCGAACCAGCCAAACGATGCTGCACCTTGCGGGGTGATGAAACCGGACACGGCGATCGTGGAGCCGAAAAGGAAGAACCAGAAAGCCAGTGCATTCAGTCGCGGGAAGGCGACGTCGGGGGCACCGATCTGCAGCGGCATGATGACGTTGGCGAACCCGGCAAACAGCGGGGTGGCGAACATCAGCAGCATGACGGTGCCGTGCATGGTGAAGAGCTGGTTGTACTGCTCTTTAGTCTGCAGGATCTGCATGCCCGGTTCGAAGAGCTCGGCGCGGATCAGCAGCGCCATAACGCCGCCGAAGCAGAAGAACACGAACGACGAGATCAGGTACATGTACCCGATGGTCTTGTGGTCAGTGGACGTGATCCAGTTGACGACAATGCGTCCCTTGGATTTCGGTACTACGGGAGCCTCTAGGATCCCGGTGGGCTGGGAATAGGTCGTTGCCACTTCGCGCTCCCCTTACTTGGTTTCTGCCGGGGCCGGGTTGCGGTCGTACTCTTCGCCGAGGAGCCCGGTGTTGCCGTCCTGGCGGAGTTGGTCCAGGTGGGTCTGGAACTCGGCGTCGGAAACGACTTTCACGCGGAACAGCATTTCGGAGTGGTACTCGCCGCAGAGTTCGGCACATTTGCCGTCGTAGGTGCCCTCTTTGGTGGGGGTGAACCTGATGTAGTTGGTCTTGCCGGGGATCATGTCGCGCTTCTGCAGGAAGGCGGGAACCCAAAAGGAGTGGATGACGTCGCGGGCGTTCAGTTCCAGGTCAACGGACTTGTTCACCGGCAGGTAGAGCGTGGGCAGCTTTTCCTTGTCCACGTCATTGCCGGTGAGGTGGGCCTGGACGCCGGCTTCGTGGACATCCTCGCGGATGACGTCGCCCTTTTTGTAGTTGAAGTCCCAGGCCCACTGCTTGCCGCGGACATCGACGACGACGTCGGCGGGCTGGGCCCGGTTGTCGATCGCCTGCTGGTCGCGGTCGGTGAAGTAGAAAAACACCAGAACCATGAACAGCGGGATCGTCAGGTAGAAAACCTCAAGCGGAAGGTTGAAGCTGTTCTGCCGCGGGAACCCGACGGTGCCTTTGCGGCGCCGGTAGGCGACTATGCACCAGATCATCAGGCCCCAGGTAATGACGCCCACAACCAGGGCGGCAATCCATGAGTTGACCCAGAGGTCCATGATGCGGTCAGTGTGGTTGGTGGTGCCACGCTCGGTGGGCAGCCACCCTTTCTGTACCTCTGGTGAACATCCAGTCAAAGCCAACGCGCCGGCGAGTGCCAAGCCAGTGATCGTAGTGATCTGTTTGCGTCGGCTGCCGGTTCGGTTCTGCGAACTCACAGACGGCCCTTCCTACTTGTTGCTGTTGCCCGGGCCGCCAAATGAGGGCCTGGGCACACGAAAAGTTTTACTACTTGATGTAGAGCTTACCGCTCCCCGCGAGGTTTCGCCCACATGTCCGCGCCGTGCGTCGGGACCTATTTACCGGCCCCGGTCGTTGTGGATTTTCCGGCACTAAGGCCGGGCAAACAGCCCGGCCTTAGTGGAAGGAATCACCGCAGGCGCAGGAGCCGCCGGCGTTGGGGTTATCGATGGTGAAGCCCTGCTTCGAGATGGTGTCTTCGAAGTCAATGCTGGCGCCGCTGAGATAGGGAACGCTCATCTTGTCCACCACAACTTCGACGCCGTCGTAGTCGCGCACGGCGTCGCCGTCGAGGAGCCGCTCATCGAAGTAGAGCTGGTAGATGAGGCCAGAGCAACCGCCGGGCTGTACCGCCACCCGGAGGCGCAGATCGGTGCGGCCTTCCTGCTCCAGCAGGCTGCGGACCTTGCCGGCGGCGACGTCGGTCAGCTTGACCTCGTGCGCTGCCGGATCCCCGCTCGCAGCGGCGGTGGTGTCGATGCTGTTTTCATTGGTTGTAGTGCTCATGGCCTACCTTCTAACGACGGTGGTGGCGGTGCCGCTTGCACGGCACCCGCCCCTACTTTGACGGTACGGGCTATAGCTACATGCTACGTCGATCAGCCGTGTAGCTCTAACTCCTGGCGTAACCGTCCCACCAGGCTGGATGTTCCCCCGGGACTTCCGCAGGCCGAGAGGATCAGGCCAGTCCTTCCTCGTTCAGCCGGGCCAGCATCAGGGCCTCGGCCACGATCGCATTTCGGAAGTCCGCCAGGTGCAGGGATTCGTTTGCGCTGTGGGCACGGGAGTCGGGATCCTCGACGCCGGTGACCAGGATCTGCACATCCGGGTACAACTCGGTCAGATCGGCGATGAAAGGGATCGAGCCGCCGATGCCGGTCTCGACGGCCGGGACGCCCCAGGCCTCGCCGAGGGCCCACATGGCGACGCTGGCCGCCTTGGAAGAGGTGTCCGTGCGGAAAGCGTTGCCGCTCTCCCCCGGCGTGAAAACCACGTGGGCGCCAAAGGGCGCGTTGGCTTCCACATGCCGGCGCACGGCATCCATCGCCTCGGCCGGTTCCTGCCCGGGCGCGAGCCGCAGGCTGAACTTTGCCCGCGCGCGGGGCAGCAGGGTGTTGGAGGCGACGTCCACTGCGGGGGCATCGATGCCGATGATGGAGAGCGCCGGTTTGGTCCACATCCGCGATGCGATCGATCCGGTGCCGGCGAGCCGGACGCCGTCGAGCACAGACGCGTCAGCGCGGTATTCCGCTTCGGAGAGATCCACCGAGACGTCGTCGCTGCTGGCGAGGCCGGCGATGGCAACGCTGCCGTCGTCCTCGTGCAGGGTGGCGATGAGCCGGGACAGCAGAGTCGGCGCATCCAGGACCGGGCCGCCGAACATGCCGGAGTGGACAGCGTGGTCCAGGACCCGGACTTCGATGGTGCCATCCACGAGGCCGCGGAGGCTGGTGGTGAGCGCAGGAACGCCGACCTTCCAGTTACTGGAGTCCGCCACGACAATCACGTCAGCGCGCAGCAGCTCCTGGTGCGTTTCCAGGAAGGTCCGGAACGTCGGGGACCCGGCTTCCTCTTCCCCTTCGAAGAAAAACGTCACGCCGAGGCCGAGATCGTCGCCCAAAACGCGGGTGACGGCCGAGTAGGCGGCGATGTGCGCCAGGATGCCGGCTTTGTCATCGGCCGCGCCGCGTCCGTAGAGCCGGCCGTCCCGTTCGATGGCGGTAAAGGGGTCTGTCTCCCAGAGCGCCAGGTCTCCGGTGGGCTGCACGTCATGGTGGGCGTACAGCAAGATCGTCGGCTTGCCCGCGGCGGCCGCCCGGCGGGCGACGACGGCGGGGCCGCCCGGCGTCCCGTCCGCCTTGTCGCAGCGCAGGACCTGGACCTCGTCAAAGCCGCTGGCGCGCACCAGTTCAGCCACGGCGTCGGCGCTGGCGTTCAGCGGGGCGGGGTCGAAGCTGGGCCAGGCGATCCCCGGGATGGCGACGAGTTCGGTCAGCTGGGCGACGGTGGAGTCGAAAGAGTCAGCGACGGCCTGGCGGAGCGCCTCGGTGTCGACGTTTCCGGCATGGCGGTAGGCGGTGTGCGGGTTTCCCGCGGGTGATGAAGTCATGGCCAGAACACTACCCGTGCCGCGAATCACAGCAAACAGGGCGGCGGCCGGTCACGCCCCCGGGTCCACGGGCCGGGCTCCAGTTGCCCCGGGGTATTCTGTAGGGGTGTTTGGACGTAAAAAAGAAGCGCCAGCGGCGCAGGACATAGTTGACCAGCAGGCGGCCGGGGCAGCCGCCCGGGGTACCGCCCTCGGCAAGGGCGCGCCCACGCCCAAGCGCAGCGCGCAGGTGGCGGCCCGTAAGCGGCCGCTGGTGCCGGAGGACCGCAAGGCCTCCAAGGCCGCCGAGCGGGCTGCGGTCCAGGAGCAGCGACTGAAGATGCGCGAGGCCATGCAAACCGGCGATGAGAGGTTCCTGCCGGTCCGGGACCGGGGCCCGCAGAAGCGGTTCGCCCGGGATTATGTCGACGCCCGTTTCAGCCTCGGGGAGTACCTGATGTTCGGCGCACTCATCTTCGTGGTGGTCTCCCTGCTGATCCCGGCCTCCAGCTCACAGATGATTTACGTCCTGGGCGCGTTCTGGGTCATGTTCCTGGCGGTCTTCGTGGACGTCTTCATTCTGTCCCGGAAACTCAAGAAACGACTGACGGACAAGTTCGGCGATCCGGAGCGCGGCACCGTCTGGTACGGCTCGATGCGCTCGCTGCAGTTCCGCCGGCTGCGCCTTCCCAAACCCCTTGTCAAGCGGGGCGAATACCCCGCCTGATGCCCAGGCCAAGGAGCCCCCGGCAGCGGACAGACCAGTCCAGTGCCGGGGGCCTCGTTGTCCCCCGGCGGACGCCGCTCAGCGTCGGGACGGGTGCCTGGCGAGCTGGCGGTTAATGCGCGCCGCCCAGAACGGACCCTCGTAGAGGAACGCCGTGTAGCCCTGCACAAGGGTGGCGCCGGCCTCGAGCCGCTGCTGCACATCCTGTGCGGTTTCCACGCCGCCCACCGAGATGAGAGTCAACGTGTCGCCGGTTGCGGCCTTCAACCGGGCCAGCACCTCCAACGACCGCTGCTTTAACGGCGCCCCGGACAGCCCGCCCGCCCCGCAGGTCGCCACCTTGTCGGGGCCCGCGGTAAGCCCGGTTCGGGCGATGGTGGTATTGGTGGCAATAATCCCGTCCAGGTTCAAGTCCAGGGCCAGCCGGGCGACGTCGTCGATGTCATCATCGCTCAGGTCCGGTGCGATCTTGACCAGCAACGGCACGTGGCGTCCGGCGGCCTGGTCCGCGGCCTCCCCCACTGCCGCCAGGAGCGGTCGAAGCGCCTGCACATCCTGCAGGAGCCGCAGGCCCGGTGTGTTCGGCGAACTGACATTTACCACAAGATAGTCCGCGGCCGGGGCCAGGCTGCGGGCGCTGATCAGGTAATCGGCCACGGCGTCCTGAAGTTCCACCACCTTGGATTTGCCGATATTGACCCCGATCACCGGCCGGGATTCCCGATGGCGGCGCTGCAGGGCTGCCCGGGCGGATTTCAGGCGGGGTGCCACGGCAGCGGCCCCGTCATTGTTAAAGCCCATCCTGTTGATCACGGCACCGTCCTCGACCAAGCGAAACAGCCTCGGGGCGGGGTTGCCGGGCTGGGATTGCCCGGTGATGGTCCCAACCTCAATGTGGCCAAAACCAAGCTCGGTGAGGGCCTGGATGCCGTGGCCCTCTTTGTCGAAGCCGGCCGCCAGGCCGAACGGCGAGGGGAACGTCAGGCCCAGCGCCTGCGTCCGGAGCGATGCCGCGGGAGCGGTAAACCGCTGCAGCACCCGCCCGGCACCGCAGGAGTGGACGAGCCGGATGGCCCGGAAACCGATCTTGTGGGCGCGTTCGGCGTCCATCCATGAAAAGGCCAGCCGGAAGAAGGTCGGATATACGCGCATGGCTCTAGTTTTCCGGTTCCGGCGGTCCAGACCAAACCCGCGCACTCCCCGGCGCTAGCATGAAGCCATGAGCAGCGACTATGAAGCCCCGCGTACCGCGCCTGCCCCGGCGGCCGGATCCCGAATCGAGGCTGACGTGCTCGTTGTTGGGGCTGGCCTGGCCGGCTTGGTCGCCGCGGCACAGGCTTACGCGGCAGGGCGCCGGGTTGCTGTGCTGGACCAGGAGCCCGAGGCGTCCGCCGGCGGGCAGGCGCATTGGTCTTTCGGCGGGCTGTTCCTCGTCAACTCCCCCGAGCAACGCCGGCTGGGTGTCAAAGACAGTGCGGAGCTTGCCCTCGCCGACTGGATGTCCTCCGCCGCGTTCGACCGCCCCGAGGACGCGCTTGCCCGGGACTGGGCGGCCGCCTACGTGGACTTCGCAGCGGGGGAAAACCGCGCCTGGCTGGCCGCCCTGGGCGTAGGGTTCTTTCCTCTGGTGCAGTGGGCCGAACGCGGCGGCTGCGCCCCTGACGGCCACGGCAACACGGTGCCGCGGTTCCACGTGGCGTGGGGCACCGGCCCTGCGCTGGTGGCGCCTTTCCTGGCAAAGCTGCGTGCAGGTGAGGCCACGGGCAGGGTCACGTTCCACTTCCGCCACCGGGCGGCCGGCCTTGTGACCACGGCGGGACGCATCACAGGGGTGCAGGGGGAAATCCTGAAGCCCAGCGGCGCCCTCCGTGGCGAAGCCTCCCCGCGTACCGCCGTCGGCCGCTTTGAAGCCTCAGCCGCGGCCGTTGTGGTGACCACCGGCGGGATCGGCGGCAACCATGACGCCGTCCGGCGGCAGTGGCCCGGCGGCCCGGCGCCCCGGACAATGCTCACCGGAGTGCCGGCATCGGTCGACGGCGAATTCCTCGCCGCCGCAGCCCGCTCCGGCGGGAACCTCATCAATGGGGACCGGATGTGGCATTACCCGGAAGGCATCCACAACCATTCCCCCGTGTGGCCAAGGCACGGCATCAGGATCCTGCCCGGCCCCTCCGCCCTGTGGCTGGACGCCACCGGAACCCCGCTTCCCGCTCCCCTGTTCCCGGGCTTCGACTCGCTGGGGTCGCTGCGCCACATCCTCGGCACCGGGCACGACCACTCCTGGTTCGTGCTGAACAGGACCATCGCCTTAAAGGAGTTTGCCCTGTCCGGCTCGGAACAGAATCCCGATCTCACCGGCAAGGACCTCCGCCTCCTGGCATCGCGGCTGAAACCGGGCAACGACAGTCCCCTGCAGCGCTTCCTTGATCGCGGAATCGATTTCCTGCAGGCCGGCACGCCCGCAGGGCTCGCGGCCGCCATGAACTCCCTCACCGGCCGGCCGCTCATCGACGCCGCCGCGTTGGACCGGCTGATGCGGTCCCGGGACCGGCAGGTGGACAGCGGCCTGGGCAAGGACCCGCAACTCGCCGCCATCCGCGCGGCCCGCCGCTTCACCACCGATAAGATCATGCGCGTGGCCCGGCCGCACCGGATGCTGGACCCCCGGCACGGACCGCTCCTGGCCGTGCGCCTCTCGGTGCTCACCCGCAAAAGCCTGGGCGGACTCCAGACCGACCTCCAGTCCCGGGTCCTGGACGGTTCAGGGCAGCCAGTGCCCGGCCTTTTCGCCGCCGGCGAAGCTGCCGGTTTCGGCGGCGGCGGCATCCACGGATACCGTGCCCTCGAAGGAACCTTCCTCGGCGGCTGCCTGTTCTCGGGCCGTTCAGCCGGCCGCGCAGCGGCGTCGGCAATCTAGGTGCCTGCCATGGAATGGCTGCCCGATATCCTCGGCGACAACTTCGAAGCCTGCGCCTTCCCGGCGGCCGGTCCGGACGGCGTCGAGCGCACCGCAACGCTGGTGCGGCATGTTCCCGGCGCCGGGACGGACGCCGGCGCACCGGGCAGAACCGGTGGGAACCCGCCCCGGGCGGTGCTTTTCCTGCACGGTTGGAGTGATTACTTCTTCAACGAGGAACTTGCCACGTTCTGGGCCGGCCAGGGTTTCGCGTTCTTTGCCTTGGACATGCACAACCACGGCCGGAGCCTGCAGGCCGGAAAGTACGGCGGCTACGTCGCAGACCTGGACGACTACGACGCCGAGATCACTGCGGCGATTGGCATCATCAAGTCCCTGCAGCCGGAAGGACAACCCGCGCCGTCGGTGGCGCTAATGGGGCATTCCACCGGCGGACTAATTGCGGCGCTGTGGGCGAGCCGGCACCCGGGGGTGGTTGCGCAGCTAATCCTGGACAGCCCCTGGCTGGAGATGCATGGCAGCCCCGCCCTCCGCCGGGCCGCCCGCACCATGGTGGAGCCGCTCGCGCGGTTCCGGCCCGAAGCCGTCATCCGCCTTCCGGAGCGCTCCTTCTACTGGCGCAGCGTCAGCAGCGCGGCCGAAGGGGAATGGACGCTGGATGAGAACTACCGTCCACCCCGGGCGTTTCCGGTCCGCGCCGGCTGGCTGAGCGCCGTCCTGGCCGGACAGTCGCGGGTGGCCCGGGGGCTGCACATCGATGTCCCCATCCTCGTGCTGATCTCCGGGGCCAGTGCCAACGGAATGTTCTGGAAGGAATCCATGCGGCGCACCGATGCTGTCCTTGACGTCAATACCATAGCCCTGCGGGCCCTCAGCCTGGGCCGTACCGTGACGCTGGAACGGATCGACGGCGCCCTGCACGATGTCTTCCTCTCCGCCCCGCGCGTCCGCGCGGACGCATACAACCGGCTGGCCCGCTGGCTTCGCGCCTACGTACTGGCCGACGGAAACTCCGCGTGATGGTGCCCGCAGTGCTGCCCCGGTGGCGGGAGGACGTGCTGGGAGGCGGCTTCGAGGCCCTGGAGCTGCCTCTGGTTCGGGACGATGAGGGCCCGGTCGTCGCCACCCTGGTCCGACACCGCGCCCCGGCCGGCAGCGCAACCCAAGCACCGGCGAAGGTGGTCCTCTACCTGCACGGCTGGGCGGACTACTTCCTGCAGGCCGAACTCGCTGATCACCTGGTTGCCAGCGGATTCCACTTCTACGCTTTGGACCTGCGGAAGTTCGGCCGCAGCCTGCGGGACTGGCAGACCCCCGGGTACGCCACCGACCTGGCCGTCTATGACGAGGACATCGCGGCGGCGCTGGCAGCGATCGGCTCCGACGTCGCCCGCCGCACCGGCCACTGTGTGGCACCGACGGTGCACATGCTCGCGCATTCCCTCGGCGGCCTTGTCGCAGCACTGTGGGCGGACCGGAACCCGGGGAAGCTGGGCACGCTGGTCCTCAACGCGCCCTGGCTGGAACTGCAGGGCAGCAGCCTCATCCGTACCATCGCCGTGCACTTGGTGGAGCCTTTGGCGCGGGCAGACCCGCGCCGGGCGCTCCTGCTGCCCAGCATGGCCGGCTACTGGGACAGCGTGAGCAGTACCGCCCACGGTGAATGGTGCCTGGATCCCGCGTGGCGTCCGAAGGAATCGTTTCCCGTCCGCCCCGGGTGGATGAAGGCAGTCCTGGCCGGCCACGCGGCGGTGGCGCAGCGGCTGGGCATCAGCTCGCCGGTGCTGGTGATGCTGTCCGGTGGCACCCGGATCCAGGCGGAGTGGTCAGCGGAGCTTATGGACCTCGACGCCGTGATCGATGTCGAGGAAACGGCGCGCAGTGCGCTCAAGCTGGGCCGCCGGGCGGCGGTCTTCCGGTACCCGGGGGCAATGCACGACCTCTTCCTGTCCCGCCGCACGGTGCGGCAGGAAGCCTACGACGACCTCGTCCTCTGGCTCAGCCTGTACCCCGGCTGAACCGCCGGGGTCAGGCCGGGGCGGCGGGCGCAGCGTCGACGGCGCCGCCATAGCGGCGGTCCCGCTCGGCATAAATCCCGACGGCGTCCCACAGCGTCCGCCGGTCCACGTCGGGCCACAGCGTGTCCATGAAGACAAACTCCGCATACGCCGACTGCCAAAGCATGAAGTTGGAGAGCCGCTGCTCGCCGGAGCTGCGCAGGAACAGGTCAACGTCCGGCAGGTCCGGCTCGTCGAGGTACTTCTGAATCGTCTTCTCGGTGATGGCGCCCGGCCTTAGCCGTCCGGCCGCCACCTCCTCCGCTATGGCAGACACCGCATCGGCGATCTCTGCCCGCCCCCCGTAATTAACACACATGTTCAAAGTGCAGGTGCTGTTGCCGCGGGTGAAGTCCTCGGCCTCCTCCAGCTCGCGGATCACCGACCCCCAGAGCCGGGGGCGCCGCCCCGACCAGCGGATCCGGACACCCCACTCATCGAGCTGGTTGCGCTGGCGACGTAGCACGTCCTTGTTAAAACCCATCAGGAAGCGCACTTCCTCGGGCGAGCGGCGCCAGTTCTCGGTGGAGAAGGCGTAGACGCTCACGTACTCGATGCCGAGCTCGATCGCTCCGGCCACCACGTCCAGCAGGGCCGGCTCCCCCGCCTTGTGGCCCTCGATCCGGGGCAGGCCGCGCTGGTTCGCCCACCGGCCGTTGCCGTCCATCACAATGGCGACGTGCCGTGGAATGAACTCCGCAGGGATGGCCGGGGCCATGGCACCGGACGGGTGCGGGTACGGACTCACCACGGGGGCGCTGCGCTGCCGGACCGGATTGTTCTTTTTACCCAACGCCACAGTTATGTTCGCTCCACATGCTTGAGGGATTTCAGGACCCGTTCCAGATGCCACTGCAGGTAGCTGGCCACCAGGCCGGCAGCTTCGCGGCGGTGCACGGGGACGGACGCGTCCGCGGTGACCCAGTCCCCGGTCAGCAACGCGCCGAGCAGCAGGACCGTCTCGGCAGCGGGTGCCGGCGATCCCGGCGGGCGGCAGTCGGCACAGACCATGCCGCCGAGCGGGGCGGAGAACGCATTGTGCGGCCCGCGGGCACCGCAGCGGGCACAGTCGGTAAAACTCGGCGCCCAGCCGCCGGTCGAAAGGGCGCGCAGCAGGTAGGAATCGAGGATCAGTTCGGGAGTGTGGTCGCCGCGGCTTAGCGACGCCAGGGCACCGACGAGGAGGGTGTACTGGGCGGTGCCCGATTCGCCGTCGACGTCGGTGAGCTTCTCCGCCGTCTCGGTCATCGCGGCAGCGACGGTGTAGCGGCCGTAGTCGGCGGCAATGTTGCCGCCATAGGCGCCTTTGGCAACCGCCTGGGTGACGATGTCCAGGGACCGGCCGGAGATGAGCTGCAGGTCCGCGACCATAAAGGGCTCCAGCCGCGCGCCGAAGCGGCTGCTCGTTCGGCGGACACCCTTGGCCACCGCGCGGACCTGGCCATGATGCTTGGTCAGGATGGTGATGATGCGGTCCGCCTCGCCCAGCTTGTGGGTACGCAACACGACGCCGTCATCACGGTAGGCGCGGGAGGCAAAAGAGGAAGGTTGGGCCACGGTTAATCTTCGCATTATCTGGGCGGGAAACACTGCCATTGGGGTGAAAGCCAGCACGGCGCCGCCGGAGAACCCGGCGGCGCCGTGCCGGTTTACCGGCTAGGCGCGGGCGTCCCTGATGGCCCGGTTCACGGCCGAGATGACAGCCTTGAGCGAGGACGTGGACGTGTTGGCGTCGATCCCGACGCCCCACAGGACACGCTCTCCGACGGCGCATTCGACGTAGGCCGCGGCGAGGGCGCTGCCGCCTTCGGACAGGGCATGTTCGCTGTAATCCAGGACCCGGACGTCCACTCCATCCTCACGCAGGATGCTCAGCAGGGCAGCGATCGGACCGTTGCCGGTGCCGGTCCGCTGGACCTGGACGCCGTCGACCTTGACCGACGCGTGCAGGGTCATAAAACCGTCTTCGTCCGTCTCGGTGCTGAACGAGCCGAGGGCGTAGCGCCCCCACTGCGCGTCGGCAGCGCCGGAAGGCAGGTATTCGTCCTGGAAGACCTGCCAGAGCCGGGCGCCGCTGACTTCGCCGCCCATGGTGTCCGTCTGCTTCTGGATGACACCGGAGAACTCGATCTGGGCGCGCCGGGGCAGGTCCAGGTTGTGCTCGTTCTTGAGCAGGTAGGCGACGCCGCCCTTGCCCGACTGGGAGTTGACCCGGATGACGGCCTCGTAGCTGCGGCCCAGGTCCTTCGGGTCGACCGGCAGGTACGGGACCTGCCAGGGGTAGTCGGCGACGTCTTGGCCGGCGGCGGCGGCGTCCTTCTCCAGCGCCTCCAGGCCCTTTTTGATCGCGTCCTGGTGCGAACCGGAGAATGCGGTGAAGACGAGGTCCCCGCCGTAGGGTGCGCGCTCGGCCACGGGCAGCTGGTTGCAGTACTCCACGGTGCGCCGGACCTCGTCGATGTCGGAGAAATCGATCATCGGGTCGACGCCCTGGACGAACATGTTCAGGCCCAGTGTCACCAGGTCCACGTTCCCGGTCCGCTCACCGTTGCCAAACAGGCAGCCTTCGATCCGGTCGGCACCGGCCAGGTAGCCCAGTTCCGCGGCCGCGACGCCCGTTCCGCGGTCATTGTGCGGGTGCAGCGAAAGAATGATGCCCTCGCGCGGGTGCAGGTTCCGGCTCATCCACTCGATGGAGTCGGCGTAGACATTCGGAGTAGCCATCTCCACGGTGGCGGGCAAGTTGATAATGACCTTGCTGTCGGCCGAGGCCTCGAAGACGTCCGCGATCGCGTTGCAGACCCGGACGGCATACTCCAGTTCCGTTCCGGTAAAGGATTCCGGCGAGTACTCGTACGTGATGTGGGTGTCCTGCAGCGTTTCCTCGTACTTCTTGCACAGCCGCGCGCCCTGCAGAGCGATGTCCAGAATGCCGTCTTCGTCCTGGTTGAAGACCACACGGCGCTGCAGAACCGACGTCGAGTTGTACAGGTGCACGATCGCTTGCTTGGCGCCAACGAGGGACTCATACGTCCGCTCAATCAGGTGCTCGCGGGCCTGGGTCAGGACCTGGATGGTGACATCGTCCGGAATGTGGCTGCCCTCGATGAGCTGCCGGACGAAGTCGAAGTCCGTCTGTGAGGCGGACGGAAAACCAACTTCGATCTCCTTGTAGCCCATCCGTACCAGCAGCTGGAACATCTTCAGCTTGCGGGCGGGACTCATCGGGTCGATCAGCGCCTGGTTGCCGTCACGCAGGTCCACCGCGCACCAGCGCGGGGCCTTGGTGATGACCTTGTCCGGCCAGGTGCGGTCCGGCAATTCAACCGTGATGATGTCCTGAAAAGGGACGTAGCGGTGGATGGGCATTCCGGAGGGCTTTTGTGCGTTTCGCATTACAATCGGGGCCTTTTCTGTGATTCCTGGTGAAAGGGTGGCCGGGCAACACAAACTCCGCAGCGAGGGTGGGCCTTGCGCTAGATCGCGTCTGAGGCCTCGCCGCGGCAGCTAAGAAGAAGCAGTTCTGCGCGCACCTTTTCACAGTAACACGGGTGCGTAAGATGAAGGGGCGTTACCTCTGCAACGTCCACCATGCAGACTCGGAACCCCCACAGGGCGGTGCCGGACTGCCTCTCAAAGGAGCATTCGTGCCGCTTTCGGGGATTGACCTGTCCAACATCGACGCCGGCGTCCGGCCGCAGGATGACCTGTACCAGCACGTGAACGGCACCTGGCTCAAGAGCACCGAGATTCCGGATGATCGGGCCCTGGAGGGAACGTTCACCGCGCTGCGTGACGGCTCGGAGCTCGCGGTCAAGGAAATCATCACAGACGCGGCCGCCCGCGGGGCGGAGTCCACCGGAATCGAGCAGAAGATCGGCGAGCTTTACAACAGCTTCATGGACGAGGCTGCGGCGGAGGCGAAAGGCCTGGACCCGATCCGGCAACGGCTCGCCGAGGTCTCCGCCACGACGTCGGTCGCGGAACTCGTGGCGCTGGCCGGCCGCCTGTTCCGCGCCGATGTGGGCGGGCTTTTTTACATCTACCCGGCACCCGACGCCGGAAACCCGGACCGGATCCTGCTCTACACCGGCCAGGGCGGGCTGGGACTGCCCGATGAGTCGTACTACCGCGAGGAGAAATTCGCGCCGGTGGTGCAGGCCTACACGGACCATGTGTCGACCGTTTTCACCCTGGCCGGCGTTGCTGACGCGCACGGCGCGGCGCACCGGGTGGTGGAGCTTGAGAAGGCTCTGGCCTCGCACCACTGGGACAAGGTCACCCTGCGGAATCCGCAGAAGACCTATAACCTCCGGTCAGCCGACGAGGCCGCTGCGCTCTTCCCGCTTCTTCCGGCCTGGTTCGACGCCGCCGCCATCGCACCGGAAAAGCGCGCTGAACTCGTGGTGAGCACCCCCGACTTTTTTGCCGGGGCAGCGTCGCTGCTGGACTCGGAGCCGCTCCCGGTCTGGCAGGAGTGGCTGGCGTTGCGGGTCATCAGCGCGGCAGCCCCCTACCTTTCCCCCGCGCTGGTGGAGGCGGACTTTGCCTTCTACGGCACCACGCTCAGCGGAACGCCGCGCAACAAGGACCGGTGGAAGCGCGGCGTCGCCGTCGTCGAGGCCGCCCTCGGTGAGGCGGTAGGCGAGATCTACGTCAGCCGGCACTTCCCCGAGTCGCACAAGGCCCGGATGGAGTTACTCGTGGCGAACCTGATCGAGGCATACCGCGAATCCATCACCGGACTCGCGTGGATGGGAGAGGAAACCAAACGTGAGGCGTTGAAAAAGCTCGACTCCTTCCGCGCCAAGATCGGCTACCCCGACACGTGGATCGACTACTCCGCGGTCGACATCGACCCGGCGGACCTGCTGGGCAATGTGGAGCGCGCGCACAGCGCCGACGTCGACCGGCATCTTGATGAGGTGGGCAAGCCCGTGGACCGGCAGAAGTGGCTCATGACGCCGCAGACGGTCAACGCGTATTACCACCCGCTGCTCAACGAGATTGTTTTTCCGGCTGCCATCCTGCAGCCGCCCTTCTTCACCGCCGACGCCGACGACGCCGTCAACTACGGGGGCATCGGCGCTGTTATCGGCCACGAGATAGGCCATGGCTTCGACGACCAGGGCTCGCAGTATGACGGCAGCGGGCTGCTGCGGAACTGGTGGTCCCACCAGGACCGGACCGCCTTCGAGGCGATGACCTCCAAGCTGGTGGCCCAGTTCAATGCCCTCTCCCCGTCGGCGGCGCCCGGGCATACCGTCAACGGCAACCTGACCCTGGGCGAGAACATCGGCGACCTCGGCGGGCTGACGATCGCGTACAAGGCTTATCTGATCAGCCTGGACGGCCAGGAACCTCCGGTGCTGGATGGCCTGACCGGCGTGCAGCGCTTCTTTGCCTCATGGGCGGCCGGCTGGCGGCAGGTCATGCGGAACGAGGAAGCCATCCGCAGGCTCGCCACCGATCCGCACTCGCCGAACGAGTTCCGCACCAACCAGATCGCCAAGAATCTCGATGCCTTCCACGAGGCGTTCGATACCTCGGAGCAGGATGGCATGTGGATGCCCATGGCGGGGCGCGTCAGCATCTGGTAGGTGACGGTCCCGGCAGTGCCCGTTCACAGTCCAGGGCCGGCCGCAGGATGATTCCGGCAGCCGGCCCCGGCCGTATGTCCCGGGCGGGCCCTGCTAGCGGGTAATCAGGGCGGGGTTGGCTTGCTGGCAGACGACGTCGCCGGCGGTCTGGTTGACGATGTCAGAGGGCAGGTCCACCGCCGCGTCTTTACTTGCCGTGCCGCCCACTGGGTCGCTGCCGAGGTAGACCTGGACGCCGTTGACCCCGGCGGCAGGCAGCACCCGGGCCGCCGGTATCCCCAGCAGGGCGGCCACATCCGTTGCCACGGCGTCGTAGCCCGCGCCGAAATACACGGCCGTGGCCGCCACGGGCGGGGCGGCGAGCTGGGCAAGCTTGGTGAAGCCGCCGGCTGTCAAGGTCTGGATAATTTCCTGGGGGCGCGCCGGAACTCCTGAACCATTGGCCACTGTGACGGGTTGTACTGCTTTGTCATAAGTGGTCGCCACTTCGCTGGGTGTCGGCTCAGCGCCGGGTGTCGGCTCCGCGCTGGGGGCGGCACTCCCGTCCGGGCTGACGGACGGGCTCGGGGTCGCCGTCGGGTCCGTCAAGTCAATGTCCTTGCGCATCGCGGCGAACAGCTGCGAGGCAGCGGGTTCGGCGAGCTCCAGGCGGTTGACGTCGCTGACCGCCGGCACGGTAGGCACGGCAACAAAAGCCACCTTGCTGACGTCGATGTTCTTTAACCGGTTCGCGACCGTCAGCAGTGTCGGCACCGAGGCAAGGCCCTCATCGATGGTGAGGTTGCGGGTCACGACATCCGCGATCTGCAGCGTCTTGGCGGGGTTGCCGAGGGTTCCGTCGTCCCTGATCTTACGGACCAGGGACGACAGGAACGCCTGCTGCCCCCTGATCCGGCCGAGGTCGCCGCCGTCGGCGAAGGCATGGCGGGCACGCAGGAACGCGAGGGCCTGCTCCCCCTGAACTTTGGAGGTACCCTTCGGGAGCCGCAGTCCGGAGTCGGGGTCGTAGACGGCGTCGCTGATGCAGACATCCACCCCGCCGACAGTGTTGGAGAGTTCCTTGACCGAATTGAAGTCCGCCATCATGAAATGGTCGATTTCCAGGCCCGTGAGCTTGTTCACGGTGTCCACAGCACAGCCGATGCCGGCCTCTGACATGGCCGCGTTGATCATGACGTCTTTCTGGGCCGGATATCCCTGTTTGGTTTTCTGATCGATGCACTTGGGAATATCGACGAGCAGGTCCCGGGGAAAGCTGACGACGTTGACGCGCTTGTTGTCCGCCGAGATGTCCATCAGCATCATGACATCGGAATGCCCGTAGCCGGTGGAGTCATCGGCCCCGCCGTATTGGGAATTCTTGCCATCACGGGTGTCCGAGCCAAGGATGAGGATCTGCATCCGGTCCCGTGAGTTGTCCAGTGCGGACTCGGTTTTACCGCTTCCGGCCCCCAAGGATGCCTTGGTGATGTTGCTTTGCAGGCGAATGGCCCAGTACGCGCCGAAGGCGATGACGCCGATGAGGAGGATGGAGACGACGGCGGTGCCGATCTTCAGCCATCGCGGCATCCGCCCGATGGGCCCCAGGTGCCGGGCCGGTCCGACGGCGGAATCGTCCGTGTGCCGGGCAGCGGGGCCGGACCCTGCCGGGGAACCGGCTCCGCCTGCGCGGTCTTCACGGGGTCGGGACACGGTTCAGCCTTCTTTCACGGACAGGGTCTGACCATTTTAGGGTCCGAATCTGGGAATTCCCCGGTGGCGGGTTTGATGGGTGCGGCGCGGGCCCGGGCCGGAGTGGGACCCGCGGGCTAAAAACCGAGCTTTACGAGCTGTTTCGGGTCACGCTGCCAGTCCTTGGCGACTTTCACGTGCAGGTCCAAGTAGATGCGGGCACCCAGCAGCGCTTCGATTGCTTTCCGGGCGTTGGTGCCGACTTCGCGCAATCGTGCCCCGCCCTTGCCGATGATGATGGCCTTCTGCGAGGGCCGCTCCACGTAAAGATTGACCCGCACATCCAGAAATGGCTTGTCCTCGGGCCGGCCTTCGCGCGGAACAATCTCATCGACCACGACAGCGAGGGAGTGCGGAAGCTCATCACGGACACCTTCGAGGGCTGCCTCACGGATGAGCTCGGCAATCATCACCGCTTCCGGTTCGTCCGTGAGATGTCCGTCCGGATACAGCGGCGGGGACGCCGGCATCTGGCCGATCAGGACGTCGGCCAGGGTCTCGACCTGGAAGCCGTCGGTGGCGGACACGGGCACGATATCCTTCCAGCTCTCCTCACCGAGGACGTCGCGGCCCAAGGCGGCGACGGCCAGCAGCTGTTCAGTGAGCGCCTGGCGGTCCACCGTGTCGGCTTTGGTGACGATAGCGATCACCGGTTTGTTTCCAATGGCGGCAAGCTGGGCGGCGATGAACTTGTCACCCGGACCGATCTTTTCGTTGGCGGGCAGGCAGAACCCGATTGCGTCAACCTCGGCGAGGGTGTCGGCGACGAGTTCGTTGAGCCGTTTTCCCAGCAGGGTCCGCGGGCGGTGCAGGCCCGGGGTATCCACCAGAATCAACTGGGCGTCCTCCCGGTGCACGATGCCGCGGATGGTGTGGCGCGTCGTCTGCGGCTTGGCCGAGGTGATCGCGACTTTCTGGCCGACCAGGGCATTCGTGAGGGTCGACTTGCCCGCATTGGGCCGGCCGACCAGCACCGCAAAGCCGGCGCGGTAGCCACCGTGGGCTGCGCCGCCGTCGTCGGACTTATTCTGCTTGCTCACGTGAGACTCCCTGTTGGATTGGTGCGGCCTCGTCGAGAAGGTCTTCAAGGTCAGTTTCTTCTTTCGGCACTGCCGACGCAATGATGTGGCTGACGCGGTTGCGCCGGCCTTCGAGCCGGTCGGCGCGGAGGGACAACCCGTGGACCTCTACGGTGCTGCCGACGATCGGGACCCGCCCAAGGGCCTTGGCGAGCAGGCCGCCCACAGTGTCCACTTCGTCGTCGTCAAGTTCAAGGTCGAACAGTTCGCCGAGATCCTCAACGCTCATCCGGGCACTGACCCGGTAACTGCCGTCGCCGAGTTCCACCGCCTCCGCGCTCTCGGTGTCGTATTCATCTACGATCTCACCCACGATTTCTTCGATGAGGTCCTCCAGTGTGACGAGGCCGGCGGTGCCGCCGTACTCGTCGATCACGATTGCCACGTGCGTCGATTCCTTCTGCAGTTCGCGCAACAGCTCACTGACGGCCTTGGAGTCGGGCACGTAGCGCACCTCGCGGGCGAGCTCGTCAACGACCGGGGGCGCCTGCCCGGGACGGAGGTTGTGGAGGACCGCGGCGACGTCCTTGAGGTATACGATGCCCAGCACCTGGTCGGTGTTCTCGCCGATCACGGGGACCCTCGAATACCCCGAGCGCAGGAACAGCGACATGGCCCGGTGCAGGCTTGAACCGGAGTCGATGCTGAGGATGTCGGTGCGCGGCACCATGACGGAGCGGACCAGCGTATCGCCAAAATCAAACACCGACTGGATAAGCTCTGCCTCGTTGTCCTCGATCACGTCGGACTCCGTGGCACGGTCCACCAGTTCACGGAATTCCTCTTCGCTGAAGAACGCCTCATTGTCTGCCGGGGCGCCGGGGGCCACGGCACTGCCAACGGTGACGAGCCAGCCGGGAATCGGGCCCAGCACCCAGCACAGCCAGCGGATCAGCGGGGCGCTGAACCGGACCAGGCCGGCCGAATGCACCCGGCCCAGCTGCCGCGGGGACACGCCCACAATGACGAATCCCAGCAGTGCCATGACGCCGGTGGCAATCAGCCCGGAAAGCCAGACATTATCGAGCAGGCTGTTCAAGAGCACGGTGACGGCAACCGCGGAGGCCATGTCGAACCAGATGCGCCAGAAGCGCAGGGCGCGCATGTGCGCCACGGGCTGGGCCATAATCCGTTTAAGGGCGTTGCCGCGGCTGTGCAGAATCGCCGCCTCGGCGTCGTGCCGGGAAAGGTAATTGAAGGCGGATTCGGCTGCGGTCAGGAACGCCGCAAAACTCAGGAACACCAGCGCCATGCCGGCGACGATCAGTGGCGTCACTGAATCGTCTCTGACGGGGCGTCTTTGCCGGTGAAGGCGGAGAGAAGTTCGCGCTGCAGCCCGAACATCTCTTCCTTCTCCTCCAGCTCTGCGTGGTCGAAACCGAGCAGGTGCAGGATGCCGTGCGTGGTGAGCAGCAGCATTTCATCCTGGGTCGAGTGGCCGGCGTTCATCGCCTGGACCTGCGCAACCTGGGGGCAGATGGCGATGTCGCCGAGCATGCCCTGCGGGGTCGGCTTGCCGGGGGTGCCGGGCGTCAGCTCGTCCATGGGCACCGAGAGCACGTCCGTGGAACCTGGCTCGTCCATCAGTTCGATGTGCAGCTTCTCCATGGCCGGCTCATCCACGAGCAGGATCGACAGCTCCGCCTGCGGGTGGATGAAGAGCCGTTCGAAAATGAACCGGGACAGCTGCACCAACTCCGCCTCGTCGAGGGCAATGCCTGATTCGTTGTTGACCTCAATGCTCACGGGCGCTCACCCCGCTTGTCGCGGGCCACGGAATGCTTGACCCGGTTCCGCTGGATCTCATCCCACACGCTGTATGCGTTGACGATGTCTCCCACCAGTCGGTGCCGGACGACGTCGGAGGCGTCCAGCACGGTGAAGTTGACGTCGTCGATGCCTGTCAGGATGTCCTCCACGATCCGAAGACCGGAGCGTGTCCCGAAGGGCAGGTCCACCTGCGTGACGTCACCGGTGACCACCATCTTGGAGCCGAAGCCGAGCCGGGTGAGGAACATCTTCATCTGCTCCGGCGTGGTGTTTTGCGCCTCATCCAGGATGATGAAGGCGTCGTTGAGCGTGCGGCCGCGCATGTAGGCCAGCGGGGCGACTTCAATGGTGCCGGCAGCGATGAGCCGCGGGATGGATTCTGGGTCCATCATTTCGTGCAGGGCGTCATAGAGCGGGCGCAGGTAGGGGTCGATCTTGTCGCTGAGCGTGCCGGGCAGGAATCCCAGCCGCTCCCCCGCTTCGACGGCGGGACGGGTCAGGATGATCCGGGAGACTTCCTTTTGCTGCAGCGCCTGGACCGCCTTGGCCATCGCCAGGTAGGTCTTGCCGGTGCCGGCCGGGCCGATGCCGAAGATTACGGTGTTGTCATCGATCGCGTCCACGTAGTTCTTCTGGTTCAGCGTCTTGGGCCGGATGGTTTTGCCGCGGCTGGAAAGAATGTTGTGGGTCAGGACCTCGACCGGGTTCTGCAGTGATTGGCTGCGCAGCATCGACACGAGCTGCTGCAAAACCGCCGGGGTGATGACGGTCCCCCGGGCAACGAGGCCGCGGACTTCGTTGAGCAGGCGCATGATGCGCGGCACGTCCGCCGCGGGCCCGCTGATGGCAAGTTCGTTGCCGCGGACATGGAAGTCCACAGCCGGGTACTGGGTTTCGATGAAGCGAAGGGCCTCGTCATGGCTGCCGAGCGACTGGACCATCTGATCGGAACTGTCGAACAGGACTACCTCCGTACGCAGCCCTGGAAGGGTGTGGGGAAATTCACCTGCGGTGCGCGCTCCCGCGCTGATCCGGGCCTTGCCGTTCGCTGCTTCAGTCATGGTGTTGGCCCGCGGGCCTCCGGTCCCCTCCAGTTCGGAAATGGTGTGTTCCGTCATCCGGTCCGACGGCGGGACTCGCCGTCCGCGGCCGGGGCAACGGGTACTCCCATCTTACGCCAGCGGGCCGGACCCGGCGCCCGCCAGGGTACGGCCCGGTGCACGCCTTCACAGCGGTACCGCAACATCCGCCCCGCCTTCATGCGTGAGACGGGAGCCCACGAGCACCACTGAGGGCGTGGCGATGAAGCCGCCGGCAACCAGGGCCTGACCTTTCCTGAAATGGAGGGCCTGGTCCAGTAACCCGGGCGGGACGAAACCGAAGACAGAGGCCAGTTCGCTGAGATCGCGGGGCGACGCCATTTTCAGGAGAACCAGGTTGTCGCACTGGCTCAGGACGTTCACGGGCAGTTTGGACGGCCGCTGCGTCGAGATAAGAAGCCACAGTCCGAATTTGCGTCCCTCCGCCGCGATTTGGGTGACCCGTTCGGTGAGCGCCCGTTGAACCGGTGTGACAGGGGCCGAGGCGCAGACGTTGTGGGCTTCGTTGATCACCACAAGAAGCGGGCGGCGCTCCTCGCGCTTTTCCCACAGGTGATCGAGCACGCTGAGGGCCGCAACCTGCGGTTCCGCCGGAAAGCGGAACCCGCCGAGGTCAAGGACGGTAGCCCGTGGCCGTTCATCAATCACATCCTCGGCAGAACGGCCGCCCCAGGCCCAGAGGTCCCACTCCAGCACGCCGAGATTCTCGATCCGCGTGGCCAGATCCCTGCTGGCTGTGGAGTCCTTCGCCCGCAGCGCGCCGACAAGGTCGCTTCGGGCCGTCACGCTCAGTTCGTTCTCGAGATGGACAAGGACGTTGTACTCATCCCGGTCCAAGACCGGGTCGAGACCGAGGACAGCAGCCCGCGACGCCAGCGTCTGGTCCAGGAACCGGACGCGGACGTGATCCGCTCCGGTGGCGGTGGCGCGCAGTACGCGCACGTCACCAAATGCGCCCGGACCCTCGGGCAGTGGCTCTTTGAGTTCTCCCAACCGGACGAAATCCGCGTTCGGGTCCAGGATGAGGAGCGGCAAACGGGTCTGGAGGAGCAACTGTTCGAGGAGGACCCCCAGCGCATAGGTCTTGCCCGAACCGCTTTGCCCGCACCAGAACGTGTGGCGGTTAAACCGCCGGGCATCGAGCTCCGCGGGCGTGCGGGTGCCCCCGATCGTGCCGATTCTCAACTGATGGGACATGACTTCTCCATCGTTCGTTTGTCTGGGACCGCTATCTCCTATCCAACGCGGCGGCCAGTCTGCTGTCCCCCCTCGAAGAGGGTGATTCCGGGTGCTCGGTTCTGACGCCACCGCCCGGCCCTCTCCCGCCGTTCAGGGCCGGCCGGGCGCCTTAGGTATCAACTCTGCATCGGGCGCATATCGTTCCCGTTGCAGTTCGGGGCCGCCGGCCGAATCCACGGTTTACGCCCAGAGCCGTGTGACATGCTGGAAATCGACCTCAGCCGCGGCAGGATCAGCCGGGCGGGGACGCAGAGAACGAGCGCAACTGACGGCAACAAAAAAGACAACCGAGCAGCAAAAGGCGGCGGCCATCAGGCAACGCAGGATGACTCAGGCAGCAGCAGGCAGGCGGACACGCCGGGCCGTGCTGGTGCTCGTGCTGCCTGCGGCGCTTGCCCTCTCCGGCTGCGTGGCCTCATCCCAGCCCGGCATCACCGATTCAGACTCGCCGTCGCAGGCCCTCTCGGCCCTGCCGTCCGCACCCACCACGAGCGCGCCGCTGGAAACGTCCCAGGCGTCCAACAAGGCCCCGGTGTACTGGATCGGCCGCAGCAACGACAGCACATTCCTCTACCGGGAGTTCCGTGATGTCCCTGAAGAGGACAACCCGGTGACCCGGGCGCTGCGGGTCATGATGTCCCAGAAACCGCTGGATCCGGACTTCTTTACGCCGTGGCAGAACCCGAAGAAGCTGGCAAGCTCGATTTCCGGCAAGAACGTGATCACCGTGGATCTATCAGCGGATGCGTTTAACAGCAACGTTGATCCGGCCATGGCCGAGCGTGCGGTCCAGCAACTTGTCTACACCGCATCGGCGGCTGCCGCCAGCGCCGGGCTCATCGATGCCGGCCAGCTGGTCCAGGTGGTGGTGCTCGTCGACGGGCATACCGACTATGTCGCGTTCAACCACGTCCGGCTCGGCTCCCCCACCTCACGCAGCGCCGGGATGGTGGCACCGGTGTGGATCATTGATCCCCAGGAAGGGACCACCCTGGCCGATGGTGCCATCAAGATCTCCGGCCGCAGCACCGCTGCGGGAGGCAAGCTCCGGTGGGACATTCTGCGCATCGATGGCAGCGTCGAAACCCAATACTTGAATGGGACGGCCACGGCTTCGGCCGAGGCGGGACAGGCGGGAACCTTTAGCATCTCCGCAAACCTGGGACCGGGCAGCTACGAAGTCCGGGTCTCCCAGGTCGGGGAAGGCAACCCGGACCAGCACCTGTTCGTGGATACCCGCGGGTTCACGGTGGATTAGCCGGCAGCGGAGCGGGCGCGCCGGCGGTCCCCTACCAGCGGCCCAGGATGTCGCTGGCGAGGACGGTGGCGGCCGGCCCGGCCGTGGATGAGCGCAGCACGTGGTGCCCGAGCAGGGCTGTCACGGCGCCGGCGTCGCAGAGCCTGGTCACTTCCCGCGGGCTGATACCACCCTCAGGTCCGACGATCAGCAGGACCTCGCACCCGGCGTCCGGCCCTCCGGCCCCGGACCCGGCGCCCCGCCAACCCTCCAGGACCTGGCGCAGCGGGCGCACTGCGTCCTCGTGCAGGATGATGGCGAGGTCCGCGGCGGCCACTGCGGCCTGGAGGCCGGCGCCGTCGACGGCGGCGCGGACCTCCGGGATCCAGGCCCGGCGTGCCTGCTTGGCCGCCGCCGTGACCACCGACTGCCATTTGGCGTGCGCTTTGGCCGCACGGTCGGCTTTCCAGCGGACGATGGACCGTTCCGCCTGCCACGGCACGACGGCGTCAATCCCCAGTTCCGTGGCGGTCTCGGCGGCGAGCTCGTCCCGGTCACCTTTCGCGAGGGCCTGAACCAGGACCAGGCGGATTCCGGGGCGGGGCTCCTCCGAAAGCTCTGAGCATTCCACCGTCAGCTCGCCTGGCTCGGCGGCGGAGACGGCACCGGTCAGCCGTTTGCCGGCGCCGTCGGCAATATCGACCATCTCCCCCACGGCGAGGCGCTTCACCGTGACAGCGTGGCGGGCCTCCGGTCCGTGCAGGACAAAGACGGACCCCGGGGCCAGCCCGTCGAGGGTGCCAGGGGAGGTGAAGAAGACCGGGTTGCTCACCGCTACAGGTTACCGAGCCGGTCCCGAAGCTTCGAGAAGACCCCGCCGCTCGCGGCAAGTTTTCCTTCGGTGAACTGTTCGCCGCGCAGTTTCGCAAGCTGGCGCAGCAGGTCCTCCTGGGCGGCGTCGAGCTTGGCCGGGGTGTCCACCTGCAGGTGGACCTTGAGGTCGCCGCGGCCGTAGCCACGCAAGTGCGTGACGCCGAGCCCGCGGAGGGTGATGATCTCCCCGGACTGGGTGCCGGCCTTGACATCGATCTCCTGCTGGCCGTCGAACGTGTCGAGGTTGAGTTCGGTGCCGAGCGCGGCTGCCGTCATGGGGATGTTCAGGCTTGCATGCAGGTCGTCGCCGTCGCGAACGTACGTGGCGTCGTTGTTGACCCGGATCTCCACGTAGAGGTCCCCTGCGGGGCCGCCGGCAGGGCCGGCCTCACCCTGACCGGAAAGCTGGATGCGGGTGCCGGTAGCGACGCCGGCGGGAACCTTGACCGTCAGGGTGCGCCGGCTGCGGATCCGGCCCTGCCCGGCGCATTCGTTGCAGGGATCTTTGATGACGGTGCCGAAGCCCTCGCAGGACCCGCAGGGAGCCGTGGTCATGACCTGTCCCAGGATGGACCGCACTGCGCGCTGGACCTGGCCGCTGCCGCCGCAAATGTCGCAGCGTTCCGGGTGGCTGCCTTTTTGGCAGCAGGACCCCTCGCAGGTGGGGCAGGTCACGGCGGTGTCCACTTCGAGTTTCTTGTTGACACCGAACACGGCGTCGCGGAGCTCGATCCGGACGCTGATCAGCGCGTCCTGGCCGCGGCGGACCCTGGACGCGGGCCCGCCCTGGCCGCCGGCGCCGAAGAAGGTCTCGAAGATATCCTGGAACGCGAATCCCTGGCCGGCGTAGTTGCCGCCGCCGAAGCCGTTGTCGTTGCCGTTCTCGTTACCGGTGGTGTCGTAGATCCGGCGCTTTTGCGGGTCGGACAGCACCTCGTAGGCGTGCGTGACGGCCTTGAACCGGTCGGAGGCGTCGTCCCCGGGGTTTACGTCGGGATGGAGTGTCCGGGCCAGTTTTCGGTAGGCCTTCTTGATCTCTTCGCCCGTGGCTTCGCGGGAAACTCCAAGGACGTCGTAGTGGCTGCTCAAAGTGTGTTTCTCTTCCTGGTAGTACTGCCTGTTGGGGGCAAGAAGTCTGGTGCCCGGCTGGTGCGCCGCGCGGTGGAGGGTGGACCCGGCCCGTCAGGGGCCAAGGATCCTGGAAAGGTAGCGTGCGACCGCCCGGACGGCGGCCATGGTGGTGGGATAGTCCATCCGCGTGGGGCCCAGCACGCCTACTTTCGCAGTCGCGTCCGGTCCGTAGCCGGTGGCCACCACCGATGCTTCTGCGAGGCCGTCGTACGGGTTCTCCCGGCCAATGCTGACCGTAACGCCCCTCGGGTCCGCCGCCATGTCGCTGAGCAGGCGGAGCATGACCACCTGTTCCTCGAGGGCTTCCAGGACCGGGCCGATGGTCAACGGGAAGTCGACGTTGGACCGGGCCAGGTTGGCCGTTCCGGCCATCACCATGCGTTCCTCGCGGCTGCTGGTGGCCAGTGCCTCAAGGCCACGGGCCAGGGCCTGGGCGGCGCTGCGCCGCGCGGGCGGGCAGCTGGCGGCCACGGACTGCAAGGAGTGCGGCAGCAGGTTCAGCGGGGTCCCGGTGAGACTGCCAAGGAACCGCGTGCGCAGTTCCGACAACGCCTCATCCGAAAGGTCCTGTGCCACGTCGATGACGCGTTGTTCCACCTTGCCGGTGTCCGCGATCAGCACCGCCAGCACCTTGCGGGGCGCCAGCAGGACAAATTCAATGTGCCGTACCTTGGCCCGGCTGAGGTGCGGGTACTGCACGACGGCGACCTGGTTGGTCAGCTGCGAGAGCAGCCGGACTGTCCGGTCCAGGACATCATCGAGGTCCTCGGAGCCTTCCAGCAAGGCCTGGATGGCGCGCCGCTCCGCGGGCGAGAGTGGCTTGACCGCCGAGATCTGGTCCACGAAGAGCCGGTAGCCCTTGTCGGTGGGGATTCGCCCGGCACTGGTGTGCGGAGCTGTGATCAGGCCCTCGTCTTCCAAAGCAGCCATGTCGTTACGGATGGTGGCGCTGGACACGCCGAGGTGGTGCCGCTCCACAAGGGCCTTGGACCCGACGGGTTCCCGCGAATGGACATAGTCCTCCACGATGGCCCGCAGTACTTCAAGTTTGCGTGGTTCGCTCACACTCCACCTCCTCTCGACTGTCCTGCATCCGGTGCCGCTTCCCGCCGGCCGCGGCGGATGCAGGGTGGCCGGATGAGCAGTGGTTAGCACTCGACATGCCTAAGTGCTAACCAGTCTAATATGAGTCACCCCGTTGTTAGCATTGAATGCGCTCCCGGCATTCCTCCCGGGGTGCGTGTTTTGGGGCACAGCCCGCCCGCAGCAAACCGAACGCAAAGCAGTGTGTATCCGATGTCGTACCAGAACTGGGGTCCGCAGGACCTCTCTGCCCCCGCCAAAGCCCAGCTCCCGGAAGTGCCCGTGGAGCGCGGAATGGTGCTCGAGGACGTGCAATCCGGCTGGGTGGGTGCCGTGACGCGGGTGGAGAAGTCCGGGGGGATGCATGTGGTTGCCCTCGAAGACCGCCGCGGCAAATCCCGGTCATTCCGCCTCGGATTCGGTTTCCTCCTGGCGGGCCAGCCGATCCGCCTGATACCCCCGGCGCCCCGCCCGGCGCCAACGGGCGCGGCCGCCGCAGGCGCCAGAACCGCGTCCGGTTCGGTCCGGGTGGAGGGCCAGCGCGCCCAGGTCGCCAAAGCGAGCCGGATTTGGGTGGAGGGCAAGCACGACGCCGAGCTCGTCGAGAAGGTCTGGGGTGACGATCTCCGGGTGGAGGGCATCGTCGTCGAACCCTTGCATGGCATTGACGACCTCGCCGGTGCGGTGGCAGCCTTCCGCCCCGGGCCCGGGCGCCGCCTGGGCGTCCTGGTGGATCACCTGGTGCCCGATTCCAAGGAATCCCGGATTGCCGCCGCCGTGATGGCGTCCCCCGGGGCGGCCGGCAATGTCCTGATCGTCGGCCACCCCTACGTGGATGTCTGGCAGGCGATTCGGCCTGCCGTCCTGGGGATCGAGGCGTGGCCGGTGATCCCCCGCGGCGTAGATTGGAAGACCGGGATCCTGACAGCCTTCGGCTGGCCGCACAGCACCAAGGAGGACATCGGCCTGGGCTGGCAGAAACTCCTCGGCGCGGTCCGCAACTACGCCGATCTGGAGCCATCCCTGCTGGGCCGGGTGGAAGAGGTTATTGACTTCCTCACAGTTCCCTGAGCGGGGCTGCCGAAAAGCTACGGTTCAGAAGCATCTGCCAGCGGGCCGATCCGTGATTCCGCGCCCGAGCACGTATTCTTGGTACGGCGGCTGCGCTCCCTGCGCAGCCTTGGCACCTCCCGGCACCAACGCACCACCGCACTCTTAAAGGACGACACACCGTGGCAGATGACGCACGCGAACACATCGGCAACCAGGCCGGCCATGGCCAGCCCCCGTACCATGGCGTTCCGGCAAATGCACTGCCGCTTACTGCGAGTGAGGACCGGCAGTGGGCCACGCTGGCCCACTTCGGCGGCATTCTGGGCTGCGTGCCCGCGCTGGTGATCTACCTGATTTTCAAGGACCGCGGCCCGTTCACGGCGCAGGAGTCCAAGGAAGCTCTGAACTTTACGCTGCCGCCCACGATTGCCGCCGTAGTGTGCAACCTGCTGGTGTTCGTTCCGGTGGTGGGCAATATTTTCGCGGTCCTGGCCACCGTCATCTGGATCGCCGTGACGTGCTTCTCTGTGGCCGCCGGCATCCGCGTCAACCGCGGCCAGCCGCACCGCTACGGCTTCAATCTCCGCTGGGTCCAGTAGGGCTGCAACTCCCGTCCTGCCGGGTCCAGCCCTGGCGGATCAGTCCGGCAGGATCCTGCGGACCACCGCGTCCGCGAGCAGCCGGCCTTTCAGTGTCAGGATCAGGCTGCCGTGGAAAGCCGCGGCCGGGTCAATGAGCCCGTCGGCGATGAGGCCTGCGACGGCGTGCCGCCCGGTGTCCCCCAGCCCGCCCAGGCTGGCGATCTCCAACCCTGAATTCAAGCGCGCTTCCAGCATGACGCGTTCGACGTTGCGGGTCTGCGCATCGAGGGTTTCCCGGCCCGCGGCAGGTGAGAGCCCGGCGTCCAGCCGGCTGGCATAGGCGACGGGGTGTTTGACGTTCCACCAGCGCACGCCGCCCACATGGGAGTGCGCTCCGGGGCCGATTCCCCACCAGTCATCGCCCCGCCAGTAGGCAAGGTTGTGGCGGCAAGCCTGCTCCGGGGTCCGGGACCAGTTGCTTACCTCGTACCAGGAAAGCCCGGCGGCGGAGATGAGCTGGTCGGCGAGTTCGTATTTGGCCGCGTGGTCGTCGTCGTCGATTCCCGGGACCTCGCCGCGGCGGATCTGCGCGGCCAGCTTGGTGCCTTCCTCGACAATCAGCGCGTAGGCGCTGATGTGGTCCGGCTGATAGGACAGCGCGGTCTCCAGTGAGTAACGCCAGTCAGCCAGCGACTCCCCCGGTGTTCCATAGATCAGGTCGAGGCTGACGGCGAGTCCGGCCTCCCGGGCCCACTGGACGGCCTGGGGTACACGGCTGGGCGTGTGGGTGCGGTCCAGTACCTTGAGCACGTGCGGTACCGCCGACTGCATGCCGAAAGAGACGCGGGTGAACCCGGCGTCGGCGAGCAACTGCAGGGATTCCGGCGTCACGGAGTCGGGGTTCGCCTCGGTGGTGACCTCGGCGCCGGGTTCGAGGCCCCAGGCTGCGACGGCGGCGGTGAGGATGCGGGCCAGGTCCTCCGCCGGGAGCAGGGTGGGTGTGCCGCCGCCGAAGAAGACGGTGCTGAGCGGGCGTTTCGGTAGGCCGCTGGTTAACAGCACGTCCGCCGCGAAGCCGACTTCGGCGACGGCGGTACCCGCGTAGGCGTCCTGGGAGGCGCCGCCGCCGAGCTCGGTGGCGGTGTAGGTGTTGAAGTCGCAGTAGCCGCAGCGCACGGCGCAGAACGGGATATGCACGTAGAGCCCGAACGCCCGGCCGGCGGCGCTCTCCAGCGCCTGGCCGGGCAGCAGCCCGTCCGGTGGTGCTGGATCGCCCAGCGGCAGGGCGCTAGGCACCGGCCGGACCGGGCTGCGCGGGGACGGTCGTTGAAGGCACGGCTACTTCTTGGCCTTGTCCTTGGACTCGTCCGTGGTGAGGGCGGCAACGAAGGCTTCCTGCGGGACCTCGACGCGGCCCACCATCTTCATGCGCTTCTTGCCTTCCTTTTGCTTCTCCAGCAGTTTGCGCTTCCGGGTGATGTCACCGCCGTAGCATTTGGCGAGCACATCCTTGCGGATGGCGCGGATGCTCTCCCGGGCAATGATGCGGGATCCGATGGCAGCCTGGATGGGCACTTCGAACTGCTGGCGTGGAATGAGTTCGCGCAGCTTGCCGGTCATCATCACGCCGTACGCGTAGGCCTTCTCCCGGTGGGTGATGGCACTGAAAGCGTCCACCTGTTCACCCTGAAGCATAATGTCCACCTTGACCAGATCGGCGACCTGATCGCCGTCGGCCTTCCAGTCCAGCGAACCGTAGCCGCGGGTCCGTGACTTGAGGATGTCGAAGAAGTCGAAGACGATTTCGGCCAGCGGGAGCCGGTACCGGATCTCCACCCGGTCCTCGGAAAGGTAGTCCATGCCGCCCATGACGCCGCGGCGGCTCTGGCACAGTTCCATGATGGCGCCGACGAATTCGTTGGGCGCCAGGATGGTGGCGGACACCATCGGTTCGCGCACCTCGGCGACCTTGCCGGTCGGGTATTCGCTGGGGTTGGTGACGTGGACGACCTTCTTGTCCTCGAGGGTCACCTCGTATTCCACGTTGGGGGCGGTGGAGATCAGGTCCAGGTTGTATTCGCGTTCCAGCCGCTCGCGGGTGATTTCCAGGTGCAGGAGGCCCAGGAAGCCCACCCTGAAACCGAAGCCCAGCGCTGCGGACGTCTCTGGCTCGTAGACCAGCGCGGCGTCGTTGAGCATCAGCTTCTCGAGCGCATCGCGGAGCACCGGGTAGTCGGTGCCGTCCAGCGGGTACAGCCCGGAAAAGACCATCGGCTTGGCGTCCGCGTAGCCCGGGAGGGAGTCGGTGGCCGGCTTCGCAAGGTTGGTGACGGTGTCGCCCACCTTGGACAGGCGCACGTCCTTCACCCCGGTGATGAGGTAGCCCACTTCCCCGACGCCCAGGCCCTTGGAGGGGGTGGGTTCCGGGGAGCTGACGCCGATCTCCAGGAGTTCATGGGTGGCGCGGGTGGACATCATCTGGATGCGTTCGCGGGGATGCAGCATCCCGTCAACCACGCGGACGTACGTGACGACGCCGCGGTAGGTGTCATAGACGGAGTCGAAAATCATGGCGCGGGCCGGCGCGTCCGGGTTGCCCACGGGGGCCGGCAGGTCGCGGACGATCTTGTCCAGCAGCACCTCGACGCCCATGCCGGTCTTGCCGGAAACGCGGAGCACGTCGTCCGGGTCGCCGCCGATCAGGTTGGCGAGTTCCGCCGCGTACTTCTCAGGCTGTGCCGCGGGGAGGTCGATCTTGTTCAGGACCGGAATGATGGTGAGGTTGTTTTCCATCGCCAGGTAGAGGTTGGCGAGGGTCTGGGCCTCGATGCCCTGGGCCGCGTCCACCAGAAGGATGGCGCCTTCGCAGGCGGCCAGGGAGCGGGAGACCTCATAGGTGAAGTCAACGTGTCCGGGGGTGTCGATCATGTTCAGCGCGTAGCTGGTTCCGTCGAGCTCCCAGGGCATGCGGACTGCCTGGGACTTGATGGTGATGCCGCGTTCGCGCTCAATGTCCATGCGGTCCAGGTACTGGGCCTTCATGTCACGGGACTGGACGACGCCGGTGTACTGGAGCATCCGGTCGGCCAGCGTGGACTTGCCGTGGTCAATGTGCGCAATGATGCAGAAGTTCCGGATGATGGCCGGATCTGTTGCGGCAGGCACCGGGGCGGTGCGGGCCATGGGAGACACGCAGGGTCCTTACTGTTGGCAATACTGACTGACGGCAATACTGGTGGTTTTTGTGCGGAACGGCGCTGCGGACGGGTGTCCGTCCTGCGGCGTGCCGCGTTTATCGTTCCTATAGTCTCCCACGTCCGGGCCCGCCGGAGTGCATCCTCCTGCCCGGCCGGGCGGCCGGTATGGTATCCCCATGGCTTGGAACTTACGCTCAATTGGCAACGCAGTCCGCGGCGCTCTGCGCCTGCTCGAAGGACGCCCCGGCTCGATGCCCGGCAGCTCCGGCAAAGCCCGGCCGTCCACACCGAAGCCCGCCCGGGGCCGTCCGGGCGGGAAACTGCCTGGCACTAAACCGGGCGGACGCCCCAGTGCGGGGCATGCCGCCGCCGGCCTGACCGGCACGTATCCCGGCGACTTCCGTGGAACGGCGACGATTACCTACGCCCCCTCCCCCAACGGCCTGCCCGAGCCAGGTGAGGTCGTTTGGACCTGGGTACCGTACGAAGAGGACTATTCCCAGGGCAAGGACCGCCCGGTACTGCTGGTGGGCACCAGCGGCCGGTATCTGCTGGCCCTCATGCTGACCAGCAAGGACCACGACGGCGATCCGCGCCGGACCGGCGACTATGTCGACATTGGCACCGGCCGCTGGGACTCGCAGGGGCGCCCCAGCGAAGCGAAACTGGACCGGATCCTGCAGATCAATCCGCGTGATGTCCGGCGTGAAGGGGCCATCCTCGATGCCAAGAGCTTCAGTGTTGTGGCCGCGGCCCTGCAGGCCCGCCACGGGTGGCGCTAACCGCCCGTGCAATCACCACCCTGCCTGCCTTTCTGCTACTATTGACAGCTGTGTGTCCGTGCAGGTCGACGGCCACAGATGGTTGGTCGCCATAGGTATCCCCACGCCGCTCAGTCAATGGCCAATCTGAAAGCCCTCTAGACCATTTTCCGCATTGAAAAAGAGAGTTCACACGTGGCTAATATTAAGTCCCAGAAGAAGCGCATCCTCACCAACGAGAAGGCCCGCCTGCGTAACAACGCAGTCAAGTCCGAGCTGAAGACGGCCATCCGCGCCGTCAACACCGCCGTTGAGTCCACCGACAAGGATGCTGCGGCTACCGCACTGCTTTCCGCCAGCCGCAAGCTGGACAAGGCTGTCAGCAAGGGTGTTCTGCACAAGAACAACGCTGCCAACCGCAAGTCGGCCATCTCCAAGAAGGTCAACGCGCTCTAAGGCTTCCAGTTCACTCGAACTGACGATCGTGGCCGGCACCCTCGGGTGCCGGCCACTTCCAGTTAAGCCACCGTATACGCCTCCGGTCGAGTGCAGGCCGCGCCCGCCAGGATCGGCCCCGGCCGGGGGCAGGCCCTCCTCAGCGGCGCACCGACGTCGCAATCACCGTGACGGCATGTTCGACGGCGTAAACCGGGTCCCGGGAGAGGCCCTTGACCTGGGCGTCCGCCTCGGCGGTCACCTGAATGGACCGGACCAGGCCCTCGGGAGTCCAGCGCCGCACCTCCCGCTGCGCCTGTTCCACCAGCCAGGGCTGCATGCCGAGTTGCTTGGCAATCTGGGACGAGGAGCCCTGGGCGCCGGCGACCTTGGCGAGGGTGCGGAGCTTCGCGGCCAGCGCCGCGACGAGAGGAACCGGGTCCGCGCCCGTATCGAGGGCGTGGCGCAGGGTGGACAGTGCCAGCGGGGCGTTCCCGGCCATCGCGGCATCGGCTACCTTGAAAGCCGAGGCTTCGACCCTGCCCCCGTAATACCGGTCCACCATGGCGGCGTCCACGCCGGTGGCGGCATCGGCGATGAGTTGGCTGCAGGCGGCGGCAAGTTCAGCCAGGCTTGCGCCGACGGCGTTGACGAGGGCGTGCACGGCATCCGGCTCGATGCGCCGCGATGCGGCCCTGAACTCGGTCGTCACGAACGCTATCTTGTCGGCATCCTTCTTCAGCGGCTGGCAGTCCACCACCGGCCAGCCGCCGGCTTTGATGGCGTCCAGCAGCTTCTTACCGCGCACGCCCCCGCTGTGGCGGAAGACCAGCACAGCGTCCGGCTCGGGACCGGTGAGATACTTCAGCCCGTCGGCCAGGAACGCATCGTTCATACCCTCGAGGCCTTCCACTTCGATGAGCTTTTGCTCGCCGAACAGGGACGGGCTGACATTCATGGCGAGGGAACCCGGCTCGTAGCTGCCGGCGTTGAGCCGTGTTACTTCGACGTCCGGGGCTGCGGCACGGACCTGTGCCCTGATGCGATCCATGGCGCGGGATCCCAAATAGTCTTCCGGCCCGCCGACCAGCACGACGGCGGCCGGGGTCACATCCCGCCAGGTGGCGGTATTCGCCGCCGCGGGCCGGGCGCGTGGGGTCTGGGCAGCAGCCACTGAGGTTTCCTCCCGGAAGGTTGTTTGCAGGTTCTAAGCCTGCCACGGCCTGGACGGTGCACCAAGCCGGAGCGGTGCCCACACAGGGTTGTTCCGCCAGGGTGGGGAGGCAGCATCCGGTCGAGCAGCGCCACAGCCCGTTCATGGGCGGCACGGGCCAGCCCCACCGTCCGGGCAGGGTGGCAGCCCAGCCAGCAGGCGCCGAGGGCGGCAGCGGAGAAGAGCGTCATCGTGGCCACGCCGACGGCGCCTGCCGGCCAGGGCAGGACAGCGCCGGGCAGGCCGGCGAAGAAGCGTGCGATTCCGCCCACCCCGTTGGCGAAGGCGGCCGCGACGGCCAGCGGCACTGCAGCGAGGGCAGGGGCCAGAGCGGCCAGCGGCACAGCCGCCGTTCCCAGCAACGTCACAGGGGCGACAAGGACAGCAGCAGCAATGTTGGCGGGCAGGGCATAGGCCGAAAATTGCGGCTGCAGCAAGACGATCACGGGGCCGCAGAAAGTCTGTGCAGAGAGCGGAACCGCTACTCCGGCCGCCGCCCACCGCGGCACCCGCTCCGGAAACCAGCCCAGAATTGCCCTGCCTGTTATCACGATGCCGAGCGTTGCAAGGACAGAGAGCAGGAACCCGAAGCTGATGGCCAACGCCGGTTGCGCCAGCACAAGTCCTGCCACTGCGAGGCACAAGAGGCTCAGCCCCCGTCCAGGCCGGCCTCCGGCCAGGGCCACGAGGCCAATAGCGCCCATCAGCGCGGCGCGCAGCACGCTGGCGTCCGGGCCAACCATCAGGACGAACAGGCCCAGCCCGCCCAGGCACAGGACCGCGGTCACTGCACGATTGAACCGCAGGCTGCGCGCGCCCAGCAGAAAGGCACCCAGAATGATGCTGCAGTTTGCGCCGCTGACTGCCGTCAGGTGGGTCATTCCGACCGTCTTCATGGCAGTGTCAAGGTCCGGATCTACGGAGCTGGTGTCACCGGTGACCATGCCCGGAAGGAGCCCGCGGGCATCTCCCGCGTACTGCCCGGCGGCAGCGGAGAACCGTCTCCGGAGCTCCAGTGGGCCGTGCTGCCAGGGCCCGGGCTGACCGATCGCGAGCGGCACGGAACTTGCCGAGAGGACCGCCGCTTCAGCCTGGCCGGGTCCGGGGGGTTTGAGCTTGCCGGTGGTCCGGATCCGGACACCGGGGTTGACATGCTCCCAGTCGGCGCCTCCCAGCACCAGCAACCGGGCAGGCGCGCGTACCCGGTGGGCGTCGAAGGTCATTTCGATCATGGTGGCAGGCACGGCCCAGCGGTCCGATAGCCCGGAACGTCCGGGAGCCGTGAGCCGCCGCGGCGCCCCCGAGACCTCCACCTCCACTGCCACGGTGTGGCCTCCGGCGGCGGCAGCGGACACGGCCTCCTCGTTCCCCGCGGCGGATTCGGCGGCGGCATGCCCGGCCGTCGCCGCGGCGAGAAGCAACGCCACCGCCAGCGTTGCGAGGAAACTCCGCCGGGCCGGACCACCGGTTTTCCGTCTCCTCCAAGCGGACCCTGCCCGGAGCAGGAGGACTCCCGCCCCTGCCAGGAAGCTCAGGCCGAGCACCGCCAGCTGCGCCGGATTTAAGTGGGGCGCAGCCGCGGCCGTGGCCCAGACCAGCACCGCCGGAGGAACCAGGCGGACGTCCGTCCTGCGCAGCAGGTGCTCCCGGCTCCCGTGGGACCGGGTCGGGCCCGGAAGAGACTCGATGAGGTCCCTGAGCCGCCCACGGCGTGGGCGCTGCCCAAGAGGCCCCAGCGGTCCAAGCGACCCCAGCGGCCCGGGGGGCCCGGGTTGTGGCAGCGCGTTCTCTGCCCCCGGGTCGTTGCCGGGACTGCGGCCAAGGGCTGCGTCAATGTACTGCTGCCAGCGGCTGGCCTGTTCCATGCCGGGGCTCCCTCAGACCCGGACCAGCGGCAACAGGGCTGCGAGCATCTTCTCGCCGACACCGTCCACGGCGTCCAGTTCTTCCACCCGCTGGAAACGACCGTGCTGGCCGCGCCAGTCCACAATCCGCTGGGCCAGCACCGGCCCGACGCGCGGCAGGGTGGCCAGTTCCTCCACGCTGGCGGTGTTCAGGTTAATCTTCCCGGCAGCGGTCGGGCGGGCACCGGACGCCGGTCCGCCTCCAGCGGCCGCATCACCGGCCGGAGCGGTTCCGTTCGGAACAGTTTCGCCCTGCCGCGGCACCAGGATTTTCTGTCCGTCCTCGAGGACGGCCGCGAGATTGAGCTGGCCCGGATCGGCATCCGGGGAACCACCTCCCGCCGCAGCGATGGCCTCGTGCAGCCGGCTCCCCGGCGGTAATTCCACGACGCCGGCCCGGACCACGGCACCGGCCACGTGCACGATGATCCTTCCCGTGGCGGGCGGCGATGACATGACGGGATCGGGTACGGGATGGGAATCCGGAACGGGCCCATCGCCGTCCGCTGCGATGCCGGTAGAACTTAGCGGGCCGATATCCGTGGGGGCGTGCGCCGCCTGCCACCAGAACCAGCCGAGCAACACTGCGCCAATCAGGCACAGCACTGCGGCGGGGCGGGCCCCGGTGCGCCACCTAAGGCGGGGACCGCGGTGGACTGGCGGGTCGCCGGGTTCCGGCCCGGGCGGAGGTGCAGAACCGGAGCCCAGCGGCGGTATGGAGAGCAGGCCGGGATCTGTTCCGGGGCCGGCTACGGCAGCGGACAGCCTGCGCGCGGCATGGCCACCTCCGCTGCTGGCTGGGTATCCCGGATCGTGGCGCGGCATGCGCCCATCCTACGAAGCGCCGGCAGCGCCCCTCGGGGTCGAGGTGTCCTATGTGGATACCGCGGGATACGGCGGCAGCAGGCCACCGGCCGGTGGGGCCAGGACGCCGGCCGGGAGGCCGGGCTATATCCCGGCGGATGGCTCCGGATCCGCGGTAGGCGTGGTCTCCCCGACAACCACAGCAAGGACACCGAGTCCGGCGTGGGCAGCCAGCACGGCGGGCAGCGCGCTGATTTGAACGGGCGGACTTCCGGGAACCGCAGCGGCCAGCTCCAGAGCCAGCTGGTCGGCCTCGGCGGGGTTGCCGAAATGGTGGACCGCAAGCCTGGCCAGCCCCGCCGGGCGGCTGGCGGCGTCGGACACGGCGATCTCCTGGAGCCGTGCGATGGCTTTCGCCGCGGATCGAATTTTCTCCAGCGGCACCACCTTGCCGTCCTCGACCGCGAGGAGGGGCTTGATGGCGAACATGGTGCCCCACATGGACGCCCCCGCTCCGATCCGTCCGCCGCGGCGCAGCTGTTCGAGGCTCGGCACGTAAAAGTAGACCCTGGTTCGGGCCAGCTCCTGCTCGGCGGCCGTCCTAACCTCTGCCGCCGCTCCGCCGCCCGTGGCTGCGCGGACGGCGCTTTGGACGCCCATGCCCAGTGCCATGCCGACGGTCCGCGAGTCAATGACTTCCACGGGGATGCTCACCCGGGCAGCGGCCAGCCGGGCTGAGTCGACAGTTCCGGACAGTTCCCCGGAGATGTGGACCGAGACGACAGCATCAAAGCCCAGCCGTTCGGCAGCCAGGTAGGCCTGCTCGAACTGGCCGGGGGAAGGCCGCGAGGTCTTGACCGGCTTACCGCTCGCCAGAGCCAGCGCGATGGTGTCGGTGATGTCGTCCTCACCCTCGCCGTAGATCTCCGCTCCCACCATCACCGGCATCGGGACGACGGCAAGGCGCCCACCGCCGGAGACGGCGCGGACCCAGTCGGCCGGCAGTGCCGCAGCGGAGTCCGTGACCACGGCCGTGCGGACCACGGCGGGGCTGCTGCCGGGGGCAGCGGACCGGGGCTGGCGTAAGCCGCCGAGGCGCCCCTTGAGCCACGGCCACCCTGCGGCCTCGCGATCGGGCATGCGGAACCTCTTGCTCTCTGCTGTAGCTCTCGAACACGCGGTACGGTCCGGCCGCCGGGAGACCCCGGCGGCCGGACCAACGGGCGGTCTGCCCCGCTAAGCCGGGACGATGTTGACCAGTTTAGGCGCCCGCACAATGACGGTGCGGATGCCCCGGCCATCGAGGGCACGCTGGACATTCTCCGAGCCCAGCGCCAATTCCCGCAGCTCGTCCTCGCCGATCTCCGGGGAGACGTCGAGCCGGTCACGGACCTTGCCCTGCACCTGGACGACGGCGGTGACGGTGTCCTGCACCAACAGGGCGGGGTCGTGGGCGGGCCAACCGGCATTGGCCACCGAGGCGGGGTGCCCCAGCACGTTCCAGAGATCCTCTGCCGTGTAGGGCGCGAAGAGGCTCAGGATGACCGCGACAGCCTCGACGGCTTCGCGGACCGCCGGATCGGCCCCGCCCGCTCCGGTGCCTGCATCAATACTCTTGCGGGTCGCGTTGACGAGCTCCATCAACTTGGCCACGACCACATTGAACTTGTTGTGCTCCAGCAACGCTTCGGCGTCGGCGATCGTGCGGTGCGTGACCGTACGCAAGGCACGGTCGCCCGTCGCGAAGTCGACGCCCGGAGCGCTGGCAATGTCCTGGCCCAACCGCCAGGCGCGGGCCAGGAACTTTGCAGCACCCGACGGCGAGACGTCCGCCCAGTCGACGTCGTCCTCCGGCGGGGAGGCGAAGATCATGGTGAGCCGGACGGCGTCGACGCCGTACTTGTCCAACTGCTCGCCGAGGTCCACGCCGTTGCCCAGGGACTTGCTCATGGCTTTGCCGCCGTTGAGCACCTGGCCCTGGTTCAGGAGTGCACTGAAGGGCTCGTCGGCGTCGATCATGCCGAGGTCGTGGATGACTTTGGTGAAGAACCGCGCATAAAGCAAATGCAGGATGGCGTGCTCCACGCCGCCCACGTACTGCCCCACCGGCATCCAGTCATTGATCTTTTCCGGATCGAACGGGCCATCCGTGTACTGGGGCGAGACGAAACGCAGGAAGTACCAGGAGGAATCCACGAACGTGTCCATGGTGTCCGTGTCCCGCCTGGCCGGGCCGTGGCAACTGGGGCACTGAACGTTGACCCAGCTTTCGACGGCGGCCAACGGCGACGTGCCCTTGGGGGACAGGTCCTCGCCGCGCAGGTCCGCCGGCAGGGTGACAGGCAGCTGATCGTCCGGCACCGGGACTTCCCCGCAGGCAGGGCAGTGGATGATCGGAATCGGGGTGCCCCAGAAGCGCTGCCGGCTGAGCAGCCAGTCGCGCAGCCGGAAGTTCACGAATTTCTCGCCGGTGCCCTGCTGCCGCAGTATTTCGATGGCGGCCGGAATGGCTTCTGCCTTGGGCAGGCCGTCCAGGGCGCCGGAGTTGATCAGGGTGCCCTCGCCCGTCGTCGCCGTCCCGCTGACGGCGGGATCCTCCTCGCCGGTGTCCAGCACTGCCCGTACGGGCAGGTCGAAGGTGCGCGCGAAGTCGAGGTCGCGCTGGTCGTGGGCGGGGACGGCCATGATGGCACCGGTGCCGTAGTCCGCCAGCACGTAGTCGGCTGCCCAGACGGGCAGCTTCTCGCCGTTGAGCGGGTTGATGGCGTACCGGCCGGTGAAGACACCGGTCTTTTCCCGCTCGGTGGACTGCCGTTCGATTTCGGAGAGCGCCTTGACCTGTTCGCGGTAGGCGTCCAGGGCCCCGGCATGTTCCGCGGTGACCAGTTCGACGGCGATCGGCGCGTCGGCCGCGACGACAAAGAACGTCGCACCGTACAGGGTGTCGGGTCGGGTGGTAAACACCTGAACGTCCTTGGCAGGCTTGTCGGCGTCGGCGTCGGCCTCGATGACGAAGGTGACGTGCGCGCCCTCGGACCGTCCGATCCAGTTCTTCTGCATGGCCAGGACGCGTTCGGGCCAGTGCCCGCGCAGTTCGTCCATGTCCTCGAGCAGCCGGTCGGCGTAGTCGGTAATCTTGAAGTACCACTGGTTCAGGGACTTCTTGGTGACCTGTGTGCCACAACGCTCACAGGCGCCGTTGACTACCTGTTCGTTGGCCAGCACCGTCTGGTCCTTGGGGCACCAGTTGACGGGCGAATTTTTGCGGTAGGCCAGGCCGCGCTCGTGGAAGCGTTTGAACAGCCACTGGGTCCACCGGTAGTACTCCGGGTCGGACGTGTGGATCCGTCGGGACCAGTCGGCCGAGATGGCGTAGCGCTTGAACGACGCCGCCTGGGTGTCAATGTTGGCGTAGGTCCACTCGCTGGGGTGGGCGTTGCGCTTGATGGCCGCGTTCTCGGCGGGCAGGCCAAAGGAGTCCCAGCCGATCGGGTGCAGTACATCGTAGCCCTGCTGGCGGAGGTACCGGGCGACGACGTCTCCCATGGCAAACGCTTCGGCGTGACCCATGTGAAGATCGCCGGAGGGGTACGGAAACATGTCCAGAACGTACCGCCGCTCCTTGGAGCCGTCGTCGACGGGCGTGAAGACTTTGAGGTCTTCCCAGACCTGCGGCCATTTGGCTTCCATGGTCGCGAAGCTGTAGGCACCCTCTTCGGGGGCCCCGGCTGCCACTGCTGGTGTTCCGGTGTCTGTCTCCGGCTGAACGCTCACTGCTGGCCTCTTCTGTTCTGTCATGCAACTCGTTGGGGGAAACTTCACGGTCAAGCTTCATTTTCCGGCAAGGCTTCCTGGTCCGCCCTGGCACCCCGTGCCGTGCAGCCGGCCGGGAAGGGCCCAGACACACAAAAGCCCCTCGACACGGAGGGGCAGCCGCTCGGCAATCCGAGTACCTGTCGGGATGCCGGGCGGCTAGCTAAGCAGAAGGATTGCACGCATAGTGTCCACTTTAGCGCCTTCCGCCGGATCCGGGCGAAACGGGAGCAGAGTCCCAGGACGGCGCTCCGGCGAGGGGAAGGCCCGCGGGGAATTCCAGCGGCGGCCAGGACTTCAAATCGTTACAAATTAATCACTTGGAACCACAGCGTACTGACAGCTTCTTCTGATAGTAGAAATTGCGCACGGCGAAATGATAAGAGCGTAGTCATGCCCCTAGCCAAGTAGTTCGCTAAAGGACCTCAAGTAACCTTTCGCCTTTATGCAAGTACCTTTTCGGCTCCTGCCCTATTTACGTACAAGGTGCGGCACGACTGTGCTCAAGTGGGCCCTCGGCCTCAATTTTCGGCGTCTTGCCACGAGGGGTGAAGAGGAACACTATTCTCTCAAGATCTCGTGGGGGGATCCTGTGGGGGGATTCGCTAGGTCTCGGGTTGAGGAGCCTGATATGTATCTATTGCGTATTTTATCTCTGCATCAACTGATTCTTCTGCCTATGTGCCGCTCCGTGGCGCGCAGGCGCCAGGAATTGGGTTAGCCATGTTTGGCTGGATAACCCGATTCAGTTTGCAGTTCCGCATCCTGGTTCTTGCCCTCGCTGCCGGGCTAATGACCTTTGGCGTCATTAACGTCCCGCACATCAGCGTGGACACGATGCCCGAGTTCGCGCCGGCGCACGTCGAGATCCAGACCGAGGCCTTGGGCCTCTCTGCTGTTGAGGTTGAACAGCTCATTACTTCCCCAATGGAAGCGGACCTCCTCAATGGGGTCGCCTGGCTGGATGAGATCCGGTCTAAATCAGTTCCCGGGCTGTCCTCCATCGAACTCGTCTTCGAACCGGGCACGGATCTCTTGCGCGCCCGCCAGCTCGTGGCAGAACGTATGACCCAGGCCGTTGCCCTGCCTAACGTTTCGGCGCCGCCGCTGATCATGCAGCCGTTGTCGTCCACCAGCCGCGTGCTGATGGTCAGGATGAATTCGAAGCAGTTGTCCGGGATCGACATGTCGGTCCTCGCGCGGTGGAAAATCAAGCCGCGGCTGATCGGCATTCCGGGTGTTGCCAACGTGGCGATCTGGGGTCAGCGCGAGCAGCAGCTCCAGGTCGAAGTCACCCCGACCCAGCTTCGCGACAAGGGCGTCACCCTGGAGCAGGTCGTCAAATCCACTGGCAATGCCGTATGGGTCTCTCCGCTGAGCTTCCTTGAGGCGTCCACACCGGGCACCGGCGGTTTTGTGGAATCCCCCAGCCAGCGGTTGGGCATCCAGCATGTGCTTCCGATCCGCACCCCGGCCGATCTGGCCAAGGTCAGTGTGGAAGACACCAATCCTGCAATGCTTCTGGGCGATATCGCCCAGGTCAAGGAAGACCATCAGCCCCTGATTGGCGACGCCGTCGTCGGCCAGGATGCAGGCCTTCTGCTGGTCATCGAGAAGTTCCCCGGCACCAGCGCAGTCCAGGTCACCGAGGATGTTGAGGCCGCCCTCAAGGACATGGCACCCGGTCTGTCCGGTATTCAGATGGATACCACCGTGTTCCGTCCCGCGACCTCTGTTCAGGACTCGCTCAATAGCCTTGGCCTGGCGCTTTTGATCAGCCTGCTGATTGCCGTGGCGCTGTTCTGGCTGCTGTTCCGCTCCTGGCGGGTAGCGGTGATCGCCCTCGTCGCCATCACGACCACCGTCACGGTGGCGGGCGTGGTGCTCTACGCCCAAAACGCCACGCTCAACATTGCGGTCCTGACCGGTCTCATGCTCGGTATGGCCGTGATAGTGGGTGACGTCGTGGAGGACATTCAGGCACAGCGACGCCGGCCCCTGGTCACAGAGGCCACGGAAACAGTCGCCACGCTGAGGTCGGACATCACCTACGTCGTCCGTGGTGTCCGCACCCCCCTGTTCCACGCTGCGCTCATCATGGTCATCGTCCTTGTCCCGACCCTGTTCGTGAGCGGGATCGGCGGCTCCTTCCTCCAGCCGCTGTTCTGGTCAATGGTGCTGGCCCTAGCGGCCGGCCTGATCGTCGGGCTCTCGGTCACTCCGGTGATGGCACAGATCCTGTTGCCCAAGGAGACGGTGCCGCGGAAGGAATCTGCTGCCGCGGATCGTGCCCGGCCCTACTACGACCGGGCACTGAGCGCAGCTCGTTCCCGCCGGCTGATCAGCCTGGTCGCTGTCGGTGTCATCGGGGTGCTTGGCCTTGCCGCCGGGGCCCAACTCGCCGCCAAACGGCCTGTCGTTCCGACGCTGCCGGACCGGAGCCTCCTGGTTCAGTGGGACTCCATGGCAGGGACGTCCAATGACGAGGTCCGCAGGGTGGCGTCCAGGGCCTCCGATGAGCTTCGCGCCCTTCCGGGCGTGTCCGGAGTCGGCGGCCACATCGGGCGCGCCATCACCTCGGACCAGATCGTAGGCAACAGTTCCGCCGAGCTGTGGGTCTCCATCGCCCGGAACGCCGATTTCAGCGAGACGGAGCGCGCCGTCCGGGACGTAGTCCAGGGCTATCCCGGCATCGCCCACAACGTCCTGAACTACTCGCAGCAGTCGATCGGCGATATGCGCAGCACCCTGGAGCCCGGCTTCGCGGTGCGGGTATACGGTACCGAGCTTCCTGTCCTGCGCGAGAAGGCCGAAGAGGTGCGGAAGGCGCTGGAGAATATCAACGGGGTCCAGAACCCGAAGATCAACGCCACCACCAAGACGCCGATCGTGGAGGTCGAAGTCAACCTCGAGGCCGCGCAGAAGTTCGGTATCAAGCCCGGTGACGCGCGGCGCGCCGCCGCGACACTGATGCAAGGGATCGTCGTCGGCAACCTCTTCGAACAGCAAAAAGTATTCGAGGTGGTCGTGCGCGGTGCCGTCGGCGTCAGGGATGATCTGACCAGTATCCGCGAACTGCTCCTGGACACCCCGAACGGTGGCCACGTGCAACTGGGCGACGTGGCGGAGGTCCGGATGGTCGCCAGCGAAGTCGTCATCATGCACGATGACACCTCACGGCGGATCGACATCGTAGCCGACGTCAGCGGGCGGCCGCTGGCCGACATCCAGCGCGACATCCAGGCGGCCATCAAACAAATCCAGTTCCCGCTTGAATACCACGCCGAGATCCCGGCCAAGTACAGCGAACTCCAGGCTGCCGACACGCTCGTGCTCTGGCTCGGGGCAGCCGCGCTGGTCGGCGTGTTCCTCCTGCTCCAGACAGCAGTGCGGAGCTGGAAGCTGGCAGCCGCCGTCTTCCTGGCACTGCCCGCGGCCCTCGCCGGAGCGGCGCTGGCAGCCTGGATCGGTGCAGCCTCTCTGTCCTGGATCACCATGACGGCATTCGCCGCAGTCCTCGCCATCGCCGCCCGCAACGCGGCCGTCTTGTCGGCCAGGGTGGACGAGCTCTGGCGGTCCGCGCCGCAGGCCTCCCACGCCACGATCGTTCTGCTGGCGGCCCGCGAGCGGGTATCACCGGTCCTCAAGACGGCCCTGATCACCTCGGTGGTCCTGATACCGCCCGCAGTATGGGGCGGCACCGTCGGGCAGGCAGTCATTGCCCCCATGCTGCTGATCATCGTCGGCGGCATCGTGACCACCACTCTCGTGGCACTCTTCGTGCTCCCCCTCCTGACTCTCTGGTTCGGTCCCCAGACCGCCCCGGAAGAGTGGTCGGAAGTTTACGAATCGGAAGTACCCGTTCAGCCCGCTACGCAGGAAAAGGTGGAACTATCATGACCAGCCAAAAGCCCCAACGGCGTCTGCCCCTGGCGGCCGCTGTCTGTGCCGCCCTTCTCTTCACCCTCCCCGGCTGCGCCCAGACCGCAGCGGTGACCGCGCCCGTGAACGTCAACGACCCCGCCAAGGTCGAGAAGAACGCAACGACGGGAATCGCGAAGCTCACCCTGACCGAGCGTGGGCTCGAGCGCCTGGAATTGAAAACCGACACGGTCAAGGCCGGGACGGGAACCGACGTCCTCCTGCCCTATGCGTCCTTGTTGTATGACGCCAACGGCAAGACCTGGGTCTACACCAACCCGGCCCCCCGGGTATACCAGCGCCAGTCCGTCACCGTTTCGAAGGTGGAAGCCGGGCTCGTCACGGCCACTGCCGGTCCCCCGGCCGGAAGCACTGTTGTCACCGTAGGCGCGGCAGAATTGTTCGGCGCCGAGTTCGATACGGCGCACTGACATGCGCCGGCTAATCGCAGCCAGTCTAAGGTTCAGATCGATCATCATCGCGATGGCTGCAGCGCTGATGATCGTGGGCGGTGCCCAGCTCAGCAGCGCCTCGGTGGACGTGTTCCCCGAGTTCGCCCCGCCAAAAGTCGAGGTCCAGACAGCCTGCCTGGGACTCACCGCCTCTGAGGTCGAAGAGCTCGTGTCAGTACCCCTGGAAGAGGCGTTCAACGGCATCGACGGGCTGGACCACATGCGGTCCAAATCGGTTTCCCAGCTCTCGTCGATTGTGCTGGAATTCAAGAACGGCACGGATTTGCTGAACGCCAGGCAGCTGGTGTCCGAACGCATGGCAACGGTGATCCCGACGCTGCCCACCTGGGCAGCTCCGCCGCTGATGCTGCAGCCGCTGTCCTCGACCAGCCGCGTTATGAAGATCGGGCTGTCCTCGGACACCCGCTCCCTCATTGAGATGTCCATGATTTCCTACTGGAATATCAGGGCCCATCTGCTGCGCGTGCCGGGGGTTGCCAACGTTGCCATCTGGGGCGAACGGCTCCAGATGCTTCAGGTGCAGGTGGACCCAGCCAAGCTGGCAGCCAACAATGTGACCCTCGAAGCCGTGATGAACTCCACGTCAGACGCTCTGGACTCGGGCTTGCTGAAGTACTCGCCCGGTTCCCTGATCGGTACCGGCGGCGCCCTCGAAACGCCTAGCCAGACCATGAGCATCCGGCACGTACAACCCATCACCTCGCCCGAAGAGCTCGCAAAGGTGGCGCTGGAGGAACGCGAAGGCCAGCCACCCCTGCGCCTCTCCGACGTCGCCACCGTCGTGGAGGACCACCAGCAACTCATTGGCGACGCCGTCATCAATGGCGGCCCGGGACTCATGCTGATCGTGGAGAAGCTGCCCTGGGGCAACACCCTCGAAGTCACCCGTGGCGTTGAAGAAGCCCTGAAGCAGCTTGAACCCGGACTGACCGGGATCGCCGTGGACACGACCTTGTTCCGGCCGGCGACCTTCATCGAGGAATCCCTCGGAAACCTCAGCCTGGCCCTGCTCCTGGGATGCCTGCTCGTCATCCTCGTGCTGAGCGTGTTCCTCTTCCAGTGGCGGACGGCGCTGGTCAGCGTCATGGCGATTCCGTTGTCGCTGACGGCGGCCGCCCTCGTACTGTATTGGACCGGCGGCACGGTTAACACGATGGTGCTGGCGGGGTTGGTGATTGCTGTCGGGGTGGTGGTGGACGATGCCATTATCGACGTGGAAAACATCGTCCGAAGACTGCGCCAGCACCGGGCCGGCGGCGGAACCGGAAGCACTGCCAGGGTTGTGGTTAATGCCTCGCTGGAGGTCCGCGGACCGATCATCTATGCCACACTGATCATCGTCGCTGCCACGGTGCCGATCTTCTTCCTGGACGGGCTGACCGGAGCGTTCTTCCGGCCGCTGGCCACTTCCTACACCCTTGCGGTGATGGCGTCTATGCTCGTGGCCCTCACGGTCACCCCGGCCATGGCCTACATCTTCCTCCGGAACGCCAAGCTGGAGGACCGTGACCCTCCAGTGGTCCGGGTCCTCAAACGCTGGTACGACGCAGCGCTGCGCCCGATCGTCCGCCGCCCGCTCCCCGGCTACGCCGCCTTGGCAGCCCTCGGCCTCGTCGGCGTCGTTGCAGCCCCCCTGCTCGGCCAGTCGTTGTTGCCCTCGTTCAAGGAGCGGGACTTCCTCATGCACTGGGTCACGCAGCCGGGCACAGCCAATTCCGAGGAGGTCCGGGTCAGCCAGCTGGCCTGCAAGGAACTCATGACGATCCCCGGCGTGAACAACTGCGGCTCGCATATTGGCCAGGCCTTCGCAGCCGATGAAGTGGTGGGCGTGAACTTCGGTGAGAACTGGATCAGCGTTGACCCCGGCGTCGACTACGACGAGACTCTGGCAGCCATTCAGGGCGTGGTGGACGGCTATCCCGGAATCCACCGGGACGTCCAAACGTACCTGAAGGAACGTGTGCGCGAAGTCCTGACGGGCACGGGCTACGCCGTAGTCGTCCGCGTGTACGGCGATGACCTTCCCACCCTGCGCAAGCAGGCGGACAAGGTCAAGACCGTCCTTGGCGGGATCGAAGGCGCAGTCGGGGCAAAACTCGCCCTCCAGGTGGACGTCCCGCAAGTCAATGTGGAAGTCGACCTGGAGGCCGCCAACCGTTACGGGCTGAAGCCAGGCGATGTTCGCCGTGCCGCGGCCACGATGGTTGCCGGTGAAGAAGTCGGGGACATCTTCCGGGCCGGCAAGGCCTACGACGTCCAGGTGTGGAGTCCCCCGGAGCTCCGCAGTTCCGTCACAAGCATAGAGAACCTTGTGATCGACACCCCGAGCGGACAGCGCATCCGACTGGCGGACGTCGCCGCGATCTCGGTGAAGCCGACGGCGAACGTGATTGAACGCTCCGAGGGATCCAGGCGGCTGGACGTCAGTGCCAACGTGAAGGAAGGCGATCTGGCCAAGGTAGTGGAGAAGCTCCAGGCCGATCTCCAGTCGGTCGACGTTCCGGTCGGCTACAGCTACTCCATCCTGGGCGAATACGCGGAACGGCAAGCCGCATCCCAGCGGTTGCTGCTGTTCTCGTTTGGCGCCCTGATCGTGGTCTACCTTCTGCTCCAGGCCGCCTTCCGGAGCTGGCGGCTGGCCACCCTCGCCATACTGACGCTTCCGGTAGCCCTGGTGGGCGGTGTGATCGCCGCCCATCTGAGCGGCGGGATCCTGTCCTTGGGGTCCTTGGTCGGCTTCCTGACGTTGATGGGGATCGCAGCACGCAACGGCATCCTCCTGATCAACCACTGCCAGCACCTTGAACAGTTCGAAGGTGTGCCCTTCGGCCCCGGGCTGGTGCTGCGCGGTGCTGCCGAGCGGCTGTCACCGATCCTGATGACCACCCTCGCAACTGCCCTGGCCCTGGTACCCCTGGTGGTCATGGGCAACATCCCCGGTCATGAGATCGAACACCCCATGGCGGTGGTGATCCTGGGCGGCCTTGTCACGTCGACACTGGTCAACCTGTTCATCGTCCCGTCGCTGTATCTGCGGTTCGCCAAACACCGCACGGCACGCAGGCGCGGGCACCGCGCGAACCGGCCGGCCACCGCCGGCTAGCCGCGGTAAGTATCCCCAAGGAAAGGTGCGTCTCATGTTTCAACGACAAAGGCGGTTCGCTGCCTACGGTTCGGCGGCCCTGCTGGTGCTGGCGATGTTCACTGCGACGTCGGAGACGTCAGCGACGGCCGCCACCGCCGCGCGGCGGAGCCAGCAGCTCTGCGGTCCCGGATCCGCGATCAGGTTCGACCGGGACAGCTATCCGTCGTCACCGCGCATTGACAACAAGTGGTTCCCGCTGACCCCCGGCATGCAGTACACGACGACGGGCACGGTGACGGACGCCGACGGCACGGTAGCCCACAAGGTGGTTCACACTGTCACCGGCCTGACCAAGGTGATCGACGGCGTCAAGACCCTGGTGATGTGGGACCGTGACTACTCCGGCGGCGTGCTCGCGGAGTCCGAACTGGCCTTCTTCGCCCAGTCGGACAAGGGCGATGTCTGGCTGTTCGGCGAATACCCGGAGGAGTACGAGAACGGGAAACTCGTCGGTGCGCCGAGTACGTTTATCAGCGGCATCGACAGGGCGCGGGCAGGAACCGCCATGCAGGCCCGACCGCATCGGAACACCCCCGCCTACGTGCAGGCCTACGCACCGAAGGTGGACTTCCTGGACTGCGGGGACGTGCTGCACGACAATCTGCGGGTCTGCGTCCCGACGGGCTACTACACCGATGTGCTGGTGATCGACGAGTTCAACCCGCTGGATCCGCCCAGTGCGGGCCACCAGCGGAAGTACTACTCGGCCGGCACCGGGCTCGTGAAGGTCACAGCCTCCGGCGGCGACAGCCGGGAGTCCATGGACCTGGTCAAAATCAAGAAGCTGAGCCGCCTGAAACTGGCGCATGTGAACGCCCAGGCGCTCGCGCTGGATAACAGGGGCTACACCGTGAGCAAGGACGTCTATGCCAAGACACCGCGCGCCGTGGTGGACTTCCCACATACCGGCTCCTGACGGGTACGGGACACGCCCGACGCCGGCCCGCGGCTCCCGCCCACCCGCAGAAAAGCTCCGGTCAACCAGGCTGACCGGAGCTTTTCTGTGGTGCGGCGGTTCGGACCGGGTGAAGGTTACTTCACGTCCTCGTCGACCCAGTCCATGGACTTGGTGACGGCCTTCTTCCAGAGACGCATCTGGCGTTCGCGCTCGGACTGTTCCATCTGCGGTTCCCACCGCTTGTCCTCGGACCAGTTGGCGGAACATTCGCCGAGGTCCTTCCAGAAGCCGACGGCGAGCCCGGCGGCGTAGGCGGCACCCAGGGAGGTGGTTTCCACGACCTTGGGCCGGATGACCGGGACACCCAGGATGTCTGCCTGGAACTGCATGAGTGCGTCGTTGGCGACCATGCCGCCGTCGACCTTCAGTTCCGTCAGCGGCACGCCGGAGTCCGCGTTGACGGCGTCGAGCACTTCGCGGGTCTGGAAGGCGGTAGCTTCCAGCGCCGCGCGGGCGATGTGGTTCTTGTTCACGAAGCGGGTCAGGCCGACAATCGCACCGCGGGCATCCGAACGCCAGTAGGGAGCGAAGAGTCCGGAGAACGCCGGAACGATGTACACGCCGCCGTTGTCCTTGACGGAGGCCGCCAGCGTCTCCACTTCCGGGGCGCTGCTGATCATGCCAAGGTTGTCCCGCAGCCACTGCACCAGCGAACCGGTGACGGCGATGGAGCCTTCCAGGGCGTAGTGCGGCTTGGCGTCGCCGAGCTTGTAGCCCACCGTGGTCAGCAGTCCGTTCTTGGAGTGGACAATTTCCTCACCGGTGTTGAAGATGAGGAAGCAGCCGGTGCCGTAGGTGTTCTTGGCCTCGCCGGCGCCGAACGCGGCCTGACCGAACGTGGCGGCCTGCTGGTCACCGAGGATGCCGGCGACCGGAACCTCGCGCAGCAGCTGGGACGTGTGGACCGTGCCATAGACCTCGGAAGAGGACTTGATGGCCGGCATCATCGACGCCGGGACACCGAAAGCGTCCAGGATCTCCTGGTCCCAGGAAAGGGTCTCGAGATCCATGAACAGGGTCCGTGAGGCGTTGGTGACGTCCGTGACGTGGACGCCACCGTCGGTCCCGCCGGTAAGGTTCCAGAGCACCCACGCGTCGGTGTTGCCGAAGACGAGGTCGCCGGCTTCGGCTTTCGCCCGCGCACCCTCGACGTTGTCCAGGATCCACTTGATCTTGGTGCCGGAGAAGTAGGTGGCCAGCGGCAGGCCCACCTTCTGCTTGAACCGGTCCGGTCCCCCGTCCCTGGCCAGTTCATCCACGATCGACTGGGTACGGGTGTCCTGCCAGACGATCGCGTTGTACACGGCTTTGCCGGTGGTCTTGTCCCAGACGACGGCGGTTTCGCGCTGGTTGGTGATACCGACGGCGGCAATGTCGTGGCGGGTCAGGTTCGCCTTGGAGAGGGCGGAGGCGATGACCTCACGGGTGTTGTTCCAGATCTCGGCGGGATCGTGCTCCACCCAGCCTGCCTGCGGGAAAATCTGCTCGTGTTCCATTTGTCCGGAGGAGACAATATTGCCGCTGTGGTCGAACACAATGGCGCGGGTGCTGGTGGTGCCCTGGTCAATGGCGATTACGTACTGGTTCATGTTGACGTCCTTGTCTTGGGATTGGCAGGTAAATGAGTCAGCAGGGAGGGCTTAGGCTGCCGCAGTGGCGATGATGGGCACGATGGCTGCGACGATGCCGGCGAGGCCGCCACCGACGAGCGGCCCAACGACGGGAATCCAGGAGTAGCTCCAGTCGGAGGCTCCCTTGCCCTTCATGGGCAGCAGGGCGTGGGCGATGCGCGGGCCAAGGTCACGGGCCGGGTTGATGGCGTAGCCCGTAGGGCCACCGAGGGACACACCGATGCCGACGACCAGAAGTGCCACCGCCAGCGGTCCGAGGCCCGAAGGTGTCCCGCCCAGGGTCAGGATGACGAAGACGAGGACGAAGGTGCCGACGATCTCCGTGATCAGGTTCCACGGGGTGGAACGGATGGCCGGGCCGGTCGAGAACACGCCCAGCTGGTTGGCGGACTCCGGCTCAGCATCGAAGTGCTGCTTGTAGGCCAGCCACATCACGACAGCGCCGAGGAAGGCGCCGAGCAGTTCACCGCCGAAGTAGGTGAAGGTGGAGGCGAAGTCAACCGGAACGCCGGGGGCGTACTCCTTCTTGCCATTGAGCAGCAGGCCGAACGTGACGGCCGGGTTCAGGTGCGCCCCGGACTTGGCGGCAACAAAGACACCGGCGAAGACGGCGATGCCCCATCCCCAGGTCACCATCAGGAACCCGCCGTTGTTGCCCTTGGTGCCTTTGAGTGCCACGTTCGCCACGACGCCGCAACCCAGCAGGGTCAGCATCGCGGTACCGAATACTTCGGACAGGAAAACTATTCCAAGAGACATCTTTGACTCCTCTATTTTCTGTTGTCAGCCTCTCGCGAGTTTGAGAGGCTGTTGGGCCGGCAACGCGTTAGCGCTGCCGGCCGGCCACTGCGCCGGTCCCCAATGAACCGCGCAGTCCTTGCGCCCGGAGGTCCCCCGTCCGGGCGCCGAGGTCTATCAGGAGACCAGGCTGTGGACCTGGACACCGTGGAACCGTTTGAGCACCTCCTGGGCGTGGGTGATCTCGGAAGCCCGGGCTGCCGCGTCCCAGCCCAGCGGCCCGGCGAGGGTGTCGGCAACTTCGTTCAGAAGTTCGCCGGTGACCAACCCGCGGAAGGCCAGGGAAGTACGGCGGATCAGGACGTCAACCAGGTGCCCCACCTGCTCGTTGCGGGCCATGAACTCCAGTTCGCGGACGCTGAGTTCGCGGGTTGAGTGCAGGAGCCGGTCCGGTGCGGAGCCAGCGGCGCCGTCGAGGAAGCGGATGACTTCCTCAGCCCGGGTGCCGTAGCGGGTCAGCAGCACGGCGGTCCGGTCCGCGTCCCGGCCCTCCGCCATGTGTGTCTTGATCCAGCGCTGGACGCCGTCCTCGCTGTCCGGGAAGCCGTCGCCGCCGCCGATGGCGAGTTTCGCCGTCGAGACTTTCCGTTCCATTCCCAGCTCGGCGAGGACGTCGTTGCTCAGGTGCTCGGCCAGGGCGCGGAAGGTGGTCCATTTTCCGCCGACAAGGCTGAGTACGGCGGCGCCGGACTTGCCCTCCCCGGCAGCGCGGTGTTCGATGCGGTAGTCACGGCTGACGAAGCCCGGCTGCGTGGCGTCGTGCTTGGGCAGCGGACGGACTCCCGAGAAGGTATAGACGATCTGGTCCCGGTCCACAGCGATGTCCGGGAAGACGTGGCCGATCAGGTCGAAGAAGTAGTCGATTTCCTCCTCGGTGCAGACGGCATCGGCTGCCATGTCGGCGTCGATGTCCGTGGTGCCGACGAGGACCCGGTCCCCCATCGGGTAGATCAGCACGATCCGGCCGTCGGTGTGTTCGAAGAAGATTTCGCGGCCGTTGCAGGCAGCCAGCAGTTCGGGGTGGTCCAGCACGATGTGCGAGCCCTTGGTGCCGCCCATGAAGGCCGACGCCGCACCCATCGCCTGGTTGGTCTGGTCAACCCAGGCTCCGGTGGTGTTGACAATGACGTCGGCGGAAAACTCGAACAGCTCGCCGGTGAGTTCGTCGCGGAGTTCCACGGTGCTGCCCGTGCGCCCCGCTCCGGCCGCGTCCTTCACGGACACGAGGGAGAGGTAGTTGCTGGCGCGGGCGTCACTGGCTCCGGCGGTTCCGGCCTTTTCGCCGTCCTGGAGGACGTCCAGCGTGAGGCGCTCCGGGTTGTGGACGGAAGCGTCGAAGTACGTCGCCGCGTACTTGATGCCCGGGTGCAGCCGCGGCAGCTCAGCCAGTGCACGCTTGCGGCCTCGGAACTGGTGGCGCGGCACGGTTCCGCCGTCACGGGAGAAGGAGTCGTACATGCTCAGGCCGAGCTTGATCAAGAAGGCGCCGCGTTCTTTCGGCGCACCCTGCTGCTTGTGGGTCAGGAACCGCAGCGGCGCGGACAGAATGCCGGAGAACGTGCTGAAGATAGGGATGGTGGTCTGCAGCGGCTTCACGTAGTGCGGCGCGATGCGCAGCAGCCGGTTGCGTTCCACGACCGATTCCTGAACGAGGCGGAACTCGCCGTTCTCGAGGTAACGGATGCCGCCGTGGATCATGTGCGAGGAGGCGCCGCTGGCTCCCTGGCAGTAGTCACCGCGCTCCACGAGGGCGACGTCCACACCCTGCAGGGCGAGGTCCCGGAACGTGCCCACGCCGTTGATGCCACCACCGATAATGAGCACCTGTGCGTGGGGCCGCGTCCGCAGCTTGCGCACCGATGTCCGCTCGCCGGTCGATGCCTGGTTGCGGGCTGAATCCTTCTGTCCCAAGAACTGCTCCTTTGGGTCTGGTTCTGTGCGGCGCGCCCTACGGCGCGGCGCCGTTCATCACTATTCTTTGGAGTATTGGAAAATGGAGTCAAGCACTATGCACAAACGTGCAGAACGGAAATGGGATGACACCCTCACGCAGCTCCGACGCCCTCCGCGCCGCCCAGTTGTATTACCTGCAGGACTTGACCATGGACGCGATTGCGCGGGAGCTGCGCACGTCGCGGTCCACCGTGTCGCGCCTGCTGTCTTCGGCCCGGGAATCCGGCCTGGTGCAGATCCAAATCCGCAGCCCGCTGGATACCGGCCCGGAGCTGGAGAGCATGATCCGTGCCGAATACAAGGTGGACGTACACGTGGTTCCGGTAGTGGACACCCTCAATGAGGCGGAAACACTGGACCGCGTGGCGATGCAGGCCGCCCGTACCATTGGGCCGCTGGTGGACTCAAACGCCATCATCGGCGTCGCCTGGGGGTCGACCTTGAGCGCAGTCAGCCGGCACCTGACCCGCAAAATCACGCACGACTGCGTGATCGTCCAGCTCAACGGGGCTGGAAACATGGAAACCACCGGCATCACCTACGCCGCCGACATCATGCGCCGCTTCGGCAGCGCCTACGGTGCGCGGGTGGAGCAGTTTCCGGTCCCCGCGTTCTTCGATCACGCCGCGACGAAAGATGCCATGTGGAATGAGCGCAGTGTGCAACGCATCCTGGAGCTGCAGGCACGCATGAGCATTGCGATTTTCGGCGTCGGATCGGTGGACGCCGACTATCCCAGCCACGTCTACGCAGGCGGTTACCTGGACGAAAACGACCTCGACGTCCTGGCCACCTCGGACGTCGTCGGCGACGTCGCCACGGTGTTTTTCCGTGCCGATGGCTCTTCGGACGGCATCACCTTGAACGAGCGCTCCACCGGCCCGGACCTTGCCCAGCTGCGCCAGATCCGCCGAAGGATCTGTGTGGTTTCGGGAGCGTCCAAGATCAACGGACTGCGCGGTGCTCTTGCTGCAGGCCTGGCGACCGATTTGATCCTCGATGAGGCCAGCGCACGGCGCCTGGTCAGCTTCGACGGCTTGTCCTGAGCCGTGGGGAGGACGGGCGGCGGAGTCGGTAAAGTCGGGGTTATGAAACCCGCTCCCCGGCTCAGCCTCAACAACGGTGTACTGATTGATCAGTTGGGGTTTGGACTGTACAAGGTGCCACCTGCCGACGCTCCGGACCTGGTGACCATGGCGCTGGAGTCCGGCTACCGGCATTTCGACACCGCCGCCATGTACGGCAACGAGGCAGGCGTTGGCCGGGGCATCGGGGCTTTAGCCGGATTCGACGGGCGCAACGCCCGCGGCGGCTCCGGCGAGGCCTCCCCTTCGCTCTCCCGCGAGGACCTGTTCGTGACGACCAAGCTCTGGAACGACGACCAGGGCTACGATGCCACGCTGCGCGCCTTTGACACGTCCATGGCCAACCTCGGACTGGAGTACGTCGATCTGTACCTGATCCACTGGCCGTGCCCGCAACGGGGGCTTTACTCCCAAAGCTACAAAGCCTTGGAGACGATGTACCGGGAGGGCAGGGTCCGGGCCATCGGAGTCTCGAACTTCGAGCCGGAGCATCTGGACCGCCTGCTGCAGACGGCCGAGGTCACCCCGGCCGTGAACCAGATTGAGCTTCACCCCTGGCTCCAGCAGGAGGAGCTGCGCGCCTTGCACAGCGGGCTCGGCATCACCACCGAGGCATGGAGCCCGCTGGGCCGCGGCCAGGTCCTGCAGGACGAGGTGGTTGTGGACCTGGCGGCCGTGCACGGCAAGACCCCTGCGCAGATCATCCTTCGCTGGCATATGCAGCTCGGCATCGTCGCCATCCCCAAGGCAAGCTCCTCCGCCCGGATTCGGGAAAACCTGAACGTCTTCGGCTTCAGCCTGGACGACTCCGCCATGGACGCCCTGGCCGGACTGGACCGCGGCGTCCGCACCGGCTCCAACCCGAACACCGTCAATTAGGACTTATCGAATGGATCATGTGGACACCCAGCCCTCCCCCGGCACTCCCCTGTTCAGCGCCGGCCTCGACGCCCGCACCCATGCCGCGGAAGTGGACCTGGCCGGCACGCGGGCTGCGTACTGGATTTACGAGCCCGTCCGCGTGACCCCGGAGACGCAGACCATTCTGGTGGTGCACGGCTTCCGCGGCGACCACCATGGCCTGCTCCGGGTGGCCGACCAGCTCGCCGAGATGCGTCTCATCATGCCGGATCTGCCCGGGTTCGGCAGCTCCGCCGCTTTTCCCGATTCCGGACACAGCGTTGAGCGGTACGTCCAGTTCCTGGCCGAGTTCATGGCGGCGCTGCACCTGGGCCCCGACACGGTCCTGCTGGGACATTCCTTCGGCTCCATCGTGGCGAGCCATTTCGTGGCAGCCCACCCTGGAACGGTCAGTGAACTGATCCTGATCAACCCGATCGCTGCCCCTGCCCTGGAGGGGTCCAAGGGGCTGATGACCAAACTCGCCGTCCTCTACTACGAAGCCGCGGCCCGGCTGCCCCGCCGCCTGGGCCAGGGCCTGCTGCGCAGCCAGTTGATCGTCCGGATCATGAGCGAGGCGATGGCGAAGACCAAGGACAAGAACCTCCGCCGATTTGTGCACGCCCAGCACAGCGCCTATTTCTCCGCGTTCGCGGACCGGAAGAGCCTGCTGGAGGCGTTCAAGGCCTCGGTGGGCAGCAACGTGGCCGAGGTGGCCTCCGGTCTTACGCTTCCGGTGCTGCTGATCGCCGGTGAAAAGGACGAGATCGCCGCGCTGCCGGACCAGCACATCCTGCTGGGCCTCCTGCCGGATGCGGCCCTCACTGTGATCCCCGACGTCGGGCACCTGATCCACTACGAAACCCCGGAGCCCGCCGCGGCGGCCATCCGACGCTTCCTGAAGGACCATTCCTCGTGAAAATTATTGTCGATGCCCGTTTCACCCGTCTGGACCACCACGACGGAATCAGCCGCTATGGTGCAAGCCTGATCGCGGCCACTGCCAAGGTCGCCGATGTCTCCATGCTGATCAGCGATGTCCGACAACTGGCCCTGCTGCCGGACGTGCCCTACACCTTGATCAACAGCCCGCTGTCCCCCGCCGAGGTGTTCGTCGCGTCCAAGGTGAACAAACTGGGCGCCGATGTTGTGGTTTGCCCCATGCAGACCATGGGCAGCTGGGGACGGACGTACCCGCTGGTGCTGACTCTGCACGATTTGATCTACTACGAACACCCGGCGCCTCCGGGCTTCCTGCCCGCTCCGGTCCGGGTCCTCTGGCGGCTCTACCACAAGGCTTTCTGGCCCCAGCGCCTGCTCCTGAACCGGGCCGACGTCGTGGCAACCATCAGCTCCACTACCGCGGCTTTGATCGCGAAGTACCGGTTGACCAGCAGGCCCGTCCGAATCGTCGGCAACGCCCCGCAGCACGGACATACGCCCCGGGATGTTGGCGCAGGGGCGGACAAGACGCTGCTGTACATGGGGTCCTTCATGCCGTACAAGAACGTCGAAACCATGGTCAAGGGAATGGCGGAGCTGCCGGACATGACTCTGCACCTGCTCAGCCGGATCACCACCGAACGCCGGGCGGAACTCCAGGCCCTGGCGCCCGCCGGCGCGCACATCGTGTTCCATAACGGCGTCACGGACGCCGAGTATGAGGCTTTGCTGGGGCGAACTACGGCCCTGATCAGCCTTTCCAAAGCCGAGGGTTACGGACTGCCCCTCGTTGAAGCGATGTCCCATGGCACCCCCGTGATCGCCAGTGACATCGCAATTTTCCGTGAGGTGGGCGGGGACGCCGTCAGTTACGTCCATCCGGACTCCCCGGAGGAGTTCGCGGCCGCGGTGCGGAAGCTGGAGGAGCCGGACGTGTGGACAGCACGGTCCCGCCGTGCAGTGGAGCGCGCAGCGGATTTCAGCTGGGACGAGTCCGCCCGCAGGCTGCTAGACGCTGCGGAAGAAGCCCTGGCGCTCCACGCACGCCGCTAGGTTGCAGCCTTGCCCTCAGGCCGCGGGGTGGTACCTTGCGGGTAGAGGGTCGACGGGCAGTTCCGGGTCCGGGCCGGGGTCTGGCGGCAGTCCCGAGTCCAGCTCCGCGTCCAGGTCCCAGCCCGAGTCCAGCTCCGCGTCCAGGTCCCAGCCCGAGTCCAGCTCCGCGTCCAGGTCCCAGCCCGGGTCCGCGCCTGGTGGCGGGTTCCAGCCCAAGTCTGCGTCGTGGTCCTCGTCCGCGAGCAGCCCCAGGTCTGGCTGTGGCCCCGGGTCCGCCTCTGCGGGTTGGGTCAGTGCTGCGAGGATGGCTGGCCAGGGTGGTGGTTCCCAGTCCTGGGATTCGCTGGGGTACCGCCGTCCCATTGGTGAGGTCCATCCGGGTGGGTGGTTTTTGCTGGCCCCGGTGGGTGTCCAGGCTGAGGTGTGTTTGAGGCGGTGGTGTTTGCGGCAGGGCTGGCCGAGGTTCGTGATCCCGGTGGTGCCGCCGTCGGCCCAGGCCAGCAGGTGGTCTGCTTCGTTATCCAGGGAAGCATTGTTACACCCTGGAAAGGGGCACTTGCCGTCCCGGAGCCGAAGCCAGCGCCGCTGGGCTCCGGTGAGCCGGTAACTGCTCCGGCCGATCTCCAACGGTGCACCGTCGCGGGGATCGATCAGGACCCGGTGGAAGGACCCGGCTCCTTCTGCGATCAGGCGGCGGGCCATGGAGGGCGGGATGGGACCGTAGCCGTCCAAGGTGGCGGGCTCTTCGGCGGCGCCCAGCAGGGACAGGACGGGGACGGTGATCAGAACCTGCGCCCGGGGCGACGGAACATCCCCGGCACCCGTCCCACCCGTCCCACCCGTTCCACCCGTTCCACCTGTGGCCTCCATTCGATTTGTCCCGCTGGTCAGCAGCCACGCCGCGGCGACGTCGGCGCGGAGCTGGGTCAGGGTGCGGGCCTCGGAGGGTCCTTGAAGGGCCCGGGCGGCGGTGGTGGTCCGGTCCCAGATCCCCGCGGCCGTTGCTGCCGGCAGGTAGGTGGAGAGCCAGGCCATGCCGTCCCGGTCCGGGACGAACTCGACCCGCCGGTCTTCTGCGCTTTTGGCGTGGCGTTTTTCGATGCTGACCGGGTGGTGGCGTTCCCGCCAGGCGCGCACTTTCGCCCGGAACCGTCCCGGGACAAGCTCCCCGGCCGGGCAGCCGCGGGCCGGTTTCGCGGCCTCGGGGTCCAGGAAATGCTCCTCCAGCCCGGCGGCACCGGCCGCGTCCAAGTGCGCGGTTTCGTCCACAACGACCCGGGCGTGCTGCCAGGAGATCGTGCCGGCCTGCAGCGCGGCCAGGGTCCGCGGCAGCGCCGTCGTTAACGCGCGGGATTCGGAGACCAGGGCTGCGGCGGTCCCTTCACTGACCGTCAGGGCGCACGCGACCTCGGCAATAACGGCCATCGCCTGCGCGCTGCCCTCCTGAGCGGACCGCGCCGGGAGTACCAAGGCCCCGGCCGCCTGCACGAACTCAGCGGTCAGCAGGACCTTCAACGCCGCGAACCGGGCCTCCAACCGGGCCACCTCGGCGAACCCGTCCAAACACACATCGGCAGCATCCCGCAACGCATCCCCGCCATCAACCAACGGAGCCCCACCGCCGGCATTCAGCACCGCGGCACCTGACGGTTCCCCGCCGACGAGGACCGCCAGCGCAGCAACGGAGCGGGAAACGGCATCCACCGCGTCCACGCACTCCCTGCCCAAAACCGGCCCGTTCTTCACCCTCACATCACACCACGAGGCACCGACAAAACTTGGTCCAACCGCAACGGCACGGGCAGGACGTTGCCGCAGCCGTCCGCACCGGTCCGTACTGTGCCGGAACCGTTTTTAGAGTACGTCCACTCCGTCGAGCCGAAGCTGTACCGGATCGTCGGTGCGTTTGGCCGCGGCGGCGACCTTGACGGCCCGCAGCACACTGGTGATTTGTGCGGCCTGTCCGTAGGGCAGGAACATCAGTGTCCGGACGTCCTCTCCCGCAGCCCCTGGAGTTCCGCCGTGGCCGCCGGGTCCGGTGATGACCAGCGGCGCCGGTCCGGCCGTCCGCAATACGATTCCCTGGGCGGCAAGGTTTTGAGTTACGGCCTCGCTGAAGTGCCCGACGGTGGCCCGCCCGCCGGTCAGTGACGCGACCCGGACGGCCGGCGGAAGGTGGAGTTCCCGGCGCAGCGAGAGTTCCCGCTGCGCATAGCCCGCCGGATCCCAGCGCAGCAGGGCACCGACGCCGGCGGCGTCGTCCGCGGTGATCACCACGAGGCCGCCGTCGCCCGCGGGTCGGACCAGGGCCGCGGCATTGAACCAGCGCCGGACGGCGTCCTCCCCCGCCCGCAGGTTTTCGCGGCGCAGCAGGGAGTCGCCGTCCAGCAGCAGTGCCGCCGCATAGCCGCCGGCGGCGACGGGCTCCGCACCGACCGTGGCGACGACAAGGGCCTTCGAGTCCGGAACCGTGGCCAGTACCCGGTCCCCTGACGAGGTGACAACCGGCTTGCCGGGAAAGGCACGGCCCAGTTCCTCCGCCGTGCGCAAGGCACCAGTGGCCCCGCGCCGGAGCCGGGCGCCGTTGCAGGTGCTGCACCGCCAGTCCGGCGCCGGCGTCGAACACCAGCGGCATTGCGGCACGGCAGAGCTCCCGCTGGCCCCGGCGATGGCCAGCGGACCGGCGCAGGACGCACAGCGCGCCGGGTCACGGCAGTTTTCGCAGGCAAGCGAGGGCGCATAGCCGGCCCGTGCCACCTGGACCAGGACCGGCCCGCGTTCCAGCCCTTCCTTGGCAGCGCGCCAGGCGGCGCCCGGGAGCCGCGCGATCCTGGCCAGCGGATCATGCTCGAGTTCGTAGCTGTCCGCCGTGTTCAGCACCCGCGGAACCCTCCGGCGCACCACGGCGCGGTCGGCTTCGACCGGCCACGCCCAGCCAGCTTCGACGAGGCGTTGCGCCTCGGTACTGCGGGTGTGTGCAGCCAACAGGCACGCGGCTCCCTCCTGCTCGGCGCGCAACAGCAGAACTTCGCGGGAGTGGGCGTAGGGTGAGCGCTGCTCGATGTGGAGGTCGTCGCCGTCGTCCCAGCAGACCACCAGCCCCAGGTTGTGGACGGGAGCGTAGGCAGCGGACCGGGTCCCGACGGCAACCCCCGCAGCACCGCTGAGGATCCGCAGGAAGCTGCGGTACCGCGGCGTCTGGCCATCGTCTGCGGTGAGCCGGGCAACGTCTCCGGCAGGAAGCAGTTGCAGGAGGGCGGACTCCACCCGGTCCAGGTCGCGGTAATCGGGCACGACGACGACGGCGCCGCGGCCGGACAGGCGCACGGCCGCCACGGCTTCGGCGATGAGGCGGGGCCAGCCTCCCGGTCCCCAGCCCTGCAGCGCACTGAGTACCGCCCGTGGGGACTCGCCTGCGTTGAGGTGCTGCACGAACGCGGGGCCGTTTCGGTAGGACCCCCAGCTGGATGCTTCCAGCCCGGCCGGAATCGCCGGGCCCGCCCCGGCACCGGAGCCTTCGTCGGCGAAGACGGCAGGATCCAGGATGCCGTCGGGGGCGAGGTCCTTTTCAAGCCTCGCCATCCGTGGCGGCACAGCGACGCGCAGCACGTCGCTGACGTTGCCTGCATAGCGTGCCGCGACGCGGCCGGCGAGAGCTGCGACCGGCGCCGTCAGTACCGGAAGCGGTGAAACCACTTTGTGCAGTGGCACGAGGGGGTGGCCGGCGTCGGACGCAGCGGCCCGTTCCATCAGGTATCCCGGAAGTTCCTGGCCGTTGAACTTCACCTTCACCCTGACCCCGGGCTGTGCGGCGGCATCGAGTCCGGCGGGCACGCTGTAGTCGAAGGGCCGGTCAAGGTGCGGCAAGGAGGACTCCAGCCGCACGCGTGCCACGGGGAGCCGTTCGGCCAGAACTGGACCGGAGGCAGCGGCTGCGGATTTTGGAAAGCCCTGCAGCAGCGAGAGCTGGAAGGGTTCAGCCGAAGCTGGCGCGCCTTGAGCCGGGCTCATCTCTCGTGTCCTCCTTTCGCCTGCAGTTCAGCTCAGCGATTCTTCAGCGAATGTCCGGCACTAAAGAATAGCCAGGCCGCCGGTATTGGCGGCCTGGCTACAGCACATCACGAGGCAGTGACACTTACTGCAAAAACCCGGAGGTGCCCAAGCAAAAGCGTCCGGATGTCTCAGGCGTTGAAGAAGGCCTTCAGCGCGTCAACCCGGTCCAGCCGCTCCCAGGTGAAGTCGGGATCCTCCCGGCCGAAATGGCCATGGGCTGCGGTCTTGGCGTAGATGGGGCGCTTCAGGTCCAGGGCGTCGATGATGGCGCGGGGGCGCAGGTCGAAGATTTCGGCGATCGCCGCACTGATCCGTGCCGGGTCCACGGTCTCGGTGCCGAAGGTCTCCACGTAGGTGCCCACCGGACGGGCCTGGCCAATCGCATAGGCAATCTGGATTTCCGCGCGCTTCGCGAGACCGGCCGCCACCACGTTTTTGGCGACCCAGCGCATGGCGTAGGCTGCCGAGCGGTCGACCTTTGACGGGTCCTTGCCGGAGAAGGCACCGCCGCCGTGGCGGGCCATGCCGCCGTAGGTGTCAACGATGATCTTGCGGCCGGTCAGGCCGGCGTCGCCTACCGGGCCGCCGATGACGAAGGCACCGGCCGGGTTCAGGATGTTCTTGGAGCGGGAGTAATCCAGGTTGGACAAGGCCATCACCGGGGCCACCACGCGCGTCGCGAGATCGGAGCGGAGTTGGTCAAGGCTCGCGCCGTCGGCGTGCTGGCTGGAGATGACGACAGTCTCGACGGAAACGGGCCGGTCGCCGTCGTAGCCGACAGTGACCTGGGTCTTGCCGTCGGGGCGCAGGTAATCCAGTTCCCCGCTCTTGCGGACCTCGGTGAGCCGCTCCGAGAGCCGGTGCGCGAGCCAGATCGGAACCGGCATGTAGGACGGGGTCTCATCGCTGGCGTAGCCGAACATCAGGCCCTGGTCGCCGGCACCCTGGAGGTCGTAGTCGTCCTCCTGGCGTCCCTCGCGGGCTTCGAGTGAGTTAAAGACGCCCCCGGCGATGTCGTTGGACTGCTGGCCGATCGACACAGACACTCCGCAGCGGGCGCCGTCGAAGCCGTTGGCCGAGGAGTCGTAGCCGATGCCGAGGATGGTTTCCCGGACGATCTGCGGTATTTCAACGTAAGCATCCGTGGTGACCTCGCCGGCGACGTGGACCAGCCCGGTGGTGGCCAGCGTCTCCACGGCCACCCGGGACTCGGGGTCCTTGGCCAGCAGGGCGTCGAGGATCGCGTCGCTGATCTGGTCGCAGATCTTGTCGGGGTGGCCTTCGGTCACCGACTCGGACGTGAAGAGCCGGAGCGAGGCGGGCGTGGACCCGTGGAAGTCAGGGATGTGCAGCGGTAAAGTCACTCAACTACCTTACTGGTTGGAAAACGGACGTCCGGCAGCGTGTGTCCCTGGATTAAAGAGACGCCGCTCACTCCGGGCTCAGGCAGGCGGGACTACCTGGCTGAGTTCGGCGCTGATGCGGTCGATCACGGCAGCCGCGACGTCGGACTTTGAACCCGACGCCTCTTGGGCTTCGGAGCCGGAACGCGAAAGGATGACTACGGAGTTGGTGTCTTCGCCGAACACCTTGTCCTGGCCCACATGATTGACCACCAGCAGGTCGCACGCCTTGCGGCGCAGCTTGGCAGCAGCATACTCCAACACGTCGCCGTCGGCGTCACCGGTCTCCGCCGCGAAACCGACAATCAGCTGGCGGCGGGAAGCCGCGTCCCGGACCTCGACAAGCTCACGCAGGATGTCCGGGTTCCGGACCAGTGAGATGACGGGATCGGCGACGTCGTCGCGCTTCTTGATCTTGGTGCCGGAGACATCCGCCGGGCGGAAGTCCGCGACGGCGGCCGCCATGATGATGACGTCGGAGTCGACAGAGGCGTGCAGCGCCGCTTTGCGCAACTCCAGCGCGGTCCCCACCTTCACGACGTCGACGCCGGCCGGAGCGGGAACGTCCATGTGGGCGGCCAGCAGACGGACCCTGGCACCGGCGTCGCGGGCGGCGGCGGCAAGTGCCACGCCCTGCTTGCCGGAGGACCTGTTACCGAGGAACCGGACCGGATCCAGCGGCTCGCGGGTGCCGCCGGCACTGACCGTGACGGTGAGCCCGGCCAGCGGCCGCAAGGGCCCGGACAACGGGTCGTCCGACGGCGGCACGGTCACGGGCACGGCGGAGGCACCGGCGAGGGCCAGTGCGGCGTCGAAGATGGCCTGGGGTTCGGGCAGCCGGCCAGGACCGGAGTCGGCGCCGGTCAACCGTCCGGACGAGGGTTCGAGCACGGTGATACCCCGGCTGCGGAGCGTCTCGACGTTGGCCTGGGTGGCCGGGTGCTGCCACATTTCGGTGTGCATGGCGGGGGCCATCAGGACCGGGCAGCTTCCGGCCATCAGGAGGGTGTTGCTGAGGAGGTCGCTGGCCTGCCCGGTGGCGGCGCGTGCCAGCAGGTCGGCGGTCGCTGGAGCCACCACGATCAGCTCGGCCTCGTGTCCCAGTCGGACGTGGTTTACGGCATGCACGTCGTCGAAAACGCTGTTGCTGACCGGATGCCCGGACAACGCCTCCCAGGTGGCGACGCCAACGAAACGGGTCGCAGCTTCCGTGGGGATGACGGTGACGTCATGGCCGGCTTCAGTAAAAAGCCGGAGGAGCGACGCCACCTTGTAGGCAGCTATCCCTCCCCCGACTCCGAGGACTATGCGCACGTGAGCTCCGCCTGCGTAATTACTCTGCAGGTTCGATCGGTGTGGAGACGAGCTTGCCTTCGTTGATTTCGCGCAGGGCGATGGAGAGGGACTTCTCGTTCAGTTTGGTGTCGACCAGCGGGCCGACGTACTCAAAGAGGCCCTCGTGCAGCTGGGCGTAGTATGCGTTGATCTGGCGGGCACGCTTGGCACCGAAAATCACCAGTCCGTACTTCGAGTCGGCGGCCTTCAGCAGCTCGTCGATCGGCGGGTTGATGATGCCTTCAAGGTTCGTGGACACGAATTCTCCAAATTCTAAACGGGCCGATACGTCCCGGCGCCTAGCTACGGGTTCGGGGTCAGCCCCATGAGTGAAACAAGCTCGTCCGCTGCCCGTCGAACGTCATCATTGATGACGGTGTGGTCAAACTCCGGTTCAGCGGCAAGTTCTAGTTTAGCGGTTTCCAGCCGCTGCTGCTGTTCTTCCGCTGTTTCCGTGCCGCGGCCCACCAGTCGGCGGACCATTTCGTCCCAGCTCGGCGGTGCGAGGAAGACGAACTGGGCGTCCGGGACGGCGTCCTTGACCTGCCGCGCACCCTGCAGGTCGATTTCCAGAAGCACGGAGCGGCCATCGGCAATCGCAGCGTCCACCGTGCTGCGCAGTGTTCCGTAGCGGTTGCGTCCGTGGACAACTGCCCACTCCAGGAGCTCTCCGGCTTCCACCAACGCGTCAAACTCTTCGGCCGACTTGAAAAAATAGTGGACGCCGTCAACTTCGCCGGGACGCGCCGGGCGGGTGGTGGCCGAGACGGACAGCCAGACGCCGGGATAATTGTCCCGGATGTAGGTGGACACGGTGCCTTTGCCAACAGCCGTCGGGCCGGCGAGGACTGTCAGTCCCGGTTTCTTGCTCACATATTCCTTTGGGCGGGTTCGAAGTCAGCGCGGCGGACCGGGCTGTTTGTCTTCTATAAAATCTACCAGCGCCCGGCGCTGGTGAATTCCCAACCCGCGGACCCGGCGCGATGCGGCGATGCCCAATTGCTCCATGATCGCCGCCGCGCGCACCCTGCCAATGCCGGGCAGCGCCTCCAGCAGTTCCACGATCCGCATCCGGGCTATCGCGTCGTCGGTCTCGCCGGCACTGAGCAGCTCCGAGATGGTCAGCGCCCCTGACTTCAGCCGGTCTTTGGCATCGGCCCGGGTGGTCCTGGCCGCGGCCGCCTTCCCCAGGGCGTCGGCCCGCTCCTGCGGAGTGAGGGGTCGCAAACTCATTGCATGCCTCCCTGCGTTGTCGGACGGACCGCACCCACGGTCCGTCCGGAGTGGCCAAGCAGCACCCCGGCGGTACCACGGACCTGTCCTGAACCTACCGTCTGGGCCCGGCAGAAATCAATGGGAAAGTTCAGCCGTGACCACGAACCACCCGGAACACCCCTCAGGCCCCGCGCAGCCCGTCAAGGGTGCGGCCGGCGGCGTCCCGCAGGTCCTGGACCCGGGGACCGGCGTTGAGGATGTCGCGGCTGGACGTGCCGAGCAGCTGGCCGTAGGCGCCACCGAAGGTATGCCGGAGGTCCGCCGGGGTGGCGCCCTGCGCGCCAAGGCCCGGGGCAAGGATGGGGCCCCGCACGGCGGCGAGGTCCAGGTCCAGGTCCGCCAGCGCGGAACCGACGGTCGCGCCGACGACGAGGCCCGTCGACCCCAGGTCACCGCCGTCTTGATCAACGAAGTACCGGCGGTTCTCCACTGCAGCCGCCTGCACAATCCGTCGGGCGACGGAGTCCGCTCCCCCGACGTGCTGGACCGAAGCGCCTTCCGGATTGGACGTCAGGGCCAGGACAAAAACACCGCGCCCGGTCTGCGCGGCGAGGTCCAGCGCCGGACGCAGCGATTCGAAGCCCAGGTACGGGCTGAGCGTGACTGAATCCGCGGCCAGGGGGGACCCGTCCCGCAGCCAGGCATCGGCGTAGGCGGCCATGGTGGAGCCGATGTCACCGCGTTTGGCGTCGGCAATCGTCAGGACGGAGGCGTCCGCCGCCGCGGCGAGGGTGCGCTCCAGCACGGCGATGCCCGCGGAACCGTGACGTTCGTAGAGCGCCACCTGGGGCTTTACCGCGGCAGCGAGCGAACCCACGGCCTCCAGGACGGTCAGCGAGAAACGCTCCAGCCCTGCGGCGTCGTCGCCCAATCCCCAGCGCTGCAGCAGCGCCGGATGTGGATCTATGCCCACGCACAACGGGCCGCGGTCCGCCATGGCCCGGCCCAGCCGGGAGCCGAAGGACTCCCGGCTGGGTGCAGCAGCGACTGCCTCAGGCATGCGAGGCGGCTTCCCGGGCTACCCGCTCCTGCGAGGCCGCCAGGGCCGCGGCGTGTTCCTGCAGGCTCGTGACCGACCATTCGTACGTGCGCAGCGCCTCGATGGCCTGGACGGCGGCGTTGAATTCGGCCACGGTGGTGATGCACGGAATCCCGATCGACGTCGCGGCGGCGCGCAGTTCGTAGCCGTCGCTGCGGGCTTCGCCGCCCGAGGGGGTGTTGAACACCATGTCGATCTCACCGGCGATGACGAGGTCGGCGATGGTGCCTTCGCCTTCGGCGCTAAAGCCCTCCGCGACCTTTCGGACCGGGGTGGCCTGGATGCCGTTGCGGCGCAGTACATCGGCGGTGCCGCCGGTGGAAACGATCTCGAAGCCGAGGTCCGAGAGGCGCTTGACGCCCATGATGACCGAGCGTTTGTCCCGGTTGGCCACAGAGACGAAGATCTTGCCCTCTGTGGGCAGCGCGTTGTTCGCGGCTGCCTGGCTCTTGGCGAAGGCGGTATCAAAGTGCTTGTCGATGCCCATGACCTCGCCGGTGGAGCGCATCTCGGGCCCGAGGAGCGAGTCCACCACTTTGCCCTCGGGGGTGCGGAAGCGGCTGAACGGAAGCACGGCCTCCTTGACTGAGACCGGCGCGTCCAGCGGCAGCGTGGAGCCGTCGCCGGTTTCCGGCAGCAACTTATGCGTGGTGCGAAGTTCGTTGATGCTCACGCCGGTGCCGATCAGGGCCGCCGCCTTGGCCATCTGCACACCGGTTGCCTTGGACACAAAGGGCACGGTGCGGGACGCCCGCGGGTTGGCTTCCAGAACATAGAGCACGTCGGAGGCGAGGGCGAACTGGATGTTGATCAGTCCGCGGACGCCCACGCCCTCGGCGATGGCCAGTGTGGCGGTGCGGACCCGTTCCAGGACGTTGTTGCCGAGCGTAATCGGCGGCAGCACGCAGGCCGAGTCGCCGGAGTGGATGCCGGCTTCCTCGATGTGTTCCATGATCCCGCCCAGGTACATTTCGGTGCCGTCGTAGAGAGCGTCGACGTCAATTTCGACGGCGTCCTCCAGGAAACGGTCGATCAGCACCGGGTGCTCGGCGGTGATCTCGGTGGCGTTGGCGATGTAGCGGGAAAGGTTGGGCTCGTCGTAGACGATCTCCATGCCGCGCCCGCCCAGGACGTAGGACGGGCGGACCAGCACCGGGTAGCCGATCTCATCGGCGATCTTCTTAGCGTCCTCGAAGGACACGGCGGTGCCGTTCTTCGGCGACACGAGCCCGGCCCTGTCCAGGACCTGCGAGAAAGCACCGCGGTGCTCGGCGAGGTCGATCGCTTCCGGGGAGGTGCCCAGGATCGGGACACCGGCGTCGGCGAGCTGCTGGGCGAGCTTGAGCGGGGTCTGGCCGCCGAGCTGGACGAAGACGCCCATCACGCCGCCGGTGCGTTCCTCGGCTGCGATGACTTCGAGTACGTCTTCCAGGGTCAGCGGTTCGAAGTACAGCCGGGTGGAGACGTCATAGTCGGTGGAGACGGTCTCGGGGTTGCAGTTGACCATCACGGTCTCGTAGCCGGCCTTGCGCAGCGCCATGGAGGCGTGGACGCAGGAGTAGTCGAATTCGATGCCCTGGCCGATCCGGTTGGGCCCCGAGCCCAGGATGATGATGGACGGCTTGGCGTGCAGCGCCACCTCGTCCTCCTCGTCGTAGGAGGAGTAGTGGTACGGGGTGTATGCGGCGAATTCGGCGGCGCAGGTGTCCACTGTTTTGTACACCGGCCGGATGCCGAGGGCCTGCCGGACGCCGCGGACGACGTCCTCGGAGTTGTGCGTCAGGGAGCCGATCTGCTCGTCGGAGAAGCCGTGGCGTTTAGCGCGCTTGAGCATTTCCGGGGTCAGGGCCGCGGCGGCCCGGATCTCCACCGAGATCTCGTTCAGCAGCTGGAGCTGGTCCAGGTACCAAGGGTCGATCTTGGTGGCTTCGAAGAGCTGTTCAACAGTGGCGCCGCCGAGCATCGCGCGCTGGACCTGGTGCAAACGCTCTGTGGTGGGCCGCTTGGACTTTTCGATCAGCTCTGCCACGTCACCTGCCGGGACGGGGCTGAAGTCAAGCTGCGAACCCTTCTGCTCCAGGGACCGCAGCGCCTTCTGCAGGGCTTCGGTGAAGTTCCGGCCCATGGCCATGGCCTCACCCACCGACTTCATGGTGGTGGTCAGGGTGGGGTCTGCCGCCGGGAACTTCTCGAACGCGAACCGGGGAACCTTCACCACGACATAGTCCAGGGTCGGTTCGAAGGACGCGGGCGTCTTCTGCGTGATGTCGTTCGGGATCTCATCCAGGGTGTACCCGAGGGAGAGCTTGGTGGCGATCTTGGCGATCGCGAAGCCGGTGGCCTTGGAGGCCAGGGCGGAGGAACGGGAGACGCGCGGGTTCATCTCGATCACGACGACGCGTCCCGTGTCCGGCTCGACGGCGAACTGGATGTTGCAGCCGCCGGTGTCGACGCCGACTTCACGGATCACGGCGATGGAGATGTCGCGCAGGCGCTGGTATTCACGGTCCGTCAGAGTCAGGGCGGGCGCGACGGTGATCGAGTCACCGGTGTGCACGCCGACCGGATCAAAGTTCTCGATGGAGCAGACCACCACGACGTTGTCGTTCTTGTCGCGCATCATCTCGAGCTCGTATTCTTTCCAGCCCAGGATGCTCTCTTCGAGCAGAACCTCGGACGTCGGGCTGTACTGCAGGCCCTGGCCCACGATCCGCCGGAGGTCATTCTCGTCGTAGGCGAGGCCGGAGCCGAGGCCGCCCATGGTGAAGGAGGGCCGGACCACCATCGGGTAGCCCAGGTCCTCGGCCGCAACCAGGGCCTCGTCGATGGTGTGGATGATGTGGCTGCGCGCAGATTCAGCGCCGCAGCGTGCCACGACTCCCTTGAACTTTTCCCGGTCCTCACCGAGTTCGATCGCCGCGATGTTGGCGCCGATCAGTTCGACGTTGTATTTTTCGAGCACGCCGTTCTTGTCCAGCGCAATCGCGGTGTTCAGCGCGGTCTGGCCGCCCAGGGTGGGCAGGATCGCATCAGGGCGTTCCTTGGCGATGATCTTTTCGACCACCTCGGGGGTGATCGGCTCGATGTAGGTGGCATCGGCGAACTCGGGGTCGGTCATGATGGTGGCCGGGTTGGAGTTGACGAGGATGACGCGGAGGCCTTCCTCCTTCAGGACGCGCAGTGCCTGGGTGCCGGAGTAGTCGAATTCGGCGGCCTGGCCAATCACGATCGGGCCGGAACCGATGACCAGAACGCTCTTAAGATCAGTTCTCTTGGGCATTACTTGGTGTCCTCAGTCTTGGATTCGGTGGCAGTCTTGGCGCCGGTTTCGGGCTTGGAAGACGTGTCAGCCATCAGCTGGATGAAGCGGTCAAAAAGGTAGGCGGCGTCATGCGGGCCGGAGGCCGCTTCGGGGTGGTATTGCACCGAGAAGGCGGGGATATCCAGGCACGACAGGCCCTCGACGACGTCGTCGTTGAGGCTCACGTGGCTGACCTCGACACGGCCGAAGCGTTCCTCCGGGGCCTGGGTGGCGCCGTCCAGCGGGGCGTCGACGGCGAAGCCGTGGTTCTGGGAGGTGATTTCGACCTTGCCGGTGCGGCGGTCCATCACGGGCTGGTTGATGCCGCGGTGGCCGTAGCGCAGCTTGTAGGTGCCAAAACCGAGGGCCCGGCCCAGGATCTGGTTGCCGAAGCAGATGCCGAAGTACGGAATTTTTTCGTCCAGCACTGACCGGAGCAAGTTGACCTGGTTGTCCGCGGTGGCGGGGTCGCCGGGGCCGTTGGACATGAAGAAGCCGTCGGGGTGGACCGCCTGGACGTCGGCCAGCGTGGCGGTGGCCGGCAGCACGTGCACCCGGACGCCGCGTTCGGCGAAGCGGATCGGCGTCATGCGCTTGATCCCAAGATCAATCGCGGCGATGGTGAAGCGCGGTTCGCCGTCCCAGCCCCAGTCCTTGGGCTCCACGGTGTACGCCGCATCGACGCTGACTTCCTCAGCCAGGCGCGCGCCTTCCATCGGGGCACTCGCCAGGACAGCGTCCACGAGTTCCTTGTCGGTGGCGCGGACGGCGTCGCCGGAAAAGATCCCGGCGCGCATGGTCTTGTGCTCGCGCAGGTGCCGGGTGATGGCGCGGGTGTCCACCCCCTGGATCCCGACAACCCCCTGCCCGGCCAGTTCGTCGTCGAGGCTGCCTTCGGAGCGCCAGTTGGACGGGCGCCGGGCTGCTTCGCGGACGATGTACCCGGCCACCCAGATGCGGCGGGACTCGGCGTCGTCGTCATTGACACCGGTGTTGCCGATGTGCGGGGCAGTCTGGACCACCAGCTGGCGGGCGTAGGAGGGGTCCGTAATGGTTTCCTGGTAACCGGTCATGCCGGTCGCGAAAACCGCCTCGCCAAGGGCGGTTCCGGTGGCGCCGTAGCTGCTGCCCCGGAAGATCCGGCCGTCCTCGAGCACAAGGGCCGCCGGGGTGGAGGCTGCTGCCTCTGATGTCATTGCGTTGGAGTCCGTCACGTAAGTTACTTTCCACTTTCGGCATTGGCCTGGGGGGCCGCGGGGATCAAATTTTGCAGGGTGGTGAGGAGGGGGGTGTTATCGCTGGCGTGGCGGGTGCGGAAGCCGGAATCGAATTCGCGGGTGCCCAGCACCCAGCTGATCACCAGCAGCCCGTCCTTCTCGACGAATTTGCCGGCCATGCCGCTTTCCCGCCGCACCCCCGTGAGGCGGGCGGCCGGAATGAAAACCGGTCCGGCGCCGGAACGGTCGAACAGCACGCCCTGGGGATAGATGCTGAGTTCGGCGTTGGTGCGCAACCCCAGGTTGTGGACCGCGATGCGGTCCAGCCAGTCACCGGCGGTGGTGGTGGCGACGTACTGGCCGTCGGCGACTGCCAGCGCCGCGCCCAGTTCCGCCGGAACCTCCGGGAGCGGGTCGACGTCGGCCTGCCGGCGCAAGCGGTTCCGCCAGCCGAACCAGATCAGCAACAACGCGGCGCCGACAAGGACCAGGACCAGGAGCAGGGAGAGTTCCTTGACCATCAGTGGGACCCCGCCGTTGCGGCGCCGGGCAGGTCTGTGGCCTCCGGGAGCCACCGGTAGGGGGTGTTAAGTGCACCGTTGAGAACGGTCGGGTGGCCCCTGAAGAACGTCGCCACCACCTTGCCGGGAAGTTCCCGGCCGGCAAACGGTGAGTTACGGCCCATGGTTGCCATCTTAGAAGGGTCCACGGTCCAGCGCGCAGCCGGGTCCACGAGTATGACGTTGGCGGGTTCGCCGGGAGTCAGCGGGCGGCCTTGGTCGGTGAGCCTGCCAATCGCGGCCGGCGCGGCGGAGGTTACCCGGGCGAAGTCGGCCCAGCCCATCAGACCGGTTTCAATCATGGTGTGCTGCACCACGGACAGCGCGGTTTCGAGTCCGGTCATGCCCATCGCGGCCTGCGCCCATTCGCATTCCTTGTGCTCGCTGGGGTGCGGGGCGTGGTCGGTGCCGACGACGTCGATGGTGCCGTCCGCCAGCGCTGCCCGCAGGGCCTGGACATCGGCCTCGGTGCGCAGCGGCGGGTTGACCTTGTAGACCGGGTCGTAGCTGCGGGCGAGCTCGTCCGTGAGCCAGAGGTGGTGCGGCGTGACCTCGGCGGTGACGTTGACACCCCGGGATTTCGCCCAGCGGATGATCTCCACGGACCCGGCGGTGGAGACGTGGCAGACGTGGAGGCGGGAGTCGACGTGCTGGGCGAGCAGCACGTCCCGGGCAATGATGCTTTCCTCGGCGACGGCGGGCCAGCCGGTGAGGCCGAGGACGGCGGAGACCACGCCTTCGTTCATCTGCGCGCCGGCGGTCAGCCGCGGTTCCTGCGCGTGCTGGGCAACGACGCCGTCGAACGCCTTGACGTATTCGAGGGCGCGGCGCATCAGGACGGGGTCGCTGACGCAGACGCCGTCGTCGGAGAAGACCCGGACCCGGGCGCGGGAGTCCGCCATCGCGCCGAGTTCGGCGAGCTGCTCCCCCGCGAGGCCCACAGTGACGGCACCCACCGGGCGGACGTCCACCCAGCCGGCGGCGCGGCCCAGCGTGAGGACCTGCTCGACGACGCCGGCGGTGTCCGCGACCGGGGTGCTGTTGGCCATCGCGTGCACTGCTGTGTAGCCGCCCAGGGCCGCGGCACGGGTGCCGGTCTCCACCGTTTCGGCGTCCTCGCGGCCGGGTTCGCGCAGGTGGGTGTGGATGTCCACCATGCCGGGCAGGGCCACCAGTCCGGCCGCCTCAAGGACTGTGGCATTGCCGGCGTCGAGGTTCCGGCCCCGTTCGGTGATGATCCCGTCGCGGATCAGGAGATCTTCGGGGGCTCCGCCGAGGATGGCGGCGCCGCGGATCAGATAGGCGCCGGCGGTTGCGTCCTGGTGCTGTGGTGCCATTAGTGGCTCTCCTTGGTGGCGTGGGCGGAGGTGTGCTCTGCGGAGGGGGCATGGGAGGTCGAAGCCGCTTCGCGGGTGTCGCCGGAGAGCAGCAGGTACAGGGCCGCCATCCGGATGGACACACCGTTGCGGACCTGCGCGAGGACCGTGGAGCGGGGCGAGTCGGCCGCGTTGGAGGAAATTTCCAGGCCGCGGTTCATCGGCCCGGGGTGCAGGATAATGGTGTCCTTCAGGCCCAGGCTGTCCAGCGCGCGGAGCCGGTTGTCATCGAAGCCCCAGCGGCGGGAGTACTCGCGGGTGGTGGGGAAGTACGAGGCGTTCATCCGTTCGCCCTGGACGCGGAGCATCATCATCGCATCGACGCCGCGGGCGAGGGTCAGGTCGAGGTCGTAGCTGACGGTGCACGGCCACTGTTCAACGCCGATCGGCAGCAGCGTCGGCGGGGCGACCAGGGTGACCTCGGCGCCGAGGGTGCGCAGCAGCCACACGTTGGAGCGCGCCACCCGGGAGTGCAGCACATCACCGGCGATCGCGACCCGCATGCCTGTAAGGTCTGCCCCGGCCGAGGGGATGCCTGACAGCCTGGACCAGTGCCGGCGCATGGTGAAGGCGTCCAGCAGTGCCTGGGTGGGGTGTTCGTGGGTGCCGTCGCCGGCGTTGATGACGGCGGCGTCGATCCAGTCCGTCGCCGCGAGCCGGTGCGGGGCGCCGGAGGCCCAGTGCCGGATGACGACGGCGTCCGCCCCCATCGCGGACAGCGTCTGGGCGGTGTCCTTGAGGGACTCGCCCTTGGAGACGGAGGATCCCTTCGCAGCGAAGTTGATGACGTCGGCGGACAGCCGCTTCGCGGCGGCTTCAAAGGAAATGCGGGTGCGCGTGGAGTCCTCGAAAAAGAGGTTGACGACGGTCCGGCCGCGCAGGGTGGGAAGTTTCTTAACCTCACGCTCGCCCACGGCCGCCATTTCCTCGGCGGTGTCGAGGATGCGGATGGCGTTGGACCGGCTCAGGTCTTCGGTGGAGAGCAGGTGCCTCACGCGGTGGCCTCGATGACCACTTCGTTGACGGGGGCGCCGTCGATCACGTCGGTCTCGGCCAGCCGGACCCGGACTTTCTCGGCGGAGGAGGTGGGGAGGTTCTTTCCGACGTGGTCGGCGCGGATAGGCAGTTCGCGGTGGCCGCGGTCGATCAGCACTGCCAGCCGGACGATCCGCGGACGGCCGAGGTCGATGATGGCATCGAGGGCGGCCCGGATGGTGCGGCCGGAATACAGGACGTCGTCGATCAGCACCACCACCTTGTTATCGATGCCCGTGCGGGGCAGAAGGGTGGGGTACGGCGGCCGCGTCGCCTGGTGGGAAAGGTCGTCGCGGAACATGGTCACATCCAGCTGACCGACGATCGCGGCGGGATCCACGGCGGGGTCGGCGGCGGCAATCTTGGCTGCGAGCCGGACGGCGAGGGGGTACCCGCGCCGCGGAATACCCAGCAGGACCAGGTCCCGGGAGCCCTTGTTGGACTCGAGAATTTCATGGGCGATACGAGTGAGTGCACGGTCGATGTCCGCCTGGTTCAGTACTACACGGGTGAGTACAACCTTGGCCGGAACCGGTGCTTCTGGAGCAGAAGTCAACGCTCGTCTCCCCTTTCCCCGCCTCACGGGACGGAATTAAAAAAGGATTGTTTGCGGTCCCAAAATACCACAGCGACACCTGCGGCCCTGCCCGCCGGCATGCGTTTAGCCTCACGGGGACATAGGCTCAAACCCATGACCACGAATGAGCCGCGGCCCGGGCAGAACCACCCCGGATACTCCCCCGGCGGCCGGCGGCCGCTGCCCCAGCAGGCGAACCCGACGTGGCTGGGTCACGTCCAGCCGGAGGACTACCGGCAGGCTCCGGCCCCCGACGGTGGTCCGTTCCAACCGATGCGCCCCTCCGCCGTGACGCCGGCCCTTCCGCCGGTCCAGCGCCGGGGCGGGTCCGCCGGCGTCGTGGGGCTTGTGGTGGGCGGCGGCTTCCTCGCGTTTATTAGCCTGTTCCTGGTGCTGCCCTTCCTGCTGGGCAGCACCGGCGGGTCCGGCTTTGTTATCGGCTTTGTCGCTTCGCTGGTTCCGCTGGCCACCGTGCTGCTGACAGTGCGCTTCATTGACCGGTGGGAGCCTGAGCCCAAGCCCCTGCTGCTGTTCGCCTTTGTCTGGGGAGCGGTGGTGTCCATCGCCGTGACGATCCTGCTTCAACCCTACTTCTCGCTGATCGCCGGTCCCGCGTCGGGGCTGGACTCCACGACGTTTGCCGTGACAGTCCAGGCGCCGGTGGTGGAGGAGTTCGCCAAGTCACTGGGCCTGCTGCTGCTCTTGCTCTTCGCCCGGAAACACTTCGACGGGCCGGTGGACGGGGTGGTGTTTGCCTTCACGATCGCGGCCGGTTTTGCGTTCACCGAGAACATCCTCTACTTTGGCCGGGCGATCGCTGTGTCCAGCGACCCCGGGGCGGACCTCGCGGTGGTGTTCTTCCTGCGCGGGGTCATGTCCCCCTTCGCGCACGCTCTTTTCACGGGTACCACCGGACTCATCCTGGGCTTCGCCGCGCGCCGCGGGAGCACCGGCCTGATGCTTCTCGCGTTCGTCGTCGGCCTCGTTCCCGCGATGTTGCTGCACAGCGGCTGGAACAGCATGGGCCGGAACTTCCTGGCACAGTACTTGTTGGTCCAGGTCCCCATCTTCCTGCTGGCGGTGGTGCTTATTGTGCTGCTGCGGGTGGCGGAGCAGCGGCTGACCCGCCAGCGGCTTAAGGAGTACGCGGCGGCGGGCTGGTTCACCGCCGCGGAGGTGGACATGCTGGCCACCGCCGGCGGCCGGCGGGCGGGCCTGCGCTGGGCCAGGTCCATCGGCCGCGGCCCACAGATGAAAGCCCTGCTCCGCGCCGCCACCGACCTCGCCTTCACGCGTCAGCGGATCCTCAGCGGCCGCGACGTCCCGGCGCATCAGCTCGACGAGCAGCACCAGCTCGCCGGGATCAGCGGACTCCGGGCCGCCGTCCTCGGCTGATCCCGGCGGATGGAGCCTGCAACACAGGTTCCCTGCGAACGCAAGAACCCCGCCCAGGGCACCTGGGCGGGGTTCTTGTGGAGCGTGCCGGGTCAGGCGAGCAGCGAGGGTTTCAGCTGCTGGAGCCGGCCCAACAGTCCGTTGATGAACTGCGGGGACTCGTCTGTGGAGAGGGTCTTGGCCAGCGCCACGGCCTCGCTGACAGCAACGCCGTCGGGGACGTCGTCGTTGTAGAGCAACTCCCAGGTGCCGATGCGCAGGATGATGCGGTCCACCGACGGCATCCGCTCCAGTGTCCAGCCCTGCGAGTAGGTTTCGAGGAATTCATCGATGGCCACCTGGTGGGAGAGAACTCCTTCGACGATGTCGAGGGTGTAGGGATTAATGATTTGGTCGGTCACCTCCCGGCGGGACTTCAGTACATCGAACGCCGACACTGAGCGCTGCTCCGCTTCGAAGAGAACATCCAGGGCCCGGTTGCGGGCTTTACCGCGTGCACTCACTAGTCGTTGACCCTGCCAAGGTAGCTGCCGTCACGGGTATCCACCTTGACCTTGGTGTTGTTCTCGACGAACAGCGGCACCTGGATTTCGTAACCGGTTTCGAGCGTGGCGGGCTTGGTGCCGGCGGAGGAGCGGTCACCCTGCAGACCCGGCTCGGTGTAGGTGATTTCGAGGACGACGCTCGGGGGCAGTTCGATGTAGAGCGGGTTGCCCTCGTGGATGGCGATGTTGACCATCTGGTTTTCGAGCATGAAGTTGGTAGCGTCACCGACGGTGGCACCGGACACGGTGAGCTGGTCGAAGTCGGACGTGTCCATGAAGACGAAGTCGGCGCCGTCCTGGTACAGGTACTGGTAGTCACGGCGGTCCACCGTGGCGGTCTCGATCTTAAGTCCGGCGTTGAAGGTCTTGTCGACGACCTTGCCGGACATCACGTTGCGCATCTTGGTGCGCACGAACGCTCCACCCTTGCCGGGCTTGACGTGCTGGAACTCAATGATGTTCCAAAGCTGGCCTTCCAGCTTCAGGACGGTTCCGTTCTTGATGTCGTTAGTGGTTGCCACAATTCCCTCTTAATTTCTAGGTTGACTGGTTCTAGCCACCAGCCGCTTATGCCAGGCAGGCATGCCGTCGGGCCCGCCAGCGCGTGTTTATCAAAAATCCAAGAACCATTCTACCGGTTTTGGCGTTCCGCTGCCGGACGGGCCCCAACGCACCGGGCCGGGGCCCGGCCGGATCGTTTCAGGCGTCGCGCTCCAGGACGTCGCGCGCCCGCTGCAGCGCCACCGTGGCGGCGTAAATCAGAGCCGCGTCGGCTGAACCGGCCACGCGGAGGTCCAGGGCTTTTGTGAAATTTTCGACGGCGGCGCCCGGGTTGCCGCTGGCGAAATAGGACTGGCCGAGGTGCAGGCGGATGACGGCCTCGTCCGGTGTCCCGCGTGTTTCTGCCAGCAGTTGGCGGAACAGCTCAACGGCCCGGTCGAGCCGGTGGGAGACCCGCAGGACGTCGGCTTCGAAGATGCGCAGGCGCAGGGAAGAGGGATCGCTGTAGCGGGCTTCGGCGAGCAGCTCGGCGGCTTCAGCGGGATGGCCTTCGACGAGGCGGACAAGGATCAGGTCACCGGGGTCGGTCGAGGCTGCCAGCGCGGTGGCGACAGCGTCCGCGTTGACGATCTGCGGCACGAGGCTCTCCGGATTGATCTTGATGCCGGGATATCCGGCGTCCGGCCAATCATTGGTGCCGCCTGGGACCGGGGCCATCAGGAGGCGATCTCCTGGTAGGCGGCGAACAGCAGCGAGGTGTCCGGAACGTCGAGGATGCCGGGGCGGGCGACGCCGTCGAGCACCACGAAACGCAACAGGTCGCCGCGGGACTTCTTGTCCCGGCGCATGCCGTCAAGCAGCGCCTGCCACCGGTCGCGCCGGTAGGTGATGGGCAACCCGAGGCTTTCCAGGATGCTGCGGTGCCGGTCGGCGTCGGCGTCGGTGAGCCGGCCGACACTGCGCGCCAGTTCCGCGGCGAACATCATGCCGACGGAGACGGCGGCGCCGTGGCGCCACGAGTACCGCTCGGCAAGTTCGATTGCGTGGCCGAGGGTGTGGCCGTAGTTGAGGATTTCGCGCTGGCCGGTTTCCTTCAAGTCCTCGGAGACCACCCGCGCCTTGACGGTGATGGCCCGTTCGATGAGCTCCCGCACAGCGTCCGAGCGGGGATCCGTGACGGCGGCCGGGTCTTTTTCGAGCAGGTCGAGGATGGCCGGGTCGGCGATGAAGCCGCACTTGATGACCTCGGCCATGCCGGAGATCATCTCGTTCCTGGGCAGGGTCTCGAGGGTGTCGAGGTCCGCGAGGACACCGGCGGGCGGGTGGAAGGCGCCCACGAGGTTCTTGCCTTCGGCGGTGTTGATGCCGGTCTTGCCGCCGACGGCCGCGTCCACCATCCCCAGCAGGGAGGTGGGCATGTGGATGACTTTGACCCCGCGCAGCCATGTCGCAGCCACGAAGCCGGCCAGGTCCGTGACTGCCCCGCCGCCGACTGCGACGACGGCGTCGGAGCGGGTGAAGTCGTTCTGGCCCAGCACCTGCCAGCAGAAGGACGCCACCTCAATGTGCTTGCCTTCTTCCGCGTCCGGGATCTCCGCTGTGAGGGCCGTGAATCCGGCCGAGGCGAGCTCCTCCCGGACCGTGTCGCCGGTGAGGCGCAGCGCCCGCGGGTGAATGACGAGGACGCGTTTGACCCGCTCCCCCAGCAGTCCCGGGAGGCGCGCCAGCAGGCCGCGGCCCACCACGACGTCGTAATTCTCGGCAACACTCTGCCCGGTGACGCTGATAACGGTTGATTCGGTGATCACTTTTCAACTTCCTTTGTCGCCGCCGCAGCGGGTCCGGCTGCGGTTTCCGCAGCGGCGTACCCGCGCAGCGCATCTTCCAGCCGGTGCGCGATGTCCGGAACGGACCCGCTCCGCACGTCCAGCACCACGTCGGCGAGCCGCTCATAGACCGGCCGCCGGGTGGCGAGCAACGTCTTCCAACGCTCCATGGCGTCCCCTGCCAGCAAGGGGCGGCTGGCGTTCCTGGCAATGCGCTCCGCCACGGTGTCCGCATCGCATTCAAGGTAGACCACGGTACAGTGCTCCAGCAATTGCTGTGTGCCGGAGTCCAGCACGGCGCCCCCGCCAAGGGAGATCACCGTGGTGGAGCCGAGTGCGTCTTCGACGGCCCGGGCGACGGCCCTGGCCTCAAGTTCACGGAACGTGCACTCACCACGGCTGGCAAAAATGTCGGCGATGGAGCCGTGGGCGGCGACCACCACGACGTCGGTGTCCACGAACGAGGCTCCCAGTTGCTGCGCAAGCTGGCGTCCGATGGCGGACTTCCCGACGGCCATGGGTCCGATCAGTGCGATGGGCCGGGCACCCGTCCTGTCCGGCGGGGCCGGCATGTCGGCTGGCACTACTGCCCGATCGAGTCCAGGGACGCCGGAATGTTGTCCAGGTAACCCTTGATGTTGCGGGCGGTTTCCTGCACGGAATCGCCGCCGAACTTTTCGGTGACCGCCTCGGCCAGGACCAGGGCCACCATGGCCTCGGCCACGACGCCGGCTGCGGGCACCGCACAGACGTCCGAGCGCTGGTGGTGGGCTTTGGCGGCCTCGCCGGTGCTGACATCGATGGTGCGCAGGGCCCGGGGCACCGTGGCGATCGGCTTCATGGCGGCGCGGACGCGCAGGACATCACCGATGCTCATGCCGCCTTCGATGCCGCCGGCGCGGTTGGACGTGCGGATAATTCTGCCGTCGGCGTCCTTGACGATTTCGTCATGGGCGGCCGACCCGCGGCGCGACGCAGTGAGGAACCCATCGCCCACCTCGACTCCCTTGATGGCCTGGATGCCCATCAGGGCGGCCGCCAGCCGTGAGTCGAGGCGGCGGTCCCAGTGGACGTAGCTGCCCAGCCCCGGTGGAAGTCCGTAGGCGAGGACCTCGACGACTCCGCCGAGGGTTTCGCCTTCTTTGTGCGCGGCATCGACCTCGGCAACCATGGCGTCGGAGGTTTCCCGGTCAAAGCAGCGCAGCGGGTCCGAGTCGAGGGCCAGGACGTCGCCGGGAACCGGCAGCGGCCGGCCTTCGGGCACCGAGGTGCTGGCAATCGACACGGTGTGGGAGACGAGCTCGATGCCGAGCTGTCCAAGGAAGGCGGAGGCAACGGTGCCAAGGGCCACCCTGGTCGCCGTCTCCCGGGCGCTGGCGCGCTCCAGCACGGGCCGGGCTTCGTCAAAGCCGTATTTCTGCATGCCGGTGAAGTCAGCGTGGCCGGGCCGGGGCCGGGTCAGCGGCGCATTGCGGGCCTGGTCGGCGAGAATGTCCGGGTCCACCGGGTCAGCAGACATGATCTGCTCCCACTTGGGCCATTCGGTGTTGCCCACCTGGATGGCGACCGGGCCGCCCTGGGTGGTTCCGTGGCGGACACCGCCGAGGATCGTGACGGCATCCTGTTCGAATTTCATCCTCGCTCCGCGGCCGTAGCCGAGCCGCCGGCGGGCCAGCGAATCGGCGATTTGCGCGCTGGTGAGCTCAACACCGGCGGGCACGCCTTCAATAATTCCGACCAGGGCCGGCCCATGGGATTCTCCGGCAGTCAACCAACGCAGCATAAAATCCATCCTGCCATGTAAGACGGTTAGAACACCCGTCGGGGCGCACCGACTGCGTCACACATCACATCTATGACCTCCGGGGGCATGGTGTCCCCGAGGCCGGTGAAGTGCCGGACTTGTTCCACGGCCTGGTAAATGAGCATCTCGAGCCCGGGCACGACGGCGCCGCCGGCCTCCTGCCAGGCGGACGCGATCCGGCTGGGCCACGGGTCGTAGGCGACGTCCAGCAGAACCCCGGGCCGGGCCTGTGCGGTTTCCGCGGCGGTGTCGCCCGCGCGGTTCGCGAACGCCTGCGCCAGGTCTGCGGCCAGCGGGTCCGCTGCCCGCGGCGGAAGGGTGGATATTACGACGTCGGCCCCGGCTGCTGCCACTGCGACGCCCGCCATTGGAAGAACCCGGACCGGGAGGCCGACGGCGGCGGCAGCCGCCCGGGCCTCCGCCGCACGGCTGACATCGCGGACGAAAACGTCAACTGCCGGCGCACCCAGGATCTTCAGCGCGGCGATGGCGGCGGCGGACGTACCGCCGCCGCCCAGGACGACGGCAGTGGGCGCGGAAGCGGCGCCGGCGTGGCGGAGGGCGTTGACGATTCCGGCGACGTCGGTGTTGTAGCCGACCAGGCGGACGGGGCCGGTTTCCGCGCCGGTGGCTTCGAACGCCACAGTGTTCACGACGCCGAGGTCGCGGGCCACCCCGCGCACCTCATCGAGTTCCCGGACCACCGCGGACTTCAGCGGCATGGTCACCGACAGGCCGCGCCAAGTATTCCCTTGCCGGAGGTCGTTCCGGACCCGGGCCAGGAAGGCCGGCAGGGCGTCCTCGGTCACGTCGACCGCCGCGTAATCCAGCGCCACGCCGAGAAAATCGTAGGCTGCACGGTGCAGGGCCGGGGACTTGGAGTGGCTGATCGGGTGCCCGAGCACGGCTGCCCGGGGCATCATACGCAGCGGCCGGCGTTCGCCTCACACCACGCGTTGTACTTGGCCACATTCGTGTTGTGCTCCGCGAGGGTCTTGGAGAACAGGGTCTCCTTGGTGTCCAGGTTGATGGTCACCCAGTACAGGTAATCGTTCACCTTGGGGTTGGCGGCCGCGTCGATCGCAGTCTTGCCCGGCGAACCGATGGGTCCTACCGGCAGACCGGGGTTTGCGTAGGTGTTATACGGGTTGGACTTGTCAGCTTTCTGCGCTTCGTCGATATGGAAGCTCTTAATGCCAAGCCCGTAGGTTACCGTCGCGTCAGACTGGATCAGGCCGATCGTCTCGGTGTTGTCCGGCTTGAGGCGGTTGTAAATGGCGCCGGCCACATCGCCGTATTCCGCCTGGCCGCCCTCGGCCTGGACAATGCTGGCAACGGTGACGGCGTCGTATTGTTTTGCCGGATCGGTGACGCCCTGGGACTTCAGCTCGTCCAGCGTGGTGGCGACGAGCTTTTGCAGGACGTCCTTGGCGGGTGTGCCCAGCGGGAACCGGTACTCGCCCGGGGCCAGGAAGCCCTCGAGGTTCTTGGCCTTGGCGGGGACGCCGAATTGCGCGGGCGATTCGTTGAGTGCCTTCAGATCGGACGCCGGCACGCCGGTGCCCTCGGAGATGGCCTGCAGCGATTCCCCGATGCGCAGGCCGGCGCTGAGGGCAACGTACATGACCTTTTCCTGGTCCTTGTTCAGCAGCACCGCGACGGCGTCGGAATTCTTCATTTCGTTGCGCATGGTGAAGTCCCCGGGGGCCAGCGCCCCGCCGGAGGCCAGGAACTCTTTGAGGAAGGAGTCGGCGTTGGCTACAACCTTCTTCGCCTGCAGCTCCGTGGCCACGGACTTCGGCCCGGAGCCCGGCGGAACGGTGATGAGCACTTCACCGGTTCCGGGGCCGGGATAATCAGCTACGGTGTCCCCGCCCAGTAAGGGCTTGAGGAACTGCGCACCGACAGCGACTGCCACCACAAAAACGATCAGGGTCAGCAACAAGGCCAAGACACGGCGCCTGCGGCGGACCTTGCTGGACGGGCTCTTGGACGTTCGGATAGCGGCACCTTCGGCCAGTACAACGCGGCCGTCTTCCTCTGGGTGTTCATCATGCGGGAGTTCATCAAGCGGGTGGCCGTCCGCGGGGTGTTCATCAAGGGGGTACCCGGCGTCGTACCCGGCGTGGATGGCCTGGTCATCATGCGCGTAGGAGTCGTCCGGGTGCCCGGCGTGGCTTTCTGCGGGCACTTCGTGCACCGTGGGGTCCGCCGGGGGCAGATCCGGCGCACCGGCAGCAGGGGCATCCGCCCCGGTCCCGGGCTGCGCCGGCTGGAGAGAGTCATTGCTCTCAGCGTCGGAACCTTCAGCGGCGTGGCCGTCAGCGCCGCGGCGCGTTTCCTGGGCCCCGGGCTCCTTGCGCGTCAGCGCCCGTCCGGCGTCGTCGAATGCATCGCCGGAGGAGTCGTCACTGTTGACCGGGCTCACGTTAGCCTTCCATTTTGGGCACAATGCGTGACGCAGAATGCTCGTTTAGTACCGGGACGGCCTGTGCGCCATTCCCGGTTGACCCCGGCGTGGCATCCGCGTAGACGCGGATTCCAATCTCCGTCCCCCTGGCCTTTTGCATATCGATCGCGTGTTGCAGGATACCTGCGGCGGCAACCTGATCAACCACTTTACGGTGGTTCCGGCTGCTCATGCCAGCCTCGTGCAGGTGCCGGTGGGCGGAAACCGTACTGAGCCGCTCGTCCACCAGCCGCACCGGAACCTCGGCGCCGATCTCCCGTAATCTCCTTGCCAGTAATTGCGCATAATCCGTGGCCATCCGCGCCGAGGCGTGCTCCTCCCCCTTCAGCGTCCGGGGCAACCCTACAATGATCTCCACGGCGCCAATTTCCTCGGCCAGGGCCGCGAGGATCCGCACGTCCGAGTTCTTCTTCGCATTCCGATCCAGGGTGCGCAAGGGCGTGGCGAGAATGCCGTCACGGTCGCACACTGCCACGCCCACCCGGACGGTGCCGACGTCGACGCCGAGTTTAACGCCGTGGGGGTACCCGCCGGGTACGGCCGTGTCGTTCACGCCTCGTCCGCTATCGCCGGGTGATGGCGTCCACGACGGCGGCGAGGGCCTCGCCGACCTTGGTGGCATCGGTGCCGCCGCCCTGGGCGACGTCGTCCTTGCCGCCGCCACCGCCGCCGAGGATGCCCGCGGCCAGACGCACCAGGGCACCAGCCTTGACGCCGGCCGACCGGGCGGCGTCGTTCGTGGCGATCAGGATGACCGGGCGGTCGTTGCTGACACCGGCGACGGCGACGGCGGCCGGCTCGGAGCCGAGGCGGGTCCGCAGGTCGAGGGCCAGGCCGCGGAGGTCGTCCGCGCCGCTGACCTGGCCGGCGTCGTGGGCGATGACCTTGATGCCGGCCGCGTCCTTGGCCGTGCCCACGAGCTGCCCGGCCGCTGCCGTGAGCTGTTCCTTGCGCAGGCGCTCAAGTTCCTTCTCGGCAGTCTTGAGCTTGGTCAAGGTGGCGGCGACCCGGTCCGCGAGCAGACCGGAGGGAACCTTGAGCATGTCAGTGAGTTCGGTGACAAGGGCGCGTTCCGCGGCAAGGTGGCGGAAGGCATCCATGCCGACAAAAGCCTCGACGCGGCGGTTTCCTGACCCGACGGATTGCTCCCCGAGCAGCGAGAGGCTGCCAATCAGGGAGGTGTTCCCGACGTGCGTGCCGCCGCAGAGTTCACGGGACCAGGCGCCGTCGATCTCCACGACCCGGACTTCGTTGCCGTAGTTTTCACCGAACAGGGCCATGGCCCCGAGAGCCTTGGCCTCGGCGAGGCCCATGACTTTAGTCTCCACCCGGTAATTGTTGCGGATGGCGATATTGGAGACTTCCTCGATCTCGGAGCGGGTGGCCGGGCTCAGGCCCTCGCCCCACGCGAAGTCGAAGCGCAGGTAGCCGGCCTTGTTGAAGGAGCCGCGCTGCAGCGCTTCGGGGCCGAGGATCTGGTGCAGGGCCGCGTGCACGATGTGCGTGCCGGTGTGGGCCTGCTCCGCGGCGTGGCGGCGTTCGCGGTCCACAGCTGCCAGGACCTGCGAGTCGGCGCCGATTTCACCCTCACGGACGATTGCCTTGTGCACGCTCAGGCCCTTGATGGGGCGCTGGACGTCGAGGACTTCGACAACGAAGCCGTCGCCGGTGATCAGGCCGGTGTCGGCAGCCTGGCCGCCGGCCTCGGCGTAAAACGGGGTCTCGGCGAGGATCAGCTCGATTTCCTCACCGGTGGACGCCTGCGAGACCTTGCGGCCGCCGGCGAGGATGCCGCGGACCTTGGACTCGCCCGCGAGTTCGGTGTAGCCGGTGAAGACGGTCTCACCGGCGGAGAGCAGATCCTGGAACGCGCTGAGGTCCGCGTGGGATCCCTTCTTGCCCTTGGCGTCGGCCTGGGCGCGCTGGCGCTGTTCGAGCATGAGCTTGCGGAATTCGGGCTCGTCGACCTTGAGCCCGGCTTCCTCGGCCATTTCCAGGGTGAGGTCGATCGGGAACCCGTAGGTGTCATGCAAGGCGAAGGCGTCGGCGCCGGAGAGCGGCCGGTGGGCGGCCTGGGATTCCTTGACAGCGTCCTCGAGCCGGGCGGTGCCGGAGGCTATGGTGCGCAGGAACGCCTTCTCCTCGGCGTAGGCGATGCGGCTGATCCGGTCGAAGTCCGTCTCCACGATCGGGTAGACGCCCTTCATGGCGTCGCGTGAGGCGGGCAGCAGCTCCGGGAGGCAGGCCTTTTCGACGCCGAGCAGGCGCATGGAGCGCACGGCGCGGCGGATCAGGCGGCGCAGCACGTAGCCGCGGCCCTCGTTGGAGGGGGTGACGCCGTCGGCGATCAACATGAGGGAGGAACGGATGTGGTCCGCGACGACGCGCATCCGGACGTCATCAGTGTGGTGGGGGTCCTCCGGGGTCTCGGCCGAGGTGTAGGGCCGGCCGGAGAGCGCCGCGGCCCTGTCAATGACCGGGCGGACCTGGTCCGTCTCGTACATGTTCTCGACGTCCTGCAGGATCATCGCGAGGCGTTCCATGCCGAGGCCGGTGTCAATGTTCTTCTTGGGCAGTTCGCCGGTGATGTCGAAGTCCACCTTGGAGCGCACATTGTCGATCTGGTACTGCATGAACACGAGGTTCCAGATTTCCACGTAGCGGTTTTCGTCGGCGATCGGGCCGCCCTCGACGCCGTAGGACGGGCCGCGGTCGTAGTAGATCTCGGAGCAGGGGCCGGCCGGGCCGGGCTGGCCGGTGGACCAGTAGTTGTCCGCCTTGCCCATCCGCTGGATCCGCGCCGCGGGCATGCCGGTGTTCGTGAGCCAGAGCTGCTCCGCTTCGTCGTCCTCTTCGTAGACGGTGACCCAGAGCCGCTCGGGCGGCAGTCCGTAGCCGCCGTCGTCGACGCCGGTGGTCAGCAGCTCCCAGGCGAACTTGATGGCGTCTTCCTTGAAGTAATCGCCGAAGGAGAAGTTGCCGCACATCTGGAAGAACGTGCCGTGGCGGGCGGTCTTGCCCACTTCCTCAATATCGCCGGTCCGGATGCACTTCTGGACGCTGGTGGCGCGATTGTACGGGGATTCCTCCCGGGCGGTCAGGTAGGGAATGAACGGAACCATGCCGGCCACGGTGAACAGCAGGGAGGGGTCGCTGGAGACCAGGGACGCCGACGGGACCGGTGTGTGGCCCTTGCTGACGAAAAAGTCGATCCAGCGCTTGGTGATCTCCTGCGACTTCATGAGCTGATTACGTACCCTTCAATATTCACGGTGGTTGTGCTTCATTCACGGTGGTTGTGCTTCGCGGTGGTTATGTTTCGCGGTGGTCGTGGTTCGCGCGTGGTCTTCGCGGAACGGTGGTCCGGCGTCGGTCCGCTCCGGCGGGCCCGTGGCGGGCGCCGCCGTCGTTCAATTCTCTCCCGGCTAGCGCCGGACTGCAGCCTTGCCGGCGGAGCCGAGGGCGATTGCTTTCTCCAGGCCGGCGTCAAGGCCGAGGGCGGCGCGGAGCTCGGTCTCCCGTTCGGTCATGCCTTCCCGGAGCGCGTCGGCGAAGTCGTACAGGCCGTCGGTGAGCCGGCCCGCCGCCCGGTTGAGGCCTTCCGGGCCGAGGGTGGACTGCACTTCGGTGATCTTGCGGAACGCGATGACGCCGATGGCGACGCCGATGCCCATCCAGATGATTCGCTTCATGTCAGGTCTCCAGCGTCGGTTCAGCGGCTGCGGCGGCCGGTAGCGGGTTTTTTGCGGGCGGCGAACGCCGTGCGCACGCCGTAGCTGAAGGAGGCAACCTTGATCAGCGGCGACCCCACAGTGGCGGCCACCAGCGAGGACAACGCCGAGATATTGGCGGACGCGTCGGAGACGTTGTTCGCGATCCCGTCGACTTTCTTCAGCTGCTCATTGGTGGTGGACACGGTGGCCGTGACCTCGTCCATGAGTGGAGTGGCGCCGTCGCTGATGGAGCGGATGGAGGTCCGCACTTCATCGAACACTCCCCCGAGCTTCAGAATCGGCACGGCGAGCAGCAGGACCAGCAGTGCAAACACTCCGGCCGCGATCAGGCCGGCAATATCGCCACCAGTCATAGTCGTTCATCTCCTTATTGCGTCGTGTCCCTGCGGGCGCCGCCGGCTGATACAGCCGGCGGCCGCAGAACTCCCCCAAGTACCTTACATACAAAGAAGCCCGCGGCGCTTGCCACGGGCTTCTTTGTAAGGTGTCGCGTTGAATCTAGCGTGCGTAGAATTCCACGACGAGCTGCTCTTCGCAGGTCACGGGGACCTCGGAGCGCTTGGGGCGACGGACCAGGCGTGCCTGCAGGGCGTCAAGCTTGACGTCCAGGTAGGCCGGAACCATGGGCAGGACGTCGCGGTGGGCGCCGGCTGCTGCAACCTGGAACGGGGCCATGGTCTCGCTGCGGCTGTGGACGTGGACCAGCTGGCCCTCGGAGACGCGGAACGACGGGCGGTCCACGCGGATGCCGTCAACCATGATGTGGCGGTGCACAACCAGCTGGCGTGCAGAAGCGATGGTGCGGGCGAAGCCTGCGCGCAGCACGAGGGCGTCGAGACGCATTTCGAGAAGTTCGATCAGGTTTTCACCGGTCAGGCCCTTGGTGCGGCGGGCTTCTTCGAAGGCGCGGGTCATCTGGGCTTCGCGGATGCCGTACTGGGCGCGCAGGCGCTGCTTTTCGCGCAGACGTACGGCGTAGTCGGAGTCCTGCTTCTTGCGGGCACGGCCATGCTCACCGGGGCCGTACGGACGGCGCTCCATGTACTTGGCGGCCTTGGGGGTCAGAGCAATGCCGAGTGCACGCGAGAGGCGTGCTGTACGGCGAGCACGAGTGTTGTTAGCCACTTGTGTCCTTCCAATATCTGCGGTGTGTCAGTGTTACTGGCCTCCATCATGGAGAGCATCGGCCAACCGCTGCCTTTTGCTACTGGGCACAGGGCAAACCCATCTCAACGGCGGAAAGCCGAAATGTGGTGGATTGTGCGTCCGTGCCTTGCCAGACAACGAATAACTCTACCATGGCCGGAAACGGCGCTCACTTGCCCCGGATGATCCTGCGCAGCCGCTCGAGCCGGGTGGAGATGTCCCGTTCGGCGCCGTTGGCGGTCGGTTCGTAGTAGTTCCGGCCCACCAGGTCATCCGGCGGGTACTGCTGGGCGGCCACCGAGTGCGGCGCGTCATGGGCGTATTTGTAGCCCTGCCCGTGGCCGAGTTGTTTGGAACCCGGGTAGTGGGCGTCGCGCAGGTGGGCGGGGATGCCGTTGCCCAGGCCGGCCCGGACATCGGCGATCGCCTGGTTGATCCCCAGGTAGGCGGCATTGGATTTAGGTGCGGTCGCGAGATGGACCACCGCCTCGGCCAGGATGATGCGGCCCTCCGGCATGCCGATCAGCTGCACGGCCTGGGCGGCGGCGACGGCGGTCTGCAGCGCCGTCGGATCTGCCATGCCGACGTCCTCAGCGGCGGAGATGACGATGCGCCGGGCCACGAACCGCGGGTCCTCCCCCGCCTCGAGCATCCGGGCGAGGTAGTGCAGGGCGGCGTCAACGTCCGAACCCCGGATGGACTTGATGAACGCGCTGGCAACATCGTAGTGCTGGTCGCCGGCACGGTCGTAGCGAACCGAGGCGACGTCAAGGGCTCGTTCCGTGTGCTTGAGTTCGATCTTCACTGGAGCATCCGCGGCCCCAGTTCCGTCGACGCCGCCGGCGTCGTCCGCGTCGCCGAACGCGACACCGGCTGCCGCCTCGAGCGCGGTCAGCGCGCGGCGGGCGTCCCCGCCGGAGAGCCGGACCAGGTGGCCCAGCGCTTCGCCGCTGAGTTCGACTTTGCCGCCGAGGCCGCGGTGGTCGGTCGCAGCGCGCAACAGCAGGGCCTCGACGTCGGCATCGGTGAGGGGTTTAAGCGTCAGCAGCAGGGACCGCGAGAGCAGCGGCGAGACCACCGAGAAGGACGGGTTCTCGGTGGTCGCGGCGACCAGGACCACCCAGCGGTTTTCGACCCCGGGCAGCAACGCATCCTGCTGGGCCTTGTTGAACCTGTGGATCTCATCCAGGAACAACACCGTGGTGGTCTTGAACAGGTCACGGGCGGTGAGGGCTTCATCCATGACACGCCGGACGTCCTTGACGCCCGCGGTGATGGCGGAAAGCTCCACGAATTTACGGCCGGGGCCCTTGGCGATGACGTGGGCGAGGGTGGTCTTGCCCGTGCCGGGCGGCCCCCAGAGGATCAGCGAGCTGGGTCCCGCAGGGCCGGTGGCGTCGGTGCCTGCGGCCAACTGGCGCAGCGGCGACCCCTGCCCCAGCAGGTGCTGCTGGCCCACCACGTCGTCGAGGGTCCGCGGCCGCATCCTGACGGCCAAGGGGCTGCGCGGGGACGCCCCGCGGCGGGCAGAGCCTGCATCGGGCGTGTCCTCGGCGTCGCCGTCGTCCCCGGGAGCGGTGCCGCTGTCCCGTCCTGCGCCAAAGAGATCATCCACATAGATAGGCTACTTCTAGTTCCCACCCGCCCCGACACCCTTCCAACGGAGACCCCGCCATGGCAAGCCCCGAAACCCGTGTGGCATTCGTCTCCGGCGCCCGGCTGCCGGGCTGGGCGGAGCGTTTCGCGGCGAGCCACGGGTGCCTGACCGGGGAGGAGCTCGACGGCGGGCTGCAGCTGCGGGCGGCGGACGGCGCGGTGGCCCTGCTGCAGCCGCCCTGGCCGGCGGACGGGCGGCCCGGACGCGGCAGTGACGCCGTCGGCCGGCTCGCTTCCCTGGCGTCCCAGCCCCGGTGCATCGGGGCGGTGCTGGTCCGACGCGGCGGCTACTCCGTGGCGGTGGTGTCCGGGGGGCGGGTCCTCGCCAGCAAAACCGGCACCCGCCATGTGCAGTCCCGGACCGCTGCCGGAGGCTGGTCCCAGCAACGGTTTGCCCGGCGCCGGGCCAACCAGGCCGATGCCCTGGTGGAGGCTGTCGCGGCGCACGCCGCCCGGATCTTCGCGGAGCACCGGATCGAATACCTGGCGCCCGGCGGCGACCGGACCCTGGCTGAGCAGGTCCTCGCCGAACCGGTGCTGAAGCAATATGCCGCGCAACCGAGGCTGCAGTTCCTGGACGTTCCGGATCCGCGCGCAGTCGTCCTTAAAAAGGCGGCGGCGGACCTGTGTGCGGTGCGGATCCTGGTAACGGACCCACCGTCGTAAGTTCCCCGCCGCCATTTCGACGGCTGCGTGCCCGGCTCGACGTGCGTTTACATCGAATGCGCCGCTGCCCGTCGAAACGGGGCAGGACCGCCTCACGGCCGGCGTTCGTCCAGATCGTTCGGGAGGACGACGTCCGTCGGGCTAGCGCTTGAGCCACGCACGACGACGCGTGGCGAGCCGATGAAGGGGCCCTGGAGCCACATGGGCACCCGCGCGATCCAGCCGACGATCCAGAAGGCAATGACCGAAAGGGCCATCAGTGCGACACCGCACCAAAACGCCCAGGGTGTCCAGGCCGACCCAAGCAAGTCCAGGCCCAGCTCTGTGCTTCCGGCCACCGCGGCGAACAAGCCGGCTATGAGGAAGAAGCCGATGATGCCGGCACCGGCCCGGATTGCTTCGCCGCCGAGGACTGCCGCGAGAAGAAGAGGCACCACAAGTCCGCCGATGACCAGCACGGCAGCAGTAATACCGAGCGCGTCTCCTGCTTCGCCGTCCACAGTGTCGCTGAGTGGCCCGATGATGAACCCGGCGATGACCGAGACCAGCATGAGAGCTATCAGGACGGTGGTCGCCGTCTTAATAAAGCGGTCGCTGAACCTGTACGTTCCGGCCGGGCGCCGAACCGGCGCGGGTGCCGCCTGCCGCGTCGGCGCCCACGACATCCGCCGCCCGGATGAGTCCTTCTTCATCATCATGTCTCCCCCATGCAATCAGTCGATATTCCGGCGCAATCGGTCGATATTCCGGCCCGGCGTCCGCGACGCCGGATTCCGGCTCGGGAGAACACCTGGGTGTTACTCCGGCCCCATGTGTCCACTAGTATTTCGATCGACTGGATATATCGAGTGTACGGCGGCACCGGTAATCGACCGCAGAAACCGCGGCCGCTCCGGGAAGAAATTCTCCGAACTCCGCCTGGCGGCAGGGACCTGACGGGTTCTAACGGTCCAGCTGTCCCCGCGATGCGGACGTGCCGGCACCATCGTGTGTCTGGACATGCCCTCCCCGGCCGCCGTGGAATCGCTGGAGGACGCCTGTCAGCAGCCGGTATGGTGCCGCTTCGGGCGTTCCTGCCGGTACAAGTAGCGGCCCGCCACGTGGAAGCCGCTGCGGGCGTAAAGCTCCCGGGCGCCTGCATTGGCGGCCGTGACCTGCAACCAATAGCCGGCGAGACCCCGCGCATCCCCTTCGCGGAGCAAGCCTTGCAGGATCCGGGCCGCATAGCCCCGGCGCCGGGCGTCCGGACGCGTTGCCATGCAGTACAGTCCGCCACGGCCCCCGCCCGGCGGTATCGCCAGACGTCCGACGGCGGCGGGCACGCCGGCACCGTCCCGCACGAGGGCGTACAGCGAGGGGCAGCCTTCGAGGATCCCCCGCGCGACGGTGAGGGCATTCTCATCGCCGCGGCCGTCCACACTCCACCACAGCCGCAGCCATTCCAGGGTCGGCGCAGTGGACATGTCGACGCCGTCCCCGAACCCCGGTGACAACCCGCCCCCGTCCCGGACCAGCGCCAGGGTTTCGGATTGCCGGGTGAACCCTTCCGCGTCCAGCAGAGCATGGAGAGGCGCGGAGCCGGGGTCCTCGAATAGCTGGAAGATCACCGGCAACCGGCGTTTGCGGTACCAAAGGCGTGCTCGCCGGAGCCCGTCGAGCTGCGCGCGGGGGTCGGCGCCGGGGTCCCGCGGCCAGATCGAGTTGGCGCGCTGCGTCACGCCGAAGGCGGCGCGGAGCACCCAGCCGCCGGATTCCTCCCGCTCAGCGGCAGGCCAGGCAGCATCCATCAACTCCTCAAGCCCGGTCATCGGTTCCGGTGCCATGAGGGCCTTTCCGTCCGGCGCATCGTCCAGCCTTCCCGCGGGATTCTCAGAACAGCAGATTCGACAGCAAAGGCTCCCCGGTTGCCCGGGGAGCCTTCACCGCTGATCACCAGAGCTTACTTGGTGCCGTCCGCCTTCTTGGCCTCGGGCTTGAAGTCCACACCGGCTTCCTTGCGCTGCTGCGCCGTGATCGGGGCAGGAGCCTGCGTCAGCGGATCGTAGCCGCCGCCGGACTTCGGGAAGGCAATGACGTCGCGGATGGACTCGACCCCGGCCAGCAGCGCCACCACCCGGTCCCAGCCGAACGCGATGCCGCCGTGGGGTGGCGCGCCGAACTTGAAGCCCTCGAGCAGGAAGCCGAACTTGGTCTCGGCATCCGCCTTGTCCAGGCCCATGAGCTCAAAGACCCGTTCCTGGACGTCGCCCTGGTGGATACGGATGGAGCCGCCGCCGATTTCGTTGCCGTTGCAGACGATGTCGTACGCGTAGGACAGCGCGGCTTCGGGATCCTTATCGAAGCTGTCCATGAACTCGGGCTTGGGCGAGGTGAACGCGTGGTGCACCGCGGTCCACTTCCCGGCGCCCACAGCCACGTCGCCGGACGCGACGGCAGCCGCGGCGGGTTCGAACATCGGCGCGTCCACCACCCAGCAGAACGCCCAGTCGCTCGGGTTGATCAGGCCGGTGCGGTGGCCGATTTCCACCCGGGCAGCTCCCAGCAGGGCGCGCGACGGCGTCTTCTCCCCGGCGGCGAAGAAGATGCAGTCACCCGGCTTCGCGCCGACAGCCGCGGCCAGGCCGGCCCGCTCGGTGTCGGTCAGGTTCTTGGCAACGGGACCGGCGAGTTCGCCGTCTTCCTTGAACAGGACGTACGCCAGGCCCTTGGCGCCGCGCTGCTTGGCCCATTCCTGCCAGGCGTCGAGCGCACGGCGGGCCTGGGAGGCGCCGCCCGGCATCACGACGGCGCCAACGTAGGGTGCCTTGAAGACGCCGAAGTTGGTGTCCCTGAAGAACTCGGTGAGCTCGGTGAGCTCCAGTCCGAAGCGCAGGTCGGGCTTGTCCGAGCCGTAGCGGGCCATCGCGTCGTGGTAGGTGATGCGCTGGATCGGCGTCGGGATCTCGACGTCGATCAGCTTCCACAGTGCCTGGACGATGCTTTCGCCGAGCTTGATGATGTCATCCTGCTCCACGAAGCTGGCTTCGATGTCGAGCTGGGTGAACTCCGGCTGGCGGTCCGCGCGGAAATCCTCGTCGCGGTAGCAGCGCGCAATCTGGTAGTACTTCTCGAAACCGCCCACCTGCAGGAGCTGCTTGAACAGCTGGGGTGACTGCGGCAGTGCATACCAGGAGCCCGGCGCCAGGCGTGCGGGGACCACAAAGTCGCGGGCGCCTTCCGGCGTCGAACGCGTCAGCGTGGGCGTTTCGATCTCGACATAGCCGTCCTGGTGCAGCAGTTCACGGGCGACCCGGTTGGCCTCGGAGCGCAGCCGCATGTTGCGGGCGGGACCGGGGCGGCGCAAGTCCAGGTAGCGGTGCTTGAGGCGGGCTTCCTCGCCGACTTCCACGTGCTCGTCGATCTGGAACGGCAGCGGCTCGGAGGTGTTCAGGATTGTGACCTTCTCGGCCATGACCTCAATTTCGCCAGTAGCCAGCGCGGGATTCTCGTTGCCCTCGGGGCGGCGGGAGACTGTGCCGGTCACCTGCAGCACGAACTCGTTGCGCAGCCCGTGGAACACTTCCTCTTCACGGACCACCACCTGGGCCACGCCGGAGGCGTCGCGCAGGTCGACGAAAGCGACACCACCGTGGTCACGACGCCGGCCGACCCAGCCGGCGAGGGAAACGGTTTGTCCAATGTGCTCGGAGCGAAGGGATCCGAGGTCATGTGTGCGCAGCACAGCACGCCTTTCTGAAGAAGACAGAGGGAAATCAAAACTCATGTTCAATAGGATCGCTACTGGAACGATCCCGTTCGAGTTTACCCGCTGGAAAGGCCCCTCCCGCCATGGCAAGCCGCCCCCAGAGCACGCCGTCCCCTGACCAGCCCGCACGGCCGCAGCTGCAGCGCCGCCTGGGCGTCCTTGACGCTACCGCGATCGGGCTCGGTTCCATGCTGGGCGCCGGGGTCTTTGTGGTCTTCGCGCCGGCTGCCGCCCTGGCCGGTCCACTGCTGGCCGTCGCGGTGGCCGTGGCCGGTGTGATTGCGTACTGCAATGCGGTGGCGTCGGCCCAGCTGGCCGCGATATACCCAACGAGCGGCGGAACGTACGTCTACGGCCGGAAGCGGCTCGGTGAGTGGCCGGGCTTCATCGCGGGCTGGGGTTTCGTGACCGGCAAGACCGCGTCGTGCGCGGCGATGGCGTTGACGTTCGGCCACTATGTGGCGCCGGAGTTCGCGACGCCGCTGGCCGTCGCCGCCGTCGTGGTCCTGACCGGCGTGAACCTGCTCGGCATCACCCGCACCGCGCTGTTGACGCGGGTCCTGCTGGGGGTGGTGCTGGCAACCCTGGCGTTCGTGGCAGCTGCGGCCATTCTTGGCCCGCATGCTTCTTCCGGCGTTGCCGCCGGTGCGGGCGGCGCTGCCGCGGCGGGCGGCTGGGGTGTACTCCCCGCCGCCGGGCTGATGTTTTTTGCCTTCGCCGGCTACGCCCGGATCGCGACCTTGGGCGAAGAGGTCAAGGACCCCACCCGCACCATCCCGCGGGCCATTTTCGCCGCACTGGGCGCGGCCTTCGTCATCTATCTCGGACTGGCGCTGCTGCTGCAGTGGCACCTGCCCGCGGAGCAGCTGGCCGGGTCGACGGCGCCGTTGCTCGATGCTGTCACCGCCTCACGGCTCAGCGCCGGCGCCCCGTTCGTTCAGGCGGGCGCGGCCGCCGGGTGCCTCGGTGCCCTGCTGGCCCTGATCACCGGTGTGGGCCGGACCGCCCTGGCGATGGCGCGGGAACGCGACCTGCCGGACCCGCTCGCCCGGGTGGGCGGCATGCACCCGGTTCCGTACCTGGCCGAGCTGGCCGTCGCGGCCGCGGTGATGGTGCTGTTGCTGACCACCAACGTGCTGACCGTGGTGGGTTTCTCCAGCTTCGGCGTGCTGGTCTACTACTCGGTGACGAACGCTGCCGCCTTCACCCTATCCGAGCGTCCCCGGCACGCGCCACGCTGGCTGAATGTCCTGGGCTTCGTCGGTTGCCTGCTCCTGGCCGCCACCCTGCCGCCGGCCTCCGCACTGGGTATGGCAGCGGTGCTGGGCACGGGCGTGGCGGGGCGCTTCCTGGTGTTGAGGCGCCGGCTCCGGCGAACCGCCTAGGCCTGCAGGACCCGGACGTGCAGGTCCTCAGCGGCCGGCGCCCAGGTGGCCGGATCGGCGTCGACCTGTTCCCCGGAGCGGATGTCCTTGACCTGGTGCTTGCCCTCGTCGTCCGTGAACCAGACGAAGGGGATACCGCGGCGGTCAGCGAACTTGATCTGCTTGCCGAACTTCTCCGCCTTGGCCGCCACCTCGGTGGCGATGCCCCGGCTGCGCAGCTCCGCGGCGACGTCCTGCGCCGCACCCCAGCTGTCATCGCTGCTGAGCGCCACCAGCACGGCGGTCGGCACGGACCGGGTTGCCGTGGCGAGCTCCTGGCTGAGGATCCTGGACACCAGCCGGGTGACGCCGATGGAGAGCCCGACGCCGGGGAACTTACGGTTTCCCTTGCTGGCGAGGGCGTCGTAACGTCCGCCGGAGCAGATCGAACCGAGCTGTTCATGGCCCACCAGGACGGTTTCCACGACGGTGCCGGTGTAGTAGTCCAGTCCGCGGGCAATGCTGAGGTCAGCGACCACCTTGCCCGGCGCCCGCTGGACGGCGGCCGCGATAACCTGCTCCAGTTCGGTCAGGCCCTCCTCCAGCAGGTCGTTGCTGACCCCGAGGGCGCGGACCTGCGCCACGAAGGAGGTGTCCCCGGTGCGGATCGAGGCCAGCTTGAGGGCGGACCTGGCCTGCTCGTCGGTGGCGCCAAGCTCGGACTTGAGCAGCTCCGCCACCTTGGCGGCACCGATTTTTTCCAGCTTGTCGATGCTGCGCAGCACGCCGGCGGTGTCGGTGAGGCCGATGCCGTTGTAGAAGCCCTCGGCCAGTTTGCGGTTGTTGATCCGAAGCAGGAAGTCCGGGATCGGCAGGGCGCTGAGGGCCTCGGCAATGACCAGCGCGATCTCGACGTCATAACGGAACGGCAGATCTCCGTCGCCCACGATGTCGATATCCGCCTGGGTGAACTCGCGGGCGCGGCCTTCCTGCGGACGCTCACCGCGCCAGACCTTCTGGATCTGGTACCGGCGGAACGGGAAGGCGAGGTAGCCGGCGTTTTCGACGACGTACCGGGCAAAGGGCACAGTGAGGTCGAAGTGCAGGGCCAGGGCGTGCGGATCACCCTTCTGGGACGCAGGCTCTGCGCCGTCGTCCTCCTGCAGCCGGCTCAGGCCGTACACCTCTTTGTCGATCTCGCCTTTGCGCAGCAGCTGCCCCACCGTTTCCACGGCGCGGGTTTCGATGGAGGAGAATCCATGCAGTTCGAAAACCCGGCGCAGCGTGTCCAGCACGTGCAGCTCCACCAGCCGCTCCTCGGGAAGCCACTCGGGGAATCCGGACAGGGAGGCGGTGCGTGCCATGGTGGGTTTTCTCCTCAGGTAAAACCGGCCCGAGTTCCCTTCGCGGCCGTGGAGTTGAACGGAGCGTCCGAAACGGGGAACAGACGTGCGGCAGAAAGGCCGGTCGTGCATAAACTGTGTGCGGCAGTCAGTTTATGCTTTCCGCGCCCGCAACTTCCAATGCGGCCGGGCAAGGCCGGCTCGCCGGCAGCTTTTCCGCTGAACCTGCGACGGCGCCCCGCGCCGCCCGGGTTCGGCCCTACCCCAGGAGGACTTTTGGCGGCCAGTTCACGGAGCGCCCGCGAAGCCAAGCGGCGCGTCCAGCAAATGGAGGCAAAGCGCGAGCTGCGCAAGGAGCAGGACACGCGCCGAAAGCGCGACACCACCCTTGCCGTCGGCGCAGGAGCGGCAGCGTTGGTTCTCGCCCTGGTGCTGCAGCTGACCGTCTTCTCCGCCAATCCCACCGAGGAAGAATACGCCGCCGCCCAAGCCGGGCTGAACCCGCCCTCCGCCACGCCGTCGGCTTCCCCCGGCAACGCGGAAACTATCCCGAAACCGGAGACTGCGGCGGGCCGGACCTTCACCGGTGAACTTCAGCTCAACACGGGCACCCTCGGTGTCGAACTGGACGGCACCACGGCGCCCCAGGCCGCCGCCGTCTTCAAATCCCTCGCGGACCAGAACTTTTATGCGGGGTTGACGTGCCACCGGCTCACCACTGCCGAGACGTTCGGGGTGTTGCAATGCGGTTCCAAGGCCGGTGACGGGAGTACCGATCCGAGCTACACCTGGGGTCCGCTGGAGAACACCCCCGCGGACAACACCTACCCGGCCGGAACCATCGCAATCGCCAGAAGCGGCGGAAATGCCTACGGCAACGGAACCCAGTTCTTCATCGTCTACAAGGACACCGTTATTCCGGCCGACGCCGCGGGCGGGTACACCGTGGTAGGCAAGGTGACCTCGGGGCTGGATGTCGTGACCACCATCGCGGCAGGCGGACTCAAACCGGGCGATAACGCCACAGACGGCGCCCCCGCCGAACCAGTCACGATAGACTCGTTCTCTCTGAAGTAACCAGCCGTCGCCCTTGCGGCAGCGGCCCCGGTATTTCCCTCCAAGCGAAAGACTTCTAGCGGTGACAGACAGTCAGAAATCCGACGAAACAGTGTCAGCAGCAGCTGCCCACGAGACCGAAGCCGAGGCTCCGGTAACAACCGAGGCAACCGACACACCCACAGCCACAGCACCGGAGACGGAGCCGGAAACAGCAACCGGGCCCGTGCCGGACGCGCCGGAGGCGAAGCCTTCGACCGAGGCCGTCACAGCCGACGCCGCCGATCCCGAGCCCACCGGCGCACCGGCGGATCCGGCTGAGGCGCCGGCCGCGGCTCCGGCCGCTCCTGAGGCTGAGGCCCCGGCCGCTGCTCCTGCGCCCGCCGCTGCCCGTCCCGCGCCCTCACCGGCTGCATTTGCCGCCCGGCCGAAGGCCAAGCTCTCACCGGCGGCTCCGGCCGCCGCGCCGGCGGCGGTGTCTTCGGCCGCGTCGCTGGCCGAGGCTGCACGCTGGGGCCGCGTTGAAGGCGATGGCCAGGTGTTCCTGACCGTCGGCGGCGAAGAGCACCCCGTGGGCCAATACCCGGGGGTCAGCAATGACGAAGCCTTGGGCTACTTCGCCCGGAAGTATGAGGACGTCGTGGCGCAGATCGTCCTGCTGGAACAGCGTGTGGGTTCCAAAGCGCCCGCCACAGACATGAAGAAGACGGTGACCCACCTGCGCGAACAGCTCGCGGGCCACACCATGGTGGGCGATCTCCGCGCCGCCGAGGCCCGCCTGGACACGCTGGACGCGCAGATCACCGACCTTGAAAAGGCGGAGCGGGCTGAACACGACGCCGTCCGCGCCGCCGAACTGGCCGCCCGCGAAGCGATCGTCGCCGAAGCTGAAGAGATCGCGGGCCACGACCCGGCCCAGATCCAGTGGAAGACCTCCAGCGCCCGGATGAACGAATTGTTCGAGAGCTGGAAGACCGCCCAAAAGAGCGGCGTCCGGCTCGGCCGCAGCAATGAGGACTCCCTGTGGAAGCGGTTCCGCGCCGCCCGTACGGTCTTCGACCGGCACCGCCGCGCATACTTCTCCCAGCTGGACAGCACCAACTCGGCAGCCAAGGCTGCCAAGGAAAAGCTGATCACCGACGCGGAGGCTCTCTCGGCCTCCACTGACTGGGGTTTCGCCGCCGGTGAGTACCGCCGGCTGATGGATGACTGGAAGGCCTCACCGCGCGCCAGCCGCAAGGACGACGACGCCCTCTGGGCCCGGTTCCGCGCCGCGCAGGACGTCTTCTTTACGAACCGGCAGGCCGCCAATGAGGAAATCGACCAGGAGTACGGGGCGAACCTCACCGTGAAGGAGGCCCTGCTGGTGGAAGCCAACGAACTGCTTCCCATCAAGGACCTCAGCGCCGCCAAGAAGGCGCTCCAGTCCATCCGTGACCGGTGGGAAGAAGCCGGCAAGGTTCCGCGTGCCGACATGGGTCGGGTCGAGGCCGGGCTGCGGAAGGTCGAAGACGCTGTTCGCCACGCAGAGGATGAGAACTGGAAGCGGTCCAATCCGGAAACGAAGGCACGCACCAACAGCGCACTGTCGCAGCTGGAATCTGCCATTGCCGGACTCCGGGATGACCTGGCCAAGGCAGAGAAAGCCGGCGACGAGCGCAAGATCAAGGCCGCCAAGGAAGCCCTCGAGGCCCGCGAGGCGTGGCTGGAGCAGCTCGAAAAGTCAGCCAGTGAGCTCTCCTAGCCGCGGGTCGTCCACGTAACACGATATTGGCTGCAGGCCCCGTCCCGGTTATCCACATGACCGGGACGGGGCCTGTCCGCTTTTTCGGGGACCGGACAGGATGGCTGAATGGTCATTGTTTCCGGCCCGCAGGTACTTCCCCCGCCGGCGTTCCCGCAGGGTCCGCCAGAGCTGTATTCCCCCGGGGCGCTCTTCTCCTGGCCCGAACTCCAGGCGTTGGCGCTCGACGGCGTCCTGGTTCAGCTCTACCAGCGCGGCTACCTGCCGCCGGGCACCAGCCCCACTCCGCGGCTCCGGGCCCGCGCGGCCGCCATCCTCGTCAGTCCGGCCATCCGCCAGCGGGTGGTCGCGGGCAGGATGACTGCGGCGTGGATTTACGGCTGCGCCGCCGAACCGGACCGGCTCGCCCTCCTCATAGACGCCAACCGGCGGATCTCCAGCTTGCGCTCCACCCGCGGCTGCACCTTCCACGAGGTGCGCCTGGGACCGTTCGACGTCGTCAGTCTGGGCGGGCTGCTGGTCACCAGCCCACTGCGGACCTGCGTGGACCTAGCGCTGCACGTGGACTCTGCCCGCGCTGTGCCGGCCCTGCGGGCGCTGTTGGACACACCCGAACTGGGGCTGCGTCTGCGGCTGCTCATCCGCGCCGTTGAAGCGACGCCCAGGGTGCCGCACAAGACGCTCGCCCTGGCGAAACTAGAATCGTTGCAGGCCGGCCCGGCGCCCCCAGGCTAGTTGCGTCTCCGGTTGCCGGTGGTCCGGTACACGTCGAAGACTCCGTCGATGCGGCGGACGGCGCTCAACACGTGGCTCAGGTATTTGGGGTCGCCCATCTCGAAAGCAAACTTGGAGATGGCCACCCGGTCCGTGGACGTGTGCACGCTGGCGGCCAGGATGTTGACGTGGTTCTCCGACAGGATCCGGGTCACGTCCGAGAGCAGCGACTTGCGGTCGAGTGCTTCGACCTGGATTTCGACCAGGAAGACGCTCGACTGGGTTGGAGCCCACTCCACCTCCACGATCCGGTCCGGTTGTTCCAAAAGGCCACTGACGTTGGTGCAGTCCGTGCGGTGCACAGAGACGCCGGAGCCGCGGGTCACGAAACCCAGGATCGGGTCGGGTGGAACCGGAGTGCAGCAGCGGGCGAGCTTGACCCACACATCGTCCACTCCGCGGACCACGACGCCCGAATCGGAGTACCGGGCCTTGGAGACCTGGGTGGGAATCGACACCTCAGTGAGGTCGTCTTCGGGAGTGTCGTTGCCGCCCAGGCTTTCGACGAGGCGTTCCATGACGGACTGGGCGGACGTATGGCCGTCACCCACGCCGGCGTAGAGACCTGAAATGTCGACGTACTTGAAGTCTTCGGCGATCGCGGCGAGGGCATCGTGGGTCATCAGGCGCTGCAACGGCAGGTTCTGTTTCCGCATCGCCTTTGTCAGCAGTTCCTTGCCGCGATCAATTGACTCTTCGCGGCGTTCCTTGCTGAACCACTGGCGGATCTTGTTGCGCGCCCGCGCGCTCTTGACGAAATGCTGCCAATCCTGGCTGGGGCCCGCCCCTTCGGCTTTGGAAGTGAAGATCTCCACCCAGTCGCCATGGTTCAATTCGCTGTTGAGCGGGACCAGTTTGCCGTTGACCCGGGCGCCAATGGTCCGGTGGCCCACCTCGGTATGGACGGCGTAGGCGAAGTCCACAGGCGTGGAACCGGCCGGCAAAGCCATGACCTCACCCTTCGGGGTGAATACGAAGACTTCCCGGGCATTGATTTCAAAGCGCAGGGAATCAAGGAACTCACCGGGGTCGGAGGTTTCCTGCTGCCAGTCCACCAGCGACCGCAGCCAGCCCATGTCGCCGTCGCGGGGGCTTCCCGGCCCGGCCGCCGCACGGTTCGGCTGGTCCTTGTACTTCCAGTGCGCGGCAACGCCATATTCGGCGCGGCGGTGCATTTCGTGGGTGCGGATCTGGATTTCCACCGGCTTGCCGCCCGGGCCGATCACCGTGGTGTGCAGCGACTGGTACATGTTGAACTTGGGCATCGCGATGTAATCCTTGAACCTCCCGGGAAGGGGGTTCCAGCGGGAGTGCATGGCGCCCAGTGCTGCGTAGCAATCCCGGACGGAGTCCACCAGGACGCGGACGCCCATGAGGTCGTTGATGTCGTCGAAGTCCTTATCCCGGACGATCATCTTCTGGTAGATCGAGTAGTAGTGCTTCGGCCGGCCCGTGATGGTGGCCTTGATCTTGGCCGCGCGCAGGTCCTCGGTGATCTGGTTCCGAATCACGGAGAGGTTCTTCTCGCGCTCGGGGGTCCGGTCCCCCACCATGCGCACGATTTCCTCGTAAACCTTCGGGTACAGGGCCGCGAACGAGAGATCTTCCAGTTCCCACTTGATGGTGTTCATACCGAGCCGGTGCGCCAGCGGGGCAAAGATTTCCAAGGTTTCCCGGGCCTTGCGCGCCGAGGATTCAGCCGAGACGAAGCGCCAGGTCCTGGCGTTGTGCAGCCGGTCGGCCAGCTTGATCATCAGGACCCGGATGTCCTTGGCCATGGCCACGACCATTTTGCGCACTGTCTCTGACTGGGCGGCCTCGCCGAAGCTGACCTTGTCAAGCTTGGTAACACCGTCCACCAGCATGGCCACCTCAGGCCCGAACTCGCCCTTGAGATCCTCCAGGGTGTAGGACGTGTCCTCGACGGTGTCGTGCAGGAGCGCCGCCGCCAGGGTGGTTCCGCTGAGTCCCAGCTCGGCAAGGATGGTGGCCACCGCGACGGGGTGGGTGATGTACGGGTCGCCACTTTTGCGTTTCTGCCCGCGGTGGCAGCTCTCCGCCACGACGAAGGCGCGTTGGATGAGGTCGAAATCCTCTTTGGGATTGTTGGCCCGCACGGTGCGCAGCAGCGGCTCAAGGATGGGCGAGTACGCGGGCGCACCGCGGCCGGTCAGGCGCGCAAGGCGGGATCGGGTCCGTTCGCGGCGGCCGGGGAAGGTGGGGCGGGCGCCGGAGCTGTCGACCGGGACGGGCGGATCCGCGCGTCCGGGAGCCTCCACACCAGTCTGCGAGCCCTGGCCGGGAGCCAAATCCGCGGGAGCTGACGGCACCGGCGTCGAACGTTCTTCCAATGGAACACCTCTCCAAACCCGTTAATTCTTCCAGTCTATTCCGCGGCAGGATACATCGATAACCGGCGCCGATACGGCGACGGGCCGGAGAGCGTCACGAAGGACGATCTCCGGCCCGTCGCCGAACCCGGGTGAACCGGTCCGGCGGCCGACCCCGCAGGGGGCCGCAGCGGCTAGGCCGTGGCGGGCGATGCTGCGGAGTCGGATTTCGCAGCAGCATGGGCGCGGCGCTGGTGCACGCGCGCGGCCTGCTTGACCAGCTCCGGTTCGCCCTGGCGCAGCCAGGCGTAAAGCGGCGCCGCGATGAAAATCGTCGCGGCCGTGCCGATCAAGATGCCCACAAACAAGGCCAACGACAGGTCCCGGAGGGTGCCGGCACCCAGCAGGCCCGCGCCGATGAAGAGGATGGCCCCGACCGGAAGAATCGCAACCATCATGGTGTTGATGGAGCGGACCAGAGTCTGGTTGACGGCCAGGTTGACCTCCTCGCCGAAGGTCCGGCGGGTCGATGCCTGCAGATCCGCGGTGTTCTCCCGGATCTTGTCGAAGACCACCACGGTGTCATACAGGGAGTAGCTCAAGACGGTGAGGAAGCCGATGATGGCCGAAGGCGTGACCTCGAAATCACTGAGGGCGTAGACGCCGGCTGTGATGAACATTGTCACAAGCATGCCCACCAGGGCGGAGAGTGACATCTTCCAGGTCCGGAAGTAGAGCGCCATGAGCACCGCGGCGAGGGCAACGAAGATCGCCAGGCCGAGCAGCGCCTGCTTGGTGACGTCAGCACCCCAGGTAGGGCCGACGAAGTTGGACGTTACCTCGTTGTCGGTCACGCCGTACGCCTGGGTCAGGCCCGCTTTGATCTGGAGTGTCTCATCTTCGGTCAGCTTGTCCGTCTGGATGCGCATGGTGCTGCCGGCGACGTTCGCCACCCGCGGGATGCTGCCGGGAACGACGTCCGTGACCGCTTTCTCACCGACGGTCGCGTCGGTGGTTTTGACGTTGGAAACGGTGAATTCCGAACCGCCCCGGAACTCGATGCCGAGGTTGAAGCCGCCCTTGACCACCGGAAGCAGGATCGAGAGCGCCACCAGGACGCCTGCGATCAGGAACCATATCTTCTTGGAGTCGACGAAGTCGTAGGAGCGCTTGCCTGTGTAGAGCTCATTGCCGAAATTGGCGAAACTGACGGCCATTTAGTTGCCCTCCTTGGATGTGCTCTTGGAGGAGCCGGCAAGTTGTCCTTGTTGATCCTGGCCCTGGCGTTCCGCGAGGCGTCGTTCTGCAATGGTCATCCGGCGTTGGGCCTCGGCCGTGGCGCCGGTGTTCTTGCCCCGGGGGGCCGTGGCCGGTTTGTCCTCCGGCGTGCGGATCCGTCCGGCGCCCCGGTAGAGGGGCACCGCACCCAGGCGCTTGGGGTCCAGGCCCGAGAATTTGTGGCCTTCACCGAAGAACTTGGTGCGGGCCAGCAGCTGCAGGGTGGGGTGGGTGAACATGAAGACGACGATGAGGTCGGCGATTGCGGTCAGGCCGAGGGTGAACGCGAAACCGCGGACGTTGCCCACGGCCACGAAGTACAGCACCAGGGCGGCCAGCAGGTTGACGGCCTTGGAGGCCAGGACGGTACGCTTGGCGCGCTTCCAGCCGTTCTCGACGGCCGACACCAGGCCGCGGCCCTCACGGAGTTCGTCACGGATACGTTCGAAGTAGACGATGAAGGAGTCCGCCGTCTGGCCGATGGCCACGATGATGCCCGCGACGCCGGCGAGGGACAGCCGGTAATTCTCGGTCCAGCCGAGGATGGCAATAGCAAGGTAGGTCAGGGCCCCGGCGACGACGAGCGAAGCGACAGTGACGAAGCCCAGGGCGCGGTACTGGAACAGGGAATACACGACCACCAGCAACAGACCGATCAGACCCGCCAGCATGCCCATCCGGAGTTGTTCCCCGCCGAGGGTTGCCGAGATCTGCTGTTCGCTCTGGATTTCGAAGCTGATAGGCAGGGCGCCGAAGCGGAGCTGGTCCGAAAGGGCCTTGGCGCTCTGCTCCGTGAATCCGCCGGTGATCTGCGGGCGGCCGTCGGTGATGACAGCCTGGGACCGCGGGGCCGAAATGACCTGGTCGTCCAGGACAATGGCGAACTGCGATTTGGGATCAGAGCCGCTGGCGCCGCCGGCGGCGACATAGAACTCGTTCAGCCGTTCGGTGACCGTCTTGAACTTGGCCGTGCCCTCTTCGTTGAACTGGATGTTCACAGCCCACTCGTTGGTCACGGCACCCTGGGCGCCGCGCTGGAGCTGGAAGGACGAACCCGCGATGTCTGATCCCTTGACCTCGACCGGGCCGAGGATGTACTTCACCGCGGGCCTGCCGTCGGCTGCAGGTTCGCAGGTGACCAGCGGCTTGGCCGGGTCGGAGCGTTCCTGCTTGTCCTGCGAAGGGTTGTCGCAGTCGAGCGTCTCGAACTTCTTGTAAATCTCGGGGGTAACCCAGTTGACGTCGCTGCCGTTGGTGGGTTCCGCCGTGGGCTTGGGCAGCTGGTCCTCCGGAGTCAGCGACTCGGTGGGGACAACTGCGCCCGGGCCGGCCTGGAGGACGGGCCGGAAGTTCATGTCGGCGGACGCCTGGATCAGCGCACGGGTCTCCTTGGAGGGTGTTCCCGGCAGGCTGACGACGACGTTGCGTCCGGACTGGGTGCTGATTTCCGCTTCCGCGACACCTGATCCGTCCACGCGCTGACGGATAATCGCCACGGCCTGGTTGAGCTGTTCTTCGTTGATGTCCGAACCGCCTTCAACCTTGGGCGCCAGGATCATCTGGGTGCCGCCTTCAAGGTCCAGGGCGAGCTTGGGAGCCCAGCTCGCCTGGCCGGCCATCGTGCCGCCGGCCAGGACCGCGGTCAGGACGGCGAGGATAACGCCGAGCCAGACCAGCACCCTGAGGGCTGAGTTTTTGGGGCCAGTTCGTGCCATTGTCGATCTTTCTATTGTTTACGGGAAAACCGCCGTGCGGCCCTGAGAGGCCGCACCGGCGGTGGCCCCGCAGCCGTTACTTCGCGGGACAGCTCAAACAGGCAGACTAGCTGTCTTTCTTGCCTTCGTCGTTGAGGCGGCGCAGGGTTTCTTCCGATGTCTCCACCCGCGGGGCATCATTGACGGGCGCGGTGCTCTGCGCTTTGTCGATGGTCAGCGAGGACGCGTCGTCCGGAACGACAGTGGGCTCCTCGGCGGCGGCAACCGGCTCAACGATCTTCGTGACGGCCTGGCGGTGCACAGTGGCGGTGTTGCCCGGGGAGAGTTCGAGCAGGACCTTGTTCTCGTCCTCGTCAATCTCAACGATCCGACCGTACAGGCCGAAGCTGGTCATGACCTCGACGCCGGGGGCAAACGTCGACTGCAGCTTGGCCTGCTGCTGCTGGGTCTTCTTGTTGCGGCGGAACATCATGAAGACGAAGACGCCGAGCATGGCGAACAACAGAATAGTCATGATGTCGATGCCGCCGCCGGCCTGCGGCTGGGTCTGGGCAGAGATAAGTCCGAACACAGGAATAGTTCCGTTCTGTACTTGCGTAGCTGGTTTTACAGCAACGTCCGCTTCGCTCCGGGATGGCTGGCGGGCAATCGTGCCGAGCCGACGGCGGCCGGGTACCGGCCGCGCTTAGAACAAAGACCCGAACGTGCCGAGCGTCATACCAGTCTAAAGGGAAAAGGGTACGGCGCGGTCTATTGACTGTTACGGATCCATTCCGGATCAGCGTCGCCGCCGGCCACGGCCGCCGGCTCCGTGTCGTCGCCGGCGGTGAACAGTTCCAACGGGTCCTGCGCGAAGATGCCTGGCGGCACGGCGAACCCGAGGTGTGTCCAGGCCGGGGCGAGGGCGATCCGCCCCCGCGGGGTGCGTCCCAGCAGGCCCTCGCGGACGAGGTACGGCTCGGCGACGGTTTCCACCGTCTCTGTTTCCTCGCCGACGGCGATGGCCAGCGTGGACAGGCCCACGGGTCCGCCGCCGAATTTAGTGATGAGGGCTTCGAGGACGGCGCGGTCCAGCCGGTCCAGGCCACGTTTGTCCACTTCGTACATGTCCAGCGCCGCGGACGCGGCCCGGGCATCGATTTGCTCAATCCCGTGCACCAGGGCCCAGTCGCGGACCCGGCGCAGGAGGCGGTTGGCGATACGGGGCGTCCCGCGGGACCGTCCCGCAATTTCACTGAACCCGGCGGAATTGACCTTCAGGTCCAGGAGGCCCGCGGAGCGCCGGAGCACGAGTTCGAGCTCGGCCACTGAGTAGAACTCGAGGTGCCCGGTGAAGCCGAAGCGGTCCCGGAGCGGACCGGGAAGCAGGCCGGCGCGGGTGGTGGCGCCCACCAAAGTAAACGGCGGAAGTTCCAAGGGAATGGCGGTGGCCCCGGCGCCCTTGCCGACCACGATGTCGACCCGGAAGTCCTCCATCGCCATGTAGAGCATTTCCTCGGCCGGCCGGGACATCCGGTGGATCTCGTCAAGGAAAAGGACTTCCCCTTCGGACAACGAGGACAAAATGGCGGCAAGGTCGCCGGCGTGCTGGATGGCGGGGCCGCTGCTGATCCGCAGCGGGGCGTTCATTTCAGCAGCAATGATCATCGACAGCGTGGTCTTGCCCAGTCCCGGCGGGCCGGAGAGCAGGACGTGGTCGGCGCTGCGGCCCCGCATGCGGGAGGCCTCCAAAACCAGCGAGAGCTGTTTACGGACCCGGTGCTGGCCCACGAAGTCGTGCAGGTTCTTGGGCCGAAGGGCGGCTTCGATGACGCGCTCCTCCGGTTCCTCTCCCCCGGCGACGACCGACGGCTCAGCCACGGGCGCCGGCCCTGTTCCCGGCGCGGGCGCCGTCCTGGCCCAGCCAGCGCAAGGTGGCGCGCAGGATCTCGGCAACATTGCCCTTCTCGGCCAGCTCCGGGTAATCGGCGAGGGACTTCTCGATGCTGGACGTCGCGTCCTTCTCGGACCAGCCCAGGCTCGTCATGGCCGCGACGACCTGCGGCTTCCAGACCGACTCGGACGACGCCGGCGGCGCTGTGGAACTGGCGGCCGTGCCGTGCGGCACCAGCTTTCCCGCCAGTTCAAGGACGATCCGCCCGGCCACCTTGGGCCCGATGCCGGGCACCTTGGTGAAGGCTTTGCCGTCCCCGGAGTGCGCGGCGACGCGGATTGCTTCGGGCTCGTGCACGGCCAGGACGGCGAGGGCCAGCCGGGGTCCGACGCCGCTGACGCTGAGAAGGATGTCAAAGACCTCGCGTTCGTCGTCGGAGCCGAATCCGAACAAGGTGAGGGAGTCCTCGCGCACGATCAGGGAGGTGAAGAGCTTTCCCTCCTCACCGGCGCGCAGCCTGCTGAGGGTCTGCGGGGTGGCGTTCACGCTCATACCGGCGCCGTTGAGGTCGATCACGGCGGAAGCCAGGCCGACGTGCGCTACGGTTCCGCGGAGAAAACTGATCAAAGCCGGGCTCCTGAAAATTCAGCTGAAAAGGGAAACCGGGAACACCCGGCTATCCGAACATATCTACGAATAGCCTAGCAAGTTCCGCGGCGGCACGGCCGGACATTCAGCGCGCGCGGCGCGCCTTCGCCTCAGCGTCCGCCCAGGCCCGCTGGGCCGGGGTGAGCGACAGACTGCCCGGCCCGGTGGTAGCCACCGACGCGCCGCTCCCGGCCCGCCACGCATGGGTAATCGCCAGCGCCAGGGCGTCGGCGGCGTCGGCGGGGCGGGGCGGGGCATCGAGGCGAAGAATCTTGGTAACCAGCTTGGTGACTGCGTCCTTGTTCGAGGTTCCGCTGCCGGTCACGGCCGCTTTGACCTCGGACGGGGTGTGCAGCGCTACCGGGATGCCGCGCCGCGCGGCGGCGGCGATCACGACGCCGGATGCCTGCGCCACGCCCATGACGGTGCTGACATTGAGTTGGGAGAACACCCGCTCGACGGCGAGGACGTGCGGTTCGTATTGGTCCAGCCACTCGTCAATGGAGGTGGCGATCACGAGCAGGCGCTGGTCCAGGCTCTCCTGCGGAGAGGTTCCGACGACGCCGAACGCCACCATGGTGGCGCGGCGGTTCTTCTCGACGTCCACGACGCCGATCCCGCAGCGGGTGAGGCCCGGGTCGACGCCGAGGACGCGAAGGGTCACTCGGCTTCCAGTGCGGCCTGCACTTCGTCGCTGAGATCGGCGTTGCTGTACACGTTCTGGACGTCATCGAGCTCTTCAAGGGCATCGACGAGCTTCAGGAATTTCTTGGCCGCCTCGAGGTCCAGCGGCACCTGCATGGAGGGCACGAATTCGGCCTCGTCGGTGTCGTACTCAATTCCGGCTTCCTTGAGCGCATCCCGGATGGCCTGCAGGTCCGTCGGTTCGGAGTGGATCTCAAAGGTCTCGCCGTTGTCCTTGACTTCCTCGGCCCCGGCATCGAGGACGGCCATGAGGATGTCGTCCTCGCCCAGGCCGTTTTTCTGCAGCGAGACAACGCCCTTGCGGGAGAAGAGGTAGCTGACCGACCCGGGGTCGGCGATGGTCCCGCCGTTGCGGGAGATGGCGAGCCGGACCTCGGAGGCGGCACGGTTCTTATTGTCCGTAAGGCACTCGATCAGCAGCGCGGAGCCCTGCGGGCCGCGGCTTTCGTACATGATCTCGGTGTAGTCCACCACTTCGCCGGTGAGGCCGGCACCGCGCTTAATGGCACGGTCGATGTTGTCCGCGGGGACGGAGGTCTTCTTGGCTTTGGTGACGGCGAGTTCCAGGCCGGGGTTGCCGGCGAGGTCCGGCCCGCCCATGCGTGCAGCGACTTCGATGTTCTTGATCAGCTTGGCGAACGACTTGGCCCTGCGGCTGTCGAGGATGGCCTTCTTATGCTTGGTCGTCGCCCATTTGGAGTGGCCTGACATGCTTTACGCTTCTCCTCTGATCATTCGAATAAACAATTCGTGCACGCGCTTCTCCCCTGTCACTTCCGGGTGGAAGGAGGTGGCCAGCAGCTTGCCGGAACGCACTGCAACAATTCTAGCCGTCCCCGCCAGCGCCTCGGGGTGGGAGGCCTTGGCGGGCTCCACTTTGGCGAGCACCTCCACCCCGGTGCCGACGCGTTCCACCCAGGGTCCGCGGATGAAGACGGCGTGCACCGGGGCCACCCCGTTCGCGGTGGCGCTGAAGTCGAGGCCGCGGAAGTCGAGGTCGGTTTCGAAGGACTCGCGCTGCCGGCCGAAGGCGTTCCGGCGCACGGTGATGTCCAGACCGCCAAACGTTTGTTGCGGGTTGCCGGCGAGGTCTCTCGCGGGGTCGGCGATTTCCTCGGCAAGGAGAATCATCCCGGCGCAGGAGCCGTAGACCGGCAGCCCGTCCTGGATACGCTTGCGCAGCGGTTCGCGGAGCCCGAAGGCCCGGGACAGTTTGTCGATGGTGGTGGATTCGCCGCCGGGGATCACAAGGCCGTCGAGGCCCTCGAGCTCGGCGGGCCGGCGGACACCAATGCCCGTGGCGCCGGCGTCTTCCACCGCGTGCAGGTGTTCGCGGAAATCGCCCTGAAGTGCCAGAACGCCAATCCGCAGGCCTGTTCCCGCGCGGGAAGGGGGCACAGAAGTGGGGTTGGTCATCCGAACAGCATAGTGGCCGGAAAGCCCCCCGCGCCGCGGCCCTGCGCCGCTTCCATGCCGTCGCTGGGATATATTACAAAGCATGTTTTACTTCAGCGTTCCGCTCGGCAAGCTCGTCCGCCGGGTCTCCCGGCTCAGGGGCGGAGGCTCAGCCCTCCCCGGGCTCGTCGTCGAAAAGATCGATCCCGGGTTCATGCGCAGGACGCTTTCCACCTTGCCGCACGGTGTGGCCGTCGTGAGCGGCACGAACGGCAAGACGACCACCACCAAGATGGTGGTGGAACTGCTGGAGAGCCAGGGCCTGAAGGTCTTCACCAACCGCACCGGCAGCAATTTCACCCGCGGTGTGGCCGCTGCGCTGATCGGCGAGGTGGACTGGCGGGGCAGGCTCGACGCCGACGTCGCGGTCCTGGAACTGGACGAGGCCCACGCGGTGCACTTCGTCAACCAGGTGCCGCCACGCTACAGCCTGCTGCTCAATGTCCTGCGCGACCAGCTGGACCGCTTTGGCGAGATTGACAAGACCGCGCAACTGCTCCAGCACATCGCCGCCAAAACCACCGGCACTGTGGTGTTGAACCGGGAGGACCCGCGCGTCGCCCGAATCGCGGAATCGCTCAAGACAAACACCCTCACCGGTCCCGGCGTCCTCTACTTCGGTCTGGACGATTCGCTGCTGAGCACGTTCCCGAACGACGACGAGATGCGGGCGGCTCCCGGCAGCCCGGTGCCGCCGGCTCCCGCCAAGCCGCACGCCGACGTCGTGCTCCGCCGGGTGGGTGTGGCGGATGCGGACTTCGAGTACGACGGCGTCACTGCTACCACGGCGATGAAGCTCCGCGGCGTCTACAACATCTTCAATGCGGCGGCAGCGCTCACGTTGGCGCGGGCCATTGCAGTGAAGGACACGGTCCAGGGGACGACGGCTGCCGCGGACAATGCGGGGCTGCTGAAGGCACTGTCCCAGGTGGCGCCGGCCTTCGGCCGCGGCGAAAGCCTGGTGGTCGGCGGCTTGCCCCTGGATCTGGTGCTGGTTAAGAACCCCAGCGGCTTCCGCCTCGGGCTGAAGTCCTTTCCGGCCGAGGGCTACGCCACCATGATCGCCATTAATGACAACTACGCCGACGGCCGGGACATGTCCTGGCTCTGGGACGTGGAGTTCGACACCCTCCGCGCAGGCGGCGTGGAGCAGCTGAGCGGCTCCCGCGCCTACGACATGGCCCTCCGTCTGCAGTACGACGACGTCCCGATCCGCGCCGTGAACACCGAGATCGCACCGGCGCTGGCCGCCTTCATCAGCGGCGCCAACGACAAGCCCAAGCGGGTTTTCTGCACCTACACAGCGATGCTGGCAATCCGCCGTGAGCTGTCCAAAATCACCACAGTGGAGGTGGTCTCTTGACCCCCCAGTCCCCCGCCGGCGAACCGCATTTGTCCTTCGGTCACGAGCTCCCGCCCGGGGAAGCCCCGGGAGCCGGCAAGGGCGCGATCCGGGTCCTGCAGCTGTACCCGCGCGACATGAACATCTACGGCGACTGGGGCAACGCCCTGGTGCTGGCACAGCGGCTGCGCTGGCACGGCTACACCCCGGAACTGCTCGAATACAACGTAGGCGATGAGTTTCCGGCGGACATCGACCTGATCGTTGGCGGCGGCGGACAGGACAGCGGCCAACTCGTCATCCAGGATGACCTGTTCTCGCGTGGGCCCGTGCTCAAGGAACTGGCCGAGGACGGCACCCCGATGCTGGTGATCTGCGGCCTTTACCAGCTGTTCGGAAAGTTCTTTAAAACCCGGACGGGCTCCGTCATTCCCGGGATCGGTATCCTGGACGTGGAAACCCACGGCACTGACGAACGGCTCATTGGCAACGTCGCGGTGTCCTCCCCCGAGTTCGGCACCGTCCTGGGGTACGAGAACCACAGCGGGCAGACCACCCTCGGGGCGGGCCTCGCACCCCTGGGGTCCAGCGCCAAGGGCACCGGCAACAACAGCAGTGACGGCCAGGAGGGTGCCCGCTACCGGAACATTGTGGCGAGCTACCTGCACGGTTCCCTTCTTCCGAAAAACCCTGCCCTGGCGGACTTCCTCATCCGGACTGCCGTCGAACGCAAGTACGGCAGCTTTTCCCCGGGTGCCCCGGATGACTCTTACGCGGCCCTCGCCCGGGAACACGCCGCCCGCCGCCCGCGCTGACGGCCACGGCGCGGTGCGAGGTATCCGGGTAGCATGGGTCACGCGCGCCGCGCCCCGCGGTCTGTCCCATAACCGTCGCTCGAAATTGGAGTCCGCCATGGTTGCCGATCCAGATCCCGAACTGGTTTTCGCCATCCCGGGCGAGATCTCAGCGCCCACCGGCGGCTACGCCTACGATCGCAGCCTCCTGGCGCACCTGCCTGGCGCCGGCATCCGGGTGCAGCACCTTCAGCTCCCGGGCTCGTGGCCGACTCCCACGGCAGCTGACGTTGAACACACCAGGGGCCTCCTCGGGTCGCTCCACCACCGGGCCACCGTCCTGGTGGACGGTCTGGCGTTCGGCGCGTTCCCGGATTCGCTGCTGGAGACGTTGGGACAGGGGACCGGCCAGCGGATCGTGGCCCTGGTCCACCACCCGCTGGCACTGGAATCCGGGCTCCAGGAAGACGAGCGCCGGTTGCTTGAGACAACCGAGCGCCACGCCCTGGCATGCGCAGCGCACGTGATTGCCACCAGCGCGGTGACAGCCCGGACACTGACCCGCGACTACGGCGTCCCGGCCGGAAAGATCACGGTCGCCTGTCCCGGGACACTGCCGGCGCGCCGCGCTGAAGGTTCCGGCCGCACGCGCGGGGCGGAACTGCTCTGCGTCGGATCAGTCTCTCCGCGCAAGGCCTATGGCGTCCTTGCCGTGGCACTTTCCCAGCTGACGGAGCTGGACTGGCACCTCACCATCGCCGGTGAGACGCACCGGGACCCGGTCGAGCACACCCGCGTGGCTGCCCTCCTCGAGGCCCACGGCCTTGCCGGGCGGGTCACTTTTGCCGGCGTCCTGACGGCAGCTGAGCTCGACGCCGCCTACCAGTCCAGCGACCTCTTCCTCATGCCCTCCCTCTATGAGGGCTACGGCATGGCATTGGCCGAGGCCATGTCCCACGGCCTGCCGATCATCTGCACCACCGGCGGGGCCGCTGCCGAGACGGTGCCGGACGAAGCGGCCGTCAAGGTCCCGCCCGGTGACCCGCTAGCCCTCGGCACCGCCGTCCGTCAGCTTTTGACCCGTCCGCAGCACCTCGCCAGCCTTGGGGAGCGCTCCTGGGCGGCAGGGCAGACCCTTCCGCCCTGGTCTGACACTGCCGGCCGCGTCGCTGACGTCGTGCGGGCTGTGGCCCGGTCGCTCCCGGAGCGCGCGGCATGAGCGGCTTCAGCCCGGAGTGGCTGGACCTGCGCGAACCGGCCGACCACCGGGCCCGGGATGCGTCTTTGGCACAGCAGATGGCTGCCCACTTCGCGGCACACGCGCATGTCAGCGTGGTGGATCTGGGCTGCGGTTCCGGGTCCAACCTGCGGGGCACCGCGCAGTACCTGCCGGACCGCCAGTCCTGGCGGCTGGTGGACTACGACGCACAGCTGTTGACCTGGGCCCGGGAACGCCTGGTCGAGTGGGCTGATGAGAGCCGGACCGAGGGCGCCCTCCTCCGGCTGCGCAAGGAGAACAAGCGCATCGACGTCAGCTTCGCCGAGGCTGACCTCACGCGCGAGCTGGCGCAAGTGTTGATCCCGGCGCCTGATCTGGTCACGGCCGCCGCACTGTTCGACCTGGTTTCGGAACCGTGGCTGGAGCTGTTCACGGCCGCCCTCGGCGCGGCCGGGCTGCCGCTCTACACCGTCCTGAGCTACGACGGCCGGCAGGAATGGCAGCCACCCCACCAGCAGGACGGGCGTGTGCTGCGCGCGTTCAACGGCCACCAGCAGTGGGACAAAGGATTCGGTTCTGCTACCGGCCCGCGGGCCGCGGCTGTGCTGTCCGGGCTGCTCGAGGCGCGCGGCTACGCCGTGCACACCGCCGGCTCGCCCTGGCTGCTCGGACCGGATGATCCGGATCTCCGGCACGAACTCGCCACCGGCATCGCCGCAGCCGCTGTGGAGACACAGGAGCTGACACCGGAGGAAGCCGCCGACTGGCTGGCCGTCCGCCGGGAGCCGGGCCACGCCACGATCGGCCACACCGACATTTTCGCCACGCCCTGGCTGTCCCCGGCCACGGCGCCGTTCAGCCAGGACCGATGAACGCGAGGATGTCCCGGGTGATGCGGCTGCTTGAGGCTGCCCGGATGTGGCCCTTGCCCTCGTACCAGATGAGGGTGCAGTCCGGAATGAGCCCGGCTGTTTCCCGGGCAATTTCGCGGGGAAAGAACTGGTCCGACCCGCCGCAGATCAGCAGCACTGGCCGCCGGATCAACGGCAGGACCTCCCGGGAATCGAAGGACACTTCGCCCTGGACCTCGGTGAGGACGTCCTGGGAGGGATAGTCCCGTCCGCTGAGGAGCCGGCGGCTGATGACCGGTCCCATCAGGCGCCGGAGCCACAGCATGCCCCGGCCCGGCAGCAGGTATTCGGCGAGGACAATTCCCGCACGGCCCGTTTCTCCCGTGGCCAGGGCCTGCGCCATCCGCGAATCCACGTCCTTGCCCCAGTCGCTCAACTCCGCAGCGGCCACCACCATGGCCAGGTGGCCGAACGAGTCGGGGTGCCGCGCCGCCAGGTACTGGGCGATCATTCCGCCGAATGATTCCGCCACGACAATGTCCACGCGCCCGCCGAACTCCCGGGCGATAAGCCCTGCGTAATCGTCCGCCATGTCCGCGACAGTGTGCTCCGGTGGCATGCCCCGGCGCCGGGTGACAATCCAGACCGTGTATCCGGCCGAACAAAGAGGCTCAAACTGCCGGCGGATGGCCCGGCGCAGGATCCCCTGCGGCACGGTGCTGCCCGGCCCGCCCTGGATGAAGAGGAGGGTCTTCATCCCGCTGCCCAGGCTCAGATAGTCCATCCCGTTGGAGAAGGTTCCGTTCCGGGTTCCCTTGCCCGCCTCCGCTGTTCTGCCCACGAAAGCCTCCTGTTCCGTTCCGCCGGGTCCTAGGGTTCCTTGCTGATGAGCAGTTCGTGGGCACCGGCAGCCGCTGCACCCATCGATTCGACGACGGTCTGGGTCCGCCGGTGGGTGGCCGCGTCCGCCGCAGCACCATTGCAGGCTCCTTGCGGGGCGTCGGAGGCGGCAGAGCACCAGCGGTAAGGTCCACGGACCATCACCGACGGCGCCCACGCCAGATCGGAGGCGGCCCAGGTGCCGGCGGCGTCCTGGCTGAACTGGACCCGGACCAGCAGCCCTTCGTTGTTCACCACGTAGTTCGGTGACAGTTCGGTGATGGCGTTGCCCAGGCCATACGCAATCCACGTTCCCTTGTACTGCTCGATGGGGAGAACTGAGTGGGTGTGGTGGCCATAGATCAAGGTAAACTCGCCGCTGTCCGCCAGGGCATGGGCGACAGTACGCTGTTCGGCGTTGGGCACACTTGAATACTCCTCACCGGCGTGCAGGGCGCCCAGCACAATGTCGGCGCCCAGGTCGCGGGCTTTCTTCGCTTTGGCGATCATCACCTCGGGGTCGAGCATGTCCACCTGCCAGGCGGCCTCGGGGACTTGACCATTCAGGCCGTACGTCGCATCGATCACGGCGATCGTGGCTGCTGCGGTCCGCAGGATCAGGATGCCCTGCGAGTCGGCCTCGCTCCGGTAGGAGCCGGTGTGCTGCAGCCCGGCCGCGTCGAGGGCATCCAGCGTGCGGACCAGACCGGCGGTGCCACGGTCCACGGTGTGATTGCTCGCGGTGGTGCAGGCCTGGTACCCCACCTGCTGGGCCGCCGGAATGATCTGCGGCGGAACGCTGAACGAGGGATACGCAGAGAAGGGTCCGGTGGGGCCTGCCACGGGTGTTTCCAGGTGGCAGAGGGCGAGGTCGGCCTTGTCGATGTACGGGCGCTGGCCCTCAAGGATCGGCCCGAAATCCAGGCCCTTGGCGCCGTTCGCCAGGGCGTCGGCGCGGGCCTGTTCCCAGAGTTGGGCGTTGACCAGCATGTCGCCGGTGACCAGCACCGAGGTGCAACGGACGGCCGTGCAGGCTGGCCCCTTACCCGGGGTCGGCGTACCCGCCGACGGCGTACCCGGGGACGGCGTGCCCGACGGGGACGCAGCCGGATCGCTTCCCGGCGCGCTTTCCGGTGGCGGGTCCGCGGTCGCCGCCGCTGTTGAACCGGGGCTGCTTCCACCGGCTGCCGGGGAGCTTGCCGCGCTGCCGTCCGACTGGACACCGATGCCGCAGGAGGCCACAAAAGCCATGAGGGACAGGGCTGCGGCTGCGGTGAGCAGCCGGCCGCGTCGCCGGGGTGTGATGGTCCGCATGGCGCCCATCCTACGGGGGCAACGGCTCGAACACGCCTGGTAAACCGTTGAGACTCCTCCCATTACATGAAAGAGTTATTTCATGACCAATCCCCTGATGAGTCCCAGTCCCCTGCCGTTCGGCCTGCCGCCGTTCGCGGACATCACCGACGATCACTATGCCGAAGCCGTGGAAGCGGGCCTCGCGGGTCAGCTCGCGGAAATCCAAGCCATCGTGGACACCGCTGAACCTGCGACGTTTGAGAACACGGCCTTGGCCATGGAGCGGTCCGGGCAGCTTCTGCAACGCGCCGCGGCGTCGTTCTTCACTCTCGTGTCAGCCGATGCCACCGACGCGATCCGCGACCTCGAGACCACGCTGTCGCCGCGCTTCTCGGCCCACCAGGACGCCGTGTACCTCAACCGGGGTCTGTTCGAGCGGTTCTCAGCCATCAACGTGGACCAGCTCGATGCCGAATCGGCGCGCCTCGTCAACGAGTACCTCAAGGAGTTCCGCCAATCCGGCATACAGCTCGACGCCGCAGGCCAGGACCGGCTGAGGGCCGTCAACGCCGAGCTGTCCCGCCTCGGTACGGACTTCGGCCAGCGGGTGAAGGAAGCCATGAAGTCCGCCGCGCTGCTCCTGGACGACGCAGCCGAGCTGGCGGGACTCCCTGCCGACGACGTCGCCAGCGCCGCGGAAGCGGCCCGCGTCGCCGGGCACGAGGGCAAGTATCTGCTGACCCTGATCCAGCCCAGCAACCAGCCCGCCCTTGCCGCCCTGGACAACCGGGAGGTCCGCCGACGGCTTTACGAGGCCTCCATCGGCCGCGGCAGCGGTGGCGGCGCCCTCGATGTCCGGGACCTGGTCCTGGAGACGGTGCGGCTCCGCGCCGAGAAGGCCTCCCTGCTGGGCTTCACCAACTACGCCGAACTCGTGGTGGACCAGCAGACCGCCCCGGACTTCGCGGCCGTGCAGACCATGATGAACCGGCTCGCTCCGGCTGCGGTCCGCAACGCCGATGCCGAGGCGGAGGCCCTGGCCGGGATCGCCGGGCATCCGCTCGAAGCCTGGGACTGGGCTTACTACTCCGCGAAGGTCAAGTGCGAACGCTACGCCGTGGACGAGCAGGCACTGCGCCCGTACTTTGAGCTGGACCGGGTTCTCAAGGACGGCGTGTTTTTCGCCGCCAACGCGCTGTACGGCGTCACCTTTTCCGAACGCAGCGACCTCGCCGGCTACCACCCCGATGTCCGCGTCTGGGAGGTCCGCAATGCGGACGGCACCGAACTCGGGCTGTTCCTGGGCGATTACTACACCCGCGAGTCCAAGCGCGGCGGGGCCTGGATGAACTCCCTTGTGGAACAGTCCGGCCTGCTTAATACCCGTCCGGTGGTGATCAACAACCTGAACATCTCCAAACCGCCCGCCGGCGACCCCACGTTGTTGACCCTCGATGAGCTCCGCACCACCTTCCACGAGTTTGGCCACGCCCTCCACGGGTTGTTCTCCTCCGTCACGTACCCGCGGTTCGCCGGAACGTCAGTGCCGCGGGACTTCGTGGAATACCCCTCGCAGGTCAACGAAATGTGGATCATGTGGCCGGAAGTCCTGGCCAACTACGCCCGGCACCACGCCACCGGCGAGGCATTGCCGCAGGCGGTGGTGGACAAACTTGACGCCGCGCAGCTGTGGGGCGAAGGGTTCGGGACCACCGAGTACCTGGGCGCGGCCCTGCTGGACCTTGCCTGGCACGTGCTGGACGGCTCCGGGGTCCCCGGGGATGTCCTTGAATTCGAGGCGAAGGCGCTGGCCGCCGCCGGGGTGGCCCACCACCTCATCCCGCCGCGCTACCGCACCGGTTACTTCCAGCACATCTTTGCCGGTTCCGGTTACGCCGCGGGCTACTACTCCTACATCTGGAGCGAAGTACTCGACGCCGAGACGGTGGAGTGGTTCAAGGAGAACGGCGGACTCACCCGGGCCAACGGCGAGTTCTTCCGCGCCGAACTGCTCTCCCGGGGCAACAGCCGCGACCCCCTGGATTCCTTCCGCGCGTTCCGCGGCCGCAACGCCGAGCTGGAACCGCTCCTCAAACGCCGCGGCCTTAACTGACTAAAAAGCGAACGACGACGGCGGGTCACCTCAGAAAGGTAACCCGCCGTCGTCGGGATTAATACTCAGGCGACAATCACGCCCGACTCTCTCGGCTTAATAAGAGAGACTGCAGAGGCTCCATGGACGAGGCGCCTTGGCGCCGAATCTGTGGAGAAGCAGTCGAACGTTACCAGCCGCGCTCGGCGAGGCGGTGCGGCTGCGGGATTTCGTCCACGTTGATGCCGACCATGGCCTCCCCCAGGCCGCGGGAGGCCTTGGCGATCTCTTCCGGATCATCGAAGAAGGTGGTGGCCTTCACGACGGCGGCCGCCCGCTGGGCCGGGTTACCGGACTTGAAGATACCGGAGCCGACGAAGACGCCGTCGGCGCCGAGCTGCATCATCATCGCGGCGTCGGCCGGGGTGGCGATGCCGCCGGCGGTGAACAGCACCACCGGGAGCTTGCCGGTGGCGGCAACTTCCTTGACCAGTTCGTACGGGGCCTGCAGTTCCTTGGCGGCGACGTAGAGTTCGTCCTCTGCCATTCCCGCCAGCCTTTTGATCTCGGAGCGGATCTGGCGCATGTGGGTGGTGGCGTTGGAGACATCGCCCGTGCCGGCCTCACCCTTGGAGCGGATCATTGCCGCGCCCTCGTTGATGCGGCGCAGGGCCTCACCGAGGTTGGTGGCCCCGCAGACGAAGGGAATCGTGAAGTTCCACTTGTCGATGTGGTTGGCGTAGTCGGCCGGGGTCAGGACCTCGGACTCGTCAATGTAGTCCACCCCGAGGGTCTGGATGACCTGCGCTTCGACAAAGTGCCCGATCCGGACCTTGGCCATGACCGGGATGGACACGGCGGCGATGATCGCCTCGATCATGTCCGGATCGGACATGCGGGACACGCCGCCCTGGGCGCGGATGTCGGCGGGGACGCGTTCGAGCGCCATGACTGCCACGGCACCGGCGTCCTCGGCGATGAGGGCCTGCTCGACGTTGACGACGTCCATGATGACGCCGCCCTTGAGCATCTCCGCCATGCCGCGTTTGACGCGGTTGCTGCCCGTAACGCTCTTCGCGGACGCGCCGGCTTCGCTGCTTACCTCAGGTGTAGACACAAAAACCCCTATGGGTAGATAGATGACCTCGCCGGGGCGCGGACGGCACACACAGGCCGCTTCGCACGCACCGGATTACCGGATCCATTGGCCGGTAGTGCTAATACTAGTCCCCCGATGTGCCCGGCAGAATTCCGGTTACACCCGTGCGGCCTGCCGCAAACTGCGCGTTCAGGCGGCCTGTTCCGTGGCGGAGCCTTCGGGCTCCTCGAGGGACTGGCGGTGCACCGCGATGATCCGCTGGATGACCGTCACGAGGCTCGCGGCGGCCAGGAGGCACAGCGTCACCAGCAGCACCACGGAGGGCAGGCCCAGACCGGTGAAGCCGGTGACCACCAGGACCGATACCAGCCGTTCGGCGCGCTCGGCGATGCCCACATTGGCGGAGAATCCCAGGGCCTCGGCTTTGGCGCGGGCGTAGGAGACCACCATGCCCAGCACCAGGCAGACGATGGCGGCGATCGCGATGGGAGTATTCGCTCCCCCGGTGAAGAACCAGACAGCGACGCCGGCGAACAGCGCGCCGTCGGCGACCCGGTCCAGGGTGGAGTCCAGGAAGTTTCCCCAGCGCCCGCCGGTCTTCTGCATCCGCGCCATGATGCCGTCGAGGACGTCGGAGAAGATGAACGCGGTGATGAAGAGGGTGCCCCACCACAACTGGCCCAGAGGGTAGAACACCAGGGCGCCGACCACGACGCCGAGCGTTCCGACGATGGTTACGGCGTCCGGGGAGACCCCGATCCGAAGCAGCCACCGCGCCAGCGGCGAGAACAGCGCGGTGAAGAATCCACGTGCGTGCCTATTCAGCATCCGTCTCCCCGGCGGTCGCCTGCCCCGCGTCGTTGGCCTGCCCCGCGTCGTTGGCCTGCGGCCAGGCTTCCGCCACCTGCTGACGTACCTCGCCCAGCGTCTGGGTGATTGCCTTGGTCTGGGCGATGATCGGGAAGAAGTTCCCGTCGCCACCCCAGCGGGGCACCACGTGCTGGTGCAGGTGCCCCGCAATCCCGGCGCCGCCGGTCACCCCCTGGTTCATGCCAAGGTTGAAACCGGTGGGGTTGGCGACCTTGCGCAGCACGCGCATGGCTGTCTGGGTGAGCTCGGCGAACTCCGCTGTCTCGTCCACTGTCAGGTCGGTGTAGTCAGGAATGTGCCGGTAGGGGCAGACCAGCAGGTGTCCCGGGTTGTACGGAAAGAGATTGAGCACCACGTAGCTGGTCCGCCCGCGGTAGACGATCAACGAATCGTCATCCCCGCGGTCCGGTGCCACGCAGAACGGGCAGTCCCCGGCGTCGAACTGGTTTTGCCCGCCCTTGATGTACGCCATGCGGTGCGGAGTCCACAGCCGCTGAAAGGCGTCCGGCACCCCGGCCAGGCCAAAGTCGTCTCTCACGCCGTCGTCCCCCGGATACTCCGGAGCGGCTCCTGGGTTTTCTTGCATGCCCGGTACTGTCCTGTCCGCTAGCTGGTCCGGTTGCGGACGGCGTCGACGATCCTCTGGACAGCCTCGGCCACCGGCACGCCGTTGTCCTGGCTGCCGTCACGAAAGCGGAACGACACGGCGCCGGCTTCTGCGTCGTCGCCGCCGGCGATCAGCACGAACGGGATCTTGTCCTTACTGGCCGTGCGGATCTTCTTCGGGAATCGGTCCGAGGACATGTCCACCTCGGCCCGGATACCCGCGGCCTTGAGCTGGTCGACGACGTCGAACATGTACTCGTTGAACGCCTCGGCCACCGGGATGCCGACCACCTGCACGGGGGCCAGCCAGGCCGGGAAAGCCCCGGCGTAGTGCTCGGTCAAGACGCCCATGAACCGTTCGATGGAGCCAAACAGGGCACGGTGGATCATGACCGGGCGCTGGCGGGTCCCGTCGGCGGCCTGGAATTCGAGTTCAAAGCGTTCGGGCAGGTTGAAGTCCAGCTGAATGGTGGACATCTGCCAGGTCCGGCCGATCGCGTCACGGGCCTGCACCGAGATTTTCGGGCCGTAGAAGGCGGCTCCGCCCGGATCGGGAACCAGGTCCAGGCCGGATTCCGCGGCGACCTCGGCGAGGGTCTGGGTGGCTTCCGCCCAGATCTCGTCCGAGCCCACGGACTTTTCCGGGTCCTTGGTGGAGAGTTCGAGGTAGAAGTCGTTCAGGCCGTAGTCCTTGAGCAGCGCGAGGACGAAGGTGAGCGTCTTGGTGAGCTCGTCTTTCATCTGTTCGCGGGTGCAGTAGATGTGGGCGTCGTCCTGGGTCATGCCGCGCACCCGGGTGAGGCCGTGTACGACGCCGGACTTTTCGTACCGGTAGACCGAGCCGAACTCAAAGAGTCGCAGCGGCAGTTCGCGGTAGGACCGTCCGCGGGAGCGGAAGATCAGGTTGTGCATGGGGCAGTTCATCGGCTTCAGGTAGTAGTCCTGGCCGGGCTTGCGGATGGTGCCATCCTCGTTGAGTTCCGCGTCAATATGCATCGGGGGGAACATGCCGTCCCGGTACCAGTCCAGGTGGCCGGAGACCTCGTAGAGGTGGCCCTTGGTGATGTGCGGGGTGTAGACGAACTCGTAGCCGGCGTCGACGTGGCGCTGGCGGGAGTAGTCCTCCATTGCCTTGCGGATGATGCCGCCCTTGGGGTGGAACACCGGCAGGCCGGAACCCAGCTCGTCCGGGAAGGAGAAGAGGTCCAGCTCGGCGCCGAGTTTGCGGTGGTCGCGGCGTTCGGCCTCGGCGATGCGCTCCTGGTAGGCCTTGAGCGCATCCTTCGTGGGCCAGGCGGTGCCGTAGATGCGCTGCAGCTGCTTGTTCTTTTCGCTGCCGCGCCAGTAAGCGGCGGAGGAACGGGTGAGCGCGAAGGCGTTGGAGATCAGCTTGGTGTTGGGCAGGTGCGGACCCCGGCACAAATCGCACCACACAACGGTGCCCTCCTTGCGCTCCACGTTGTCGTAGATGCTCAGCTCGCCGGCGCCCACTTCAACGGATGAGCCGTCGGCGTCGGAACCGGCGCCTTTGAGTCCGATCAATTCCAGCTTGTAGGGCTCATCCTTCATCGCCTCGCGGGCCTCGTCCTCGGAGACGACCCGGCGGACGAACTTCTGGTTCTGGTTGATGATCTTCTGCATCATCTTTTCGAGCGCCTTCAAGTCTTCCGGCGTGAACGGCTCCTCGACATCGAAGTCGAAGTAGAAACCGTCGGTGATGTACGGGCCGATGCCGAGCTTGGCGTCGGGACGCAGTTGCTGCACGGCCTGGGCCATGACGTGCGCGGTGGAGTGGCGCAAAACGTTCAGCCCGTCCGGGGAGTCGATGGTCACGCCCTCGACGGTGGCGTCCTCGGGAAGCAGTTGGTCCAGGTCCTTGAGCTCTCCGTTGACGCGGGCCACGACGACGTCCCGGCGCTCAAAAAAGAGCTCCGCGCCGGTGGTCCCGGTAGCCACCTTGGTCTCTTCGCCATCGACGAGAAGGGTGATCTGCTGGGCATCTGACACGGGTGTCTCCTATTCAACGTTTTAGGCTTCGTAGCTTGTGGCGTACGGGGACCACAGCCAGCCTCGTCCATGCTATCGGTTTCTGAAGTGGCCAACCAACGCGCCGCTCAGCCACCAAATCCGGTAATGGCGAGGTTTCGCCTGATCCCGTCCAACGCTCCGGGCGGCTGGGGTTCCAGGTGCGCCGGAGTTCCGGAGGACGGGACCGGGAACGGCAGGGTTTCGGTGCGGCTCAGATCCCAGGCCATGGTGGCGCTGATGCTGATCCCCCGCGGGCCGGTCCGCCGGGTGGTGCCCCGGATCAGCAGCAACCGGGTGCTGAAGAGCAACGGACCGGCCTGTTCCTGGGCCTCATGGAAGAAGACCGAGTCAACACAGCCCGTGCCGTCGTCGATGCTGATGAACACCACACGGCGGCCTCCGCGCATAGGCGGCGTCTGGGTGGCCACCCTGACGCCTGCGACCAGCACTTCGGTGCCGTTGCGCAATTTCAACAACTTGTCCGCGGTGGTGACGCCGAGCCGGTCCAGCAAAGGCTTGTGACTGGCCATGAGGTGGTCGCTGACATCCACGGCCATCAAGTCCAGCTCTGCGCGGACAGTATCGACCAGCGTGGGTGCAGGCAGCCCGCCCTTGAGATTCTTGAGCTCCACGTCCCCCAGCGGCAGCGACAACTGCCCCTCGATCACCTCGATGCCCTTGCGCTGCGGGCGGCTCTGCAGGTGTTGGAGGTGATGGACCAGGTCGGCACGGTTGGCGGTTCCACCGGAGGCCCGGTGCAGGGAATCGAAGGCACCGAGCTGCGCCAGCCGCTGGATACTGGGTTTGCTCAGCCGGGACCTGGCCCGCAGGTCTGCGAGCGAGTCAAAGGGCTGTCCCGCCACAATCCGTGTCAGCTCCGCAGCGGAGAGCCCGTAGATGCCGTTCAGGCTTAACCGGATCCCCAGTTTTCCGCGGTCCGGGCCGGTGTCCACCCGTTCCACCCGGTATTCGCCATGGCTGCGGTTGATGTCCAGGGGCAGGATGGGGATGCCGAGCCGCCGGGCCTCAGCCACCAGGAGCCGTTTGGGATACATCCCGGGGTCGTGTTCCCACAGGCCGGCGAGGAAAGCCTCCGGATGGTGGGTCTTGAGCCACGCCGACTGGTAAGTGGGCACGGCAAAGGCGGCGCCGTGGGCTTTGCAGAATCCGAAGCTGCCGAAGGCCTTCAGCGTTCCCCAGACTTTATCCACCACTGCCGGGCTGTATCCCCGGGACCTGGCTTCCTTCCGGAAAAACTCCTCCACCTGGCCTTCGAGCTTGTCGTTGCCGAGGGCCCGGCGGAATTCATCGGCCCGCGCCAGCCCGCAATGGGTCATCACGTGGAAGGTCTTGAGGATCTGCTCATGGAAGACCGTGACACCGTGCGTCTCCTCCAGCACGGGTTTGAGGTCCGGGTGCGGGTAGACCTCGGGGGCAAAGCCGTGCCGGTGTTCCAGGAAGGGCCGGACCATGTCTGACTTCATCGGGCCGGGCCGGAACAGCGAGATATCGATGATGAGGTCGTTGAATTCCCGGGGCGCCAGTTTGCCAATCAGCTCCCGCTGCCCGGGGGATTCGATCTGGAAGCAGCCCAGGGTGTGGGTGCTCCGGATCAGCTCATATGTGGGTTCGTCGTCGAGGGGCACGGCGTTGAGGTCGATCTGCCCGTCCTCGCCGATGTAGTCAGGTCCCGTGCCGTCCGGTCCTGCCGGGTGGGCTCCGGCAGCCACCACCCGGGCTTTGGAGGGATGCAGGCGGATCACCTCACGGACCGCGAAGGCCATGGCGCTTTGCATCCGGACACCCAGGACATCGAGTTTGAGCATGCCCATCGGGTCCATGTCGTGTTTGTCGAACTGGCTCATCGGCAGGCCCACGCCGCTGGGTTGGACGGGCGTGCGGTCCAGCAAGGTGGCATCCCCCAGGATCACTCCGCAGGGGTGCATCGAGATATGGCGCGGCAGCCGGTCCAGGCGTTCGGTGAGGTCCACCAGCAGATCCAGCTGCTGGTTTTCGGCGAAGTCCCGCTGCTCCACCCGGCCGGCGAATTCCTTCAGTTCGGGCTTCTCCTCGAGTGCTTCACGGAAGTTCCGGGCCGAGAAACGCCACAGCTGTTTGGCGATATCCCCGATCTCGCCTTCCTCCATGCCCAGGGCCAGGCCGGCGTCGCGCACGGCACCGCGAGCGCGGTAGCCGTTCTGCATGCTCATGAGCGAGACGCGCTCGGAGCCGAAGCGCTCAAAGATCTTCCGGTACACGTTGTGCCGTTCGGCGCTTTCGACGTCGATGTCGATGTCCGGCAGCGTGGCACGGTCACGGGAGAGGAACCGTTCAAAAATGAGGTCGTGCTGCAGCGGGTTCACCTGGCTGACGTCGATCAGGTAATTGACCAGGCTCGAGGCCCCCGACCCCCGGGCCGCGGCGCGGACCCCCATGTCCTGGATCATCCGGGAGACTTCGGCCACGGTCAGGAAGTAGGCAGCGAAGCCCAGGCTGTCGATGATCCGCAGTTCGTGGTCCAGCCGCCCGCGCAGTTCCTCGGCAGGTTTGCCGGTGATCCCCGGGAACCGCCTGCTGATGCCGGCGTCGCAGCGCTGGGTGAGTTCGGCGAGGGGATCCCCGGTGATGCCGATGACGGAGGCTTCCGGGACCACCGGCTGTTTCCATCCCATGTCCGCTGCCGGGTCCATTCGGCAGCGGTCCGCGAGCGCCGCGGTTTGCGCCATGAGGTGTTTGAGATCCGCGGCGCCGTAACCGGCGGCGTGCATGACCTCCTTGCCCAGCTGGAGCATTAGCGCCGAGGATTTAAGCCAGCCCTGCCCGTTCGGCTGGAGCAGCGGGGCGGCGTTAAGTTCGGGGAGCGATTTCAGGGTGCGGGCGGAGTCCAGGACGTCAGCGGTTGCTGCCCCGTCCTCGGCGACATACCGCACGGCGTTGCTCAGAACAGCGGGAACATTGTGTTCGGCGGCGAGTTTAAGCATCCGTACCGCATGGGCGGTGCTGAGCGGCTCCCCCGGCGGGCTGAGCTGGCTGACCACCTCCGCGGAAATCGTTCCCGGCGGCATGGCATCGAGCCAGCGTTTGAAAAGGGTGCGGGGGCGCAGGTAGCGCCTGCCGCCCATGGAGCGTCCGACGTCGGAGTCGGGGCCGATCAGCACCGTCAGCACCGGCTGCAGGGTTTCCGGGTGCAGGGTGCGGGAAGCCAGTTCGGCGCGTGTCACGGCCACGGGCACGGCTCCCCCGGCTTTACCCGTGGTGCGGGCATGGGCGTCGGAAATCAGCCGGCACAGTGCCCGGTAGCCGGCGCCGTTGTTGTGCCCATGGGCCAGCACCACGACGCGGCCGCCCACCTGGGTGCGGTGGTCGCCGTCGTCGTCAAAGACTGCCAGGTCCACCCCGACAATCGGGGCCAGTCCCGCTGCCATGCAGGCCTTCAGGTGCTTGATGGTTCCGTAGAGACCGTCCCGGTCCGTGCAGGCGAGCGCTGTCGCCCCGTCCGCCGCGGCGGCGGCTGCCAGCTCCTCGGGCCACGACACTCCGTAGTGGGCGCTGAAGGCGGTGGAAACATGAAGATGGGTGAAGCTCACGCCGATTCGGGCTTCCGGAAGGAAAGCAGGGCATCATGGATCCGCACCAGGCGCCAGCGTCCGCTGCCCACATGCCGGGACAGGTCAAGGGTGAGGCTTTCCGTGTCCGTTGCAGCGGCAGGGCGTACCTGCACCCGCCAGATCTCATGGTCAACCAGTCCCGGCCCGCTCCCCAGCGGTGCGCGCTGTTCTTCCGCCCACCATTGGCGGCGCTCGTACCAGCGGACCGGTTCGGCGCAGACGGTGTAGTCCCTGCCGTTCCAGGCGAGCCGCAGGGGCTGGCCTGCGGGGGTGCAGGCAACGTCCACCGGCTCACTGAACATGCCCATCGCGCCTCCCGGACCACACCCTTGAAAAGCCGGCTGCATCTAAGTAAGCGGCAATATTCGAATATATATTCGAACAATGTCAGTCTACGACGGTGCCGCCGCAAAACCTAGATCAGGGGTGGACGGACGCAAGGCCAGGTAGCAGGATTGAGCCATGAGCTCCCACAACGCACTCTTGAAGCACGTAAGCATCGCCGCCGAGGACTCGTCCCTGGTGGCGACGTTCGATATCGAGGGGAACATCCCGGGCCAGGGCGCCTACGTGGTGGGGCTGGTGGCAGCAACCCCTGACCATTCCCACCAGCGACGCATGGGAATCGAGTTCATGAACGGGGAGGCGGTGTCCTTCTACTGCTTCAGCCACGACGGGACGGAGGAGAACTTTGACCTCACAGGCGTGGAGCACTCCGGAAACACCATTACCGGGCATTTTCCGCTCAGCACTGTCATGGGCCTGGCCAAGGGCCACCTCATGACCGCATTCAGCGACTGTGACGGCCGCGATTTCCAGGCAAACGTCCCGGTGAAGGAAGCTCTCTAGGAACTTGCTTTGTACACTTCCAATTCAAGGGTGATGAAGGCATCGATCATGGCCCGGTAGGTCTTCTCCACGAGGTCGACGTCGATGTCCTTCGTCTCCGCGGTGGAGCGGACATGCTCGATAACCCGCTCCACCCGGCCGGGGGCCCGAACCTCAGCACTGTCGGACTTGAGCGTTCCGGCGATCCTGATCAAGCGCTCGCGGCGGCCAATCAGGGACACAATCTGCTCGTCCACCTCGTCAACCGCCACACGCACGGCGGCGAGCTGCTCCCGGTCGGCCTTGGCAGCTTTATCGTCCTGGTCATTTGTGGGCATGTCCACGACAGTATCCAAAGACAGAGCTGCGAGTCGACTTATTTTCTTTGGATGTCTGCTGCAGCGTCGGGGCTTCTGCGGCGCGGTGCTTCGCAGGGACGAACGCAGTGCTCCGCTAGAAGAGGCTCCCTACCGGCCGGATCAGTTCCAGGGAATCATTTTTCACATTCCCGACGGCGGTGCCCACGGCGTCGATTCGCCAGCCCTCCGCGACGTCGTGGGCGCCGGCGCGGACCAGATCGACCAGACCGGCCGCGTCCTCGGCCTGGGGGTCCAGCCACGCCTGCAGGGTTTCCCGGTCCATCGGCAGCGGTACGCGGTCGTGCAGGGCGGTAAGCTCAGCCAGCATTCCGCCGGCGTAGCCCGCCGGCGGGGAGTCGGTGGTGATGATCGAGGTCGAGAGCAGCCAGCGCTCCGGGTCATCCCCGGTCCTGGAGGGGTCCTTCCACCATTCATAGAGCCCGGCGAAGGCAATCGGATGGCCGTCCTTCGGGTGCACATAGTAGGGCTGTTTGCCGCGGCCCTCGCCCTTCCATTCGTAGTACCCGTCAGCCGGAACGGCGCAGCGCCGGGCGCGGGTGGCTTTCCGGAACGCCGGCTTCTCCAGCAGGCTCTCGCTGCGCGCGTTGATCATTTTCGACCCGATCCTGGGGTCCTTGGCCCAGGAGGGCACGAGCCCCCAGCGCGCAACGTGCAGCTGCCGGACCGGTTCGCCGTCCACTAGGCGTTCGAGCAGAATCGGAACGTCCGCCGTCGGGGCTACGTTCCACGACGGCGGAAGGGCCACCTCGTCCGCAACTCCGGCGTCGAACTCGGCCAGCAGGTCTCCGACGGCCCGGGCCATCACGTAGCGTCCACACATGGGACCAGCATGCCACCGTGCGACGCCGCCCGGGAATAGTGGACTGAGGGTTAAGGTTACTGAGAGTGGCGCCCGACTTACGTCGGCTACGGGCGCTGCCACCCAGCGCCGTCAACCAGCTTTGAGGAGAACTTCGTGGACTTCACCCCCGAATCCGGCACCATCACCATGTTTTCGACCACGTGGTGCGGTTACTGCAACCGCCTGAAGAAGCAATTGGACGCCCAGGGCATCGGCTACACCGAGATCAACATCGAAGAAGTCGAAGGCACCGCGGACCTCGTGGAAAAGCTCAACGGAGGCAACCGCACCGTCCCCACCGTGCTGTTCCCGGACGGCACCGCCGCCACGAACCCCTCTGTGGCCGACGTCAAGAGCCGCCTGGCGGCCTAAAGGCCGTCCCTTCCACCCAGATAAACCGGTAACAACGACGGCGCGGCCTCCGAGGCCGCGCCGTCTGCCGTTGCGCCACACTCGTTGCGCGGCCAAAGCCTTGCGACAATGAGCTTGCGACTACACCCGCAGCACAAGCAGAGGAGCTATTCCATGGTCCATAAAGTCAAAGGCGTCATCGCCCGCTCCAAGGGCGCCCCCGTCACTCTGGAGACCATCCTGGTCCCGGATCCCGGACCGGGCGAGGCCCTCGTCGACATCCTGACCTGCGGCGTTTGCCACACTGACCTGCATTACAAGCAGGGCGCCATCAACGACGACTTCCCGTTCCTGCTCGGCCACGAGGCCACCGGCGTCGTGGCCGCCGTGGGTCCCGACGTCACTGAGGTTGCCCCCGGCGACCGGGTGGTGCTCAACTGGCGCGCCGTCTGCGGCGAATGCCGGGCCTGCCGCCGCGGCGAGCCGCAGTATTGCTTCAACACCCACAACGCCACCCAGAAGATGACCCTGGAAGACGGCACTGAGCTCACCGCTGCGCTGGGTATCGGCGCGTTCGCCGAAAAGACCCTCGTCGCCGCCGGGCAGTGCACCAAGGTTGACCCCGAAGCCGACCCGGCCGCCATCGGGCTGCTCGGCTGCGGCGTCATGGCAGGAATCGGCGCGGCAATCAACACCGGAAACGTCCAGCGCGGGGATACCGTTGCCGTCATCGGCTGCGGTGGTGTCGGCGTGGCCGCCGTTGCCGGTGCCGCGCTCGCCGGGGCCACCACCGTGATCGCCGTCGACATCGACCCCAAGAAGCTCGACCGTGCCAAAGAACTCGGCGCCACCCACACCGTGGATTCCTCCGGCATCGACCCCATCGAGGCGATCCGCGACCTGACCGGCGGTTTCGGCGCCGATGTGGTCATTGACGCCGTCGGACGTCCGGAGACCTACAAGCAGGCGTTCTACGCCCGCGACCTCGCCGGCACCGTGGTCCTCGTGGGCGTTCCCAGCCCCGAGATGACCCTGGAACTGCCGCTGCTGGACATCTTTGGCCGCGGCGGTTCGCTGAAGTCCTCCTGGTACGGCGACTGCCTGCCCTCACGCGACTTCCCCATGCTGATCGACCTGTACCAGCAGGGCAAGCTGAACCTGGATGCGTTCGTGACGGAACGGATCACCATCGACCAGATCGAGGAAGCGTTCGAGAAGATGCACTCCGGTTCGGTACTCCGCTCCGTGGTGGAACTGTGAGCGCCGGCCCTGCCGGCGGGCTCCGGATCGACCGACTGGTCACCTCGGGCACCTTCTCGCTCGACGGCGGCACGTGGGACGTCGAGAACAACGTCTGGATCGTCGGCGACGATGCGGAGTGCATCGTGATCGACCCGGCGCACGACGCCGCCGCCGTCGAGACCGCCGTCTCGGGCCGAAAGGTCACCGCGATCCTGCTGACCCACGGCCACGATGACCACATTGCCGCCGTCGGCGGGTTCCGCGGCCGCGTCAACGCCCCGGTGTACCTCAACCGGGCGGACTGGATGCTGTGGGAGGCCGTGTTCCCCGGAACCGAACCGGACCATGCAATCGGGGACGGAGACAGCTTCGACGTGGCCGGCGTGCGGCTCGTGGCTCTGCACACACCCGGCCATTCCCCCGGCTCCATGTGCTTCCTGCTGGAGAGCGAGGGCACCGTCTTTAGCGGCGACACCCTCTTCCAGGGCGGGCCGGGGGCCACCGGCAGGTCCTACAGCGACTTCCCCACCATCATCGGGTCCATCAAGGGCCGGCTGCTGACTCTGCCGGCGGACACCGTGGTGCGGACCGGGCACGGGGATCCGACGACGGTAGGCGCCGAGGCGCCGCACCTCGAGGAATGGATCACCCGGGGCCACTAGGCCTCTGGACGCAGCAGGGGCCGTGTTGAGCGACGACAACGGCCCCTGCTGCCAGGCCCGTTGCGTGCCGCGGTGAAGCGCGGGACGGGATCAGCGCAGCAGTGCGCTGAACTCTCCCTCGTCCAGGGCCGCGTAACGGGCGTACGAATCGACCACGGCGGCCTCGATGGCGTCGACATCCAGATGCGGAACGAGGTCATTGACGGCGCCCGCTGTGGCCGGATCCCAGTCCAGTCCGAGGGCTGAGTAACTGGCCTCCAGCACCGCACGGATCGGGGCGGAGTTCTCCACCACGATGACTGAGCTGAACAGCCAGCCGCCGGCCACCACCCGCTGGGCAGTGCCGATGAGTTTGAGCTGGTGCTGCGGGAACTGCGGATCCTGTCCGTGGACGCTGAATTCGCCCGGGCAGTACTCGCCGGGGATCTCCCCCACCGCGGCGTCGACGCCGGCGCTCCGCAGCGCGGAGGCCAGCAGTTCCCCGAAGAACGAAAAGCGCCCCTTGGCCCCGGCGATCGCATCTGCCGCCGGCTCCAAATGATCAATCACCAGCGTCCCCTGATGGTAGGCAGCGGCGCGTCCCCCGGCTTTCCGGATCAGCGGCTCGAAGCCCAGCTCACGGCAGGCCTGCGCCGCGGCGTCGAAGCCGGGCAGGTGCGTATCCCGCTGCCCGAACGCCACGGTGGGCGCCGGCCGGTACAGGCGGAGCATGGGGCCCGCCGCGCCGGTCTTGACCCGGCCCAGCAGCTCCAGGGCGAGGTCCAGGTCGGCGGCTGCGCCAAGGGAGTGTTCCTGCCGGAAAATCGTCAGCGCCCGCGCTGCACCTGAGGCCTCCGGCATCTTGTTATGCTCCCTTATGCTCATTTTGCAGTTCCTCGTCGTAGCCGCCGCGTTCGCCCTCATCGATTCCGTCTGGCTCAAGTCGATGAGCAAGTTCTACCGGGGCCATCTGGGGCACCTCATGGCGGACAAACCCCATCTAGGGTACGCCGTTGTCTTCTACGTCCTGTACATCGCAGGGATCGTTTTCTTCGCACTTCAGCCCGCGCTCGACGGCGGCAGTTGGCTCTCGGCGCTGGGTTACGGTGCCGCACTGGGAACCTTCGCCTACGCCACCTATGACCTCACCAACGCCGCGACCCTGAAGAACTGGCCGCTCGTCATCGTGGTGGCTGACATTGCCTGGGGCGCCGTCCTGACCGGTCTGGCGACGGTGGTTGGCTGGCTGTTCTTCCACTGAGGCTGTTCCTTGCCCAGGCAGCAGGCCCCGCCCCTCGCGTCTGCCGGACCGGCCGGCCTGCGGAAGTCCTAGGACTTCCGCAGGGTCAGGATCTGCTCGGCGCGGCCAAAGGGACCCTGAAGGTCATGGAGCACCGTGGAGGTCAGGCCGATGCCGTCCGTGCCGAACGTGACCTCGTTGTCCAGTCCCAGCCACTCACCTTCAGGCCGCCGGTACATATGGATCTGCAGGTCCAGGTTGGGGAAGGCGTAGCTGCCCTTGCCCGGGGGAACGCGGGCAGCAATCCCGTTGGCAGTATCCACCAGGCCGATCAGCCGGGCGAGGTCGCTGCTGTCCTTTTTGTCGGTGAGCGGGTGTTGGGTGCGGAGCCAGACGGTACCTGATCCGGCCCGGTGCCCGTCGGCAATCCGCATCTGCAGCGATGCGATGTAGCCGCCCGGCCAGACGGTGGCGGCATCGTACGGTGCGCAGTCCTCCGGCGCGGGGATCCTGGCATCTTCGAAGGCCGCGATCGCCGAGGTGTCGGACGTGATCATCCGCCAGGCAGTGGCGCGGATCGCGGTACGGCCGCCGGCGGTCAGCTCGGCCTGCAGCAGTTCAATGGTCCGGCCTGGCCGAAGCGTGGTGGTCACCACCTCGAACTCACCGCCGGGAATCAGGCCAAGGATTTCATAGCTCAGCCGGGCCATCCGCATGTCCTCGCGCGGCTCGTGCCGGTCCAGGCAATCGGCCATGATGCCGGAGGCGGGAGCCATGTGCTGTTCGTGCACATTCCAGGCCCCCTGGGCGTGGATGGTGGAGCGGTACCGCCCGCCACCCAGGGCCTCGTAGTAGAAATCGCCCTCGGCAAGCACCGGTAGTTCAACAGACAAGGTGGAACCTTTCGTGTGGCTGGTAATCCCAGAACACACTATCGCCTGTCTGCCGGTGCCGTGGCGCGCGCAGAGCGCCGGGCGCTGGAGGTCTCAATGTACCAGCGCGCGTGTCACTAACCTCCCGGTCAGGACATCTAGGCTTCTACGCGCACACCCCGCCAGAAGGCCACATGGTCTTTGACCTGCCGGGCGCCGGGCTTCGGGTCCCCGTAGTACCACGCGGCATCCTGGTTCTTCTGGCCGTCGACCACCAGGCTGTAATAGCTGGCCGTGCCTTTCCAGGGGCAAACGGTGCTGTAGTTGCTGTCTTCCAGGTATTCGGACTTCACGGCGGTCAGCGGGAAGTAGTGGTTTCCCTCCACCATGACCGTGTTGTCACTCTCTGCGATGACCGCGTCGTTCCAGATCGCCTTTGCCATGATGGGGTCTCCTGCTCGTAGCCGTGAACTGCTCTGACCGGGACGTTCCACTGTCCGCCCGACACTCGCTCAACGACCGGCGCTACGGATTGATTCCGTCCGCACGCAGGATCGTTCCACCGAAAATCTGCCCCGGTCCGCTGGACTGGGTAGACTCGAAAGGAGATTTCCGGAACTATCCACCGAAGAGGTGCTCCCCTGATTCGAGTCATCAGCTACAACCTGCGTAAGCACCATGCGATCGGTGAGCTGGTTGATCTGGCCCGCACTTTTGAGATCGATGCCCTGTGCCTCCAGGAATGCGATACCAACGACCTCCCGGACACCATCGGTGACCTGCACTTGGCGGACTCCACCAAGGGCAACCGGCTGGGCCTGGCAATTTATTACCGCAGGGACCGGTTCAAGGCCTACGAAACCAAAGCTTTTGCCCTCAAGAAGTCGCTGCATGACCGCGTCCTGTCGCCCGCCCACGAACGGCTCATCGGCACCCGGATGGTCGACAACGAAACGGACCACGACCTCGTCCTCGCCTCTTTCCACGCGGCTCCCCTCACGGCGTCGAACTCGCTGCGCCGGAACCAGATCCACGCGGCGCACGCGGAATTGCTCAGCATGGGCGGCGGCCTCATGTCGCTGATGGTGGGGGACTTTAATTACCCGTTCTTCACGAAGTACCTCACAGAGGAAATGAAGGGCGCCGGCTACGACCTGACCCTCAGCGACCGCCGCACTTATACGCGCTACAAGGTCTTTAAGGGCCACTTTGATTTCGCCACTTCACAGGGCCTTAACATCGAAAGCGTGGAAACACTCCCCCACGGGGCCTCCGACCATCTCCCCATCCTCATCTCGGCGGAGTACGGCCAGGACGCCCCCGACAGTGCCGCGTCACCAGCGGCATAGTCCGGGATTACCGACCCGGACCGACGCAGCGCGGGCTGTCCTCGCGCCGGGGCATCCGCCCGGGAAAGCCACGGCATGAACCTCTGGGTCCGACGCCTGACCGGTCCGGCCACCCCATGAACATCGCAAAGTCGGTATTGCTTTTTCTCCTGGCCGCCGCGGCCGAAATCGGCGGTGCCTGGCTGGTGTGGCAGGCGATCCGCGAGGGCCGCGAGTGGTGGTGGGCCGGTCTGGGCGTCGTCGCGCTGGGGATCTACGGGTTCATTGCAACCCTGCAGCCCGACGCCAACTTCGGGCGGATTCTCGCAGCCTACGGCGGAGTCTTCGTTGCGGGGTCCCTGGCCTGGGGCATGGTCTTTGACGGATTCCGCCCGGACCGCTGGGACGTGGTTGGCTCCATCATTTGCCTTGTTGGCGTTTCCATCATCATGTTCGCCCCCCGCACTGCCGGCTAAAGCGCACTGCCGGCTAAAGCGCACTGCCGGCTAAAGGGGGGACGGGCCGGGGTGCAGCCGATCTCCGGCATCGGCGGGGTCGCCTGACGTCAGGAAGGCGCCCCCGCCGAACGTTTGACGGCACCCTTCCGGTCCAGGATGAGTGCGCCGGCGATGCCCAGCATCCAGACATCCTTGGCCAGGACCGTGCCTTGCTGGCTGGGCCGGATTCCGTCCGCCAAGGTCATTCCCGGTGTCTTCAAATATATGGTGAACAGCGACCCCGAGAAGACCGCGAGCCCTGCCCCGGCGAGGCGGCTGGGGACGAACGGCGCAAGAAGAGCGGCCCCCAGGGACAGTTCGGCATAGCTGAGCATCTTTCCAAACAGCTCCGGTTTCATGCGGCTGGCTGATGGATAAACCCTTGCCGCCATGGCTTGCAAACCGGCAGCACCCTCTGCGTCCAGGCGGCGCTTGTTCAGACCTGAATTCACAATGAACGCCCCGGTGGTCAAGCGCAGGGGGAGGTGACTGAGTCTCATGGGGAACCCTTTCAAGTGTTGGTTCTTCGATACAAAAAGCCTAAGTTCACCGGAGGGCCGCCGCCAGAGCGCCGGGCACCCGTTTAGTTCAGACGGCCGGGCCGCCGCTAAGATCGACGCCGCCGCTGGCAGGCACTACGCTCGGCAAATGGGAATCGTGCGGAAAATCATGGGCGTCCTCGCTCTCGTTCTGATCGGGCTGACAAGTGCGGGCCCGGCTGCGTTGGCCGTCACACCGGTCGACGTCGTCGTGGCGGACCAGGCGGGGGTGCTGGACCAGAACACCCTGCTGCCGGCGGTGCGGGCGATTGATTTCTACCAGCCCACCAAGGTGGCCATCTATACCTACAACGGATCCTCGTCGGAGAACTTGAACGAGGAAGTCCTGCGGTTCGCCCGGGCCGAGCACCCGGAGTGGATCAGCGACGACGGGCAGAAGTGGGCGAACGGGCTATTCATCTTCGCCCTGGACCCGGTGGGCCGGCATGTTGGGACGTACATGGGCGAGGACCGCAAAGTCTCGCTGGACCAGCGGGACGACATTCAGAACGCCTCCAAGGACCTCTTTCGCGATGCCCAGTGGACAGACGGCACCATCGCCGGGATCACCCGCGGCGCGGAACTGATTAACCAGCCGTGGTACCGCTCCACTGCCTTCCTCGTCACCGCCTGGACCACCGTGGCGGCCGCCGTCGCCGGCGCGGGGACGTGGCTGATTGTGCGGTGGCGGACCAGGGTCGGCAGCCGGAAGGAACTGGCCCGCGGCGACGCCAGCTATGCCAACGTCAGCATGGACCTGCAGGTCACCGAACTTAACGCTGAAACCATTCCGGAAGCGTCCCGCTACGGGAGCACCGTTCTGGAAAAGCACAGGACCTTCCTCGCAAAGTACAACTCGGCCACCGGCCTCTCGAACCAGGTCCACGCCATGTCGTCCCGGGACCTGGGCAAACGCCCCAACTTGAAGCTGATCCGCAGCTATGCCGATGCCGCCGCTGAACTGGATGCCCTCGACGACGTCATTGCGGACACCAACGCCCTGCTCAACCGCGGGTCCGCATGGGCGCCGGCCTGGGACCGGCAACTGGCCCCTTTCCGCGCGGATCTGGCGGCGATCGAACAGATGCTCAGTAAGCGCCACGCCCAATCCGACTCTGCAACCGCGGCAGCACTGCGTTCCTTCCGGGATGAAAGCCACCGCGAGCTCGAACGGTGGACCTCGGAACTCGCGGCGGGCATCATCACTCCGGAGACAGCCCTCGACCGGCTGCGCGATGCCCGCACCCACCTGTCCGAGCTGCTCAAAAACCACGCCGACACCGTCATTGCAGCTTTTGCCAAGAACGAGAAGGAGGCCAGCCTCATGCGCAACGACATGGAGAGCGCACAGGCCGGCAGCAAGGCCAAATACGGGCGCACCTACGAGCCCAGCATTCTGGGCACCGTATACCCCGCCTACTACTTCTTCTCGGTGCCCACTTTCAACTCCGGTTTCACCACCGGTGTGAGCAGTGTCGGCAGTGCCCGCGGCGGCGGCGGCAGCACCACCGGCTACGGGGGAAGCGGCGGCAGCTTCTCCGGTTCGGGAAGTTCGTCGAGCTTCTAGCACGCCTCCCCAGCGGTCGACGGCGGACCCGCCGCCAGGGAGCCACGGCGGGTCCTGCAGGAGGATGGTCCGTCAGAAGAGGCCGGCGGTGACCGTGGTGGTGAGCTGGTGGATAACCCGCGTCCGGGCCGCCATGTCTGATAAGTCCCTGCCCTGGGTGTACACCACGAAGACGTAGGCCTTGTCCCCCTTCACGAGAATGCCCGCGTCGTGCAGGTATCCGTTCAGCAGCCCGTATTTGTGAAAGACGGTGACCCCGGGGGGCACGGCGGCCGGAATCAGGGTTTCGACGTTGGTTTTCTGCATGTAGGACAGCAGCTGCCGGGTGTTCTCTGCGTTGAGCAGCCTGCCGCTGTAGAGCTCCGTCAGAGTTTTCGCCATCTCCGCGGGCGTGAGGCTGTTGACCGACCGGTCGTAGGGGATGTCCAGGCCGGCGGCATAGTTCGTCAGGGCGCGGGCACCAATCGCGGCCATGATCAAGGCCCACGAATCATTGTTGCTTTGCTGGACCATTTGCCGGATCTGCTGTCCGGAGGTGGAAGCCCCCATCCGCGCCCCCAGAGAGGCTTTGCCGGTTTCCACCAGGTGGTAATACGACGCCGCGGCCAGGATTTTAGCGGTGCTGGCAGCAACGAACTTGTTCTTCGCCCCATACTCGTGGACCGCTCCGTCCGCCACATCCACGAGGGCCACGCCCACCCGATAGGCCCTGTTGGATTGGATGACGTCGTTGATCTCCTCATCCAGCGCCGGACCAATCGCGGGCGGGGGAGGAACGACGGCGGCGGCGGACGGCGCCGGGGCCGGGGCCGGGGGCGGGGGCGATGGCACGGTCGGGGCGCCGGCGGCAGTCGCTGACGTTGCGGCGGGAGCCGGCGGTTCGGCGAAGACGGGCTCCCGGGCCTGGATGGTGGCGTAGATGGTGGCGGCCGAGATCAAGGCGAGGACGGCCACCAGCACCACCAGGAGGTGCGGGCGGAACCGGTCAGGAGCTCCGGGCAGGCGCCGGCCGGCCCGTCGGGCTGACGTGGACGTGTGCCGGCCACTGCTGAAGTGCCGGCCGGGACCCCATGACTGCATAGGTACTCATCCCCGGAACAGGGTCGGGTGTGAGCCGGTGACTCCTGCCACGGGCGGGCTCGCAGGCATGCTCTACCTCCGAAAACGTGGGTCCGTGGATGGGTTTAAACTTCCCCACATCTTTCTCCCAACCGTGCCTCAATGCAAGCCCGGACCTTGTAGAAACCTTGGACCCGTCCATCAGTGCTGAAAGCCGCACCATGCTTTCCCTGCCCCGGCAGGGGTTCCCGGAGTACGCTGAAACTCCCCGTCCGCCGAGAGTCCGCAGCGCCGCAAAGGAGAACGCAATGCGCAAGGTGGTATTTATGATGCAGGTATCCCTCGATGGCTTCATCGAGGGTCCGGAGCGGGACCTGGGCTGGCATCGGGTGGATGATGAGCTGCACCGGCACTTCAACAGCGAGCTCCGGACCATGGGCGCTTTCCTGGACGGGCGTGTCATGTATCAGCTGATGGCCGATTTCTGGCCGACGGCGGACCAGGACCCGCTGAGCACTCCCCCGGTGGTCGAGTTCGCACAGATCTGGCGGGACATGCCCAAGATCGTCTACTCCAGGACCCTGGACAAAGCCGACTGGAACGCCCGGGTGGTGCGCGACGTCGTCGTGGATGAGGTGATGGAGCTCAAGGAGCAACCCGGCGGTGACCTCGCGTTAAGCGGTTCGGACCTCGCGGCGACTTTCCGTCACTTGGGCCTGATTGATGAGTACCGGGTCTACGTACATCCGGTTCTCGTGGGACGGGGCAAGCCGCTGTTCCAGGCCGCCGATGACACTACCTCGCTGCAGCTGCTGGACACCCGCGCCTTCGGCAACGGCGTGGTGCTGCTGCGCTACGGCGTCAACCCCGGCGCCGGGGACGCAGAAGGCCGGTGATCAGCTGCCCCCAAGGCAACCGATCAACCGGCCCGCTGTACGCAGAGCTACAAGGTGGTGCTAGCCGGCGCGGACGAACGTTACGGGGCCGGTTGCGGTCAGCCAGGACAGCGGGTGGGCCATGGTGGCGTTGACGCCGTTCATGCCGCCGCTGATGGCCTGGCCGTTGCCGGCGTAGATGGCAACGTGGCCGGACTGGACAATGATGTCGCCGGGCTGAGGGGCGCCGACGACCGTGCCGTAGTTCAGGAAAGCCCGCGGTCCGATGTCACCGACCGGGATGCCGGCAGCGTTCAGGGCCTTCTCCACCATGGCGGTGCAGTCCTGGGTGATGCCGATCTGGCCGTAGGCGACGGCCAGCAGCGTGGCGTTGACGCCGCCTGCTGCCGCGGCCGGAGCCGGAGCCGCGGCCGGGGCCGGGGCGGGGGCAGCCTGAACCTTGACGGTGGCCTTGGCTGCGGCGGGTGCCGCGGCCGGGGCCACTGCCGCGGCACGGATCGGCGCCGCTGCTGCGACAGCGGCCTTCGGAGCGGCCACCGGCTGGGGCGCCTCGACGGGCTTGGGTGCCTCAACGACCGGAGCCGGGGTGGTCACTACGGCCGGACGCTCGAAGGTGATCTGTACGGCGGAGTCGGCCATAACCGGCGCGGACACGGCGCCCTGAACGTCGACGGACGACGCCGGTGCGGAGTCGCGCTGGGCGGGAGCCTCGGCTGCATTTGCGGCCAGGGCACCGCTGAGCACCATTCCTGATGTGGCGACGAGAACTGCGGCCTGGCGGCCGATGGTGCCGGCGGAAACGCGTTTGGGCGCACGGGTATTGCTAAAAGTCATTGAAGGAGCCTCTCCCAATGCCTGCGAGGTGAGCTGTCGGATTCGGATGGGAGTCACCCGGCCGCACGCGGGCCCGATCGTTACGGGCTGTGCGGCTTCACCCCAAGACCCCTGAAAAACAGCGGGTCAAAATGTGGTTTCCCCGTCTCTGCCGGACGTTGCTGCGAGTTGTCCCCGGGCCGCGGCAGAGTTAGGCAATCGGCTGGGGAGAGCCCGTCTCGGAAACAACAGGCACCCATCAACGGTAACGGAACGATCACAGCCTGTCACATCGAGGTGACGGCGGGGACGGTGCGTCCGGCAGCGTGGCTCCCGTTTCAGCCCGGGGCGTAAGGTGATGCCATCACCGTATCCTCGACGCGGGAGGCCCACTATGAACACCATCAACGTCCCACGGCACCGTGTGGCGATTTGCCAGCTCAGCACGCAGCCAGCTGAGGATTTCAACGTCAACACCGAGCTGCTGGTCCTGGATGACGGGGAGGTCCACGTCTCCACCTGGGACGCGGAACCACGCGATGGGGGCTTCGACGTCCACGTGCTGAATGACCGCGTGGACGCCCTCGGATTCATGGTGGTCACCGATTGGGAGTTCCTGGACGAAAAGGCCTACGCGGTGGTGGAGCGCCGCCCGGCAGGCTAAAAAACCCCGGGGCGGAGTTGACGCCTAGAAATTCAGCTCCGGCCGGTGCTTGGCCATCTCTGCGAGCACCAGGGTGACCGCCCCCGCGGCATCCGCATCCCCGTCCCGTCGTTCCGGTGGCTCCATCAGCACCGAGCGGGCGTGTCGGACGAACCGGGACCAGTCTCCCGCACCGGCGCGCAACCCAGGCAACGGAGACAGCACGGCCGCGCGGCGAAGCCAGGCATCGGGGTCCCGCACCCAGCGGTCCAGGACGCTGTCGGCACGGACCCTCCCCGGGACGTCGAGTCCGCCGACCAGCGGCCCGACGACGTCGAGCGCCAGCGGATCCACCAGCGCGCCCAGCCGGGCGGTGCGCACGAAGCCCTCGATCCGGGTCAGGTCAGTATTGGTCAGCATGCGGACCTTTGACTGCAGGAGCACGACGGCGGCGAGGCGGCGTTCGAAGACGGGCACCTCCCACAACTCAGAGCTCAACGCGGTGATTTCATCGTGCGTCAGGTCCTGATGCCGGCGCAGGGTGTCGCGGACCGTCCCACGCACAGCTCCGACGGACGAGCCGTAGTATCGGTGACCGCTGCCGAACCGTCCTTCCGCTTCCTCAGCACGGCTCCACGATGACTCGCGTTGAAGCGCTATGTCAATGAAATCGCCGGCTTCGCTCATGCGGCCATTCTTCCGCACCCCGGATCCGGTTCCGGTGCACCGGCGGCCGCCCTCAGGAAGTCCTGGGCCGGACCACCAGGACAGGGCACGGTGCATGATTGATGATTTGCGTTGCCACCGACCCCACATGCAGGCCGGAAAAGCCGCCGTGCCCCCGGGAGCCAACCACCACCAGATCAGCATCCTGGGCGGCTTCCAGGAGGGCAGAGGCCGCCGAATCATTCTGGACGACCAGGCCGGTGGCGGACACCCCCGCCTTCTCAACGAATGTCAGGGCAGCAGCCTGCATGGTCTCCGCTGCTCGTTGGGGGGAATCTTGCGTTACGACCTCGCCCGCGGCCGTTTCCAGCAGCGCCGGGTACCAGGAGAGCGGGGACTTCGCCCAGGCTGTGAGAAGACGGATTTCGCCGTTCCGCTGTGTGGCTTCGTCAACGGCCCACCTGAGGGCGTTGTGGGAATTCTCGGAACCGTCAAACCCGACAACAATCACGAACGAACCTGTACTGGTCATGTCTCTTCCGTTCCCTTGCCTCTCGTGAGCAGCGTGGACTCTTCAGTGTCTGCGGGCGCGAAAGTCAGTGTCAAGGTGCGCACGACCCGATTTTCACCGCTCCCACCGGGCGGCGCAGCCGACGCCTTCTAGAGGGTGCGGGCCGGATCCAAGCCCTTCGCGTACGCTGCCTGCCCCGCGTGCTGGAGGCAGTCGGCGATTGTGCTGACCAGCCGCACTGCGAGGGTGACGGGCGGGTTCCAGCGCGTATCGATGACACGATCCATGTCCTCGTCGCCAAGGGATTGAAGGAACGCCACGCTCTGGCGGTGCACGGCGTCGTAGTATTCCAGCAGGAGCTCCGCCGGGACCTTGACGGCGTCCACCTTCTCGGACGAATGGCCGTAGCCGGTGTCGCCCTCGGGCAGGGGCAGATCGAACCGGCCGACGAACCCCTGCGCGGTCCACACCTGTTCAAGGCCGGAGGCGCCGGCGAGCTGTGCGTCCTCGACCCGGCTGAGATGCCAGACCAGCCACGCCACGGAGTTGCCGTTGCCGGCGGGCCGGCGGAGCAGGGCGTCCCCGTCCACCCCGTCGAGGGTGGCGGCCACTGCTTCGCGGATCCGGCCGAAGGCGTCCAACAGCAGTTCCTTGGATTTCATCGTGTCCCCTCATCGTGCGTCGTCGCTGAATCCTCATGCTTGCACGGAGAGCGCACCGCCGGATAGGGCACTTCCCGACGACGGGCAGAGGACCATCGCGGATCCGCCCCCGCGCCGCACAGGCCCGGCGGCCGCCACCATGGCGCCCTCGGGCCTGAACTCGGTGGCCGTCGCGGCGCCGCGATGGCCCCAGAGACGGTCATGCCGAGGTCCACGCGGTTCAGGATCGTTTGCAGGACGGTGGTGATGATCGTCGAACCGCCGGGGAAACCGGGCGCGAGGAACGGCGTGCCTTCCTCGAGGATGATGGTCGGCGCCATGGACGAGCGCGGGCGCTTGCCCGGTTCGATCCGGTTCGGGTCTGCCTCCTCGTACACGGCGGAGAAATCTGTGAGCTCGTTGTAGAGCAGGAAACCGCAGCCGGGGACCACTATGCCGGATCCGCCGGTCTGTTCGATCGTCAGCGTGTACTCGACAACGTTTCCCCACTTATCCGCGACGGTCAGGTTGGTCGTCGAAATGTTCTCGGTATCCAGCTCACTGGCGGCCACGGCCACGGCGCGGCCGCCGGGCACACGCCGTCGTACGCTGACAGCTCCCCCGGGGCGACGGGCTCCACGGCGGCCTGCCGCGGATCGATCCGGCAGGCGCGCTCCTTGCCGAACAGCGGATCGGTGAACGCGGCGGTGGGGACGTCGCCGAACGCCGGATCGCCCACGTACTTACCGCGGTCCGCGAAGGCGAGCGCGCTCGCCTCAAGGTATTGGTGCAAGGCACCGGCCGCTGCCTGCTCCGCGGGGTTGGCCTGGGACGCCGCAGGTGACCAGCGCGTGAAGCGGTACGGCTGGCCCGTGGCGGAATCAACGAACGCATCGCGCGGCATGCCCGGCGGTGACTCGTACAAACCTCCGTGTGGCTGGCGGGCCGATTCAGCCGGGCCGATTCACTTGGGTAGTGCGCGGGCCGTGCCCCCGCTACAGTCAGCACATGGCACGGACTGGCTCCCAGTTTGCCGCTGGCCTCTGGCGGATCTTCGGATACTTCGTCGTGAGCGCGATGTGCGGTGTGCTTGCCGCCAGCCTGCTGGTGCCCGCCGTCGCGAGTGTCGGTATCGCTGCGAGGCAATCGATCATCTTTTTCAACAATTTGCCGTCGGAATTGACGGTGGATACGCCATCGCAGTCCACCAAAGTCCTCACCGCGGACGGAAAGACGATCGCCACCTTCTATGCGGAGAACCGGGTACGCGTCGGTTTAGACCAAATATCGCCGTTCATGAAGGACGCTATTGTCGCCATCGAGGACCGGCGCTTCTATGAGCACGGCGGTGTTGACGGACAAGGCATTTTGCGGGCGTTGGCCTCCAACCTGACCATGGGCGGCCGGCAAGGCGCCTCCACCCTCACCCAGCAGTACGTTACCAACGTCCTCAACGAGTCTTTAATATCGGCGGACAAGGGAGATCGGATTGTCCTGAACGGGCAAAAGTCCATCGGCGACAAAGTTCGTGAAATGCGGCTCGCGATTGAATTGGAGAAGAAATACACCAAGGACCAGATCCTGGCGGGTTACCTGAACATTGTGTTCTTCAGCCGGGATGCCTACGGCATCGAAGCGGCATCGCGCCATTTCTTCAGCACCGGCGCCAAAGATCTGACCCTGCCGCAGGCCGCCCTCCTCGCCGGCCTGGTGAAGAGCCCCAGCTTCTACAATCCCGAGGTTTACCCCGACAACGCCATGCAGCGGCGCAACCAGGTCCTCGACGCCATGCTCACCCTCGGCAGGATTTCCCAGGCCGACTACGACGCCGCCGTCGCCACCGGGGTGGAACTGCACATCACTGAGGGGAAGCAGGGCTGCGCAGGCGCGGAGATGGCGCCGTACTTCTGTGACTACGTCTCGCACCTCATCCTCAACAACCCTGCCTATGGCGTCGACCTCCCCGCTCGCGTGAAGAAGCTGTACCGCGGCGGGCTGACCATCACCACCACGCTGGACAGCCGGCTGCAGGCGGCGGCCCAGCAACAGGTCGATGCCACGGCCGGGGCAAACCCGGATAAGTGGGGCGCTTCGCTGGTCTCAATCGGACCAGGAACGGGGAAGATCCTGGCCATGGCCCAGAACACCGTGTTCCTGCCCGAGCCGGGCAAGTTCGATACCCAGCTGAACTTCAACGTCGATTCCAGGGACACCGAGGGCAACGACCTCAATGGCGCCGGCGGGTTCCAGCCCGGGTCCACGATGAAGCCTTTTACCTTCGCGGAATGGCTCAAGGAGGGTAAGTCGATGGCGGCGGAGGTGGATGCCTCCCGGCGGACATATCCGCTCGACTTCAAGTGGAAATCCAGCTGCGGGAAGGTTCTCGGCGCCTACAACACGAAGGAGCGGAACCGCGGCGCGGCGGATGACCTGCAGAACAACGACGCCGGGTATTACCGTTCCATGCGCGTCGACTACGGACTGTACAACTCGATCAACACGGCCACGTTCGCGGAGGCCGTCCAGCTGGACTTCTGCGGGATCCAGAAGACAGTGGACGCGGTGGGGATCCACAGCGGCCTGGATAACGCGCAAGTGAATATGCATCAGCTGGGGAACCTGCTCGGGGCGATTGGCGTTGCGCCTCTGGTGCTGGCCAACGCCTTTGCAACGTTCGCCAATGACGGTAGGTATTGCGCGCCGGTGGCCATTACGGAGGTGAGCGATGCGGCAGGAAAGAAATTCCCGGCCGAGACGGTGTCCTGCCACGACGCCATCAAGCCCACCGTTGCCCGCGGGGTGAACTCCGTCCTGCAGGACGTTCTCAAGAAGGGCTCCGGCGTTTATATCAAGCCCAAAGTTCAGGGCAATTTCCCTGTCGCAGCCAAGACCGGAACGTCGAACACCAATGGCGCCACCTGGGTGGTGGGGTACACCTCCGGGGTCTCCACGGCCTCGTTCTTTGGGGACGCTTTGGAGGGTCAAAAGCGTCCCGGCCAGAACGTCACCGTCAACGGCAAGTTTTACAAAGCCATCGACGGTTACATGCTCGCCGGGCCTCAATGGGCAAACTACATGCTCGAGGTTGCCGGGCTTTATCCCACCAATGAATTTCCGCCGCCGCCCGAGTCCATGACCAAGAAGCCGGATCGCGGTGATTGACGGCCCGGCTTCTCGGGAGAGAGGAACTACGGATATATTCCGTCCGGTTAGGCGGCTGTTCTGCCCGAGTCCGGGAGGTTCCCAATCAGGGTGATGATCAAGGCCACATAAATGATGGCGAACACCACCCACAGGATGAACAAACCGATCCCCACCCAGCCGAGCACTTTCCCCTCCTGTGCGGGCACCCCGAAAGTCTCGGCCTTCTTGGCCTGGGCGATGGCCAGCGGCCCAAAGAGGATGCCCAGGCTAAAGATCGACAGCAGGCCGAACACTGTGGCCAGCCGTGCGTGCCGCATGCCCTCCATGAACCAGCCGAGCTGCCCCCTCGTGACTGGCTGCAGATCCTGATCTTGGAAGGCGTCCGGCTCGTACGGGCTGCTCGACATGGGTCCCCCTGTTTTAGGTGATGTTTGTGGTGGTTGCCGTCACAGCCTACGGCGGCCAAGGCACCGAACCGCGCTTTTCGAGCGTGTGTGCCTGCGGGCTAGGATGAAGCCAGCTTCGAGGCGGGGGTAGGGAATGCTTATGGCACACGAACCGCTGCTGTCCGCAGCACCCGGGTGGCGTCGTTGGGGTCGGGCTTATTACGCCTTACAGGCCGTCGGGGGATTTTTATGGTGGGTGGCGGTTTTCGTATCGCCGGAGACGCGCGCAGCGACCCTCGGCACTCTCGACCCGGCCACGGTGGCCGTCTTTGACATTCCCCTGTTCGTCCTGGCATCAGCCGCGGCAGCCTCTGGCGTCAGGGCGGCCGCGGTAGCGACCACCGGATGGACCGGCGGGGTCGCCGTCGCGCTCGCCGTCTACGCCACCTTCACTGCCGAGGCGGGCTGGGGTGTCCTGAGTATGGCCGCGGCCACGGCAGGATCGCTGATCGCGCTGTGCCTGGTCCTGCTGGGGCGGGTGCCGACCGGGTGGCTCATTCGCGGTCCGTTCGCCTTCCGCCCCGCCGGCAACCGCCGGACTGCCGCGACCAACGTGGCTTCGACCTTGGGGCAGATTGTCCTGTTCTGGGGGTTCTTCCTGGTGGTCCTGCCCGCCGTCATAGCGGTCCTGGAACAGCGCTGGGCGGTGGAGCTTCCCTTTCCATCATGGGCGGGCCCCACCGGGGGCGCGGTTCTGGTACTCGCCAGCGCTCTCGGCATCTGGTCGGCAGTTGTGATGTCAACGCTGGGAGCTGGCACTCCCCTGCCGTCGGCAATGCCCAACCACCTGGTCATCGCAGGTCCGTATCACTGGATCCGCAATCCGATGGCGGTCGCAGGCATCGCCCAGGGCGCCGCCGTTGGCCTTATCCTGCAGTCGTGGCTGGTCGTTGCCTATGCGGTGGCAGGTTCGCTGGTGTGGAACTACGCCGTCAGGCCGCTGGAGGAAACCGACCTTGAGCATCGGTTCGGCGCGGAATTCGAGCACTACCGCGGCACGGTGCGCTGCTGGCTGCCGGGGCTGCCGGCGTCCCGGCGGACCACCCGGACAATGTCCGGCAACTGTGCGGTGGCAGGCGAACGCGTTGAGCCGTAGAACCTCGTTGCTGATCACGGCCGCACTTGTCGCGTTGCTGCTCGCCGGCGCCCTCACGCAGGTGTGGGTTCTTCCCGCCGCGGTTGAGCGCGTGGTTGCCGTCTTTCCGGAAGTCAAACCGCTGGCGCTGCCCGCAATCGTCTGGGGAATCCTGGCGATCGCGTGCTGGCAGGCACCCGCCGGCATCGGCGTGTGGCTTGTCCTCCGTGCCCGCCACCACGGATTCGATACGTTGTCCTACGACTGGCTCCGGGTGGCCCTTGGTTGCCTGCTCGCTTTTATTGCATTGGTCGTGTCCGCAGTTGCTGCGTTGAGTGGCTTGGGGTACGCGACCCCGGGTGTGATGTTTGGCCTCATCGCTGGAGGGCTTGTGGCGCTGATCGCGGCCGGCGGCCTTGTTCTCGTCCTTGGGGACCGGCCCGCAGTCCTGCGGAGGCCGCACCACGAACCGGGAGCCCGGCGCCTATGCAGCCGCACTGCGTCGGCGTACCGTAAATGAACGTGAGCAACATGCCTCTTCCGCAGCGATGTGCGCAGATCGTAGCCGGGAGTTCCTTCGCGGACCGGGTGGCCGCCGCCCAGGAACTTGTGTATGGGCCGATCCTCGGCTGGGCCGGGCGCAGCCCGTTCCACACCGCTGTCCTTGGCCACTCCGTGCATCCGGTCCTCACCGACCTAACGCTCGGATGCTGGATCAGCGCGACCATCCTGGATGTGGCGGGAGGATCCCAGGCGCGCCGCAGTGCCGCACTCCTGGTCGGAGCCGGGCTGGCGGCGGCCGGGCCAACGGCGCTCGCAGGCGCCAGTGACTGGGCCGGAATGACGGGCGCCGAGCGCCGGATCGGCGCCGTTCACGCGCTGGGAACCGATGCCGCCGTGTTTCTTTTCCTCGGCTCCCTGATTGCACGCCGACGGGGCAGACATTCCCTGGGCACGGGGCTGGGCCTCGCTGGAAACGCCGTCGCGGCAGGGGCGGGCTTCCTGGGCGGGCATTTGGCACTTAACCGCGGAACCGCCAGGAGAGCCGTTTCTCCTGGTTAGCTCCCCGGCTTAGCTCCCCGGCGATCATGGTGCCATGCCCAGCAATCTGGCCACGCTTAGTCTCGATTCTGTCCAGCCACAGGTGCTGGCTGACTTCTGGTGCGCCGTCCTCGGTTAGCGTGGTGTCGAAGCTCTCCCGTTCCGTCCAGGATGTGGAAGGGCACGAGAACGCCGGCGCTCAACGGAGGCCGCCGTCACGGTCACCTACTCACCTACTCACCTGCTCCCCTGCTCCCCGGCTCACCGCCTTCCCCTCCGGCTCTTGCTCAATGTGGCTGCGGCGCGTATGAGAGAAGGATGACTGCGCACGATGGCGTCCTCCGCGGGCGTGTGGCTGTGGTGACCGGCTCCAGCCGGGGCCTGGGGTTCGCCATGGCCCGGCTGCTGGGGCACGCGGGAGCGACGGTGGTGGTGGCGTCCAGGTCCGACGACGACGTCGCGGCCGCCGTCGAACGGCTGCGCGCGGACGGGATCACGGCGTCCGGACGGCGGTGTGACACCGGTGAGCTGGCCGACGTCGAAGTTCTGCGCGACGAGGCCCTGCGCCTTGGGACGCTCGACATCTGGGTCAACAACGCCGGAACCTCCGGTGTTTTCGGGCCTACGGCGTCAACACCGGTGGACGACTTCACCCGGGTGGTCCGCACGAACATTCTCGGCACGTTCCATGGGTCCAGGGTTGCGCTGCCGGTGTTCCTCGATCAAGGCCATGGCGATCTCGTCAACGTTTACGGCCAGGGCGATCAGGGTCCGGTCGCGTTGCAAAATGCGTATGCGTCGAGCAAGCGGTGGGTCCGCCAGTTCACGGAGACGCTGCGGCTGGAAACCCGGAGCACCGGTGTCCGGGTGCATGGCATGAACCCGGGCCTGGTGACGACCGACATGCTGGGGCACATCACGTCCCAGCCCGGATACGAGCACGGACTGGGCGCACTGCAGGTTGTCGTTGGACTGTGGGGGCAGGGCCCTGATGCTGCCGCGCGCCCCTTGCTGGACCTCGTCACTTCCGACACCGCTGCATTCCGGTACCTGACCAAGAGGACCATGGTGACGCGGGGGGTCCGCAACGTGCTGGCCGGACGCCTCCGCCGCGCCAACCGCATGCCTCTGGACGTCACGGTCCTGGCAGATCACAGCCCGGAAGATCACAGCATAAAAGATCACGGCCCGGGAGATCGCGGCATAAAAGATCACCACGTGGAGTGACTGCGCTTCCCCTTCGTTACCCCGCAGTGCAGCCCAGGCGGCAGCAGGCTGTTCGTCTTATTGTCGGTGCCTGCCCCTAGTCTTTTGGTATGACAAGCAGAGCAGCTTTGAGTGCGGAGAGCAGGGAGTCTTTGGCAGCGCTGGCCGAGGCCGCGGCTGCGTTTGCTGTCTCCATGGCCGCCGCACCGGAGCAGGGCAATCCGCTTGGTCCCGATCCTTCGGGTAGCACCGATCCGTTGTTTGATGTGGCCGATGCGTGCCTGGACGCCCTGACGGACGTGGCCCGGTTTGAGGCCCGGGCCGCGGCGTTGAAGGTCCTGCTGACCGCTGAGTTCGTGCAGGCGGCCGGGGCCTTGGTACTCCCGGCGCGGTCCGCTCAGGAGGGCAGCGCGCAGGCGATGGCCGTTATTGCCGAGGTCGCGTGCGCCCTGACGGTCAGTGAAGGGACCGCCGCAGCCCTGGTCTCCGAATCCCGCGCGTTAACGACGGCGCTGCCGCGGACCCTGGCCGCGCTGCAGGCCGGCACGATCTCCTGGCAGCACGCCCGGATCGTTGTGGACGAAACCGCGCACTTGGACGCGGCCGGTGCCGCCGGGCTGGAGGAGCATTTCCTGGACCCCGAGGCCGCGAAACCGGCCCGCGGCTGCCCGGCCGGGGAGCTTGTCCCGGGACGGTTCCGGGCGAAAGTGCGCGCCTGGCGGGAACGCCACCACCCGGTCAGCATCGAAAAACGCCACGCCAAAAGCGCAGAAGACCGGCGGGTCGAGTTCGTCCCGGACCGGGACGGCATGGCCTGGCTCTCCACCTACCTGCCGGCAGCAACGGCCGCGGGGATCTGGGACCGGACCACCACCGCCGCCCGGGCCCTTCAAGGACCCTCCGAGGCCCGCACCCTGACCCAGCTCCGCGCCGACGTCGCCGCGGCGTGGCTGCTGACCAGCGGGACAAATCGAACGGATGCCACAGGTGGAACGGGTGGAACGGGTGGGACGGGTGGGACGGGTGCCGGGGATGTTCCGTCGCCCCGGGCGCAGGTTCTGATCACCGTCCCCGTCCTGTCCCTGCTGGGCGCCGCCGAAGAGCCCGCCACCTTGGACGGCTACGGTCCCATCCCGCCCTCCATGGCCCGCCGCCTGATCGCAGAAGGAGCCGGGTCCTTCCACCGGGTCCTGATCGATCCCCGCGACGGTGCACCGTTGGAGATCGGCCGGAGCAGTTACCGGCTCACCGGAGCCCAGCGGCGCTGGCTTCGGCTCCGGGACGGCAAGTGCCCCTTTCCAGGGTGTAACAATGCTTCCCTGGATAACGAAGCAGACCACCTGCTGGCCTGGGCCGACGGCGGCACCACCGGGATCACGAACCTGGGCCAGCCCTGCCGCAAACACCACCGCCTCAAACACACCTCAGCCTGGACACCCACCGGGGCCAGCAAAAACCACCCGCCAGGATGGACCTCACCAATGGGACGGCGGTACCCCAGCGAATCCCAGGACTGGGAACCACCACCCTGGCCCGGGCCCGTCCTGACCCAGGACCTGATATTCGACGTCGAACCTCCCCCGGACCAAGAACCTGAGTTCGATCCGGATCTACCTCCTGACGACGCCACCGGCCAAGATTTCGATCTTGACCTGCCCGAAGACCCTTTCCCGGACTTGTTTTCGGCTGCGTAGACGCGCCGCTCAGTTCCCGGCCCCTCCCGCCCGTTGGCGGGGACTGAGCGGGCGGGCTCAGTATTTGTAAAAGCCCTCGCCCGTGGTGACGCCAAGCTTGCCCTGGTCGATGTAGTTGTCCTTCAGGTACGCGGCGAACGCTTGGGACCCGGCGTCCCGGGAGGATGCGGCGATGTTGTAGGCGGTACCGAGCCCTACGACGTCGTAAATCTGGAACGGTCCGCTCGGCGCCCCCGTGGCGATGCGCCACGTCTTGTCGATCGTCTCCGGGCTGGCAATGCCCTGCAGCAGCAGGCCGGCGGCCGCGTTCAGGAGCGGGACCAGGAGTGAGTTCAGCACGTAGCCGGCTTTCTCCTTTTTGATCTCGATGGGCTCCAGTCCGCTGTTCCGGGCGAACTCGACGACGGCGTCGAACACCGCCGGATCGGTGTCGGCGGTGCCCATAACTTCGGCAATGTTCTGCGCCCAGATGTTGTTGGCGTAGTGGATGGCGAGGAAGCGATCGGGCCGGCCGGTGGAGTCCTTCAGGTCGCTGGGCAGCAGGGTTGAGGAGTTCGTGGCGAAGATGGTCTTGGCGGGGGCCAGGTCCGCGAGCTTGCGGTACGTGTCCTGCTTGAGCGCCAGCAGTTCGGGCACGGCTTCGATCACGAGGTCGGCGTCGGCGACGGCGGCGCCCAGGTCCGCGGTGAGGTGCAGGTTGGCAAGGGCTGCTTCCGTCGTGCCTTCGTCGGCGCCGGCAACTTGAGTCCGGTAGATACCGGCAAGCTGGGCAAAACGGGCCCTGGCCTTGTCCAGGGCTGCGTCGTCAATGTCATAGGCGGTGACGGCAAAACCGTGGAACGCTGCCTGGTAGGCGATTTGGGATCCAAGCACTCCGGTTCCGAGCACAGTCAGCGTTTTGATGTCGGTCATCTGCGTATTTCCTTTCGACGCGGGCGCTAGGGGCGGCCGGGGTTGACGGACCCGTAAATACTTCGGATCCAAATGGTTGATAACACGTCCAATGCGCGGGATTCCGCGATGGCGGGACTTTCCTGGTTCAGGACCGCGGTGATCACCCGCTCATTCATCAGGTTCAGGCTCACTGCGAGGTCGTGCGGGTCGATGCCGGCGGGGGCGGCACCCCGGGCCTGTTCGGCCCGGATGACGTCGGTGGAGAAGTCGGCCCAGGATTGCATGGATTTGGACCAAAGCGCCCGCACCTCATCGTTGCGGGCGCGTGCTGCGATAGCCGCGGTGGCGACGCCGCGGTGGGCCACGAACACGTCGACGAACATGCCGATGGACCGTGTCCAGGCGCCGGCAGGGTCACTGCCGAAGTCGCGCGGCAGATCACCCACCCCGTGTTCCACCTCGGTGATCACCCGGTCCAGAAGCGCCAGCAGCACCTCGTCCTTGGAGGCGAAATAGAAGTAGAAGGTGGGGCGGGAGATGCCGGCGCCCCGGGCCAGGTCCTCGATGGATATGTCGTCAAAGCCACGCTCGCCTAGCAGCGCCTCGGCCGTGACAAGGATGGCGTCCTGGCGCTCGTCCCCTGAGACCCGTGCTGTGCGTCTACCTCGTTGAGCCATGCGCCCATCCTAGCGCGCACTTTCAACGCGGTGTTGACTCCGTCAACTCCATGTCGATAACTTGGCTACATGAGCGAACACGTAGATGTGTTAATTGTCGGCGCAGGGCTGAGCGGGATTGGTTTCGCCAGCCGGCTTAAACGCGACCTGCCCGAAAAGAGCTTCGCGATTCTTGAATCCCGCGGCGCGGTGGGAGGCACCTGGGATCTGTTCCGGTACCCGGGCATCCGCTCGGATAGCGACATGTACACCCTCGGCTACTCGTTCCGGCCCTGGGCCGGCGCCAAGGCCATCGCCGACGGCGACTCAATCCGCGATTACATCGAGGCAACGGTTGCGGACGAAGGCCTGGAAGCCCGAATCCGGCTCAATCACCGGGTGATATCAGCCGAATGGTCCAGCGGCACCGCCCTGTGGACGGTCACGGCCCTCCGCACGTCCGGCGGCGAATACCGGCAGGACGATCCGGCGTCGACCGCCGAGACGGTCACCTTCACCTGCTCCTTCCTGTCCGTCTGCTCCGGTTATTACCGCTACGACGAAGGCTTCACCCCGGTCATCGAAGGTGCTGACAGCTTCGCGGGAACCATCGTGCACCCGCAGCACTGGCCCGCCGATCTGGACTACGAGGGCAAGCAGGTGGTGATCATCGGCAGCGGAGCCACTGCAGTGACGCTGGTGCCGTCAATGGCGAAGACCGCTGCCAAGGTCACCATGCTGCAGCGCTCCCCCACCTACATCGCGCCCGTGCCGTCCCGGGACCACCTCGCCGACCGGCTCCGCGGCAAACTGCCCGCGCAACTGGCGTACGACGTCGTACGGGCCAAGAACATCCTCTTCTCCATGTTCACGTACCAGCTCAGCCGACGCCGGCCCGAGACGATGAAGGCAATCCTCCGTAAATCGGCCATCGCCAAGCTTCCGGCGGGCTTTGCGGTCGATACACACCTGACGCCCTCGTACGAGCCGTGGGACCAGCGGCTGTGCGCGATCCCCAACGGGGACCTTTACCGCGCCATCAGTGCGGGCACCGCCGACATCGTGACCGACGGCATCTCGCGGATCACCCCGGGTGGGATTGACCTTCTCTCGGGCGAATCCATTCCGGCCGACGTGATCGTCACGGCGACAGGGCTGAATCTGCTGGTGATTGGCGGAATGACGCTGACAGTCGACGGCGAACCCGTGGACGTAGGCAAGACCCTGACCTACAAGGGCATGATGTTGGAGGGCGTTCCCAATTTTGCGCTCACCATCGGCTACACCAACGCGTCCTGGACCCTGAAGGCGGATCTGGTGGCGGGATACATCTGCCGGGTGCTGAAGTACCTGGACCGCAGGAACCTGCAATGGCTGGCACCCAAGGCACCCGCCGGTGTCGAGGACGCCGGGCTGACGTCGCTGATCGATCTAAAAGCCGGCTACATCCTGCGCGACGCCGACCGCCTGCCCCGGCAGGGCGCAGGCTCGCCGTGGCGGCTGCACCAGAACTATGTGCGTGACTTCGCCCTGCTCAGGGCCGGCAGGCTGACCGACCACGTCCGGTTCGGACGGCGGGGCCAGCGCGTGCAGGCATCCGGGCAACGTGCGACGGCGGCCTTGGATCCACTCGATCTCCCCGGCACCGGATTCATCAACGCCGCGGGCACTCGCCTGCGCTACCGGAAGACCGGCTCAGGGGACCCTGTGCTGCTTCTGCACGGCATCGGACAGAGCCTTGAGGACTGGAACGAACAGCACGACCGGCTCTCAGCACAGCACACGGTCTACAGCGTGGACCTTCCCGGGTTTGCGTACTCCGGCCGGGTCCCCGGGCCGGCCACATTGACGAAACTCGCGGACGCCCTGCCTGCGTTCCTCGACGCGGTGGGAGTGCAGGGGCCGCTCCCGGTGATGGGCAACTCGCTGGGCGGCGCGGTGGCCATGAAGCTCGCGGCCCGCCATCCCGGCCGCGTGTCCGCCCTGGTGCTGGCGAACAGCGCCGGCTTCGGCAAGGAGGTGGCCCTGGTGCTGCGCCTGATCGCGGTCCGGCCGCTAGCGGCAGTGCTGATGCGCCCCGGGGCGTCAGCTTCGCGCCGCACCGTCCAGTCGATCTTCTACACCAAGGAGCTGGTGACCGAAGCCCGGGTGGACCAGGCACTCGCGCTCTCGCTTCGGGCTGCGCACCGTCAGACGGTCGTCGACATCGCCCACGATCTGGGCACCATCTCCGGCATCAGGGCGGAATGGCGGACGGAACTCATGGAGGCCCTCGCGGCGCTGGACGTTCCAACCCTCGTGGTGTGGGGCGACCACGACCACGTCCTCCCGTTCGGCCACCTGGCGGCGGCGACCGCGGCGCTGCCGGGCGCCGAGTCGCATGTTTTCCCGAGAACGGGACACATGCCGCAGATCGAACGGCCCGACGATTTCGCCGACGTCGTGGAGGACTTCCTCTCGCGCCGCGTCGCGGGCCGCGAGGCGGCCCGAGTCTGAGGCGGGCCGCGTCTGAGGCGGGCCGTCGAGAGGATCAAAAACGCCTTCAAGAGGTATTGCGCCGGCGCAGACGAGGGCGCATCTCTGCTGGAGAAGTGCGCCCCCGCCCGGAGGGTCAAGGCGTCGGACTGCCGGCGTCAGAGGTAGGTGCTCTTTGCCGAATCAGGCGGGCGAGACCGCTGTCACCTTCGAACGGATGAACTCGTGGTCATCCTGGGACAGAACCGTCTCGCCGTGCTGCCCGCTGCCAAAATCCTCACCGGCCGACTTTGAGATAACTGCGGTGATGGTTCTCGGGAGGATCTGGCAGCCGGGGTTCTCCATCAACCACTTCCGCGTCACCGGGTCCAGGCTGTCCCAATAGTCTCTAATATGCATCTGGCGATGCCGCCTTCCTAATTGATCTGCGGTTCCGGGTGGAACATCGGCTTGCAGAGAAAGGACGTAGTGCTCGCCCCAGCTCACAGGCTAAGGCCTGCCCGTGCGGAACATTAGGGTCAAAATCCCCTAAGCTCGCCGGTGCCCGGCAGGTCGTGGATACCGGCAAGCTGGATGAATCCAAGAACCTGGCTGTGGCGGCCGCCGTCGGGTGCGCTGACCAGGCCTCCAAAATAACGTCGGTGCCTCCGGATAGGTTCAGGAAAACTGGACGCCCGGAAAGGAACGCATTTACATGTCATCACCTGCGTCATTTGAATCAACGCCGGCGAAGTCGAGCATGCCGGAATGGTATCCGGAGCTGCTGGCGTCTGTCGCCCACCAGATCGGCGGCGGCCGGTTCCGTGCGGTCGCAGCGGCCAATCAGGAACTCGTCCGGGCGTACTGGTCCATTGGGCAGGAACTTTTGGCGCGCGAGTCCCGGGAGGGCTGGGGATCAAAGGTTGTCACGCGGCTGTCCGCTGATCTCCGCGACCAGTTTCCGGAGTCACGGGGTTTCTCGCCCAGAAACTTGCGCTACATGAAGTCCTTTGCTGCCGCATGGCCTGACAGGGCAATGTTGCAGACGGCGTCTGCAACATTGCCCTGGAGCCACCACGTGTTGCTGCTGGAGAAGCTCGCAACCACGGACGAACGTCTCTGGTACATGGCTGCGGCTGTTGAGGAGGGGTGGTCCCGCAACGTCCTCTCCCACCAGATCGAAACACGGCTGCACGAACGCTCCGGCTACGCCATCAACAACTTCAAGGCGACCCTCCCGCCGTCGGCCTCGGAACTGGCCCGGCAGTCTTTCAAAGACCCGTACGTCTTCGACTTTGTGGCTATGACAGGAAAACGGAGTGAGCGCGAACTCGAGGGACAACTCGTGGATCACGTCGAGAAGTTCCTCCTGGAACTGGGGCAGGGTTTCGCCTTCGTAGGGCGGCAGTTTCGGTTGACGATCCGTGGGGACGAATTCTTCGCGGACCTGCTGTTCTTCAACTTCAGGCTGCGTTGCTTCGTGGTGGTGGAACTCAAGGCCACCGCCTTCAAGCCCGAGTATCTGGGCCAGATCAACATGTACATGTCAGCCGTCGACGATCTGCTGGCCCATCCGGACGACCATCCGACCATCGGACTGCTGCTGTGCAAGACTAAGAACAACGTGGTGGCTGAATACTCCCTGCGGGGGTTTTCGAAACCGATTGGGATTGCCGAATGGGAATCCGAAATCGTGGCCTCGCTCCCCAAGGAATTTGCCGCCACGTTACCCAGCATCAGCGAACTCGAAGCGGAACTTTCGCAGGGCACGTAACGGAATCGAAGCCACCCGCTTCATGGGCCGCCAGCCCACCATGCCCGTCTTTTGTTGAGCAGTCCAGTGCCGATGCTTGCCGGGGACGTTTAGGGCAGACTGGTGGCGTGAGCGCAATCCCATGGGTGTTGCATGTCGATCTGGACCAGTTCATCGCGGCTGTCGAAGTGCTGCGGCAGCCGGAGCTTGCGGGCAGGCCGATCATTGTCGGCGGCCGGGGCGACCCCACGGAACGGGCTGTGGTGTCCACCGCATCCTACGAAGCCAGGGCGTTTGGCGTCGGGTCCGGAATGCCCCTGCGCATCGCGGCCCGGAAAGTGCCCGACGCGGTAATCCTGCCCGTCGATCAGGAAGCGTACCTCGCGGCGTCTGAAACGGTGATGGCCACCCTGCGCGCGCAGCCCGGCGCCACGGTGCAGGTACTCGGCTGGGATGAAGCCTTTATCGGCATTGAGACAGAGGATCCGGAAGCCTACGCCCGGCAGGTGCAGGCCGCCGTCCTGGCGCAAACGCAGCTGCATTGCAGCGTGGGCATCGGCGATACCTTGGTCCGGGCCAAGGTCGCCACGGGTTTCGGCAAGCCGGCTGGCGTGTTCCGACTCACTGCCGGGAACTGGCTCGACGTCATGGGCAGCCGGCCCACGAAGGAGCTGTGGGGCGTCGGCACCAAAGTGTCCGGCCGGCTCGCCAAACTCGGCATCGACACCGTCGCCGAGCTCGCAGGCTCCGACCCCCACGACCTCATCCCGGAGTTCGGCCCCAAAATGGGTCCCTGGTACGCGGAGCTGGGACGCGGGGACGGCGCCAGCGCCGTGGACGACACGCCATGGGTTGCCCGCGGACACAGCCGGGAAACCACCTTCCAGCGGGACCTGACGGAGCCCGCCCAAGTGGACGACGCCCTGAGGGAACTAACAGCGCATGTCCTTGCGGATGTCATGGCGGAGGGACGGCCCGTCGTCGGGCTAACCCTCAAGGTTCGGTACGCGCCGTTCGTCACCAAGACCCACGCGCGGAAGATTCCCGAGACATTCGACCGGGACGAAATACTGGACCGGGCCCTGGATCTCGCAGCCGGACTGGAAGCGGGCCGTCCCATCCGGCTCCTTGGCCTGCGGGCCGAAATGGCCATGCCCGAGGACGCCCGACAAGGACACACGCCGACGCGCGGCGGTTGGTGACGGCGTTGCCCGTCAACGGCATGTCCCCCAGTGCGGCGGACTCCGGCCTCACGTTGCTAATCAGCCCGGACGAAGCCTGTTAACCAGGACATCGCGGCCGTCCTGGACGTAAAAAACTCGTGCGGATAACGCGTGTGCCGGCTCGTGGCGGCAGCAATGACCCGATCGACAGCACTGGATCCGAGCACTGCGATGGCCGGCACAGCTGTGCTTTTTGCGAACTCAAACCTGGCTGCGGCGCTGAACTCGACGTCGGTCATTTCAGAAAGCATCGGCATTGGGCGCCCGCCGGTGATGCGGTCCACAGCACGCATGGCGTCCTTGGCGTCGTCTACATCCACAAAGGAACCGGGACGCCAGAAGCTTTCGAGTATCCCTCCCCGGACAGTCAGGGAGTTCTTCCCATCAGCAGCGTCAATCCGTTCCGGCATCATTTGCCTGATCCTAGGCCGGAAGAGCGACGCTGCTGGACATCAATCCCGGCGTGGCCGTCACAGAATCGTTGAGTCCACGCTCCGGTGGCTTCGTCCCCGGTTTGCGAGCCGCTCTCAACGGTGGTTATGGACCTCACTGAGGCAAAGACTCATCGGAGACATCGCCGGGCAGCTCGGGCGACCAGCCGGCGTTGTAATCCGGGTGGTCCCGGTGGGAGCCGGCAAGAATGGTCAACATGGCCCGGCGGGCGACGGCAACCGTCCCCTCCGCCTCGCCGGGATCACTGATTCCTTCGGCGTCGGCCGCTTCCTTCCAGCTGTCGATGATGGCCCGTTTACGGGCGCACTCCTCGAGCATGAGCGCACGGAGGGAGGATTGGTCCATGTTTTCGTTTTCAGGGCCAACGGATCCTCCGGGTCTGAAGGACCCTTCCTGAAGGGCTGATTCCTGCTCGGCGATGCGCGCTTCGAGAAACTCAACAATGTCCATGGCCACCATCATGACATCTGCCGTTCTGTTCACCCGGGAGGCGTCCGTGCCCGGTCAGGATCGTTGCCGGTCGCACCGACGGCATCCAGGAAATGCTGTCCAACCTGCGTTGGCCCCGGGTATCGGCCTTCGATGCGCGGGTGACAGGCCAGGAATCCATCTGGAGTCCTCAGACGGGTCGGGATCCTGAACAGCAGAAGGGCGGCCGGACGAATCCGGCCGCCCTTCTGGATGGTGGGTGCTACTTGGTGTTCACCACATGCCAAAGAATGAGATCGTGCGCGTGGTCGGGGATGCAGTTTGGCGGGGATTAGTCGCGCAACGGAATACCGTGTGCGTCGGCGCGGAAGTAGGCTGAGCCGGCAATGATCATGATGCCTTCGACAACGCCCCACAGCCCGACAAGGCCGAAGGTGAAGACACCCAGAACGATCGTCAGGACGAGCTGAATAACCGCGATCTTGGTGAAGCCCAGATAGAAGCGGTGAATTCCGAGCCCGCCAAGAAAGATGCCCAGGAGCCCCGCGGCGATCTTCGATTTCGGCTGTGGATACCCGTAGGCCGGGTTTGGCATCGGCTGCCCCGGCTGATACTGCTGGGGCGACGGCGGATACCCCTGATACGGCTGCTGCCCACCGTACGGGTAGCCCGGCTGCTGCCCACCGTAGGGCTGCTGCGGGCCGGCCGGGTAGCCCGGCTGCTGCCCACCGTACGGCTGCTGCGGGCCAGCCGGTTGGCTGTACTGCTGACCTTGCTTCGGCGGTTCCGCGGGTGAATAGTAGCCTTCCGGAGGAAGGGCGTTGGGGTCGTGGGCGGGCTGGGTCATGATGGGGCCTTTCGATGGAGTGATGATGCAGCCCACGGCGTCCGGGCGGCAACACCATCAACGACGGCTTCCCCCAAGAATCCACGTGCCGCCATCATTCTGGCGGAAAAGGAACTGTTTAGTACGCAGAAACGCGACGCGGGTCCAAGTCGACGTGCGGCGCTTGTCGAGGTCATCGTCGCAGGCGGCTATTCCCGGGCGTCATCTGGCAATGGAATGGTTCGGGCCCTACAAGTAAAGTCACGACGGCCGTCTTGAACACTGTCGCCCCAGGTATCCGCAGTACGCGGATCGACCAGCAGACCGGACTGTTAACACGGACCGGGGATCCGCCGGTATCGGGCGTTTGTGACCCGGCAGACGCCATAAGCCAGCACGGTCGTAGGCTACTTTGGAGACCGGACACTAACGGCCTGTCCTCGGGCCCCGAAAGTAGGATTCAGTGGACACTGGCGCTGGTACGTGGTTTCTAAGTCGCACTGAGCGGGGAAATCCGGCCACGAACGTGCAACCCGGCGGCGCCGGGGCCCCGCCGTGGTCGGAGGGCAACCTTGTGCGGCCCCTGATTCACGGCGCTGCGTATTTCGCCCGGCTGCATGAGGAGCTGACGGCTCTGAAGGCCGGCGACCGTGTGTGGTTTACCGACTGGCGCGGAGATGCCGACGAGCTGCTGCGGCCGAATGGCCCGTCGATCGGCGACTTGCTCGCGGGAGTGGCCCGTGCGGGAGTGGAAGTGCGGGGCCTGGTCTGGCGATCCCATGGAGAACGCGTATCCGCCCCGATCAGCGGCCGATCCAACGAGCTCCTCAGCCGGCAGATCAACGACGCCGGCGGAGAGGTGCTGCTGGATCAGCGTGTACGCCTGTTCGGTTCCCACCACCAGAAACTCTTTGTCATCCGCCGTCGTGACGACCCCGCGCGGGACGTCGCTTTCGTTGGCGGGCTCGATCTGAGCCACAGCCGTCGGGACGACGCCGGGCACGCGGGAGACCCGCAAGCGGTGACGATGGATCCCCGGTACGGAAAACGTCCCCCGTGGCACGATGCCGCCCTCGAACTCCGCGGACCCGTGGTGGCGGATGTGCTGGCGGTGTTCGCCGAGCGGTGGAACGACCCCCATCCCCTGGACCGACGTACTCCGTACCGGATGCTGCTGCAACGTCTCGCCCGAATGCCCCGGCACCCCGAACCGCTCCCGGCCACCGCGCCCCCACCACCACCGGCCGGCCCTCATGCCGTGCAGCTGCTGCGCACCTACGGGGTAAAACATCCCCCGTTCCCGTTCGCGCCCCAGGGCGAGCGCAGCGTCGCCCGCGGATACGCCAAAGCCTTCGCCCGCGCCCGTTCGCTGATCTACATCGAAGACCAGTACCTGTGGTCAACCGAGGTTGCGGCCGGCATCGCTGAAGCCCTTGAGCGGAATCCCACACTGAAGGTTATCGCCGTTGTCCCCCGCTATCCCGACTCTGATGGGCCTCTCGCCGGGCCGCCCAGCCGCATCGGGCAACTGCGTGCCATCAGCATGCTGCAGCGGGCCGCACCCGGCAGGGTCGGCGTCTTCGATCTGGAGAACCGCTCCGGAACTCCGATCTACGTCCACGCCAAGGTCTGCATCATCGACGACAGGTGGTTTACCTGCGGCTCAGACAATTTCAACCGCCGGTCCTGGACCACCGACAGCGAGCTCACCTGCGCTGTCTTCGACACCGCTGCCGGCAGCCAGGAACCACCCGGCCCGGCGGACACCGGCCCCGGCGCCTCCCAGCCGTTGGCCCACGGGCTCCGGCTCCAGCTATGGGCAGAACACCTGGGTCTGGACGAGGACGATCCGCGGCTCCAGGACCCGGCGGAGGGGCTTGGACTCTGGAACGCCACCGCCGACGCTCTCGACCGATGGCATGCCACCGGCCGCAGCTCGCCCCGCCCCGCTGGACACGCCCGGCACCACATCCCGGAGCCGGTGTCAGCCCGCCAACGCCTGTGGGCGGTTCCCATCAGCCGCTTCATTGTTGACCCGGACGGACGGCCCCGCCGGCTGCGTGGCACTACTGAGTTTTAGGCAGGGAGTCCCTCTGCAATCAGAGTTGCTCGTTCTTTGCGGTGCAGCACGGAGGCCAGCAGGAGCGATTGCCGCTCTGATCCGGCGGCCAAGACGAAGGGCCCGGCAGTTCAGTTGCCGGGCCCTTCTTGGTAGCTGATAGCCGCGCCGGACCGCCCCCAATGGCTGTCCGGAGAACGGCGTCAGCTGGCTAGACCCACCCACGCTGTGAGGCGGTTTCCGCAGAGCTCCCGTGGTTCCTCAGTGCAAGCACCGGCGGCTGGTGTGACGTCGTCGGCGCAGTGTGACCCGGCCCAACCGGGAGAATTTTTGGACATGTCCAAGTTCTGTCATTCGAACAGTAGGCAAGAAAGTTAGACATGTCCAATCAAGTGATAGAGTCAGCTTCCATCCGCAGCCCAGCAAGCCTGAAAGGGGCCGACGTGAGCACCACACCGTCGAATGACTCCCCTCCCGGCGCTGACCTCGCTCGTAAACTGAACCTCCTGCTCGACTCGGCCGAGGCCGAAGGCCACAGGATCGCCTTCAATGACGTGCGCGATGCGATGGCCGACGCCGGCACTCCCATTTCGCGGGCGCGTTGGCATTACATGCGCGCCGGGACGGGCCCCGCAGTCAAGAAGGCGGATCTCCTGCGGAACCTCGCCGCCTTCTTCGGCGTCAACAGTGATTACCTGCTCACCGATCAGGAAGAACTCCCCGAACGGGTCGAAGCTCAGCTCGAGCTCCTGGCCAGCATGAAAGCGGCCAAAGTCCGCAACTACGCGGCACGTCAGCTCGACGGACTTTCCCCGGAAACCCTGCTTCAGATCAGGGACCTCATCGACGAACATCTAGCGAATCCCCCCTCAACGGACGCTTGACAGCACGTTCAGCCGCCGGGCTGATACGATCCAGCTCTGAAGGCCGGGGGACCTTCAAAGACCACCCAACCACCCAAGGATTTCTCGCATGGATTACAGTGCCGCGCGCGCCCGCGCCCGGGCCGCGGAGGAGCTTCTCGCTCTCCAGGAGCCGGTCTCGGTGGGCTCGATCAAGGCGCACCTCGAGGATTCCCGCGGCCGCCGGATCCTGATCGAACCGATCAAGAACACGCCGACGGATAAAGTGTGCGGGCTGTGGTTTGGCCTGGACGACGTCGACCTCATCCTCCACGCACAGGGGGCCTCGGAAATCCACCGCCAACAGATCATCCTGCACGAATTCGCCCACATGATCCTCCGTCACCACCAGGAGGAAGTTCCCCACGACAACGCCCGAATTTTCTTTCCCGACCTCGATCCGGAACGCGTCGTGACGGCCCTAAAACGGACGGACTTCTTCGACGAGTTTGAAGTCACCGCCGAAATCCTCGCCGACCGGCTGGCTGCCAGGATCCGGAGCTCCCGGATAGGGCTCAGCGTCCAGCCGGGCAACTTCGGTGCGGTCTTCGGATGATTCAGCTGCTCATGGCTGCAGCGCTGTTCATCCTTGCAGCTGCCCGCATCCCGGCACTCCGCCGCAATGGTCACGACACTGTCTTCCTGGCCGCCGTTTTTGCCGGGGTCTCCTCCGTGTTGATCCATCCGGCCGTCTACCTTGTCGTGGACTTCGCGGTCGGCGGCATCAATCTGACCAAGCTGGCGCTGAACTCGTTCATGATCGTCGGCCTCTGGTATCTGCGCACCGCCGTCCTGAACGCTGTTAGCCCGGCCTCCGGCTCCCGCTCCCCCTGGCTGACCCGGATGCCGCTCATCGCCGCGCTGGTCCTCCAGGCCATCTTCTTCGTCCTCACCGGACCGACGACGTCGACCACCGAGTGGGGCTACCAATACCACGACCGCTTTGCCGGGGCGCTGTTCTCCATGACGATGATCGTCTTCATCGCGTGGTCCTGCGCCGAGATCGCCGGGACGTGCTTCCGATACATTCCGAGGATGCGCCGATCCTTTAAGATCGGCTTCATCATGGTCGGCGTGGGCAGCCTCATCAGTACCCTCGTCATGCTGAAGATGACCCAGGAAGTGCTCGCGCTCTTCGTCACCCCGCTGGCCATCTTTGGGACCCAGAACTTCCCGTTCGCCCCGGCAGAGATGCTCGCCATCGTTCTCGTTGGGCTTGGTCTCACGATCCCCGCCCTGGCAGGACGCACGGAACGCGCACAGCGCGCCCTGCGTCTCCAGGAAACCGTCGCCAGGGTCTCTGCCATCCGGGAACGGTCCCTGCAGAGTGCCGACATGGACCGCATCCTCAAAATCCCGGCACTCGCTACCCCGCAGGAGCGGCTGCACCGCATGATCGTGGAAATATGGGATGCAGAACTCGCGGCCGGGTCAGGCAAAACCATGCTGACTCCCGAAGACCGGGAGTACGTGCTGCTGGTCGAATCCGACTTTGCGCTTGAAGGAACCCCGTGAACACTGCGCTGCATCCCACCCGGCTGGCCCGACCGTCCGGGGATGACCTGTACGGCATTTACCGCACCATGGTCCTGTACGACTTCCAGAAAGAAATCCACGCAGGTTTCTTTGTCTCGTATTACCGCAACTTCGCGATCCCTTCCATCGCACGGACCCTGGCATCCCGCGGTGAGCTGAAGGCCCGGCCGCTGAAGCGCTCCTACGACACAGGCATCGTCATCCACGAGATCATCACCAACGGTTTCGACAGCGAACGCGGCCAGGCCATGACGGAGCTGCTGCGCCGGGTCCACGCCGGCGTTCCGGGCTCCGGAGAGGACTTCCTCTACGTCCTCATGACGCTCCTGGTTCTGCCGTTACGCTGGGTGGACCAGCATGGATGGCGCAAGCTCACCCCTCTGGAGGAAGAAGCCGCGGTCGCGTTCTACGCCGAACTCGGCCGGCGCATGGGCCTGGACCCCGCACCGGCCTCCCTCGCCGCAGCCGGTGCTTTCCTGGACAACTACGAGGAGCGCCATCTGGGGCCAAGTCCGGAAGGAACCGAGCTGCTCGGCGCCACCGTTGCTGCGCTCGAGAACCGCATCGCCAAACCCCTCCAGCGGCTGACCCCGGTCATTCTGGCCCTGATGATGGATAAGCCCAGGGTGGCGGTGGCGCTGGGCCTTAAACCCTCGCCGGCGTGGTTGAAGGCCACCTTCAATGCTGTCCTGCGGATCAAGGCGCTTCGGGCACGGCGCGCGCCGTTGCCCACCGAACCATCCTTCACCCCCGGCGGCCGGATGTCTGCCTACCCCAATGGCTACACCCTGGATCAGATCGGGCCGGCGGCAAAGTAGCGTCCGCAGTGACGTCGGGATCGGCCGGAACCCCGTGTGTGCGCTCACCGGTGGCCAATCCTCACATAACGTGGGGTGAGGGCCGCAGCCGGGTCCGGGACCGTAACTTCTGACGGAGGACGAACGTGGATTACATCAAACTCGGAAATACCGGCATGGACATCTCGCCGCTGGCCCTGGGGTGCATGACGTACGGGGACCCGGACCGGGGCCCGCATCCCTGGACGCTGCCGGAGGACCAGAGCCGGCCGCTGATCCGCCAGGCCGTGGAGGCGGGCATCAATTTCTTTGACACCGCCAACGTGTACTCCAACGGCTCGAGCGAGGAAATCATGGGCCGGGCCCTGGCCGATTTCACCCGCCGGGACGAAACCGTCATCGCCACGAAGGTGCACGGCGCCATGCGGCCGGGCCCCAACGGGCGGGGCCTCTCACGCAAGGCCATCTTCGCCGAACTTGATGCCAGCCTCACCCGGCTGGCCACGGACTACGTGGATCTGTACCAGATTCACCGCTGGGACCCCGCGACGCCGATCGAGGAGACTCTGGAAGCCCTTCACGACGTCGTTAAGGCCGGCAAGGTCCGCTACATCGGCGCATCCTCGATGGCCGCCTGGCAGTTCAGCAAAGCGCTGTACCTGCAGCAATTAAACGGCTGGACCCGTTTCGTCACCATGCAGGACCACTACAACCTGGTCTACCGGGAGGAGGAACGCGAAATGTTCCCTCTCTGCGCGGACCAGAAAATCGGGGTGCTGCCTTGGAGTCCGCTGGCCCGCGGGAAGCTCACCCGGGACTGGGACGAGAAAACCAACCGCTCGGAGAAGGATGAGTTCGGTAAGACGCTCTACACCACTGAGGAAAGCGACAGGGCGGTCGCCGAAGCCGTGCGCGTCATCGCCGGGCGCCGCAGAGTGTCCCGCGCCCAGGTCGCCCTGGCCTGGGTCCGCTCCAACAGCGTGGTCAGCGCGCCGATTGTCGGTGCGAGCAAGCCGGGGCATCTCCAGGACGCCGTCGCCTCGCTGGACCTGACGCTCACCCCTGAGGAGAAGACTGAGTTGGAAAGTCCCTACGTCCCGCACGCGGTCGCCGGATACTGAGGCGGTTGACGAGGGTGACCACCCCCGCCAGGTCAGCATCGAGCAGGCGCTGATCAAGGAGGAGAAGGGCCACCTTTGGCGTCCCCGGATGCAAGACTATGGGGACACGACACCCATGACCCAGGAGTGAACATGGCCAGGAAATCCGCGAGCCGGGGCCACGCCCCGGACATGGACCGGCACAACGTAGACCTTAGCGAAGCCAGCGTCGCCGCAGGCGGATCGCCCCGGCTCCGCGGGTATTTGGCGGAGCCGGAAGGGGAGGGACCATTCCCGGCGCTGCTGATGGTCCATGAGGTCTTCGGCCTCGACGACATAACAGTCCGTCACGCCGGGCGGATGGCAGCTGCGGGGTATCTGACTTTGGCCGTGGATCTGTTCAGCGACGGAGGGGCGCGCCGCTGCCTCGTGTCGACCATGCGGTCCCTGTCGGCCGGAGAGGGGCGCGCCTTCACCGACCTGGCGACGGCCCGGCAGTGGCTGTTGGATTCGGGCCGCAGCACGGGAAAAGTCGGCGTCATCGGCTTTTGCATGGGCGGCGGGTTTGCCCTGCTGCTGGCCAATGACGGCTTCGACGCCGCAGCTGTGAACTACGGCCGTCTGCCCAAGGACCCTGAATCCGCTTTGGCCGGCGCCTGCCCGATTGTTGCCAACTACGGTGCCAAGGACCGCGGCCTTCGCGGTGCAGCGGCACAGCTTTCTTCGGTACTCGAAGAACTGGGTATTGAGCACGACGTCCGGGAATTCGAGACCGCAGGGCACGCTTTCCTGAACGACGAGGAAGCCGGGCCCAGGCCGCTGCGCCCGTTGCTTCGCGTCCTCGGCGTCGGGCCGGATCCGCAGTCCTCCCCTGAGGCCTGGCGCCGTATCGAGGACCATTTTGACCGGCATCTGAAGGAATAGTTTTATCGAGCTCCGGTGTGACGCCGCTTTGGCGGGGGCCCGTCAACGCGGCGTCACCCGGGCACGGGGCCGGCTGCCTTTTCGTCAGACGGCAGTGTAGCCCCCGTCGATCAGGTAGTAACTTCCGGTGACGAATGACGCCTCTTCGGAGAGCAGGAAACAGACGACGTGGGACACCTCCTCGGACGTCCCGAGCCGTCCGAGGGCGTGCTTGTCTGCGAGGGCATCCATCACCTCCGGGGTCAGGTTGTTCTCCAGAAGCGGTGTCCTGATGTACCCGGGGCCCACGGAGTTAATCCGCAGGCCCTGGAGGCCGTATTCAGCAGCGGCGTTCTTTGTGATGCCGACGACACCGTGTTTGGCGGCGGTGTACGCTCCGTTGCCCGGGGCAGCTACAGTGCCGTGGATCGAGGCCATGTTCACAATGGCGCAGTTCCGGGCGCCGGCCTTGAGCATCTGCGGGATTTGGTAGCGCATTCCGTAGAGTACGCCGTTGAGGTTTATGCCGATGACCTTGTCCCACTCGTCCAAGTCTGTTTCGCCGGCCGGGGCGGGCTTGCCCCCGATTCCGGCATTGTTGACCGCGAGGTGCAAGCCACCGTAGGTATCGACGGCGTAACGTACCACCATCTCGGAATCCTCTTTCTTAGCGGTGTCCTGCTGAACCGCTGAAGCAATCCCGCCTGCGTCGGTGATTTCTTTGACGACGCGCTGCGCGGCATCGAGATTGATGTCTGTGACGACCACGCTCGCGCCTTTGCCAGCGAGCTCCTTACTGATCGCTTCGCCGAGGCCTGAGCCTCCCCCGGTAATGAGCGCCACTTTGTCCGTGAACTGAGCCATCTTGTTCCCCTCGGGTCCACACCGTAGAGAGTCTGCGGTGACCACGGTTCACGCTACCGTTCCGCCCTTGCCCGGGGAAGCCCGGGCGCGGCAAAGCCAACCGGCAGCCAAGCGATTCAGGACGGCGTCACCGGCTCTCGCTCGCCCGCTGGACTGGGCACTTCCCTTGAAACCTTCACCACCAACACCCCCGGACGCGCTAACTTTTCGGTTAGGCCGACGTTTGAGCCGGCGTCTAGGCCGTAAGACCACGTCGCGCTGAGGTGCCCCCGGGATTCGCGCGGGGTGCCCGCCCAAAGGAGGGATGCAGGACGATTCGCCGAGTTCAGTCCTGGATCTGCGGTAGGCCGGTGTACCGCGCCGACAGCAAAGAGGCCCCGCACCCCGAATGGTGCAAGGTCATTGCGGAGCTGGTGGAGCTCGCGCGGGAGATTGCTTTGGACGGCAACTGCGGCGCGGGCTTCACTCCGCCGCTGCACGCCGACGAACTGGCCTTCGACGACGCTGTGGCTTCGAATGCATCAGCCGTGGAGGTCCCTGGCAAAGGCGTACTGCCTGACATTGCCCGCGAGTCGGTGTCGGTGATGCGCCGCAGCGTCCGGACTGACTGGACTGTCCGCGATGACGTCCGCGCCAGGCTCCGGACCTCGATCGAGCAGCTCCTCGTGCGCTTCGGGCCAGGTCCCCTCTCCCCACGGATAGGCAAGATGGTCCTATTCTGATTTCCGAAGGGCAAGCACCGCGCCCATCGGTAAAACTGGGTTGGGCAGAAGGGGGCTGTTTCCACGGTCGAAATATTCCCAGTGCCTGTGCCATCAAAAAGCCCTGCACCCCCAGGGGTGCAGGGCCGTTACTGACTAAGCGAAGACGGTCTTTTCGACCTTCCACTGCATCAGTCGCGGGTAGACCCAGAAGGTGTAGATGCCCAGCGTGATGATGCTCAGGAGCGCCCATTTGATCCACAGTCCGAAGATGCCCCACCCGGTGCCGACGAAGAGGAGCTGCCGGCCGTGAAGATAGGTGTTCTTGGCCCGCCATCGCTCCACGAGGACAAGGGCGAACGGGTAGCAGATTCCAATGGTGCAGATCGTAATCAGCACGCCGAGAATCTGGGTGCCGAACCAGGATGCGGCCCCGCCACGGAACTGATAGATCTGGGCCACAGGGACGGCCCCGGCGCCGCTGGCCACTATGGTTCCGGCGTCTGCGGCGGGCATCTGCCCAGATGGCGACACGTGCTCTTTGTTGATGCTCAAGGAATCCCCCAATTGATAACGCGAAAGTGAACAGTTGAACAGTAAGGGTCGAGAGGGAGCCGGGCGCCCCCCGGACACGGCTCCTCAGTCGCACTACCCCGGGATCTGGATCCGTGCGGCTTCCTGCATCAGCGGGGTGGAGATCATCACGGTCGAAGCACCGGCCGCGGTGTCGAAGGCAATGAACCCCCGGGTCTTGTCACCCGGCAGAACGTCGCCGGAGCCAAGCTGGTTGTCCGCAAAGAGGTTCAGATCGGCTTTTCGCCCGTTGGAGTCCTTGGCCGAGAAGTAGAACGGGTTGGAGCTGGTTTTGCCCGTCTCCGTTTCCCACAGGACGTCCAGGAGCAGGTAGCTTCCACTCTTGGGTGCCGCCGCGAAGGCAGTAGTCGTCACAGCGTCCGTGCGGACGGCAGAGACAATCGTGATCTTCGCGACGTTGCCGTTGCCCATCTTGACGCTGAACGGAGCGCCGACGGCGGGTCCGGCAGGCGCCGCCGGTGGAGCAACCGGGGCAGCCGGCGTTGCGGCCGGCGCAGCAGCTGCCGAAGAAGCAGGTGCCTCTGCCGCAGGAGCTGAGGTCGCGGCCGCCGGCGAGGCATCGCTGGCCTGCTTGGAGCCCCCGGAACACGAGCCCAGGGCCATGCCCAGCACCAGGACTCCGGCCGGGATAAGGAAACGCTTCTTTTTGAAGAACGGCCGCGGCTGAGGCGCTGCAAGCGCAGTGGTCAAGGGCTGTTCCGAAAGTTCGTGGGACATGTGGTGCCTTTCCAAGGTGAATGAATGATGCGAGGCGTGGAACTGTTACTGCTTTTCCCACTTGCCGCAGCGGCTGGACTTGAAGTCCTGCCCGCCGGAGAGCGCCACTGAGGGCCGGCCGCCGCCGGGGAGATCGTTGTCAATAATGGTGCTGCCGTTGCTTCCGGTCGCGTAGATGCCCCAGTAGCAGGAGGATTCGACGTCGGCAGTGGCCCGGTAGGTGCCGGCCTCAAGGTCCTTGCCGACCGTCCAGGTGCCGTCGGCGATGGTGTTGGCCGCCTTGGTCTTCTCGGCGCCGGTCACCGCCTCTTCGCGTTTTTTGACGGCCGCATCGGCGGTCTTGACGGCCGCATCTACCTTGCCAACCTCAGATTCCCTGGCCGTGAGCTTCGCTTCGCGGGCAGCATTGCCGTTCTGAAGGGTGTCGTACTTCGACTTCACCGACTGGTAGTTGGACTGAGCCGAGTCGCGCTCAGACTTCGCAGCGGCTTCCTCCCCCGCCAGCGCCACGTAGGCGTCGCTGGACCTCGGGTCAGGCAGCGTCGTGCCGAGCACCGTTCCACCGGCCAGGAGCGCGATGGCGGCGACAGCCAGCAGGGCCCGCTTCTTGCGCGCCGGCTCTAACTTCTCCAGCAACGGCGTCTCGTCCGTTCCGTGGCCCGTGACGGAGTTCAACATGATCTCGTCCTCTCTTTGCTGTAGCTACTGAGCGGCGGCGGGATACCGGTCCCCCAATGCGTGGTTCCCCGCCGCCGTCGCAGCATCGGAGGATTCCCTCGGCGCTGCAGAACCGAAGCTACGGGGGCCCTGCACCAGCACGACAAATAGACACTGATAACCCCCCTTATCAGTGCTTCAGCAGGAATGTCACCACATCCCGTTAGGCTTGGGGCGACGTCGTAAGGAGACGCACATGACCAAAGCAGAAGCCCTGCGTATGACCCTTTCCGACGTCGCCGCACTGGCGCAGGTCCAGCGGCCCGTCGTCTCCATGTGGCGCAAACGCAGTGCCGGGTCAGCTCACCCGTTTCCCGAGCCCGGCGCGCTGGATAGCGGCCGTGAACTGTTCGACGCCGATCAGGTCGCCGGCTGGCTGGATGCAACCGGACGCGGCAACAACCCTGATGCCGTGAACGACGCCGCCGCTTTCGCCCGCATACCCGTAACGGCGGCCGGCGGCGTCGAAGGGAACACCCTGGCTGCCCTCACCGCCCTCCTGACTCTCAAGGCCATGACAGGAGCCGGGATTGGAACCCTGACCACAGCTGAGCTGCTGGACGCCGCGGACGAGTGCGACCCCGATGATGTGTTTCTTTACTCGGAACTGGAGGCCCAGGGCGCGTCGCTCGCTGCTACGGCAGCGTTCGCGGACCGGCTGGTGGACAGCGCCTACAACGCACCTGCCGCCTTTGAACAGCTTTTGGCCGCCCGGTTCCGGGCGGGGCTGCGGGAGCACGCGGATACGGCCCTTACGGAATCTGCCGTGGAGCTTATCGCCGCCGCGGCGGTCGAACTCTCCGCGGTGCTGGGCGGGAGTCCCGTCTTTGCCGACTCCACCCGCGGCGGCAGCGACCTCCTGATGGGCGTCGTGCACGCTTCCGGCGAGGGTGCCCCCGTCACCTTTCTGACAGCGGACGACGACGGCGGCGCCGGCCGGCTAGTGCGTCGCCGCCTGCGCGTCCATGGTGTGGACTCCGGACAGATCCTTGTCGAGACCAGCGGCGAATTCGCCATGCATGGAGCCGTGGTCCATGTGGCGCAGTACCCATCCCCCGGCCAACCAGGCATGGACGCCACCCAGATTCTTTCCGCGGTGGAACACCTTGTCCTCCAGATGGACGACCAGCAGCGGGCGGTCATCATTGCCCCGGCACGTGTTCTCTGCGATATTCCGCTGGCCGCCGGGGCCGCGGGCTTGCGTTCGGGGCTGCTGCGCACCGGCCGGGTACGTGCCATTGTCCGGCTGCCCCAGGGCCTACTGCGGTCCAAGCCCCGCGAAGCGCAGGCGCTGTGGGTGCTGGGACCGTCGTTCGCAAAAGTACCGATTGCGGAACGCTGGACCATGGCGGCGGACCTCAGCGCCTGTGCCCTCACCGACGACGTGAGGCAGGACCTGGTGAGCGACATGGTCGCCTCTATGGGTAACCGCGCCACCGTGCGCGCCCACTCCTTCAGGTTTGCCCGACTGGTCCAGACCCGTCTGCTGCTGGCCGCCCGGACATCCCTCGTGGCAGCTCATCACCCCGGGCCGGCTCCGAGTTCCGGCGGCGCGGAGGCTGTCCTTCGCGTCGAGGAACTGGTGCGTCTGGTCGGAGCCGGAGGACCGAAGCCATCAGCTGACATGGCCGTTCTCCCGGGAGGTCCAGCCACGAAGGCCCAGCCCGCTGCAGTCCAGGGACTTCTGGCCGCCGGCACCCTGAAATACATCAAGGGGAACCGGATTGTCGATGCGGACCTGGCGCCGGGCGGCACCACACGGGTCCTGGGGCCGGCCGAGCTGCTCCACCCGCACACCGCACCTACCCGGTACATCAGTTTGCTGAAGTTCGCCGCCAGCAACCCCGGGGGCAGGCTCACCGAGCCCGGCGACGTCGTGTTCTGCACCAGCCCGCGGCCGGCGGCCACGGTCGACGCTGACGGCGGCTCCGCCGTCGTGTTCCCCGCGAGGGTGCTGCGGATCGACGCAGGGGACCCCGGCGGGCTGCTGCCCGACGTCGTCGCCGCGGACATCAACGCACTGTCCGGCAGGGACAAGGTCTGGCGGCACTGGCAGCTGCGCCGCGTGCCGGACGCCCAGCGGAAGAAGCTTGCCGAAACGCTCGCCCGGCTGCAACACGGGCAGCATCTGGCCCGCGAACGCCTCAAACGGCTGGAGGAACTCGCTACCCTGATTACGGACGGCGTAGCGGGCGGAAGCCTCACCATGACAGACCCCAGCACTAAGCTCGCCGAACCACAGACCGAAGGAACCCAGTAATGCCCCCGAAATTAAAGGTGGACCTCGCCCCGTCCACCATGAAGGAACTCAAGGACACCCTCTGGAAGGCCGCGGACAAGCTGCGCGGCTCCATGGACGCCTCCCAGTACAAGGACGTCATCCTTGGCCTGGTGTTCCTGAAGTACGTCTCGGATGCCTTCGAGGAGCGGCGCACCCAGATCGTCACGGAGCTGGAAGCCGACGGCCTCAACGAGGACCAGATCGCCCAGCTGATCGACGACGTCGACGAATACACCGGCCGCGGCGTCTTCTGGGTCCCGGCCCGGGCCCGCTGGGACTACCTCGCGGAGAACGGCAAGGGCCTCGCCGCCGCCATGGGCGAAGCGCCGAAGAGCATCGGCCAGCTGATCGACGAGGCCATGGACCTCATCATGGGCGCCAACCCCACGCTGGCCGCCACGCTCCCCCGCATCTTCAACCGCGACAACGTGGACCAGCGCCGCCTCGGCGAGCTCCTGGACCTGCTGAACTCGGCCCGGTTCACCGGCCAGGGCGTCAGCAAGGCCCGCGACCTGCTCGGCGAGGTCTACGAGTACTTCCTGGAAAAGTTCGCCCGGGCCGAGGGCAAGCGCGGCGGCGAGTTCTACACCCCCGCAGGCGTGGTCCGGGTCCTCGTGGAGGTACTGGAACCCAACCGTGGGAGGGTTTACGATCCCTGCTGCGGCTCGGGTGGCATGTTTGTCCAGACCGAGAAGTTCCTGGAGCACCACCAGAAGGAAGGCTCGGACATCTCGGTCTATGGCCAGGAGCTCAACGAGCGCACCTGGCGGATGGCCAAAATGAACCTCGCCATCCACGGCCTCAACGCCAACCTCGCCTCCCGCTGGGGCGATACCTTTGCCCGGGATCAGCACCCCGAGCTGACCGGCACCAACGGCGCGGACTTCATCATGGCCAACCCGCCCTTCAACATCAAGGACTGGGCCCGCTCCGAATCCGATCCTCGTTGGAAGTACGGTGTCCCCCCGGCCGGCAACGCCAACTACGCCTGGATCCAGCACATCATCTCCAAGCTCGCTCCCGGCGGCAGCGCCGGCGTGGTCATGGCCAACGGCTCCATGTCCTCCAACTCCGGCGGCGAGGGTGAGATCCGCGCCCAGCTCGTCGAAGCAGACCTCGTCTCCTGCATGGTGGCGCTGCCCACCCAGCTCTTCCGTTCCACCGGAATTCCGGTGTGCACCTGGTTCTTCGCCAAGGACAAATCGGCAGGTTCGAAGGGCTCCGCCGACCGCACCGGCCAGGTACTGTTCATCGACGCCCGCAACTTGGGCTACATGGTGGACCGCGCCGAGCGCGCCCTGTCGGACGAGGACATCGCCAAGATCGCCGGCACCTACCACGCCTGGCGCGGCACGTCCTCCGCCGTTGAAGAAGATCTGACGTACGACGACGAGCCCGGCTTCTGCTATTCGGCCACGCTTGCGGAGATCAAGGCCGCCGACTACGCACTGACGCCCGGACGGTACGTCGGGGCGGCGGACGTCGAGGACGACGGCGAGCCCATTGAGGAGAAGATCGCCCGGTTGTCGAAAGAGCTGTTCGAGCAGTTCGACGAGTCCGAGCGGCTGGCGGCTGTTGTGCGCGAGCAGTTGGGGAGGGTTTCGTGAGCGAGCGGCGTGTCACGACGCTTGGCGCCCTCTGCTCAGAAGGCGGCGGAGGGATACAGACTGGACCTTTTGGGAGCCAGCTTCACGCATCCGACTATGTACTTTCGGGTGTACCGAGTGTGATGCCGCAAAATATTGGTGACAACGTCATCAGCCAGAGCGGCATCGCCCGAATCCAAGAGTCTGATGCTCTCCGACTGGCTAAATACCGTTTGAGAGACGGCGATATCGTCTACTCGCGTCGTGGTGACGTTGAGAAGCGCGCACTGGTTCGACGGGAGAATGACGGTTGGCTGTGCGGTACCGGTTGTCTTCGAGTGAGGCTCGGGGACCAATCCCCCCACGATCCTGCTTTTCTTTCGTATCTCCTCGGAACGGAGGACTCTCGGGAATGGATAGTGCGCCACGCAGTCGGTGCCACCATGCCCAATCTCAATACGTCGATTCTCTCGGCTGTCCCCCTCACGGTGCCCGAACCTCGTGTGCAGCGGGCGATTGCGGAGGTGCTGGGCGCCCTCGACGATAAGATCGCCGCCAACACCAAGCTCGTTCAGACCTCCGCAGCCCTGACTCAAGCGATGTTCTCCTCGGCTGTCGCCACATCCTCAGAGGAATCCGTTCTCTCGGAAATCACCGAACTTCTCAGCCGCGGCATTACGCCCAAGTATTCTGACGACAACGACGCAACCGTCATCCTGAACCAGAAGTGCGTCCGCGGGCAGCGTGTAGATCTGGACCCGGCTCGGCGGACACTTTCCGTCAAAGTCCGTGAAGACAAACTCCTGAAATTGGATGACGTCCTTGTGAACTCGACGGGACAAGGAACGCTCGGCCGGGTTGCACGATGGACTCACCATGAGAATGTCACGGTCGATTCGCACATCACCATCGTCAGGTTCGACCGAAACAAAGTTGATCCTGTATGTGCGGGAGTGGGTCTCCTCGGCTTGCAGCAGACCATCATCGAAATGGGTGAAGGCAGCACTGGACAAACAGAACTGTCGCGAGTCGAACTCGGAAAACTTCGTATAAGGCTTCCGGATTTCGAAACTCAACGGGCCCTCGGCCGTCGGTTCGCTTCGATGGCGAATATGGAGCGAATAAACCTTGAGGAGAACCGTCGCCTGGCAGCCACCCGTGATGCCCTTCTCCCCCAACTCATGTCCGGCAAGCTCCGGGTCCGGGAAGGAGAAACGCTGGTGGCAGCGGCGGTCTGAGGGTCCGCTCACCGTCGGTGCCCGCCGATACATTCGTAGTGAAATGACCGCTCAGAGGAGATGGCCCGGTCAAATCGCTGCCCGAAGAATTCGCTTCAACGCTGCCCCAGTATCACCGACCTCGAAGCCGAGCTTTCAGACGATGCCTCGAAGTGATCCCTCGCGGAATTACTTAGCGTGGCTAATGGCAGGGATCAACCGGCCGGTTGGATAGGCTGATCAATAAATCGACTTTGGGGGAACAACCGTGAGCACCGCACCCGTCAAGATACCGGCCATCGGCTTTTCCGAGGCTGACTGGGAAGGCGTCGCACTGGACCGGCTGGCCGAGCCGCTCGGCTGGCAGCCCAAAGCCGGCCAGGACATCGCGCCCGGCACGGACCAGCGCCATTCCTGGGACGAGCTGCTCATCCGGCCGCGCCTGCTCGCTGCCCTGCAGCGGTTCAACCCGGCAGTCCCGGTGCAGTACCTCCAGCAGGCACTCGCGGAGATCGCCTCACCTAAATCCAACGACGCCCTCGCCGAAAGCCACCGCATCCACGGCTACCTGGTGGACGGCTTCCGGCTCAGCTATATCGACTCCGACGGCACTGAGGCCAACCCCACCATCCGGCTGCTCAGCACCGACCCGGACGAGAACGACTGGCTCGCCGTCAACCAGGTCACCCTTCTCCAGGGCGACTACAAACGCCGCTTCGACCTCGTGCTCTACTGCAACGGAATGCCCGTCAGCATCATCGAGCTGAAAAAAGCCGGCAGCGCCTCCGCCGACGTCGCCTCCGCGCACGCCCAGCTGCAGACCTACCTCCGCGAATTCCCCATGGCGTTCCGCTTCTGTGTCTTCACCCTCGCCTCCGACGGCATCGAGGCCAAGTACGGGACGCCGTTCACGCCCCTGAACCATTTCTCCCCCTGGAACGTGGACGACGACGGCGTGCCCGTGGCGCCCGGTTACATGGAAGACGGCGAGGCCGTCACCGCCCTGGAAACCGCCCTGCACGGGCTGTACAACCAGACCCGCTTCCTGCAGGTGCTGCAGAGTTTCACGGCGTTTGACGGCGGCCCGGAGGGACTGACCAAGCGGATCGCCAAGCCGCACCAGTACTTCGCCGTGACCAAGGCCGTGGGCAGCACCGTCCAGGCCGTGGAGAGCAACGGCAAGGCCGGCGTCGTCTGGCACACTCAGGGCTCGGGCAAGTCGATGGAGATGGAGCTCTACACCAACTTGGTGGCCCGGCACCCCCGGCTGAAGAACCCCACCGTCGTCGTCATCACGGACCGCAACGAACTCGACGGGCAGCTGTTCGAGGGTTTCGCCCGCAGCCTGCTGCTGGCCGAATCCCCCAAGCAGATCAAGAAGCGCTCCGAGCTGCGCGAGGAACTCTCCAACCGCACCACCGGTGGGATCTACTTCACCACACTGCAGAAGTTCGGCCGCAGCAAGGCCGAGAAGGACGCCGGCACCGACCACCCGCTGCTGTCCGACCGGCGGAACATCATCGTGGTGGTGGACGAGGCGCACCGTTCCCATTACGACGACCTCGACGGCTACGCCCGGCACCTGCGCGATGCCCTCCCGCACGCCACGCTGATCGCCTTCACCGGCACCCCGATCTCGTTCGACGACCGCAACACCCAGGACGTCTTCGGCGACTACATCGACGTCTACGACCTCTCCCGCGCCGTGGAGGACGGCGCCACCGTGCCGGTCTACTTCGAGCCGCGGCTGATCAAGGTGGGCTTGGCCTCCGAGGTCACCGAGGAAATCCTGGACCGGGCCGCCGATGAGGCGACCTTGGGCCTGGACGACACCGAGCGGGCGCGGATCGAGGCGAGCGTCGCCGTCGTGAACGCCGTCTATGGTGCGCCGCAGCGGATCGCGGCGCTGGCCGCAGATCTGGTGGCGCACTGGGAGAACCGCAGCGCCCGGATGCACAAGTTCATCGAGGCGCCGGGCAAGGCCATGATCGTCGGCGGCACGCGGGAAATCTGCGCGAAGCTGTACACGGCGATCGTGGAACTGCGGCCGGACTGGCACTCCGACGACCTGGGCAAGGGCAGGATCAAGGTGGTCTACTCGGGGAACGCAACCGATGTTCCCCCGGTCTCCGACCATGTGCGCCGCGATTCCGCGAATGCGCTGATCAAGGAACGCCTCAAGGACGTGGACGACGAGCTGGAGCTGGTGATCGTCAAGGACATGATGCTCACCGGCTACGACTCCCCGCCCCTGCACACCCTGTACCTGGACCGGCCGCTGAAGGGCGCGCTGCTCATGCAGACCCTGGCCCGGGTGAACCGCACCTTCCGCGGCAAGGAGGACGGGCTGCTGGTGGCGTACGCCCCACTGGCGGAGAACTTGGCGAAGGCGCTGAGCGAGTACACGAAGGACGACCGGGCGAACAAGCCGGTGGGGAAGAACATTGATGAGGCGGTCGCACTGGTCCGTGACCGAGTGCAGGCTTGCCGTGTCTTGCTGGCTGGCTACGACTGGAAGGCCGTCTGGCACAAGGGCGGACCGAGGGCCTTCCTCAATGCGACTTGGGGCTCGGTGAACTACCTTCGAGATGTTCACACTCCCGGAAATTCACCCGCAGACGGCGAAGAAACGCTGTCTGCACGCTATCGCAGCACTTCCGGTCAGCTTGCACGGGCATGGGCGCTTTGTTCGGGCAAGGCCGATCTCGAACCACTCCGTCCGGAAATTGCCGTCTATGAAGAGATTCGCGTGTGGATGGCCAAGATGGATGCGCAGGAGCGGCAGGCAAACGGCCAGCCGGTCCCCGCACAAATTCAGCGGCTTCTTGGAGAGTTGATCGCTGGCGCGACCGCTTCGGGCGAGGTGCTGGACATCTATGAGGCCGCCGGCATGCCAAAGCCCTCTCTGGATGATCTGACGCCGGAGTTCATTGCCAAGACCCAGCAGGCGCGGAACCCGCAGCTGGCCATCGAGGCACTGCGGAAGCTCATCGCTGACGAGACCGTTACGGCCACACGGAACAACGTGATCCGGCAGCGGGCATTCTCCGAACGCATTACCGAGCTGATGAAGAAGTACACCAACCAGCAGCTGACCTCGGCCGAGGTCATCGCCGAGCTGGTGGAGCTGGCGCGGGAGGTGGCGTTGGAGAGTAACCGGGGTTCCCGTTTTACTCCCCCGCTGAACTCCGACGAGCTCGCCTTCTACGACGCTGTGGCTTCAAATGAATCGGCCGTGGAGGTCCAGGGAGAAGGCATCCTGGCGGACATCGCCCGGGAGCTGGTGGCCGTGATGCGCCGCGATGTCCGTACCGACTGGACGGTCCGCGACGACGTTCGGGCCAAGCTCCGCTCCTCGATCAAACGGCTCCTGGTCCGCTTCGGATACCCGCCGGACAATCAGCCCCAAGCCATCAAGCTGGTCATGGAGCAGATGGAGTCCATGGCGCCAAGGTTTGCTGAGGCACGGGGCTAAATTGCCAACCCTCCAGAATTTGTCCTACTCAATAGGAGATTAATTTGCAATTGTCACATGTCAAAATATCAAGATACCGAAGCATCTCTCGTGATGCTGCATTTAAAATCGAAAACATGACTGTTTTAGTCGGCCCCAACAATCAGGGAAAGTCGAATCTCCTGCATGGCATCAGCCTGGGCATGAAAGTCATCGATCAACTCGCCAATGGTGTGAATCCACCCAAGACGAGCCCTCGTCGCAGTCCGGTACCATTCTTCTATCCGCGGAGAGCGGAGCTTGTAAATGACTTCGATTGGGAACGCGATTATCCTCTCAACCTCACAACGCGAAGCTACACATCCATTCGCTTCGAATTTAGGCTTGACGCAAAGGAGGTAACTGATTTCCAGCGCATCATCGGTTCACGCGTTAACGGGACACTTCCGATCGAGATAAAGTTTTACCCCAATAAACCTCCATCTTTATCCATACCTAAGCCCGGCAAGGGAAGCAAGAGTTATGCAGCGAAGTCGCCCGAAATAGCCGACTTTATAAAAAAGCGCATAAAGTTCATTTTCGTTCCTGCAGTTCGCACTGTCGATCAAGCTATGCAAGTGATCAACCAACTAGCGTCGGAACGCATGAGCTCCCTTGAGGCGGATCTTGAATATCAGAGTTTACTGCGAAAAATTGAAGATAAGCGGAGTGACCATTTTCGAGCAATTGAATCTAGTGTCTCTACCCGACTTGGCAGTTACCTGCCGGGATTCGACGCGATAGAAATCGTAGGCGAACCGGTTAGTGATTTTGCCGCCGTACGCGACATCCTCATCGATGATGGAGCACGAACATCCCTTCTGCAGAAGGGTGACGGTGTGAAGAGCATAGTTTCGCTGGCGCTTATGCACGACGTCGCAGAACACGCCAACAAGGATCGGCAGGTGATTCTGGCTGTCGAGGAGCCTGAGGCGCACCTGCATTCCGATGCAATTCACGAGATCCGAAAGGTGCTAGCTCAAGTAGCGTCAAAGCAGCAAGTGATTCTCACCACTCACAGCCCACTGCTCCTTAATCGCTCTCATGTAGCAAGCAACATCCTTGTCCAAGGGAATCGTGCGCGCCCCACAAAGAGGCTGGAGGAGTTGCGCGACTGCCTCGGAGTTCGGCCTGGGGATAATCTGTCGTCTGCGACTGTAAGCATCTTGGTCGAGGGGCAAACCGATGAGCGGTTTCTCCGGAAGATCCTCTCGGAAAAGTCATCTCGCATTGAGGGAGCCTTAGTTGACGGCTCCATCAAGATCCGGCCTTCGGGTGGTGGCAGTGGATTAACGGCTGCCGCAAAACATTTGCTCATAGAGCCCACGACAATGTTTGCGTTGATCGACAATGACAACGACGGTAAAAACACCCTCAAGAAGTTGGGTGACGACACGTTGGTGCCCGTGGAGAACGTCTTCCTGGTTTCGCCGGGCGGACTCTTCAATAAAGAGCTTGAAGATTTTTATTCCGAGGAACTTCATCGCAAAGTTCTAAACCAAATGTTTGCCGCGGACGTCTCATCGTTTGAACCGTGGGACGATGAAAAGAAATGGAGTAATCAGGTCAAACCGTTTCTAAGGACGATCGGAAAGCCTGACGATACGTACACGGTCGATACTGTCAAGATTCGTCTTGTGGAAGAAATAGAACGAGTCGGGACCCAGGGACTGAATCCGAAGGCTGATCCAATTCTCGATAGCTTAGTGGCCCGGCTCGAAAAAGTCGTGATTTAGGCGCCCACAGATAGTCAGAGATGCGAGGTCATTTTGGTTTTAAGTCTTCGCTACAACACTGCGCGGGCGCATCCAGCAAGCTCGCTCGCTAAGTAGCGAACGAAGAACAGAACGGCCCCGCACATAATTGCTGTACGGGGCCGCTCCGGACCTTTCGATTCACAAGAATAACTAGAAGTCCCAGTCGTCATCCTCAGTATTAACAGCCTTGCCGATCACATAGCTCGAGCCCGACCCGGAGAAGAAGTCGTGGTTCTCGTCCGCGTTCGGCGACAGGGCCGACAGGATGGCCGGGTTCACGTCGGTGACGGAGGCCGGGAACATGGCCTCGTAGCCCAGGTTCATCAGCGCCTTGTTGGCGTTGTAGTGCAGGAACTTTTTGACGTCCTCGGCCAGGCCCACGGAGTCGTAGAGGTCGTGCGTGTACTGGACTTCGTTCTCGTACAGCTCGAAGAGCAGTTCGAAGGTGTAGTCCTTGATTTCCTGCTTGCGCTCCTCGGACAGGCCCTCCAGGCCCTTCTGGAACTTGTAGCCGATGTAATAGCCGTGCACGGCCTCATCGCGGATGATCAGGCGGATCAGGTCGGCCGTGTTTGTCAGCTTGGCCCGCGAGGACCAGTACATCGGCAGGTAGAAGCCCGAGTAGAACAGGAAGCTCTCCAGCAGCGTGGAGGCCACCTTGCGCTTCAGCGGATCGTCGCCCTGGTAGTAGTCCATGACGATCTGCGCCTTCTTCTGCAGGTTCGCATTCTCGGTGGACCAGCGGAACGCCTCGTCGATCTCCTTGGTGGAGGCCAGCGTGGAAAAGATGGAGGAGTAGCTCTTGGCGTGCACGGACTCCATGAAGGCGATGTTCGTGTAGACGGCCTCCTCATGCGGGGTGATCGCATCAGGAATGAGCGAGACGGCGCCGACGGTGCCCTGGATGGTGTCCAGCAGGGTCAGTCCGGTGAACACGCGCATGGTGAGCTGCTGCTCGTCCGGGGTCAGCGTCGCCCACGACTGCACGTCGTTGGACAGCGGGATCTTCTCCGGCAGCCAGAAGTTGTTGACCAGGCGGTTCCAGACATCCACGTCCTTGTCGTCCTGGATGCGGTTCCAGTTGATGGCCTCAACGTGGCTAAGCAGCTTGACCTTCTCGGTCATGTCATCCCCTAAAAGTTGGGTTGTTCTGTGAAGTTAAGCGTACGAAGGCGGGCGGGCACCCGCCGTCGTACTGTCAAGATTTAGTTGAAGATTAAAGCATGCAGCTGACGCAGCCGTCCACCTCAGTCCCTTCCAGCGCGAGCTGGCGGAGACGGATGTAGTAGATGGTCTTGATGCCCTTCTTCCAGGCATAAATCTGGGCCCGGTTGATGTCGCGCGTGGTGGCTGTGTCCTTGAAGAACAGCGTCAGGGACAGGCCCTGGTCCACGTGCTGCGTGGCAGCGGCGTAGGTGTCGATGACCTTCTCGTAGCCGATCTCGTACGCGTCCTGGTAGTACTCCAGGTTGTCGTTCGTCAGGTACGGCGCCGGGTAGTACACGCGGCCCAGCTTGCCTTCCTTGCGGATCTCGATCTTGGACGCCACCGGGTGGATCGAGGAGGTGGAGTTGTTGATGTAGCTGATCGAGCCGGTGGGCGGAACGGCCTGCAGGTTCTGGTTGTAGATGCCGTGCTCCATGACGGAAGCCTTCAGTTCGCGCCAGTCATCCTGGGTGGGGATGTGGATGTTCTGGAACAGCTCAGCCACCTTGGCGGTCTGCGGGACCCATTCCTGGTTGGTGTACTTGTCGAAGAACTCACCTGTTGCGTACTTTGACTTCTCGAAGCCGCCGAACGTCTGGCCGGTCTGGATGGCCAGCAGGTTGGAGGCGCGGACCGCGTGGAACACCACCGAGTAGAAGTAGATGTTGGTGAAGTCGATGCCCTCTTCGGACCCGTAGTGGACCCGCTCGCGGGCCAGGTAGCCGTGCAGGTTCATCTGGCCCAGGCCAATTGCGTGGGACTGGTCGTTGCCGCGGGCGATCGAGGGCACCGAGGTGATGTTGGACATGTCCGAGACGGCCGAGAGGGACCGGATGGCCGTCTCGATGGTCAGGCCGAAGTCCGGGGAGTCCATGGCCTTCGCGATGTTCAGCGAACCCAGGTTGCAGGAAATGTCCTTGCCGGTGGTCTCGTAGGACAGGTCATCGTTGTACGTGGTGGGCTGGGAGACCTGGAGGATCTCGGAGCACAGGTTGGACATGATGATCTTGCCGTCGATCGGGTTTTCCCGGTTCACGGTGTCCTCGAACATGATGTACGGGTAACCGGATTCGAACTGGATCTCCGCGAGGGTCTGGAAGAACTCACGCGCCTTGATCTTGGTCTTCTTGATCCGGGAATCGTCCACCATCTCGTAGTACTTCTCGGTGACCGAGACGTCGGAGAACGGCATGCCGTAGACCTTCTCGACGTCGTACGGCGAGAACAGGTACATGTCCTCGTCCTTCTTGGCCAGCTCGAAGGTGATGTCCGGGATCACGACGCCGAGGGAGAGGGTCTTGATCCGGATCTTCTCGTCCGCGTTCTCGCGCTTGGTGTCCAGGAAGCGGTAGATGTCCGGGTGGTGCGCGTGCAGGTACACAGCACCCGCACCCTGGCGGGCACCGAGCTGGTTGGCGTAGGAGAAGCTGTCCTCGAGGAGCTTCATCACGGGGATGACGCCGGAGGACTGGTTCTCGATCTGCTTGATCGGCGCGCCGACCTCGCGGATGTTGGTCAGCGCGAACGCCACGCCGCCGCCGCGCTTGGACAGCTGCAGCGCGGAGTTGATGGACCGGCCGATCGACTCCATGTTGTCTTCGATGCGGAGCAGGAAGCAGGAGACCAGCTCGCCGCGCTGGCGCTTGCCGGCGTTCAGGAACGTGGGGGTGGCCGGCTGGAAGCGGCCCTCGATGATCTCGTCGACCATCTGCAGGGCCAGCTGCTCATCGCCGCGGGCCAGGTGCAGGGCCACCATGCAGACGCGGTCCTCGTAGCGCTCCAGGAAGCGCTTTCCGTCGAACGTCTTGAGCGTGTAGGAGGTGTAGAACTTGAACGCGCCGAGGAAGGTCTCGAAGCGGAACTTCTTCTTGTAGGCGCGGTTGTAGAGCTCCCGGATGAAGTTCATCGTGTACTGGTCGAGGGTTTCGCGCTCGTAGTACTCGTTCTTGACGAGGTAGTCGAGTTTTTCCTCGAGGTCGTGGAAGAACACGGTGTTGTTGTTCACGTGCTGCAGGAAGTACTGGTGCGCGGCCTCGCGGTCGGCCTCGAACTGGATCTCCCCGTTCGGGCCGTACAGGTTCAGCATGGCGTTGAGCTCGTGGTAGCCCAGGCCCTGGAAGGCGGCCGGCATGACCGGCTTCTCCCCCGGGACGGTGTGCTTCTCGACGGCGGTGTTGCCGGCCTTCCCGGCGGCGGCGTGTGCGGCCGATCCGGTTACTTCTGTGTCTGCGACAGTCGTGTCCAAAATTCTTCCAATCCTTGTTGTACCCGGCGGACGTCTTCCGGCGTCCCCATGAGTTCAAATCGATAGAGGTGCGGGACCTGGCATTTCGCGGCGATGATGTCGCCGGCCATGCAGTAGTTGTCCCCAAAGTTCGTGTTGCCCGCCCCGATTACCCCACGGAGCTGCCGGCGGTTGCGCGGATCGTTCAGGAAGCGGATGACCTGCTTCGGAACGGACCCGTCTCCCCCGGTGCCGCCATAGGTGGGAAGCACCAGCACGTAAGGTTCGGTGGCCACGAGCCCCGGCTCCCTCGCATGGAGGGGAATCCTGGCGGCGTCGATGCCCAGCTTCCGGACGAAGCGTGCGGTGTTTTCGGAGGTGGAGGAGAAATAAACGAGGCGGCTGGCGGTGACGTGGCCTGTCGCTGTGTCCCGGCTGGCCGGCTCCGGGGCGCCTGGGTCCCGGGAGCCGGCCGCCAGCGGCACATCGGCGGTTGCCAAGGCCATGGGAGTCACCTCATCTGACGTGTTGTCCTGCGAAGCGGTTCAGGCGACGGCGGCTGAGTACGCCTGCGCCAGTTCCGCGATCTTGTCGGGGCGGAATCCGGACCAGTGGTCCTGGTCCGTGACGACAACCGGAGCCTGCATGTAGCCGAGGGCCTTCAGGCGCTCGAGGGCATCCGCATCCTGCGAGATGTCGACGCTCTGGTAGGTGATGCCCTTCTTGTCCAGCGCGCGGTATGTTGCGTTGCACTGAACACAGGCCGGCTTCGTGTAAACCGTAACGGTCATGGTCCCTGTCCCCTTTGTTGAAGTCTTTGGTACTGCGTGTTGTCCGCTGCGGGCTGTCTGTTGCGTCCGCGCTGGGTCTGGTGTGTGTCTCTGGTGCCAGCAGTCCGGGCGGGCCGGTCCGGACCGGAAAACTGGTCCGTTACTGGCCGTGCCGGGAGCCTTGCTGCTCCACTGAAACTGTATCTCGATACTACATGTTGTGCAGGACCCCGATGTGGACCCCTAGATGATGTATTACAAGTATGTCATTTAATGCACCGGCAGTCCACAGGCGGGGTGCCGCAAAAAGTCCGTATTTCCGCCCTTTTGCAGGACGAAATCCACAGGCTGTGGGGAACCTTTGCACAATTAACTCCCCTGCGTGTCGGGCCGAAGACGGCGTGTCGGCCCGCCACGGGATCGTGGTCCGGCGTGCCGTTAAGCACTGGGTGGGGTGTCCGGAAACACGCCGGAGGCGGGCACCCGCCGGGTGCCCGCCTCCGTGGACAAAAGTCCGCTTCGTGAACGGAAGTGACCTGACGCCAGGTCTAGTAACCCGTCTCCGGCCGGCTGCAAAGGATCTGCTCCACGCCCATCCGGCGTTCGGCGAAGCTGCGCAGTGCCCCCACCAGGTAGAGCCGCCACACACGGGCGATCTCCTCGCCCATCATGGCGACGGCGGCGTCGTGGTTCTCCTCGAACGTCGCGTACCAGGCTTCCAGGGTCCGCACGTAGTCCCGGCGCATGCCCTGCACGCCCTCGATCTCCAGGCCCGCGTCCTCCAGGAAACCCAGGGTCTCCCCGACCGGGCGCATATGCATGTCCGGGGCGATGAAGGACTCGATGAAAGGTCCGCCACCGGGGTGCTTGCCGTGCCGGGACATCTGCTGGACCAGGACCTTGCCGCCGGGGGTGACGTTGTTGAACAGTGCGGCGGCGTACACGGGGTAGTTCCGCTGGCCCACGTGTTCGCCCATCTCCAGGGACGCGACGGCGTCGAACGGGCCGTCCGGGATCTCCCGGTAGTCCTGGATGCGGATGTCCACCCGGCCTTCCAGGCCGCGTTCGCGGATGCGGGCGTCGATAAACGCCTTCTGCTCGATGGACAGCGTGACGCCGACGACGTCGACGCCGTAATGCTCGGCGGCGTGCAGGCTCAGCGATCCCCAGCCGCAGCCGATGTCCAGCAGCCGCATGCCGGGCTTGAGCCCGATTTTGCGGCAGACCAGGTCGAGTTTGTCCCGCTGCGCGTCCTCCAGGCCGTACCCCGGGGCGGAGCTGCCGTTCTCGATCCGGTCCGTCCAGTACCCGCTGGAGTAGGCCATCTGCGGGTCCAGGATCAGCGCGTAGAAATCGTTGCTGAGATCGTAGTGGTGGCTGATGGCGGCGCGGTCGCGCAGGAGGCTGTGCAGCCGTCCCTTGACCCGGGCCTGGCTGGCGGGCGGCGCGGGCGGCGCGCCGAGAGCCCCGGCGGCCCGGGCAATCTTAGCGACGCCGGCCAGCACCGCCGGGGTGGGCCGGATTCCGGTGAGGCCGCGGTCCCGCACCACTTTCCAGAGGTGTTCCAGCGCGGAATTGAGGTCACCGTCGACATCGAGCTCTCCCGTGACGTAGGCCTGGGCGGCGCCCAGTTCCCCCGGCGCCCAGAGCAGCCGCCGGATGGCGTCCGGTGAGTTCAGCCGGACCACGGGGGCGCCGGCCGGGCCGGCTTCGCTGCCATCCCAGGCGATGATCCGGACGGGGAGGTCCCCGCCGGCCAGCGGCCGCAGGACCCCTTCGATGAGTTCCGCGATCGGGGCCGTCATTGGGCGGATCCGTTGCGGGTTTCGCCGGCGGTCCGGCGGTCCAGCACGATCTGCTGCACGTCCAGGTAGCCGGTCTCGAAGCCTGCCCGGGAGTAGCAGAGGTAGAAGAGCCACATCCGCTGGAAGATCTCATCGAAGCCCAAGGCGCGGACGTCGGCGGTGCGGGCCATGAAGCGTTCCTCCCAGAGCCGCAAGGACTGGGCGTAGTGCTCCCCCATGGCGAGGCGTTCGCGCACCCGCAGCCCGGTCTGCTTTTCGGTGATGTCCTCGATGGCGCGGACCGAGGGGATAACGCCGCCCGGGAAAATGTATTTGTGCACCCAGGTGTAGCTGGTGCGGGTGGCCATGAGCCGGTCGTGGGCGATGGTGATGGCCTGGATGGCGACCTTTCCGCCGGGCGCGAGGACGCGCTCGATGGTCTGGAAGTACGTGGCCCAGTACTCGAAGCCGACGGCTTCGATCATCTCAACGGACACGACGGCGTCGTACTCACCTTCGACCGCGCGGTAGTCCTGGAGCTCGATGGTGACGGCGTCGGTGTACCCGGCGTCGGCGACGCGTTTGCGGGCCAGTTCCTGCTGTTCGCTGGAGAGCGTGACGGAGTAGACGGTAGCGCCGCGCTGGGCGGCCCGGAGGGCGAGTTCACCCCAGCCTGTGCCGATTTCCAGCACCCGGGTGCCTTGCCCGACGCCGGCTTTGTCCAGCAACCGGTCGATCTTGGCCTGCTGCGCGGCGGCGAACCCGTCCCAGGCGACGGTCTTCAGCGCGTCGCCGGATTCCGGGAAGAGCGCGCTGGAGTAGGTCATGGTGGCGTCAAGGAAGGTGCCGAAGAGCTCGTTGGAGAGGTCGTAGTGCCGTGAGATGTTGGAGCGGGTGTTCTGCTCGGTGTTGCGTTCCTTCCGCGGCTGGCGCGGCAGGTAGAAGGCACGCAGTTTCTGCAGCGGCTCCGGCACGAGGGTTCCGACGCGGGCGGCGAAGACCTCCATGACGGCGGTGAGGTTGTCAGCGTCCCAGTCGCCGGCCATGAAGGATTCGCCCAGGCCGATCAGGCCGCCGTCGCCGAGCCGGGCGGCAAAGTCCGCGGGACGGTTCATGGTCATGACGGGATAGGTGCGCCCCGGTGTGGCGGCCTGGCCCAGGACGGTACCGTCCGGGTAGCGGACTTCCAATGGAAGCCGGCGGACGGCAGCCTTGAAGATGGCCTCCGCGGCCCGTCCGGCCACCCGGGCCTTGAGGCTGGCGGGAACGGCGGCGATGCTGGGCCAAATGGCGGCATCTACCACCGCGGGCGGCTGCGGGACCGTGTAGGGGGCAGCTGCCTCGTTGGCCCGGCGCGCCGCGCCTGATCCGGTCGCTTCGGTCATTGTCACTGAACTGCCTCCTGTGAGGGGTGGTGTGGTCGTTTGATGATGGGCAGCCGGCGCGCCCACAGCTTGATGCCCTGCCAGCGGATCTGCGCCGCGGCCCGCAGGGGTGCCACCGGAACCGCGAGCGCCGCAGCGAGAATGTTCGGCACCGTGGCCTCGCGGCGTTTCCCGTCCATGCTCGCGAGGAAGGGCTGTTGCCCGTCGCGCTCGAGGACGATCGAGACGGCAAGCCGTTCGCCGGGTTCCGGGAGTTTCATCCGGTACTGGCCATCGACGTCGTTGAAGGGCGAGACGTAGAAGGCCTTGGGGACGCTGGCGCGGCCGGCGCCGTCCGTTTCGAGGAGGTAGCGGTGCCGTTCGCCGTAGGTGTTGTGCACCTCGGCGACCACGCAGCGCAGCTCCCCGGCGGCGTCGTGGCACCAGAACAGGCTGAGCGGATTGAAGACGTGCCCGAACACCCGGGCGCTGGCCAGCATGGTGATCCGGCCGCCGTCGGGCTCGATCCCCCGGCTGGCGAGGAACGCCTCCACGTTGCCGCGCAGGGTGCCGTCCGGATCGCCCAGGTGGTCCGCCACCCGGAATCCGGCGAGGGGACGGAGCAGGCGGGGCAGGGCAGGGAGCCGGTCGACGTCGACATACCAGCTGTAGCTGCGGTACGTGAACGCGTTCTTCAGCGGGCTGCGGCGCACATGGGCGATCGAGGTGCGGTAGATGGCGGCGGCGCTCATGCGCCCTCCGCGGCGGCGCTCTGCAGGTCAGGGTCGACGGCGACGGCCCGGTACTCCTCGTTCAGGGCGACGGCGGGGTCATTCCAGCCGCGTCCCAGCCGTTCAGCTGCCCGGACACCGGAGAGGGCGCCGTCCTCGTGGAAACCCCAGCCGTGGTAGGCACCGGCGAAGGCCAGCCGGTCATCGCCCAGGGCCAGGATCTTTTCCTGCGCGCGGAGCGAGTCCGGCGTGTACTGCGGGTGTTCGTAGACCATCCGGTCCAATACGGCGGTGTCCGCGATGAGCTCGGATTCGCCCAGGCTGACGATGTAGCGTCCGCCGTCCGCGGGGTCCAGCCGCTGCAGCCGGGTCATGTCGTAACTGACCAGGACCTTGTCGGGGCGGGCGTCGCAGGAGGGCAACCGGTAATTCCAGGAGGCCTTGGCGTTGTCGCTGGCGGGCAGCACGGCGGCGTCGCGGTGGAACACGGTGTGGTTGACCGAGTAGGGCATGCCGGCCAGGGCGGCCTGCTCCGCGTCCGAGGCTTCGGTGAGCATGGCCAGCGCCTGGGCCGGGTGGGTGGCGATCACGACGGCGTCGAACGCCTCGGTGCGGAAACCGCCGTCGGCGCTCCCATACGTCAGTTCCACGCCGTCCGCGTGGCGTCGCACTCCGGTGACCGGGCTGGCGAGGCGGATGTCCGGCAGCGTGGCGGCGAGCTTGTCCACGTAGCTGCGTGAGCCGCCGGTGACGGTGCGCCACTGCGGGGAACCGGAGACTCCGAGCAGCCCGTGATGGCCCAGGAAGGTGAAGAGGTACCGGGCCGGGTAGGCGAGCGCCGTGGTCGGGTCGCAGGACCAGACGGCGCTCACGATCGGGGTCATGAAGTGCGAGATGAAGTAGGTGCTGAACTTCTCCCGGGTGAGGAACTGGCCCAGGGTCAGCTCCGCCTCCCCTGTGCTTTCCCCGGCGGGGGGACCCCCGGCCAGCAAGGCGCGGGCCTTGCGGTAGAAGCGCATCACTTCCAGCAGCATCAGCAGGTAGCGTCCGCGCAGCAGGGTGGCCGGGCCGGGAAGGATGCCCCGGCCCTTGGCCCGGGCGCCGGCGTATTCCAGCCCGCAGCCGTCGCAGCGGACGGACATGGACATCTCTGAGTCCTGGGTTTCGATGCCCAGCTCGGCGAAGAGCCGCAGCAGCGTGGGGTAGGTCCGTTCGTTGTGGACGATGAAGCCGGTGTCGATCCGGAGATCCGGGCCGCCGGCCTGCGGGACATCGTGGGTGTGGGCATGGCCGCCCAGCCGGGAATCCGCTTCGAAGAGGGTAACGGTGTCCTGCCGGTTCAGCACGTACGCGGCGGTGAGTCCTGCCACCCCGCTGCCGATCACGGCTACTCGCCGGCCCTGCGGAATCCCTGCTGCGTCTGACACTGATCTGCTCCTGTTGACTGGTCCATCGATTGCCCCGGTGGTGACGGCGGAATCATCTTATGGACAATTCGTCGCCGGGCACCCAACGGATGTGTGCGACTTTCCAGCGTTCCGTACGAGTCCAATGTGCCAGAATGAAGCGGGATTGCGGTCCCGCCTCACCGGAACCTGCGAAGGGCAGCCCCTTGATCAACCCCGTTCACCTGCGGACCCTTGTCGAAGTGACCCGGCTGGGCTCCTTCGCAGCGGCCGCCGCCCGGCTCGGGTATACGGCGTCGGCGGTGTCCCAGCAGATGTCCGCCCTGGAACGGGACACCGGCGTCGAACTGTTCCTGCGCTCGGCCCGCAGCATCCAGCCCACCGAGGCCGCCCAGGTCATGACCCGGCATGCGGCGAAGGTCCTCACCGACATCGAGGCGCTGATGGCGGCGGCGTCCCGCACCGCAGACACCACCCGGCAGGAACTCAGGCTGGGGATCTTCCCCAGCCTGGCCACGTACGTCTTGCCGCGGATCCTGGCGAACCCGGCCTGGAAGAAACTCGGCATCGATCTGCGGGTCTCGGTCGCGGAGCCGGCCCAGACCATTGCGGGCCTGCGCACGGGCGGCGAACTCGACGTCGCGCTGGTCTACCAGGTGGGGCAGTCCGGCCTCGCCTGGCCGCACACCGTGAACAGGCAGTGGATCGGCGACGACGACTTCCGGGTGGTGCTGCCGGCCGCCTGGGGCATCGGCACCGATTCCAAGGTCGCTGCGGACCACCTCTCGGACATGCCGTGGATTGTGCACCATCCCGGCACATCCGATGCCACGGTGATCGAGCGGCTCTTTGCCAGCTGCAACCTCCATCCCCGGGTGGTGGCGTACAGCGATGACTTCCACGCGAGCCTGGAGATGGCGGCGGCCGGGCTGGGCGCGGCACTGGTTCCGGAGCTGGCCCTGCACCACCGCCCCGCCGGGGTGGTGGTGCTGGACGTTCCCGAGATCCGGCTGGCCCGCAACGTCTTTGCCCTGCTGATCAACGAAAAGCAGACCGCCCAGGTTCAGCTCTTCCTGGACTTGCTCGCGGATACGTTCAGTTCCCGCGGGGCCGTTTAAAGAGTCCGTGGAGAAGTCCGGTCCCCATCCCGGTGAGCGCGTTAATGAGCCGGTGCTTGGTCCGGGTGTAAGGCGGGTAGATCAGTGCCAGCGTGTCCGGCCGCTGGGGTTTGGCCAGGGTGGAGCGTTCATGGGAGAAGGTCCGCACGGAGTGTTCCCCGTGGTAGGCGCCCATGCCGCTGCCGCCGACCCCGCCGAAGGGCAGCCCGGGAACCATGAGGTGCGCCGCGGGGACGTCGAAGCACAGGGCCCCCGAGGACGTCCTCTCGGCGAACGCCCGGCGGGTAGCGGCGTCGCTGCTGAACACGTAGAGCGCCAGGGGCTTGGCGCCGTCGTTGATCCTCCGGATGGCTTCCTCGCGCCCCGCGACAGGAACCAGCGGGAGCAGCGGACCGAAGATCTCCTCCCCCATCACCGTGTCCCCGGGGGCGGGACGGAGCAGGGTCGGCGCGAAGTGGCGGGTGGCGGCGTCCCGTTCCCCGCCGTGGACGACGGTGCTGCCGTCAGCGAGGCCCGCGAGCCGGGCGAAGTGCTGGTCGTTGATGATCCTGCCGTAGGACTCACTGCGGGCCGAGTCCGGGCCGAAGAGCGCCGCGATGGCCGTGACCAGCTCGCGCTGCAGCGGAACCAGCACGTCCTCGGTGGCGAGGATGTAGTCCGGCGCCACGCACGTCTGCCCGGCGTTCAGGAACCGGCCCCACGCGATCCGTTTGGCCGCGTTGGCCAGGTCCGTGGAGGAGTCGACATAGGCCGGGGACTTGCCGCCCAGTTCCAGGGTTACCGGCGTCAGGTGCTCCGCCGCCGCGCGCAGCACCACCTTGGCGGCGGCTTCCCCGCCGGTGAAGAAGATGTGGTCGAAGGGCATCGCCAGCAGTGCTGTGGTCTCCGGGATGCCGCCCTCGACGACCTCTGCCGCGCCGGGCAGGTACTCCGGAATCCAGCGTGCCAGGGCGGCCGAGGTGGCCGGGGCGTGTTCGCTGGGCTTGAGCACCACGGTGTTGCCGGCGGCGAGGGCGCCGGCAAGGGGAGCGAGCAGCAATTGCAACGGGTAGTTCCAGGGACCGATCACCAGCACCACCCCCAGCGGGGTCAGCTCGGTCCAGGCTTTGGCGGGCCGGACGGCGAGCGGCACGGGGACGGGACGGGGACGCAGCCAGCCTTCAAGGTGCTTTTGCAGGTGAGCGGTCTCGGCGTCAACGAATCCGATCTCCGTCAGGAGCGCCTCGGTGGGGTGTTTGCCGAGATCGCTTGCCAGCGCCTCGGTGAATTCGGTGCGCCGCTCCGCCAGCATGCGGCGCAGGCTGGCGAGCTGCTCGAGCCGCCAGGCCAGCGGCCGGGTGGCTCCGCTGTTGTAAAGTTCACGGGCGCGGACGACGGCGGGGGCAACAGTTTGCATCCGCTTAATCTACCCCTGCACTACTGCGCCCGGGCCGCGTAGCCTTGATGAATGGCTGAACAAACGAAACCCCGCATCGTTGAACCCTGGGTCTTCTGGCCTGCCGCCGGGGCGGTGACGCTGTTCGCGGCGTTCGCGCTGCTGGCCCCCGCAGCCGCCGAAGCGATGTTTGGTGCCATTCAGGCCACCATCGTGAATTCTTTTAACTGGTACTACGTCCTGATTACGAGCTTCTTCGTGGCGTTCAGCCTCTTTCTCGGGTTCAGCCGTTTCGGTGACATCAAACTGGGCCATGACGACGACGAACCCGAGTTCTCGCTGATGGCCTGGTTCGCCCTGCTTTTTGCCGCCGGGATGGGGATTGGGCTGGTGTTTTACGGTGTCGGGGAGCCGCTCAGCCACTTCGCCAATCCGCGTCCGGGTGTCTCGGGAACTCCCGCGCAGCTCGCGCAGCAGGCGCTCAGCCAGACGTATCTGCACTGGGGTGTGCACGCTTGGTCCATTTACGTGGTGATCGGACTCTCGCTTGCCTACGCCATCCACCGGCGTAAACGGCCCGTATCCATCCGCTGGGCCCTTGAACCGCTTCTGGGCAAACGCGTACGGGGCAGTTGGGGCAACGTGATCGACGTCGTCGCCCTTGTCGGCACGCTCTTTGGCGTGGCCACGTCGCTGGGCCTGGGCGTCCTGCAAATCAGCGCCGGCCTGGAGAGCATCAACCTGCTGCAGCCCAGCCAGGGATCAGAGATCATCATCATCCTCGTGATTTCCTTTTTTGTGCTGCTGTCCGTCCTCTCCGGAGTCACGAAGGGCATGAAATGGCTTTCCAGCATCAACCTGGTGCTCGCCGGGATGCTGGTGCTGTACCTGCTGGTCTTCGGACCGTCCACCTTCCTGCTCCGCGAATTCGTGCAGTCCCTGGGTGCTTACATCCAAAACTTTGTGTCGCTCTCGTTCAACGTCAACGCCTTCAGCGGAGATGCCGGCGAAGCCTGGCAAGCCTCCTGGACTTCGTTCTACTGGGGCTGGTGGATCTCCTGGGCCCCGTTTGTGGGCATCTTCATCGCACGGATCTCCCGCGGCCGGACGGTGCGCCAGTTCGTGGCAGGCGTCATCCTGGTGCCCACCCTGATAGGCGTCCTGTGGTTCAGCGTCCTCGGCGGTACAGCCCTGGCCGTGCAACTCAGCGGGAGCGGCAACCTCCTGGAGCCCGACGGCAGCGTCAACGTTTCCAGTGCGTTGTTCAGCATGCTCTCCTACGTGCCGGGCACCCCGGTGCTGACCGTCGGCGTGATCCTGCTGATCTCCATTTTCTTCATCACCTCCTCGGATTCCGGCGCCCTCGTGATGGGCATGATCGCCACCGGCGGCCAGGTCAACCCGAAGAAGCGGGTGCGGACCTTCTTTGTCTTCATCACCGCCGTACTGGCCATTGCGCTGCTGCTCTCCGGCGGCCTGGTGGCGCTTCAGACGGCTGCGATTATTATCGCCCTGCCGTTCAGCGTTGTGATGCTGTTGATCTGCTGGGCCACGATCATCGCGTTCAACAGGGAGCGCCGCGCTTACGAGCGCGCCCGGCGCGCCCAGTTGGTCGATCACATCGGCGATTTCTACGGCTTGGAGGTCGAGGAACTCGCCGACCGCGGCATCCTTCTCGGCAGTCCACGCTGGATGCAGATGCTCCGCCGCCGGGGCACGCAGGCCGGAGCCGGGGTGCCGGAGGAGATCATGCCGAGCCCCGAGCCCTCCACCGCAGCGGTGGATACCCTCATGGCTGTCGGGCAAAGGCCCCGGCACGTATCCGAGCGTGCGCTGGAAGCCGAGAACACCGGGGCGGACGGAGTGCTGCTCGCCGACGTCGACGGCCTCGTCGAGCATGATCCCCGGGCCTCCCTGGATGTCCAGGACGTCCCGGATCGCGGCGACGCAACGCCGAGCCGCTGGTGAGCTGGCCCGACAAAGGACGCCAGAATGCTGGAACGGGCCGGATTTCAGGACTATGTTGAAGGTATGAACAAGGTAGCGAGCAAGCACTTTGGAGAGGTTGAGCTCAACCACGGACGGGACCACAACTTCACCGCCCAGCATGAACTGGCCGGTGAACTGGTGGAGCTTGACCTTAACGTCAACGCCCATGACCACTTCGACGAAGCGGCCATGCACAAGGTGGACTACCGGCTGCGTTTCCTTCCCGAACTGGTGGATCAGGTCCGCGAAATGATCGCCGAGGAACTCGAACAGGACGGCACCAGCCCGCAGGAGTACCGGCACTTCCATTGCAACGCCATCAAGGACGTGCACTTGAAGAAGGTCTTCGGCGTCGAGGACAAGAACCAGCTCACCGACGCCGTGTTCCTCAAGGCCCTCAAGCTGGGGCACGTGGGCATCTTTCCCGGCCAGCCGGAACGCTACTTCGTCCTGGACTTCACGCTCGGCAAACACTTCACGGACGAGATCCTGGTGGCCTCCGCGGACGAGGACGGCGTCGTGGACGACGAAATTCTCTGGGAGTCCTGACTCGACTGCACCATAACGGCCCCTTTTGAGCGGTGAAAACGTACGACGCCGGCCGGTCACCCGTGAGGGGTGGCCGGCCGGCGTCCTTGGTTCAGTCGGAAATCAGTCCAGCGGGGGGCTACTTGGCCGCTTCGAGCAGTCCGGCGCGGACTGTCCGGGTGGCCGCGACCAGGTTGCGCAGCGACTCCTCGGTTTCGGCGTAGCCGCGGGTTTTCAGGCCGCAGTCCGGGTTGACCCAGAGCTGGCGGGCCGGAACGTGCCTGACGGCGGTACCCAGCAGGTCGGTGACTTCCTGCTCCCCCGGCACCCGCGGCGAGTGGATGTCGTACACGCCCGGACCCACGCCGCGGCCGAAGCCGTGGGATTCGAGGTCGTGGACCACTTCCATGCGGGAGCGGGCCGCCTCGATCGAGGTGACGTCGGCGTCGAGGCCGTCGATGGCGTCGATGATGGCGCCAAACTCGGAGTAGCACAGGTGCGTGTGGACCTGCGTGGCGTCCCCGGCGCCGGCGGTGGCGAGGCGGAAGGCCTTTACCGACCAGTCCAGGTACGCGGCCTGGCCGGCCGTGCGCAGCGGCAGGAGCTCGCGCAGCGCGGGCTCGTCCACCTGGATGATTTTGATGCCGGCCGCTTCGAGGTCTGCGATTTCGTCGCGGAGGGCCAGGGCCACCTGGTTGGCGGTCTCGCCGAGCGGCTGGTCGTCGCGGACAAAGGACCAGGCGAGGATGGTGACCGGGCCGGTGAGCATGCCCTTCATCGGCTTGTTCGTCAGGGACTGCGCGTACCGGGCCCATTCCACCGTGATGGGAGCGCGGCGGGTGACGTCGCCCCACAGGATCGAGGGGCGGGTGCACCGGGAGCCATAAGACTGGACCCAGCCGTGCACGGTCACATCGAAGCCTTCAAGGTTCTCCGCGAAGTACTGGACCATGTCGTTGCGCTCGGGCTCGCCGTGGACCAGGACGTCGAAGCCGAGCTCTTCCTGCAGCTGCACCACGCGCTGGATCTCCTCCTTCATGAGCTGTTCGTACTGCCCGGCGCTGAGCTCGCCCTTGTGGGCGCGGGCCCGGGCAGAGCGGATCTCAGCGGTCTGCGGGAACGAGCCGATGGTGGTGGTCGGCAGCGGCGGCAGGTGCAGGGCCGCGGCCTGTGCGGCTGCACGGACGCCATAAGCGGAGCGGGTGAAGTCGGCACCGGTCAGGGCGTTGATCCGGGTGCGGACCTCGGTCCGGCGGACACCGTCGGCCGCGGCGCGGCCGGCGATGATGCGGGTGGCCTCGTCGATGGCCGGCTGGACATCCCGTGGTGGGAGACCGGTGGCCGGGTCGGCCAGCAGGCCGGCAAGGGTGACCACCTCACGGACTTTCTGGTCGGCGAAGGCGAGCCAGCTGCGCAGCTGCGCGGGCAACTGGACTTCCTCATCGACGTCGTGCGGGACGTGCGCGGTGGTGGTGGAGGTGCTGACGGCCAGCCTGGCAACGGAGGCCGTCAGTTCCGCGATCTTTGCCGCGGAGGCGGCGAGATCGTTGCGCCAGATGTTGTGGCCGTCCACGACGCCGGCGACGAGGGTCTTGTTGCCCAGGGCGGCGAGGGCCGCCGCGGAGGGGACGGCGCCTTTGAAGACGTCCACGTGCAGGGCGTCGATGCCGGTGGCGGCGAGGGTGCCGAGCTGGCCGTCGAGCGCACCGTACGGGGTGGAGACGAACAGCTGCGGGCGGTGCGTGGCGGCGGCAAGCACCTCGTAGGAGCGGGCGACGGCGGCCTGGACCGCGTCAGGCGCGGCGTCCTGGTCCACCACGAGGGCGGGCTCGTCGAGCTGGACCCAGCTCGCGCCGGCGGCGGCAAGCCTTCCCAGCAGGGCCGTGTAGACCGGCAGGACGTCCTCGAGCCGGGACAGCGGGCTGAAGCCGTCCGGGGCGTCGTCGGAGGCCTTGCTCAGCAACAGGAAAGTGACCGGGCCGACGATGTACGGGCGGGTGTGGACGCCGTTGGCGAGGGCGTAGGCAAACTCTTCGACGATCCGGGTGCAGGTCAGGGAGAAGTTCGTTTCCGGGCCAATTTCGGGGACGAGGTAGTGGTAGTTGGTGTCAAACCACTTGGTCATTTCCAGCGGCTGCTGGTCGGTGGTGCCGCGGGCGAGCGTGAAGTAGCCGTCGAGGTCCAGCTGGCCGTGGGCGTTGAGGAGGTTGCCGAACCGGGCGGGAACGGCGCCGAGGTGGGCGGCGGCGTCGAGCACCTGGTCGTAATACGAGAACGTGCCGGGGATGGCGGCTGGCTCCGTGAGGCCCAGGTTCGTCAGGCGCCGGGCGGTACCGAGCTGAATGTCCTTGGCGGCGGCGTCGAGGGCCGCGGCATCGATGGTGCCGGTCCAGTAGGCTTCGACGGCCTTCTTCAGTTCCCGGCGCCGGCCGATGCGCGGGTAGCCCAGGATCGAGGCAGCCGGGAACGGAATGGGGGTAAGGGTGTTCGTGATGGTCATAAGAAGTCCTAAAAAATTGGTGGTGTGGTGCGGAGGAGGAGTGCTGGTCAGCCGGCGAGCCGGCGGTTGCCGGCCGTGCGCTGGAGGTTCCGCTGGTGGGTGCGCCGGGGGCGCGGCAGGGCGAGTTTGTCCAGCACGTCGAGGGCGGCGGTATGTTCGTTGAAGGTATAGAGATGCAGCCCGGGGGCGCCGGCGGCCAGGGCCGCGTTGGCCAGATCCACGGTGGCGCTGACCCCGATCCGGGTGCGGTCGGCGTCGGTATCGGCCGCGGCCAGCCGTTCAATCAGTTCCTGGTCCGGTGCGACGCCGGCCAGCTCGCCGAGCCGGTTGAGCCGGCGGATGCTGGTGAGCGGCATAACGCCGGGAATGATCGGAATGGTGACGCCGGCCCGGCGGGCACGGGTCAGCAGGTCTGCGTAGTGTTCGGTGCGAAAGAAGACCTGGGTGATGGCGAAGTCGGCGCCGGAGCGCTGCTTGGCCAGGAGCACCTCGACGTCGTGGGCCTCACTCGGTGATTCCGGATGCCGGGTGGGGTACGCGGCCACGCCGACCGCCACCTTGCCGGCGCAGAGCAGCGCGGAGCGGCGCTGTTCCACCCGGCGGATGAGCTCGATCAGGTCCTGGGCGTACCGCAGTGACCGCCCGGGCGGGAGAACGTCGCCCGTGGGCTGGTCGTCCCTGGGCTGGTCGCCGCGCAGGGCCAGGATGCCACGGACGCCGACGTCGAGCAGCTCACCGATGATCTCGGCGAGCTCCTGCGGAGAGTTTCCCACGCACGTCAGGTGCGCCAGCGGCCGCAGGGTGGTCTCCTGGACGAGGCGGGTGACAAGTTCGACGGCGGTGGTCCGGTTGGAGCCGTTGGCGCCGTATGTCACGGAGACGTAATCCGGGTCGGTGCTTTCCAGTTCGCCGATGGTGGTCCAGAGGGATTCGGTGGCCGCTGCTGTGCGCGGCGGAAACAGTTCATAGGACAGCGCTACGGGGGCCGTCCCGGTGAGATGTGGATGGGTGTCAATAAGGCTTGGTGGAGACATTTGCGTCCTCGGCTGGAAGCACCGGCAGGACCGCCGTCGAAAACGGGGGCCGCCGGTGGGTTGAGTTGGGGAACACGGAGGGAACCCGGCAGGACGCAGCCGCGACTGGTACGCCTGATACGAGGTTGTCCGTGAGCAAATGTCAGGCCCACATGGGGGCACCCACACCCTCCTGGGCCGCCGTGGGGGCTGGCTTTCAGCGGAGGATCGCTGACACGTTACTGAGGTAACTGGTTGGAACTCTACGTGCCGGGCGGAGGCGGTTCAAGGGGGCTGCCGAATTAAGACGCAGCTTTACGGAAAATTCAGGGTGCAGGCAGAATTTTCTTCGCTGCGACCCCGCTCCGGCGTGCCGGGGGGCTGCCGCAGGCTGCCCGGCACAGCGGGGGCACTGGGTGGCGCTGGGTGGCGCGCAGCAGCCCGCAACGGGATGACCGGTACCGGGGGGCTCTCCCCATCGCGGGGGCGCGGGGCTATTCTTTTGCCATGATCCAGCTAGCAGCCAGTTACCAGGAGTATCTCGCCGGCAAGAGCGAGAGTTTCATCAACGCGGTCCGGCCCATCCTGATGCAGTCCTCCGCGGACAAGGCATGCGGAGTGCGGGTGGTGGTCCTGCCTCACGCCCACCAGGCGCACCTGGATGAGTCGATTCCCTTCGGCATGGTCGTGGAGGACATCGACTGATGCCGGGCTGTCAGCTCCCCGGCCGGAGCAGTTCCGGGGTCCTGACGGTTCGGCCCGGCGTCGCCCTGACCGGGACTTCCCGGGACTAGCCGTCGAGCAGGAGCCGCTGCGAGCGGGGCGCCAGGGCGCGTTCGAGGACGAGGCAGGCAGCGCCGATCGCGCCGACATCTTCGCCCACGCCGGTGCCCACGACGTCGATTTCGTGGATTTTCCGGGTGTCGCTGAGCTCCCGGACCAGTTCGGGGATCCGGGCAAGGTAGCGCCGGGAAAGGCAGGTCCAGAACGGTCCGCCGAACACCACCCGGTCCACGTCCAAGGCGTTGGTGATGGTCGAAACGGCCCGGGCCACCAGCACAGCCGACCGGTCGATGATGGCTTCAGCCTTCGGGTCGCCGGCATCGGCCGCAGCGCACAGTGCGGTGATGCTCTCCTGGATGGCGGGGCCGGTCACTGCCTCGAGAGGACCGGTGAGCACCCCGGCGGCGACGGCCTGGGCCACCAGCACCTGGGGTATGCACGAGGCTTTGATACACCCGCGCGTTCCGCAGTCGCAGAGCGGCCCGTCGGCGTCCACGATGATGTGTCCAATCTCACCGGCGTTACCGGAGGTCCCACGCACCACTTCATCGTTGAGCACAATGCCGCAGCCGATGCCGGTGCCCATATACATAAACACGAAACTGCCGGAGCCGCTCGGCCCACCGGCCCACGTCTCGGCCACAGCGGCGCTGGTCACGTCCTTGTCCACGATGGTGGTCAGGCCCGTGGCTGCGGCCAGGGCGTCCCGGAGCGGCACGTGGTCCCAGCCCGGCAGGAGCGGAGGGTCCACCACCGTGCCCTCCTCCAGGTCGATCGGGCCGGGCGCTGCAACGCCAAGGCCGGCGATCCGGGCCGGGTCGACGCCGGACGCCGCAATGATCTGCTTGATTTCGGCGGCGATGGTGTCGATCACGGACCCTGGATCGGTGCCGGCCGGGGTCTTGATCCGGGAATGCTTGACCACCGCGCCCACCAGGTCCAGCACCACGCACGTTGTCACGGCCGGATCCAGGTGGACGCCGACCGCGTACATGCCGGAGGACTTCAGCTTGAGCATGGTCCGCGGTTTGCCCGGTCCCGTGCCTTCCTTGCCTGCCTCGTAAATCAGGTCCTGGTCCAGCAGCCGGCGGGAGATATTGGAGATGGTTTGCGGGGACAACCCGACGATATGGGCCAGCTCCACCCGGCTGAGGCCCACCGGCGACCGCCGGATGGCATCCAGGATCACCGTGAGGTTGAAGTCCCCCATGCGGGGCAAATTGGTTCCGCGCCTCGGCGAGGGCTGGCGGATCTCAGACACTGATACCCCTAAACGTCTTTGGCTGCGCACTGCTCATCTCAGCATCGTACGTTACGCCCCTGGGGCGGTACCTGCCCACCCGGGCAGCGTCACACTTCAGCAGGTCTCCGTACGCTGGCCGTCACCGTGAACTTGGGGTTCCTGCCGACCTCACGGGTGGGGCCGACCAGCCGGTCCAGGGCGGGCCGGTAATGGAGGTGGCTGTTGAACACTGTCCATAGTTCGCCACCCGGCGCGAGCACCCGTCCGGCGGCTTCCATCAGTTTAAGGCCGGCGCCGGCATGCACGGCCGCGCCGACATGGAAGGGCGGGTTCAGCAGGATCAAATCGGCGCTGCCCGGCGGAAGTGAGTCCATGGCGTCGTCCTGAAGGGCCGTGATTTGCCCTGCGAGTGAGTTCGCCTGCGCTGTTGCCCGCGCGGAGTCGACGGCGGCTGCGGACTGGTCTGTGGCCGTCACCCGGGAGCCCGGATTGCTGCGGGCGTACATGGCGGCGAGGATTCCGGTACCGCACCCGAGATCGATCGCATGCCGCGCCGCCGGCATCTGCGGCAGAAACTCCAGGAGGAACCGGGTGCCGATGTCCAGCCCGGTGCCGGCGAAGACGGCCCCACGCGCGCACACGGTCAGGCCCAGCTCGGCATTGACGCCGCTGACCGGAAACTGCGGGGCGCCGCTGGCAGGCTTGGGACCCCTGGCCAGCAGGACCCGGGACTTCTGCCGGGCACGCTGGGGCTGGACCTCGCCGAAGTGGCGCTCCAGCACGGTGTTCATGCCCAGGCTCATGTGCTTGACCCGGCCGCCGGCCAAAAGTACGACGCCGGGCGCCGCGTGGCGGACGACGGCGTCGGCGATCTCCTCGAGCTCCGCGAGGGACTTGGGCAGCTGGAGCAGCACCACGGTGGCCCCGGACAGGAGCCCGGCACCAAACGGTAACTGCTCGAAGCCGGCGTCGATCCCAAGTTTTGCGGCATTATGGCGAAGGGCGCGTGCACCGGTCACGAGGTCCTGGTGCACCCTGACCGGGCCAACCCCGCTGAGCCCCTCAGACGTCAGGGTGCCGAGGGTCAGCGCGCCGTAGCGGTCCCCTACGATGGCCAAGCCGCCGGCCGCGTTGATGAGTCCGGCGTCCAGAAGGTCGCGGACGGTGTCCAGGAGGAGCGTGTCCGTGGCGTCCCAGGCCTGCAGGTTGACAGCCTCCACATCGGGAAACCTGCTCAAGCCGGAGAACAGAGATTCACGCTGGGTGTCCGCCACGGGTGGGCTGCCGCCTTCGGTTGGGTCCGGTTGAAAGGAAGGGTGGCGGGCCTGCGGGTACGGCGGCAGGCTCTGATCCACGCCCCAAGTTTAGTCGAGCACGCAGGCCGGGGCGCGCGGGGGCATTGCTAAGCTGAGTCCCACCCTGATTTCCCCCACCCGCGAAGGCGGCACATCATGGCCGATAGTCCCATTCAGCCCCGCGGTCCGGTCCGGACCACCGCCCCGCACTCCTCCCCCACCGCGGATTCCCCGCTGCGGTCCGGCGGGCGGACTGCCGGCCGGCTGCTGCTGGGAATGTTCCTGGTGGTCGCCGGAGTCAGCCACCTGACCTTGGCCCGTGAGGCGTTCCGCGCCCAGGTGCCGCCCTGGCTGCCCCTGGACGTGGACTTTGTGGTGGTGGCCTCCGGGCTGGCGGAGATCGGTCTGGGCTTGGCCCTGCTGGTGCTGCGGAAGCGGCGGGTTGCCCTTGGCTGGATTGTCGCGGCCTTCTTCGTGGCCGTGTTTCCCGGAAACATCTCCCAGTTCGCCACGGGCACCGATTCCTTCGGCCTCAACTCGGACCTTAGCCGCGGGATCCGCCTGGCATTCCAACCGCTGCTGGTGTTCTGGGCGCTGTGGTCCACCGGCGCGTGGCGGGCCTGGCGGGAAACCCGGCGTTCTGCAGGGTGACCCTTTTTTCGTAGAACATTTCGCGTTAAATAACGCGAGGTCCTGCTCTGTGAGCAGGACCTCTTCGGTGGAGCTGAGGGGACTCGAACCCCTGACCCCCTGCATGCCATGCAGGTGCGCTACCAGCTGCGCCACAGCCCCGAAGATGCCGGGAAAACCCTCCGGTGATGGAACGTTTTCCTTGAAGCAACCTGATTATCTTAAACCACAAAGCCGGTTCGCGCGAATCGGCGCACGGAGACGGCCCGCACAAAGAAAAAAATCCGCCGGAACCTTTCGATTCCGGCGGATTATTCGGTGGAGCTGAGGGGACTCGAACCCCTGACCCCCTGCATGCCATGCAGGTGCGCTACCAGCTGCGCCACAGCCCCGAATTTTCGTTGCTGCGGAGCCGTGAACTTACATTCGCGGTCCCGGTTTCCAGTCCGGATTTCTCCGAAGCAACTCAAATATCTTAGAACAGCCTTTCAGTGAATTCCAAATCGGGCATATTCCGCTGGTCCTGGTGCCTACTCGGCCTCGGTGGCCGCAGTGGCCTTCGCCGAAGCGTCATCGCCAAGCTGCAGGTCCACGACGGGGCAGTCCTTCCACAGTCGCTCCAGGGCGTAAAACACACGGTCTTCCTCGTGCTGGACGTGAATGACGATGTCGCCATAGTCCAGCAGGACCCAGCGGCCGCCGGAACGCCCCTCGCGGCGGATTGGCTTGAGCTCGAATTTGGAGAGTTCGTCCTCGATGCCGTCGACGATGGCATTGACCTGCCGCTCGGACGGCGCCGACGCAATCAGGAAAATATCGGCCAGGGCCAGCCGTTCGCTGACGTCCATGGCGACAACGTCTTCAGCGAGCTTTTCGGCAGCGGCTCGTGCGGCGTGGCGGGCTGTGGTGATGGATGAATCTGTTGCAGTCACGGGACTCCTTGTTGGGATAAAGAAAAATTGGATCAAAGCAGGTGAGGCAAAAGCTGGCGTTGGGCAAGCGCTGGATGGCCGGCCTGTCGGGCCGGAGCCGCTGACGGTGTTCTAGCCGGAAAACCCTGTCATGACGATGATGAGGCCGATAATCAGGGCGATCATGCCGAGGCCCAGGACCACGAACTGTGCGATGCGCAGCCTGCGGGCCCTGCCAAGGCCGGCGGTGACCGCGTCGAGGGGATCAAGTCCCTGGGCGGCGTTGGCGGCGACCGGTGCCCTGGCGCTGTCGTCTGTCCCGGACAGGTCAGCAGGCCCCGCGCTGGTGGCGGGAGCCGCACCTGCCTGGCTGGGTTCAGCCTCGTGGGAGGAACTCGTCCGCAGAGAGTCGGACGTACGCGACGGCTCAGCCCGGGACTCCGGAACTGTGGTGGCCGGAATGGATATGACCGGGATGTGTGACGTCGCGGGGCGCTTCATGACCGGACGCTCGATCCCGGGGACCCGGACAAATTCCAGGGGTGTCACCATGGCCAGGTTGAAGGCCGCGGCGGGGTCATTGCGCTCAGGCTCGAGCCTGCTGCCCGGTCCGGACTTTCCGGTCGGTTCCGCCTGCGGACCGGCGGGGTCGGCGTCGGAGTCGGCAGGCTCGGCGGGGTCGGGGTCGGCGTTGGTGGCGGTGATGTGCTTCATCTTGGCCAGCTGGTTCCGGGCCTGCCGGGCCAGGAGTTCGCGTGCTGCGAGGGCTTGCTCCACAGTCATGCCTGCGGCACCCGCTGCGCCGGGTGTTGCCGGGTCAGCTTCGGCCGCCAGATGCAGCAACCGCATCTGGCGGCGGGTGAGCGTCGCCCCGGCGAGACTGCCCTCGTTCCCGGCCAGTTCCTGGATGGTACGCAACGTATCGCGGTCCCGGGCGCGGACCTGCGCGGCCCGCTCGGAAGGTGTGATGCTGCGGACTGCGTCCACGGGCCCCGGAATCCTGCGGCGGCCGGTGATTTCTGCCTCCGTGGGCTCGCCCGGAACCGCAAGGTCCGTTGCCCGCGCCGGGTCAGGACTGCTGCCGTAAGGTGCATCGGAGGCAGGGGTATTGGAGGCAGGGGAAACCGCTGCCGTGCCGGGTGTACCGGGCTTCCGGTTCACTTTCGGGCGTCCAGCTCCGGCCTGTCGCAGTTCGCGACGGCTGAGGATGGGTGGCTGGTCCTGGCTCATTGACGACTCATTCGGTGCTGGCGGGTTGGGCTAACTCGGTGCTGCGGTCGTAGCGCACGGCGTGGCCGCTGGAGGTGTGTCCGGTGTCCGGATCGTCACCGTACAGCCCGTATTTGGCGATGTACTGCACCACACCGTCCGGGACGAGGTACCAAACCGGGTTGCCTTCCGCCACCCTGCTGCGGCAGTCCGTCGAGGAGATCGCCATCGCGGGAACTTCGAGCAGGCTGACGTCCTTGCGGCCCATGCCGTCCAGGACGTGGCCGGGGCGGGTGACACCAACGAAATGCGCGAGCGACCACAGTTCGTCGATGTCCTTCCACGACAGGATTTGCGCCAAGGCGTCCGCGCCGGTGATGAAGAACAGGTCCGCGTCGGGGCGCAGCGTATGCAGGTCCCGGAGTGTGTCGATCGTGTACGTGGGCCCGGGCCTGTCCACGTCGACCCGGCTCACGGTGAAGCGCGGGTTCGAGGCGGTGGCGATGACGGTCATGAGGTACCGGTGCTCGGCCACGCTGACCTTTTTACTCATTTTCTGCCAGGGCTGGCCCGTCGGCACAAAGACCACTTCGTCCAGATCAAACTTGGCTGCGACTTCGCTCGCCGCGACAAGGTGGCCGTGATGAATGGGATCGAACGTGCCGCCCATGACACCCAGCCGCAGACGGCGCTCGGCGCCGGCCTGCTTCACGATGGCGGGAATATTAGTGGCCTTGGCTTTGATCGTGCTTGTTCGGGTGCTGGCGGTGCGGGTCTGCATGCTCCTCGACCGCTGTATGGCGCCGGCCCAGGTTGCCGTAGGACAACGTGACGAACAGCAGGACCATGAGGATCACGAACATCACCGCGCCCACGACGAGCGGCGGCGCGATCAGCGGCGCAAGTTCCTCGTGGCCTGATTCGCCCGCGGCGGCGATGATTGTGGCGATCTGCTGCGACAGCATGTTCTCCCCTAGTGAGCTTAAGAATTGACGACGGCGGATGTCCCCGCCATGCTGGACTTCGCTTCCATGTTACAGCGTTGTCAGGCCCTGATCTGGCCTTCGCCCTGGACGATCCACTTGGTGGTGGTCAACTCCGTCAGGCCCATGGGGCCGCGGGCGTGCAGCTTTTGGGTGGAAATGCCGACCTCGGCGCCCAGACCCAGCTCGCCGCCGTCCGTGAAACGAGTGGACGCGTTGACAATCACGGCCGCGGAATCGACCTCGGCGATAAACCGTTCAGCGTTGCCGAGGTCATTGGTCAGGATAGCTTCCGTATGGCCGGTGGACCAGGTGCGGATGTGCTGGACGGCGTCGTCAAGGCTGTCCACCATGGCCACGGCGAGATCCAAATCCATGTACTCAGTGGCCCAGTCCTCGTCCGTGGCGGGGACGGACTCGATGGAGGCCGGCAGGGCCGCGCGGATCCGTTCGTCGGCATGCAGCGTGACGCCGGCAGCACGCAGGGCGGCGGCGACGGCGGGCAGGACAGTCGAGGCGGAGTGGACCAGCAGGGTCTCTACGGTGTTGCAGACGCTGGGCCGCTGGGTCTTGGCGTTGAGCAGGATGTCCACCGCCATGTCCTCGTTCGCGGAGGCGTCCAGGAAGATGTGCACGTTGCCCTCACCGGTCTCGATGACGGGCACCTTGGCGTTGGCCACGACGGACTGGATGAGGTCACGGCCGCCGCGGGGAATCAGCACATCGACCCGTCCGCGGGCACGCATCAGGGCATTCGCGCCTTCCCGGCCGAACTGGTCGACGCTTTGCACGGCGTCGGCGGGCAGCCCCACCGACTCCAGCGCGTCGCGGAGCACCGTGATGAGGGCCTCGTTGGTGGCGGCTGCCGCGGTGCCGCCGCGGAGGATGACCGCGTTGCCACTCTTCAGGCCCAGCCCGGCGATGTCCACGGTGACGTTGGGACGGGCCTCATAGATGGCAGCGACAACCCCCATGGGCACGTTAACCTGGCGAAGCCGCAAACCGTTGGGCAGGGTCTGGCCCCGCACCACGTTGCCGACCGGATCGGGCAGGTTGGCGAGGTTCTCCAGAGCGACGGCGAGAGCCTTAATCCGGCTGTCGGTCAGGGTGAGCCGGTCCAGCATGGCCGCAGAAGTACCGTTTGCTTTTCCGGCCGCGACGTCCCTGGCGTTGGCGGCGAGGATGTGGGCCGCACGCTCCAGCAGCGCGGCGGCGATGGCCCGAAGACCGCGGTCTTTCCAGGCCCGGTTGGCGCGGGCCATCCGGCGTGCGGCGTGCCGGGAGCGGTCGGCGATGGCGTGGACGGCCGCCTCGACGCCGCCGGCCCCGCTGTCTTCCGGCAGCGTGTCCGGGGTGGTTCCGCCGCTGCTTTCCGCCGGCCCGTCCGCGGGGAGCACGCCGTCGGCAAACAATTTTTCGGCGAGCAGGGCAGAGCGGGGGGTCAGGGCCTCAGTCATGCTTCCAGTTTAGGCGGGCGGCAGGCTTAGACCAGCACCAGATCGTCAACATGAACCACAACCCGGTCATATCCGCGGCCGAGCTCTTTGCCGAGCTCCTGCGTGGAGCGCCCGAGCATCTGCGGCAGCTCTTCGGCCGCGTAGTTGACCAGGCCCCGGGCAATGACGGTGCCGTCGGGCGAGACCATTTCCACGGCGTCGCCGGCCTCAAAGTGGCCGCGGACGGCGGAGATACCGGCGGGCAGAAGTGAGGTGTGCCGGTCGCGGACGGCCTTGACCGCGCCGTCGTCGAGGACCAACGTCCCCTCCACGGAGGCAAGGTGCGCCAGCCACAGCAGCCGCACGGGCTTGCGGGAACCGTTAACGGAGAACCAGGTCCCCACATCCTGGCCCGCCAGCGCTGCGGCGGCGTTACCGGTGGAGGTGACCAGGGCGGGAATGCCCGAGTCCGCAGCAATGGTGGCGGCTTCGACCTTCGTGACCATTCCCCCGGTGCCGGTGCCTGCCTTGCCGGTGCGTCCGATAGTTACGCCTTCGAGGTCCTGCGGGCCGGCGATGTGGGCGATCCGCTTGGCGCCGTGTGCCGGCGGGCCATCGTAGAGCGAGTCGACGTCGGAGAGCAGGACGAGCGCGTCGGCGCGGACCAGGTGGGCTACGAGGGCCGCGAGCCGGTCATTGTCGCCGAAGCGGATTTCGTGGGTGGCGACCGTGTCATTTTCGTTGACCACAGGCACGACGCCGAGGTTCAACAGCCGGTCCAGGGCGCGCAAAGCGTTCGTGTGCTGCCGGCGGCGCATGAAGTCATCGGCGGTGAGGAGCACCTGGCTGACGGTGACGCCGTGGGCGCCGAAGGCGTGCGTATAGCGCGCCATCAGCAGGCCCTGGCCCACGCTTGCCGCGGCCTGCTGGGTGGCGAGGTCGCGCGGCCGCTTGGCCAGCCCGAGGGGGGCGAGCCCGGCGGCGATCGCTCCGGAGGACACCAGAATAATCTCGGTGCCGGCGTTGCGCTTCCGGGCAAGGGCGTCCGCCAGGTCGGTCAGCGCCTCCTCAGAAATGCCGCCCTTGATGGATGTCAGGGACGAGGACCCCACCTTGACCACAATCCGCCGGGCGCCGGACAGCACGGACCTGTCGGCCCCCGGCGCCGCGGCAGGACGTGCAGTGACGGCTTTACTCGTCATCTGCTTCGCCCAGTCCACTCTCCTTGAGCGGCTTGGCGACCCTGCGGCTGCTGACGGATTCAGTCCAGATGCCGGCTTTACGTTCGGCTTCGAGCTCGGCGCGGGCCGCTGCCTTGGCTTCGCGGCGTTCAACCTGCTCATCACGCTTTTGTCCACGGGTGGGCCGGTCGCCGATGTCGGCGAAGCGCACGTCGGTGCCGCGGGGTGCAGCCAGCAGCTCGGCGCCAGCCATCATGGTCGGCTCCCAGTCGAAGACGACGCCGTCGTCCTCGCCGATGACGACCATGTCGCCGGGCACGGCGCCCTGCTTGAACAGTTCATTTTCGACGCCGAGCTTTGCCAGGCGGTCGGCGAGGTAGCCGATGGCTTCCTCATTGGTGAAGTCGGTCTGCTTGACCCAGCGCACGGGCTTGTCGCCGAGGACGCGGAACAGCGGCTCCAGGTTCTTCTCCTCGCGGCGGATCTTGAAGCCGGACTCGTTCACTGCACGCGGCTTGAGTACCGGGGCGTGCACCTTCGGCGGTGCGGCGGCGAGGGCGTCGCGGGCGGCCTGCACGATTTCGCCCATCGCAAAGCCGAGCTGGCGGAGTCCTTCGTGGCTGGTGGCCGAGATCTCGAAGACCTTGTAGCCGCGGGACTCCAGCTCCGGCCGGACAAATTCCGCCATGTCTTTTCCGTCGGGCAGGTCCACCTTGTTCAGCGCGATCAGGCGGGGGCGGTGGTTGAGCGGAACGACTTCGCCGTCAACTCCGCTGTAGCTCATGTCGACGGCATATTTCTCCAGCTCGGCCTCGATGACAGCGAGGTCCGACAGCGGATCGCGGTCGGATTCGAGCGTGCCGCAGTCAAGGACGTGCACCAGGGCGGCGCAACGCTCAACGTGGCGCAGGAAGTGGTGGCCGAGGCCTTTGCCTTCGCTAGCGCCCTCGATCAGGCCCGGGACGTCGGCGATGGTGAACCGGACGTCGCCGGCCTGGACCACGCCGAGGTTGGGAATCAGGGTAGTGAAGGGGTAGTCGGCGATCTTGGGCCTGGCGGCCGACATGGCGGCGATCAGGCTGGATTTGCCGGCGGAGGGGAAGCCGACCAGGGCGATGTCGGCGATGGACTTCAGTTCCAGGACAACGTCGCTGGACTCACCTTCGATGCCGAGCAGCGCGAACCCGGGGGCGCGGCGCTTCTGTGAGGAGAGCGAGGCGTTGCCAAGGCCGCCGATGCCGCCGGCGGCCGCAATGTATTCGGCCCCCTCGCTCACGAGGTCTGCGAGGACTTCGCCGGACTTGGACTTCACCACGGTGCCAACGGGCACCGGGAGGATCAGGGTTTCGCCGTGTTTGCCGGCGCGCCAGTCGCCCATTCCGGGCCCGCCGTTGGTGGCGTGGCGGTGGGGTGCGTGGTGGTAGTCCAGCAGGGTGGTGGTCTGGGGGTCGACGCGGAGGATGACGTCACCGCCGTTGCCGCCGTTGCCGCCGTCGGGACCGCCGAGGGGCTTGAACTTCTCACGGTGAACGGAGACACAGCCGTGGCCGCCGGTACCGCCGGATACGTGCAGTACTACCCGGTCTACAAAGCTCGCCACGTGGATCTCCTCAGTGCTGTTCCCGAGGGCGTCCAGAGACACCCAGGATGATGATAGTGCGGTTAAAACACCGGTGGAGCGGACCTAATGGCCCGCCCCACCGATTTAAGACTGGTTGTTACTCTGCAGCTGCAGCAGCCACAATGTTCACAACGCGGCGACCACGGCGGGTGCCGAATTCGACAGCGCCGGGGGTCAGTGCGAACAGGGTGTCGTCGCCGCCACGGCCAACGCCGGCGCCCGGGTGGAAGTGGGTGCCACGCTGGCGGACGATGATCTCGCCTGCGGAAACTACCTGGCCGCCGAAGCGCTTGACGCCGAGGTACTGGGCGTTTGAGTCACGACCGTTGCGAGTGGAACTCGCGCCTTTTTTATGTGCCATTTGGAAATGCCTGCCTTAAAATTCTGGGGAATCTGCTGAAAACCTGAACAGTAACGGTACGTTACTTGATACCGGTGATCTTGACCTTGGTCAATTCCTGACGGTGACCCTGGCGCTTCTTGTAGCCGGTCTTGTTCTTGAACTTCTGGATGACGATCTTGGGACCGCGAAGGTCCTCAAGGATCTCAGCCGTAACCGTTACCTTGGCCAGGTCCGAAGCTGCAGACGTGACCTTGTCACCGTCCACCAGGAGCAGTGCGGGCAACTCAAAGGTGCTGCCGGCTCCACCGGGGACGCGGTTCAGGGTAACGAAGTCTCCAACGGAAACCTTCTCTTGGCGGCCGCCTGCGCGGACAATCGCGTACACCACTGGGGAACTCACTTCTCTCGACGTTTATTACTAGATTTGCGTGCGGAACCTGGGTCCAAAGGTGATGGTCCGGCTCACGCTGTGCCTCTACGCCGGTGGGTTCCCCGGGGGAACCCATGAGCTATCCCGTGGACATTCGCACTCGAAATCAAGTGGAGCGTCCTCAAGGTCATAACCCAAGTGTTGGCGTAAGCACCGAAGATCTAGACTACGCTAATTTCGCCTTCGGCCGCAAATGAGGCTGGTTCCGAAGTGGGGTACGTGATAAGCGGCACCCTGTATGGACGGGGCGATGCTGCAACGACTTCCGGAACCGTGCCTAACCATCGTACAGGCTCCCCGTCACGCAGCAGCTCAGGCGCGCAGCCGCGGCGCGTCGGGAACCTCAGGGAGAGCTCCCGGGCCCTCCGCCCCCGGACTGATAGCTGCTTAACGAGGCCGCGGGCGCGGTCCGGAGTTCGGGACAACTGCTCCCGGTCCGGACCGCACCCGCGGCCGTGCTGGCGTGCTGCCGGGTCAGAGCTCGGACGCCGGAACACCGACGCCGAGAATGATCGGTTCGCTCGAGGCACGTTTGGCTACCGGCGCGGCCGGGGCTTTGGCCTCGTGCACCGCAACGGCTGCCGCCTGCGGAGTCTCCCGGCGTTGTTCCACCGACGTCTCATTGGCGGCACCCTGGGCGCGGCTGGCACTGCGGTTGCGGCGGCCGCGGCGCGGCCGGGACGTTCCGGCGTCAGCCCCGGTCCGGGCTGCGGCTGCCGGAGCCGTAGTTGCCCGCTCCTGCACGGCGGGCTCCTGGCCGGACGGCAACTGGCCTGCCTGCTCCTGGTCTGCCGGCTTCTGGTCTGCCGGCTTCTGAGCCGGCGAGGCCGCGTCGGCCGCGCCGAGGTGGGCGAAGGCCTCGGTCAGCAGGTCCAGGGTCAGTGCCGGCGATGCGGCCTGGTCGGCGTGCTCCACGAACGGCAGGGCGACCTGGTCGCCGCCGAAGGTCAGCACGGCACCGGGACGACCGGCCGCTTCCTCGGCTGCCGCTAGCTCCACGGCGGCGTCGACGGCGGCCTGGCGGGCTCCGGCCTCTGCAGCGGCGGCTGACTCCCCGTCATGCAGGTGGGCGGCGTGGGCAGCGGCTGCGATGTTTGCCAGCGCGGCGCGGGTTGCCTCGGCCTTGGCGTGGCGCTCGGCGTCGGTCGGTTCGGTGTGCACCGCTGCCGGGGCGGTCTGCTCGTCTGAGCCCTGGCCGCCCCGGCCGCGGCGGCGGCTCTTACGTTCGGTGCGGGCGGCCGGCTGCTGCTCAGTGCGGGGCACGTGGTGCTCGGCGGCCACCACGTTGGCGCGGCGGTGTTCCACAGGCTCGTCGTGGGTGACGATGCCGCGGCCGGCGCACGCTTCGCACTCCTCGCCGAAGACTTCCAGCAGTCCGGTGCCCATCCGTTTGCGGGTCATCTGCACGAGGCCCAGCGACGTTACTTCCGCCACCTGGTGCTTGGTCCGGTCCCGGCCCAGGCACTCCACCATGCGGCGCAGCACGAGGTCGCGGTTGGATTCGAGCACCATGTCGATGAAGTCGATCACGATGATGCCACCGATATCGCGCAGCCGGAGCTGGCGGATGACTTCTTCGGCCGCTTCGAGGTTGTTCTTGGTGACGGTTTCCTCCAGGTTGCCGCCGCTGCCGGTGAACTTGCCGGTGTTGACGTCCACCACGGTCATGGCTTCCGTACGGTCGATGACCAGGGAGCCGCCGGAGGGCAGGAAGACCTTGCGGTCCAGGGCCTTGTGGATCTGCTCGTCGATGCGCCAGGCGGCGAAGATGTCCGTGTCCTTGGTCCACTTCTCCAGCCGGCCCACCAGGTCCGGGGCCACGTAGGTGACGTAGGCCTCGATGGTGTCCCACGCTTCCTCGCCGGAGACGATCAGCTTGGAGAAGTCCTCGTTGAAGACGTCACGGACAACCTTGATGGTCAGATCCGGTTCGCCGTAGAGCAGCTCGGGTGCCAAAAGCTTGGTCGACGTCGACTGGCTCTCGATGCCCTCCCACTGGGCCCGGAGGCGGTTGATGTCGTGGGTGAGCTCTTCCTCGGACGCGCCCTCCGCAGCGGTGCGGACAATGACGCCCGCATCCTCGGGCAGGCGGTCTTTGAGGATCCGCTTGAGGCGGTTGCGTTCGACGTCGGGCAGCTTACGGGAGATGCCGGTCATGGAACCGCCGGGGACGTACACGAGGTAGCGTCCGGGCAGTGAAATCTGGCTCGTGAGGCGGGCGCCCTTGTGGCCGACCGGGTCCTTGGTGACCTGGACCAGGACGGGGTCGCCGGACTTCAGCGCGTTCTCAATCCTGCGCTGCTTGCCTTCAAGGTTAACGGACTCCCAGTTGACTTCGCCGGCGTAGAGGACGGCGTTGCGTCCGCGTCCGATGTCAACGAAAGCGGCTTCCATGGACGGCAGCACGTTCTGGACTTTGCCCAGGTAGACGTTGCCGATCAGGGAGTCCTGCTGGGTCTTCGAGACGAAGTGTTCGGCCAGCACACCGTCTTCGAGGACGCCGATCTGGATTCTGTCGTCGCGCTGGCGGACGATCATCTGGCGGTCCACGGATTCCCGGCGGGCCAGGAACTCGGCCTCGGTGATGACGGTACGGCGGCGGCCGGTGTCGCGGGATTCGCGGCGGCGCTGCTTCTTTGCTTCGAGCCGGGTGGATCCCTTCAGGGACGTGACGCGGTTGTTGACGGGAGCCTCGGTGGCAGCGCGGGGTGCGCGGACCCGGGTCACTGTGTTGGGCGGATCGTCGTCTTCCCCGCCCGTCAGCTCCAGGTCCTGCTCACCACGGCGGCGGCGCCGGCGGCGGCGGGACGTGACGCCGTCCTCAAGCTGCTCGCCGGTGTTTTCGTCCGCTTCGTCGTCCGCGTCCTCGGACTCGTTGTCGGCGTCCGGCTCGCTGGTGTCAGATCCGCGGCTGCTGCGTCCACGGCGTCCCCGGCTGCGGCGCCGGCGGCGGCTTCCGGCGTCGTCGCCTTCACCCTCCTCCTCAGTTTCTTCTTCGTCAGCTTCTGCCGTGGCGGCAACCGGGGCAGGGCGGACGGCAGCGGTCAGGTCCGGCGCCTGGAAGATCATGGACGAGAGCATGCCTGGCTCCAGGAAGAGTGAGGCGGCGGAGGGCACGTCGGCGGCACCTGCCGCGACGCTCTCTGCAGGCGCTGCGGGGGCCGCTGGAATTGTCTCCGCGGCTGGGCTTTCCGCGGCGGGCGTTTCGGCGGCGTGGTTCCCGGCAGCCGGAGTCTGGGCAGCAGGCGTTGCCGCGGCAGGGGCGGCCGACTTGGCGCGGCTGGCCCTGCGCCGGACCGGCTTCTCCACCGGCGCGTCTGCCGTTTCGGCGACGGTCGTTTCCACGTCGGCGGCTGCGGGCCCTGCGGATGCCTCGTCAACGAAAACCGGCAGGGTTTCGGCCGGTTCGGTGACCTTGCGGGTGCGTGAACGCCGGGCGGGAGCTTTCGCTTTGGCTTCGGGGGCGGGAGCCTCCGCGGCGGGAGCGTCGGCAGCGGCGGCCGGGACTGCTGTGTCCGCCGCGTCGGTTGCCGTTTCTGCTGTGGGTCCGCTCTTGGGAAGGGCCTTGCGGCGGGTCCGGAGGGGCCGCTTCGGCGGCGTGACCGCGGCCGGCGCCTCTCCTGCTTCTGCGGCGTTCCCGGCGACGCGCGGTTCTTCATTGCCTGTTACAACCTGGTCATGATCCATATGTGGCGACACTCCTGCCCCTGACGTGCCGCCACATCCGGCACCCGTGAGGGCAATTATTTGTCAACACCCGCGGGCATTGACAGAAGTCAATTGGATACCCTCAGGTTCGCACCGGCAGTGGGGTGCGGCAGCCCTGGAGAGCCGGCGGAAATGTTCGAAAACCCGTTGATCTACTCATCACAACCAGGTGCCGTCCAATGGAATTGCGGGACAGCCTGGACCAGAGGATCCGACGCGTCCTGCTCATCATTGGCGGTCTTGGAAACAAAATCGCCGGACCGGGACCCGGATGTGGATCGGGTTCCAGCCACGATCATTGTCTCACAAGAGCCGTCAAAGCAGGCGTAAGCCAGGCATCCGGACGTGGGTCTGGACCGAATGCCTTAGGAGAGCTCCACGGCGCCCGGGGTCCACCCAGCCGCCGGCGATACAATCAAAACCAGTTGTACCCGACCGAAGGACAGTCAATCCATGCCCAGCATCTCCAGTGCCACCGGCGAGGCAGCCGCGCGGCAGCACGGTCCCAGCACCTCCGTTGCCGACCGGCCGCTGCCCCCGATGACCCGGGTCCGGCCGTTCGCGTGGCTTCTGCTGATCACCGGCGTCGTCGGCTGGCTTGCCTCCGGGGCCCTGGTGCTGGAGAAGCTCGCGGTGCTTAAGGACCCCAGCCACGTAACGGTCTGCGATGTGAACCCGTGGATCTCCTGCGGGCAGGTCATGCAGACCTGGCAAGGTTCGGTGTTCGGCTTCCCCAACATGTTCATGGGCATCGTGGCGTTCGCGGTCGTCATCACCACAGCGATGGGCATGCTCGCCGGGGCAACGTTTGCGCGCTGGTACTGGCTGGGCCTGCAGGCCGGAGTAACCCTCGGGTTCGCATTCGTGGTCTGGCTCTGGTCGCAGGCGCTGTACTCCATCCACATCCTCTGCCCGTTCTGCATGGTTGTCTGGGCTGCGATGATTCCGATCTTTGTCTGGGTTACCGTCCGCAACGTGTCCCACGGCGTCCTGCCATTGCCGGCCGGTCCTGCCCGGATCGTGGGCGACTCCGGGTGGATCGCCGTCGCGCTGCTTTACGTCGCTGTGGTGGCGTCCATTTTCTTCGCCTTCATCCAGGTCTTTATCGGAACCTCAGGATATTAAGGCAACAACAGCCGGTTGATCCGCCTCCGGCGGTCCGGCCGGATCACCGCGCTGAGATGACAGCTAAGGCCAATGTTCGCGATGAACATTGGCCTTAGCTGTCACCTCGACGGGTGCGGGGGTTCGAAAGACTCCTAGAACCAGATCTTGATCTCGCGCTCGGCGGATTCCTCCGAGTCCGAGCCGTGGACCAGGTTCTGCTGCACCTTCAGGCCCCAGTCGCGGCCGAAGTCGCCGCGGATGGTGCCGGGGGCCGCCGTCGTGGGGTCGGTGGTGCCGGCGAGCGAGCGGAAGCCCTCGATGACGCGGTGGCCCTCGAAGATCGCGGCGACGACGGCGCCGCTGAGCATGAATTCGACGAGCGGCTCGTAAAACGGCTTGCCCACGTGCTCTTCGTAGTGCTGTTCGAGGAGTTCACGGCTCGCGTGTACCTTCTTGAGTTCGGCCAGGGTGTAGCCCTTGGCCTCGATGCGGGCGATGATGCTGCCCGTGAGGTTCCGGCTGACGCCGTCGGGCTTGATCAGGACGAGGGTGCGCTCAATGCTCACAGTTGCTCCAATGTGTTGGGGTGGGGTCCGGGCTTAGTTTAGTTGGTCGCAGCGTTTAGTTCGTCGGCTCGTTGGGGTGGGATTCGTCCCAGGCTGCCTGGTCGCGTTCGCGCTGGGCGGCTTCGCGGTCTATCCGGATACCGGTGCGGATCCCGTACCACCAGGCCACCGCGAAGAGCGCCCCCACCAGGAACATCGCCGGTTCCAGGATGCCGGTCAGGATCAGCACAACTTGCAGGACCCAGCCCAGGCCCACGCCCCACGGTTTGGCGAGGACCGCGCAGGTGAAGACGAAGACCAGCGCCAGCACGATCCCGACGGAGAAAATAAGGACCGGCGCGAACTCGTCGCGCCGGAGCCCGAACACCGTGAGGGTGCCGAAGAGCACCACGAAGGCCTCCAGCAGCAGCACCGTCGAGGCGAACATGGCTTTGGTGGAACGGCGTTTCTTGGGCATCCCGGGACGCCAATCGCGCTGGGCCTTGGTGAGTTTCGCCATGGTCTAGGCGTCCGCCTTTCCGAGCAGGATCCGGGCTTCCGCGACGAGCGTGATGGAACCGGTGACGAGGACGCCGCCGGAAAGGTCATCATTGGCTTCGGCGCGTTCCACGGCCCATTCGAGGGCGTCGTCGAGTTTCTCGGCCACGTGGATGTTGTCCTCGCCGAACCCGAGGTCGAGGGCGAGTTCCGCAAGGTCCTCGGCGGGCACCGCGCGGGGCGAGTTGGACTGCGTGAAGCAGTACTCGGCGGCCAGGTCGCCGAGGGATTCCTTGAGCTGGCGGAGGATTTCCTCGGCGTCCTTTTCCCGCAGGACGCCGACCACCACCACCAGTTTCGTGAAGCTGAACGCTTCGTGGATGGCCTCGGCGGAGACGCGGATGCCCTCGGGGTTGTGCGCGGCATCCACAATGATGGTCGGCGCGGTGCGCACCACCTCGAGCCGGCCGGGCGAGGTCACGGAGGCGAACGCCTCCTGCACGAGCCCGGCGTCGAGCGGCTTTTCCGCGCCGAAGAAGGCCTCCAGCGCGGCGATGGCGACGGCGGCGTTCTCGGCCTGGTGTGCGCCGTGCAGCGGCACCAGGAGATCCTCATAGCGTCCCGCGATGCCCTGGATGGTGACCATCTGGCCGCCGACGGCGACGGTGCGGGCCTCGACGCCGAATTCGACGCCTTCGAAGCGGAACGGAACGTTCGTTTCCTTGGCCTTCTCTAACAGCACCTGCGCGGCGTCCCGGGGCTGCGCGGCGCTGACCAGGAAGCCGCCGGGTTTGATGATGCCGGCCTTTTCGTACGCGATGTCCTCCGTGGTGTCGCCCAGCAGCTCCGTGTGGTCCAGCGAGATGGGAGTAACCACGAAGACCTGGCCGTCGCCGACGTTGGTCGCGTCGGTGATGCCGCCCAGGCCCACCTCGATGACGGCGACGTTGACGGGCTGGTCGGCGAAGACCGCGAAGCCCAGGATGGTGAGGCACTCGAAGTACGTCAGCCTCGGCTGGCCCTCGGCTTCGAGTTCGCCGTCCACGATGGCCAGGTACGGGCGGATCTCGTCCCAGATCCGGACGAAAGTCTCATCCGGCACCGGGGCTCCGTCGATGCTGATCCGCTCGGTGACCCTGGACAGGTGCGGGCTGGTGTAGCGCCCGGTGCTCAGCCCGTGCGCGCGCAGCCCGGCCTCGATCATGCGGGCGGTCGAGGTCTTACCGTTCGTGCCGGTGATATGGATGATCGGGAACGCCTTGTTCGGCTCGCCCAGAATGTCCATGGCCCGGTGCAGCGGGGCCAGCCGTGGCTCCATCTTGTTTTCCGGCGCCCGCCCCAGCAGTTCGGCGTAGACGCTTTCAACGGAAAATTCATCGGTCATGGATTATGCCCCTGCTTCAACGGTTACTTTTGCGACGACTACCTGTGGTTCGTTGACCTCACCGGGAACGGTGTCCAGCTCCACGGTCAGGGTTTCGGTCTTGACCAGGTCTGCGTGGGCCAGGAGCGCCCGGACGGTGCCCGGCGCCGCGGTGACGGTGGTGCGGATCCGGTCGCTGACGTTCAGCCCGGCGTCCTTGCGGGCCTGCTGGATGGCGCGGACCAGGTCGCGGGCCGTTCCTTCCGCTTCCAGTTCGGGGGTGACTTCGGTGTTGAGCACCACGAAGCCGCCGCCGGGCAGGACTGCGGCTGCCCGGGAGCCTTCCCCCTCGGCCGCCGCGGCCACCACGGTTTCCAGGGAATATTCCTGCGGTTCGAGTTCCAGGCCGCCGGAAACAACAACCCCGTCGACGCCGTCGATTGTTTGCACAGACCAGTTCCCGGATTTGGCGCCCTTGATGGCCTGCTGGACGTTTTTGCCCAGCCGCGGCCCGGCGGCCCGGGCGTTGACCACGAGCTTCTGCTCAATGCCGAACTCCTCCGGGGAGGCGCTCTCGGCGTCGAGCAGGCGGACCGAGCGCAGGTTCAGTTCGTCGGCGACGACGGCGGCGAAGCCTTCCAGCGCGTCCGCGCCGGGTGCCACCACCGTCAGTTCCTGCAGCGGCAGCCGGACCCGGAGGTTGGCGGCCTTGCGCAGCGAGGAGCCGGTGGAGCAGATCTGCTGGACCCGGTCCATGGCCTCGACGAGCCCGGCGTCGGCCGGGAACAGGTCGGCGTCCGGCCAGTCGGCCAGGTGCACGGAGCGCCCGCCGGTGAGGCCGCGCCAGATCTCCTCGGAGACCAGCGGCAGCAGCGACGCCGAGACCCGGCACACTGTCTCCAGGGCGGTATAGAGCGCGTCGAAGGCGTCGATGTTCTCATCGAAGAAGCGCTGGCGGCTGCGGCGCACGTACCAGTTGGTGAGCATGTCCAGGTAGCCGCGCAGCGCGTCGCAGGCACCGGAGATGTCGTAGCCGTCCAGCCGCTCAGTCATGGCCCGGACCAGGTCCCCGGTGTTGGCCATCAGGTACTTATCCAGGGTGTCGGCGTAGCCGTCGTAGCGAAGCTTCGCGTCGTAGCCCGACGCTTTTCCATCCACAGCGTTCGAGGCGTTTGTGTACAGCGTGAAGAAGCTGTACACGTTCCACAGCGGCAGGATGACCTGGCGGACGCCGTCGCGGATGCCCTGTTCGGTGACCACAAGGTTGCCGCCGCGCAGGATGGGGCTGGACATCAGGAACCAGCGCATGGCGTCGGATCCGTCCCGGTCCAGGACCTCGGAAACGTCCGGGTAGTTCTGGAGGCTCTTGGACATTTTCTGCCCGTCCGAGCCCAGCACGATGCCGTGGCTGATGACGTTGCGGAAGGCAGGCCGGTCGAACAGGGCGGTGGAGAGGATGTGCAGCATATAGAACCAGCCGCGGGTCTGGCCGATGTATTCGACGATGAAGTCCGCCGGATTGTGGGTGTCGAACCATTCCTCGTTCTGGAACGGGTAGTGGACCTGGCCGTACGGCATGGAGCCGGAGTCGAACCAGACATCCAGGACGTCTTCGACCCGGCGCATGACGGACTGCCCCTCCTCCGGGGTACGCGGGTCGTCCGGGTTGGGGCGGGTGAGCTCGTCGATGAACGGCCGGTGCAGGTCCACCTGGCCGTCGTTGTTCAGCGGCAACCGGCCGAAGTCGGCCTCGATCTCGGCGAGCGAGCCGTAGACATCCGTGCGCGGGTAGTCCGGGTCATTGGACTGCCAGACCGGGATGGGGCTGCCCCAGTAGCGGTTCCGGCTGATGGACCAGTCGCGGGCGTTGGCGAGCCACTTGCCGAACTGGCCGTCCTTGACGTTGCCGGGGATCCAGTTGATTTCCTGGTTCAGCTCGGACATGCGGTCCTTGAACTTGGTGACTTCCACGTACCAGGAGGACACTGCCCGGTAGATCAGCGGATTCCGGCAGCGCCAGCAGTGCGGGTAGCTGTGCTCGTAGCTCGCCTGGCGGACCAGCCGTCCCTGGGCGCGGAGCACCTGGGTGATGGGCTTGTTGGCTTCGAAGACCTGGAGCCCGGCGATCCCGGCAAGGTCGCCGTGGCCGAAGAGCGGCAGGAACTTCGCACCCTCGTCCACTGAGAGGACGACCGGGATCCCGGCTTCTTCACAAACCTTCTGGTCATCCTCACCGTAAGCGGGCGCCTGGTGGACGATCCCGGTGCCGTCCGTGGTGGTGACGTAGTCAGCCACCAGGAAACGCCAGCCGTTCTCGGTGCCGTACTTCTCGGTGTCGGAGAAGTAATCCCAGAGCGGCTCGTAGGTCAGCCCTTCGAGCTCGACGCCGGTGTGCCGGGAGGTGACAGCTGCCTCCGCAGCCGCAACGCCCTCGGCGCCGTCACCGTAGCCGAGGTCCTTGGCGTAGGCGCCCAGGAGGTCCGCGGCGAGCAGGAACCGGCCGGTGACGGGCGCTTCAGCCGCCGCGGCCTTGACCCCATGCGGGCCGGCGGGCAGCACCGCGTAGGTGATGGCGGGCCCGACGGCGAGCGCCAGGTTGGTGGGCAGGGTCCAGGGCGTGGTGGTCCAGGCCAGGGCCTGGACGCCGGCGAGCTGTTGGGAGAGTGCGGACTCCCCCGCCGTGATGGGGAAGGTGACCGTGACGGTCTGGTCCTGCCGGTTCTTGTAGACGTCATCATCCATGCGCAGTTCATGGTTGGACAGCGGCGTCTCGTCCTTCCAGCAGTACGGCAGCACCCGGTAGCCGTTGTAGGTCAGGCCCTTCTCGTGCAACTGCTTGAAGGCCCAGAGCACGGACTCCATGTACTCGACGTTGAGCGTCTTGTAATCGTTCTCGAAGTCCACCCAGCGCGCCTGGCGGGTGACGTAGCTCTGCCACTCGTCGGCGTACTTCATCACCGAGGCACGGCAGGCGTCGTTGAACTTGTCGATGCCCATGGCTTCGATCTGGGTCTTGTCCGTCATGCCCAGCTGCTTCATGGCTTCGAGTTCGGCGGGCAGCCCGTGGGTGTCCCAGCCGAAGCGGCGCTCGACGCGGCGGCCGCGCTGGGTCTGGTAGCGGCCCACCAAGTCCTTGGCGTAGCCGGTCAGCAGGTGGCCGTAATGCGGCAGCCCGTTGGCAAATGGCGGGCCGTCATAGAACACGAACTCGTTGCTGCCGTCTTCACCAGCATCGCGCTGGTCGATGCTGGCCTGGAACGTACCGTCCTCATCCCAGTACTTGAGGATGCGCTCTTCGATCTCCGGGAACTTCACGGAGGCGGATACGCCTGCGGCGGTGGAAGCAGAGCTGGTGGCGCCTGCGCCGGACGGAGCGGCGGAGGCCTTCGGGTAATAAGTCATCTCGACATCCTGGGTTGAGCTGGTGAACAAATGGATTCATTCAGGATGCGAGGACGGCCCCTGCGTTCTCTTTAGGAGAACACCTGCACCGCGGTACCACCTCACTTACCGCCACCGGACCCCCGCGCAAGGAGGGAGCACCGGCGTCGGCCGCTCATTACTGCTGTGACGGGCTTACCCGTCCGGTTCTACCGGCCCTGGCGCGCTGTTTCGCATAACGGCTGCGGCGCCGGGGCGTTCTTCCGGAAGCTCACCGGTGATGGCCGGGTCAAAGCTGTTAGAAGAAGTCTAACAAGTGTCACGGGCACGCAATGCCTACACTGGGTCCCATGATGTTCCGGACCCGGGGCCACGGCGCCTCCCCCCGACGGCCTGCCGGCCGCGCACATGCCGGCTGGCGGTGGATGGCGGGGCTGGCGGCAGCGCCGGTGGTGGTGGTTTCCGTCTTCCGCGCAGTACCGCGGGAATGGCCCACCACGGCAGTGCAGTTGGTGTCCTTCACCCCGTGGCTGGTGGTGCCTGCCGGCGCCTCGCTGGTGTTTGCGGTGCTGGGCCGGCGGCGGTGGATGGCCGGTGCCGCGGCAGGACTTGTGGCCGTGCAGATTTTTTGGCTGGTTCCGCTGGACTTTGCGCGGGCCTCGCCCGGCCCGGAGGCCGCGGCGCACACCGGCGGCGGCGTGGTGGACATCCGGGTGATGAGTCTGAACGCCAAGCTCGGCACAGCGGATGCTGCGGAGATTGTCCGGCTGGTCCGTGAGAACGGCATCACGGCGCTGATGCTCCAGGAATATACCCAGGCCCTGGAGGACCGGCTGGCGGTTGCCGGCCTGTCAAACGCCCTCCCAAACAGGATCAGTGCCCCCGCGGGCGGCGCCGCCGGAAACGCGGTCTACTCCGTCCATGACCTGACGGCTGAGGGGACGGTCCCGGACTCGCATTTTCCGATGCCCATGATCCGGGTCACCGCCGGGTCCGCGGAACAGCGGGCGGTCGTCGAACTGACGAACGTCCACACCCGCGCGCCCGTGGGCGTGGGTCTGCCGAAGTGGCGCAGTGACCTGGCAGCCCTCGGGAAGCTGACATCCCGGCCGGGGAACGTGGTGCTGGCCGGGGACTTCAACGCCAGTTACGACCACGCCGAGTTCCGCCGGCTGCTGGCGGGCCGGGGCGGGGCGGGCGTGGACGTGGGGACAGCCCAGGGTGCCCGGCTGGTCCCCACCTGGCCGATGGATGAGGTGCTGCTTCCCGGCATTACCATCGACCATCTGGTCACCAGCACGTCCGTGCGCGGCTCGGCGTACACCGTGCACCGGGTGTCCGGAACGGACCACGCCGCCATCATCGCGACGCTCTCCGTCCCGGCCACCGGGTGAGAGCTGAGCGCCCTGAGCCCTAGTTCTTGCGGATCACCTTGAAGTTGGAGGCCTGCGCCACCGGGCGGATGACGATCTGGTCCAGGTTGACGTGGTGCGGCGCCGTGACGGCGTACCGGACGACGTCGGCGACGTCCGCCGCGGTGAGGGGCTTCGCGACCCCCTGGTAAACCTTGGCGGCGGCACCCTGGTCGCCGAGCCTGTTCAAGGAGAACTCCTCCGTCTGCACCATGCCCGGCGCCACCTCGATCACGCGGAGGTTGTGCTCGGCCTCTTCCAGGCGCAGGGCGCCGGTCAGGGCGTGCTGGGCAAACTTCGCCGCGTTGTAGCCGGCGCCGCCCTCATAGGCGGACAGTCCCGCCGTCGAGGTCAGGTTCAGGACGGTGCCTTCCCCATCGGCGCGCAGCATCGGCAGGAAGGCCCGGATGAGTTTCATGGTGCCCAGGACGTTGACCTCGAACATCCATTCCCAGTCCGCGGTCCGCGTTTGGGCTACCTTATCCGCGCCGCGGGCGCCGCCGGCGATGTTGATCAGCGTGTCGATCCCCCCGGCGCGGGTGACCTCGTCCACCAGCCGGTCGACGGCCGCGTCGTCGGTCACGTCTGCCGGAAGCGCGACGGCGCCGGTTTCGGCGGCGAGCGCCGCCAGCCGGTCCGCGCGGCGGGCGACGGCAAAGACCGTCCAGCCCTCCGCCCGGAGGGCGCGCACGGTAGCCTCGCCGATTCCGGTGCTGGCGCCGGTGACAACTGCTGCTTTGGCTCGGGGTGATGTGTGCTGGATTCCCTCAGTCATGGCACCACCCTAGTAGACCGAACCCTCCCGCCGATCCACCGGAACCAGAAGAGACCCTCCCGCAGATCCGGTCTCCTGTGCGGCTGGCTTCGCCCGGCGTGAAAGAATTGCCGCATGGCTGAAGACACGCAGGGTACAGACACGCCCACCACCGCCCCCATCAATGTTCCGGACAAGCCCGCCCTGGAGGGACTGGAAGGCGCCCTCACCCGGCGCTGGCTTGAGGAAGGGACCTACAAGTTCAACCCGGACACCACCCGGGAGCAGGTCTACTCGATCGACACTCCCCCACCCACGGCGTCCGGTTCGCTGCACGTCGGGCACATGTTCTCCTACACCCAGACCGACGTCCTGGCGCGCTACCAGCGCATGACCGGCAAAAACGTCTTCTACCCGATGGGCTGGGATGACAACGGCCTGCCCACCGAGCGCCGCGTGCAGAACTACTTCGGTGTGCGCTGCGATCCCACCACCGCCTACGACGCGGACTACCGGCCCCCGGCGGAGCCGGCCAAGAACCAGCGCGACTTCGACGTCGTCTCGCGCCGGAACTTCATCGAACTTTGCGAAGAACTCGCCGTCGAGGACGAGTTGGTCTTCGAACACCTGTTCCAGACACTCGGCTTGTCCGTGGACTGGGACCTCACCTACCGGACCATCGATGAGAAGTCCCGCGCCATCTCCCAGCGCGCCTTCCTGGCAAACCTCGCCGCGGGCGACGCCTACATGGCCGAGGCGCCCACCCTGTGGGACGTCACCTTCCGCACCGCCGTGGCCCAGGCCGAGCTCGAGGACCGCGAAGTTGCCGGCGCCTACTACCGCTACCCCTTCTTCACCGAAGACGGTGACAAGATCTACATCGAGACCACCCGCCCCGAACTGCTGGCCGCCTGCGCCGCGCTCGTGGCGAACCCTGACGACGAGCGGTACCAGCCGCTGTTCGGGAAGACAGTCACCTCCCCGGTGTTCGGCGTCGAGGTGGAGGTCAAGGCCCACCCGCTCGCCAAGGCGGACAAGGGCTCCGGCATCGCCATGGTGTGCACCTTCGGCGACCTCACCGACGTCACCTGGTGGCGGGAACTCCAGCTGCCCACCCGCGCCATCGTGGGCCGCGACGGGCGCATCATCGGCGAGACCCCGGAGTGGATCGCCACCGACCAGGGCCGCGCCGCTTTCGAAGCCATCGCCGGCAAAACCGTCTTCAGCGCCAAGGAGGCCGTGGTGGAGCTTCTGGCAGCGGCGGACCTCCTCGACGGTGAGCCGAAGAAGATTCTGCACCCGGTGAACTTCTTCGAGAAGGGCGACAAGCCCCTGGAAGTAGTGACCTCCCGCCAGTGGTACATCCGCAACGGCGGCCGCGACGCGGAACGGCGCGAGCGGCTCATTGCCCGCGGCCATGAGATCGATTTCCACCCGGCGTTCATGCGTTCCCGCTACGAGAACTGGATCTCCGGGCTGAACGGGGACTGGCTGGTCTCCCGCCAGCGCTTCTTCGGCGTTCCCGTGCCGGTCTGGTATCCGCTGGACGCCGACGGCAACCCGGACTTCGCGGCACCCATCGTTCCATCGGACGCCCACCTGCCGGTGGACCCGGCCGCGGACGCGGCCCCGGGCTACGAGGAGTCCCGGCGCGACGTGCCGGGTGGCTTCACCGGTGACGCCGATGTGCTCGACACCTGGGCGACCTCGTCCTTGACCCCGCAGATTGTGGGCGGCTGGAGCACCGACGAGGCGCTCTTCGCCAAGGTGTTCCCCTTCGACGTGCGGCCGCAGGGCCATGACATCATCCGTACCTGGCTGTTCTCCTCCGCGGTCCGCGCCGATGCGCTGCAGGATCTCGCGCCGTGGAAGCATGCAGCCATCTCCGGCTGGATCCTGGACCCGGACCGCAAGAAGATGTCCAAGTCCAAGGGCAATGTGATCGTCCCGACCGACGTGCTCGAAGAGTACGGCTCGGACGCCGTGCGGTACTGGGCGGCCTCGGCGAAGCTCGGCGCGGACACGGCGTATGAGATCGCACAGATGAAGATCGGCCGCCGGCTGGCGATCAAACTGCTCAACGCCTCCAAGTTCGTGCTGAACCTGGGCGCCACGGAGAACTCCGTGGTGTCCGGTGACCTTTCGGTGCTGAGCAATCCCCTGGACCGTGCCGTGCTTGCCCAGCTCTCCGACGTGGTCTTCCAGGCCACCAAGGCGTTCGAGAGCTATGACTACGCCCGTGCGCTGCAGCTCACGGAAAGCTTCTTCTGGCACTTCACCGATGACTACGTGGAACTGATCAAGGACCGCGCCTACGGTGCTGCCGGGGATGCCCAGCAGGCCTCCGTGCTGGCCGCATTGGCGACGAGCCTGGACACCCTCCTGCGGCTCTTTGCACCGTTCCTGCCGTTCGCGACGGAAGAAGTCTGGAGCTGGTGGCGCACCGGCTCGGTGCACCGCGCCCCGTGGCCGTCCGCCGTCGAGATCGACGGCGACACCACGTTGCTGGCCACCGTCGGGGCCGCGCTCAGCGGCATCCGCAAGGCCAAGTCCGAAGCCAAGGTCAAGCAGCGCACCGCAGTGCTCTCCGCGACGGTCACTGCATCGGAGTCCCTCACGACGCAGCTCAAGGCCGGCCTGGGCGATCTCAAGGCCGCCGCGAACGCCCGTGAACTGGCTGTGGTTGCTGGCGAGGGTGAACTGACCGTGAGCGATGTGGTGTTGGCTCCGGCCGAGGAACCCGGCCAGGCGTAGACCCGGTCGTCCGCAACGACATGAGGGCCCTCCCGGCCCGGCTTCTGCCGGGCGGAGAGGGCCCTCATTTTATGAGCTGGGTCTCGGTGTCCGAGGCTTAGATCCCGGCCGAGGCCTCGAAGTGTGTCAGCACCGGCGGGGCGGCCAGCAGGTCTCCGAGCGCGCTCGCACCCTCGGCCGCCCGCCAGGCGCGGTAGGCGGAGTCGTGCTCCATGGACGCCCACTGTTCCACCACGAGGATGTGGGCCGGGTTGGTGCTGTCGACCAGCACCTCGACACCGCGGCAGCCTTCAAACGCGCGCGTGTCGGCGAGGATCTCCCGGAGCACGGCAGGCGCCGTGGGCAGGGCGTCCGCGGTGAGGATCAGGTCCAGGTGGGCTGTGACGGGCATGGTGCTCCAATGCTGGGGGTGGAAGAGGACACAAGCAGAACGTGGTCCTGGGCCGGAACATTCCGGGACCTGACCGCTGCCCTGCTATTGGAGCCAACCGCGGCGCCCGCGTGCTTGTTCCTTCCATTGAACCCCATTTGCTCGACGGCGCATTGGCAAGCTTCCAAGCTTTTCCGTCGCTCTCGCTTGCGTTCGCAGTCAGCCTCCGACGGCACCCCCTCCCGGAACAGCCTGAGGGCAAAGGGGAAGCCCCATCAGCGTTTTGCCGTTGGTGGGGCTTCGACTCTTCGATTGCCACGTGACGTCTGAGGCGATCTGGCGGGATCCTCGGATTTTCAGGTCTTCCTACCTCGTCACTGGTAGCCATCATCTGACTTTGCCGGTGGCTGCGTCGGATGAGTGTCACTGAATCTTTGGTTCCTGCGTCCCGCTTCTTTCGAAGTGGGTACTTTCAATTGTGATCCTGCCCTGCCGGCTGCACAAGAGCCCCGGCAGAACTACATGTGTGTAGTTTCGCCGGGGCCCGTGGGCCGTCGTCTGCAGCGGATCGTGGTCCGCCGGGGCCTAGTCGAACGTGGGGCTCTCGGTCCTGCTGCGCTTGATTTCGAAGAAGTACGGGAACGATGCCAGGGATACCGAGGCGTCCCACAACCGTCCTGCGTCTTCGCCCCGGGGGATGCGGGTGAGCACGGGGCCGAAGAACGCCGTGCCGTTGAAGGCAACGACGGGTGTGCCCACGTCCTGGCCCACCAGAGAAATCCCGGCCTCGTGGGTGGTGCGGAGGGCAGCGTCGAATTCGTCGCTTTGGCCCGCCGCCGCGAGGTCCGCGGGAAGGCCAACTTCGGCGAGGGACTTGGCGATGACGGCGTCGATGTCCGTGTTGCCCTCATTGTGGATCTTGGTGCCCATGGCGTCGTAGAGCGCCTTGATGTACGAGGTGCCATGCTGGCCGGCAGCGGCCGTGATGACACGCACCGGCGCCCAGGCCTTCGTGAGGAAGGCCTTGTACTCCGCCGGGAGTTCCTCACGGCCCTCGTTCAGCATGGCCAGGCTCATGACGTGCCACTCGGTGCTGATGTCACGAACGTTTTCAACCTCGCCGATCCAGCGGGAGGTAACCCACGCGAATGGGCACATCGGGTCGAACCAGAAGTCGGCCTTGTTGGTGGTGGAGTCTTGGGTCAGGGATTCAGTCACAGGTGTTCTCCTTCAGGGAAGTCTGCCGGCAAGGGCGTGCTGCCATAGCTCGAAACCGTGGCTGCAGCACGCAGGCACGTCACAGGTAACAGCAGGCGGCGCGGGCAGTTTATTCCGCTTGAGCAGCTGGGATCAGGCCGACTTACGGCGTTTGACGTCATGCGCGATCAGCGTCGGCGCCGCCTTGCTGGAGACGACGTCCTCGGTGATAACCACCGTGGCGATATCGTCCCGGCTGGGCAGGTCGAACATGACCGGGAGCAGCACTTCCTCCATGATGGCGCGCAGGCCCCGGGCCCCCGTACCGCGTTCCAGCGCCTGGTCGGCAATCGTGTTGAGTGCCTCCTCGTCGAAGACCAGCTCGACGCCGTCCAGCTGGAACATCTTCTGGTATTGCTTCACCAGGGCATTCTTCGGCGTGGACAGAATTTGGATGAGTGCTGTCCGATCCAGATTGGAGACAGTGGTGATGACCGGGAGGCGGCCAATAAACTCCGGAATCAGCCCGAACTTCAGGAGGTCCTCGGGCATGACCTCGCCGTAAGAGTCGGTGTTGTTTTTGACCTCATTGAGCGGGGCGCCGAACCCAATGCCCTTGCGCCCGGACCGCGAACCGATGATCTCCTCGAGACCAGCGAAGGCGCCGGCGACGATGAACAGCACGTTGGTGGTGTCGATCTGGATAAATTCCTGATGCGGGTGCTTGCGGCCGCCCTGCGGCGGAACCGACGCGACCGTCCCCTCAAGGATCTTGAGCAAGGCCTGCTGCACGCCCTCACCGGAGACGTCCCGGGTAATGGAGGGGTTCTCGCTTTTGCGCGAGATCTTGTCAATCTCATCGATGTAGATGATGCCTTGTTCGGCTTTTTTGACGTCGTAGTCGGCGGCCTGGATGAGCTTAAGCAGGATGTTTTCGACGTCCTCGCCGACGTAGCCGGCCTCTGTCAGCGCGGTGGCATCAGCCACGGCGAACGGGACGTTGAGGCGCCGGGCAAGGGTCTGGGCGAGGTAGGTCTTGCCGCAGCCGGTGGGACCGATGAGGAGGATGTTGGACTTGGCGATCTCGACGTCGTCGTGGTGCACGCCCTCGGCGAGGCTGCCGCTCTTGGGGGCGTGGCCGGCCTGGATGCGTTTGTAGTGGTTGTAAACGGCGACGGCGAGGGACCGCTTGGCGGGTTCCTGGCCGATCACATATTCCTGCAGGAAATCAAAAATTTCGCGGGGCTTGGGCAGCTCAAAACTGCCCAGATCAGCTACTTCGGCGAGTTCCTCTTCAATGATCTCGTTGCAGAGTTCAATGCATTCGTCGCAAATGTAGACGCCGGGCCCGGCAATGAGCTTCCGGACCTGCTTCTGGCTCTTTCCGCAGAAAGAACACTTCAGCAGATCCGTGCTCTCGCCAATCCGAGCCATATGTGAACCCCTTTAGTATCTTGCTGCCGGCTGTCCTACTCCTGCGCAGCGCTGCACCCATTTAGTGAAAATCACGGGCCGGCCTGTCGGAGACCAGCCGTGACATGTTCCACTCTAGGTCACTTTAGGGCCGTTGGGTGGAAAGCCAGCACCGGTGCGGCCACTTGAAATGGGCCACACCGGTGCCGGGAACTGCATGTTGCGTACTTGTTGCGCTACTTGGTGATCGCCTGGGGCTTCATCTTGCGCGAATCCAGCACCTGGTCGATGAGGCCGTACTGCATGGCCTCTGCCGCGGTGAGGATCTTGTCGCGCTCGATGTCGTTGTTGACCTGCTCGGGTGTCCGGCCGGAGTGCTTGGCCAGCGTGTTTTCAAGCCATTCCCGCATGCGCATGACCTCGGCCGCCTGGATTTCAAGGTCGGAGGCCTGCCCGCCCTGGCCGCCGGAGAGGGAGGGCTGGTGGATCAGGACGCGGGCGTTCGGCAGGGCGAGCCGCTTGCCCGGCGTGCCGGCTGCCAAAAGCACAGCGGCTGCGCTGGCAGCCTGGCCAAGGCACACGGTCTGAATCTCGGGGCGGATGTACGTCATGGTGTCGTAGATCGCGGTCATGGCGGTGAAGGAGCCGCCCGGGGAGTTGATGTACAGCGTAATGTCGCGGTCCGGGTCGGTGGACTCCAGAACCAGCAGCTGCGCCATCACGTCATCGGCCGAGGCGTCGTCCACCTGGACACCGAGGAAGATGATGCGGTCCTCGAACAGCTTGGTGTACGGGTCCTGGCGCTTGAAGCCGTACGGGGTGCGCTCCTCGAACTGCGGCAGCACGTAGCGGCTGCTCGGCAGGTTACCGGCCGTCGAACCGAAGTTGTAGTTCATGTTCATTGCTCCTGAATTCATTGCTGTCTGCGTGCCGGTCAGTTCTCGGTGGCTGCGTCTGTGGCTTCGGCGGCTGCGTCGGTGATGTCGGCGTTCGTTCCGCCGCCACCGGCCACGGATCCCGCGTGCGCGGCGATCTTGTCGAAGAAGCCGTATTCGAGGGCTTCCTTGGCCGTGAACCATTTGTCGCGGTCGTTGTCCTTGAGGATCGTCTCGACCGTCTGGCCGGTCTGATCGGCCGTCAGCTCAGCCATGACCTTCTTCATGTGCAGGATGAGCTCAGCCTGGATTTTGATGTCCGACGCCGTGCCGCCGATGCCACCGGAGGGCTGGTGCATCAGGATCCGGGCGTTGGGGGTGGCGTAGCGCTTGCCCTTGGTGCCGGAGGAGAGCAGGAACTGGCCCATTGAGGCGGCCAGACCGGTGGCGACGGTGACGACGTCGTTCGGGATGAACTGCATGGTGTCGTAGATGGCCATGCCGGCGGTGACGGAGCCGCCCGGGGAGTTGATGTAAAGGTAGATATCTTTCTCGGGGTTTTCGGCCGAGAGCAGCAGCAGCTGCGAGCAGATCGCGTTGGCGTTTTCGTCCCGAACCTCAGAACCAAGCCAGATGATGCGCTCTTTCAGCAGGCGGTTGTAAATGTAGTTATCCTGGGCTGCCGGATCGACAGTAGCCATCCGGGGGGCCCCTGCGTGCTGTGACATGTGTACTTACCTCTCGCTGGCGACGGTGACGCCACTGGACGACATCACTGAACTTTCCTACATGGACACTAACGGTTTTCGTGGCGGCTTTGTGCTCAGGCGCGGGGCTGTTCGCTGACGGCGCACGATTGCCCCGGACCGTTCATTGCAGGCTTAAAACGCCGCACCCCCGGATCGTGGATCCGGGGGTGCGGGCAGGAACTGCGGAATCAGAAAGTGCTAGAACTTCGCTGCTGCCGGGTCGTCGTTTCGGACCGTCTCGGTGGCTGCTTCGTCGGACGCGGACTCCTCAGCCTCGACCTCGTCAGCTGCCTCAACGCCTGCCTCTTCGTCGCCGGGGCGGACGAAGTCGCTGAGGTCAACGGCGTTGCCCTCAGAGTCGGTGACCTCGGCCTGGCCGAGGACGACGGCGAGTGCCTTGCGGCGGCGGACCTCGGAGACCATCATGGGGACCTGGCCGCTCTGATCGATGATCTGGGCGAACTGGTTCGGGTCCATGCCGTACTGGCCGGCGGTGGTGACGATGTAGTCGATCAGCTCGTTCTGGCTGACGTTGACTTCTTCCTTCTCGGCGATGGCGTCAAGGATGATCTCATTCTGGAACGCACGCTCGGTGTTGGCCTTGACCTCGGCGCGGTGCTCCTCGGTGTCGTGGTCACCTTCGCCGTGGGCGTTCTCAGCGTTGAAGTGCTGCTCGATCTGCTCTTCAACGACAGACGCCGGAACGGGAACCGCGACGAGCTCAACGAGCTTGTCGAGGACCTTGTCGCGGGCTTCAACGCCCTGCTCAACAACCTTGGACTCTGCGGCCTGCTTCGCGAGGTCCTCGCGAAGTTCGGCCAGCGTGTCGAATTCGGAGGCCAGCTGGGCGAAATCGTCATCAGCCTCGGGCAGCTCGCGCTCCTTGACGGACTTGACGACGACCTTGACCTGGGCGGACTCGCCGGCGTGCTCGCCACCCACGAGGGTGGTGGCGAAGATGGCATCCTCATCGGCGCTGAGGCCGGTGACGGCTTCGTCGAGGCCTTCGAGCATGGTGCCGGCGCCCACCTGGTAGGACAGACCGGCGGCGGAGTCAACCTCGGCGCCGTCGATCGTGGCAGTGATGTCAATCGACAGGAAATCCTTGTCGGCGGCCGGGCGGTCCACGGACTTCAGCGTGCCGAAGCGGCCGCGCAGTTCGTCCAGGGCCGTGTCGACATCCGCGTCGGTGGACTCGGCGGCAGCAACTTCAACCTTGATACCGGCGTAGTCGGGCAGCTCGATCTCGGGACGGACGTCAACTTCGGCGTGGAACTTGAGTTCCCCGTCAGTGGCGGACGGATCCGGGACCTCGGTGATCTCAACCTCGGGACGGCTCAGCGGACGGATACCGGTTTCCTGAACGGCCGCCTGGTACCAGCCGTTGAGGCCTTCGTTGATGGCGGTCTCCAGCACGTAGCCGCGGCCCACGCGCTGGTCGATGAGCTTGGATGGGACCTTGCCCTTGCGGAAACCCGGGACCTGGATCTGCGAAGCAACAGTCTTGTATGCCTCTGCGATGCTGGGCTTCAATTCCTCAAAAGGGACCTCAACATTGAGCTTGACCCGCGTGGGGGTGAGGTTCTCGACAGCGCTCTTCACAGTCTAAGTACTCCTGGCGTTAGGGGGTTGGGTTCTGCACTGCCGTGGTGTGGCAGTACCTGCAGAGTCGGGGTGACAGGATTTGAACCTGCGACTTCCTGCTCCCAAAGCAGGCGCTCTAGCCAAGCTGAGCTACACCCCGTAAGTGCACAGAACAGTCTACGGTCAAATGGTGCCGGTTTGCACATTTGACACCGGGGTCCTGAATTAGGTTTAGTTGTATCCGGCTTCAACAGCCGCCCGGAAGTTCTGCTGGAGGAGTCCTGCAACGTCCCGGGGACGTAGCTTAGTGGTAAAGCCTCAGTCTTCCAAACTGATGATGCGGGTTCGATTCCCGTCGTCCCCTCCCAGTAATGACAAAAAGCCCCTCTTCGGAGGGGCTTTTTTGTGCCGGAAACCTACGCCGACTGGCAGGACGGGCACCAGTAGAGCTTGCGGGCACCGAGCTCGGCCAGAGCCACCGGCGTTCCGCAGTTCCGGCAGTCCAGGCCCTGCCTGCGGTAGACGAAATGGGCATCCTCGGGGGCGGGCAACCCCTCACATGCGGTCCAGTAACGCGGCGGGGTGGTGACGATCCGTCCGTCGCGGACGCCGTCGGACATCACCGCCACGGTGTCATCCCAGAGCCGGCGCGCCGCCTCCGCCGGCAGCGCAGTTCCCGGCAGCCAGGGGTCCAGGCCCTGCCGGAACAGCACTTCGGCACGGTAGACGTTGCCGACTCCGGCAATGACCTTTTGGTCCATCAGCAAGGCCGCGATCGGCGTGCGTTTGGCCAGGACTGCCTCGGCAAAGGACTCCCGGTTCCCGGGCAGATTCTGCAGCGGATCGGGACCGAGCCGGGCCAGCACGGAAGCGGCCTCAGCGTCGGTGATTGTCTCGCAGGTGGTGGCCCCGCGCAGATCGGCCCAGCCGTGGGCGCTGATGAGCCGCACCCGGACGGCGCCAACCGGATCGGGCGGGCCGGCGTAGGCGGGATCGTCCGCTCCGGCGTCGTCGCGGACCTCCCGCTCCCCCACCCGTCGGGGCGCACCGATGCTGGACGCGCCCCGGAAGCTTGCGTCGCCGCCGAAGTTCCACGCACCATAGAGGCCCAGATGGACGTGCAGGATCAGGCTGTTCTCAAATTCCAGGAACAGGTGCTTCCCGTGCGCGGTGGAGCCAATGAGGGTGTGGCCATCCAGCAGTGCCGCGCCCTGGACGAAGCGCCCCTGCGGGCTGGTCACCGCAACCCGCTCCCCCGCGAAGACGTCCCCGAACTGGCGTGCCAGCCGGTGGACGGAATGGCCCTCCGGCACTAGTTCACAATCTCCCCGGTGCGCTCGTACGCGGCAATCTTGCCGATCCGGCGGACGTGGCGTTCGTCGTTGCTGAAAGGTTCGGCCAGGAACGCCTCGATGATTTCCGTGGCCTCCGCCACGCTGTGCTGCCGGCCGCCGACGGCGACAACGTTGGCGTCATTGTGATCACGGGCAAGCTTCGCGGTGGACAGGTTCCAGGCCAGTGCGGCACGGACGCCCTTAACCTTGTTCGCGGCGATTTGTTCGCCGTTGCCCGAGCCGCCCAGCACGATTCCGAGGGCGCTGGTGCCGGCTTCCTGATCTGCCACCACAGCGAGGGCTGCGTTGATGCAGAAGGACGGGTAGTCATCGAGGGCGTCATAGGCCTGGGGCCCGTGATCGACGACGTCGTAGCCTCCGGCGCTGAGGTGGCGGACGAGGTGGGCGCTGAGTTCCATGCCGGCATGGTCGGTGGCGATGTGCACGCGCGGGAGGTCAGAGGGGGTCACGGCGGATCCGTTCAGTTGGGCAGACCGGCAGGTTCCAGCGGCTGCGGGGAGGACGAAGGGCTGTTCCCAGCCTACTAGGGCGCGGGGCGCGGACCACGGGCTGGCTGGCCGGCGGCTGCTACCCCAGGACCGACTGCCCGCCGGCCGGTCATCACGGGTGGGCGGTGCCGCCGGTCCGCCGTGCGCGTGCTGCCACCCGCGAGATCACCTGGGCCATGTTGTCCGCTGTCGCGGCGCTCCCGCCGCTGACGGCCAGGGTCCGCCCGTCGGAGCGGTCAACGACGACGGCTGCTCCGCTGCTGACCAGCAGGGCAGTCGTGGTGCCGTGGTTGCGGTATCCCCATCCGCCGAAGTCGGCGGCCCTGATGTTTTTCGCCGTCGCCGACTCAATGGCGGCGGCCGGTACATCCATCACGCGCACGAAGCCGGCGGCGAAGACCCGCAGACCGCTGCGGTCCACCCGGATGCGGGCAAACAGGCAGGCGGCGCCGGCAAGGGCGAGCGCTGCGAGGAGTGCGGCCAGCCAGGGGACTGCGATCGTCAGCAGCGCGGCGGGAAACAGGGTGCCGATTCCCAGCATCACGAAGACCGAACTGCGGGCGTGAACCCACACGCTCACGGAATCCCGGGCCAGGTCGGGGTCCACCTCCCGGGCCAAGGCTTCCGCCATGGCCCGGTCGTCATCCGTGGACCAGCGTTCATCAGCTTTGAAGACGAAGCCCATCACAATGCCCAGGCCCAGGGACGCTCCGCTGCCCAGGGCGAGCACGGCCACGTCCACCTGCGCCTGCCTCGCGTTCCCTAGGCCCACCTGCCCCACTAAAACGGCAGCCAGGACGGTGGTGACGAAGAGGCTGAGGGACAACCCGGCGCCCATCATGATCCGGCGCATGAGGGCCGGACGGGACAGCGGGACCGCCTGTATCAGCGCCGCCCCGCCGAGCAGCACGATCAGCGCCGCCCCCACCCCGGCCACCATTCCAAACGGCGCGAAGTCCGCGGCGGCGCCTTCCGCCCAGCGGACGGCCAGCGGTTCAGGCAGGTCGGAGCGGAGCAGGAAGGCGCACACCAGGAACGCCGCCGCCAGCATCAGTGGAAATCCCACGGCGAAGCGCAGCGCCCTGGCGTCGACGGAATTGCGAAACTTTCCCATGCCCTCAACGCTACCCCCGAGGATTCCGCCTTCCGTATCTTGGTGGAACGCGGACGATCCGCCCGGGTTGTTTGCCAAGCGCCACAGAAGTGAAAGAATAACTTCACAGTATCGAGCAGTTCCATCCCACCGCAGCACTGGAGGCCCCACTTTGCCCGGAATGAACCTGACGCGCGCCGAAGCACGCGAACGCGCCGAATTGATCGCCGTCGACTCCTACGAGGTCGAGCTGGACCTCACCCGCGGAGAGAGAGTCTTCGGAACCACCACCGCCGTGAAATTCACGGCGGTGCCGGGTTCCTCGACGTTCATCGACGCCGTCACCGACGCCGTGCAGAGTGTGACCCTGAACGGGCGCGAGCTCGACCCGGCGGAGGTCTCCGACGGCATCCGGATCCAGCTGCCGGAGCTGGAAGCCGAGAACGAACTGTTGATCGTTGCCGAGGCACCGTTCATGAACACCGGCGAAGGACTGCACCGCTTCGTGGACCCCGTGGACCAGGAGGTGTACCTCTACACCCAGTTCGAGGTTCCGGATTCCCGGCGGATGTTCGCGGTTTTTGAACAGCCCGACCTCAAGGCCAGTTTCACGTTCACGGTGACCGCCCCCTCGCATTGGGATCTCATCTCCAACTCCCCCACCCCGGCGCCCGTTGAGACCATTCCCGGTACCGACGGCGGCGCCCGCTCCGTGTGGGAGTTCGCCCCCACGCCGCGGCTCTCCTCCTACGTCACGGCCCTGATCGCCGGGCCGTACCAGTCGGTGCGCAGCGAAGTGGTTGCCGCCAACGGCAAGGTCACCCCGCTGGGCGTCTTCGCCCGCAAGTCCCTGATGCAGTACCTTGACGCGGAGAACATCTTTGAACTCACCCGCCAGGGTTTTGAGTTCTTCGAGGCGCAGTTCGGCTGCCCGTACCCGTTCGAGAAGTACGATCAGCTCTTCGTGCCGGAGTTCAACGCCGGGGCCATGGAAAACGCCGGCGCCGTGACCATCCTGGAAGGCTACGTCTTCCGCAGCAAGGTCACCGACGCCCAGGTGGAGCGCCGGGCCATCACCGTGCTCCACGAACTGGCCCACATGTGGTTCGGGGACCTCGTGACCATGCGCTGGTGGAACGACCTCTGGCTCAACGAGTCCTTCGCCGAGTACATGTCCCACCTTGCCGCCGTCGAAAACACGAAATTCGATTCCGCCTGGACCACTTTCGCCTCGGTGGAGAAGTCCTGGGCCTACCGCCAGGACCAGCTCCCCACGACCCACCCGATCTTCGCCGAGATCAACAACCTGGAGGACGTCGAGGTGAACTTCGACGGCATCACCTACGCGAAGGGCGCCTCGGTGCTCCGCCAGCTGGTGGCCTGGGTGGGCCCGGACGAATTCATGGCCGGCGTCCGCGAGTACTTCCGCAAGCATGCATGGCAGAACACCGAGCTCAGCGACCTGATGGCCGAGCTGGAAAAGGCCAGCGGCCGCGACCTGGACCAGTGGGGACAGCTGTGGCTGGAGACCGCCGGCGTCAACACGCTCAAGCCCGAGCTGTCCGTCGACGCGGACGGAACGATCTCCGCCTTCGCGATCCTGCAGTCAGCGACCGAGGGCCAGCCGACCCTCCGCCCGCACCGGCTCGCCGTCGGCTTCTATAATGTCGACGATGCCGGGAAGCTGGAACGCGTCCACCGCGCGGAGCTCGACGTCGACGGCGCCCGCACCGAGGTGCCGGCGCTGGCCGGGCTCGCCCGGCCGGACCTGATCCTGCTCAACGACGACGACCTCGCCTACGCCAAGGTCCGCCTCGACCCGGCGTCCCTCGCCACCGCCACGGCGCACCTCAAGGACTTCAGCCAGAGCCTCCCGCGCACCCTCGTGTGGGGCTCGGCATGGGACGCGGCGCGCGACGGCGAGACCCCTGCCCGCGGTTATGTGGACCTGATCCTGGCGAACATCGCCGAGGAATCCGATTCCTCCGTGATCCTGGTCCAACTGCGCCAACTGGCGACCACCTTGAACTTCTACGTGGCCGCCGAGTACAAGGACTCCGCCATCACCGCCGCCGCCGACCGGCTGTGGGAGCTCGCTTCGGGAGTCCCGGCCGGCTCCGACGCGCAGCTGCAGTTCGTGAAGTCGTACGCCTCATTGGCACGCAGCGCCGGGCAGCTGGACACCGTCGCCGGTCTGCTCGGGGGCAGCCTGGGCCTGGACGGCCTCACCGTTGACCAGGATCTGCGCTGGGAACTGATCACGTCCCTGGTGGTCGGCGGCCGCGCCGGGAAGGAGATGATCGAGACCGAGGTGGCGCAGGACAACACCTCCACCGGCCAAAACGCGGCGGCCCTGGCCACGGCGGCCATCCCGACCGCCGAGGCCAAGGCCGCGGCCTGGGACTCGATCGTTCTCAAGGGTGAGCTGTCCAACGCGCTGCAGGGTTCGGCCGTGACCGGCTTCACCCGGGTGCTGGACACCTCCTTGCTCGAGCCCTACGCCGAAAAGTACTTCGAGGCTGTGCCGGGCGTCGTCAAGGACCGCACACACGCTCTGGCGCAGCAGATCGTCGTCGGGCTCTACCCGGCGCAGCTGACCACGCAGGCGACGGTGGACCGGACCGATGAGTTCCTCGCGTCGTTGCCGGCGGACAGCAATGCACTGCGGCGGATGATGCTGGAGAACCGCGACGGCGTGGCGCGGGCGTTGCGCGCGCGCCGGGCCGACGTCGGCGCATGAGCCTCGACGAGCACCGCTACACGCTGACGGTCCGCTGGACCGGGAACCTGGGCGAGGGAACGGCGTCGTACCGCGGCTATTCCCGCGACCATGACGTCGAGGTTCCGGGGCTGCCTGTCCTGCGGGGCTCCGCGGACCCGACGTTCCACGGCGACCGGAACCGCTTCAACCCGGAGCAACTGCTGGTGGCTGCACTTTCGCAGTGCCACATGCTGTCCTTCCTGCATGTGGCGGTCAAGCATGGGGTGCTGGTCACGGCCTACGAGGACCGGGCCGAAGGGCTGATGCGGACGAACCGGGACGGCAGCGGGCAGTTTGAATCGGTCACCCTCAGGCCGCGGGTGACCCTGGCGAAGCCCGTGGCGGCGGACGTTCTGGATGACCTGCACCGCCAGGCCAACGCGGTGTGCTTCATCGCCAGGAGCGTCAACTTCCCGGTGCTGCACGAGGGCAGCGTTCAGTAGGGCGGCGTTCAGGAGGGCAGCAGCTCCGCCTGAAACTCGCGCAGCAGCCGGCGCTCGGTGTCCGGGCTCAGGCCGGCCCGGCGGTCGCGGCCCAGTCCGCGGCGGCGTTCATCTGCCAGCGTGTCCCGCAGGGTGGCCGGCCAGGGCCGGGTGAGCAGCCCGGCCGCCCGGGCCGCGGCGCTGCTGCGGGTCGCGAAACCGTCGTGGCCGGGCGGCAGCCACAACGGCAGCGACTCCGGACCGGCCCAGTGGCTCACGCCGCGGGCTACGAGCCAGTCTGCCGGGGCGGCCACCGCCTCGGCGGTGCCGGCGGCGAGCCCGCGCGCTTCCTGGAGGTAGGCCGCGAACGGGACCGGCTCACCAGCGGCATTCAGTGCGCCCATGACACCGGATTCCGCTGCGACGAGCACCCACGCTGCAAGGTCGCGGACGTCGATGACCTGCGTGGCGTCTGCGGGAATGTCCGGGACCAGCACCGGATCCCCGTCGCGAGCGAAGCGGGCCGGCCAGTAGCCGTAACGGTCCGACCCGTCGCCCGGGCCGCCGATGAGGCCGGCCCGGCAAATGTGCGCTTTCTCCCCCGCGAGTTCCGCCGTCCAATGCTCAATGGCCGCTTTGGCTTCGCCGTAGGTTTCGGGGCTCGGTTCCGTGTCTGGAGCGAGCGGCGCCAGCAGGGCGGCGTCCTCGGCGGCCCCGGCCCGGGAGTGGTCGGCATAGACGGACAGGCTGGACATGAAGGTCCAGTGGCGGGCCGATCCTGCCAGCGCCTCCAGCGCCTCCCGAGCCTGGCCAGGGTGGCGGGACACCTCAACGACGGCATCCCACCCGCCGGCGGGGGCGGCCGTGCGGGCGGGTGCATAGGCGCCGGCGCCGTCCGACCGGTCCGCACGCAGCCAGGTGGCGCCGTCGGGCGGCGGAGCAACGGTGCCGCGCGCCAGCGCGGTCACGTGGTGGCCGGCAGCCAGGGCCGTGCGGACTATTTCTGCGGACAGGAACGCTGTGCCGCCAAGAACCAGGATGCGCATGGCCCCACGCTACGGCGCTAATGTTGAAGGAGACCAGAGCGTTCTGCGCCCGGCGAACGCCGGCCGCGCGCACCCGCTCGCAGCAACCCTGATGCAGCAACCCTGATGTAGCAACAAGGAGCACTCCCGCGCCCATGATCAGCCTGACCGCTATCGAGCCCATTATCCCTCCGGACATTTCGGCCATCAACGTCCCCGGTGTCCTCATCAGTCTGGGGGTCGGCGTCGCCATCTGGCTGGTGGCGTCGTTCATCATCGCAGGCATCACCAAGCGCGTCGCCGCCGGCAGCACGTTCTTCAAGAAACCGCACTTCCGTTGGGTGGCTCCCGCCTTCCGCGCCCTCGACCATGAACGCCGGGTGCAGCGGGCCAACACCATCGGTGCTCTGCTCAACAGCGTGGTGGGCGTCCTGGTGGCCGTCCTCACCAGCGTCTATGTGCTCAAAAACCTCAACGTGGACGTGGCGCCGATCCTGACCAGCGTCGGTATCCTCGGTATCGCCATCGGCTTCGGCGCACAGCAGCTGATCCGGGATTTCCTGGCCGGAATCTTCATCACCATCGAGGACCAGTACGGCATCGGGGACATCATTGAGACCTCCGAGGTGGTGGGCACGGTGGAGCAAATGAACCTGCGGATCACCCGGGTCCGGGCCGAAGACGGCACCATCTGGTACCTGCGGAACGGCGAGATCCTGCGCGTGGGCAACCGCTCCCAGGGAACCTACCTGCCGCCCGAAACACCGGCTGCCGACGACGCCGCGCCGCAGCAGAAGGCCGGAGAATAGAACCATGACCATCCCCAGCGCCGCCGAACCCCGTCAACCCAAGCAGCTGTTGCAGAACGATCCGTTCGCCCGCCCCGATTACACGGATAGCTTCTACGACGCCGTGGGCGGCCACGAGACGTTCGTGAAGCTCATCGATGTGTTTTACGACGGCGTGGCCACTGATCCACTGCTGCGGCCCATGTATCCGGAAGCGGACCTTGGCCCGGCTAAACGTCGCTTCCTGATGTTCCTCGAACAATACTGGGGCGGCCCGACGACGTACGGCGAAGAGCGCGGGCACCCCCGGCTGCGGATGCGGCACCAGCCCTTCCGCGTCACTCCGGAGGCGAAGGAGCGCTGGCTGCACCACATGCGCACCGCAGTGGATTCCCTGGAGCTCCCTCCCCTGCACGAGGGAACGCTCTGGGACTACATGGAGCGGGCGGCACTCTCAATGGTGAACAGCCCCTCCGGAGCCTAGGGCCGGCATGGAAAGACCCCGGAGGCACTTGGGGGGGATCCCTCCGGGGTCTTTCTGCATCCAGAATACCGGACCGGGTTTTTGAGTGGCAAGTGTTTTGTGCGCCTCAGGAACCTAATCAACGCCGCTTGTGCCCCACGGCCAGCGCGGCGCGCCCGTTGCCGGCGGCGTGCACGAGGAGCGCAACGACGAGGAACGCGGCAAGCACCTGGGCCGTCGTCGTCAGCGCGGCCGGCCACCCGCCGTCGAGCGTTGGATCGAGGAAGTCGTAGACGTACCAGCCATCGACAGCGCCGCGCAGCCAGGAGAAGATCAGGAAGGCGACGGGGTAGCCGAGCCACACGACCGGCCGCCACCACTTGCCGTGCACCGTCCGCGTGACGAGGAGCCAGTCGAGCACGACGAACAGCGGAGCCAGCCGGTGGTGTGCGAGCTGGGGCCAGTACATGTCCCAGCTCCACCAGGGCTCGTCCGGCGGGGCCACCAGCACGGCGTAGATGATGCCGGTCATGACCAGATAAAAAACGAGCGCGCCGGACAGGTGGTCCCAGCACTCCGGCAGCCGGGCCCGCCGCCGGGCGGCCGACGCGATGAGCACGAGCCCGAGGACGAGGTTGGACTGGACCGTGAATTCCGAGTACAGCTGGAAGACGTCCACATCGCTGCCGGGGAGCGTCGCGTCGTAGGTCTTTTGGGCGAGGGCGCAGAGTACGAGGATGCCCACCCCGAAGCGGAGCATCCGGATCCAGCTGCGGTCAGGATGCAGCGAATCGTTGAAGCCAAGGTGGCGCTCGACGGGCGGATCCAGAACAGAGATGCCGTTCATGGGCCCAGTATGCCAGTCCCGTCAAGACAGGCTAAGACTTCAGTCCCGCGATGCCGCTGCCCCTGACGTCCGGTGCGCCTGACGAGGGTCTTAGAGTCCTGAACCGGTGCGGGCCAGGACATGGCCCCGGGCTCCGCTGAGCCGGAACCAGCGTCCGGACCGGTAGAGCTGTTGGTCACCGTCAGCCAGGAAGCCCAGAGTCAAGGCCGCGAAAGCAGCCCCCAGCGGGAGCCCGCCGCTGCCCGGCAGCTCCCTGCCCCAGACCGTGGCGCGGGCGTTGTTGACGATCAAGGCGCCGGGTTTATCCGGAATAATGCCGGCGATCTCGGTGATGCCGGCCTCCGCGGACCGTCGCAGGGCAGAATCCGGCAGCGTGGCCACGGCTTCCCACCCCGAACGGGGCGCCCCAACGCCGGACCACGATTCCGTGAGCGTCACCGGCGGCAGCGGCAGCTCGACGTCGTTCTCCCCTGCGCGCGCCAGCCGGTCCAGCACCGCCGAAATCGGCACCGTGACGTCCGTGTCGGCTGGCTGCGCCAGGGCCATGGTCCGCAGCCCGAGGATCGTCGGTGTGGACTCCCCCAACAGCCGCGGCCGGAGCACGCACACGTACGCCGCGAGCACCTGCCCTGACGCCTGAAGCCGGATGGCGCCGTCGTCGATCGACTTGGCGCGGGTGGCGAAGGTGCGCAGATCTGTGAGGTCGCGGGGATCGGTGAACTGCAGGGACTGCGTTAGGAGGTCGGACACAATATTGACTCTACCGGCTGTGCCTCCTTGGGACCGTGCCGGGGTAACGCCTAGAGTCGATCCATGACTGAAGCCGAAGCCGGATTGCAGGGCCCGCCCACCCAGGACCCCACCTCCTCGCTCCTCCAACTGCTCAACCTCGGCGAGCTTGAGGGTGCCCGGACGGATGAGGACATCTTTATGGGGCCCTCGCAGCAGCAGCCCCGGCACCGCGTGTTCGGCGGGCAGGTGCTCGCCCAGTCCCTGATTGCCGGGAGCCGCACCGTTCCCGAGGGCCGCGGCGTGCACTCCATGCACGGGTACTTCCTGCGCCCGGGGGATGCCAACAAGCCGATCACCTTCGGCGTCCAGCGGCTCAGGGACGGCCGCTCGTTCTCCGCCCGCCGGGTACACGCGTATCAGGAGGGCATGCCCATCCTGTCCATGATCGCCTCGTTCCAGGACGAGGACGAGGGAATCGAGCACCAGTCCCAGATGCCCTCCGGGATTCCGGACCCCGAGTCGCTGCCCAGCACGGCCGATCTGCTGGGCAAGTTCGATCATCCGGTGGCGCGGCACTGGGCCTATGAGCGGCCCTTCGACATCCGGCACGTCGACCCGGCGTTGTACGTCTCGGCCAAGGGCGAAAAGGAACCACGCAACGCCGTGTGGATGAAGACGTTCGGACCGATGCCCAGCGATCCGGAACTGCACCGCGCCGCCTTGGCGTACGCGAGCGACTACACCCTGCTGGAATCCATCCTGCGCAAGCACGGGATGAGCTGGATTACCCCGGGCATGTCCGTGGCCAGCTTGGATCACGCCATGTGGTGGCACCGTCCCGTCCGCGTGGATGAGTGGCTGCTTTACGTTCAGGAGTCCCCCAGCGCCCAGAGCGCCAGGGGCCTGGCCACCGGAAAGATCTTCAGCCGCGACGGACGGCATGTGGCCACGGTGGCGCAGGAGGGCATGATCCGGGTCCCCTCAGACCTCAAGAGCAAGGTCAAAGGCGCGGTCCAGACCAAGGTCCTGGAGCACCAGATGCGCAAGGCCGACCGCGGCTGACCCGTGGCATGGAAGAGGCCGGCGCCCTTTTTGCGGGTGCCGGCCTCTTCTGTCCCGCTGCCTTTGGCATGGCGCTGATCCGCGCCGCGGGCTGCGGGATTAGTCGCGGGTGAGGCGGCGGTGGGTCACCCGGTGCGGTTTGGCTGCATCCGGGCCGAGGCGCTCCATCTTGTTCTCCTCGTAGGATTCGAAGTTGCCCTCGAACCAGTACCACTTGGAGGGGTTCTCCTCATCACCTTCGTAAGCGAGGATGTGAGTGGCCACCCGGTCCAGGAACCACCGGTCGTGCGAGACCACGACAGCACAGCCCGGGAATTCGAGCAGGGCATTTTCGAGGCTGCTGAGCGTCTCGACGTCGAGGTCGTTGGTGGGCTCGTCGAGGAGCAGCAGGTTGCCGCCCTGTTTGAGGGTCAGCGCCAGGTTCAGGCGGTTGCGCTCACCACCGGAGAGCACTCCGGCCTTCTTCTGCTGGTCCGGGCCCTTAAACCCGAAGGCGGCCACGTAGGCGCGGGACGGCATCTCGACCTGGCCGACCTGGATGTAGTCGAGACCGTCGGAGACAACTTCCCACAGGGTCTTGTTCGGGTCGATGCCGCCGCGGCTCTGGTCCGCATAGGAAATCTTCACGGAGTCACCGATTTTCAGTTCGCCGCCGTCGAGGGGTTCAAGCCCCACGATGGTCTTGAACAGGGTGGTCTTGCCAACACCGTTGGGGCCGATGACACCGACGATGCCGTTGCGCGGGAGGGTGAAGGAAAGCCCGTCGATCAGGGTGCGGTCCTCGAAGCCCTTTTGCAGGTTTTTGGCTTCCAGGACCAACCCGCCCAGGCGCGGCCCCGGCGGAATCTGGATCTCTTCGAAGTCCAGCTTGCGGGTGCGGTCCGCCTCAGCGGCCATTTCCTCGTACCGCGCGAGGCGGGCCTTGGACTTGGTCTGGCGGCCCTTGGCGTTGGAGCGGACCCATTCGAGCTCCTCGGTGAGGCGCTTGGCCTGCTTCGCGTCCTTCTTGCCTTGGACTTCGAGGCGGGCGCGCTTCTTTTCGAGGTACGTGGAGTAGTTACCCTCGTACGGGTAGAGGTGGCCGCGGTCCACTTCGGCGATCCACTCGGCCACGTGGTCTAGGAAGTACCGGTCGTGGGTGACGGCGAGGACGGCGCCGGGGTAGCTGGAAAGGTGCTGTTCGAGCCAGAGCACGCTCTCGGCGTCGAGGTGGTTGGTGGGCTCATCGAGGAGCAGCAGGTCCGGCTTCTGAAGCAAAAGCTTGCAGAGAGCAACACGGCGGCGCTCACCACCGGAGAGCAGGGTGACGTCGGCTTCCGGCGGCGGGCAGCGGAGCGCGTCCATGGCCTGCTCCAGCTGGGAATCGAGGTCCCAGGCATCGGCGGCGTCGATCGCTTCCTGCAGTTGGCCCATTTCCTCGAGGAGGACATCGTAGTCAGCGTCAGGGCTCGCCATCTCTTCGGAGATGTCGTTGAAGCGCTGAATCTTGCCGATGATCTCTCCGACGCCTTCCTGGACATTGCCCAGGACGGTTTTGTCCTCGTTCAGCGGCGGCTCCTGCAACAGGATGCCCACCGTGTACCCCGGGCTCAGCCGGGCCTCACCGTTGGAGGGGGTGTCCAGCCCGGCCATGATCTTGAGAATGGTGGACTTACCGGCACCATTCGGACCGACAACGCCAATCTTGGCCCCCGGGAAGAAGGACATGCTCACATCGTCGAGGATAAGTTTTTCGCCAACGGCCTTGCGGGCCTTGGTCATTGTGTAGATAAATTCCGCCATACCTACAAATCTAGTGGTTCCGCCGGGATAACTCACATTCCGGCCGCCCTGAAAGTACCGGCGGCCGGCAAGGCCCCCTCGTCCGCTCCACGTCGACGCCGCAGGGTGGTTGACCGCAACCCATCCCTCCTGCGGCTGCCGGGGACCCTCAGGCGGCAGCTCCTTTCAGCTCGCCGGTTTGCTCATCCAGCTCCGCTTCCTCCCCCGTGACGTCGTCGACGAAGACGGACGGGGCAGCGGGGCCGTCTTCTTGATTGCCTTCGTGATGCTGGTCGTACGCAGCACCGTGGTTGTCCTGGTCATGCTCTGTCCGCTCCTGGTCGGCGCCCTCAGTAACGAAAGGCGACGGTCCTGCAGCTGATTGCGGACCGTGGGTGGCGGTCCGGATGTAGTTTGCCGACCCGAACATGAGGTCGTGGCCGACGGCCTCAGCGTCGATCTCTGCCCGGTGATAGATCCGCCCGGCATTCTCCCAGCTCCGCATTTTCAGCTTTCCCACGACGATGACCCGCTGCCCCTTCCTGATGCTGCAGCCCAGGTTTCCTGCCAGCTGCCGGTAGCCCTGAACAGTGAACCAGTTGGTGTTCACATCCACCCAGGCGTTCGCAGCTCGGTCGTAACGGCGGGTGGTCGAGCCGATACGGAATGACGCGGTCGCCACTCCACCCGGCGTCGTCGAACTCGTGATCTCCGTGACGACGAAGCCACGGACAGTGATGTTGTCGCTCATTCTCATGTCCTGTCTCGAATTGTGTGCCTAGCAGGCTCCTTCAGCTTCGCGCGGGCCCGCGCCCGGCGCGAGGGCCCGGGTAGGCCATGTGGAAAACTCGGCGGCCTGGTCCACAAAGCAGACATGTAGTGGCAGCAGGAATGCGACGCCAACGCCGCGCGCGGATCCACCGGACCACTATCCAGGGGCCCGTAGGAGCCACATGCGGCGAATCGGCGTGGACCCGTCCGGGAGGCAAATGCCCGCACCCGCGGGTGTTCCTGACACCCGGGCCGCGCCCGGCACGGTAAACTCTTGGAGGCGTCCTCCGGCAACGGCCGGGCAGGACCGCCAACGTGCCCCAGTAGCTCAGGGGATAGAGCAGCGGCCTTCTAATCCGCCGGTCGGGGGTTCGATTCCCTCCTGGGGCACCAAGATGCGGCTCTGGCGTGTCGGAATTTCCGCAGGCCAGAGCCGCTGTCCTTGGCCGGGGTGCAAGTGTGTACGCACCGGTCAATGGAGCAGTTTCTTAGGAACAAACGCCGTTCCCTCAGGCCCTCGACGATATTTTGCGTCGCAGCCCCCGGCGGGCCATCAGCACCCTTAGTATTGATTCACAGGCAGCACGCCAGGGAACGCCTGTGCGCCCTGCCCGCAACCGAAAGGTATGGCCGCCATGACCCAAACACCCCGCGGATTCGATCCCCAGGATCCCAACGACGCCTCCAGCGCCCAGTACCCGGACCAGGCCGCCGCCCCTTCCGTGTACACCGAGCCGGGCTACCCGACCGGGACCGGAGTCCCTGCTGGCGGGACCGATCTTGCGACCGGCGCCCCCGACACCGCAACGCAGGCGCCTCCCGTGGAGACTCCGCCGGCAGGACAGTCCACATCGCCAGCCCAGGAATCGCGCCAGGTTACCCGCGCTGGCATGGTCTGGGCCGCGGTCGCCTGCGCACTGGTGGTCCTGATCCTGCTCATTGCGTTCATTCTGCAGAACCAGGAATACGTGCAAGTGAAGTTCTTTGGCCTCGAGGGCTCCGTGCCGCTCGGTATCGCACTGTTCATCGCGGCGGTAGGCGGCGGCGTGCTCGTTGCCATCGCAGGAGCTGCCCGCATTATTCAGTTGCGGGTCACCGCACACCGCCTGCGCTCCGCCCGGTAGGCAGGCACCGGAGCGTTGCCCGCCGCCGGGCAGGTCCTCATGGCAGCGTCAGGATCAGCGGGCCGTCCTTCGTGATGGCCACGGTGTGTTCGCTGTGGGCGGCGCGGCGGCCGTTAGATGAGCGGAGCGTCCATTCATCGTCGTCGTGGATGTACTCGTCCGTGCCGCCCAGGATGAGCATCGGCTCGATCGCGATGAGCAGGCCCTCCGTCAGCTTGATGCCGCGGCCGGGCCTGCCGTCATTGGGAACATGCGGTTCGGCGTGCATCGTCTTGCCGATGCCATGACCCCCATGGTCGGCCAGCAGTCCGTAACCGGCGCGGCGTGCTGCCCCGCCGATGGCGTAACCCAGGTCCCCCATCTTGTTGCCGGTCCGGGCCGCCTCGATGCCGCGGGCCAAGGCGGCGTCGGTCGCGTCGATCAGGGCCTGGTCCTCCGGGTCGGCCGTGCCGACAATAAAGCTGACGGCTGCGTCGCCGCACCAGCCGTCAAGGAACGCGCCACAGTCCACGCTCAGCAGGTCACCGTCCCGGAGCTGGTAATCATTGGGGATTCCATGCACCACGGCGTCGTTCACCGACGTGCAGATAACCCCGGGAAACGGCACCGACGCCCACCTCGGCCGGTAGTTCAGGAAAGCCGGCGTCGCTCCGGCACCGGCAATCGTCGCCGCGGCCAGCTCGTCAAGTTCTTTGAGGGAGACCCCGACGGCGGCAGCCTCCTTGACGCGTTCAAGGGTATTGGCCACCACCCGGCCTGCCTCGCGCATCAGGACAATTTCGGCTTGGCTCTTAATCATCGACATGCTTTCAACTCTAAGGGCCCGCCGGAGCATGGCTAGAGTGGCCTCATGTCCCCCCCTGGAACTCGTCGGCGCCATACGATCCCTGCTGCAGGCCGCCGCGGACCCCGCCCGGGCGGCAGGAGCACAGGCTTATCTGAAGTCCGCAATGCCGTGCCTGGGGGTGCAGGTTCCGGAGGTCCGGCGAATGGTCAAGACCGCCATCAAAGAACGGCCGCCGGGATCTCTGGAGGACTTGCAGTCCGCCGTGTTGGAGTTGTGGCGGGACGCCCGCTGGCGGGAAGAACGCTACGCCGCCATCGACTTGACCGGGCTGAAGCTCGCCGCGGGTGAGATGGGCATGCTCCCGCTCTATGAAGAAATCATTCGCAGCGGCGCCTGGTGGGATCTCGTGGACGGGGTCTCGCACCGGCTGTGCAACTTGCTGCAAGCCCACCGGGAGGACATGTCCGCCGTACTGCTCCGATGGAGCACGGACCGCGACTTGTGGATCCGGCGGGCCGCCATCACGGCCCAGCTGGGAGCCAAAACCGCGACCGATCCGGCGTTGCTCGCGGCCGTTATCGAACCCAACCTCGCAGACCGCGAGTTCTTTATCCGGAAGGCGATCGGCTGGGCGCTGCGTGAGTACGCCGCCACCAATCCTGCCTGGGTCAAGGATTTCGCGGCACGGCACGCAGACAGGCTGAGCCCGCTTTCACGCCGGGAGGCCTTGCGGAAGCTCAAATGACCGGGCGGGTGGTGATCGGCTCCTCGGACTTGCTGAAGAGCATCTTGGTTTTGGGATCGAGGAAGATCAGGTAGAGGGCGAAGAGCAAGGCAATAATCGCTGCGGCGTTGCGGGCCAGGGCAAGTGCCAGGCCGAGATCCGCGGTCTGCAGGTAGGGGAAGACTTCCAGCTGGTCGGAGATCGCGTAGACCATGAAGAACGACACGATGAAGTAGAGAGCCTTGACCTGCCAGTCGTCCCGGATGCCGGTGACGGCGAAGAGCGGAATGAGCCAGACGACGTACCAGGACTGGATCATGGGGGCGAGCACCACAACGGCGGCGAACGCCAGCGTGAGCCGGCGTATTAGCCGGTCGTAGTCGCCGCGGAAGATCTGCCAGCCGATGATGCCCAGCGCCAGCAGCTTGCCGGCGTCGTACACCCACTTGGCCAGACCCCACCCGTCCAGCCCGAAAGCGTTGAAGATCGAGGCGACAACCAGGCCCAGCAGCCCGACGGGCGCGTACCAGATCCAGATGCTTCCCGGCGCGGAGAGCCCGTTGATCCAGCCGAAGCCGAAGCCGTTGACCAAGCTCATGGCGTACAACATCGCCAGGCTGAAGCCGGCGGTCAGCCCCCAGAAGACGAACTTCCGCGGCCAGCTGGCTCCCTTTCCGGCCCACAACAGGCCGATGAAGGGCAGAAAGACGATGGTGATGGGTTTCACGGAGATCGACAGGGTTACCAGGACCAGGCCACGAATGACGCGCCGGGTGGCGCAGTAGTACAACCCTGCCAGTGCCAGGCCAATCATGAGGGCGTCGTTATGGACACTCGCGATGAAGTTGGTGAGGAAGAGCGGGTTCGCGGCCGTCAGCCACAAGGCGCGGTGCGGGTTGACGCCGTGGAGCTCCGCGAGCTTGGGCACGTAGATGATGCACAACACGATCCCCACCAGCGCGGCCAGCCGGAAGAGCATAATGCTCGCTTCGGGTTGCACGTTGGTGGACCAGACGACGAACTGCTCAATCCAGAGGAAGAGCTGGCCGTACGGAACCGGCGCCTCGGTCCACATCTTGTCGGCACCGAGCTGGAAATAGTTCGAGAGCGCGGAAATCCCGTTCTCGTACGGATTGAATCCTTCCACCATCAGCCGGCCTTGCCCGATGTAGGCGTAGACATCACGGCTGAACAGCGGAACGGAGAACATCAGGGGCAGCCCCCACAGAACCACAGCCTGCAGTGTTGCCTTGCGGGCCTCAGCACCCCAGACCCGCACGCGCTGGCCCAGCCTGAGCCAGGCACGGACGAGGAGCATCCCGCCCACGGCAAGCAACACAATGCACAACCCGACGCCGACGGCTTCCGTTCGCATCCAGATGAACAGCGGAACGCGGCGGAGCTCGGAAGCAGGCGCAAGCCAGCCGACCCCCAGCGAACCGATCGCCATGAAGAGGGAACCAGCGAATCCTGCCAGCAGGGGCGAACGGGCGTTATCCACCTCGGCAACGGCAGCCGACGGGAGCGTGCCGGCAGCCGCCTTCCCCGCTGCGGGCACAGGCGCCGTCATCTCAGGATCGTCCAATCTGTTGTGGGGCATTTTCCACCCTCTGCCGGCCGTGCGAACCGGCCCGGGGCATGCCGCGACGGCGAAAAATGTTGTCCGCCCGCGTACCCGAAATCCTAGCACCGGACCGCGCGGCGACGTCGGAACGGTAGGCTGGGCGCGTGCCTATATCTAATGAACGCATCGTCTGGATCGACTGTGAAATGACCGGCTTGGACACCACGCACGACGCCCTCATTGAGGTGGCCGCGCTGGTGACGGACTCGGAGCTTAATATCCTCGGTGACGGCGTCGACGTCGTCATCAAGCCCGACGACGCAGCCCTGGCGCAGATGAACGACTTTGTCCGCGACATGCACACCCGCTCCGGGCTGCTGGCCGAGCTTCCCGGTGGCAAGACCATGGCCGAGGCCCAGGCCATCGTCCTGGACTACATCAAGAAGTGGGTACCGGACCCCAAGAAGGCCCCGCTGGGCGGCAACTCGGTGGGAACGGACCGGGTGTTCCTGGACCGGGACATGCCCGAACTGGTGGAGCACCTGCACTACCGGGTCATTGACGTCAGCACCATCAAGGAGCTCTCCCGCCGCTGGTACGCCCGCGCCTACTTCCAGTCCCCCGCCAAGCTGGGCGGCCACCGGGCCCTCGGCGATATCCAGGATTCCATCGACGAGCTGCGCTACTACCGCGAAGCCGTTTTTGTTCCTGCACCGGGCCCGGACAGCGCCACGGCGCAGCGGATTGCCAAAAATGTCATGGGAACCGGCGGGGACACCGCCGCGGAGTCCGTCGATGCCCCCGCCGGAACACCGGCAACCTAGGCCTGCGGACGTAATCTGCGCCACCTTTTCGAGGAAATTTTGCTAAAACTCCGGAAAGTGGCAAAAGCAGCCCCGATCAGCAGGTAAGCTATTTGTCGTTGCCTTTTCAGCCAGCCGGTTCGCCGGAAGGCTTGGCGGGGCACATGGTGGGCGTAGCTCAGTTGGCAGAGCGCCTGGTTGTGGTCCAGGAGGTCGCGGGTTCAACCCCCGTCGCTCACCCTCATGAAGGACGGCAGTAATTGTCCGACCTTAGACGAAGGCCGTACCGGATATCCGGTGCGGCCTTTGTTGTCTGTCCATGGAACCGTGACCGGAAGGAACCGCAATGAAGCGCACGCTCTTTGAAGAAGACCACGAGATGTTCCGTGAGATGGCCGCAGAATTCAACACCCGCGCCGTGGCACCGCATTACGCCCAGTGGGACAAGGACCACATGATGTCCCGCGGCCTGTGGACGGCAGCCGGTGAGCAGGGCCTGCTGGGCCTGGCCGTGCCGGAGGAATTCGGCGGCATGGGCATGGACGACTACCGCTTCCGCGCCGTTCTGGACGAGGAGTTCGCACGCAGCAACCACCTCGCCGTCGGGCTGGCGTTCCACCTCCACGACGACATGGTCCTCCCCCACCTGCTGGCCTACGGCTCCGATGACCTCAAGAGCCGCTGGCTTCCCGGCATGGTGTCCGGCGAGACCGTCACATCGGTGGCGTGGACCGAGCCCGGCGCCGGGTCGGACCTGCGCGGCGTCCGCACCAAAGCCGTGCGCGACGGCGACGAGTGGCTGGTCAGCGGGCAAAAGACGTTCATCGGCAACGGCATCTCCGGCGACGCGTCCCTGGTTCTTGCCCGCACCGACGGCGGCACCGGCCGCGGCAACGCCAACTCGTTCTCCTTGTTCATGGTCCGCAAGGGCGAGGGCTACTCCACGGGCAAGCAGCTGGACAAGATGGGTTTGAAGGCCTCGGACACCGCGGAGCTGTTCTTCGACAATGTCCGGGTCCCGCATGCCGACCTCGTCGGTGAGGAGGGCAAGGCTCTGCAGTACTGCGCTGAACAACTCCCGCAGGGCCGGCTCGGGATCGCGGTGGCGAGTTCCGCCGTCGTCCGCGCCATCTACGAGGCCACCGTCCGTTACACGAAAGACCGGAACGCCTTCGGCGAACGGATCATCGATTTCCAGAACAGCCGCTTCGAACTGGCCAACATCCTCACCGAGGTGGAAGTCACCGAAACGTACGTGGACCGGGCAATCCAGGCGTTTAACGCCGGAGAGCTCGACGCCGCCTCCGCCGCCCGCGCGAAATTGTGGGCCTCCGAGAGGGCAAAATCGGTCAGCGACCGGTGTCTGCAGCTGCACGGCGGCTACGGCTACATCCTGGAGTATCCGGTGGCGCAGGCGTTCCTGGCGGCCAGACTGCTGACTATTTTCGGCGGCACCAACGAAATCATGCGCGACGTCGTCGGCCGCACGATCGCCGGCTGACTGTTCGTCCACCAGCACCCACAGCACCCACAGCACCCACAGCACAGGAGGAATTTTCCTGACATGACCGTTCTGCCCATCACGATCTGGGGCGAGCCCGTTCTTCACCGCCGGGCCGCTGAGGTTGAAGTCTTCGACGACGAACTCCGGACGCTTATCGCCGACATGTTCGAGACCAACGATGCCGCCAACGGCGTCGGCCTCGCCGCCCCCCAGGTCGGGGTCGGCAAGCGGCTCTTCGTCTACAAATATGACAACGACGACGGCGCGCCGCCGTCCGGCGTCGTCGTCAACCCGGTGCTGACCCTCGCTAAAATTTCCGGCGCGCTACCGGATCCGGACGAGGACGAGGAAGGCTGCCTGTCCTTCCCCGGCGGGCAATACCCGCTCAAGCGCGCGGACTGGGCGCGGGTGCAGGGGTTCGACGGCGACGGAAATCCCGTGGATTTCGAGGCGACCGAGTGGTTCGCCCGCGTGATCCAGCACGAATACGACCACCTCAACGGCAAGCTCTACGTCAACCGGCTGATCGACCGCTACGCCCGCAGGGCCATGAAGCAGGCCAAGAAGAGCGGGTGGGGCGTCCCCGGGCTGACTTGGATGCCGGGCGTGGACCCGGACCCCTTCGGGCACTAGCGCCTGGCCCACAGCTTCCAGGGCCGGCGGCTCACCGAATCCGGTCGACGGCCGCCAGGATGGCCTGCCCCAGTTCCGCCGGCTTGGTGAACTGCGGCCAGTGGCCGGTAGGAAGATCCACAAACTCCACGTCGCGGATCCTGCCGAGTTCGGCAACGTACGGATGGCCCGCGGCGATCATCTCGATCAACATCGACGAGGGGAACTCGCAGGCGATGACAGTGGCAGGGACCTCAAAGCGGCGATCGTTGGAGAGCCGCTGCTGGTCCTGGGCCACGCCTTTGGGCTGCGGGACGGCCCGGGCCCGGAACGTGGCCCGCAGCCCGTCGTCGAGGTCGGTGAGGTCTGCATCCTCGAACAGTTCCCACGGCGGAAGCGGCACGTCGTCGCCGTCGTCCGGCAGCTCATCGTTGATGACCCCGCCTTCGCCGAGCGGTCCGCTGTCAACGTAGATAGCTCTGGCCACCCGGTCGGGCCGGGCGTCCACGGCGCCGTGGATGATGGCGCCGCCGCCCGAGTGGCCCACCAGGACCACCGGGTCAGAGAAGGTGTCGATGGTCGCGACGAGGGCGTCGATGTGGGTCCGCAGTCCGATGCCGGCCCGTGACGCGCTGACCGATTCCAGCCCGGGCATCGTGAGGGGGTGCACCGCATGTCCGGCCGCAATCAGCACCGGGGTCACCTCCTCCCACGACGAGGCGTCCAACCAGAATCCGGGTACCAGGATGATGTCCATGCCGGTACCCTACCTGCCAGGAACGGCCGGCGGCACCGGGCCGGCGAATGTCCGCCGTGCGGGCTACGCTTTGCCGGACTTTTTCACCAGGGCAGCGTGGTCCGGAACGTAGCGGAAGAGGTCGCGGGGCGGGCGGGTGTAGTTGATTGCCTTGGGACGTTCCGGCAGGGTCACCGGCTCTCTCCGGACTTCGGTGTAGTCGATGCTGGAGAGCAGATGGGCGATCATGTTGATCCGGGCCCGGCGTTTGTCCTCGGCCTCCACCACATACCAGGGCGATTCTGCAGTGTCGGTCTGCATGAACATGTCGTCTTTGGCCCGGGAGAAGTCTTCCCACCGGAGGATCGCTTCACGGTCCATCGGCGAGAGCTTCCATTGCCGCATCGGATCATCGAGCCGGGACTTGAACCGCCGTTCCTGTTCCGCGTGGCTGATGGAGAACCAGTATTTGAACATCAGGATGCCGTCCTGCACCAGCAGGCGTTCAAACACCGGGCACTGGGCCATGAAGCGCTTGTGTTCTGCGGGTGTGCAAAACCCCATGACGTGTTCGACGCCGGCGCGGTTGTACCAGGAGCGGTCCATGAGCACGATTTCTCCCGCGGCCGGAAGTTGTTCCACGTACCGCTGGAAATACCACTCGCCGCGCTGCCGGTCGGTCGGGGCCGGCAATGCAACAATCCGGGCGGCGCGGGGGTTCAGGTATTCGGTGACGCGTTTGATGGCGCTCCCTTTGCCGGCAGCGTCCCTGCCCTCAAAAATCACCAGGACGCGGGCCCCTGTGCTGCGGACCCATTCCTGCAGCGCCACGAGCTCGGCCTGGAGCCGGAACAGTTCGGCCTCGTAGAGGCCAAGGTTCATCCGCTTCGGCCGTTTTTGGCCGCCCTTTCCGGCGCTCTTTTTTCCGGAGCCGCCTCTGCCTGCGCTGCCTTTGCCTTTGCTGCTTCTGCTGGCGCCATCCTTGCCCGCGCTGCCCTTGCCCTCTGCCATGGTGCCCGTTCCACTCGTTGCGGCGGACTGTCCTGCCGCCTCCGCTGCCGCTTATGCTGCCGCGCCCATTCTCGCGGAGCGGATGATTGCCCACAAGAGGGCGTCACACGGGAACCCGGCAGCGCCGTGCTCCTATGCTTGGGCCATGGAAGCTCCCAGACCGACGGCAATGCAGCCCATCCTCACGCTCACCGTGAATCCCGCACTGGACATCAGCACGGCCACGGAACAGGTCACCAGCGGTCATAAGCTGCGCTGCGGCGCCAGCCGCCTCGACCCGGGTGGCGGCGGCGTGAACGTGTCCCGGGTGGTGCAGCGCCTCGGCGGCCGGACTCTGGCCATCTACACCGCCGGCGGGCCCACCGGGGAGGCGTACCGCCGGCTGATTGAAGCCGAACGCGTGCCCACCCTCGCTGTACCGATCCAAGGAAGCACCCGCCAGGACTTCACCGTCGATGAGACGGCCACCGGCAAGCAGTTCCGCTTTGTGCTCCAGGGCCCGGAACTGAGCGAGCCCGAGTGGCGTTTGTGCCTGGCCCTCGTGGCGGACTCCATTCCGGAGGGCGGGTACGTTGTAGCCAGCGGAAGTCTCCCACCGGGCGTCCCGGACGATTTTTACGCCCAGGTGGCGCGGTTGGCTCGGCTGTCCGGTGCACGCTGCATCGTGGACGCCTCCGGCCCCGCGCTGGCTGAGGCCCTCGCCGAGGGGGTGTTCCTGGTGAAGCCGAGCCGCCGGGAGCTGGGCCTGCACTTTGGCACCACCTTGGCGAGCGATGAAAGCCAGGTGGAGGCGGCCGCAGCGTTGGTTGCTGACGGTTCTGCGGAACACGTCGCCCTGACCCTGGGTGGCGAGGGCGCCGTCCTCGCCTCCTCTTCCGGGATCCTGAGGCTTGCCGTGCCGCAGGTGAAGGTCACCAGCACTGTCGGGGCCGGCGACAGTTTCCTGGCGGCGTTTGTTCTTAGACTGGCCCAGGGCCGGAGCCTGGCGGAGGCGCTCCGGGCGGCCGTCGCCGCGGGAAGCGCCACGGTGACGACATCAGCCACCGAACTCTGCCACCGAGCGGACGTCGAACGGCTGGAGGCGGAGCTGAACGCCCGGGCTTAGCCAGGCACCGCAACCACCGTTTGCTGTCCGGGGCAGGAGTCCAGGATCCGCTTCATGGCATCCTTTTCCGCCGGCGTGACCCACAACAAGTAGGCGGCCTTCACCGAGATCTGCCGGGCGACGTAGTGGCAGCGGAAGGCCTTGTTCGGCGGCAGCCAGGTGGCGGCGTCGGACGCGCTTTTATCCTGGTTGGCCGGACCGTCGACGGCGAGAAGGTTCAGCGGATCGTTGGCCAGATGCTCGCGTTGTTCAGCGGTTAACCGCTGGGCACCTTTCTGCCAGGCGTCCCCCAGCGCCACCACATGATCGATTTGGACGTCTTTGCTGCTGGCGGCTCCCCTGCGGAAGATGGTGTCGCGTCCCGTGTACGGTTCCCGGAAGGCGCCGGAGGCCACCTGGCAGCGGGAATCCTTGGTGAATTGGGCGCCCGTAAGGTCGCGGCGGAGGATGTCGTTGCGGGTGTCGCAGCCGTTCCGGTCGGCGTCCAGCCAGGCCTGGCCGAAGGCGCTGCGGTCGTAATCGTCCAGGGCCGCCCGGCCCTTCACCGCGAGCGTGTCCAGCACCGCCTCGGCGGGCCCCACCGGAACGAACCGCACGGGGACGACGGCGTGCATCCAGCCGACGGCCAGCACGGGCGCCTCGCGGGGGCCGTCCGAGGGCTCGACAGCGGCGAACTGGCCCACCATGAAGAACCAGGCGAGCGCTCCAACAAGGGTGAGGGCCGCAGTGGCAAGGACTGCCCACGCCTGGCGGGACCGCCGTCGAGCCCGGCGGAACTCAGTCCAGGTGATTGTCACTGAAATCCCCGGTCATCCGGGCGGCGTCCGGATGGGCACCGGCCGGGCAGAATTCGTTCCACCTACCGAAGCCTAGGCCTGGCTTCCGGGGTTGCCGTTGTTCTCCACAGTGTGGAGGACAGGTGGCGGGTCAGTTCTCTTTCGTCACGCGCACGAGATCTTCGTTGGCGAGGGCCAAAAGGGATTCGAGTTGCCGCACGCGCGCCTCCTCGACCTCACCCGCGGTGTGCTTGGCGCGGGCGTCATCGAGGAGCCGCTTGGCTTCCTTGGCGTTGCGCCGTGCGATGTCCAGGGCGTGTTCCAGAGTGGTTTCGTGCTCTACTGACGAGTTCTGTTCCATTGCACCATTGTGGTGCCCTTTCCCGGCCGATTCCAGAGGACTGGCCGGGAAAGGGGCATCGGGTTCAGGCGCGTGCGCTCAGGCCGAGACCTCGACAGGCAGGCCGGCGGCCTCCAGAGTTGCGGCGGCGTCCTTGGCGGGGAAGGACGGCGGGTTCACGCCGGCCATTTCCTCCATGACGCGGACCACCTGGCAGCTGTAGCCGAACTCGTTGTCGTACCAGACGTAAAGGACGAGGTTTTTCTCATTGGAGATGGTCGCAAGGCCATCAACGATGCCGGCGCGGCGGGAGCCGACGAAGTCGGTGGAGACCACCTCGGGTGAATCGATGTAGTCCACCTGCTTCCGCAGCGAGGAGTGCAGCGACATCTCGCGCAGGTACTCGTTGACTTCATCCTTGGTGGTGCCGTTTTCCAGGCTCAGGTTCAGAATGGCCAGGGACACGTCCGGAGTGGGAACACGGATGGAGCTTCCGGTCAGTTTGCCGAGCAGCTCCGGCAGGGCCTTGGCGACTGCCTGGGCTGCCCCGGTTTCGGTGATGACCATGTTCAGCGCGGCTGACCGTCCGCGGCGGTCACCCTTGTGGAAGTTGTCGATCAGGTTCTGGTCGTTGGTGAACGAGTGGACCGTCTCGACGTGGCCGTGAATGACGCCGTAGCGGTCGTTGATGGCCTTCAGCACGGGCGTGATGGCGTTGGTGGTGCAGGACGCCGCGGAGACGATTTTGTCCGAGTCAGTGATCGCGGCGTGGTTGATGCCGTGCACGATGTTCTTCAGTTCGCCCTTGCCCGGAGCCGTGAGCAGCACACGGGACGCGCCCTTGCTCTGCAGGTGCTGGGAGAGCCCGTCAGCGTCGCGCCAGCGTCCCGTGTTGTCCACGATGAGGGCGTCGTGGATACCGTAGGCGGTGTAGTCAACGGTTGCGGGGTTGTCCGAGTAGATGACCTGGATCTGGACGCCGTTGGCGGTGATGGTGTCGTTTTCGAGATCCACCTTGATGGTGCCTTCGAAGGAGCCGTGCACCGAGTCGCGGCGCAGCAGGCTGGCACGCTTGGCGAGGTCGTTGTCCGAGCCGCGGCGCACCACAATGGCGCGCAGCCGCAGGCCGTGCCCGCCGCCGGCCTTTTCGATCAGGAGGCGGGCCAGTAGCCGGCCGATGCGGCCGAACCCGTAGAGGACGACGTCGGTGCTGGTGCGGTCGTCGCCGCCGCGCTTGCCAACAACCTCGGCAAGCTCTTCGCGCAGGAACGCGTCGAGAGTGGCTCCGTTGCCTTCGGCGCGGTACTTCTCCGTCAGGCGGGCGATATCGATGGCCGCGGCGCCAAGATCGAGCTGGGTGAGGGCGTCCAGCAGCGGGGCGGTCTCTTCGAGACGCAGTTCTTCCTTGCTCATCCGGCGGGCGAAGCGGTGCGCCTTGAGGATGTTCATGGTGGACTTGTTGATGAGGCTGCGGCCGTGGATGGAAGTGACCACGTTGTTCTCGCGGTACAGCCGGCCGATCACCGGGATCATGGCCTCGGCGAGCGCCTCCCGGCCCATCCACGTATCAAGACAAGAATCTGACGTCTGGCTCACAGAAATACCTTCCTAGAATCCACCCCATACGGCGTCGTATGCGGAAGTCGGCTGCCGGAGGGTGTCCGGAACCTCGGCTCCGGGGATTCGGTCCACCCCGTGCGCCTGTGTCGAGCAAAGAAAAGCCGCCGGCTGCGAACGCAGACCCGGCGGGAGAACGTCTACGTTCACGGATCATTCTACCGGCGGCCACGCTCGCACCGGCGACCGGTGATGCGTGAAGTCACTCACACGGCGCCGCGGGCAGCTACGCTGGGGCGATGTTCAGACTTGCGGCTCTCCTGATAGGCGTACTGCTGTGTTCCGGCTGTGCTGCTACACCGCAGAAGGCACCGGCGTCAGCGCCGACGTCGGCTGCCACCACGACGGCGGCAGCGCCGTTCACCCTGGTGGCGCACCGAGGCGGAGCGCTGGTGTACCCGGAATCCTCCGCGGAGGCCTTCGAGGCAGTGAGCAAGACGGCGTTTCCGATGGAAACGGATTTGCGCCAGCTCCAGGACGGGACGCTGGTTCCGCTGCACGATGAAACGGCGGACAGGACCATGTCGGGTCTGGCGGGCGCGCCGGCCGGCATCACCCTGGACCGCTGGAAAGCGGCCGGCATCCGTCATCCTCTGGGCGGTGCGGAGGGCACTCCCACGACATGGGAGGCGATGCTGGATTTGTACGGCGGAAAGAACGTCCTGGTTCCCGAGCTCAAGGACCCGGCCATCGACGTGGCTGCCTTCGCGGCGTCCATCCTGAAGCGCGGCGTTCAGGAGAAGGTCATTGTGCAGACGTTCAGCTTTTCCACGGCCCAGGCGTTGGCCCGCGCCGGGCTGCACGTGCTGTATCTCCTGCCCGCCGGCGACGAACCTGTCCCGGCGTCGATCACAGCCAGCGGAATCGGCTTCGTCGGCCCGCAGAAGGACATCAGTGACGGCTACCTTCGCAAGCTCAAGGACTCAGGCCTGACCGTGTGGCCCTACACCGTCAACGATCCGGCCACTGCGGTGCGGCTCCGGGCCGCGGGAGCGGACGGTGTCTTCACCGACGCCCCATGGGAGCTGGCGCAGCAGTTGGCCGGCTAGCCACCCCTAGCGGGCATCCTGAAGAATCATGTCCACGGCCTTTTCCGCGATCATGATGGTCGGCGCCTGGGTATTGGCACTGATCAGGCGCGGCATGATCGAGGAGTCAACCACGCGTAATCCCTCCAGTCCGTAAACTTTCAGCCGCGGTGAAACCACAGAAGCATCGGTGGTTCCCATGGAGCAGGTGCCCACGGGGTGGTAGGAGGTGCGCCCGTAGGACCGGACAAACTTCACGTATTCGTCACGGGTTTCCACCCGGGCACCGTCACCGATGTGTTCGGCTTTGGTCAGGTCGGTCATCGACGACTGCCCCATGATCTCCCGGCTCTGTTTAACGCCGGCGATCGCCATCTCGAGGTCGTAGTCGTCGGCCAGGTAGTTCGGGTCGATCAGTGGCGCCCTACCCGGATCGGACGACGCTGGACGGACGGTCCCCCGGCTCCGGGGCCGCAGGAAGTACGAGTTCAGCGTCGCCCCGAACCCGGGCTTCAGCACCGCCCCCCCGGTCCCCACCCGAGCGGCCGGAAGGAAATGGAATTGGAGGTCGGGGGTCTTCTCGTCCTTGTTGGCGTAACTGAACCCGCCGGCTTCCACGAGGGTCGATGCGAACGGTCCCGACCGGAATGCCAGGTACTCGACGCCGGCAAAGACGGTCGCCGGGCGCACCTGGTTGAGCCGGTCCATGCTGTGGTAATCCTTGAGCTCGTAGACGATGTCGATGTCGCAGTGGTCCTGCAAATTCTTGCCGACGCCGGGCAGAGCATGGACCGTCTCAATGCCCGCCGCGGCGAGATCCGCGGGGTCGCCGATGCCGGAGAGCTGGAGCAGTTTGGGCGAGCCGAAAGCGCCCGCGGCAACAATGACCTCGCGTTTGGCCGTGTAGGTGCGTGCACTGCCACCCTCGATGGCCTGGACCCCGACGGCCCGGCCATCCTTAATGATCACTCGGGAGACGGTCACGTTGGCACGGACAGTGAGGTTGCTCCGCTTGCGGGCCGGTTTCAGGTAGGCCACGGCCGCGCTGCACCGGCGGCCGTTCTTCGTGGTGGTCTGGTAAAAACCGACGCCGTACTGCTCGGCGCCGTTGAAGTCGCTGTTGTAAGGCAAACCGAACTCCTGGCCCGCCTTCACGAAGGCCGCCGAGAGTTTGTGCGGGCGAAGGAGGTCCGAAACCCCCAGCGGGCCGTTGGTGCCGTGGTGCGGGGCAGAGAGCCGGCTGTTGGACTCCGAGCGAACGAAATACTTGCTCACCTCGTCAGCGGACCAGCCTTCGCAGCCATAGTCGGTGACCCAGCTGTCGTAGTCCTCGGCCACGCCGCGGGTGAAGACCTGCGAATTGATGGAGCCGCCGCCGCCCAGCACGCGGCCCTGGGCGAGCGGAATACGACGGCCGTTGCTGTGCTTCTGCGGAACGCTGGCATAGTCCCACTGATATGGGCCGCCCTTGAGCTTGGGGAAACCGGCGGGGACGTGGATAAACGGGTGGCGGTCCGATCTGCCGGCCTCAAGCAAAAGAACGCTCACCGAGGGATCCGCACTCAGCCGGCCCGCCAGGACGCTGCCACCACTGCCGCCACCGGCAATTACGTAGTCGAATGTTCCGTCGTCCGGCACCATTGATCCCCAACTCTTCGCTGACTGCAGATTGTCGCTTGAACGTTCCCTGCAGTCTCTGGTCAAGCCGCGATGATGTCAAGCATTCGCTTCACCCTTAGGATGGTCCAATGGGACTCATAATCGCACTTCTTGTCATCTGGCTTGTTCTTTCTATCCTTGGCTTTGCCATCAAGGGCCTGCTGTGGCTGGCCATCATCGGATTGGTCCTGTTTGTGGCCACCGGTGTCTGGGGCTGGCTGAAGCGGAAGACTAACGCCTGATTCACCGCTCTGAGCGGCGGCTGGTACCACTCGGTGCCGGCCGCCGTTTTTTCTTGCCGCGCGGCTGGTGCTTTCCGGGCTACAGCTCCGGGTTACCGCCGGTCCGTTCCAACTCATCCGTGCAGTCCTCGCAGAAGAGTCTTTCAGTGACCACCCCGCACCACTGACATCGGTGTTCCATCGACCGGGGCTCCACAACGTAAATGTTCATTCTGAAATTGTGCGGCGCGGAGCTGAGAGAACCGTGGGCGCTGACTGGCAGAACTCGGCGCCGGGGGCCAATTGCCGGCTCCGGAGGAGTCGGCCGGCTAAGTTCGTCCTGAGATCGGGCGCAGCTGGTCGCGGGCGGCCAAGCCGGTGGGCGGGCCGCCCCGGAATACCGCGGACTCCGTGCGATGTGGGTGGATGGGTTGACCGATATGCCGGGTTCTGACTAATTCCCTGCTACTGCTGGGGTTGCGGGCCGGTCACGGGCAAATCGTGGGCAACCAAGCTGATCAGGCCATCCGTCAGGGCCGCCGCCCGCGTGTCATCCGAGGGCCACAAATGCGCGTAAGTCTTCAGCGTTTCCGTTGCATCCTTGTGCCCCAACCGAGATCCAGCGCGGCGGCGGCGCGGTCGGCGGCGTAACGAGCCTCCGAGGCGTCATCGCCTACTCTGATCAGGCCCCCGCTCGTCCAAGACGCGCTGAATGCGCTGAATAAGCGGAGACTTTTCATAGTGCTCAACGAGGCGGTCGTGCTCGGTCAATGCTGGCTTAGAGGATACAGAATTCCCCCAACGAGGCAGGCCGCGCCCGGTGCGCAACTACGAAACTACGCTAGCAATTCCATCCGCCGGCGGCGCATCCGGGGCCGCCGGGGAACCAGGGGCAGGCGGCACGGCATCTTGAACAGGTTCAGCGGTCAACGTCGCAACACCGTCCACGTCAAGGATATATTTCACGATTCTCGCTGGCACGCCGGCCACCACGACGTTGGAGGGCACATCCTTGTTGACCACGGACCCTGCCGCGACGATAGCCATCTCACCGACAGTCACGCCCCCGAGGATCGTCACGCCGGCGCCAATCCACGATCCGCGCCCGATGACGATGGGTTCATGGCTCGGTTTACCCGTCCGGCGTGAACCACCAGAGATCTCGTGTGTGTCAGAAATGAGTCGTACATGCTGGCCGAGGGAAACGTCGTCGCCGATGGTCACGTTGGGGCGGATGAAACTGTGGGCATTGATGAAGACACGGTCCCCAACCTTGATCGTCCCCAGCCACTCCGCGCCACGAAGAACCTTGGACTGCTTCCCGATGAAGATTCGGTTAGTGCTCGTCCCCGTGTGCAAGGCGCAGGAAGGATCAACGGTCGCCGTCTCATCAATGAAGAGCAGCGGACCCCGGGCAGGCCGTAATCCTTCTACGATCTCCCACAACTCTGCGACCTGTTGCTGCAATGCTTGGATTTGCTCCTCGACGTTCATAAAGGGCAATCTTACGGGAGCGTTAGAACGAACTGTGCACCGAGACAGCTTCGCCGCCTCTCATAAAAAGGATGAATCAATGAAGTTTTCCGACCTGGTCAGGCGGCGCCGCGACGGCGGTGAAAAGAACGTCCCGTGGTACCTACACGACAAGCTCAGGGCAAACGAGTTCTTCAAATACGCGGGCCTTCCTACTGCCGAGATCTACCGGAACTTCGACTCAGCAGACGACATCAACCTTGATGGGCTGCCGGACGAGTTTGTACTCAAGCCGACGTTCTTGTTCTCGGCCATCGGCGTGATGCTGCTCAAGAAGACCGAGAACGGATTCTTCGACAGCATGTCCGACAAGGAACTCACGGTCGATCAGATCCGCATGTTCCAGCAGCAGATGTCCTTGAAGTCCAAGAACGCCAAGAAGCCGTTCATCGTTGAGGAGCGCATCCGCGAACCTGACGGCCGAGCTGTCCCCCGGGACATCAAGTTCTTCGGTTTCCAGGGAGAAATCGTCTTCATTGAGCAGGTCGGAAACTCCAGCGGCAAGCCGACTCACGCTTGGTTCGACGGCGACTTCAACCCGCTCACCCCGGACGATGTGTACTCCGACCCGAAGTACTTCGAGATCGTGGAGCCGGAGCGTCCGGAGAACTGGGAGCAGCAGCTCAACATGGCACGCCGTGCGTCCGTCGCCGTCCCCGCACCGTTTGCGCGTATTGACACTTACTCGTCGGTCCGCGGTCCCCTCCTCGGAGAAGTCACGCTCGTGCCTGGCGTCATCGCCCTGGAAGGCTATGTCACCCCATCCGAGCGCATTGAGTGGCTGGCTGGGCATGCATGGGAGAAAGCCGCCAAACGCCTGCAGTAGGCGCCCACCAGCACGACGAGAAGATAGGCCCCCACCCCGCCCGATTCGGCGCCGGGTGGGGGCTTTTTTGTATCCGGATACGATTGCCGCATGACTGCATTTAGCCTCGACGGGACCACCTATGAGTATCTGCGCGGGGATTCTGCTCATTCGCCCGAGACTACGCATTCGTGGGAGTACGGCCACTACCCGAAGGTCATAGCCGCCCTGCCGCTCGTGACCGGGACTGCCGATGTCTACGCCGAGGAGCAGCGCTGGAACTCCACCCAGATCATCGTGGGGTGGGACGATGACGACCTACGCCCGCACCGGGCCTGGATCCCATCCGCGAATGTCCGCCCCGTCATAGACTCCGAGTGGGACATCGAACAGTACCGGCGCTGCCCCGAGAAGTTCCGTGCCATGCAGTGGGGTTTGCGGCTGCCCGGGTTTCTGCTGGTGGCATGACGGGGCGCTCGTGATACCAGTGGGGCTCGTGTGGTTATACTCATGCTTGGGGGCGCCGTAGACGGTGTATGTCGGAAGCGTTCAGCAGCCTAAATTTATCTGCCAACCACCGACAGGAGGTGCGGGGAACCGTGCCAGCATTGAAACGATCGATCTTCCGTAAAGCAGCGGCCGCTGCCGCCTTATCCGTTGCCCTGGGAGCCGGAGCGCTCACCGCGGCGGTCCCGGCCAGCGCCGCGACCTGTGAACCGGTATTCAATTGGTGCCCCTCGTCATGTGCAGAAACTACCGCGAGTTGCACCGCCGGTAAGTCCACCACGTACGTCAACGCAGGAACCGTCCTGCGGGCGAACAAGTACGGCTGGCCCAAGGGCACCAAGCTGGAATACCGCTGGTTCAGGAACGGCGAGATCTTCGCGGGCGGCTACCACGACACCCACAAGGCCTGGGAAGGCAAAGGCGATAAGTACGTCGTCCGCGTCAAGGGCACTTATGAGGGCAAGATTAGCTATCGGTTCGGCCGGACTTACATCGTCCGGTAACCACGGCGCCCACCCCCGCCTCATGTCTAGACAAGGTGCGGAAAGGGAATCGTTGAAAACCTCGTTGGCAGGGCTGCCTGGCGGGGTTTTTCGTTGGTCCGATTGCCTCTGCGCGAGCGCGTCATCCGCGCCGCCCAGGGCACGGAGCAGCCCTCGCCCGGCACCGGGCGGGGGCTGCTTTTGGGTTACGGCCTTGCATCCCAATTCGAGCGGTTACTCCGTAGCAGGAATTGCATCTTTGCCAGGCATCCTCCCGAGGGTTGGACTAAAGCCTAGCGAGCTCGTTGGGCGGGCCTATCGTGTCCAGCCTGTCCGGGAATTCCGCTAGGGAGTCTTCGGCTTAGGCGCAAAGTTAATCCGGCCATCCGTCCCCGGGGAGTTGGTCGGGAACTGGTTGAACCGGGTGCCTTGAACTTCGCGCCACCCGTTTGGTGAAAGTTCCTTGGACACTTGCCAAAGGTCGGTGTTCAGTTTCTGCATGACAAGGAGCACGCCTGAGTCCGCCGCAACATGGTAGGCGAAGCGCTGGTCCTCTTTGTCCCTGAGCTGAACATTTTTACCCTGCGCATCCACATATGCAACCGACATGAATCTCCCTTGAACGTTCCGGGTCGGCTATTTTGCGCCCCAGATACATCAGTGAGTTTATGTAACTAAGGCATCAAACACACATTCGCGGAGAACCGATGAGCGTGACCTGAGCATTTGTGCGATATGCTCTCGCCGCGCCTTGGACTACTGCCCATCCGGTGGGCCCAGAGACTTCCCGGTTTTCTGCAGGCATAGGCCCGTCCTCATGGGCAGTTCATGGGCAAAAGAGTGCGGCACAAGCCGATTGAGCACTATCGAATAGGCCCATACGGGGTGCTGCATAACCCCGGAAATCAGCCATTCAGCCCCGTAATACCGCGGATTCCGTGCGCTGTGAGTGGATGGGTTGACCGATACGCCGGGTTCTGTGTTTCCGCGCCGTTACCAGCGCGCAAGTAGCGGCCATCCATCTACGAACGCCGTTGCCGACGCCCTCCAGCAGCCTACCCGGACACTCGGGCGGGCAGCCCTCGAACGTGCCCTGTCTGGCCTTGCTCCGGGTGGGGTTTACCTAGCCTTCCCGGTCACCCGGGAAGCTGGTGGTCTCTTACACCACCGTTTCACCCTTACCTGCCCTGCGGCCCGCGCAAGCACGCGCCGCCTACAGGCGGTCTGTTCTCTGTGGCACTGGCCTGCGGGTTACCCCGAGTGGGCGTTACCCACCACCCTGCCCTGCGGAGCCCGGACGTTCCTCGAGCCACTTGCGTGACGCGCGGCCGCCTGGTCAACCCATCCGGTGTCCATTCTACGGTCAGCCCCGGCCCCTCCGGCGACGCGGCTCGCTGCCGGGCCTATGATCGTGGCATGGACGAGACCGCCCTAAGCCGGCGCCGGCTGCTGGAGCTGGCAGGAATCGGACTCACCGCGTCCGCGCTGGCCGCCTGCGCACCCGACGCTGCGCCTGCCAGCCGGTCCCCTGCGACGCCACAGTTCGCAACAGCCGGCCCGACGCCGTCCCCCGCCCTCCCGCTGTCGGTCCGGACGAGTTCGGGGTCATTTAAGTCCGCCTTCCGTCCCGGGGTCCTGACCGCTTGGTCCCTGGCCGCCCCCGAAATGCCTGCCGGCGCAGCAGCAGCGGAGCTTCCGCTGGCCCTGTTCCTGCACGGATTGGGCGGCAGCCATGCCGTCCTGTTCGACGACCTGGCCGCCCACGACGCCCTTCAGCGGCACCTCGACACCGGCGGTGCGCCCCTCGCGATCGCCGCCGTTGATGGCGGAAACACGTGGTGGCATCCCCGTGCCGACGGCAGCGACACCCAGTCGATGCTGGTGAAGGAATTTGTCCCGTTCCTCGGCGGCCAGGGCTGCGATCTTGGCCGGATCGGGCTCTTCGGCCTCTCGATGGGCGGTTTCGGTTCCCTGTTGCTCGCCTCGCAGGGGCGTCTGCCCGGAGTCCGCGCCGTCGCGGCGATGAGCCCGGCGGTCTGGAACGATTACGACTCACGCATGGAGTCCGCCTTCGACAGCCCGGCAGATTTCGCAGCCCACGACGTCTTCGCCCTCCGGCCACGACTTGCCGCACTGCCCAAACGGGTCGATTGCGGCACCTCGGACAGCCTCGCCGCCACGGTGCGCGCATACAGATCAGACCTTCCGGGCGTCGTCGAGGGTGGTTTACAGCCCGGCGGCCACGACTACAGCTATTGGCGCTCCATCCTGCCCGACGTCTTGTCCTTCCTCGGCCGCACCGTTGCCTAAGCCCGCTGCCGGCGCGGCCCGGCGGCGGCCCGGCGGCGGCTCTGCGGCGGCTCTGCGGCGGCTCTGCGGCGGCTCCTGAAGCGGCTGCATCGCGGCCGGGACGGCGGCCGTCGCCGCTAAGATTGAACGGTGCTGATTCTGCTGCCGCCCTCAGAAGGCAAGACCCCTGCCACCGCCGGCGACGCCGTGGACTGGGCCACGCTGAGCTTCCCGGATTTGAATGCCTACCGGGCCAAGGTTCTGGAGGGGCTGGGAACGGTCAGCGCCCATGAGGACGCCCTGGCGCTCCTGGGCGTCGGCGCGTCGCTGCGGGCCGACGTCGAACGCAACACAAGACTCGCCGCCGAACCGGCGGCCCCCGCCCACCAGGTCTACTCAGGCGTGCTGTTTGATGCCCTGGACTACAACTCCCTCACTCCGGCCCAGCGGAAAAAGGCGGACAGCAGTGTGCTGGTGATCTCGGCGCTTTGGGGGGCCATCCGGTTCGGCGACCGGGTGCCCGCCTACCGCCTGTCGATGGGAACCGCACTGCCCGATGTCGGACGGCTGGCGTCCTTCTGGAAACCGCAGCTGAGTGCGGCCCTGGCAGCCGCCACGGCCGGAGAGTTGCTGGTGGATTGCCGTTCCAGCACATACATCGCCGCCTGGGCTCCGCCGCCGGCGCAGACAGTCGCCGTCAATGTCTTCACCGAGGTCAACGGAGTGCGGAAAGTGGTGAGCCACTTCGCCAAACACACCCGGGGCGAACTCGCCCGGCACCTGCTGACCCGCCGGGGCAAGGCGCCGCAGACCCCTGCCCAGCTCCACAAGGCGGCGGCCGAAAAGTGGCCTGCCGAACTGGTTGCGGGCACGGCCCGGAAGCCGCACACCCTCAACCTGATCCTGCCCAACTAACTAGCGGGTGCCGCCGTCATGGGCACCCACAATGGCCGTAGCTGCCAGTCAGGTTGGGCGGGCGGGGGTGGCTTAGGCCCACTCGGAGGAACGGACCAGAATGCAGCCGGAATCCGGGCAGAAGACAACGTCATCCTCAGCCGCGGCCTTGATTTCGGCGAGGTCACCGGGGCTGAGCTGCATGCCGGAGCCCTCGGAGGTTCCGTAGAAAAGGCGCGCCGCGCCGACGCCGCGCCGGGCCAGGGTTTTCTCGTAGACCGCCAGCAGTCCGGGATCCACCCCGCCGGCGAATTCCGCACGCTTGCCGCGGACCACGGTGGCCTCGGCAGCGATTTCCGCGAGCTTCTCGTCGAGTTCAGCACGGATCGAGCCGAAGGAGCCCTGGATGTCGTCCACGATCTGCTGCTGGCTGGCCTGGCGCAGGCGGAGTGAGTCCAGCCGTTCCAGGACTTCAAGCTCAATGTCCTCCAGGTCGGAGCGGCGCTTGTTCAAGGACACCAGGTCCCGCTGCAGAGCCATCAGGTCCTTGGAAAGACCCGTGCCGCTGTTGAGCTTCGCCTCGTCGCGCCCGATCCGGGAAGCGACCTGCTCCACGTCCGCTTCGGCCCGCTTCAACTCCAGTTCGGCGTCGTGGACTGCCACCTTCGCGGCGCCCAGTTCACCGTTGGCCACGCTGAGGGCTGCTTCAAGATCGGTGATCCGGGAGTCGCTTTCAAGGCTTCGGCGGCGGTTGGACAGGGATTTGAGCTTGGCATCCAGCCCCTGCAATTCGAGCAACTTCATCTGTTCCGCCGGTGCTGCCTTGGCCACTATTTACCTCCGCTAAATCCCTGCCGGCCGCAGCCGGGCACCGTGTCGGCGCTCCCTAGACTCTAGCGCCTAGCGTGCTCCCCGGCCTCGCTACGCTCACCCGGGGCCCCCGCATGCAAGGCTTAGCCCGGAGTCAGAATGAAGTCCCACGGGTCGCTGTTGGTGGTGCTGACCCGGATCTGGACACTGTGGCCGTGGTCGCCCAGCACGTTGGCCAGTGCCGTGGCGGCGGCGGGCAGCCACAGCCACTCGCTGGCGAAGTGCGAGACGTCAATCAGGTAGGGCCGGTCGTTGACGGCCGCCTCACGGGCTTCCGAGGCCGGATGGTGCCGCAGATCGGCTGTTAGGTAGACGTCGGCGTGGCTGGACCGTACCTCGCCGAACAGGGAGTCGCCCGCCCCGCCGCAGACCGCCACACGGCGGACCAGCCCGTTCCGGTCGCCGGACACCCGCACTCCCCCGGCCACCGCCGGCAGGATACCGAACACGCGGGCGGCGAAGTCACCCAATGTCACCGCTTCCCCGAGGTCCCCAACGCGCCCGATTCCTTCTTCCGGCAGACCGTTCGCGGCCGGGGAAAGCGGGGCCACGTTCTGCAGGCCCAACGCATCGGCCAGGACATCCGAGACGCCGCCGACGGCGGAATCACCATTTGTGTGAACTGTTAACAGGGCGGTCCCTGACTCGATAAGGCGGTGCACCGCCCGGCCCTTGGCGCTGGTCGCCGCGACAGAGGTGACACCTTTGAGCAGCAACGGATGGTGGGTGATGAGCAGCCCCGCGCCGAACTCGATCGCCTCCTCGATCACCTCCAGCGTGGGATCGACCGCAAGGAGGATCTTGTCCACCGCGGCGCCGGGGTGCCCCGCGACGAGGCCCACCTCGTCCCAGTCTTCGGCCAGTGATTCCGGCCACAGCTCCCCGACGGCCAGCAGGACCATGGCCAGTGTGGGCACACCGGCAACAGCCCCGGATCCGTGGCCGGCAGCGGTGCTTCCGTCGAAGGGACCGGCTGCAATGTCGGTGTCTACAGGTTCCATACCCCCAGTTTTACCCTATCGACGGGCCCGGTTTGCCGACGCCGGGAATCATCGGGGCCCTTCGACCATTGAAGAGAACATGAGAACTTTTGTCCTCGGCGGAGGCTGCTTCTGGTGCCTCGACGCCGTCTACCAGAAAACCAAGGGCGTCAGCGCCGTCGTTTCGGGTTATACCGGCGGCCATGACCGCGACCCCGACTACTACGCCGTCTGCTCCGGAACCACCGGCCATGCTGAGGTGGTGGCGGTGACGTTCGACGAGGAGACCGTTCCGGCCGAGGTCATCCTGGACATGTTCTTCGCCCTCCACGACCCCACCACGCTGAACCGCCAGGGATACGACGTCGGAACCCAGTACCGCTCCTCGATGTTCTACGAAACCACCGAGGAGAAGATCCTCTTCGAAGAGGCCATCGAGCGGAACCAGGATCTGTGGGCGCACCCGATCGTCACGGAGGTCAGCAGGCTGCCGGTGTTCCACCGGGCGGAGGAAATCCACCAGGATTATTACGGCAAGTTCCCCGAGCAGGGCTACTGCCAGGTGATCATCAACCCGAAGCTGGCAAAGGCCAGGAAATATTACTCTGCGTGGCTTAATGCTTAGTTAGGCCCGAAGGGCCCTCGTTAAGCTGACCTTAGAATTCCCTCTTCACAGACAGGCACACATACCCATGGCACGGATCTATGACGATGTTACCCAGCTGGTCGGCGGCACTCCGCTGGTCCGGCTCAACCGGCTGACCGAAGGCCTGGACGCCACAGTGGCGGTCAAGCTGGAGTTCTACAACCCGGCCAACAGCGTCAAGGACCGCATCGGTGTTGCGATTGTCGACGCCGCGGAAAAGTCCGGGGCGCTGAAGCCCGGCGGCACCATCGTGGAAGGCACGTCCGGGAACACCGGCATTGCGCTGGCCATGGTCGGGGCCGCCCGCGGCTATAAGGTCATCCTGACCATGCCGGAAACCATGTCCACCGAACGCCGCGTCATGCTTCGCGCGTACGGCGCGGAGATTGTGCTCACCCCGGGTTCTGAAGGCATGCGCGGCGCCGTGGAGAAGGCACAAGAGATTGTCGCCACCACGGACAACTCCATCTGGGCGCAGCAGTTCGCCAACGAGGCAAACCCGGAAATCCACCGCCAGACCACCGCTGAGGAAGTCTGGTCCGACACCGACGGCAAGGTTGACATTTTCGTTGCCGGCGTCGGCACCGGCGGAACCGTCACCGGCGTCGGACAGGTCCTCAAGGAACGCAAGCCCGACGTTCAGATCATCGCCGTCGAGCCCAAGGATTCGGCCATCCTGAACGGCGGCGCCCCGGGCCCGCACAAAATCCAGGGCCTCGGCGCCAACTTCGTGCCGGAAATCCTGGACACCAACGTCTACGACGAGGTCATCGACGCCACACTGGAGGACTCGGTCCGCGTGGCCCGCGAACTCGGCGCGAAGGAAGGCATCCTTGGCGGGATTTCTTCCGGGGCGATCGTCTGGGCCGCCCTCGAGCTCGCCAAGCGCCCGGAGAACGCCGGTAAGCTGATTGTCGCTATCGTCTGCGACTTCGGTGAGCGGTACATTTCCACCGTGCTGTACGACGACATTCGCGGCTGAGTCCGGCCAAATATCCACAAACCTGCAGAAAGGTCTTTGTGAGCTTTTTCGCAAGACTGAAGGAAGACCTCGACGCCGCCCGGTCCCACGACCCGGCGGCCCGGGGTTCTTTTGAGAACTTCTTTGCCTACTCCGGCCTGCACGCGATCTGGGCGCACCGCCTGACGCACCGGTTGTGGCAAAACCCGACGCTGCGTTTCCCGGCACGGTTGATATCACAGCTGGCCAGGTTCGGCACCGGGATCGAGATTCACCCCGGCGCCACGATCGGACGGCGCTTCTTCATTGACCACGGCATGGGTGTGGTCATCGGCGAAACCGCCGAGATCGGTGAGGACGTCATGATTTATCACGGCGTAACTCTTGGCGGCCGTTCCCTCGCTAAAATCAAGCGCCACCCCACGCTCGAAGACCGGGTGGTGATCGGCGCCGGAGCCAAGATCCTGGGCCCCATCACCATCGGGCGGGACAGTGCCGTGGGCGCCAACGCCGTGGTGGTTAAGGACGCCCCGCCGGAATCCATTCTCACGGGAGTTCCGGCCACGTGGCGGCACCGGGACGCGCAGCGGGAGACCAAGCCCGCCGTCGATCCCGCCGAGTACGAGATCGAATACCGGATCTGACCCCGCATAGTCCCGCCGGTAATCCGGCGGGACTATGCGGGGAAACGCTTGTAAATGTTCCAGATCACGACGTCGAATGCCCGGTCCGGCAGGAGGCGGCGCAGCAGCAGGATGGCCCGCGCGCCCTTGCCGACCGGATAGCGGGTTTTCGGCTTCGGCGACGTCGCAGCGTGGACGATCGCATCGGCGATCACCGCCGGCGGTGTGGACATGCTGGACCCGACCGTGGAAGCCAGCGCCGCCGCCACCACTTTGGCCTGGTCCATATAGGGGCCCCGGCCGGAGGTAGCCAGGAGGCTGTCCCCGGAGATGGTTCCCCACTCCGATTCGGTTCCCGAGGGCTCGATGATGGACACGCCAATGCCGTGCGGCTTCAGCTCAATCCGCAACGAATCACTCAGCCCCTCAACGGCGAACTTGGTGGCGTGGTACCAGCCTCCCAGCGGCTCATACATCTTTCCGCCGATCGAGGACACATTGATGATCCTTCCCCGCCCGGCGGCGCGCATCCCCGGGAGCACCAGCTGGGTCATCCGCGCCAGCCCGAACACGTTGACGTCGAACTGCCGCCGCCCCTCGGCGAGCTCCACCTCCTCAAGCGAGCCGTAGGAGCCGTAACCGGCATTGTTCACCAGGACATCAACCCGCCCGTGGGCGGCAATCACCTGCCCGACGGCGGCACTCATCGAATCCTCGTCGGTCACGTCGAGCGCCACAATGTTCACGCCGTGGGCCTTGAGCGGTTCCATCTTCTCCACCCGGCGCGCCCCGGCATAGACGATAAACCCGCGGGCCGCCAGCTTCCAGGCGGCTTCATATCCGATTCCGGTGGAGGCACCGGTAACTAGGGCTACGGGCTGGGTCATCTGCTGCACTCCTGGGACGCTGGCGGGATGTCGACGGTGACGGACATTGCGTGCCTGCCGGAGGGGCCTCCGGGAAACACGAACGGCCGGTGCTCCCAGCGTAATGGGAGCACCGGCCGCAGGCGGCAGACGGGAAGCTAGTGGGTGTCTACTGCTTCGATTTCAGTCTTGTCCTCGCCCCAAAGGGTGTGGAAGGTGCCCTCGGCATCGACGCGGCCGTAGGTGTGCGCGCCAAAGAGGTCACGCTGGCCCTGGATCACCGCGGCCGGGAGGCGCTTGCGGCGCAGGCCGTCGTAGTAAGCCAGCGAGGACGAGAACACCGGCACCGGGATACCGAGCTGCACGGCGGTGGAGACCACCCTGCGCCAAGCCGGAAGGACCTCAGCAATCGCCTGGGTGAACGCCGGTGCGAACAGCAGGTTGGCCGGTTTTTCCTCGGCTGCGTAGGCCTTGGTGATTTCCTTGAGCAGTTCGGCACGGATGATGCAGCCCCCGCGCCACAGGGAAGCAATCTCGTCCAGCTTCAAGTCCCAGCCGTATTCCTTGGCCGCGGAGGTGAGCATGTCCAGTCCCTGGGCGTAGGAAACCAGCTTGGACGCGTAGAGCGCCTGCCGGACGTCCTCGACGAAACTGTCCGGGACCTCGACGTCGGCCTCGCCGCCGGCGAGCAGCTCCTGGGCCAGCTTGCGCTGTTCTGTCTGGGAGGACAGCGCCCGGGCGAAGACCGATTCGGCGATCCCCGACGTCGGGGACCCCAGTTCAAGCGCGGAGATGACCGTCCAGCGGCCGGTGCCCTTCTGGCCGGCCGCGTCCACGACGACATCGACGAACGGCTTGCCGGTCTTGGCGTCCACGTGGCCCAGGACCTCGGCGGAGATTTCGATCAGGAAGGAGGCGAGCTCGCCCTTGTTCCATTCGGCGAAGATCTTGGACTGCTCGGCGGGTTCGAGGCCAGCGCCGGAGCGCAGCAGGTCGAACGCCTCACCGATGACCTGCATGTCGGCGTATTCGATGCCGTTGTGGACCATTTTGACGAAGTGGCCTGCGCCGTCGGTGCCGATCCAGGCGCAGCACGGTTTGCCGTCGACGTGGGCGGAGATCTTTTCCAGCAGCGGGCCAAGGGCCGTGTAGGACTCCTTCGAGCCACCAGGCATGATCGAGGGGCCGTTGAGGGCACCCTCCTCGCCGCCGGAGACGCCGATCCCGACGAAGTGCAGGTCCTTCTGGGCAAGGGCTGCCTCGCGGCGGCGGGTGTCCTCATAGTGGGAGTTGCCGGCGTCAATGATGATGTCGCCCGGCTCAAGGAGCGGCTCGAGCTGTTCGATCACGGAGTCCACCGGTTTCCCGGCCTTGACCATGATGAGGACGCGGCGGGGCTTCTCCAGCGAGTCGACGAGCTCCTGCAGGGTCTCGGTACGGATGAAGTCGCCGTCCTGGCCGTGCTTGGCCAGCAGTGCGTCGGTCTTCTCGACGGACCGGTTGTGGAGGGCAACGGTGAACCCGTTCCGGGCCAGGTTGCGGGCGAGGTTGGCCCCCATCACCGCAAGGCCGGTGACACCGATGTGTGCTGACATTAAAACTCCAATTCATTTCTGTGCAACAAGTGCAGGCTGTCCCGCACGCGGGCGGAACCTTCGTGGAAAGATCAGTGGCCGTCCATAAACCATATGTATTTCCGGCGGCTGCGGGAAAGCGCCGCCCACGTGGCGGAATAATGGCACGTCACACACAGTCTATGATTTCCCGCGCCTTCTCCGCCGGTCCAGCAGGAACTCCGGCTGCAATAGCCTCCGTGACACTATGCTTACGACTATGTCAACCAGCCTCCACCACCGCGCGATTGAGCACCTCGGCACCCGGATTGTCGGGGGTGAGCTTCCGGCCGGCCACATCATGCTGGCCGAGCACCTCGAGGGTGAACTCAAGGTGTCCCGGTCGGTGGTCCGAGAGGCGGTCCGCGTCCTTCAGTCGCTGGGCCTTGTCGAAACCACCAAACGCGTGGGGATCCGGGTGCTGCCGGCCAACCGCTGGAACCCCTTCGACCCGCAAGTTATTCGGTGGCGCCTCGCCGGCGAGGGCCGCGGAGCGCAGCTGCGCTCCCTCGCAGAGCTGCGCACCGCCGTCGAACCCGTGGCCGCCGAGCTTGCCGCTGCCAACGCCCCGGCGGAGCTCCGCCGGGAACTCGTGGAAGTTTCGCACGCCATGCGCGACGCCGGCCGCGCGGGGGACGTGCCCCGGTTCCTGGAGCTCGATATTCACTTCCATTCCCTGCTGTTGACGGGCTCCGGAAACGAGATGTTTGCGAACATGGTGGGCCAGGTGGCGGAGACCTTGACCGGACGCACGGTGCACGGCTTGATGCCGGACCACCCCCGCGACACGGCGCTGCAGTGGCATGTGGACGTTGCCGAAGCCATTGCCGCCGGGAACCCGGCGGCAGCCCGTGAGGCTTCTGACCGGATCATGCGCGAGACCATTTCGGAGATGGAACCCGGGTGGAAGAACCAGCCCCGGATGTTCGTACCCCTGAAGCGGCCGTAGCCACAAAGTGCAGGACGTGGGGTTCCACGCCGGCGGGGACGCCACATTGGCCGGGGTTCTAAGTCAATAGGATGGTCCCATGACCGAAGTTGAGACCGTCGTTGCCATCGCCGTTCCCCTGGAAGCAGAACATGTGGAACGGATCCGTGCCGTCGACGCGTCCGTGACCGTGCTGTATGAGCCCGAACTGCTCCCGCCCGAGCGATACCCGGCCGACCATCTTGGGGATCCTGCCTTCCGGCGCACCCCGGAGCAGGAGGAACGGTACTGGCAGCTGTTGAACCGGGCGCAGGTGCTGTATGGCTTCCCCAACGACAGCCCGGAGGGCCTGGCCCGGATTGCTGCCAGCAACCCTCATCTGCAATGGATCCAGGCCATGGCGGCCGGTGCCGGCGGCGCGGTCAAGGCTTCGGGGCTGGACAAGGAGTCCCTCAGGAAACTGAGAATCACCACCTCGGCGGGCGTGCACGCGCTGCCCTTGGCGGAATTCTCCGCGCTGGGTATCCTCAACGGCTTCAAACGCACCGCGGACCTCGCCCGGGACCAGGCTGATAAATTCTGGCCGGAGGTGCGCACCCCCACCCGGCTGGTCAGTGGCTCACATCTTGTCATCACCGGCCTCGGTGAGATCGGGCTGGAGACGGCCCGGATCGCGCGTGCTCTGGGCATGAGCGTGAGCGGCACCAAACGCACCGTGGAGGCGCTCGACGGAATCGCGGAGGTAACTGACAACGAGGGCCTTGCCGGGCTGCTGCCGGCCGCCGACGCCGTCGTCAACACGCTGCCGGGTACTGCCAGCACCGGGAGGCTGTTCGACCGGAAGATTTTCAGTGCCATGAAGCCGGGCACCGTGTTCATCAACGTGGGCCGCGGCAGCGTGGTGGATGAAGACGCCCTGCTGGAAGCACTCGACTCCGGCCAGGTCTCGTACGCGTGCCTGGACGTGTTCGCGGTGGAACCGCTTCCGGCGGACAGCCCGCTGTGGAGCCACCCCAACGTGCTGGTCTCCCCACACAGCTCTGCTCTCAGCGCTGCAGAAAACGGGCTCATTACGGACCGCTTCTGCACCAATCTGCGGATCTTCCTCGACGGCGGCGACCTCCCCCACCTGGTGGATCCCGTCCACTTTTACTAGGCGCTGCGGGTATTAAGCGGGCCGACGCCGGGAGGGCCCGTCCCAGCGGCCCGCTCGGCTGCGTCTCGTCCCACATGCTGTCATCATTTAGGCCATCGAATGGGCATTTTCACCGGGCGACCTGGGCACCCAGGTGTTTTTTATTTTCTACTGTTCACGGTATATTCATTACAAGCCTTCCACCGCGGCATCCCCCAATAGTCGCGGTGGAAGGCTTTTCCATTGCCCGGCGCCTATGCCCGCCTTTACAGGATTGGCCCGCTGCAGCGCAGTCAGCCAGCGGCCCCGACCCCGCGTCTATGCCACGTCCGCAATGGCCTCCCGGAGCCGCCAGCCGCCGCCCAGGCCATCCCGGATTATTTCCATGGTGGTAAGCGCGGAGCCTGCGTTCCGGCCAAGGCGCACCTGGACCTGCCACACCTCGACATCGACCCGGCTCAGTCCTTTGGGCATCCGCCGCTCCGCCTCCCACCAACTCACCCGCTCGAACCAGCGGACCGGCTCAGCGCCAACAATCCATTCGCGGCCGCCTCGCAGCACTGCCTTGGGCCGGCCGTCCGGGCCCGATTTCACCATCACGTGTTCCATGCATGTCACGATAGGGCGGGGCTGCGACAATTATCCGTGCGCATCTCCTGGCCGGGATACAAGCAGTCTGACGGGCCGGGATCAGCCGACCACCGAGTAAGCGGAATGCCGGAAATAGTGGTTACGCCGTGGTTCACGGCGGGGATCCACGTGGGGCGGCGGAATGAACCATGGGATGCCGGCGCTGACCTGGATGGTCCATTTTTCCTTGTGCACCAGGTGGTGGTGATGTGAACAGAGAAGGGTGCCATTTTCTGTGCCTGATGTCCCGCCCCGCGACCAATAGGTAATGTGGTGGGCTTCGCACCATGACGCCGGAATGGTGCAACCCGGAAAGGCGCAGCCCAGGTCCCGTGCGGTGATGGCTTTGCGAACGTGGGGCGGAAAGACCCTCGAGGCCCTGCCGACGTCCAATATCCTGCTTTTTCCCCCCAGCACCACCGGGATGATGTCGGCGTCGCAGGCGATCTTCCGAACGGTCGATGCGGTGACCGGCCCGGTGAACAGGAAGCTTCCCCCGGTACTGGCAGTGCGGCCTTCCAGTTCGTCGAGCAGGTCCCGGTAGGCGATGGTGACCATCACCTGCGGCCGGAGCCCACCTGCGGAAGGCAGAGTTCCGGACGCCAGGGCCACTGAACAGGCGCCCACGAGGCCGTCGAGATGCTTTTGCGGCCGGGATCGGCGGTCCAGGCCGTACTCTGCCGCTTCCTGGCCGGTTCCGCCGAGCGGGCCGGACTGGGTGCGCGGATTCGTGGCGGTGTTCATGACCGTCAGCAACTGCTCGAACTGCTCTGCGGTGGCGAAGATTTCGACATGCTGCAGCCCAAAACGCGGCCGGCGCACGAAGGCTCCCTGAACCTGCCGCAACACTTCCTCGGCAGGCTCCGCGCCGTCCTGATCCAGGGCGTCAGCCCACCGACGGGCTACCCGAATGAGAAAGTCGGAGTCATGCTCGATCGCCGTCCGGGTCAGGGCGTGTTCCATGCGCTGGACGGCTTCAGCGGTGCACCGGTGCCTGACCCGATCCAATGCGCTGGTGACGAGACTTGCCGAATGCGAGGCGATGGAGCCGGCCGCCACTGCCGCGCCCAGTTCCCCATGACGGGGCGGCACCGGCTGCCCGGTGATGCCGGCCTGCGGCAGGATGCTCGCGCCCAGGCACAATCGGCGTCGGACTTCCGCGGCGCTGACTCTCAAGCTGGCCCGCAGGAACTCGGTGGAATTGCGGTAGCCATCGTCCGCCGGTTGCGCCGCCGGGCCGCGGGCGGCTTCTTCTGCAGACCAGCCAGTGGCCCACGAGGTCACCGCCGAACCCCCCGCAGCTGTTTCCTTTCGGGCGCGGTCCACAGCGCCTGCCGCGATGACCTGAAAGTATTCCACCACCCGGGAGATGTCCTCAACGAGGCGTGCCAAGTCGGCAGCCCCGGCGAACCCCAGCAACGCGGCGTCTCCCGCCGCCGTCGAACTCATCGACTGAAGGAGCGTCAGAACATGGTCCAGGTCCAGCCCGGTCTGCTGGCCGGCGGTCTCGACAGTTTCCCGGAAGGGAAGGAAATCCTCGGTGGTCTCCATAAACTCAATGCTGCCACCGGGGTGTGACATAAAAGGCCGGCACCGAACGCCGATCACTCAGTCCAGATGGCTGACCCCTGTGTTGGAACGGTCGTGGGCCAAGGGATGGTTGCAATCTCCCACGGGTGGTGGCAGCGCCCACAGTCGGTGAGGGCTCTACATCCCTGTGCGCCGCGATACCTCGTCTGCGACGGTCAGGAGGGCCGCTTCGAACGCTGCCAGTTCCTTCTTGGAGAGGCCCGTGGTGGATAAAGCGATCATGGTATTGAACTGGGTGTGAATGTCCGCCACCACCGAGTGTCCGCTATCGGTCAGCTCCAGGCACAAGCTCCGGCGGTCGTTGGGATGAGCAAGCCGTTCAAGCCACCCCAGATTTACCAGCCGGGTTGAGATCGCCGTAATGGCGCCGGTCGTCAGTTCCATGTGTTCCGCAAGTTGCTTCGGTGTCACGCTGGCCTGCTCGGCAATCCAGAACAGAGCCCGCAGTTCACTGGGCGACAGGCCGTAGTCGGTGGCGATTTTCTCGCGGTTGCGTTCCAGTGCTCGGACGAATCTGACGGCTGCATAGGGAAAGCCCGCGAGGGCGTGCGTCGTGCGCGGTGTTTCCCGTCCCATCACCCCTCCTGATCGAGGCCTCTATGCCTCGGTTGTTCTGCCTGGTTTCTTGGTGGACAAAGTTACATAAGTGACCTAGTAACTTACTGACTAAGACAACTATAATTCATAGTACGGCCGGGTTTTCGAAAACCGCGCTCGGACACCACACAACGATGGAGGATCCGTGATTACTGACTCTCTAACCAAGGGCCAATACGATACCGTCTACAACTTCCTGTCTCTGGTCATCGCGTCGCAGTTGTTCACGGCACTATTTCTGCTGATCGCGTTGCCGCGGATCCTGCCGCGTTACCGGCAAGCGATAACGGTGGCCATCATCGTCTGCGGCATCGCTGCCTACCACTACTTTAGGATCTTTGACTCCTTCCGGGCGTCGTTCGCGACTGAGGCAGTGGGCGGCGAGGGAGACTATACACAGGCCGTTGGCCAGTCGTTCAACGAGGGATATCGTTACGTCGACTGGCTGCTGACGGTGCCGCTGCTGCTGTTTGAACTCATTGCCGTGCTCGCGCTCGCGCGATCAGCTCAAAAACGACTCATCCGGCAACTCATCCCGGCTGCCGCGCTCATGATCATTCTCGGCTACCCGGGGGAAATCAGCGGCGACAACGGCATTCGCGGACTCTTCGGCCTGCTCTCGACCATCCCGTTCGTCTACATCCTGTACGTCCTGTTCGTGCAACTCACCAAGTCCCTGGGCAATCAGCCCGCAGCGGTGCGGGGCACCCTCAGCCGGCTGCGCTTCCTCCTCCTTGCGAGCTGGCTTGTCTACCCGATCGCGTATCTGCTCCCATTGCTGAACATTGCGGGCTCGGATGCATGGGTGTTCAAACAGGTTGGCTACTCGGTCGCTGACATTGCGGCGAAGGCAGTCTATGGGCTCATTATCTTCCATGTTGCCCGGGTGAAGTCCTACGAAGACGACCCGGAGTTTGCGAGGATCGAAATGTCGAAGGAAGATGACGTGGCAATCCACAGGTAGCCTTCTACGGTCGCTTCGGCCAGCCGCTCCCGAGAACGCCGCGGCCAACCCGGAGGAACACGGCAAAAAACCCCGCCAGGCGGCCGGATGGCTCGCTACTGACGGGGTTTTGCTGGGTGGGTCCTACCGGGATCGAACCGATGACATCCACGGTGTAAACGTGGCGCTCTACCAGCTGAGCTAAAGACCCAAACCGTTGATTCCGCGTTTGCACGCTTCAACCAACGAACAGTTACATTACCGGATGAACCCTGCCCGGCGCCAATCGGAACAGCGCCCGCCGATCAGCTTTCCCTGCGGGGCACCGGCGGGTTGGAGCCGGTTCAGAGTGGTGGGAGTTCGGCAGCCAGCCAGGTGAGCGCCGCACTGACGCCGGCGTCGAGTTTGATGGTGGCGAGATCATCCCCGCGGGTCTGTCCCCGGTTGATGATGACAACCGGCTTTCCGTGCTTGGCCGCGTGCCGGGCAAAGCGCAGTCCGCTCATGACCGTGAGCGAGGAACCGGCGACCACGAGGGCGGCCGCCTCATCCACCATGGCGTAGGAGCGTTCGACGCGGTCCTTGGGGACGTTTTCGCCAAAGTAGACGAAGTCCGGCTTGAGCGTGCCGCCGCAGGCAGGGCAGCGCGCCACCACGAAACTTTCGATCAGGGCAGCATCCTCCACCGTGGCGTCGGCATCGGGCGCCATTTCGACCGAACCGGCGGCCAGTGCCCGGTCCAGAAAGTCAGGGTTGAGCTCCGTCAGGACTCCCGCCAGCAGCGCACGACTGTATCTGCGGTGGCAGGAGAGGCAGACAACCTGGTCAAAGCGGCCGTGCAGGTCCACCACATTGACACTTCCGGCATCCTCGTGGAGCCGGTCGACGTTCTGGGTGATGAGCCCGGTGATAAGCCCGCGCTGTTCGAGGCGGGCGACGGCGGCGTGGCCGTCGTTGGGGTCGGCCCGGCGCAGATGGGACCAGCCGATGTGGTTGCGGGCCCAGTACCGGCGCCGGTTGTCCGCCTCAGCGATGAATTCCTGATACGTCATGGGTGCCCGGGGAGCGGCGCCCGGCCCGCGGTAGTCCGGAATACCGGAGTCCGTGCTGAGCCCGGCCCCGGTCAAGAGGGCGAAACGCTCCCCCGCAAGGATGCCGTGGATGTCCTGCAAGACCTCGAGTTCGTCGACGGCCGGTTCGCTCACAGGCACCGGAGGCAGGCTGGCAAATCCAGTCATGCCAATCCCGGGCCGCCGCGTTCGCACTGGGTCAGCTCCCGACAAGTCCCGACAGGGCGGCGCGGTAAGCCCCGAAGTCCCGGGCCTGGCCGCGGGGATTCACCACCACGTAGCGCACAATGCCGCTCGAGTCGATGATGAAGGTTCCACGCTTTGCCATGCCGCTTCCGGCTTCGAACACGCCGTATTTTTGGGCGACGGCACCGTGCGGCCAGAAATCCGCGAGCAAATCGAAGGAGAAGCCTTCCTGCCCGGCGTACGCCCGTTGGGCGAACTTGCTGTCCACCGACACGCCCAGCACGGCGGCGTCGGCGTCCGCGAAGAGCGCCAGGTTGTCCCGGAGTTCGCAGAGTTCACCCGTGCAGATGCCGGAGAAGGCGAAGGGAAAGAACACGACGACGACGTTGCGGCCCCGGAGCTCCGATAACCGTACCGGCTCGCCGAATTGATTCAGCAGTTCAAAGTCCGGAGCTGCCTCGCCGACAGCGGGCACGCCGGAGGCCGCAGCTGATGCGTCCCCCAGGGTGCCAACCCCTCCGGGTTGGGTCACTTGTTTTTCCGCGTGACCAAACGGGTGGCGCTCCAGTCCTTGGAGACGCCGGCGGAAGTGGTGTAGTGCAGACCGGCAGTAGGCGCAGCATCCTGGATGTCAGCAGGTGAGACGTATCCCACCCGGCCTGACTTCGGCGTCAGAACCCACACAACGCCGCCCTCGGTGAGGGTGGTCCGCGAACCTACCAGGGTGTCCACGAGATCACCATCGTCGGAGCGCCACCAAAGAATCACGGCGTCAACCACTTCGTGGTCGTCCTCGTCGAAGAGTTCGGAGCCGGTGAGATCTTCGATGTCGTCGCGCAAATCAAAGTCGACGTCATCGTCATAACCGAATTCCTGAATCAGGTCCCCGGTTTTGAAACCCAGTTTTTCCGCCACATTTACCGAAGTGGCGGCGTCGGCCTCGCTCACGTGTTGCTCCTATGCTTGGTGTCTTCAACAGCTCTAGTGATTTCCATTACTCCAAGCCAACACCCTTTGCGCTTGCGCTTCAAGCTGTTGGCACCGCGATCCGCCATATTCTGCGTCACACACGGCCGTCAGGGCGCCGCCGTGCGGCGCATCCTCACACCACCAGTATGCCGGTCATTTATCACCGCGTCCCCATGGGACAGCTACGCATCCCCGAGCGGTCGGAGCTAGAGTGGCTGATGACGACTACGCCCGAGAGGGCGGACGACCCGCTGACGAAGGCGGGCATAGTTGTGATTGGACCTTGCCCGGCGCACATGACCGGGCGGATGTAACCGATACGTCGCACACGTCGCGTTCACGCCGGGCAGTTACCCTGCCGCAGCTGAGGGCGCCGGGGGATGCGCTCAAAGAGAGGTTGGACGTGGCTGCAGGAGAAGAGACCTCCCATATCCTCAGCGGGTTGACAAACCAGCTGCCTGATCGTGATCCGGAAGAGACCGCCGAATGGCTGGAGTCCCTGGATACGTTGATTCAGGAACAGGGCACCGAGCGTGCCCAGTACATAATGCGCAGCCTGCTTCAGCGGGCCGGCGCGCAAAGCGTGGGTGTTCCGATGGTCACCACCACCGACTACGTCAACACCATCCCGGTGGACCAGGAAGCAGAGTTCCCCGGCGACGAGGAAATCGAACGTAAGTACCGTGCGTGGCTGCGCTGGAACGCCGCGGTCATGGTGCACCGTGCGCAGCGGGCCGATATCGGCGTCGGCGGACACATCTCCACCTACGCCGGAGCCGCGACCCTCTATGAGGTCGGGTTCAACCACTTCTTCCGCGGCAAGGACCACCCCGGCGGCGGGGACCAGGTGTTCTTCCAGGGCCACGCCTCCCCCGGCATGTACGCCCGCGCCTTCATGGAAGGCCGCCTCTCCGAAGAGGACATGGACGGGTTCCGGCAGGAGAAGTCCAAGGAAGGCCACGCGCTGTCCTCGTACCCGCACCCTCGGCTGATGCCGGAGTTCTGGGAATTCCCCACAGTCTCCATGGGCATCGGCCCGATGAACGCCATTTACCAGGCGCAGTCCAACCGGTACCTGCACAACCGCGGCATCAAGGACACCTCCGACCAGCAGGTCTGGGCGTTCCTGGGCGACGGCGAAATGGACGAACCCGAGTCCCGCGGCCTGCTCCAGCTCGCCGCGAACGACAAGCTCGACAACCTGAACTTCGTGATCAACTGCAACCTCCAGCGCCTCGACGGACCCGTCCGCGGCAACGGCAAGATCATGCAGGAACTGGAGGCGTTCTTCCGCGGCGCGGGCTGGAACGTCATCAAGGTCGTCTGGGGCCGGGAGTGGGATGACCTCCTGTCCAAGGACGAGGACGGCTCGCTCGTGAAGATCATGAACGAAACCGTTGACGGCGATTACCAGACCTACAAGGCCGAGTCCGGCGCGTTCGTCCGCGAGCACTTCTTCGGCCAGACCCCGCAGACCAAGGAAATGGTCCAGGATCTCACCGACGACCAGATCTGGAACCTCAAGCGCGGCGGCCACGACTACAACAAGGTCTACGCCGCGTACAAGGCCGCGACCGAATTCAAGGGCAAGCCCACCGTCATCCTGGCCCACACGGTCAAGGGCTACGGCCTGGGCACCCACTTCGAGGGCCGCAACGCCACGCACCAGATGAAGAAGCTCACCCTCGCGGACCTGAAGGCCTTCCGCGACCACCTGCGCATCCCCATCACCGACGACCAGCTTGAAGCTGACCTCTACCGGCCCCCGTATTACCACCCCGGCATGGATTCCCCCGAGATCCAGTACCTCATGGAACGCCGCCGCGCCCTGGGCGGATTCGTCCCCGAACGGCGCTCCAAGCACAGCGAGGTCACCCTCCCGGAGGACAAGGTCTACGAGGTCGCCAACCGCGGCTCCGGCAAGCAGCTGGCGGCCACCACCATGGCCTTCGTCCGCCTGCTCAAGGACCTCATGCGGGACAAGGAGTTCGGCAAGCGGATCGTTCCGATCATCCCGGACGAGGCCCGCACCTTCGGCATGGACGCGTTCTTCCCGACCGCCAAGATCTACAACCCGAACGGCCAGAACTATCTGTCCGTGGACCGTGAGCTGGTCCTGGCGTACAAGGAGTCCATCTCCGGGCAGATCGTGCACGCCGGCATCAACGAGGCCGGTTCGGTCGCCGCGTTCACCGCTGCGGGCACGTCCTACGCCACCCACGGCGAGCCGCTGATCCCGATCTACGTCTTCTACTCGATGTTCGGTTTCCAGCGGACAGGGGATTCCTTCTGGGCAGCCGCGGACCAGATGACCCGCGGGTTCATCATCGGCGCCACGGCCGGCCGCACCACCCTCACCGGTGAAGGCCTGCAGCACGCCGACGGCCACTCCCCGCTTCTCGCCTCAACCAACCCGGCCGTTGTCACCTATGATCCGGCCTATGGGTATGAGATCGGCGTGATCATGCGCGACGGCCTCAACCGCATGTACGGTCCGGGTCTGGCCGATAACGACCCGTCACGGAACGTGATGTACTACATCACCGTTTACAACGAGCCGATCTCCCAGCCGCCAGCGCCGGCAGAACTCGACGTCGAAGGCATCGTTAAGGGCATCTACCTGCTGGCGCCGGCCAAGATCGACGGCCCGCGCACGCAGATCCTTGCCTCCGGCGTGTCCGTCCCGTGGGCCCTCGAAGCCCAGAAGGTCCTCGCCGCGGACTGGGGCGTCTCCGCCGACGTCTGGTCCGTGACGTCCTGGTCCGAACTGCGCCGCGACGCCATGGCCGCCGAGGAAGACGCTTTCCTCAACCCCGGCAAACCGGCACGCGTTCCGTTCGTCACCGAACAGCTTGCCGGCGCCACCGGCCCGATCGT